>NZ_CP092435.1:0-445874 GCF_022385315.1 Rhizobium sp. K102
TTCGAGGCGCACACTAACTGCAAGACAGGAACGAACAAGGGCGTTCTTGAGCCATTTTTAGGAAAGCTTACTCCATCGCCGCGTACCAGTGATTGCGATAGGCGGAAAGCCCCGCGATTTCGGCCGGCGGAACATGCGTCTCGGCGCCGGATACCGGCCGGATACCGGTGAGAAGGGCAGCACCCTGGCTGGTGCCGGTCGAGCCGGGAAGGGCGAGGACCTCGCGGCCGGCAAGGGCGGCAAGCAGCTTTAGATAGATCTCGTTCAGGGCAAAGGGCCCTTCAACGATGACTGGGCCTTTGGCGCCAATCAGTCCGAGGCAGGCATCGGTCATCAGAGCGAGATAGAGGCAGGCGGCGGCATGACGCTCCTCGCGGCTCGCCTCTTCCGCGCCGATCCAGCGGCTGGTCTTTCCCGGAAAAGGTCCGGAACCGGGGGCGATGTTGGGCAGCAGCATTGTGCCCTTTTCGATGACGGGGCGGATCGCCGCCCGGGCCGCCTTTTCATCGACAGGGCCGATTTCGGCCGACAGGATCTCGAATTCCCGCCCGCCCATGAAACGCGAGGAGGGGACGGCCCGGCCATAGGCATCGACATTGGCGAGCGCATCGCGTTTGGCATCGAGGTGATCGAGATCTCCGCCGACGCCGAAATTGATCACCCATGTGCCGGTAGAGGCGACGGCGAAGGGGGCATCGCGATGGACGAGATGCGGCAGCAGCGAGGCATTGGAATCGTGAATGCCGCAATAGACTGGCACGGGGGCTGCGAGCCCAAGCTCCGCGGCAATCTCGGGCAGCACCGGGCCGAGCGCATCGAAGGCAGAGCGGATCGGCGCCATCAGGCCGCGGATGCCGAGCCTGTCGACCAGCGAGGAATAGTCGCCGGCCTTCGGATTCCAGAGGTCGGTATGGCAGCCGAGCGAGGTCAGCTCGTTGGCGGCAACACCCGTCAGCCGCGCCGCCCAATATTGTGCATAGGTGAGGATGGTCGCCACCTCAGCGAACGCCTCGGGAAAGGCGCTTTTCTGATAATGCAGCTGCGCGCCGACATTGAGGCCCATCGAAAGGCGCGGCGAGAAGGTCTCGTCGAAGGAGGGGCGCAACGCTGTATAGGCATCGCGGATCGCTTCGGGATATTCGTGTTCGTAGTCAATCACAGGCATGGCAAGCGTGCCGTCCCGATCGAGCAGCGCCGCGGCGGCTCCATGGGTGGTGATCGAAATGGCGTCGAATCCCGTTTCCCGCGCCAGCGTCTTCAGGGCATCGAGCGCGAAGGACCAGAGCGCCTCTATTTCGTAATGCGGGTAGGGGCCGGTCTTGATCGTAACGTTCGGCCGTTTCAGGACGGCGATCTCGGCGCCCGTCCCGCTGTCGAGCACGACGACCTTGGCATTGGTCTTGCCGATGTCGAGAACGGCGATGCGGCGATAGGAGGTGGCTGTCATGGCATATGGAAGACGGTGACGAGATCGCTCTGCACAGGTGAATTGTCCGCGTTCGTCGCCATGATATCGGCCATGTGCGCCCACCATTTCTTCATGACAGGATGCTCCGGCAGACTCGCCATCGTATGGTCCTTCGGCCGCGTCAACACGCCGAACAGCGTGTTGGTGTCGCGGTCGAGATGGATGGAATAGTCGCTGGCGCCGGACTGATGCAGGAGATCGACCAGTTCCGGCCAGATCTCGTCATGCCGCTTGCGATATTCGGCTTCCATGCCGGGGTTGAGCTGCATCTTGAAGGCGTGTTTTTCTGTGGTCATCGGGAGCTCATGAGCTTGACGCGGCGGGCGATGATCGGGATGGCGATGGTGATGATGAGCAGAAGGCCGATGAAGATCGACATGACGATGCCGGGCACATTCAACAGACCGAGGCCGAAGGTGACGAGGCCCATGACGAAGGCGGCAATGACGACGCCGCCGATCCTGCCCGAGCCGCCGAGGATCGAAATGCCGCCGAGCACGACCATGGTGACGACCTCGAGTTCCCAACCCTGGGCGATCGACGGCCGGGTCGAGCCGAGGCGCGAGGTCAGGCAGACGGCGGCCACCCCGCTC
Organism: Rhizobium sp. K102; assembly: GCF_022385315.1. Lineage (NCBI taxonomy): Bacteria > Pseudomonadati > Pseudomonadota > Alphaproteobacteria > Hyphomicrobiales > Rhizobiaceae > Rhizobium > Rhizobium sp. K102. Next base: position 2,062 of record NZ_CP092435.1, read on the forward strand.
ATGATGCCGGTCAGCAGGAAGAGGATGAATTTGACGCGCTCGACCGGGATGCCGGAGAAGCGGGCAGCGAAGTCGTTATTGCCGATCGCATAGACCTGCCGGCCGAAATTCGTCGCATGCAGCAGGATGGCGAAGAGGATCGCCACGACGATGAAGAGCACGAATTCGAAGGAAAAGACCCAGAATACGTAGCCCTGACCGAAATAGGCGAAATCGGCGGGGTATTTGCCATAGGCCTGGTCGCCGAGCACGATATAGGAAATGCCGCGGAAAAGGCTCATCGTGCCGATGGTGACGACGATCGACGGCAGTTTCAGCACCGAGACGAGCACGCCGTTGAAGATGCCGCAGGCAAGGCCCGTGCCGATGCCGATCAGCACAAGGCCGGGCGTGCCGATGCCGGCCTGAGCCGCCGCTCCCATCGCGGTCGAGGCGAGCGCGATGATGGCAGCAACCGAGAGGTCGATCTCGCCTGAGATGACGAGCAGCGCCATGGCAAAGGCGATCATCGCCTTTTCGGTGAAGTTGAAGGTGGCGTCCGAGAGGTTCCAGGCATCGAGGAAATAGGGCGAAGCCAGAGAATTAAAAATGAAGATCAGGACGGCGACGCCAAAGAGCAGCACTTCCCAGCTTGCGATGATGCGGCGGAAAGGTGTGCCGAGGCGATCGGGGATGACCCGCTTTTCGGACTGTGTGGAAACGGCGCTCATGCTGCGGCCTCCGTTCTGGTGTCGGCTGCGGCCCGGTCGCGCAGGATGATACGACCGCGGTTGCGCTCGCGCCGGGCGTTGAAGGCGACGGCGAGGATGATGACGGTGCCTGATATCGCCATCTGCGTGAAGGGTGAGATGCCGATGACCGGCAGCGCATTCTTGATAACGCCGAGGAAGAGCGCGCCGAGGACCGTGCCGGCGACCGAGCCGACACCGCCGGCAATCGAAATACCGCCGATGACGCAGGCAGCGACGCTGTCGAGTTCGAAGCCGTTGGCGATATCGACATAGGCGACGGCGTAACGCGACACCCAGAGATAGCTGGCAAGGCCGGCCAAGGCGCCCGACAGCACGAAGGCCAGGAACTTCGTCCGGCCCGTATCGATGCCGGCATAGACCGCCGCGGTCGGATTGCCGCCGGTCGCATAGGCCGAGCGTCCGAACTGACTGTAGCGCAGCAGCATGTACATCAGCGCGACGATGATGATCGCGACCCAACTCAAGACCGGCAGGCCGAGGATCGGCGTGCGGGGAACGGCGAGGAAGGTCGGCGTCATCTGGTGCGCGTTGACCCAGGCGCCGCCCGAGAGCACGAAGGCCATGCCGCGATAGATGGTGAGCGTACCGAGGGTGACGACGATCGGCGGGATTTCGAGACGCCAGACGAGGAGGCCGTTGATAGTGCCGAGCGCGGCGCCAATGATGATCGCTGTAAGGATGAGCACGACGAGCGGCAGGCCGGGAAAAGCGGCGTTCATCATCGCGATCGCCATGCCGGTGAAGGCGAGGTTGGCGGCGACGGAAAGGTCGATCGATTTCGTCAGAATGACCGTCATCTGGGCGAGCGCCAGGATGATCAGGATGGAGGTATCGTTGAAGATGCCGGCGAGATTGCCGGGTGTGGCGAAATCCGCAGCGCGGGTCGAAAAGACCGCGATCATCACGACGATGATGAGGAACAGCAGGGTTTCGCGTTTTCTGATCAGTCTTGCCATGCTCACTACCTCATGCATTCCCGGTCGCCGCGCGCACCAGCGCTTCCGGCGAGAGCTGATCGCGCTCGAAGAGCCCGGCCGACAGGCCCTCCTTCATGACGAGGACGCGGTCCGACATGCCGATGATCTCCGGCAGTTCGGACGAGACCATGATGATCGACAGACCTTCGGAGGCGAGTTCGCTGATGAAGCCGTGCACAGCCGCCTTCGAGCCGATATCGATGCCCTTTGTGGGTTCGTCGAGTATGATGACCTTCGGCGACGTCGCCAGCCATTTGCCGATGACAACCTTCTGCTGGTTGCCGCCGGAGAGCGTGCCGACCGGCACGGAAAGGGCTGCGGCGCGCAAATCCAGCCGCTCGGCATATTTGCGGGCCAGCGCGAATTCGTTCGCGGCCCGGAGGAAGCCATGGCGCGAGGTGCGGGCGAGCGAAGGCAGGGTCATGTTCTGGAAGATCGGCATTGGCAGCGCCAAACCATGGCGGCCGCGCTCCTCCGGCACATAGACGATGCCGGCGCGGATCGCATCCTGCGGGGAATGAATGGTGACCTCGCGCCCTTCGAGCATCATCGTGCCGGAAAGCGGCTTGGTGATACCGAAAAGGGACTGCGACAGTTCCGAGCGGCCGGCGCCGATGAGGCCGTAAATGCCGAGGATCTCGCCCTTGCGCAGAGTGAAAGAGATATCGCGGAATTCGGTGCGGTGGCAGTAGTTGCGGATCTCCAGCACCGGGCCGCCGATGGCGACATGGATCTTCGGGAAGACGTTCTCGACGTCGCGGCCGACCATCATCCGGACGATTTCGTCCTGCGGCGTTTCCTTGAGCCGGCCCTGGCCGACGGCGCGGCCGTCGCGGAAGACGACGAAATCGTCGGCGATCTCGTAAAGCTCATCGAACTTATGGCTGATGAACAGGATCGCCTTGCCCTGGTCCTTCAGGCCCCGGACAATGCGGAAGAGATCGTCGATCTCCTTGCGGGAAAGGGCGGCGGTCGGCTCGTCCATGATGACGATGCGGGCCTCGATCGACAAAGCGCGCGCGATCGCCACCAGATGGCGTTGCGCGATCGAGAGGTCCTTCAGCCGGATGGTTGGGTCGATATTGCTTTCGAGCGCGGTCAGCAGCGTCTTCGAGCGGCTGTTCATCGTCTGCCAGTCGATGGTGCGCAGGCGCGTGCGCGGCGCATGGCCGAGGAAGATGTTTTCGGCGACCGTCAGTTCGTCAAAAAGCACGGTTTCCTGATGAATGGCGGTGACGCCGGCGTCGATGGCGGCCTGGGCGCTGGCAAAACTCGTCGGCTGGCCGTCGACGAGGATCTCGCCTTCGTTCGGCCTGTAGATGCCGGTCAGGATCTTGACGAGCGTCGACTTCCCGGCGCCGTTTTCGCCGATCAGCGCGGTCACCGTGCCCGGATGAAGCGCGATACTGACATTGTCGAGCGCCTTCACACCAGGAAAGATCTGCGAGATGCCGCGCATTTCCAGAATGGCGGGCGCGTCGCCGGTTTTGCTGTCCGTGACGGGTTGTTGAAAGGCGGCGTTCATCAGATTTCTACCAGTGTCGAAAGGGAAATCCCGGCGACCATCGGCCGCCGGGCTTTTAAACGTCGCTCCGGATCAGAAGACCTTGGAGAACTGGTCGATGTTCGAAGCGTTGTAGACGAAGGGATCGGCCATGGCGGCTTCGCTGTTGTCGCCGACCTTGATCTTGCCCATGCGGCCGGCATTGATCTCGCTGCCCGGCTTGCCGTCGGTCTCGCCCTTGACCAGGCGATAGGCGATCTGGGTTGCGGAGTAGCCGAGGTCGATCGGGTTCCAGATGGCGAATTCCTTCGTGGCACCCGACTTGATCGCGCCGGCCATTTCGGACGGCAGGCCGAGGCCGGTGACGTAGACCTTGCCTACAAGGCCCTTGTCTTCGACGACCTTGGAGGCGGCGAGAATGCCGACCGTCGTCGGAGCGACGATGACCTTGACATTCGGGTTCGACTTCAAGAGGCCTTCGGCTTCACGATAGGACTTGTCCGAGAGGTCGTCGCCGTAAACCGTGGTGACGAGGTTGAGGCCCGGGAAGTCCTTGAGCTGCTTCTTCATCTGGTCGATCCAGATGTTCTGGTTGGTCGAGGTAGTCGTGGCCGACAGAATGGCGAAGTCGCCCTTGCCGCCTTCCAGATGGTTCTTGGCCAGCGTCAGGCACATCTTGCCGATCAGCTCGTTGGACGAAGGATTGAGCTGCAGGATGCGACCTTCCGGGGCGACGCCGGAATCCCAGGAGATGACCTTGATGCCGCGCTGGGTAGCCTTCTTCAATGCCGGAACAAGCGCGTCGGGATCGTTGGCCGAGACGGCGATGGCGTCGACGCCCTGGGCGATCAGCGAGTTGATGACTTCGATCTGGCCTTCGGCCGTCGTCGACGTCGGACCGGTGTAGATCACCTCTACGCCGCCGAGTTCCTTGGCGGCTTCCTGGGCGCCCTTGTTGGCGGCGTCGAAGAAGCCGTTGCCGAGCGACTTCACGACGAGGCCGATCTTGATGTCCGCGGCGGTTGCCGTGCCGGCCATCATGGCGACGGCGAGCGCGACGCCGAGCGCAAGTGTTTTTGCGAGTTTCATGTGCTTTCCTCCCTTAAAGATTAGACTTCCACACCTCGGCGGCGCCTCATGCGACCGACGAGGAATCCTCCCTCACAGCCTGGGTCACCGGGCTTGCGACAACGAGCCGGACGCCGGCATTCTCGACCATGCGAGCCGCCTCTTCAGAAATCCCGTCATCGGTGATGACCACAGACACGCGGTCGAGCGCGCAGAGAATGAGGCTCGACCGGCGATTGAATTTGCTTGAATCGACCATGACGACGAGCTCATCGGCCTGGTGCATCAGCTTCTGCTCGCTCTGGATGACGAGCGCATCCGCCTCCATGATGCCGAGCGGGCCGACGCCCTGGGCGCCGATGAACATACGCCGCGCATAAAAATTGCGAATGGCGTCATTGTCGAAAGGCGACAGGATCAGGCTCTGTTCGCGATAGATCGCGCCGCCCGGCACCGTCACCGTGTTCTTGGAATGCTTCACCAGATGTTCGGCGATGGCAAAAGAATTGGTCATGACCTGCATGCGATGGCCGGCCATGTAATGCACCATCTGGAACGTTGTCGTCCCCCCGTTGATGATGATGGCGTCGCCCGCCTCGCAGAGATCGACCGCTGCGCGTGCAATTGCGCGCTTTTTATCGATGTTGACCGATTCTGAAACCCGAAAGGGCCGGCCGGCAAGGCTGCCGAGCTGCGGCGGATGCACCGCTTCCGCACCGCCGCGGACACGGCGGATCTTGCCCTGCACATGAAGAGCCGCAATATCGCGCCTGATAGTCGCTTCAGAAGCTTCCGTCAGCTCGGAAATGTCCTGGATCGTAACGACAGACTTTTCCTGAACGGCGCTTAAGATGATGCGATGACGTTCGCGTTCGTGCATTGGGCTCCTCCTCTTGTCATATTTATTTCGCATCCGTTCAAGGCTGTCAATCACAAACGATCATAAATTTTCATATTGCGATGCAGCATAATCGAATTTGATCGTTTTCGATTGACAAGCATAGTTTTGATGCGCGATACCGTGAGCGAAAGGGCGCGCTGATCGCCGTGCTCGACAGGCCTGATATGGGAGGATGATATGGCGGCGAACGTCCGGCTTCTGGAAAACCGGTGGGATGATGGGTACGCGGCGGGCCTCGATGAGCCCGGCAAGCTGCTCTATCGCTCGAATCTGCTCGGTGCCGACAAGCGCATCACCAATTACGGCGGCGGCAACACCTCGGCGAAGGTGATGGAAACCGATCCGCTGACCGGCGATACGGTCAAGGTGCTCTGGGTCAAAGGATCGGGCGGCGACGTCGGTACGATCAAGCTCGACGGTTTCGCGACGCTCTACCAGGACAAGCTGGAATCGCTGAAATCCATCTACAAGGGTGTCGAGGACGAGGATCGCATGGTCGGCTTCCTGCCGCACTGCACCTTCAATCTCAACGGCCGCGCTGCCTCGATCGACACGCCGCTGCATGGTTTCGTGCCGTTCACCCATGTCGATCACATGCACCCCGACGCCATCATCGCCATTGCCGCGTCGAAGAATTCGAAAGAATTGACGCGGGAGATTTTCGGCAACGAAATTGGCTGGCTGCCCTGGCGTCGCCCGGGTTTCCAGCTCGGCCTGGATCTCGAAGCCTTCGTCAAGGCGAACCCGAATGCCAAGGGCGTTGTGCTCGAAAGCCACGGCCTCTTCACCTGGGCCGATGACGCCAAGGGCTGCTACGAACTGACGCTTGAGATCATCAACAAGGCGATCATCTGGTTTGCCGAAAAGACCGAAGGCAAGACGATCTTCGGCGGCGCGGTCTCCGAGAGCCTGCCGGTTGCCGAGCGCCGCGCCATCGCCGCCCGGCTGATGCCGGAGATTCGCGGCCGCATCGGCAAGCAAGAGCGCAAGCTCGGTCATTTCGACGATCAGGACGCTGTGCTCGAATTCGTCAATTCCAGGGATTTGCGTCCGCTCGGCGCGCTCGGTACCAGCTGCCCGGATCATTTCCTGCGCACCAAGATCCGCCCTCTGATCGTCGATTTCGATCCCGCCAAGCCGGATGTCGATGCCATCGTCGCCGGCCTCGACCGGGCACTGGAAGATTACCGCGCCGATTACGCCCGCTATTACAACGACTGCAAGCATGACAATTCGCCCGCCATGCGCGACGCCAATCCCGTCATCTTCCTCGTTCCCGGCGTCGGCATGCTGTCCTTTGCCCGCGACAAGGCGACATCACGCATCGCCAGCGAATTCTATGTCAATGCCATCAACGTCATGCGCGGCGCTTCGACGGTCTCGGAATATCAGGGCCTGCCGGAGCAGGAGGCGTTCGATATCGAATATTGGCTGCTCGAAGAGGCCAAGCTGCAGCGCATGCCGAAGCCGAAGAGCCTTGCCGGCCGGGTGGCTTTCGTCACCGGTGGCGCCGGCGGCATCGGCCGGGCGACGGCGGCGCGCCTCGTCGGCGAGGGCGCCTGCGTGGTGCTTGCCGATATCGACCAGGCGGCACTTGAAGCCACCGAGGCCGATTTCGTCAAGAAGTTTGGCGCCGACGCTGTGCGCAGCGTCCCGCTCGACGTCACCAAGGAAGAGGCGGTGATCGCCTCCTTCGCGGAAGCCTCGGTGGAATTCGGCGGCATCGATATCCTCGTCTCGAATGCCGGCATTGCCTCTTCCGCGCCGATCGAAGCCACCGAGCTTGCGACCTGGAACCGCAATATCGATATTCTCGCGACCGGTTATTTCCTGGTGTCGCGCGAAGCCTTCCGCCTGTTCCGCCGTCAGGCGCTCGGCGGCAATATCGTCTTCGTCGCCTCGAAGAACGGTCTTGCCGCTTCGCCGAATGCCTCTGCCTATTGCACTGCAAAGGCTGCCGAAATCCATCTCGCCCGTTGCCTGGCACTGGAAGGCGCTGATGCCGGCATCCGCGTCAACACCGTTAACCCGGACGCCGTCCTGCGCGGATCGAAGATCTGGAGCGGCGAATGGCGCGAACAGCGCGCCGCCTCGTCGAAAATCGAGGTGGACGATCTCGAGGAACATTACCGCAAGCGTTCGATGCTGAAACTCAACGTGTTTCCGGAGGATATCGCCGAGGCGATCTACTTCCTCGCCTCGGACCTTTCGGCAAAATCGACCGGCAACATCATCAATGTTGATGCCGGCAACGTCCAAAGCTTCACGCGCTAAGCTACTTCCGCAGGATCACCCATATCGCGTGGATGATCCCCGGCACATAGCCGCAAAGCGTCAGCAATATGTTGAGCCAGAAATGCAGGCCGATCCCGACCTGCAGGAATACGCCAAGGGGCGGCAGGATGATCGCAAGAAGAATGCGGACAACGTCCATCGTAGCTCCTGAGTTTTGAAGACATACAAGCGTTAGAACGCAAACCACGGTTCGGTGGTTCGCGACGTGGGAGGAAACAATGGCTGAATTCAGGATTGCGCCGGATCTGGTGGCGAGCGAAAATGAAAAGCGGGTGGCGGCACTGAAAGCCGATTACGACGCATTGGGTGCGACGCTCGATCGGCGCGGCGTCGATATCGAAGCAATCACCCGCAAGGTTGCGGAATTTTTCGTCGCCGTTCCGTCCTGGGGTGTTGGCACCGGCGGCACGCGCTTTGCGCGTTTTCCCGGAACCGGCGAGCCGCGTGGCATCTTCGACAAGCTCGACGATTGCGCCGTCATCAACCAGCTGACGCAGGCGACGCCGAACGTCTCGCTGCATATTCCCTGGGACAAGGCGGATGCACGGGAATTGAAGGCCAAGGGCGATGCGCTCGGCCTCGGCTTCGACGCAATGAATTCGAACACTTTTTCCGATGCGCCGGGACAGGCCCATTCCTACAAATACGGTTCGCTCAGCCATACGGATGCGGCAACGCGGGCGCAGGCGGTCGAGCACAATCTCGAATGCATCGAGATCGGCAAGGCGATCGGCTCGAAGGCGCTGACGGTGTGGATCGGCGACGGCTCGAACTTTCCCGGCCAGAGCAATTTTACCAGGGCGTTCGAGCGTTACCTCGCCTCGATGGCTGACATTTACAAGGCGCTGCCCGACGATTGGAAGCTCTTCACCGAGCACAAGATGTACGAGCCGGCCTTCTATTCGACGATCGTGCAGGATTGGGGCACCAACTACCTGATCGCCCAGACGCTCGGCCCCAAGGCTCATTGCCTGGTCGATCTCGGCCATCATGCGCCGAACACCAATATCGAAATGATCGTCGCCCGGCTGATCCAGTTCGGTAAGCTCGGCGGCTTCCATTTCAACGATTCGAAATATGGCGATGACGATCTCGACGCCGGCGCGATCGATCCCTACCGGCTGTTCCTCGTCTTCAACGAGCTGGTCGATGCCGAACAGCGTGGGGTCAACGACTTCAACCCGGCCCATATGATCGACCAGTCGCACAATGTCACCGATCCGATCGAGAGCCTGATCAACAGCGCCAACGAAATACGCCGCGCCTATGCGCAGGCGCTGATCGTCGACCGCAAGGCGCTCGAAGGCTACCAGCAGGACAATGACGCGCTGATGGCGTCGGAAACCCTGAAGCGGGCCTATCGCGCCGATGTCGAGCCGATCCTCGCCGAAGCCCGTCGCAGGGCCGGCGGCGCGATCGACCCGCTCGCCGCCTATCGCGCCAGCGGCTATCGCAAGAAGGTTGCGTCCGAGCGTCCGGCTTCTGTTGCCGGCGGCGGCGGTATCATCTGAATTTCGAAACTGAATAAAAGGATGGCCGGCCGTGCGGATGACGCACTGCCGGCCATTGCCGTTTACGGCTTCCAGGCGCCGGCGATCTGGCGGGTGGCGATGTTCAGCCGGTTCCAGACGTTGATATTGGCGATGGCGACGACGAGGGCCGCAAGGCTCCTGCCGTCATAGTGCCGGGTCGCCTCGTCCCAAATCTCGTCCGGCACCGGGTCGGCGCGGTCGCTGGTGCGGGTCACCGCCTCGGTCAGCGCGAGGGCGGCCCGTTCGGCGTCGCTGAAATAGGGCGTGTCGCGCCAGGCGCTGACGGCAAAAAGCCGCTCATCGGTCTCGCCGAGCTTCTTGGCGATGCGTGGATGCCCGTCGATGCAGACGCTGCAGCCGTTGATCTGGCTGGCGCGAAGATTGACGAGTTCGAGCAGCGTCGGTGAAAGACCCGCCTCTGCCGGCACTTTGCCAAGCGCCGTCAGCGCCTGCATGGCCGCGGGAAGGACGAGGGCGGGATTTCCCATTCTCTCCTGCATGATATGTCTCCTTAATGCGTTTGCGGTTCGACGATCCGCTGGCCCTGTCACATCGGCCGGCTTCCATTCGTCATAGGTTTGACGGAACGCAGCGGAGGAATGTGACACGTGGATGAGAAAAAATGGCTGGCCGATGAATTCGAGGCGAACCGGGGGCATTTAAGGGCTGCGGCCTACCGCATGCTTGGCTCGCGCAGCGAGGCGGAGGATGCTGTTCAGGAGGCTTGGTTGCGCCTCAACCGCACCGACACGACAGAGGTCGACAATCTCGGCGGCTGGCTGACGACGGTCGTGGCGCGCATCTGCCTCGATATGCTGCGCGCCCGCAAGACCCGGCGAGAAGAGCCGCTGGAAATGCCTGTGCACGCGGCGATCGTCGATCCCGCCAAGGATCCGGAACGCGAGGCAGCCTTTGCCGATTCCGTCGGCCTGGCACTGCTCGTCGTGCTGCAGACGCTGGCGCCCGCCGAACGTGTCGCTTTCGTGCTGCACGACATGTTCGATCTGCCGTTCGATGAGATTGCGCCGATTATCGGCCGTTCCTCCGCCGCCGCCCGACAGCTTGCCAGCCGCGCGCGCCGGAGGGTGCAGGGCGTCGACGAGGCGCCGGAGGTCGATTTTGCCCGCAAGCGGACGATCGCCGAGGCCTTTCTTGCCGCTTCCCGCAACAGCGATCTGGAGGCGCTGCTTGCGGTGCTCGCTCCCGACGTTGTCTTCCGGCCGGATGCGACGGCGGCCCGATATGGCATTGGCCAAATGCGCGGCGCGGCCGATGTGGCCCAGGCCTTCAAGGGTCGGGCACAGGCGGCGCAGATCGCCATCGTCGACGGCGAAGTTGGATTTGTCGTTGATATTGGCGGTCAGATTCGCGTCGCGGTGACGCTGGCGATCGGCGATGACAGGATTGTTGCGATCGACGCCGTCGCCGATCCGGATCATCTGCAACGGATCAACTATTCGATCCTTCGGGATTGAAAACGTGTGATGTTCGAAACAGACCGGCTCGGTAGGAGGGCGCCTTTACGTTTGCGTCGTCGCGAGCCGGATCATTTTCTGCGACAGATTTCCTTGACAGCCATGAGCTTGGCTTTATTCTATTATAAAGCCTCATATGACATAATTACGGAATTTCTTAGGTGTGATTGTATGAGCCGCCATCTCTAGTTTCCCTCCCTCTCCATAGCGACTTGGACGGATGGGCAGGAAGCGATTCCCAGACTTCGGAAGGAATACATACATGTCCGGCGACCAGGTGAAGAAGCCGCTTCTCCTTACCAATGTCAAACCGGTGGCTTTCGGTGCGGGTACAGGCGAGGGGGTGATCGACATTCTCGTCGATGGCGAGGGCAGGATCGCTGAGATCGGGTCGTCGCTCGCGGTCTCCCCGGATGTGACGCGCATCGACGGCAAGGGTGCCTTCATCTCGCCAGGCTGGATCGACCTGCATGTGCATATCTGGCATGGCGGCACCGACATTTCGATCCGCCCCTCTGAATGCGGTCTCGAGCGTGGCGTGACGACGCTTGTCGATGCCGGGTCGGCCGGCGAGGCGAATTTCCACGGTTTCCGCGAATATATTATCGAGCCCTCGCGCGAGCGCATCAAGGCCTTCCTGAACCTCGGCTCGATCGGTCTTGTCGCCTGCAACCGGGTCGCTGAACTGAGGGACATCAGAGATATCGATCTCGACCGCATCCTCGAAGTCTATGCCGAAAACAGCGAGCATATCGTCGGCATCAAGGTGCGCGCCAGCCACGTCATCACCGGTTCCTGGGGTGTGACCCCGGTCAAGCTCGGCAAGAAGATCGCCAAGATCCTCAAAGTGCCGATGATGGTGCATGTCGGCGAGCCGCCGGCGCTCTATGATGAAGTACTCGAAATCCTTGGTCCCGGCGACGTCGTCACCCACTGCTTCAACGGCAAGGCCGGTTCGAGCATCATGGAGGACGAGGATCTCTTCAATCTCGCCGAGCGCTGCGCTTCGGAGGGCATCCGCCTCGACATCGGCCATGGTGGCGCCTCCTTCTCCTTCAAGGTGGCGGAAGCGGCGATCGCCCGCGGCCTGCTGCCCTTCTCGATCTCGACCGACCTGCACGGCCATTCGATGAATTTTCCGGTCTGGGACCTGGCGACGACGATGTCGAAGCTGCTCAGCGTCGGCATGCCCTTCGACAAGGTGGTTGAAGCCGTCACCCATGCGCCGGCATCGGTCATCAAGCTGCCGATGGAGAACCGGCTTTCGGTCGGCGCGCAGGCCGAATTCACGATTTTCGACCTGGTCGATTCCGAGCTCGAGGCGACGGATTCCAACGGCGATGTCTCGGTTCTCAACAAGCTGTTCGAGCCGCGCTATGCGGTGATGGGCGCCGATGCTTTCGCCGCCAGCCGTTATGTGCCGCGGGCGCGCAAGCTGGTGCGCCATAGCCATGGTTATTCCTACCGGTAGGATCCGCCGCCGGGCTTGCGCGATGCACTTCATCGGGCACGTTGCGAACTGTCAGAACGGCCATATCCAAACTCCCAGCAGACGCTGTCAATGACAGCACTTAGCAGTCGGATTTCAGGTCTAAGATCTCAGCGGTTGCGCCAGCCCATCAGTTTTTCGATCCGCTCCGCCGAACTGCGCACATGCGCAGTGTAATGGTTCTCGTCGGAGAAGGCTTTCTGCTCCGGCAGCACGATGGAAATGGTGGCGACGCACTGGCCGTCGCGGTCGCAGATCGGCGAGGCGATGCAGGCGACCGCATAATCCGATTCGCCCGCCTGGATCGACAGGCGCGACTCGAAAGCTTTTCCGGCCGCCTCCGACAGGGTGCGCGGATCGATCTCGGCGCGGCCGGTCGGCGACGAGCGGGCGCAGCGCTTGAAGAGCTCGATGCGCTCCTGCTCCGGCAGATGCCCGACGAGCAGGCGGCCGGACGCTGTCCAGTTCAGCGGCACCCGGGTGCCGACGCGCGACGCCACCTGGAAGTGGCTCGGGCCGTCGGCCATGGCCAGCACCAGCATATAATCGCCGTCGCGGCCGCAGACCTGCACGGTTTCGCCGGCCTGGCGGCAGAGGTCGTGCATCTCGTGGGTGGCGATGCTCATGAAGTCCAGCGACCGGGCATAGGCGAGGCCATAGTGATAAAGCCGCGCGCCGAGCCAGATCGAGCCGTCTGCCTGGCGTGTCAGCATGTTCTTCTCGACCAGATCGTCGACGATGACGTAAACGGTCGAAAGCGGCGCCTTCACCGCCTTGGCGATGGCATAGACGCCGGCGGGCGATCCCGTCTCATAGAGATGATCGATCACCTGAAGCGCCCGGTCGATGCCGCTGACGCGCGCGCGGCGCGCACCCTTGCCGGCGGCTTCGTCGGCATGGCCCTCATCTTCGGAGTAAACTGCGGGTGATGTCTTTCCGTCCAATTCATGCACCTCGTTAACACTGCGATTATGTTACATTACTATGGCATAGCGGTCGCTGTGGCAAATCGCAACATCTTGTAGGTTGATCGTTCGGGCGGGTGCGCCAGCGATGGAAGCCCTAGGGAAACTCAAGGATTATTCTTCAGCCACCGCCATCCCCGCAGCCCACTGATCATAAGAAGACTCGTCAGCACTTGCATCAGCGACATTGTTAGAAATGCCGCAGTCATTTCAGGTTCGTATCCGTTTCGCACGAACATCCAGGCCCACAAAACCCTACCCAAGGCATGCAGCAAAACCATCGCAACCGAAAATGGCAACAACCCCAGCTTGCCGCTGCGTATGCGCAGGCCCGTCAAGATTAACAAAGCTCCGACGAGGATTTCGATGCCAGAGCGCAAATCAAAAATTTGGGATTCTAAATAGGGGCCCAGAACATAGGAAATGCCCAGCAGAAAAGTGGGTAACCCGGCCATTCTGGTCACATAAATAGCGCTCTCTCTGTCCCTGACACGTGGCCATAAGCCATGAGGCTGCACTGATCCGTCAGTTGTCATTTCGGTGTCTCATTGGGTGATGCGTGTAATTCCTCGCCATTACAACCATGCTTGAGGTCTGTCGAGGAGGATTCTGAATTCGGGCGCGATGGCGCTCGAAATCGGACGCCGTCCCGATGGCGACGAGAACTGATGTCTCGACGTGAGGTCATTTTAATCCGAAAACAATGCAGTCGTAATCCCGCTTGGAACAACAAGCCGCAGCCTGAGTTTGACCCCGAACCCAGGAGGTCACGATGACGAATTATCCGACACCGCCTTTCCCGTCCCAGAAACAGCCCATGCCCGGTTTTACCGCACAGATGGATCCCGTTCCCGATCATGGCGAGAAAAGCTATCGCGGTTCCGACCGGTTGAAGGGTAAGCGGGCGATCATCACCGGCGGCGATAGCGGCATCGGCCGGGCGGTGGCGATCGCCTATGCCAGGGAGGGCGCCGACTTGGTGATTTCCTATCTGGACGAGGATGAGGATGCCGACGAGACGAAGCGGCTCGTCGAACAGGCCGGACGCAAGGCCGTGCTCGTCAGCGGCGATATCCAGGATCCGGCTCATTGCCGGCAGATCGTCGAGACGGCGGTCAAGGAGCTCGGCGGTATCGACATTCTCGTCAACAATGCCGCGCATCAGGCAAGCTTCAAGAGCATCGACGAGATCAGCGACGAGGAGTGGGAACTGACCTTCAAGGTCAACATCCACGCGATGTTCTACCTGACCAAGGCTGCCGTCCCCCATATGAAGCCCGGCAGCGCCATCATCAATACGGCCTCGATCAACTCCGACAGTCCGAATCCGACATTGCTCGCCTATGCGACGACCAAGGGGGCGATCCAGAATTTCACCGCCGGCCTCGCCCAGCTTCTGGCCGAGAACGGCATTCGCGCCAACGCCGTGGCCCCGGGGCCGATCTGGACGCCGCTCATTCCCTCGACGCTTCCTGAGGAAAGCGTCAGCAATTTCGGCAAGCAGGTACCGATGAAACGGCCGGGCCAGCCGGCCGAGCTTGCAACAGCCTACGTGATGCTGGCCGATCCTTTGTCGAGCTATGTCTCCGGCACGACAATCGCGGTCACCGGCGGCAAGCCGATACTGTGATGCAGGTCGGACGGAATTGGCGGTTCCGGGTCAATGACCTGCATCAAACGAGGAGCTGAAGCCTGCCGGTCAAGTCTGATGCGACGCGCTTCAGTGCGGCCTGCCGAAGCCGCCGCCGGTCGGCGTCGTGAGGATCACGGCGTCCCCGGCGGCGAGCATTGACTGGTCGCAGCCTGCGAGCCTTTCGACGGTGCCGTCCGCGCGACGGATCTCGGTTTTCCCCAACTGCCCGTCTTCCCCACCGAAAAGGCCGAACGGCCGGATCGTTCGATGCGAGGAGAGAATGCTGCAATCCATCATTTCCAGAAAGCGGATGGTGCGCTCGGTGCCGCCGCCGGCGCTATACTGCCCCTTGCCGCCGGAACCGCGGCGGACGTGGAAATCTTCGAGTACGACAGGAAAACGGAATTCCAGCACCTCGGGGTCGGTCAGCCGCGAATTGGTCATATGCGTGTGCACGCCATCGGCGCCGTCGAAGCCGGTGCCGTCGTTAAGCCTGCCGGCCGGGCCGCCGGCGCAGATCGTCTCGTAATATTGATAGACGGCATTGCCGAAGGTCAGGTTGTTCATCGAACCCTGGGCTGCCGCCAGCGTTCCGAGCGCGCCGAACAGGGCATTCGTCACATGCTGGCTGGTCTCGACATTGCCGGCGACGACGGCGGCCGGATAGACGGGACGAAGCATCGAACCCTCCGGCACGATGATCCGGATCGGCCGCAGGCAGCCGGCATTCATCGGGATGGGCTGCTCGACCATGACGCGGAAGACATAGAGCACGGCGGCGCGGGTCACCGGTTCCGGCGCATTGAAATTGGTCGGCTGCTGCGCGCTCGTGCCGGTGAAATCGACCGTTGCCTCACGCGCCTGCCGGTCGACGGTGATCTTCACCTTGATGACGGCTCCCTGATCGGTGGGATAGGTGAATTCGCTGTCGCTCAAGCGGGCGATCACCCGGCGCACACTCTCTTCGGCATTGTCCTGGACATGGCCCATATAGGCCTCGACGACGTCGAGCCCGAAATGGGCGACCATCTTGCGCAGTTCGTGCACGCCCTTTTCGTTGGCGGCGATCTGCGCCTTGACGTCGGCGAGGTTCTGGGCGGGGTTGCGGGCGGGATAAGGATGATCCTTCAGCATCGCCGCGAATTCGGCTTCGCGAAAACGGCCTTCATCGACCAGCAGGAAATTGTCGATCAGCACGCCTTCTTCGTCGACCTTGGTTGCCCGCGGCGTCATCGAGCCCGGCGCTTTGCCGCCGATATCGGCGTGATGGCCGCGCGAGGCGACGTAAAACAGGATGGTTTTTCCCGCGTCGTCGAAAACCGGTGTGACGACGGTAATGTCGGGCAGGTGCGTGCCGCCATTGTAAGGCGCGTTGAGCGCGAAGACGTCGCCCGGGCGGATGCGGTCCGCGTTGAGGCGAATGATCGTTTCGACCGACCGATCCATGGAGCCGAGATGCACCGGCATATGCGGCGCATTGGCGACAAGCGCGCCGGTGCGGTCGAAGACGGCGCAGGAGAAATCGAGCCGCTCCTTGATGTTGACCGAATGCGCCGTGTTCTGCAGCGTTACGCCCATCTGTTCGGCGATCGCCATGAAGAGGTTGTTGAAGACCTCGAGCATGACGGGGTCGGCATTCGTGCCGATCGCGGCATTGCGGGCCAGCGCAATTTCGCGGGTGAGAACGATATGATCGAGGTCGGTGAGCCCTGCCTGCCAACCGGGTTCGACGACGATCGTCTGATGTGGTTCGATGACGAGGGCCGGGCCCTTGAGGACGGCGCCAGGCTTCAGCGCACCCCGCTCGAAGATGCCGGCCTCATGCCATGCGCCGCCGGAAAAGAAGCGGGTCGTGCGGAGCGCTTGCGGCGCGAAGGCTAGTGCCTGTGTCGCCGCTTCCTCGATATCGGCGCCGCCGCCGATGCCCTCGACTTCGATGGAGTCGACGACGACAGGGCGGTCTTCGAAGATAAAGCCGAACTGCTTCTTGTGGGCGATGGCGAAGGCTTGCACCATCTCCTCCTGTGGCCCGAAGGCGACCGGCAGGGCCGTGTCGGTGCCCTTGTATTGCAGGTGCAGGCGGGTGACGATCTCCATATCGACGGCCTTGACGCCCTGCAGCGCCAGTTCCTCGTGGACATCTTTCTCCAGTGCAGCCCTGATGCCGCCGATCGTCGTCAGCGCCTGGGTGATCTCCGTCAGAACCGCGCGCTGGCGTGTGGCGCGGATGTCGGCAAGCCCCATGCCATAGGCGGAGAGGATGCCGGAAAACGGGTGGATCAGCACGGTTTTCATGCCGAGACTGTCGGCGACGAGGCAGGCATGCTGGCCGCCGGCACCGCCGAAGCAGGTGAGCGCATAGCCGGAAACGTCATAGCCGCGCTGGACGGAGATCTTCTTAATGGCATTGGCCATGTTTTCGACGGCGATGGCGAGGAAGCCGTCGGCGACGTCTTCCGCCGTCCGCCCGCCGCCGATCGTCTCTGCCATCTCGGCAAAGGCTGCGCGCACCGCCTCGGCATCGAGCGGCTGGTCCTGCTCCGGCCCGAAGATAACAGGGAAGAATTCCGGCAGCAGCTTGCCGGTCATGATGTTGGCGTCGGTGACGGCAAGCGGGCCGCCGCGGCGATAGGATTTCGGGCCGGGTGTCGCGCCCGCCGATTCCGGGCCGACGCGGAAGCGCGAGCCGTCATAGCTCAGGATCGAGCCGCCGCCGGCGGCGACGGTGTGGATCTTCATCATCGGCGCGCGCATGCGCACGCCGGCCACTTCGGTCTCGAAGGCGCGTTCCAATTCACCGTCGTAATGCGAAACGTCGGTCGAGGTGCCGCCCATATCGAAGCCGATCATCCTGTTGAAACCGGCAATGCGTGAGACCTCGACCGCGCCGACGACCCCGCCAGCAGGACCCGAGAGGATCGCGTCCTTGCCCTGGAAGAGATGCGCGTCGGTCAGCCCGCCGGAGGACTGCATGAACATCAATTTCGGGCCTTGTCCCTCGACAGCGCCGATCTCGGCTGCGACCTGATCGACATAGCGCCTCAGAACCGGAGACAGATAGGCATCGACGACGGCGGTATCGCCGCGGCCGACGAGCTTGATCAGCGGTGAAACCACATGCGAGGGCGAGACCTGGGTGAAGCCGATCGCGCGCGCGATGGCGGCGGCCCGCTGCTCATTTTCGGGGTAGCGATAGGCGTGCATGAAGACGATGGCGACGGCGCGCAGCCCTTGGGCATAGGCAGCTTCCAGGGCTTGCCGCAAGTCATCCTCGTCGAGCGGGCGTTCCACGCTGCCGTCGGCCAGCACACGCTCGTCGGCCTCGATGACATCGGCATAGAGCAGTTCCGGCTTGACGATCTTCTTGGCGAAGATATCGGCGCGGGCCTGGTAGCCGATCTCCAGCGCATCGCGAAAACCTTTTGTCGTCACCAGCAGGGTCGGATCGCCCTTGCGCTCCAGAAGCGCATTGGTGGCGACCGTCGTTCCCATCTTCACCGCGCCGATGAGCTCAAAAGGGACCGGATCATCGGCTTTGAGGCCGAGCAAGTCGCGAATGCCGTGCACCGCCGGGTCGCGATAGGCTTCCGGATTTTCCGAGAGCAGCTTGTGGGCAATGAGTGAGCCGTCCGGGCGCCGTGCGACGATATCGGTGAACGTGCCGCCGCGATCGATCCAGAAATCCCACTGTCCGCCCATCGTCCGGCCTCCTGTTGAACTGAAAATTTATTGACGATTTATCGATAAAATGTCAACGTTTCTCGTCTTGGATCGCGGAGGTGTTGATAATGGCGGAAGGGCGTGGACGACAGGAGATCGGGCCGATCGTCTCCTCCGCACATCTGGCCGATGGCGCGCTTCCTGTACTCTCGGAGCTGGAATTCGGCCTCATCCTCGCCAGCAATGCCTTCGACCGCTGGATGGTGCGCTGCATGACGGCGGCGGGCGAGCCGGGCTGCGCTGCAATCGACGTGCTGGTGCTGCATTCGGTGGCCCACCGGCAGCGGCCGAAGCGGCTCGGCGACCTTTGCAGCGTGCTCGGCGTCGAGGATACGCATCTGGTGATTTATGCAATCAAGAAACTGGAAAGGCGCGGTCTGGTGAAAAGCACGCGGGCAGGCAAGGAAAAGTTGATCGCCGCCACTGACAAGGGCCTTGAAACCTGCCTGAAATATCGCGCTGTGCGCGAAGCGCTGCTGGTGGATTCGGTCAGAGGGCTTGGGCTCGATCCGGCGGCGACATCGGCAGTGGCGGCGACGCTCAGGGCGCTTTCCGGCCACTTCGACCAAGCAGCAAGGGCTGCCGCCTCTTTATGACGACAGCCCTTGTCGGGGGCAGGGAAAGATCCCCCGGTATTCAGAGGGGTGTTTCAGCCGAAGCAGGGCATCGCCGGCAGGTTGGCACGGCTTGCGAGTGCTCCGATCATTTTGCCGACCGGCGTCGGGCGCGGTTCGCGGTTGCCGGCGGCCGTCTCCAGGAGTTGCTTGAAATCTTCAAGCTTCACGCCGTCGGCGCGCAATACCATGGCGATCAGGGGGTCGCGGAGGGCTTCGGATATCGTCAGGTCGTCTCTGGTCTTTCTCATGGCTTGTCCTCCTTTCGTGGGCGGTCGCCCGTGTTCCACTTTGCGCCGCCAAGCCCTCGGCATTGACTTTGGCGGTCTGTGGTGTTACCGGTAAGTAACAATACAGTTGTTACCGATCGGTCACATTGATGTCAAGGACTTCGTCCGCAAAAAAATCAGAAACTTCGAGTGAAATCTCCGCCGCCGTTCCAGAAGATCGCATCCCTCCGCGGGAGCGCATCGTCTCGACCGCCTCGGAGCTTTTCCGCGAACACGGCATTCGCGGCATCGGCGTCGATGCCATCGCCGATGCGGCGTCGACCAACAAGATGACGCTTTACCGGCATTTCGGCTCGAAGGACGAGCTCGTCTGCGAGACGCTGCGCCGTGCCTCCGAAAAGGCGGATGCCATCTGGCGGGATCTGGAGGCGGCCCATCCCGGCGATCCCGGCGCCCAGCTGGACGCCTGGGTCGAGATGCGGGCGCAGTGTCTGAACGGCGAGCCCGCCGGCTGCGATCTCGCCAATGCCGCCATCGAACTCAAGGGCGAGGGCCATCCTGCCCACGAGATGATCGAGCGGCACAAGGCCGAACAGCGCGATCGTCTGGCTGCGCTCTGTTCGGCAGCCGGTGCGCGCGAACCTCAACTTCTTGCCGATACGCTGACGCTGCTGCTCGAAGGCGCGCGCGTCAGTCGCCAGGCTATGGGTGCCGCCGGCTGTTGCGGTCATTTCGCCAAGGCCTGCAGGGCGGCGATCGCCTCTTTCACCTGACCTCCGGGGAACCTTACCGCCTCCCTGCCGTTTTTCCATCACCGGAAGGCGATGTGGAGGCAGAGATGAACCACGTCTATCTCAAGCGCCTATATGCCAAACGCGCCGAGCTTGAAGCCAAGCTGGAGCTTCACGATGCGCGCTATTGTTTCGGCGAGGAAGAGGTCGATGACGGCACCGACAGCGATCTGCGTCAGCGATTGAGCGAGGTCTCCGACGAGATCGCCGCCCTGGAGAACAGAACGGCTACGCCTTGGCGCTGAGGATCTCCATCGTCCGCTCGTCGAATTGCCCCTCATAAAAACGCTCGATCGCCCGGTGGAAGGGCGAGCCGTGATCGCTGATCGCGGCAAACAGCGTCATCGATGAGCGCAGCTTGAAGTCATCGGGCGAGCCGAGGATGTCATGCGCCGATCGGTCCTCGACCGATAAAATCGCCTCGACGCAGCGCAGCAGCCGGCTTGAAAGAATGGGGTGGGCGAGATAGGCGGCGGCTTCCTCGGCCGAACGGATCGCATATTTTTCCGCCATCTCCGACGTGCCGAGACCTGATATCTGCGGGAAGATGAACCACATCCAGTGGGACGTCTTGCGCCCGGCCTGCAGCTCGGAGAGCGCCTGTTGATAGATGCCGTTCTGGGCTTCGACGAAGCGGTCGAGGTTGAAGTCGAGATCACCGGCCATGGTTCTTTCCCTTTTCCTGCTGTCTTTGCAGCCTGGGCCAAGGGGCTCCATGCCCGGCGAAACTTTTCTGCCCGGCGAAGTGGCCGGGCTGTCAGCAGACCCTTTCAGCGTAGGGGCTGCTGTCGCGGCAATGGCCGTAAGCCGGATGGTGCGGCGGATTATCGCCGGCGGAGGCGGCAATGGCCGACGTCGTCATCGGATCGGTGTTGCCGGAAGAATATGCGGCAAAACCCGCAAAGCTCAAGACAAGCAATGCGCCGACAATGACAACGCGCTCAAAGCCCGACACTTTCTGGGCACTGACATGTTCCGCATAATCGCGCTCGCCGGCGCCGGCCGTTTCATCCTCTTTCACGTGGACGGTCACCATATCCTGGTGACGGCTTAAAGTTTCACAATCTGTCATTCTAATTACTCCTGCAACACATGCAGAGTCGCGTCCCGAGGGTAAACCCTCACCCTCGCGCCGAATCCTACTCCAAATGCGAGCATCATGTGTGTCTTCAATCGCGGCAATTGAAGGGGCGATCTGCAAACGCAGTGTTCAAAAAATCGAACTAATGCATGCAAAATATCGTGAAGCTCTGGCTCATCGAAATGATCCGCGGTAATCCGGAGGGATATTTCGTCTGGATGGTCCCATGAGCAAATCCTTCGGCGCCATGTCGGCCGCCCAGCTTTCCGTCCTCATTCAGGGCGGCGCAGCCGATCCGGTCGATGTGGCAGAGGCCGTCTTCGACGCCATCGCGAATTACGCCGACAAGGCCGTCTTCACCACGCTGCTTGAAGACCGGGCGATGGACGAAGCGCGCGCGTCTTCCGAACGGCTGCGGCAAGGGCGCTCGCTCGGACTGTTGGACGGTATTCCGATCGCCTGGAAAGATCTTTTCGACATCGAAGGCCGGACGACGACGGCGGGTTCGCGGGTGCTGGCGGGGGATGCGCCGGCCGAGCGGGATGCGGCCATCGTCGCTTTGCTCAGGAATGCCGGCATGGTTGCCATCGGCTGTACCAATATGAGCGAGTTTGCCTTTTCTGGCCTCGGCATCAATCCGCATTACGGCACGCCGGCAAATCCGCGAAGCGCCGACCGCCCGCGCATCCCCGGCGGCTCCTCCTCCGGCGCCGGTGTGGCCGTCGCCGCTGGACTGGTCCCGGTCGCGATGGGCACGGATACCGGCGGGTCGGTGCGTATTCCCGCCGCCCTCAACGGCATCGTCGGCTACAAGGCGACACGCGGCCGCCATGCCATGGACGGTGTCTATCCGCTGGCGAAAAGCCTGGATTCATTGGGGCCGCTCTGTCGCACCGTCAAGGATGCGGTCTGGATCGATGCGGCGATGTGCGGCCTGACGGCGCCCGATGTCGCGGAGCGTTCCTTGCAGGGGCTGGAATTGCTCGTGCCTGAAAACATCGTCTTCGATGGGGCCGAACCGGGTGTCGTCGTCGCCTTCGAGGCAGCCCTGGAGCGCCTTCAACGGGCAGGTGTTCGAGTTTTGCGTATCACCATCCCCGCTTTCGACGCAATCATCGATCTGCTGACGACCTACGGCCCGCTGGTGACTGCGCAAGCCTATGCCCTTCATCAGGAACGGCTGGCGGGGCCGGAAGCGGACCGCATGGATCATCGCGTCGTCATGCGCACCCGCTTGGGAGCGAGGACGACGGCGCCGCATTACATGGCGCTTCTCGAAGCTCGCCGCCGCCTCATTGCCGATGTCGATCGCTTCGTCGGCGACCGCCTCATCGCCTTTCCGACCGTTGCCCATGTGGCGCCGCCGATCGCGCCGCTCGAACAGGATGACGAACTCTTCTTCGCCACGAACAACAAGACGCTGCGCAATACGATGTTCGGCAATTTTCTCGACTGGTGCGGTGTGTCGGTGCCTTGCGGCACGGGCGAGGCGGGCATGCCCGTCGGCCTCCTGCTTTCGGCCGCAGCCCGTCGCGACGAGGCATTGTTGGGAACGGCGCTTGCCGCGGAGGCAGTCATCCGCGGCGACTGAGTTCGCGATTGATTTCGATTTTGTCGCCACTGACTGGCGCGAGAGGAATTGGAGGAGGGAACATGCAGCATTTGCAAAACGGACGCTTCGCGGTTTCGACATGGTCACTGCATCGGTTGCTCGGCGCGGTTCACGCCTATAGCCCCGACCCCGACAAAAGCGCGGCGCCGAAGGAACCCTACGGCCCCGGCGGCGCGGCGTTGATCGACGTGCCGGCGATGCTGGCGGCGCGCGGCGTCAACCGGCTGGAAATCTGCTCCTTCCATCTGCCGAGCCTCGATGCCGCTTATATCGGCGAACTCAGCGATGCGATGGCGGCCTCGAACGTACTGTTCCAGACCCTGCTCGTCGAGGACGGCGATCCCAGCCATGCCGGGACGGCCGAGCGCGACATCGGCTGGATGGCGGAGTGGATCGGCATCGCGGCGGCCCTTGGGGCGCAGAGAATGCGCGTCATCGCCGGCAAGCAGAACCCGAGCGAGGAAAACCTTGACCGTGCGGCTCGCCACCTCAACTGGCTGGCCGAGAAGGCCGAAGGCAGCGGCGTGCGCATCGTCGTCGAGAACTGGTTCGACCTGCTACCGTCGCCGGTCGAAATGAACTGGCTGCTCGACCGGCTGGGCGGCAAGGTCGGGCTCAACGGCGATCTCGGCAACTGGTCAGGCCCCGCGAAATATGCGGGTCTGGCCGATATCATGCGGCGGGCGGAAATCTGCCACGCCAAGGCCGATTACAATGCCGGCGGGCTCGATGCAGACGATTACCGCAAGTGCCTGGAGATGTGCGAAAGGGCCGGTTACGCCGGTCCCTTCACGCTGGTCTATGATTCGCCCTTCTTCGCCGACGAATGGGACGGCATCCTGCTGCAAAAGACCTTCATCGAGGATTTCCTGCGCGCGGCGCCGGCCAGCAGGACGGCCTAGAACCGTCTGTTATTCCTGGCGCGGGAACCGCTGGCTTTCCTCCAGCACGTTCAGATCCATGTGGTTGCGCATATAGCGCTCCGATGCTTTCTGCAGCGGCTGATAATCCCAGGGATAATAGGCGCCGTTGCGCAGCGCCGCGTAGACCACCCAGCGGCGGGCCTGGCTTTCGCGCACGGCCGCGTCGAAAGCGGAAAGGTTCCAGCGCCGGCCCGCCTGTTCGATGAGCCGCGCCAGCGTCTCGGCATGCGCCGGATTTCCCGTGAGATCGTCGAGCTCTTGCGGATCGGCCTCAAGATCGAACAGCATCGGCGGGTCCTTCTCGCAGAGCGAGAGCTTGTAGCGCCCGTCCCTGAGGCAGACGAGCGGCGCTTCCGAGCCTTCCGCGGCATATTCCATCGGTACCGGGCCACGGCTGCCGGTGCCCGTCGCGACGGCTGCAAGATCTTGGCCTTCGGTCCACGGCTTCAATGACGCGATATCGATTCCGGCGAGACCGGCAAGCGTCGGCGTTACGTCAAGGGTGGAGACGGGCTGATCGATGCGCTTGGGCGTCCAGCCGGGGGCTGCGATCATCAGCGGAACCCGCGCCGAACCTTCGAAGAAGTTCATCTTGAACCAGAGGCCGCGATCGCCAAGCATGTCGCCATGGTCGGACACGAAGAGGATGATCGTGTCCTCGGCCATGCGGCTGCGTTCCAGTACACCGAGAATCTCGCCGATCTTCTCGTCGACATAGGAGATATTGGCGAAATAGCCGCGTCTCGCCCGCCTGATCTGCTCCTGGCGGATGTCGAAAGCATCGTGGTCGCAGGCTTTCATCAGGCGCTGAGAATGAGGATCTTGCCGCTCGAAGGGGATCGCCGCGACCGCCGGGTCGAGTGCCGGGCAGTCCTCATAGAGATCCCAGAATTTGCGGCGCGCGACATAGGGGTCGTGCGGATGGGTGAAGCTGACGGTCAGGCACCAGGGGCGTTCGTCGTGACCACGCGAGAGGTCGAAGAGCTTGCGGGTGGCGTGATAGGCGACCTCGTCGTCATATTCCATCTGATTGGTGATCTCGGCAACGCCGGCGCCGGTCACCGAACCGAGATTGTGATACCACCAGTCAATACGCTCGCCGGGCTTGGTATAATCAGGTGTCCAGCCGAAATCGGCCGGATAGATGTCCGTCGTCAGGCGCTCTTCGAAGCCGTGCAGCTGGTCGGGGCCGACGAAGTGCATCTTGCCCGACAGCGCCGTCTGGTATCCGGCGGCGCGCAGATGATGCGCGTAGGTCGGAATGTCGGAGGCAAATTCAGCCGCGTTGTCATAGACGCGCGTCCGGCTCGGCAACTGTCCCGACATGAAGGACGCCCGCGCCGGCGCGCAGAGCGGACTTGCCGTATAGCTATTGGCAAAACGCACGGAGCGGCCTGCCAGTGATTTCAGATGCGGCGCGTGAAGAAAATCGGCGGGGCCATCGGGAAAGAAGGTTCCGTTCAACTGGTCCACCATCAGGATGAGAATGTTCGGGCGTGCCATGTGAATACCTTTTGCTATTTGAAGATTTTATTGAAACGCCTATTATCGCGCCTGTAAAGACAGCTTTTTTCGATGGCTGGCTAAAGGAATTTTGATGTCAGAACGCCCTCCCGAGCTTGGATGGATGCGCCTCTTCGTCGAGGTCGCGCGCCTCGGGAGCCTTTCGGCGGCCGCAACGCTTCTCGGGCTGACCCAGCCGGCCGTCAGCTACCAAATCCGCCGGCTGGAACAGCAGTTCGGCGTCAGCCTGCTGCGCCGCCAGCATCGTGGCGTCGAGTTGACCGCGGAAGGCGAGCGGCTTCTGGAGATCGCCGCCAAGGCGGTCGGCGATATCGATGCGCTCGCCCGCAGTTTTCGCCTCGAAGCCCAGAGGCCGGTCGTCAGGCTCAGGACCGACTATGCTTTCTCGGCGCTTTGGCTGATCCCGCGCATGGATGGCTTTCGCCTGCTGCACCCGGAAACGGACATACAGATCGTCGCGACGCAGAGGCTTGCGGTCGGGTTTCGCGACGAGGCCGACGTCGCGGTCGTGTTCGGGACGCGGGCGGAATTCGGTGCCGTCGGCACACTTCTGCTGCCGGAGAGGGTCGTGCCCGTCTGCACACGGGGGTTCCTCGATCGCAACGGACCCTTCGACGATCCAGGACAATTGGCCGGAGCGAGGTTGATCCATCTCGACGCGCCGCTGCCATCGCCCTGGTTCGACTGGCGCACATATTTTGGCGAATTCTCCGTCCTGCGCGGCGCCCACGCCGACCGCGGTGATATCAGCTTCAACACCTATTCGTTGGTCGTTCAGGCGGCGCTGAGCGAGCAGGGCGTGGCGCTCGGCTGGATGGGGCTCGTCGACACGCTCCTTTCGGCAGGCATGCTGCTGCAAGCCGGCCCGTCGCTGGAGGCGCGAGACCGCGGTTACTGGCTGGTGCCTCCGCGATCTCCGAACGTCCACAGCGAGAGGCTCAGCGCCTGGCTGTCGAATGAGGTGGAGAGGAATGATTAGCGGCGGTTGCATTTCTCCTCGGAAGAAGCCTTGTCATCGGCGATGACGATCGACATTGTGGGCCGAATCCATAGCGGAGGTGACTGAAGCATGCGAACCATCGGATATGTCGTCGGCCTGCTTATGGTCCTGTTCGGCCTGATCTGGATCGGGCAGGGAAGCGGCTATTTTCCCTATCCGGCATCGAGTTTCATGATTGCCCAAAAGATCTGGATGCTCTGGGGCGCCATTCTGGCGGCTGCGGGCATCGTCGTGATGGTCAGCATCTCGCGGCTTCGCCGCAGAGGATGAATTGCTGCTGCCGTTTGGCGGCAACCCGGCCGCTGACGGCCTGTCGAAATGAGGAGAATGGCATGAGCGCAGCTGAAATCGACGGTTTTGCCGAGCGTATCAGGAAACACCAGGGCGGCATGATCTCGGCCTGGGTCGGCATTCCCGACGCGATGCTCGTCAACCATCTGGCGCAGGAAGCTTTCGATGCTGTGGTGCTCGATATGCAGCATGGCATGTGGGATATGCAGTCGGCGGCAAATGCCGTTGCTCAGGCGCGTCTTGCCGGCAAGCCGGCCATCGCGCGCATCCCGGTCGGCGATTTCGCCTCCGCCTCGCGGCTGCTCGACGCCGGTGCCTCCGGCATCATCGCGCCGATGATCAATACGGCCGAGGATGCGCGAGCCCTGGTCAGGACCACGAAATATCCGCCCCTCGGTGAGCGCAGCTGGGGACCGTCCCTGGCGCTGAACCATAGCGGCCTGTCGGCGGACGCCTATCTGAAGACTGCCAACGAGCTCACCGTCGCCATCGCCATGGTCGAGACCCGCGCCGCGCTCGATGCGATCGACGGCATTCTTGGCGTAACCGGTATCGACGGTATTTTCGTCGGCCCCGCCGACCTTTCGATCGCCCTGTCGAACGGCGATCAGGTGGCGCCGAATGCGGCCGAGATCGACAGCGCCATGCAGCACGCCGTTGCGCGCTGCCGCGCCCACGGCAAATTCGCCTGTGCCTATGCCGGCGATGGCGAGCGGGCCGGCGAGCTGCTGAAGTTCGGCTTTGACCTGGTCATCGCCGGCGCCGAGACCATACAGCTGCGCGCCGGCGCCCGCCGCGCCATCAATGCCGCCCGTCGGATCGCTTCGGGCAGCTGATCTTCGTCAGCGGGCCGGCTTGATCGCCAGCCAGATGGCGTGGCGGGCGCCGCCGCGTTTGCCGTTGGCGCGGGTGTTGACCGCTTCGACGGAAAAGCCGCTGTCTTTGAGGCGACGGGTGAAATCAGGATCCGGCCCGGATGACCAGACGGCCAACACGCCGCCGGGGCGAAGCGCGTCTCGGGCGGCGCGCAGGCCGGCGAAATCGTAGAGCCGGTCGTTGGATTTGCGGGTCAGCCCATCCGGTCCGTTGTCGACGTCGAGCAGGATCGCGTCATAGGCGTTCTTGCCGGCGCGGATCGCCTCGCCGACATCGCCCTGATGGATGGCGACGCGGGGATCGTCGAGGCAGCCCTTGAAGACCTCGGCCATCGGCCCGCGCGCCCAGGCGACGACGGCCGGCACCAGTTCGGCGACGGTGACGCCGGCATCATCGGGAAGGACGGCAAGCGCGGCGCGCAGGGTGAAACCCATGCCGAGCCCGCCGATCAGCACCCTCGGCTTCGGATGCGTTTTGATCCGCTCCCAGGAGAGGGTCGCCAGCGCCTCTTCCGAGCCGCTGAGGCGGCTGTTCATCAGCTCGTTGGCGCCCAGCATGATCGAGAACTCGCTGCCGCGCTGCTTCAGCCTGAGTTCACCGCCTTCGCCGGGAATGGTCGCGGAATCGAGTTGAATCCAGGGCAGCATGACGGTTTCGCCTCACTTGAAAGAACCGTCCCCTAGCATAGGGAGACGAGCGAAACCAGCAAACCGGCGTCAGATCACCCGCATGAAATGACCCGGCTCCACTTCGACGACCTCGTCCTGCGGCGCGGCCGAACGGCGGCGGATATCCTCGACCTCGTCGGGCCTCAGCCGCGCCTTCGGATCTTCGAAACGGACGTCGGGATCGGGCACGGCCGAGAGCAGCAGCCTGGTATAGGGATGCAGCGGATTGGCGATCACTCGGGCAGTACTGCCCCATTCGACGATCTGGCCGGCATACATCACGGCGATGTCTTCGGCGACGTAACGCGCGGTGGCGATGTCATGGGTGATGTAGAGCAGGCCGAGATTCATCTCCCGCTTCATCTCGTTCAACAGGTTGAGCACGCCGAGACGCACTGAGACATCGAGCATCGAGGTCGGTTCGTCCGCGACGATCACCTCCGGCCTGACGGCAAGGGCGCGGGCGATGTTGACGCGCTGGCGCTGGCCGCCGGAGAGTTCATGCGGATATTTCGGCGCGACGAGATCGGGATCGAGCCTGACGCGCTCCAGCAGTTCGCGGATCGTCGCGTTGATTTCAGTCCCCTTGATATCGGGGCGATGCAGCTTCAGCGGCCGTCGAAGATGGTGAGCGATGGTGTGGGCGGGGTTCAGCGAGGCGAACGGATCCTGGAAGATCATCTGCACGGATCGGCGGTAGCGGGCGATTTCGGCGGAATTCGCCGTCTCGACCGGCCGGCCCTTATAGAGGATCCGGCCCGATGTCGGCAGATATTCGCGCATCGCCAAGCGGGCGCAGGTGGTCTTGCCGCTGCCGGATTCGCCGACGAGCGCCAGCGCCCGGCCGGCGCGCAGCGAAAAGGCGATGGAGCGGGCGGCATGAACGGCGGACGCGCCGTGGCCGAAGGTCTTGGTCACCTTGTCGAGCGCAAGGATAGCCTCGCTCATAGCAGCACGCCTCCATGAAGCGAGGGGAAGGAGGCCCAGAGCTTCTTCGTATAGTCGTGCGCCGGCGTCCGGTAGATCGCCTCGGCGCTATTCTGCTCCACCAGCCTGCCGGACAGCATGATGCCGATGCGATCGCAGAACTGCACCATCAGCCCGAGATCATGGGTGATGAACAGCACGGAGAAGCCGAAGCTGCGGCGCAGCTCGTTGATCCGCTGCAGGATTTCGCGCTGGACGACGACGTCGAGCGCGGTCGTCGGCTCGTCCATGACGACGAGTTTCGGATCGAGCGCCATGCAGATGGCGATGACGATGCGCTGGCGCATGCCGCCGGAAAACTGATGCGGATAATCGCGCATGCGGTCCGGTGCGATGTCGACGAGCGTCAGCATTTCGGCGGTGCGCTCGCGGGCTTGCGCGCGGCTCATGCCCTTATGGGTGCGCAACACGTCGTAAAACTGCGCCTCGATGCGCAGCACCGGGTTCAGCGAATTCATGGCGCTCTGGAAGACCATGGCGACCGCGCGCCAGCGGAAGGCGCCAAGCGCCCGCTGGTCGAGATCGAGTACGTCGCGGCCGTCGAGCAGGATGCGGCTCTTCTTGCGGATCAGTGCCGGCGGCCTGTGCAGGCGGCTGATGGCGAAGGCGATCGTGCTCTTGCCGCAGCCGGATTCGCCGGCAAGCCCGAAGACCTCGCCGGGTGCGACATCGAAATTGACGTCGTCGACGGCGCGGAAATCCTTCTCTTCGCCGATATAATCGATGGTGAGGTTTCTCACCGAAAGCAGCGGTTGCGTCACAGGCGGCCCTCCCCTGTTCGAACGAGCAGCGACCAGCGCTTCAGATGATTGCCGGTGCGCAGCCGCGGATTGGCGATCTCGTCGACGGCGAAATTGAGGAGCGACATGCCGATGCCGAGGAAGGCGAGCGCGAAGCAGGGGGTGAGAATATCCCACCACGCGCCGACCGAAAGCGCCGAGGCCTTCTGCGCGTTGTAGAGCATGGTGCCCCAGGATATCGCCCGGGGATCCCCGAGACCGAGAAATTCCAGCGTCGCCTCGGTGATGATTGCGAAGATGACGCTGCCGATGAAATTGATGCCGACGATGGAGATCACATTCGGGAAGATCTCGAATGTCATGATCCGCCATTGCGGCTCGCCCATCATCTCGGCGGATTTGACGAAATCCTTCTGCTTGACAGAGAGGGTTTCGGCACGGGTGACGCGGGCGCCCCAGGCCCAGGAGGTGGCGCCGAGGATGAGGGCGATGACGAGCGGGCTTGCCTGGCCGATGAAGGCGGCGAGCACCAGCAGCAGCGGCAGGTTGGGAACGACCAACACCATATTGGTGAAGAAGCTGATGACTTCGTCGGTCTTGCCGCCGCGATAGCCGGAGATGATGCCGAGCGCGGTGCCGACCAGCGTGATCAGCAAGCCGGCGCCGAAGCCGACGGCCAGCGAGGTGCGGGCGCCATAGATCAGCCGGGCAAAGACATCCTGGCCGATGCGGGTCGTGCCGAGGATGTGGTCGAGCGACGGCGGCTGGTGCGGCCGCCCGGTGCGGGCGGCGGGGTCGTATTGGGTCAGCAGCGGCGCTGCGATCGCGACGATGACGATGAAGGCGATGATGACGAGGCCGGTGAGCGCCTTGCGGTTCCGAAGCAGGGTCTTCATTTCACGCTCCCTTCAGCCGCGGGTCGAGCATGACGTAGCTGACGTCGACGATGAAATTGGCGATCAGCATGGTCGCGGTCATGATCAGCAGCTGGCCCTGGATGACTGGATAATCGCGGGCGAGGATCGCCTGGTAGAGAATGTTGCCGAGGCCGGGATAATCATAGACGACCTCGGTCACCAGCGAGCCGCCGAGAATGGTACCGATGGCGATGGCAAGGCTGGAGACGGTCGGCAGCAGGGCGTTGCGCGCCGCATACCAGATCATCACATGCCGGTCGGACAGGCCCTTGGCGCGGGCCATGACGATATAGTCCTCGCCGAGCAGGTTGATCATGTTGTTGCGCATGGTGACGGTGAAGCCGCCGATCAGCACGGTGCAGAGCGTCACCATCGGTAGGATGCCGTGATAGGCGACGCTGCCGAGATATTGCAGGCTGAAGGCCGGATCGAGCGAGGGAT
Source organism: Rhizobium sp. K102 (assembly GCF_022385315.1). Taxonomy (NCBI): domain Bacteria; kingdom Pseudomonadati; phylum Pseudomonadota; class Alphaproteobacteria; order Hyphomicrobiales; family Rhizobiaceae; genus Rhizobium; species Rhizobium sp. K102. The sequence goes on from NZ_CP092435.1 coordinate 33,068, forward strand.
CGGCGGCATAGCCGTTCGGGAACCAGCCGAGCGTGAAACCGAAGATGAAGAGCACGATCAGCGAGGTGACGACGGCGGGCACCGAGGTCGCGAAAATCGCGCCGACGGAGACGATGACGTCGAACCTGCTGCCGCGACGCCAGGCGGCGAGGATGCCGAGGAAGGTGCCGAGCGCAAAGCTGACGATCGTCGCCGTCCCCATCAGGGCGACGGTCCAGACAAGCGCATGGCCGAGCACCGAGGTGACCGGCAGCGGGAAATACTTGATCGAGCGGCCGAGGTCGCCGGTGAAGATGCTGGCGAGATAGGTGAGATATTGCTGCCAGAGCGGCCCGTCGACGAAGCCGAAAGTGAGCTTCAGCGCCTGCAGGCTTTCCGGCGGCAATTCGGTGCCGGCGCTCGAAAACATGATCTGCACCGGATCGCCCGGCATCAGCCGCGGCAGGAAGAAATTGATCGTCGCTGCCGCGATGAAGGCCGCCATGTAGAAGACGAGGCGGCGAAGCAGGAAAGCCATGGGAACTCCGTCGTGGCGGGAGCGGCGTTGAACGCCACCGCTCCCGGGATCAATGCCTTTACTTGGCCGGCTCCAGCGCGAGCAGGTTCAACAGGCGTGCCGGGTTCGTCCGCGAGATAGACGGATTGACGAAGGGATTTTCCTTGGTCGACCAGCCGGTGAAGCGCTTGGTGTTGTACTGATACCAGTTCGGGTTGTTGAACACCGGAATCATCGGCATGTTTTCGGCGACGATGCGTTGCGCCTTGTTCATCGTTTCCTTCTGCTTGGCGAGATCCGCGGTATGGGTGAACTCGGTGACGAGTTTCTCGACCTCAGGATTGAACCAGCGCTGCGCGGTAAAGCGGGTCTTGCCCTTGTCCGAAGCGCTGAAGGCGCGCTTGTAGGGGTAGTAGGGCGAGGCCGAAGCCGGCAGGCTGTTGATCGCCGCATCGAAGCTGCCGTTGATGAGGTTGCCGGTCCAGACGGCTTCTTCGGGCGTTTCGATCTTGGCATCGATGCCGACCGCCTGCATGCCTTCGACGGCGATGTTGACGGTATCGACCCAGTCGGTCCAGGAGTTCGGGACAATGATCGAGAAGGAGATCTTGCTGCCGTCGGGATTGTCGCGGAAGCCGTCGCCGTCCTTGTCCTTGTAGGCGGCCTCGTCGAGCAGCGCCTTGGCGGCGTCGGCGTCATAGCTGGCGAACTTGCCGAAATCGGCCTTGACCGACGGATCCGCCCAGCTCTTGTAAAGCTCGCCCATCAGGCCGGGATCTTCGTTCAGTGTCGGGTAGCCATAGCCGGCGACGTCGATCATCGTCTTGCGGTCGAGCGCCATCGACACGGCACGGCGGAATTTCAGGTCGTTGAAGGCCTTCTTGTTGTTCTCGTTCGCGGTTTCCAGGTTGAACAGGAAGGCGACCATGCTGCTCGGCGAATACCAGTAGTGGAAATGCGCCGGGTCCTTGGAGACATAGACATTGTCGATATCGGGAATGAAGGAGACGCCCCAGTCGAGCGTGCCGTCGGCCGTTGCCGTCAGCATCTGATTGTTGTCGGCAAGCTGCGGGAAACGGATGCAATCGACCTTCAGATGCGCGTTGTCCCAATAGTGCGGGTTGCGGCACTGGTCGTAGGTCTGGCCGGTGAAACGCGGGACCTCGGTCAACGGGCCGCTGCCGACCGGCGTCTCGTTGGCGAAGGTGACTGGGTCGGCGACATCCTTCCAGACATGTTCGGGGACGATCGGCAGCTGCGAGATCTGCTCGGCGGCGAGCGAACTCGGATTGGCGAGCGTGAAGCGCACGGTCTCGCCGTCGACGGCCTGGACGTCGGTAACGAAGGTCCAGATGCTGACGAAATCGAGCGCCGGGAATTTCTTCAGGTAGTCATAGGTGAACTTGACGTCGGCTGAGGTCAACGGCTTGCCGTCCGACCATTTCAGGTTCGGACGCAGCTTGAAATCGATGCTCTTCAGGTCGTCGGAAAGCTTGAAGCTTTCGGCCAGACGGTAGACCGGCTTGTTGCTGTCGAAGCGATTGAAAATAACAAGCGGCTCATAGATGAAATCGAGCGTCGACTGGCGCGCCGAGGTCTGGTTGAACGGATTGAAGTTGCGCACCCAGGTCGTCGCCGGTTCGATATTGGCCGTCAGGATCGTCTGCGCCATGGCAGAGCCCGAAAGCAGTGTCAGGGCAGCGGCTGCGAGAAGATATTTTTTCATGTTTTATTCCCCTTCTTTTATACGGTGAGAGTTGGCGCGCCAGTCAGGAGACCAGCGCGCTTGCAAATATGTCTTCGACCTCGGCATGGGCGGCCCGATAGTCGATCTTGAGATTGCCGAGACGGGCCTTGCCGGCGGCGATCCGCTGCAGTGCGGCGTCGGTCAACGGGCGCGCCGCCTTGGCGGCTGCTTCGCTTTCCCTGATATCGCCATGACTGTGGAGCGCGATGTCGAAGCCGGCGTCGAGCACCTGTTTGACGCGTTCCGGCAGGGTACCGGAGAGCGATTCCATGAAGATGCAGTCGGAGATCAGCACGCCCCCGTAACCCAAGTCCTTGCGGATGACGTCGTGCATGATCGGTGAGACGGAGGCCGGCAGCTCCGCGTCATAAGCCGAATAAACGACATGGGCGACCATGGCCCAGGGTGTGTCCTTCAATGCGACGAAGGGTTTGAAATCAGTCGTGGTCAGCGTTTCCCGGCTGGCGTCGACCACTGGGCGCTCCTTGTGGGAATCGAGCGTTGCCCGGCCATGGCCGGGAATATGTTTCATCACGGGCATGTTGCCGGTCTCGAGCAGGCCGTCGACCACCTCGCGGCCGAGGGCGGCGATGACATCGGGATCCGGGCCGAAGGAGCGGGCGCCGATAACCGCGCTCGTCGTCTCGAAGACGAGGTCGAGAACGGGCGAGCAGCCGCTCGAAAGGCCGAGTTCCGTCATCATCGCGCCCATGGCCTGGGAGGAAAGGCGCAATGTTTTTCTGCCGAGCTCGAAATCGCGGCGCGCCAGTTCGGCAAACTGGCCGAAGCTGCGGAAGAGCGGCCAGGGACCGGCATCGAGGTGCTGGACGCGGCCGCCCTCCTGGTCGGTGAAGACGGGGGCGTCGTCGCGGCCGACGGCTTCGCGAAAGCGCTCGATCAGCCGCTTGGTCTGCTCCGGCTCGCACTGATTGCGCCGGCCGACGAAGAGGCCGAGCGGATTGGTCTCGCGAAACAGCGCGAATTCCTCATCCGAAAGAACCGGATTGGGAAGGCCGACGAAAAGGGCGAGTGGGGTCGAGGACAAGTCTAGTGCTCCGATCAGATGGTCATTTCGGCATGCTTCTCAGCATGCCTTCGTAAATGCCCTTGTCGGGGGCCTGGATGGTGATGGCGCCTGCGGTCCTGGCGTAAAAATCGACCGGACCGGCATCGCCGATGAAGGCATAGGCATGGCCGAGCCTCTTCATCGTCTCAAGACAGGCGGAAAACAGCGCGAGCCCGATGCCCCTGCCGCGGGCTTGCGGGTCAACGCCGGTCGGGCCGAAGAAGCCGCAGGCCGTCGTGTCGTAGCAGGCAAAGCCTTGAAGCGTTCCGCCTTCGATCGCGATCAGGCAGGCGACCGGCTGGCGGGAGAAGGCGACCGAGACCTCGCTTGCCCAGTTCTCGCTGAAGTGTTCGCGAACCCAGTTGACGACGAGATGCAGCTCCGGGGGAGGGCCGGGCGGATGGAGGCGCCGACATCATCGGCTTTCTGTTTCAGGTCGGCGAGCCGCGCGGAATATAGGCTCACAAGCAGGTCTGGCAGCTGTCATTCCTCCTCTTATTCCGTTATTGCGGAATATATCCCCTTTTAATGTCATAGACTTGGCCATCTCACCCGTCTTGTCAACAGGCTATTTCAAATCGCGCCTCGCGGCCGTCGACCCGCGGCCGCGGTTTCAATGCAAGGTGGCGCAATGCAAAAACGGCCCGGGAGGCGGGGCCGTTTTCCATCGTGGTCGCGATGTCTCCGTCTCTGTGAAGGGACCTATTCGGCGTCTTTCCAAAGCGCATGAAAATGCTGCACCGGCCCGTGGCCTGAGCCGACGGTAAGGTGTCCGGCGGCGGCGACCGCGCCGGCAAGGTAATCCTTGGCGATGGCGACCGCTTCTCGCGCCGAGGCGCCTTTGGCGAGTTCGGCCGCCAGCGCGCTCGAAAGCGTGCAGCCGGTGCCGTGGGTGTTCTTGGTCGGCACCCGCCGGGCTTCGAACCAGTGCAGGCCGTCGGCGGCGGCCAGCACGTCGGGGCTGTCGTCACTGTCGAGATGGCCGCCCTTGACCAGCACCGCGGCCGGGCCGAGCGCGCGCAGCTGTTCGGCCTGCGCCGCCATCTCAGCCCGGCTCGTCGCGACCGGCTGGTGCAGCAGCGCGGCGGCCTCCGGCAGGTTCGGCGTCAGCAGCGTAGCAAGCGGCAGAAGGCGGAGGGTCAGCACGTCGACCGCTTCGGGTGCGAGCAGGGCGGCACCGCCTTTGGCGATCATGACGGGATCGAGGACGACGGGAATGCTGCGCCCGTTGGCCTTGGCTGCGGCCAGAGCTGCAGTAAGTGCGGCGGCGACGGCCTCGGCGATGGCGGCATTGGCGATCATGCCGATCTTGACGGCATCGACGCGCACATCGGCAAAGACGGCATCGACCTGGTCGGCGACGAATGGAGGCGGCACCAGATGCACGCCGGTGACGCCCCGGGTGTTCTGCGCCGTCAGTGCGGTCAGCACCGCCATGCCGTAGACGCCGCGGGCGGAGAAGGCCTTGAGATCGGCCTGGATACCGGCGCCGCCCGAGGGATCGGAGCCGGCGATGGAGAGGACGTTGCGGATCATGCCGGGACCTTTCGGATTTCTGCGGCGATGCGGCGGGTGGCGGCTTCCGGATCCGGCGTGCCGCAGATGGCGGAGACGACGGCAAGTCCCTTGGCGCCGGCGGCAAAGACGTCGGCCACATGCTCCGCCTTCAGCCCGCCGATGGCGACGGACGGCACCGGCGAGAGCTGCACCAGCCTGGCAAGACCGTCAAAGCCGATCGGCTGCTTGTAGTCGGCCTTGGTCGGCGTCGCAAACACCGGGCCGACACCGGTATAATCGACGAGATTTCGATCGACGGCGGCGGAGAGCGCCTCGGTTTCGACCGAGAGGCCGAGGATCATGTCGGGGCCGATCATCTCCCGCGCGGTGCGCGCATCCATGTCTTCCTGGCCGATATGCAACCCGTCGGCGCCGATGGCGATCGCCGCCTCGACGTCGTCATTGACGATGAGGCGGGCGCCGGTGCCATCGAGCACCTGTTTCAAGGCGCGGCCGGTCTCGATCATCCCCGGCGTGCCGGCCTGTTTGTCACGCAGCTGTACCATCGTCGCGCCGCCGGCAACGGCAAGACGGGCAGTCTCGACCATGCCGATCCGGGCGCAGAGATCCGGATCAAGCACGAGATAGAGCGAAAGGTCGAAAGCCTTCATGCGATCGATACCCTGGCCCTGGCATCCAGCGCTTCGCCGTCGAGCGCGGCCAGCGCATCGAGGAAGCGCCAGGCGAATGAGCCGGGACCGGCCGCCCCGAGCGCGGCATCTTCGCCGGCGACGGCAAAGGTCGCAAGCGCCGCGACCGTCGCGCCGAACAGATCCTCGGGCACTGTGGCGGCAAAGGCGCCGACGAGGCAGGTGAGCGAGCAGCCGAGCGCGGTGACCTGTGGCATCAGCACCGATCCGCCCTTGATGCGCACTGCCCTGGCGCCATCGGTCACGAAATCCACGGCGCCGGTAACGGCGACGATGGCCTGCTGCCGCTCCGCGAGCCGGCGGGCCGATCCTTCCGCCTGCTCGACCGGATCGCGGCTGTCGACACCCCGGCCGCGGCTCTCTCCGCCGGCAAGCGCGATGATCTCGGAAGCGTTGCCGCGGATGATCGTGGGCCTGAGCGCCAGCAGATCGGCGACCGCATTGCGGCGAAAGCCCGTCGCGTAGTGCGCCACCGGATCGAGCACCCAGGGTTTGCCGGCTGAGGCCGCGGCCTTCGCTGCCGCCTGCATGCCGTCGAGCCATTGCGTCGACAGCGTGCCGATATTGACGGTCAGCGCGCCCGCGATGCCGGCGAATTCGCCGGCTTCCTCAGGCGCGTGCACCATGGCCGGCGAGGCGCCGGATGCAAGCAGCACATTGGCAGCGATGTTCATGGCGACATAATTGGTGATGCAGTGGACGAGCGGCGGCTTTTCGCGCATCGCCTCCAGCATGGCTCCCGAGGTGGTCTTGCTCTGCATGGCGCCCCTTTCAGGCGGGGCAGGCGCGGGGCGGCGTCTACGGCGCTGACCCGAGCGACTCCCTCCGCCGGCATTATCCGGTTCAGGTTCGAAGGGTTCTTCTCAGCCCGTCTGTCGACGAACGCCCCTGTCTCTCATCGCCCTCTTTTTCGCAGAGAAGGACGCGGCTGTCATCCCGAAAATGACATTCGCGGCTGAGGGCGACTGAGCCATGGTTAGGGGCGGATGATCAGCGGATCTTGCCAGCCGGAGAGCCCAATGATTCGGGTTGCGACAGCAGCATTGCGGGAAGGCGTCCCGGAACGCCCGGCCTTTGCCTCCCTTTTTGGTCAGGAATAACAGCGGCAACCATGGGTGCAATTCAGATGAAATTATATTTGATGGTGACGCAATACCTGCGTGATCTGCCGCAGTTTCAGTGTTTATTCGGGGAAGGGTGCGACGGGCGGCGGGCAAATCTTCTTGGAAGATGAGGCATTGCAGGCTTTCTTAATTTCAAATTGTATTATTTTATTCACCCTTCGCGTTTGCCTATCCGTATTTTCAATGCATGCGCGCATTTGGACAGCTCCGCGTAAGTTGCGTGTTGTCTCATCGTTTTCGTTATTTCAGTACTACCGAGTCTTGAATTTGCCGGTAAATTTCTGTCAAGAGTCCGGCGAATACAGGGATTTATCTGCTGGAAACGCGACGTAAATATCTAACCGAAACTTTACCGTTCTGACACGTTCAGGTTGACGGTGAGCGCGATTGTAGCGATATGGCACTGCACGCAAGTAAAATCCTCCTGAAGTTGTATTTTTTGATGGGCAAGTTTTCGATAAGCCACATGAAGGGAGGTCTCCGGACCGTCGCCTCCCTCCTCGTATTCCTCGGTTGTTCCAGCCCGTCCCTTTCGCAATCTCCTGATGCGGTGGTTCAAGGCCAGGCGCCGGCCATCAAATCGCAGAAATTCGACGACTGGTACTATCGCTGCACGGGCTCCGGCGACACGGCAGCCTGCGAAGTCGCGCAGGTGGCGCAAGTCGCCAAGGACGGCAAGAACGTCAATGTCCTGACGCTGGCGATCGCCACAGCGCCGGCCGCTTCTCAAGGCAAGAGCAAGGGCAAGCCGCGGCTGATGCTGACCGCGCTTCTGCCGCTCAACGTCTTCCTGCCCTCCGGCCTGGCGATCAAGGCGGACGGCAAGCCCCTCGCAAAACTCGATTATCGCAATTGCAACGAGGCCGGATGCTGGGCGCAGCAGGCCCTGGATGCAAAGACGACGGCAGCGCTGCGCAAGGGCTTGACCGCCGAAGGGCTGGTGCGGCTGATGAACGGCCAGGACGTCAATATCCGCTTTTCGCTCAAAGGGCTGAGCCCGGCCCTCGATCAACTCCAATCCACTGCCGCGAAGTAGCCGAATTTCACCCATGACAACAGAAATTCGATACTGCCTGCTCGCCGGCGCCGTCCTCGTGACGGCTGTCGCACCTGCTTATGCGCAATCGCCAGCCGACGACTTCAACCGCCGTCAGGAGGAGCGGTCGCAGACGCAGCGGCTGGATGCCCTGCGGCGCGCGACACCGGGCGGCGGCGCGGACGCGGAAGACCGGACTTTGCCCGCCGGCCAGGGGAACGGCGCCTGTTTCGACATCGCCCGGGTCGAAATCGACGGGGCGAACCTGCTCTCGGCGGCTGAGATCGGCAAGGTGACAGCGCCTTACGGCAACCGCTGCGTCGGGCTTGCTGAGATCAACGCGGTGCTCAGGGATGTCACCCATCTCTATATCGACCGCGGCTATGTGACCTCGCGGGCCTATGTGCCGCAGCAGGATATCCGCAAGACCAGGATCCTGCGCCTGCTCGTCGTCGAAGGCACGCTGTGGGACATCTATCTCAACGGCAAGAAAGCGGCCGGCAACGCTTCGCTGGCGAGCGCCTTTCCCGGCCTGATCGGCCGGGTCGTCAATATCCGCGACATCGAGCAGGGGCTCGACCAGATGAACCGGCTGCAGGCCAACGACGCCAAGTCGGCCATGCTGCCCGGTCCCAAGGATGGAACCTCCATCCTCAACATCGAAAACCGTCCGGGCCGGCCATGGCATGTCTCGCTCGGCAACAACAATATGGGGCAGGAGAGCACCGGCCTTTCCCGCAGCTCGGCATCGCTCGGCTACGACGATCTGCTCGGCATCAATGACCAGTGGAATTTCTCATACGAGCACAGCGGTCCCGACTATCCGTGGGAGAATGACGGAAACGGCTATGGCAACAGCTATTCTGGCAGCGTCAGCGTCCCTTACGGTTATTCCACCGTTTCGCTGAACGGCTCTTGGTACCAATATGAAAGCGCCGTCGAAGGAAACTTCAGCACGCTCGAAACCTCCGGCAATTCGGGGCAGGCCGGCATCGGCATCGATCGCGTCGTCATGCGCGACAAGGATTCGATCACCACGGTCCGCAGCAGCCTCACCTACAAGCAGACGAACAACTTCCTGCTCGGCAATCTGATCGAGGTCGGCAGCCGCCGCTATACGGTCGGCGAGATCGGCATTTCTCATTCCCGGCGGATGTTCGGCGGTATCTGGGTCTTTGATGCCAGCTACGACCGGGGGCTCGGTCTTTTCGATGCCGTCAAGGCTGGAGAGCCCGGCGCGGGAGATGCCGATCCGCGATTTTCGAAATTCAACGCCACCATCACCGTCACGCAGCCCTTCCAGGCCATCGGCCGCCAGTTCGAGCTGACGTCGCTCGTCAGCGGCCAATATTCCCCGGATAATCTTCTCGGCGCCGAGCAGATGTCCCTCGGCAGCTACAGCAATGTCCGCGGCACCCGCGAAAGCGTGCTCTTCGGCAATAACGGCGTGTTCAGCCACAACGAGATCGTCTGGAGAACGAAATCCAACGAAAGCGGCGGCGCCGCCGCCAAGGCGTTCGGCGAACTGCGCCCCTATCTCGGGTTCGACTACGGCCACGTCTACGCGCAAAAGCGCTTCGACATGACAGGCGGCGATCTTGCCGGCTGGACGGCCGGGATCCGCGCCGTCGGCGGCACGATCAGCGCCGACCTCGGCTATTCCGACATCCTTGCCAGCAGCGTCGACCATGTCGACGGCGGGCTCTTTTATTTCAGCGCATCTGCGCATTGGTAACGAAAGCAAGACAATGACCACCCACGACACTTCGACGATCAAGCGCGGCAGAAGCCTGTCGCGGCCGACGGCGCTGATCCTTTCCCTTTCCATCGCTCTTGCCGGCTGCGCCGGACGCGAGGCCCGTCCGGTCGCTTCGACCAATCCGACCGACAGCGCCTTCGACTGCGCCGGCATCACCCGCGAATTCGAGGCGAACGAACGGCAGATCACCTCGACGGTGAAGGAGCGCACCGATGCGCAAGGCAAGAACATCGTGCTTGGGGCGACCGGTGTGCTGCTGTTTCTGCCGGCGCTGTTTTTCATGGACCCGAAATCACCTGAGAAGGTCGAGATCGATGCCTTGCGCAACAGGAACAATGTCCTGACCAGCATCGCCAAATCGAAGGGGTGCCCGCCGCCGAAGTCCCAGCTGACCGAGCTCTACAAGCATCTGGACAGTAAGCCAAAGCCTGCCTCGTCGTCGGACAACCGGGACTGAGTTCAGCAGGTCCTTGAATCTTATCCATGAATTCGGAGTTCCGTATGCGTATTGTGCGTTTTCTAACCCTTCTCTTGCTGGCGGCGACACTGGCGTCCTGCGTCACCACCAGGACAGATCCTCGGCTGATTGCGGCCCTGCAGCGCACGTCTGTGCGCGAGATCCGGATCGAGCTGGCTCCCGACGTCAAGACATTCGGTTTTGGCGATAAGCCCGACCAGCAGGTCTCCGACGCGGTTCGTACCCTCCAAGCCACGATGTCCAAGGAACTGATCGGCGTGCCGGGCGGCCCGAACAGGGGCAGGTTGGTCGTGACGCTGCATGTGTTCGACGTCACCACAAAGCAGGCCCGCATTATCGGTGGTCACGACAGCATGATCGACGGAACCGTTCGGCTGGAGGATGCCAAGACCGGGCAACTGATCGCCCAAGCGCAAAACATCCATGGCGAAGACCTCTCCATGCGCGGAAGCGGTTACGGCGTAATCATCGCAGTCGCGGTCAATGCGGCGACAACGTCCGGCGCGCCTGATGTCATGGCACAGCGCCTGTCCAAGTCCTTCACCCGCAATGTGAAGACCTGGCTCACCCAGAAATAATGAGACGAGGCGAGGCGCTGCCGGCAAGGCAGCGCCGGGCCGTGGTTGATCTCGAGACAAATAACCAGTTGTGCGTTTGGAAAGACGAAGCGATGCGTGAAAAAACCGGTCTTGGTTCGAATGGCAAGGGTCTTGGCTGCCGGCTCGGCAGGCGTGCCCATCGCTCGCTTGCGCTCGTGCTCAGCGCGCTGCTGGTCTTTCAGCCGATGCTGGCCAATGCCCAGTCGGTCTCGGCAAGCACCTCGGCGCCTGCCGCCAATCAGCCGGGCGTCGGCGCGGCACCCAACGGCGTGCCGCTCATCGACATCGTCACGCCCAACAGCAAGGGTCTGTCGCACAACAAATACGACAATTTCAATGTCGGCACCCCGGGCCTCATCCTCAACAATTTCAAGGGCGAGATCGGCAATTCCAATCTCGGCGGCGTCACGCCGGGCAATCCCAATCTCAACACATCAGGGCCGGCATCGGTCATCCTCAACGAGGTCACCAGCGGCAACCGCTCGGCCTTGAACGGGCCGACCGAGGTGTTCGGCGGGCGGGCCGATGTGATCATCGCCAACCCGAACGGCATCACCTGCGATGGCTGCGGCTTCATCAACACGCCGCATGCGACATTGACGACGGGCGTTCCCGATATCGGTGCCGATGGCAAGCTCAACGGCTTTACCGTCAATGGCGGCGACGTCACCATCGGACCGAACGGCGGCAATTTCGCCGCCGGCTCCGGCGCGGTTGATCTGTTCGACATCGTCTCGCGCACCGTCCATGTCAACGGCCCGGTCTACGGCAAGTCGCTCCGCGTGACGGCGGGTGCGTCCAATTTCGATTATGCGACGGGCGATTCCCAGGCGCTCGCGCCGATCTCCGGCACGCCCGAATATGCGATCGACGGCACCGCACTCGGCGCCATGCAGGCCGACCGCATCAAGATCGTCGTCACCGAACAGGGCGCCGGCGTGCGCATGAGCGGCAATCTTGCCGCCAACACCAACGAGTTGTCGTTGTCGGCCGACGGCAAAATCTCGCTCGGCAACGTCTCCGGTGAGCAGGGCGTTTCGATCTCCTCGAAGGCGAAAGTGACGGCCGCCAAGGTCACCTCGAAAGCGAAAGCCGCCATCGAGGCCGACAATGGGATCACCCTCGATACGATCGCTGCCGATGGCGACATCGTGCTGTCGAGCGGCAGCGGCCTGTTGAGCGTCGGCGGCGAGGTCAACAGCGCCGTCAACGTCGAGATCTCCTCGGCGGCAGGCATTGCCGCCGGCAGCGTCGTCGCCGGCAATACGCTCGACCTCTCCGCCACATCCGGCGGCATCCAGATTGCAGGGGCGGTCAAGAGCAGCGATACGCTGACGATCGCTGCGACGTCAGGCTCGATCTCCGCAGCGTCGCTTGTCAGCGGCAGCGATCTCACCCTTTCCGCCGGCGCCGACATCGGCATATCGGGCGATGTCCTGGCGCAGGGCAACGTCACGGCAACCGGCCGCTCGATTGCGGCGGCGACCGTCGCCTCCGGCGTCGATTTCGCCGCCACCGCCCAATCCGCCAACGGCACATTGGTGCTGCAGCAGGCGGGCGACATGAGCCTTGCCGCCGCAAATGGTTCGATCGTCATCGGCGACGCGATGCTGAGCAGCGGCAATCTTTCGGCTGCAGCGAGCGAGAACATCGCCTATGGCCAACTCCAGAAGTCTCGGCAACGCTGCGCTGACGGCCTCGGGCCAGATCAGTTACGGCAATCCCACCAGCACCACCGGCAACCTGGCCTTCACCACCACCAACGTCGATCTCGCCAATGGCGCCGCCGGCAACATCGCCGTCGGCGGCACGCTGACATTCAACGCCGATAGCGCCGATCTCAGCAACAACAGCCTCACGCTCGGTGGCTTCGCCCTCAATCTCTCCGGCATGGCCGATCTCAGCGGCGCCACCATCAATGCCGTCACCGATGCCGGTGGTTCCGGCGACATCGTCATCAATGCCGACGGCCTCTCCACCTCGGCCAGCACGGCGCTGCTCGCCGCCGACGACCTGACGCTGACGCTGCCGTCCCTCACCAATGCCGGACAATTGGCGGCCAAGGATGATCTGACCCTCAATATTTCCGGCAATTTCACCAACAGTGCCACGGGCCTTGCCTATGCCGGCAACGACGCCCGCCTGTTCATCGGCGGGGTGCTCACCAACAATCAGGGCGCCATCCTCGCCGGCAACGACCTCGAGATCGCCGGGACGGCATCGGGACTGAGAAACACTGAGGTCACCAATATCTCCGGCCTCATCCAGGCCGGAAACGAAATGTCGATCCTGACCGGCAACCTGACCAACGAGCGGGCGGCTGCGCCGCAATGGACGACCGGCGTACTGGTTTCATCAGGCGTCGTCACCGGCTTTACTCTCAACCCTGTGGTTGCCGGCATGCCTTTCGGTTACCTCGAGACCGCAGATCAGAACATGTTCCAGCTCTATGCCGGCGTCGATCCGGGGCTGTGGCAGGATTATGAGCCGCTGCTCTGGTCGAAGGCGACGCTGGCCGACGGCACGACCTATCGCGCTTGGACCTGGATCTCGGCCGACGGACCGGAGAAGGTCACGCCGATCATCGACTGGATCAGGGCCCGCGTGCCGCGGGATGCGAACGGCAATCCGGTTGCCGATCCCAACAATCCGTCGCGCTATTTCATCGTCGACGAGGTGAATTTCAGCGGCTCGGACGAAAGCACCACCTATACATGGGATTGGTCGTCCCATCTCAGCCAGTCGGTCTATGAGGACCGCCTGATCGGCACGTTGAGCCCCGAAGCGACGATCCGGGCGAGCCGCAATCTTACGATCGACGCCACCAATCTCACCAATGCCTACAGCTCGATCGAGGCCGGCGGCGACGCGACACTGAAGGGCTCGACGCTGACCAATGAGGGCGTCACCCTCTTCCGCACGACGACGACGACCTGCAACGCCCAGGGCGCCTGCACCGCCTATGATGCCAACGGCAACGCCAATCCTTCGAAGAACATCGCCAACGGCTCGACGATCGTCAACTCCGTCCAGGCGATCGGCGGCGTATCGGCGAATATCAAGGCCGGTGGCGCGCTCTCCGTCAATTTCGGCAGCGTCAACAACACGTCGGCGGCCGGCTCGGTGGCCGGCGGCGCCAGCGTCGCGGCGCCGAGCAATCCCGGCGATCCATTGTCGGCTCTCAGCGGCCTGACCGCCGGCGGCGCCCTCTTCAACGTCAATTCGGGCCTCGGCACCACGCTTGTCGCCCCGACCAATCCGCAATCAGGCGGCGTCGGCGGCAACATACCCGGCCAGACCTTCCTGTTCGAAACCCGCGCCAAGTTCCTCGATGTCGGCACCCTCTACGGCTCCAGCTATTTCATGGACCGCATCGGCTACCAGCCGGACACCACCATTCCCTTCCTGGGCGACGCCTATTTCGAGAACCAGCTGATCGCAAAGCAGATCCAGCAGCTTGCCGGTCAGGGTCTGGGACCGGGCTCCTTCATCCCCGGCAGCGATGCCACCGAGCAGGTCAAGACGCTGCTTGACAATGGCGCCAATTACGCCCGCGACAATCATCTGCAGGTCGGCCAGGCGCTCACCCCCGAAGCGGTCGCCGCGCTGACGAAGCCGGTCGTCCTCTATCAGAAGCAGGTGGTCAATGGCATCGAGGTGTGGGCGCCGGTCGTCTATCTCCCGAGCACGGCAACGGCGCAGCTGACCGCCTCCGGCGCGTTGATGTCGGGCACATCCGTCACCATTGGCGGCGGCGCGATCAACAATTCCGGCGCCATGGTCGCCTCTAACGGCCTCTCCGTTTCCGGCTCCTCGATTGCGTCGAACGGCGGCAGCTTCAAATCAGGCAAGGACGTGTCGCTCTCCTCTTCCGGCGCGCTGACGCTGAGCGCGCAATCCATGGATCTCGGCGGCCAGGCGATGGTCAACCCGAACGCCGCAGTCACCGCCGGCGGCAATGCGACGCTTGCTGCTGCGACCGACCTGACGTTGAAGGGCGCTGCCGTCAATGCCACAGGCAATGCCGCGCTCACCGGCAAGAATGTGACGCTCGATGCCGTCAAGGTCGACAACTCAGGTCAACAAAATGCCACCGGCAGCCAGATCGCCAGCGGCGGGGCCTTGACGATTAAGGCAACCGACAATGTCAACATCATCGGCAGCTCCGCCAAGGCGGGAACGACGCTCGATGTGACCGCCGATAATGGTTCGGTGGCCGTGGTGTCGACCGATGTCGCCCGCAACAACCAGTCCGGCTACACCAAGACCCTCTCCACCGACCAGCAGCAATCGCAGCTTTCTGCCGGCACGAATGCGACCATCAAGGCCGGCGACGACATCCTGCTCTCCGGCTCCTCCGTCAAGGCAGGTGGCAATGTCGCGCTGAGCGCCGGCGACGATATCAACATCACCGCCGCGCAGGAGCATTCCGAATCCACCTTCGGCAAGAAATCCGCCTCATCGATCACCCATGTCGGCTCGGAAATATCGGCCGGCGGCGACCTCTCGGTGACGGCGGGCAACGGCAGCGGCGATCACGATCTCAACATCGTCGGCAGCAAGCTTGCCGCCGACGGCAAGGTCGCTCTCAAGGCGGACGGCGACGTAACGATCGCCGAGGCCACCGACACCGCGACCCTCGATACCAAGCTCAGCCTCAAGGGCGGTTTCCTCGGCAGCAGCGAGAAGACGACTACGCATCTGGAAACGACGACGGCCGTCGGTTCCGCCATCACAGGCGCTGGCGGCGTCGATATTGAATCCGGCAAGGACACGGTCATCTCCGCCTCGAAGATCGAAGCCGGCAAGGAGACCACCCCGGCGGATCTGAACATCACCGCCGGCGGCGACCTCGTCATTGCTTCCGGCAAGGACACCAGTGCCAAGGATGACAAGGGCTCACGCAGCGGCTTCCTGTCGAAAGGCTCATCCAGCTACAAGAGCTATGACGAGACGACGGTCGCCTCCGAACTCGGCGCATCCGGCGATATCAATCTGAACGCCGGCGGCGCGGCGGTGATCGCGGGTTCACAAGTCTATTCCGACGGCGCGATTTTCGTCGAGGGTGACAGCGTCTCGGTCATCGGTGCGGCCGAGCAGCATGAGCTTGAGGTCACGCGCAAGAAGTCCGGCCTCTTCGTCGGCTCCGGCGACGGCTTCGTGTCGCTCTGGGGCAAGGAGCAGAAGAGCGGGAAGCAGGCTTCTGAGCTCAACGTGGCCTCGGTGCTGTCGGCCGGAACCGACGTGGCGCTGAAGTCCCGCGACACCGATGTCAACATTCTCGGCTCGCAGATCTACGCCGACAACAATATCACGCTCGATGCCGCCCGCGACGTCAATATCACCCCGGGCGCCGAAAGCGCATCGTCCGAGGAGAAGGAAAAACGCTCCGGTTTCGGTATTTCCTTCGGTTCGAGCAGCGGCGGCTTCTCGATCGGTATAGGCATGTCGTCGGTTTCCGACACGACGAAGCAAGGCTCGCAGACCAATGCGATGGCCACCCTTTCGGCCGGCAACGATCTGACGATCAAGGCCGGTCGCGACGCCAATCTGCAGGCCGCCGATGTCTCGGCCGACCGCGATGTTGCGATCACCGCCGAGCGCGACGTCAATCTGCTCAGTGCGGAAGACAAGTCGAACTACGAGAGCGTACACGAGCAGTTCTTTGCCGGTGTGACGCTGTCGGTTTCGACCGGGCTGGTCAGTGCGGGCCAGAGTATTGCCGGCGCTGCACAGAAGATCGCCGGTATTTCCGACGGGTACACGGCAGCCAACGCCGCCTTCGCCTCGCTTAAAGCCTATGACGCGCTCCAGCAGCTCTCCAGCATCGCCAAGGACGGAGGCAACATCGCCTCTGTCTCGTTGACGGCAGGCTTCAACTACGAAAAGAGCAGCGCCTTCGCGTCCACCTCTACGCCCGTCGTCACCAGCATCGAGGCCGGACGCTCGGTCGCTATCGAAGCGACCTCTGGCGATCTAACCGGGCACGGCGCACAGATAGTGGCGGGATATGATTATGGCGTTGCGCCTTTGGTGGGCGACGACAAGTTCGGCGATATCACGCTGAAGGCCGGTCACGACATCACGCTGGAAAGCGCTCAGGCGACCAGCGAGACGGGTAGCGACAGCAAATCGGCGAACGCCAGCTTCGGCGTCAGCGCGGGTATCGGCCTGCAAGGCGTAGGCGTAGGTGTCACCGGTGGCGCCGGCGCGGGAACGTCGAAATCCGATGCTACCTCGATCACACAAGTCAACAGCCATGTCACCGGCAGCGGCGACATTACGATCAGCTCCGGCAACGACACGACACTCAAGGGCGCCGTCGTTTCCGGCAATACGATCACGGCCGATGTCCGCGGCGATCTCAGCATCATCTCTACGCGCGATCTCGGCAGCAGCGCCAACAGCTCTGCCTCTGCCGGCTTCTCGTTGGGCGGGACGGTAGGAAGCAACTTTCTGCCTGTGACCACTCAGCTTTCGGGCTTGCAGTTCGGCGGCGGTCTCGGCTCGGGTGCCACGAACTGGATCAGCGAGCAATCCGGCCTGCTGTTCACCGGCAAGATGGATATCGAAGTCGGCGGCAACACCGATCTTCAGGCCGGCAAGATCATCTCCAATAGCGGCGACCTGGTGCTTTCAACCGATACACTGACCTACAGCGATTTCCTCGGGCAGAAGGGTTATGAGGGCTTCAGCGCCCAAATCGGCATCGAGGTTCCCGGCAACGAACTGCCCGGTGCGCCGCCGGCCAACAATACCCTCGAAGGCACGTATCAGCTCGACGACACGCGCCAGACCGTCCGTGCGACCGTCGGTCCCGGCGAGATAACCATTCGCAACGAAGAGAAGCAGTCCGAGCTGACGGCGCAGGGCGCGACGCCATCGTTGCAAAACCTCAACCGGGATCCCCAAAAGGCCTACGAAATTACCAAAGACAAACATGCCAGTATCGACTTCTATCTTTCCGACACTAGCGTGAGAGCCGCCCTATCCGCTGGCAAGACAGTAGTTGAGGTTCTCGGTGATCTATTGGACCGGATGGTTGCTGAAGGAGTGAGGAGCCCGGAGCAAGCTGCCTTGTCAAAAGAAATGTTCACCTATCTTGACGACCCCCAAGTCCGTGATCAACTCGAACAGTGCGGCCAACAGCAAGGCAGTATCGATTTCAATATCTTCGACTGGATAATTACCCCCGCATACGCGCAGACGGGCTGCCTGATTTCGCTGCCAAATGGACAGACAAAGCTGTTTACTGCGACGCAGGCGGCGGACTGCCTGTCTGATTACGAGCAAATGACGGGTATTGTCCGTGGGATCATAGGAACCACGGGTGTGGCAGTCGCAGGTTTGGCCGGCGCTATTCTTTTGGTGTCAGCAGGGTCAACAGGGCAAGATATCGATCAAAGGTTTACTGCTGCGGATGGAAGTACGGTGCGGGTTTCCGGTCAAAGTGAGCAACCCGGCCGATTGGTCTTGGTGACCTATCCTGACGGAACCAGGGCAAGCCTTACTATTGAAGTATACGACGATGGCGGCGCCATTTACCTAACCGGCGGGACAATTGGCAATCAACCGATGACAGCGTACATGTTGCAGGACATGCAAATTACGCTCAGCAATGCGGGCATGCCTAACATCGTGTTGAGCCAGAATTCGAATGGAGGTGGTGATCAGAAATATTTCCCGCCACCAAAGACCGCAGAAGGAATACCGGGAATTCCGGATTTGCAAAAGGGAAAGCCAGTTGGCGGCAGGGCGCGGTGGTATGACAGCAAGGGAAACATTTATGAATGGGACTACCAACACGGTAAACTTGAGAAATTCGATAAGTCGGGAAAGAAGCATCTCGGTGAATACGATCCGGTGACCGGGACGCAAACGAAACCTCCTAAGCCTGGACGAACGACACCAAAAGGATGACCTTATGCAAGTTTCGCTTGTTCTAGAGTTGTATGAGAAGAATGGTCAAGTTCTGAAGAATACACTTGATGTAGAATTCAGCGATCTGGAGTTTTTCAGGCGCGTATTATCGGTTCCTGATCAAGATCCATTAATGTACGGGTCATACAAGATAGACAAAATTAGTAACGGCATGATTTTCGACAAGTATGGATTTATGTTGGACGTCGATAGATATGATTGCTATGCGGGATATAGGCAAATTTCGTAATGACGCCCGATTTCCCAACTTTGTCATGGTGTCGACAATGGACGACAAATCTGGGGAGTTGGCGGAGGAGCCGGGCGACGGCATTGGCGGGATTTTCTGTTGCTGACAAAAAGCCCCTCGTCGATACATGCCTTAACGTTCGTCGAGCTTGGATTTGAAGCCAACCTGCAAAAGGGTGCTTTGGTGGTCACTGACCGCGGCGAATTAAGATTTACACCTGACTATTACCTACTCGATTAAATGTCGGGACTATCCTAGAAAAAATCTCAGTCCATTTTCAGCAACGAGGCATCTAGCAGCGTCCCGGAAGGCGGAACCAAGCTGTCTATGAGAAGAATGAGCGATACCCTTCAGTTGCTACTGCAATCAGTCAACCTCGCGGGATATGGAGCATCAGCTCGCTTCCTCGGTTTTTTCGAAAAAGACACCCGATATAAGCCGGGCAGCGAAGAATCCGCCGTCGACTTCTTCATGCGATATTTCAGAAACGATCTTGAATATTTTGTGATTGCATCCTCGGTGCACGCAAACTCTGACGAAGTTGGGCATTACGGCGATGCTGCGGATGACCAGCGAGACGGCAATTTGATAAAGGGCCTTGTGGGGACTGGGCTTATCAAAGAATTTGGTTACAAAGAACGATTTGGGCGTGATCCTAGTTCGCAGGAATATACTGAATCGGTCGAAAGGGAATGGGCGAATATTGCCCTCATGATAGTGCATGGTTTCCCTATCGAAAGTGTAAGATCTTTACTTATCGCAAAGATGGTTGTGTATGGGCTGTATGGTCATTGCTTCATAATCTCACGCGAATGGAATCTGGCTTTTTACCCCCACGATGATTTTGGTTTTGGCGTGATAGGTTTAGGCGACAACGCAAATGTACAAGTCGCACACGATTTTTTGGCGCAGGCGGATCAATTGCCAGGCATGCATTCAATCTTCAGGACGCCGCCCAGCAATTGAGCCGAGCTCCGAAAGTAAAAGAAGGCGGTCTCCAATGTGTCAGCACCAATGGCGGGTTCCTCTGCAAGGGCGAGAAGACGACCTGGACGGTGGTGAACAGGACGTTTTCTACGTTTATTGAGAGGTGTATCGACGAGATACTGCTGGCGCCCTCTCCGGCCCAACCGAAAAGTATATTCAAATTCCTCCGGATAAGCGCTGAGTTTCGCAGTGCCGGGGGCCGCCGATAAGCTTCCATTCGGACAAGAAGCAAACTATGGATCGAGAATATGCAAAGACAACGGTGGATTACCTCTATGATGAAGGAGATAGAGATATAATATTCTTTGGGTTCATCATCGGTGTCGTTAGCTTCGACAGAGAGGATGCCCCATACGAAAAATCTGAAGTCGACAGATTTAACCACGCACTCCGGCTGGCAAATTTCCTGATTTCTGAAGGAGATTTTAGTCCTGGAAAATCCATCCGCCAGGAAAATGGTAACTTTAGAAAAACCTTATACGAAGGTGGATTTGAGGAGTTCCGTCAAGATTTAGAGAATTTATTTGATGGAGGCGGCATCGACAATATCGATCTCGTTGCCGGTCCTTGGTTGATCAAAAACAATATTGGTAAGTCTGCGCCAACCGTCCCGGACAGCATTTCTGAATTATTTGGATGACTCAACCATGGATAAGCCTTTGACCTTGCGCCGTTTAAATGATCCATTTTGAAGTAAGCTCTGGCCCCAATAGATCACACATCGCAGTGCGAAGAAACTCTCCCTGTGATCAAACATGCTTTGTACAAATGACTGATATAACTTTTGACTCGGAAAACGTTTCCTTGGAGCTGGGCTTTCTTGAGCTCGATCCAAACGATCAACGCTCAACGCGCTGGAGCGTCCGGTTGGGTATAAAACATTCCACAGGATGTTTTTCCTACCTCGCGACAGATGTTTGGTTCGATACAGAGATATGGGATCAATTTAGGATCGATCTGTCATCGAAAGAGCCGGAAATCCTCAAGCTTTTGGACATGAGCGAATACTTCTGTTTTGTTATCCAACGCACTGCAACGTGCTTTGAAATTACAATTCAAGTGCATGAGCCGATCACTTCACAAGGAACGATACGCCTCGAAGCTCACTTGAAGAGCGACCTGGATGGGCCGTTTCTTCGCAACTTGGGGGAGGCTTTCGCTGCTTGTCCGAAGTTTTGGTAAGTTGAGCGCCCAAGAAGAATGTCGCCGCGTAGTCGCTCTGCGTTTTGTTTATAGTTGCGAAATCAACGGTGTCGTCCGATACGTTGGCATTACTGACGATGTTGCAAAGCGGGGAATTAAGCACCTGCGATCGAAAGAAATCGTCGTTGCAGAAATTCCTGGTCTTTCTAATTTGTCGAGACAGGATGCCAGGGGCAGTTGAGCAAACTCTAATAAAATACTATGGGCTGGAAAAGAATGGTGGCACGTTAATCAATAAGATTAACTCAATTTCAAAAACAAAGAATCCGACAGCCTATGAGCGGGCTCTGATCAAGGGCGCCACATTACTACGAAACGCAAAATATCCAGGATTCTAAATATGGGCAAGCGCATTAAAATTGGAGACGTAATTCAAATTTTAACGTCGAAGGGAGTTTCCTACGCTCAGGTCACTCATAAGCATTTGCGCTATGGACACCTGCTCCGCGTATTTGATGGATTTTACGCTGACAGACTTGATAATTTTAGCGAAGTGGTTGGCTCTCCTGTTGTTTTCTGCCTTTTTTCCTGTCCAAAAAGCAGTTGACGAAGGCCTAGTGGCAAATGTCGGAAACAGTAGCGTGACCGATGCAAATTCCGTCTTTCCCATCTTTCGGACCAGTGCCCGGGATAGGGACGGGCGGCGGGGGCCTTGGTGGTTATGGAATGGCGAAACGGAAGTGATGCTGACTCGAGGCCTTTCTGATGAGGAAAAGAGATATCCGGTCCACGGTATCATCAGTGCACCCTTGCTGGTTGAGCGAATTGAGAAGGGTTATCGAGCGGAGACTCATGATTTATAGTTTGGCGTCGTCGGATTGTTATTATCGGTGCTTCTGAGTGCGTCCTGAGCGCATTCTGGAAACCCCTAACTCAAATCATGCAGCCCCGTCGTAATCGCCGGTCCGATCGAAAACTTCGAAAACTGCACCCTCAGCCCGCTACGCTCCGGCGTCCAGGCCGTCGGGCCGACCAGCGCTCGGTAGCCGGGCGGAGCCGACGCCGCGCAGGCTCTGGTAGAGTATGGCCAGAGAGATGGTGTAACAGTGGTAATTAAGAGCCTGACCGAAAAAGAGTTGAGTGGAATCAGCCAGTTGTGATTCTGTTTGTTTGCTTAAAATGTTTAAAGATTTAGGCGTGAAGAACATAACTGTAAAGGTGGTGCCAGAATGACAGATAGGCTTATTAGAACCCTAACATCTTGTTTCGCGGAGCTTCTCTTTCAAATAGAGAAAGCCGATGAGGAAATGATAAATAGCGATTTTTCGGTGAAGTTAATGGAGTTTGTTGGGGCTGAATTGCAGGACATCGATGAGAAATCCGCATCGGATCTTCTCGCTATAGTAAAACAGATTGCAGATGCGGAAAAAAACAAAGAAAAAAAAGAATTTCTGAAAAATTTCGCTGAGAATTTTGGCTTGATCGCTTAACAGTCGATTTGAGGGTTCGTGGATCAGAATGCGAATATACGCTTTTTTGCTATTTCGGTTGGCTCTTCTAAAAGGACATCGCGGAGAACCATTATTTTTTATGGGAAAGAAGGTGAACTGCCCCCACTTTCGACCGGACACTCAGCATAAGCAGGAAGGCTCAAGCACAGGCTTGGGGATAAGCTTATGTCTAACGAGTTTCGACAGGTTGACTTGATGACAGGTGACGTCCGGCGGCGACGCTGGACAACGGAACGCAAACTGCAGATCATCGAGCAGGGCTATGCCTCGGGGAGACCGTTTCCTCTGCGGCTCGGCGGCATGGAGTTGCGCCAAACCTTCTCTATCGTTGGCTCAGGAGTGTCGCGCTCCAATCTCACTGAACTTCTAAAGGGCAAAGCAAAGCCTCGCGGGCCTAAAACCGGCGATGCCGAGCTGTGGCCTGCCGTTCGCCGGCGCCGTCATGGCGGGCGGCTCGGTCGATATGAACCTCGGCAATGTCGGCAATCTCGACAATTCCGGCCTGATCGCATCCGCCGGCAGCCTTAACGTCTCCGGCAGCTCCATCCAGGGCAGCGGCACCTTCCTGTCGCGCGGCGACACGGCGCTCAATGCCACCAACGGCATCACGCTGGCCGCCCAGACGATGACGATCGGCGGCCAGAACGTCGTCAAAACCAATGCAGGCGTGACGGCAGGCGGCGCTCTGCAGCTTGCCGGTGGCGGCGATCTGGCGCTGACGGGCGTCAAGGTCAATGCCACAGGCAACGCTTCGCTCACCGGTAAAAACGTAACGCTGGATGCTGCCAAGGTCGACAATAGTGGTCAACAAAATGCCACTGGCACTCAGATCGCCAGCGGCGGGGCCTTGACGATCAAGGCCACCGACAATGTCAACGTCATCGGCAGTTCCGCCAAGGCGGGCACTACACTCGAGGTGACCGCCGACAAGGGTTCGGTGGCCGTGGTCTCGACCGATGTCGCCCGCGACAACCAGTCCGGCTACACTAGGACCCTCTCCACCGATCAGCAGCAATCGCAGCTTTCCGCCGGCACGAATGCGACGGTCAAGGCCGGCGACGACATCCTGCTCTCCGGCTCCTCCGTTAAGGCTGCCGGCAATGTCGCGCTCGGCGCCGGCGACGATATCAATATCACCGCCGCCCAGGAGCACTC
Source organism: Rhizobium sp. K102 (assembly GCF_022385315.1). NCBI lineage: Bacteria > Pseudomonadati > Pseudomonadota > Alphaproteobacteria > Hyphomicrobiales > Rhizobiaceae > Rhizobium > Rhizobium sp. K102. The sequence continues at coordinate 56,546 of NZ_CP092435.1, forward strand.
GGCATCCACCTTCGGCAAGAAGTCCGCCTCGTCGATCACCCATGTCGGCTCGGAAATATCGGCCGGCGGCGATCTCTCGGTGAAGGCAGGCAACAGCAGCGGCGATCACGATCTCAACATCGTCGGCAGCAAACTCGCCGCCGACGGCAAGATCGCTCTCAAGGCCGACGGCGACGTAACGATCGCCGAAGCCACCGACACCGCGACCCTCGACACCAAGCTCAGCCTCAAGGGCGGTTTCCTCGGCAGCAGCGAGAAGACGACCACGCATCTGGAGACGACGACGGCCGTCGGTTCCGCCATCACAGGCGGTGGCGGCGTCGATATCACGTCGGGCAAGGATACGGTCATCTCGGCCTCGAAGATCGAGGCCGGCAAGGCCGACGGCACCGACCCGGCGGACCTCAACATCAGCGCCGGCGGTGACCTGATCATCGCCTCCGGAATGGATACCAGCGCCAAGGACGATAAGGGCTCGCGCAGCGGCTTCCTGTCCAAGGGTTCGTCCAGCCACAAGAGTTATGATGAGACCACCGTCGCCTCCGAACTCGGCGCATCCGGCAACATCAATCTGACCGCCGACGGCGCGGCGGTGATATCGGGCTCGAAGGCCAATGCCGACGGTTCGATTTCCGTCACGGGGGACAGCGTCTCGATCATCGGGGCGCAGGAAACCCACGAGCTCGAGGAGCAGCGCAAGAAATCCGGCTTCGGCATCGGCGGCGGCGGCGGCTTCATTTCGATCTACGGTAGCCAGCAGAACAAGGGCGCCCAAGCGTCGACGTTGAATGTCGGTTCGGCGCTTTCCGCCGGCGAGGACGTCAATCTCAAAGCTCGAACAACCGACCTGAACATCATGGGTTCGTCCGTCGATGCCGAGAACGACATCAACCTGTCGGCTAAGCGTGACGTCAACGTGACGCCGGGTGCGGAAAGCTTCTCGCAGTCCGAACAGGAGAAGAAGTCTGGCTTCGGCATTTCCTTCGGTTCGAGCGGGGGCGGCTTCTCGGTAGGCATCGGCGCGCAGACGAGCAAGGACAGCTCGGCACAACAATCCGACACCAATGCGGCCTCGATGCTGTCTGCCGGCCGCGACCTCAACATCTCCGCCGGCAACAACGTCAATCTGCAAGCCGCGGGGGCCTCGGCCGAGCGCGATGTCAACCTGTTTGCCGGCAAGGACATCAACCTTCTCTCGGCCGCGGATAAGACCAATTACGAGGAGATTCACGAAAAGACCTTTGCCGGCGTGACGCTCTCCGTTTCCAGCCAGTTGGGAAGTGCAGCCCAGAGCATCATGAACTCGGCCGAGCGCCTGAACGGCGACAGCCGCGTCAATGCGGTCACCAACACCACAATCGCAGCTCTCGGCTTCTATCAGGGCTACCAAGGCCTGAAGGAAGCTTACAAGCAACTGACGGACACGTCGCTCGAGGCGAAAGGCCTCAGTTTCTCGGTCTCGCTGTCGGCTGGTGTCAACCATCAGGAGAACAGCTCTTCCTCGTCCTCCTCGACGCCTGTCGTCACTGACATCCGCGCCGGCCGCTCGATCACCCTGGAGGCTGAGAACGGCTCGATCACCAGCGATGGCGCACAGATCGCCGCCGGCCACGACAAGTTCGGCCTGCCGACGCTCTCTGATGATCCTCTGGCTGGCGACATCTTCTTGTCAGCGGACAAGGGCAATATCAACCTCAACGCCGCGATTGGCACGTCGAATACATCAAGCCAGAACTCGTCCTACAGCTTTGGTGTTGGCGTCGGCTGGAAGTGCGGCACGAAGGTTGGCTGCGGCACGCCTGGCGTCAACGTCACCGGCTCCTACGGCAAGGGCAATGACGGCACGACGGGGCTCACGCACTATAATACCCATGTCAATGGCACCGGCGACGTTACCATTCTCACCAACGACCTCACACTGAGAGGCGCCACCGTTACTGGAAATTCGGTGACCGCCGCTGTCCGCAACTTGACGGTCGAAAGCCTGGTGGACACGGCGACTGCTGAGGCTCGCCAGTTCAATCTCTCCGGTTCGATCGGCTCCGACGGCTTCAGCGCATCTGGCGCAACGCAGAAGGCGACGGGCGACGCCGCCATTGTCTCCGAGCAGTCGGGCATCCATGCCGGCGCCGGCGGCCTTGATCTAACCGTCGACAAGAAGACCACGCTCGTGGGCGGGCTGATCACAAGCCAAGCTTCGGAGGAGCTGAATCATCTCGAAACAGGCACGCTTGAAGTCACCGACGTCGACACCCATTCGCGCTGGAAGGCCGACACCTACGGTGCCTCGATCGGCTCTGGTGGCCTGAGCCTCGCGAAGGTCAACGATGGAGAGAACGAAACCGGCAAGGCCTATTCGGCTATCGGCGGCAATATCGGCATCGCTATCACCGATCCAGAGCGCCAGACGCAGGACATCGGTACGATCCGCCGAGACACTGATAACACTAATACTTCGCTGCCCGGCCTGCCGGATCTGCAAAACATCCTGCGCGATCAGTACAAGACGCAAGCCGATCTGCAGGAAGCGCAGGCGACGATGGCGGGCTTGGTGGCCGATATCGCCAACGACCTGATGCTGAAAGCTACGACGCAGGCGGAACAAGACTTTTGGGGTAAGGATGGAGCCGGGCGAGCTCTACTGCATGCCATTGGCGGCGGAATTCTCGGCGGCGTCAATGGCTGGGAAGGAGCTCTAAAGGGTGCGCTTGGTGGTGCAGCTACCACTATGCTCGGTTCTGCAATCGACAAACTGGTCGAGGGCATGCTCAAAGGCACCAAATATGACGGGACAAAAGAAGGTGCAGCACTTGCCAGGTTGATCGGAGCCAGCTTGGCGGCCGCTATCGGTGGTGCGGTCGGCGGTGGTGAAGGGGCCGCATATGGTGCGGCGAATTATCAGTACAATTATCTTGCGGACAAGGAGCTGTTTGAGGCGGTAAAGGCCCTCAAGGAAGCTGAGGCATGCCAGTCCGATTGCGATGCTGAATGGGCGAAAGTCAGAGGTTACCAGCAGCAGTCACTACAGAATGACATCGTGATGATGGCGGTCTGCCAGCAGAATCCCGCCTCGGACACCTGCCGTTCGATGATCAAGGATTTCCTGAAGTTCGCCTCAAGATTGGATAGGGCAGGCATCGACGTCTTCCCCGATCAGCAACCCGGGGATAGCTCGTTAAATCTGGACTTCGACGCAGATACGCTGGCCCAATTCACTCCGGGCAAGGGCGCAGTCTATCTCGATGTGATCCTTGCTAGATACGTAGCTGACGCTGTCAACAAGGGTGGCTCGATACCGGACGCGATCGAGGGAGCAATGGCCCAGATTGCTCGAACCAATGCGGGCATGTCGGCGATCCTTGAGGTCGCAGGTACGGTCGGTGTTACCGCGCTGTGCAACGTTGGGACGGCGGCGTGTATTGCTGCGATTGCTACAGCGATGAACAGTGCCAACCACTTGGTTGGCTATACGGAAACGCTCATCACCGGCAAGGAAGCCGATAGTCTGCTGGTTTCCCTGCTCAAGAAGCAGAATTATTCGGATGAGGAAGCACAGAAGATTCAGCTTGCTCTCGATCTCGGTCTTATCGCTGCTACTCTCGTAACGTCAGGTGGTGAGGCACTTGCGATACGCTTCAAGGTCAGTGACTCAGCCGATAGCAGCATCCGTTCCGCGCTCAACAATATTGAGCTGAATCCGCAGACAGGAGAATTGTTACCGGCGGCGTGTCGGCGCCAACTAATCCGCTTAGAGCGGATGCTATGACCAGAAACGGCAATCGCATGTTGCTTGATCAGGGTCAGGTACCCACTTGCGGTCATAATTCCTGCGGAATGGTATTGGATACGTTAGGACGGCCTGTTGATGTTGAGGCTTTGATCGCTAAGATTCCTCCAATGGAAGACGGTATTTTCCCGGGAGATGTTGTTAGCCTTTTCAAGGATCAAGGTATTGACGCGAATGTCTTTAGGAATAGAAACGTCGATGATCTCGTCCGCTACACGACCAATGGCACACCGGTCATCGCTCGGGTTTCGGATCCGACGACTGGCTTCTCTCACTTTGTGGTTGTGGATGGAGTGACAAAGAGAAACGGCATAGAAGTCGTCGCAATCAGAGATCCGCACGGACAGCAATATTTCAGTCCAAGAACAACATTTTCCAAATATATGGCTGAAGTGATTGTTCCAAGGAGCCCATGATGAATGTAGAACTTATTATCATCAAGAATCTTCTGACCGAAACATTGTTTGCGCAGCGAGGTATACCCTGCTTGTGCCGCATCCGCGGTCCCGAATTCGAGATCGCTTTCGTCGACCCGCTACCTGCGGCCAATGGTAAGGTGAGCGATTGGGACCACAGAAAAATAGATGAACGTGCGCCGGCAGGGGTGGGTGGAAAATATACGCATTACTGCTTTGGGACAATTAGTCTTGCGCCACTTGGGGATGACAAATATCAGGTTGTAGATCTAGCCTTTTTTAATCGTAGTGTAGGGTGGTGCCCTATCGTGATCGACGGGGAGTACGGCCCGATTGGCTCTTTCTGGGACGAGGAAGAGTAGACATCGCCGTTGACCGCAGCTACGAGCGCACACGTATTCTGACAGACGATTAACTGGGAAGCATCCACAGTTGTTTAATAGGCTTCTGCGTCCCTTCCGTCCGAAGCCGCCAAGGATTGGCGTGAAGGTGCTTGTTAATCGTTGTCTGCCTACCGTGGAAAAGGCAGTAAACTCCAACATGGACCACGCGGTAGATCGAGCAGTTGAGAGAGGTATTTTCGAAAGTGCTGCAGAGGTCCGCGAGGCCTACAAGCAGCTCTCTGTCGATATTTCCGACCGCTAATCCAAGCGTTGTTCCAACGAGTCCTACGGCGGGTGCCCAATGACAGATATGGATAAAGAAGCCATCGAATTGTGAAACCGCACGACGGTATGCCTCGTGCAGGCATTGCTCGGGACAATTTCTCCAAACTTTAGGCTTGTGGCTTTGGGAAACCTGGGTGGGCGATGGCAACTTAGATTCGTCCTCGAGCACGAAAGCCTGGAAGATCGAGAGGAGATTGAGGATATAGGTAGCCTGTTAGAAAGTATGATCAAAGAGTCTACATTGAAAGCAGGAAAATAGCTTCCATAAGGGTATCGGCTAGGATGCCTTCACGCCTCTAGCCTAGGAACACGCCTCTAGCTTAGGAAGCAGTCTAATTGACCATCGAAGAACGCGACCCCCCAGGCGAAGGTCCTCAGAGGAACAAACCGGCCGCAACGCGGCTATATGCGATCCTCGCGCGGGCAGCGAGAACGGGTGTCATATTCCGTCGCGGACCGAGCAAACAGGTGCAGCTAATTCGTTGGGACCTGCGCAACGACACTTTTGAACATGGGCAATGGTTCAAGGGACGCATCTACGAACGACGTTGCGATCTTTCGCCGTCCGGCCGACTGCTCGTCTATTTCGCGGCGACAAACCGCGCGCCCTACGGAAGCTGGACAGCAATATCAAAGCCCCCATTCTTCACCGCGTTGGCCCTTTGGCCGAAGGGGGATGCCTGGGGTGGTGGCGGCATTTTCGAGGATGAAGAAACACTGCTTTTGAATCATTCCCCCGAGTGGGAGGCCAGCTTCAAACTCGCCGATGGATTCCGGCTAAAGCCGGGAATGCATATCAAGCCGTGCGGGAAGCGGCCAGGCCGCGGTGAGGACGAACCGATCAATGGCCTCCTGCGCGAGCGCGATGGTTGGCGGGTGATCGAGATCGGTGAAGGGCAGTACTGCGGTTTGAATGCGGCCGCATTTTTTCGCTTTAGCCAGCCGCACGTTGAGGAAAAGGTCGGTTTTAACGGTCGGCGGCTCCAGATGATCCTCCTCGCGATCGGTCGTAGGCAAAAGGCGTGGTACGGCCTGGATTATCGCGTGATTGATCGCGGCGGAACCCTGCTCATCGATCTCCCTGAGACTGATTGGGCGGATTGGGACGGCGGCGACCTTGTGTTTGCCCGGGGTGGTTGCATCTACCGATTGTCGAAAAGCCAATTCCGATATTATGCCGACAAGCGCGAAGATGCCTTTCAGCGCCTGTGTGATTTCAGGGATGCCCGCTTTACTGCTGTGGCGCCCACGCCCGCTGCACTCCAATATTGATGGAGCAGGCGGTTCAAAAAAGCCGAGATACTCGCTGCCGGATGAAAGTTGAGTGGCTGGACAGCCGGTAAACGGTTTGTGTTTCGTGCAATGCCGAATTCCTCATGGATAGGTGAGTTGCTCGGATTATTTCATAGATTTAGCGCTCAAGCCCCGTGAGGTGCGTATGGAAGTTGAGAAACAGCTGATCAAGCTCATAGGTGATTTCACCGGACGCCTGCCCGAGGAATATATCGGCGAATACATATCCCTTGCGAAGCACAATGAGTGCGCAGTCGCATTGGAAGATCTATGCACGCCATTGTACGAGCATGACGTGGTGCCGGCTCCAGGGGAACTGATCACCATTCGGGAGCTAGCCGAGGAAATGAACCTGGAGGAGGATACATGGCACTTCCTCAGGCATTCGAATTCGTGAGCTCAGTGCAAGGGCGACAACAGTGAACAAACTTCCAAACTGGCTTGTCCTCAATATCTGGCGAAATCTACTGGGAGAGATTTACCCAGCGATTAGGGCCATCGCCGTCGAATTCGATGAAAAGGCTCTTCTCATAAGATATTACCTTGAGCGTGAGCCAACTGAGTTTGATATCGAAAGCGCGGAAGTATTATCCACAAACGTTTTCGCCTCTGCCGGACCGGAACTGATCGAACGTATCGATACGGAATGTTCCTACGCAACGCGGCTTTTCAAAGATTTGGACGCATTGTCTGGGTTTGTATATTGCCGTCGAGAATACGACATGCCCGAGTGAGGATGGCTGTGTCTCCTGTTCCAGGTGGTGCAGTCGGCATGAGGCGCTTGAATGCGTCACAGCGTTCCTCAACTCAAATCATGCAGATCCGTCGTAATCGCCGGTCCGATCGAAAACTCCGAAAACCGCACCCTCAGTCCACTTCGCCCCGGCGTGCAGGCGGTCGGCCCGACCTGGTATCTGTCGGCGATTGGGAAGGGCGCTAGCCGCAAGAGCGGCCAGAAGCTCCCGTCGTGCGAAGCCTGGATGCGCAGGGCGCCGGCCGCCAGGGTGACGCGGATGTGGAAGTCCTCGAGTTCCTTGAAGGGTTGCGACACCGACCAGTCGGACCTGCCGTCGGTGACGACGGTGCTGAGGAAGGCTTCGCCGTCGGTGAATTCGACGCCGGTTTTGACCCAGCGTGTTTCGTCGAGGCGCACCATCAGGCCGGCCTGGTCGTAGAGGGTGCGGAACTCGCCTTGTATGCGGATCTGCGCGGTGAAGCTCTCGGTGGTGGGAAAGGCGAGGAAGTGGCCGCTGTCGCGGGTGAAGCCGTAATAGGTCTCCCGCCAGAAATCGGTCTTCTCGCCTGTTGTCAGCGTCAGGCGGGTTGCGTCGGCCTGCCAGCTTTCCGGTTCGTTCAGCCATTTTCCGTCGTTGAAATCGATGTCCATTCCATCCTCGCTCTATTGAAGCCGTGGCGCTGCCGACTCTTCGCGCCCGCATAATGCGCGAGCTTCGGGCAGGCGGCCAGCCGCACATGCGGTTCGGCGCTGTTTGCCGCTGCGACCTCGTCTCACGACATAATCCACGGCTTCCGCTTGACACGATCATTTCATCTCTTATTCTGTTACAAAAACATGAATTACATAATTGTGGAACTTAATCGGGAGCCCTCATATGAAAACGCTTGTCGCATTCCTGCTCGGCACTGCGCTCGTCGCCCTGCCTTCGACCTTGCTTGCTGAGGAGAAGGGCGGCGTCATCAATGTCGCGACGATCGGCGAGCCGCCGACGCTCGATCCGATGTCCTCGACGGCCGATCTCGTCGGCATCGTCACCCAGCATATTTTCGAAACGCTCTATACGTTCGACAAGAGCTGGAACGTCACGCCGCTTCTGGCCGAAAACCTGCCCGAGATCAGCGCCGACGGGAAAACCTATACGATCAAGCTCAGGACCGGCATTAAGTTCCACGACAATAGCGACATGACCTCGGACGATGTCGTCGCCTCGCTGAACCGCTGGATGAAGATCGCTTCGCGCGGCAAGCAGGTGGCGGGCTTCATCGACAAGATCACGGCTGCCGATCCCTCGACCGTCACGATCACGCTGAAGCAGCCCTATGCGCCGCTGACCTCGCTGCTTGCCTTCAACAATTCGGCCGCGATCATCATTCCTGCGGAAAAGCAGGACGAGCCGATGAAGGAGTTCGTCGGCACCGGTCCCTATATGCTGAAGGAGCGCAAGGCCGACCAATATATCCAGCTCGTCCGCTTCGACGGATACAAGTCGCGCGAAGGCGACAGCAATGGTTATGGCGGCGCCCGCCATCAATATCTCGATGAAATCCGCTTCGTGCCGGTGCCGGATCCGAACACCCGCGTCGAGGCCGCCGTGTCCGGCCAGTATGATTATGTCGATTCGATCCCGGTCGAATCCTACGACAAGCTGAAGGCTTCGACCGCCTCGCAGCCGGTCATGCTGAAACCCTTCGGTTATCCAGTTTTCGTCTTCAACACCAAGGAAGGTGTTGCCGGGAATGTCGAGGTGCGCAAGGCGATCCGCCAGGCGCTCAGCATGGAAGACATGCTGGCCGCCGCCTTCGGCAGCACGGATTTCTATGCGCTCGACGGCGCCATCTATCCGAAGACCTTCTCCTGGTCGACCGAAGCCGGCGCCGAAGGCGCCTATAATGTCGCCGATCCGGAAGGGGCGGCCGCTGCCGCCAAGAAGGCCGGTTATAATGGCGAGCCGATCCGCATCCTGACCAGCCGCCAGTACGAGTTCCACTACAAGATGGCGCAGGTCGCCGCCGAATATCTGAAGCTCGCCGGCTTCACCGTCGATATGCAGGTGGTGGACTGGGCGACGCTGACGCAGCGCCGCACCGATCCGAAGCTCTGGGATATCTACATCACCCACAGCCCCTTCCTGCCGGAGCCGGCGCTGATCGGTTCGCTCTCGACCAGTTCGCCCGGCTGGTGGGATACGCCGGCCCGAAAGGCCGCCGTCGATGCCTTCACCTCTGAAGTCGATCCGAAGAAGCGTGTCGCACTCTGGGCCGATGTCCAGAAGGCCGTCTATGCCGATGCGCCGTTCATGAAGATCGGCGATTTCAACGCCGTCTCGGCGAAATCGGTCAAGCTCGAAGGCGTCGATCCGGCTCCGTGGCCGTATTTCTGGAACGCGTCGATCAAGAAGTAAACACCGCCGCCGGCACCGGTCCTTCGCGGCCGGTGCCGGTTTTCTTTTCTGCCGCATCCGCAAGGGCTTGAAGGCCAGCATTCATGATCCGCTACATCCTCCAGCGCCTGTTCGGCATGATCGTCGTGATGTTTCTCGTCGTCACGATCGTCTTCGTCATCGTGCGCGTGACGCCGGGCGATCCGGCCGCCGTCATGCTCGGACCGGATGCGACGCCGCAGGATGTCGCCGATCTGAGGGCCCGGCTCGGCCTCGATCAGTCGCTCGGCCTGCAATATCTCTACTATATCGGCCAGCTGCTGAAGGGCGATCTCGGCCAGTCGATCTTCCTCAACATGCCGGTGACGTCGGCGCTGATCGACCGGGCCGAGCCGACCTTCTTCCTGACGCTGTTCTCGCTCGCCATCGCCAGCGTCATTGCGCTGCCGATCGGCATCTATGCCGCCTATCGGCGCGGCTCCTTCGTCGATCAGGCGGCAACGACGCTCGCCATGTTTGCCGCCAGCATTCCGAGCTTCTGGCTCGGCCTCATCCTGATGCAGTTCTTCGCCGTCAGGCTCAATCTCTTCCCGGTCTCGGGCTATGCCGGGCCGGGCTCGACCTTCGCCGACCGCATGTATCATCTGACGCTGCCGGCCTTCGCGCTCGGCATTGTCTCCTCGGCGCTGATCCTGCGTTTCACCCGTGCCTCGATGCTCGACGTGCTCGGTGACGATTATATCCGCACGGCGCGCGCCAAGGGGCTGGTCGAGCGCAAGGTCATCCTCAAGCACGCGCTGAAGAATGCGCTGATCCCGATCCTCACAGTGCTCGGCCTCACAGCGGCGGTGCTGATATCGGGCGCCGTCGTCACCGAGACGGTTTTCGGCCTGCCGGGCGTCGGCAATCTCGTCGTCTCGGCAGTGCTGCGCCGCGACTACCCCGTCATCCAGGGGGCGCTGCTCGTCATCGCCGCGCTCTACGTGCTGATCAATTTTGCGATCGACATGCTCTATCTGCTGGTCGATCCGAGGGTGCGCTACTGATGGCCGATATCGCAATCAAGCCCGCCGAGAGCGAGGGCAGCAAATTCCTCCGCCGCCTGCTGAAGCGCAAAACGGTGGCCTTCGGCCTGCTGATCCTGACGATCTTCGTGCTGCTGGCGGTCTTCGCGCCCGTTGTCGCGCCCTATTCGCCGTCCAAGCTTTCGATCGTCAACCGGCTGAAGCCGCCGGGCGGCACCTTCTTCTTCGGCACCGACGAGTTCGGTCGCGACGTCTTCTCGCGGACGATTTTTGCCGGCCGCCTGTCGCTGCTGGTCGGGGCTGCGGTCGTCAGCCTGTCGGCTGTGATCGGCGTCACCCTCGGCCTGCTTGCCGGCTTCTTCCAGAAGCTCGACACGCCGATCGCCCGGCTGATCGACGCGATGATGGCCTTCCCGGATATTCTGCTGGCGATCGCCCTCGTCGCCGCGCTCGGCCCGTCCCTCACCACTGTCATCATCGCGCTGTCGATCGTCTATTCCCCGCGCCTGGCCCGCATCGTCCGCGCCTCGACGCTGGTCATTCGCGAGCTGCCCTATGTCGAGGCGGCAAGTGCGCTCGGCATCTCGACCTTCCACATCATGACCCGGCATGTGCTGCGCAATCTGCTGTCGCCGATCCTGGTGCAGGCCACCTTCCTCTTCGCCAGCGCCATGCTTGCCGAAGCCGGCCTCTCCTTCCTCGGCCTCGGCGTCAGCCCGGAGATCCCGACCTGGGGAACGATGATCGCCGCCGGCCGCCAATATATCGGCCAGGCCGACTGGATGACGCTGTTTCCCGGTGTCGCCATCATCCTCTCGGTGCTGTCGCTGCAGATGGTCGGCGATGGCCTGAGGGACATGCTCGATCCAAGACTTCGCAAGGACCTTTAATCCGCCGACCTAAATCGGCCAATCCAAAACCAAATTCGCCAATCCAAAATTCGCATGACAGGAGTTTGCGTGAATCAATTTCCCAACGCCGCCGGCAAGGTTGAGAACTCGCCTTACCAACGGTTAGCCGCCCTCGGCATCAAGCTGCCGCCGCCGCCGCCGCCGATCGCCAATTTCGTGACGCATGTGGTGGAGGGCAATATGCTCTACCTCTCCGGCCAGGGGCCGCGCGAGGCCGACGGCTTCCTGCATGCGGGCAAGGTCGGCGGCGGCGTCGGTGTGGAGGAGGCCTACCGGCATGCGCGGCTGACCGGCATCAACCTGCTTGCCGTGATGCATGAGGCGCTCGGCGATCTCTCCCGCGTCAGGCGGGTGGTCAAGCTGCTCGGCATGGTCAATGCCGTGCCTGAGTTCGAGGATCATCCGAGCGTCATCAACGGCTGCTCGGATCTGCTGATCGCGGTCTTCGGCGCGGCCGGCGAACATGCCCGCTCGGCCGTCGGCTTCGGCTCGCTGCCCGGCAACATCACCGTCGAGATCGAGGCCATCGTCGCCTTGCATGGCTGAGGCGCTTTGATGTTTGGAGTGGTCTTCGGATGAGCTCTTTCTATTTTAACCCAGGCTTTTGCTCCGGCTGCTCGACACTGCCGGATGATCGCGCCATGTTCGGCTTTTCGCCCCAGACTTCCGGAGATCTTCATGCCCGATGATATCAGACCTTCGCTCGGCCTTCGCCCCGTCATCAACGTGTCCGGCACGATGACCAGCCTCGGCGCCTCGATCGTCGTTCCGGAGGCGATCGCCGCGATGACCTCCATCCTGCCGCACTTCGTCGAGATCAACGACCTGCAGCGCAAGGCAAGCAGCGTCATCGCCCGGCTGACCGGCGGGGAAGCCGGCTTCGTCACCGCCTCCTGCTCGGCCGGCATTTCGCTCGCCGTCGCCGGCGCCATCACCGGCGATGATCTGCTGGCGATCGAGAAGCTGCCGGATGCCGTGCCCGAGAAGAACGAGGTGCTGGTGCAGATGGGCCATGTGGTGAGCTATGGCGCCCCGGTCGATCAGGCGATCCGGCTTGCCGGGGGCAAGGTCGTGCTCGTGGGGCAGGCGACCTCGACGCACCGTTTCCACATGGAGAAGGCGATCACCGACAAGACCGCCGCCGCCGTCTATGTCGTCTCCCATCATGTCGTCGATTACGGCCTGCTGAACCTCAAGGAATTCGTCGAGATCGCCCATGCCAGGGGCGTGCCTGTTATCGTCGATGCGGCGTCGGAATATGATCTGAGGATTTTCCTCGAGCAGGGGGCCGATATCGCGCTCTATTCCGGCCACAAGTTCCTCGGCGGCCCGACCTCGGGCATCGTCGCCGGCCGGAAGGAATTGGTGCGCCATGCCTTCCTGCAGAATATGGGCATCGGCCGCGGCATGAAGGTCGGCAAGGAAAGCATCTTCGGCGTCATGGCGGCCCTCGAAGCCTGGGAAAGCCGCGACCATGCCGGCATCCGTGAACGCGAGACCGGTTATCTCAATCTGTGGAAACGCACGCTCGACGGCCGCCCCGGCATCACCGCGCTGATCGAACCCGACCCGACCAACAATCCGCTCGACCGGCTGCGCCTGATCGTCGATCCCGAACAGGCGCATATCACCGCCTGGGATCTCGCCGATGCGCTGGCAAGGGGCAACCCGCCGATCATCGTGCGCGACCATGAAGTGGAGCACCGCTACTTCTATCTCGACCCGTGCAACCTGCATCCGGGCCAGGAGGTCATCGTCGCAAACCGCCTGGCCGAGGAACTCGACAAGGCGCGCGCTTCCAACGAGATCATCGCAACCCCGATCGAAAACCGCAGCAGGCATCGCTTCGACGGCTTGCTGCGCTGGCCGGATTGATCCGCCGTTCTCATCCGCCACAAGAGGAACCGACATGGGCAGCGTCCAAGCACAATCGATCGAGACCGCCATCCCCGTTCTTTCCGTCGAGGGGCTGACGACGTCCTTTCTGGTCGACGGCGCCTGGAAGCCTGTCGTGCGCGACGTTTCCTTCACCGTGGCGCCCGGCGAAACCGTGGCGATCGTCGGCGAATCCGGCTCGGGCAAGAGCGTCACCTCGCTGTCGATCATGCGGCTGCTGCAGGCGGAAGTGAGCCGCATCGAGGGCCGCGTCATACTCGGTGGGCGCGATCTGCTGGCCTTGCCGGAACAGGCCATGCGGCAGGTGCGCGGCAATGAGGTGGCGATGATCTTCCAGGAGCCGATGACATCGCTCAATCCGCTCTTCACCATCGGCGACCAGATTTCCGAAGCGCTGCTCTGCCATTCCGATATCAGCAAGGCCGATGCCCGGGCCGAGACGATCAGGCTGCTGGAAAAGGTCCGTATCCCCTCGGCCGCCACGCGCTTCGACGAATATCCGCATCGTTTTTCCGGCGGCATGCGGCAGCGGGTGATGATCGCGATGGCGCTCGCCAGCCGGCCGAAACTCCTGATCGCCGACGAGCCGACAACGGCGCTCGACGTAACGATCCAGGGCCAGATCCTCGATCTCATCAAGATGCTGCAGGAAGAGGAGGGGACCTCCGTTCTCTTCATCACCCACGACATGGGCGTCGTCGCCGAGATCGCCGACAGGACGGTCGTGATGTATCGCGGCGAACAGGTCGAGAGCGGCCCCACCGCCGATATTTTTCACCGCGGCAAACATCCTTACACCAGGGCGCTGCTGTCGGCCGTGCCGGTGCTCGGCTCGATGCAAGGCCGTCAGCGGCCGCTGCGTTTTCCCGTGGTCAATACGGCGACAGGCGAATCGGACATACCGGCCGAGGCGGCCGATACCGTCGCTGCGACGCCGGTCCTTGAGGTCAAGAACCTCACCAAGCGTTTCGACATCCATTCCGGCCTGTTCGGCCGGCTGACCAGCCGCGTGCATGCGGTCGAAAACGTCTCCTTCGATCTGCATGCCGGCGAAACCCTGTCGCTCGTCGGTGAATCCGGCTGCGGCAAGTCGACGACGGGCCGCGCCATCATGCGTCTCATCGAGCCGCAGGCGGGTTCCGTTCTCGTCGAGGGCAGGGAGGTGCTCGGCCTCGACAGGAAGGATCTGCGCGAGATGCGCAAATCCGTGCAGATGATCTTCCAGGATCCCTTCGCCAGCCTCAATCCGCGCATGACGGTCGGTGCGGCGATCGCTGAGCCCTATCTCGAACACCGGATGGGCAATTCGCAGCAGGCGAGGGACGTCGTCGCCGACCTGCTGGTCAAAGTCGGCCTCTCCCCGGATATGGCTTCGCGTTACCCGCATGAATTTTCCGGCGGCCAGCGCCAGCGCATCTGCATCGCCCGGGCGCTCGCCTTGCAGCCCAAGGTCATCGTCGCCGACGAAAGCGTGTCGGCGCTCGATGTTTCGATCAAGGCGCAGGTCATCAACCTGATGCTCGACCTGCAGCAGAGCCTCAACCTCGCCTTCCTGTTCATTTCGCACGACATGGCGGTGGTCGAGCGCGTCAGCCACCGCGTGGCGGTGATGTATCTCGGCGAGATCGTCGAGATCGGCCCGCGCGCCGCCGTCTTCGAAAATCCGCAGCACCCCTATACCCGGAAACTCATCGCCGCCGTGCCGGTGCCCGATCCCGACCGCCGCCACGAAAAACGCATGGTGGCGAATGACGAAATCAAGAGCCCGATGCGTGCCGTGGACTACCAGCCTCCGGCCACCTTCTATCGTGAAGTCGGGCCGGGCCATCTGGTGATGGCCGACCGGTAGCGAAAGGCGTTGGGAGTTGCCTAACGGGCCGGCGGCGCATAAAGCAGATGCAGAGACACCTGCCTGGAAAGCCGCATCAATGGACAAGACAGAGTATTTTTCGAAGCTCGGCGGTTTGCCGCCGCAGACCCAGCTGCTTTCCGGCAGGGCCGTTTTCACCACGGCTTACGCGGTCATCCCGCGCGGCGTCATGAGCGACATCGTCACCAGCCTCCTGCCGCATTGGACGGGAACGCGGGCATGGGTTCTCTCCCGTCCGCTCTCCGGCTTCTCCGAAACCTTCTCGCAATATGTGATGGAGGTTCAGCCGGGCGGCGGAAGCGACCGGCCGGAGCCGGACAGCCGCGCCGAGGCAGTGCTCTTCGTCGTCGAAGGCGGCATGACGGTGGAGCTCGAAGGTGTCGGCCATACGCTGCGCGCCGGCTCCTTCGTCTATATTCCCGCCGGTTCGGCTTGGCGTCTAAAGAATGACGGCTCGGCCGCAGCAATCTTCCACTGGGTCAGAAAGGCCTTTCAGGAGGTCGAGGGGCTGGACCCGCCGCCGGCGATCGTCACCCATGAGGACGACCATCCGATCCGGGCCATGCCCGACACCGACGGCCGCTGGGGCACGACCCGTTTCATCGACCCTGCCGATGTGCGCTACGACATGCACGTCAATATCGTCACGCTGGAGCCGGGCGCGGTGATCCCCTTCATGGAGACCCATGTGATGGAACACGGGCTCTATGTGCTTGAGGGCAAGGCGGTCTATCGCCTCAACCAGGACTGGGTCGAGGTCGAGGCCGGCGATTTCATGTGGCTGCGCGCCTTCTGCCCGCAGGCCTGCTACGCCGGCGGCCCCGGCCGCTTCCGCTATCTGCTCTACAAGGACGTCAACCGTCACATGAAGCTCTGGTAGGCCCCGCGTCGGCATGCCGCCGGCGCGTCTGCGCGCACCTGTCCGGTTGCTTGACAGCTCTCTCGAATGCCCGCATCGTCCTTCGATGCAGGATATGGATTCATGGCTGTCGGAGAAGAAAGAGATAGGCCGGAGAAACGCTGCCGAAGCGGTCTTCGAAGATATCCGCACGGCTATTGTTAGTCGGAAACTGGCGCTCGGCACCCGTCTTCCCGCGGAGGTGCAGCTTGCCGAACGTTACGGCATCAGCCGGGCGATCGTGCGTGAGGCGCTTCGCTCGCTGCAGACGCTGGGGTTTACGCAAACCAGGACGGGGCGGGGCACGTTCGTCGTCTCGGAGAGCCCGGCGCGGCAGCTCGGCGGCGGCGCCTATTCCGCCCGCGATCTCATGGAGGCGCGCCCCTGCATCGAGATCCCGGCTGCGGGCTGGGCGGCATTGCGGCGCTCGAAGGACCAGCTGGCGTCGCTCTCATCCTTGTGCGACCGGATGGACGAGGAGGAGGACGTTCAGACATGGGTGCGGATGGACGCTGAGTTTCATGGCGAGATCGCCGGAGCCTCGGGCAATGCGATCTTCCGGAAAGTCGTCGCCGATGTCCGCGGCGCTCTTTCGACGCAATCGGAACTGGTGGAGCATGTTCGCGGCCGGCGCAAAGCCTCCAACGCCGAGCACCGCCGCATTCTGCAGGCCATTGCCGCAGGCAGCGAGGCGGATGCGCGCGCCGCCATGGCGGAGCACCTGCTCGAGGTCAAGCGCTCCATCATCGGCATTGCCGGTGAAGAGCGCGCGCCGCTGACGATATGATTTCCACTGTCGCGCCCGGATATCCGGGTCGCTGCCGATCGAATGCAAAGCGATGAATGATCTAGAAAGCTGGCTTTCCGACTCCGCGATCCTCAGTCGAAAAAGCGCCTCGGAACTGGTTTTCGAGGAGTTGCGCAATCTCATTCTGTCCGGCCGCTTTGCCGCCGGTTCGAAGCTGCCGTCGGAAGCGAAACTCGCGGCAAAATACGGTGTCAGCCGCCCGATCGTGCGGGAAGCGCTGCGCTCGCTGCAGATTTTGGGGCTGACGGAGACGCGGACCGGGAGCGGGACCTATGTGCTTACCGCCGCAGGCGACGGAGATATTCGCTACGGCAATTATTCGGCGCGTGATCTGGTGGAGGCGCGTCCCTTCGTCGAGGTCTCCGCGGCCGGCTGGGCGGCGCTGCGCCGGAGCGACGATGAGCTGTCCCGGCTGCTGGCGCTTTGCGACCGGATGGAACAGGAAGAGGATACCGAGGCCTGGGTGCGGCTGGATTCGGATTTTCACGGGCTGATCGCCGAGGCATCGAAGAATGCCGTCTTCCGCGACATCGTCGATGACGTCCGCGAGGCGATGGCGCAGCAATCCGGGCTGCTGACCGCCTTGGGGCCGAGGCGTCAGGAATCGAATGAAGAGCATCGCGCCATCGTCGAAGCCATCCGCAAAGGGGCGGAGGCCGAAGCCCAGGCGGCGATGGAAATTCATCTCAAGAAGGTCGAGGCGGCTGTCAGCCGCATCATCGGCGCCGAGCCGCGCTAAAGTCCGTCGCGCAGCGTAGGGAAGCGACGTTGTTCAGCCGCCAGACACTGTCTTTCCACAGGCCGGCGGTGACGCATCCACAAATAGCAGAGTGAAAATCCTTGACTGCAAGGTGGTTTTTCCTTTAATCGCCAAACCTGTCAGACCGCATAGCAGATTAACATCTTTATGGCATCTGCGCGGAGGGGCGGCCGGGAGGTTGCCGAACCCATGGATAGGGAGGAGAAATGACAGTGATGCAATCCAACAGAAGCGAGGCCGATGGCCAGGTCTTTGCCGAGGAGGAACTCGGTTACCACAAGGCGCTGAAGCCGCGGCAGATCCAGATGATCGCCATCGGCGGCGCCATCGGCACGGGGCTGTTTCTCGGCGCCGGCGGCCGGCTTGCCGCTGCCGGTCCGGCACTTGTGCTGGTCTATGCCTTGTGCGGCTTTTTCGCTTTCCTCGTTCTGAGGGCTCTCGGCGAACTGATCGTCCATCGCCCGACCTCGGGCTCGTTCGTCTCCTATGCCCGCGAATTTTACGGCGAAAAGCTCGCCTTCGCGGTCGGCTGGATGTATTGGTTGACCTGGGCGATGACGGCGGTCGCCGACGTCACTGCGGTCGCCCTCTACATGAATTTCTTCAAGGCCTATGTCCCGTGGATCGCGATGATCGATCAGTGGGTGTTTGCGCTGGCGGCGCTGGTCCTCGTCCTCTCGATGAACCTCCTGTCGGTGAAGGTCTTCGGGGAACTGGAATTCTGGTTCAGCCTCGTCAAGGTCCTTGCCCTCGTCGTCTTCCTGATCGTCGCCGTCTACTTCGTCGTCACCGGCACGCCGATCGATGGCCATGTTCCGGGCCTGAACACGATCACCGATTTCGGCGGCATGTTCCCGAACAGCGTCCTGCCGGCTCTCGTGGTGATCCAGGGCGTGGTCTTCGCCTATGCCTCGATCGAGCTGATCGGCACCGCCGCCGGTGAAACCGAAAATGCCCGCAAGGTCATGCCGCGGGCGATCCGCACGGTCGTTCTGCGCCTGGTGATCTTCTATGTCGGCTCGGTTCTGCTGCTGTCGTTGCTGCTGCCTTATACCGCTTATAAGGGCGGCGAGAGCCCGTTCGTGACCTTCTTCGGCAAGATCGGCATCCAGGGCGCCGATGTCGTCATGAACCTCGTTGTGCTGACCGCCGTCCTGTCGTCGCTCAATGCCGGCCTCTATTCGACCGGCCGCATCCTGCATTCCATGGCGATTTCGGGCTCGGCCCC
Organism: Rhizobium sp. K102; assembly: GCF_022385315.1. NCBI lineage: Bacteria > Pseudomonadati > Pseudomonadota > Alphaproteobacteria > Hyphomicrobiales > Rhizobiaceae > Rhizobium > Rhizobium sp. K102. Next base: position 75,225 of record NZ_CP092435.1, read on the forward strand.
GGCGGCACTGGCGAAGATGAACCGATCCGGCGTGCCCTATGTCGGCATTGCGGTGACGGCTGTCGTGACCGCCTTTGGCGTCGTGCTGAACGCCGTCGTTCCGGCAGAAGCCTTCGAGATCGGCCTGAATGTCGCTGCTCTCGGCATCATCGCGGCGTGGGGCGTGATCGTGCTCTGCCAGCTCAAGCTGTGGCAACTGTCGCGGCAGGGCAAGCTGGCACGGCCTGAATTCCGGATGTTCGGCGCGCCTTATACCGGCCTGCTGACCCTGGGCTTCCTCGCCGTCGTCGTGGTCCTGATGGCCCTCGACTATCCCGTCGGAACCTATACGGTCGCGTCTCTGGCTCTGATCATTCCGGCGCTGGTGGTCGGCTGGCTCTTGATGCGGGAGCGCATCCACATGCTCGCCGTCGAACAGGGCGAGGATCGCGGCGGTTTCGATCTCGCCTGACATCGATCGAGAATCCGAGCTTGCTCCGGCGGCGCATGCCGCCGGGGTGCGGCATAAATGGAGAGAGACATGACCCCGAGTGAGGATTTCGTCGTCACCGATCGTGGCGGGATCGTCGAGAACAGTCATCGCGTCCACGCGGCTGTCGTCGATGCCAAGGGCAGGCTGCTCTACACGCTCGGAAATCCGGCGCGTATGACGCTTGCCCGGTCCGCGGCAAAGCCGGCGCAGGCGCTTGCCATCCTGGAGACGGAGGGCGTCGAGCGTTTCGGCTTCGATGATGCGGATATTGCGCTGATGTGCGCGTCCCACAGCAGCGAAGAGCGGCATATCGCCCGCACGCGAACCATGCTGTCGAAGATCAAGGCCGAGGAGGCCGACCTTCGCTGCGGCGGCCATCCTTCGCTGTCGGAAACGGTGAACAGCGCTTGGATCAGGCAGGATTTTATCCCGACGGCGGTCTGCAGCAATTGTTCGGGCAAACACGTCGGCATGCTTGCCGGCGCCCGGGCGATCGGGGCAGGCATGGAAGGCTACCACCTGCCGGATCATCCGATGCAGGGGCGGGTCAAGCGCACCGTCGCCGAACTCTGCGATCTGGACACCCGGGACGTCGAATGGGGGATCGACGGATGCAATCTCCCAACCCCCGCTTTTCCCCTGGACCGCCTGGCCCGCATCTATGCCAAGCTTGCCGCGGCAGCGGATGGGGAAGAGGCGGGCGAGGCTCCGTCGATGCGGGGGGCGGCATTGGGCCGAATCTTCCACGCAATGACGCGCCATCCTGACATGGTTGCGGGCGAGGGACGCTACTGCACGCTGCTGATGCGCGCATTCGGCGGTACCCTCATCGGCAAGCTCGGAGCCGATGCCAGCTACGCGATCGGCGTGCGGGCCTCGGATGAAACCCGGCGATTGGGAACGGACGGGGCGCTCGGCATTTCGGTCAAGATCGAGGACGGCAATCTTGAAATCCTTTACGCTGTCGTGACGGAGCTCCTTGAGCGGCTCGGCATCGGCTCGCCTGATATCCGAAGCCAGCTCGCGCCGTTCCATCATCCCCAGCGCGTGAACACGATGGGCGTCACAACAGGCGGCGTGTCTTTTCCGTTCAAGCTGCGGGGATCGAAGCCGGACGAGGACGATCCTCGTCCTGCCGCTCTGGCCCGATGACGTCTGCGGACGCGGCCATTCCGCCGCGTCTGCGCCCATCCTCTTCTTCATCCCGTCGCCGCAATGCGTGCGCGCCGCGCCCCTTTCGAAAGTTCCTGCCATGACGACATCCGATATGACTGCTATCCGCGTTGAGCACGACCTGATCGGCGATCGCGACATACCGGCCTCTGCCTATTACGGCGTGCATACGCTGCGCGCGGTCGAGAATTTTCCGATTACCGGTCAGACCCTGAAGGAATCGGCGGATCTGATCGCATCGCTGGCGGCGATCAAGCATGCGGCGGCTGAGGCCAATGTTAGCCTCGGCCTTCTGGATCAGGAGCGGGCCGACGCGATCATTGCGGCCTGCATCGAAATCCGCGACGGGGCGCTGCACGACCATTTTGTCGTCGATCTGATCCAGGGCGGGGCGGGAACCTCGACCAACATGAACGCCAACGAGGTGATTGCCAACCGAGCGCTCGAAATCCTGGGGCATGCCCGCGGCGACTACCAGCACCTGCATCCGAACGAGCACGTCAATCTCTCGCAATCCACCAACGACGTCTATCCGACGGCGTTGAAGCTTGCCGCATGGATCGGCGTTCACCGTCTGGTCGACGCCATGGCGATCCTGCGCCGCTCGTTCGAGGTCAAGGCGGTCGAGTTCGCCGACGTCCTCAAGATGGGCCGCACCCAGTTGCAGGACGCCGTGCCGATGACGCTGGGGCAGGAATTCGGAACCTATGCGCTGATGCTGGCGGAGGACGAGGCGCGCCTCTCCGAAGCGGTCTCGTTGATCCGCGAGATCAATCTCGGCGCAACGGCGATCGGCACCGGCATCACTGCCCATCCGCGGTATGCGGCGCTGGTGCGCGAGCGCCTGTCCGATATCGTCGGAGTCGATCTGGTGACGTCACCTGACCTGGTGGAGGCGACGCAGGATTGCGGCTCCTTCGTGCAGCTTTCGGGCGTTCTCAAGCGTGTGGCGGTCAAGCTCTCCAAGACTTGTAACGACCTGCGGCTTCTGTCCTCGGGGCCGCGCGCCGGCTTCAACGAGATCAACCTGCCGGCACGCCAGGCTGGCTCCTCGATCATGCCCGGCAAGGTCAATCCTGTTATCCCGGAGGTCGTCAACCAGGTCGCCTTCGAGGTGATCGGCAATGATGTGACGATCACCATGGCCGCGGAGGCCGGCCAGCTGCAGCTGAACGCCTTCGAGCCGGTGATCTTCTACAGCCTCTATCGCAGCCTAAGTCATCTCACCAATGCCTGCCTGACGCTCGAGGCGAATTGCATTCGAGGCATCACCGCCAACCGCGAAAGGCTGCGGCAGATGGTCGAGCAATCGATCGGCATCGTGACGGCGCTCAACCCCTATATCGGCTATCGCAACGCCACCGAGGTTGCGCTGGAAGCGCATCATTCGGGACGAGGGGTCTACGAAATCCTTCTCGAACGCGGCCTGATGCAGAAGGAGCATCTCGATGCGGTGCTGCGCCCGGAAACGCTAACCCGGCCGAGCGAGAAGCTTTCCTTCTCGTAAAGGCGTGCGGCTCACTTAGCTTCCGGGCGACACTCAGATGTGGGCGATCACGCCGCCTTTGCTTGCGGCTTGGCAGCCTTGACGTGGGTTACGCTGCGGCGGCCGTCGATGCTGACGGGGACGTCACCGTCGACGGTGGCGCGGCGCACGACGCGGTGCTGGTCGCCATAATCGTTGACGGCATAGTGCTGGGTGGCGCGATTGTCCCAGATCGCCACATCCCCGGCGCTCCAGCGCCAGCGCACGGTATTTTCCGGGGCGGTGACGTAGGACTGGAACACCTCGTAGAGTTTTGCGGAGTCGCTCTTCGACAGGCCGACAAGGCGCTGAACGAAGTTGCCGAGCAGCAGCGTTCTTTCGCCGGTTTCCGGATGGACACGGACAACAGGATGCTCGGTCTCGTAGATGGTCGAGGTGAATACTTCCTCGAAATGTTTCTTCTCTTCGGCACTGGCGCGAGGGCGCACGGCGGCATAGTCATAGGCATTGCTGTGAATGGCCCATAGATTGTCCGCCAGTAGTTTCAGCGGTGCCGGCAGGCTTTCATATGCGGCATGGGTATTGGACCAGATCGTGTCGCCGCCGGCCGCCGGAATGACGACGCCGCGAAGGACGGAGAATTTGGGATAGGCGTCGACGAAGGTGACGTCGGTGTGCCACTGGTCCGCCCTGCCGCCGCCGCGGCTGGAATCGAGATTGAGGATGGACGCCGTGCCGGAGACCGGTCCCTGGGTTGGATGCGGCACGAGATCGCCGAGGCGGCGCGCGAAAGCTTCCTGTTCGGGATCGTCAAGATGTCCCTGATCGCGGAAGAAGATGACCTTGTGCTTCAGGAGAAGCTGGTTGATGGCTGCCACCATTGCATCCGAAAGCTCTCCGCCGAGGCGGATACCCTTGATTTCGGCTCCGACACGGCCGGTCAGCGGGACGATATCGGAACTCGGGAATGATCTGATTTACGAGAACCGGATTGCTCATGGAAATCTCCTGTTTGATTTGGGAAGAAGTCGGCAGGTCACATGCGCCCAAGGATGCATCCATTGGGCGTTCGAAATTCAACGCTGAAGTCGAGAGGGCTATGGAACCGCATAATCTATAAAATCTGTAGACAATAATTTCTAATTTTGCCTGTTTTCGTGAAACAGCCGCTTCGATTTCCTCGTCAGCGGGAGGCTGGCGGCCGCTGCCGTTTCTCCGTATCTTCCGCCAGCGGCGTCGGATCGCCGAGCAACATCATGGTTGCGGCCGTAGATCGGCGCCCGGAAAGGAACTTTCGATGGCAACAGTGAAACTTCTGTCGGATCAAGAGGCCGCAGCCATTCCGGCCGTGCAAGCCGTGTTCGATGACATCAGGGCGACACGCAAGACCGATTTCATCAACAATTTCTGGCGTGCTCTTGCAAACGACCCCGCAAACCTCAAGCGGGTATGGGAGACGCTCAAATCGGTCATGACGGTCGAAGGCGCCATCGATCTGTTGACCCGCGAGATGATCTACATAGCGGTGTCGACGGCCAATGCCTGCCAGTACTGCGTTCAATCCCACACCGCAGCCGCCCGGGCGCGAGGGATGACCGATGCCCAACATGGCGAACTCCTGACGATCATCGGGCTCGCCGCGCAGACAAACCATCTCGCCCTCGCCATGCAGGTTCCGCCCGATCCGGAATTCGAGGTGCGATAGGAAACAACGGACGATTCGCATCAAGGCGTGCGACTGCTCGCCGCAAGGCGTACTTCTGCCAGCGGCGAGCGAAAGCGAAGATGGGGAACGCGGTTGTATCACTCTGCAGGTTGCCTGAGCGGGAGCGGCGCCACTGCTCGGTCTCCAGTGAGACTCTGCTGACCTATGCCTACGATCAGTACTGCAGACAAGCTGGCTGCGACCGAAACCCAAAAACCATTGCTCGGGCCGTAAGTGTCGACCACCCAGCCGGAGACGAAGGCGCCGAGCGCCATACCGATTCCAATGCCGGTCATAACCCAGGTCACACCTTCCGTCAGCATCGATTCCGGCACGCGGCGCTCGATGAGCCCGAAGGCGGTGATGAAGACGGGTGAGATGGCGATGCCGCTCACGAAGACTGCGAACGCAAGGAACCAGACAGAACTGCTCGCGACAAGAAGTGGTAGAGCGGTGAGCGCAAGCACGCCGACGGCGATTAGCAGCTGGCGTTGGAGGGCCAGCTTGGGGTTTATTGCTCCAATTATGAGGCCAACCATGAAAGAGCCAATGGCATAAACGCCGATGACGAGGCTGGCAGCTTCGGGCCGCCCGAGCTCTTTGGTAATTGCAACAGCGCTGACCTCAGCCGTGGCGAAGGTAGAGCCGACAAAGACCAACGCGAGCGTGATAATCTGGACCGGGCGCAGCCAGATTGCCGACCGTTGGTGGGTGTCCATATCGACCGGGCGCACTTTCGGTTCTGTCGACCGCTGCACGAGAAAGGCAAAACTGCCGAGCGCCATGAAGAGAGTACTCACGATCATGCCCGCCTCCGGGAACAGCGAGACGGCCAGGCCGACAGAAAGCGACGCGCCAGCGATATAGACAAGTTCGTCCGCAGCGGATTCAAAGGCGAAGGCTGTGTTAAGCTCAGGTCTGTCGCGAAAGATCTCTGTCCAGCGGGCACGCAGCATTGCTGGAATACTGGGCATTGTTGCAGCAAAGAGTGCCGAGAGGAACAGCGTCCACGAAGGCCAACCCTGGTTTGCGGCCCCGATCAGCGTCCCGAATGCGATCACCGAGACGACGGTGGTGGGGATCAGGACGGCCCGTTGGCCCAGCTGATCCACCTGCCGCGAAATCTGCGGGGAGATCACGGCGTTGGTCAGTGCAAAGGTCGCGGAGACAGCGCCCGCGAGCCAATATTCTCCATGAGTCTGAGAAAGCATGGCGACGATACCGATCGGCGCCATCGCTATTGGAAGGCGGGCGAAGAAACCTGCAGCGGAAAAGCTTTTGGTACCGGGCGCGCGGAAAATTTCTACATATGGATTATGCATCGGCGTGTTCCGTGTTAGAGCTAACGCCACGTACATACGCAACGTATGCAAATGTGTAATCAAATGCACGGCGTATGTCAATTGACATACGATACGTATGAGAATGGATGATGGAGGACCTATGCGCAGGTCACGTAATGAAATGATTGCTGAGACTCGGGCTAAGCTCTTGGCTGCGGGCCGAAGAGCATTTGGTGCCTCTGGTTACGCCGAAGCTTCCATGGACGACTTTACAGGTAAAGCCGGACTGACGCGCGGCGCTCTTTATCATCACTTCGGCGACAAGAAAGGACTGTTCGCGGCCGTTGTTGCCGAGATCGACAGCGAGATGACGGCCCGACTCTGCGAGATCTCTTCTATGGCATCGACGCGCTGGCAGGGCTTCGTGGATGAGAATATTGGTTACGTCCTAATGGCGCTGGAGCCGGAACTTCAGCGCATCATGTTTCGTGATGGGCCGGCCGTTCTCGGTGATCCATCGCAGTGGCCGAATGCAAACGGCTGCATCGCCGCGGTTGCCCAAAGTCTCGAGACCTTGAAACAAGAAGGTGTCATCGTCGATATCGACCCTGAAGCCGGTGCTCGCCTGATCAACGCCGCCAGCAGCAGTGCGGCGCAATGGATCGCTAATGCCGAAAATCCGGATGTCATCGCGAAGCGGGCTGTAGAGAGTTTTCGAACCTTTTTGGAAGGCCTGCGCGCCAATAAAGTTGACTAGGCTGGCGCTGTCGACTTGTTGGTACGATCGCCAGCCATATCGCAGAAAGGAGCGCCCAGGGCAGAAAAGTCAGCTAGGGCTGGCGGAGATCGTTGGCAACCGTCGAGAAGTAGCCGCTATGCGCCTTGCCGGCCGAATTGGCGCGCCATCTCATTGACCGGCACCTTGCGTTCCACAGGCCGGTGCAGGCGACGGCGATCGGCGAGGGTCAGCTGCAAATAGCAGTCGGGACATTCACAGCAGTTTTAAATTGCAATATGTGGCGTAATCTATCTTATGGAACTTGAATGCGTTAAACAAACGCAGCCGCATAACGCATTGAAAAATATTCGACAATATTGGTGCATTTCTGCATCAACGTGCAAGTGTCAGCCAATCGCCGATCGTTGTCCCAAAATGTCGCATGGAACGTGTTGCGGGAATGGCCGGGCGCTCAGTGGCGATGGTCTTTCGGACTTCACGCGGGCTGAGCCCGAATTCGTGGCTGAAGGCGCGCGTGAAATTGGCTGCAACGTCGAAGCCGGCGGCCTCGGCAATCTCCGAGATCGGCCTGTTGTCGGTCGGGTTGGTGAGATCTGCATAGGCCTGCAGCAATCGACGTTTGCGAATGTAATTGAAGACGCCCCCGCTCGTTTCGAACAATTGGTAGAGCCGCGTCCGCGAGATGCCCAGCGCGCGGCACATGACCTCCGGCGTCAAGCTATCGGAATGAAGATTGAGGTGAATATAGCGATGCGCCCGCTCCATCAGCCCCATATTGGCCTGTTCCTGAGCGCGATCCAAACTTGTGGACGATGCAGCGCATGCAACGACCATATCGCCGATCGTCCGTATGATCCGCGGCACCTCCTCCACCGTCAAATTGCTGAGGTTCGCTTCCAGGCCGTTGATATAGCTGACGAGCAATTCAGCCAGGCTACCGGAGAGGACGGTGTTGTTGGCGTTCTGCAGAAGACTCGCATCATGGGTCAGCAGTTCATAGCGCAGGAAGACGAGCACGGCGACTGAATCGGTCATCCGCCCGCGGTAGGGATAACCAAGCGACCTGAAAAATATCTCACCCGGGCCGGTCTCCGTTACATGGCGATTGGCCTCGGTCCAGGCCCGGCCGCTGCGCAGTACGCCGACATTCCAGTGATCGATTGGGCTCGATCGCAGCATGGCCTGATCGCGAATATAGCTGCATGCCTGCGCGCGCTGCTGGACGATGAGGATATCGCCGAGATGCCAGCCGGTCTGTTCCGCAAGAAAACCGTCGTCCTCTGATTTTCCGTCCGGCAGATGAACATCCACAAGCGGCGCCATGTGGGATCGCCAGGACTGGAACTGTTCTTTCGGCGGCAGGTCTTGCGTCGAAAATCGCAACGGCACCAGTGCCGGCGGAACGTCCGCCCGATGTTCTTTCTGCGGGGACGGTTCGCGCGGCCAGCGCCGCCGCTCCAAATGGGCCGGCCACTCCCGTCCACCAGCGGGGTCATCTCCAGAACTCCGTAACCATCCAATTCCTCCAGCGCATAGCCGATCCGGGCTGTTGAAACTGAAGCAAGCAATCGTTTTCGCGGCTGAAACCTCCGCGCAACCCATTCGATGGAACCGAATCGACTGAAGCTCTACGTGCATAAGTTACTTATCATATTCCTATGCGAGCAGAAATGGACGCACCGATAATTTTCAGGATGCGGCGATAACGACAATCGCGTCCTGTTCCTGTATCTAATTAAGCAATGGTTAATTCCGAAAACGTTCGGAAATTCCAAAAAGCTCACTTGCCGGTGCAATGCAGTTTCAAAGCACCCTCAACGTGAAACGACACTTATTCAAAACAAAAAATGCGAGAACAGGAGGATAGGTCGTGAACTATCTGGGCAATATTCGTGCGCGCTTTGCGCGAGCGTCGGCTTACGACAGCAGTTCTTCTCCGCACAACCATCAGGCGCCAGGAAAAATTCCTATCGCCAATCGTGCGGGTTTTCCCTGCTCACATTCATGCGAGACGCTCCTGAGGCCGGACATCGGCAACTGATGGCGCGCGAAGGGTTGCGCGCAGCCGAGGCCGTCTGTGTCGATGCGTAATGAGCCCGAGGCTTGCACGCAACCCTTACATATCCACCCATTGGCGAATTTTTGCGACGCTGCCCATGTGGCAGAATGGAGGCTAAGATGACTACCGCATGTGATGAGGAACATATCGAATTGAAGCCGCTTTCGAGCTGCAGACGAGAGGTCGAAGTCGCAATGGTTGAGATGCTCGTCAGTTTGCAGAAACATGGATGGTCGGCTGCGGAATTGGCATTGGCGCTCGCAGATGCCTCCGAGGATCTCGTCATGCTGATCGCGACCAAAAAGCTTCGACCGAATTAATGCGTGCCGCCCGGAAATGTGCGGCGGTTCCGGGATAACGACATGCATCAAAACAAGAGCTGAAGCGCGTCGCATGAATCAAATTTGACGCGACGCGCTTTAGAAAAATGATCGCTTCTGTCTCAATGAGACGGCAGCACTGTCAGGCGCCGCAGTGGTTTCCATCACATCAATCGCCGCGCCGGAGATGGGCATTCCGTTGGTCGGCTCGTACACGAGCGGGATTGATCGTCCGCGTAAGATGAGCGAGGAAGCCGGCGCCGCGATCCTAAGATACCACCACCCGATCTCGTCGATTTGTTCTCGACTTACTGGCCGGTTCGTTCGTCGAGGATGGAGAGTGCGTCCTGCAGTCTGAGTGCGGCCAGCGCTTCCGTTGCCTCATCAGGAGACCATCCTGCTTCCAGCGCTGCGGAGAGAACGAGCGATTCCGTTTGAAGCTCGAGCTTTTCATAAAGCGGCTCGATGGCTTCGCGGGCGGTGACAACGTGCTGGTCGGGCGGAGTAATGGGTGTCGCAGCAACCGTCGGCATAATGCTCCTCCTTTTGAACGCTAAGGTTCGAAACCCAATTGCAGGCATGCTTGTTCCGTTCACAATCGCATTTTCAGCCTTATCTCGGCTGACGAAAACTGTTCCGAACTCTGGACGGTCGCAACTCGCCCGTCCTCGGCGTCTCTTGGGTCGCAGCGAAACCTTCGCGCGATGAACGAACGCACAGGCTACCGCACAATTGCCGAAAGCGGAAGCGACTTGCGGTAATCATCGATCAAAGGGCGCCGCTATGAAGCGCGCCGCAACAGCTGGCGAAATTTCCGCCATTTCAGAAAGGCGCGAATGATGATGGCCGGCGGGATCCTCCTGTGGTCGCCGACCGTTCCCTGCCTGGCGAACGGCGCGTTCGGGTCGAGGAGAAAGGCGACCAGGAGGCTTGAGCTCTTCGCCTCTGTTTCGAGCCTGGCATCGGACAGATGCAGCCCCTGCTCGCCTTCGCCAAAGGTCTGGCCGCCGGCGAGGGCGGCGCCGCTGAAGACGTAGAAATAGAGATCCCTGCCTTGCTTGCGCGGGAATTCCGCCCGCGCGCCCGCATCCAGCCGGATATCGAAGATGTCGACGGCGCTGCGGACATAAAACGGCGCGCCCTCCCCTTCCGGGCCGACCAGATGCCGCCAGACATTCGCCGCGGCCGCGGGGATCGGACCGTATTGAATTTTCGGATCGAGACCGGCCGCGGACGGACGGATGAGGATCTGCAGCATGCGCAGCGGCGGATCGGAGGCCAGCGTCTCCTCGGAATGCCAGAAGCCTGTTCCGGCATTCATCACCATCAGATGGTCGCGGTCGACCACCAGCCGGCCGGTGGCCTTGTCGTCGTGGCGCATCACGCCGTCCGGCACCCAGGAGACGATCTCGTCGTCCCGGTGCTCATGCATCGCGATCAGGCGGCCGGGGTCCAGGAGGGATTCGACGATCATGGCGAGAGGGCCGTGGCCGTGGTCACGCGGTTTCGGCTTCAGCCATCCCGGCATGTTGACGTGCGCGACGAAGCCTCCTGCATCCCGCACCACGAATGTTCGTTCGCCCTTGAGCAGCATCGTGTCCTCCATGCCTGCCAGGCTGAACTCTGCCGCTATCAATCGATCACGAAGCGCTGCGGGGCTCGAACACCGCCAACAGGCAGGTGGTGGTAATCATCTTGCTGACGATGCCGATGAATGGCCTTAGTGGCAATCTGAAAACATCCGCCGCAACCGATTCGCTGACGGGATCTCCAATGACCATCGACGCCGCACGAAATCCGCATCCGATCTATTTTGCCGGCGCTTTTGCCACGGGCGGCCTCCTGACTTTCATGGTGCACCTGAACGGCGAGCTGGCACGCTACGGGAATCCGCTGTTTTCGTCCTGGACCGCGCACGGCACCGGCATGGTCGCAGCCATCATTCTTCTGCTGCTGGTCCACCGGCGGCGGCCAAAGCCGGAACAAACCCTGCGCGCGCCTCTATGGGCCTATCTCGGCGGGCTCTCGGGGGCGGCAACGGTGATGCTGACCTCGACCACGGTCAACTCCCCGCTCGGGCTCTCCGGCACCTTGGCCTTGGGGCTGGCAGGCCAGGTCGTCTTCAGCCTCGCGGCCGATAGCTGGGGGCTGTTCGGCATGCAAAAGCGGCATCCCGATAGACGTGACATCGTTGCGCTCGGCCTGGTTGTTGCCGGGGCGGTGCTGATCATCTTGTTCGGGCGAGGTGCGGCGTGACGCTCTTCGTTCTCCTCGCTTGCCTGGGCGGCGTGCTCGTCGGCCTCAGCCGTCAGCTCAATGGGCGGTTGAGCATCTCGACGACGCCGCTGATCGCATCCTTCTGGAATCACGCGATAGGTTTTGCCGCCCTCACCTGCCTCGGCCTCTTCGTCGGAGGCCTGCTTCCTGCGGGCGCCGCCGAGGCGCCCTGGTATGCCTATCTCGGCGGTCCGCTCGGCGTTGTCTTCGTGGCCGCCGGCAGCTGGGCGATTGCGCGGATCGGCGCGGTCAATTCGGCTCTGCTGATCATCGGCGGGCAGATGGTCACGGGGGTGGCGTTTGATTATATCAATGCGGTGCCGGCGTCCTTCTGGGCGAACGCCGGCGGAATTCTCCTCATCATCGGTGGAATGATGGTCAGCCGGGGACGGCGCAAGGTCGACGGTGAGCGATAATCAAGCCCCGCGCAGGTCGAAGAGCAAGGCAATCCTGAGGTGCGCGGGAATGCAAGCCTGTAGCAAGGCTGCTCCGAATGGCGGACGCCGCCTACCCGCAGATCATTCGGGCAACGGCCTCCTCAAGCGAGGTATTTCGTAAACCAGTCGGCCATCCGTTGCTTGCTCTTTCACTCAGCTCTTAGTCGCCGGGCCACATTCATCAGCATACTGTCGGCGCTCCGTGCGCCGAGCAAGGAAAGCGAAACGTTTCCAGCGCCCCTGCCGATTGGAAAAGCCAGTTGCGGGCAGCCGCCAAGACCTGAGAGACACAGAAGCTTGATGCAGGCGGAACGAAATGCGGCGAAACTTTCCGGCCCTGCATCGCGTGTGGGCGGGCTAACTGCCAATGTCGGAAGAGCAACAACCACACTTTCGCAAAGCAATCGGTCAATCTCCCCGGAAAAGAGCTTGCGGATCCTGCATGCCTCGCGCACGTCCTTTTCGTCCAGGCGCGAACCTGATCGAAGACGCGCGGCGATATCGGGAGAAATGGCTTCAGGACTCTGCTCAAAGAGCGCTTTGTTGCTTGCCCAGGCTTCTTTTTGCAGGATGGCGATGAACGCCACAGCAAGATCCGCCAGGCTGGCTGAGGATATAGAATCGATCTTACGGATAGGCATGGCCGCCGATCGAAGGCTGGCGATGATCTCATCGGCGGTCGCGTCGTCGATGGTTTCGAAGATATCTTCGGGAATGAGAATGGATATTGGTCGGTCATTTGCCGCGGGCATGCCGACGGCGCTCATCGCCGCGGCCATTGGTTCAAGGCTTGTCGTCATGAAACCCGGCACATCGAAGCTTGGCGCCAGCGGACGCACTGCCCTGTTGTCGAGGCTTCCATGTGTCGGTCGCCAGCCGATGAGGCCGTTGATGGCGGCGGGCAGCCGGATGGAGCCGGAAGTGTCGGTTCCAAGGCCGAGATCAGCAAGACCAGCGGCAACCGCGACGGCTGAACCGGACGACGATCCACCGGGAATAAGGTTAGGATCTCGCGGGTTTCTCGGCATGCCGAAATGGATGTTGCCGCCAATAAGGGAATAGGCGAGCTCGTCCGTATTGGTCTTGCCGACGAAACAGGCCCCGGCATCCAAGAGCGTCTGAACCAAAGGCGCCGTCGCCGTCTTGATGCCGGAGGCAGCGAGCACCGCGGCATTGCCGGCCGCGGTTGGATAGCCGGCCACGTCGAAAAGGTCCTTTACTGCGAGGCGAAGGCCAGAAAGCAAGCCGATGGCCGCGTGGCCGATATCCGCGTCCGGATAGGGCATGAATGCATTCCACCGGTCCTGCACTTAACCGCTCCCTAGATCTTCAGATGCTGCAGGACACGGTTGCGGCTGTCCGGGCCATTGGGGCTTTCGTCTTCGATCGCTCCAAGTTTGAGAATGGCCCAGCGGTCCGCCACCGAAAGGGCGAAATCCAGGTTCTGTTCGACCAGCAGGATAGTCGTGCCGCGTTGCTCACGGTCATCCCTCAACGCCTTGGCGATGTTCTGGACGACAGAGGGCTGCAGGCCTTCGGAGATTTCATCGATGAGCAGCAGCTTTGGCCGCAGCATCAGCGCCCGCGCCAGGATCAGCATCTTCTGCTCACCGCCCGAAAGCGTGCCGGCCTTCTGCGCCAGCCGGTCCTTCAGGAACGGGAAATAGCTGTAGACCCGCTCCAGGGCGGACGCCAGATCCCGATCGCCTTTGAGCGCCAAGCGCAGATTGTCGCGGATGGAAAGATCCTGAAACAGCGGCAATTCCTGAGGGGCATAGCCGATGCCGGAAGCGATGAGCTCGGTGGGCTTCCTGTCGGTGATATTAGCACCATCGACCTCGATCTTGCCTTTGCCGACACGCAGGAAGCCGAGGATCGTCTTCAGCAGTGTCGTTTTGCCCATGCCGTTTTTGCCCATGAGGGTGAAGATTTCGCCGGGCCGGATGGCGAGCGACACGCCGTTGACGACATTCACCGCGCCATATCCGCTCGATACGCCGCTGAGCTTGAGTTTGAACGGGTCAGCCATGAGCGCCTCCTGCATAGATGGTGCGAACCGTCTCCGAATTGACCACGTCGTTCACCGTGCCGTCGAGAACGAGCTTGCCCTGGTGGAGAACCACGATGCGGCTCGATATCTCGCGCACGAAATCCAGATCGTGTTCGACCAGGATGGCGGCGAAACCCATCTGGTCCGTCAGTTTCTTGAGGATAATGCCGATGGTCATGCGCTCGGTCTTGGTGAGACCCGCGGTCGGCTCGTCGAGAAGAATGACGCGTGGTTCCAGAGTGACGACCATTGCCAGTTCGAGAGCCTGCCTTTGACCGTGCGACAGCAGCGAGACCGGTTTGTCCAGCATATCAGCCATACCGGTGAGCGTCAGGATTTCGGCCGCTGCTGCCGGCAGCATGATCTCGGCGGCCGATCGCATCGGGTTGGGTCTCTCGCGGCTGAGACGCGCCATCTTCAGGCATTCGCCAACGGTCATGCTGTCGAAGATGCTGGCGACCTGGAATTTGCGGCCGACGCCGAGCGCGACGATCCGTTCGGGTGCACGACCGGCGATATTCGTGCCGAAGATATCCACTTGACCTTCGATCTGCTGGGTGCCGTCGGACAGACAACGCATCAGCGTGGTCTTGCCGGCGCCGTTCGGGCCGACCAGGCTGACGAGTTCTCCGGCGCCGATCTCGAGTTCGATGCCCTTGAGGACGGAGAGGCTGCCATAGGACTTGCCGAGACCGCGGATCGACAGGAGGCTTTCGCTTGCCAGTGCACCCTCCTTGGCGACGATGCGCGTCGGCAGGGACTTCAGAGTGCTGTTGGAGTTTGCGGCCTTAAGGAAGCGCGTTACCAGCGAGGCGAGGCCGCCCGGTAAAAGGATGATCATGACGACGAAGAGCGCCCCGACGATCAGTTGCCACAGGAAGGGCAGATCGCCCGAAAGACTGGCGCTCAGATAATCGATGCCGATAGCACCGAACAAGGGCCCGATGATCGTTCCCCGGCCACCGAGCGCCGTCCAGACGACGAGTTCAGTGCCGAATACGAAGCCGGTGTTTTCAGGTGCGACGACGCCGGACGCATTGGCATAGAGGAAGCCCGCCAGGCCGCATACGCCGGCGAGAGCGCCCGTCAAAACGATTTTCAACCGGGCTGGGTTCATGCCCAGATAGGCGACGCGGGCTTCATTGTCGCGGATTGCCACAAGCAGACGGCCGGCGTCCGACCGGACAAAGACGATCGCAACAATGGCCAATGCCAGCAGGCAGGCGCCCGACAGGCGGAAATAGCCGGGAAGCCCGAGCGGCAGAGTGTCGTAACCGACAAGGCCGCTCGAGGAACCGGTCCAGGTGCCGCCCGAAAAGACGAGTTGTGTGACGACGATCGGCACAACGAGCGAGATCACGGTGGCATAGAGCGGTGTCGATCCGTGATAGAACGACAGCCAGCCGACGGCGAGGCCAAGCACGAGCGGAACGAGCACGGCGGCGACAAGGGCGACGACGAAAAGCCCCGGGCTTGCGCCGACATGGGTGAGAACCATGGCGGTGGAATAGGCGCCGACGCCAAAGAATGCCGCCTGCCCGAAGGTGAGAACGCCCGTATATCCCCAGAGCAGGTCGACGGTGATCGCCAGCATGGCGTAGATCATCGAACGTGTCAGGACGTTGAGGCTGAAGCGGCCGAGAAACATCGGTCCGAAGACGATCAGCAGGAGGGCTGCAAGCGCCAGCGCCAGAAGAAGGACAAGCCGGAGTTTTTGTCTGTCACGCACGGGCAAATCCTTTCGGACGTATGCGCAGTGTGATTGCGCAGAGGACGGCCACGGTGATGCCGCCGAGGATTGGGCTGAAATAGGTGCTGACCAGCACCTGAGCGGCACCGAAGATGAGGCAGGCGGCGGCAAGCGCGGCGAAGGAAGAGCCCGCGACCATCACGAGCATGAAGGCGCCTGTTAGCCAGGCGACGCCCATATTGGGATCGACGCTGGTTAGCGGCGCGAGCAGCACACCTGCGAGGGCGGCAAGGCCGGTGCCGATCATGAAGGTTGCGAGCCGCACCTTTTCGGTATCGATACCGAGCCCGCGCGCCAGTGTTTCATTCATGATGACTGCCCGGGCGGAAAGACCAAGCCTTGTCCCATCAAGCAGCAAGGTGAAGCCGAGACCCAGACCGATAGCCGCAGCAATGGCGAAAAGGCGGTAGGCCGAGTAGCCGGTGCCAAAGAGATCGAAGGTGCCGGGCAACAGGGCCGGCGTGAACTGCACGTCGCGGCCGAACCAGAGCGTGATCAGTTGGCCGATGACGATGCCAAGGCCCCAGGTTGCGAGAATGGCGTCGAGCGGCCGGCGATAGAGAGGCCGCACGATGAACCGTTCGGCGATACCGCCGAGGATCGCTCCGACCAGGAAGGCGAAGGGAATGGCGAGCCATGGATTGAGGCCGAACCCGCTGACGACGACAGCGCAGTAGGCCCCGATCGTCAGCCACGCGCCATGCGCGAAATTGATGATCTTCAGCACGCCGAAGATCGCGAGCAGCCCGGCGGCAACGATGAAGAGAATGGCCGCAGAGCTGACAATATCGAGAAAGAGCGTCATTTCTAGAACTCCGATGCTGGAGGCGGGGCGCCTGCCCCGCCACGCTGGTTTCAGAGATTCGGGCACTGATCGCCGGGATCGACGTCTTTGAAGCTATCGACGACCGCCACGCTGCCGTCGTCCTTCACCTGCCCAAGATACATCGTCAGTGGCGCATGGTGCTGCTTGTTCATCGAGATCTTGCCGCGCGGACCGGTGAAGGATACGTCGGGAAGGGCTTTGAGCACGTCCGCCGTATCGGTGCTGCCGGCCTTCTCGACGGCTGCCTTGTAAAGGTAGATCGCCTCATATTGCGGCACGGAAAGATCGTTCGGCGTGCGCAGTTCCTTGCCGAACTTCTTTTCCATGGCCGAAAGAAAGGCCTTGTTGTCTGGGCTGTCGATACCGGTGACGTAGGATGCGGAGAGAAAGATGTCCTTGGCATCCGCACCCATGCTCTTGGCGGTGCCTTCGTCGACCGCGAGATTGCCGTAAGGCAGAGTGACGCCAGACGAGCGCAGTTGCTTGGTCAAGGTCACGTTCGGTGCGCCGCCGGCCGTCGAGGTGATGATGGCATCAGCGCCGGAGGAACGGACCTTGGAGATGATGGCCGTCCAGTCGCTGCCGTCGATCGGCAGATATTCTTCGCCGACGACCGCTCCGCCGGCTTTTTCGATATAGGTCTTGGCGAAGGTCAGCATGCCGCGTCCGAAGGCATAATCCGATCCGATCAGGAAGAACTTCTTGGCGCCCTGTTTGCCGATGAAATTGTCAACGACAGGCGGCACCTGCTGTTCTGGAACCCAGGCATCGACGAAAAGATTGGCGTTGCAGGATTTGCCTTCGTAGAACGACGTGTAGATGTATGGCACGTCACCCTTGGAAACGATCGGCAGGCCGGCATTGCGCGCAGCGCTCGTCTCCATGGAGATGACGACGTTGACCTCCTTCTGGAAAACCAGGGAATCGAAGGCCTTTTGCGCGCCGGCAGCACCTGACGCGTCGTCGGCGATCTCGAGTTCCAACGGCCGCCCGAGAACGCCGCCTTTGGCGTTGATTTCTTCGACGGCGAGTTCCGCAGCTTGGACGACGGACGGCGCAACCACGCTGTTTGCGCCAGACAGCCCGACCGGCACGCCGATCTTGATCGGGTCCTCGGCGAAAGCTGCGGTGGCGAATGCCGCAGATGCCAGTGTCAGGATGATGGTTTTCATTTGCATTTTGTTCCCCTTTCTTGAGTGGGTCGATGTTACCCGTAGACATCGGCTCGGCGGTCGCCGAGCAGATGATTGAAGCTGTTGAGCGTGCGGGTTTCCGTCACGCTCGACAGATCGATTTGCGCCAGGAGGATTTCCTCGCGATCGGCACTGGCCGGACCGGATATTGGCCAGCCTTGCGGGCCGACGATAAGGCTGCGACCGATGAAGGACTGGCCGCGCTCGATGCCGATCCGGTCGGCGCAGGCGATGTAAAGACCATTGGTATGGGCGGCCGCCTTGTGCAGGATATTCGCCATCGGTTCGGCCGCACTTTCCGCACCCACCATCGGTACCCAGTTGGTGGGCACGCAGACCAGTTCCGCGCCGGCCAGCGCCAACTCGCGAAATGTTTCCGGAAACCAGCCGTCGTAGCAGATGGCGATGCCGATGCGGCCGAAGGGCAGGTCGAATACCGGCAGCCCGAGATCACCTTTTTTGAAAAGACGGTTTTCGTTGTTCCACAGATGGAGCTTGCGGTACTTGCCGATATATCCCTCGGGACCACAGAGAAGTGCGCTGTTGTAAAACCGGTCGCCATCCCGCTCGGCAACGCCGCTGACGATGTGAAGGCCAAGCTCCCCGGCAAGGCGGCGGAACGCCTCGGCACTCGGGCCGCCGGGTACCGGGCCGGCCAATGCGGCAACCTCCTCGCCGTCACGGAAGCTATAGCCGCTATCGGCGAGTTCCGGCAGAACGACGATCTCCGCGCCCTTGGCCTTGGCCGCCCTCGCCAGCCGCTCTATGGCCGCGAGGTTATGGGCGCGATCACCGACGATCGGTTCGAACTGGACGGTTGCGACTGTTGCCGTCCGCGCTGTTGAGGTCTTGACACTCAATCTCGTCTCCAAACGCAAAAAACCTCTGGCACGGAATTCAATCCGTGAACCAGAGGCTACATAGCCATGATGTGAATGCGGCAGCCCTGCCGCTGAGCAAACCTGCTCGTTATCTTTAGGCTGGCACGAAAGAATGTGACCGTCAAGCCGCCTTAGCAGGCATTTTCGAAGCCGGCAGTTCGAGCGACTTAAGGTTGATTTTTTCCGCCGATGGAAAGCCCGAGGCTTTTCATGGTGTCTTGCGCGGCGATGATGGATTCGGCGATCGTCGCCATCGGAACGCGCTTGGACGTCGCCTGATCGCGCAGGAGCTTGTAGGCCGCCTCCTCGTCCAGACCGTTCATGGCCCGCAGCGCTGAAACCGCTTTTTCCACAAGCCGGCGACTCTTCAAGGTTTCCTCGAGTTTCTGCACCTTGCCGGCGAGCCGTTTTTCGTAGCTCTGCCGATAGCGTGCAAGCACAAATTGCGTCAGGATGCCGAGCGGGCGCAACGGTTTGCTGATCACGCCGTGGGCGTTGAGATCGATGATGGCCTGGAGGGCGGTCGGGCTCTCATATGTTACGATGGCGATGATCGCCGTCTGCTGGAGGTCGATGATCTCAAGCGCGTGCTCGACATGCACATCCTCGATATGCAGGAAAACGGTGTCTATGTCGGGAGGCAAGGATGGCGGAAGCGGCCAGGTCGCCCGGACCTCGCAGCCAAGGCGCTTGAGGTGAGCGATCAGCACGTTGCCGTCCTCGTCGCGCGGATGGACGACAAGAACGCGTGCGCGCCGCAGATCCTGAACGATCCTGCTGGGTCCCGCCATCTCAGGCCTCCAACCAAACGTCTTCGAACCGCGACGCCGTCAGGTACGGGTCCGGCCGGACCGGGCCGGGCGCTTGCCAGGCAATGTCGAAAAGCCCGTCGGCCCGCGCCACGCCGATGCGGGGATGCAGCCAGAGATGACGGGTATCGGTGTCGAAGTTGATCCGGCCCTCTGGAGCAAGAAAGTCCTCCAGGAGAATTTCTTCGGAAATACGATGGGTATCGAGCGAGCCAGCCCGGGCAAGCGCACGGGCGAAGAGGTGAACCTGCGCATAGGCAGGCTGCGACCACACGCTCGTCGTGCAGTCCTGGCCAAAACGGGCCTTGAACGCACTTACGAAGCGCTCATTTGCCTCGTTCTCGACCGTCTGGAAATACGTCGCCGAAAGAATATGGCCGGTGCAAGCGTCGGCTCCGATCTCGCGGATCTCGCTCTCGGCCATGGTCAGGCTGGCGATCGGAACCTTCGTGCGATCGATTCCGGCCTCGGCATACATGCGGTAAAAGCGCTGCGCCGGCCGGCCGATGATCGTCGAGAAAATAGCATCGGGCTGAAGGCGGACGATATCGGAAATAACCGAACGCAAGGTTTGTTCGTCGGCATGAAGGGGAAGATATCGCTCGCTGACGACTTCGCCGCCCTTTGCTTCTACCACATCGCGCATCACCCGATTGGATTCGCGCGGATAGATATAATCCGCGCCGACGAAGAGGATGCGGCGTCCATGGTGGCGGAGAAGATATTCCGCGAGCGCGAAAGTATTCTGATTGAGGGTGGCGCCGGTATAGACGACGTTCTCCGAATATTCGAAACCTTCATACATCGACGGATAAAACAGCAGTCCATTGTGCCGCTCGACGATCGGCAGCACGGCCTTTCGGCTGGCCGACATCGAGCCACCGAAAATGATGTTGACGTCGTCGTCCGCCAGCAAGCGCCGCGCCAGATTGCGATAGGCGGTTTGGTCCCCGCCGGGATCATAGGCGATCGGGACAATGGGCTTGCCAAGCACGCCGCCCGCCGCATTGACTTCCTCGATCGCAAGTGCGGTGCCAAGAAAGTGCTCGGTTTCCGTAACTTCGCTAATTCCGCTTCTGGAAAACAGCACTCCCACCCGCCATTCGGAGCTTGTCATCTTTGCCTTTTCCGACGTGTTGGAGGATCGAAAGCGGTGAATGCCTCAGTTCCGCGCCTTCGACTTCCATACCCTTAGTGCTTTTTGATGGGATGCTGCAAGCGGGTACGATGCGGGGTCGCTGTCCCAGTGGACGAAGACGGGACGACATCGGCATCCGGCCCGGAAATCGCGGTACAAATTTTGCTGAGTGCAACCCAACGAATGTCGGGAACCGTCGATCCCTATCTGTGGCCGGTCCCCATTCTCATACATTTGCATCAAATCCGATATAGGCGAGCGGCGTTATGATGAAATAAGGCAAGCTGCTCGTCGCCGGTGTAGTTCGCTGTAATCACCTTGAAGGCGTCCATGATCTTGTCGTAGCTGCCGAACAGCTTGTCCACCGGGAAGTTCGATGCGAACATGCACCTCTCGACGCCGAACGCTGCAATCGCCTCCTCGGTATAGGGCCTGATGCTTTCGACCGTCCAGGTCCAGTCGCCCATGCCGAGGCCTGAGATTTTGCAGGCGACATTGGGCGCCTGCGCAAGCATGCGCATCCCCCTTCGCCACCCCTCGAAATGGCTCGGGCCATCGACCTGCATGCCCGTGTGGTTCAGAATGATTTGCACATCGGGAAAGTCGCGGGCAAGGTCGAGAAATTCTTCCATCTGCCAATAGTAGAGCTGGAGGTCGAAACTGAGATCCCGTCGGGCAAGTTCCTTGAAACCCCTGCGCCAGTCCGGCGTGCGGCTAACGCCAGGTTCGGTCAGGTAGGTCTTGGCAGGATCCTGGTGATAGTTCATTGACTGCCGAATGCCGCGGAAGTTCGCGAAAGTCATGTGCTCGTCAAGGAGGTCGCCGACGTCGGGTCTGCGGAAATCGGCATATCCGACGATGCCGTGAGGAAAACCGTGCTTGTCAGCCACGCCCTGCAGCCACCGCGTCTCGCCGGCCGGATCATTCGGATCGTATCCGACGTCGAGGTGGACTGCCTTCACCAGGTTCTGATTCCTGGCGTCCGCCAGAAAGTCGGCGATGAGGTAAGTCTTGTTGATGGCGGTGTAGTCGCCGAAGGCAGACGGTTTCACGCCGTCCGACAGCCACGGATAGTAGTTGTTGTCGAGATCCCAGAGATGAAAATGCGGATCGATGATCGGGAGGTCTTTCATGCCTGCGAACCTTCAAGAGATTGCCGAAAAGGACGCCGGCCAGAACAGCCGGCGTCCGCATCACCTTAGTTGGCGGGCGGGAACACCCGTGCGATGACGGCCTTCGCTTCCGGCGAGTCGACCTTATCGGCCGTCACCAGTGGCATGATCAGAGCAAGGTCCTTCTTGACAGGGGCGCCGGAGAGCGCATTGAAGACCTGCTGCGTCCCGTCGATCCCCTGTCCAACCGCTTCCTGGAAGAAGATGCCCTGGATCGCGTTCGACTTCAGCAGCGAGATCGTGGTCGGGCTGCCGTCTGCAACCGCGATGCCGACCTTGCCCGTAAGCCCGCGGGTCTGAAGCACTTTTGCGGCGCCCGTCCCGGCCTCATCATACATGCCGTAAATGGCCTTGATGTCAGGATGAGCGGTGAGCATGTCATTGGCCTGCGTGACCGCTTCATTGACCGTGAGCCCCCTGGTCTCCAGCATCTGCACCAGGTCGCACCCGCTCGCCTTGAACGCCTCTTCAGCACCCTTCAGATATTTCTGGGCATTCTCGCGGTCCTGCGGCAATGAGAGCATGCCGACCTGGTTACCGCCGCGGTCCTTGGCAAGCTTGCAGACAAATTCGCCCTGCGCCTTGCCGGTCTCGTAATTGTTTGCCGTAACCGACGACGTGTAGTCGGTTTGGCCGGGCTGCGGGCCGATGCCGGCGAAAGCGATCGGGATGTTCTGCGATTTCAAGTAGGCGAGAAGCGGCGGTGTGCTCGTCGAGCTGACAGGGCCGATCACGATCGCGTCGACACCCTTGGTCACGGCAGTGCGGGCATTGTCCATCTGCTTGGCCGGCGAATTTTCCGAAGTGTACTCGACATAGTCCATGCCGAGTTCCTTGGCCTTTTGCTTCACGCCGTAGCCGACCCACTGCCAGTAGGATATGTCGAGCGACGGCGCGATATATGCCACCGTCTTCTTCTCCTCGGCCTGCGCGGCGGCCGCAAGTGAAAGGACCGCCAGTGCGACGCCGGCAACAAACCCAACTGCGCGTTTCGTTTTTGTCATTTCCATTCCTCCTCCAAAGACCGGCTTTGCCGGGTTGATGTCAAACGGCCCCCCGCCGCGACTTGCTGAAACGGTCGATAAGGACCGCGATGAGAATGGCGACGCCCGTGACCGACCCCTGCCAGAAGCTGTTGATGCCTATGAGATTGACGCCGTTCTGGATGACCGTGATCATCAAGGCTCCCAGCACCGCGCCGATCGCGGTTCCTGTGCCGCCGAGCAGACTTGCACCGCCGATCACGACCGCCGCGATAGCCTGGAGCATCAGGCTTGAGCCGGCCGTGGATTCAGCGTTGAGAATGTAGGAGATCGTCAGGAGGCCGGAGAACGATGCAAGCAGCGACGACGCGACATAGGCCATGAATTTCGTGCGCTTGACCGGAATGCCAAGCAGATAGGCAGCCGTCGAACTGCTGCCGACGGCATAGAACCAGCGGCCCGCCACCATCTTCTTCAGGAAGAGCTCGATCGCAATCAGGAGGATCGCGCAGAAGAGGATGTAATTGGGCACGCCCGGTATCAGACTGCCGCTGTTGAGGATCCAGAAGTCCGGATCGCCGATCGGCATCGAGCGCCCGTTGGTGACGATGAAGGCCAGCGAGCCTGCAACGGCAAAGGTGATGAGGGTTACGACGAACGGCGCCAGGCCGGCGATCGTGACGAGGAAGCCGTTGATCGATCCGAAAAGAAGTCCCACGCCTAGACCGATCAGACTTGCCGAGATGCCACCAAAGCCATTTGCCATCGCCTGCGCGGTCACCATCCCGGTCAAGGAGAAGACCGAGCCGACGGATAGGTCGATACCGCCGGTGATGACGACAAGCAGGACGCCCAGCGACATGATGATAAGAGGCGCACCGGCCTGCGTGATATTGGCGAAGTTGCCCCAGGTGAGCGCCTGCGGAACCTGCGAGCCGACCGCAAGGGCCAGCAGCACGATGGCCAGAGCGATCGCGACCTCGGTCCTGTAGGTGCTAAAGAGGCTTTCCCTCTGTCTGATTTGTGTTGCCGGCGCCTCAGTCGGCGCGATATGTGCCCGGGTCCCAGTCATGCGGCCATTCCAGTCAAGGTAACAAGTTTCTCTTCACTGAAGTCATCGCGGTCCATCACACCGGCACACCGTCCCTCGGTGTCGAAGGCGATGACGCGATCGCAGACTTCCAGCAGTTCGACATTTTCGGTAGACCACCAGACGATCACTGTGCCTGAAGCGGCCATCTGTCTGATGAGTTGATAGATCTCACGCTTGGTTCCGATATCGACGCCTCTGGTCGGTTCCTCGAGGACCAGCAGCCGGGAGGGCACGCCCAGCCAGCGGGCAAGCAGAAGCTTCTGCTGGGTGCCACCGCTCAGCGTGCTCGGCAGATCCCAGACGGAAGCGGCCTTCACCTTCAAGGCCTTCACCAGATCGAGGCATTCGCCCCCTTCAGAGCCGCCGGCGAGGAGCGCGCCTCTGGTCACACGGCGGGACGCCATCACGTTATCGATGACCGGAAGACTGTGGAGGACTCCCTTGTGTGCCCGATCGCCGGTCACATATCCCGCTCCCAGGCGGGCGGCTTTGCGTGGCGATCGGAGCTGGTCCGGCCATCCCGCACGCGCAACCGTCCATCGCTTCTTCCGGGCGGCGCCTGTCAGCGCTTCGACCAGTGCCGCCGGTCCAGCCGGTGCGCCGGCCACGCCGAGGACGGTGCCCGGCAACAGTTCCAGCCTGAAACCTGGC
Organism: Rhizobium sp. K102; assembly: GCF_022385315.1. Taxonomy (NCBI): domain Bacteria; kingdom Pseudomonadati; phylum Pseudomonadota; class Alphaproteobacteria; order Hyphomicrobiales; family Rhizobiaceae; genus Rhizobium; species Rhizobium sp. K102. Next base: position 99,722 of record NZ_CP092435.1, read on the forward strand.
TCCTCGATGGTAATAGTGTCCGTCGCAGCGGAGGCGTCCGGCCGGTATGCGGGCCGCGGCACCCGTTCCGGTGCATGAGAGGCTGCCACCTGCCCCATCTTTTCGATGATGCCGGCGTCCGTCAGCTCTTCCATCGGCTGACGATGGACCACCGTGCGGCCGTCGCGGATGATCGTGCAGACATTGGCGACCTGCCTGATCTCCTTCATTCGGTGCGAGACGAACACGACCGATAGACCGGTATCCCGGGTGAGCCGTCTCAGGACCACAAACAGCCTCTCCGTCTCAAGAGCGGTGAGATTGGCAGTCGGCTCGTCGAGGAGGATCAATTCCGCACCCGATGAAAGCGCCCTGGCAATTTCAACCATCTGAGCTTCGTGGAGGCTGAGGCTTCCAACCAGCCTCTGTAAGGACCTGGCGGCAAAGTCCTGATCGATCATCCGCAGCGCGTCGTAGGCCTGTCCGGCCGCCGCGGCGCGCCGGAACAACCCCGTCCCCTTCCTGTGATGCGGCAGGGCGATGTTTTCGGCGACGGTCAAATGCGGCAGGAGCGCAAGTTCCTGGTGCACGACTGCGACCTTCGCCCTACCCTCGGCCTCGCTCCGTTCGCTGCCGTTGCTGTCGAAGAAGCGGATCTCTCCATCATTGCGCGAGGCCGCGCCCGTGATGATCTTGATCATCGTCGACTTGCCGGCGCCATTACCACCAAGCAGCGCATGAACCTCCCCCCGAGCAACGGAGAAGTCGACGCCTTTTAGGACAGAGGTCGCACCGTAGGACTTTGTAAGTCCTCGGACGGTGATGACGTTCTTGGACGTTTCGCTCATCGGACACTCCTCAGTAGATCGTCAGCGCCGGCACGAAGCTGACCGCGAGGAGGAGCAACATGGCCATGCCGAAAAACGGCCAGAGCTCATTCGTCGTGGTGCCGAGCGGCGCCTTTGCGATTGAAGACGAGATGAACAGGGTCGTGCCGATCGGCGGCGTGTAGAGACCGATCCCGAGGTTGATCACCATCATCAGGCCAAGCTGGACCCGGTCGAGGCCGATGGAATCGGCCAGAGGAACGAAGATCGGTCCGAGCAGGAGGATCGCCGGCGGCATGTCGAGAGGCATGCCGACCACCAGCATGATCAGGTTCATCATGAGAATGATGACGATCGGGCTGGAGATGTGCGTCGAAACCCATTCGGCCATGTGCTGCGGGGCCTGATCGAATGTCAGAACCCAGCCGACCGCCGCGCTGCCCATGATCACGAGCATGACGACGCCCGTCGCGACGCCCGCCTCCACCATGTTTTCGCAGAAGCGTTTCCAGGTCAGGTCACGGTAGAAGAGGATGCTGAGCAGCAGCGAGTAAACGACCGACAGGACCGAGACCTCTGTCGGCGTCGCCAAGCCGGAACGCAGAAAGACGATGATCAGGATCGGCAGCAGGATTGCCGGGAAGCTTTGCACTGCCAGCCGCGCCAGCTCGCGCTTGCGGACCTTCACGGCCTCAATGGCATACCCTCGCCTTACTGACACGTACCAGCACACGAACACGAAGCTCGCGGCCATGATCAGCCCCGGAACAATGCCGGAGATGAAGAGGTCGCCGACGCTGACGCCGCTGATCAGAGCGTAGAGGATCATCGGGATCGAAGGCGGGATGAGGACGTCGATGACAGCGGAGGTCGCGTTGTTGGCGGCGCAGAGCGCCGGCGGGAACCCGTGCTTCTTCTGCCATGGGATGAGAACGGAGCCGAGCGCACTGGCATTCGCCACGGCCGAACCGGATACACCGCCGAAGACGACGGAGGATACGACCGTGGTCGAAAGTGGTCCGCCGCGCCACCGCTGCATGGCGCGAGAGGCAAGCTCCAGGAGCTGGCGCCCCAGTTCGCCGCCAAGCATCAGCGTGCCGGCAAGCATGAAGAACGGTAGCGCCAGCATCGGGAAGGACTGGGTCTGATCGTAGACTTGCTGGGCGACAACCGAGAGCGGGACGTAGCCATTGAACAGCACTCCTAGTGCTGCCGCGATGATCAGCCCATAACCCACGGGGACGGCAAGGACCATGAGGATGCAAAAGGAAAAGATCATGACGAGTGTCATAGCGCGATCTCCTCGGGCTTGATTTCGAGGCGGTGATCCCAGCCGAGGCGGAGAACGCGGACGGTCGCGGCGATGGTGACGATAGACACCAGCACGGCACCGATCGAAAGCGAGTAGTATCCGATGCTGTTCGGAAGCTGCAGAACGGGGCTGCGTTCAGCCCCGGCAATCTCGGCCACCACGGTCGCCTGATATGCCAGCACCAGAAATGCGGCGACGCTGATCGCGTTCGCTACGATGAGGGCCGTCGTCCGAGCACTGCCGTCGAGCTTTTCGTAGAGCCATTCGACGGCCATATGCCCGCCCGCATGGGCCGCAATGATGATTCCCGCGATGATGAACCATGGAAACATCAGCATCGGCAGCTCCTGGGCGAACGACAGTCCCCCGCTCGCCGAAGCGTATCGAGCGGCGACGTTGGCCGTGGTGACCACCGTCAGCGCGATGCCGCTGACGATGATCACCAAACGGGCGAATAAGACGATGATACCGGCGACCAGATCGACGGCTGAATAAAACCTGCTCATGAGGCCTCCGGATCGTGAGAGGAGCCTCAGCCCCTCGCAGCCGCTTCCACCTGGGTGACAAAATCGCCGAAAGGCTTCTTCTTCCAGCTGTCCGCGACGGACGCGGTCGCCTTGACGAAAGCGTCGTGGTCGACTTCCACGACCTCGACGGCGGAGTTCTTCTTGAAGTTCTCGAGCACCTCAGCGGCCTTCTCGCTCGAGAGCTTCCGCTGCAGAGCACCTGCCTCCTTTGCCGCGGCCTTGACCGCCTCTAAATTAGACCCCAACCGAGCCTGAGCGATCTTCGACATCAGGAACGGTGTGGATTCCCATTTGTGGGCGGTCAGGCTAATGTACCTGTTGACCTCGTGAAGTTTGGAGCTTTCGATATTGGCGAGCGGATTCTCCTGCCCGTCGACAACGCCTTGCTGCAGGGCGATGTAGAGTTCGCCGAAGGCGATCTGTTCGGTGCCCGCTCCTAAAGCCTGGAAGATGTCGATGGTCATCGGATCGGCCGGCGTCCTGATTTTCATGCCCGCCAGGTCAGCAGGCGAAGTCACCTTCCGCTTCGAGTTCGTCAGGTGCCGGATGCCGTTGTCCCACCAGTCGAGCGGTACGACTCCGACCGCTTCGAAGCGCCGGTTGAGCTCGGCCCCCACTGGACCGTTCAGGACAGCCACCGCCTTGTCGGTGTTTTCGAACAGGAACGGCAGGCCGAGCGCGCTGAGTTCCGGAACGATCGCCGAAGTTGCGCCCTGGCTGTTTGCGGTGAAGTCCAGAGCTCCGGTCCGCAGGCTGGTCAGCATCGCAGAGTCGCTTCCGAGCGTCTCGGCGCCTGCGACGTTGATCTGGATACGACCTTCGGTCTTCTGCTTGACGAGTTCCGCGAATTTAGCGGCAGCGACGGTTCTGGGATTGCCGGGCGCGGCGCCATGGCCAAGGGTCAAGGTCGTGGCGGCAGCGCTGGCGGATCGGCTTGAAAGCACGATTGCCGGGGCCGCGAGCGCAGCAGTGGCGGTCGCCAGGAAAAATCTTCTGTTCATCTGCAAGCTCATTTCATCCTCCATCACAAGCTTGTTTAAGCGGCCGGCATCTCCTCAACCGGTCGATGTCGTCAGGTCGAGAGCCAGGTCTTGACCGCCTCCGTCACCTTCAGGGTCGATAGCCCGTATTGGTCATGAAGCGTCGGCAAGGCGCCCGCCTCCAGGAACTGGTCGGGCAGGCCGATCTGGCGGAAGGCCGGCGGTGCGACGCCGGCACGCAACAGCGTTCCGGCGACTGCCTCTCCAAGGCCGCCAATGACCGTGTGGTTCTCCGCCACGACCACGAGCCGCCCACCTTTGCGGCACTCGGCGACGATCGCCGCCTCATCGAGCGGCTTTATGGTCGGGACATGCAGGACGGCAGCGTCGACGCCGTCGTTTCGAAGCAGCTTGGCAGCCTCGAGCGCGCGCATCGTCATCAGCCCCGTCGAGATGATGAGGGTGTCCTTGCCATCACAAAGGAGCTTGGCCTTGCCGAGTTCGAACTTGTAGCCGTATTCCTCCAGAACCAGCGGAACGTTGCCGCGCAGCAGGCGCATGTAGACCGGCCCCTTATGGGCGGCGATCGCCGGAACTGCCTGCTCTATTTCGCTCGCGTCGCACGGATCGACGATTGTCAGGTTCGGCATGCCGCGGAACATTGCGAGATCCTCAGTCGCCTGGTGGCTCGGCCCATATCCCGTCGTCAGGCCCGGAAGGGCGCAGACGATCTTCACATCAAGCATCTCCTCGGCAATCGCCAGGCAAATGAAGTCGTAGGCCCGCCGGGACGCGAAGACGGCATATGTCGTCACCCAAGGCTGAAAGCCTTCGCGCGCCATGCCCGCCGCCGACATCATCAGCAGCTGTTCCGCCATGCCCATTTGGTAGAAGCGGTCGGGGTGGGCAGCGCGGAACACATGAAGGTCCGTGTATTTCGCAAGGTCGGCGGACATGCCGAGAATGCGGTCGTCCTTCCGCGCCAGAGCTGCCAGGGCGTTACCGAAAGGCGCGGGCCTGGTCGGCTGATCGGGGCCGGCAATCGATGCGATCATCGCCGACGTCGTAAGCCGGGGCTTGTCGACGCCGCTTTCAAGATGCGCAGGCCGGATGTACTTGGAACGCCTCATGCTTGCACTCCCGCATCGATGATCCTGAGGGCCTCGGCCCATTCGTGGGGTTCGACGCGCAGGAAGTGGTTTCGATCGCGCGCCTCGAGGAAGGGCACCCCCTTCGCCATCTTCGTGTCGCATATGATGATGCGAGGCTTCGCCTCGGCGTGATGACGAGCAGCTTCGAAGGCTTCTACGAGCGCGCCGATATCGTTGCCGTCGACCCGCTGCACGAACCAGCCAAAGGCTTCGAATTTGGGGGCCAGCGGTTCAAAATTGAGCACCCCGATCGATGGGCCGTCGGCCTGCATCTGATTGACGTCAACGATGCCAATCAGATTGTCGAGCTTATAGGAGCCCGCCGACATTGCCGCCTCCCAAGTCGAACCTTCATCGAGTTCGCCGTCGGAGAACAGGTTGTAGACGAAGGACGAGGACTTCTTCCGCCTCAGCGCCAAGGCCATTCCGACAGCGATGCCAAGCCCGTGTCCAAGCGATCCGCCGGTGATCTCCATTCCGGGCGTGTAGGCGGCCATGCCGGACATCGGCAGCCGGCTGTCATCCGTGCCATAGGTTTCCAGCTCGTCTTCCGGAATGATCTTGGCTTCTATCAGCGCGGCATAGAGGGCGATGGCATAGTGCCCAATCGACAGGAGGAAGCGGTCCCGCCCCTCCCATTCGGGATCGTCCGGCCGGTAGTTCGTGGCGTGGAAGTAGGATACCGCCAGGACGTCGGCGACGCCGAGCGCCTGGGCGATGTAACCCTGCCCCTGCACTTCCCCCATGCGCAGCGCGTGACGGCGGATGCGCCGGGCGCGTTCCGTCAGGCTGATATTGTGGCCAATCTGGCTCATGTCGGTCTCTCTCCGGAATGGACCTCAGTGGATCAGCATGCCGCCGTTGACGTCGATGACCGCGCCAGTGACGTAGGCCGACAGATCCGAGGCGAGGAACAGGTAAATATTCGCGACGTCGGCGGCCTCTCCGAGCCGGCTCAGGGGGATGCCCTTGATTATGTCGGCGCGCATCTCATCGGTGAGTTTGCCACCAGTGATATCCGTCTGGATGAGGCCAGGCGTGACGGAGTTGACGCGAATTCCGGCTGGACCGAATTCGCGGGCCATCGCTTTGGCGAGGCCGAGCACGCCTGCCTTAGCTGCGGAGTAATGAGGTCCGCCGAAGATGCCGCCGCCCCGCTGCGCCGACACCGAGGACATGCAGGCGATCGAGCCGCCGCCGTTGTCGCGCATGTATGGGATGAATGCCTGGCTCAGGAAGAGCACACCGGTCATGTTGACGGCGATGATCCGCTGCCAGTCGGTTTCCGTGATGTCGAGCGTTGTGACAGGCTGGGTGATACCGGCGTTGTTGATCAGTGCGTTCACGGAGCCGAAGGATTCGATTACTTTGGATGCGGCCTCGTCGCATGAGCCCTTGTCGGCGACGTCGCAGCGAAGCCCGAAGTGGTTGCCGGCGTTGACGCTCGGTAGCGCCGCGGCGGCCTCCGCAGCGGCGTCGGTATCGATATCGAGGATGGCGACGCGAGCACCATGCTCGGCGAAAAGCTGTGCCGTCGCACGGCCGATGCCGCGCCTGCTCGCCGCGCCCGAAATGACCGCGGTCTTCCCATTCAGTAGCATGTAATCTCCTCCCGATGCGTCCCGAGCATCTGGCAAATTTTCGACAAGTCAGTTGGCTTGCGGGTTCGAAACTGATCGAGTTGACGCCGTTCGACAAACGCGAAGTTTACAACGGTGGGTGAATCTGGTTCACTAATCCGATGTTGCAGATGGCCTCCCTCTCCGCGGTCCGCATCTTTGAAGCCGCAGCCAGGCTGGCGTCTTTTCGCGCTGCAGCCGAGGAGCTGCACCTGTCACCAAGTGCCGTAAGTCATGCCATTGCAAAGCTCGAGCGTGACCTTGGCATCTCCCTCTTCGAGCGCAGCACGCGAAAGGTCACCCTGACTCTGGCGGGGCAGACGCTTCTGTCCCATGCCTCCAATGCCTTTGAAGAGCTTCGTCGCGGTGTTGAGATGATTTCATCCAACAAGACCCACCTGCTGCGGGTTCACTGCGCGCCGAGCTATGCCGCGCAGGTGCTCTCGGCACGCCTTCCCGACTTCCTCGGCAAGAACGAGGGGGTAGAGGTCCGGGTGGCGGCGAGCACAAACTATGCGCGTTTCGTGGACGGCCTGTTTGATGTCGACATCATCTACGGCGAACCATCGAACAGAGAAGATTTGATCGTCGTGCCGCTTGGAGAAGAGATCATTTCTCCGCTGTGTTCTCCAAAGATGGCTGAACGACTGAAAAACCCGCGCGATCTCGCGCGTCTTCCCCTCATCCGCAGCGACCTGAAAAGGATCCAGTGGATCGACTGGTTCGAACTCAACAATCTCGGCCCTCCGCCCCTGCCCGCCATGAGCTTCGATAGAAGCTTTCTGGCAGTCGACGCCGCGGCGAACGGGCTGGGGGTGGCGTTAGAGTCCAACACTCTGGCAAGACGCGAGCTCGACAGCGGGCGTCTGGTTCGCCCGTTCAGTAACAGCCGCGACAACCGCTACATCGGCCACTATCTCGCTTATCCAAAAGCCGGCAGCCAGCGGCGGCTGTCAAAGGTGTTCGCCGATTGGCTGACGTCGCAGACTTTTTGAGGACGTATTTGTTCCTCCCTGAGGAGGCTGGGCGTTCAAACCGTCTCTACTGATAACAACATCGGGAAGGCCGCAAAATGTGGGGAGCTGCCAAGATGCTCCGCACCTTGGCGCGGAACTCGGTATGTCCGAAAACTCGAGCTGTTGGGCAAGCCGGTGGATGCTTGCCGAACCCTGCACTTGCGCGCGATTGCAGCAGCATTACCCCTTTTCCAACTCTGGGAGTGTGCCCCATGAATCAACTGCGGCCAGCGGCGATCAGGGCGTGAGCGGCATCGCGGAGCAAGCCGGTCGCCTCGCCGGGTTCGAAGACCTGCATGCTGACAAAGGCGCCGTTGATCAGCACCGCGAGTTGCCCGGCAAGCCGGTCGGGCGCCGCAACCGCCAGCCTCGCGGCGATGGCCTTTAGGCGCCGCCGCATTTCACGCATATGGGCTTCGGCGACCTTGCGGGCGGGGTGACCGGCTTCCGGAAACTCGGCAGCGGTGTTGATCTGCGGGCAGCCGCGGTAATTGTCCCGTCCGACCCGTTCGCCGATCCATTCGAAATGGGCGTCGAGTTCGGCCAAAGCGTCATCCGCATGCCGCTCGGTTACCCGGTCCCAGGTGCTCCAGAAATCCAGGTCCTCGCGCTTAAGAAAGGCGGCAATCAAATCGTCCTTTGTGCCGAAATGGCGGTAGAGACTGGTTTTGGCGACCCCAGATTTTTCCACCACCAAATCGACGCCGACGGCGCGTACGCCGCGCCGGTAGAAGAGTTCCGATGCCGTCTCGAGAATTCTGTCCCGGACCTCGTTCACGGCTGGGGCAAGTGCGTTCGCTGTGCTTTTCGTCATTCGCATATCTCCAATTTAGCCACACTAGCAGAAAACTGGTTGACACGCTACAGACCTGTATGTTCTGTAGAGAACAGACAGGTCTGTAGCGCAGGAGAGAGCAATGACCACGCATCAAGCCGCCATCATCAGAACACCCCAGGCCGCCGTCGCGGTTTTCGGCGCGAATGGCCATACCGGCCGGTTTGTCGTCACCGAACTGTTGCGGCGCGGGTTGAAACCGATTGCGATCGGTCGGAGTGCCGGGCGATTGGCGGAAGCTGGTTTTCCGGAACGTGGCGTCGAATGCCGCGAAGCAGCCATAGAGGATGACGCGGCGCTCGACAGGGCGCTCGCCGAAGCGGCGGCGGTGATCAACTGCGCCGGTCCGTTCATGGAGACGGCCGACGCGGTCGTGCGTGCCGCGTTGCGCGCCGGCATCCACTATCTCGATGTAACGGCTGAACAGCCGAGCGTTCAGGCCACGTTCGACCGGCATGGGGCTGCGGCCGGAAAAGCAGGCATAGCCGTCATCCCGGCCATGGGATTTTACGGCGGTCTTGCCGATCTGCTGGTGGCAGCCCTGATGGACGAATGGCAGGATGCAGACACTGTCGAAATCCGGGTCGCGCTCGACAGCTGGCTGCCCACGAAAGGCACGCGCGTGACCGGCGAGAAGAACAGGACACAGCGCCTCGCCGTCAGCGGCGGAGAGCTTCGGCCCGTCCATCAGCCACCGGCGGAGAAGGTGGCCGTTTTACCGGCCCCGTTCGGCCGGCAAACATTCGTCGAGCTGCCATTTTCGGAAGTACCGCTCATCGCCCGCCACGTCCGCATCAGGGAGCTGCACACCTTTCTCAGCACGACAGCCCTGCGGGATGTTCGCGATCCGTCAACGCCCCCGCCCCAGGCCATCGATGAAACCGGGCGTTCGGCGCAGCGCTTCGCCGTCGAAGTGATCATCACGCAAGGCGACCTGCGTCGCCGGCTTCTCGCCCAGGGACAGGACATCTATGCCGTCACGGCGCCGATCATCTGCGAAGCGGTCCAGCGGATCCTGTCGGGCGACATCCGCGACACCGGTGCAAAGCCACCGGCTGCCATTTTTGATGCCGGGAGTTTCCTGCAGGCGCTCGGCTCGAATCTGCTGGTTGAGACATCGGAAACTTGAGCTTTCCGCGAGAGATTGCTTCAAAGACGGATGGTGCGCTCAGGCCGCCAAAAATGCTCCCGTCCCGCCTGAAATTGCGGGACCTCAGAAGCAGAGAGAGGTAGAACTGCCGCCATGAGCGGGGCCGCCACTCCTAACGAACTTGCTGGCCAGACTGGCCGTCCAGAGTGGAAAACGTCGGCGGAATGATGGTCAGCCGGGGACGGCGCAAGGTCGAACGTTCGCAATAACCGGGCACGACATTTTGCCAGTCGGCGGGGATGGCTCCCCGCCGACTGGTCACTGCATTCTCAAGCCAGGTATTTGGTAAACCAATCGACCGTCCGCTGCCAGGCGAGCTTGGCGGCGGCCTCGTCGTAGCGCGGCGTGGTATCATTGTGGAAGCCGTGATTGACGTCGGGGTAGATATAGGCCTCGTAGGTTTTGCCGGCGGATTTCAGCGCCGCTTCATAGGCCGGCCAGCCTTCGTTGATGCCTTTGTCCAGCCCGGCATAATGGATCAGCAATGGCGCCTTGATCTTCGGCACGTCCTCGGCGCGTGGCTGCCGGCCGTAAAACGGCACGGCGGCGGCAAGCTCGGGATAGGCGACCGCCGCGGCGTTGGCGACGCCGCCGCCGTAGCAGAAGCCGGTGATGCCGACCTTGCCGGTGGTGAGATCATTCTTCATCAGAAACTCGACCGCCGCGAAGAAGTCGTTCATCAGCTTTTCCGGATCGACCTTCTGCTGCAGCTCGCGCCCCTTTTCGTCATTGCCGGGGTAGCCGCCGACCGAGGTGAGGCCGTCGGGCGCCAGCGCGATGAATCCGGCTTTCGCCACGCGCCGCGCGACATCCTCGATATAGGGGTTGAGGCCTCTGTTCTCATGCACGACCACGACGGCGGCGACCTTGCCGGTGGCGTTTTTGGGACGGACGAGATAACCGCGGACATCGCCATTTCCCTTCGGCGAGGGATAGGTGATGTATTCGGCTGAGATATCGGGATCGGTCGCCTCGACCTGGGTCGCCAGCGCATAATCGGGGCTCAGCGACGCCAGGATCGCGGCCGCGGTCACGCCGCCGACAGCGAATTTGCCGGCCCGGTCGAGAAACTCGCGCTTGGTGATCCTCCCATGCGCGTAATAATCATAGAGTTCGAGCAGTTCCTGTGGGAAATCCTTGGCTGTCATGCGGGTCATGATGGCTCCTCCTGGCCTCGGGTTCTCGCAGCATCCTACACAGGTAAGCGCGCGGCTCTTTTCAACATTTCGCGAGATTCGCGTGAGCTTGCCGGCGCGATTGCCGCCAGTTGCAAGGAAGCCTGGCGTCGAGGTCCGGGGCTTCAAAAATACGCCTGCTGTATCCGGCGCCCCCGCATCCGAGCCGATCGAAGCGCCTGATCGGCAGCCGCCTACCGACTTATGAAAATTAATTTCATGCTCGCGTCTTGCGGCCCGTTTTCTATTGACGCCTTCCGATTTTTGTCCCAACTTAAAGAAAATAAATTACTTAAATTGGGAACTTGATCGGCATGAAAGTGGGAATCATCGGGCTCGGATTCCGGCTCGGCTATCTCGGCTATGTCTTCAAAGCGATCGATAGCAGCTTCGACATCGTCGGCTATGTGGATCCCGATCCCGCCGGCCTTCCCGGTTTGACGGAAAAGGGCATTTCCGCCGGCAAGGCCTATGCTTCGCCGGAAGAGCTCATCGCCTCCGAGAAGCTCGATCTGCTGATGATCGGCTCTCCCAATCACATGCATCTCGGCCATATCAGGCTCGGGCTGCAGGCCGGCCTCAAGGTCTTCTGCGAAAAGCCGATCGTCACGACGATCGCCGAAAGCATCGAGCTTGCCCATCTGATGGCGAAGTTCGGCCATGAGCGGCTGATGGTCGGCCTGGTCCTGCGTTATTCCCCTCTTTACAAGGATCTGCGCGCCATCCAGGCCGAGGGCAAGCTCGGCCAGATCGTCTCGATCGAGGCGTCCGAACATATCGAGCCCTATCACGGCGCTTTCTTCATGCGCGACTGGCGCCGCTACGAGCGCTATTCCGGCAGCTTCATGCTGGAGAAATGCTGCCACGACCTCGACCTTTATAATGGCGTCGTCGGCGCACGGCCGGAGCGCGTCGCCAGTTTCGGCGGCCGCAAGAGCTTCATTCCGGCCAATGACCCGGCGCGCGAGGGCATCAACGACCTCGAGCTTTTCCATCGCAAGCCGAGCGGCTGGATGGGCTCGGACAAGGTCTTCGACAGCGACGCCGACATCATCGATTACCAGGTGGCGATCGTCGAATATGAGAACGGCGTCGGCATGAACTTCCACACCAATCTCAACGTGCCCGACCAGTTCCGCCGCTTCGCCATCATGGGCTCGCGCGGCATGGCCGAAGGCGATTTCGTCCGCGGCTATCTCGATGTGCACGAGCAGCTGACCGGCAAGAAGGTGGTGGAAAACAAATATGCCGCCACCGAGCTCTCCCAGCATTACGGCGCCGATGAACAGATGGCGAGCGACCTGCTCGAAAGCGTGCGCACCGGGCTCGAACTGCCGGTGTCCACGCTGAATGCGCTCGAGGCCGGCATCCTGGCGCTGGCGATGGACGAAGCGAGGATGAAGAAAACGGTCGTCGACCTCAGACCCATCTGGGACCGCTTCGACGAAGCCCTTCACGCAAGAGCGGCTTGAGGACGGCGGCAAGATGAGTGTCCAAAGAAGCGCCTTCATCTTTGCCTGGATCCTTCTTCTTCCGGCCGTTCTCTATGTTCTCGCCATCGTCGCCTATCCCCTCGTCGATACCTTCATTCTCTCCTTCACCGACGCGTCGTTGAGGAAGACCACCAACTGGGTCGGCTGGGTCAACTACGAGAAGATCTTCAATGCCACTTTTGCGGAGGTCATCTTCCGCACCTTCATCTGGACCTTCTTCTCGGTTGCCCTGAAAATGGTGATCGGCACCTTCGGCGCATGCATGCTGAATGCCGCCGTGCCCGGCCGCTCGCTGTTCCGGCTGTTGACCATGCCGCCCTGGATCGTGCCGATGGCGATCGGCATCTTCATGTGGGGCTGGATGTATAACGGCCAGTTCGGGATGATCTCCGGCCTGCTGCAGCGTTTCGGCCTCGTCGACGGCCCGGTCGCCTTCCTCGCCTATGGCAGCACCGCCTTCTGGGCGACGATCGTCACCGACGTCTGGATTGGCGTGCCGTTGGTGACGATCTATTTCCTGGCGGCGATCCAGTCGATCCCGAAGGATCTCTACGAGGCCGCCTGGACCGACGGCGCCGGACGCTGGTACCGCTTCCGCCGCATCACCCTGCCGCTGATGGTGCCTGCGATCATCACCATGTCGATGCTGTCGCTGATCGCCACCTTCAACTCCTTCGACATTATCTGGATCCTGACGCAGGGCGGCCCGAGCGGCGAGACGACGACGATGATCATCGATACCTACCAGACGGCGATCGGCTCGAAGAAATACGGTGAAGGGGCGGCGCGCGCCGTGTTGATCTGCATCTTCCTGTCGCTCTTCTGCTTCGCCTATTTCCGCGTCACCCGCCGCCTCAACCCGGAGAAGCGCGCATGAGCAATGCTGCCATGATCGACCGTTACCGCTGGTGGGAGATCATCCTGATCTATTGCGGCATCGCGCTGTTCCTGTTTTTCGTGCTGGCGCCCTTCGTCGAGGGCTTCCTGGTGTCGCTGAAGCCGCTCGCCCAGCTCTTCTCCTCGCCCTACCGCTTCTGGCCGGAGAACGGCTCGTTCGAAGCCTACCGGACGATGTGGATCAGCGTGCCGGGCTTCGGACGTTATATCTTCAATTCCTTCTTCATCTCGATCATCGTCACGCTGATCGTGCTCTGCCTCGTCATTCCGGCGGCCTATGCCTTCGCCAAGTTCGAATTCAGGGGCATGGGCATCCTGCTCGGCGCCTTCCTGACGGTGAACATGTTCTCCGGCGCCGTGCTCTTGATCCCGCTCTTCCGGCTGATGCGCAGCATGGGTGTGCTCAACACCTACCTCGCCATGATCGTGCCGGGAGTCGCCTTCCTCATCCCGTCGGCGATCTGGCTGCTGCGCACCTATATGATCCGCATTCCCCAGGAGCTCAACGAAGCCGCCTACATGGATGGCGCCAGCCACTTCTACACGCTTCGCCGCGTCATCCTGCCTATTGCGATGCCGGGGATCATCGTCGTCGCCATCACCACCTTCATCGGCGCTTACGCCCAGCAATTCATCTTCGCGCTGACCTTCAACTCGAAGACCGAATACATGCCCTTGCCGGTGGGGCTCTTTGCTTACTTCGGCAAGCAGGAGGTCATCTGGAACGAACTGATGGCGGCTTCCTTCGTCGGCATCGCGCCGGCGATGGTCGTCATCTTCTTCCTTCAGCGTTACCTTGTCGGCGGTCTGACCGCCGGTGCGGTGAAACAATAAAAGCAAAAACGAGTGAACAGCTAACCAAGAATGGGAGTCACGACGTGAGCATAACAATCAAGACAGGCCTTATGGCGCTCGCCCTGCTCGGCTCGACGGCACTGACCGCGGTCACTGCTCAAGCCGCCGACAAGGAAATCAGCTGGATCTATTGCGGCGACACGATCGACCCGGTCCACACCAAATACATCAAGCAGTGGGAAGAAAAGAACGCCGGCTGGAAGGTCACGCCTGAAGTCGTCGGCTGGGCGCAGTGCCAGGACAAGGCAACGACGCTGGCCGCCGCCGGCACGCCGGTTGCCATGGCCTATGTCGGCTCGCGCACGCTGAAGGAGTTCGCCCAGAACGACCTCATCGTCCCCGTGCCGATGACCGATGACGAGAAGAAGTCCTATTATCCCAATATCGTCGACACCGTGACCTTCGAGGGCAACCAGTGGGGCGTTCCGATCGCCTTCTCCACCAAGGCGCTCTACTGGAACAAGGACCTGTTCAAGCAGGCCGGCCTCGATCCCGAGAAGCCGCCGAAGACCTGGGCCGAAGAAATCGAGATGGCAAAGACCATCAAGGAAAAGACCGGCATTCCGGGCTTCGGTCTCTCCGCCAAAACCTTCGACAACACCATGCACCAGTTCATGCATTGGGTTTACACCAACAACGGCAAGGTGATCGACGCCGACGGCAAGGTGACGCTCGACAGCCCCGAGATCCTCGCCGCGCTGAAGGCCTACAAGGACATCGTCCCCTACTCCGAAGAAGGCCCGACGGCCTATGAGCAGAACGAAGTCCGCGCCATCTTCCTCGACGGCAAGGTCGCCATGATCCAGGCCGGATCGGGTGCGGCCTCCCGCCTGAAGGAGACGAAGATCAACTGGGGCATCACGACGCTGCCGCTCGGTCCCAACGCCAAGGGCCCCGGCACGCTTCTGATCACCGACAGCCTGGCGATCTTCAAGGGTTCGGGCGTCGAGGACAAGGCGACCGAATTCGCCAAGTTCATCACCTCGCCGGATGTTCAGTCGGAATACGAACTGCAGGGCGGCGCCGGCCTCACCCCGCTGCGTCCCTCGGCAAAGGTCGACGAATTCGTCGCCAAGGACCCCTACTGGAAGCCGCTCATCGAGGGCATCAGCTATGGTGGTCCCGAGCCGCTCTTCACCGACTATAAGGGCTTCCAGAACTCGATGATCGAGATGATCCAGTCCGTGGTGACGGGCAAGGCCGAACCGGAAGCCGCGCTGAAGAAGGCTGCCGGCGAAATCGAGGCTTTCAAATAACCTCTTCTGAGGCTCATTGGGGTCGCGGCATAAACCGCGGCCCCTCCCTCTATCGAATGTGCGACGAAGGCCGCCGGCGGAGGCAGATTTTTGGGACAGCTCCTTCTCAACAATGTTCAGAAATTCTACGGCGACTACGAAGTTCTGAAGGGCGTGCAGCTCGAGGTGCGGAACGGCGAATTCGTCGTCTTCGTTGGGCCGTCAGGCTGCGGCAAATCCACGCTCTTGCGGATGATCGCCGGCCTCGACGCGACGACGGCGGGTGATATCATCATCAATGGCGTCAGGGTCAACGACCTGCCGCCGGTCAAGCGCGGCATCGCCATGGTGTTCCAGTCCTACGCGCTCTATCCGCATATGACGGTATTCGAGAACATCGCCTTCCCGCTGCGCGTCGAGAAGATGGAAGAGCAAAAGCTCAAGGCCAAGGTGGAAAACGCCGCGCGCATCCTGCATCTCGACCAGCGGCTGCAGCAGAAGCCCGGCATGCTCTCCGGCGGCCAGCGCCAGCGCGTCGCGATCGGCCGCGCCATCGTGCGCGAACCGAAGATCTTTCTGTTCGACGAGCCGCTCTCCAACCTTGACGCAGCACTGCGCGCCGACATGCGCATCGAGCTTGCCAAGCTGCACCGGCAGCTGAAGGCGACGATGATCTATGTCACGCACGACCAGGTCGAGGCCATGACGATGGCCGACCGCATCGTCGTGCTCGACGCCGGCAATATTTCGCAGACCGGCGCGCCGCTGGAGCTTTACCACAAGCCCGCCAACCAGTTCGTCGCCGGCTTCATCGGCAACCCGAAAATGAATTTTCTTCCCGTCACCTGCAAGGGCGTCAGCGCCGCCGGCGTCGAAGTCGATTATCTCGGCCAGACCGCCGTCTTGCCGGTGACGCCGCGCGACGGCATGGCGGGCAAGACCCTGACGCTTGGCATCCGCCCGGAGCATATCCAGCTGAACGGCGGCGACATCGTCTTTACCGTCACCCCGACCGTCATCGAACGCCTCGGCGCCAACACGGTCGCCTACGCCTCGCTCAACGGCGAGGCCGAAAATTTCTGCGCCATGCTCCCCGGCAGCGTCGGCATCCGCCCCGACGCACCGGTTGCCACCGGCATCAATGCCGCCGACTGCCATCTCTTCGACGAGGCTGGCATTGCCTTCGAGCGGCGGGTGGAGCTGACCGAAATCGATATGAATGTGATCAACCCGACGGCGGCTTGAGGCGACTGGCTTTGTTTCAGCGGTTCGGGCTTCGGGAGTATGGCTGCAGTGCGCCGCTCGTTCAGCTCTTTCCAGGAGAGCGAGATGTTACGAGCTTGGTAAGGCCAGCCGCGCCCCGAATCATTCGGACCGGGGCGCCTGTCTGTCATTAATCGAGCCGAGGCGATGGTGCTTTAGTACGCCATCTGCGCGCGGAGGCGGGGCACGATCCAGTCGAGGAAGCACCGCACCTTCTGCGACAGGGGATCGGCCGGTCCATGCATAACGTTCACCGGCAGCGGTTCCGGCGCGAACTCCGTCAGCAGTTCCTGCAGAGCACCGGAGCGCAGCTGCTCGGAAATCTGGTAAGACAGCACGCGGATGATGCCGATTCCTGCGAGTGCAGCCTGGACGGCCGCCTCCGTCGTGTTGACAGCGAGTTTGGGGCGCGGCTCGATGGTGAAGGCTGGACCGTCCCGGCGATAGCGCCATTCCGGCGCGGTCGCAAAGCCCTGGAAGCTGATGCCGTCATGCCGTACAAGATCTTCCGGCCGACGCGGGACGCCTCGGCGGGCGAGGTAGTCGGGGCTAGCGCAGATCACCCGTCGGGCACTGCCGACGCGCGTTGCGATCAGTGCACTGTCCGTCAGGTGGCCAATTCTAAGAGCCACGTCAACCTGCTCGTCCGCCAGATTGATCTGCCGATCAACCAGCGTCAGGCGCAGATTGATATTGGGCTGCTCCTTCAAGAATTCCAGCGCGATTGGCAGCAGATGACGCTCGCCGAAAGCAACGGGTGCGGTCACATGAAGCCCGCCACGCAGCGCCCCATGTTCGCCACTCGCCTGCCGCTCCGCCGCGTCCAGCTCCTCAAGGATACGCCGTGAGGCGGCGACGAAGGCGCGCCCCTCCTCGGTCAGCGAGAGGCCCCGGCGAGTGCGCAGCACCAAGGGCACGCCGAGGTGCTTTTCAAGATCCGCGACCTTGCGGCTAACCGTGGCAAGAGGTGCATGCAGTCGCCGCGCCCCGGCAGAAAGGCTGCCGGCGTCGACCACCGCCAGCAGTACCGACATCGCGTCAAAACGGTCCATCCAAATCCTTCCGCAATATGAGAGGAAAGTTCCCAGAATGGCAGGATACCCTACTGTTTGTGGATGTCATAGCTTCACCTTCGTTAAAGGGCGCTGCCCGGCTCCCCGTTTTGCCAAATGATCAGGAAGGACATCATGCCCAAATTTTCGCGTCGTGCCTTTGCAAGCGCTCTCCCTCTCGGCCTCCTCGGGGGAAGCTTCCTCGGCGGAGGAATGATTGAAGGCGCGTCTGCGCTTGCCGCGACACAGGATATCGCAGAAGCGCCGGTCAGTGTTACGCCGCTCGCGCAGATCCGCATCGGCCGTTTCACGGTGACAGCGCTGACGGATGGGTATGCGGATATGCCCTATGAGTATTTTCCCGGGCGCACCGCTGCGGAGGTTGAACAGGCGGCAGTCGCGCAGTTCACAGCCCGCCCGAGCGGCGTGCGGTTCCTCTTCAACCAGTATCTCGTCGAGGATGGCGAACGGCGCATCCTGATCGACGCCGGTGCGGCAGGCTCGATCGGGCAAACCGGCCAATTGCCGCAGGCGCTCGCCACGCTCGGCGTGCGGCCCGACCAGATCGACGCGGTGATCGTGACCCATATGCATCAGGACCACATGGGCGGTCTGATTCTCGGAGGCAAGAACAACTATCCCAAGGCGGAACTCTACATAGATCGCCGCGACGTCGCCCATTGGACCGATCCGGCCAAGCGCAATGGTGCGCCCGATTATCTGCAGACCAGCTTCAAGATGGCCGAGGAGGTCGTGCGCCTTTACCCGAGAATTCAAGCGATCGACGGAGAGCGGGAAATCGTGCCGGGCGTCTCGATCGTCGATCTGACCGGCCATACACCCGGCCATATCGGCGTGCGGGTCGAAGATGGCGGACAGAGCCTCATCATGGTTTCGGATATGATCTTTCCCGTCGTGCATCCCGGGGCGACCGATGTGTTCTTCCTGTTCGAGCAGGATCCTGCCGCGGCCAAAGCGATGCGCGACCGGTTTTTCCCTCGCGCCGCTTCGGAGGGCGCCCTCATCGCCGCCACGCACATGCCTTTCCCAGGGCTCGGCCGTGTCGTTGCCGACCGTGGGCAGATGCGCTGGCAGATCGCGGACTGGGCCTTGCAGAACTGACGTCCGCTCCGGCGGTCGCGAGGTAGTAACCAGTAACCGCCTCCGCGCGCGACGGATGACCGGCAAGACGCTAACGCTCGGCATCCGGACGGAGCATATCCAGCTGAACGGCGGCGATATCGTCTTCACCGTCACCCCGACCGTCATCGAGCGCCTCGGCGCCAATACGGTCGCCTATGCCTCGCTCAACGGCGAGGCCGAGAATTTCTGCGCCATGCTGCCCGGCAGCGTCGGCATCCGCCCCGACGCGCCTGTGTCAACCGGCATCAATGCTGCCGACTGCCATCTCTTCGACGAGGCCGGCATCGCCTTCGAGCGGCGTGTGGAGCTGACGGAAATCGATATGAACGTGATCAACCCGACGGCGGCTTGAAGCGCGCACCACGGCCCATACCTAGACGTAGTCCAGCCGAGCATATGGGAACCTACCGGTCGAGCAATTTACGCCGCCGCGGCTGCGGAAAGAGTAATGGGGCGCGAACGACTACTGGACCAAAGATTGGTCCTACCAGGAAACAGCGTGGCTCGATCTACCGATCCGGAAGAAGGACGAGAACGGACAGTTTGAGCCTTGGAAATACAAGGATTTGGCAGCCGCAAGCGATCATGCTGAGAGTGCCGAGTTGGCATTATCCAGGAAACGCCGTCCGCCACCCCAACTTTAGGCTGTGAAGGCTTCGACGGCGGCGGCATTTAGGGGGCGCTCAGTTGGCCGATGCGGCGTCGATATGTTTCCGCATCTGGCGGATGTCGCGGGCGGGCGGCGCGCCGAATTGCCGGAGGTATTCGCGGCTGAACTGGGATGCGCTCTCATAGCCGACCGCGAAGGCGACGACCGATGCGCTATACTCGCCTCCCAGCAGCAGCCGGCGGGCCTCCTGCAGGCGAAGTTGCTTCTGGTATTGGAGCGGGCTGAAGCCCGTGATCGCCGAAAAGTGCCGGTGCAGGCTCGCTCGGCTCATGCCGCTTGCCTCACACAGCGCATCGATCCGCAATTGTTGGTCGTGATTGTCCCTGATCCATGCGATGGCGCGGCGAATGCGGGCCAGCGGCCCCTCCGGCTGCGCGATCTGGCGGAGAAGGCGCCCCTGCGGGCCCTGCAGGAGACGATAAAGCAATTCGCGCTCAACCATAGGCGCGAGAACCGGGATGTCGGCGGGCTTGTCCAGCAGCGAAAGCAATCGGAGGAGCGCATCACGGAGCTCGACCGTCATCGGATTGATCGACAGACCGATCTGCTCGCCGTCGCTCTCCCGCTTGGGCGGCATGGCAGCGGCCAGTTCTGCCAGCAAGGCGGGATCGAGTGTCAATGAGACGGCGACATAAGGGCGATGCTGGTCGGCGTCCAACACCTGGCCCATCAGCGGCAGATCGAGGGCGCTGATCAGATATTGTGAACTGTCGTAGCTCAGAACGCTGTCGTTGAAGGCGACGCGTTTGGAGCCCTGAAGAATGAAGCAAACCATCGACCGATAAAGGCAAGGCGTCTCACCGGTCGGGCGATCGCCGACCAGCAGCTCGACGCGCGGGATCGGCGTGAGCAGCGTGTCAGGCTTGGCGTGGCGCAGGGCGATTTCAAGATGCTGTTCGAAGACTTCGGTCATTCAAGGACTATGTCAGTAGCTCTGGCACCGGGCAAGCCAGTTGAGACAATTGGGCAAGATGTTGATCCGATCAGGCGGGTTTAGGTGAGGGCTTGTCGCTACCTTGCAGAGGCAGGCGGCGCTCATCGCACGCGATTTGCCGCTCGCCAATATTCTCTTCTGAAAGGCAGAACATGACTGACAGAATCGCTCTCATCACCGGCGCTAGCCGCGGTCTCGGTCGCGCCATGGCGCTTCATCTCGCCGACCGTGGCGTCGGCATCATCGGCACCTACCGCACCGGCGCGGCCGAAGCCGATACGTTGAAGCACGAAATCGAAGCGAAAGGCGGCAAGGCCGTCATGATCCCGCTTGACGTGACCGACACGCCGGGCTTTCCGCTCTTTGTCGAAGCTGTCGCCACGGCGCTGGACGATACTTTTGGCCGTCAGCAGTTCGACTATCTCGTCAACAACGCCGGCATCGGCGTATTCGCCAATTTCGCGGAGACGACGGAGGAACAGTTCGACGCTCTGGTGGCGACACATCTGCGCGGTCCGATCTTTCTCACCCAAAGGCTTCTGCCGCTGATCGAGGACGGCGGCCGTATCCTCAATGTCTCTTCCGGTTTCGTACGTTTCACTCTGCCCGGCTATAGCGTCTACGCGGCAATGAAGGCGGCGACCGAGGTCCTGACGCGATTTATGGCTCTCGAACTGGGTGAACGCAGGATCCGGGTGAATGCTATCGCTCCCGGCGCGATCGCGACTGATTTCGGCGGCGGCGCGGTGCGCGATAACGAGGGCGTCAATGCCTTCGTCGCGCAGGGCATCGCGCTCGGCCGCGTCGGTCTGCCGGACGATATCGGCAGCGCTGTCGCCGCAATCCTCTCCGACGACATGGGTTGGGCGAACGGCACTTGCTTCGATATTTCGGGTGGCCAGATGCTGTAAACCGCTGCCACGGCTGCGCGAGGGAGGCGTGGAGCGTTCGTCGCGCGCCAAGGCTTATTGCCGCGCGATAAAGAGAGGGCCTCCACGCCCAATCACACAACTTGGCAAATGACGTTCGTACTATGCGGTCCGGGGAGCACGCGGGCGACAGAACAGATCAGTCTGTGATCGGGCCTATTTCGCCCTCAGCCCGGCTCCTACCAGACGAGGCCGCGGGCGGCGACCTTCTCGACGCGGGTGACGATGCCACCGCGGTGGAAGACCATCGTGTCGAACAGGTTGGAGACCACGCAGGTGTGGTTCGGTATGATGAAGAGTTTTTCGCCGATCTGCGGCCGGGGGCCGGTGCAGTTTGAGAGATCGATCACGCCGTGTTCTTCCGAGAGGCTGGTGATCCGAGCCTGGGGATAACCGACGATCAGGCCGTAATCGCTGAAGCCCTGGAGATCAGAGGTCAGCGCTTTCGAGCCGGCATCGATGACGGCGCGGTCGGCGGTCGGGCGGGAGACGACGGTGGCGAGCACGTGCATGGCGCAATCGTCCTCGGTGCAATGGCCCATGCGCACCATCTGGCGGTCGTTGTAGATATAGGTGCCGGCGCGGTGTTCGGTGGCGGAGGGGACGAGATGCGCCTCGAACAGGCTCGGCGTTCCGCCATTGCTGACGATCGGGCAGGCAATGCCGTCGGATTTCAGGCGGCCCAGCGTCTCGGCGATGAAGGTTTCGACGGCGGCGGCCGATTGCGGCTTCGGATAGGTGACGATGCCGCCGAAGGTGAGGCCGTCGGCGGCGGCGACGCGCCTGGCGAGCGAGGCCGCCTCATCAGGTGTCTGCACGCCGCAGCGGCCGCCGCCGGTGTCGCATTCCACCAGCACGGTCAGCGGCTTGTGGCCGGAAAAATGCGCTGCGAGCCCGTCGACCGTCACCTCGCTGTCGGCGACGACCTTGAGGGCCGAAATGCGCGCATTCAGCCTGGCGAGGCGCTCGAGCTTCTGCTGTCCCAGAATGTTGAAGGTGATGAGGATGTCGTTGAAGCCGGCTTCGGCGAAGACTTCCGCTTCCGTGACCTTCTGGCAATTGATGCCCTTGGCGCCGGCGGCGACCTGGGCGACGGCGAGCGCCGGGATCTTGTGCGTCTTGATATGCGGGCGGAAGTTCAGCCCGTGCTCATCCATATAGGATTGGACGCGGGCGATGTTGGCGGCCAGCCGGTCTTCGTCGATCACGGGACGCGGCGTCGAGAGATCGGTGATCCGGTCTCCTGCCTTGGCGACGACGGCAAAGCTGCGATCAGGCATTCAGGCGGCTCCGCGTTTTAACCCATGTGGATCGGCCACGATCGGCCATATCGTCTTCGGCGCCCGCCGGTACGGCGTCGTCGCCGGATTATTGGGATAGGGCGTTCCGGCGGAGCAGTAAAGGATTTCCGCGGCGATCTTCGAAAAGGAGGCGAAGAAATGATTGGTGGATTTGATGGCCAGGATCTTCTGCTTCGTCGGATCGATGCCCATCACCGAAAACAGGCTCGGATCGAAGCTCTGGGCGCGCGTCGAGTTGAGGATGATGTCGATGCCGTCGAGCACGATATGGGCGGCATCGCCGAAGGGGGCGAGGCTCTCGCCGAACTGCATCTCGGCATTCCTGACCAGCCTGACGACCTTGACCGTGCCGTCGATCGGATTGCCGGTGCCGGGCGCCGATTTGGCGCCGAAGCGCAGCGGGATTTCCGCCCCCTCGCCTGCCGCAAAACAGATCTGCACCGCCATCGGATCCCAGATGGTGCCGACCGCCGCGCTGGTGACGCCGCGGGCCATCAGCTCGGCGAGGATGACGGTCGCGTCACCCGCCGTGCCGCCGCCCGGATTGTCCCAGACATCGGCGATGACGACGGGCCATGCGGTGGCGGCGATGGCGCGCGAGACCGCTTGCCTCTCGTCGATCTGCGGCACCATGAAGGTGCCGCGCTTGGAAAAGAGTTCGAGGCCGAGATCGCGCGCCAAGGCGGCGCCCTTCTCCGGCTTGTTGTCGGTGACGACGAGCAGCTTCGTTCCCATCTCGGGAACGTCGCCGACCATGAAGCCGTGGATCACCGAGATCGACAGGATCTCGGGATCGTCCTTTTCGATCCGCATGATCTTGTCGACGAAGGAGCGCATCGGGTCGCGCGAGGTCGGGAAGACGTCGATCATGCGGCAGTCGAACACCGACATCAGGGGCTTGACCCGGCCTTCGAGCGTGTCGACGGCGATCCGCCAGAGATCCTCGGCGCGGTCGACGAAATCCGTGTGTGGAAATTCCTTGAAATAGACGGCGAAATTAAGCGCCGCGACGCGTTTTGCGGTGAGATGGCTGTGCGGATCGAGCTCGGCGCAGATCAGGACATCAGGCCCGACGATCTCGCGCATGCGGGAGAGAAGGTCGCCTTCCGTATCCTCATAGCCGGCCGCTACCATGGCGCCGTGCAGGCCCATGACGACGGCGTCGACCGGCATGGCCGCACGGAGTTGGTCGAGGATTTCGTCGCGCAGGTCCTCATAGGTCGTCCGGTTGACGAGGCCTGCCGGATCGGCCCAGGTGGCGGTTCCCTCGATCAGCTCCCAGCCCTTTTCCCTCGCGACGCGCCGGCCGACGGTGATCGGCGCGGTGCAGAGCGTCGGCGTCTCGGGGTGCTGGCCGGGCGGGGCATAAAGCGAGGCTTCGAATGCGCGACGATCCACGCAGATCGGGGAGAAGGTGTTGGTCTCGGTCGCCAGTGCTGCCGTGAAAATGCGCAAGAAAGTGGCCTTCGTGTTGTCGGCCCCGCCTCACCCCATCGGGTTCGGCAGGTAGCCGGTGAAACCTGAGATCTTCCAGCGTCCCTGGTGCAGCCGGCAATAATAGAGCGTCTGCCATTGCAGGACATCGCGGGTGCCGTCGGCCTTGGTAATGCCGCCGTCGAATTTCTTGCGGACAAGCGCCGTCTCGCCTTCGATCTCGATATCTTCGAGCGTCGTCGTGGTGAAGATCGCCGTGCGCGGATCTTCGGCGAAGCTCTGCCCGGCGAATTCTCTCGCCTGCGTCAGCCACTCCTCGCGATAGGCCGCGAGCGAGGGAAAGGCGAGCCGCCATTTGTCGGGGTTCACCTCCTTGCGGCCGTCGATGCCGATGAAGCCCTCTTCGACGAAATCATCCTCGACCATCGACCAGTCGGCGGCGAGAAAGGCATCGATATCGCGCGAAACGAGCATTTCCCAGATCGCGTGCCGGGCGCGGTCGGACGGGAAAGGGTTTTGAAAAGGATCGCGCATGTTCGCCCCGGATTGAAATTCTTTTCATAAATCGCGTTTTTCACTGGTCAAATTCTGCTTTCTATGGTCATTTGTCAACGTATCAAGAAAATAATTTGCAAGGACTTCAGCATGCCCATCAAGCGCTATGGCACGGTTCAAACGGGCGCCGGCGGCAAGACGCTGCCATTCGCGCGTGCGGTCGAGGCCGATGGATGGCTCTATGTTTCCGGCCAGGTTGCGATGGAAGACGGCGAAATCATCGACGGCAATATCATCGCCCAGACCCACAAGACGATCGCCAATGTGCTGGAGATTCTCGAGGAGGCCGGCTACGGCGTCGAGGATGTCGTGCGCGTCGGAGTCTGGCTCGACGATCCGCGTGACTTTTGGACCTTCAACAAGATCTACCAGGAGTATTTTGGCGAGCATCCGCCGGCACGCGCCTGTGTGCAATCGTCGATGATGGTCGATTGCAAGGTTGAGATCGATTGCGTGGCCTATAAGAAGAAGGGCGCGTAGCGAAAGATCGGAGGGAGGCGGTTTGGATATCTTTTCGACATTGCAGGAAGATAAGAGCCGGCTTTCTCCTTCGGAAAACCGCATCGCCGAGATCATCGTCAACGATTTCGAGTTTGCCGTGAATGCCTCGATCATCGAGCTTGCCGAGCGGGCCGAGGTGTCGCCGCCGACCGTCACCCGCTTCTGCCGGCGGCTCGGTTGCGAGAGTTTTTCCGATTTCAAGGTGCAGCTCGCCCGCACCGCCCATATCGGCGTGCGTTATCTGAAGCCGGAATCGAAAAGCACCGAACCGGCCGATGTCGCCCAGGATATCATCACCAAGGCGCAGAACGCGCTGTTTCTGCTGCATCGCTCGCTCGATCTTGCGGCGATCGAAGCGGCAGTTTCGCATATCGCCAAGGCCGAGATGATCTATGCCTTCGGCTCGGGCGGCAATTCGTCGATGATCGCCGACGAGCTGCAGAACCGCCTCTTCCGTCTCGGGCTGCGCATCACCGCCAGTTCCGATCACAGCATGCAGCTGATGATGGCGGCCGCGGCCCGGCCGGGCGATGTGCTGATCGGCTCGTCCTTCTCCGGGCGGAATATGGAGCTGGTGCGCGCCTTCGAGCTTGCCCGCGGCGCCAAGGTGAAGACGATCGCGCTGACCCAGACGGCAAGCCCGGTTGCCAAGGCGGCCGAAATCGTCGTGCCGATCGACCTTCCCGAAGGCAACAATATCTACCGCCCGACCTCGACGCGCATCGCCTATATCGCGACGGTCGATATTCTCTCGAGCCTGGTCGCCTATGCCGTTCAGCCGAAGGCGACGACGACGCTGCGGCGCATCAAGCAGCAGCTCGTCATCCACCGCGACGGCGACGACCGGCAATTGCTTGGAGATTGAACCCATGAGCGGGAGTGCGGGAAAATGACCCAATCGGCAGCGATCGTCACGGGTGCGGCGGGCGATATCGGTGCGGCGATCGCCGCACGGCTTGCCGATGATCACGACGTGGTATTTCTCGCCGATATCGATGCCGCGGCTGCGGCCGCCGTCGCGTCGAAGCTCGGGCCGGCCGGCCGTTTCGTCGCCGTCGGCTGCGATGTGACCAGCGAGACGAGCATATCGGAATTGGCAGGACGCGCCGCCGAGGCCGGGCTGGTGCGAACCCTCGTCAACAATGCCGGTGCGGCCCGCGCCACCAGCCTGCACGAGACGACGCCGGAGATCTGGCGGGCGGACAATGCGCTCAATCTCGAAGCCGCCTTCCTGTGCTTCCGCGCCTTCGAGCCGATGCTGAAGGCGTCCAAGGGCTCTGTCGTCAATATCGCCTCGGTCAACGGCATGAACGTTTTCGGGCACCCGGCCTATAGCGCCGCCAAGGCCGGCCTTCTGCATTTCACCCGGCTGGTCGCCGTGGAATACGGCAAGTTCGGCATCCGCTCGAATGCGGTGGCACCCGGCACGGTGAAGACGCAGGCCTGGGAGGCGCGCGCCGCCGCCAATCCCAATGTGTTCGAGGAAGCACGCCGCTGGTATCCGCTGCAGCGCGTCGTCGATCCCCGCGATGTCGCCAATGCCGTAGGCTTCCTGGCCGGCCCGCTTGCCGCCGCCATTACGGGCGTCTGCCTGCCCGTCGATTGCGGGCTGACGGCAGGCCAGGCCGAGCTGGCGCGGACCTTCTCGCAATCGGAGCATTATTGATATCAGGCGCTCCGACCTCTGAGCCGACAAGACAGCATAGCGTGACTTTCAGGACTGCCCGCCGCGGCCGCGCCTGCCGATTTCCCTGACGATTGACGACCCGATGAGCCGCCTCTTTCCTGATGTCTTCCGCAATCCGGCGATCCGCGCCAGCATGATCGCCATTTTCACCTTCGGCATGGCGGGGGCGATGACCGCGCCCTATCGGTCGATCGTCGGCATTCGCGAACTGGGGTTGAGCGACGGGCTCTATTCCTTCCTCGCCTTCGCCTCGGCGGCGGTGAACGTGGTGATCAGCGTCCTGCTCGGCAATCTTGCCGACCGGCTCGGCGAATATCGGTCGGCGATGATCGGCGCCTGTCTCTTCGGCATCGTCGGCTACGGCATGATCTATGCCTTTCCGAGCGCGGCGATCTTCGCCGTCAGCGCGCTGCTGCCGATGCCGATCTACGGGGCGCTGAATTCGCTGCTGTTTGCCAATGCGCGCGCCGCGATGCAGGGCATGAGCCGGAACGACGTGGTGACGGCCAACTCCGGCGTGCGGGCGATGATCTCGCTCTCCTGGGTGCTGATCCCCGGCGTCACCGGCCTTGTGCTTTCGGGTGCGTCGAGCATGCTGCCGGCCTACCTCTTCGCCAGCCTCTCCTGTGTGTTCTGCCAGGGCATCATCCTCTTCGCTTTGCCGAAACGGGTCGGAACGGAAATGGCGGCGGTTCATCATCTCACCTATCTCGGCGCGCTCAGGCAGGTGGTTTCGCCGCGGATTTCGGCGCATATCGCAGGCGTGGCGCTGATCACCAGCACGCTGCATCTGAACGACGCCCTGCTGCCGCTGATCGCCACCGGCGCGGCCCATGGCCGGCTCAGCGATGTCGGCATTCTTGTCGGCATCGTCGCGCTTCTGGAGGTCGTCTTCATCATCGTCTGGTCACGGATCGCCCGGAAGACCGGGCAGATGACGGCACTGGCCGCCGGCACCGTCATCTATGCACTGTTCCTTGCCCTTCTCGGCTTTGCCTCCGCGCCATGGCACCTCTATGCGCTGACCGTGCTTGCCGGCATAGGTGCTGCGGCGATCATCAGCATTCCGATCACCTATCTGCAGGATCTCATCGCCGACCGGCCGGGGCTCGGCAGCGCGCTGATCTCCGTCAATATCTTTGCGAGTGCCGGGATCGGCGCGCTGGTCTTCGCCGCCGGCACGTGGATCACCGGTTATTCCGGAACCGCCATTCTGAGCGCCGTCACCGGATTGTCTGGGATCACCCTCCTCGGCCTCCTGCACCGACGCAAGGCCCATCGAGCCGAGGTCGCCGGCAAATAGGACGTGACGCAGAATGTGGGGCTTTCATCGATGTTCGTCTTGTGACAAGGGTGAGACTGCATTTCCTCTGAAGGCGACATGAAGGCGATCTCCGGCACGAATCTCGAGCAGGCCAAGTCTCACAATCGGCGGGTGGTGATCGAGTTGATCCGCACGCACGGTTCCCTGTCGCGGGCGGCGATCGCCCGGATGACGGCGCTGACGCCGCAGACGGTGTCGAATATCGTCGAGGAACTGGAAAGGTCGCATCTGCTCGTGGCCGCCGAGGCGCAGAAGCTGGCGCGCGGCCAGCCGATCATCCCCTATTCGATCAATCCGGCCGGCGCCTATTCGATCGGCCTCGAGCTTGGCCGCCAGCGGGCGAGCGGCGTGCTGACCGATCTCTCCGGCGCCGTCTGCGCACGCGTCGAACGCCAGGTCGAACACCCCGATCCGCAGCGGGCGATGCCGGTCCTCCAGTCGATCGTCGAGCATCTCAAGCAGGCCTTCGCCTTCGACCAGGAGCGGCTGCTCGGCGTCGGCCTCGCCCTGCCCGGCCGTTATGCCGAGGGCGGCACCACCTCTCTCAGCCCGCAGAGCCTGCCCGGCTGGCAGGGTTTTCCTGTTGGCCGCGAGCTGGAACAGCGGCTCAATGTGCCGGTGCTGGTCGAGAACGATGCGACGGCCGCGGCGATCGGCGAGCGCCTTCACGGTGTCGCCCGCGGCCTCGCCAGTTTCGTCTATCTGTTTCTGGCCGGCGGCGGCGGCATCGGCGCCGGCATGTTCCTCGACGGCCATCTCTACAAGGGCAGCCGCAACAATGCCGGCGAGATCGGTCATGTCATCGTCGAGCCGAATGGCAGGATTTGCAGCTGCGGCAAGCGCGGCTGCCTCGATCGGTATGTCTCGCCGTCGGTCGCCTACGAATTCATGGGCATCGCCAATACAGGCGAGCTGTCGCCCGACGCGCTCGACGCGCTGATCGAAAGCGGCAGCGACGGTCTGGACGCCTGGCTCGACCAGGCCGTCCAGCCGCTGCGGCAGACCATCGATTTCCTCGAGCTCGCCTTCGATCCTGAGAGCATCGTGCTCGGCGGCAGCCTGCCGCCATCGCTGATGCGCCGGCTTGTCGAACGGCTGGAGCCGCTGCACGATCCGATCGATCCCGGCCGGCAGCGGACGGTGCCGCGTGTGATGATCGGCATGACCGGCCAGGATACCGCCATCCTCGGCGCCGCCGCCCTGCCGATCTTTTCCGAAACCAATCCACGCTTCGACGTGCTGCAGAAGCCGGTCGGCTAGCTCTCGCCCGTCCTTCAGCCGCGTGCCGGCAGGCTCGCATCTGGTTGCGGCGGGCGGCGCGCCAGAGGGCGCGCAAAGATGATCACGTTCCCGAGCAGCGTCAGCGCCAGGCCGATCAGGCCGAGGCCGGTCCAGTGGTAGCCCTCGAACACCGTCGACAGCGATAGGGCGACGATCGGGAACAGCACGGTGGCGTAGGCCGCGCGTGAGGAGCCGATGCGGGACACCAGCATCAGGTAGGTGGTGAAACCGATCACCGATCCGATCGCCGAGAGATAGAGCAGCGCGGCAAGATAGGTGATGCCTGATGGTGCCACGATCGGCGTCTGCGTCACGGCAATCAGGACGAGGAGGACGATCGTGCCATAGGTCATGCCCCAGGCATTGGCGGTCAGCGGTGAGATTCCGGCCGCGCTGTTGCGGCGCGACGCCATATTGCCCAGCGAGAAGAACAGCGTGCCGAGCGCTGCCAGCCCGATCCCTTTCAACGTGTCCATATCGAAATCGACGACGACCTCCTCTCCGAACAGCAGGAGAAGGCCGGTGGCACCGAGCGCCGCTGCGAAGAGCGTGCGGCCTGTTATGCGGTCGCCTAAAAAGAGCCGCGCATTGACGGCATTGTAGATCGTTGCGAGCGAGAAGATCACCGAGATCAGCCCTGAAGGAATCGAGGCGGCGGCGTTGTAGAAACAGATGAAATTGAGGCTGAACAGGCAGAGCGCTTGCGCAAGGATGAAAGGTTGATCGCGCAAGGCAGGGACCTTGAGTCGGCCCATGACAGCCAGGATGGCGACGAGGATCACCGCTGCCAGCGCAAATCGGTAAAAGACCGAGACCAGGACCGGCACGGGACCGACCTGCATCGCAATGGCGATCCATGTCGTCCCCCATATGAGGACGGTCGCGATGAAAAGAACGGCATTTGCCATGGAGTAATCCTCGTTTTCTCCACGAATAGGCAAACGGCCAGCAGGTCTCTTGCAGATTCTTGCTATGAAATCGGTGTGCCCGGACTTCCCCCCTCGCCATATCAGGCGTCTCTCCGTATTGTTCTGAAGGCGTGGCCAGCTGTGGGAAAGAATTGGTGAAAGATAGCCGCCTCTCGGTATTCAGGTTTTTGTCCGCCTCTCCCAAGGCGCGGATGTCACAGTCGATCGATCTCGGTTTCGGGCGATCGGCTGCCATCTGGAGCAATGCGCATGACCGGATGAGCTATGAGCGGCCGGACGGGCATACTTTCAGTCTTTATCTCAGCGGTGGCGCCGGAACGCGTCGGCTGGATGGCGGCCCCGGCGCGCGCGGCCGTCCTGGTGTGCTGTGCATCATGCCGCAGGGGCACTCGTCCGAATGGGAAATCACCGACTTCTTCGAATTCGTCCATTTGTATGTTCCCGACGATCAGATGCGCCGGATGTTTGCCGAGACGTTTGACCGCGATGCGCGGCTGATGGCTCTTCCCGAAGTGACCTTCGCCGATGCGCCCGCTTTGGCGCTGAGGCTTCGGCAGATGACGGAAGCGATGTTAGCGGGCGGTCATCTGCTGGCCGAAGAAGCGATGACGCAGGCAATCAACGATCTCTTCGTTGATCCGCGTTATGGAGGCATGCGCGCCCGCGCGATCAGCGGCGGGCTCGCACCGCATGTGCGGCGCCGAACTCTGGATTATATCGAGGCCCATCTCGGTGAGACGATCCGCTTGCAGGATCTGGCTGATATCGGGCAGCTCAGCGCTTTTCATTTTCAGCGGATGTTCCGGGCAAGCTTCGGTGTGTCCCCACATGGCTGGGTGGCGCACCGGCGTGTCGAGCGCGCCAAATCGATGTTATCGGGCATGGAGCCGATCGCGCAGATCGCATCGGCCTGCGGCTTCAGCAGCCAGAGCCACCTGACCCGGGCCTTCAAGTTGGGCACAGGCGTCACACCCTCCGCCTACCGCCAGCGGCAGTGAAGGCCGGCCTTACGACTGTTGCAGCCCGTAAAGCAGCGGCATCAGGCCTGCGAGCGCCTTGAAGCGGTCCCATGACTTGGCCGACGGCTTCGTCCAGCCGGTTTCGGCAAGCCCCGAGATGCGCGGGAAAACGAGGCGGTCGAAGACGGCGCGGTCGGTCATCGGTTCCGACCAGATGCAGGCCTGGATGCCGAGCAGTTGCTGCTTCTGCGCCGCCGTCCAGCCGCCGACCGGATCGAAGTTGTAGAGCTTTTCCGCATCCGAATTCCCCGCCCAGCTGGCGCCGGGCTCATCCCAGTCCGGCCTCAGCGCCATGTCGAGGTAGTAGACCTGGCCGGGGCAGACGACCATTTGATAGCCGCGTTCGGCGAGCTCGGCCGAGACCTCGACATTGCGCCAGCTGCAGAGATAGCTCTTCTCCTTGTCGATGACGTCGCCGTGCGCCGCCTCTTCCCAGCCGCCGGTGATGCAGCCTTTGCTCGCCAGGAAACGCTGCACGCGCTCCAGGAACTCCGCCTGCAGGATCGCCGCACCCGAGCCGTGAATGTCGTCGGCGCCATGCGTATTGGTGACGACGTTCAGCCGCTTGGCATGGGCATCGGCAACCGCGTCGCCGGCGACGGCGCGCAGGCGATCGAGTGCTGCCGGCGAGCCGGACCATGCGCCGAGCGGCACCTCGTCGGCGCCGAGATGGATGACCTTGAACGGAAAGAGCTCGATCAGTTCGGAAAGAATGGTCTCGACGATCTCGTAGGTCTGCTCGCGGGCCGGGTTGATGCAATTGTCGGGAAAGCCCTGGACGGAGTAGTAGCTGCCCTTCTCGGCCGGATCGCGCAGCTCCGGTATCGCCTGCTGCATGGCGTAGCAATGGCCGGGCATGTCGATCTCCGGCACGATCTCGATGCCGAAGCTTTTCGCCTGGGCGACGATCTCGCGGATGACGGCTTTGCTATCGTAGCCGCCCGTCCGCGCCGGGCTCGACCCGAGCAGCGGCGGCACGGCAAGGCCGTGGCCGCGCCAGGCGCCGATCTCGGTCAGGGCGGGATAGGCGTCGATCTCGACGCGCCAGGCCTCGTCGTCGGAAAGGTGCCAGTGGAAGCGGTTGAGCTTGTTCCAGGCAAGCACCGCCAGCAGCTTCTTGACCTCGGCGGCGCCATAAAACTGGCGGGCGACATCGAGATGCAGGCCGCGCCAGCCCATCGCCGGCTCGTCGACGATCTCGCCGGCTCCGGGAAACTGGAAGACCCCGGATGCAGCCTGGCGCCGCGCCAGATCTGACCGAGCGTGACGAGGCCGTAGAGAAAGCCGGTGCGGCTGCTCGCCTCGACCGTCAGGTTTTCCTCGTCGAAGCTCAGCCGATAGGCTTCGGGGCCGAAGCCGGCTGTATCCTTCAGCACGACCGGCACCGCGCCTTCCGCCTCGGTGCGCACAATGCCTTCGACGGCGAAGAGATGGTCGACCAGCGCCGCGAAGCTTTGCGCCGCCTCCTCCCCTTCGGTGCTCTGCGCCCGCGGCGCAAAGCCGGCCGGCAGCGGACGGCGCGAGGCGACCGCGACATGGTTCGGCCAGGGGATGACCGAAATCTGGACGGGCGCGTTGGCCGGAACCGGATAGATTTCGGCGCCGCGCTTCAGGGCCGCATTGCTGACCGAAGAGCGCGTCGGCTCGATGCCGAGCACGACGGTGCTGCCATCGGAAAGCGCGAGATAGGCGCTCGTCGCGCCGTCCGTCCAGTGGCGGAACTGCCAGCTCAGCGCATAGACGGAGATTGTCCAGGTCTCGCCGGCGCCGAGCACGAAACCGGCCGGCGGCTGGAATACGGTGAAATTGGAAAGCCGCTGCGAGACCGTCGCGCCTTCGACGCGCCCGGCGGGATCGATACGGCCCGGGCCGCTGACGCAGAGGGAAAAATTCGAAAGCGGTTCGCTGCCGAGGTTCTTGAGGCGCAGGACGTAGGAGAATTCCTTGCCGTCGGCGGGCGGGTTCCAAAGGGTTTCAAGCCGCAGGGCGTTCGGTCGCGGTGTCGACATCATCACTCTTCCTTGAGGGAAAACCAGGTTTTGAGCGTTCCGGCACAGGCGCCGGGATCGCCATGGCGGTTGAAGTCAATCAAATTGATTTAATATTGATAGTCGGTTTTTCGCCGGGGCGTCAATCGGCGATGCGGAATTTCTGCGGCCGACCCCAGGGCCAATGCCGGCCGCCGATCGCAGGATAAGCTCCCCATGGTCGAGGTGTCGCATTTCGGGAAAAAATTTCGGCGGGCCGCCGCGCGTTAACGATTAAGGTACCTTTAAGTACCATAATTGATCCAACGATGGCGAATTGACCGCCCGATACGGGTCGATAAGCATGAGGCTGCTCGCCACGGCCCGGATGTTCCCGGATGCAACCCGTCCAACTTCCGAAGCAGGCGAATTTCCAATGACGAGCATCAATACGAACAATTCCGCAATGGCAGCCCTCCAGACGCTGCGCAGCATCAACTCCAACCTCGAATCGACGCAGAACAGCGTTTCCACCGGTTATCGCGTCGACACCGCATCCGACAACGCCGCCTACTGGTCGATCGCCACCACGATGCGCTCCGACAACAAGGCTCTTTCGGCCGTCTCCGACGCCCTTGGCCTCGGCGCGGCAAAGGTGGATACGGCTTACACGGCCATGGAAAGTGCGATCGACGTCGTCGACGAGATCAAAGCCAAGCTCGTGGCCGCCACCGAAGACGGTGTCGACAAGTCCAAGGTCCAGGAAGAAATCAGCCAGCTGCAGGAACAGCTGATGAGCATCGCCCAGTCGGCATCCTTCTCCGGCGAGAATTGGGTTGCCGGCGAGAGCGGCACGAAAAGTGTCGTATCGTCTTTCGTCCGCGACGGCTCCGGCGCCGTGTCCGTCAAGATGACGGAATATGCTTTGGACACCAGCTCCGCCGGCAATGTGCTGTTCGGGATGAGCAGCGGGTCGATCGAAACCTCCTCGGGTATCCTCGGAACGGCGGATGCAAACGGCGATTCCGTTTACTCGCTCGACATTACCGACTTTACCACCGGTCAGATCCAGTCGGCGCTGTCGACCATCGAATCGGCGCTGTCGGCGATGACCTCGGCCGGTGCGCAATTGGGTTCGATCTCGACGCGCATCGAGCTGCAGGAAGACTTCGTCAGTGCGCTTTCGGACTCGATCGACTCCGGCGTCGGCCGCCTGGTCGATGCCGACATGGAGGAGGAGTCGAGCAAGCTGTCGGCCTTGCAGACGCAGCAACAGCTGGCGATCCAGTCGCTGTCGATCGCGAATTCGTCGTCCCAGAACATCCTGTCGCTGTTCCGCGGCTAATTCTGGTCGATGCAAAGGGAGCCGGGCGCATAGAACGCCCGGACCACATTCGCTGATCGAACCCCGAGCCTGGCCCCCGGCCAGGCTCGGTCGCATTCGGGCATGGAGCCGCCATTTCACGAGACCTTGTCGATCTGTCGATCACCGGTAAGATTTCTCTCACTCTTTTTGCGCCATCCTCTGAATTCCCCTCTGGCACTCATCGACGAGATCTCCATGGCCCCCAACCGGACGCGCAGCTTGCAAATGCCCCGACGCGAAGAGCTTGGGCTCTTTGCGATCAGCAACGGTTCCGGCCTGTCGATATCGGCGCTGCCGAACGGGACGCTGTTTGCCATCGACTATGCCGACGACAAGGGATCGGTGCAGATCAACCAGATCCAGGGCTCGCCGCTCATCGGCGGCATTGGCCGCCTTTATCTGCGCGTCGGCGGCGCCCGCCCCGATGTCGTCGAGATCGTCGGCCCCCGTGCCAAAGGCAGTTTCGCCTATGATGCGACGAGCTTCTCCTGGAGCGGCAAGACAGGCGATATCGCCTACGACGTCCGCCTCGCGCTTCATCCCTCCGAAACGGCATGGTTCTGGCGTGCCTCGATCCGACATCTGAAAGAGGGAACGCTGCCGGCGGATCTGGTGCTGATCCAGGATGTCGGCCTCGGCGACCGCGGCTTTCTGATGAACAGCGAGGCCTATGCCTCGCAATATGTCGATCACCACATTGCCGAGCACGAGGCCTATGGCTGCGTCGTGATAAACCGGCAAAATCTCAAACAGTCGGGCGGCCGCAACCCCTGGCTGGCGCAAGGCTGCCTCGACGGGGCTGTCGCCTATGCCACCGATGCGATCCAGCTAGTGCAGGCAAAGGGCCGGCTCGACGACCTGCTGGTCGGCGCTTTCGGCACGCCGCTGCCGAGCGAACGGCGGCAGCAGGAGACCGCCTGCCCGGCCGTTCAATCGAGATCGCTCTCGGTCACACCAGATGGCGCGACGGCGACGTTCTTTGCCCTGTTCGCCGCCGATCATCCCGAGGCGTCGAGCGATGCCGATCTTTCGCGGCTCGACGGCATCGAGCTGCCGGACGATGCGGCCATCGAGCGAGCGGCGGCGGCGCCGGTTCGCAGCCTGCTCCAGGACGCTCCTCTGCTGGAGGTCGAAACGCTGGATAAAAAGGCGATCGGCCGGCTCTATCCCGAGCGGAGCCTGGAAGAGCGCGGCCACGGAAAATTGCTTTCCTTTTTCGTGCCGGACGGTGCGCTCAACCGCCACGTCGTGCTGCGCGACAAGGAGCTCATCGTCGCGCGCCGCCACGGCGCGATCGTCCGAAGCGGCCAGAACATGCTGCTGGATGATGCCACGCTTGCCGCCACCTGCTGGATGCAGGGCATTTTTGCTGCACAGCTGACGATCGGCAACACATCCTTCCACAAGCTCTTTTCCGTCTCGCGCGATCCCTACAATCTGACGCGCGCCAGCGGACTGCGCATCATGGCCGATGTCGGCGCTGGCTGGCAGCTTCTGGCGGCGCCATCGGCTTTCGAAATGGGTTTGAGCGACTGCCGCTGGATCTATCAATGCCCCGAGCGCACGATCATCGTCACGGCCGTTGCCTCCGGCGCGGATGCGGCGATGCAATGGAGCCTCTCCGTCGAAGGCAAGCCGTGCCGCTTCCTGGTCTTCGGTCATGTCGTGCTCGGCGAGCGCGAATATGACGCGGGCGGGCAGATCGACTTCGACCCCTCGCGCAAACGCGTCGCCTTCCGGCCCGACCCCGCCTGGCTCTGGGGCGGGCGTTACCCCGATGCCGTCTGTTGGCTGGTCAGTTCGACGCCCGATGCCATCGACGAGATCGGCGGCGACGAGCTGCTCTATACCGATGGCCTTGCGCGCAACGGCGCCTTCGTGGCGCTGCGCTCCCGGCCGACGCAGGCCCTCTCCTTCGCCGTCGTCGGTTCGATGACCGATGCTGAAGACGCCGAGCGGCTGGCGCAACGCTATGAGGCCGGCGTCAGCGACGAAGCGATGCTCGCGCCGGCAGCGACATTCTGGCGCAACGCCGTGCGCGGCATGCGGATCGACAGCGCTTCGCCCGATCTTGCCGCCCAGGCGACCCTCCTGCCCTGGCTTGCACATGACGCCATCGTGCATCTGAGCGTGCCGCATGGACTTGAACAATATACGGGGGCGGCCTGGGGCACGCGCGACGCCTGCCAGGGGCCGATCGAATTCCTGCTCGCCTATGAGCATGACCGCGAGGCCAAGCAAGTGCTGAAAACCGTCTTCAGCGAACAGTACCTGGAAAAAGGCGACTGGCCGCAATGGTTCATGCTGGAGCCCTATGCCAACATCCGGGCGGGCGACTGCCACGGCGATATCATCGTCTGGCCGTTGAAGGCGCTGTGCGACTATATCGAAGCGACCGGCGATCTCGCCATTCTCGACGAGGAGGTGTCCTGGCGCGATGAAAACACCATGCAGAAGGCGCCCGAGGCCGACACCATCGCCGTCCATGTCGAGAAGCTGCTCGATACCGTCCGCGAGCGTTTCATCCCGGGAACCCATCTGATCCGTTATGGCGAGGGCGACTGGAACGATTCCCTGCAGCCGGCCGATCCACATCTGCGCGACTGGATGGTCAGCAGCTGGACCGTCGCCCTGCTCTACGAGCAGATCGTTCGTTATTCCGCCATCCTGCGCCGTCTCGGCCTTGGCGAGAGAGCCAAGGCCCTGAGGAAGATCGCCATGGCGATGCGCCGGGATTTCAGCCGCCATCTCGTGCGTGACGGCGTCGTCGCCGGCTATGGCATTTTCGACCCGGCCCATGACGGCGTCGAATTGCTGCTGCATCCGAGCGACACGCGCACCGGCCTCTCCTTCTCGCTGATCGCGATGACGCAGGCGATGCTCGGCAAGCTGTTCACGCCGGCGCAGCGGCGCGATCATATGCGGCTGATCGAGGAGCATCTGCTTTTCCCCGACGGTGTGCGGCTGATGGAAAAACCCGCGACCTATGCCGGCGGGCCTG
This sequence comes from Rhizobium sp. K102, assembly GCF_022385315.1. Classification (NCBI taxonomy): domain Bacteria; kingdom Pseudomonadati; phylum Pseudomonadota; class Alphaproteobacteria; order Hyphomicrobiales; family Rhizobiaceae; genus Rhizobium; species Rhizobium sp. K102. The sequence goes on from NZ_CP092435.1 coordinate 137,129, forward strand.
AAACGCTGTTCCGCCGGGCCGAATCCTCCTCCTTCTTCGGCCGCGAGATCGGGCTGATGTATGTGCATGCGCATCTGCGTTATTGCGAAACGCTTGCCCTGGATGCTGCCGCGGACGCGCTCTGGGAGGCGATCGCCGTCGTCAATCCGATCGCCGTCACCACGGCCTTGCCGCAGGCGTCGCTACGCCAGCGCAATACCTATTTCAGCAGCAGCGACGCGGCCTTCCCTGATCGCTATCAGGCGGCGGATGATTGGGCGCGCGTCAAGGCCGGAAAGGTCGCCGTCGATGGCGGATGGCGCATCTATTCAAGCGGCCCCGGCCTCTACACCAGGAGCTTCGTCGAAAATATCCTCGGTTTCAAACGACGCTTCGGCCGGCGCAGCCGCAAACCGCTGCTGCCGGCGGCGCATGCCGCCCTCGATCTGCGGACGGATCACGCCGCCTGGCGGCGGTTGATGAAGCCGAAGCCGCAAATTTGAAATTCAGGAAAGGCCAGAGCATGATACCGAAAAGTGTGAGCGGTTTTCGGACGACATCATGCTCTAACTCTTTAATTTAGAACAGGATTCAGATTAGGCCGGCCGGCCTAAAATCATCCTGTTCTACTCGCGTCGCGCAGCTCTTCGAAGCGCGCCGCACTCTTCGACAGGTGGCTGCGGATCGCGCGTCGCGCGGCCGCTTCGTTGCCGTCGCGGATCGCCGCGAAGATGGCGTGGTGTTCCCTGCGCATGCGGGCGGCATGGCGCTTGCGCTCGAAGCTGGTCATCTTGTCGAGGCGCGCCCATTGGCGCGGCACCATAATATCGCCGAACGTGTCGAAGAGGCGGCTGTAATAGGAATTCTGCGTCGCGACCAGGATCGACCTGTGGAAGGCGTAATCCTCCTGCGCGCCGTATCCGCCCTTCTCCAGCGCCTTGTCGAGGGCATCGAGGCGGTCCTGCATGCGCTCGACGTCCTCCGGCGTGCGCCGCAGCGCGGCAAGACCGGCGGCTTCATATTCGACGCCGATGCGCAGCTCCAGCACACGCAGAACCTCGTCGATCGACTGCAGGTCGTTGGGGATGATCGAGAAGGATCGCGGGTTGGGATCGTTCGAAACGAAAGCCCCCAGGCCCTGATGCGTGGTGATCAGGCCTTTGGCGCGCAGGGTGGCGAGCGCCTCGCGCACGATCGTCCGGCTGACGCCGGTTGCCGCCATGATCGCCTGTTCGGTCGGCAGGCGCTGGCCGGGCTTCAGGTCGCCGGATTCGATCTGCGCCATCAGCGTATCGGCAAGGCCGCTGCGCAGGTTCGGCGGCTGGCGACTGGTGGTGAAGAGCGCGTTGTCCTTGTCCGTCATCCCGATCGAAATCCTGCCTGTCGGCGCGGCGGCGCCGGCCGCTGTCCCTTTGCTAACGCATGCCGGCGGGAAAGGCAAAAACGACCCACGTTGCGGCAGCTCTGTATCCGGTCACCCCGCGCGGATCACCGCGCCAGCCAGCCGCCATCGACCGGCAGCACCGTTCCATGCACATAGTCGGATGCCGACGATGCCAGGAAGACGGCCGCACCGCCGAGTTCATCGGGCTTCCCCCAGCGCCCGGCCGGAATGCGGGCGAGAATAGCGGCATTGCGATCCGGATCCTCGCGCAGCGCCGTCGTATTGTTGGTGACGAAGTAACCCGGCGCGATGGCGTTGACGTTGACGCCCTTGCCGGCCCATTCGCAGGCAAGCAGCTTGGTCAGGCCGGCAAGCCCGCTTTTCGAGGCGGTATAGGAGGGGATGCGGATGCCGCCCTGGAAGGACAGCAGCGAGGCGATGTTGATGATCTTGCCCCTGCCCTTGTCGACCATGTGACGGCCGGCCGCCTGCGACAGGAAAAAGGCCGTCTTCAGGTTGACGTCGATCACTGCGTCCCAGTCTTCCTCGGTGAAGTCGAGCGCATCGGCACGGCGGATGATGCCGGCATTGTTGACGAGGATGTCGAGGCCCCCAAAGGTCTCGATGGCCTCGGCGACGATCCCCTTGACCGGCTCGATGGTGCCGAGATCGGCCTTGATGACATGGAAGCGGCTGCCCGCTTCCTTCACCAATGCTTCGGTTTCGTCCATCGAGGAGCGCCCGACGGCGACGATCGAAGCGCCGGCCGCAGCCAGCGCGGCCGCGATGGCCTGGCCGATGCCGGTATTGGCGCCGGTGACGACGGCCGTCTTGCCGGAAAGATCGAAGGGATTGGCCACGGCGCTCACCTCAGATCCGCAATGGCGATGTGATCCATGTCGGTGAAGCTCTTGTTGTCGCCGGCCATCGCCCAGATGAAGCTGTAATTCTTGGTGCCGGCGCCCGAATGGATCGACCAGGGCGGCGAGATGACCGCCTGCTCGTTGGCGACGAGCATATGCCGGGTCTGCTGCGGCTCGCCCATGAAGTGGAAGACGCGCTGCTCGGCTTCGAGATCGAAATAGAGATAGGCTTCCATGCGCCGGTCATGCGTGTGGGCCGGCATGGTGTTCCAGACGCTGCCCGGCTCGATCATGGTGAACCCCAAAGTGAGCTGGCAGGACTGGCAGACCTCCGGGTGGATGAACTGGTAGATCGACCGCTTGTTGGCCGTCGCGGCTTCGCCCGGCGTCAGGTGGCGGGCCTTTTCGCGGGTGAGCAGCACGGTCGGATGCGTCTGATGGGCCGGCGTCGAGACCAGATAGAACTTGGCCGGATTGGCGGCATCCGCGCTTTCGAACCTGACGTCCTTTGCGCCCTTGCCGGCGTAGAGGCAATCATATTTGGCAAGATCGTAGCTGGTGCCGTCGACGATGATGCGGCCGGCGCCGCCGATGTTCAGCGCGCCGAGTTCACGCTCGGCAAGGAAGGTTTCCTGTCCGATCGCCGTCGGCGCCGTCAGCGTCAGCCCGCTGCCGAGCGGCGTGGCGCCGCCGATGACCATGCGGTCGTAATGGGAATAGGTCAGCCGGATTTCGCCGCCTTCGAAGATGGTTTCCACCAGAAAGTGACGCCGCAGCGTTTCGGTGTCGTAACCGCGCACGGCCTCGGGGTGGGAGGCGTGTCTCACGTCGATCTGCATGTCAATTTTCCTTCAGCTTCATTGTCGTCAGGTGGTAGCGCTATTGCGGAAAGCTGGTCATATCAGACGGTTTTCCGCTGCGGTGGTATCCGTCTGGTTACATAGTTGTACGACAAGTTCGGTGTCAACAGCTTTGTCCGTGCTTGCCTTAAAGACAGGCGAGGCGGCAGGAGCATTCAAGCAGAGCTGAGAACAGACAGGAGAGTTTGCCTGGGATTGATGACGACATCCCCATCGCAAGCGGCCGCTCTCGGCGTGGTCCGGTGGCCAAAACGAAAAAGCCTGCCGCGGGAGGAGGTGCGGCAGGCTTTTCGAAAAGAACCGAACGACAGCTGGGAGGAGGAGTGCTGTCGTTCCGCAGGCGACCTTGGGAGGAGGATGGGCGCCTGCATATCGAAGGGATGCGGGAGGAGATGCATCGCTTCGATAGAAATAATCATACTTATTTTATGCCCAGTTGATAGGCATTTCTTTGCAAGGCAGCCATGCATTATGCGAAATGCTCATGGCTGGCAGGCACCGCAAAAGCAAAGCGCCCGCTCGGGAGAAGCAGGCGCTGGGCAAGGCTCGAAGATGGTCGTCTGTCAGGCCGTTAGCGGCCGATGGCTGCACGGGCGATGTTGCGGATTTCGCCGCGGCCGATGCCGAGGTCGTCCAGTTCGCGCGTGGTCATACGGCCCAGTTCAGCGACCGTCTGACGGTACTTGCGCCAATTGTTGAAAGAGCGTGCTACGTTCATGATGATCCCCTTTCCGTGGGCTTTCGAAGCCTAGCTGCCAGTCCTTGGCGCTTCGTTCGCTTCGATGAGCCGTATATAATATGAGACGCGCGATTGTTGCAGCGCCAATGCATCACTGCACCTATGCGGCCTTTGCATGGGTCGTGTCGGGAGGGGTTAGTTCAGGATCCGAACCGCTTCGCGGTCAGAGTTTGAAACGATCGAAGGCCGTCAGCCGCACGGTCGGCGGATCCGCCTCTCTCCATCGGTAGATTTCCGCGCGCAGATAGGAGAGTTCGTCACCGAGGTCGTCTTCGCCGACTTCGATCCACCAGGACTTCAGGCGGCCGTCGCTTCCGTCAGACCAGCGATAGCCCCTCGCCTTCAGATGGTCCTTCATTTCGAACGGGCTGTGTTCGGCGAAGATGCGGATGCGCGAGCGCTGGCTGGCTCGGTAGAGTTCGGCAAACGGGCTTTCACCCTCACCTTGCTGCCGGTCGAGGATTTCCAGGAGCGCGTGGCAGTCGTCCACCGCGCGATGGCCCTCATGGAAATAGCCGGCCTGGCCGACGAGGTAACCAAGCTTGGTGCCCTCGAAGCCGCGCGCGCTCCAGTCGATTTCCGACACCGAACATGCCCAGGCCTTGCCGGTAAAGAGCGTCGAGAAGGCCTCGCAGAACGGCCGGTCGAAACCGGCATTGTGGGCGATGATCAGATCGGCGGGTTCGATCAGATCGCTGAGCGACGTGATGTCGATCACCTGTCCTTCGACCATCGCATCGGTGATCCCCGTCAGCCGGGTGACCTCGGGCGGGATCGGCCGCGACGGCTGCTGCAGGCCGCCATAGATGCCGACGATATCGCCGATCGTGCCGTCGTCGTCGAAGGTAAAGGCGACGGCGCCGATCTCGATGATCTCGTCGCTGCGATGGTTGAGGCCCGTCGTCTCCGTGTCGAGAACGACGCCGAGCCGCGAAAATTCCGGCCGTCTGACCGAGGCAATCGGCCGGGCGGTCAATTTCCTCAGGATGCGATAGTTGCCGCTCTCCTCGAGCGTGCGCGCCATATCTTCATCGGAACGGCCGGCCGGCACCAACGGCGGCCGGCGCGATGGAGCCCGCGCCTTGGCGACCGCCGGCGATGCCTTGGCAAACATGTCGAGTTGCGAATCTCTCTGCACGCTCATCGGACCTGTATGTCACGCAAACGCGGTTTAATCCACCGCGCGAGGCACTATCCCCAGCCCTTGCCTTTTGAAGACATCAAAGTTTAGCTGGGCATGCGCAGCCAAAGGAGAAGACATGTCTGGTGACAACGGCAAGGGCGCCGACGAGGACGTCGTCATCATCGGCGCCGGTGCTGCCGGCATTGCTGCTGCCCGCCGCCTGCAGGCAATCCGTCCGGATCTTTCGATCCTTCTGTTGGAAGCCGGTGACCGTCTTGGCGGCCGGGCCTGGACGGTCGGGCTGCCGGGAGCATCCGACATCGCGCTCGATCTCGGCTGCGGCTGGCTGCACGGGGCGCGGACCAATGCCTGGACGGCGATTGCCGAGAAGGTGGGACTGACGGTCGACCGCACGCCGGCGCCCTGGAACGGCGGGCGGCGGCTTCAGCGGGATGGCGTCGACATCCATGCCGCGCAGGAGGCGATCGGCGGCTATTTCGAGCGCCTCGACAGCCATGAAGGCGATGATACCGATCTGGCCGCGATGCTCGAACCCGGCAATGCCTGGAACGGCCAGATCCGGGCGATCGGCACCTACATCACCGGCGCCGAACTGGAACGGTCTTCGGTCGTCGACTACAACAGATATGACCCAGGCCCTGGTCCCGACTGGCGGGTGCGCCAGGGCTACGGAACCTTGATCTCGCTCTATGGCAGGCCGGTTCCGGCAAGGCTCGGCGTCGAGGTCAGGCGTATCGATCATCGCCATGCCGGCCGGATCGGCATCGAGACGAACCAAGGCGTGCTGAGCGCCCGCGCCGTGCTCGTGACCGTTTCGACGAATATGCTTGCCGCTGAAAAGATCGCCTTCGATCCGCCTTTGCCCGACAAAACCGAGGCGGCCGCCCGTTTGCCGCTCGGGCTCGCCGACAAACTCTTCCTCGGGCTCGCGCATCCGCAGGCGCTGCCGGCCGATACGCATATGCTCGGCTCCATCAGCCGCGGCGCCACCGGCACCTATCAGCTCCGGCCGTTGGGGGCTGGCGTCGTTGAAGCCTATTTTGCCGGCGACCTCGCCCATGACCTGGAGCGGGAGGGCAGAGACGCTGCCTTCTCCTTCGCCGCCGATGAGCTGGCGGCGGAATTCGGCGCGGATATCCGCCGGGAATTGTCGCTGGTGGCGATCTCGGCCTGGGCCGCTGCACCCCATATCGGCGGCTCCTATTCCTATGCCGAGCCCGGTGCCTCGGATCTGCGCGGGGTGCTCGCCGCACCGCATGATGGGCGGATTTTCTTTGCCGGCGAAGCCTGTTCGTATTCGCGTTATTCGACGGCGCACGGCGCCTACGACACCGGTATCGCCGCAGCCGAGCTGCTTGCCGCCTCGTTATCGAAAAATCCGTAACTGTCGCCCGCCCGCGGGAATATGTTTTCCCACTTGTGGCACGGGCGGGATTGGTTATGCTGCCCTCGCCCCTGCGCTGGATGAGCCCAGGGCGCCATACGTCATCCGGCGGCAGAGGCCGCCTCAAGCTCGATATTGTCATTAGATTGCGGAAGCCCCGGCTTCTACCCCGGCGATTTTGCGCGTCGGCTGCGGGTATCCGCATGAGGAGGAATAAATGGATTATCGCAAGCTCGGTCCCAGCGGGGCCGTCGTCACCGCCTATTGCCTGGGCACCATGACCTTCGGCGCGGAGGCCGACGAGACGGCCTCGCACAAGCTGCTCGACGATTATTTCGCCTGGGGCGGCAATTTCATCGATACCGCCGATGTCTACAGCGCCGGCAAGTCGGAAGAGATCATCGGCCGCTGGCTGAAGGCGCGCCCGACCGAGGCCCGCCAGGCGATCGTCGCCACCAAGGGCCGGTTTCCGATGGGCAACGGACCCAACGATATCGGCCTGTCGCGCCGGCATCTCGGCCAGGCGCTCGACGATTCGCTCCGCCGCCTCGGCCTCGAGCAGATCGATCTCTACCAGATGCATGCCTGGGACGCGCTGACGCCGATCGAAGAGACGCTGCGTTTCCTCGACGATGCGATTTCGTCAGGCAAGATCGGCTATTACGGCTTCTCCAACTATGTCGGCTGGCACATCGCCAAGGCGTCGGAGATCGCCAAGGCGCGCGGTTATACGCGTCCGGTGACGCTGCAGCCGCAATACAGCCTGCTCGCCCGCGACATCGAGCTCGAAATCGTCGCCGCCTGCCAGGATGCCGGCATGGGCCTGTTGCCATGGTCGCCGCTCGGCGGCGGCTGGCTGACCGGCAAGTACAAGCGCGACGAGATGCCAACCGGCGCCACCCGCCTCGGCGAGAACCCCAATCGCGGCAGCGAGTCCTATGCGCCGCGCAATGCCCAGGAACGCACCTGGGCGATCATCGGCGCTGTCGAGGAGATCGCCAAGGCCCGCGGCGTCAGCATGGCGCAGGTGGCGCTCGCCTGGACGGCGGCGCAGCCGGCCGTCACCTCGGTCATTCTCGGCGCCCGCACGCCCGAACAGCTCGCCGACAATCTCGCCGCCATGAAGCTCGAACTTTCCGACGAGGAAATGGCCAGGCTCAACGAGGTCAGTGCGCCGCAGCCTCTCGACTATCCCTATGGCAAGGGCGGCATCGCCCAGCGCCACCGCAAGATCGAGGGCGGCCGCTGAGCCTTTCGGCCGGACAGATCGACGCAAAAAGCCGCCATGTTTTCCATGGCGGCTCGGATTGCTGACAAGGTCGGCCACCCCCTCATTTCGTCATGCTCGGGCTTGTCCCGAGCATCTGCCCCGGTCGATAGGGCAGCAGATCCTCGGCACAAGGCCGAGGATGACGTCGGGGAGAGCACGATTGCCATCAAACTGAGCTGCCACGTTCCGTGGCGGCTTTCGTATTTTCAAGGGCAACGAGACAAGCGTGTCGTTACCCTCAAGCGGCCTGTACGGCCGCGTTCAGCGGGATTTCGACGTCGATCTCGAGCGTCGAGACAAATTCGTTGCGGTCGATCGTCACCTGCACCTTGTCGTGGTCGAGCTCGACGTGCTTGGCGATCACCGCAAGGATTTCCTCGCGCAGCAGGGTGACCAGGTCCGATCCCGCCGAGGCGCGCTCGTGGGCGAGAAGCACCTGCAGGCGTTCACGGGCGGCGGGCGCGGTTCTTTGTTTGTTGAAGAGACGGAAAATATTCATGCCGCCCTCCGTCCGAAAAGCTTGCCGAAAATATTGCGCTTTTCCTCGGGGATCGCCATCGGCAGGGTCTCGCCGGCGAGTCGGCGGGCGGCATCGAAATAGGCCATGGCGGCCGGGCTGCGGCTTTCGGCCAGGGTGACCGGCGCACCGACGTTGGAGGCGCGCAGCACATCCATGCTCTCGGGCACGATGCCGAGCAGCGGGATGGACAGGATTTCCAGCACGTCGTCGACCTTCAGCATGTCGCCGCGTTCGGCGCGGTTAGCGTCGTAGCGGGTGAGCAGCAGGTGCTTTTCCATCCGCTCGCCGCGTTCGGCCTTGGCGGTCTTGGCATCGAGCAAGCCGATGATGCGATCGGAATCGCGCACCGACGACACTTCCGGATTGGTGACGACGACGGCGACGTCGGCATGGCGCATGGCAAGTGTCGCGCCGCGTTCGATGCCGGCGGGGCTGTCGCAGATGATCCAGTCGAAATAGCGCTTCAGATCGTTGATGACGCGCTCGACGCCCTCGGCCGTCAGATTGTCCTTGTCGCGCGTCTGCGAGGCCGGCAGCAGGAACAACGTCTCCAGCCGCTTGTCGCGGATCAGCGCCTGGGTGAGCTTGGCGTCGCCCTGGATGACGTTGATCAGGTCGTAGACGACCCGGCGTTCGGCCCCCATCACCAGGTCGAGATTGCGCAAGCCGACGTCGAAGTCGACGACGACGACCTTTTCATTGCGTTGCGCCAGCGCCGCTCCCAATGCGGCCGTCGAGGTCGTCTTTCCGACCCCGCCCTTGCCTGACGTGACGACGATCACTTTCCCCATGTCTCTCTCCTTTGCCGTGCCGCAGTAATTCAAAGTGTTGCGCCGCGTCCCTTGCGCGTCTTTTGAAGACGCGCGGACCGTAGTCAGATCAGTTTTTCCGCCATGATCGCATCGTCTTCGAGCCAGAGCTGAACAGCCTGTCCGCGAAGATTGGGCGCCATGTCTTCCGCCATTTTGTAGACGCCGTCGATTGCGACCAGCTCGGCTTCGAGCTTGCGGCAGAAGATCCGTGCTGAGGCGTTGCCGATCGAGCCCGCCATGGCGCGGCCGCGCAGCGCCCCGTAGATATGCACCGAGCCGCCGGCGATGACCTCGGCCCCTGAGGCGACCGACCCGACAATGGTGACGTCGCCTTCCGGAAAGATCACCGATTGCCCGGAGCGCACCGGCTCGCGAATGACGATCGATTGCGTCGTTGCCGGGCGGATCTCGGGAGCCACCGGCTTGCTCGACAACTCGACAGGCTCACTCGTCTGAACCTCGATGTCGGAAGCCGAGCGGCCGCCTTTGAGCGCCGGCGGCATGCCGGAGCCGAGAAGGGACGGCCGAGCGCCTTCGATGCCCATGATGCTGACGTTGCGCTTGGCAAGCTCGGCAATGAGCTCCTTCAGCTGCGGCTTGTCGATTTGCAGGTCCGTCAGATCGAGCACGACAGGGCGTCCCAGGAAGAAACCGGCCGAACGCGCGGCCAGATCGTCGAGCCTCGCCAGCCAATCATCGAAAGGAAGGTCCGGGGACAACATGACGGCCAGGAAGGAGCGGCCCTTGATGCGGATAGAGCGAGCGTCTGTTAGCACTTTGGTCATCTGTGTGAAGAAATCGTTGACCATGTCTACCGCCGACATGGTTAACAAAAAGTTAACGCGGCCTCGATATTCCCTAACGCGATGCGGCCTTCGTCAATTGATAACTTTTTTTAAACAATTGAATAAATTCACTTTTGTACGAAGAATGAATAATCCTCATATATGACTGGAATGAAGATCTGTTGCCGACGATCTCATCGACGGCATGATCGAGATTCTTGCCGCCGCGTTAACCTCTCGGCAACTCAGCCCATGCGTTCGGAGGCGTAGCTTCCGGGGCTTGCCGGGAAGACGACGGTGCGGTTGCCGTTGATGAAGGTGCGGTGGTGGATATGGGCGTGGATGGCCCGGGCCAACACCTGGCTTTCGACGTCGCGGCCGATCGAGACATAGTCGTCGGCGCTCTGGGCGTGGGTGATTCGGGCCGTGTCCTGCTCGATGATCGGGCCTTCGTCGAGGTCGGCGGTGACGTAATGGGCGGTCGCGCCGATCAGCTTGACGCCGCGCTCATAGGCCTGCTTGTAAGGGTTGGCGCCCTTGAAGGACGGCAGGAAGGAATGGTGGATGTTGATGATCTTGCCCGACATCTGCTTGCAGAGCTGGTCGGAGAGAACCTGCATGTAGCGGGCGAGCACGATCAGCTCGGTGCCGGTCTGATTGACGAGCTCGACCAGCTGGGCTTCGGCCTGCGGCTTGTTCTCCTTGGTCACCTTGATGTGGTGGAAGGGGATGTCGTGATTGACCACGACCTTCTGATAGTCGAAATGGTTGGAGACGACGCCGACGATGTCGATCGGCAGCGCCCCGATCTTCCAGCGGTAGAGCAGGTCGTTGAGACAATGGCCGAAGCGCGACACCATCAGCAGCACCTTCATGCGGCTTTCGCTGTCGTGGAAATCATAATCCATCGCAAAGGGCGCGGCGACGGCGGCAAAATCGGTGCTGATCGCGGATCCCGACAGACCCTCTTCCGAAATGAAGCTGACCCGCATGAAGAACTTGCCGGTATCGAGATCGTCGAACTGCGAGCTGTCGATGATGTTGCAGCCCTTCTCGGCCAGATAGCTCGAAATCGCCGCAACGATGCCGCGCGTCGATTTGCAGGATACGGTGAGTACGACGTTTTTCATGCTGTCTCTTCCTTGGCCAGATCAGGTGCCCGGGGATGCGACACGCCGAAGCTTGTCAGCCCCGGCGTGTCGGCGGTCATTGAGGAGTCTGTCGGTCCTTCAGATGTCGAGCGTGCTCATCCGCTCCCACTCGGTAAAATGCGAGCAATAGGCATTCCATTCCCGATGTTTGAGCTTGAGGTAGGCGGCGGAAAATTCCGATCCGATCGCCGCCTTCAAGCCCTCGTCGGCATCGTAGGCGCGAAGCGCATCGAGCAGGTTGAGCGGCAGGCGCGGCGCGTCCTTCACCAGATGCCCCTCGGCATACATGTCGATATCGTGGTGCGGGCCGGGATCGGCCTGGCTGCGGATGCCGTCGAGGCCGGCGGCGATGATGATCGCCTGCAGCAAATACGGATTGACCGCCCCATCAGGCAGGCGCAGCTCGAAGCGCCCCGGCCCCGGCACGCGCACCATGTGGGTGCGGTTGTTGCCGGTCCAGGTGACGGTGTTCGGCGACCAGGTGGCGCCCGAGGTCGTGCGCGGCGCGTTGATGCGCTTGTAGGAATTGACCGTCGGATTGGTGATGGCGGCGAGTGCGGAAGCATGTTTCATGATGCCGCCGAGGAAGGTCTTGCCCTGCGCGGAGAGACCGAACGCCATTTCCTTGTCGGCGAAGGCGTTGACCTTGCCGTCGATGTCCCAGACCGAAATATGGGCATGGCAGCCGTTTCCGGTCAGGCCCTTGAAGGGCTTCGGCATGAAGGTGGCGCGAAGCCCGTGCTTCTCGGCGACCGATTTGACCATGAACTTGAAGAAGGAGTGCTTGTCCGCCGTTTTCAGAACGTCGTCATATTCCCAGTTCATCTCGAACTGGCCGTTGGCATCCTCGTGGTCGTTCTGGTAGGGCTTCCAGCCGAGTTCGAGCATATAGTCGCAAATCTCGGCGATGACGTCGTAGCGCCGCATCACCGCCTGCTGATCGTAGCAAGGCTTCTCGGCGGTATCGAACTGATCCGAGATGACAGAACCATCGGCCGAGATCAGAAAGAATTCCGGTTCGACGCCGGTTTTCACCCTGAGCCCTTCTTTCGCAGCCTCAGCGACCAGTCTTTTCAGCAGCACGCGCGGCGCCTGTTCGACAGGCCGATCGTCCATGACGCAGTCGGCCGCAACCCATGCGACGTCTTTCTTCCAGGGCAGCTGGATGACGGAGGAGGCGTCGGGAACGGCGAACAGGTCGGGATGGGCGGGCGTCAGATCGAGCCAGGTGGCGAAGCCGGCAAAGCCTGCGCCGTCCTTCTGCATATCGGCGATGGCTTCGGCCGGGACCAGCTTGGCGCGTTGGCCGCCGAACAGGTCCGTATAGCTGATCATGAAATATTTGATGCCTTTTTCGGCGGCGTATTGCGAGAGGTCGAGTGTCACGTTTGTCCCCTTATGTTGATCTTAGACACTTGATGATGAAGCCGGCCGCATCCTCCCAAACGCGCCCGGCCGGGTGTTCTTAGAAGCCGGTCTTGCCGGGGATCCAGTTCGTGCCGGCGAGCGGCACCTGCGCCATGGCCGATGCCTCGATCGTCAGTGCGACGAGGTCTTCCGGCTCGAGGTTGTGCAGGTGGTTCTTGCCGCAGGCACGCGCGATCGTCTGGGCCTCGAGCGTCATGACCTTGAGGTAGTTGGCAAGACGGCGGCCGGCCGCGACCGGATCGAGCCGCTTGGCGAGTTCCGGATCCTGGGTGGTGATGCCGGCCGGATCCTTGCCTTCATGCCAATCGTCATAGGCGCCGGCCGTCGAGCCGAGTTTTTGATATTCTTCTTCCCAGTGCGGATCGTTGTCGCCGATGGCGACGAGCGCGGCCGTGCCGATCGCGACCGCATCGGCGCCGAGCGCCAGCGCCTTGGCAACGTCGGCGCCGGAGCGGATGCCGCCCGACACGATGAGTTGCACCTTGCGGTGCATGCCGAGATCCTGCAGCGCCTGAACGGCCGGGCGAATGCAGGCGAGCGTCGGCATGCCGACATTTTCGATGAAGACGTCCTGTGTCGCCGCCGTGCCGCCCTGCATGCCGTCGAGCACGACGACATCGGCGCCCGCCTTCACGGCAAGGGCAGTATCGTAATAGGGACGCGCGCCGCCGACCTTGACGTAGATCGGCTTTTCCCAATCGGTGATCTCGCGCAGCTCCATGATCTTGATTTCCAGATCGTCAGGGCCGGTCCAATCCGGATGGCGGCAGGCCGAGCGCTGGTCAATGCCCTTCGGCAGGTTGCGCATATTGGCGACGCGGTCGGAGATTTTCTGGCCGAGCAGCATGCCGCCGCCGCCGGGCTTGGCCCCCTGGCCGACCACGACTTCGATCGCGTCGGCGCGGCGCAGATCCCTCGGATTCATGCCGTAGCGCGAGGGCAGATACTGGTAGACCAGCGTCTGCGAATGACCGCGCTCCTCATCGGTCATGCCGCCGTCGCCAGTCGTGGTCGAGGTGCCAGCAATCGTGGCACCGCGGCCGAGCGCTTCCTTGGCGTTGCCGGAGAGCGCGCCGAAGCTCATGCCGGCAATGGTGATCGGCGTCTTCAGCGTGATCGGCTTCTTGGCGAAACGCGAGCCGAGCACCACCGTCGTGTCGCACTTCTCCCGATAGCCTTCGAGCGGATAGCGCGAGATCGAGGCGCCGAGAAACAGCAGATCGTCGAAATGCGGAACCTTGCGCTTGGTGCCGGCGCCGCGGATGTCATAGATGCCGGTGGCAGCCGCGCGGCGGATTTCGGCGAGCGTATAGTCGTCGAAGGTCGCGGACTTGCGGGGCGGCGTATAGGGGTTGTGATAGCTCATGGGGGTCCCTCGCCTCAGTACGCGTCGGCGTTGTCGATGTTGAAATTGTAGAGTTTGCGGGCGGAGCCGTAGCGCTTGAACTCTTCGGGCCTGACGTCCGTGACCCCGGCCTTGTCCAGCAGTTCGGCAAGCTTCTCCAGATGCTCGGGCCGCATCTCTTTCTCGATGCAGTCGGCGCCCAGGCTCTTGACCTCGCCGCGGACGAAAAGCTTGGCTTCGTAGAGCGAATCCCCCAGCGCATCGCCGGCGTCGCCGAGCACGACGAGATGGCCGGACTGGCCCATGAAGGCCGACATGTGGCCGATGCTGCCGTGAACGACGATGTCGATGCCCTTCATCGAAATGCCGCAGCGCGAGGCCGCATTGCCCTTGATGACCAGCAGGCCGCCCTGGCCGGTGGCGCCGGCATACTGGCTGGCGTCGCCCTCGATGACGACGGTGCCGGACATCATGTTTTCGGCAACGCCCGGGCCGGCGGAACCGTGAACCGTGACCCGGCCGCCGTCATTCATGCCGGCGCAGTAATAGCCGACCGAGCCTCTGACGGCGACTGTGACGGGGCTGTCGATGCCGACGGCGACGGCATGGCTGCCGCGCGGGTTGATGACTTCGAATTCGGTGTCGTTGGCGCCCTTGGAAAGGGCGTGCAACGCGCTGTTTAGTTCGCGAAGAGGTGTGTTGGAAAGATCGAATGTGGGCATTGGGTCCTCGTTGGAATCTTCGTTTCTCCGGGGGCGGTTTCAGGCGCTCGTCAGGCGGCCTTGTCGTGGTCCCAGAAGTAAACGGTCGCCGGCTCCGGCTCCCAGACGCGGGCATTCTCGATGCCGGGAAGGTTGACCAGCGCGCGGTATTCCGAGCCGAAGGCGACATATTGCTCGGTCTCGGCCATGACGGCGGGCTTGCAGGCGATCGGGTCGCGCACCACGCCGAAGCCGGACTTGGTGCCGACGACGAAGGTGAAGAAGCCGTCGAGATCGTCGAGGGCGCCCGTCAGCGCCTGGCCGAGATCCTTGCCCTTGGCCATCTCGGCCGTCAGATAGGCGGCGGCGACTTCGGAATCGTTCTGCGTCTCGAAGGTCATGCCTTCGCGGATGAGTTCGCGGCGCAGATTGTTGTGGTTGGACAGTGAGCCGTTATGCACGAGGCACTGATCGGCGCCGGTCGAGAACGGATGGGCGCCGAGCGTGGTGACCGCGGATTCCGTCGCCATGCGGGTATGGCCGATGCCGTGCGTGCCGCTCATGGCGCGGACGTCGAACCGCTTCACGACATCCTTGGGAAGGCCGATTTCCTTGTAGATTTCGACGCTTTCGCCCGATCCCATCAGACGGACCGCCGGGCGGATCTCTTCGAGCGCCTTGCGCACAGTTCCAAGCTTGGAAGCTTCGAGCTCGATGACCGCATGCGTGCTCTTGACCGACACGTCGGCTCTAATGCCGGCCTTCTCGAGGTCGGCGGCAAGACCTTCGAAATCCGTGTCCGGATTGGCGGACTGAATGGTGATTTTCGCTTTGCCCTCAGCCGTTCCGCCATAGATCGCGATGCCGGCTGAATCCGGGCCGCGATCCGTCATGGTGATCAGCATATCCGAGAGCAGATTTCCCAGCTGGGGTTCAAGGCCCTTGTCCTTGAGGAACAGTCCAACAATGCCGCACATGCGCGTGCCTCCGTTCATGTTGCGAAAGGAGTAACAGCTCTGTTTGCAGGCTTCAACTGGGAGGAATAAATTTTTCCTTTAAGGCAATATCAGCTTCTGGTGACTTGTTGGGGATAGCTGATGATCGAGAGATACCGGCTTGGCAGTTTCACCAGCTGCTCCGGCCCATGCGGCGCATCGGCATCGAAGAACAGGCTGTCGCCCGGCTGCATCTGGAAAAGCTGGTCGCCATGGCGATAGACCACCTCGCCTTCGAGCATGTAGAGAAACTCCATGCCCTCGTGCTGGAAGGTCGGGAAGATGTCGGAATCGGCCGTCAGCGTGATGAGATAAGGCTCGACGATGACGCCGCTCGAATTGTTGTCGATATGGCCGAGCAGATTATATTGGTGGCCGGCGCGTGTGCCGCGCCGTTCCAGCTCGACGCCCTCTCCCGCCTTGACGAAGACGGCGTTGCGCGGTTCCTCGTAGCGTCTGAAGAAAGCGGTCAGCGGCACGCCGAGCGCCCGCGACAGCGATTGCAGCGTCGTCAGCGACGGCGAGATGTTGCCGTTCTCGATCTTCGACAGCATGCCGAGCGAAATGCCGGTCGCGGCCGCCAGATCGGTGACCGTGATGCCGAGTTTTTTGCGGTAGGCGCGCACCTCATGGCCGATCGCCATTTCGAGGTTGTTTTCCTTCGGTTCCCGAACGGCGTGCGGGTCCTGCGAAAAGGGCGCACGTGCCCCATGGTCCGGTTGTTCTGCCGTTTCACGCTTGGTTGTCATGAAAGTCCGCCGCCTGGTTTTGTCCCGATGCCAACCTATCGCCCTAGTGAAGGTTCCTCAACCATGAAGAAACCTAATCCAGCCTCGCCTGCCGCGGCGCGACGCCATAGAGGGCGCGGAACATCCGGGAAAAATGGCTGAGACTGGAAAAGCCGGTGGCTACAGCGATCTCCGAGACGGAAAGCGGGCTCTGTTTCAGCAGGCGATGGGCATGCTGCAGGCGGATCCTGTGATATTGATCGAGGAAGGTGGTTCCGAGATGGGCCGCAAAGAGCCGGTCGAGATGACGGGCGGAAACACCGGCGATGCGCGCCATGGCGGCGCGGTCGAGCGGCATTTCGATTGTCTCCTCCATGCGTTCGAGCACCGTGAGCACCCCCGGATGATGGGCGCCATAGCGTTCGGCGAGCGAGGCGCGCTGCGGTGCGGCGGGCTCGTTGACCTCGGTATGAAGATACCAGTCGCTGACGCGGCGGGCGAAATCCGGCCCCATGCGCTCGGCAATCAGCACATGCATCATGTCGAGCGGTGCAATGCCGCCGCCGCAGGTGATGCGGTTGCCGTCGATCATGAAGCGTGCCTGGCGCGGCGAAAGATCCGGGAAGGCTTCGAGAAGCGCCGCCGCATGTTCCCAATGGATGGTGAAGTCGCGGCCGGCCAGCAGACCGGCGGCGGCCATCAGGTAGGGGCCGCCCGAAATGCCGCCGATCCTCACACCTTCGCGCGCCAGCTGCCGCAGGCAGGCAAGGACGCCGGGGTAACGCCAGTCGCGCGGCGAGCCGCCGGCGCAGACGAAGGTCATGCCGAGATCCGACCCCCTGGCGGGAAGAGGTTCGGCCGGCACAGGCACGCCGGAGGAGGAGAGCACCGGCGCGCCATCCGGCGAGAAGATCCACAGGCGATAGATTTCTCGCCCGGCCAGAAGGTTTGCCGCCCGCAACGGCTCGGTCGCCGAGGCATAGGACATCAGCGCGAATCCTGGGATCAGGATGAAGCCGATCTCCTGGACATTTCTGCTATCGGAAGAGGACATGTCTCTTTTTTAACCATTCCTGTCCTAATTGCGCAAGTCGATCATGTCCTTTCTGGCATCATGCGGTCGTTCCATTCGGATTGACCCATGCGCTATTCCGCTCTTTCGATTTTCCTCAACGGCCTTCGCGGCAATAAAAATTGGGCGCCCGCCTGGCGTGACCCGGCGCCGAAGCCGCATTATGACGTCGTCATCGTCGGCGGCGGCGGTCATGGCCTTGCCACCGCCTACTATCTTGCCAAGGAATTCGGCATCACCAATGTCGCCGTGCTCGAAAAGGGCTATCTCGGCTCCGGCAATATCGGCAGGAACACCACGATCATCCGTTCGAACTACCTGCTTGCCGGCAACAATCCCTTCTACGAGCTGTCGATGAAGCTTTGGGAAGGGCTGGAGCAGGACTTCAACTTCAACGCCATGGTCTCGCAGCGCGGCGTGCTCAACCTCTTCCATTCCGATGCGCAGCGCGACGCCTATACGCGCCGCGGCAACGCCATGCGGCTGCACGGCGTCGATGCCGAGCTTCTCGACCGGCAGGCGGTGCGCAGGAAATTGCCCTTCCTCGATTTCGACAATGCGCGTTTCCCCATCATGGGGGGCCTGTTCCACCCGCGCGGCGGCACGGTGCGCCACGATGCGGTCGCCTGGGGTTATGCGCGCGGCGCCGACAGCCGCGGCGTCGACATCATCACCCAGTGCGAAGTGACCGGCATCCGCACACAAAACGGTGACGTGACCGGCGTCGAGACCAGCAGGGGCTTCATCGGCTGCGGCAAGCTGGCGCTGGCGGCGGCCGGCAATTCCACCGTCGTCGCCGATATGGCCGGCCTTCGCCTGCCGATCGAAAGCCATGTGCTGCAGGCCTTCGTTTCCGAAGGGCTGAAACCCTTCATCGACAATGTCGTCACCTTCGGCGCCGGACATTTCTATGTGTCGCAGTCGGACAAGGGCGGTCTCGTCTTCGGCGGCGACATCGACGGCTATAACTCCTACGCGCAACGCGGCATTCTGGCGACTGTCGAGCATGTCGCCGAAGCCGGGCTGGCAATGATCCCGTCGCTATCGCGGGTGCGGTTTCTGCGCTCCTGGGGCGGGGTCATGGATATGAGCATGGATGGCTCGCCGATCATCGACCGCACCCATATCGGCAATCTCTATCTCAACGCCGGCTGGTGTTACGGCGGCTTCAAGGCGACGCCCGCCTCCGGCTTCTGCTACGCCCATTTGATCGCCCGCAATACGCCGCATCAGACGGCCCGCGCCTTCCGGCTCGACCGTTTCGCGCGCGGCTATCCGATCGACGAAAAGGGCGTCGGCGCCCAGCCCAATCTGCACTGAGGACATTTGACCATGGCGAGCCTGATTTCCTGTCCCCATTGCGGCGCCCGGCCGAAGGAGGAATTCTCGATCCGCGGCGATGCGAGCCTTGTCAGGCCGGCGCCGGACGCCGGTGCGGATGCCTGGTTCGACTATGTCTATCCGCGTGACAATCCGCGCGGCCGCCACAGCGAATATTGGCACCATTCCTCCGGATGCCGCCGCTGGCTGATCGTCGAACGCGATACCGTTACCCATAAGGTCCATGGTGTCAGGGATGCCGCCCTTGCGAAGCTCGGCGGAGACCTGGCATGACCAGCTTCCGTCTTTCCACCGGCGGGCGCATCGACCGCGCCAAAACACTCGGCTTCACTTTCGACGGCAAGGCCCTGGAAGGCCATCCCGGCGACACGCTCGCCTCGGCGCTGCTTGCCAACGGTGTCCAGCTCGTCGGCCGCAGTTTCAAATATCACCGCCCGCGCGGCATCCTGACGGCCGGTGCCGCCGAACCGAACGCACTGGTGACGACAGGCAGCGGTGGGCGCACCGAACCGAATACACGCGCGACCATGATCGAGCTTTACCAGGGACTGGCGGCCAAGAGCCAGAACCGCTGGCCCTCGCTCGGCTTCGACATGGGTGCGGTCAACGGCCTGCTCTCGCCCTTCCTCAGCGCCGGTTTCTACTACAAGACCTTCATGTGGCCGGCGGCTCTCTGGGAGAAGCTCTACGAGCCGGTAATCCGCAAGGCGGCGGGCCTCGGCAGAGCCTCCTACGAGGCCGATCCCGATGCCTATGAGAAATGCTGGGCGCATTGTGATCTGCTGGTGATCGGCGCCGGCCCTGCCGGTCTTGCCGCAGCGCTGACCGCCGGCCGCGCCGGCGCCCGCGTCATCCTCGCCGACGAAGGCCCCGAGCTCGGCGGCAGCCTGCTCTCGGAGAGCGGCACAATCGATGGCAAGCCGGCGGACGCGCTTCTCGGTGAACTGCTGACCGAACTGGAGGGCCTGGAAAATGTGCGCCGCCTGCCGCGCACGACCGTCTTCGGCTCGTACGACGACAATGTCTTCGGCGCCGTCGAGCGTGTTCAGAAGCATGTGGCGCTGCCGGATCCGGACCGCCCGGTCGAACGCCTGTGGCGCATCGTCGCCCGCCAGGCGATCCTCGCGACGGGCGCCGAGGAACGGCCGCTGGTCTTCGGCGGCAACGACATACCAGGCGTGATGATGGCAGGCGCCATTCGCAGCTATCTCAACCGGCAGGCTGTCGCACCCGGCAAGCGCACGGTGATCTTTACCACCAACGATGCCGGTTACCGCACTGCCGCCGATCTTGAAGCCGCCGGCCTCTCCGTTGCGGCGATCGTCGACAGCCGCGCGGATGCGGGCAAGGGCTGGCAGGGGCGTGCCGAGGTATTGAAGGGCGCCCGGGTGATCGATGCCCATGGCGGCCAACACCTGCGCGGCGTCAGCGTCGAAACCGCTGGCGGCACCCGCCGTATCGAAGCCGATGCGCTTGCCATGTCGGGCGGCTGGAGCCCGGTCATCCACCTTGCCTGCCATCGCGGCGCAAAGCCGCAATGGTCGGACGAGGCGGCGGCGTTTCTGGCGCCGGCCGCGCAAGACGGTCTTGCCGTTGCCGGCTCGGCCGCAGGCCTCCAGGAAATCACGGCCTGTCTGGGTGATGGAGCCGCAAAGGCGGCCGCCGCCTTGAAAGCGATCGGCTTCGCAACAGAACCGGCCTTTGCCTCAGCCGGCGAGACGGCGCAGCGCGCAAAGCCGCTGTGGTCCGTCAAGGGCTCGAAGGGCAAGGCCTTCGTCGACTATCAGAACGATGTCCATCTCAAGGACCTCGGCCTCGCCGTGCGTGAAGGCTATGGCAATGTCGAGCTCGCCAAGCGCTATACGACATCAGGCATGGCGACCGACCAGGGCAAGCTTTCCAACATCAACGCCATCGGCATTCTGGCCGAGGCGCGCGGCGTTTCGCCCGCCGAAGTGGGAACGACGACCTTCCGGCCCTTCTATACGCCGGTCTCCTTCGGCGCCTTGACCGGCGCTTCGCGCGGCAAAGATTTCCAGCCGGCGCGCAAATCGCCGCTGCACGGCTGGGCGAAAAAGAACGGCGCCGTCTTCGTCGAAACCGGCCTCTGGTACCGTTCCTCCTGGTTTCCGCGCACAGGTGAGGCGACATGGCGCGATAGCGTCGATCGCGAAGTGCTGAATATCCGCAAAAATGCCGGCCTCTGCGACGTCTCCACCCTCGGCAAGATCGAAATCTTCGGTCGCGATGCCGCCACCTTCCTCGACCGGGTCTATTGCAACGGCTTCGCCAAGCTTGCCGTCGGCAAGGCGCGTTACGGCATCATGCTGCGCGAGGACGGCTTCATCTATGACGACGGCACCACCAGCCGCTTCAGCGACGAGCATTTCTTCATGACGACGACGACGGCGCTTGCCGCCGGCGTGCTGACCCACCTCGAATTCTGCGCCCAGACGCTGTGGCCGGAGCTCGGCGTCTGCTTCGCCTCCTCGACCGATCAATGGGCGCAGATGGCTGTTGCCGGGCCGAAGTCCCGCGCCATCCTCGCCGAGATTGTCGACGAGGACATCTCCGATGCCGCCTTCCCTTTCATGAGCGCCCGCAAGATCTCGCTATTCGCAGGCCGTCTCGAAGGCCGGCTCTTCCGCATCTCCTTCTCCGGCGAACTCGCCTACGAGCTGGCGGTGCCGGCCGGCTACGGCGAGAGCGTTGCCGACGCCATCATGGCGGCCGGCGAAAAACACGGCATCTGCGCCTACGGCGCCGAAGCGCTCGGCGTCCTGCGCATCGAAAAGGGCCACGTCACCCATGCCGAGATCAACGGCACGGTCACCCCGGGCGATCTCGGTTTCGGCCGCATGGTGTCATCGACCAAGCCGGATTTCATCGGCAAGGCGATGCTTGCCCGCGAGGGCCTGCAGGACCCCGAGCGACCGCGCCTTGTCGGCGTGAAGCCGCTTCACCCGGCAAGCGGCTTCCGCACCGGCTCGCATATTCTTGCCGAAGGCGCTGCGGCGACGCTCGAAAACGACCAGGGCTACCTCACCTCAAGCGCCTTTTCGCCGACGCTTGGCCATAGGATCGGTCTGGCGCTCGTCAGGCGTGGGCGGGAGCGTATCGGTGAGAAGGTGACGGTCTGGAACGGCCTGCACAACGAATTCACCGATGCGGTGCTCTGCCATCCCGTCTTCATCGATCCCGAAAACGAGAAGCTCCATGCCTGACCTTCCCCAGCATACACCGGTTCTCGCCGGCGCTAGATTTAACGGCATGACAGGCTCCGGCCTCCGACTGGAAGCCTTACCGGAAGGCCATCTGCTGCACGTGCTCGGCGCGATCGAGCCGGTCGCACTTGCCGCCGTACTGGTCAAAGCCGGTTTTGCGAACAGTGCGATCCGCAAGGCCGGCTTCCACCAATTGTTCATCGCCGGCGATGAACCGCTTTCGCCCGCCGGTCTTGACGCGCTTACGGCAGCACTCGCCGGAAAAGCCTTCGTCGTGGACCAGAAGTCACGGCCGTGTCCGCATCGGAATCTCCGGCCGTTCTTCGCGCCTGCTTCTTTCAAAAGGCACGGCCGTCGATCTCGATCCGGCCGTGTTTGCCGAGGGCAGTTCGGCGATGACGATGATCGGCCATATCTCGGTGCAGATCGTCCGCACCGGCGAGGATAGCTTCGAGCTCACGGTCCTACGCAGCTTCGCCGAAAGCCTCTGGGACGAGCTCACCCATATGGCGGTGAGCGCCGAAAAGGATAGCGTGTAAAAGGCTATCCTTGCCGTCAACCGCCATGGGTTTGTTCCATCAGCGAAAGAGATGATTGGCGTTCACGCGCAGCACATCGTCCTTAGCCCGGTTTCTTGATGTCCTCGAATCTGAGGCAGAAGCGCGCGAGATATTTACTCAGGCGGTCGGCGTCGTTGCTGCTCCTTTTCTCCAATCGCGAGATCGCAAACAAGGTTCTGCCCGCCGCGCTTGCTGTGGCATGTTGACGGCAGGTATGAAGAACGGTGGCAAGCTGGGCTGCGTCAAAGCGATCGAGGCGAGCCGCAACTTCTGCACCCAGCACTTCTTCGATGATCAGATCCACCCTGCCGTCGTCACTCGAGCTGCGCCAAAACGCATTCAGCCGGCGGACTTCATCATCAACGACGCCGGTCGTGATGCGCCCATGCGGCGCGAGGGTCGCCATGCGGGTCACCGAAGCCGACAGGTCGCGAAAGTTGGCACTCCAGACGGCTTGCGGGCCGGTTGCGAAGGTAAGATACCGCTCCCGTGCTTCCTTGTTGAACGTAACATTTTCGCCTTCTCGTTCCAGATAGCGCCGGAGCTCAAAGTCGAGATTGGGCTCTATGTCCTCCTTGCGCTCGCGCAGGGCCGGCAGCTGGAACGTCCAGAGGTTCAGGCGGGCATAGAGATCTTCGCGGAACCTGCCTTTGCGGACATCCTCGCCAAGATCGCGGTTGGTGCCGGCAAGCAGCTGGAAGTCTGCGGACGCCTCCCGATCAGCGCCCACGGGCAGGAACTTCTTTTCCTCGATTGCGCGCAGGCACATGGCCTGTTCGTCGAGGCCGAGTTCGCCAATCTCGTCGAGGAACAGCACGCCTTTGTCGGCGGACTTGAGCAAGCCGGCACGCTCGCTGGCCGCGCCCGTAAACGCGCCTTTCACATGGCCGAACAGGGTCGACATGGCCTGGTCGCCGCGCAGGGTCGCGCAGTTGACCTCGATGAACGGACCGCTGACCTTGCGCTGGCTCTTCTTCAGCTCGTAGATCCTGCGGGCGAGTTGCGACTTGCCGGCACCGGTCGGCCCGGTCAGGAGAACGGGCGCGGTCGAACGGATCACCACCCTTTCGATCTCGTCGATCATTCTGTTGAAGGCGGCGCTGCGGGTCGAAATCCCCGATTTCAGGAAGGAGGCGGCGTCTTCGCGCTCGGAGGCGAAGCGCTTGGCGATCTCGTCATAGCGGGACAGGTCGAGGTCGATGATCCGATGCGTGCCGGCGAAATCCTGCTCCGGCTCGCGGTCGCGCGGCGGCGAGAGCTGCAGCAGCTGGCCGGGAATGATGCGGGCTTCGGTCAGCAGGAACCAGCAGATCTGTGCCACATGGGTGCCGGTGGTGATGTTGACGAGATAGTCTTCCGTTTCGGGGTCGAAGTTGTAGTTGCGGGCAAAGTCCCTGAGGTGCGTGTAGACCTCCGAGAAATCCCAGGGATCCCGGAAGTTGATGACATTGCTCCGCACCTGCGTTGCCGGCGCCACGGTTTCGATGTCGGCAACGATGCGGTGACAGAGAGCTTGCGAGTGGTTGTCGAGGATCAGCTCCAACCGGTCGATGAATAGGCCCGGTTGCTGGCAGAGCGCGACATTGGGCCGCCAGCGGCTCCAGCGATTTTCCCATTTCCCTGCGTCCAGGGTGGTTCCCAATATGCTGATGGCGACACGGCGCTTCATGACTTATCCAAAATTATAAAGCCATATATTTTGCGATAATATAATCGGGATGTGGATTTTCGCAATTCATGATTGTGCGTAAAGGCTTCAGAAAAATTTATTATTTAAAAACAAAAAGATAAGACAAAAAATGCAGGCAGGAGGTGTTCTTTTCTGCAAACTGGCACGCGTCTTGAAAGGTATCTGGCACGAACCACACAAGAGGGGCTGTCATGGTCAACAAGGCGATCTTCAAAACCTACCTCGGAAAACTGCTTCCGGGAACGGACACAAAAAATCATGAAGCGGCCCCTGCCTACCGGCTGACGCCGCGCGAGGCGCTGGCGCAATATGCTGTGACCGGCACGTTCAACGGCACCTTCTATGCTGAAGGAGCTGAGCAGCTTGACGCGGTAAAGACGCTTGCCCTTCAGGTCGAGCCGGAATTTCTCGCCAAGCTGGCTGTTTACGCCGCTGAAAAGGGTCACATGAAGGACATGCCGGTGACGCTGCTCGCCATGCTCTCCGGCCTTCAGAGCGATGCCTTCGCCCGTGCGTTCCCGCGCGTGGTGAAGAGCGGCAAGATGCTGCGCGGCTTCGTGCAGGTCATGCGATCTGGCGCCACGGGTCGAAAGTCGCTCGGCACACGCCCGAAGAAGATGGTGCAGGCGTGGCTCGAGCGGGCGAGCACCGAGCAGATCCTGCGTGCGATGGTTGGAAACGATCCTTCGCTCGCCGACGTCATCCGCATGGTGCATCCGAAGCCGGCTACGGAGGAGCGCAAGGCGCTTTATGCCTGGGCCATCGGCAAGCCGCACGACTACGCGGCACTGCCGGAGCTCGTCAAGGCATTGGAAGCGTTCCGACGTGACCAGACGATGCCGGTGCCCGATGTCCCGTTCCAGATGCTGACCTCGCTGGCGCTGACGCAGGAGCATTGGGTCGAGATCACCCGCACGGGCGGCTGGCAGATGGTGCGGCAGAACCTCAACACCTTTGCACGCAACGGCGTGTTCGAGGTCGAGAGTTTTGCCGAGGCGCTGGCGGCGCGGCTTGCCGATCCGGAGGAAATCCGCAAGGCAAAGGTCTTCCCCTATCAGTTGATGATGGCGTGGAAGATGGTCGACGGCCAAGTTCCGGATGTCGTGCGGGATGCGCTTCAGGACGCGATGGATATCGCCATCGCCAATGTGCCGTCCCTGATGGGCAATGTCGTGCTCTGCCCCGACGTGTCGGGTTCCATGGGCTCGCCCGTGACCGGTTACCGGAAGGGCGCGACGTCCTCGGTTCGTTGCATCGACGTTGCCGGTCTGATGACTGCGGCGTTCCTGCAGCGCAACCCGAAGGCGCGGGTGCTGCCGTTCGAGAATGACGTGGTGCGCGTCAGCCTCAACAAGCGGGATTCGGTGATGACCAATGCCGGTAAGCTGGCGAAAATCGGCGGCGGCGGAACCAACTGCTCCGCACCGCTGAAGGTGCTGGCAAAAGAGAGGGCCAAGGTCGATCTCGTGGTGTTCATCTCGGACAATGAGTCCTGGGTGGATGCGCGCGGGAGCGGAAAGCCGACGGCAGTGATGACGGAATGGGCCAGGATCAAGCGGGTCAACCCGGCTGCAAAGCTGGTCTGCCTCGACATCCAGCCCCACGCCACGACGCAGGCGCCGACGCGGGAAGACGTGCTCAACATCGGTGGCTTCTCGGACGCCGTCTACGGGGTGATCACGGCTTTCGCGGCCAACAGCAAAGGAGCGGATGGCTGGGTAAAAGCCATCGAAGCAATCGAGCTCTGACGGGCTCACAGGAAGCAATATCCTCGCGCCGCCGTGAACGGCGCGGGGAGCCGTGACGAATGCCGGATGAAACTACAGGCTGTTACCCTCCAGGTCGCGGGTTCGAATCCCGTCGGGTCCTCCAGTTGATGGACCCGTAGCTCAGCGGATAGAGCAGGGCGTTTCACCACACCTCGTCGTCACGGACGAATGGAATGACATGGCGAATGCAAAAGGAACTACATAGCCGCGGCAGGTTCGAACCCTGCGAGGGATTAAACGTCCCCTTTGGTAGCGGGAAGTTTCTTAAACACTTGTCGCCATAGCCAAATGCAGTGGCGAATGCCGGACGGAACTACAGCCGCCAAAGTTGGATGGTCTGGCAGGTTCGACTCCTCCTGGGCATACGCTCTCTGGCACGAGCGGGGCCATCCGGTTTCGTCCATCCTCGTCGCCGCTGCGACCTCCTGCCATGCAGGAAACTACCCCGGCGAATGCCGGCAGGACTACAGGTAGAGCGGCCCGTCGGATTTCCGGCGGGCAGGTCGGATGTTCAAATCATCCCGTGTTTCCGAAGGGAGCACGTAGCTCAGTAAGCCGTCCTGCCAATCTCGTCGCGGGGACGATGGTAAGGCCCTGGGCGAATGCCGCCGGTGATTACAGGGGCCGCATCGCGCCATGATCATGGAATGCGTGCGGTGAGATAGATCTCCGGCAATGCTCGTCGCTCAGGCGGTGTGAAGAAAAGCAACTGAACAAGAAGGACTGCAGACGCAGAAAAGACAATGATAGCGGTAATGAGCGGACAGGATTTGATCGATGCCGGCATGAGCCAGGGGAAGTGGTTTCGCCCGGCTCTCGACGCGGCCAACGCGGTTTTGAGCCAGGGTGGCTCGGCGACCGATGCGCTGGAGGCGGCAAGGGCCTTCCAGCCCGGGCCGACGCTTGCCTTGAGGACTGACAACGATATCGAGATCTATTCCAACATCCGCGCCGAGAATGCCTTTGAGCAAGATAATGTCGAGAAGGTCAACGCGACGATGCGGGCGCTGGTGCGGACACCGGTTGTCCGTTCCGCGGCGATCATGCCGGACGCCTGCCCGGCGGGTCCGGTCGGAACAATCCCGGTCGGTGGCGTGGTGGCATCCGAAGCGATCCATCCCGGCATGCACTCGGCCGATATCTGCTGCTCCATGGCGATCTCGATCCTTCCTGGCGTGGATCCGAAGGCGCTTCTGGACGCTGTGCAGGCCGTGACGCATTTCGGTCCCGGCGGTCGGCCCCGCGGTGCGCAGCTGAAGCCTTCCGAGGCGACGCTTTCGGCCTTCGAGCAGAATCCCTATCTGCGCGACGGCGTGCTGAGCGCTGGCATCGAGCATTTCGCCACGCAGGGCGACGGCAATCATTTCGCCTATGTCGGAACGATGAAGTCGACCGGTGAAACCGCGCTTGTGACCCACCACGGATCGCGAGCACCGGGGGCGCGGCTCTACGACAGGGGCATGAAGGTCGCCAACGGGTTTCGGGAGCGCATTTCGCCCGAGACGCATCGGGAAAACGCCTGGATTCCGGCGGATACCGAGGAAGGTGACTTTTACTGGTCGGCGCTGCAGACGATCCGCCAGTGGACGAAAGAGAACCACTATGTCCTTCACGACATGGCAGCGGAAAGACTTCTCGGTCAAGGTCGCGGACCGCTTCTGGAACGAGCATAATTTCGTCTTCCGGAAGTCGGACGGGCTGTTCTACCACGGAAAGGGTGCCACCCCTGCCTTCGACAACTGGGCGCATGACGCGACCGATCTGACCATCATTCCGCTCAATATGGCGGAACCGATCCTGATCGTTCGCGGCTCGAACGCTGCCCATGGCCTCGGCTTCTCGCCGCATGGCGCTGGCCGCAACTTTTCGCGCAGCGCGCATATGAGGCAGCTGTCTGCGGAGTATGGGGCGGATTCGCGAGGTCTGAGCCCGAACAACATCGCGGCTATCCTGGAGAAGGAAACAAGCGGTCTCGACGCGCGGTTCTTCTCTGGTTTCGCCGATGTGTCGGAACTGCCGAGTGCCTACAAGAGCGCTGCGAACGTGCGGGCGCAGATCGAGCACTACGGTCTCGCCGAAGTGGTCGACGAGGTGATCCCCTGACGGGAGCATCATGGCCGGCGACTGGCAGCAGAATGCGCCCTGGCGTAAAAAGCGCCGGTAAACATCGAGGGAAGGCAACCAGGCTTGCCTTCCCTCAAATGCGCTCAGGCATATGGCGGTTGTCGCCGAAAAGGATAGCGGCGCCTAAGGCCGCATTAGCCGCGAAACGTATAGCTGCTGATCGAAGCCGGTTTCATCTCGATGGAGAAGCCCGGCAGGGTGGGCGGCATATAGGCGGCGTTCTCGATCCGGCAGGGGTCGAGGAAATGTTCGTGCAGGTGATCGACATATTCGATGACGCGGCCATCCTTGGTGCCTGACACCGCGACGTAATCGATCATCGACAAGTGCTGCACATATTCGCAGAGGCCGACGCCGCCCGCATGCGGCCAGACCGGCAGGCCGAACTTGGCGGCGATCAGCAGCACCGACAGGACCTCGTTCAGCCCGCCCATGCGGCAGGAATCGATCTGGACGATGTCGATTGCGCCCTCGGCGATGAACTGCTTGAACATGATGCGGTTCTGGCACATCTCGCCGGTCGCGACCTTCACCGGCGCGATCGCCTGGCGGATCTTGCGATGGCCGGCGACGTCATCTGGGCTGGTGGGTTCCTCGATGAAGAAGGGTTTGGCAAAGGCGAGCGCCTTGACCCAGTCGATCGCCTGGCCGACGTCCCAGACCTGGTTGGCGTCGATCATCAGATAGCGGTCGGGGCCGATCACCTCGCGGGCGATCCGCAAGCGGCGGATATCGTCTTCCAGATCGCGGCCGACTTTCATCTTGATATGGTTGAAGCCGGCGTCGATCGCCTCCTGGCAGAGGCGGCGCAGTTTCTCGTCCTCGTAACCGAGCCAGCCGGCCGAGGTCGTGTAGCAGGCATAGCCCTCCTTTTCGAGCAGGGCGATGCGTTCGGCCTTGCCCGCCTCGGCGCGCTTCAGGATCTCCACCGCTTCGTCACGCGTCAGCACGTCGGTCAAATAGCGGTAGTCGACGATATCGGCGATCTCATCCGGGGACATCTCGGCAACGAGGCGCCAGACGGGTTTGCCCGCCTGCTTGGCGAGCAGATCCCAGACGGCGTTGACGACGGCGCCGGTCGCCAGATGAATGGCGCCCTTTTCCGGGCCGATCCAGCGCAGCTGGCTGTCGCTGGTCAGATGCCGCCAGAACTTGCCGGGATGGGCGAGCATGTCGGTAAGCTCGGCGCCGACGACGAGATGGCGCATCGCCTCGATCGCCATGCAGCAAATGTCGTTGCCGCGGCCGATGGTGAAGGTCAGGCCGTGGCCGGCAAGATCAGGCGCATCCGTGTCGAGAATGACATAGGCGGCCGAATAATCCGGGTCGGGGTTCATCGCATCGGACCCGTCCAGGCTTTGCGAGGTGGGAAAGCGGAGATCGAAGACGCGAAGGTCGGTGATGCGGGTCATGTTGTTCCTCCCGATTGCGATGGCCGGATCGGCCGGCAACCTGCCGGCCTCCTCATCGGCGAAAGCGCGTTGCGATCTTTCAGATTCGCGCCTCGCGCTTTAGGTCTCTGTGTTGCGCATGTCGTCATCGCAAACCGCTGCACGGTTTTGCGCGATATGCGCTGGGTCAGATCGTCCAGCCGCCGTCGATGGCGATCGCCTGGCCCGAGGTGTAGGTGGCGCCGGCGAGATAGACGGCAAGATCGGCGATCTCTTCCGGCGAACCGAGCCGGCCCATCGGCTGGCGGGCGATGAAGGCGGCGCGGGCCGCATCGTAATCGCCGCCGGCGCGCATGCGGTCCTGCAGCGACGGGCTTTCCACCGTACCGGGGCAAATGGCATTGCAGCGAATGCCTTCGGCGACATAATCGGCGGCGACGGATTTGGTCAGGCCGATGACGGCGGCCTTGGTGACGCCATAGGCGAAGCGGTTCGGCACGCCCTTGATGCTGGAGGCGACGGAGGCCATGTTGATGATCGCCCCGTCCTTGCGCTCGAGCATGCCGGGCAGCACGGCGCGGATGGTGCGGATCATCGCCTTGACGTTGAGGTCGAGGGCGAATTCGAAATCGGCATCCTTCATCTCCAGGATCGAGCCCGCATGGACGAAACCGGCGCAGTTGAACAGCACGTCAACGCGCCCAATCTCGGCGACCAGAGCTTGGACCGAGTCTTCGTCGAGCACATTCAGCTTATGGATGGAAACGCCGGTTTCGGCGGCGAGCGTCGCCAGAGCGTCGGTGTTGATGTCGGTGGCGTGGACCTTGGCGCCGGTCGCGGCAAAGGCTGCCGCCGTCGCCCGGCCGATGCCCTGGCCGGCGGCGGTGATGAGAACGGTCTTGCCGGAAAGTCTGTTTGTCATGTCACTGGCCTTTTCTGGAATTGTCTGCGCGGGGCGGTGCGTACGGTCATATCTTGGCGAAGGCCAGGATGAGATGGAATAGGTTGTCCGTCGCGCCTGCCATTTTCCCTCTTTGCGCGTTACGGCCCGCCCGAGGCAAGGCACGATGCCGGCTTCGTCGTGCCGTCGATCAGCTGTCTTCAGCAATAATTTGTCTGTTTATAGACAAACAGACGATTGGCCAAGGGTCAAGCGCGAAGTTTTGCTTTTCTGGCCGCGGCTCTGCGTATATGCAGAATAATATTGACAGGAGGATGGAATGGAGCCCGACGAGTCAGACC
The DNA here is from genome assembly GCF_022385315.1 of Rhizobium sp. K102. Lineage (NCBI taxonomy): Bacteria > Pseudomonadati > Pseudomonadota > Alphaproteobacteria > Hyphomicrobiales > Rhizobiaceae > Rhizobium > Rhizobium sp. K102. The sequence goes on from NZ_CP092435.1 coordinate 167,630, forward strand.
GCTACCGCGCTCCGGCCCTCGATAAGGGCCTCGACATCCTGGAACTGCTTGCCCGCGTCGACAGCGGCCTTACCCAGGCGGAAATCGCCAAGCGGCTCGACCGCAGCCCCAACGAATTCTATCGCATGCTCGACCGCCTGGTGCGTCGCGGCTACGTCACCCGGCTGGACGGCGATCGTTATTCGCTGACGTTGAAGCTTTTCGGGCTTGCGCAGCTGCATGCGCCGGTGCGCCGGCTCGCCTCCTACGCCACGCCGCTGATGCGTGATCTCGCCCAGCGCGCGCGTCAGGCCAATCACCTGGCCGTCTTCGATCGCGGCGCCGCCGTTGTCATCGCCCAGCAGGAGGCGCCGGATTATTGGGGATTCTCGATCCGCATCGGCGCCCATATCAGCCTCTTCGACACCGGTTCGGGGCATGTGCTGCTGGCCTTCCGCAGTGATGAGGAGCGGGAGATGATGATATCGGAGCATGTGCGCAACCGCGCCGATATCGAACTCGGGGCCGAATTCTACGATCGCCTCGATCAGATCCGCGAGCGCGGCTACGAGATGATGGCGAGCGCTCAGACCTCAGGCGTCTACAATCTGTCGGCGCCGGTTCTCGGTCCGGATCGGCGCTGCATTGCCGCCCTCACCTGTCCGTTCATCGCGCTTGTCAATGCGCCGTCGGCACCCGACATTACTCAGACGATCATGCTGGTGCAGAAGACCGCCGCCGAGCTCTCGCAGCTTGCCGGTGCCGACGTCAGCATCCCGGCCTGAGCCGTCGAATTTCTATTTGAACAATCCATTCACCAGGGATAGCTTGCCGCAAGCCAGCCTTGGAGGAACCCGTGCTCATCGACACCCATCTGCATGTCATCGATCGGTCTGCGCTGCCTTATCCCTGGCTTTCCGGCGTGCCTGATCTCGACCAGGATTTTCTCTACGAGACCTATGCAGCCGAAGCGTGCCGCTGCGGCATCACCACAGCACTGCATATGGAAGTCGATGTCGATTCGGCCGCCATGCAGGCCGAGACCGACCACATCGCCGCTATCGCCCGAAAGCCCGGCAGCATGATTGCCGGCGCCATCGTCTCCTGCCGGCCGGAGGATGACGGTTTTGCCGCCTATCTTGAGCGGCAGAAGGCCGATCCCTTCGTCAAGGGATTTCGTCGCGTGCTGCATGTCGTGGCCGACGACGTCTCGGAAGGCGCGCTGTTTCGCGAAAACATCAGGCGCATCGGCGGCAGCGGCCTGACCTTCGACCTCTGCACATTGCCGCATCAGGCCGGACGCGTCGTCGCCCTCGTCGACCTTGCGCCGGATGTGCAGTTCGTGCTCGACCATTGCGGCGTGCCCGATATCCGCTCGGACGCCTTTCAGCCGTGGAAGGCCGGCATATCGGAGATCGCCCGGCGGCCGAACGTCATCTGCAAGGTTTCGGGCGTCGTCGCCTATGCCGATGCCGAGACGTGGACGGCGCAGACGCTGCTGCCCTATATCGAACATGTTGTCGCAAGTTTCGGCTGGGACCGCGTCGTCTGGGGCAGCGACTGGCCGGTCTGCACGCTCGGCGGCGGCCTTTCCACCTGGGTCGCGGCGACCCATGCCGCGCTCTCCGGCAGCAGCGATGCGGAGCGTTCGAAGCTGCTCTTCGCCAATGCCCAACGGCTCTGGTCACTCTGACGCGGTTTTTGCCGGGGTCAGGGCGGCGGCATCATCCTGCCCGTGGAGGATGGCCGGGGGGATAGTGTATCGAAGTGGCACGGTTGGCTTCCTGCAAGCCGGCGCGCAGGAACAGGCAATGATGGCACATCACGGCATTGCCATGCGCCCGAGCATAGGTGGGATCGGAGTTCGACGGCGCGTTCGAGCAGCCCGTCAGCGTAAAGCCGGCGCGCGTGCTGATGGCGGTTTCTCCACCTGGGCACGAACAATATTTCGAAGAACTTGCCGAGCTCGCTGCATCCGGCCCTTCGGAACCCATGGCACTTGCCGACCTTCGAAGCTGCTACGACACGGATCGGATATCCACTCTGACGACAAGGGAGCAGGCTCGATCGACACTTCGCGCTTGCGGCGGCATAACTGCCAAACCGCAATTTAAGGATAATTAATTAAAAATAATGCAGCCCCCTTTGCGTAGCTTCTCGGGTGCGGGGCGTGGTAATCCCGGAACATGCCGGCGGTTGGATTCAAGGGTAGCCCGCCCTATCGCCCGTGGTGACGCTACATCCCGAAATCAGGTGATGTATCGTCCAAAAGTACTACTTTGGCATGCTTTTTGCTCCTGCTAATATGAAGCGAGGTGATGTTTCGGTTTGGGACGACTACTGCCGGACAATTGCTAGCTTTGTGTAACTCAGGTAAAAGTTGTCAGACACGGATATGGCGAATAACCTCATCTCCGTGTCCTCAGGAGGGAAAATAAAATGAAAGAAGAACCGCACGCAGTGGATGTTCATGTCGGGAAGACCATCCGCATACAGCGTCTGCTGCGGAAAGTCTCGCAGACCGAATTGGGCGATCGCGTCGGCGTGACATTCCAGCAGATCCAAAAATACGAAAAAGGCTCCAACCGCGTTTCCGCCAGCATGCTGGTCGAAATCGCCGGCGCGCTGAAGGTCGACGTCAGGACGTTCTTCGACGACCTGTCCACTCCTGATACGGCCAACGACAACCCCGCTCCCAGCGAGGAATTCGTTATTTCGCGCGAGGGCGTCCTTCTCAACGCCGCGTTCTTCTCGATCAAGAACGAAGCGCTTCGCAAGAAGATCCTGAAGCTCGTCCAGGCAATCGCCCACACCGAGCAAATGGACGGTGAAGCGGCCGAATAGGCCGGATCTCCTTCACCCGTTCCGAACGGACTGCATGAAGGTCAATGGCGATCGATCAGGATCAGATTCTCGCTGGCGTCCTTCATTGCGATCTTGGCCTTGCTGCCGAGCAGTTTCTCGAGGTTGACGTCTAGCTCCCTGTCCGGATCTATGCCGTCCCAATCGATGACGACCTGCAGCAGCGCCATGTTCGTTAGGTGCATCAGATTACGCAGCTGAAGCTTTTCAGCCTCCTCCTTGGCTGCCGACAGCAGCCGGAAGATCCTTGCGTATTCACTGCCTGTACCTTCGTTATGTTGTTCAAACATTGTCCCGCCCCTTTGGCCGTGAAGACCTCAGATTCCATCACCACTGCATCTTTTCGCCATTACCGTTATACAAGCGTTACAGGCGTCACACTGCGCGTGACTTCGGCGTGCAAAAGCTCCCAGTGAGAGGTTGCGGCAAAGTGCCAGTCACGGTTGATGGGCACGAATTCGTCACGGCGCAGCCATTCCAGCACCAGCCGCGCATCGTCCCGCTTGCGTTCGACCCGGTTCTTGCGCAGGGCGGCGAGCAGATAGTCGCGGCGCGCCTTGCGGAAATGGCACTCGTCCACCACCCGCGCATAGGTGCGTTCGGAGAAATGCAGGAAGCGGCCGGAGAGCAGCAGTTTCTTGCGCTCGGCCGACGAAATCTCACCGCCGGCATGAAGCGCATCGATCGTCGGCTCGAAATCGACCCAGGGCACCGAAAGCGGCAGCCAGCCGAGCGCCTGCGGCGCATGCACCAGCGCGACGGCCTCGTCGTCGAGCAGCCGTCCGGACTGGTAATCCTCGAAGATCGAGCCGAGCCCGACCATGCCGAAAGGAGCGCATTCGGCGGCCCGCAATGCGCCCATGCTGGCGCCGCCGGCAACGGCGACATCGTGCTCGAGCGCGTAGAGAATTTCCTTGTGCCAGACCGAAGGCAGATCGCCGAAATAGCCGTCGACGAGGCCGATCGCGGTGGCCCCATCCTCCACCGCTTTGAGAATGTCGCCGCAGACGGCAGGCGGCCGGAAGTCGATGCAGGGAGACATGTTTCTCGCTGCGGCAAGACCGCCACCAAGGCTCGGACCGACGAACAGAACCTTCATGATTGGGCTCCCCTCATGGTGTTGACGGCGCGCAGGCCGAGTTGGATGTACTGACCTGAAATATCGACCTCCAGGCCCGGCACGACCACCCTGACGACGGAGACCGGCAGAGCCTGACAATGCGGAAACGGCACGACGACGATCTGCTCGATGCCGGTCGCCGTCAGCCGGTCGGCAATATGGCCGATGGTCTCCTGGATGGTCGCGGGTCGGCGATGGCGGGGCTGGAAGGCGCGCATTCGGCTATCGCCCTCCCAGAGTTCGACCACCTGCTGCATCGCCGCACTCCTGTCGAGCCGCTGATAGATGCGCGGCGAAAAATCGTCGCGGCTGCCGGCGATCGCCGTCAGCCGGCTCTGCGCCGCCTCGGTGATGGCACGCAGCGCGGCGCGCACGGGATCGGGGTGGCAGCCGCAGCCGCCGCAGACATGGGCCCAGCGCGCATCGACGCGGTCGGACAGATTGCCCGGCATGATGACGGCCAGAAAAGCCGGGACACCGATATCCGTGGTCATGTCGAGCAGCAGCAGACGCATGCCGGCGCGCGAAATCCGGTCGGTCATGATATCGATGACCGCATCGCCGAAAGAGGCGGGGTCGATGCGGCTCTCCTTGAGGCGCTGCGGCGATTTCAGCTGGGTCAGGGCCCAGGCGTCGCGCTCCACCAGTTCGCAAAGCCCATGCAGGACCGCTTCGGACGGCGTGTTGCCGGAGGCGAGCCCGTCGCTCGACTGCTCGAAGCCCGACGGCCGCTCGCCGCGATGGTCAAGGCCGACGAGCCACCAGGGGACAAAGACGCTGCTGCCGGAGAGGATGTCGAGGCCGGAGCACCACGGGATGGGGCCGTCGCCGATGTCATCGGGCGCGCAGCGCGCAACATTGTCGAGATCGATCATGGCGGCGCCTTCCGCCCGCATGCTCTCGACGGTCGCCCGTGTCAGGTCGGCGGGCGCAATTTCCGCGATCCGCGTCTCGATCGCCTCCATGGCGGCCGATGCCATGGCGGCATCATTGTCGATGCCTTTGCCCTGGAAGACCGAAAGCGTATGACTGTTCGGCCTTGTCGCAAAGGCGACGGGGATGTTCAGCACGTCGAGGGCGGTCAGCAGGCCGACGCGAGTAATGCCGAATTCGCGCAGCTGCGGCCTGATGGCGGCCAATGTCTGCGCCGGCGTGACCGCGCGGTCATGATAGTCGCTGATGCCGGCCGATGATCGTTCGAGGTCACCGGCTAGCGTTTCAAGGTCGGCGAAGGCGGACATACCTATTTGTTCCTCAGCGGAACTTCAGGGCGTGTGTCAGATTTTCCAGCGCGTTCGCAGTGATGTTGAGTTCATCCTGCTCCATCGCTGCCTTGGCTGCAGCCGAGAAACGCGGCTGGGAGGGGATTGCGGCATTGGTTTCAACAGTGGCTTTCATTTTCCATCTCCAATGGATAGGCAGCCGGGCTGCCGTTAACCATTGGAGGGGAACACTACCTGCGTCATTTAAGCGTTACAGGCTTCGTTAAAAGGCCGTATAATCAAGGAAGTCCGGCCAGATGCAGGCCATGAATCAGCGTTTCGGTGTACCGGGGATCGCGATCGGGCACGAAATGGCGAATGTCTTCGCTGCGGAAATCCGGGAAACTTTCCAGAACAACCTTGGCATAAGTGCCGGCCTTTTTCACGTCGCCCGCCATAGCATGGGCGGCGGCGAGCAGTCGGGCGGTCGCCTGTTTGGACTTCACCGGCTCAAGCGCTTCGATCGTCTGTTGGTATTCTCCGCGATCGAAATGAATGCCGCCACGATTCCAGTAGTAATAATCGGGGGGCAAGGGATTTAGCTTGAAAGCAGCCTTGTTCAGATCCAGCGCTTTGTCAAAGTCACCGTAGTGGCACAGGGCATCGGCATAATCGGCGAGGATGTCGGCATCGTTAGGATTGAGATCCTGAGCCTGCTGGAAATATTCCAGGCTTTCGTCGAAACGGCGGCGGTACAGCGCCACGAAGCCGAGTTCGCGGTAGGCCCGGCCGCTGTTCGGGTCGGATTGCTGGGCGAGCCGCGCGGCCCCATTCGCCTCGTCGAGCAGGTCGGTGTCCTGCATGCCGCGGATCAGCCATTCCATGCCGAGCGCGCGCGACACGCCGGCATGGGCGGCCGAGAAATTCTCGTAACGATTGAGCGAGGATTTGAACCATTTGCGCGCCTGGCGCAGATGCTGCAGGTCGGTCTGGGCGATCAGCCGCTTACCTTCCAGATAGAGACGGTAGGCGGATGGCGGCGCATCGCCGATCGGCATCACCAGTTCGTGGCGCTCGATCGTGTCGGCGAGCGAGGAAACAATCCGCCGTGTCAGATGCGCGAAGGATTCGCTGATCTTCTGCATGACCAGCGGCAGTTCCAGCGCCCAGATCACCTCCGACGTCGTCGTCCGCGTCAGCCGGCAGGTCGCATAAACATCCTCGTCGCGGCCCTGGATGGTCACGTAGACCGCATAATCGAAGCTGAGGTCGAGGGGGCCGGGGACGGCGCGCGCCGGATCGACCGAGCGACTGAGGATCTCGAGGCTCGTATGGGCTGCGATCACCTTGAAGCCGCGCTGCTGGCTGAGGCCGATGGTGACATCTTCGAGAAGAGCCCTGCCGACGCGCTCCATCAGCGGATCGGTAAAAATACTTTCGGGCGGCAGGATGATGATCCGCGGCTGGCCGAGCGCATCGGCGAAGCCACCGAGCGCGGAAGGGCGCTCGGCCGCGGCTGCCTGTGCTGCCGGGACCAGGCCGAGCTCGCGGGCAAGCGCAGTGGTGCTTTCCTCCGGCTCGGTATCGAAGTCGTCCTTCAGCTGGCTTTTGCACTTCAGATAGGCCTGACGGGCCGCGGCCGGATCGTTCATCCTGACATAGAGGCGCATCAGGGCGCGATAGGCCGTCTCGCTGGCAGGGTCGAGTTCCAACAGGCGCTTGGCAAGCGCGACCTGCTCGTCATCCGACCGGTCTTCCGATGTTTCGATCAGCCGGGTCAGATGGACCGAGCGCCATTCGTCGATGCGCTGGCGTTCAAAGGTCAGCCAGTCCTCGGCGCCTTGCGTCGGCGATTTGGCGCCTTCCAGCAATTCGCCGTTCAGCAAATCGCTGTCTTCGGGGGCGAGCGGCCCTTTCTGCTTCAGGATGTGAACGTCGACCTCCCAGCCATCCGCAAGCCCGATATGGGTTCGGGTCGCGGCAAGCAGCGGCGGAAGGTCGGCGGGGATACTCTGCTCAATGCGCGACAACAGCTGGCGCAGGCTGCCGGCCCGTTTTTCCGGCAGTTCCGATTGCCAGAGCTGTCGCCTGACGGTTTCGCGGTCGAGTTCGAGATTGGCTTCGGCGGCGAGCATGGCGAGGAGAAAATAAGACTTCTCCGGCAAGGGGAGTTCCCTCCCCGCTGCCAGCAGCCTCGGTCTTCCGAGCAGGCACAGCCTGTTCTTCGACATCTGTCCGGATGTCCGTTGCATCCCCGGTTCTCACCCCTGAAAGCCATGGCGCGCAAACGTAGCGGTCGCGTAAACATGTTAGAGCTATAAGAGCGCCGCGCATAGCGGTTTTTGCTATAAAGAGAAGAAGTTTCAGCGAATATTTGCATTTTCGCGCGTCGCTCGCCGGAAAGATGCTTCGCCAACACTTGCCCAATGAGGTGCTGTGGGCGTTCTGAGGCGGCGAGTTGTTTGAGCCGCCGCTGGCCTTCATAGCCGGCAGAGTAGAACAGGATGATTTTAGGCCGGATCGGCCTAAAATCTAAATCCTGTTCTAAATTAGATAGTTAGCACCTGCGCAACCCGTTTCGGACTTTTTTCGGTCGCGGTCGCCTCGACGAAATCGAGTCCGATATCCAGGACCGGCGCGCTATGCGTCAGCCAGCCGACGGAAATAAGGTCGACACCGGAGGCCGCAATTGCGGCGGCTGTTGCCGGCGTCACCCGGCCGGATGCCTCAGTGATCGCCCGGCCGGCAACGATGGCGACGGCCTCGCGCAGCTGATCCGGCGTCATATTGTCGAGCAGGACGGCATCGACGCCTGTTTCCATCGCCTCATGCAGCTGATCGAGCCTGTCCACTTCGACCTCGACGTTCACCAGATGGCCGACGCCGGCCCGCGCCCGGCGGATCGCCTCGGCAACGCCGCCGGCGATCGCCACGTGATTGTCCTTGATCAGCACCGCGTCATAAAGGGCGAAACGGTGGTTCATGCCGCCGCCGGCCCGCACCGCATGTTTCTCCAGCGCCCTCAGCCCCGGCGTCGTCTTGCGCGTGCATGCGACAGAAGCTTTGCTGCCGCTGATGGCGGCGGCAATCTCGGCCGTCACGGTGGCGATGCCAGAGAGATGGCCGAGGAAGTTCAGCGCGGTGCGCTCGGCAGTGAGCAGGCCGCGCGACGGACCTTCGATGGTGGCGATCACGTCGCCTGGTTTGACCGCGTCGCCATCCTCGACATGGCGTCGCAGGACGATCTCGGGATCGACGAGCGTGAAAGCGAGTTCGGCCGCGTCGAGACCGGCGATCACGCCCGGCTGACGGGCGGCCATCACCACTGTCGAGCGGTGATCCTTGGGGATGACAGATGCGGAGGTGATGTCGCCGGCGAGGCCGAGATCTTCGATCAAGGCCGCCCGCACCAGCGGCTCGACGATCAGGCGCGGAAGGGGAACGAGGCTCATCTCAGGCACTCCTGGCAAGGGCATAGGGCGGGGTTGCGCGGGCGATCTCCAACGCCTGGGAAAGGCGCATCCGTCGGCGTTGCGCATCGGCGAGCTTCAGCGGAAAATCGGTGCGGGCATGGGCGCCGCGCGATTCCATCCGCAGGCCGGCAAAGACGGCGATCAACAGCGCGACGATGGCCGGATCGGCGGCAGGGCCGTCACTTTCGGCAAGCGGCAGCAGGGCAGCGATCGCGTCCTGCACGGCATCCCGATTGCGCAGCACGCCGAGATGGCGCGAGACGATCGGCCGGACAAGCGATGCGTCGGTCGACACCGGCAGCCTTTCAGATTGGCAGGGACTGCCGGTGCGTGCCGGCATGCCCGCTATGTCGCGCGCCGCCCGCATGCCCATCACCGCCGCCTCCAGCAGTGAATTGCTGGCCAGCCGGTTTGCGCCGTGCAGGCCGGTCGAGGCTGCCTCCCCGGCAACCCAGAGGCCGGGAACCGAGCTGCGGCCGTTGGCATCGGTCGCGATCCCGCCCATGTGGTAGTGAACGGCCGGGCGCACCGGAATGAGGTCTTTCGCCGGATCGATTCCGGCTTCACCGCAAAGAGCTGCGATAACCGGGAAGCGTGTGGCAAACCGACTGCCGAGCGCGTCGCGAGCATCGAGGAAGACCCTGTCGCCGCGGGCGATCTCGGCGCTGATGGCGCGCGCCACCACATCGCGCGGCGCAAGCTCGGCGCCCGGGATGCGGGCCATGAACCGCTCGCCGCGTTCGTTGACGAGCAGGGCCCCCTCACCGCGCACCGCCTCGCTGACCAGCGCTAAGGGCCTGCGGCGGGAATCGAGCGCCGTCGGATGGAACTGGACGAATTCCATGTCGGCGAGATCGGCACCTGCCCGTGCCGCGAGCGCGATCCCTTGGCCGAAATTGCCGAGCGGATTGGTGGTCGCATCATAAAGGCCGCCGATGCCGCCGGTGGCGAGCACCACCTTTCCGGTCGGCAGGATGGCGGCTTTACCCGCGGTCGCGCAGAGCAGGCCGGTGACCTCGTCGCCGTCCATCAGAATCCGCCGCGCTTCGAAGCCTTCGAGCACGGATATGGCGGGCGTCTGCGCCACGGCCCGCACCAAGGCGGCGATGATTGCCGCACCCGAGCCGTCGCCTTCGGCATGGACGATGCGGCGGCGATTATGGGCCGCCTCCAGTCCGAGCGAGAATTCTCCCGCCGCATTGCGGTCGAAGCGCACGCCTGCCTGTTCCAGCGCTGCAATTGCCGACGGCGCCTCGGCGATGATGCCGGCCGCGACGATCCGATCGCAGAACCCGTCGCCGGCCGCAAGCGTATCGGCCAGATGCAGCGCCGCGCTGTCGTCGGCGCCGATGCTGGCGGCAATGCCGCCTTGCGCCCAGGCGCTCGAGGTCTGTGTGCCGAGGGCAGCGCGGGTAACGATGACGGAGGGCTCCGGCGCCAGCGTCAGTGCGGTCATCAGCCCGGCCAGGCCGCTGCCGACGATGACGGTGCGCCCGGCAAGGTGATCGAGACGTTCGCTCATATCGCCAGCATCCTTTCGACGGCGCGCCGCGCCGCTGCGGCGATTGCCGGATCGACCGTCACTTCATGGCGGTTTTCCTCGAGCGCGGCGCGGATATTGGCGAGGGTGATGCGCTTCATATGCGGGCAGAGATTGCAGGGACGAATGAACTCGACGTCGGGATGGTGCACGGCGACGTTGTCGCTCATCGAGCATTCTGTCAGTAGCACCACACGCGCCGGCTTCTGTCTGCCGACGTAGTCCGACATCACGGCGGTGGAGCCGGCGAAATCGGCCTCGGCCACAACGTCGGGCGGGCATTCCGGATGGGCGAGCACCGTCACGCCGGGGTGGTTTTCGCGCAGCTGGCGGACATCGTCGGCGGTGAAAAGTTCGTGCACTTCGCAATGGCCGTGCCAGGCGATGATCTCGACATCGGTCTCGCGGGCGACGTTGCGCGCCAGATATTCGTCCGGGATCATCAGCACCTTCGGCACGCCGAGCGATTCCACCACCTGTTTGGCATTGCCCGAGGTGCAGCAGATATCGGAGGCGGCCTTCACCGCGGCCGAGGTGTTGACATAGGTGACGACGGGCACGCCGGGATGGGCCTGGCGCAACAGCGCGATATCCTCCGGTGTGATCGAATCCGCCAGCGAGCAGCCGGCGCCGAGATCCGGGATCAGCACGGTTTTCTCAGGGTTCAACAGTTTGGCGGTCTCGGCCATGAAGTGCACGCCGGCGAGCACGATCACGTCGGCATCGACCTCGATCGCCTTGCGGGCGAGCGCCAGGCTGTCGCCGACGATATCGGCCACGCCGTGAAAGATCTCCGGCGTCTGGTAATTATGCGCAAGGATGACGGCGTTGCGGCGGCGCTTGAGCTCGAGGATGGCGTCGACATCATTTTCGAACGCCATCCATTCGGCTTTGGGAATGACGCGGCTGACGCGCTCGTAGAGCGAGGATGCGGAAACAGGGTGATTCATGACCGGCTCCTAATTATGCTCTAATTGAGCATATCGTGGGCAAAGAGATATTCTCGTTCTGAGCATATGTCAATTGCGGGAGAGCGGTAATTTCGTTCCGGCGAGCGCCCGTTCCTCGAGCACGGTGTGGCGGAAGCGGAAAAGCTTGGCCGGCCGGCCGCCGGTTTCGCTTTCCGTGTCGCCGGTCTCCTCGACCAGTTCCTGCTGTTCGATCAGCCGGCGAAAATTCTGCTTGTGCAATGTCAGTCCGGCGAGCGCCTCGATGGTGCGCTGCAGCCGCAGAAGCGTAAAGCTCTCCGGCATCAGCTCGAAGACGACGGGGCGGTATTTGATCTTGGCGCGCAGCCTGGCGATCCCGGTCGCGAGAATCCGGCGATGGTCGGCAAACATCGCCCGGCCGAGATTGGCTTCACCAGCACATCCGGCTTCGGCCACGAGCCCGGCTTCATAGAGCAGTTCGTAGCGCTGCAGCGCCAGATCCTCGTTCCAGCCGCCGCCATCGAGGCCGAAGGTGAAATCGGCGCGGCGGTGGCGATGGTCGCGCCGGGCCGGATCGTCATCCGCCCAGCTTCCGAGGCGCGTCATGATCTCATCCAGCACGGCCGGGCGGCCCTGCCGATGGTCTTCCCAGGGGAAATAGTCGTACCAGCCGTGCCATCCCGGCCGGCCGGCGCCCGCCTGCTCGTTGACGAGGCCGAGATAGCTGATCGAGATCGTCCGCCCGCCCGGGATGTCGTTGTTCCGGTCGCGGTCGGCGAAGGTATAGAGCTGCTCGAGATAGCCGACCGGGTGCTCCGTCTGTTCCTGGATCCACTCGCGCAGGCCTGATTGCAGGGTGCGATGGCCCATTTCGAAGGGACCTGACGGCAGCGCGCCGCCGGAACGGATGGTCATCACGCGCGGCTCATCCCCCGTCACTGCGACGAGCACTGCAATCAGTTCCGCATGCGCAAAGCCGATCGTCACAGGGGGCCGAATACTCCGTTCCGAATGGGTCATTCCTGACACAGGCGGGAGCGGAAGCCAATGGAGCGGAAGCCACTTCGCGGGCCTTCCACATCTCTCGGTCTCTCGCGAAGATGCCTTTCGCTTGCGCTCAAGGCGTTCGTCGCGGGCGCTCCTCACCCCCCCCTCATCTGCCCTACGGGCATCTTCTCCCCGCTGGGGAGAAGGGGGAGCAAGATGCAAGCTTCGTTTTCTACAAGCGAACCTTTTAGGAGGGCGAGACGCTGCGACATCCCCCTTCTCCCCAGCGGGGAGAAGATGCCGGCAGGCAGATGAGGGGGTGAGCGACGATAGGAGCGAATGCGCTGAGCGCAAGCGAAGGCAAGAACAGACGCTCAGCCATTCCCCGTCTCACTCGCCAGCCGATCCAGGAAAGCCTTCAATTCGCTTTCCTCGATGCCGACGAGATGGCGCTTTTCCGGGTAGGCGCCGGTTCGGACATCATCGGCGAATTCAGTGAAGGCGGCGATGCGTTCGCGCTGCAGCCGGTCGTGTTCGGCGGCGAAGTTGCGGTAGACCTTGGCATGGCGGGGATAGTGGTCGCGGTTGGCGCCAAGCACGTCGTCGGCGAAGAGATATTGGGCATCGCAGCCGCTGCCGGCCCCCATCGAGATCATCAGCATCGAAGTATTGCTGCTGATGGCGGCAGCGACATCGCCCGGCACGACTTCGATTTCGGCAGCGAAGGCGCCGGCCTCTTCCAGCGCCTTGGTCTGCCGCCAGATTTCGGCCGCACTCGCCGCCGTCTTGCCGACGGCGCGGAAGCCGCCGGTCCAGGTCGCCTTCGACGGGATCAGCCCGAGATGGCCGCAGACGGGAATGCCCTCATCGCGCAGGCGCCGGACGATCTGCAGGCTGGCGGCACAATAGACCGCGTCGCCGCCGGCCTTCAGCGCCGCGAAGGCGGCGCGCAGATAATCTTCGGCCGAAACATGCTCGCCATATTCGAGCCCCGGAATGGCAAAGGGCGTCGGGGCGATCTCGCGGAAGACCGGACCGAGCAGCGATGGCGGCACCGAGACGATGTCGATCCCCGCCTTTTCGGCGGCTTCCGCCTCTTCCAGCGAGGTGACGCGCAGCATGGTCAGCTGGCGCTTGCCTTTTTCCGAAAGCAGATCGGCGACGGTTGCACGCTTATGTTTTTTCATCATCAATTCCTTTGAAAATGTCGACGGCTCAGGCGGCCAGAAGGGATTTCAGCTTGACGTCGGCGGCTGTCAGCGCCGACGGGGCGGGGTGGGTGCGTGCGGCGATCAGCATTTCCGCAAGCCTGATGTCGCGCGCCACCGCATTGCCCGGGCCGATGCCGCTGGCGGCGATCAGCCGTCCGTCGGCATCGAGATGGAAAAGAATGAAGGCGCCGGTGCCGAGGTCGCGGCGGTAATGCGTGGCCGCCCCTTCGGCAAGGCCAGCAATCTGCAGCGTCATGTCGTATTGATCCGACCAGAACCACGGCACCGATGAAACGGCTTCGTCGAGGCCGAGCATGTTGGCCGCGGCCAATGTGCCCTGCTCCTGGGCACTACGCCAGGATTCGAGCCGCACCCGCCGGTCTCCATAGATCGGCAGCGGAAAGGAGCAGCAGTCGCCGGCCGCAAAAACGTCAGGCGCCGAGGTCCGGAGGCAGGTGTCGACGGCAATGCCGTTTTCGATCGTCAGCCCCGCCCTTTGCGCGATCTCGACATTCGGCCGCGCGCCGATGCCGACGAGAGCAAGATCGGCTTCGATCACCTCGCCGCTCGACAATCGGATGCGGGCTTTCCCGCCTTCCGCCGTCAGCGCCTCGATGGAGACGCCGCAGCGGATATCGACACCTTCGGCGCGGTGGCGCTCGGTGAGCAGATGAGCGATCTCCTCCGGCACGCCGCGCTTCAGCACCCGTTCCAGCCCCTCGATGACGGTGACCTTCGCGCCGAGCAGGCGCGCCGTCGCCGCAAGCTCCAGGCCGATGAAGCCGCCGCCGATGATGGCGATATGCCCTCCTGGTTTCATGGCCTCGCGCAGCGCCGCCGCATCGTCATGGGTCCGAAGCGCGCGGATATGCGGACTGTCCTCCGGGGCGCCGGGGAGCGATCGCGCGGCTGCGCCCGTCGCCAGCAGCAGCTTGTCGTAGAGAAGCGCAGTGCCATTCGAAAGCGTGACGGTCCTGGAGGCGGGATCGAAGTTCGTAGCTTCCAGGCCGGTCAGGAGCCGGATGTGGTTTTCGGCGTATTTTTCCGCGGCAACGATGAATTTCGGATCGCTCGCATCGGAACCCGCCTTCGAAAGCGGCGGCCGCTCATAGGGGTGCAGGGGTTCGGCTCCGACAAGCGTTATTTCGCCGTCAAAACCCTTTTCCCGCAAGGCGAAGGCGGCGCGGGCACCGCATTCGCCCGCACCCAGGATGACGAAATGAGCCACGTCCGCCTCCTTATACAGCGATGAAGACGGTGTCGCCTTCGACCTTGACCGGATAGGTCTTGAGATTGACGCAGACCGGGGCGCCCTTGGCTTCGCCGGTCTTGTAGTTGAAGCGGCCGTTATGTTTCGGACATTCGATGATCTCATCCATCACCAAGCCGTCGGCGAGATGGATATGTTCATGCGTGCAGAGCCCGTCGGTCGCGAAGAACTCGTCGTCGGGGCTGCGGTAGACCGCAAAGGTGCGCCCGCCATGATCGAAGCGGATGACATCCTCTTCGTCGATCTCGTCCTTGCCGCAGACTTCGATCCAGTTTCCGCTCATCTTTGTCCTCCTCGATTTTCGATTATTGTGCCGCCGGCGCCAGTTCGTTGTGGAATTCCTCGCGATAGGGCCGCGCGGTGGCCGGCAGTTCGCGCCTCAGGAAATAATCCTCGTTGCGCAGCTGGCGCAGGAAGGCCGGGATCATCTCGCGATAGCCGGAGAGGATCGACGGGTTCGGCGCCGGCAGGTCGTGCTTGATCATCGCGTGCAGCTTCGGCAGCGCGTGATAGGGCACCATCGGGAACATGTGATGTTCGACGTGGTAATTCATGTTCCAGTAGATGAAACGGCTGATGGGGTTCATATAGACGGTGCGGCTGTTCAGCCGGTGATCGATGACGTTGTCGGCAAGCCCGCCATGCTGCAGGAGCCCGGTCAGCACATGGTGCCAGGCGCCGTAGAGACGCGGCAGGCCGATCAGCATCAGCGCCAGGATCGAGCCGGTGGCGATTGCGACGGCGATCGTGGCGAGATAGATCGCCAGCCAGATGCGGGCGATGCGGATCGCTTTGGGCTGCTCCATCTCGGGAATGAAGGTCGTTTCCGCGGCGCTGACGACACCGAAAGCGTTGCGCAGCATGTCGATGACAGCGTGCCAGACATCAAGGATGCCGAAGAAATTGAGAACCAGCCGGAGGAGGTCCGGCGGGCGCATCACAGCGATTTCCGGATCGCGGCCGACGATGACGGTATCGGTGTGATGGCGCGCATGGCTCCAGCGCCAGGTCACCGGATTGCGCATGATCATGAAGCAGGCGATCTGGTAGACGACGTCGTTCATCCAGCGCGTCTTGAAAGCGGTGCCGTGACCGCATTCATGCCAGCGGCTGTCGGAGGCCGAGCCGTAAAGCACGCCATAGGCGAGGAAGAAGGGCACGGCGATCCATGAACCCCAGAAATAGATGCCGAGCCCGGCAAGAACCGCCATGCTGCCGAGCCAGATGACCGTGTCACGGATCGCCGGCGCATCGGAGCGCTGCATCAGCGCCTTCATCTCCTTGCGCGGAATATCGGTGTGGTACCATTGCGCTGCCGCCAGCCCCATCTCGACGGCGGTGCGGCCGCTTTCGCCGAGCAGATCGTAGTCGCGTTTCTTTGTCTGGGTCGCCATTATCTGCCTCCCGTTGCCCTTGCCGATCAGAATAGGTTGACTTTGGCGGGCCCTCAATGCAGGCTTGATATAATCTATCAAAAGCCATCATAAGTGGCTTGCATCCGTGATTGAATCTATCAGGAACGTTCATGCGCCGTCCCACCATTTCCGATCTCGCCCGCGCCTCGGGCGTCAGTGTTGCCACCGTCGACCGGGTTCTCAACGGCCGCCACCGCGTGCGGGAGGAAACGGCGCGGCGCGTTTACGACGCGGCCCAGTCGATTGGCTATCATGCCGTCGGCCTTATCCGACAACGTGTCTTCGAGGATCTGCCGCAATACAGGCTGGCCTTCCTGCTACAGAAGCCGATGCAACCCTTCTATCAGGCTTTCGCTCGCGAGATCGAAGTGGCGGCGCGTGCCGTGACCACCGCCCGTCTCCAGATCCAGATCGACTATCCCTCCGCTTCGACACCGGCAGCGATCGTCGAGAAGCTCAAGGCCCTCGGCGCCCGCAATCAGGCCATCGCTCTCGTCGCTCCAGACTATCCTGCGGTGACGGCGGCAATCGAGGAACTGAGGGAAAGAGACATTCCCATCTTTTCGCTGCTTTCCGACTTCGCCTCAGGGGTACGCAATGCCTATATTGGCGTCAACAACCGCAAGGTCGGCCGCACCGCCGCCTGGGTGATTGCCAAGACTGTCCGGGTGCCGGGCAAGGTCGCCTGTTTCGTCGGCAGCCACCGTTTTCACGGACATGAGCTGCGCGAGATCGGTTTTCGTTCCTATTTTCGTGAAAACGCGCCTGAATTCGACGTCATCGATACGTTGATCAACCTGGATACCCCGGAGATCACCCACGAGGCAACGCTGACACTGTTAGAGAAAAATCCCGATCTCGTCGGCCTTTACGTCTGCGGCGGCGGCATGGAAGGTGCGATCTCGGCGATCCGCGAAGAGGACGTCGGCGGCAGAATCGTCCTCGTGGTCAACGAGCTGACGCCCGATAGCAAGGCGGGTCTTGCCGACGAAATCGTTGCCATGGCGATCGGCACTCCGTTGCCGGCACTCTGCAAGGAGCTAATGGCCCTGATGAGGAGCGCGATCGAAAACGGCGAAACCGCTGTTCCCGGGCAGATCTTCCTGCCTTTCGATATTCATATCTCAGAGAACATCTGAAGAATGATGGAATTCCATCATTCCGACGGAAATTCTTTCAGCGATGAGAGCGAAGCGTGGGCGATGACGGATGGATTGCCAGGCAAATTCCGATAGAGATTCCTGGACCCATTCACGAGGACTGCTCCGCAACGACGCGGAGACGAGGAGGAACTGCCAGCCATGACTTCGATCCGCTTTGCGCTCAACCATATGACCGCGCCGTCGCTCCCAATCGATGATTTCTTCGTGCTGGCAAAGTCGCTCGGCATCGGAGAGGTCGAGATCCGCAACGACCTTTCCGGCAACGCCATTCTCGACGGCACCAAACCCGAGGCGATGAAGCAAGCCGCCAAGAGCCACGGGCTGACTATCATCTCGATCAATGCGCTGCAGCGCTTCAACGAATGGAATGCAACCCGGGCTGCCGAAGCGCAGGAACTGATCGACTATGCCAGCGCCTGCGGCGCCAAGGCGCTCGTCCTCGTTCCGAAGAACGACGGTACCGGCTGCGCCGATGGCGAACGGCAGGCCAACCTGCGCCAGTCCCTGACGGCGTTGAAGCCGATGCTTGATGAGGCTGGCATCATCGGCCTCGTCGAGCCGCTCGGTTTCGAAATCTGCTCGCTGCGCTCGAAGACCGAGGCGGCCGAGGCGATCAAGGAACTCGGCACGCAATCGACCTTCAAGCTCGTCCACGACACCTTCCACCATCACCTTGCCGGCGAAGCAGCGACCTTCCCGGAGCTTGCTGGTCTCGTCCACATTTCCGGCGTCAGCGACCCCTCTGTTTCGGTTGCCGATATGCGCGATTCCCACCGCGTGCTCGTCGACGGTGACGACCGGCTCGACAATGCCGGGCAGATCAAGGCGCTGCAGCAGGCGGGCTACAAGGGTCCGTTCTCCTTCGAACCCTTCGCAGCCGACGTGCATGCGGTCAAGGATCCGGCTGCAGCGCTACGCGCCAGCATGGATCATCTCACCGCACGAGTTTGAGACGGCAAAGACCTGCGGCGCTGTCATGAAGCGTCGCCACGATTGTCGATATGGTCGGCCGGGCGAGCGGCCGACCGTATCACTCTACTCGCGGCCCCTGAACCGGCGCTGATAGGCGGGGTCGTAGAGCGAGCTCTCGCGAAAATCCTCTGCCGCAAGCGATGGGCCGACGAAGATGATCGCCGTGCGTTCGATCGGTTCGGCTGCAACCTTTGCCTCGATATCGCGGAGTGTTCCGCGCAGCACGCGCTCGTCCGGCCAGGAGGCCTTGACCACGATCGCGACCGGGCAGTCGGCGCCGTAGAGCGGTGTCAATTCCGCCACCACCTGCTTCAATGCATGGATTGCCAGATGGATCGCCAGCGTGGCGCCGGTGGCGCCGAATTTCGCCAGCGTCTCGTCATTCGGCATCGGCGAAGCGCGGCCGGAAACGCGAGTGAGCACCAGGCTCTGGGCCACGGCCGGGATCGTCAGCTCGCGGCCGAGCACGGAGGCTGCGGCGGCAAAGGCCGGAACACCCGGCGTCATCGTATAGGCGATGCCGTGTTTTCGCAGCCGGCGCACCTGCTCGGCCACCGCACTCCAGACCGAAAGATCGCCGGAATGCAGCCTTGCGACGTCCTGCCCGGCGGCCGCGGCGGCGAGATATTCCGCCTCGATCTCGTCGAGCGACAGCGGTGCGGTATCGACGATGCGCGCATCCGGCGGGCAATATTGCAGCAGTTCGGGAGAGACGATCGAACCGGCATAGAGACAGACCGGGCACCGGGCGATGAGATCGCGGCCACGCACCGTGATTAGATCCGCCGCCCCCGGCCCCGCGCCGATGAAATGCACCGTCATTCCGTCATCCTTTCGTCCAGCGCCACTGCGTCACCGGCATGGCCGGCCGCCAGCCGCTCATGCCGCCTAAGGCGCCTGCACGCGCTATTTCGATGCGCGTGAGCGAGCCGCCGCGCTTTGCGTGTTCGCAGAGCAGCACGGCTTCCATCTCCAGCGTCACGGCATTGGCGAGGAGCCGCCCTCCCCTCTTCAGCGCCGCAATCGCGGCATCGATGACGCCAGCTTCGCTGCCGCCGCCGCCGAGGAAGATCGCATCCGGCTCCGGCAGGCCCACAAGCGCGCCGGGTGCTGTGCCTTCGATGACGGCGAGACCCGGCACGCCGAAGGCGGATGCGTTGCGGGCGATCTGCGCCGCCCGCTCCGGCGATTGCTCGATGGCAATCGTCTTCAGCGACGGATCGGCAAGCATCCATTCGATGCCGATCGATCCGGAACCGGCGCCGATATCCCAGAGCAGTTGACCGTGCCGCGGCGCGAGCGCCGACAGCGTCATCGCCCGGATTTCGCGTTTGGTGATCTGTCCGTCATGCTCGAACAGTTCGTCCTCGAGCCCGGCGACGAAAGGCAGAATGCGCGCCTCCTCCCCTGCCGCGACAGCGAGGGCGCAGACATTGAGGGGATCGATGTCCGCAAGATCGAAATCCGCGGCGATCGCGCTTCTGCGCCGTTCCCGCGAGCCGCCCAGCGCCTCGAGAACGGTAAGCTGTGACTGACCGAAGCCATCGGCGGTAAGCAGATTTGCCAGCTCGCGAGGCCCGTTCTCGCCCGACGTCAGCGCGATGATCTGCCGTCCAGGGTGCAGATGCGGCCGGATCAGGTCGATCGGCCTGCCATGCAGCGAAATCGTCGCGATGTCCTGCAGCGGCCAGCCAAGCCGCGAGGCGGCAAGGCTGAAGGCCGAGGGCGCCGGGATGGTACGCATCTCTTCCACCGCCAAGTGGCGGGAGAGCGTTGCGCCGACGCCATGGAGAAACGGATCGCCGGAGGCGAGCACGACGACCGGCGTGCCGCGCCTTGCAAGGATGGCCTCGATCGAGCGCGCGAACGGGCTCTGCCAGGAAAACCTCTCACCTGATATCAGCGGCGCCGCCAGCGCATGATGCCGTGCGCCGCCAAAGACGGCCGGTGCGCTGGCGATCAGCCTTTTCGCCTCCTCGCCCAGCCCTTCTGGACCATCTTCACCGATGCCGATAATAGTCAGCCAGGGCTGATTGCCGGGAGGAGAGAGATCAGACATGGGACGACCTCGCATTCTGATCCTCGGCGGCACCAGCGAGGCGCGCCTGCTGGCCGAAGCGCTCGCGGCGCGCGACGATTGCGACGTTCTTCTGTCGCTGGCCGGTCGCACCGAAAAACCGGCTGCGCAGCCGGTTCCGGTTCGAATCGGTGGTTTCGGCGGCGCCGCGGCGCTCGCCGATTTCCTGAAGGCGGGCGGATATGAGCTGCTGATCGACGCCACGCATCCCTTCGCCGAGCGCATCTCCGCCAATGCCGCCCATGCTGCCGAGGCCACCGGCATAAGCGCGATCGCTCTGCGTCGTCCCGAATGG
This sequence comes from Rhizobium sp. K102, assembly GCF_022385315.1. NCBI lineage: Bacteria > Pseudomonadati > Pseudomonadota > Alphaproteobacteria > Hyphomicrobiales > Rhizobiaceae > Rhizobium > Rhizobium sp. K102. The sequence continues at coordinate 188,125 of NZ_CP092435.1, forward strand.
CAGCGCCTGCCGAGTGATCATTGGCGGGACGTGCGGAGCATTCCGGCGGCCATTGAGGCGCTTGGCCCCTCCCCCGCCATGTTTTCCTGGCAACGGGCCGGCAGGGTGCGCATTATGCCGAAGCGGCAGCACAGCATCACTATCTCGTTCGCAGTGTCGACCCCGTCGAGCCGCCGCTTGCGCTTGCGAATGTCGATTATATCCTCGATCGTGGTCCGTTCACGCTGGAAGGCGAATTGGCTCTGTTGAGGCAACACCATATCGATGTCATCATTGCCAAGAACAGCGGCGGCGTCGCCACCTATGCGAAGATCGAGGCAGCCCGCCTGCTCGGCATCGAGGTGATGATGGTCACGCGTGCTGAGGCGTCCACGGTCAAGACGGTCGAAACGGTCGAGGCGGCGCTGGCGGCGATCGATCACCTCTTCCCCTCCGCCATGAAACGCGGGGTGTAGACGAGGTCCGGCCTGCCGGGCCGCGTGACGATCCGCGTTTCGGCCGAACCGATGATGATGCAGGTCGCCATATCGGCCATCGAGGCATCCGCCTGCGACAGCGGCTGTAGGGCGATACGTTCGTCCGGCCGTCCGGCCGCGCGGCCGAATATGACCGGTGTCATTGCCGGCAGATGGTCGCGCAACAGCTTGAAGGCCTCGCCGAGCTGCCAGGGCCGCGCCCGGCTGATCGGATTATAAAGGGCGATGACGAAGCCGGCCCTGGCCGCCAACACGAGGCGGTTTTCTATTATATTCCAAGGCTTTAGATTGTCAGACAGCGAGATGGCGCAGAAATCGTGGCCAAGCGGTGCCCCGGCTCTTGCCGCCACCGCCAGCATCGCCGTAATGCCGGGCAGGATGGTGAGATCGACCGCACGCCAGGCGGCCGGCCCATTCTCGATCGCCTCGCAAACGGCCGCAGCCATGGCGAAGACACCGGGGTCGCCGCCGGAGACGACGCAGACCTTGGCGCCGTCGGCGGCCATCGAAAGTGCCGCCCCTGCCCTGTCGAGCTCTTCGCGATTGTCCGAGGCATGGCGCAGCTGATCGTGGCGGAGCTGCAGCCTGTCGAGATAGGGTCCATAACCGAAGAAATCGGTCGCCGCATCGACGGCGGCCAATGCCTCCGGCGTCATCTGTTCGGGATTGCCGGGACCGGTGCCGATTACGAAAAGTGCGCCGCTCATCGGCGGCCCTCCCAGCCCGGCACCAGGACGAGCGAAAAATACGGCGCATCGCCGTCGGCCCTGTCGGCAAGCTTTGCCATGGCCGCATTCGCCATGGTGCCGCGTTCGACATAGACGGCTTCGCCGAGTCGTCCGGCAGTTTCCAGCGCCCGGCGGATTTTCGGCAGATTGCGGCCGACCTTCATGATGACGGCGGCTTGCGTATCGGCCAGGCGACGCGTCAGCTCGGCCTCGGCCATCGTACCGGGCAGTACGGATAGCACGTCATCCCCCTGGACGATCGGCATGCCGGCCAAGGACCAGCAGCCCGACATGGCGCTGATGCCGGGGATCACTTCGGTCGGGTAGCGCTGGGAAAGTCTGACATGCAGGTGCATGTAGGAGCCGTAGAACAGCGGATCGCCCTCGCTGAGCACGGCGACGGTGCGCCCGGCATCGAGATCGCCGGCGATTGCCTCGGCGGACCGGTCATAGAACTGGGTGATCAGGCTCCGGTAACGCTCGTCGTTCTTGTCGATCTCGGTGGTGACGGGATAATAGAGCGGCAGCAGCGTCACGCCGGATTTCAGCAGTGGCTCGACGATCGCCTTGCCGTTGCCGCCCCTGCCCTCTTTGGCGAAGTAAGCAATGACGTCGGCATCTTCGATAGCGCGGACGGCTTTAAGGGTCAGGAGCTCCGGGTCGCCGGGACCCGTGCCGACGCCGATCAGGCGGCCTTGTTTTGTCATAGGCCCGGCCTCGCCAGCGCATTGATGGCGGCCGCCGTCATGGCGCTGCCGCCGAGCCGGCCGCGCACGATGGCAAAGGGGACGCCATAGGAATTTTCCGCCAGCGCATCTTTCGATTCCGCCGCGCCGACGAAACCAACGGGCATGCCGAGGATGGCAGCGGGTTTCGGGGCGCCGTCGCGCAGGAGTTCGAGCAGGTGGAACAGCGCCGTCGGCGCATTGCCGATCGCGACGATGCTTCCGCCGAGCCGGTCGAGCCACAGATGCATGGCGGCGGCCGAGCGCGTATTGCCGGTCTTAACCGCAAGCTCCGGCGTGGCGGGATCGCGCAACGTGCAGATCACCTCGTTCATCGCCGGCAGCCGTGCCCTGGTAACGCCCTGAGCGACCATTTCCGCGTCGCAGAAGATCGGTGCGCCACCTTTCAGCGCCCGGCGCGCCGCGCTGACGACATCGGCGGAAAACACAAAATGCTCCGCCGCTTCGACCAGCCCGCAGGCATGGATCATGCGCACGGCGATCTCGGCCTGCTCTTCGGTGAAGCGCGAAAGATCGGCCTCGGCGCGGATGATCGCAAAGGAACGCTCATAGATCGCGTCGCCGCTGCGGATATAATCGTAGTCTGGCATTCCTATTCCTGTCGCAGCGCCTTCGAAACGCCGGTTGCGCCAAGCCGTGTAAGGCAGGCGGCGGTCGATTCGCCAGCGCCTCTGTTATCTTCGATGGAGCGGGCGAGCCTCTCTATAGCGAAATCGATCCGTCCGCCAGCGATCCGTTCATCCGGCCAGTCCATTGCCAACCCGTTGAGGATGAGATCGTAACCTTCAGCCGTGCCGGTCAGGGTCAGCGCCGGGCGCACATGCGCGCAGCCTTTGGCACAGCCGGAGAGATGCAGCGTCAGCGAGCCGTCGAACAGGTCGGGTGCCGCGGCCAGGATGCGGCGGGCCAGCGTTCGTGTCTCGTAGAAGGCGGAGCCGCAGGCGCCGGCGCCGGCGCAGGCGGCGATATGCTCCGCTTTCTCGCCAGGTTGCGCGCTGAAGCCATATTGGGCGGCCGCGGCTCTGATCGCCGGCACTCTCTCTGCCGGCAGGCCGAGGAAGAAGAAACCGCGACCCGGCGCCAGCCGGATGGCCGTTGCGCCGGAGGCTTTGGCGAGATCGAGCAGGGCGGTCAGGTCGGACGCTCTTGTCTGGCCGAATTCCGGCCGCACGCCGAGCACGGCTTTGCCGTCCGTCAGCCTATGCAGGCCCGGTAGCGGCATCCTTGCCGAGCACGACTGAGTGGATCGGATAGCGGCCGTGGCGGGAAAATGTGTTTGCAGAAGCACCGGATCGATATCCCGTGCCCGACTGCCCTGCCCGAGCATTGCCAGCAGAACCAGGATTTCGCCTACGGCCGAGACGGCCGCCTCCGCAGGACCGGCCGCGATCGGGGTTGCGGTCGCACCATCGCCCTTGATGGCGACAAGCCAATGCGCTTGGGATAGTGCGACGACACGAATATCGGCGGAAAGCGCCGACAAGCCGAAGGTTCCACCGCCGTCGATGACGATCGACAGTTTCGGCGCAAGCCGCGGCGAGGCGAGCAGTTCCTGAAGCTTGCTGCGCAGGGCCAGTTCCATTGCGGCCGGATCGCTCACCTCTTCCGGGTCGATGCCATGCAGCGGCGAGATCTCGATCGCCGGCCCGTCCGGCACGGTGATCCCGGCGGCATCGATATCGGAAGCGAGCTGTCCGACCGTCTCGGCCCGCAGCCCGCGGATCTGCAGATTGCCGCGTGCGGTGATCTCGAGAATACCATTTCCATGCGCCGCAGCCGAGCGAGCAAGGGCGGAGAATTGCGAGAGCGTCAACGCGCCGCCGGCCGGCCGCAGCCGCACGAGCAGGCCGTCACCGGTCGGCATCGGCGCGGCAAGGGCGGGGCAGGCGCCGCGCGCGCGCTTCTTCGCCGCCGCGCGATCACGGCCGTCCGTCGCGTCTCTTCTGTCGATCGCCTTGGCGGTCTCACTGCCCATTCTTAATCCTCTGTCCGTGTCTTACATGATCGCGGCAGACGCGGCAAAACATGATGGAAACGGTCGGCCGGCTATTCCTCGAAATCCCGTCCCTTGCGCAGGAGATAGATGTCCATGATCCAGCCATGCCGTTGCCGGGCCTCGCTCCTGAGGGTGAGGATATCGGTCGCGACATCGCCGAGCCGCCCTGATCGGACGATCTCGTCCTCGGTACCGAGATAGGCGCCCCAGAAGATCTCGGCATCTGGGTCGTCAATTTTCGCAAAAGCCTGTTCGCCGTCGAGCATGACGACCGTCGTGGGCGCCTGGAGCCCCTCCCGCGCCAGCCGGCGCCCCGTGGTAATTTCGATCGGCTTGCCGACGAGATTGATCGGGATTTTGTGGCTGGCCGCCAGGGCCTGGATGCTGGTGACGCCGGGAACGACACTGTAATCGAAATCCAGGTCGGCTTGCTGCCGCACCCGTTCGATGATGCGGATGGTGCTGTCGTAGAGACTGGGATCACCCCAGACCAGAAAGGCGCCGCTGCCATCCTCGGGCAGGCCGGCGATCAGCTCTGCATAGATATTGGCGATCTCGCCATGCCAGGCGTCGACGCTTTGCGCGTAGCTTCTGTCCGCCGTCTGTCTCTGCGGCACTGCGAATTCTGAAATCCGGATCCCCGGCCGTGTGATATACCGCTCGCAGATCTCGCGGCGGACCTCGGCAAGCTCTTCCTTGGCCGCGCCCTTGAGCGGCAGGAAGATCACGTCGGCGGCGTTCATCGCATTGATTGCCTGTATGGTGACGTGCTCCGGGTTGCCCGTGCCGATGCCGATGATATGGATGTGCTTCACGCCGATACTCCCATGATTCCTGGCGGTCTTGCCGAAAAAGCCGGGTCGCCGCAAGGGCAGGGCAGGGAGTTGGCCGCGGCCAACCGGGCCGCCGATGAGGCCCTGGCCCCTATTGTTGCCGGAAATCCCGAATCGTGTCACTTTCGATACGCTTTTTGACGCTATGTTGACAGAAAAGCGCATCGAAAAGGATTGGGTGTTTTGGACAACATTAGCGTATCGACGACAGATGTGCGGATCGAGCGGCATGCGAACCAGCTTTCGCGGCAATTGAAGCTGTTGCGCGACAAGCTGTTTCCGCCGCTTTCGCAGAAGACGCTGCGCACATTCTCCTCCGGCGAGGCCGCTCAGATGATCGGCGTTTCCGACGGCTATCTTCGCCAGCTCTCGCTGGATGGCAAGGGGCCGCAGCCGGAACTTTCCCCGAATGGCAGGCGCTCCTATACGCTCGGCCAGATCAATGAATTGCGCCATTATATGGCGAAGCTGAAGCCGAAGGATGCGCTCAGCTATCTTCCCTGGCGGCGTCCCGGCGAGAAGCTGCAGACGGTGGCCGTGACCAATTTCAAGGGCGGTTCGGCCAAGACGACGACGACACTCTATCTGGCGCAGTATCTGGCGCTGGCGGGCTACCGGGTGCTCGCCATCGATCTCGATCCGCAGGCCTCGCTCTCCTCGATGCTCGGCGTGCAGCCCGAATTCGATCTCTCCGACGGCGATACGCTCTATGGCGCCATTCGCTACGATGCCGGACGCAAGCCGCTGAAGGAGATTGTCCGCAAGACCTATTTCGACGGGCTCGATCTGGTGCCGGGCAATCTCGAGCTGATGGAGTTCGAGCACGAGACGCCGCGCGCGCTCAATGATCGCCAGAAGCCGGCCGAGCTGTTCTTCCGCCGGGTCGGCGTGGCGATTGCCGAGGTTGAGGCGGATTACGACGTGGTGGTGATCGATTGCCCGCCGCAGCTCGGCTATCTCACCCTCGGAGCCGTCTGCGCCGCCACATCGCTGCTCATCACCATCCATCCGCAGATGGTCGACGTCGCGTCCATGTCGCAGTTCCTGCTGATGACCTCGGATCTGCTCTCCGTCGTTCGCAAGGCCGGCGGCGACCTGCAGCACGACTTCATCAAATATGTCGTCACCCGCCACGAACCTTTCGATGCACCGCAGTCGCAGATCGTTGCGCTGTTGCGCAGCCTGTTCGGTGATGACGTGTTGACGGCAACCATTCTCAAGTCGACGGCGATTGCCGATGCCGGCCTGACCAAGCAGACGCTCTTCGAAATTGAGAAGGGGCAGGTGCGCCGCTCGACTTACGATCGGGCGTTGGAATCGGTCAATGCCGCCAACGGCGAGGTTCTCGCCGGCATTCACAAAGCCTGGGGCAGGACATGAGCAGACGCGATCGCCTCAAAGGTCTTTTCGACGATACGGCGCAGGAGTTGGCCGCGGCCAACTACGAAGAGTCTTCTTCGCGCGGATCAGCGGGGCCGGTCCGGACGATGGCGCTGACCCTCGGGCGCATGGAGGAAGAGAGCAGGGCGATGCAGGAGGCCTTTCTCTCCGGCGAACGCATCGTCGAACTCGATCCCGATCTGATCGATTCCTCCTTCGTGCGCGACCGGCTTGCCGACCAGCCGCTCGATATGGAAGACGAGCTGGTGCAGTCGATTGCCGAGAACGGCCAGGAAGTGCCGGTTCTGGTTCGTCGCCATCCTGATGACGAGGCCCGCTACCAGATCGCCTACGGCCATCGACGCCTGCAGGCCGTCAGGCTGCTCGGACGCAAAGTGCAGGCGATCGTCCGTCAGCTCGACGATACCGATGTCGTCATCGCGCAGGGTATCGAGAACTCGGCGCGCCGGAACCTTTCCTATATCGAACGCGCCGTCTTCGCCTTCAATCTCGAGCTCAAGGGGTTTGAGCGCCCTGTCATCATGAAGGCGCTGTCGACCGACAAGACGGAGCTGTCGAAGCTGTTGTCGGTCGCAAAAGCCATCCCGGCCGAGATCGTCCGCTCCGTGGGAGCTGCCCCCGGCATTGGGCGGCGTAAATGGATGGCGCTGGCCCAGGACTGGAACGGGATGACGGCGGCGCGGCTTGCGAAGCTTATCGGCTCGGAACAGTTCATGGCGGAAGAGAGCGACCGCCGTTTCGAGCTTTTGGTTGCCGAGCTCGCCCGGAAAGAGGCGAAGCCGGAGCCCATGGAATATGAGTGGAAGCCGAAGAGCGGCGGCAAAATTGCCGGCCGAATCAGAAGCGCCGGCAATTCTTTCACGATCGCGTTGAAAACAGGCGATGCGCCGGATTTCGGCGCTTACATTTCACGCCGTCTCGATGAGCTTTACGAAGCCTATCGGGCCGGCAAGTTGCAAGCAGGAGAGTAGGCCGCAAAAGAAAAAAGCCTCCGAACGTTGCCGTCGCGGAAGCCTTTCTCATATCTGGACAATCTGAGAATCGCACTTCCTCGAATCACTGTCAAGCATCTTCGGCATCCTTTTGGGTGGTAAGATTTCTTTTGCCTTGAAAAGAAGGTGAGGGACATGGAGCCTCAATATGTATCGACGCCCTTTGGGCGGCGATCGATGACGCTTGGCATGCTGGCAAGCCAGGAAAGCGCCAGCAAGGTCGATCCGGACACATCGGTCGACAAGTGGAAGATCTTTCGCTCGCTCTGCGAGGCAAAGGACCTGATCGGCGTATCCGATCGTGCGCTTGCCGTTCTCAACGCGTTGTTGACCTTCTATCCGAAGAACGAGATTGCCGAGGCCAACGGCTTCGTCGTTTTTCCTTCGAATGAGCAGCTCTCGCTGCGCACGCATGGCATGGCCGGCACGACGCTGCGGCGGAATCTGGCAATGCTGGTGGAAGCCGGCCTGATCATCCGGCGCGATAGTCCGAACGGCAAACGGTTTGCCCGCCGCAACGGTGAGGGCGGGTTTGGCGAGGCCTTCGGCTTCAGCCTGGCGCCGCTTCTTGCCCGCGCCGGCGAGATCGAAGCGCAGGCGGCTCAGGTGATGGCCGATAGGCTCGAATGGAAGCGCCTGAGAGAGCGCCTGACGCTCTGCCGGCGTGACATCGCCAAGCTGATCGAGATCGCGCTGGAAGAGGAAATTGCGGGCGAATGGATCGAGATGCAGAAGCATTTCAATCTGCTGTCGGCCAGCCTGCCGCGTCGTCCGTCGGCGGCGGAGATGAGAAGTCTGCTGACGGATCTCGAGACGTTCCGCGGAATGATCATCAAGACGCTGGAATCGAAAACGAAAACAGAAAAAACAGACGCCAATGACAGCCAAAACGGTCGGCACATACATAATTCAAACCCACACCTAATATCTGAACTTGAACCAAGCTTCGAAACGAAGCAGGGCGCAAAGCCGGAGGAAGAACCGCGGGCGTGGCGGGAGCCGCCAAAGTCCTTCCCGCTTGCCATGGTGTTGCAGGCCTGCCCCGAGATCGCCGCTTATGGGCCGGGCGGCGGGATCGGCAGCTGGCGGGATCTGATGGCCGCGGCCGTCATCGTCCGCTCGACGCTGGGCGTCAGCCCGAGCGCCTATCAACTGGCCTGCGATATCATGGGGCCGGAAAACGCCGCCACGGTGATCGCCTGCATTCTGGAACGAGGCGGCCATATCAACTCGGCCGGCGGCTATCTGCGCGACCTGACCCGGCGGGCGGAGCGCGGCGAATTCTCGCTCGGGCCGATGCTGATGGCGTTGATGCGGGCAAATGGTCCGCTGGCGAGGAGAACCGGGTGACCGGGTGGCCAAAAAGCCTCGCGCCAGCTGCGAGGGTTAGAAGGATATGCGGCCTGTCGATGAGACCTAACCGCCTTCTCCCCCACCACTTTTATTGAAATACACCGTTAACCATGTCATAGTGACGGAAGAAAACATGTCTTTTGCTTCCATTTGTGAAAAACCGTAAAGTTTAACAATGCGCTACGATATAGACGGTGCGATGCTGCAAAACCTGCTTCCACCCCTTGCTGCCGCAGAGGATGGACTGGCGCGGCTGGACGAGCGGGTGTTGCGCTCGCCGGTCGGCGAGGGATTTGCCGAACGCAGTCATTTCTTCGATGCCGCCGGTGCACTCTGGGTCGCCGGCGAACTCGTGCATGTCGAGGATCTCGTTTTGCACGACGCACATATGGATAGCCGCGCGCCCAGCCACGAGCTGACGATCGCCCATTCGGTGCTGCGGACGCGTCGGCGCATCTGGACCGGGGAACCTTCCTGGGCTCTTAGCGGGTCGGGCCTCGCAACGCTGACCGCGACCATGGGGGAAGGGGAGGGCACGGCCCAGGAAAGCAAAAGCCCGGCGGTCGTGGTCGAGCCCGACGACGAGGAGGGGGATGAAGACGGGCCGCTCGCTGCCGAGATGGCGGAGATCGATGCGCTTCTTGCCCGCTCGCAGAAGCTCATCGATATCCATACCGGCAAGGCGCCGGCTGGAGAGACAGCGGCAGTATCTACGACCAAGCGCACCGACGACCCGCTCGGGCTGCTCGGTGACGAGGAATGGGACGAGGAACAGCGGCTTGCGGAGTGGCGAAGCGTGCAGTCGGTGGCCGACAGCCTCCCGCCGGTTCTCGGCGCCGTCATTCTGTTCGAAGCCTGGGACAGGATTGAGCCGCTACGGCGCCAGCATTGGCTCGGTGGTCTTCTGGTCGCAAGTTATCTGCGCGCCCGCGGCAAGGTCGCCTCGCATCTCTTCTCCTTCTACGGCGGGCTGAAGCTGGTGCGCCATGAGCGGCGTCGAGCCCGCGACCGGGCCACACGGTTGCAAGCCTTTCTGGAGGCGATGCATCTGGGTGCCGCAGCCGGTCTCAAGGAAGTCGACCGGTTGTCGCTGGCACGCACGCAGATGGAGCTGCGCTTCCGCGGCCGACGCTCGAACAGCAGCCTGCCGGACCTTGCCGATTTCATCCTGTCGCGGCCGATGGTCTCGGCGGCGATGATTGCCCGCCATCTCAGGATTACGCCGCGCGGCGCGCTGAACCTCGTCAATGAGATCGGCATTCGCGAAATCACCGGCCGCGGTCGCTATCGTGCCTGGGGTATCATCTGAAATGAAAGCGGCCGGGCGTGAACCCGGCCGCTTCGTTTTGAGATGAGCACCCGATCTGCCATCCTGTCACAGACTGCAGACCGGGCGCTCTTGCGCTTCCATTGCCCCCGGAAGCGCGGTCCTATTCCCGCTCGCCCGTGAAGTTGAGCAGAAGCGTGAAGATGTTGACGAAGTTCAGGTAGAGCGAGAGCGCTCCGAAGACGGCGAGCTTCTGGTTCGATTCCTGATCGTAGTTTTCCGAATACTGTTCCTTGATGTTCTGCGTGTCGTAGGCGGTAAGGCCGACGAAGACGACGATGCCGATCACCGAGATCGCGAACTGCAGCGCGCTCGAACCCAGGAAGATGTTGACGATGCTGGCGATGATGACGCCGAAGAGGCCCATCATCAGGAACGAGCCCATGCGCGACAGGTCTCGCTTCGTCACATAGCCGTAAAGGCTGGTGGCGCCGAACATCGTGGCGGTGATGAAGAAGGTCCGCGCGATGCTCATCCCGGTGAAGACCAGGAAGATGGAGGCGAGCGACAGGCCCATCACGGCACAGAAGGCCCAGAAGGTGATCTGCGCAGTGCTCGCCGACATCGTCTGGATTCGGAACGAAAAGAAGAAGACGAAGGCGAGCGGCGCCAGCATCACCACCCACTTCAGCGGCGAGCCAAAGATAGGCACGTAAAGCGCCGGCGTCGAACCGACGACGAAGGCGACGAGGCCGGTGATGACAAGGCCGAGAGCCATGTAGTTGTAGACGCGCAGCATGTGCTGGCGCAGACCCTCGTCGAAGATGGCCTGGGAGCCGGCAACGGCGCCATAGCGGGGATTGATCGGGTTCATGCTGATCTCCTCGGTTAGAACTAATAGAGCGAGCGGGCGAGCCGTTCGGCCGCCTGATCGAGATTGAGACCGCTATCGTCAGCGATCAGGGCGTAAGCGACCTCGCCGATCTGCCAATAGGCGGCTTCTGCTTTTTCGAGCGTGAGATGGCTGACCGGCTTGACCTCGAAAGCGCCCGGACGGACGGCGAAAAGCGACAGCCGCTTTCCATCCGACTGCTCGATCGCCATCTCGACGCTCGGGCCGAATTCGGATGGGAAGATCTGCACGTCGGCGATCTTCCAATCCCTAGGCAGTTCGGGCATCACGATCGCGGTGGCCGCGCGGATTTCGTCAGCGCTGTATGCGGTCGGTGGCTGCGAAGGCATGGTTTCGCGCAGGACCGCAGTCTGATAGGCGCGGACGGCATCCTCGACATAGGCGGGCGCTGGAACGGAGGCCGCCACCTCGGTCGCCGAGAATGCACCGAAGGAATTGTGCGCCACCCAGCCGGCGGTCACCAGAATACCGACGGCGGCGATGCGCTGCATGGAGTGGAAGATGCGGCCATAGGAAAGGCCACGCTCCAGCCGGCGGGCGGCATCGCGGGTCTCGGCACGGCCGAAGGCGCTTTCGCCGGCAAGCGCCAGGCGCAGTTCACCCTTCATGCTGAGATCGGCCATCACCTTGGCGGCAATCGCCGGATTCTCGGAAAGGTAGGACTCCACCTGGATGCGGCGGGCGACATCGAGCTCGCCGTCCACATAGGAGTCGAGATCGGCGTCGACGATCGGATCAACTGCTTTCATGGCCGTTCCCTCCGATTAATCTCAGGTGCGAAGCGCGCGGTGTCTTCTCCTCGAATTCGCGCAGCTGGGTGCGGGCGCGGGAGATGCGCGACATCAGCGTGCCGATCGGAATGCCGAGCGCATTGGCGGCTTCCTGATAGGAAAGGTCTTCGATCGCCACGAGATGCAGCGCCTCGCGCTGTTCCTCCGGCAGGTCGAAGAAGGCGTCGCGCACCTGCTGCAGACGCACGGCGTGTTCCTGGCCGGCCGGCAAGGACTGCTCGGCTTCTACAGCCGCTTCGTCGTGGCGCCGTGTCAGCGACCGCTTCTGGCGAAGGCGATCGATATGGGCATTGTGCAGAATCGAAAGCAGCCAGGTGCGCAGGTTGCCGCCGCTGCGGAAGCTCTTTCGCTTCTCGAAGGCGCGCACCAGCGCATCATGCACCAGATCCTCTGCCTCGTCCGAATTGCGCACCAGCGCGCGCGCGTAGCGCCTCAGCGCTGCGAGCTGGCCGATGACGTCGAACGGGCGGTCTTTGCGTTCCATGATTGAGTATACGCAAGCGCTCCGGATTTTATTCCCGGCGGGACAAAAAAAGTCATCCGGACGGAACATCGTTGCTGAATATTCGGCCAGGTTACGATGAGCGCCCTAAATCGGCGATTGTTTATGACAATTACATGACAGATCATCACGCCGCTGATTTGGAGGGGAAGATACACAATGAAGGAAAAGAAGCGGGTCTACGAAGCTCTCGTGGACGGCGCCATGGAAGGGCTGACGGGTGAGGCGCTTTATGATTTCGTCAAGATGCGTTGTCCGAAGGCCACCAGCAAGAAGATCGTCCGGGCCTCGCTTCTCGCCCTGACCGATCCGCATCTCAAGGACCGCAACATTCTCGACGTGATCTATGCGCTTGCGATCAAGCACCGCCTCGACGACGGCGTGCTTGATGACGGCGACGAGGACGATTCCGCGGAGCCGGCGCCGTTCTCCCACGCGCTCAGCCAGGACATATCCCGACCTTCCTGAACGGCTCAGCGGCCGTCTGAAAGCTCTTCCAGAATCGGACAGTCCGGCCGGTCATTACCATGGCAGGCATGCACGAGATGCTCCAACGTGCGACGTAGTTCCGTCAGCTCGCGGATCTTGCGGTCGATCTCGCCGAGTTTGGTCTCGGCGAGATCCTTGACGTCGGCGCTCGCCCGAGCCTTGTCTTCATAGAGCGCCAGCAATTGCCGGCATTCCTCGACCGAAAAGCCGAGACCGCGCGAGCGCTGCAGGAAACGCAGTTTGTGAACGTCGCTCGCAGCGTAGTCGCGATAGCCGTTTCCGCCCCTTTCGGGGCGGATCAGGCCAATATCCTCGTAATAGCGGATCGTCTTCGCAGGCAGACCGGAGCGCTCGGATGCTTCGCCGATATTCATTGCCATCTCCTATAATTTTGCCAAGCGCAGCCTCAGCGAGTTGGCAATCACCGACACGGACGACAGGCTCATCGCCGCTGCCGCGATCATCGGCGACAGCAGCAGGCCGAAGACCGGATAGAGCACGCCGGCGGCGACCGGAACGCCGAGGGCATTATAGCCGAAGGCGAAGCCGAGATTCTGACGGATGTTGCGCATCGTCGCCTCCGCCAGCCGCCGCGCTCTGACGATGCCGTTGAGGTCGCCCTTTACCAATGTAATGCCGGCGCTTTCCATCGCAACATCGGCGCCGGTGCCCATGGCGATGCCGACATCGGCCGAAGCAAGTGCCGGCGCATCGTTGACGCCGTCGCCGGCCATGGCGATGACGGCGCCCTTGGCGCGCAATTCCTCGATCAGCGCCTTCTTGCCTTCCGGCAGCACGTCGGCGCGGACCTCGTCGATGCCGAGGCTTTTTGCCACCGCCCGCGCCGTGCGCTCGTTGTCGCCGGTGGCCATGATAATCTTCAGCCCGCTGTCGTGCAGCGCCTTGATGGCGGCTGATGTCGTCGGCTTGATCCGGTCGGCGACGGCGACGAGGCCGGCAAGCTTGCCGTCGAGCGTGACGAACATCACCGTCTTGCCATCGCCGCGCAGGGCTTCGGCCTTTTCCGACAGCGCCGCGGGATCGATGCCGAGATCGGCGAGCATCGCCGCATTGCCGAGCGCCACCGGCATGCCGCCGGCAAGGCCCATGACACCCTTGCCGGTCTTTGCCTCGAAGCCGGTGACCTCGACGAAGGTGGCATCGCGCTCTTCGGCGCCGGAAACGATCGCTTCGGCCAGCGGATGTTCAGAGCCGCGCTCCAGGCTTGCCGCCAGCGACAGCAGCCGGTTCTCCTCGATGCCGCCGAAGGCGACGATGTCGGTGAAAACTGGTTTGCCTTCGGTCAGCGTGCCTGTTTTGTCGACGATCAGCGTGTCGACCTTGGAAAAGCGTTCCAGCGCTTCGGCATCCTTGATCAGCACGCCTTCCTGAGCGCCGCGCCCGGTCGCGATCATGATCGACATCGGCGTCGCCAGACCGAGCGCGCAGGGGCAGGCGATGATCAGAACGGCGACGGCGGCCAGCAGCGCATTGGCGAGACTCGGTTCCGGCCCGATCGCGGCCCAGACGATGAAGGCAAGGATGGCCACGATGACGACGGCCGGCACGAAGACGGCCGATACCCGGTCGACCGCGCCCTGGATCGGCGCCCGCGAGCGTTGCGCCGCGGCGACCATGTCGATGATGCGCGACAGCACCGTGTCGGCGCCGACCTTCTCGGCCGCCATGACGAGCGACCCATTCTTGTTGATCGTGCCGCCGGTCAGAGCATCGCCCTTCGACTTCTCGAGAGGCAAGGGCTCGCCCGTAATCATCGATTCGTCGACGGTCGACTGGCCCTCGAGGACGGAACCGTCCACCGGAATGCGTTCGCCGGGACGCACGCGCAACCGGTCGCCGGTTTGAATTTCCTCGACCGGCACGTCGCTTTCGCTGCCATCGGCACTAATGCGCCGCGCCGTCTTCGGCGCGAGGTCGAGCAGGGCGCGGATCGCCGAACCGGTGCGTTCACGCGCCTTCAATTCCAGCACCTGGCCGACGAAGACGAGCGCGACGATGACGGCCGCCGCCTCGAAATAGACGGGCACGGCGGCGCCATGGCCGCGAAAGCTCATCGGGAAGATCCCGGGCGCAAGCGTGGCGACGAGGCTGTAGACATAGGCGGTGCCGACTCCGAGACCGATCAGCGTCCACATGTTCGGGCTGCGGTTGACGAGGGACGCCCAAGCGCGGCGGAAGAAGGGCAGGGCCGCCCACAGCACCACCGGCGTTGCCAGCAACAGCTCGATGTAGGTCGCCTGCGGTTCGCCGATCGCTTCGCGGAGCGGCAGGCCGAGCATCGGCCCCATGCCGAGCGCCAGCAGCGGCAGGACAAGGATGGCGCTGACCCAGAGCCGTCTGGTGAAATCCACAAGTTCCGGGTTCGGGCCCTCGTCAGCAGGAGGAATGCCCATCGGTTCCAGCGCCATGCCGCATTTCGGGCAGTCGCCGGGACGGTCGCTGACGACCTCAGGATGCATCGGGCAGGTATAGAGCGTGCCCTTCGGCGCCGGCTTTGCGGCCGGGCGGGCGCCGTCGCGATAGGCCGTGGGGTCGGCTTCGAATTTCGTCTTGCAGCCGGCCGAGCAGAAGTAGAATTTCTCGCCCTCGACCTTCAGAAAATGTTTTGCCGTCGAACGATCGACGGCAATGCCGCAGACAGGGTCCTTCGCTGTCAGGTAATCCTGCGGCGTCGCCGCGAATTTCGTCCGGCAGCTCTCGGAGCAGAAATGGTAGATGCGGCCAGCATGCGTAAGCGAGGGCTTGCCGGCCTCCGGATCGACGGTCATGCCGCAGACGGGATCACGAATGACCGTGTCGGTGGCTTTCTCCCGAGCATGGCTGCAATGGCTATGATCATTGCCATGGGTGTGACCGTGATGGTGGTCGTGTTTCATGTTCATGCTTATCTCCTATGCCCCAAGGGCAGTTGGAGAGACTTATCGACCTTCCAGCAACTGGAAGGTCAAGTGCTAATTTCGGCGAGATTGATTTTTCGACGGCCGCCGCTCGCTTCCGGAGCGGGTGGGGGCTTCACATAAAATGGGCACAGATATACGCTAAGCGCTTTGGACATCGGAAACTCCGATCTTTTGGCGCAACGGCCGCAGCCTTTCGGCCGTCGTGGAGGCGCGATCCGAGAGCGCAGGCCCCTGTCAAAAAACATGTTTTTGCCGACAGGCAGCTTTCCGACGAACTGCAGCGCGACCAATGTCCGGAAAGCCGTGGCGGACATTCGTGCTTTCGAGACTTCAGTTACCTTTAATGCGTGCCCGAAGCTTGAGGAGATAAGACCTGGCCTTCCAAGCGAATAGCGCAAAGCTGATGTTTACAGCCACTGCAACGGTGACAACGGTCGTAAGCGCCCACAGACTGCCGCTTAAGAAGCTGCCAATAGTCAGTAGCAAGACATCTGCGACGATCAGCACTCCCCATCCTGGTCCGGCGTTAATTTGACGTTGCAGGGACCGCAGCGACCCGCGCCGAGATTGCTGAAGCTCCATCGCCCGGGCTATAAACTTGTTGAGCGGATAATTGGCTTCCCGATCCTTGATCGAAAAGCACACCTCCAACTCGTACTGGACGTCATCCAGAAAAGCGCGGAACCTACGAAGCCCTCGAAAGCTGTCGTAGAGCGCACCCTTCCTTTTGGGATCGGCCAACAAAAAGTCGAGAAAGTGGTCTTCGTCGTAGGGTGCGCCCGGCGTCGCGCGGTGCTTCTCGAAAAGGCGAATAATTTTAGTTCGGGCTTCAGCCATGCTTGCTTCCCCAACGTCCAACTCGTTGTTCAATGATAATCCTTGCAAAAGCTTGTTGCGCCGATTTCCGCATGTTTGATTCTTACGCCAGTCCGAACGTCTCTTTTTCACACACCCACACCGTTAGCGGACTCTGTCCGGACGCGGCAACCTTGCCGTCGAACCTACGGCAGATTCCGACGGAGGATCGGACGCGTCGAAGGTGGCAAGCGGCTATTCCTGCTCCAATGTGCGACAAACAGGTGTTTTTAGACACCCGCCATCCTTAGCGTATATCTGTGCCCATTTTATGTGACGGACCCGGGTGGCGTGGCGCCATCTTCAGGTCGGGCTGATCAGCCCGAGAGGCTGGCTTCCGAGCAAGGCGGCAACCGAAATGCTGCCGCCGGGCTCGATGGTTTTTCCGGTCAGCAGATCTGCCTTCAGGCCGTGAAGAGGGGAGGGCACCGCGATCGCCGTGTCCTCCCAGAACTCCGGACCGGCAAAAAGCACGCCGGGATCGAGCCAGCCGAACATCATTCGGGGGACGGCGACGACTGCGAAATCGCCTTTATGCACCCGGGCAAAAGCGAGCAGATGGTCGCGGCGGCTGCCCGTCGCCTTCAACGGCAGATAATCACCTTTCGAAAACAGAGCCGGGTGCCGCTGGCGCAGCTGCAGGCCAATGCTGACGATGCGCTGCTTCAACGCCGCCGCCTGAAGCTTGGCGATCGGTCCGGCTTCAGCAAGCCAGGCAGCCAGCTGTTCGTGGTCGACCGGTCGGCGATTGTCGGGATCGACGAGACTGAAATCGAAACCTTCCGCGCCCTGGTAAATGTCGGGAATGCCCGGCGCCGTCAGCTTGAGCAGTGTCTGCGACAGGCTGTTGACGTAGCCGGCCGCAATGAAGGGCTGCAGCACTCTTTCGAAATCTTCGAGAAAGGCGTCATTGTCCGGCGACACCAGCGCCGCGGCATAACTCGTGATCGCCTCCTCATAAGCGTCATCCTGTTCGGTCCAGGCGGTGCGCAATTTCGCCTCGCGCACCGCCTTGACCGCGTAGTCGGTAAAGCGGGCGCGCAGCTCTTCCATCTGTCCTCTGTCGAAATCCTCCGGCCAGACGCCGGCAAGCGCCTGATACAGCATCCATTCGGTACTCGGCTCCGGCGCCGCGCCATCCCCGAGATCCTTCAGCCACGGCCGGTTCATGTCACGCCAACGCGCCACCGCCTGGGCAAAAACATCCGCCCCCTCGCTCAAGGCATAAAGCCTTGCGCGCGCATCCTCGCCGCGCTTGGTGTCGTGGGTAGCCGTTGCCGAAAGCCCATGCGGCTGCAGCCGCGCCCGCTCGGCCATACGGCGATGGAAGCCGTCCGGGCCCTCGGGCGGCTTGCCCGGTTCGCAGCCGACCTCGTTTGCGGCCAGCAGCCTGTGATAGCGGTAGAACAGCGTATCCTCCGTCGCTTTCGCCATGACAGGCCCGCTCAATTGCTGGAAGCGGATGCGGAATTCGCGGGCCGCATCGCCTTCGATCCTGCCTTCGAGAAGCTTCAGCACATGATCGAGCGCGCGCCGGTCGTCGAGCTCAGCCATGACGTGCGATGCGGTCGCGGCAAGGACGGCCGAATCCTGCCAGGAAAGCGGACCGCCGTCGCCATAGGTGCGGTAGACGGGAAAGGCCACCAGCAGCGCGCCGAGCGCGGTGGCGATCTCCGCTCTGTCGAGTTCGGGAAAGATGCCCGCCGCGATCGCTACCAGCCGGCCGGACTCACCGGCGAAATTGCGCTCCACCATCTGTCGCCTGGCAAGCCGCCGGCCGTCTTCCGGATCAGCGGCCTCGCCGGCGAGGCTGCGATAGGTATCATCCAAAATGCGCAGTCCGCCGGCGTCGATGAAGAGTTCGCTCAGCGCGGCGATGAATTCATATCCGGTGGTGCCGGCGACCGGCCAGCTCTCCGGCAGCACCTCGCCCGCCCCGAGGATCTTTTCCACGACGATATAGATATCGGCTCCGACCGCTGCCCTCAGTCTGTCGAGATAGGCCTTGGGTTCGGCGAGCCCGTCGACATGGTCGATGCGCAGCCCCTGCACCTTGCCCTGGCGCACCATCTCGAGCACCAGCCGATGCAGATCTTCGAACACCGGGGGATCTTCGACGCGGATGCCGACCAGCCCGGTCACCTCGAAAAAGCGGCGGTAGCTCAGATGCCGCGCCGCCTCCTTCCAATGGGTCAGGCGCCAATGCTGTTCTTCATGCAGGCTTTTGAGAAAATCATGATCGGACGAGACGTCTTCGAGTTTTTGCCGGAGGATCGCCCGATCGCCGCCTTCGAAGAGGATATCGCGCAGCGCGCGGGCAAAATCCTCGCCCGATGTCACGGCCGCTTCGGCCATTCGCATGGCGACCGGATCATCGAGGCGGTTGGCGAGCGCACCGTAGCTGCGGGGGTTCAGCGGCAACAAGGTCTGGAAGTAAGCCAAGGCGAAGTTGCCGTGCGTCTCGTCGAGCACAAGACGCAGTTCGCCTGCAGCCAGCACCTCTTCGAAGTCCCGGCCGAGTTGCGGCAGGGTCAACGGCTCGCTCCAATCGATGTCGAAGTGGCCGGCATAGGCACTTTGGCGGCCGAATGTCAGCACGTCGCGCCACCAAGCGTTGTCTGGCGAGGCGGCCATATGGTTGGGAACGATGTCGAGAACCAATCCCATGCCGGCGGCGGCAAGTCTTTCCGTCAGCCGGTCGAAGCCTGCCCGGCCGCCAAGCGCAGGGTCGATGTCATTAGCGTCGGTGACGTCGTAGCCATGGGTCGAACCGCTGACCGCGGTGAAAATGGGCGAGGCGTAAAGATGGCTGATGCCGAGCGTCTTGAGATAGGGAATGAGGCCACAGGCGCGATCGAAGGTCATGCCGTTGCGGAACTGTATCCGGTAGGTCGCGGTCGGAAATGTCATGAGGCCGTCTGACGTTGGAGGGAGACCCTTTTCAACGGTTGCGGCCGGGCTTTTGTTCCCTCATGGCGCCGCGCGTCTTGTGCGCTAATGCATGTCGCCCGGAAGTGTGCAGCGGTTCCGGGACAACGACATGCATCAAAACAAAAGGACTAAAGCGCGTCGCATGAATCATATTTGACGCGACGCGCTTTAGTCGATGAAGACGCCGACGCTCGCGGCTCGTCCCGCGGAGTCGATGACGGTCAGTTTCGAATAGCCGCCGCCGTCGGGCTGCCATTGCTGCGTGCGCCGACGCGAAAGGTCAGGCAGCGGCTTGCCGTTGGCAAGCCAGCGGAAGGGCGCACGGCCGCCCTGCAGCTTCAGCATCAACGGCGACAGATCGCCGCCTTTTGCACCGAGATCGATATGGGCGCCTTCGGGCGGATAGACGATCTGCGGCGCGGGCTCGCGGCCGGAGGCGACGAGCAGGCCGCTGGCATTCAGCGCAAAACGCCGCTGGCTGATCGGAAGCTCCGATTGGGCGATGCGCACGGCTCCAGCCGGAGGTCGCGGCAAGGGGGTCGTGGCGATGCCTGACTTGGCGAAAGCCTCGAACAGGATCGGTGCGGCGGTGCCATAGCCGGTCAGGCCGGGCACGGCGCTGTTGTCGGGCCGCCCGACCCAGACGCCGAGCACATAGCGCCCGTCATAGCCGACCGACCAGGCGTCGCGATAGCCGTAGCTGGTGCCGGTCTTGTAGGCGATGCCGCGCTGCGGCGCGCCGGCGGGGGAATGACGCCGGAGAGAATATCGGCGACGTTCCAGACCGCCACCGGCTCGAGCAGCGGTTGGCCGTCGAGCTTGCCAGGTGTGCCGGTGATGCCGTCGCCGAGCCTTGCCGGCTGACCGCGATTGGCGAGCGCCGTATAGAGCTGCACGAGATCCTTCAGCGTGATGCCGACGCCGCCAAGACCGATCGCAAGCCCCGGCGTCTCGTTCGGCGGCAGGGCCGGCCGCACTTCGGCGCGGCGGAAGCGCACCAGCAGCCGCGACGGTCCGACGGCGTCGAGCAGCTTGACGGCCGGCACATTCAAGGAGAGTTGCAAGGCCTCGCGCACCGTGACGTCGCCCTGGTAGCTCATGTCGAAATTGCGCGGCCGGTACCCGAAGAAATCGGCCGGCCGGTCTTCGATGATCGTCTCCTGAGAGACGAGGCCCTGCTCGAAGGCAAGTCCGTAGATGAAGGGCTTCAGCGTCGAGCCGGGTGAACGGTTGACGCGCGTCATGTCAATCCAGCCGGAGCGGCTGGCGTCGAAATAATCGGCCGAGCCGACCTCGCCGACGATCGCTCCGGTCTGGGCATCGGCCATCACCATGGCGAGCGAAAGCTTCGGCCCGAGCTTCATGGCCGCGGCCCGGGCGACCGCTTCCAGCCCTTGCTGCACCGGCTTCTTCAAGGTCGTCTGGTGCTTGAGCACCGCCGGCTGCTTGCGCAGCGCGGCTTCGGCGACATGGGCAGCCAATGCCGGCAGCTGCATGCGTCGCATGGGGATCGCGACAGAGTCGGCCCGGTCCGCCTCGCCCTCGCCGACGGCCTCGGCCACCGCGGCCCGCTCGAGCACGCGCTTGCGCGCCTCTTGCGCTGCCTGGAGATTGCGGTCCGGCCGGCGCCGTTCGGGCAATTGCGGCAGGGCGACGAGCAGGGCGGCTTCGGCAACCGTCAGGCGGCGCGGTTCCTTGCCGAAATAGGCGAGGCTTGCAGCGCGCACGCCCTCCAGATTGCCGCCATAGGGCGCATGCGTGAGATAGAGATCGAGGATCTCGTCCTTCGACAGCCGCCGTTCGATCTGCACGGCGCGGGCGAGCTGCAGCAGCTTTGCCGAAAACGAACGTTCCGTGCGCGGCTCGATCAGCCGCGCCACCTGCATCGACAGCGTCGAGGCGCCGGAGACGATGCTGCCGTTGCGGACGAATTGCAGGCTGGCCCGCCCGAGGGCCCAGGCGTCGACGCCGCCGTGATCGTAAAAACGCTGGTCCTCATAGGCAACAAGCATGCGCAGGAATTGCGGATCGACGTCGGCGACGGTCGTCTTCAGCCGCCAGCGCCCTTCCGAGGTCGCAAAGGCGCGCAGCAGCTGCCCGTCGGCATCCAGCACCTCTGGGGAGACCACATCCGCTCTATCAAGCGGCGGCGGAAAGGCCTTGTCGGCGGCGTCGAGCGCGAAGAGGGCCCCGCCGGCAAGGACGATGCCGGCGGCGGATCCGATGGCAAACTTGCGCCACAGCCTCATTGTTGCGCCGCCACGACCTCCATCTTGCCGGTCGCCGTGCGGGCCGAAAGCTCGGGCCGATACATATCCTCGACGCTTGCGGCCGGATGGTCGTAGGTGCCGGGGGTGACGGCGCGCACGACATAGGCGACGTTGAATTCGCGATTGTCGCCGGCCGCACGGTTGAAGGCGGCGACGAAGCGGTCGTAGCGGAATTCCGTATGGGCGGCGGAGATTTCGCCGATCCAGTCGAAATTCGTCATCTGGGCGCTGTTGACGAGGTTCGGATTGTCGATCTCGAAACCGGCCGGCAGGAGATCGGTGATGACGATGCGCGACGGCCAGTCGTTGGTCTCGCGCACGTGGATGACGACGACATAGCGTTCGTTCTGCTTGGCCTCGCTGACATTCGCCTGCTCGCCGTCGAGCGTGTAATAGCTGCGCTCGATGAGGAAGCCGTCGCCGCCGGCCGGCAGCGGCACGGTCGGAGCGGCAACGGTCGTGACGATGGCCGAGACCGCGTCTTTCGTCTGGTTTGTCAGCGTCAGCGGATGGCTGGCGAGCGCCTCGCCGGTCATCCGGGCCATATAGGCGCCGGTGTGCGCCGCGCCGTTGACGTCGACCTTCAACCCGTCATCGCCGCCCTGGATGGCGCGCGCGGCCAGCAGCATCCAGGTTTCTTCCTGGGTGCTCTTGTATTTGCTGCGACCCCATTCCTTGGCGACCGCCTTGGCAAGATCCGGGATGACAGGCGGCACCGGCCGGCTTTCGGCGGCAAGCGCCAGGATCGCCGCGCCGTCGCGCAGGATCGTCCCGTAGTCGGTGCGCGACAGGTTCACGCGCGACACCATCGATTGCTGTGACATCTGCAGCGCGTCGATGAAAATATTCTTCGAACGCTGGGCGTCGCCATAGAGCGCCAGTGCGGCGGCGATATGCGCCTTGGAAAGCGGCGTCGGGAAGTCGTTGATCATTGTATCGGCGTAATAACGCAGATCGCTGATCGCCGCCTTCTTGTTGCGGGCAAGCACATAGACGGCATAGGCGATCTGGTCGCCCTGACCCTTGATGTCGGTGGTGTAGGAGAGGGTATTCTGCAGGTTTTCGAGCGCCTGCACGAAAGCCCGTTCCGGCACGTCGTATTTCATTTCGCGGGCTCGCGTCAGGAAATCGGTGACGTAGGAATCGAGCCAGACGTCGCCCGAATCCGGCCCCCAGAGGCCGAAGCTGCCGGCCGAGGCCTGATAGGAGAGCACGCGGTAGATCGCGTCCTGCACGCGCTTGTGCACGTCGGCGTCGTTTTCGATGCCGGCCTGCTTCGCCACTTCGGCGAAGTAAAGCAGCGGCAGCGCCCGGCTGGTGGTCTGCTCGGCGCAGCCGAAGGGATAGCGGTCGAGCGTCATCAGCAGCGCCGGAATGTCGAAGGCGGCCGAACGGGTGACGTTGACGCTGATTGCGGCCCCGGGCAGCACGCTGTCTGCAAGCAAGTTCTTGTCGACGGTGAGTTTTGCCCCCGGCTTCAGCGCCAGCACCCTGCGCTGGGTGATCGGCAGGGATGCCGGGCGTACCGGCACGTCGACGATCTGGTCGAGCGAAAGGCCGGAGGCGTCGGAGAGGTTGATCGAGACGCTGCCGGCGCCCGGCTGTCTGCCGATCAACGAAAGCGTCAGTTCCGTCTTCGCGCCGGCCTCGAGGCGGATCGTCTGCGCGGCGGAGGTCTGCTCGATGCCGACCGCCTCATTGCCGGTCAGCTGCAGTTTGAAGTCGCCGGCCGGCGCATCGGTATTGGCGATGTCGAGGCGCAGATCGGCCTTGTCGCCGGGGGCGAGGAATTTCGGCAGGCTCGCGGTCACGACGATGGGATCACGGATGATCACATCCTTGACGCCGTGGCCGACACCTGATTTCGACCAGGCCACAGCCATGACGCGCGCCGTGCCGTTGAATTGCGGAATGTCGAAGGAGACGTTGGCCTTGCCTTCGGCGTCGAGCTTCACCGGGCCGGAGAAGAAGGCAACGAGCTTCTGCGTCGGCGGGCTTGCCTGCAGCGCAATGGCGCCGCCGTCGCCGCCGGTCCGGAGCTTGCCGGTGGCACCCAGCGAACCGTCGATCAGGCGGCCATAGAGGTCGCGAATTTCGAGGCCCAGCTGGCGCTGGCCGAAATACCAGTCCTCCGGATTCGGCGGTTCGTAGCGCGTCAGGTTGAGAATGCCGACATCGACGGCGGCAACCGTGACATAGGCGTCCTCATTGGCGCCCGCACCGGCCACCTGCAGGCCGATGTTCAACGGTCCGCGCGGCAGCATCTTTTCCGGTGTGTCGAGTTTGACCTGCAGGGCGCGCTGTTCGGGATCGACCTTCAGCCATTGGATGCCGATCGAGCGCATCGGCATGTGGCTGTCCTGGGCGTCGCCGGGACGGAAGAGGGTCGCGGTCACATAGGCGCCGGCGCCCCAGTCTGATGTGACGGGGATGTCGATCTCGCCGCCGGTCTCACCGATCGTCGCATTCTGTACGGCGACCAGCTTTTCGGTTCCTGATGTCACCATCAGCTCGCCGCCGTAGCGCGAGGTGACTTTCAGCTTGGCCGTCTCGCCGATCTTGTAGCTGTCCTTGTCGAGGGCGATTTCCAGGCCGTCCGGCGTTTCGGTCGAGGTCGAGCTCACGAACCAGCCGGCATCGAATTCGACGCTGGAGGTCGGGCCGTCGGCATCCGGACTTTCCACCTCGAGGCGATAGCGGCCCCATGTCACCGGCACGGAGATCTTGCCGCCGTCCATCGTCGCGTCGACGCTGCCGTTGGAAATCTGCTCGGCGGTATAGACCGGCTCATATTTCCACGTGGTTCCCTCGCGATACCATTGGTATTGGCGGTTGAGGCTATAGAATTTCCAGCGCAGCCCCTTGCTCTCCTGCTTCTTGCCGTCGGCGCTGACGCCGATTACCGTGAAGTTGGCGATGGAATTCTCGGGCAGCTCGTCGGAAAATTCCGGCTTGATGCCGATCGAAGCGCGCTCGTTCTTCACCGGAATGACAAGCGAGCGTTCGATGGCGCGCCCACCCGCTTCCTGCATCCTGATATAGACGGTGGCGTTGAGCAGCTGCGTCGTTGCCGGCAGATCGCCGACGGTGAGGTCGGTCGAGGCTTGCCCATTCTCGTCGAGTTCCGGCAGGCCGTCGATCGGCAGGCGGGAATCTTCGCTCGCTTCCTCGTCGGCAAGCCCGAACTGGAAGCCCTTATAGGCGGCGCTCTCACGCGTCGGCTTGACGACGACGTCGCCTTCGAGCGTCAGGCCGACGGCCGGGGCGCCATAGAGATACTTGCCCGAAATGGTGATATTCGCCGGCGTATCCGGGCCGATTTCCTTGGCCTCGGTCTTGATCTCCATGTCGGTGCGATCGGGCACGAAATCATCGACGAGGAAACTTTTGCTGGCGATCGCGCTGCCCTTGGGATCGGTATAGATGTTCATCGACCAGGTGCCGCGCATGGCGTTTTCCTGGGTGGCGAAATCGACGGAATAACCGCCGAGATTGCTGGTCTGGCTGACGATCCGCCGGTCTTCGACGCCGTCCGGGCGGCTGAAGATGAAGGTGAGCGGCAGGTTCTCGATGGCGTTGCCGTCGGTGTCGCGTGCAAGCGCCTGGGCATGCACCGTCTCGCCGGCGCGGTAGATGCCGCGTTCGGTGAAGGTCAGCACATCGATCGCGCCGGGTGCGGCGCGGCCGGTGACGCCGCGGTCGGAGAGATCGAAGCCCGCCCGGGTCATATCGAGGAAGACATAGTCCGACGTGCCGTTCTTGGCGGCGATGACGGCGGGCGTCAGCGCCGCCGTGCCGCGGATCAGGCCGGCGGTGAAGGTGGCGCGGCCATTTTCGTCGGTCGTCGCGGTGCCGAGCACTTCATTGTTCTTGGCGAGCAGCTGCAGCTCGACGCCTGACATCGGCTTGGCCGAGGCGAGCGAGCGGGCGAAGACGTTGAGCCCGTCGGTGCCGGCATAGGTGGTGACGCCGATATCGGAGACGAGGAACCATTGTGTCGCCTGCGAATCCCACTCCTGCGACGGGGCGTTCGGCGCCGTCGCGGTCATCACGTAGATGCCGGGCCTGCGCTCGGGCAGCGCCTCGTCGACCGGGAAGCTGGTGACGATGTCCTTGTTGAGATCGTTGGCGATGTCGATCGAGCCCTGCCAGACCAGTTCGCCGTTCTGGTCCTGGATATTCTGGGCGCTGTAGCCGTCGAGCTGGCTCAGGAACTGCGAGTTTGCCAACAGCGGTGCGATGGCGCGATCGCCAATGCGATAGAGCTTGAGGTTGGCCGAGGCCAGGTTGACCGAGACGATCGGAATGCCGCGGCGCGCCGTCGAGGGCAGCACGAAGCTGTCGCCAGTAAACCGCACCATCTGGCTGCGGTCCTTGATGTAGACGTCGATGCTGACAGGTGCGTCGAGGGTCTCGTCGACGGACGACGGCAGGCCGGTGCGGAAGGCGATCTTATAGGTCTCGCCGTGCGTCAGTCCCTCGACGCAGATCTGCTTGTCCTTGGTTTCCAGCGCCTTGGGCGCGGCGCCGTTGAGCGTCACGAAGGGCGTGTAGTCGGTGGTCTTGACGAGCGACTCGGAAAAGGTGGCGCAGGCCCGCGGTGTGGCGCTGTCGGCGTCGACCGTGTGTTCGGTGATGCGGAAGCCCTGCGTCGCCTTCAGCTGCAGATAGGCCGCCTGCACATCGTCGGAGGCAACAAGTGCCAGGCTCGCCTTGTAGGCGTGGAGGGCCGGGCGGTAATTGTTGTTTCGGTCCAGGGCGTCGGCGAGCACGGCGAGCGCCTCGGCGCGCTTGGCCTTGGTGCGGGTCAGTTCGTAGCCGTTCAGCGCGTCGAGCACGGCCTGGCCGCTCGTGCCGGTCTGGGCGCTGCCGAGCGAAGCGGCGGCTCGGGCGGTTTCGAGCCAGAGATCGGCATCACCGGGGGTAATCGACAGCGCGCCGTGGAACGCGATCAGCGCGTCGGTCAGATTGTTGGCGGTCATGTCGAGACGGGCGCTGGCCGTCAGGCTGTCGACGCTCTGGCCCTGCTGGGCGTCGGTCAGGGCAAGATTGTCCCTGAAGTCGTGAGCCTGCTGGATCAGGTCGTTAGTCAGGAAGGTCAGGCGCGGCGCCGCGCCGATATCCGGCTCCTTCTGGGAGGCCGTCTCGACGATCTTGCCGGCGATCGCGCCGGGGAAGGCGTTCATCGTCTTGAAATCGGATTTCAGGAAGCACCATTTCACCTTGGGATTGTAGGTGAAGGCCTTGCAGCTCTTGTCGCCGATGCAGGAAGTCTTGCACTGATCGAGCGAGACGTTCTGCTCGGTGCGAAGATCGAAGCCGAAGAAATCGGCGTCCTTGATCGTCTGAATGTCACGCTTCGTCTCCGCGGCGGCGGCTGGAAAGCTGACGGTGATCACGGACAAAATTGCGATGCTGGCGAAAGCAAAGAACGAGCGCACGGACATAGGTTCCCCCCAAGGATTCAGGCGATGCTGGCTCTAACCGGCGGCACTCTCCTCACTCCTCACGCGATTGTCAACTCAACTTGAGCGCTGTTTCAACTTCGCACAGGCACTTTCTTTTGGTTGTCACATCGGCGTGAGTGATCGCCTTGTGATTTGCCGCTTTTGCAAGGATGCGCAAGGATTTGGACAACTCGCAGGAGGTCGCGCCATGTCCATGTCTTCCCACCGCAAGAGCTTTGCCGCGCTCCTTGCCGCCGCCGTTGTCTTACTCGGTGTGGGTGTAGCGGGCGCCGCCGAGGAGGCGGTCGTCATCCCGCCGCCTGATATCGACGAAACCGCCACATCGGGCACCGAAACCGCCATCTTCGCCGGCGGTTGTTTCTGGGGCGTCCAGGGCGTCTTTCAGCACGTCAAGGGCGTCGAGAGCGCCGTCTCCGGTTATGCCGGCGGCGAGGCGAAAACGGCGCAGTACGAAACTGTCGGCACCGGCTCGACAGGCCACGCCGAAGCCGTCGAGGTGCGGTTCGACCCGAAAAAGATAAGCTACGGCAGGTTGCTGCAGATCTTCTTCTCCGTGGCGTACAACCCGACGCAGCTGAATTTCCAGGGACCTGACCGGGGCACGCAGTATCGCTCGGCGCTGTTCGTCTCAAATCCGCAGCAGCGCAAGGTCGCCGAACGCTATATCGACCAGCTCGACAAGGCGCATGTCTTCCAGCAACCGATCGTCACCAAAGTATCGGATGCCGCCGGCTTCTATCCGGCCGAGGCCTATCATCAGGATTTCCTGACGCTCAACCCGACCTATCCCTATATCGTCTACAACGACCTGCCGAAAATCGAGAACCTGAAGTCGCTGTTTCCGGCCGACTACCGCAGCGAGCCGGTCCTCGTCGGGAAGATCAAGGGCTGATTGGCCGGTCAGGGCATGATGTCGATGGGCGTATGGTCGGGGACGCGGGCCCAGATATCGCGCATCTCCGCGTTGGTGACTGCGATACAGCCATCCGTCCAATCCAACAGGCGGTGAACGTCTCCGAGCAGGCCCCAGCCATTGGGCAGCCCGTGGATCATGATGTTGCCGCCGGGCGGAAAGCCGTTCACTTGAGCTGCGTGCTGCTCTTCCGGCTTCGGATAGGAGATGTGCAGGCTCAGATGCGCCATGGATTTCGGAT
Organism: Rhizobium sp. K102; assembly: GCF_022385315.1. NCBI lineage: Bacteria > Pseudomonadati > Pseudomonadota > Alphaproteobacteria > Hyphomicrobiales > Rhizobiaceae > Rhizobium > Rhizobium sp. K102. The sequence continues at coordinate 216,211 of NZ_CP092435.1, forward strand.
TGCGCCAGTCTATTTCATAGCGCCCTTCCGGTGTTTTCTCGTCGCCCTCGCGCTGCTTGGGGCCGGCATCGGCCGCCCTCCCGAGCGAAATCCGATATGTCGCGATGGGAGCGTCCGCTCTGAGAAGAACCATGCGGCGTTCGGATTTATAAACACGGATGAGGTCGACGCGTTGCTCCAGCGGTGCATCCGGAGGCGGCGAGCCCGAGCCGATCCTGGCCATCACCTTGGTATAGGCGAAAAGGCCGACCGCCACGAGGGCCAGGACGATAAGCTTGGTTCTCAACGGGATCCTCCAAGAGCAACGGAATAATCAAATCGTATCATTTCGCCCGCATCAAGAAGCGCGGGCGCCTGGGATTGAACATGATCGAGCACCGGTTTTTCTTCGCCGGCTTTCGGTTAAGATTTTATCAACGTTAACAATATCTTAAATCCGGGAAATCGCGTTCCACTGCGGAACATATCGTCAAGTTGCCCGTTACGACAACGAGTTTCGTGCAGCACAGACTGCCGGAGCGGATCCTTCTTTCGAAGTATGGCGTAACAAGGGGACGTATCATGGCCACCAATGTCGTGCGGCGCTGGCAACGAGATGATCTCATGAAGCAGCGGGTATTGATCGTCGAAGATGAATTCCTCATCGCACTCGATCTCGGCGCGACGGTGGAAGGCATGGGTATGCAGGTCGCCGGCCTGGCGAATGATCGCGAACAGGCGTTGCGGCTGGCGCCGTCGGCCGATATCGCCTTCGTCGACGTCAATCTTGCCGACGGCCCGACCGGGCCCGAGCTCGGCAGGCGGCTGGCGGAAGAGCACGGCATCGCCGTCGTCTTCATGACCGGCAATCCCGAGAGCGTCGCCGACGGCGTCAAGGGGGCGGTCGGCGTCGTCCAGAAGCCGGTCATGCCCTCCGTTGTCGAACAGCTGGTCAAATATCTTGCCGCGCGCCGCGTCGGCATGTTCGCGGTCGTGCCGGCGCAGATGACGGTTTTTGCGTGATCGGAAGCGCCTGATCAGCCGGATACGGCTGCCAGCTGCGGCTGAGCGCCGGCATTCTCCGCCGGCGCTCGGCCATAGGCCCTGAGAAAGGTACACACCGCGTTGCGCGCTGCCTTTTCCAGTTCCGCGTCGCTCGGAGTTCCCCCGAAAAGGGTCATCATCTGCAGGTCGGCATTGGCGAGCGCGACGAACTGCCGGGCGGCGACGTCGAAATCGTCGATGACGAGCGCTCCTTTTTGCGCCAGCCGCGCGAGAAGCGCGGAAAGCGCGGTGGTCAGCTTGCCGGGCCCGTGCTGGCGCCAGCTTTCGAAGAGGTGCGGATAGCGCTCGCCCTCCGTCTGCACCAGCTTGCGCAGGAATTTTCCGTCATGGTTGCAGAGGCAGTTCTTGTTGAGGCGCACGACGAAGGCCGTCAGGTCGTCCTCGAGATTGTCGGCATTGTCAGGGAAGGCCGACAGCACGGAGAAGAGCATGGCGTTGGCGCGGTTCATGACGTCCTCGACGACGGCGACGAACAGCGTTTCCTTCTCGCGATAATGGTTGTAGATCGTCTGCCGGGAGACACAGGCGGCGGCAGCGATCTCGTCGATGCTGGCGGCGGCGAAACCCTGGCGGCAGAAGACGTCGGCGGCGGCATCGAGGATGGACATGCGCTTGGCGCATTGCCCGCGCTGGGTATGTCCCGTCATCCGGCTTGCCGGTGTCATGCGATCTTTCATGCGAGCGAAGATAAGACGTCTTGACCTCTTAGACAATGGCGTCTAGTTTTACATCTGTGTCCAAATTTATTGACACTCCTGGTTCAATCGCTGAAGATATGAGCTCCCAACTTCGTCTTCGCGCGAACGATCATCATTGAACCCCTAAGAGCAATGCGGCGGAGTGACGGTCCGGCGCTCCGTTTCGCTTTTATGAAAGATCACCATTATGACGGCTTCCTTCTTTCGCATTGCGCTCATTCTCGGCCTTTTGTCGGCCATCGGCCCCTTTGCCATCGACATGTATCTGCCGGCGCTGCCTTCGATCGGCCAGGACCTGCATGCCAATAATAATGTCACGCAGCTGACCCTGCTCGCCTTCTTCATCTCCTTCGCGCTCGCCCAGCTCTTCTATGGTCCCCTGTCCGATATGTGGGGCCGCAAGCTGCCGCTCTATCTCGGCATCGGCCTCTTCGCGCTCGCCTCGGTCGGCTGCGCGCTTGCGACAGATATCGAAACGCTGATCGCCTTCCGTTTCGTCCAGGGCTTCGGCGGCGCCGCCGGCATGGTCATTCCGCGCGCCATCGTTCGCGACATGCATACCGGCGTGCAGGCCGCACGCCTGATGTCGCTGCTGATGCTGGTCTTCTCGATCTCGCCGATCCTGGCGCCGCTGACCGGCAGCGCCGTCATCGAGTTCTACGGCTGGCGCGGCGTGTTCTGGGCCGTGACAGCAGCCGCCTTGATCGGCCTCGTCCTGCTTGCCACCCAGCTTGACGAGACGCGCCCGGCCACCGAACGCAGCGGTAGCGGCCTCGGGAGCGCCATGGCCGCCTACCGGCTGTTGCTTTCCGACCGCAACTTCCTGACACTGACCTTCATCGGCGGCCTCGGCATTTCGAGCTTCCTCGTCTATCTCGCCAACTCGCCCTTCGTGCTGATTGAGCATTACGGGCTGACGCCGACGCAGTACAGCTTCGCCTTCTCGATCAATGCCGTGTCCTTCTTTGCGGTATCGCAGGCGACGGGCTGGCTCGGCGAGCGTTTCGGCCTGGTGCGCGTCATGCGGATTGCCGTCAGCGCCTTTGCGCTGGCCATGGTCGTCATGGCGGTGGTGATGGCTTCGGGCTTCAACGCGCTGCCTGTCATGGCGAGCTTCCTGTTCATCGGTTACGGCTTCCTCGGGCTCGTCATCCCGACGAGCGCGGTGCTGGCGCTTGAGGATCACGGCGCAATCGCCGGTACCGCCTCGTCGCTGATGGGCACGCTGCATTTCGTCATCGCCGCCGTCGCCATGGTGATCTCGAGCCTGTTCTTCGACGGCACCGCCGTTCCGATGGCCGCCGGCATCGCGCTCTGCGCCTTCGCAGCCTTCGTGCTGACCCAGGCAACGATCGGCCGCCGCGCCGCCGTCCCCGCTGCCGAATAGTCAAAGACCGGCCGCACCCGATCCCCGGATGCGGCCACCAATCTGGGTTGCGGCATCGGAGAAAATACCTCGCCCAATTGAATATTGGCGGGCGGCACTATCTACGCTCCTCCGACGCAATATGATCATTCCGGAGAATACGCATGGTTGATGAGAAGCGGCTGATCTCGAAAATCACCTGGAAGCTGATGCCGTTTCTCGGCATCCTCTATTTGATCGCCTACATCGACCGGCAGAATGTCAGCTTCGCCAAGCTGCAAATGGTCGATGCTCTCGGCTTGAGCGAATATGCCTATGGCCTTGGCGCTTCGCTCTTCTTCATCGGCTATTTTCTCTTCGAGGTGCCGAGCAATCTCTTCCTCGACAGGCTCGGCGCGCGTGTCTGGTTCGCCCGCATCCTGGTCTCCTGGGGCCTCGTCACCATCGGGCTCGCCTTCACCCAGAACGCGGCTATGTTCTATATCCTGCGCTTCCTGCTCGGCGTCTGCGAAGCCGGCTTCTTTCCCGGCGTCCTCTATCTCCTGACGCTGTGGTTCCCGTCGGCCTATCGCGGCCGGATGGTCGGCCTGTTCATGATCTTCAGCGCGATCGCCAATGCCGTCGGCGCACCGCTCGGCGGCGCGCTGCTCGATCTTGACGGCCTCTACGGCTTTGCCGGCTGGGAATGGGTGTTCCTGGCGACCGGTATTCCCGCCGTCATCGCCGGCATCGTCACCTTCTTCTATCTTCCCGGCCGGCCGGAAAATGCGAGCTTCCTGAGCAGCGAGGAGAAGGCCTGGCTCGAACGACGGCTGGCCTCGGAAAATGCCGGCATGGACGAACATGCGTCGGACGGCTTCAAGGCGCTCGTCGACCCGCGCGTCCTTTTGATGGCGCTCTGCTATATCGCCTTTCCGCTGTCGGCCTATGGCCTCAGCTATTGGCTGCCGACCATCGTCAAGGCCTTCGGCGTCAGCAATACCGTCAACGGTTTTCTCAACGTCATTCCCTGGCTGCTGGTCGCCGTCTCGCTCTATGCCGTTCCGGCCATGGCCGACAAGGCGCAATCGAAGACGCCCTATATCGTCATTCCGGCGTTCATCGGCGCGGCCTGCCTGCTGCTGTCGGCGCTGATTCCGAACCACACGCTGCAATTCGCCTTCCTCTGCATCGCCGCCGCCGGCATCTTCGCGCCGCAGCCGGTGTTCTGGAGCCTGCCCTCGCGGTTCCTGAAAGGGGCGGGTGCGGCGGCCGGGCTTGCCGCCATCAATTCGGTCGGCAATCTCGGCGGCTTCGTCGCCCAGAACGTCGTGCCCTGGATCAAGGATGAAAGCGGCAGCACGATCGCGCCGATGTTCTTCCTCGCCGCCTGCCTTGCCGCCGGCGCCCTCTTGGTCTTCTTCGTGACGCGTCAGTTGTCGAGCCGGGAGGCTGCGGCGGCGCCGAGCCGGATCTGAAGGCTTCAGCCCGTCAGCGTAAAGGCGTCGCTTTCGCCCGCAACGAGCTCCATCGGCCAGATCCTGCTGCGGGCGCCCTGCGGATAATGCTCGGCATAGGCCGGCATGGTGGCGAGCAGGGTTTCGCCGAGCTGGGCGCCGAGATCGCGCAGCGACATGCGGAAGGAGGTCAGCGACGGCTGCAGGAAATGCGTACGCGGCTCCTCGCGGAAACCGACGACGGCAAGGTCGCGGCCGGGCACGATGCCGGCCTCGGCCAGCCTGCGGTAAAGCCCGATCGCCATCAGCTCGTGGATCAGGATGATCGCGGTTGGCCGGTCTTCGATCATCAGCAATTCGTGGCCGGCCTGATAGCCGCCCTGTTCGCTCGACTTGACGCGGATGACCAGCGCCGGGTCGAAGGCAAGACCGTGGCGTTGCAGCGTCTGGCGATAGCTGTCGAGGAAGATGTAGCCGAGATTGATGTCGGAGGAGGGGGCAGCCACCGCAATCCGCCGGTGGCCCTTGGCGACGAGCCGGTCGACGCCGCGCGCCGCCACGCCTTCGAAATCGAGGTCCATCCAGGTATAGCTGCCGCCGGACGCACTGCGGCCGAGCGCCACGAAGGGGATGCGCGCCTTTTCCAGAAGCTCGATGCGCCGGTCGGTGCGCCGTGTCGCCGAGATGATTAGCGCATCGACGAGGCGGCGCGCCACCATGCGCTTCAGATATTCGTGCGGATCCTCGTCATCAGGGCAGGGCAGCATGACCAGATCGAGCTTGTGGCGGGAAAAGACACTCTGCAGCCCGTCGGTGACGCCGAGGAAGAAGTCGTCGCTGTTTTCGACCGTCTCGCGGCTGACCTCGAGCATCAACCCGATGACATTGGTCATGCCCTGGCGCAGGCTGCGGCCCGACTGGTTGGCGACATAGCCAAGCTCTTCGGCGGCGGCGAGCACGCGCCGGCGCGTTTCGTCATTGACGTCGGGCTTGCCGTTCAGCGCACGCGACACGGTGCCGATCGAAATGTCGAGATGCTCGGCGAGCTGGCGAATTCCCTTCATCTCTGGCGATCTTCCTCCCTTGCAGCGCCGCGCGTCATCGCCCTTCTTGCCACAGGACGGCGTCTGCGAAAAGCCATGGGGAAGAGGTTACGGTCTGAAGCTCTGGCGGATGACGAGTTCGGGAATGACGCGTTCGTAAGCCGGCGGCGAATCCGGGTTTTCCAGCCGCCGCTCCAACAGCGCGACGGCGCGTTGCGCCATGATCAGCGGGTCCTGGCGGAAGGTGGTCAGCTGATAGCTCAGCCAGGCGGATTCCGGCACGTCGTCGAAGCCGATGACGGCGACATCCTCGGGGATGCGCAGCTGCGCTTCCAGGCGCAGGACATCCATCAGCCCGAAGGCGATCTGGTCATTGGCGCAGAAGACGGCGTCGGGCTTTGTTTTTTCCGCGAGAAGCGCGCGCCCGGCGGTGACGCCGCCGTCATAATCGGAATCGCCGCCGCGGGCGAGGGTGACGGATGCGCCAAGCGTCTCCGCCGCCGACAGGAAGGCGCTTTCGCGTTCGACGATCGCAGGTGTTCCCGTATGGGAGCCGATGACCGCCAGCCGCCGTCGGCCGCTGTCGTAAAAGGCCGTCGCCGCCTTGCGTGAGGCTTCGGAATTGCCGGCGCGCACGTGGTCGGCGTCGGGCTCCGACCGGCCGATGACGACGAGCGGCTGGCCGTTTCGCTGCGCGAGTTCGAGGAAACTTGCCGGCGGCGAGCCGGAGAGAATGATGATCGCCTCGGCGCGGTGGCCGATCAGCATCTTCTGGGCGGCGAGCAGTTCCTCTTCCGTCTGACCGGTGTTGATGAGGATCGGAATGCTGCCGCGCCGGATCAGCGATTTGGCAAGGGCTGCGGCGAGATGCGCGCGAAAGCCGACCTCCGGCCGGGTCGCAACGATGCCGACGAGGCGGCTCTGATTGGCGAGCACGCCGCGCGCGAGATCGTTGACATGGTAGCCGAGCTCTTCAGCCGCCCGCAGCACCTTTTCGCGCGTTGCCGGGGCGACGCTTGCGCCCGGCGTGAAGGTGCGCGAGACGGCTGAGCGCGAAACGCCCGCCAGATGCGCCACCTGCTCGGCGCTGACGAAGCGCATGCGTTCTCTTTTCGGCGCTTTGCCGGCATTTATGGAACTATCATTCATCGGGCCTCAGCTATTGCTCGACTCTGACAGGCAGATGACAGCCGGTGGGGCGGGGGAAATTTTTGCGAAGGCATTGTCGTTGGGATGATCGACCGAATCACGCCAAAGGCTGCCCCTCACCCTAACCCTCTCCCCGTAAACGGGGCGAGGGGACGTGCCCCGCGAGACGTTGACGAGGGACGGAGAGGTCGCGGCCTGTCTCCTTCGCCCCGTTTACGGGGAGAAGGTGGCGGCAGCCGGATGAGGGGCTAATTCTTGGCCGATGTCCCTGATATAAAATGACAAAGCCGAGGCTGCGGGACGCAACCTCGGCTGAGAGCCGAGCGGCGCTGACGGGTTCAACGCCGCTGCAAAAACTTCAGGTCTACTCGCAGACCCGCACGGTTTCGGCGTGGTAGCCGCCGTCATAGCGGTTGCGGACGTCGCGATCCTCATACCAGCATCTCGGCTCGGGTTCGACATAGCGGGGGCTTTCGACATAACGAGGGCCTTCATCGACGTAGCGCGGGCCACCATTGGCGATTGCGCCGCCGATCAGGCCGCCGACGACACCTGCGGCTACGCCGCCGGCGATGATGCGGCCGGTATTGTCGTGATGACGGTCGCGCGCGGCAGCGGGCTGAATAGCCGATCCAACAAGGGCCGTCGCGATCAACAGGCTGCTAATAATTCTCTTCATAACATTCTCCTCAGTAGGCACTCGTCCCGGATAAGAGGAAAATACGGCAGCAAGGCGTTTGTTCGTTCAAACTTTGCGACAGGCGTTAATGCAGTCAGGTTGCCGATTGGGTCGCCGTCGTCTCCTCCAGCACATCTTCGGGTATATCGTCGAACGAGGCGTAATTGAGGTTATAGAGCCTGGAGTACAGCTTGCCGTTCTTCATCAGCTGGCGATGGTCACCGCTTTCGATGATCTCGCCGTTCTGCAGCACGATGATGCGATCGGCCTCGCGGATCGTCGCCAGGCGGTGGGCGATAACCAGGCCGGTACGGTTTTCGAGCAGCTTCACCAGCGCCTTCTGGATCAGCATTTCGGTATAACTGTCGATATTGGCCGTCGCCTCGTCGAGCACGAGGATCTTCGCGTCGGCCACCAGCGCACGGGCAAAGCTCAAAAGCTGGCGCTGGCCGAGCGAAAGATTGCCGCCGCGCTCGCCGAGAATGCTGTCGTAGCCATCGGGCAGGCGCATGATGAAATCATGGGCGCCGACCGCCTTGGCCGCCTCGATCACCTGTTCGCGCGTCGCCTTCAGCTTGTGGTAGCGGATGTTTTCGAAGACGGTGCCGGTGAAGAGGAAGGGTTCCTGCAGCACCATGGCGATCTGCGCCCCGAGCGAATCCTGCGTCAGGTCACGCACATCGTGGCCGCCGACCAGCACCTCGCCCTGTTGCACGTCGTAGAAGCGGTGGATCAGCGACATGCAGCTTGATTTGCCGGAACCCGTCGGCCCGACCAGCGCCACCGTCTCGCCGGGATTGACCTTGAAGCTCACATGTTTCAGCACCGGATGCTTCGGATTGTAGCCGAAGACGACGTCCTTGAATTCGACCGAACCGTCCATGTCGCGCGACAGGGTCTTGGCGTCGGGGGCGTCCTTGATGTCGACCGGCACGTCGAGCACTTCGGTCAGCCGCTGGCCGGACGCCATGGCGCGCTGCATCACCGAATATTGCAGGGTCAGCGACCGGATCGGGTCGAAGAAGCGCTGGATGTAGAACAGGAAGGCGACGAGCACGCCGACATCGAGCGCCTGGTTGAGAACGCGGGCGCCGCCGACGACGATGACGAGCGCCATTGCCACGCCCGTCAGGCTGTCGACGATCGGCACCATCACCTGCGCATAACGCGCCGCCGTCAGATGCGTTTTGAGGTTGGCGTGCGCCTTGTCGTCGTAGAGCGTGAAGTTGACGCCCTGCCGGTCCATGCTCTGGACGGCGCGCACGCCATGGATCGCTTCGGCAAGGGCGCCGTTGGCGACCGAATTGGTCTCATGCGCGGCCATGAAGGATTTGCGGGCGAGCGGCAGCCAGAACAGCCGGACGACGAAGAGCACCGGCAGCACCGAGAGCGTCAGCAGCCCCAGCTTGAAATCGAGATAGAGCATCACGAAGACGATGCCGAAGAGCAGCACGATGTCGCCGACCGACAGCACCGAGGTTTCGAGGAATTCCTGCATCGAGTTGACGTCGCCCTGCAGGCGCGACATCAGCCGCCCCACTTCGGTCTTGTCCATGAAGGAGAGCGAGACGCGCTGGAGATGCGAGAACATCGCCTTGCGGATGTCGAAGAGCACCTCTTCCGCGACATTGCCGACCAGCGTCTCCTGGGCATAGCTTGCCGCATAATTGATAAGGATGGCGATGGCGAAGGCGACGATCGCCCAAATCAGCGCCGAAGGATTGCCGCCCGGCGACATGCCGTGGTCGATGGCGTAACGGATGATCAGCGGGATCAACAATTGCATCGTCGTGAAGGTCAGGACGGCGACGACCGCCCAGAGCACCTGGGTGCGGTCAGGGGTGGACGAAAGCCCAGATGCGCTTGACGATGTTGCCGTCGAAGGCCTTGCCGAACATTTCCTCCTCGACGCGGTGCGAACCGACCACCGCCCGCGGCGGCCGGCGCCCATCCTCGCGCACGTCGGGACGCTCGGTTTCCAGTTCCTCGGCCATCACAATCTCCCTAGTACCACGGCCTTTGTTCTGGTTTGGCCGGCCGCTGACCGCGGATAGCCTCAATCCGCAGCGAGTGGTTGTGGAGGAATAACCTCTCCTCCCCTCATTCCTGTGCTCGTCACAGGAATCCAGCCACCGCGCATCTGCGCGGTGAATGACTCTTAAAACGGTTTCCCGCGCCAAGGACTTGGCGCACTGGATCCCTGTGACGAGCACAGGGATGAGGGAGCAAGAGGAAACGCCACCACCCAGGCATCACGCACTCAGCACCTCGTCGCCCGGCCGCACCTGCAGGTCGTAGAGCGCCTTGTAGCGGCCGCCGAGCGCAAGCAGCGCCTGATGCGTGCCGCGCTCGACGATCCTTCCGTCTTCGACGAACAGGATCTGGTCGGCATGCATCAGCGAGCTCAGGCGATGGGCGACGATAATCGTCACCCGGTCGGCGGCATAGCGGCGCATGGCGCTGCGGATGCGCTGTTCGGTGGCGGCGTCGATTGCCGCCGTCGAATCGTCGAACACCATCACCGCCGGCTTCAGCATCAGCGCGCGGGCGATCGAGAGGCGCTGCCGCTGGCCGCCGGACAGCGAAACGCCGCGTTCGCCGACGACGGTGCCGTAGCCGGTGGGCAGGCCGAGCACGTAATTGTGCAGCTGGGCGCTTTCGCTGGCGCGTTCGATGCGGCTTTCCTTCGCCCATGGGTCGCCATAGGCGATGTTGTTCTCGATCGTCGTCGTGAACAGAAAGGAATCCTGCTGCACGACGGCAACGGCGCGGCGCAGCGACTGCAGCGTCGCCTTGCGTATATCCTGGCCGTCGATGGTGATCCTGCCGCCGGTGACGTCGTAGAAACGCGGGATCAGATGGGCGATGGTCGATTTGCCGCTGCCGGGCGGCCCGACGATGCCGATCGTCTGGCCGCGCCGGGCTTCGAAGGAGACATCCCGCAGCACCGTGCGCTTTTCCGAGCCGGGATAGGCGAAGCTGACATTCTCGAAGCGCAGCACGCCATCCGTCACCGCCAGTTCCCTGGCATCCGGCGCGTCCTTGATCGCGATGTCGAGGTCGAGCAGGGCAAAGAGCCGCGAGCCGCAGGTGGAGGCGCGGGCAAAGGCGTTGACCATCAGGCCGAGCTGGCGCACCGGCATCTGCAGGATGGTCATGAAGGTCAGGAACGAGGCGAGCGTGCCGACGGTGATCTCGCCCGACATTACCTTGCCGCCACCGATCCAGAGCACGAGGCCCATGGCGGCGAAGAAGGAGAAGGTCATGGCGCTGGTATTGGTGACGCGAATGCCGACGCGCTGATGGGCGAGCGCCAGGGCATTCTTCGAGGCCGCCTCGAATTTCGTGAGCTCGTGCTCCTGCGCGGCAAAGGCGCGCACGACGCGGATGCCGCCGAGATTCTCCTCCATGATGCGGGTCAGCACCGACAACCGCTCCTGCAGATCGAGCCAGGTGGCGCGCAGCCTGAGCTGCGTCACCGAGGAGCGCCAGCCGACGAAGGGCACGAAGGAGAGCGCCAGCAGCCCGAGCACGACATCGGTCGACAGCAGCAGATAGGCGCCAATGCCGATCAGGATCGTGAGCAGGATCATGCGTACCAGGGCGGTGGAAAAATACATGCGCACGCCTTCGAGATCGAGCATGCCGACGGTGATCAGGTCGCCGGAATGCACCGTGTCGTGAAAGCTGAAGGAGAGACGCTGGATCTTTTCGTAGCAGGCCAGACGCAGCTCGTAGCCCATGTGGTGGCCGACGGCTTCGCTGTAATAGTTCTGCACCATGGTGAAGAGGCCGCGCAGCACGCTGGCGCCGAGCAACAGCAAGGCCGTGGTCAGCAGCGCGTCCTGCGCCGCCTGGCCCGCCGCCCCGCCGCCCATCGCCATCTGCGTGTGGTCGACGGCCTGGCCGAGAAGGCGGGGGATCATCAGCTGGAAGGTCGAGGCGACGAGGGTTGCGCCGATCGCAAAACCCGCCTGCCAGGGGTGGCGGAGAGCCATCACGGTGATGCGCACCAGTGTATAGAGGCCTCGGCCCCAGCCTGCCGCAGTTGCAAGCGCCATCGAAGCCGAAGGCTTCGTCGCACGTGTTAACGCATCGCTGCTCACGGTGTTTTTCCAATAGATGTGTGCTCGGACGCTGGCCCGAAAAGACGGCAAATCCATGAAGGGATTGATAGCACCGTCACTTTTGCCGATTCCATTTGGCGGTTCAAGTAAAGAATTCACCAACTGGTTATTTTTGCGTGAGGCCGCCTCGCCTCCGCCGCGGGAACAATCGGCGCGCGGGTGGGTTGCAGCAGGCAGACCCGTCGGCCAACCGTTACCGGAGAGATACGATGCCGCTGAAAGCCCTTGCTCTCAACGCCACGCTGAAGACGAGCGACGCCGAGGATCCATCTTCCACCGACCGGATGGTAGGGCTCATCGACAAGGCAATGTCCGAATACGGGGTCGTGACCGAAGTGCTCCGCCTTGCCGATTTCAACGTCAAGCCGGGCGTCACGTCGGACGAGGGCGAAGGCGACGACTGGCCCGATATTCGCGCAAAGCTGCTCGACGCCGATATTCTGCTGCTGGCGACGCCGATCTGGCTCGGCCAGCCCTCCAGCGTCTGCAAGCGGGCGCTCGAGCGCATGGACGCCTTCCTCGATGAGACGGACGATCAGGGCCGCATGGTCTCCTACGGCAGGGTCGCGGCCGTTGCCGTCGTCGGCAACGAGGACGGCGCCCATCACGTGTCGGCCGAACTCTATCAGGCGCTGAACGATGTCGGCTTCACCATCCCGGCCAATGCCGTCGCCTATTGGGTTGGCGAGGCGCTGGGTTCCACCAATTTCGTCGATCTCGACAAGGTGCCGAAGGTCGTGACGAAAGCCGTCGACATGCTGGCGCGCAACACGGCGCATCTGGCGGGCTTGCTGAAGGCGAAACAATATCCGGGCGAGGGCGGTTGAGCCCCTGGCACTGAGCACTCTTTTAAACTTGCGATTGTTAGAGAAATTGACAATGCCACCGCCGAGGATTCGCTAATGGCGTCATAGACCGACCGGTCGATTGACCTCGTCGACGAGTTAACGGCCGGACGTCTCATTGCGACCGAGTGCACATCGCTCGGAACGCTTGTGCTCTCCCTTCTTTGGAGAGGGAGAGCACGTGCTAACATATTTTTTAGTTGCCGTTAGTGATGGTCACGCCGGCCGTTCGGAAGTATTTGTTCGCCACTTGATGAGGCGCTTCTCGGCGATGTCCAGAATACTGTCGATAATCAAGACAAAGATCGCGAGGATCAGAATGCCCGCGAAGACTCCGACCGCATCGAAATTGCCTTCGGCCTGGGCGATCAGATAGCCGAGCCCGGCAGAGGAGCCGAGATACTCGCCAATGATCGCCCCCACAACGGCGAAGCCGACCGAAGTGCGCAATGACGACAGAATCCAGCTTGACGCTGCCGGGAAATAAACGTGACGAAGCAGGTCCCGCCGATTACCTCCCAGAATGCGGGCGTTCGACAATACCACCGGGTTGACTTCGCGCACGCCCTGCATCGCGTTGAAGAAGGTGACGAAGAACACCAGCGTCACGGCGAGCGCCACCTTGGACCATAGCCCAAGGCCGAGCCACAGCACGAAGATCGGCGCTAGCACGACGCGAGGAATTGCGTTCAGCCCCTTGATGAAGGGGTCCAGAATGCGCGCGGCCGAACGGCTGAGGCCGAGCCACACGCCTGCTGCTACGCCAAGTGCCGTTCCAACGAGATAGCCGAGTACGGTTTCCGTGAGGGTGATGGCGACGTGGCTATAGAAGCTGACGTCCGCCACCCAGGATAAAACCTGGTCGAAGATGTCGACTGGAGCCGGAAAGAAGAAGACGTCAATGACGCCGGCCGCGACACCGAGCTGCCAGCCGCCGACAATTGCCACGAGCAGCACGATTTGAATGAGGCGTTCAGTCATGACGTTCATAGCTTTTCTCCACTTCGCCTCGCAGCGATGACCAGATGTTGCGATAAAGATCCATGAAGCGCGGATCGAGCTTGATTTCAGCGACATCACGCGGACGTTCGAGATCCACGGGGAAGCTGTCGATCACGCGCGAGCGCGGTCCGGCGGCAAGCACCACCACCCGATCGCCGAGAGCGATCGCCTCCTCGAGGTCGTGCGTTATCATCACCACTGCGCGCCGTTCCTCCTGCCAAAGCCGCAACAGCTCGTTCTGCATCAGGTGGCGGGTATGGATATCGAGCGCTGAGAAGGGCTCGTCCATCAGGATAACCTTGGGGCCGGTGATCAGCGCCTGCGCCATCTGCACGCGCTTGCGCTGACCGCCGGAAAGCTGGTGCGGATAGCGATGCTCGAACCCTTTGAGCCCGACTTTCGCCAGCCATCTCATCGCCTGCTCGCGACGGTCGGTGGCGCCGACACCTTTGAACATGGGACCAAGTTCCACGTTCTCGATTGCGCTCTTCCATGGAAGCAATGCATCCTGTTGAAACAGATAACCGATGTTGTTCTGAACCCCGCGCACCTGATGGCCATCAATGGAAACGGTCCCGCCGGCAGGCTTCAGAAGGCCGGCAATCGCGTTAAGTATGGTGCTCTTGCCGCATCCGGTAGGTCCGACGATGGCCAGGAACTCGCCATCGGAGACGCTCAGATTGACATCCTGCACAGCCACATAGGCACCGAAGGACATGGTGATGGAATCGATGGAAACCATCGGCTTTGCATGATCCGGACTGTTGGTCGGGGGTGCAGTTTTCACTACGGCCAATTCCATGACCTCCTCCTATCAGTTGGCGGCGTCGTTCGGGACCTTGCCGACGAACTCGTTCGTGTAGGTTTTCGCAAGGTCGATTTCAGCCGCTGCGACTTTGTCGTTAAAGCTCTTCAGGACGGCGAGCGGGATTTTGATCTCCTCCTCGTTGATGCGCCCGTCCTTCGAGAATATCGCCTTCGCGTTCTCGACCGCTTTGACGTAAGTATCGCGATCGCCGGAAATGAACTCCTTCGGGAGCTTTTCTACGATCTCTTCCGCGGAGTGGCTATTCATCCATTCGAGCGCTTTGACCGTGGCATTGGTGACCTTCTGGATCGTCTCGGGATTTTCCTCGATATAACTCTGTGTGGCATAGAGGACGGAGGTTGGGTAAATCCCGCCATAGATCGCTCTGGCACCGTCGTCGCTGCGCCCATCGATCAGGATCTTGCCGACGCCCTTGGCTTCGATGAAGGTCGCAGCCGGATCGTAGTTGACGAGCAGGTCGACCTTCTGCTGTTCGAGCGCTGCGACGGCGGCCGACCCGGAGCCGACACCGATCAGCGACACGTCGTTTGCGGACAAGCCGTTGCGCTGCAAGTAATAGCGGACGAAGAAATCGGAAGACGAACCCGGCGAGGTAATCCCGATTTTTGCACCTTTGATCGTTTCCGGCTTTGCCGGATCGAATTTGCCATCCTTTCCGCCAGCCAGCACGAGCCCGGAATTGCGGGCAAGCTGCACGAAGGCGACGACGCTCTTCTTCTGAGATTGCATCTGGATCGTATGATCGTAGAAGCCCACGGCGATGTCCGTCGAGCCGGCAACAAGCGCCTGAAGCGTCTTCGAGCCGCCCGATGCGAAGTTTTCGACGGTCACCTCCAGCCCTTCCTTTTCATAAAGCCCAAGCCCTTGGGCGACGGGAAAGGGAAGATTGTTGAGGTTATAAGAGCCGACGCTGATACGGACCGGATCCGCAAATGCGGAGCCGGCAAGCGCGACGGTTGCCGCGAGGGCGAGCATGAGCTTGCGCATGATGACATTCTCCTCCTGTTGTTGGCGCCCTCCCGGCGGCCAGGGCTATTATGCCGCGCAACCCAGTTGCGTGACAGGTTTTGCTAACACATGCCCTTCGAACAGCCGGCGGGCGGTGCGAAGGATTCCGGCGACGACCGTGCCGTCCCGCTCATAAAGTTTGACGTCCAGGTGGCCGCTAGGGTGCTCGATGGAAAGAACAACCGGAGGAGCCCGCCTGCCGATCAGATGCGAAGCGACCGTATCCTGGCATAGACAGGCGGTGGCTATTCCAACAGCGCCTGTGGTTGCGAGGGAAGGATGACACTGATGCGGCATGAAATATCGCACGTTGACGTCGCCTCCGACCTTTGGCTGGGACACGAGCACCGGCTTTGGCGTTACCTGATTGCGCACGTCCCCAAGGCCCATCCGTTCGCCAGCCGCAATGCGCAGCTTTTCCAGCCGTTCCAGCAACTCCCTGTCGGCGTTGAGTTCGGCCGCTGATTCGAAGCCGCTCGCGCCGATCGCCGCTGCCTCCATCAAGATCATCGGCATAGCGCAGTCGATGCAGGTGACAGCCACGCCATCGATCAAGTCGATGGCTTTGCCGGTGGGAAAGAGCTGTCCGGTACGAGCCCCGGCTGCGTCCATGAAAGTCAGTGCGATCGGTGCAGCGCGACCGGGCACGCCGTCGATTACAGCGTCACCGAGATAGGAAACGCTGCCGTTGGGAGTAGGAACTTCGGCCTCGATCAGCTTGCTGGTGTTGACGTTGTGGATCCGAACGAGCGTCGTTTCTCCACGAACCCGGACAAGTCCAGCTTCGATGGCAAATGGGCCGACTGCGGCGAGCATGTTGCCGCAATTCGGGGAGGTGTCGACAATCTGTTGATCGACGCGTACCTGGGCAAAGAGATAATCGACGTCCGCGCCGGGAACGCTCGCAGGTCCGATGATGGCGACCTTGCTCGTAACCGGGTTGCCGCCGCCGATTCCATCGATTTGCAACGGATGACCCGATCCCATGATGGACAGCAGGATCTTGTCACGCTGATCGGCAGCCGCAGGAAGATCCCTGGCTAGGAAGAACGGGCCCTTCGAGGTGCCGCCTCTCATCAGAACGCAAGGGATAGCCATTAGGTCGTTCATCGCTTGTGCTTCCATTGGAATTATGTCATCGCCGTATCAATCGGCGCCGTTTGATCCAATTATTGGAAGAAGTGTTAATTTGTAAAATGCTAAGAATTGGAGGATTGATGCGTAATGAGCATTAATTGCGAAATTCTTGACCTACGAGCCTTCCTGAGCGTCGTGGAGTTGGAGAGCTTTAATCGCGCGGCTGATGCCTTGCATATGTCGCAGCCCGCGTTGAGCCGCCGCATTCAAAAATTGGAGCAGGTCATCGGGGCGCCGCTCCTGGAACGGACAACCAGGCACGTGTCTGCGACAGCTCTCGGTACAGAACTCATGCCGCTCGTCCGACGCCTGCTGGAGGAGTTCGATGGTTCTCTCTTTGCGGTCCGCGACGTTGGAGCCAATCGCGGCGGATTGGTGACGATTGCATGTCTACCAACCGCGGCATTCTACTTCCTGCCTACGGTCATCCGCCAGTTCAATGAAGAATATCCAAACATCCGCTTTCGTATCCTCGATCTCCCTGCCACTGATGGTCTTCGAGCCGTGGCAAGTGGCGAGGTGGAGTTCGGCATAAACATCATTGGCACCTCCGACCCCGACCTCACCTTCGAGCGGCTTGCGGAAGACCCATTCGTGCTTGCAGCGCGAAAGGATCATCCTCTTGCGGCAAAACAATGGGTCGAGTGGGCGGAACTAGAGCCCTATCACTTGATTACGGTTCATCGGTCGAGCGGCAACAGAACGCTGCTCGACGCGGCACTGGCAAAATCAAACATCAAACTTCGCTGGTTTTACGAGGTAACCCATCTGTCTACCTCCCTCGGTTTGGTGGAGGCGGGTCTTGGGATTTCGGTGCTGCCGCGAATGGCAACCCCGCGAGAAGAGCATCCATTTCTGATCACCCGCCCCATCCGCAATCCCGACATATCCCGCACAATCGGTGTGGTTCGACGTCGCGGCGGCACCTTGTCGCCGGCGGCTGAACGGTTTCTAGAGATGTTGATAGGTGTATGGGGAGCGTGATTGAAAGACGCCGCAACGATGGTTCGAGCAACGCAATCAAACGTTGGTCACGTTGACGATACCCTGAGAGGAAGCACGGAAGCAGATAGCCAATGGCGGTGGCATTTTTCCCCACAATCGGCGGATCTGGCCACTCTGTTGAAGGCGAGGCGGCATCAGGCCAAGGCGGCTGACGAGGCGTGGCCACCACGGTGCGAGGCTGTTTGGTTGGAAAATATGCCGCTGTTCCAACAACTTAAACTTCGCGTCCAATAAATCCCTTGCCACTCGCGGTTTTTGGCGCTTTCATACACGACTAGTTTAATAGACTATGGACGGGCTGCTTTTGCCGCCGAGTTCGCTTGCGGGCCGCTTTTACGGACCCGCTCTGCGGTCGATGTTTGTGAATGGCCGCATGACCCTCATCAACGCGTGACCCGGTGTTCATGCGTTGAAACCTCGATCGACCCCAAGGGCGCTGATGAAGCCGCAAAGGAGTTGCGATGACGGTTCAGGGACTTTTTTCCGGAAGGGCCAATGCGGCGGCGAAGATATCAGCCGTTCCGCGCATTGCGATCGTCGGGCGCGGCTTCTCCGGCATGATGACGGCCATTGCGCTGATGAGGACGGTGCGCGCACCGTTCCACCTGCAGCTGTTCGATCCGAATTCCTCGGTCAGCGGCGGCCAGGCGCTCGCCTCTGCCCGTGCCTCGACGATCCTCAATACCCGCGTTCGCGATCTCTCGGTCTCGGTCGGCGACAGCGACGATTTCAACGACTGGCTCTGTAGCAACGCCGCCTTCCGCGCCGCAGTGCCGGCCGCCATTCCGGGTTTCCGGCAGATCTTCGTGCCGAAGGAAATCTTCAGCGATTACGTCTACCAGCGCTTTTCCGAAGCGCTGGCGGCGCGCCGGGACATCACCGTTCAGGTCTGCAACGATCCTGTGGTGACGATCCGCCGCAGCCACGGCAACCGCTTCCTGCTCGAAAGCACCAATCCGGCCAATCCGCTGTTCGATACGGTGATCCTCGCCACCGGCTACGGTCTCAGCGATCCGCATGCCGAGGCGCCGGATGCTTCGCCGGTCCGCGCCCAGCGCCTCGTCGCGCGGCCGCATGCGGTGCTGCTCGGCAGCGGCATCCGCGTCGTCGACCAGCTGCTGCAGCTGCGCGATTCCGGCTATGCTGGCCAGGTGACGATCCTTTCGCGACACGGTTTTCTGCCGCAGAGCCACACGCCGAACGCCGCCGATCCGGTCTTTCCGGCCGAAGCGCTGCCCGAGAGCCTGCCTGATATCGTGCGCTTCATCCGCCAGGCCTGTCGCGAGGCGGAGGAAGAGGGGCGAAGCTGGCAATCGGTGATGAACGGCCTGCGGAAACACGCCCGCTCGCTCTGGCGCTCGCTGCCGGCTCGCGACAAACATCAGTTCAACCGGCATTTGCGAGCGATCTACGACAGCCATCGCAACCGCCTGCCGGAGGCCATGCACCTGCGCCTGCAGCGCGAGCTTGCCGAAGGCCGCACGGTGCTGCGCCGCGGCCGGGTCGGTCGCAGGGGCCTGAGCGGCCTGTTTTTCACACCGGCGGGATCCTCTGCCGAGGAGGTGATCCATGCCGAGCGCATCATCGATTGCCGCTGCCAGGCGCCGGATCTCTCGGCGCCGCTGATGCAAAGCCTGTTTTCCGCCGGCCTTGCCATGCCGGACGAACTCTCGCTCGGACTGGCGGTCACTGCGCGGGGCGAGCCCTTCCTGGATGACGGTTCGACGGTTGCCGGGCTCTTTGCCGTCGGTCCGCTCGGCCTCGGCAGCCTGCCCGATATCGATCTCGTGCCCGAGATCGTCTCGCAGGCCTATGCCGCGGCCGAGCGGATCGGCGAGCGCTTCTATCCGCAAGTCAAGGCGGTTTGAAAAAGTGTGATCTTTTCGGAACCATCTGCACCCCGTCGCGTTAAAGGCGCTGGTGACCAAGAGGGGCAGATGGAAGTGCTGGATCGACATGATACGTCTCTTCACGAAGAGGGGCGCTTTCGCCTTCTGGTCGATGCCATCACCGACTACGCCATCTATATGCTGAGCCCCGAAGGCATCGTTACCAGCTGGAATACCGGCGCTCAGCGCTTCAAGGGCTATAAGCCTTCGGAAATTCTCGGCGAGCATTTTTCTCGTTTTTATGTCGAAGAGGATCGCGCGGCCGGTATTCCCGAGCGCGCACTTGCCACGGCGCTCGAGCAGGGACGGTTCGAGGGGAGGGCTGGCGCCAGCGCAAGGACGGCAGCCGCTTCTGGGCGCATGTCGTCATCGATCCGATCCGCCGCCCCTCCGGCGAGCTTATCGGCTTTGCCAAGATCACCCGCGATCTGACCGAACGCAGGGCAGCCGAAAACGCGATCCGTCAGAGTGAGGAACAGTTCCGCCGGCTTGTCCAGGGCGTCTCGGACTACGCGATCTACATGCTTGATCCGAATGGCAATGTCAGCAGCTGGAATTCCGGCGCCGAGCGGATCAAGGGCTATCGGCCGGATGAAATCATCGGCCGGCATTTCTCGACCTTCTATACGCCGGAGGACCGCGCCGCCGGCCTGCCGGAGACCGCGCTCCGCGTCGCCCGCGCCGAAGGCCGGTTCGAGCGGGAAGGCTGGCGTGTTCGCAAGGACGGCACCCGCTTCTGGGCCAGCATCGTCGTCGACGTCATCCGCGGTGATGACGGCGACGTGCTCGGTTTTGCCAAGATCACCCGCGATATCACCGAGAAGATGGAGACGCAGCGGGCGCTGGAGCAGGCGCGCGAAGAGCTTTTCCAATCGCAGAAGATGGAGGCGATCGGTCAGCTGACCGGCGGTATCGCCCATGATTTCAACAATCTGCTGATGGCCGTGCTCGGCAGCCTGGAGATCCTGAAGAAGCGCATGCCGCAGGATCTGTCGCTGACATCGCTGGTCGACAATGCCATGCAGGGCGCCCAGCGGGGAGCGGCGTTGACCCAGCGCATGCTGGCCTTCTCCCGCCGGCAGGAATTGCACATGGAGCCGCTCGACGTCTCCGGCCTGGTGCGCGGGATGATGGATATTCTGAGCCGTTCGCTCGGCCCCCTCACCACGATCGAGACCTACTTCCCCGTCCGGCTACCGACCATCCTCACCGATCCGAACCAGCTGGAGATGGCGATCCTCAACCTCGTCGTCAACGCCCGCGACGCCATGCCGGCCGGCGGCCGCATCGTGCTGCGCGCGTCCGAAGAATCGATCGCCGCCGGCAAGGGGCCGCTGTCGGCCGGCCGCTATATCAGGATCTCGGTGATCGATGAAGGCGAGGGCATGGATGCGAAGACGCTGGAGCAGGCGATCACGCCGTTCTTCACCACCAAGGGTGTCGGCAAGGGCACCGGTCTCGGCCTTTCCATGGTGCAGGGTCTTGCCACCCAGTCCGGCGGCCGGCTGATGCTGAAGAGCAGCCCGGGCCAAGGGACGACGGCGGAATTGTGGTTCCCGGTCGCGACCGTCGAACAGAGGACCGCGGCGCCGGCCGACGTGCCGCAGCCGAACGACGATGTACAGCGCCGGCTGCGGATCGTCGCCGTCGATGACGACGGCCTGGTGCTGATGAACACGACGCTGATGCTGGAGGATCTCGGCCACACCGTTTTTGAGGCGATGGCCGGTCCCGAGGCGCTCGACATCCTGCGCAAGGAGCTCGTCGATCTGGTCATCTGCGATCACGCCATGCCGCGCATGACCGGGGCGCAGCTCGCCGAGGCGATCCGCAGCGAGTGGCCCGAGATGCCGATCATCCTCGCCACCGGTTACGCCGATCTGCCCGACGGCGCCGGCGCCGCCAATCTGCCCCGGCTCGGCAAACCCTTCTCGCAGGCACAGCTCGCCGATGCGATCAGCCGGGTCGCTGCTCAAGGCGCGTGAGTGCGGACTGGATTCTGACGTGCGTTACTTCGCCACGTTCCGAACGCCTACGCTATGCGCGGAGCTTCTCGTCGCCATCATCCCGGATGACCGCGCTGTCGGCTGCTTCCCGAAGGTCACCCGTCGCGGCTGAAGCTGTGCCGCCGAGAAGACGCCTTTCGGTCTGTTGCAGATCAAGGATCGCCCGTTCGATCCCCTCGGCCGAAGTTTGGCGCGAGACCAGGCGCGACCGATGACGCTGCCACAAGGTGACGAGCAGGCGCCGGCTCGGGACTTCTATCGTTTCATGCAGGAACCATGCTCCGCCGACCGCAACGAAAAGCGCTGCCGCAATCAGCGCCGGTTCAGGAAGCAGAGTTTCAAAAGTCCGGTGGACAAGGAACATGATCGGGACGTGGAAAAGATAGAGCGAGAAGCTGATCGTGCCCAAAAACCTGACGGGGGCTGCTGCCAGGACGCGTGCTGCGATGGGCGGTTGTCGTGCGACGAGCGCTACGATGACGGCTGCGGCGACCGCGCTTTGCAAGCCCCAAAATTCAGGGGAGAAATTCGGCAAGACATGCCTGTAGGTGAAGAATACCGCCAGCAGGACCAGCGTGAAAATCCCCGTGACGGCGGATGGCGTCCATCTTTCCAGATGAGAATGCAGCGCACCGGCAAGTGCGCCGAAAAGAAAGTAGGGGAGCTTGGACAGGAGTAGGATTCCAGGCCCCGGCAATTCGAGCAGGCCATCGACGACGACGACAATGGCGAAGCCTGCGATCACGCCGCTATGGCGATGCGGGCGGGCGAGGCAAAGCCATAGGACCGGGAAGAGCAGATAGAATTGAATTTCGGGCGGAATTGACCAGAAAACACCGCTCGAGCCGAGAAGAAAGACATGACGCACAAAGTCCGTGCCACCGTTGATCGGCTGAACGAAGTTTAGATCCTGTATGCTGGACAGCATCGCCACGAGCAGAACGGCAGCCAGATAGACCGGATAGATGCGGGCAAAGCGGCTCACCAGAAAATCCAGGACATTTTCCCTGGTCACCGGTCGTGAACCGTAGAGATGGGCCATGAGAAAGCCGCTGAGGGCAAAGAACAAGCCGACGGCTTCGCTGCCCATGGTCACCACATGCAATGTCGCGCTTGGAAAGATAAGGCCGATATGCGCTTGAACGACCAACAGCGCGGCGAGACCGCGCAACCCATCGAGACTGGGGATGTAATCCGGCCGGCTCATCTGCAGCTTTTATCTATTCTGGTCAGGCAAGCAGTAGCCGACATGACTTTACAAGATATTAATCCGCTGAGCTTGAACTGCGCGGCGCAACTGCTCGCCGGAACGCGTATTATTCGCGGGGGCCTGTTCCCCTCTCGCCGCGCAGGATGAACACCAGCAATGCCAGCGCCATCGCCGCCAGCCCGTACCAGGTGATCGCATAGACGAGATGGTTGTTGGGAAAATGGATGACCGTCAGGCCGCCGATGGGCAGGCCGCCCGGATTGGCGGTCGCATCGGCATCGATGAAATAGGGCGCGACCGCATCAACGCCGCGCTTCTGCGCGATCGCTGCGACATCGCGCGAATACCAGCGGTCGGCGGCGACGTCATTGGATTGCAGCAGCGATCCCTTCGGCTCCGTCATCCGCACGAGCCCTGTGATTTCGACCGGGCCTGCCGGCTGACCCTCGCGGCGCGTGGTCGGATCGCGCCGTTCGATCGGCACGAAGCCGCGATTGATGAGGATATCGGTGCCGTCGGCGAGCGTCAGCGGCGTCATCACCCAATAACCCGGGCCGAGCGCCGTCGAGGCATAGACCAGCGTCTCCTGGTCGTTCGCCAGCGTTCCGGCCACGGTCACCCGGCGATATTCGTCGTCACCGGCATTGACCTTGTCCCAGTCGGCACGCGCCGGGGCCGGCACGGGCGCGGCATGCACACGCTGGTCGACGCGGGCGATGAGATCACGCTTCCAGCCGAGGCGCTGGACCTGCCAGGTGCCGAGGGCAAAGAGCGCGGCGGCGAGCAGCGCCAGGCAGACGCAGAAGAGAGCGCGCTTTTCACGCGAATGCCGTCTTTCCGCTTGTTCCGAGGGAGCCCCACTCATAGCAAGAATCGCTTCGGGCGGCGGTGGCGCCGCCCTTTCGATACCGTCACGGCATGTTCTTCATCATCTCGGGGCTCATCGGCATCATGTTGGTATTGAGATGATGCATGACCCAGAGCGAACCGGAGAGCGCGATGGCGACGATGATGATGGTGAAGATCAGCGCCATCATCGTCCAGCCGCCTTCGCTCCTGGGGTTCATGTGCAGGAAGAAGACCATATGGACGACGATCTGGATCGCCCCGATGGCCATCACCAGCACCGCCGTCACCGCCGGGCTGTCGAAGACGCCGGCCATGACCAGCCAGAAGGGAATGGCGGTCAGGATGACGGAGAGCGCGAAGCCCGTCATATAGCTGCGGAAGGTGCCGTGGCCGGCCTGATGGCCGTGGCTGTGGCCGTGATGGGCCTCGTGGGCATCCTCATGGGCAGGTGCTTGCGAACTCATCCGAGAACTCCCAGGAGATAGACGAAGGAAAAGACGCCGATCCAGACGACGTCGAGGAAGTGCCAGAACATCGACAGGCACATCAGCCGGCGGCGGTTGGCCTCGACCAGGCCGTGCATCGACACCTGCACCATCAGCGTGATCAGCCAGACGATGCCGAAGGTGACGTGCAGACCGTGCGTGCCGACCAGCGTGAAGAAGGAGGAGAGGAAGGCGCTGCGCGTCGGCCCGGCGCCTTCGTGGATCAGGTGGACGAATTCGTAGAGTTCGAGCCCGATGAAGGCTGCGCCGAACAGGCCGGTGACGGCGAGCCAGAACAGCGTCTCCGCCTTGGCGTTGCGCTCCATCTGCAGCATGGCAAAGCCATAGGTGATCGAGGAGAAGAGCAGCATCGAGGTGTTGAGGGCGACGATCGGCAGATCGAAGAGATCGGCCGGCGACGGACCGGCGGCGTAATTGCGGCCGAGCACGCCGTGCGTTGCAAACAGCACCGCGAAAATCAGGCAGTCGCTCATCAGGTAGAGCCAGAAGCCGAGATTGGTGCTGTTCTCCGGATGATGGTCTTCCGTCAGATAGAATTCAGGCTTTTCGGCCGTGTCGATGGTCTGATCGCTCATGGTCATTACACCTGCTCGGCAAGCAGCGCGGTGCGCTTGCCTTCGGTTTCGGTCACCGCGTCAGCGGGGATGTAGAAATCGCGTCTGTAGTTGAAGGTATGGCCGATCGCCACGACCAGCAGGGCGACGAAGGAGACGACGACCAGCCACCACATATACCAGATCAGGCCGAAGGCGAGGGCGACGCTGATGGCCGAGAGGATCGCGCCGGTGCCGGTATTCTTTGGCATATGGATCGGCTTGAAGCCTCCGAGCGGGCGCTCGTAGCCGCGGTTCTTCATGTCGTACCAGCTGTCATGGTCGTGCACGACAGGAGTGAAGGCGAAGTTGTAGTCCGGCGGCGGCGAGGCGGTCGACCATTCGAGCGTCCGTCCGTCCCAGGGATCGCCGCTGTCGTCACGCAGTTCCTCGCGCTTCATGAAGCTGACGACGATCTGGATCAGGAAGGCGGCGATGCCGAGCGCGATCAGGCCGACGCCGAAGGCGGCGATCAAGAACCAGATCTGCAGCGACGGATCCTCGAACTGGCTCATGCGGCGGGTGACGCCCATCAGGCCGAGTACATAGAGCGGCATGAAGGCGAACCAGAAGCCGATCTGCCAGAACCAGAAGCTCAGCTTGCCCCAGAAGGGATCGAGCTTGAAGCCGAAGGCCTTCGGGAACCAGTAGTTCACGCCGGCGAACATGCCGAACAGAACGCCGCCGATGATGACGTTGTGGAAGTGGGCGATGAGGAACAGCGAATTGTGCAGCACGAAGTCGGCCGGCGGCACGGCGAGCATGACGCCGGTCATGCCGCCGATGACGAAGGTCACCATGAAGCCGACCGTCCACAGCATCGGCACCTCGTAGCGGATACGGCCGCGATACATGGTGAAGAGCCAGTTGAAGATCTTCGCCCCTGTCGGGATCGAGATGATCATCGTGGTGATGCCGAAGAAGGAGTTGACTGATGCACCCGAGCCCATGGTGAAGAAGTGGTGCAGCCAGACGATGTAGGACAGGATCATGATCACGCAGGTGGCGTAGACCATGGAGGCGTAGCCGAAGAGGCGTTTTCCCGAGAAGGTGGCGACGACTTCGGAGAAGATGCCGAAGGCCGGCAGCACGAGGATGTAGACCTCCGGATGGCCCCAGATCCAGATGAGGTTGATGTACATCATCGGATTGCCGCCGAGGTCGTTGGTGAAGAAGTTCGTCCCGGCATAGCGGTCGAGCGACAACAGGGCGAGCGTTGCGGTCAGGATCGGGAAGGAGGCGACGATCAGCACGTTGGTGCAGAGCGCCGTCCAGGTGAAGACTGGCATCTTCATGAAGGTCATGCCCGGCGCGCGCATCTTGACGATGGTGGCGATCAGGTTGATGCCCGAGAGCGTCGTTCCGACACCGGCCACCTGCAGGCCCCAGATATAATAGTCGACGCCGACGCCCGGACTATAGGCGGCGCCCGACAGCGGCGGGTAGGCGAGCCAGCCGGTCTGGGCGAATTCGCCGATGAACAGCGACAGCATGATGACGATCGCGCCGGCGGTGGTCATCCAGAAGGAGAAATTGTTGAGGAAGGGAAACGACACGTCGCGCGCGCCGATCTGCAGCGGCACCACGAAGTTCATCAGGCCGGTGACGAAGGGCATCGCCACGAAGAAGATCATGATGACGCCGTGGGCAGTGAAGATCTGATCGTAATGGTGCGGCGGCAGGTAGCCTTCGGATCCGTTGAAGGCGATCGCCTGCTGAATGCGCATCAGGATCGCATCGGAGAAGCCGCGCAAAAGCATGATCACGGCCAGGATCACATACATGATGCCGATCTTCTTGTGATCGACGCTGCAGATCCAGTCGTGCCAGAGCGGGCCCCAGAACTTGAAATAGGTGATGGCGCCGAGCACGGCGAGACCGCCGATGACGACGCCGATGAAGGTCACGACCAGGATCGGCTCGTGATAGGGGATGGCGTCGAGGGTCAACCGGCCGAAGATGAACTTCAGGAGGTCAGGATTGGAAAACATGGAACAACCCGTTCATTATGTCTTGCGACGCAAAGCGCCAGGTTAATTGTTGTTGTTGAGCTGCGCAGGCGCCGGATCGGTGCCGTTGCTCATGCCGGGCATGGAATGGCCGTCGTGCTGCATGCTGTTGCCATCAGTGCTTCTGTCTGGCTCGCTGCGTGCCGGAGCCCCCGTTGCCGGCACGGTGGCGGCAGGCGCCACGACGCCTTCGCCGGCATGGCGATTGTCATATTGCAGCTTCTCGCGATTCTCGGCGCTTTCCTTGCCGCCGCCGCCCATCATGTCGATGTGCATCATCTCGTTCATGCACATCTTGCCTGGCGTGGCGCACATGTTGAGGATGGCGGCGTAGAGATCGGCATCGGCGCCGGCATAATAACGCACCGGCTCCTTCTCGCTCGGCTTCTCGAGCTTCAGATAGGCGTCGCGGTTGAGCATCGTGCCCTGCTGCTTGACCTTGGCCACCCAGGCATCGAAGCCTTCGTGGGTAAGGCCATGGAACTTGAAGCGCATGTGCGAGAAGCCGGCGCCGCTGTAATTGGCCGAGAAGCCTTCATACTCGCCTTCTTTGTTGATGACGGCGTGCAGTTTCGTCTCCATGCCGGGCATGGCGTAGATCTGGCCGGCCAGGGCTGGGATGTAGAAGGAGTTCATCACTGAGGAAGCGGTGATCTTGAAATTGATCGGTTGATCCACCGGCGCGGCCATCTCGTTGACGGTGGCAATACCGAGTTCGGGATAGAAGAACAGCCACTTCCAGTCGAGCGCCACGACTTCGACGGTCAGCGGCTTGGTATCGGCCGGAATGGCGCGCTCGGCATCGAGGCGGTCGAGCGGGCGGTAGGGATCGAGCTTATGCGTGGAAATCCAGGTGACGGCACCGAGCGCAATGATGATCGCCAGCGGCGCTGCCCAGATGACGATTTCGAGGCGGGTCGAATGATGCCATTCCGGTGCGTAGGTCGCGGCCGTGTTGGAGCGGCGGTAGCGCCAGGCGAAGAGCAGCGTCAGGAAGATCACCGGAACGATGATCAGAAGCATCAGCACCGTCGAGACGACAATCAGATCGCGCTGTTGCGCGGCGATGTCGCCGGAGGGCGCCATGACCACCATGTTGCATCCTGCCAGGAAAAGCAGCGGCAAGACGGATAGAAGGCGGGAAAACTTCATGAGTTTTGGCACGTCTCTAAGCTCTTGTTGTTTCGTTTGGTCCGCGACTAAAGCACTGAACCGGATCGCGACATGAGGCGGAAGGTCGCAGTGCAGCAAAATATGCCGCACTGCGGCAAAAATCATCGGGCGCTAGTGCTTTGAAATCCTAAATATAGAAGGATTTTAGGCTTGCGCATGTTTCAGTCCAATATATCCGCAACAGCCAATCAGGCCAGCATTTGCAGGGGAAAATCACCGTCCGGATCACGCAAATTTTTCGGTCCGCGCTTCATTTGAGCCGTGATGATGAACTATTTCAGTCTTGCGGACTTGATAAGCCTGCAGGTTTGATCAAGATCACGCTTGGGGCGCCTTGCCGGAAGCGCCTTAACGAGGAGGCGTTTATGGCAACAACATCACATTACGGACCGTCGTCGTCGTCGCTGGAACGCGACGCGCGGCGCATTCACGACGACAAGCCGGTGTCACCGGGCAGCATCGCCATCGGCGTGGTGATCGGCCGCATGTCGGAATTCTTCGATTTCTTCGTCTACGGCCTCGCCTCGGTCCTGGTCTTTCCGCAGCTCGTCTTTCCTTTCGCGCCCGACAGGCTGACCGGCACGCTCTATTCCTTCGCCATCTTCTCGCTCGCTTTTCTCGCCCGTCCCGTCGGCTCCGTCGTCTTCATGGCCATCGACCGGATGTATGGGCGCGGCACCAAGCTGACGATCGCGCTCTTCCTGCTCGGCGGCTCGACCGCCTCGATCGCCTTCCTGCCGGGTTACGAGCAGATCGGCGTTTGGTCGATCGCGCTTCTGGCGCTCTTCCGTCTCGGCCAGGGTTTTGCGCTCGGCGGCGCCTGGGACGGTCTGGCATCGCTGCTCGCACTCAACGCGCCGCCCAATCACCGTGGCTGGTACGCGATGATCCCGCAGCTCGGCGCGCCGATCGGTTTTGCGCTGGCAAGCACGCTCTTCGGTTATTTCGTCGCCAACCTTTCCAGCGAGGATTTCCTCTCCTGGGGCTGGCGTTATCCCTTCTTCGTCGCCTTCGCGATCAACGTCGTGGCGCTGTTTGCGCGTCTGCGCCTGGTCATGACCAAGGAATTCGGCACGCTGCTCGAGCAACATGAGCTGGAGGCCGCACCGATCCTCGAAGTGCTGCGCGTTCACGGCCGCGACATTCTGATCGGCGCCTTCGTGCCGCTCGCCAGTTTCGCCATGTTCCACCTGGTGACCATCTTCCCGCTCGGCTGGATGAGCCTGTACGGCAACCAGCCGATCGGCACCTTCATGGTGGTGCAGGTGGTCGGCGCCATGGTCGGCATCGTCGCCATCATCGCCTCGGGCCTGATTGCCGACCGCATCGGGCGGCGCGCCCAGCTCGCCATCTGCGCCGTCATCATCGCCGTCTTCAGCTTTATCGGGCCGATCCTGATCGCATCCGGCAATAACGGCCACGATGCCTTCGTCATCATCGGCTTCGGCGTGCTCGGCCTGTCCTTCGGCCAGGCGACCGGTTCGATCTCGTCGCGCTTCGGCCGCGGCTATCGCTATACCGGTGCTGCCTTCACCTCGGACCTCGCCTGGCTGGTCGGCGCCGGCTTCGCACCGCTGGTGGCGCTCAGCCTCTCCAGCCGCTTCGGCCTGACCTTCGTCGGCTACTACCTGCTCTCCGGCGCCATCTGCACGCTGGCCGCACTCGCCTTCAGCAAGGCGCTGGAACAGCGCGAATAGGCGGGCTGCCCCTCTTGCGCCTGCCGAGAAACGTCTCCCCGCTCTGACGGGGAGAAGGATATGAACTGGCGATTTTCTCGCAGCCATTCTTGCTGATCTATCGCACTGCGCCTTCTGCAGCCGCAATGCGATAACCGCTGAAATCTGGATCTAAAATCTTATTGTGCCATCTGCGGCTGCTTCGCCGCCCGCGCCGCGGTGAGTTCCGCGGTGGTGTGGTTCAGGCGGTCGGCGAGCACGCGCATGATTTCGACGGCCATTTCGGGGAAGTCGCTGAGCAGCTTCAGGAAGTGTTCCTTGCTGATGCGCAGCACTTCGAGCGGCGAGGTGGCGCGCACCGTTGCCGTGCGCGAGACGTCGCAGAGGATGGCGATTTCGCCGACGATGGAATTGAGCTCGACGTCGGCGACTTTGATCTCGCCGGCCGGCGAGGAAACGATGATATCGGCGCTGCCGGAGAGAATGACATAGGCTGCGTCGCCGACATCACCCTGATGGAAGAGGTCCTGACCGGCCTTGTAGGTCATGCGGTCGGAGGTGAAGGCCAAAAGCTTGAGTTTGGCTGGCGCAATCCTCGAAAAGATCGGCACCCGGCGCAGCATTTCGACTTCGTCTCTCAACAGCATGAGCGTTTCAATCCCCTGGGCGCAGGGTTCTTCGAACCAGACGCCTTAAATTCCCGGGCGTTCCCTCAGGGAACGCCTACCATCGCCGCTCCCATAGAATATTACGATAACAGTTCCTTGAACATACCGTTTTTCTCGGAAAGTTCCGGATAGTTCCCGGCTTCGGCCAGGCCGCCGCGGTCGAAGAGCAGGATCCGGTCGAACATCTCGGCGAGCCGCGCATTGGAAAGCACCCAGATGATCGCCGGCCGCTCGCCTTCCTTATGCAGGTCTTCGATGATGTTGCGGGTAATCTGGTCCTGGACGCGCTGATCGAGCGCCGACAGCGGCCGGTTGAAGATGAAATAGTCCGAACGCTTCAGAAGCGCGCGGGCAAGGTTCAGCTTCTGCCGTTGCACCATGGTCAACCGCTTGCCGCCCGAGCCGACGTCGAATTCCAGCCCGATCGACAGCACGTCGTCATAAAGGTCGAGCGCGTCGAAGAGTTCGCCCATGACGGCGCGGATACGGTCGGAGGCGTCGGCCTGCTGATAGGCGATGCGGCCGAACAGCACATTGTCCATGAGGCTGGCCGACGGGGTGAAACGCTCGGCGTCGTAACGCTCGATCAACTCGGCGAGATCATCCGGAATATGGGCGTGGAACTGTTTTCGGGCGCTGACGATCTTGTCCATCAGTTCGGTCGTCAACAGGCCGAAGCGGTGGCGCGGCTCGATATAGGCGAAACTCAGCCGGATGATCGCTGAGCGCTCCTCCGGCGTGGCGTCCTCGAAGCGGCGGCTTTGCAGCTTCTGCAGCAGCGCCTGATAGGTCGGAATGTCGTCCGCCGTCATGAAGGTCAGCTGCTGGAAGAAAGGATGGTCGGGCGGCAGGTCATGGAAGAGCTCGACGGCGTTTTCGGCGATCTCGAGGCCCATGGCGTAGAGATCGGTGCTGAGGCCCGTCTCGCGGAAGAGCTGCTGGAAATAAGGGTGTGCAGCCAGCCTGCGGTTGGTCATCAGCGGCCGCTTCATCGTGCCGAAGAGCAGGTTTTCGCCGACCGTCGCCTGGGCGTTGTAGGCGTCGAAATCGAACGGTACGACGATGCCGTCGAGCCCCTCGTCACGCAGCCGGTCCCGGAGCGAAGCGCGCAGCGCGACGACATGATCGCTGACGGCCACATGCACGTCGGTGTTGACGGTCGAGCGCAGCGCCAGATCGAGAATGTCCTGCGAGATCAGCACGGCGTCGAGCACCGGCCGGATCGCTTTCAGAAGGTCTTCCGGCCCGCTGGCGCCGGCCGCCTGGTAATCCACCCAGTCGCTGTTGAGGTCGAGGGTCGGATTGCCGGCCTTCACGGCCTCGGCCGAATGCCATTTATATTCAAGCGCTTCCTTCTCGTCGTAGACGGGATCTGTCATCGGCGCATGCTTGAGGCCGTAGAGCAGATTGCTGGCGAGCGAGCCATGGAAGAAGAAGGTGTCGGCCGAGGCATAGGAGATGCGCCGGCCGGTGATCGATTCCGGCAGGTCCAGCAGGTCGCGCCCATCGATGGTGATGCGGCCGGAATCCGGCCAGATCATGCGGCCGAGCGCTTCGGCAAAGGCTTCCGCGCCGCTGCCGTTCGGGCCGACGATCGCCACCGTCTCATTCGGCTTGATTTCGACCGAGACGTGGTCGACGAGGCGGGCGCCGCTATCGTCGGAGAGCGAGAGATTGGTGACGACGAGGGCGCTGGTCAGCGCCCCGACCGGGGCAGCCGCAAGTTCCTGGATCTGGCTGTCGATCAGCGGTTCGACGTTGAACTGTTCGTAGACCTGCTGGTATTTCACCTGCACGTCCTGGCGCATCTGGTCCCAGTCGATCAGTTCCTTCAGCGGCCCGGGCAGATCCTTGTAGGCCGATATGACGGCGACGAGCTGGCCGATGTCGAGACGGCCCTGCAATGCGAGGTAGCCGCCGATCGCGTAGAACAGGAAAGGCGTGACCTGGGCGAGGAAGTTGTTGATGAACTTCACCAGGAATTTCCACTGGTAAAGGTCGTAACGGATCGAGAAGATGCGGCCGAGCCGCCAGGCAATATCGGCGCGTTCGAGGTTGGAGGTGTCGTTGCCGTGGATCGTGCCGATGCCCTCGACGATTTCGCCGACGCGGCCGGAAAGCTCGCGCGCCGTCAGCTGCCGCTGGCGGCCGAGGTCCAAGAGGCGTTTCCTCATGCGGGGGATGACGACCGCCTGGACGCCGACGATGCCGGCGGCGATCATGCCGAGCCAGAAATTCTGCACGATGATGAAGGCAAGCGCGGTGATCGCCTGGCCGCCGAGAAGGGCGGGCGAAACGAAGGCATCGCCGGTGAAGCCACCCATCGGCTCGACCTCGTCCTTGATCATCGTGGCGATCTCGGCCGATTTCACCCGCTTGAAATGAGCCGGTGGAAAGCGCAGCACCCGGTCAATGAGCTCGAAGCGGATTCGCCGCAGCATGCGTTCGCCGAGCCGGCCCTTATAGGTGTTGATGTAGAATTTGAAGAGGCCATTCAGCACCACCAGCGCCAGGAATACCAGGCTGAGCGCCATCAGCATCTGGAAGCGATTGAGCTGCACGCCCTGGAAGAACTCGACATGGCCGATCAGCGGAATGTTGTAGGCGATGTGCATGAAGGTCTGGGTTGCGCCGGGGCCCTCGAAGCCGTCGCCCTGGATCGGTCCGTTGACGATCTGCTTCGGCAGGTCGAAGGACAGGAAGTAGGGCACCATCGAGGCGGCGACGACGGCCAGGATCCACAGCTGCTGCAGCCGCGTGTTCTTCCAGATGTAGCGGGCGAGGCTCTTTTCCATGGCTAACCGTCAGCTTGCTGGGAAATTCCGAAGGCGCGATCCGGGCGCGGGACGGGAGGAATTGTTGAGAACAGGACCATGCAGCCGGACCGCCGATATCGCAATGAAAACAAGGCGAAGGGAGCGGCTGCAGAAAGGCCGATTCTCGCCGGAACTTTGCTTATATCACAGGATTTTTGAATTAGGCGAGCGATTCGGCAATCATGGAGCGAATGATGCCGGCGGTCTTCTCCGCTCCGTCGAGATCGAGCAGGACCCTCCCGCGCCGCGGTGCGGCGAGCGCCTTTTCGACGGCTTCCTTCACATGGCCCGGCGTCAGTCCCTCTTCCGGCAGGATATCGGCGAGGTCAAGTGCCTGCAGCCGTTCGGCGCGCACCGTCTGCTCGGTCTCGCCGCCGGCGACGAAGGGGATGAGGATCGCTCGGCACTGACTGCGCAGGAGGTCGCCGACCGTGTTGTAACCGGCCTGCGAGATCGACACCTTGGCGCCGCGCAGCAGCGAGGGAAAATCCTTGCGGAAGCGTACCAGCGTCACATTCGCGGGTGCATCCTGCGACAGCGCGGCGAAATCGGCCTCCGGCAGGTTCGGCCCTGCGATCAGCAGCCAGCGAAGATCGGCAGGCAATAACGCCGCCGCCTCTTTTGCCGCGCCGATCAGCGCCGCGCCGACGGCGCCGCCGCCCACTGACGCGATGATGTCGAAGGTCTCATCCGGTTTCGGCGCCGGCGGCGCGGCGACGAGGCCGGTATAACGTACCCTGTCGGCAATCTCTGCCGTCAGCGGGAAGGTGTCCTCGAGCCTGACGAAGCCGGGATCGCCGTGGACGAGCACGGCGTCGAAATGATCTCTGACCAGGGCTGCGGTTTCCGCGTCGCGGCCGGCCTTGCGATTCTCCTGCAGGATGTCGCGTACCGAGCTCAGCAGCTTCGGCCGCGGTTCGGCCGTTTCGATCGCCGCAAGCAGAGGCAGCAGTTCGAAGCGCATCTGCCGCCGGCCGAAAGGGAAGGCTTCGATGATGACGACATCGGGCCTTGCGGCATGAAAGGCCTCGAGCAGCAGGTCGCGGCGGGCATGGAGGAAATCCTCGCCCACCGGCCGGCCGTTGGCATCGGCGAGGCCGGAAAAGCCGGCATTGCTGGCGACGACCGCCGGCAGCGCCACGGTCTTGACGCCCTCTCCGGGAAAGCCCGGCACCGGCAAGCCGCCGGTCACGACAGTGACGTCGAAACCGTCCTTGACGAGGGCGTTGGCGATGCGGCTGGCGCGGGCGATATGGCCGATGCCGAGCAGGTGCTGGACGTAGAAGAAGATACGCGGTGCCGTCATGACGCCTTCTGCCATTCGGCCTCGAACAGGCCGCTGAGCTGTCTGATGCTGGAGTGATAGTCGAAATCGTCGCGCACCCGCCTTTCGGCGGCGTCGCCGAGGCGCTTGCGCAGCGCCGGGTCGCGGATCGCCGCCTCCAGGGCTCCGGCCAACAGCGCCGGATCTTCCGGCGGCACGACGAGGCCGTTTTCGCCGTCCCTCAGAAGTTCCGGCACGCCGGAGACTTCGGTCGAAATGCAAACCAGCCGCTGGCTCGAGGCTTCCACAAGCACGTTCGGCAGGCCGTCGCGGTCGCCGTTGGCGGCGATCCGGCAGGCGAGCGCGAAGAGGTCGGCGCGGCGGTAATGATCGAGCACGTCTTCCTGCGCCATGGCGCCCTTCCAGACGATGCGGTCGGAAAGGCCCAACTCGGCGGCGAGCACCTTCAGCGTCGCCAGCGCCTCGCCGCCGCCGATATGCTCCATGCGCCAGTGCAGGTCGGCGGGCAACAGGGCGAGGGCGCGCAGCAGCACGTCGTAGCCCTTCTTCTCGACGGCGCGGCCGACGCTCAAGATGAAGGCCGGATCGTCGAGGTCGCTGCCGGTGCGGTTCGAGTGCTCGCCGGCAAAATGGCCGAAGCGGGCGAGATCGAGACCGTGGTAACTCAGGTGCACCGCGTCCTTGCGGGATGTCAGCGTCCGCATGTGCTCGTAACCCG
This sequence comes from Rhizobium sp. K102, assembly GCF_022385315.1. Taxonomy (NCBI): domain Bacteria; kingdom Pseudomonadati; phylum Pseudomonadota; class Alphaproteobacteria; order Hyphomicrobiales; family Rhizobiaceae; genus Rhizobium; species Rhizobium sp. K102. The sequence continues at coordinate 250,977 of NZ_CP092435.1, forward strand.
TCCTGGTGCAGGTGACGGTCCAGCGAGCGCTGTTGAGTTTTTCGGTGAGCTCCCAATCGGGCGACGTCCATATGTCCTTGGCGTGCGCCGAACAGCTCCAGGGCGTGCCCGTCAGGATGCTTGCATATTCCGTCACCGAGGCCGGCGTGTGGATGAAATGGGCATGCAGCCACTCGCCTCCATCAGGCCATTCACGCCCCAGCACCAGCGCCTGGCCGAGGCGGCGGAAGCGGTTGCGGGAGAGGTCGCGTGGCAGATCGGCCAGAAAACGTTTGATCAGCGCCTTGAAGCCGGGTTTGGAAACACCGGAGACCAGGCCTTTCAGCACCCGGATAGGCTCCTCGTGCAGATATTCCGGCAGGTAGACGACGCGCGCCCTGATCTCGTCATGCACGGGATGGCGCTTCTTGTCGGTCGGCCGGCGCATCGAAATCAGCGTCAGGTCGAAGCCGGCCTTTTCGAGGCCGAGCAGCTCTTGGGCGATGAAGGTTTCCGAAAGGCGGGGATAGCCTTTCAGCACGACGAGAATCTTGCGGCGTGGCGGCAAGGCTTGGTCCTATTCCGCTCCGACGAGGGCAAGGTGGCTGCCGCGGCCGTCGATCCATCGGCCGACGGTCTGCGAAATGTGGTCGAGCCCTTCGAGATGCATATTGCTGCCGCTCTTCGACGGCGGCAGGCGGGAGGGCAGGCGCTTCAGCGCCTCGGCCATCACAATCGGGTCGACCGATTGTTCCGGCAGCAGCATGTCGACGAGGCCGAGTTCGCTGGCCCGCTTGGCGCGCAACAGCTGTTCCTCGCGCGGCTTGACGCGCGGCACGATGAGGGCCGGCTTGTCGAAGGAGAGGATCTCGCAATAGGTGTTGTAGCCGCCCATGGCGACGACGCCGGTGGCGCCGTCGATCAGCTCTTCCATGTGGTTGTCGAACTCGATCACCTCGATATAGGGGATGGCTTCGCCCTTCTGCACCAGCTTGGCGCGCTCGGCGGCCGGCATATAAGGCCCGAGCACGACGAGCGCCTTCTGCGTCAGCGTCGGATCGGCCTCATAGGCATTCATCACGTCGTGGACGAGATCGGAGCCGTCGCCGCCGCCGCCTGTCGTGACCAGCAGATAATTATCCTTTCGGGCGTTGATCGAGGTCTTCCCCTTGGAGACGCTGCGCTGCAGGAAGCCGACGAAATCCATCTTCCGGCGCAGGCTCACCGGCACGTCGAGACCGATCAGCGGGTCGTAAAAATCCGGCGGGCCATAGACCCAGACGCTGTCGTAATATTGGTCGATCTTCTGCATGATGCCGTTCCGCTTCCACTCGGCCTCGAGCAGATGCGGCGCGTCCATGACCTCGCGCAGGCCGAGCACCAGCACGGTGCCGCGGGCCTTGAGATAGGCGAGCGTATCCTCGACCTCACCCTTCAGCCCCATCGGCTCCTTGTCGACGATGAAAATATCGGGCTGGAAGGTCTCGGCGGTGTGGCGAATGCTCGATTCGCGCATCTTCAGCGTCTCGTGCAGGTCGATATGGCTGGCGAGCGAGGTATATTCGCCGTTGCGCAGCTTGATGACGCTCGGGATTTTCACGAAATCGACGCGGGCGCGGTAGTCGAAGGCGCCGGCGATCGTCGCGCCCGAAATGATCAGGATGTTGAGGCCGCGATAATCCTCGACCAGCGCATGGGCGATGGCGCGACAGCGACGCAGGTGGCCGAGGCCGAAGGTGTCGTGGCTGTACATGAGGATGCGTGCATCTTCGAGACGTCTGGCCATGGGTGTTCCCTCCGGGGTGAACAACATGCGTTAGTACCCCCACCGTCCGGAGGCCACGAGGCGGGGGCGGTGCCGTGCGGCGCCGCCGGGTTTCCTGCTATTTGTAGGGATCTGCCGCATCGCGCAAGCCGTCTCCCAGAAAGTTGAACGCCAAAATGACAAGAACAACAGGAATGATCGGAAAGAGCAACCAAGGATAGAAGGCGATGACGCTGACGCTTTTTGCCTCGGTCAGCAGAATGCCCCAGCTGGTGATCGGCGGGCGAAGACCGAGGCCGAGGAAGGAGAGCGCGGTCTCACCGAGGATCATGCCGGGGATCGAAATCGTCGCCGAGGCGATGAGATGCGACATGAAGCCCGGCACCAGATGGCGGCCGATGATGCGCGGCGTGCTGGCGCCCATCAGCTGGGCGGCCTGCACGTAATCCTCCTCGCGCAGCGCCAGAAGTTTCGAGCGTACGGCACGCGCGAGCCCAGTCCAGTCGATGATGCCGAGGATGACGGTGATGCCGAAATAGATGACGATCGGGCTCCAGGTCACCGGCATGATGGCGGCAAGCGCCATCCACAGCGGCAGGCTCGGCAGCGATTGCAATATCTCGATCAGGCGCTGGACGATGAGATCGAAAACGCCGCCCCAATAGCCGGCAAGACCGCCGATGACGATGCCGAGCACGAAACTGATCGCGATGCCGATCAGGCCGATCGTCAGCGAGATCCGCGCGCCGTAGAGGATGCGCGAGAGCACGTCGCGGCCGAGCCGGTCGGTGCCGAGCAGGAACATCTGGCCGCCGATCGACGGGCAGACCAGATGATAGTTCGAGGCGACGAGGCCCCAGAATTTATAGGAATCGCCGCGGCAGAAGAAACGGATCGGCTGCACGTCGTTCGGCCGGTCTGTATAGACCCGGTGCAGCGTATCGAGGTCGAGCGTCATGCTGCGGCCGTAGACGAAGGGGCCGACGAATTCTCCCTTGTCGAAGAAATGGACGCGCTGCGGCGGCGCATGGATGAAATCGACGTTGCGGGTGTGCAGGCCGTAGGGTGCCAGGAACTCGACGATCAGGATCATCAGGTAGATTGCGGCGAGAAAGACGCCGGAGACCAAGGCCAGCCGGTGCTGCTTGAACTTCCACCACATCAGCTTCTTCTGCGAGGCGAGATGGATGCGCGATTGCGCCGCCGTCATGGTTTCGGTCGCATGCGGATCGAAAGGTGCGGTCGAGACGTAATGCGGCAGCGGCGCGCCGGGTGCGGGAAGGGGCGACATTATTTGGTGCTCCTGCCTTGCAGACGGATGCGGGGGTCGAGGAAGCCGAGGGCGATATCGGAAATCAGCACGCCGATGACGTTGAGGAAGGCGAGGAACATCAGGAAGGAGCCGGCGAGATACATGTCCTGGCTCTGCAGCGCCTTGATCAGCATCGGTCCGGTCGTTTCCAGCGACAGCACTATGGCGACGATTTCCGCACCCGAGATGATCGACGGCAGGATCGAGCCGATATCGGCGACAAAGAAGTTGAGCGCCATGCGCAGCGGATATTTGACCAGCGCCCGCATCGGATGCAGGCCCTTGGCGCGTGCCGTCGTCACATATTGCTTCTGCATCTCGTCGAGCAGGTTGGCGCGCAAGCGACGGATCATGCCGGCCGTGCCGGCCGTGCCGACGATGATGACGGGGATCCACAGATGGGAGAGGATCGAGCGCGCCTTCTCCCAGCTCATCGGCGCCGAGATGTATTGCTGGTCCATCAAATGGCCGATCGAGATGCCGAACCAGATATTGGCGAAATACATCAGGATCAGCGCCAGCATGAAGTTCGGGATGGCGATGCCGAGCAGGCCGAGGAAGGTCAGCCCGTAATCGCTCCAGCTGTACTGGTGCGTGGCCGAATAGATGCCGATCGGGAAGGCGATCAGCCAGGTGAGCAGGATCGTCGTGAAGGATACGAGGATCGTCAGCCACAGCCGCTCGCCGACCACGTCGGAAACCGGCAGCTGGTATTCGAAGGAATAGCCGAAATCGCCGTGCAGCATGCCGCCGACCCAGTAGAAATAGCGCACGATCTCCGGCTTGTCGAAGCCGTATTGCTGGCGCATCTCCTCGATTTCCTGGAGATTGGCGGTCTCGCCGGAGGCGCGCAGCTCGGCGATCTGACTCTCGAAGAAGTCGCCGGGCGGCAGTTCGATGATGGTAAAAACCAGCGCCGAAATGACGAAGAGCGTCGGTACCATGGCGGCGATGCGCCAGAGAATGTATCTGAGCACGCCTCAGGCCTCCTTGTACCAGAATGCATCCGGCATGTAGATGCCGAGATAGGAGGTGGGATCGAAGCCGTAGAGGGCTTTTTCCGGCAGATTCTGCAGCTTGGCGGCGCGAAGGATCGGCTGCAGCGTGCTGTTGATCAGGCCGATCGAAAACACCTGCTGCGTATAGAGCGACAGCATCCTGTGCCAGATCGCCTGGCGCTCCTCGAACTTCGCCGTCGAACCCCATTGTTTAAGCAGATCGATCAGTTCGGCCGCCTCCGGCAGGTCGGGCGCCACACCCTCCTGACCGGCGGAGAGATAGTGCATGCCCCAGAGCGGCCATTGCAGCTGATCGTCGAGCGTCGGCGCCAGGCCCGAGGGCGACATGTCGGCTGTCGGCACGCCATTGTCGAGGCCGTACCAGATCGACATCATGATCGTGCCGCTCATGGCGCGGTTGCGAAAGACGTCGCGCTGCGAGGTGCGGGTATAGAGCGCAAGGCCGATATTGGCCCAGTGATCGTGCACCAGCTCCAGCACGTCGGTATCGAGATTGCTTTCGCCGGCGGTCTCGACGGTGATCTCGGCGCGCCGGCCGTCCGGCAGCAGCCTTATGCCGTCGCCGCCGCGCTTGGTCAGGCCGAGCTCGTCGAGCAGGCGGTTGGCCTCGTCGGGATCGAACTTGACGAAGGCGTCGGCATATTCCTGCTTGAACAGCGGGCTGTCGGGCAGCACGGTATCGGCGCTCGGCGTGCCCAGGCCGTAGAAGGCGACCATGTTGATCTCGTGCCGGTCGATCGCCAGCGACAGCGCCCGGCGCAGGCGCACGTCGCGGAACAGGCCGCGCCACACCTCGTCGGCGCAGTTGAGGTTCGGCAAGAGCGTGATGCGCGAGCCGCGCGCCACCTTCCAGAGATTGACCTTCACCGGAAAGCGCTTTTCGGCCTCCTTCAGGAAGGTGTAGTCGTTGAAATCGATGCCGGTCGCCTGCAGATCGGCTTCGCCGGCACCCGCCTTGGCGGCGATGATCGACGAGGAGGAGACGTTGAGGACGAAACGGTCGAGATAGGGCAGCTGTCTGCCAGTCTCATCGACGCGGTGGAAGAACGGATTGCGTTCGAAGACGAACTGTTCGGCCGGCAGCGCTGTCGTGTTGCGCCAGGGATCGAGGGTCGGCAGGTTGGGATTTTCCGGCCGGTAGGAACGCGCCATCTTGATGTGCAGATCCTGCCACTTCTTGACGCGGCTCGTCTTCATCATCTGTTCCATCTTCGCCTCGTCGGGCTGGAACTTCTTATGGAATTGCTTGAGGTAATGCGCCGGTCCGAAGATGACGAGCGGCTGGGGACCTGCCAGCGTCGGCAGGAACATCGGATTGGGTTTTTCCCACGTATAGCGCACCGTCAGCGGATCGAGCATCTCGAAGCGCGGCAGGCTGCCATGCGGGCGAAGCTCGAGCGCGCCGCCGCCCGGCGTCAGCTTGTCGTTCAGAATGACGTCTTCCCACCAGTAGCGGAAATCGTCGGCGGTGAACGGCTCTCCGTCGGACCATTTATGGCCTTCACGCAGCATGAAGGTGAAGACCTTCTCGTCCTCGGCGTAGAAATCGGCGAGGATGTCCGGCTGGAACTGCAGGTGCTTGTTGTAGCCGATCAGGCGGGAATAGCCGTAGATCGTCATGAAGCGGATGTCGCGCTGGCTGCCGATGATGGTGCGCACCGTGCCGCCATAGGCGCCGGGTTCGAGCCCCATCTCCTTCAGATTGACGATGCGCGGACGGGCGGGAATACGCTCGGCCATAGCAGGCAGGCTGCCTGCGGCCAGCCGCTCCTTGAGGAATTCCGGCTCGACTGCCTGCTCGGCGCGAAGCACTTCCGGTGCGATCGCAGCCCCTACAAGGCCGCCGAGAAAGGTGCGACGCGTCACCATCAGCGCAACTCCTTGGCCGTAGCGCCCTTGCGGGCGCGCACCAGATGGCCGTCGCCGAGATCGGCATAGGCAAGTTCGGAAGCATCGTCATGCTCGGCGGTGAAGGTCACGCCCCAATTCTGCTTGTCGGCGGCGCCGTTTTCCCGGAGCGCCTTGAAATCGAGCGGCCGGTCGAGATCGGGGAAGGGGACGGCGGCAAGCAGCGATTTCGTATAGGGATGCACCGGATCGCGCAGGATGATTTCGCGCGGCGCGATCTCGACGATGCGGCCCTTGCACATGACGGCGATGCGGTCGGCCATGTAATCGACGACGGCGAGGTTGTGCGAGATGAAGAGATAGGTCAGCCCCAGCTCCTTCTGCAGATCCTTCAGGAGGTTGAGGATCTGCGCCTGGACGGAGACGTCAAGCGCCGAGACCGGCTCGTCGAGAATGACGAGTTTCGGGCCGAGGGCAAGCGCGCGGGCAATGCCGATGCGCTGGCGCTGGCCGCCGGAGAAGCTGTGCGGGTAACGGCTGAGATAACGCTTGTCGAGGCCGATCGCCCCCATCAGCCCCTCGACCTTGCGCTTGCGCTCATCACTGTCGCCGCGATCGTGGATCTCCAGTGGTTCGCTGAGGATGTTGCGCACCGTCATGCGCGGCGACAGTGAGGAGACCGGATCCTGGAACACCATCTGGATCTTGGTGCGCATGTCCTGCAGCTCGTCGCCCTTGACGGCAAGCACGTCGATGACATCCTTGCCGTCGTTGAACACGACCGCGCCGCTGTCGGGTGTGATGGCGCGCATCAGGATCTTGCTGAGCGTCGTCTTGCCGCAGCCGGATTCGCCGACCAGGCCGAGACATTCGCCGCGGCGGATGTCGAAGCTGACATCGTCGACGGCGCGCAGGACGGTGGCCTCATGCTTGCCGAGGAGACTGCGCTTGCGCGTCTTGTAAGTCTTCGAGAGATTGGTGACCGACAGCAGCGTGCCCGGCGCCTCCGCCTGCAGCGGCTTCTTCTTGCCGACGAGAGTCTCGAGATTGACCGGCACGTCGCGCAGCGCCTTCAGCCGCTCGCCGGGTTTCATGTCGAAATGCGGAACGGCGGCCATCAGGGCCTTGAGATAGGGATGCTGCGGATTGCGGAAGATCGCCTCGACCGGCCCGGCTTCCATGATCTCGCCGTGATAGATGACGACCACCTCGTCGGCCATGTTGGCGACGATGCCGAGATCGTGGGTGATGAGCAGCATCGCCATGCCGAGCTTGGCCTGCAGCTCGCGGAGCAATTCGAGGATCTGCGCCTGGATCGTCACGTCGAGCGCCGTCGTCGGCTCGTCGGCGATCAAGAGCGCCGGCTTGCAGATCAGCGCCATGGCGATCATCGCACGCTGGCGCATGCCGCCGGACAATTCGAACGGATACATGTCGTAGGTGCGATGTGGGTTGGAAAAGCCGACCAGACCGAGCATTTCCTCGGTCTTCTCACGCGCCTCCTGCTTGTCGGCTTCGGTATGGATCAAAAGCGCTTCGCTGATCTGGTTGCCGACCGTGTGCAGCGGCGACAGCGAAGTCATCGGCTCCTGGAAGATCGTCGCCATGCGCCGGCCGCGCAGGTCGCGCATTTCCTCGCTGTCGCGCGACAAGGAGAGGATATCGGTCGTGCTGCCGTCGAGCGGATCGGTGAAGAGGATGCTGCCCGATGCCTTGGCCGGATTGGGCAGGATGCCCATGATCGCCTGGCTGATCACCGATTTGCCCGAGCCGGATTCACCGACGAGAGCGGTGACCTTGCCCGGAAGGATGCGGAGATTGGCTTCCTTTACGACACGCAGCCGGTCGCCGAAAACGGAGAAGGAGACGTCGAGATTCTCTATACGCAACAAATCGGCAGCGGACGCCATACCAATGATATTCCCCAGTCTTCTATGTTCCCTTTCAGGCACACTATCGTACCGCAAACGGGGTGTCTAGTTGATGACAATCAAGGGGATATCGCCGCCTTTCGCCGTGGTCATCCGGACGAAACACGCAGTTTTATCGGCGCCGGCCTGGCGTCTTACTGGATGAACTTCTCCATGCTTGTGCGCTTGACCTGTTTCTTCGCGTCCCGGTGCAGCAGGATGACCTGCTCGGCTTCGGAAAGCCCGTTCTGCACGGCCTCGCGGAAGTGTTCGTCGACATGGATCTCCGGGGCCGGCGCGCGCGGCTGCAGCACCGTCACCTTCTGGCGGATGCCGCGCAGCTTCTCTTCGCCGAGTTCGCGTCCACTCGCCACCGCAATAGCCGGCGAAAGCCTGGCTGGCGACGACCTCGCGGCCGTATTTCTTGGTCAGGATCTGCAGACGCTGCACCTCGTTGACCGCCGATCCGAAGGCGGAGAAGGTCAGGCGGTCCTTGAGGCCGACATTGCCGAACATGACGTTGCCGACATGCAGGCCGATGCCGTAGCCGATCTTGCTGAGACCCTTCTGCTGGCGGTCGTTGTTGAGCTCGGCCACCCGCGCCTGCGCCTGGTGGACGGCCGAAAGTGCTGCCTCGCAGGCGATTTTCGACGGGTCCTTGTGGCGCCCGCAAGGATAGACGGCGAGGAAGCCGTCGCCGAGGAAGCTCAGGATTTCGCCGCCATTCCGGTTGAAGGGGGCGGCGATCGCGTCGAAGAACTGGTTCAGCGTGTCGATATAGGCCTGGCGGCCCTCCTTTTCTGCATACAAGGTGGATTCGCGCATGTCGCCCATGACGAGGGCGGCGCGGATCGTCTCGCCGTCGCCGCGGCGGATCTGGCCGTTCAGCACCCGCTTGCCGGCGTCGCCGCCGAGATAGGTGGTCAGCATGTTGTTGGCGAGCTTGCCGAGCACCGCCATCTTGGCGGCGACCGCCAGATGGTTCTGCATTCTCAGCAGCGCGTCGATCATGTCGTCGGAAAAGCCGTTCTTGTGGTCCGTCGACCACGAGCCCATCATGCCCTGCACCGAACCGTCGCCGAAGGGCTGCACGAAGGCAAGGTAATCGGTGATGGCGTCCTTGCGCAGATCCTCGAAGATCGGGAATTCGGCCGGCCCTTCCTGCGACAGCCGGCGGCGGATGTGCTGCAGGTTGTTGTCGAGCAGGTAATAATAGGGGCTCTGCAGGAAGCGGTCCGGCTTCTGCCCGGCCGGCATGCGGAAGCCCTCGATAGTGACGCCGCTGGCGCGCCGCCAGGTGAAGCTCAACGCATCGTAGAGCGGATGCAGCATCGAGAATGTCAGGTGCACGCGCGCGATCGGCAGGCCTGCGGCGGCAATCCTTTCGCAAAAGCCGCGCACGATGTTCTCGAGATCGTCGCCTGCCAGCGAAGAATTCGTCAGCCATTCGGCGACCCGGTCCAGCAGGATGGGCGACACGCTGGAATCGATCGTGCTCATTCTCGGTATGATCCTCATAAGACACGCCATCCCAAAAGAAAAAACGCCTTCCGCCGGCACATTTCCATGCGCAGGTCATAGGGAAATCAGGATGTACGAGCGGCAATATAGTGTCAACGATCTGCCGAGGCCCGGCAGCGGGCGCCCCTTGCTCCCTGGAGAGGGATCGGACGGGTGGTCCTTTCTCGGTGGTTCATTATCAAAAATCAAAATAGGGATGCTGCATATGCGAAACAATGGGAGGGGAATCTTTTTGTGCTTCAAAGTTGCAGCAAAGGCCGCTTCCGGGACATTTCGGCCACACCCGGCTAAAGGGGTTTTCGGTCGTCCCTTTACTCCTTCCTCCCGAGAAACTGGGAAGTTGAAAACAGAGCTTGCTCTCTTATAGCCTGCGTGAAGCCGCTGGCGGTGAAACGAAGTTGTCCGACATCAAAGTCGATCTGGTAGTCCCACAGCATAAGCTTTCCCTTTGACGACCGACCATTGTTGCGGGTGATGTCGAGAATGGAAGTGTCACCCTGCATTTGCCATTCTAATGAAACGCAAGATTGGAAACGTTGTTGAATTGCAGCGTACATGGAGCAACGTCCCATCCGCTTACCGTTCCGTCTTTCCAGTGCCATTTGAAAATATAGTCGATATCGAATCGAATTGTCTGATCCGCTTGAGGGAAGCGCATGGAGTAAACGACGACGTCATGCCACCCCATGTCGACAAAATCTGCTTCGGTCCATATGTCGCGATAACTCATATTGTGCATCCCGAGCGGAAGCTGTCGCTTGCTGCATAACAGCGTCCAAGCGTAGCGGCAATGTCGTATAGTTGCCATCGCAGCTCCACTGCGGTGGCTGGAGATATAACCGACCGAAACCGCATCCACCGGTCGGGAGCAGCGCCTGCTGGGTGGGAGGTGGAAGATCCACGCCCGGGTTTAATTCACTGCGATCATGCATTAGATCAGCTTCCTTATTTTCCAGTTTGAGAGATCCCGCCTTGGCTACCTCCACCTTCGACACGCTTTTGCAGAAGATCGAAACCCGCGCGGCGCGCGCCGGCGTTATCGGGCTCGGCTATGTCGGCCTGCCGCTGGCGATCGCCGTTGCGCGTAGCGGCTTTGCGGTCACCGGCTTCGACATCGACCCTTCCAAGATGGTGGCGCTCGATGCCCGCCGCTCCTATATCGATGCCGTCAGCGATGCAGCCCTTGCGGCCGAGATCGATGCAGGCCGGTTCGAGGCGACGACCGATTTCGCCGGTCTGGCCGCCTGCGACGTCATCATCATCTGCGTGCCGACGCCGCTCACCAAGCACCGCGATCCCGACCTTTCCTTCGTCGAGGCGACCTCGCGTTCGATCGCCGCGCATTTGCGTGCCGGCCAGCTTGTCGCGCTGGAATCGACCACCTATCCCGGCACGACCGACGACGTGGTGAAGGTCATTCTCGAAGGCACCGGCCTGAAATCCGGCGTGGATTTCTTCGTCGGCTTTTCGCCGGAGCGCGAGGATCCCGGCAACCAGCATTATCACACCGCCACCATCCCGAAGGTCGTCGCCGGCGACGGGCCCGAGGCGCTGGCGCTGATGAAGGCCTTTTATGGCGCGGCGGTATCGACCGTCGTTCCTGTTTCCTCGAATGCGACGGCCGAGGCGGTGAAGCTTACCGAAAACATCTTCCGCTCGGTCAACATCGCCCTCGTCAACGAGCTGAAGACCGTCTACGCGGCGATGGGCATCGACGTCTGGGAGGTGATCGAGGCGGCCAAGACCAAGCCTTTCGGCTACATGGCCTTCTATCCAGGTCCCGGCCTAGGCGGCCATTGCATTCCGATCGATCCCTTCTACCTCACCTGGAAATCGCGCGAATACGAGCTGCCAACCCGCTTCATCGAGCTTGCCGGCGAGATCAATTCGGCAATGCCGCGTTATGTCGTCGGCAAGCTTGCAGAAGCGCTCGACATCCGCGCCGGCAAGGCGCTGAGCCGCAGCAAGGTGCTGGTGCTCGGGCTCGCCTACAAGAAGAACGTCGCCGATATCAGAGAAAGCCCGTCGCTGCGGCTGATCGAGATCATCGAAGAGCGCGGCGGCCGGGCCGACTATCACGACCCCTTCGTCGCCGAGATCCCGCCAACGCGAGAACACCAGGCCCTGAAGGGCCGCAAATCGGTGGCGCTGACGCCGGACGCCGTTTCCGGCTACGATGCGGTGTTGGTGGCGACCGACCATGACAGCGTGGATTATGCGGCGCTTGCAAAAAGCGCGGCGCTGATCATCGACACCCGCAACGTCTTCAACCGGCTCGGCCTTTCGGCCGATCACGTCATCAAGGCGTGAGGGCCATAGCTTAACAGAGGGATCTCGATGCCACGCGTTCGGTTGAGCGAGTTCCGGAAGAACATTGCATCCTATTTCGATCAGGCCCTCTCCTCTCGGGCTCCTCTGACCGTGACCCGTCGAGGATCGGAAGCAATAGTCTTAATCGCCGAAGGCGAATACGAGAGTATGCGGGAAACGCTGCACCTGCTCTCGACGCCTGCCAACTCCGCTCGACTGCGCGAAAGTATCGAACAGCTTCGCAAGGGAGATGATGAAGTTGCTATGACTCCGTCTTTCACCTCAAATGACTGACGGCGCAGTAGAAAGCGCCTTGCCGGTCATCCGGCTCGCGGCCACCGCATAACCACCTGACGCGCCGTCGATGAAATGCATATGGTCGCGCGAAATCGGCGTCGGCACGAAGCAGGTCATCAGCGCCGAGGCCTGCCGATGCAGGCCGTAGCGGGCAATGCCCTTTGCCCGCGCTGCTTCCAGCAGCGTCTCGATGCGTTTCAGGTGCTCGGCATCGACATCGACCGTCATCTTCAGCCCGTCGTCGAACTTGCGGAAATCGGAATTGCCGGCGACGTCGCTTTTGTAGCGGCGCGCATCGAACCGGCCGAGCGGAATGCCGAGCTTGTAGCAGACGACGGTGATGGCGAGCTGCAGGAAGATGATCAGCTTCTGGCGTAGTCGCCGGCCGGCCGGCGCTGTGGCCTTGGCCTCGCGATTGATGCCGTGCAGCGAGAAGGCGAAGTCCGGGCCGCCGGCCGGCACCGGATGGCTGCCGCAGTTCTGCTCGCCGGTGATGGCGACGATGCCGTTGACCAGGTCGCGGAATTCTTCGCCCGGCCGGCCTTCACCGGGAACCGCGATGATCGAGACGATCTCGCCGTTCTGCGCGTCGATCGGGCTCCAGCGGCAGGAAAGGCCGGCGAGATCGGGCCGTGTTCCCGGGGCCGCGCGCTCTATACCGTAATGGCCCTGCTTCATCTGCCGCTCCGCCCAGCTGGTGCCGCCGCCCCAGAACATCGCATAGGTGACATAGGGGCTTGCCGAGTAACGCGCGACGCGCACATCGAGCCCCTCCGCGCGGGTATCGGCAACCGGAACGATGGCGACGCGCAGCATCAGGCCGAGATCCTCCTCGACCCAGACCTGCACGGCGGCAAGCGCTTCGCGGGCCGTCGTCTCGAGCGCGCCCGGAAGCGCGATCAGCGCGCCGTCGCCGCCGAAGACGAAGGGATAGTCGCCCTTGCCGACGGCGTTCAACACAGCCGAAATGACGCTGGCGCCCGCCATGTTGACGTCCTTGTAACGGCCGCCGGCGATCGCCTGGGTCGAGCCGACGATATCGGCAAGCGCCAGCACCCAGCCATCCGGCAGCGGCCGGTAGTTGGCGGCATCGGTCACGCCCTCGAAGGCGCTGAAGAGCGGCACGGCGGCAAAGAATTCTTCGTCGGTCACGGTTTCCATGTCATCGACCTTAGCACAGACCTATGTTGGTGCTGCAACGCCAATTCCCATTTACGGCAATCGACTTGGCAAGGTTTCAGTGTTAGCACGCGCTCACGATTTCATGACGGATACGGATTTAGATGAGCCGCCTCGACAGCTTCATTCGCCGGTTGACGGCCCAGCGCGATATTTTGAACGCGATCACCGATCTGGTCGCCGAAATCGACGGCCCGGTGCTGGAGTTCGGCCTCGGCAACGGCCGCACCTATGACCATCTGCGCGAGCATTTCCCCGACCGCCGCATCATCGCCTTCGACTGGGAGGTCCGCTCCTATTCGGCCTCGACGCCGGAGCCGCAAGATATGGTGACCGGCAATATCCGCGAACTCCGGCCAGGCCTTCCTCGGCATCGGCGCAGCGCTCGCCCATGCCGATATCGGCACCGGCCACGACGAGATCGACGCCGTGACACTGACCTGGCTGCCGCAGCTGATCGCCGGCGTGCTCGCTCATAACGGCATCGCGGTCAGCGGCCTGCCGCTTGAGCATCCGGAGTTGGTGGCGCTGCCGCTGCCGGAGGGGATCAAGGAAGGGCGGTATTTCCTCTATCGGAGGACGTAAGCGATTGGGCGGGGATTGCGGCATCGGCCGCTGTCGCGATTTGAAGTGGCAGTTATTCCTCTTTTGGAGGAGTTAATCCCTCACGAGGCGCAGGAATTAGCCGCAGCCGAGCGGGCTTCCAGTTTTGCCTCGAACTCGTCCGCGATTTGCTTGAGAGTCACACTGCCCAGCCGCCTCAGCAGCAGCGCCTTGGCCTCCAGCATCGCATCTGCCAGCGCGCTATTCACCGCCTGTTCGACAAGGCATTGCGGCTGATCGTCGGCGGGGCCGATGGCGAAGAGGTGCGGCTCGCCAAGGGCGTTGTAGATGTCGAGCAGGGTGATCTCAGACAAGGGACGCACCAAGGTCCAGCCGCCGCCGTGGCCCTTTTCGGAGCTGACATAACCCCGTTCGCGAAGGCCGGCCATGGTGCGGCGGACGACGACGGGATTGGTGTTCAGCATCTTCGCAATCATTCCGGAGGTCGCCGAATGCACGTGCCGATCCATGTGGATCAGCACGTGCAGCATGCGGGAAAGGCGGCTGTCGTTGCGCATTGTTCCATCCTGTCGAACGAGCGGGTGATTATCGCAGGCCATCTGTAACAACGCAAGTGACGTGACGCTTGACCGTGCCCTTTCATGTAACTTATGTTGATTCATGAAAACACAACACCGAAGGAGTGACAGCATGTCTTACGAAGTCATCGTCATCGGCGGCAATTTTGCCGGCCTGTCGGCTGCCATGCAGCTTGCCCGGGCGCGACGGCGGGTTCTGCTCATCGATGCGGGCATGCCGCGAAACCGATTTTCGCAGGCCGCGCACGGTTTTCTCGGCCAGGACGGCCGGGCACCGGCGGCGATCATGGAGGAGGGGAAGAGACAGCTTTCGCTTTATCCGAACATCACGTTGCGCGACGGCAAGGTCGTCCACGCGCAGAAGCAGGATGACCAATTCATCGTCGGCATCGAAGGCGGCGGCGAAGAACGCGCTCGCCGACTCATTCTCGCAACCGGCGTCAGCGACACGCTGCCCGAGATTGCCGGCCTCGGAGACCGCTGGGGGCGCTCGGTGCTGCACTGCCCCTATTGCCATGGTTATGAGGTGAGCGGCGGCGAGCTTGGCGTCCTTGCAAACCATCAGCACTCGGCGCATTCGGCCATGATGATCCCGGACTGGGGCGCGACCACCTTTTTCACCCAGGCGCAGTTCGAGCCCGATGAAGAGCAGCTGGCGCGGCTGACGGCCCGCGGGGTGCGCATCGAACACAGCCCGGTCGTGGAATTGCTGGGCGATAGTCCGAAACTCGAGGCAGTGCGCCTCGCCGATGGCCGCATCGCGCCGCTCGACGCCATCTTCGTCGCGCCGAAAACGGCGATGGCAAGCCCCATTGCCGAACAACTCGGCTGCGCCTTCGACGACGGTATGTTCGGGCCGGTCATCCGGATCGGCGAAAACAAGGAGACCAGCATCACGGGCGTCTTCGCCGCCGGCGATGCGGCAAGCTCCATGCATAGCGGCACGCTTGCCTCGGCCTCCGGCGTGCTCGCCGGCGTGCATTGCCATCAGTCGCTGGTGATGCAGTCTGCCGGTTAGGTGCTACGGCGGCGCGTCGGTTGACCGAGTGCGCCCAGGCAGATCCCCCACCGTCACTCGGCTCCGCCGCCTGATGGGGACGGAGCGTTGTGCTTTTGATATAGCGGTGTTTGAAGGATGCAGACTTCTTGCAATCTTTGCGTTTGAATTGTAGCTGTGTCCATCGGAATTATAGTGGCAAAGCCGGCGTGAGATCTTGCGACGCTTGCCGCAATGGGAACTCGGGGGCATTTCAATGAGATTTACTGAAGCTGTTCGAACAGTACTGAAGCAGAAATACGCAACCTTTTCTGGCAGAGCCTCCCGCTCTGAATATTGGTGGTTTGGGCTCTTCTATGTGCTGGCGCTGTTCCCGCTTGCAATTCTGGCCACTGTGCTCGCCTTCCTAACCAGTGGCGGCGGAGCCCCGTCACCGGCTCATTATACCGTGGTCATCTGGATGTTGTTCACGCTCGCAATGCTTTTGCCGCTGATATCCCTGCAGGTTCGCCGCTTCCATGATCGCAACATTTCCGGTTGGTGGTATCTCGCGCTGTTTGCCCTGAGCTTTATTCCCTATGCCATGTTCCTCACAGCCCCTGTGACGATTGTTATTTCCCTGCTTCCGGGCACCAAAGGGCCTAACAAGTTCGGATCGGACCCGTTGAGTCCCGAAGCGCGCGCAGAGGTATTTGCCTAGAGCGTGCCCATCCACGCGGGCCTGCTGCCGGTTTGTCGCTCGAAGTGATGGGATGGTAGATTCCCGCCTATTGGTCGAATTCTGAAGAGTTGTGGTTTTGAGGGCAGCAAAACTGACTTCAGAATTCGCAGGTTTGTATTGCACCGCAGATTCTAAATTAGGGATATTGCAATGAAATTACGGATTTTAGGCACATTGGCGCTTATTCTTTCTGCTACAGGTCACGCTCAGGCCGGAGATCGCATGGCCGCAGCCATGTTCTTTCGTGAGGTGTCGAAATCTTCATGCGGTTTCAAGATGACGCCAGAATCGGCAATCAAAGCTGCAACCATTCTTGGAATGTCGGATCCTATCCACGAGCCAGTGCTCTCGGCGGTGTTTGCAGTTTGTGAAGCGGTAAAAAAGGGAAAGAAAGGCAAAACTATTGAGATCCGGGCTCCCGACAAACACAAAGTGATGCGGAAGGTCATTTTGGAAAAAGCCGAGTGGTGGCAAGCATGATGCGGAATTCACGTCCGCATCGAAGCCGGCGGAGAAGAAGGTGGCCGGCGCCTCATTCTTGCAGCCGGCGTCAGGTTGAGAACGCCGGCTGACGCCAGACTCCGCTCTCGTGCAATGGAAGGCGTGCCCGCACAAGGCTGCCTTTACGGCAAAAACAGCACGTTATACTGATCGAATTCCCCGGCAGATCCCGCACTTTCATCTCCTCCTCGCGGTCCTCGAAGAGGACGAGGCAATCCTCATAATAACCGGCAAGCATTGAGATGAAGGCTCTCGTGCCCTCAGGTCCATAGAACAGCGGCGTGAACTCCATGTGGAGCGGCACACGGCGGGCAAGCAGCGGCTGCATCGAGCGGCAGGCGACCGGCTCGTAACCCTCGATATCCATCCAGACGAGGCCGATGGCGGCCGGGTCGATCGCCAGGTCGGCAAGGATCTCGGATACCGGCTTTACCGGCACGCTGATCTTCGTGTCGGTCGCACTTTGGCGAATGGCGCTGCTCTTGCCGTGATTGTTGCGATTGAGGAAAAAGTCGATCTCGCCTTGGCGCTCGCCGGCGGCGCAATTGACGAGCCGTACTTTCTCTTCCAGCCGGTTCTGGCGGATGTTGAGGGCAAGGAGCGGGAAATTGCGCGGGTCGGGCTCGATGCTGACGATCTGGGCGTAAGTGCCGCTCAAGGCGAAATAGGCGGTCTGGGTGCCGATATTGCCGCCGATCTCGAGCAGCGTCGCCTCCTTTCGAAGCAGGCCGCGCTCGCGCAGGATGACGACCAGCCGGTCGACGGCGTCGCGCTCGAAATGACCCTTCCGGAAGACCTTGCGGCCGATATAGTCGGCCGGCGAAAAGGTCATCAGATGATCGCCGGCATCGACCGTCATTGAGACGACGCGCGGGCCGATATTTTCGATCAGCAGGCGGCGGCCGAAGCGGGTGTCGAAAAAGCGCGAGGCGGCGGCATTGCGCGCCTTGCGCAGGCGGCGGCTCCAATATTTGGCGGTGAGCCAGGGCTTGCCGGGCATCAGTCTTTTCCTTCGAGCGGTTCTGCCGCTTTCTCTCTCGGAATGACATAGACTTTCAAGGGTAGCGCCCGGCCGCGCACGCTGATTTGGCGGCTTTCTATGCCGGAAAGGTCGGCGCCGGCGAGCTTCGCCACCGGCTCGGAGATGACGATTGCCGCTTCGAACTCCTTGGCGGCACTTTCCAGCCGGCTTGCGACGTTCACGGTATCGCCGATCGCCGTCATGCTGCGCACCCGGCCGTAGCCCATCGTGCCGACGACGGCCGGGCCGGTGTGGATGCCGATTGCGATACGCAGCGGCAGCGCCAGCTCCTCGGCCAGTTCGGCGGCGAGTTTCTCGATCTCGCCGACGATCGCCGCAGCGGCGTTAAGCGCCTGGCGGCAGGCTTCCTCCGGCGCGGTGCCGAGGCCGAAGAGCGCCATGGCGCCGTCGCCGATGAACTTGTCGAGCCGCCCGCCCGCCTGCTCCACCGCCTTGCCGATGATGGCGAAATAGCGGTTCAGCAGGAAGACGACGTCGAAGGGCAGGCGCGTTTCCGTCAGCGTGGTGAAATGGCGGATATCGACGAAGAGCACGGCGATCTCGCGTTCGCGCCCCGGGCTGGTCTCCTGGCTGTTGGCGGGAAGGGCGGTTTCGACCGCCGGCACCAGAAGTGGGGCGACCGCCACGTCGCGGTCCGGGCGCAGCTGGCAGGCGAGCCGAACGTCGGGGCCGGCATTGATGCGCCTGAGCGTCGTCTGTTCCATCTTGTCGGGCGCGGGCAGGCTTTCATAGTCGCCGAGGATCTGCACGCGGCAGGTGGAACATTGGCCCTTGCCGCCGCAGACGGAGTAATGCGGCAGGCCGCCGAGCCGGCTTGCTTCCAGCACCGTGAAGCCGCGCGGCACGCGGATCACCTCGCCGCCCGGATAATGCACCGCCACCTGGTCGAGGCGCTCCTTCAGCCGGCGCCGGGCGCGGGCGACGACGACGAGGAGCAGCGAGGCCGAGAAAGCGCCGTAGAGCCCGGCCCGGACCGTGGCGATCCGGGCGCGAACCTCAGGGTCGTGGAGATAGTGGGCGTTGAGGTTGACCTCGTAGGGATTGGTCGTCAGCTGATAGGAGGGATCGGCAAGGGTGCGGCCCATCTCAACGAAACCGAGGATCGAGAGCACCGGCACGAGGATCGCCAGCGCAAGCAGCAGCGGCGCGGCGCCCGCATACCACGGTCGGTAGCGCAGCCAGAAATGGAGGCCGATGCAGCCATGGAACCAGACGGCGATGACGCCCAGCACCTGGCGTGCGCCGTTCGCCGGGTTCTTGATCCAGAACTGCTCGACGACCGTCTGGTAATCGTCGATATAGCCATAGAGTTCATGGGCGATGCGGGTGCCGATGACATGGTCGATGAGAAGCAGCGGGATCAGCAGGCCGAGCACGATCTGCGCCGTTTCGCCCTTCGGCATGACCAGGCTGCGGCGCATGTAGATGGCGCGCAGCACCAGCCCCATATGGATCAGCACCGAGGCGTAAAACACCGCGGTGCCGGCGGGATTGCGCCAGATGGCGAGGAAAAGGTGGCGGGCCTTGTCGGCGGCGGCGAGCGAAATCAGCCCGAGCGCATGGTTCGACAAATGCAGCAGGACGAAAATGAAAATGACGAGGCCGGAACCAAGCCTCGCCCGTCTGATCGCGCGCTCCGAAAAAATCCCTGTGGCTGAGGCCGTCGTCATTCATTCCCGTTCTTGTCGATGGAACCGCAGGCCCATAGAGATTGCAAAAAAGGCGGAATTGCTTCGAGCGCGATCACATTCCATATGCTTATGCGCAAGTTTTAGGGAAAGGGACAATAGCGGAATTTTTCGCCCGGCCGCGAGCGCCGATTTGGAAACAGTCTGTCTTATGAGGGATGCCGCATGCGGGTGGCTTTCTACGCGCCGATGAAATCACCGAACCATCCGGTGCCGTCGGGCGATCGGCTGATGGCGCGGCTGCTGATCCGGGCGCTGGAGCTTGCCGGGCACGCGGTCGAGGTCGTCTCCGAATTCCGCAGCTATGCCGCAACGCCGGAGGCGGCAGTCGCGCTCGAGCCCGCCATCCGCGCCGAAGATGAGCGGCTCAGGCTGAACTGGCAATCGGCGCCGCGCCCCGAGCTCTGGTTCTGCTACCATCCCTATTATAAATCGCCCGATCCCTTCGGGCCTGCGATATCGGCCGAATTCGCCATTCCCTATGTCACAGCCGAGGCCTCCTATGCGGCAAAGCGGGACGGGACCGGCTGGGCGGCGCAGCAGAAGCGTGTGGGCGAGGCGGTCTTGCAGGCGGCGGTGAATATCTGCTTCACCGAGCGCGACCGGGCCGGCCTTTCCGCCGCCTTTCCGGCGGCGCGGCTCGCCAGCCTGAATCCCTTCATCGATCCGGCGCTCTTCGAAGCGCTGCCACCCAGGCCGGATCCGCGCCGGCTGGTGACGGTGGCGATGATGCGGGCAGGGGACAAGATGGAGAGTTATGCGATGCTTGCAAAAGCATTGCGGCTGATCGAGGACAGGCCATGGAGCCTTTCCATCGCCGGCGACGGGCCGATGCGGCAGGAGGTGCAGGCGCTGTTTGCCGACTTTTCCCCGCGCGTGGAATGGTTCGGCGCGCTGGGTGCTGCCGAGATTGCCGGATTGCTGGGGCGCGGCGGCCTCTATGTCTGGCCCGGTTGCGGCGAGGCTTACGGGCTTGCCTATCTGGAGGCGCAGGCGGCCGGCTTGCCTGTGGTCGCGCAGGCAACGGCAGGCGTGCCCGCCGTCGTCGAGGCAGGCGTCACCGGTCTTTTGACGCCGGATGGAGACGTTGCCGCTTATGCCGCGGCGGTGGCCGTCCTGCTCGACGACGGTGAGAAGCGTGAGGTGATGGGGCAGGCGGCACGGCGCTTCGTGTTCGATCAGCGTTCGCTTGCGACGGCTGCGCGCGCCTTGGACGGGATTTTGCGCGAAAGCGCCGGAACAGGAGCAGGAGAATGAGCGAAGGCAAGAGCTGGGAGCCGCTGCGCCGCGAGCTTGACCGCTGGCAGGCCGCCGGCCGCGCGGCGCGGTTCTGGCTGCGCGATGACGATGCCGTCGAGCCGACGCCTGATCTGGAGACGCTGCTGGCGCTGACCGGTCGGTACGACATTCCGTTGACGCTCGCCGTCATTCCCGGTCTCACCGGCGAAACATTGGCCGCGCGGCTGGCGGAGGAAGCGTCCGTCGCCATCGCGGTGCATGGCTGGTCTCACACCAATCATGCCGGGCGTGAGCGCAAAAAACAGGAACTCGGCAGCGAGCGGCCGGCGGACGTCGTTCTCGGTGAATTGCGCGACGGGTTTCGGCTGCTGCAGCGGCTGCATCCCGCCCGCTTTGTGCCGATCCTGGTGCCGCCGTGGAACCGGATCCACGCCGCCCTCATCCCTGCTCTGCCCGATCTCGGCTTTGCAGCGCTTTCGGTCTACGGGCGGGCAAAGCGGGACGGGCCGATGCCGCTTCTCAACACCCATGTCGACATTATTGACTGGCATGGCACACGCGGCGGCCGCAGCGAAGGGGAACTGGTTGCCGAACTGGTGGCCGAGCTTGGCGACCGGTTTGCCGGCAGCGACGAGCCGATCGGTGTTCTCACCCATCATCTCGTGCATGACGCGGCCGCCTGGGATTTCCTGTCGGCCCTATTCGAGCAGACGGCCCGACACCCCGCCGTCCGCTGGTCGCCGGCGCCTGCACTTCTGCGAGCGTAATCAGGCGGCGTGAACGCGTCCGAGAAAGTCCCGCATGAGGGCGGCGACCTCGTCGAGGTGGGTCTCGAGCAGCCAGTGTCCGCCGCCGAGCAGATGCAGTTCGGCGTCCGGCAGATCGCGGAGATAGGCGCGTGCCGACTTTTCCGGCATGTAGTGGTCGTTCGGCCCCGAGACGATCAGGGTCGGCGGCTGGAAGTCCCGGAGATATTTGCGGTGCTCGGGAAACCAGGTGCGGTTTTCCCTGAGACCGGCGATCAGATCGATGGCGATTTGCTTGCGCTGTGGCGTCATCAATGACCAGTGCAGCGTCCAGAGGTCCGGCGGGATGGCATCGGCAAGAGGCGGTGGCAGGTCGTTGAGGAATTCCTCCTTGAACGTCTTCTCGTTGATCGCTTCCGCCAGCGCCTTCCTCATCTCTGCGGGCGGTAGGCTCCACGTCGCCTCGATATCCGCATATTTCGGTCCGAGCGCATCCTCGTAGGGGATGTCGCCGTTCTGGATGATGAGCGCCACGACGCGCCGCGGCGCTCTGATCGCCAGCCGGGCACCGATCGGCGAGCCGAAATCATGGAGATAGAGGGCGAAGCGGCCGACATCGACCGCGCCGACGAAGGACTCCAGCCAGGCGGCGTAACCATCGAAACTGTAGTCGAAATCATCAGGCGTGCCGCTGTAGCCTGCGCCCGGGAAATCCGGAGCGATCAGCCGCCAGCGATCGGCAAGGCGCGGCATCAGATTGCGAAACTCATAGGACGAGCAGGGATAGCCGTGCGGCAGCAGCAGGACAGGCGCGTCCGGCGGACCGGCCTCGCGATAGAAGGTCTCGATGCCAGCGACGGTGGTGCGGCGATGCCGGACGAGCGCGGCGACGGGAGGGTTTTCGACGTGGCCGTTCACCTGCGATCTTCCTCGTGCTGCTCGGCGCCCTCGACCGGCCGCAGCCACGGTTCGCGGCGCTTGATCCAGAGTTCGTAACGCGGCACGAGCGGCGTCGGGGCTTCGGACAGGATGCCGAGCTTGATTTCCGCCTCTTCCTCATCGGCGGAAAACAGCCGCGAGCCGCAGCCGGTGCAAAAACGCCGGCCGTGGAACTCGCCGGTTTCTCCGGAATATTCGAACTGGCCGGCGGGCCAGATTCCATAGAAGGTGAAGGCCGAGCCGCTCTCCTTCCTGCAATCGGTGCAATGACAAATGCCGACGCGCAAGGGGTCGCCTCGAACAGAAAGTTGCACCTGCCCGCAAAGGCATTGTCCTGATAACACGGTCATGGCTGATCCCCGCTTCATCGATCTTGCGCTGCCGGGGAAACGGTCAGGCCCGGCTACTGTTCCGTCAGGAAAGCGCAGGCGCGCGGGCGGCGAAGGACCAAGGCGTCTTCAACTTGCCTTGGCGCCGACAAGGAGCGGTTCGGCAGCGGTCAGATCACCACGGTCTGATTGTCGCGCGCAGCGAAGGCGCCGGGGAAGGCGGCCTCGGCCTGCGCTTCCATCTGCGCCAGCTGCTCGTCCGTGCGGGAGGGGGCGTGGTGGAACAGGGCGAAGCGCTTGGCGCCGGCCATTTTTGCGAGCTCGGTGCCGTGTTGCCAGGTCGAATGGCCAAAGCCCTTGAAACGCTGCATCTCGTCTTCATTGTAGGTGCAGTCGTAGACGACGAGATCGGCGTCGCGCATCATTTCCAGCGAGACCGGATCGTAAGTGCCGGGGATATGCTCGATGTCGTAGATCAGAGCGATCGAACGGCCCTGCCACTCGATGCGATAGCCGATGGCGCCGCCCGGATGGTTCAGCGTGAAGGTCCTGATTTCGATGCCCTCATGCGGGGTCAGAACCTGACCGGCATGGAAATCGCGGAAGTTCATCGTCGCCTGACAGATGTCGGTCTTGACGGGGAACCAGGGCGGGCTGATGAACTGCTCGACCATTTCCCGTGTGCTCATCTTACCGTCGAGATGGCCCGACCAGATGTTGACGTTGATCGAGGGATAGTAGATCGCCTTGAAGAAGGGCAGCCCGATGATGTGGTCGTAATGGCAGTGGCTGAAGAAGAGATCGACGTCGCTGACGCCGTCGGCGAGCAATGACAGCCCGGCCTCGCGTAGGCCGGAGCCTGCGTCAAAAAGCATCCGATGGTTTCCGCAGCGAATTTCGATGCAGGACGTGTTACCGCCGTAGCGGTCGAATTCGGGGCCCGATACGGGAATGCTGCCGCGGACGCCCCAAAATTTTATCTGAAACTGTTCTGTCGTCATCGTTTTTCAAACCGGCCTTCCCGCATCGCCATCGTAATCATAGTTTATCCCGATGCGAAGCAGCAGAATTCCAAGGGTTTGCCTGCGCCCCCTTTCACTCTCCTAACCGCTAGCGGAAGAAGAAGTATATTCTCCTAAGCAATCGGCTTTCGCGTCGGAAAGCAACCCAGTATGGTTGGTTTTCGGTAAATGGGCTGCTCGAGGCGGGCGTTTTCCGCAAGTCATGCCTATTAGATGGTTGCGCGCGATCGAAAAAACAATTGCCGCGCCGGGCGACAGAATACTCGCCCTATGCTGGCTGTTGTCGATGCCGCGTCACGCAGTTCCGAGTCTCTTGATATTTCCTATGAGTTCTCCGGCGAGCCGCAGCGAGGCGGCCGTTGCCATGGCCATTTGCGGCAGCAGCAGCCATTCGAGCGTCCAGGCGGCACCCGAGCGTTCCTGTTCATGGACGAGCGACTGGTGGATGCCGGAGAGCGCCGTGGCATTGAAGCGGGCGAGCGAGACCAGGATTTCGGCGGCGACGGGATTCTGCTTGTGCGCCATCGCCGAAGAGGTGCCGCCGCCTGCAATTTCGATCTCGCGGCCCGCCTGGGCGAGCAGGGCGATATCCTGGCCGATCTTGCCGAGGCTGCCCGAGATCGAGGCGAACAGGCCGGATATATCGGCGATCACAAGGCGCGTGCTCTGCCATTGGCCGATGTCGGTGAGGCCGAGCTCCTGGGCGAGCGAGGCGCGCACGGCTGCGGCCTGCGGCCCGAGCTTGTCGAGGGTGCCGGCCGCGCCGCCGAACTGGACGGGGAAATTCTGCTCGGTCAGGCGGTCGCGATAGGTCGTCAGCGGCGCGCGCCAGGCAGCGAGACGGTCGGCGGCGGTGATCGGGATTGCCGCCTGCATGCGGGTATGGCCCATCAGACTATTGCCGCCGAACCGGCGCTCGAGCGCATCGAGGCCGGAGACGATGGCGGAAAGCCGGCCGGCAAACAGGAAGACCACCGCCTTCAGCCGGATCATCAGGCTGGTGTCGATGACATCCTGGCTGGTGGCCCCGAGATGCAGGTTTCTGGCCGCTTCCTCGCCGACCGCGGCGCGCAGCTGCTTGATGAAATCGGGCACGACGACGCCATCGCGCGCCGTTGCGGCGCGAAGACTGGCCAGATCCGGAGAAAAGCCGGCGCAGGTTTCGGCGATCCTTCTTGCCGCTTCGGCGGGGATGACGGCGTGATCGGCTTCGGCCTTGGCGAGCGCGGCCTCGAAGGCGGCCATGGCGCGGAGATCGGCTTCGGCGGAAAAATAGGATGCGATTTCATCGTCGCCGACGAGGCCGGAGAGGAAGGGGTGGTCGAAGGGCGATGCGGTCATGGTCTGCTCGTTTTTGGCTGTGGCCCCCTCATCCGGCTGCCGTCCTTCGGGCCCCCGAGGGGAGTGGATTTGGGGCACTGTTCCCCTCTCCCCCACGGGGAGAGGCCAGGGTGAGGGGGCTACTTGCACTGAACCTCATGGATAAGCCATTGCCAACCCCTCAAATATCCAAAAACACCGTTTCGTCAGGACCCTGCAAACGGATGTCGAAATGACACGTCGCTCCGTCGCGGGTGGCGATCATCGTGGCGACGCGTTCGCGATGTTCGATGCGCGATAGCAGCGGGTCGGCGGCATTGGCCTCGGCCTCCTCCGGGAAATACATGCGCGTCTGCAGGCCGATATTGATGCCGCGGGCGACGATCCAGACGGTGATGTGCGGGGCTTGTCTGCGGCCGTCCTTGAAAGGGACCCGGCCGGGCTTGACGGTCTCGAAGCTATAGACGCCGTCTTCGGCGCGGGTCGGGCAGCGGCCCCAGCCGGTGAAATTCGGGTCGGCGGCGCCGCGCATTTCCGAGGGGCTGTTGTAGAGGCCGGCGCTGTCGGCCTGCCAGATCTCGACGACGGCGTCGCGCACCAGGGCGCCGGCGCCGTCGAAGATGCGGCCGGTGACGGTGATGCGTTCGCCGAGCGTCTTGTCGTTGACCATCGCCACGCCGAGATCGCTGTCGTAGACGCCTGTTATGTCGCAGAAATTCGGTGTCAGGCCGATATGGACATAAGGGCCGGCCGTCTGCGACGGGGTTTCCTTGAGATAGCCGAGCTGCTGCATGGTCAGTTGCCCTCCAGCCTGTTTTCGAACATCGTCGAGCGACGGCCGCGCAGCACGATATCGAATTTATAGGCGCGTGAATCCATCGGAATGGTGTTGCCCCAGTCGAGCGGCGCGATCAACTGCTCGATCGCCGCCTTGTCCGGGATGGTGCCGACGATCGGACATTTCCAGATCATCGGGTCGCCCTCGAAATACATCTGGGTGATCAGCCGCTGGGCAAAGCCGTGGCCGAAGATCGAGAAATGGATATGGGCGGGACGCCAGTCGTTGACGCCGTTCGGCCAGGGATAGGCGCCGGGCCGCACTGTGCGGAAATGATAGCGGCCTTCCTCGTCGGTGATCGCGCGGCCGCAGCCGCCGAAATTCGGGTCGATCGCCGCCAGATAGCTTTCCTTCTTGTGGCGATAGCGCCCGCCGGCATTGGCCTGCCAGAACTCGACGAGGGCGCCGGCAACCGGCTTTGCCCGCTCGTCGAGCACGCGGCCGTGGACGATGATGCGTTCGCCGATGGCGCTTTCGCCGGGGCGCGCATAATTCAGGATCAGGTCGTTGTCGAGCTCGCCGATCATCGAATGGCCGAAGACCGGACCTGTCGTTTCGGAGATCGTGCCGTCGAGCGACAGCAGGGCGCGCTGCGGCGCGCGCAGCACCGAGGTCTTGTAGCCGGGCGTCAGCGCCGGCGCATGCCAGGCGCGGTCGCGGGCGAAGAAGGCGCCGGTCTCCGGCTTGCGATTGACCAATTCGGACATGTTTCCCCC
The DNA here is from genome assembly GCF_022385315.1 of Rhizobium sp. K102. Lineage (NCBI taxonomy): Bacteria > Pseudomonadati > Pseudomonadota > Alphaproteobacteria > Hyphomicrobiales > Rhizobiaceae > Rhizobium > Rhizobium sp. K102. Next base: position 277,357 of record NZ_CP092435.1, read on the forward strand.
TCAGGCCGCCTGCTCGGCGTCCATTTGTGCAAAGGTCTGCTTGGCGATCTTGATCGCATGGTTGGCGGCGGGAACGCCGGCATAGATCGCCACATGCAGGAGCGCCTCGCATATATCCTCGCGGGTCGCTCCGGTATTGGCGCTGGCGCGCACATGCATGGCGACCTCATCGTCCTGGCCGAGCGCCGCCAGCAGCGCGATGGTGACGATCGAGCGCTCTCGCTTGGTCAGGACAGGACGCGACCAGACATGGCCCCAGGCGGCTTCGGTGATCAGCTCCTGAAAGGGCCGGTCGAACTCCGTGGCGGTCGCGGCGGCACGGTCGACATGGGCGTCGCCGAGCACGGCGCGGCGGGTCGCCATGCCCTGCCGGAAGCGTTCGGAGGGAGGCTCGTTCATGGGCTGCTTTCTCCAGGCGAAATCGATGTGAGGAAGGCGCGGATGATCGCCGTCAGCGCTTCCGGCTGCTCGACGCAGGGGATATGGGCGCAGTCCGGGATGACCTCGTAACGGGCGCCCGGAATCAGCTTGGCGGTCGCAAGCACGAGATCGGGCGGCGTCGAACCGTCCTGGTCGCCGACGATGCAGATCGTCGGGACCGCGATCCTCTTGGCCGCTTCGGTGAAATCGGCATCCCGGATCGCTTCGCAAGCGGCGATATAACCTTCGACCGGCTGGCGCGACAGCATGTTGCAATAGCCTGAATAAGCGGTGTTTTCGGGCCGGCGGAAGGCAGGCGTGAACCAGCGCTCCATGATGCTGTCGACGATGCTGCCGATGCCGTTTTTCTCAACCGCGGCGATGCGGGCATTCCAGCTTTCCGCTGTGCCGATCTTAGGGGCGGTGTCGCTGAGGATGAGGGCGCGCACGAGATCCCGCCGCCGCTGATGGAGCGACTGGGCAATAAGGCCGCCGACGGAGAGGCCGCAAATGACGGCGTCCTTCACCGAGAGCAGATCGAGCAGGCCGGCGAGATCAGTCGCATGGTCCTCGATCGACGCGGGGAGCTGGCCGACATCGGAAAGGCCGTGGCCGCGCTTGTCGTAAAGAATGATGGCGAAGTCGCCGGCAAGCCGCACCACGACGTCGCGCCAGATGCGGAAATCCGTTCCGAGCGAATTGATGAAGACGATCACCGGCCGGTCGGCGGGCGCGCCGATGACCTGATAATGAATCGTCACGTCGTTTATGCGGGCGAATTGCACGTCACGTCCTCATCACGTTAGCTCGGCCGAGGGCCGGCATGGTTTGGTTCCGCTGGCGAAGCGCGTTTCGACACGAATACCCACGCCGAGAATGGCTCCGTCGGTCTCTCCGCCCTCCGTCATGCTCGGCCTTGAGCGAGCATCCACGCGGCATCCACCGGCAGCCCGCGGCATGGATCCTCGGGTCAAGCCCGAGGATAACGGAAAGTGGGTTGGCTTTCTCGACAAACCCGCCGTGCGGAAACCACCCAGCAGCACCTACTCCTAATAATAAAACTGACCGGTTGATCCGGTTAAGTAAAATGATATTTTCTGGCTTTTCGATAACCCAGGAGTTATGTGGTCGATGATCGACAGCCGCATCAAGTTTCGCCATCTGCAGACCTTTGTCGAGGTGGCGCGGCAGAAGAGCGTGATGAAGGCGGCCGAATTGCTGCATGTCAGCCAGCCGGCGGTGACGAAGACGATCCGCGAACTGGAGCAGGTGCTGGGCGTCGACGTCTTCGAGCGCGACGGCCGCGGCATCAAGATCACCCGCTATGGCGAGGTTTTCCTGCGGCATGCCGGGGCGGCGCTGACGGCGCTGCGCCAGGGTCTCGATTCCGTCTCGCAGGAACAGTTCGCCGATGCGCCGCCGATCCGGATCGGCGCCCTGCCGACGGTCTCATCGCGCATCATGCCGCGGGCGATGGAGCTCTTTCTCAGGGAGAAAACCTGGAGCCGGGTGAAGATCGTCACCGGTGAGAACGCGGTGCTCTTGGAAGAGCTTCGCGTCGGCGACCTCGATCTGGTCGTCGGGCGCCTGGCCGGCGCCGAAAAGATGGCCGGCTTTTCCTTCGAGCATCTTTATTCCGAACAGGTGGTGTTTGCCGTGCGCGCCGGCCATCCGCTGCTTGACGGCCGCCAGTCGCTGTTCTCAGCCTTCAGCGACTATACGGTACTGATGCCGACGCGCGGTTCGATCATCCGGCCGGTTGTCGAAAATTTCCTCATCGCCAACGGCGTCTCCAGCCTGCCGAACCAGATCGAGACGGTGTCGGATGCCTTCGGCCGCGCTTTCCTCAGGGCAAGCGATGCGATCTGGATTATTTCCAACGGCGTCGTGGCCGGCGATGTCTCCGACGGGCGGCTGGCGCTTCTGCCGGTCGATACCGCCGAGACCAAGGGGCCGGTCGGGCTGACGATGCGCGCCGATGCCGTGCCGTCGGCACTGCAATCGATTTCTGGTGCAGACGATCCGCGAGGCGGCGCGGGAGCTTTCCTGACCTTCCCTCTTCAAATTCGCTTGCTGAATGCCCAGATTTGGACTAAATCTAGTTCAGGACAGGAGAACACGATGCAGCAGGCGCGACGCAGAGAACAGGAGCCGGAACGGCTGGAAACGGAGCGGTTTGCGCCGGCAAACCGACGGCGGCTGAGCCCGCCGGCCTTGCGGACCTTTCTGGCGATCGCCGATCTCTGGGGCTTGAACGAAGAGCAGCGCCTGCTCGTGCTCGGCTACCCCTCCCGCTCGACCTATCACAGCTGGGCCAAGCAGGCGCGCGAGCACGGGGCTTTCACGCTCGATGTCGATACGCTGACCCGGATCTCCGCAGTATTCGGCATCCATCAGGCGCTCGGCGTGCTGTTTTCCGACGAACGCGCCGGCGTCGCCTGGATGCGCACGCCGCACGAGGCGCCGGTGTTCGGCGGCCATCCGCCGCTCGATATCGTCACCAACGGAACCCAGGACGGGTTGATGACCGTGCGTCGGTTCCTCGATGGCGCCCGCGGCGGCCTCTACATGCCGCCGAACAGGCTCGACGAGGCCTTCACGCCGTACGAAGACGCGGACATCGTCTTCCGGTGAGCGAGCGTTTTGCCGAGGCGCCGCGGCCGTCCTACCGGCTGATCCCATCGCAATTTCCGCCGATCGGGCTATTCGACACGGTGACGCGGGCGGCCGATCTCGAAGCCGTGATGGAACTGGTCGGCTGGACCAACGATCGGCTTGTCGCCGACCGCATCCAGCGGCTTGCGAGGGATGAATGGGTTTACGGCAGTCCGAATGCCAGCATCGTGATGGCGGCGTTCCTGCATGTCGCGCCGGGCGGCATGCGTTTCAACGGCCCCGATCTCGGCGCCTGGTATGCCGCCGACAATCTGAAGACAGCCGCCGCCGAGGTCGGCCATCATCTCCGGCGCGAGACCGTCGCCCGCGGCGTGGCGACGATGGCGCGCACCTACCGAAGCTATGCGGCCGCTCTGATCGGCGACTATCTCGACATTCGCGGCGAGCAGACATTGCGGCCCGATGTCTATGACGGCGCGAGCTATGCGGCGTCGCAGGTGCTGGGCGAAGAGGTGCGTTCGAGCGGCGGCGCCGGCATCCTCTATGACAGTGTGCGGCTGCGGGGCGGGGTGAATATCGCCGCGCATCGGCCGCGCAACATTCGCGATGTGCTGCAGGCCGATCACTTCGAAATCACCGTTTTCGCGGCCGATCGGCGCATCGACGTCAGGAAGCTTGCAAGCCGGCGACGGCAGCCAAAAGCCGGCGCTTAAACTGGCAACCGCTCGGCCCAGGCCTTGGCCGCCTGCGCCATCGTGGCGAGGTGATCGGCAGCCGAGAAGCCGGAGATTTTCTTGCGCGGCTTGAGGTCGTGGTCGCCATCCTCGAGCCAGAGGATTTCGATCCGGTCGGAGAGATCGTAGCCCGGCACCTCGTCGCGGGTGCCGAATTCATCGCGCGTTCCCTGGCAGATCAGCGCGGGTGTCGCCAGCCCCTTGAGATGGCCGGTGCGCAGCTTGTCCGGCTGGCCGGGCGGATGGAAGGGATAACCGAGGCAGAGGAGGCCGGCGATCTTCCCCTTGTCATGGAGATCGTCGGCGACCATGCTCGCGACCCGGCCGCCCATCGACTTGCCGCCGATGATGAGGGGGCCTTCTGCGCCGAGCGCGGCAATCGCCGCCTCATATTCGGGATCAAGCGTTTCGGCGCGCGGCGGCGGCTTGCGGATTCCGGTGCGGCGGGCGGCCATATAGGCGAATTCAAAACGGGCAACGCGGAAGCCGACATCGGCAAGCGCGTCCGCCGCGGCCGTCATCGACGCCGAATCCATCGGCGCGCCGGCGCCATGCGCAAGCAGGATGGTGAAGCGCGCATCCTCGGGGCCTTGCATCAGAAACCTGTCAAGCATCGGCAATCCTCCATCCGCCATCGGAACCATGTCGACGCCCGTGACTTGTTCCTGGAAAGGAGACAGACAATGTCAACGAACGACGAAAACGTAAAGCCGGAGCAGCGCCGTCCCAAGGATGTCGCCGCCGTCCCCGAGAAACCTGAGCCTGCTGACTCAGGTTCGATGGCGCCGCCGGCCGTGCAGCCGGCCGGGGAAGGGGACAAGAGCGAACGGCCGGTGGTCAACCCGGTGACCGGCGTCGCCTTTTAGGGGATCGCAAAACTATGATGCAGATCGGCCCTTGAAACCGCGACGCAAAGGGCGCATATACCAGCCCTGCCTGAAAAACGGATGCTTGGGGTATCGACGTTGTCGAACCCTTTGCTGTCCGACAGGATAAGGGCGCTCCCCGCAAGGGTCGAGCGCCCTTTTTGCTTTCGGACATTCACAAGGTCTCGCTTCGAAGCTAGGCGATCTTGAGGAACTCCCACCAAAATCTATATAGCACTTCGGAATCCCGAAATTAGCTGCGGGACTGAAATCATTACATATTTTTCCGACGCGGCGGGGCAAAAAAGCCCGCGCATTTCGGAATCCCGAAGCGGGGGAATTTCGGGATTCCGAAGTGGGAATTTTTCTTCCGCCGCTTTTCGCGCCGCACTGTCGACTTTCGCATCCGCCGATCGTCATCTTAACGATGTGCTGCAGGTCAGCACGTTCTCAGGCAACCGTAGGAGGATATGAATATGAATAATCAGAATTTCGTCCCCGCCGCCGTGCTTGCGGCAAAGAACGGCGTAAGGTTTCCCAACGAGAGCGAGGAATATCGCATCGCCCGCGATACGCTGCTCGCCGAAGAGATCGAATTGCGCCGCCACATCGAACGCGTGGCGGTACAGCGCCGGGCGCTGCCGCCGGGCGGCGCGGTGACGAAAGACTACCGCTTCTCAGGCGCCGACGGGCCGATAAGCTTCAGCGAGCTCTTCGCCGACAAGGACACGCTGGTCGTCTACAGTTACATGTACGGGCGTGAACGCGAGCGCCCATGTCCGATGTGCACCTCGCTGCTGTCGGCCTGGGATGGCGAAGTGCCCGATATGCAGCAGCGCGTGGCGCTTGCCGTCGTCGCCCGCTCGCCGATCGAAAGGCTACTCGCATTCAAGAAGGAGCGCGGCTGGCATCACCTGCCGCTCTATTCGGATATGACCGATGAATACAGCCGCGATTATCACGCGATCGGCAAGGATGGCAGCGATGGCGCCGCCTTCAATGTCTTCACACGGCGCGATGGCACCATCCGTCATTTCTGGAGCGAGGAGATGGGCGAGGCGGCGGCCGATCCCGGCGAAGATCCGCGCGGCGCGCCCGATCTGATGCCGCTCTGGACCGTGCTCGATGCCACGCCCGAAGGCCGGGCGCCGGACTGGTATCCGAAGCTGTCCTATTGAGGCTGCAGGCCGTCAGCCGGCGGAGCGGTTTCTCGGTGCCTCGGCCCATTCGATGTTGGTGATCGACGCTTCCGGCAGCGGCGTCGGGTCGATGTCGTAGACATAGCCGCTCAGCATGTCGGCGGCGCGTTCCGTCGCCTTGATCTTCGCTTCGGTTTCGGCCACCGCCTTGGCGATCGCCTCGATGCGGGCGCGGAACATATGGGCGAGCACGTCGCGGCCGGACTGTTTGGCGAGTCGCTCCAGATGCAGCCCGATGCGCGAGGCATGGCGCTCCAGCTCGCTCTTGCTGAAGCGCGCTTTCCGCAGTTCCTCCGAAAGGCTGTCCTGCATGACGGCGACGGGATCGAAACTTCCCGGCGCCCGCTCGTCGAGCACCGCATCGGTGACGAGCTTCTCGATCATGACAAGCGCCTGCAATTCGGCTGCGTCGGCGAATTCGACGTCGTAGCCGGTATCGTCGTAAACCTTGCGGCGGACCGGATCGAGAAGCAGCGCATAGGCCTTCTGCAGATTGTCGAAGGCTTGCGAATCGCCGCCCGAATCCGGGTGGGCGACCTTCGCGAGCTTCCGATAGGCTGCCTTCAATTGCGCTTCGTCCGCATCGCGTTCAACGCCGAGAATATCGTATGGATCCGTCACGCCTGCTCCCCTGCTGCCCTGGTCTCGCGGGCAGTCTAGGTCTTCTTCTGCATCAGAAAGGCGAAGTTTAGACCGAAAGCACGAATGACGTCCATGGCCCGACATGGAAATAGCCGATGCGAATGCCGGAACTATTTCGCAATTATCAAATCTTTCCAAGGCGTTGCGTTGGGATTAGCGTGCGGCGATCGAGACGAGATAACATTCGGCTTCACCGTCGATTTCAAGCGCGCTTTCCGCTTGATTCTCGATCAGCAGCGCATCGCCGGCCGCGAGCGCGCCGGTCTCGTCGCCCTGCCGGAACGACAGGGTGCCGCGGTGGCAGAGCAGCAGGCATGTCGATGACGTCAGCGGCACCGTCTTGCCGCCGGCAATTTCGATGCGGACGAGCCTATGGGCTAGCCCGTCGCGGCGGGTCATGACGTTGAGATCGGTGATCGCGCCGTCCTGCAGTTTTGCCGTGACCGGGATATCGGCCGGGAAGGCCAGCGGATCGCTCGCCACCGTCAGCAGCACGTGCGTACTGCCTTCGATGTCGAGCACCATGCCGTTGCCGTCGAGGATCGCCAGCGTGCGGTCTATGCCGGGAAAGCTCGAGAACGGTCCGTCGGCTGCGACGGTCGCCATGCTGACGCGCCAGTCGAAACCGGCAAGGCCGGCCTCTTCGGGCGAAACGGCGATCTCCACCGTTTCGCCGCCACCGTTTTTCCACGGCATGCGCTTATGATCGCCGGCACGCAGGATCCGCATGAGGCTCAGTTCCCGAGAATGCCGGGCAGGCGCAGGCCCTTTTCCCTCGCGCAGTCGAGGGCGATGTCGTAGCCGGCATCGGCGTGGCGCATGACGCCGGTCGCCGGGTCGTTCCAGAGCACCCGCTCGAGACGCTTGGCCGCATCATCGGTGCCATCGGCGCAGATGACGACGCCCGAATGCTGGGAGAAGCCCATGCCGACGCCGCCGCCGTGATGCAGCGACACCCAGGTGGCGCCCGAGGCGGTGTTGAGCAAAGCGTTCAGCAGCGGCCAGTCGGAGACGGCGTCCGAGCCGTCCTTCATCGCTTCGGTTTCGCGGTTCGGCGAGGCGACCGAACCGGAGTCGAGGTGGTCGCGGCCGATGACGATCGGGGCCGAAAGCTCGCCATTCCTGACCATTTCATTGAAGGCCAGAGCCAGGCGGTGACGGTCGCCGAGGCCGACCCAGCAGATGCGCGCCGGCAGGCCCTGGAAGGCGATGCGCTCCCTGGCCATATCGAGCCAGTTGTGCAGGTGCTTGTTGTCGGGCAGCAGTTCCTTCACCTTGGCGTCGGTCTTGTAGATATCCTCGGGATTGCCCGACAGGGCCGCCCAGCGGAAGGGGCCGATGCCGCGGCAGAACAGCGGCCGGATATAGGCCGGCACGAAGCCCGGGAAGGCGAAGGCGTTTTCGAGGCCCTCGTCCTTGGCGACCTGGCGGATATTGTTGCCGTAGTCGAGCGTCGGAATGCCGGCATCCCAGAAGGCGATCATCGCCTCGACATGCTCGCGCATCGAGGCGCGCGCCGCCTTTTCGACAGCCTTCGGATCGCTCTCGCGCTTTGCCTTCCACTCGGCCATCGTCCAGCCCTTCGGCAGGTAGCCGTTGATCGGGTCGTGCGCCGAGGTCTGGTCGGTGACGATATCGGGGCGGATGCCGCGCCGGACCATTTCCGGCAGGATTTCGGCGGCATTGCCGAGCAGGCCGACGGATTTGGCTTCACCTGATTTGGTCCAGCGGTCGATCATCTCAAGCGCTTCGTCGAGCGTCTCGGCCTTGGCGTCGAGGTAGCGGGTGCGCAGGCGGAAATCGATCGAATCCGGATTGCATTCGACGGCGAGGCAGCAGGCGCCGGCCATGACGGCGGCGAGCGGCTGGGCGCCGCCCATGCCGCCGAGGCCGCCGGTCAGGATCCATTTGCCCTTGAGATTGCCGCCATAATGCTGGCGGCCGGCCTCGACGAAGGTCTCGTAGGTGCCCTGTACGATGCCCTGCGTGCCGATATAGATCCACGAGCCGGCCGTCATCTGGCCGTACATGGCAAGGCCCTTCTTATCCAGCTCGTTGAAATGATCCCAGGTCGCCCAATGCGGCACGAGGTTGGAATTGGCGATCAGTACCCGCGGCGCATCCTTGTGGGTGCGGAAGACGCCGACCGGCTTGCCGGATTGCACCAGCAGCGTTTCTTCTTCCGTCAGCGTCTTCAGCGTCGCGACGATGCGGTCGAAATCCTCCCAGGTGCGGGCGGCGCGGCCGATGCCGCCATAGACGACGAGCTCGTTCGGATTTTCCGCGACATCGGGATCGAGATTGTTCATCAGCATGCGCAGCGGCGCTTCGGTCATCCAGCTCTTGGCATTGAGCTCGTTGCCGCGGGGTGCGCGGATTTCGCGGATATTGTGGCGTGGATTGCTCATGGCGGTTCCCCTGTCGAGTGATCGTTATCGTTTCAGGCCCAGAGCATGATGCCGAAAAGTGTCAGCGGTTTTCGGACAACATCATGCTCTAACTATTTAATTTAGAACAGGATTCAGATTTTCGGCCGAACCGGCCTAAAATCATCCTGTTCTAGTGCGATCTGTTCGATGCGCACCAGAATGTCTCTGAGATGGACGCGAAGCCGGTCCGCCTTCGCGGTGTCGTAGGCAAAGGGCGGTGCCTCGGTCTGGAGATGAGTCGACTGCGCGAGCTCCATCTGGATCGCATGCACGCCGGTTTCCGGCCGGCCATAATGGCGGGTCGTCCAGCCGCCCTTGAAGCGGCCGTTGAGCACGCTGTCATAGCCTTCAGCGGCTTCGACGACGGTGAGCGTTGCCTGCTCGATGGCGCCGTCGCAGGTCTTGCCCATATCGGTGCCGATATTGAAATCGGCCAGCTTGCCTTCGAAGAGGAAGGGAATATGCGAGCGGATCGAGTGGCAATCATAGAGGACCGCCACGCCATGGATTGTTCTGACGCGCTCGATCTCGGCGGCAAGCGCGGCGTGATAGGGCGCATGAAAATCCCTGAGCCGGGCGTCAATATCGGCTGCATCGGGCGCCTGCCCATCCTTCCAGATCGCCTTGCCATCGAAGTCCGTTTCCGGGACGAGACCGGTGGTGTTCTGGCCGGGATAGAGGCTGACACCCTGGGGATCGCGGTTGGCGTCGATCACATAGCGGTGGAAGGTGGCGCGCACCGTCGTGGCGCCAGAAAGCAGGCCGTCGTAGAGCTCGTGGATGTGCCAGTCGGTATCGGCGAGGATCCGGCCGTTGTCGTTGAGGCGGTCGTAAATCGCCGGCGGCACGTCTGTGCCGGTATGGGGGAAGGCGAGGATGACGGGGGAGGTGCCTTGGTGGATTTCGAAGACGGGGGTGCTCATGGCAAAAACCCCTCCCCAACCCCTCCCCACAGGGGAGGGGCTAAGGCCAGCCTTACGCTCCGTGTTCAAGAACGACCGCTGCGAGGGCCGCAGGTTAAGCCCCTCCCCCTTGTGGGGAGGGGTTGGCGAGGGGTTTTTTTCGTTCACTATCATCTCAGCCCTCCAAAACCGGCAAGATGCCGGACGAAACCGAGGCATTCAGTGCCCCCGTCGCCACCAGTTCAGCCGCAGCGGCGAGATCGCCCGCCATGTAACGGTCGCTCTCGAGGCTCGGCACCTGGCTGCGGATCGCGGCGATCGCCTTCAAAAGCTCCGGGCTGGTCGCAAGCGGCGCGCGCAGTTCCACGCCTTGCGCGGCGGTCAGCGCCTCGATGCCGATGATACCGAACAGGTTTTCGGTCATGTGCAGGAGGCGGCGGGCGCCGTGGCAGGCCATCGAGACATGGTCTTCCTGATTGGCCGATGTCGGCGTCGAATCGACCGAGGCCGGATGCGACATCTGCTTGTTCTCAGACATCAGCGCCGCCGAGGTGACTTCGGCGATCATCAGGCCCGAATTCAGGCCGGGCTTCTTGGCGAGGAAGGCCGGCAGGCCGTAGGACAGCACCGGATCGACCAGCAGGGCGATGCGGCGCTGCGAGATCGCGCCGATCTCGCAGACGGCGAGCGCGATCTGATCGGCGGCAAAGGCGACGGGTTCGGCGTGGAAATTGCCGCCCGACACAACCGAGTTGTCCGACAGCACCAGCGGATTGTCGGTGACAGCATTGGCTTCGATTTCCAGGGTGCGGGCGACCGAACGCAGGAGATCGAGGCAGGCACCGTCGACCTGTGGCTGGCAGCGGATGCAATAGGGATCCTGCACACGCTCGTCGCCCTCGATATGGCTCTGGCGGATGACGGAGTTTTCGAGCAGGGCGCGCAGCGCGGCCGCGGTATCGATCTGTCCCTTATGGCCGCGCAGCGTATGGATATCGGCATGGAAGGGCGCCGAGGAGCCCATGGCCGCATCGGTCGACATGGCGCCGGTAACGAGGGCCGACTGGGCGGCGCGGTGGGCGCGGAAGAGGCCGGCGAGCGCCAGCGCCGTCGAGGTCTGCGTGCCGTTGATCAGCGCCAGGCCTTCCTTGGCGGCGAGCACGATAGGTTTCAGCCCGGCCCTTTCGAGCGCTGTGGCGCCGGGCAGGCGTTCGCCGGCGAAGAAAGCTTCGGCCTCGCCCATCATCACCGCCGCCATATGGGCGAGCGGCGCGAGATCGCCGGAGGCGCCGACCGAGCCCTTTTCCGGGATCAGCGGGATGACGCCCCTTTCGAGCATGCCTTCGATCAGCCGCACCAGCTCCAGCCGCACGCCCGAGGCGCCGCGCCCGAGCGAAACCAGTTTCAGCGCCATCATCAGCCGCACGATATTTTCCGGCAGCGGCGCACCGACGCCGCAGCAATGCGACAGGATGAGATTGCGCTGCAGCGTGGCGACGTCGGCGCTGTCGATCTTGATCGAGGCGAGTTTGCCGAAGCCGGTATTGATGCCATAGACCGGCGCATTGCCGGCGGCGATCTCGGCGATGCGGGCGGCGGCTTTGGCGATGCCGGCATCGAAGGCGGGATCGAGCCTTGCCGGCGCGCCGGTCCAATAGATGATTTCCAGATCCTTGAGCGAGACGGAGCCCGGGTGGAGCGTGATGGTCATCGACCGTTCCTTTCGCCCTTGAAGACACGTGCATGAAGCGGGTTGAAGCCGATGCGGTAGACGAGCTCGGCAAGGCTCTCGATATTCCAGACGGCGAGATCGGCTGATTTGCCGGCTTCGAGCGTTCCGGTCTCGCCGACGAGGCCGAGCGCGCGCGCACCTTCGCGGGTGGCGCCGGCGATGCATTCCTCGACGGTGAGGCCGAACAGCGTCGCCGACATGTTCATCGTCAGCAGCATCGAGGTGAGCGGCGAGGTGCCGGGATTGCAGTCGGTGGCGATCGCGATCGGCACGCCCGCCCGGCGCAGCGCCTCCACCGGCGGCTTCTGCTTTTCGTGAATGGCGTAGAAGGCGCCGGGCAGCAGGACGGCGACGGTGCCGGCAGCGGCCATCGCGGCAACGCCGTCCTCGTCGAGATATTCCAGATGATCACAGGAAAGCGCGCCATAGGCGGCCGCCAGCTTGGCGCCGCCGAGATTGGAGAGCTGTTCGGCATGCAGCTTGACCGGCAGGCCGAGCGCTTTCGCCTTGTCGAAGACGCGGGCGATTTCGGCTGTCGAAAAGGCGATGCCTTCGCAGAAGCCGTCGACGGCATCGGCAAGGCCGAGATTGTACATGTCGTCGAGACCGGGCAGCACGACATCGTCGAGGTAGTCGCCGTTGCGGCCCTTATACTCCACCGGCGTCGCGTGGGCGCCGAGATAGCTCGTGGCGACACGGACCGGCCTGATATGGCCGAGCAGGCGGGCGCTCTGCAGCATCTTCACTTCGCCGCTCCGGTTGAGGCCATAGCCGGATTTGATCTCGACCGTGGTCACGCCTTCGGCAAGCAGCGTATCGAGCCGCGGCAGTGCTTCGGCGACAAGTTCTTCGACCGACAGCGCATTGGTCGCCTGAACGGAGGAGACGATGCCGCCGCCGGCCCGCGCAATCTCCTCGTAGGTCGCGCCTTCAAGGCGCATCTCGAACTCGCGGGCGCGATTGCCGCCGTGAACGATGTGGGTGTGGCAGTCGACTAGGCCGGGTGTCATCCAGCGGCCTTCGAGATCGACGATTTCGGAGCGTTCGATGGCCGATGCCGGCAGTTCGCTTTCGGCGCCGGCAAAGGCGATGCGGCCATTTTCGGTGAGCACGGCACCCTTTTCGACGATGCCGAGCCCCGGACTATCAGGCGCGAGCGTTGCCAGCCGGGCGTTGCGCCACAGCACCGGCCTGGTATCGGCGGATGGGGTTCCTTCAGAAAAATTGTTCCCGGTCATCAGCTTTGCGCCTTTCCTTATGCCAAAACATGTATATACATAATAAGCAGGTGACAAGAGAAATTTTGCGCGCTCTTCTGGAAAAGAAAGATCGGCGGCGCGGCGGAAGGGGAGAAAAGGCCATGACCATACTTCACGCAGGCACGGCGCTGACGCCGCAAGGCTGGCGGAAGGACGTGCGGCTGACGCTCGAAGCCGGACGCCTCGCCCGGGTCGAGGCCGGCGTTGCCGCCGCACCCGGCGATGATCGCCATGCTCTGATCGTTCCGGCCATGGGCAATCTGCACAGCCACGCCTTCCAGCGGGCGATGGCCGGTCTCGCCGAAGTGCGCGGTCCGGCCAACGACAGCTTCTGGAGCTGGCGCACCGTCATGTACAAATTCGCGCTGGCGATGACGCCGGAGCATGTCTTGGCGGTTGCGGCCAAGCTTTATGCGGAGATGCTGGAGGCAGGCTTTTCCCGCGTCGGCGAATTCCACTATCTCCATCACGACAGGGATGGCGCGGCCTATGCCAATATCGCCGAGCTTGCCGAACGCATCGGAGCGGCGAGCCAGGAGACCGGCATCGGCCTGACCTTGCTGCCGGTCTTCTATGCCCATTCCGGTTTCGGTGGTACGGCGCCGATCGACGGCCAGCGGCGCTTCATCAATTCGCTCGAAAGCTTCGAAAGGCTGATGGAGGGATGCCGTGGCGTGACCGGCCGGCTCGACGGCGCCGAGCTCGGGCTTGCGCCGCACAGCCTGCGCGCCGCAACACCAGAGGAACTGGCGACGCTCGTGCCAATGGCGGGCGACGGCCCGATCCATATCCATGTCGCCGAGCAGGTGAAGGAGGTCGACGATTGCGTCGCCTGGTCGGGAGCGCGGCCCGTGCAATGGCTGCTCGACCATATGCCGGTCGATCAGCGCTGGTGCCTGATCCATGCGACGCATATGACCGAGGACGAGACGCGGCGAATGGCGAAAAGCGGCGCGATCGCCGGTCTCTGCCCGATCACCGAAGCCAATCTCGGCGACGGCGCTTTTGCCGCGCCGCTTTTCCTCGAAGAAGGCGGGCGGTACGGCATCGGTTCGGATTCCAACGTGCGGATCTCCCTGCCGGAAGAACTGCGCCAGCTCGAATATTCGCAGCGCCTGGCGCTGCGCGCCCGCAATGTCGTGGCTGCGCCCGGCGGCTCAACGGCGCTTGCGCTGTACAACCAGGCGCTTGCCGGCGGCGGCGCGGCGCTCAAAGCCCCGGCAGGCATCGCCGAAGGCCATCACGCCGATCTCGTTTCGCTCGATGCCGCCGCCGTTCCTTATCTTTCCGGCGACCAGATCCTCGATCACTGGCTGTTTGCCGGCGGAATTTCCGTCGATTGCGTCTGGGCGCGCGGCCGCAAGCAGGTGGAAGGCGGCCGTCATCTCAAGCGTGAGGCCATCGACCGCCGCTTCCTTGCTGCGATGGGTGAGTTGCTGGCTGGCTGAAAAAGCACTTTTCACGGTGGAGCATTCGATCTAGATCGGGAAACCAAATCGGAACGTGGCGATGAATCAAAGCAGGGACCCCACCTTGCATCAGCGCATCCTGAGCGACATCGAGGGCCGTATCGTCTCGGGCGAATGGCCGCCGGGTCACCGTATCCCCTTCGAGGTCGATCTCGCCACCCAGTATGACGTCTCGCGGATGACGGTGAACAAGGTGCTGACCCAGCTCGCCAAGGCCGGCCTGATCGAGCGCCGCAAGAAATCCGGCAGCTTCGTCACCCAGCCGCAGGCGCAATCGGCGGTTCTCGAAATCCACGACATCAAGGCCGAGGTGCAGTCGCTGAACCTGCCCTATTCCTATGCGGTGTCGAAGAAGACGAGCCGCAAGGCCAAGGCGGAAGACAGTCGCCGGCTGGAACTGCCTGTGGCGTCCTCGGTCGTCGAGGTGGTCTGCATCCACAATGCCGGCGCACGGCCTTTCTGCCTGGAGGAGCGGCTGATCAGCCTTGCGACCGTGCCGGAGGCGGCCGATGCCGATTTCCTGACGGTGGCGCCAGGGCCGTGGCTGCTCAACCAGGTGCCGTGGAGCGCCGCCGAGCACAGGATCCACGCCGTCTCCGCCAATGCCGAGGTGGCCGCCGCCCTCGACATCGCCCGCAACGCCGCCTGCCTGGTGGTGGAGCGCCGCACCTGGAGCGGCGCCGGCCCGGTGACCCATGTGCGCTTCACCTATCCCGGCGATCGTCACGCGCTGGTGGCGCGGTTCACGCCGGCGTCACAATAGGCAAGGTTCCATATACAAGATAACGGGTGTTTTAGTCTTCGAACACCTTGCCGCTGCGCGCTTCGAGCCGGTAACGATAGCCGGGATAGACGAGGCGGGCGGTCGAAACCACCTGTTTGGCCGACCATGTGCGCCGGCGGATCGTCAGGCAGGGCTCGCTCTTCAGAATGGTCAGGAGCTTGCATTCCCAGGCCTGCGGCATCGCCGCCTCAACGACGTGCTCGGAGCCGCTGAGCGGGGCGGCGGCCGTCAGATAGGCGTTCGGCGTCAGCGTCGTGAAATCCTGCTCGAGATATTCGGGTGCGGCCTCCGGATGGACGAACCGGTCCTCGATCTGCACCGGAACGCCGTTTTCGCTGTGAACGATCAGCGAGTGGAAAACGGCGGCGCCGATTGCCAGTTCCAAGGCGTCGGCAATCTCGGGAGAGGCGGTTTCCCGGGCGAGAATGACGACGGCCGCCTCGTGGATATGGCCGCGTTCGGCGATTTCCTCGGCGATGTTGCGCACCTCGAACAGCGCCGAATAACCCTTGCGCTCGGCGACGAAGGAGCCGACGCCCTGGATGCGCACGAGCTCGCCCTCATTGGCGAGTTCGCGCAGCGCCCGGTTGGCGGTCATCTTGCTGACGCCGAGTTCGACGACCAGCTCGTTTTCCGACGGCACGCGGTATTTCGGTGGCCATTCGCCGCTGTGGATGCGATCGAGGATCACCTGCTTGACGCCGGCATAGAGCGGCGTGCTGTCATTTCCCGCCAGGTCGCGCTTCATCTCGCCGGACCGCTTCATTGCCTATTCCTTATGCACGGATTCAATTTGCCACATAATCGACTTTCCTCTTGCATATCACAAATTTTCTCATATGGTACCATATACAACCTCCCAATCGGTCCTGGAGACGAAAATAGGACGGAAAGGGCAAGCCGGCGGAGATCGGCGGTGCCGCAAGGTCTGTTTCAACTCCAGAGGAGAATTCATCAATGAAATTTAGCGCCATCCTGTTTTGCGGCGTTGCCGCTCTTTCCGCCTTTGCCGCCCCCGCCTTTGCCAAGGACTGGACGAAGGCGAGCATCACGCTTGAAGGCGCTTATGCGCCGTGGAACCTCACCAATGCCGACGGCACGCTCGGCGGCTTCGAGCCGGAGCTTGCCAAGGTGCTCTGCGAGCGCGCCAAGATCGAATGCACGCTCGTCGCTTCCGACTGGGACGGCATGATCCCGGCGCTCAATGCCGGCAAGTTCGACGTCATCATGGATGCTCTGTCGATCACTGAAGAGCGCAGGCAGATCATCGACTTCACCATCCCCTATGCCGCCACGCCCGCTGCCTTCGCCGCGGCCAAGGACAGTCCGCTGGCCAATGCCGCCGGCACCGGCGCCACGATCAAGATGACGCCCGGCCAGACCGGCGTGAAGGAGATCGACGCGCTGAAGGAACTGTTCAAGGGCAAGGCGATCGGCATCCAGGCGGCGACCGTCTATGCCAAGTTCGTCTATGACAACTTCGGCGATATTGCCGAGATCCGCGAATACAAGACCGGTGCCGACCGTGACCTCGACCTGCAGAACGGCCGCATCGACCTCGGCTTCGATGACGCCGTCTATTTCGCCAATGCCTTCAAGGCCGCCAACGGCGCGCTTGCCTTCACCGGTCCGGAGATCGCCGGTCCGATCTGGGGCGAGGGTGAAGGCCTCGGACTGCGCAAGGCCGATACGGATCTGCGTGACAAGCTCAACGTGGCGATCAAGTCGGCGCTTGCCGACGGCACGGTCAAGAACCTCTCGATGAAGTGGTTCAAGATGGACGTCAGCCCCCAGCAGTAAGCGTTTCGGCCCTTCGGCCGCAGACACGGGTCTCCGGCTTCATCGCCGGGGACTGCGTGTTATTGTCAATCCACAAAACACTGCCGCGGACGGGGAACGGACGATATGGCAAGTTTGGAACTGCTTGGCTTCGGCTCGACGGGATGGGGCGCGCTGCTTATTTTCGCCGCCTTGATGACGCT
Source organism: Rhizobium sp. K102 (assembly GCF_022385315.1). Lineage (NCBI taxonomy): Bacteria > Pseudomonadati > Pseudomonadota > Alphaproteobacteria > Hyphomicrobiales > Rhizobiaceae > Rhizobium > Rhizobium sp. K102. Next base: position 294,391 of record NZ_CP092435.1, read on the forward strand.
CGCCGTCACCGCGACGGCGCTGGCGATCGGCGCGGTGCTGGGCGCGATCGTCGCGGGTGCGAAGCTCTCCGGCAATCCCCTCTTCGTGGCGCTCGGCAATGTCTATACGACCGTGTTTCGCGGCGTGCCGGAACTGCTGATCATCTATCTCATCTATTTCGGCGGCTCCTCGGCCGTCACCTCGATCGGCAAGGCGATGGGTTACGAAGGCTTTCTCGGCCTGCCCTCCTTTGCCGCCGGCGCGCTTGCCGTCGGTATCATCTCCGGCGCCTATCAGGCGGAGGTGTTCCGCGGCGCTTTCCTCGCCATTTCCAAGGGTGAGCTCGAAGCCGCTTCGGCGATCGGCATGCATCGCGGCATGCGCTTCCGTCGCATCATCATCCCGCAGGTGCTTCGCTTCGCCATTCCCGGCCTCGGCAATGTCTGGCAGCTCAGCCTCAAGGATTCCGCACTGATCTCGGTCACCGGTCTTGCCGAGCTGATGCGCACCAGCCAGGTGGCGGCGGGTTCGACCCGGCAATATTTTCTGTTCTTCATCGCCGGCGGCTGCCTCTACCTGGTCCTGACCAGCCTTTCCGACCGCATCTTCAACGGCGCGGAGCGCCGCGCCAATCGCAGCATGCCGGCCTCCGCCATGGGCCAGGCGTAAGGAGGCGATGATGGATTTCACCTTTCTCGCCTCGACCATGGTAACGCTGCTGAAAGCCGTGCCGACGACGCTGATCCTGTTTTCGCTGTCGATCTTCTTCGGCGGCCTGCTGGCGCTCGTCATCGTCACGATGCGGGTCAGCGGCAACCGCTATCTGTCGGGTTTCGCCAAGGGCTATATCTTCGTCTTTCGCGGCTCGCCGCTCTTGATCCAGATGTTCCTGGTCTTCTACGGCCTCGGCCAGTTCGGCGTCATCCGCTATTCCTTCCTCTGGCCGTTCCTGCGCGAGCCGATGGTCTGCGCCGTGCTGTCGCTGGCGCTCTGCACGGCCGGCTACACGGCGGAAATTTTTCGCGGCGGCATTCGCGCCGTTTCGCCGAAGGAGATCGAGGCGGCGCGCTCGATCGGCATGTCCGGCTTCCTGATGGTGCGGCGCATCCTTGCGCCGATCGCCTTCCGCCACGCGCTGCCGGCCTATTCCACCGAGATCGTGCTGATGATGAAATCGACGGCGCTCGCCAGCCTCGTCACCGTCTGGGAGGTCACCGGCGTCGCCCAGCGGCTGATCTCGCAGACCTACCGGACGATGGAAGTCTTCCTCTGCGCCGCAATCATCTATCTCGTCCTCAACTTCATCATCCTGCAGGGCATGGCCCTGCTGGAATATTCGCTCTCCCGACACCGCCGCGCGGCCCCGCAGCCGCTGAGGGCGTAAGCGATTTGACCTGATTGGAGCTACCATGCCAGGCGTAACCCGACTTTCGGTCCGCAATATCCGCAAGAGCTTCGGCACGCACGAAGTGCTGCGCGGCATTTCCCTCGATGCCGAGGATGGCGATGTGATTTCGCTGCTCGGCGCCTCCGGCTCCGGCAAATCGACCTTTCTGCGCTGCATCAACCTGCTCGAAACCGCAAGCGACGGCGAGATCTGGGTCGATGGCGAGCACATCGAGATGGTTCACAAGAACGGCAAGACAAGGCCGGCGAGCCAGAAGCAGGTCGACCATATCCGTTCCGAACTCGGCATGGTGTTCCAGTCCTTCAATCTCTGGTCCCATATGACCATCCTGCAGAACGTCATCGAAGGCCCGATCCATGTGCTGAAGCGGCCGCGCGCCGACTGCATCGCCGAGGCCGAAGCGCTGCTCGAAAAGGTCGGCATCGCCGACAAACGTCACGCCTATCCCGCCCATCTCTCCGGCGGCCAGCAGCAGCGCGCCGCGATCGCCCGTGCTTTGGCGATGAAACCGAAGGTGATGCTTTTCGACGAGCCGACCTCGGCGCTCGATCCGGAACTTGTCGGCGAGGTGCTGCGTGTCATGCGCGCGCTTGCCGAGGAGGGCATGACCATGCTCGTCGTCACCCATGAGATGAGCTTTGCCCGCAATGTCTCGAACCGCGTCGTCTTCATGCGCGAGGGGCTGATCGAAAGCAGCGGCAAGCCGGATGAAATGTTCACAACAGGCGCGACCCCCGCCTTCCGCCAGTTCATCGGCCATTTCGGAACAGGCCAATGACGATCACCATCGATCAAGTGCTGACCTGGCGCGATGTCGCGCGCGTCGGGGCAGGGGAAGCGCTCGCATTGTCGCCGGCCGCCTGGGCGCGGGTTGAGCAGGCAAGCCGCATCGTCGAGCGTATCGTCGAAACCGGCGTTCGCGCCTATGGCGTCAATACCGGCGTCGGGGCGCTCGCCGATACGGTCGTCGACCGGGCCTCGCAGAGCCTGTTGTCGCGCAGCATCGTGCTCAGCCATGCCTGCGGCGTCGGTCCGTTGCTTGGATCCCGCGAGGTGCGCGCCATCATCGCCGCGCAGATCGCCAATTTCGCCCATGGCCATTCCGGCGTGCGGCGCGAGATCGTCGAGTATCTCACAGCTTTGCTGGAGCATGATTGCATTCCCGACGTGCCGTCGAAAGGCTCGGCCGGTTATCTCACTCACAATGCCCATACGGCACTGGTGCTGATCGGCGAAGGCAGCGCCAGGCTCACCGGCCGGCGCATGAACGGCCGTGAGGCGCTGGCGGCGATCGGCCTTCAGCCGTTGGTGCTCGGCGCCAAGGAGGGCTTGAGCCTCGTCAACGGCACGGCCTGCGCCACCGGGCTCACCGCCACGGCGCTATTGCGCGCCGAACGGCTGCTCGACTGGGCCGACACCATCGCGGCACTGACGCTGGAAGCGGCAGGCTGCCAGATCGCCGCCTTCGACGAGGCGGTGCTCGCACTGCGCCCATCGGCCGGGATCGAAAAGGTCGGCGCCACACTGCGAGCCCGCCTCCAGGGCAGCGGCCTTGTCGCTGCCGCCCTCGGCCGGCGCACGCAGGATGCTCTCAGCCTTCGCTCGGTGCCGCATGCTCATGGCGCCGCCCGCGATGTCTTCGATAATTCCGCTCGCATCGCCGATCAGGAGCTTGCCTCGGTGACGGACAATCCCGCCGTCTCGGGTACGCCCGAAAATCCGATCGTCTGCTCAGAGGCGCATGCGGTCGCGCCCGCGCTCGGGCAGGCGGCCGACGGCCTTGCCATCGCGCTGGCGCAGATCGGCGCGATCAGCGAACGGCGCACGGATCGGCTGGTCAATCCGCTGGTCAGCGGCCTGCCGCCGTTTCTGGCGAGCGATGCCGGCAGCCATTCCGGCTTGATGATCGCGCAATATACCGCAGCCGCCCTCTGCAATGAGAACCGCCGGCTTGCCGCGCCCGCGGCCATGGACGGCGGCCTGACTTCCGGCCTGCAGGAAGATTTCCTCGCCCATCCGACAGCCGCCGCCGGCAAGCTGCAAGCCGTCATCGACAATGCCGAATATATCCTGGCGATCGAACTGATGGCGGCTGCCCAGGCGCATGATTTCCTGGCGGCGACGGCACCACGGGCGGCGGGCACGGATCTCGTCTATCAGGCGGTGCGCCAGTGCATCTCCCATTATGGCGACGAGCGGCCGCTGAACGGTGATATCGAGGCCGTGCGCAGCCTGATCCGCGAGACAGCGCCGCCAGCCGTTTAGGCGAGCTGTCAGAAAGGTTTACTCGTTGCCGAATCCTGCTTGGCCGGCTCGCCGTCTTCGAGGCGCTTGAGGCATTGAGAGAAGGTGGGATAGAGCTGATCCACCCGTGAGAGCGGCAGCGTCCAGTCGCCTTCGTCGCCGGCAAAGGTCAGTTGCACGTCAGGGGTTCCGGCAAAGGAATTCTTGATGATCTTTTTCAGGCCGGCGCTTCCCTTGCTGCCCATCGGCCAGAGGCGAAGCGTGGTCTTGTCGAAGAATTCGGCGGCGATCACTTTCGTCACGTCGCGATCGATCAGCGTCACCTCGGTCTTGGTGCCGACCGGAATGTCCCAGGTGTTTTTTGTCACCAGCCAGAAGGTTTCGGTGGCGCTCTGGCGGAATTCCATGGTTTTGCCGATCTCGCTGTTCCACAGCAGCCGGCAATAAGGATGCGGGCTTTCATTTGCAAAGCCGACCGACCATTGTCTCGCGCCGCCCATCCATTCGGTCTCTGCGAAGGCGGAGACCGGCGGCAGGACGGCTGCCATCAGAACCATCGCGGTCAGAATTTTCATCGCCGAAACCTCTCCCAGGACAACCGGCTCCAGCCATAGCAAAAGAAGGTTGAGCTTTTGCTACCGGGATGCCTGCAAATGCTGCAAGGTCTTGAATTTGCGGCTCGCCTTGCCGATCTGGCGGGTATCGGCGTATCAGAAGGGAGTTCGACGGCAGGTATGAGTGAGGTTCAACGACGCGGATTTTTGGCGAGACTCAGCGCATATGAGCCGCTGACATTGATCACCATGGCATCCATCGCCGGCGGGCTGTTCCTGCTGCAGCGGCTGACGAGCGAGGTTCTCGAGGGCGAGACATTCCGCTTCGATGAGGCCATCCTGCTGGCGCTGCGCCGGGCGGACGATCTTGCCGTGCCGGTCGGCCCCGGCTGGCTGACGCATGCCTTCGACGATATCACCAGTCTCGGCGGTGTCACCGTTCTCTCGCTGCTGACGGTTCTCATCACCGTCTATCTCCTGCTCGATCGGCGCTGGCCGATAGCGCTCTTCATCTTTTCCTCGGTGCTGACAGGATGGCTGGCGAGCACGACGCTGAAGATCCTCATTGCGCGGCCGCGGCCCGATATCGTGCCGCATCTCGTCGAAGTCAGCGACCTTAGCTTTCCCTCCGGCCACGCCATGGTCTCGGCGGTGACCTATCTGACGCTCGGCGCCCTGGTCGCACGCACGCAGCGTTACCGCTCGACGCGGATTTTCGTGATGGCAGCAGGCGTTTTCCTCGCCGTCATCATCGGATTGAGCCGGATCTATCTCGGTGTCCACTATCCCACCGACGTCTTCGCCGGATGGTGTGCGGGCGCGCTCTGGGCGCTCGGCTGCTGGCTGATCTCGAAACGCTTCGTTCCGAGCCGAGCCCCCGATGATGCCGCTGAAGCCGGAAACGGCGACAGGCGGTAGCGCCTCTACATTCGACGCCGCCTGCCAACGAATAATGAGTATCTCGGCCGGGGCCGTTCTCGTTAAGCCGTGACGGCATTGAAGGTTATGTTGCCGGCTTCTCCGGCCTTGGCATGAGGCCTTACGACAATTTCAACGTCCTGGTTGAAAGCTGTCAGGAAGCTCATGAGGCGTTCAACGGAGTATTCCCGGAAATGCCCCCGGAAGAGGCGGGACACTTCCGGCTGAGTGATGCCCATAATGGTTCCGGCCTTGGCCTGGTTGAGTTTGCGCTCGTTGACGAGGCGGTGCAGGGCCGCCACAATCTGCGCTTTCAAGAAGTGGTTTTCGGCGTCCGGTAGCCCCAGCTCCGCAAAGATGTTGGGGTGGCCGGCATGAACCTCGACATGTTCGGTTTTCATCGCTTGCGCTCCTCATTTTGTTTGGCTGCATAATGGGCTTCCGCGTCGCGGAACCGGTGCTTGATCAGCTCGATATCGCTCTGAGGGGTTTTGATGCCGCGCTTGGACTTCTTCTTGAAGCAGTGCAGCACATAAACGGCCGTTTCAAAACGAACCGTATAAACGGCGCGGTAGGTATCGCTGTCGTGGTCTTCGACCAGCTCCACTATACCATTGCCGAGTCCCTTGAGCATCTTTGCCGATGGAGGGTGTTGCCCCGTCTGTGCCAGAAACAGCTCAAAGCCAAAAGCTTCCTGCACTTTGGGCGGAAACTCCGCATAGTCTTTGCGGCTCGACGCTATCCAAAGGAGCGGTCGGGTAGGGCGGGGTAGATTTTCCATCTGATGCAATTATGAGTAAAGACTCATAATGTGTCAAGCCGCATTCGCTGGCAGGACATTAAGTGTGGGAGCTTTCTCGCCTCATCGATACCGCTTTCATCTGAGGAAAAAGCGGGTCAGTGTTTGTGGCGCCCCATCCCTGCGGCGCCACAAGTGCTTGAGCGCTTAGGTGCGCGGCTTCAGGTTTTCCGGGTCATAGATCGGCTTGTAGCCGACGCCGACGACTTCCACCGGATAGGTCTCGGCAAAGTATTCGACATTCAGCTTGCGTCCGACCTGGCAATGGGACCAGGGCAGGTAGGCGAGCGCAATGTTCTTGCCGACCGTCGGGCCGTAGGCGATCGAGGTCGTGTAGGAGCGGCGGCCGAGCTCGTCGACCAGGACCTCGCCGGTGGCGGGATCGACGACCGGCAGGTTGCCGAGCGGATAACGCTTGACGCCCGACTTGTCGGTATTCTCGGTCATCACGAGCGTGCAGAGCATGGCCGGCTGGTGCTCACGCGCCTTGTATTCGAGATGTTTTGCCTTGCCGCGGAAATCGGCTTCCTTGACCTTCGGACGGGCGAGATCGGCTTCGATCAGGTTGTACTGGGTCAGCAGGTCGGCGTTCTGCAGGCGCAGGCTCTTTTCCATGCGGCGCGAGTTTGCATAGGTTTCCACACCGAAGGCCATCACGCTGGTCGAGCGCAGTGCATCCCAGACGGCGAGGCCGTCTTCGTACTTCATGTGCAGTTCCCAGCCCTGCTCGCCGACATAGGAGATGCGGAAGGCGGTGACCGTCTTGCCGGCGATTTCGATCGGCTTGATCGCCGCGAAGGCGAAGTTTTCTTGATCGAGACCGGCCGGATCGGCCACGACCTTCTTCAGCGTGTCGCGGGCGTTCGGACCCCAGATGCCGACCGTCACGAATTTTTCCGAGACGTCGGTGATCGTCACGTCGAGGCCGCGGTCCTGGGCGACGCGCTTCATATAGTGCAGGTCGCGCGGGCCGGCATCGGCGCCGTTGACGAGACGGCAGCGGTCGGCCATGCGGAAGACGGTGAAGTCGGCGCGCACCATGCCTTCGTCGTCGAGGAAGTGGGTGTAAACGCCCTTGCCGATGTTGGCATCGCCGCCGATCTTGGCGGCGCACAGCCATTCCATCAGCTCGACATGGTCAGGTCCCTCGATATCGACCATGTGGAAGTGGCTGAGATTGACGATGCCGCAATCCTCGCTCATCGCCAGATGCTCGGCATTCGACACGCGCCAGAAATGGCGGCTGTCCCATTCGTTCTCGCGAACCGGCACGCGGTCGGCGTATTTCTCCAGCAGGTGCTCGTTGGCGGCGTAGCCGTGCGCACGCTCCCACCCGCCGAGCTCCATGAAGTAGCCGCCCAGCTCCTTTTCGCGCTCGTAGAAGGGGGAGCGCTTGGCGTTACGGCCGGACAGATAGGGCTCGCGGGTGTGAACGGCGGGGAAATAGATCTTCTGAGCGGCTTCGTAGCAGCGGCCCTCGATGAATTCTTCCGTCAGCTGATGCGGATAGAAGCGGGCGTAGTCGATGCTGTTGTGATCGATTTCGGTACGGCCGTCGGTCATCCAGTCGGCGATCAGCTTGCCGTAACCCGGGCCGTCCTTGACCCAGATGGCAACGCAGTACCAAAGACCGCGCACCTTCTGGCTCTCGCCGCAGGATGCGCCGCCGCCGGCGGAAACCTGCAGCAGGCCGTTGAAGGAATGACCTTCGTTATAACCGAGTTCGCCGAGGATCGGCGTCAGTTCCATGGCGCGCTCGAGCGGCTCGATGATCTGCTCCATCTCGAGGTCGCGCTGCGACGGCGAAAGGCGTGCTTCGTGTTTTTCGAGAAGCTCGCGCGGATGGCACATGCGCGGATTGGTGGCTTCGTAATAGCCCCACTCGATCTGGCCGCCTTCGGTCGTCGCCGGGTCGCCGGTGTCGCGCATATAGGCGGAGTTACCCTGGTCGCGCAGCAGCGGGAAGCCGATTTCCTTGCCGGTGCCTTCGAACTCGTTATAGGGGCCGAAGAAGGTGAGCGGGTGATCGACCGGCATGACCGGCAGGTCTTCGCCGACCATCTCGGCGATCAGGCGCCCCCAGAGGCCGGCGCAGACGATGACGTGGTCGGCCATGATGGTGCCGCGATGGGTGACGACGCCCTTGATGCGGCCGCCTTCGACGATCAGCGATTTGGCCGGCGTGTTGCCGAACACCTGCAGCTTGCCGGCCTTTTCGGCGGCATCGACTAGCTTGCCGGCGACGGTCTGCGAGCGCGGGATGACGAGGCCGGCATCCGGATCGAACAGGCCGCCCATCACCTGATCTTCCTCGATCAGCGGGAACTTCTCCTTGATCTCGGAAGGGCTGACATAATGGGCGCGCGTGCCGAAAGCGCGTGCCGAGGACAGCTTGCGCTTGATTTCCTCCATCCAGGCATCGTCGCCGGCGCGCGCCACTTCGAGGCCGCCGATGCGGGCGTAGTGGCCCATCTTCTCGTAGAAATCGATCGAATACTGCGTGGTCCAGACCGACAGATAGTCGTGGCTGGTGGTGTAACAGAAGTCCGAGGCATGGGCCGTCGAGCCGATATCGGTCGGTATGCCCGACTTGTCGATGCCGACGATATCGTCCCATCCGCGCTCGACGAGATGATGCGCGATGGAGGCGCCGACGATGCCGCCGAGCCCGATGATGACGACCTTTGCCTTTTCCGGAAATGCTGCCACGTGCTGTTCCTTCTACTTATGGCACGAATTAAAATAAGCTAGCCGCGCTTGGTTTGCGCTTCACGCATGAGATCCAGAAGCCATGTCAGCCTCGTAAGCGTGTCACGTTTACCGAAGCCGCAAAACCCCCAGGCCTCTTCGCATGGAAGCTGAGATGAGGGCATTATGCCTAAGGCTCATGATCGTCATTGGTCCTACGCCGCCGAGTAACGGCGCAATTGCGCTAGTCCGGATCGCCGCTGAAGCAAAGCGCTTCCTCGTCACGGCGCTGAAATCGCCTTGAGCCGGTCGATATCCACCAGCACGATGTCTTCCGACACAGGCTCGCGATTGTGCAGGCGGAACCATTCGGCCGCTTCGCGCACGCGGTCGCCATGCGGCGATGGATAGGCGCCCAGTCCGAGCACCCATTCGCGCACGGTTTCGCGCTCCATCCGCCCGGCGCGGTATCGGTCGCAGACGGTTTTCGCCGAGGCGACGAGATCATTGATGCTTTTCACGGGGCTATCCCTCAATGCACGGAAGGCTCTTCGTCTTCGAGAAGCGACCGGATGCCGTCGCGTGCCACCACCGCGAGGAATTCGTCGAAAGCCTCCCGATCGGTCGCAAAGGGCTCGTCCCAGCGGATCAGGTCCTCCGACTGGGTGACGACTTCCATCGTCCAGTCCTCGTTGCTGCCGGCGGTTCGAAAGATATCGACGAGCACGGTGATGCCGTCATCGGTGAATTCTCCAGCCAGTTCGGAGTGTTCAAACTTCTGCTTCTTCGTCATTCAGCCGCCAGCGCCGGGAGGGGCGTCGTTTTTGAGATATTCTTCATATTGGACCGTCTCGGTCTCGTTCGTGTCTATAGAAGCCGATGCCGGTTTTGCCAAGCGAACGCCGGCGCCGCCGCCATTCTCCGCGATGAAAAGCACGCCGGCGTCTTCAAGAGCGCGCTTGATATGCTGCAGCGTTCGCGCGTCAGGGGAAAGTTCTCCGGCCTCGAAACCGGCAATCGTCGCCTTGGCTGTCTCAGAGGCTGCGGACAGATCCCGCTTGGACCAGGCGATGAGAGCACGCGCGGCACGGCACTGGGCTGGAGACAGCATGAATATCCACCTGGCATTGAGACTTCTGATCTGGCTCTGGGGCAGCCCTATGAAGATGTGAGCGCGCCCGAAGAAAGCAAGCCGATGAAATTGCTGCGACCTTGGATATCTAGCCTCATTGGGCGATAGGGAGGGTCGATTGACTGCATTTCATTAAAGCCTAATTTAGGGCTCCTTTATCACGCCCGGGAGGTGACGATGCGTGAGCCAGATATGCAGAAACTCGACGCGCTTGTCGGTCGCCTCGTCGGCGATGTCGGCGCTGCCATGTCGGGGGCCTTGGTCGTGCTTGGCGACAAGGTGGGGCTATTCAAGGCGATGGCCGACGGGAAGCCGGTGAGCGTTGAAGAGCTTGCCGCCAAGACCGGGATCAAGGAGCGCTATGTCAGGGAATGGCTGAGCGCCCAGGCGGCCGCGGATTACATCGTTTATGATGAAAAGACCGATCGTTTCAGCCTGACGGCGGAACAGGCGATGGTCTTTGCCGAGGAAAACAGCCCGGCCTTCTTCGTCGGCGCCTTCGAGGTCGTGCAATCCATGTGGATGGACGAGCCGAAGGTCACCGAAGCCTTCCGCACTGGCAAGGGTCTCGGCTGGCATGAACACAGCACCTGCCTGTTCCGTGGCACCGAGCGGTTTTTCCGGCCGGGCTATAACAGCCATCTCGTCAACGAATGGATTCCGGCGCTTGCCGGAATGGAGGAGAAGCTCAAAGCCGGCGCCAGCGTCGCCGATGTCGGCTGCGGTCACGGCGCCTCGACCATTCTGATGGCGCAGGCCTATCCCGCCTCGCGTTTTACCGGCTTCGACTATCACGGCCCGTCGATCGAAAGGGCGAAGGCCGCCGCCAAAGAGGCCGGCGTCGCCGACCGCGTCACCTTCGAGCAGGGCAAGGCGGCCGAATTTCCGGGACGCGACTATGATATGGTCGCCATGTTCGACTGCCTGCACGACATGGGCGATCCGGTCGGCGCCGGCCGGCATGTCAAGGAGACGCTGGCGCCGAACGGCACCTGGCTCATCGTCGAGCCCTTTGCCCATGATCATCTGAAGGACAATCTCAATCCGGTGGGGCGCGTCTATTACGGCGCCTCGACGATGATCTGCACGCCGGCATCACTCTCCCAGGAGGTCGGGCTTGGGCTCGGCGCCCAGGCGGGGGAAATGAAACTGCGCAAGGTGGCGCTCGACGCCGGCTTCAAGCATTTCCGCCGGGCGACCGAAACGCCGTTCAACATGGTGTTCGAAGTCCGCGCCTGAGGACCGGCTGCGCGGCGGCCGGCGTTATTTCGGTCGGCCGATGCTGGCATACATGCCGGTCGTGCGGAATTCGGTGGGATTGGTGCCGTAGACGCGGCGGAAGACTTTTGAGAAATAATTGGCGTCCTCGAAGCCGCACATGATGGCGACTTCCTTGACCGGCAGGAAGTCCGCCTTGGTCAGCAGCTTGACGGCGCGCTGCAGCCGCTGCTGCAGCACGAATTCGGCCGGCGGCACGCCTTCGCTCTCGGCGAAGCTGCGCGAGAAATGGGCTCGGCTGAGGCCGACGATGGCGGCAAGTTCATTGACCGGCAGCGGCTTGTCGAGATTGGCGTTGATATGGTCGATCACCGGCTGCATCAGGCTGAGCTCGGCGGCAAAGGCCGGCGAATTGAAGACGTCGTCATAGAGCGCCATCGCCGCTTCATAGGCGATCGCCGAGGCGGCCCCCGGCGAGGTCGCGCCCTTGACGAGGCGCAGGCTGCAATCGGCGAGATGATCGATGGTCGAAGGCTGCAGCTTCAAGACCGGGCCGGCGGTGGACAGCACCAGCTGATGGATGCGCAGGGTTTCCTCGCCATTCATCGAGATCCAGAAATACTCCCAGCGCTCGCCCTTCTCCAGCCAGTAGCGGTGATTGTGCGGGACGAGCACCAAGAGCGTGTCGCCGCCCTGGAGGCGATAATTGCGATTGAGGTAGCGCAGCCGGCCGCTGCCGCTGATCGTGTGCTGCAGCACGGTGAAGGGCGTCTGGCCGCGCCGTCGACCGTCCCAGTCATAGGTTTCGTTCTCCCGCACTTCATAGCCGGCGCTGGTCGGCATGGCGTGCAGACGCTGGCGGCCGCGGGGCAGCGAAACCGTCCTCATCGACTGTCCGTTGGCGATCAAATCCTGCAGCACAAAATTACCCCTGAAAGCATAATCCTTCTCTGGTCGGCCCGCCGGATTCGGGCATAATCCCGCTCGACAAGAAGAGGAGACGACGGCCGACAAAGCGGCCGGGAGGAAAACAGGCAGGTTTTACGGCTTTTTCAACCGCTTGCGCCGCATGCGGCCTGATCCTCCATAACCGGTCTTTTCTCTAGCATTCCATTGGGTCGAGGTGAAGATCATGAGTTTCAAAATCGCTATCATCGGTGCGGGCAGCGTCGGTTTCACCAAGAAGCTGTTCACCGACATATTGTGCGTGCCGGAGTTCCGCGACGTCGAATTCGCGCTGACCGATCTCAGCGAACACAATCTCGAAATGATCAAGGCGATCCTCGACCGCATCGTCGAGTCGAACGGACTGCCGACCAAGGTGACGGCGACGACCGACCGGCGCCAGGCGCTGGAAGGGGCGCGCTACATCATCAGCTGCGTGCGCGTCGGCGGCCTCGAGGCCTATGCCGACGATATCCGAATTCCGCTGAAATACGGCATCGACCAGTGCGTCGGCGATACGATCTGCGCCGGCGGCATTCTCTACGGCCAGCGCAACATCCCCGTCATTCTCGATTTCTGCAAGGACATAAGAGAGGTCGCCGAGCCGGGCGCGAAGTTCCTGAACTATGCCAATCCGATGGCGATGAACACCTGGGCGGCGATCGAATACGGCAAGGTCGACACCGTCGGCCTCTGCCACGGCGTCCAGCACGGCGCCGAACAGATCGCCGAGGTGCTCGGCGCGAAATCGCTCAGCGAACTCGATTATGTCTGCTCCGGCATCAACCACCAGACCTGGTTCATCGACCTGCGCCTCAACGGCCGCAAGATCGGCAAGGATGAGCTCATCGCCGCCTTCGAAGCGCATCCCGTCTATTCGCAGCAGGAGAAATTGCGCATCGACGTGCTGAAGCGTTTCGGCGTCTATTCCACCGAAAGCAACGGCCACCTCTCGGAATACCTGCCCTGGTATCGCAAGCGGCCGGAGGAAATCACCCGCTGGATCGACATGTCCGACTGGATTCACGGCGAGACCGGCGGTTATCTCCGCCACTCCACCGAGACGCGCAACTGGTTCGAGACGGAATTCCCGCAATTCCTGGAATCCGCCTCCAAGCCGATCGATCCGGCCAAGCGCTCGAACGAACATGCGAGCCATATTCTGGAAGGGCTGGAGACGAACCGGGTCTATCGCGGCCATTTCAACGTCAAGAACAATGGCGTCATCACCAACCTGCCGGCCGATGCGATCATCGAATCGCCCGGTTTCGTCGACCGCTTCGGCATCAACATGGTTTCGGGCGTCACCTTGCCGGAAGCCTGTGCGGCCACCTGCATCGCCTCGATCAACGTCCAGCGCATGTCGGTGCACGCGGCGATCTCCGGCGACATCGACCTTCTGAAGCTCGCGGTGCTGCACGATCCGCTGGTCGGCGCCGTCTCGACACCCGAGGAGGTCTGGCAGATGGTCGACGAGATGGTCGTTGCCCAGGCGCGCTGGCTGCCGCAATATGCCGATGCCGTGCCGGCCGCCAAGGAGCGGCTGTCGAAATCGAAGGTGCAGACCCGCGACTGGGCTGGGGCCGCACGCCGCAACGTCCGCTCGATCGAGGAGCTGCGCGCGGAAAAGGCGGCGCTGAAACACGCCGTCTGATTTTCGTGAAGGATGGGTCGTCATGGGTTTCCGGGAGGGAAATCCATGACATCGGGCCCGCCTTCACGCCGTTCGAGGAGAAAGGAGCCGGCTGCCCCCGCGCTCCGGAACAAGAGGGAGAAACGATGATGAATTTCCGCAAAGCAGGCATTCTGGCCGGACTGGCGCTCGGCGTCTCGGTCTTGGCGCTGCATGCCCATGCTTCCGAACCGACCGTGCCGCCGGTGCCGCCGGAATTTCCGGCCGAAGGCAAGATCAACTATGTCGCGCGCGAACTCCATTCTGGAGTTCAAGGCGCTGCCCGAATATCACGAGCCGGACTGGGTCACGAAGAATTTCGTTTCCGCCGGCAAGCTGCCGCCGGTCAAGGATCGGCTGCCGAAGGAGCCGCTGGTCTTCAAGACGGGCAACATGCCCGACGGCACCGGCGTCTACGGCGATACGATGCGCCATGTCATCGGCGGCCGGCCGGAAGGCTGGAACTACGGCGCCGGCCAGACGCAGGGCTGGGGCGGCATCGATATCGGCCTGTCCGAATGCCTGACGCGCACCGCGCCGCTGTTCCAGGTGAAGGCCCAGGACACCGAGCCGCTGCCGAACCTCGCCAAGAGCTGGGAGTGGTCCGAAGACGGCCATAAGCTGACCATGCACCTGGTCGAAGGCGCCAAGTGGTCGGACGGCGTGCCCTTCACCGCCGACGACATCATGTTCTACTGGGAGGACGAGGTCATCGACCCGAACGTCTCGCCGCTCGGCGGCGGCGCTTCGCCGGAGGCCTTCGGCGTCGGCACGACGCTGAAGAAGATCGACGACTACACCGTCGAATGGACCTTCAAGGAGGCCTTCCCGAAACAATATCTCTACACGATGGCCTATCCGAACTTCTGCCCGGGTCCGTCGCATATCCTGAAACCGCAGCATCCGAAATATTCGAAGAACACCTACGACCAGTTCAAGAACGCCTTCCCGCCGGAATATATGAACATGCCTGTGATGGGCGCCTGGGTGCCGGTGGAATATCGCTCCGACGATATCATCGTGCTGCGTCGCAACCCGTATTACTGGAAGGTCGACGAGAAGGGCAACCAGCTGCCTTATCTCAACGAGCTGCACTACAAGCTCTCGACCTGGGCCGACCGCGACGTGCAGGCCGTTGCAGGCTCCGCCGACTTCTCCAACCTCGAGCAGCCGGAAAACTTCGTCGCCTCGCTGAAGCGGGCCGCCGAAAAGACCGCGCCGGCCCGTCTCGCTTTCGGGCCGCGCCTGATCGGCTATAACCTGCGGATGAACTTCTCCGCCAATGGCTGGGGCAACCCGGATGAGCGCGGCCAGGCGATCCGCGAGCTGAACCGCAACGAGGACTTCCGCAAGGCCGTCACCATGGCGCTCGACCGCAAGGCGATCGGCGACTCGCTGGTCAAGGGGCCGTTCACGGCGATCTATCCGGGCGGGCTTTCCTCCGGCACCAGCTTCTACGACCGCACCTCCACCGTCTACTATCCCTTCGATCTCAACGGCGCCAAGGCCGAACTCGCCAAGGCAGGGCTCAAGGATACCGACGGCAACGGCATCGTGAACTTCCCGGCCGGCACGGCCGGCGGCAAGGATGTCGAAATCGTCATGCTGATCAACAATCAGTACACGACCGACAAGAGCCTTGCCGAAGGTGTCGTCGGCCAGATGGAAAAGCTCGGGCTGAAGATCGTCATCAATGCGCTCGACGGCGCCAAGCGTGACGATGCGCATTATGCCGGCCGCTTCGACTGGCTGATCCAGCGCAACACCACGGAACTGTCGTCGGTGGTGCAGAATACCGAGCAGCTTGCCCCGGTCGGCCCGCGCACCAGCTGGCATCACCGCGCCGGCAAGGATGACCAAGTCGACCTGATGCCGTTCGAGAAGGAGCTCATTGACGTCGTCAACAAGTTCAGGACGAGCCAGAACAATGACGAGCGTGTCGACCTGATGAAGCAGTATCAGAAGATCTCGACCGAGCACGTCAACACGGTCGGTCTGACGGAATATCCGGGCGCGCTGATCGTCAACAAGCGCTTCTCGAATGTGCCGCAGGGAACGCCGATCATGATGTTCAACTGGGCCGAAGACTCGGTCATCCGCGAACGCCTGTGGGTGGCCGCCGACAAGCAGGGCAAATACGAGCTGTTCCCCGAGCAGCTGCCCGGCAAACCCGGCGACAAGGGCCCGGGCAACTGATTGAGGTCGCCTGGTAACGAAGCTAAAGCGCGTCGCAGAGTGTGCGACGCGCGGGAAAGGCTCCCTCCCAGCTGAAGCGAAATTCGGGCCGCGCGTGCCGCGCGCGGCCTGATATGACCAACAAGCCGGCCGCGCTGACGAGGAGCGACTGGCGGCAAGGAGAAGCGAACCGTCTGATGTTACGATTCCTGCTCGTGCGCATAGCCTCCGCGATCCCCGTTCTCTTCATCCTGAGCGTGGTGACTTTCGCGATCATCCAGGCTCCGCCCGGCGACTACGCCGATTACATCCGCTCCCAGCTGATCAACCAGGGCGGCGCCTCCTATGCTCAGGCCGAGGCGCAGGCGCAGGCCTACCGGGTCGAGCACGGCCTCGACAAGCCGATGGTCGTGCAATACGTCAACTGGATCGGCGGCATCGTCACCCGCGGCGATTTCGGCTACAGCATGTTCTACAACAAGCCGGTCGCAGACGTCGTCGGCGAACGCCTGCCGCGGACCCTGCTTCTGGCGCTCGTCTGCCACATCTTCGCCTCGGTGCTCGGCATCGGTTTCGGCATCTGGGCGGCGACGCGCCAGTACAGCTGGATCGACAGCCTGCTTTCGGGAATTTCCTTTCTCGGCATGACGGTGCCGCGCTTCCTGATGGCGCTGATCATCGTCTATCTCCTGGTCTTCCAGTTCGACGTGACGGAGATCGGCAGCTTCTTCTCGCCGCAATATGGCGGGGCGCCCTGGTCCTGGGCGAAATTCGTCGATCTCCTCAGCCATGTCTGGCCGGTCGTGGCGATCGCCACCTTCGGCGGGCTCGCCTACAATATGCGCGTCATGCGCGGCAATCTGCTCGATACGCTGAACGCCCAATATGTCGAGACGGCCAAGGCCAAGGGGCTTTCCGGCGGCGCCGTGGTGATGCGCCATGCGGTGCCGAACGCGCTGCATCCGCTCGTCATGTATCAAGGCGTCGTGCTGCCCTACATGCTGACCGGCGAGATCGAAACCGCCATCATCTTCGCGCTGCCGACCGTCGGCCCGGCGATCGTCGGCTCGATGGCGATCGGCGACGTCTATGTCACCGCGACCTTCATGATGGTGCTGTCGGCAACGCTGATCGTCGGCAATATCATCGCCGACATGCTGCTCGCCTTGCTCGACCCGCGCGTCCGTCAATACGGAGGAGCCTGAGATGCTTGCTTTCGACTCGTCCGCCACGCCCCCGACCACCGAACTTGCGGTCAAGAAGCCGTCGCACGGCAGCGAGAGCTATCTGGCGCTCGTCTGGCGCCGGCTCAGGCGCTCCTGGACCGGCATGGCCGGGCTCATCCTGGTCGGGCTGCTGATCCTCATGGCGGTCTTTGCCGATTTCTTCGCGCCGATGGATCCGAAGGCGACCGATGTCGGCTTCGCGCCGCCGCAGGTGATGAGCTTCCACGACAAGGACGGCAATTTCGTCTTCCAGCCGCGCGTCTACGCGCTGTCGGATAGCGAGGAGCTCGACCCGGTCACCTTCCAGCCGATCGTCGGCATGGATTACGACAATCCGAGGCTGCTCGGCTTCTTCGTCAAGGGCGCCGAATACAAGCTGTTCGGCCTTATTCCGGCGAACCGGCACTTCTTCGGATCGACCGACGGCCAGCCGGTGCATTTCCTCGGCACCGACAAGTTCGGCCGCGACGTGCTGTCGCGCGCCATCATCGGCTCGCGCATCTCGCTGATGATTGCGCTGACCGTCGTCTTCATCGTCACCCTGATCGGCACGACGGTCGGCATGGTTTCCGGCTATTTCGGCGGCACCTTCGATGTCTGGCTGCAGCGCTTCGTCGAGCTGGTGCTCGCCTTCCCGCAGCTGCCGCTCTATCTCGCCTTGACCTCGCTGATCCCGGTGACGGCGCCGACCAATGTCTTCCTCGCCTTCGTCATCTTCGTCATGTCGGCGCTCGGCTGGGCGCAGATGTCACGCGAGGTGCGCGGCAAGACCTTAGCGCTCGCCCGCATCGATTACGTCAGGGCGGCAATGGCGGTCGGCGCCACCGACCGGCGCATCATCATCCAGCACATCTTCCCGAACGTCATGAGCCACGTCATCGTCGCGGTGACGCTGCACATACCGAGCGTCGTGCTCCTGGAATCCTTCCTCGGTTTCCTCGGCTTTGCCGTCAAGCCGCCGCTGATCTCCTGGGGGCTGATGCTGCAGGATACGGCGACCTATTCGGTCATCGGCTCCTATCCCTGGATTCTCGCTCCCGTCGGCTTCGTGCTCGTCACCGTCTTCGCCTTCAATGCGCTCGGCGACGGACTGCGCGACGCAGTCGACCCTTATTGAGGTGATTGATATGGCTCTTTCCCTGGTCAATTCCTTCGCCCCGCCCGTCCGCCACGATCATGACGGCCGCTCGGATGTGCCGATCATCGATGCCCGCAACGTGGCGGTGAATTTCAAGGTCGAGGACGGCATGGTCGAAGCCGTCAAGGACGTCTCCTTCCAGCTCTATCGCGGCGAGACCATCGCCATCGTCGGCGAATCTGGCTCCGGCAAATCGGTGACTGCCAGAACGGTGATGGGGCTCTTGTCGAAGCGCGCTGTCGTCTCCGACAAATCGACGGTCTCCTATGACGGCAGCAATATCCTGAAATTCTCCGAGCGGGCGCGCCGCAAGCTGCGCGGCGACCGCATCTCGATGATCTTCCAGGAGCCGATGAGCTCGCTGAACCCGATCTATACGATCGGCAGCCAGATCGTCGAGGCGATCCGCGTGCACCGCCGCATGAGCCGCGGGCAAGCGGAAAAGCGGGCGCTGGAACTGCTCGAACATGTGCAGATCCCCGATCCCGCCGCGCGGCTGAAGCAATATCCGCATCAGCTTTCCGGCGGCCAGCGCCAGCGCGTGATGATCGCCATGGCGCTCGCCAACGATCCCGACGTGCTGATCGCCGACGAGCCGACCACGGCGCTCGACGTCACCGTGCAGGCGCAGATCCTCAACCTGATCCGCAACCTGCAGAAGGAACTGGGGATGGCGGTCATCCTCATCACCCACGACCTGACGGTGGTGCGCCAGTTCTCCGACTATGTCTATGTCATGCAGCATGGCGAGGTGCGCGAACACAATGTCACCGAAGCGCTGTTTGCCAATCCGCAGCACGCCTATACCAAACATCTGCTTGCCTCCGAGCCGCGCGGCCAGGCCAATCCGCTGCCGGAGGGATCGGATATCATCCTCGACGCCAAGGGTGTGCGCGTCGGCTTCATGATGCGCCACGGCACTTTCCTGAAACCGGAGATGCGTGAGCTCGTCGCCGTCGACAGTCTCGGTCTCTCGCTGCGCCGTCACGAGACGCTCGGCCTCGTCGGCGAATCCGGCTCCGGCAAGACGACCTTCGGCCAGGCGATCCTGCGGCTGAACACGCCGCAGGCCGGCGAGATCCATTTCGACCGCCAGCCGATCCACGGGCTGTCGCGCGCCGAGATGCGGCCGTTGCGCGCCCGCATGCAGGTGGTGTTCCAGGACCCGTTCTCATCGCTCAACCCGCGCATGACGATCGGCCAGATCATCGAGGAAGGCCTCGTCGTCAACCGGCTGGGTGCGACCAGGGGCGAGCGGCAGGACCGGGTGCGCGAGGCGCTGATATCAGCCGGCATGCCCGGCAATATCCTCTCGCGTTTCCCGCATGAATTTTCCGGCGGCCAGCGCCAGCGCATCGCCATTGCCCGCGCCATCGCGCTGGAGCCGGAATTCATCCTGCTCGACGAGCCGACATCGGCCCTCGACCTCTCGGTCCAGGCGCAGATCATCGAACTCTTGCGCAAGCTGCAGGACGAGCGGGGCTTGAGCTACCTCTTCATCTCCCACGATCTCAAGGTTGTGAGGGCGCTCTGCCACCGCGTCATCGTCATGCAGCATGGCAAGATCGTCGAGGAAGGTCCCGTCAACGAAGTTTTATCCCATCCCAAGACCGCCTACACCGAACGGCTCGTCAAGGCCGCTTTCGAGGTAGCATGATTGACCCGCATGCCGGAGGTTATAATGGCTGCAAATCCCAAAATCACGTTCATCGGAGCTGGCTCCACCGTCTTCATGAAGAACATCATCGGCGACGTGCTGCAGCGTCCGGCGCTTTCCGGCGCGACGATCGCCCTGATGGACCTCAATCCGCAGCGGCTGGAAGAAAGCGCCATCGTCGTCAACAAGCTGATCTCGACGCTTGGCGTCAAGGCCAAGGCCGAGACCTATTCCGACCAGCGCAAGGCGCTATCAGGCGCCGATTTCGTCGTCGTCGCCTTCCAGATCGGCGGCTATGAGCCCTGCACCGTCACCGATTTCGAGGTGCCGAAGAAATACGGCCTGCGCCAGACGATCGCCGACACGCTCGGCGTCGGCGGCATCATGCGGGGCTTACGCACCGTGCCGCATCTCTGGAAGGTCTGCGAGGATATGCTCGCCGTCTGCCCGCAAGCGATCATGCTGCAATACGTCAACCCGATGGCGATCAACACCTGGGCGATCGCCGAGAAATACCCGACCATTCGCCAGGTCGGCCTCTGCCACTCGGTGCAGGGCACGGCGATGGAGCTCGCCCACGATCTCGACATTCCCTACGAGGAAATCCGCTACCGCGCCGCCGGCATCAACCATATGGCCTTCTATCTCAAGTTCGAGCATCGCCAGGCCGACGGCTCCTACCGCAACCTCTATCCCGATCTTTCGCGCGCCTATCGCGAGGGCAGGGCGCCGAAACCCGGCTGGAACCCGCGCTGCCCGAACAAGGTGCGCTACGAGATGCTGACGCGGCTCGGCTATTTCGTCACCGAAAGCTCGGAGCATTTCGCCGAATACACCCCCTATTTCATCAAGGAGGGCCGCGACGACCTGATCGAGAAATTCGGCATTCCGCTCGATGAATATCCGAAGCGCTGCATCGAGCAGATCGAGCGCTGGAAGGGCCAGGCGGAGGCCTATCGCAGCGCCGACAAGATCGAGGTTCAGCCGTCGAAGGAATATGCCTCCTCGATCATCAACTCGGTCTGGACCGGCGAACCCTCCGTCATCTACGGCAATGTCCGCAACAATGGCTGCATCACCTCGCTGCCGGAAAATTGCGCCGCCGAAGTGCCCTGCCTGGTCGACGCCTCAGGCATCCAGCCGACCTTCATCGGCGACCTGCCGCCGCAGCTGACCGCGCTGATCCGCACCAATATCAACGTGCAGGAGCTGACGGTGCAGGCGCTGATGACGGAAAATCGCGAGCACATCTACCACGCCGCGATGATGGACCCGCACACGGCCGCCGAACTCGACCTCGACCAGATCTGGTCGCTGGTCGACGACCTGCTCGCCAGCCATGGCGACTGGCTGCCGGAATGGGCCCGCACCACGAAAAAAGTCCAGGCCGCCTGACCGCCTCTCCCTGGTCGGGCATCAAGGAGCCCCGCGGTGGCAACAACCGCGGGGCTTTCATCTGGAGATGCAACTCGGCATCAATCGCGGGAGGTTTTAAATCCCAGACCCATCGAGCTGCTCGTCGTCTTCGCCTTCCCAGGGCGAGGGCATCGAGGTGCGATTGGCCGAAGGCATCGGCATCCAACACTTCAGCTCCGGCTCGGCATATTCAATGATGTGGCCCGGCGAAGAATCCGAGGCGCGCCAGCCTTCTCCCGCGAATTGATCGCCATGCGACCAGTAGGCGAGATCAACTTCCGCCGGCCCCTGCTCGGACGCCCGGATCGTCACCAGAATCCGGCTGCCGTCCTTCGGTGCGGTTGCCATATTGCGCCAGCGGTCTGGGTCGTCCATCGATTTTCCTCCTGCCTTGCTGCTGGTAGGAGTGTTGCCTCGTCATTGAGAGCGGTCAACCCACACTTTTGCGGGATCGTCCTTCGGACAAGTCGGCCTTCGGCTCTTTGAGGGGGCAGAACATATCCACCGCGAACTCTAGCTAAGCTGCTCCCGCGCTAGGTGAGAACACAAGCGCTCTGAGGCGATCCAGCAAGTCGGTATCTGTCCCGATGTCAATTGCCCGAACCTCGAGAGAATGATTCCCGCCACTTACTTCAAAGGTCGAATGGGCACCGTCTCTGGGAGTAAGCCCATCATGATGTGGATACAGGAGCGTCAAACGAGAGCATTTGTATAGCTGCCCGTATGCCATCATCTGGTAGACGTCTCCTTGAGAAATGTCCTGCTTCGGATCGTCGGCGGCACTGATGATAGTTTTCCACTTGGTGTCGATGATCTGCACCACATCGTCCCCGTGCTTGATCAGGATGTCCGGTCTGGTTTGGAAAAGTCGTTTCTTGACTTCATTTTCCAAGCAATATAGCCGTCCGCCCTGCGCTACGACCTTAAGGGCGGTATCCTGTAAGGCCCGCTTGAGCATGCGAGCGATGTACTCCTCGAAGAGCGCGTTCATCTCGAAAAGCAATGCATAGCCTCCGCTTTTGCCTTCCGAAGTCGTCTGAAAACGTTGCCCTAGTAGCATCTTGGCCAGGCTTAACAGCTCGGCCCATCGACTGTTCGTGCGGTCCAATACGACTTCGTCCCACCTCAGCGACGAAATTTCGAGATCGGTCACCTCCGAATAGACAAACCCAAGCTCACGTAAACACTGCTGATTGGCAAAGGTTCTTGAAATCGCCGCCAAGCTCCGGACTGCGGCCTTCATTATTTGATTGAGAGCAATATCTCTCGTCAGCGCGTCGAAACGGCATGCGAGGAACGAGGGGTTCCCCGCAAGGGTAGTGAATTGCCGCGTTAGATCGAGCCTGCCGCGAACTGAAGGCAAATCCTCATGGTGTTCGAGATATCGCCGTGGCATGCCTTGTCTCAGGGCGCTCGTGAGTTTCTGGCAAAAAAGGTTGATCAGGATTTCAAGCAGCGATTCTCGTTGCCAATGAAGCTGGGTGAGGGCACCGGCATCCAGTCTCAAATCGAGAGCAACGGCAAGCATATGAACAAGGCGTTGGCGCACTGCTCCAATTTCGCTATTCCCGTCGGGCGGTTTAGCGTCGATTTTCGGCAGAATCTCAAGGGAACAACCATTCGCGGCAACTACACCCACGATCCCTCTGGCTCGAAGCGCCTTTCTGCCGTGCTCTAGTACTTGGCCACCGTTGCGTCCGGCAAAAGAAGACGCCCTAGCAACGGCAGCAAGCCTATCGGCCGCATCGACAGGAATTTCCCGGTTCGTGCTGCCATACGAGATGGAGCCCCATTCATGGATCGTGCGCCGGATCATGTTGCCATAAAGTCCTGATACGAGAACTCGCCGCGAACAGTCCAACGATAACGTAAGGATGCATCGTCGTTTTCATCGGACATTCCTTTGGGAGCCCTTATTTGCTGCCTGTTCATGAACTTGCCCTGTCGATCGCCCTCTCGGTTATCGGCATCGCCCAAGACAATCGAGACCTTCTGCCAGTCATCGTAAAAATACTCTGACAGCAGCGGGATGATCTTGTTGCGCATGACGTCGTCAATCTCGGCCTTGGACGTACAACTCATAAAATATGCGTGGCCGATCTGATGCTCCCGATCGAACAGGTACTCAATCCGCTCATTTAACGTTGTGAGCAACGCTGCAAGATCAATACCATCTACGACACCCAGCTTCGTTGGGTCTGGCATCAGTTCTCGGAAGGTGAAGCGTCTTCTTAATGCCGTGTCCAACAAAGCGATTGACCTGTCGGCCGTGTTCATCGTGCCTAGAAGATGCAGGTTCGAAGGAACTCCGAATGGATCCTTGGAATAAGGCAATCTTACCTTCAGTTCGTTCAACTTGCCAAGCCGCTTGTCGGGCTCCAGCAGTGTGATCAGCTCGCCGAAGACCTTAGAAATGTTGGCTCGGTTGATCTCATCTATAATCAGGACAAATGGCTCCGGGGCTCCACGTCCAACGTTTTGTTGGCTGGTCGCATAGCGCTCAAGGGCACGAAGGTTAATTTCCGAAGGCGTAAGAAGATAGATCGACTTCATTGTGAAGTTGCGAGCATAAAGCTCCGATACGGGCAGGCCAGCCCGATCGATCCACAGCCATCTCACGGCTCGGCGATGTCCATAGTCGCCACCTTCGCGAGGAGCAAACTGGTAGTCACCAGTCACCTCGCCAATAGCCCGGAACAAGCCGTTGCCTTTCGAGACGATGATGATATCACCCTTTTTAATCCGTTGCGGAAGATGAATGGCATCTGCACGCGACCGCTCATTGCGGTCGGATCCTCATTAGAGGTAACACCATGGGTTCGTACCGCGTCGATGATCTCGTTGCGATCCGCATATTTGGTATCCGACCAATCGATGTCCTCGTAGCCCAGCAGCGTGTAGCTGCCTGCAACGGCTTCTTCGAACAGATAAGCATCATCGGGATTGTTTGCAGCGCCGATCGACAT
The DNA here is from genome assembly GCF_022385315.1 of Rhizobium sp. K102. NCBI lineage: Bacteria > Pseudomonadati > Pseudomonadota > Alphaproteobacteria > Hyphomicrobiales > Rhizobiaceae > Rhizobium > Rhizobium sp. K102. The sequence continues at coordinate 318,527 of NZ_CP092435.1, forward strand.
CTTGAAAATTTGCCGTCCTGCCAGCGAATAGGCCACGTCACCAGGCCCAGTGCTCGTTTCAGCTCGGCGTGCGATGCGACGAAACACGCCAGGTTCTGGCTTCAACTCGAAACCTATCGAAGCGTCATCAGCCCCTTTTGATGGACGCAGGCCCTCAACGAAGTCTTCGTACGACATCGACTGGTGGAACGTCACAAATTCTATCCGTCCCGCCTCGAGCAGGCGCCGATAGGTAGTCATCAACTCCATCCGATCCGACGGTACGGGCTCCCCGCACAGCCGCACGGCTTCGATCGCCGTTTCGTGCGTTTTACCCGTGCCCGGAGGCCCATAAAGGATCAGATTCGTCGGGTCCGCTGCTGGGGGCGCTGCCGCTCTAATCTCCGATAGCTTTTCCTTTGCGTTTCCACGCGGCGGAACTCCCAGGTCTTGGGCAATCTGAGGGTCCAGCTCGTAACGCACCAGTTTGCCAACGCCATAAGAGAGGTAGTTAGCGTTTCCGCCGCTAATCGGACGCACCCTAACTGGAAGAAGTTCGATCAACATCGCACGGGCAACATCAATCAGATTGTCGAATGCAACAGCGTGGCTGGCCTCGTTTGTCGCCCCGTCAGGCTTCACGCGGAAGGCAATTCGTTCATCCACCCGGCTCCGCATTCTAGTTGGGACAAACTCAGCGCCTTCGCGATCGAACAGAACGAAACTTTTGTCAGTTTCCCTTTCTTCCCATCGATCGAAATGGAATCGGAAGACCGTTGCAGAACTCGCGTCTGCACCGATCCGTTCTGGAGCCGCGACGTCAGCGAATTCCTGAAAGGTCGAGCCGTTCAGTGATTGGCTGATATTCGGCCATGCGTCCTTTAATCCGAGCGCTGTGTTCACGTCCCTGACGAGCACATCGACGCTCGGATCATCTCGCTCGCGAGCGGGCTCGATGTAGTGATCTAGGACGTACTGTCTGATCCGGTCAGCATCGCGAGGCGCACGAACTTCGCCGTTCAAAAAGCGCCCGTACAAGCCAAGCCACGAGCGCCAACTGGAAAGGCGATTCAAAGGTTTCAAGGATTGTGGCATCAAGATGCGGTAGTCTTGACGGGTGACAGCTTCCTCGGTCCGCATGTCCGCGATCCGCTGCCGCAACTGTGCAAACTGATCAAAACGATAGGCGGCTTCCAATGTGTCGTGTGGCGAGCCCAACTCTTTCAAGTTTCGCTCGATCGTGCGTACTGCGTAAATGCGGGTGTTTATTGCGTCCTCCGCGACAGCACCGCCATCTTGAAGCCAACGCCTAAACTCTGCCTCTTGCATCTCATGCTCCCACCTTGCTAATCCTTACGATCTGTAGCGGGTGGTAGCATAAAACCTCCTAAGTGTTTCTCACCCAGGTTGCACACATTTGTGAAGCTCCTATTTTGAGATCATCCCTCGAAACGGCGTTGTGGTGATTCAGTGAACCACTTCTCGCGGCGGATTTCCGCACTTTACGCGCAGAACAGCAGTTGGAAGTCACCTTCCTAAACACGGGGGCTCTGCAGTAAATGAGCATGAATCAGAAACATTTGCTGTTCGGAAAACCGCTGAAGTATCAACATTCCCTCGATGGGGGATAATGGGCGGAAGGTTCAAATCTGTTCAAGGCGACCAACTCCAATTATCCTGGAAGTTTTCACCCGGTTATGGTCGTTAAGTAGCTTGGCCCAATGACCGCGCTTTTCCACCATCCACCGAGCACTGCATAAAGCGGGCGAGAAATAATGCTTCGGACCGCCCAGAACACACGACGGTAAACGCAAGTCCAGGTCAAAGAGCTGTCAAACCGAACACCTCTGGCGCCTTGCAGCGGTTCAGGGCATCCTATGATGGTTGAAGATTGTGTTTGGCAGTTGGAGGAATGCCGATGCGCTGCTTTACCGTGCTTGGACCCTCGCAGACCGGAAAATCGACAGTCGTGGAAAAGCTCGGTTCGCTGGAGGGGACGCCGAGAAAATCCAGCTCCCCTTATGGATTGAACCTCACAGAGTTCACCTTCGGAAACGAGGCGTGGTGTGCACTGGATGCGCCAGGACCCAACGAAGCGTTGGCGCATGCGCAGCACGCGCTTCTTGCCAGCGACGCCTGCATATTGTGCGTTTCATCGGCACCCGAGGAGGCTGTGCTCGCCGCGCCCTATCTCAGGATCATCGAGGCCTCGGGGACGCCTTGCATCCTCTTCGTCAACCGGATGGATGAACCGAGAGGGCGGTTGAGGGACGTGATCGCCGCGCTTCAAGACTACGCCAGCCACACGCTGTTGCTTCGCCAGATCCCGATCCGCAAGGGGGACAGGATCATAGGCAGTTGCGATCTGATTTCGGAGCGGGCGTGGCGCTACCGGGAAGGCCAGCCTTCGGCGCTGATCGCAATCCCCGAAAGCACGGCCGAACGCGAGCACGAAGCGCGCACCGAGCTCCTGGAACACCTGTCCGAATTTGATGACTGGCTTCTCGAGGAACTGATCGAGGACCGCGAGCCATCCAGTGACGCGCTCTATGCCATTTCATCCCGGGTTCTCAGGGAAAACAGAATTATCCCGGTCTTGATCGGTGCTGCAAGTCACGGCAACGGCATGATGAGGCTGATGAAGGCGCTGCGCCACGAGGCGCCGCCGGTCGGGATTCTCAGGCAGCGTCTCGCTCAAACGGGAACTGTCGATGAAGGCAAGCTCGTGGCCGTGAGCTTCCATGCCTATCATCGCCAGAATGTCGGCAAGACGGTGCTCGTGCGCGCCCTTGGCGAGGGCCTGCGGCAAGGCGCATCACTGGGCGGCTCCGGCCTCGGCGCCGTGCAAAATCTCGCAAATGGGCGGTCCAATTCGGCGGTTCTGCCGGCGCCGGGAGATGTCTTCGCGACGGTCAAATCCGACCACCTGCCCGTCCCTTCGCTGTTGGCCTCCGGCGCGGTGGTCGCCCCGCCTGAGTGGACGGAACCACCCACGCCGATGCTTGAAAGGACCCTGGTTCCGGGCAGCGAGCGCGATGAAAACAAACTTTCCGAAACGCTGGCGAAACTGTCCGAGACGGATCGCGGCCTGAAAGTCTTGCATGAGGAAGGCACGGGCGCTCAACTCGTCCGCGCCCAAGGTCCGGTGCATCTGCGGGATCTCTGCCGAACGCTGTCGGAAGTCTTTCACATCTCGGTGACCGACCGAACGCCCAGCCCAATCTACCGCGAGACGATCGCGAAACCATCGGAGGTCCATTACCGCCATCGCAAACAGACCGGCGGTGCCGGGCAATTCGCGGATGTGAAGTTGAGCATTCACCCCAACGAGCGCGGCCAGGGCTTCACCTTTGGCGAAACCGTCAAGGGCGGCGCCGTTCCGCGCAATTACTTCCCCGCCGTCGAAGCGGGCGCGCGCGAAGCGATGGAGAAAGGACCGCTCAGGCTTCGAAGTCATCGATGTCGGCGTCACGCTGTTGGATGGTCAGCACCATGCCGTCGACAGTTCGGAACACGCCTTCCGGACTGCGTCGAGAATGGGGGTGCGACAGGCGCTTTCCGAAGGATCGCCCGTCCTGATGCAGCCGGTCTTTCGCACGGAGTTCCACATCCCGTCGGTCTATTCAGGCAGCCTTGTCCAGATCGTCGCCGCTCTCAACGGTCAGGTTCTCGGCTTCGACCGTGATGAAACCGCCAAGGGATGGGACATCTTCCGGGCGCTCGTTCCGGGCGGCGCACTTGAAGATCTGGCGCGATCGCTGCGCTCGGCGACGCAGGGCATTGGTTATTTTTCCAAGACCTTCGATCACTTCGAGGAACTATACGGCAAGGAAGCGGACGCCATTGTGAGGGCAAAGGAGAAACCGGGCAACGCACACTGAAACGTTCGCCACACTTCATGCCCGTTCACAGAGCCCAGGGATTTGCTCACATGGCAATGCGTGCCAAAGGTTCGTTCCTTTCAAGGCGCTCAAGCGCTGTCGGATCGAACCGAGCTTAATGGGGCGGTCGCAGCATCGGGACGAGCGTCGGCGATGACCCGGCCTGGATCGCGCCGAGCGGCTCGAAACCGTAGCGCCGGTAGAACGGGATATTGCGCGGGTTCGAGGATTCCAAATAGGCTGGTGCGTGATCGCGATCGCACCTTGCGAGTGCGTACACCATCAAGGCGTCCCCATGACCTTCGCCTTGATGGGCCGGGTCGACACCGATCAGCGGCAGGTACCAATGTGGTCCCTTCGGGTGGTACGTGGCCATCTGCTCGAACATGACCGCGGTTTCGGGGGCAAGAGAGGGCGCAACGGTGCTTTCGAGCACCGCACCAAGTCCTTCCTCGTCAGAATGCACCCCGGGCGGCAGCCACAGCGCCGTCCCGGCGTAACCGTCGGTGCAAAAGGCGCTTCCGTTGGAGAAGGCGCTGCTCCCGAACGCCCGGATCATTCGCGGCATGGCCGCAAGGTACTGGTGTGCATTGGGCCAGGTCCATCGCGCCATAGGATCGCCTGCAAACGCCAACAAGATCGTATCGACCGCAAGATCTTCCTCGGCCGCGGCCATAAATCTCACTGTTGGGCTCACACTGGCCTCCTAAGTTAGGTAGTCCGACTAGGTGCCTACACCCGTTCTCAGCCACGCATCGTAACCCAGATGGCGCGGGACGTCGATTTCCGCATCTGGATATCTGGAGCGACTTCGTTCCGGGGATAAGCGATAGTCGGCCTCAAGGGAACAACGACTGAAAGCCGCGGTTATGGGGTTAACGCTCAAGCGGAGGTAGCTGTGATCCACCATGTCTCGGTGGGGACGAATGATGTCGCGCGTTCGAAGCGCTTCTATGACGCTGTCCTGCCGATCGTCGGCATTCTGCCACTGGCAGAAGACGAGGGCGGACTGGGTTACGGCAGCGGCACGTTTCACTTCAGCGTCCAGGTTCCGATTGACGGAAAACCAGCGACCGTGGGCAACGGCACCCATATCGCCTTTGCAGTCGAGGACCGTTCGATGGTCGATCGATTTTATGCCGCAGCCCTGAAACATGGTGGCAGCGGCGACGGCGCACCGGGGCTGCGACCGAATTACGACGCCAACTATTATGGGGCCTTCGTCCGCGATCCGGACGGGCACAAGATCGAAGCAGTGACCTACTCCGCGAAATAGCCGCCAACGGAGGCGCCCATGCCGACCTTGCCCTATGCAATTCTCGAAGCCCCTTCCACGCTGGGTCTAGCGACCGAGGGTGTGGAACGCTTGCCCGACCAACTCCTGGACTTCGGCCTTGCTGAGCGCATCCACGCGCGCCGCGCCGGGCGACTGGCTGTGCCCGCGAAGGACCCTACGCCCGACCCCGAAACCGGCACCCTGAACGCCAGAGCAATTGCGGAGTGGTCGCCCAAGCTCGCCGACGCGGTGGAAGCGGTGCTTGACGCGGGCGAGTTTCCGGTGGTGCTGGGCGGCGATTGCACGATCTTGCTGGGTTCGATGCTCGCGTTTCGACGCCGCGGCCGCTATGGCCTGTTCTTCATCGACGGCAACGCCGATTTCTTTCAGCCCGAGGCGGAGCCCAATGGCGAGGGCGCCTCGATGGACCTCGCCTTCGTCACCGGCTACGGCCCGCCGCTGCTGACCGACATCGAAGGGCGCGGCCCTCTGGTTCGGCCTCAAGACGCTGTCGCCTTCGCATATCGCGATCACGAGGATCAGGCGGAATACGGAAGCCAGCCGCTTCCTGAAGGGCTCAAGGCGATTGACCTTCCCGCCCTGCGCAAGGCCGGCATCGAGGCCGCTGCGCGCCAAGCGGTCGATCACCTGACGCGAGCGGAACTGGATGGCTTCTTCATCCACCTCGACGCAGACTGCCTGGACGACGCCATTATGCCGGCTGTCGATTTCCGCGTGCCGGGCGGATTATCGTGGGACGAGCTGGAGGTCGCGCTTCGGATTGCCCTGGCGAGCGGCAAAGCGGTCGGCATCGAAATCACCATCTATAACCCGCGCCTTGATGACGACGGCAGCGCCGGACGCGGCCTGGCCAATGTGCTAGCCGCCGCGCTGGCGACAGCAGCGCCATAACAGGGGGAGCACCGCTCCAGGCGCGCTCCGCGTCGGTGAATTGCATCTGCTGCGGCAAGGAACCTTTGAACGGGGCGAAACGTTATGCGCCTCATTGCTGGAGACTGGATAATGTACGTCGTTGTTGGCGGGACAGGCCACGTCGGTTCCGCCGTGGCGCAGACACTGCTCGATGAGGGCGAGGCCGTTACCATCGTCACGCGAGACCGTGAGAGGGCCGGCGCATGGCAACAGCGGGGCGCGGAGGTCGCCGTCGCCGACGTCCACGACGTCGTCTCGCTGCGTGAGGTGTTCCGCCGCGGAAAGCGGGCCTTCCTACTGAACCCGAACGCTGACATCTCGAGCGATACGGATCGGGAGGAACGCGAGACCGTGCGCTGCCTGCTGGAGGCGATCGAAGGGTCCGGACTGGAGAAGCTCTTGGCGCAATCAACCCTGGGCGCGCAGCCGGGCAAAGAATGCGGCGATCTCAACGTCCTTTACGAACTGGAAGTGGGCCTGAGGAACCAGCCGATTCCTGCCAGTGTGATCCGCGCAGCCTACTATTACAGCAATTGGGATACGATGTTGGAACCTGTCATGAAGGACGGGGTGCTATCGACCATGCTCCCTGCCGACCTCAAGCTCCCGATGGTCGCGCCGGAGGATCTGGGAAGGGTGGCCGCGCGGCTCCTGCGGGCGCCGATTGAACAGGACGGCCTATACCCGGTAGAGGGGCCGGAACGGAACTCCCCAATGATGTCGCCGCAGCCTTCGCTGCCGCACTCGGCCGGGCGGTTCGCCTCGACGTGATCCCGCGTGAAACCTGGGAAGACGCATACCGCAGCTTGGGCTTCTCCGAACCGGCGGCTCACTCATATGCAAGGATGACGGCTCTCACCGCTGACGGTCCCGAATATCCCGAGGATCCAATTCGAGGATCGATCTCGCTCCAGACCTACATAGGCAAGCTCGTCGCGGCTCATCGTGACGCGTCCTGATGGTCGAAAGGGAAAGCCAGCCCGCAAGGGAACCCTTCAAAAGGAAGGAACACGCCTCGAATTGGCAAGTTTCACCATCAGCGCCCTCAGTCCCGGCTGAGATGCTTCGGTGACCGCAGCGTCAAGCGGGAACCAGGCCTTCTTGCGGATCGTTTTCTCCGGATAGTCGTCCGAAATACCCGTCACCTCGAGAAGGTGAACGGCGACATGGTAGCGATGCGGGGTGCTGTCCTTCCGGTAGGTAAAAGAGCCAAATACCGCTTTGTCGACACTGCCGATGACGCCTGCTTCTTCGAACAACTCGCGGCTCGCGGTGAGGTCGCTGCTCTCGCCGGCGGCGAGATGTCCTTTCGGCACGCCCCATCTGCCGTTCCGACGGCTCCCGACCATGAGCACCTCAAGTCGCCCGCCGTCGGCCCTGCGATAACAGATCGCGCCCGCCTGCGCAATTTCGCGGGCGAGATCGCCGCTCGGGGACTTGTTGTCGTTTGCGAGCATAGCCGTTTTAGATTTCTTTCTATTTTTCATCAGGTCGCAGTAACACCGTACTATGACAGTCAGATCCACGTTGGAAGTTCGTCGTCAAGCAGGAGGAGTTCATCATGTCGTCAGAAACCGAAATCAAACTTGATCTGTCACATGAAGCCTTCGATGCCTTGATTGGTTCCGATCTCCTGGGCGAACCCGCTGAGGTTGTCCAGCAAAGCTCTGTTACTTCGATGCCGCCGATCGCAGGCTTTGGAACAATGGCTACACCCTTCGCATACGGAAGGTGGAGACCGCGAGAACGCAAACGGTAAAGGCTACTGGCCCCAGTAGTGCTCTTTTTGCGAGATCGGAATGGGAGACCCCCGTCGAAAACGACGAACCCGTCCTCGACCACACAAGCCCGCTTTTGGCAGAGTTTGGTGGCGAGCTGAAGCTTGTACCTCTCTTCGACGCGGTCTGCGAAAGACGGCTCTGGAAAGTGGAAGAAAATGGCTCTCGGATCGAGGTCGCCGTCGATGCTGGACAAGCTGTTTCGGGGGACCGGCTCTCTCCTTTCCTCGAAGCTGAGATCGAGCTGAAGGACGGCAGCTCCAACGACTTGTTCGTGTTCGCCAGGAAAATCGGCGCCGTCGCCGGGTTCAGGATCGGCGTCCGGTCGAAGGCAGAGCGAGGCTTCGGCCTAATCGAGGCGCAGAAGACAGCGTTCAAGTCGGAGCGTGTCGATCTTGACCGGAATATGGATGCCGCCATGGCCTTTCGAGCCATCTCGCTTTCGTGTTTCCGCCATTTCCGATTGAATGAAGAGGTTCTCCTTCATCGGCGCAACCCGGAGGCGCTTCATCAAGCGCGGGTGGCGCTGCGTCGTCTCCGTTCGGCTTTTTCGCTGTTCAAGCCAATCATTCCCGGAAACGAGCCGCTGCGGCTGAAGGACGAGCTGCGCTGGCTAGCAGTCATACTCGGCGAGGCGCGCAACGTCGACGTCCTTCTGACGAAAGCGACGGACCCTGATCTCGTGTTTAAGCTCAAGTCGGCTCGGGAAAGTGTTTACCGCGACGCGATCGATGCTCTGAATTCTGCGCGGTCTCGGACCTTGATGCTCGACCTGTTCGATTGGCTGGAGTGCGGCGACTACCTTCCTGGCAACGGCACGGCGTCAGCGGCGATTCCCAGCGCTCGGGACTTCGCAGAACGTGTGCTGGACAAGCAGCGGAAGCGGCTGAAGAAGGACGGCGGCTCCTTGGCGACGCTTGACGACGACCACAGACACGAGGTTCGCAAGGATGCGAAGGGATTCAGATACGCCGCCGAGTTCTTCGCCTCACTCTTCGACGACGCGCGGGGCGTCCGTCGGCATAAGAAATTTCTTGCGGCCATGGAAGCGCTTCAGGACGATCTGGGCGCGTTGAACGATCTGGTAACTGGCCCGGAGGTTTTGGACAAGCACGGTCTGTCCGGACATCCGGCGAAAGATTCTGTCGTTTCCCATGCGGACAAGGACGCCCTGATCGAACGAGCGCAAGCATCTCTCGATGACGTTCTCGACAGCAAGCGTTTCTGGAGATAGCAGGACGCATCTTCGATAGCTCGCGCGCCCCAAGAACGCTTTAAGGTGAGGGTCAATCCTTGAGGCGGTCCATATTGCGAGACCAAGGGAAAGAAATCACCGGTTTCTGCGCAACGGGCGTATGTTCGCTTGGTGCTTCCTGTTCAGCAGATCCGGCATCGCGCAGTGCCTCGCGAAGAGCCTGACCTTGCGGATGATCGCCGAAGTGCTTCAGAAAGCTCGAAATCGGCCATCTCGTCTCAGTGCCGCCGGAGGCGTCGTTGGCGTGATGGATCACGATATGCTCGTCCGCAGTTCCGTTATGTCCGAGATACCATTTGTCTCCGTTTGCGCTCGCTGCAAATTCTTTTGGTGCTTCCGGCATTCCAGCCTCCTCTGATGGTGCCCATCATTGTGCCGCTTCCCGGCGCACTGTCGGCGATTTATGGTTTCGGTAAGTGCAGCAAGGGGCTTGAGTGAACGGCTTGGTCGCTCTGCCGGGCGACCCCGATGATATATCAAGGCAGCAGATTCATCGGCCGGGGGGCAATCCGACGCCGTGTCCGCTGAGTTGCAGGTAGTTCATGGCACGGAGCGTCGATGATTTCCTGCGCCTCCGACGCTTGCGCCGAGGGCAATGAGAAACTCGTCTAGCTGTTCGAACTGCTCCGACATGCAACCCGCCATCCGGGGCAATGGCTTCGTCGAATTAGTAACTCACCAAGTGTCTGTTCACGCGCCGGTGGGCGACTTAACCACGACGGCTGAACGGATCCCCTGTATCAACTTGCGATTTTTCTCGAACTCCGCGGATGATTTCGAGGGCAGTGGTGTTTTTCCAAAGTGCCGGCTGAGTTCGATGGAAAGGGCGGCGGGCGAGGTCATTCCATCATTATAAAGATTGAACAGCAATTTGACCGCGATGTTGTAATATTTAGGATCTGCGAGGCTACTTGTGGAATCGTATCCGGCGTCGTCGAGGACGCCTTGCAATACAGCCAGGTCAGAGGTCCGCACAGGTATGTTGAGATTGGAAGACATGCTGTCCTCCTTCAATTTGGGGCGAAGGCAACAACCGACCTTCACGCAGTAGCGCCCTGAGAAACAGCTACTGAAGATGCATCCTGCGCCTAATCAATGCGGCTGGCAAACTAAATATTCCGGGGTAGCAGGAAGCGGTCAGGCTTATGCGTTCGAATGTAGTTATTCTCGCAATCATCGTTTCCCGGTTCGATAGTCACCAGCGCCAAAGAACGTTCCTCGCTGAATCGCCTCGCGGCGTCATCAATTTTTCTTGTCCGCAGGCGGGTGCACAGCTCGCGTGGCGCCTCCTTCGTTTTCCCATGATGCCAAAGCTTCAGGATCGGCATGCAGCTTCCGCCGCCTCGAAGAGGGGTAGGCGGGCGCCGGGATCGTCGCCGCCCTGATGCGTCTTATCACCATCACCTCTTCGTGATGGTCGCCGTTTTCTGAAGCCGCAAGATCTGTCGTCGCGTAGTCCGCTCGCTTGAGGATGGACCGCAGCCGCCAATTCTCGTCGCGTTTCGCAGCAGTTCCAGTCGTGATGATTACTACCATAACCATCCCCTCAAAATTAAACTAATGATGACGGCGAAGCTCGCCAAGATGGAAGCCCTGAACAAGAAGTCGCCGTAAGCCACGGTATGGAAAGAGCGCTTGAGGGTGGAAGACATCTTGTCCTCCTTTGATTGGGGCGAAGGGAGCCACCCCTTGATCGGCAGCGCCCGTTTCATTGGCTGCCGATATGCAAACATGCGCCTTTATTGCGCTTTATCCAAGGCAAAAGCGACGAACGCTGTGCCAGGCGCCCCTATAGTTTTGCGTGCTGGCGCCAGTCGGTCGCGAGGAGAGGCGTGGGCTCTGTCTTAGCTCGTTCAGCGACAACCAACCTGGCGGCCGCGATAGTACCGGGGCGGCACCCGAATTGAATCCTACTATCGCCGCCTGTGTGATATAGTCTCTTATGACCTATTCCCCGAAGGACCTGGAACTCGCGCGCCGGCAAGTGATTGTCGACCGGCAGATGATTTGCGCGCAGCAGGGCCTGATCGACGGAATGCTGGCGCGAGGCGAGCCTGCCGGGCTGGCCAGGGAAAGGCTGGTCAAGTTGACAGAGGATTTGCGCAACCATTGCTTCCATCAGGATCTGATTCAGGCGTCGATCCGATTGGAGCGCTGAGCCAGCCGCCGCCCACGGGGGCGGTCGGCGGGTCTAATCCTTGTTCACTCCCCGGCTTTTTCGTCAGGCTCCTCGGCACGCCTTTCGGCTTCCCGGGTGGCGATCTTCCTGCTGTGATCGGTCCGCGCCTGCTCGAGTTCTCCCATTGTAGGAAGATCCCGGACAGCCAGAACTCCTATCATCGGCCTCAGTGCTTCGGGGCTTTGTGAACCGATGCCGCGGGTTCTTTGCTTCAGGCAGTTCCCGAACTGCGCGCGCTTCCTCGGACGGCACTGCGAGGTCCGTGCGTGCCGCGACGGCATGGGCGATCAATTCCTTCGCGGAGGGATTGCCGTCCGGACGCTTTGCGTTAGCGCCGAAGTCGTGGCGGTCACTGGCGGTAAGGGGCTTGGCGTTGTTATGTCTCGACATTTAGATGCCTCTTTTTTCATGAAGTCATGAGCCTGCCGTTCGCGCGGGACGCGCTTTCGCGGCCGACGTCCTGCTTGGCGAGCAGCCTGGCGAAGGTAGTGTATATTTCTGCAAAATCCGATCTTTTGAATGGCGGTATCTTGTATTTCATGAAAATAGCGCAATAAAAAGGCGAATACGGCTTTATTGGATGGCTAGTTTAATTTACATATTCTACCAATAATATTTTAAATTTGACCAATCGAGTCTGAATAAAACCTTCATTCTAGGATTTTGTCCTAGTTGTGACGCAATTGGGGCGTAGGAGTCCCCTATCGTCGTTTGGCCCCTGTGGCTCTCGTCCGTGTCAGAGACTTGAAGACCATCATCGCTCCGAATTCCGATCGCCATGCCAATGCCCTTTAGGAAGTATTAGCGGGCCTTGGCTCACCGCCTTCAACTGGAGCCTTTCACCATGTCCGACCTATCATCCACACGCACGACGGACACCATCGTTCACTTCTCCGCCCCGTTCGCGCTTCCCGATCTTGTCGGTGAGATGCATCCGGCCGGCGATTACAAGATCGCTCAGGATGAGGAGCGGATCGAGGGCCTGTCGTTGCTTGCCTACCGCCGCACCGCAACCTACATTCATCTGCCGTCGATTGCGCAGGGCAACCGCTTGCGCAGGATCGTCCGGATGGAGCCGACGGTGCTCGCTGATCTCTTGGCAGCGACGAATGCGACGCAGGAGCCGTCCCGATGAACGCCATCGAAAACCGTGAGAAAGCGCTGGAGCAGATCTATTTCCTGAATTCGGAAATGGCCTTCAAGGTGCGATCGCGCCGCGACCGTCTACTGGCGATCTGGGTCTGCGGCATGACAGGCGCTGCCGATGTCAAAGCCTATGTCGGAGAGATCGTCGATCTCAGGATGTCAGGGGCTGACGATGAAGCCGTGATTGCCAAAATCCTTGCAGATTTGCGCTCGACCGGAAATGATCTCGATGAAAGAGCCTTGCGGGAGCGCATGGAGGCTTTGAGCGCTGCCGCCACGCAGGATATCACCCGGCAACCCTCTTTATGATCGGGAGATCCATCTGCCGCTAGCGAAAGCTGTCCCGGGTTTGGCTAGGTCCCGGGTTGGCTAGCGGCCGGACCGGAATACGACGCAGCCGCGCCATGGAAATAATGCCGGACGGACTTGCCTCATAAATCCGGCGACAGTTCATTGTGAACCTTGCGCACGCCGTTGGTTCCCAGTGTGATCTCCTCAGCCCGTGACACCTCCGCTTTCAAATGCACCCATCCGGCCAGCGGGATGTCGCGGCCGCGCGCGGTGACGAAGATATAGCTGGGGTCGAGATCGCCGGCATGGGCGAGCGCGCTGTAGACGGCCGATTCAAGATCGCCCTGGTCGGGACAGCGGGTCGCCACGCGGCCCGCGACACTGAGATGTTTTCTGTCGACTGACATGGGTTCGGCTCCTGCACGGCCTCGCCGGGTGTAAAAGTCTACCGGCGGATATCCTGCGCCGTCAGAGTATATCGGTCTTTGCCGCCGCGGCCGTAGGCATGGGTGGCCGCTTCCAGAATGATCTCGCGCGCCATGTCGAAGGCTCTCAGGCACTCGTCCTCGGAGCGGCCGGGCTGGCTCGCGGTCCGCAAGGCGTTAGCTTCGACTAAAAACCGCACTTCGAACATGCCGTCATAACCGGAGAAGCGGACCGCATTCCGGCTCTCATCAAAACTACGGCTTCTATTGGGAAAGCTGAGTGTCACGCATTCTCTCCCGGAGGTCAGTAATGCCCAATCCATTCGGACTGTAGCAAGAACATGCTGTTGGGGACGGAGTAGCCGGTCTCGCCTGAGGCGCGGCAAGGCTGGTCAAACTGCCGGTGTGCTACTGATGCAGAAACACCATCATCCTCCTGCGGGCGCCCGAATTCCCGCGAACGGCTGCACCTTCGCAGATCCGCTCCTATAGAAATATGGGGCGCGGCATTCGAATTGCAATGTAGGGGCCGGGTGGCTAGAATCTGCCGTCTGCGCTTGAGGCGGTGACAATGGTTCCCGCTATTCAGCGCGCTTACCTCAGCTTAATTCTGTAGGAATCGCTGAAGGCGATAATCTCCTCGGGCTTGGCCGTCGCCGCCATGCTGGAGATGATTGCATCGAACTTGCCGCCGGCGGAAAACATCATCAGCCATTTTGAGAGCGAGGGAGGCGCCGGACAGTGGACTTCCGCTGATCTTTAATCGCTCATGCAGACACCACTGCGAAGCTGGTACGGACGATTGCAGTCCCAGCCGTTGCCCGCCGAGTTAAGATGTGCGTTTTCGGGAGGCTTGACCTGCAGGCATTGATTGCTCCTCGTCGCGAAGCCTCGGTCGCATTTCCATTTTTGCCCGTAGGGCGTGTCGACGAAGATGGCATTCTCCGGAACCTGGACGGCGACACACGCCTGATCCTTCTTTTCAAAGCCTCTATCACACATCCACTCATTTCCGCCGGTTGTCAGATAGGCGTGGGCGGGGAGTTCGAGTTTGAGGCATGCTTGTTGTGTCGCGCGATAACCTCTTTCGCATTCCCAGCCGGATCCTGTGGTGGTATCGGACAGGAATGCTTTCTCCGGGACTTTAATAAGGTCGCAACCCACATTGGTTTGACGGTATCCACGCAGGCATCTCCAGCGGTCGCCGGAAGATGGGTCGAGATATGCATTGGTCGGAATTTGGACAGCGAGGCACCGATCCCCCTTCTCGAGAAAGCCGTAATGGCAATCCCAGCCATTGCCAAAGGAGGAGTTCGTCAGGAACGCGTTGTCGGGAAGCTGCACCTCGAAGCAGGTGTCATCCTGCCTTCGAAAACCACCATTGCATGTCCAGCCGGAGCCGTAGCGGCTTGCCTGGGCATTTTCAGGCACCGGCCTTGCGGTCTGGCCGAACGCCGAGGAGCTGAGTCCCGATGCAAATTGCAGGAGGACGGTCATCGTGAGGGCCAGCGCCCTGTAATATGATTGGCGCATGAGTTGTCTCCAAAGGCCTGCATCTGCGATCTCCGGGTCCGAATTCCGAGATACAATGCTGATGGTTAAAGCGGGAAAGAAAGATACGGTGCGAAGCTACCAGAGCCTTGGCTTTTTCTCGGGAGCTTTCTCAGGAAAAATGGGCGTCGGACATATCTCGCGACCGACAAGTGACGAGCCATGAAGCTGCCGTCTTTTGTGAACCATCGGAAAAGCCCTATGGACTTCCCGATTGCATGGATTGTGCTTGCTTTCGCCGTTGGCGTTCAGGAGGATTTTCTGGAAATAAAGCAGGAAGCAGGCATGTGAGGATCGGGACGTCATCGCGTCCTCCTCTTGTCGGGGCTAGGGCGCGCGCATGTCCCTCAGGCGGCAGCGCCCTGACCAGTTGCAGCCGACATCGCACCCTGGGCTTCATTTCCGCCTTTGGCAAGCAAGGTTTTGCTATTCACGTGGTGCCTTGAAGGAGGCTGATCAAACCCTTATATAGATTGCACGTTTTCAGCCTTTCGGCTACCTGATCCTCCCGGCTGCGTCGGTTGCTTGGCGAACCCTGATTTTGCGAAAGTTGCGAACTTCGCCATACTTGCTGGAGCGGTTTGTAGATGTGTTCGTCCGGCAGCCGCACTGAGAGTGTCATAATGATCAATACCACCCGCCGTGCCGCCGAAGCATGTTCAGGCGTTCCAAGCCAGAACATGGAGTCTGCTGGAACGGTTGGCCTGACTTCTTTTTCCGTTGATACCGCAGACAGGACGGTGATGATCAACTGTCCTCGACAATCGCTCCAATCGCAAGGATCAGGTTATGACCGTTTTCGACTATAGTGCCGGCGCGGGGCTTTACCCGTGCAAGACAATCAAGAGAAAAAGCAGCCTCGCTTACAAAAGGTTCGATTCCGTCGCCGAAGCTCTTCGCTTTGCGATCGAGGACATGCCGGCCTCTCTCCTTCGCGGATCCGTGCTCGAAGTCGAGGAGGCGCGCTTCGATGGATTGCAGATGCGCAAACTCTATGAAGCCGAGGCATATCCGCTGACGCGCCGGAAGTCGTGAGGCGGTGGTGCCAATGCGACTGTTTGGCCGCTGTCTCTGGATCCTTCGAGCGCAGCAGAGGGACCGTAGGGCGACAATTTCCGATATTTCTACCAGTGCCAGGCTAACTGCGAAAACAATTACGCCGACACCGCCCAGATCAGAGGCTTGAAGCTCGCCAAAGAAGGCGACCTGTTTCCACGGGACGCGAATTAATGGACGCATTGCGATGCCTCCATCATCGACGCAAGAGCGACCAATTCGGGGAGCGGCCGCAAAAGGTCAAGTTTATGACGTCGGCGACCTTAAACTCATTGTTGGAGCGCGGACTGCTGCGCAGTCCCAATTCGGACGGGGGACGCAAGGAGCAGCACGGTATCACCATGGCCGGTAAGATGTGGCCGCCTCCCGGCCGAATACTAAAATGGCTCCCCAGACGCATCCCGTTTGCCAGCTGCTTGCCAAAATACCATAATTGCGCCACCTAAATCACCCATCGACAGAGCAGCATAAGAATTGGATCCACGCTGAATGCGCATAGCCTACGTTTTTCTTGGTGCATTTCTTGCAATTGCGCCGTCCGCATATGCTGAAGTTGCACCGCCGCCTGTTTTGAAGCCGCTGGAGCGGCAGGCGGATGCGGCTTTGTTGAGCGCGCAGTTTCTGTCGCGCTACAGCTACAAGCCGGTGGCGCTCGATGACGCCTTGTCGGCGAGGGTGATGGATGGGTTCATCAAGTCGCTGGATCCGGACCGCATGCTCTTCCTGCAGGCCGATATCGACAAGTTCATGGCGGACCGCAGCAAGATCGACGATGCGATCGAGCGAAAGGATTTGAAGATCCCGTTTGCGATCTTCAATGCTTATGAACGGCGCGTTGCCGACCGCATGAGCTATGCACGCAGCCTGTTGAAGCAGGGTTTCGATTTCAGCGTTAAGGAAGATTACGCGGTGCTGCGCGAGAAGGCGCCCTGGCCGCAGTCGGAGGCCGAGAGCAATGAGCTTTGGCGCAAGCGCGTCAAGAGCGACTGGCTGCGGCTGACGCTCGGCGGCAAGACCGATGCGGCCATTCGCGAAACGCTCGACAAGCGTTATGAAAACACGCTCGAGCGCGCTTACAAGTTCAAGAGCGACGATGTTTTCCAGTCGTTCATGGATGCCTATTCGAACGCGGTCGATCCGCACACGGATTATTTCGGCGCGGCCGCCTCGGCCGATTTCAATGTCTCGATGAAGCTTTCGCTCTTCGGCATCGGCGCGGTGCTGCAGGAGCGCGACGATTACACGACGATCCGTGAGCTCGTGCCCGGCGGGCCGGCGCAGCTCTCCGGCAAGCTTGCCGTCGGCGACCGCATCACCGGCGTCGGCCAGGGCAAGGACGGGCCGATCAAGGAAGTGGTGGGCACGCGCCTCGACGAGGTGGTGCAGATGATCCGCGGCAAGAAGGGCTCCGTCGTGCGCCTGGACATTCTGCCGGCGGACGCCGGCGCCGATGCCACGCATCGCGTCGTCAGCCTGGTGCGCGATAAGATCAGCCTCGACAAGCAGGCCGCCAAGAAGACGGTGCTGTCGGTCAAGGCGGGCGACGCCACGCGCAAGATCGGCATCATCACCCTGCCGGTCTTCTATGAGGATTTCGATGCCAAGAACAAAGGCGACAAGGATTATAAGAGCGCAAGCCGCGATGTTGCCAAGCTTCTCGAAGAGCTGAACCAGGAGAATGTCGACGGCGTTCTCCTCGATCTGCGCAACAATGGCGGCGGCTCGCTGGACGAGGCGATCGATCTCACCGGCCTCTTCATCGGCAAGGGCCCGGTCGTTCAGCAGCGCGCCAGCAATGGCAAGATCGTGGTGAAGAGCGCGGATTTTTCAGCCCCCGCCTGGACGGGCCCGATGGGCGTGCTGATCAACCGCGGTTCGGCCTCGGCGTCGGAGATCTTCGCCGCGGCCATCCAGGATTATGGGCGCGGCGTCATCATCGGCGAACCCAGCTTCGGCAAGGGCACGGTGCAGACGGTCGTCGATCTCGACGAGGTGGTTCACAACAGCAAGCCCGAGCTCGGTGAACTGAAGGTGACGATTTCGCAGTTCTTCCGGGTCAATGGCGGCACGACGCAGCTGCGCGGCGTCACCCCGATATCAGCCTGCCTGGGCTCTCTGATCCCAGCAACTTCGGCGAAACCAGTTATGACAATGCCCTGCCATGGGCTGAGATCAAGCCGGCGAAATATACGCCGGAAGGCGATATCACCGCCTTGCTGCCGGCCCTGCAAAGCCGCCATGATTCCAGGGTCAAGAGCGATCCGGATTTCCAGCGCCTGATCGAGGACATTGCCGAGCTGAAGGCGCAGCGCGAAAAAGGCGTCGTGTCGCTGAACGAAGCCGAGCGCCGCAAGGAAGCGGCGGCCCGCGAGAAGCGGTTCAAGGATCGGGCCGAGGCGAGCGACGGCGAGGATCCGACCGGAGATGACGGCCTGCAATCGGACGAGCGCAGCCTGAGCGCCGATATCGCCATGGAAAACGCCCGCAAGAAGGCAAAGGACGTCCTGCTCGACGAGGCGGCCGCCATTGTTGCAGACGGGGCGGATTTGCAGCACGGCGGCGTCAACGCCGTGACAAAACAAACGGAAAAGACGGAAGGGAAATAGGGGGCCTGCTCCCGGGGGGCTGCAGTTCAGATCGCCGCCGATGCCCGGTCACGATCGGGCGCGGCGGCCGTGTTGACGTTTCCGTAATCACCGGTAGCGCCTTTGCTTGCTGCAATCGGCTCTTTCCCGTTAAGATTTCTGCGCCATGTCATGCCAGGGTAACCAGATAGGGTTCGGTATGGACGCGCTCGTCGAACAGCTTCTCAGCCTTTCCGCACACACTGAAACGCTGATTGCGGTCTATGATGGGGATGACCGGCTGCAATATGCCAACAGTGCCTTTCGTTCGGCCTATTTCATCGAGCCGGATGAGACGCCGCTCTGGCCGGATCTCATGCGGCGCAATTTCGAGCTGAACCGGGGCACGGTCCTTCGGACCGATGATTTCGAGGCGTGGCTGCGCTCGACCCAGTCGCGCCGCGGCAAGATCGGCTATCGCGCCTTCGAGACGGATCTCAGCGACGGCCGCTGGCTGTGGATGACGGAGACGGTCCAGCAGAACGGCTGGATGTTGTGCATCGCCAGCGACATCACCCGGCTCAAGGCGCAGGGCCGGACGGTCCGGCAGGATCGCGATCAGGCGATCAAGGCGTCCTATACCGACGAGCTCACCGGCGTTGCCAACCGCCGTTTCGTCATGGCCCGCGTCGACGACATGCTGGCCGCCGCCCGGGGTGGCGGCAGCGGCTGCCTTGCCGTCTTCGATATCGACAATTTCAAGCGCATCAACGATCGGCTCGGCCACCACGCCGGCGACCTCGTGCTGCGCGATTTCGCCCATCGCATCCATCAGAATGTGCGCCGCAACGATTGTTTCGGCCGGGTCGGCGGCGAGGAATTTCTCCTCGTCATGCCGGCAACCGGCCAGGAGGACGCCATCGCCATGATCGAGCGCATGCTGACGGTGATCCGCTTCTCCCGGCCGCTCACCAACTCGCCCGACTTCAGCTACACCTGCTCGGCCGGCATCGCCGCCTGCCTCCCGTCAGACAGCGTCTCGGATCTTTATCGGCGCGCCGACGAGGCGCTCTATGCCGCCAAGATGAGTGGCCGCGATAGGGTGCGAGCGGCGTAGGGTTATTGGCGTTCGAGCGCGCTACTTCCCGCGTTTATTGCCCGCGATTGGTTGCAGAGCATTTACCTTTGCGTCTCAGGGCGTCGAGATCGCTTTGCAACACGCGCTTTGGTTTAGGAAACGTGATTGTTCCAGTCTCATCGAGTTCAAGCGGAATTTCGTAATCGGAGGGCACCGGATCGACATTTGGCACCGTTTCGTAAACGGTGACGCCGCCCACGCCGTTACTGTGCCCGATCAGTACATAGAAGGTAGTCGGGTGATTTACGGCAACCTTCTCGAGTTTCGTACCCGTCTTAGTGTCGACGCAGGGACTATCGCTAAGCCAGTCTTTCACTGTGAGCGAAGCGTAGGCTTTCGAAATGTAAACATCAACCTTATATGGCATAATTGCCCTCCCGTTGCTGTAGACTCGACCTACTCGTTATTGAGGCGACCATTGCGATGCGCCATTCTCAGGGTGATGGCGTAGGAACTAGGCGACCTCTTGCCTGGCAACTGCGAATCCAGAATGAGGCTCCTTGCGTCGCCAAAGGCCGTCGTAATTTCGAGGATTTGTTCAGATGCGGTGATCCGCCACATTTGGTAACCCAGATTTTTGTCAAAGCCGCAGCCCTTGGCCTCCTCGGCATCTGGGCCGGTGATAATAAAAATGCGGGTTGAATCCAGCCTGTAGCAATGGCCCTCGAAAGCGTAGCCATAAGCAAGCACTGTGTAGCCGGTTACTCTTCCGGCATGCAGCTTAATTTGCAGCTCTGCTTTACTCACAAGCCCGACATCCAGATGGGCGATGCCGTTAGCGTCATTCAAATCTATGCCGTAAAGTATAATCTCATCCGCTTTATAGCGGCGCCCAGAAAGTGAGGGTGCTGGAACGCTTTCGTCTGTCATCGATGCCTCCCGTCGTTGGTTAGAGAATGCCGCGCCACCTCATGCAATCGTCAAGCTGGTCGAGATAGGAGATCCCGCGCCCGCGGCTCGCCGCCTCGAGGAAGGCCAGGGCCGCCGTTTCGAAGGACAGGCTGTCGGGATCGAGGTATTTCCAGGACCGAATGAGCGCTTCGCCGATGATGTCGCGCGCTTCCTGCAGGGCGGCCTTCGCGGCGAAATGGGTCAGCTCGTAAGAGGCTCTGTGGCCGCGCAACCCTTCTTCGATCAGCGCCGGCGCCATCTGCTGGCGCAGGTCGCTGAAGCGCCTCGGATCGATATCCGACACGCCGCGTTCGTAGAGCAGCGACTGATAGATCTCAACGAGGCAGTCGAAGAGGCCTGCTGCAAAGGGTTTTGAGCGGTCGTGCACTTCCTGGCTGACATCGCCGATACGAAGCGAATTGTTGAGCGATCTCAGCTGCTTCTCGTCGCTGAGCTCGGCAAATTTGTCGAGTTCGTTGTGCAGCAGCAGATTGCCGCTGGTGCGGCGCAGCAGCCGGTCGAGCGCCGTGTCGAAGTGCAGCAGTCCGAGCAGCGAGATGAAATCGGCGATCGCTTCGTGATAGGCAAAGAAATCGCAGGCCGATCCGTCGCCTTCGAGGATGCCGAGTTCGCTCAGCAGAATGAGATGGCCCAATTCGTGGGCGACCGCATCGAAATTCAGCGCGAAACAGGAGGCCGGCCTTTGCGCCTCGCTTTCGCCGAGCTCGAGAAAGCCGAAGCCGGACTGGGCGTTTTGCCAATCCGGGATGCGGGGGACGATTTCCAGCCGTTCCAGCGTCGGCTGGAAAAACCAGACGATCGAGCGGCCGAGATAGCCCTCGCAGATGTCGAGAACGCGGCGGGTGCAGGCATAGCTGTGGGTTGCAAGGAAGGCCGGTGAGCCCGGCAGGATATGATCGAAATGGCCGTCGGGGCCGGGCTCGGCCGGCGGCTGCAGCAGGCCGGGATAGGGCGGAATATAAGGCGCGGCGTAGGGTAATTTCGCCTCGATCGGATTTGCCACATAGATGCGGGCGTCGGATGGTCCCGCCAGGATCGGTCCTGCCGAAGGCCCGATCCACACCACTTCGGGCTTTTCGTACCCGGGAATGAAGGATGGCTGGGGAAAGACGAGGAAACGTGTCCCGAGCGGCCGCTCTGGAGCTGCCCCGTGGCCTGCGCCCTCGTTATGCGTGATGGCATCCAATGCTGCCCCCACCGCTCGTTGCCCAACGTCAAGCGATCGTCGACTATACCAGTACTACGTGCCTTTCTGCAATAGAATATCGAGGATGTTGTAGTAATCCATGTCGCGGGCGAATGATTCCGTAAGTTCAAATGCAAAATGAATGTCTTCATTCAACCGGTTGATCTTTTGATCGGCGAGATATGTCAGCAGATTTACCGCATCGCGGCACTTTCGGCTTTCCGCTCCGGCTTGCAGCCAGGCCTTTAGTGCTTCGATTTCGCCCGCGGCGCCGCAATTGTTTTCGGCCGCCGCCAAGAGCTTCGGGAAGGATCTTTCGCTAAAGTGAAGCGCGCGCGCCAAGGATTCGAGCTCGCATCGCAGCCGTCTTTGAATGATGCCGATGCGTACGGCCTTCTTGAGCGTCAGCCTGATGTCGATGAGGGCGTCACCGAGGGCGCGTGATCCGAGTGCTGCGGGCGCCATCGGCACCGTGACGTCGGCATCGTCGGCGAGCAGGTGCCTCCGGTACCATCGATAGATCAGCCCGTGGCCCATCATTCCCTGCGGCGCGAGTTCGGCGGCCCGCAGCGCGCCGATGCTGGCGGCGCCGTAGATGCGCACGCCGCGGGCCATCGCCCACAGGATTTCCTGGTGGCGGACGGCCGGCAGCTGCCCGAAGACGCCGTCGATCAGCACGATCGCCGCGGGCGCATATTTGGCCACTGCGCGCACGACATCCGCGCAGCCGACAGGAGGAAGATAGATCGCATCCAGATAGGTCCGGGCTTGCGGCTCAGAGAGGGTGGGGCCGAGAAAAACCACGATGTCATCCCGCAAGATCGGCCTCCGGATTCGTTTCCAGCGGCGGCGCAACGACCCGGACGACGTGAAGCGGGATGCGGTCATCCGAATGAAGAACCACAAGGACGGCCGCATGCGCGCCGGCGAGCTTCAATGCCTCGATGACTGGCGCAAGGGATCGTTCTTCGGCCGCAGAACAGTCTTTGGGGAAGGAGCGGCCCGCCTTTGCGAGTTGCAGGCGCCAGGCGGCCAGTTCCCCGGCGTCGGCATAATTATAAAGCTCCGTCCTGATATCATCGCGCGTCGCCGAAATGACGCCAAGGCGGGACTGGCAGGCTTCCAGCAAGGCGCTGGTCAGCGCGCGATCATGGCTGATATCGCAGCCGAAACCTTCGGCCGGCAGCGGCGCAAAGGGGGCTCTGCCGGCATCTTCCATGACGTGGCACCAGTAGATCGGCAGGGCGTGCGGCGCCGGGATCTGCCAGATGCCGACGACAAAACCTGCCTTGCAGAGCTGCCGCAAAATGTCGCCGGCGTTTCGCGATTGCACCGACCGGGCGTCGATCTGGAAGCGGTCGAAGAAATGCGGGGTCTTCATCGCCGTGCAGCGGGCCTGCCGCTCCAGGATCTCCAGGCAGGCATGCAGGACAGCACCTTGCAGGCTCGTGCTTGCGGCGAGGCCCGTGGTGTCGCGGGCGATCCAATGGGGATGTGGCGACGGGACGATATAGGCGGTATCGACGAGGGCAAGCGGAACGGCCACTTGCCGCCTCGAAAGGAGATCCAGCCCGGCAATCCAGGAGAGCATCTCCTCGTCCCGGCCGATGCCGAGATGCGACCAGTCTTCCTGTGCGTTCATGGCGCGCAGGCTTGCCTTGAAGATGCGCTCCGGCGCAATCCGTTCCGAGGCCCAGCCTTCCAGGGATTCCATCAGGCCCGATATCGCCGCCAGCGGCAGGGTCAGCCCCTTGCCCTGGCTGACGGCGACGGAGCGAGAGCGCGGCCGTACGACCTGGACAACCGGGATGCCGATCCAATCGAGCCCGGTGATCGAACCCAGCCTGGTGATGCCATAATCCTGTCTGCGCGCAAGGATGCGCTGCACCGTCTGCCGGGGATCGGGATGCGAGGGGACCGCGGTCTTCAAGACGATATCAAGGATGTTATCGAGCGTCGCTTCGTCCATCACATCCTTCATCTCTGCTAGAGCGTGATGCCGAAAAGTGTGAGCGGTTTTCGGACGACATCATGCTCTAACTCTTTAATTTAGAACAGGATTCAGATTTTAGGCCGACCGGGCCTAAAATCATCCTGTTCTAGGGCCGCGGCAGTCCGTCCAGGCTTTGCTTTGCTCTTTTCGCCAGCCAGGCGGCCTTCTGTCCGTCGGCAATCTGGATGGCACGTGTCAGGTCTCGTCTGATCGATGAGGGCGGTTCGCTCAGATCGCCCCTCAGTTGGGCGCTGAGGCGGTAGAGTTCGGCAAGCCAGAACGATTGGCCGCTGCTGCGCCCGACATTGATCGCATTCTGGACGGTCGCCAGGGCTTCGGCGGACCGGCCGCGTTGCCGCAACACCTGCGCATGCATGTCGCTGTGCATGGAAAAATTGTCGTCGGTGCCCAATTGCTGCTGAAGCGCCAAGCCGCCGGCAAAACGCTCTTCGCCGCCGGCTGCGGACGAGGTCATCAGTTCCGCCCAGCCGCAATACATGTTGGCCCGCGCCTGGCTTGCCGCCAGCCCGTGCCGCTCGGCGAGCGACAACATCTGTTCGCCGAGCGCATGGACGTCGTCATAGCGGCCCTGGCAGCGGGCAAGCACCATGGCGTAATAGAGCGCATGCACCATGCTGCCGGCGTGATCGGTGGCGCTTGCCCATTCCAGGCATTGTCCGATCGCATGTTCGCTCGCCTCGGCTTCGTCGAGCAGCAGGTAGGAAAGGGCGCTCTCGCCGAGCCCGCAGACCTTGGCGTCATGTCCGCCGAAGAAGGCCCGGTTGCGCACCGCGCTTTCCGGATCGTAGAGCGCGAGGCCCTTGGCGACACAGTCGAGACAAAAGCCGTGCTCGCCGGCGTGGAAGCTCGTCGCCCAGCCGCAGTGATAGGATTGAAGCCTCGTCTCCCGATCCTCGACGGCTTGCATGTCGCTGATGAGAATGCGCGCGCGTGACTGCTGGGTCAGAATGTTGGGGGCGGTGAACCACCATCCCCAATAGACCGGGAAATGTTTGACGCGCACGGCCGAGGGCTGTTTGCGCAGAAGCTGCATGGCGCGGGCATAGACCCGCCGCGCGCTCTCCGATCCCTCGCCTTCGAGCGCGCTTGCGACGACGCCTTGAAGTTCGAACAGGCTGAGCGCGAGTTCGGTGCGGTCGGGGTGGCGCCGGGAAAGGCTGTCGACCGCCTCGGCACAGAGTTCGAGCGAGACATTTGCCTCCTGCATTGCCGAGCGGAGGGCGCTTGCCTCCGCCGCCGCCAGGGCAAATCGGGCGGCCGCGTCATGCAGGCCTGCCTCGGCACACTGCCAGGCGGCGATTGCCGCCGGCAGGCTGGGCTTTCCTTCACCGATCAGGAGATCGGCGATCCGCCGGTGGATGCGGCGCCGGTCGCTCTTGAGTAGGCTGCTATAGGCCGCTTCCTGCGCCAGCACGTGCCGGAACTGATAGGAGCCGTGCGAGGTGGTCGAACGCTCGATGATACCTTGCGACAGAAGCTGCTCGATATCGACGTCGACGCTGCGGCGGCTGACTCCTTCGAGGAGGTAGGTGAGCAGCGAGATGCTGAATTCGCGGCCGATGACGCTGGCAAATTGCGCCGCTCGGCGTGCCGAACCGGTCGCAGCGAGCCTGGCCGACAGCAGATCGTTGAGCGAGGTGACGCCGCCTTCCCTGAGCAGCCCTTTCCATTCCGAGAGTGATTTGCCCAAGGGCTGCCTGCCGCGGAAGAAGCTGGCCAGTTCTTCCGCATAGAGCGGCATGCCGTCGCATTGGTCGAGAATGAAATCCGACAGGCCGGGCGGGGGATGCTCCCGCCAGATCGAGGCAACGAGATCGCGAACCGCCGCAGCTGTCAGCCCCGGCAATTCGATCTCGCTGGCAACCGCGAGAGATCGTCGGATTCTCGATGTCTGAATGACCAGGATCGGAAGCCCGGCCGCCAGCGATCCCAGCCTGTCGATCAGTTCCAGCGTCATGTCGTCGGCCCAGTGCACATCCTCGAAGATGAGGAGTGTCGGGAGACCGGCGGCCTTGCAGGTCAGAATGTCGGCGGCGGCCTCGATGACCTTCCGCCTGAAGGCGCGCCCGGAGAGATCGGAGACGCGGATATTGCGTGACGTCGCCGGCGAGCGCTCGGCGGTGAATGCGAGGATGGTGTCGGCGACGGATGCATCGAGCTGTCGGCCGGAAGCTTGAAGAGCCCGCATGAAGGCGTCGTTGTCGCCATCCTTCAGGACCGCGGGTTCGGCGGCCAGCCTCTCGAGAAACGAAACGAATGGATGCAGCGGCTGGCTCTCCAGGCGCCTGCCGCATTGAAAGACCACGGTCTCATGCGCGCTCTGCCGCAGACTTTCGGCGAATTCGCCGACCAGCCTGGATTTGCCGATGCCGGCCTCGCCGACGACGGCGATCAGGCTTCCCTTGCCGCCGAGCGCCGAATTCCAGGCGCTGGAAAGGGCGGCAAGCTCCTTTTCCCGGCCGCGGATCGGCCTGTCCTGGCCCTGGGACGGCGATGGTTCCGGGGCCGATTGGTCGCGCTCCTGCGGGCGCCACAGCGCAATCGGATGTTCGAAGCCTTTGAGCCTTGCCTCCCGCAGAAGGCTGTAATCGAATTTCTGTCGGGTGAGCTGGACGGTCGAATCGGCGACAAGGACGGAATTGGGGTCGGCCTCGGCCTGCAGCCGGGCCGCCAGAACCGGCGCCGTGCCGACGATCTCATCACCTTGCGTGGAGAAGACGACAAGCCCGGTGGCGACCCCGATCCGCAGCCGGAACGGCCGGCGTCCCTTGGCCTTGGTAGTGGTCTCGGCTCCGGCCGCGACGCGCAGCAGTTCCAGAGAAGCGCGCACCGCGCTTTCGGCGGCATCCTCGGACTGTTCGGGATAGCCGAAGAAGCAGCATCCGCCATCGCCGAGCCGCTGATGAAGAAATCCCCCGTGTTTCCTGATGACCGCTTCGGCGCTCTGATGTAACGCCGAGACAGACCGGAAGAATTTCTCCGGCTCGCTGCGCAACAAGAGCTCGGTGGAACCGACAATGTCATAGAAAAGGGCCGTGACCTGTCGCCGCTCACCTGTAAACCGAATTCGTGCGTCGAGGGTTTTCATAGCGGGGCGCCCAACACCACTGAAGCCATGCTCAGGACATCCGATTTAATGCCTGCATGCAAGCTTTTCGTGCGGTGCTGCTAATATATTCTGCTGTTCGCTTGCGGTTCAGACAGGCTCCGCCATCACCGTACGTCCGCCCGTGCCGCGAGCCATTGCTATCCCGCCAAGCAGATTGCGAAGGTCGGCCGCGATTTTGTTGGCGATGACGCCGAGCGCCAGGCCACCTGATATCGCCAGCAGATGAAAGAGGGGAGCCGGTAGCACGGCCGCTGTCTGCGGCATCAGCAGTTCCGGCACGAAACGGTGCAGCAGGTAGGTGGGAAAGGCCGAGACGGCGATCAGCGTCACGAGACGCCCCAGCCGCACGGGCAAGTGAATGCGCGGCAGGTAGAGAAGGGCGAGAAGCGCTGCGAAGATCGTCAGATATTTCACCGTCGTTCCGATCCAGAGCGTTTCCCAGAAGGCGAGATAACCAAGCACGGCGGCGGCAAGCGCCGTCAGGATGATCCGCTGCATCTTCTTGTCGGCGATGCCCGCGCACCAGCCGAACATGCCGAGATGCAGGCCCCAGTAGATGGTGAAAATCTGCCGCCTGCCGATATCGAAGAGGAGCGGCAGAGAAAACCGCGCCGTGACCGCCAGCGCCAGGAGGGCGAGCGAGAAGGCGAAGGGTTGCGATCGCGCCAGCCTTCGCACCGCAGGCAGGGCGAAAATCAGCGAGAAGACGAGAAGCATCTGCGCATAGGCTTCGATGAACCAGTAGAGATAGGGAAGCATCTCGAGGCGCTCCGGCTCGGCATAGCCGAAATTGCCGGTCAGCGTGACCGAGGCCCAGGGAACTGTGCGCCAGGCGAGCCCATAGGCGGCAACGATGAGAAAATAGGGAATGAGAACATGGATTGCCGGCCGCAGCGCCTGGCGAAAATTGCCGGCGAGGAAATGGCCCGACTGGAAACGTGCCAGGCTGAAGCCGACGAGGAGCAGCATCACGCCCGATCCGCCGGGAATGGGCCAGAGCATTTCGTGATGGGTGACGACGAGCAGGATGGCGATCGCCCTCAGCACCAGATCGGTCGGCAGCGCCCTGACCTCTGCGATGTAAGTCCGTGCAACCTGAGGGCTGATATCGAGCTCGGCGATCGCCGTCTGCTCCCAGCCTTCCGGCAGCTCGATGCCAAGTCTGTCGAGTTCCATCGTCAATTGCAGGAAGCGGAGGGAATCGCCACCGAGCGAGACGAAGCTGTCGCTGCGGCTCACGCTGTGAGGGTAGAAGACGCTGATATAGGCATCGAGCACGCTGACCGCCGCGGCTCGCCTCGTCTCGCGCGTCGCCAGCATCTCGTCGCGGAGGCCGGCATAGTCGATCTTGCCGGAGGCAAGCCTCGGGAGCTCTCGTCGCGCCCTGACGGAGACCAGGCTCGCCGGAAGATGGCTCGCCTCGACGAGTATCCCTAGCGCCCGATCGGCGGAAGCGGCGTCGGTCACATAGGCTTGCAGACCGTGATCGTCACCGACAACGGCGGCCGCGATTCCCTCCTCGGCCAGAACCTGTTCCATGATGTCGAAGCCGATCCGGAGCCCGGCGACCTTGGCGAAACGGCTCTTGCGGCCGACAATCCGGAAGAAACCGTCCTCGTCGCGCATGGCGATATCGCCGGTCTTCAATGCCGCGACCTCGGCGCCCCGCTGAAGATCGGCGCGATCGGCGCCGTAGCCCATCATCACGTTCGGGCCGGCATAGACGAGTTCTCCGGCAACGTCAGGTCGGTCGAGCGGATGCCCGTCATCGCCGACGAGGCTGAGGCTGCCGCCGGGAATGGCGATGCCGATCCGCTCCTCATTGTCGGCCAGGCTTTCCGGCGGCACGAAGGCGATGCGGGCGGCCGCCTCGGTCTGGCCATACATGACGAAGAAGCGGCCGCCGTTCGCGCGCATATGGTCGCGATAGATGCGGATAAGTTCGGGCGCCAGCCTTCCGCCGGCCACCGTCATGAAGCGCAGCGCCTTCAGCTCGTGGCTTCGGAAGCGCGTCCTTTCCATCAGCTCATAGGAATAGGGCACGCCCGAAAGATTAGTGCAGCCGCTTTCGCCGAGCAGTCTTGCAAAATCCTCGCTCACCACGGAGACGCCTGGAATGAAGATGCTGCCGCCGGCAACGAGGTGGGAATGGATGACGGAGAGGCCGTAGGAATAATGAAGCGGCAGGACGAGCGCGGTTCTGTCGGCAGGGGAGAGTTCGAGATAACCGGCAA
Source organism: Rhizobium sp. K102 (assembly GCF_022385315.1). Classification (NCBI taxonomy): domain Bacteria; kingdom Pseudomonadati; phylum Pseudomonadota; class Alphaproteobacteria; order Hyphomicrobiales; family Rhizobiaceae; genus Rhizobium; species Rhizobium sp. K102. The sequence continues at coordinate 347,434 of NZ_CP092435.1, forward strand.
TCGCACGCGCATTGGCGTCAAGATTGGCATAGGACAGGCGCACGGCTTTCGCGAGCCCGGAACTGCCTGAGGTCATCAGCAGCAATGCGAGATCCGGATGCAGCGGCGCGTCGCTTTGCCCGGGCCGGCTTTCCCGGACGAGCCGCCAGCGGCCGCCGGCCGGGCGGTAGGTGAAATCAGGCCGAAAGGCCGACAGAAACTCTTGCCGCAGCCTGTCATCGCAGGGCGGCAGCATCGCCACTGCATGGCCGGCGCGCAGCGCGCCGAGATAGGCGACGATCACATGTTCCGAAACGTCAGCCGAAATCGCAATAAGCCGCTTTTCCCCGCGTCCCAGCCGCTCGGCAAAGCGCAGCGTACGGGCATTGAGGTCGGCATAGGAGAGGGTCCGTCCGTCGGCGGAGATAAGGGCCGGGCGCTGATCGGCGCGAGCGATTTCAGGAAACAGGTCGGCGGGGGTCATGCTCGCGCTTCGAATGGCAGAAAACTGGCCGAAGCGCGTATAATCCTTGATAACTGCGGTCAACTAATTTTCGGCTGCGCAACGCAATTTCAAGCTCGTCCGCGAGAAGGCGGCATCGCCCCCTCAAGACGGCCGTTAGGACTGCCGGGCACCTGAACATTTGGAGTAAGGATTAATGTCTGGCGCCTCGCTCCGGCGAGAAAGCGCGGTGGAGTCTCTTTCCAGGAGCAGACGCTTTCTCGAGGCGATTTTCTCCACTCGGGTTATTTGCCTATGCTGGACAGCAATTCGTCGAGCTGCTCCAACTGCTCCGGCAATGCGACGGCCGAGCCCTGCAGGGCTTCCTCGAGCGCCTCCTTGGACGGATAGACTTCGTGGAAAGTCAGGAGCGTCCTCCCGCCTTGGTCCTCGAAGGTCACGGTCGTGATTGCGCCCTCTTCCCCCTCGTCGTTGGTCCAGACGATGCGCTGGTTCGGCACCACCTCGAGATACTTGCCATAGAAGGCCATGGTGTCCGAACCGCCGGCGCCGAATTCCAGCCGATATTTGCCGCCAGTACGCACGTCCATCTCGCACGAGACGAGCGAAATACCGGATACCGATTTTGGCACCCACCAGCGCCGGAAGAGCTCGGGCTGGGTCCACGCCCTGTAAACCGTGACCGGTGGCGCATTGAATGTCCTGGTTACCAGGAGTTCGCGATCGCCTCTGCGCTCGACCGACGTGCGATTCTCAGCGCCACCTGCATCGTTAACTTGCTCAGTCATCGCTTCCCTCCTGTTGCATCTCGCTGATGATTTCGTCCAAAGCTTCGAAGCGGGCCTCGAAGAGCTTGCGATGGGCCTCGATCCACTCGGCCTCCGCCTTGAGGCCGCGTGTCCCAAGCTTGCAGGTTCTTACCCGTCCGACCTTCTGCGTGAGGACGAGCCCGGCCCGCTCGAGAACCTGGACGTGCTTCTTCATGCCGGTCAGCGTCATCTGGAACTGATCCGCGAGACTGGTGATCGACGCGTCCCCCCGCCCCAGCTGATCGATGATCCCGCGGCGAGTCACATCGGACAGCGCCGCAAACGAGAGGTCGAGGGGAGAACTTACATACTGAACCATCTAGTTCAGTGTTTTAACCTGCTTGTGCAGGAAGCGCAAGCGTTCGCCCCAAATCAGACGCTGTATCTAAGCCGAGCCGATGTCGGCTACCCGCGCTCACACCGCCGCGCTGAAATCCGCCGCCAGCACCGCATCCTTCAGCGCCCGCGAATAGGGATGCTGCGGATTGTCGAGCACGGGGCGAGCCTGGCCGCGTTCGACGATTTCGCCCTTGCGCATGATGATGATGTTGTCGCTGATGTAATAGGCGGTGGCGAGGTCGTGGGTGATGTAGATGATCGAAAGGCCGAGTTCGTTTTTCAGGCGGCCGAACAAGTTGACGATCGCCATGCGCAGCGAGGCGTCGACCATGGAGACTGGCTCGTCGGCGACCAGCAGGCGGGGCTGCGGGATCAGCGCGCGGGCAATGGCGACGCGCTGAAGCTGGCCGCCGGAGAGTTCGTGGGGAAAGCGGCCTTTCACTTCTTCGAGGGTGAGGCCGACGTGATGGAGCGCGGCATCGGCCATGCGCTCGGCCTCCTTCCGGTCCGGCCGCTTTCCCGAGGCGGAGAAATTGCGGGCGGTCTCGAAGAGATAGCGATCGACCCGCTTCAGCGGATTGAAGGCTTCGAACGGGTTCTGCAGAACCGGCTGGACCTCCTTCATGAAAGCCTTGCGTTCGGATCGGCTATGGATGGAGACGGTTTTGCCGGAAAACTCCAGTCGCCCTTCCGTCGGTTCGGTCTGACCGAGGATCATAGCCGCGATCGTCGATTTGCCCGAGCCGGATTCGCCGACGATCGACAGGATCTCCGGTTCCGCCCCGACTTCGAAGCTGACATCCTTGACGGCGGTGATCAGGCGCCGGCCGAGCATGCCGCCCTGCCGGTAGACTTTCGTGACATGCGAGAGGTGAAGCAGAGCCGTCAAACCTGATCTCCCGTAACTGCAAAACAGGCGACGCGCCGCCCCGGCTCGACGGTAACGAGTGGTGGCACCTTCTGCGAGCAGATATCCATCCGCTTCGGACAGCGCGGGTGAAAACGGCAGCCTTCCGGCGGCATGGCAAGATTCGGCGGGCGCCCCTCCAGCGAGGGTCGCGTCGAGGCATCACCGATGCGCGGCAGGCTGCCGACCAGATGCTGGGTATAGGGGTGGAGCGGCATGCTGAAGAGCTTGGCGGTCGGCGCTTCCTCGACGAGGCGTCCGGCATAGACGATGCCGATGCGGTCGGAAACAGTGGCGTGGACGCCCATGTCATGGGTGACGAACAGAAAGGATGAGCCCATCTCGCGCTGGATGTCGCGGATCATCGACAGCACGTCGCGCTGAACGATGACGTCGAGCGCGGTCGTCGGTTCGTCGGCGATGATGAATTCCGGCGTCAGGATGGTGGCGAGTGCGATGGTGGTGCGCTGGCGCATGCCGCCGGAGAGTTCGTGGGGATAGGCGTCGAGCAGATGCGGATCGAGCTTCAGCCGCTGCAGATGCGCGGCGACCTTTTCGAAGAACACTTGCTTGCCGACCGGCATGTGGCGAAAGGCGAAGTCAGTGAAGGAATGGCGAATCCGGCGCACCGGATTGAGCACATTCATCGAGCCCTGCATGATATAGGACAGATGCCGCCAGCGCAGCGCCATGCGCTCCTCCGGCGTCATCGCATAGATATCCTGAGTGCCGCCGGCGAAATGGAATTTGACGTTGCCCGATACGACCCTCAGCGGCGGCCGGATGGCGCCGGCGATCGTCTTGATCAGCGTCGTTTTGCCGCTGCTCGATTCGCCTGCAACGCCATAGACCTCGCCGCGGCCGATCGTCAGGCTGATGTCGTCGACAGCCCGCACCTCTCGATCGACGCCGTAGAGGAAGGCGCGGTAGTAGGCTTTCAGGTTCTGGATTTCGACCAAAGGATCCATACTAACTTCCCATCCGGTTGAGCCGGCTGCGCGGATCATTGTATTCGTTCATCGACATCGACAGCAGGAAGAGCGCCAGGAAGAGGATGACGATCACGGCGACCGGGGCGGCCACCCACCACCAGATGCCCGAGATCAGCGCCGAATGCGCGTTGGCCCAGTAGATCATCATGCCCATGGTCGGCGTTTCGATGTCGGTGAACCCCAGCACCGAGAGCGTAATCTCCATGCCGATCGACCAGATCATGTTGTTCATCGTCGTGGCGAAGACGATCGGCAGCACATAGGGCAGGTGCTCTTCGATGAGAATCTTGCGCATCGTCATGCCGGAATAGACGCTCTGGGTGGTAAACGGCCTGGTCTTCAGGCCGATCGCCACCGAGCGGATCAAGCGGGCGTCATAGGACCAGCCGAGTGAAGCCATGATGACGATCAGTGCGGCCCAGGTCATGCTGTCCTTCAGCACGAAGTAGAACAGGATCAGCAGCGGAAATTGTGGGATCACCATGACGCTGTCGTTGATCGCCATCAGCACCCGGTCGACTGCGCCGCCGGCATAACCGGCCACCAGCCCGACGACCAGCGAGATGATGCGCGAGAGAAAGGCGACGCCGATGCCGAAATAGAGCGTGTTGCGAAGACCGGTCGTCAGCTGCCAGAAAACGTCCTGGCCGCGCGATGTCGTGCCCAGCCAGTATTCGCCGTCGGGCGGCATGTCGGGCGGCAGGAGATAGATGTCGGTCGAGCCATAGGGCGAGAAATAGGACAGGATGACCAGCCCAACGATCACGGCAAAAAGCAGCAGGCCGCAGAGGAATTCCATATTGTGGCGTGAGAGGTCGCGGATGATGGTAAACATGGCCTATTCCACCTTGATGCGCGGATCGATCAGCGGGCTCAGCACGTCGATGATGAAGACGGCGGCGGCGACGCCGACGATCGAGAGGGCGCTGAGGCCGAGCACCAGGCTGTAGTCGCCGGCATGCACCGCTTCGATCAGCAGATTGCCGATACCGGGATAGCCGAAGACGATTTCGGTGATGACGGTGCCGTTGAAGATGGCACCGAGCGACATGGCAAGGCCGGTGAATTGCGGCACCATGGCGTTGCGGGCGATATAGGAGCGGAGAATCTTGTTCTTCGGCACCCCGCCGAGTTCGGCGAAGGTGACGTAATCATCGGTGATGATGTTGGAGACGAGCGCCCGCATGCCGATCAGCCAGCTGCCGGTTCCGACGAGGATCAGCGACAGGGCGGGCAGGATGGAATGTTCGAGGATGTCGAGGACGAGCGCGAAAGAGAGGTCCAGATTGGTGTTCATCTCGTAGCCGCCAGTGATCGGCAGCACCGGCCAGAGATAGCCGAAGACGATGAGAAGCACGAAGGCGAGAATATAATAGGGAATGGGCAGCAGCGCGATGAAGACGAGGCTGACGCCCTTGAGCACCATGTTCTTCCTGTAGTAGCCGGCGAGCGCGCCGATCGCATTGCCGAGCACGAAGGTGATCAGCGTGGCGACCGTCATCAGCCCGATCGTCCAAGGCAGGGAGCGCAGGATGATGGTGGAGACGGGGGTCGGAAAGGCCGAGAGCGAGGGGCCGAGATCGCCTGTCGCAAGCCGCAGCCAGAAGTGCAGATATTGTTGCCAGATCGTGCCTTCCATGCCGTAAAGCTCGCGAAGCGACTGGCGCATCAATTCGATCGCATTCGGGTCGGACTGACCCATCTGCGTGATGGCGCCTATGCTTTCTTCGACCGGATCGATCGGGGTCAGGTGGGTGACGAAGAAGGTGATCGTCACGCCGAGGAAGACGACGAGCAGAAACTGACCGAACCGCTTCAGCACAAAGAGCAGATAGGACGTCATAAGGCGGAGCTTCCTCTCTGGTTCCTTTCTGGAAAGGATCGACGAGCATGGCAGCTAGGGCACATGCCCGCCGATGAGGGGGCCGGCGCGATGGCTCCCGCGCCGGCGTTGGGAGGTTTATTTCGGTTGAGCCGGCTTCAGCTTGACCATCATCAGCCTCGAATTCGCCCAGTTCGGCACCGGATCCGTATAGGGGTCCTTGATCGTCGGATAGCCGGTCCAATAGGTCGTATCCATCGAGGTGAAGACGTTATAGGACATCAGCGGGATCGTCGGCATTTCGCGGGCGACCAGCTTCAGATAATCCTTGCCGAGCTCGATGCCCTTCGGATCGTCCGCGCCGATGCCGCGGATGTTTTCGATGATCTTGTCGAGCTCCGGATTAGACCAGCGCTGCCAATTGCGTGGCGGCTGGTTTTCACCCTTCTTGGCAACGAACTGCGAGTGCCAGCTTTCGAGGAAGAAGGAGAGGTCGGGATCGCCGCCCCAGGTCTCGACGCTCCAGGCGATCGCCACATCGAAATCGCCGGGCTGCAGCGCCGTCTGCCAAAGTTTGGCGGCGGGCACGGCTTTGGCGTCGATGCCGAATGCGGCCCATTGCTGTGCGATCAGCGTGCCGGCCCGGGTGAAGACGGAGCGCGTATCGCCCTCGACCGTCATACGGATCCGGAACGGCTGGCCGTCAGGCGTCATCCACTTGCCGCCGGTTTTCTTGAAGCCGGCCTTCTCGAGAAGCTCGGTCGCCGCCTGCGGATCCGGTTTCCACCAGCCATAGCCGAAGGCGTTGCTGATCGCCTGTGGGTCGGTCGGGATCTGATCCTTGAACTTCGGCTGCTTGCGCAGGATATCGGCGATCTGTTGTCCGATGGTCGGGTCATAAGGCTTGATCTTGCGCTTGCCGGTATCGATTTCGAAGTCCTTCAGCCAATCCTGCATCGGCGCCTGATAGTCCTTCATCGTGGCCGCCGTAGGCGGTACGCCAAGCGCCGAAAGCGTGGCAGCGCCGCGGTAGCTCGCCATGTCGACCGCCTTAATGTCGATCAACAGGGCAAGCGCCCAGCGCACATCGGCCTTGTCGAAGGGCGGATTCTGCGTGTTGAAGATGACGGCCGGAAGTGTCGGATCCGGATGGGCGAAGGGGAAGCCCGGGAACCAGGTTTCGACCGACTTGGATTTCTCCTTGAGGGTGAACATGCCCTCCGGCGTATTGTCGTGAATGATATCGAGGTTGTGCTCGAGCTGAGCGATCGTCCGTTTATCCGGCGGGCCGGGATCGACATAGGTTACATATTTCGGGCCCGGCTCGCCAAAGCGGGCAAGCGATGTCCGCTGCCAGTCCTCGCGCTTCTCCCAGGTATACCACTGGCCTTGGGGATCATACGCCTTGAGCTTGTAGGCGCCGAGCGAGACTGGATTGGCGAAGTCATAGCGAAGCGGATCCTCCACCTTCTCGAATACATGCTTCGGCATGATCCAGGCGCCGTTCCAGCGCACGGTGAAGATCGAATGGAAGCGCGAATTCGGCTTCTTCAGCTTGAACACGACGGTCTGGGGATCGGTCGCCTCGACGCTTGCCACCTGCACCGTGAAGGCCGCACTCCAGACCATGCCGGGGTGTTCCATCTGCGTCTTGACGGTATAGACCACGTCATCGGCCGTGAATTCCACGCCGTCGCTCCAGTAGCGCCCCTTGCGCAGCTTCACGGTCATCTCGGTGAAGTCGGCATTATATTGCGGCTTGTCGGCGGCGAGCGAATTGTCCCAGCTCGCGCCGCCAAGCCCTTGTTCCGGGTCGATATACCAGAGCGTATCCATGGTCAGCTGCTGCAGGCCGGTCGAAACCCCGCCGCCGCCATTGACCCAGATGTTGAACCAGCCGGGATTCTTGATCGTCCCTTCCGGATTTTCGACGATGAGCGTCTCCTTGCGCGGCAAGGAGGTGTATTCTTGGGCTCCGGCCACTGCGGTCAGGCCGATGGTGGCCAGCACGAAGCCGAATGCAAACCTCTTCCACTTTTGCATGAACTCCTCCCTTGAAAGCGATCATGCCGCGGCCGCTGGGGCACGCAGGGGCATGTCGCGGTTGCCGGTTCGCAGAAGCCCGGGAACTTCCAGGTCTTCAGCAAACCATTTCTCCAGTCCGCCTGCCTCCTCGCAGCCGAACCGAATATCCCAGAGGCATGATGCCGAAAATCATCAGCGGTTTTCGGAAGACATCATGTTCTAACCATCTAATTCACACCGACAGCCGGATGACGTTATAGGACAGCGGTTTCAGCGCCGCCCGCACCCGTCCGTCTTCAACCCTTGCGCTCTCGACCTTGGCGGGCACGACCGTTTCCGGCCGCTGCGCCGTATTGACGGCTTCGAGATCGCCATGGCTCATCTCCACCTGTTCGATCAGCCGGGCGCCGCCGAAACCTTCCAACCGCACGTCGAGATCGAGCACTGTGTCCGGATGGCGGTTGACGGCAAAGAAGGTGAGCGTCCGGCCATCCTCCGAATGGACGGCCGAGACGTCGAGATAGGGAACCTCGTTCTCCTCGTCGCTGTCATAGGTCGGGCCGTCGACGACGAGCTGAAGCGCCGTGCCGCGGCCATATCTGGAGGCGTAGTAGAAGGGATAATAGATCGTCTGGCGCCAGGCAGCGCCGCCATCCTCGGTCATGATGGGGGCGATGACGTTGACGAGCTGGGCGATGCAGGCGATGCGCACCCGGTCGGAGCGGCGGATGAAGGTGTTCAGAATGCCGCCGACCTGCAGCACGTCCTCGAAATTATAGACGTCTTCGAGCAGATGCGGCGCATCCGGCCACTCGTCACGCGCCAGGATCTCCTTGTCCTGCTGGTTGGAATGATACCAGACGTTCCATTCATCGAAGGAAATGCCGATCGTCTTCTTCGAGCGCTTTTTCGCCTTGATGTAGTCGATCACGCCGCCGATCGTGGTGATGTAGCGGTCGAGCTTGGTCGCGCGGGCGAGATAGTTCAGCGTGTTCTTCTCGCGGTTGGCGAAATACATATGCAGCGAGATATAATCGGCGCTGTCGTAGCACTGCTCGAGGACTTGGGCCTCCCAATCGGGATAGGTTTTCATATCGGAATTGGACGAGCCGCAGACCACGAGTTCGAGCGACTTGTCGAAGCCGCGCATCGCCTTGGCCGTCTCATCCGCGAGCCGACCATATTCATAAGCCGACTTGTGGCCGACCTGCCAGGGGCCGTCCATCTCGTTGCCGAGGCACCACAATTTGACATCGTGCGGATTGGACCAGCCGTGTTTGCGGCGCAGATCCGACCAGTAGGTGCCGCCGGGATGATTGCAATATTCGAGGAAATTGCGGGCGGCGTCGAGGCCACGTGAGCCGAGATTGACGGCGAGCATCGGCTTGGTGTTCGCCTTCTTGCACCAGTCGACGAATTCGTTGACGCCGATCTGATTGGCTTCGCGGGTGCGCCAGGCAAGGTCGAGACGAACAGGGCGCTCCGAACGCGGGCCGACGCCGTCTTCCCAATTATAGGCCGAGACGAAGTTGCCGCCGGGATAACGGCAGTAGGGCGTGTCGAGATCACGGACGAGATCGAGGACATCGCGGCGAAAGCCGTCTTCATCGGCTGTCGGATGTCCGGGCTCGTAGATGCCGCCGTAGATCGCTCTGCCGAGATGCTCGAGGAATGAACTGTAGAGCCTGGCGTCAATGGTCGCGATGCGGAAATCGCGGTGGGCAACGACATTCGTCTTCAACGGATCCTCCCGTTTATGTATCAGGAATTTTGTTTTCTTGCTCCTAACTTGATATCAGGAATGTCGTTCTGTCAACCGAGCTGCATCTTTTATCATACTAATTCATTTTTCGATAAAAATTATGTAATTACAGCATGTTGTCGTATTTCATCCATCGCAAAATCGGAAAACAAGCGGCGTTTTTAAATCAAAATTTCCGATATTGATTGATCACACGTGCAGCCGCATGATGATGTCGCGGCCGTGATTTCCGAAGCCGCGGCCGAAAATGTTGACGCCGCCGGTATGGCCGGCATTCTCGGCGATGCCGACGCGCAGCCGGATCGAGGAATGCTGGCCGAGCGCCAGATCGCCCAGCGTGACATTCGATGCGGCGACACCGTCGATGAAGGTGCCGCGCGTCGAGATGCGCCAGGTCTTCATTATCCCATATTGCGAGCCTTCGAGCTTCCACCAGGCGGGCGTGAAGGCGCCGCGCTTGTCGCCGTAATCGCCGGGCGACGTCCAGGTGCCGATCGCCATGCCATTGACCCAGAGCGTGATGTCGGAGGGCCAGTCCGGATTGGTGCCAGGCACTTCCGAGGATAATTCCAAGGAGAACTCGATGGCACGGATATCCTTGTTCAACACCTTGGCATTGTTGGGGAATTTATATTCGACATAGCCCCGGCCGAACCAGACGAGCCCGGCCTGCATGCGCTGTGGGTCAAGGAAATAGTCGGGCACGTCGAGGGGGCCGATGACGCTTTCGGTGGAACAAAGGCCGCATGGCGCATGGACGTCGCAACTGGTGTACAAGCCGACCGGCATCTCGACTTCGATAACATTGTTGGCCCGTTGCGCCGCGCTTTCCTCGAAGCTGATCAGGATCTCGCTGTAGATCGCCGAGCAGATCTTCTGGTTCCCCTTCCGCGCTTTTGCCAACTGCGAGTCGACAAGCCGTGCGTCTTCCAAAATCTGAATGCCGGTGGCGACCGTGGATTGGGGGAGGGACAAAGCGCGCGCGATATCGTTGATATTCATCGGCCCCTTGGCGCAGAGCAGCTTGAGAATCTCGATCCGCGCCGGGGCAGAAAGTGCGCGGATCGCCTCACTATTCTCACCGGCGGCAATCGTCAAAAACGAACGTTCCATCATTCCCCCAATGATTCCGATGAAATGATGTATATCGGAAATTATGATACATCAAGTGGGAAGGGGGCGTGCCTCCATTCATCAATGACGGCATATAAATCATTGATTGCAGGTTCAACGGCCAGCGCATGCGTTTCCGTTCTCAGGTCCCACAGAAAGGGCAGGGCGCGGGTCAATGCCCACCGACCGCGGCCGCGTCCTCGCCCGCACCGTCACCGGTGCAAGAGCGGCCGCAAGGCGGCCTGTGTTTCCTTCAGCAGCATGAGATAGCGGTCCTTCATCTCCGCTGCCGGGACGAGGGCGGCCGGCGCGCCGATATTGATTGCCGCGACCGTTTCGCCGCGGTCGTTTTCCACGGGCACGGCGATCGAGCAGAGGCCGATCTCCAGCTCCTGATCGATGACCGCATAGCCTTCCGCGCGCACGCGCCGGAATTCGGCAATGAGTTCCTCGGGATCGGTCTTGGTCTTGGCAGTGTTTTGCTTCAGCTCGCTGCGGGCAAGAATGGCGCGCGCCTCGCTTTCGGGAAGGGCTGCAAGCAGCACGCGGCCCATCGAGGCGCAATAGGCCGGTAGGCGGCTGCCCGGGGTGAGATTGATCGACATGACTCGTCGCTGCGAGGCCCGGGCGACGTAGACGATTTCGATGCCGTCGAGCACGGAGGCCGAGGCGCTCTGGCCGGCGCGTTCCGAGAGATGATCGAGATGCGGCTGCAAGAGCGCCGGCAGCGGCGTCGCTGAGAGATAGGCATGGCCGAGCCGCAGGATCTTCGGCGTCAGTGTGAAGAACTTGCCGTCATAATCGGCATAGCCGAGTTCGGCGAGCGTCAGCAGCGACCGGCGCACGGTGGCGCGGTCGAGCGCTGTCAGCTTCGAGGCCTCGGCGATCGAAAGCCGCTGCCGCGTCTCGCCGAAGGCTTCGATGACTTTCAGACCGCGGGCAAAGCCGCTGACGAAATCCGTTTCGCGCATGGGGGGCTCCTGTGGTTGGGGCTTGGCTAAGTAAATTTGTATCGCTCCGCCCTTCGCTTGCGCTTCGGGCATTCGTCGCTGCAATCGATTCACTGGATCGATTGCTGGGCAACGCCTGACCGCTCCTCATTGTGCGATATAAGAACAAATGTCAAATACCGCACAAAGTATCTTGCGGTATGCCCCTGCCGCGCTTTATCTCTGAACAGGAGACGGGATGGCGAGCTGCCCACCCGATCGAGCCAAGGAGAATCCGGCATGGACAAGTCAGTCGGGAGCACGGCGGAGGCCGTCTCCGAGATCGGTGACGGCGCGACCGTCATGATCGGCGGTTTCGGCGGTTCGGGCGCGCCGATCGAATTGATCCACGCCCTGATCGACAAGGGCTGCAAGGGTCTCACCGTCATCAACAACAATGCCGGCAACGGCCGCATCGGCATCGCGGCGATGATCGATGCCGGCATGGTCAGAAAGATGATCTGCTCGTTCCCGCGCTCGTCGGATCCGCGCGCCTTCACCGACAAATATCTGGCCGGTGAAATCGAGCTCGAACTGGTACCGCAGGGAACGCTGGCCGAGCGCATCCGCGCTGGCGGGGCCGGCATTCCGGCCTTTTACACGCCGACGGCCTATGGCACCGAACTCGCCGAGGGCAAGGTCATCGCCGAATTCGACGGCCGCCACTACGTGCAGGAACGCTGGCTGAAGGCCGATTTCGCCATCGTCAAGGCTGCGGTCGGCGACATTCACGGCAACCTCACCTACAACAAGGCCGGCCGCAATTTCAATCCGCTGATGTGCATGGCGGCGGCGAAGACCATTGTCCAGGTCTCATCGATCGTGCCCGCCGGCGGCATCGATCCCGAGCATGTGGTGACCCCCGGCATCTTCGTCGACCGCGTCGTTGCCGTTCCCAATCCGCAGCAGGAAGAAGAGCTCATTCGAGCCGGAGTGGCCTACGTATGACCGTCGATATCAGAGAAGACATCAAACTCACCAATGCGCAGATCGCCTGGCGCGCCGCCCAGGATATCGCCGACGGCGCCTATGTGAACCTCGGCATCGGTTTTCCCGAAATGGTCGCCCGCTATCAGCCGCCCGGCCGTGAAGCGATCTTCCACACCGAAAATGGCATCCTGAATTTCGGCGAGCCGCCGGCGGAAGGTGAAGAAGACTGGGATCTGATCAATGCCGGCAAGAAGGCGGTGACGCTGAAGCCGGGCGCGGCCTTCTTCCACCACGCCGACAGCTTCGCCATGGTGCGTGGCGGCCATCTCGACGTCGCCATCCTCGGTGCCTATCAGGTCGCGCAGAATGGCGATCTCGCCAACTGGCGGGTGGGCAGCAAGGGCGTGCCTGCTGTCGGTGGCGCCATGGATCTCGTGCACGGCGCCAAGCAGGTCTGCGTCATCACTGAGCATGTCACCAAGACGGGCGAGCCGAAGCTGGTGGAGAAATGCACCTTCCCGCTGACCGGTGTCGCCTGCATCACCCGCGTCTACACGAGCCACGCCGTCATCGACATCGTCGATGGGCGTTTCGTCCTGCGCGAGAAGCTGGCCGCGATGTCTGAGGAGGAATTGCAGGCGATGACCGGTGCGCCGCTGCATATCGAGGGGCCGGTTGCCGATCTCGTCGTTCCGAAACTCTAAAGGAAAAGCCATGACCGAAGCCTTTATCTGCGACTATATCAGGACGCCGATCGGCCGCTTCGCCGGCTCGCTCTCGCAGGTGCGCGCCGACGATCTCGGCGCCATCCCGCTGAAGGCGCTGATGCAGCGCAACGGCGCCGTCGACTGGGAAGCCGTCGACGACGTGATCTTCGGCTGCGCCAACCAGGCGGGTGAGGACAACCGCAATGTGGCGCGCATGTCGGCGCTCCTGGCCGGCCTGCCGATCGCCGTGCCGGGCACGACCATCAACCGGCTGTGCGGCTCCGGAATGGATGCGGTGATCACGGCCGCACGCGCCATCCGCGCCGGCGAGGCCGAATTGATGATCGCAGGCGGCGTCGAAAGCATGTCGCGCGCGCCTTTCGTCATGCCGAAGGCCGAGACGGCCTTTTCGCGGGCGGCCGAAATCCACGACACGACGATCGGCTGGCGTTTCGTCAACCCTGTGATGAAGAAACAATACGGCGTCGATTCCATGCCGGAGACCGGCGAGAACGTCGCCGCGGACTATCATGTCAGCCGCGAGGACCAGGATGCCTTTGCGGTGCGCAGCCAGGCCAAGGCCGCCGCCGCGCAGGCGAGCGGCCGGCTGGCGAAGGAGATCGTCGCCGTCACCATCCCGCAGCGCAAGGGCGATCCCGTCGTCGTCGACAAGGACGAGCATCCGCGTGCGACGACGGTGGAGACGCTGGCGAAACTCGCGACGCCTTTCAAGAAAGAGGGGGGCACGGTCACCGCCGGCAATGCCTCAGGCGTCAATGATGGCGCGGCGGCACTGATCGTCGCTTCGGAAGCTGCGGCGCGGAAATACGGACTGACGCCGATCGCCCGCATCCTCGGCGGCGCCTCCGCCGCCGTTCCGCCACGTGTCATGGGCGTCGGGCCGATCCCGGCCTCGCGCAAACTGATGGCCCGGCTCGGCTTGAGCCAGGAACAGTTCGACGTCATCGAACTCAATGAAGCCTTTGCCAGCCAGGGCCTAGCGGTGCTGCGCGCGCTCGGCATTGCCGATAACGACCAGCGGGTCAACCGCAATGGCGGCGCCATTGCGCTCGGCCATCCCTTGGGCATGTCGGGCGCCCGCATTACCGGCACAGCGGCGCTCGAGATTCATGAGACTGGCGGACGATATTCGCTGTCGACGATGTGCATTGGCGTCGGGCAGGGGATCGCAATCGCACTGGAAAGGGTTTGAGAGCACGGTACGTCAGATCCCGAGAGACCGCCACATCCCCAACTCCGGCGCTCCAGCGCCATACCCACCTTATCACAGGCGCAGATCCTGGGACCGGATGTCCCATTTGGCCGATGCACCAGGGCAGAATGGTAGCAGGAGAGCCAGGGTACTCGCCGGGGCAGCGTGTGATACTCCGCGCGGCGTCTCAGCCCTCTAACACTCTTTCATGACGCTCGCGCAATGAGTTGAAGACGCTTCCGGGCAGCCTTAGTTTCGTATCTTCGAAAAAACGCCGGTTCAACGCGTCGAAGTCTGCATCCGGATCGGCCGCAACCAAGGCGATCTCGTCAAAGAAATCCAGTTCGGAGTCCGAAAGCGTTGAATTTGGTGCGGGTTGTGCACCCCAAACGTCCCAGGGCAGGACTTCGCGACCGTTGAGGGTGGCGAGGTCGCGGATCAGGTTACCAGCGATGAACCACAGACCACGAAGCTGCGCGAACTCGATGCCGAACAAGTTCGGATCGAGTTCTCCGGTGCGGCATCTGCGCCAGGCGTCGGACGCGGTCAAGAACTGGTCGCGTGCAACGTCACGGATGTCGAAGCCAATTCCGAGCTTGCGGATGAAAACCTCGTCGAGCTGGCTGTCCAGCAGCGCCCAGCGTCCGTCACTCGCGCTCCAGTATTCGCAAACCCAGTGATCTTCGAATTTGCCGGGATTAAAGTAGGCGCCGAACCCTCCCCGGCCTCGAGCGGGAACGCGGTGGTGGCGAAGGATTGCGATGGACAGTAACATGTAGTGGCGGCAAATGCCGACCAGGCGCTTCCCGGGCGCTCGGGCACAGGAGAGCGGACGATCGTCAAGCGCCAGCAACGCATCAACCATCTTCTCGATCGGGCGGATATGGCTTTCGGCGCGGCGCGCGTCAGGAACCTTGTAACCATAGAGTGGTTCTGCGGCGTGTTCGTAGATCAGCAGAGCCTGCACCGTGCGGGCGACCCCCGATGGATCGGACGGCAGCATATCGAGGAGTGCGGAATGGCGCCCGGGCGCGCTGAAGAGTGATGCTTCGTGTAATGTTGAAGCTTGCGATGCTGAGCGCGGTCGTCGTGCTCGCAATGGTTGGAAGGGATTTTGACGTTCATATTGCAACCTCCTGTGGGGCAGATGCCGGTTCGCCTGTTCTGCCACAGCGTTCAATCGGGTGTTTGATCCGCGTTGCGGAGATTTGAGCGCTGGTTCGTCCGGCCGCGGTGCATCTCAGGCGAGCATCGCGGCATCACGGCACCGGAGCTTTCGGGAGCCGCGCGAAAGTCGCTGGCGGTGTTGTCATCTGCGCCAGGCAGGCGATAGCAATTGCACTCGCGTACTCGAAAAAGGTCTGAGGCTGGTTACGCGTGGGGCTTCCGGCACGTGCCGGCAGATCCGGGTCGGTTGCGCGCCAGATCAGGCTTCGATAGAAACCGGGCATGCTGATCCGACCTGCAAATAACGACGACCGAAGTGCCATCTGGAGGATCATCGGCCCGACGATCCGTGCCGGCGAGACCTATGCGCTCGACCGCGATCTCTCGGAAGCCGATGCGCTCGCCTACTGGATGGGGCCGGACCGCGAGACCTTCGTCGCGGAAGAGGGTGGCGTCATCCTCGGCACCTATTACATCAAGGCCAATCAGGCCGGCGGCGGGCGCCATGTCTGCAATTGCGGCTATATGACCGATGCCGCGGCGGCTGGCCGTGGCGTCGCCCGCCGCATGCATGAGCATTCGCTGGAGCGTGCCCGCGAAAGAGGCTTCAGGGCCATGCAGTTCAATTTCGTCGTCAGCAGCAATCGCCGCGCCGTCGAGCTGTGGCAATCGCTTGGCTTCGACATCGTCGGCCGGCTTCCCGGCGTCTTCCTCCATCCGACCGAGCGTTATGTCGACGCACTGGTGATGTTCCGCACCCTGTAGGATTGTACGGAAAAAAGATGGGAGGGCGGTGTCGAATTCGCGGCGCTCCAAACGTCATTGATCGTAGGCGAAATGCGGCAAGGCGGCCGCATCGTTGCGATCACTGTCGGCATGGAGGTTGGAAGCCATGAGTGTTCCCTATCGTTGGGTCATTGTCGCCGTCGGCGCTTTGATGTCCTGCGTGGCAATCGGCGCGATGTTCTCGCTGGCAATTTTCCAGGAGCCGATCGCGAGCGCGACCGGCTGGTCGCATGTCGGCATTGCCAGCGCGATGACGCTGAATTTCATCGTCATGGGTTTCGGCGGCTTCCTCTGGGGTGCGGCCAGCGACCGCTTCGGGCCGCGCATCGTAGTGATGATCGGATCCGTGCTGCTCGGCCTGGCGCTGGTGCTCGCGAGCCGCGCCGAGACGCTCATGCAATTCCAGCTGACCTACGGACTCCTGGTCGGATTGGCCGCCAGCGCCTTCTTCGCGCCGATGATCGCGGCGACGACCGCCTGGTTCGACGTCAATCGCGGGCTTGCCGTGTCGCTCGTCTCCGCCGGCATGGGCGTCGCGCCGATGACAATCTCGCCTTTCGCGCGCTGGCTGATTTCGGCCTATGAATGGCGGCCCGCGATGCTGATCATCGGCATTGCAACCTGGGTGCTGCTGGTGCCGGCCGCCCTGCTGGTCAGGCAGCGCCCCCCTGCCGAAACCGCCGATGCCGGCACCGAGTTCGCCACGGAGGGCGCCCGGCCCCAGCTTTCGAAGGTCTTCCGCTCGCCGCAATTCATCGTACTCGGCCTCACCTTCTTTGCCTGTTGTGCGGCCCATTCCGGGCCGATCTTCCACATGGTGAATTACGCGACGATCTGCGGCGTCGCTCCGATGGCCGCCGTCAGCATCTACAGCGTAGAGGGCCTGGCCGGTCTCGGCGGCCGGCTTCTCTATGGCAGCCTTGCCGACCGGATCGGCGTGAAGCCGGTGCTGGTCGCCGGCCTCGCAGTGCAGGCGGCGGCGCTGGCGACCTATCTCTTCGTCAGCGAGTTGACCCAATTCTATGCGCTCGCCATTGTTTTCGGCAGCGCCTATGGCGGCGTGATGCCGCTCTATGCGGTGCTGGCGCGGGAATATTTCGGCCAGCGCATCATCGGCACCGTTTTGGGCGCGGCGACGATGCTCTCCAGTCTCGGCATGGCCTTCGGCCCCCTGATCGGCGGCTGGATCTTCGACACCTTCGCCAATTATTCCTGGCTGTTCATCGGCTCCGCCACGGTCGGCCTCGGAGCGGCGGCGATCGCGCTGGCCTTCCCGCCGCTGGCTCGCCAGAAGCCGCAGCCGGCCTTGGGTGTGGCTCCTTGATGAGGTTCCATTCCGATCGAGGAGGTCTGCGAGACCAACGCCCCTCCCCAACCCCTCCCCACAAGGGGGAGGGGCTACACTGCGGTCCCCGGCAGTGATCAAAAGGAGTGGTCCTGCGGGCTGTTACCGTTCGACGAATTGGTACGATGGAGGGTTACCTGAAGTGGTGCGGCACGCTAGCCCCTCCCCCTTGTGGGGAGGGGTTGGGGAGGGGTCTTGGTCGGCCCGCACCGGCCAGCCACGACATCCCCCTCCATACAAATCTCCCGCTTTCGTGCATTGCCCTTCGCCGATTTCGGCTGATAGACTTCCCCTGTCTGTTTCATCACCTATGTCCTTTGTTTTCGGGAGGCTGTCCTAGCCATGGCAGAACTTGCTCAATTGCTCGCATCCATCAGACTGCCGGATCTCGCCGGCAAGGCCGTGCTGATCACCGGCGCCTCGACCGGCATCGGGGCGGCACTCGCCCGCGCCTTTGCGGCGCAGGGCGCCAAGGTCGGCGTGCATTATAATGCCAGCCGCGAGCCGGCGGAGAAGCTTGGCGAGGAGATCCGGGCGGCCGGCGGCACCGTGCATCTGATCCAGGGCGACGTGTCGCGGGAAGGCGAGACGGAGCGCGTCGTCGAAGAGACGGCGAAGACCTTCGGTCATCTCGACGGCATCATCAACAATGCCGGCGGCATGCTGGGGCGCAAGCCGACCTCGGAATATACCGACGCGCATTATGCCGCGGTCATGGATCTCAACGCCCGCTCAGTGCTGGCGGCGACGCGTGCGGCCCATCCCTGGCTGAAAAAGCAGGGCGGCTTCATCATCAATACCACCTCGATCGCCGCCCGCAACGGCGGCGGCAATGGCGCGATCCTCTATGCGGCGTCCAAGGGCTTCGTCTCGACGATCACCCGCGGCCATGCCAAGGAATTCGTCGCCGACAGGATCCGTGTCAACGCCGTGGCGCCGGGCGTCATCGCCACTCCCTTCCACGAGCGTTATACCGATGACGAGCAGATGGAGCTGCAGCGCAAGTCGATCCCGATGGGTTTCGTCGGCACCTCGGAGGACTGCGTCGGCGCCTATCTGTTTCTCGCCTCGCCGACGCTTTCAGGCTACATCACCGGGCAGATCATCGAGGTCAATGGCGGTCAGCTGATGCCATAAGTCATTCTCCCCGGAGGTTCTCTCTTCCTTTTCCCTCGCAAGGGAACTTTCGAACCGCCGTCACGTTTCCCGCTTGGCCATATTTTCAAGCGGGGCACCATGAGCTTTTCATTTTCGGAACTCGACTTCCTCAAACCGGAGCTCGGGGCGGAATATATTGGTTCAGGCACCCACTTCGCCGTCTTCTCGGCCCATGCGGAACAGATCGAACTTTGTCTCTTCTCTCCCGACGGAGTGGAAGAGATCGCGCGGCTGCCGCTGCCGAAACGCGAGGGCGACATCTGGTCGGGCTATATCGCCGGCGTCGGCCCCGGCACGGTCTACGGCTATCGCGCCCATGGGCCTTATGACCCGCAGGCCGGTCATCGCTTCAATCCGAACAAGCTGCTGCTCGATCCCTATGCCAAGCAGGTAACGGGCGAATTGAAATGGGACGACGCGCTGTTCGGCTACCGGATCGGCGAGGACGATCTTTCCTTCGACGACCGCGACAGTGCGCCCTTCACGGTCAAGAGCGTGGTGCAGGATCCGGACTTCGATTGGGCCGGTGAAGAGGCGATCCGCCGTCCCTGGCCCGACACCATCATCTACGAGGCGCATGTGCGCGGCCTGACGATGACTCATCCGAAGGTGCCGGAGCGGCTGCGCGGCACTTTTCTCGGCATGTGCAGCGATCCGATCATCGACCATCTCGTCAAGCTCGGCATCTCGGCGATCGAGCTCCTGCCGATCCAGTATTTCCTCGACGATCGTTATCTCCTGGAGAAGAACCTTCGCAACTACTGGGGCTATCAGACGCTCGGCTTCTTTGCGCCGCAATCGCGCTACATGTCCGGCGACAAGATCACCGAAATCAAGACCATGGTGAAGAAGTTCCATGCCGCCGGCATCGAAGTGATCATGGATGTGGTCTACAACCACACCGCCGAAGGCAGCGAGAAGGGGCCGACCTTGTCCTTCCGCGGCCTCGACAATGCGAGCTATTATATCCTTTCCCCCGATGATCCCCGCCACACCTTCGACACCACAGGCACCGGCAATACGTTGAACGTCGCCAACCCGATGGTGATGCGCATGGTGCTCGACAGCCTGCGCTATTGGGTCGGGGTCATGCATATCGACGGTTTCCGCTTCGATCTCGCCAGCACGCTCGGCCGGCAGGATCTGGAGTTCGACCGTCAGGGCCTGTTCTTCGGCGCCATCCGCCAGGACCCGATCCTGGCCGGCGTGAAGCTGATCGCCGAACCCTGGGATATCGGCGAAGGCGGATATCAGGTCGGCGGGTTCCCGCACCCTTTCCGCGAGTGGAACGACAAGTTCCGGGACGACGTGCGCCGTTTCTGGAAGGGCGATGGCGGCATGGTGTCGGAGCTGGCGGCGCGGATCACCGGTTCGGCGCTGCAATTCAACCATTCGGACCGGGGGGTGACCTCCTCGATCAATCTTCTGTCGGCCCATGATGGCTTCACCCTGATGGACACCGTCTCCTTCGACGGCAAGCACAACGAGGCGAACGGCGAGGACAACCGAGACGGCCATTCGGACAATCATTCCGACAATATGGGCGCCGAGGGCGCCACCGATAACGCCGATATCAACGCCGCGCGGGCGCGGCGGCGGCGCAACATGATGGCGACGCTGATGCTCTCCCAGGGCGTGCCGATGATCCTGGCCGGCGACGAGCTCGGCAACAGCCAGGGCGGCAACAACAACGCCTATTGCCAGGACAACGAGATCGGCTGGACCGATTGGGATGGCCTCGATGATCCCTTCCTCGATTTTTGTCGGCAGGCCGTCGCCTTCCGCAAGGCCCATCCGGTCCTCAGGCAGGAGCGGTTCCTGACCGGCGAGACCAGCGAGGACGGGCGCATCGAGATCGCCTGGTACAAGCCGGACGGCAGTTTCATGGATGACGGGGCCTGGAACGACGACGGACTGCAAGTGCTCGGCGTCTACCTCTCGAAAAGCGCGCATGCGCCGGATACCGAGGCGATGGACGACCTCTTCCTGGTCTTCAACGCCGGCGGTGACTGCGAAGTTCATCTGCCTGTCGTGAACGGCCTGAAAAAGTGGTCCCGGGTTCTCGATACCGGAGCGGAGACCGGCGCCTTCGATGTGCACGATCAGGACAATCCCTTCATGGTCTACACCCAGAGCCTGGCCGTGTTTGCGCCGAAAGGACAGACCCAGCCGCCGGAGGGGGCGACCAAGGCCCAGCGGCGCCGGTGGTTCCAGTTTGGTCGCCGCGGCAAATAGCAGGTCGTCAACAGCATGAATGCCGAAGCCATCACCGATCTTGGCCTCATCTATGTCAGCGATACCGAACCGGGCATTCGCAGACGAAGGAAAGGCAAGGGCTTCAGCTATGTGATGCCTGATGGCACGACGCTTTCCGATGAGTTGCAGCGGGCGCGCATCGGCGCGCTCGGCCTGCCGCCGGCCTATGAGAATGTCTGGATCTGTCTCTACGAGAACGGTCATCTCCAGGCGACCGGCATCGATGCGCGCGGGCGCAAGCAATACCGTTATCACAAGGAGTGGCAATGCTTCCGCAGCGCCGGAAAATTCCACCAGCTGAT
The DNA here is from genome assembly GCF_022385315.1 of Rhizobium sp. K102. Classification (NCBI taxonomy): domain Bacteria; kingdom Pseudomonadati; phylum Pseudomonadota; class Alphaproteobacteria; order Hyphomicrobiales; family Rhizobiaceae; genus Rhizobium; species Rhizobium sp. K102. Next base: position 368,498 of record NZ_CP092435.1, read on the forward strand.
CGAATTCGGCCGAGCATTGCCGAAGATCCGCCGCACCGTGCTGCGCCATCTCGATACCGGTGCGGAGGATGTCAAAGGCGTGCTGGCGGCTTTGACGACGCTGCTCGACGAGGCGCATCTGCGGGTCGGCAACCAGGCCTATGTCAGGGAGAACGGCACCTATGGCGCAACGACACTGTTGAAGCGGCACCTGAAGATCGTTGACGGGCGGATCGAGCTGAAGTTCCGCGCCAAGGGCGGCAAGCGCGTCCAGCGCAGCCTCAAGCATCCCAGGCTGCAGAAGATCCTGGAAGAGATTGCCGATCTGCCCGGCCGCCAGCTGTTCGTCTGGAAGGATGAAGGCGGGGCGCTGAAACCGGTCGATTCCGGCCGGCTGAATGCCTATCTGGCCGAGATATCGGGCATTCCGATCTCCGCCAAGACGTTTCGCACCTGGGCAGGATCGCTGGCGGCCTTCGGCATGGCGCGCGAAAGAATTGCCGGCGGCGGGCGGCCGACGGTCAAGGAAATGTCGGAGGCGGCGGCCGAGGCGCTGCACAATACGCCGGCAATTTCACGCTCGAGCTACATCCATCCGGCGATCATCGCGCTCGCCGGCAATGACCATCCTGTGATCGAGGGTCGCAACGAGCCGCTGCGGGGCTTGCGGGCGGAAGAAAACAGGCTACTTGATTTCCTGACACGCGAGATCGAGGAATGAGCGCTGCAAACCCGCCGACATCGGACGTATCCCTGACCCATCCCGACCGGCTTTACTGGCCGGACGAGGGTGTGACCAAGCAGAAGCTGGCGGATTATTACGCCGCTGTCTGGCGTTTCATGGCACCTTATCTCGTCAACCGGCCGTTGGCGCTGTTGCGCCTGCCGGACGGCATTAAAAGCCGCCAGCGGTTTTTCCAGAAACACGGCTGGAAAGGCATGAATTCCCATATCGAGGAGATCGCCGATCCGCAGGACGCGGACGGCGAGAAACTGCTGCGCATTTCCGATTTCGACGGGCTTGTCGCGCTGGTGCAATCGGCCGCACTTGAAATTCACCCCTGGGGCACGACGACCGATCATTGGGAAAGACCCGATATGATCATCATGGATCTCGATCCCGGCGAGGACGTGGCCTGGAGCGCGGTGACATCGGCAGCGCTTGACGTAAAGGAGCGGCTGGAAGCCCGCGGGCTTGCCGCCTTCGTCAAGACCTCCGGCGGCAAGGGGTTGCATGTGGTGGCGCCGCTTGCGCCGAAGGCTGGCTGGGCCGAGGTGAAGGATTTCGCCCATACGCTTGCCGAAAGCATGTCGACCGACGCGCCGGAGAAATATCTGGCAACCGCGACGAAGGCAAAACGCGGTGGGCATATTTATATCGATTATCTCCGCAACGGCCGCGGCAGCACGGCGGTCGCGCCCTATTCGACCAGGGCGCGGCCGGGTGCGCCGGTGTCGATGCCGCTCGATTGGTCCGACCTGAAGGAACTCAGCGGTCCGGCCGCCTTCACTCTCGCCAATGTGCCGCAGCGGCTGGAGACTAGGCCGCGCGATCCCTGGGGTGATTTCTTCGATGCAGCCGTGCCGCTGCAATGAATGGCCCGCTCATTCCGTGCTGTCGAGTTCGGGATAATGTCTGAAAATCCCCTGCTCGTTGAAGGCGAGGCGGCGAGGGGAGGCGAGATAGCGGGCGATGTTCGGCCGCTTTGCCACCGCAGCATGCAGGGCCAGAAGGGCGGGGTAGTCCGCCTTGCGTTTGGCCATGGCCTTCGGAAAGGCATAGGTCAGGCCTTCGATCACCTGGAAGAGCGAAAGGTCGACATAGGTTAGAGCGTCGCCGACGAGATGGCCGGAACCATCGGGGTTTTGCCGCAGCACACGCTCGAAATAACCAAGGTACTTCGGAATGCGCTGGCCGATAAAGGCCGCCGAGCGGGCCTTCGCCTCCTGCTTCTGCTCTTCGTAATATCGCCCCATGTCGATCGGGTGATGCGTGTCGTGCACCTCGGCGACGAAGTCGGTGACAGTCAGCTGCAGGCCGTTGGCGACATGCCGAAGGCCTTCATCCCCAGGCGCCAGCCCCAGCCTCGGGCCGAGATAAAACAGGATGTTGGCGACATGCGGGATAATCAGATCGCCATCCTTCAGGAAGGGTGGCGCGAAGGGAATATGCGCTTCGCTTTCGCTTTCCAGGATCTCGAACATGGCGCCGGTGCCGCGGCCGGGGTCACGGGTAATGTCGACATAATCGGCGCCGGCCTCTTCCAGTGCCAGCCGGACGAATTCGCCGCGCCCCTGGATGCCGTCCCAATAATAAAGCTCATAGTCCATCTCAGCTTAATCCTTCGGTTTACGACCGAAGTCTTTTCGCAGTTCGTCCTTGGCTTCTTCAAGGGTGGCCCGCCGTTTTTTCGTCAATTGGTCGCCGGCGCGGTTGATGTAGAAGGTCAGCATCGACATGGCCGCGCGAAACGGGCTCGACTTGCGGCGATGGCTCTCCTCGGCCGAATGCTTGACCGAGCGGGCAATCTTCTTCGGATCGTCCGATTTGAACACGCCTTCCTTCAGGTCCATTGCGTCGCTGTGTTCGGTGACATCCTGCGACCATTTCTTCTTCGATTTGGCCATGGCGAAATCCTCTGGCAGGATACGGGCGGCGCAGGCCGCCGTCGTTTCCGCCATCCTTAGTGGTGGCTGTGGTGCTCGTTGCGTTTGCGCGTCGCTGCCGCCTTCTTGGCCGAGGCGGACCGCTCCTCTTTCGAGCGCGCCGCCGATGCAGCGCCGCCGGCGCGGCCGCCCTTTTCTGAGGATTCATGCGTATCCTTCTTGCCGCGGCCGGATCCGGATTTATTGCCGCCGCCGCTTTCCTTGTTGACCGTCGCCCAGGCACGCCGTTCAGCTTCCTTCTCGGAAACGCCGCGATCCTCGTAGCTTTCCTCGATATGCTCGGCCTTGCGCTTCTGCTTGTCGGTATAGTCGGATTTGTCTCCTCGCGGCATCTTCGCCTCCTGTTGTTTGCAAAGCGATGGAATGCGTTTTTAGGAGAATCCAACCGGTGCGGAGCGCAAAAGTTCCCTCGAAGGTCATTGCCCCGGATTTCGGAACAAACGCCGGTTTTGTCAGGCTTTCGAGGGGAAACCTGCATAGTCCTGATATAGCAAGGAGCCGAGAACATGGAAAAACACCTCGTCAAAGCCGATGGAACCGGCATGATCGACGTGAACGGCCAGGTATCGCCGGTCACCTACACTGTCAGCTTCAAGGAATGGGCCATTCCTATGAGGTCGATATCCGCCCGATGGCGCCGCGCGACTGGCTGCTGCAGAGGGGTTTCAACCGTGATGCCGTGCTGGTCAGCCAGAGCGGCGCGCGTATTCTTGTCTATCACGATGGTGCCAACCATCACGATGACGGTCATCACGACGGTGGCCGCCTGGATCCTGCAGAAGCGATTTCGATCGAGCTAACGAGGCTGATCTGATGGACAAATATCCGGAGTTCGACAGGTTTAGAGCCGCTGCTGCAGGGCGGTCGTGACGGCCCGGTCGAGCGCGGCGCTGTCGAAAGGTTTCGTCAGCAGCACCGAGCCGGAGAAACGATTGGCGTCGGGCAGGTCGCTGTCGCCCGTGGCAAAGACCAGACCGACCGAGGGAAGCACTTCCCGCGCTCTGGCGGCAAAGGTCGAACCCGACATGCCGGGCAGGCCGACATCGACGACGACGATGTCGACGATGGTATGCCCAAGGATATCCGCGCCCTGTTCGCCGCTCTCGGCCTCGATGACGTCATAGCCGAGATCCTGCAGGATCTCCGCGGTATCCATGCGGATGAAGGCATCGTCTTCTACGAGCAGCAGCTTCAGCTTTCCGGCAGTCTCGGCATGTCTTGGATCGGCAGGCGTTGAATGGAGCGCGGCGGCGTCGGCTGCCGGTCGGCCGCCTCGCGGCCGGTCGGTGAGCACATGGCGGATCTTGCGGGCCAGCTCCTCGCGCGTATAGGGCTTGGAGAGCAGCTCCAGCCCGGGATCGAGCCTGCCGCCATGGACAATCGAATCTTCCGTATAGCCGGATGTGTAGAGCACGGCGATGTCGGGCAGACGCGCGCGTGCCATGCGCACAAGTTCCGGGCTCTTCAAGGGGCCGGGCATGACGACATCGGTAAAGAGCAGGTCGATATGGGCGCCGCTCTCGATCACGGTCAGCGCGCTTTGCGCATCCTTGGCCTTCAAGACGTAATAGCCGAGATCCGACAGCATCTCGATGACCGTGGTGCGAACACCCTTGTCATCCTCGGCGACAAGGATGGTTTCGGTTCCGCCGGTTGCCGGCACGGTGTCGGCGGCGCTGACGTGATCCTCGCTGCGGAACGATCGGGGGAGATAGAGCTTGATGGTCGTGCCTTCGCCGGCCTGGCTGTAGATCTTTACGTGGCCGCCGGACTGCTTGACGAAGCCGTAGACCATCGACAGGCCGAGACCGGTGCCCTTGCCTTCCGGTTTCGTCGAGAAAAAGGGCTCGAAGGCCTGCTCCTTCACCTCCTCGGTCATGCCGGAGCCGGTATCGGTGACCGCGAGCACGACATATTGGCCGGCCTTCACTTCAGGATGGGTGCGGCTGTAGGAATCGTCGAGGAAGGCGTTGCCGACCTCGATCGTCAACCTGCCGGCGCCATTCATCGCGTCGCGCGAGTTGATCGCAAGGTTGAGCAGGGCGTTCTCGATCTGGAGCGGATCAGCGAAGGTGTTCCAGAGGCCGCCAGCGACGACGGTCTCGACTTCGATCTCCTCCCCGAGCGCGCGGCGCAGCATATCGTCCATGCCTGTGACGAGACGGCCGATATTGATGACCTTCGGTTCCAGCGGCTGGCGGCGGCCGAAGGCGAGGAGCTGGCTAGCCAGCCGCGAACCACGTTCGACGGCGACGAGCGCATTGGCGATGCGCTCCTTGGCCCGGCCGTTTTCCGCCACGTCCTTGCCGAGAAGCTGCAGATTGCCCGAGATCACCTGCAGCAGATTGTTGAAGTCATGGGCGACGCCGCCGGTGAGCTTGCCGATCGCTTCCATCTTCTGCGCCTGCTGCAGTGCCGCTTCGGCCTGCTGGCGATCGGCGATCTCGGCTGCGACGCGCCCCTCGAGCATTTCGTTGAGTTTGCGCAGCTGATCTTCCATGTCGCGGCGCTGGTCGATTTCGAGCTTGGCGGCCCGGAAGAGCCGGATATTGTCGATCGCCACGGCCGATTGGCCGGCGAGGCTGACGAGGCTTGCCTCTGCCGCCTGGGAAAAACGGCCGGGTTCGCCGTGGCCGAAGAACAGGCCGCCGATGACGCTGCCGTCGCGCGATTTCACCGGCACGGCAAGATAGCTCCTGACCGGCAGATGCCCCTTCGGCATGCCGGAATGCGGCGCGTTCTGCCCGTAGCGCGGGTCGAGCAGGATGTCGTCGGAGCGCACGATGCCTTCGCCGCCGAAGGTCGGCGCGAAGACCTTGGTATTGCGCGGCATCGGGAACTTTTCGAAGTTCTTCCGGTCGACGCCGGAGAGCGCGTAAAGCATATAGCTGCCGCCCCCGCCATCATCGACATTGTAGAAGAAGGCGCCGAATTCGGCGCCGGTGAGCGTCACGCCGGCATCGACGACAATCTGTGTCAGGCGTTCGACGTCCGGCTCGACGGTGATCGCCGCACCCGCCCGATTGACGACGGCAAGCGCCTCCGACTTGGCGCGCAGCTCTTCCAGCGCCAGCTTCTCGCCGCGTTTGGCCGCCACCTGGTCGGTGACGTCGAGGGTCGCGCAGAGGATGCCGGCGATGGTGCCGTCATCGTCGCGCAACGGCGTATAGGAAAAGGTGAACCAGGTGTCCTCGGTGCGGCCGTCGCGGCGCATCGGAATGAGCAGCTCTTTGAAGAGCTGCGGGCTGCCGCTGAGCGTGCTCGCGACGATCGGCGAGAATTGCTCCCAGATATCCGCCCAGACTTCGTGGAAAGGTCTTCCGAGTGCGGCGGGATGCCGCTCGGGGAAAACGGGAACATAGGCGTCATTGTAGAGGAAGGCGAGATCGGGACCCCAGGCGACGAATTTCGGCTGGCGCGAATTCAAAACCATTTCGGCGATGTGCTTGAGAGAAGAAGGCCAGCTTTCAACCGGTCCGAGACCGACGGCGTCAAAGGCCGGATGCCGCAGCAATTCGCCGATTTCGCCGCCGCCTCTCGGCCAGCCGTTGCCGAAGCTTCGCATTCAAAACGCTTTCTTGTCGCCCGCCGCGCCGGCGGGGGCGCCAGCAATTGAAAGTCCTGCAGCCTCCCTTCGCACGTCTGAAAGAGGCGCGGCTGCAGGGGTTCAGCTCGTCCAACCGTCAAGATAGCAGCTTGCGAGGGCAGGAAAAGGGTAGTGTCGAAATATCATTAACCGCTGGCCGTTCAACCTTTTGCACCGTTGACGCGGCCCGTCTTCGGGCGGTTATTTTCGGTAGAATTTTTGCGACGCTGCGAGGGCGCGGCCAATGTCGAATGAGGGCAGTTGCAGCGGCCTGCGGTGATCGCGGAAAACCAGTCCGACGAGCCTGTCGACGACAATGATCAATCCGAGGGCGAGACCGAGATAGAGCAGCGCGGCGACGAGCAGGAGCGAGATCTCCATATCTCATACGACCACGGTGAAGGAGCGGCCGCAGGCTGCGGAAACGGGCAAGGCAAGGATCACGGCAGGGCCGTCAGTCATGATAATTTCCCCGGTTTCGACGCAAACAGCCCTGGTACGGGCTTGTTCCCGACGATCGGGCGGGAGGTCAGCTTCTGGAAGCCTCAAAGCTTGCAGCGTCATCCGGCCTCTGTTCACCCCCGCATGGAATAGCCCACCTCCGAACCTTCATAAAACACAACTAATTCAGGCATATGACAAAGAAAGGCCGAAGGGCGTCGCGACGACGCCCTTCGATTGAAGTGTTCGGTATGCCGTGTTTCAGGACGCCGTCTTGCGGCTCGCCGTCCGCTTGGGCGTCGGCGTGACGACGCCGTTCGTCTTGGCGCCGGTTGCAGCACTCTTCGGGGCCGTTACGGCGCGCTTGGCCTTGGGCTTGGCTTCCTTGCCGTTGGACGAGGTAGCAGAGCCTTCGAGCGCTTCGCGCTCGTGGCGTGCCTGTTCCCAATGAATGGAATCTCGCCCTGTTGGATAGCCCTCTTCTTCCCAGAGGGCGTATGCACGTTTCTTGATCCACTCTTCCCGAGTTTCTGCCATCGCTGATCTCCAGTCACATAATGCCGTCGTTCGAACGCGATACTGCCCGGATGGTTCCAGAGGAGGGCCGCTGTTTCAAGCGAAATCGGCCTACAACCCTAAATATTTCGCGTCGCAGCATATCAGAGTTGAGAATCGGCATTCATCGAGACTGAAATTCCGCCGCCTTGTGCAGATCTGACACAAACGCCTGGCGCTGTTGGTGCTTCTCCTTGTCGTCACGGATGCGCAGGAGAAAGGAAGGATGGATGGTGACGAGAACGGGCGGATGGTTCCTCGGCTGCAAGATATGGCCGCGCTCCGGCGTCAGTTTCGCCTTCGGTCCAAGCAGTGCGTAGAGCGCGCTTGCGCCCAGCGCCACGACAAGCTTCGGCTGCAGGATGTTGAGTTCGGCGCCGAGCCACCAGGCGCAACGCCGGATCTCGCCGGCATTGGGTTTGGCATGCAGGCGCCGTTTGCCGCGCGGTGTGAATTTGAAATGCTTGACCGCATTGGTGACGTAGCAGCGCTCGCGATCGAGACCGGCTTCTTCGAGACAGTGGTCGAGCAGACGGCCGGCGGGGCCGACAAAAGGCCTGCCGGCGATATCTTCCCGGTCGCCCGGTTGCTCCCCGACAAGAACGATCTCGGCCTTGTCTGAGCCTTCGCCGAAGACGATCTGCGTGGCGTTCCTGTAGAGGTCACAGCGGGTGCAGCCTTCGGCCTGATGGCGCAGTTTGGCAATGCTGTCCGCATCCGCGACTTCGAGCATCAAGGCCGGGCCGAGGTTTGCGGCGATATTCATGATCGCGATCCTCGTTTCCTCGGGATCAATCGCTCGCAACGGGGATTGTTCCCGCGTCCGAGCCGGCGCCGCCTGCGGAAGAATGGCAACGCGCGAGAAATTTCGCGCCATGGGAGAGAGCCGGCGCAATTGAACGCCGCCGTTTCGCAGCTATATTGGCCAGCGATGTTCTATCTCCTGTCGACCTACTGGCCGCATATCCTCTTTGTCGTTTCGGTCGCCATGGGGGCTGCGGCGGCGATCCACGCCGCCATGACCAAGGAGGAAGTGCGCGCCGCGATCGGCTGGGTCGGCGTCATCATCCTGTCTCCGATCGTCGGCGCGCTGCTTTATGCGATTGCCGGCATCAACCGCATCCGCCGCAAATCGCTGAGCATTCGCCGCGACGCCCTGCTGCTTGCGCCCGGCATCGACGGGCTGGAGACCTTCGACGCCGAGGCCGAGACGGTGATCAGCCAGTTCGGCCGCCGCTTTGCGGCGCTGCAGACGCTGGGCGACCGGGTGACCCGCAACCCGCTGACCTCGGGCAATGCGATCGACATGCTGGAGACCGGCGACGAGGCCTATGCGGCGATGAAATCAGCCATCGACGAGGCGAGCCGCAGCATCCTGCTCGAAACCTATATTTTCGACCGCGACGCGATCGGGCTGCGCATCGCCGACGCGCTGATTGCGGCGGTCAAGCGCGGCGTTGCGGTGCGGGTGCTGATCGATGCGGTCGGCGCGCGTTATTCGGTGCCGAGCATTCTCGGCTATCTCAAAGAGGGCGGGGTCACCGTCGCCGTTTTCAACGGCAACGTCATCATGGGCTTGCGGCTGCCCTATGCCAATCTGCGCACCCACCGCAAGATCCTGATCGTCGACGGCCGTATTGCGCTGACGGGCGGAATGAATATCAGGGCGGGCTTCAGCGAAGAGGCGACGGGCGAAAGCTTCGCCCATGATACGCATTTCAGCGTCACCGGCCCTGTCGTCGCCGACCTCTTCGACCTTGCCGCCGAAGACTGGCGTTTCACCACTGAGGAGCTGTTGAACGGTGAAGCCTGGCGCATCGAACCGCCGCAGCGCAACCCCGGCGATCCCATCCTGATGCGCGTCGTCGCTTCCGGGCCGGATCGCAGCGTCGAAACCAACCACAAGATGCTGATGGGCGCCTTTTCCGTCGCGCGCCAATCGATCCGTATCATGTCGCCCTATTTTCTGCCGGACCGCGAATTGATCAGTGCCCTGGTGACGGCGGCGCGCCGGGGCGTCGATGTCGATATCATCGTGCCTGACGTCAACAACCTCATGCTGGTCGACCGGGCGATGACGGCGCAATTCGATCAGATCCTCAAGAACTATTGCCGCATCTGGCGCTCGACCGGCAGCTTCAGCCATTCGAAATTGCTGACCATCGACGGCACCTGGGCCTATGTCGGCTCTTCCAATCTCGACCCGCGCTCGCTGAGACTGAATTTCGAGGTCGATCTCGAGGTGCTGAACGAGGGCTTTGCTGCCGAGATCGACGAGCATATCGACGAAACCCTGAAAGCGGCGACGCTGGTGACGCTGGAGGGCTTGCGTGCGCGACCCTTCCCGATGCGGCTGATCGAGAAGGTGCTGTGGCTCGGTTCGCCCTATCTTTGACGGATTTTTTGCGTTCTGACGTGGCAAGTTCGGCTCGGCCGCCTATACTGCGGAATGAGTAGCCCTTTGATCAACGGAACAAGTGCGCCGCCCGATGCACGCCAGGAAAGACAGTCTTCCCGCCAGTATCCTCGCCTCGATCAGGAGCAGGAAAAAGCGGCTCGACGCGGCGCATATGGAGGCAAGGCCGCGAAGCGCCGGAACGTTGATCGCCTCCTACAATGTGCACAAATGCGTCGGCACCGACCGCCGCTTCGATCCCGAACGCACCAGCCGGGTGATTCACGAAATCGGTGCCGATGTCATCGCGCTGCAGGAGGCCGATACCCGTTTTGGCGAGCGCACGGGGATTCTCGACCTCGGCCGCCTGGAGCGGGAGACGGGACTGATCCCGGTGCCGATCGCCGGCATGGCAAAGGCGCATGGCTGGCACGGCAATGTCGTACTCTTCAAGAAAGGGCTGGTGCATGACGTGCACCAGGTCAAGCTGCCGGGGCTGGAGCCGCGCGGCGCCCTCGTCGCCGAGATCGAGCTGGAAGAGGGCGGCGTGCTGCGCATCATCGCCGCGCATTTCGGCCTGCTGCGCCATAACAGAGCCCAGCAGGCCCACACACTGGTCGAACTGATCAAGGACAGACACGAAATGCCGACCATCTTGCTCGGCGACCTCAACGAATGGCGGCTCGGCGACCGCTCCTCGCTCAACACTTTCCAATCCGCCTTCGGAGAGCTGCCGCCCGCGGTACCCAGCTTTCCCGCCGGCTTGCCGCTGCTCGCCCTCGACCGCATCATCGCCAACCGCAAGGGGATCATCACCGAAGTGGAAGCGCATGACACGCCGCTGGCGCGCATCGCCTCGGACCATTTGCCGATCAAGGCGCTGGTGGATCTGAAGCCGGTGGCCGGTTAGAAAAACCTGTCGCGTCCGCGGTGTCTCGGATGAAGGGGCAGCCGCGGCACCGTCTCGCTGATAATGACCACTGAAACCCTCTTCTCCGCGCCACGGGACGGAGCGCGGTCGTTGATCGGTGGTGGCATTTATTCAGGTGGGTGAGACGGGGTGTGACCGTCGGTGCGTATCGCTTATTTCCGGCGAAGAAAACCAACGAGTTTGCGAAACCGCTGAGCCCATAGCAACGGATCGGTCATTTCAGGCGAGGATGACGCGACCAGCCGGTCGAGGCGCGGCAGGAGGAAGGCAGCCCAATCGTCGAGATCGGTTTTGCTGAAGTAAGGCAGCCAGACGTCGAAAGGGCCATCCCATTGTCTGGGGTTTGCCTTGGCCAGATCGCCGAGTTTTACCGATACGGTTTGGCCGTTGTCGCCGACGACGTCAACGTCTGGATCGGGATCCGGCCTGGGAAGGCGCGCGAAGATGCGCTCTTCCACAGCTTTGCCAGCGGCTCGATCCGCGTCGTTCAGGTGACGCAATATCCGGGTGTCGCTGGCGGCGCCGGAGCCCTCGGTCATGTTGATGGTAAATTTGGCGCCGATCAGGCCGTTCGAATATTGGGATATCTGTAACCAGAAAATCCTTCTGCCACGGACAAAACTGCATCTGCCAGTCGCTTGCGATTCCCAGCCGAGTTCCTGAAATCGCGAGGCCAGCAGCGACCGCATATGTCGGTGAAAGTCCTTGCTTTTCAGATAGTCGCGCATGCTTCTGTCCGGGGCCATTTCTCGCGCCGGAGCATCTCATGGCATGCTGAAAGGCACAAGCGAAGCCAGCCATGCTGAAACTTGAGCGCGCGAATCTGAACTCTTGTTGAGGCGGGGGCTTCGAGGCGGACTGGCTCGCCCTTTGCAGCGTCAACCCTTTCCGGGGCGGACTTCCATGAACACGTAACTTGCGCCGGCCCCTGAGGGGATCGCATGGACGTCATATGAAGCCTGTGGGTCCTCGCCCATTCCCAATGAACCGGGCGGCATGCCCGGCACGGCCAGCCCGCTTAGCGGCGGTCGCTCCCGCAGCAGTCTTTGGACGGCCGCGAGCGGCACGTGTCCCTCGAGGTAGTATTTCTCGACAACGGCGGTGTGGCAGCCCTCCAAATCGGCGGGCACAGCCAGCCGCGCCTTGACCGCTGCGAGGTCGTCGGTGTCGCGGGCGTCGACAGAAAAGCCTGCCGCAGCCATCGCCTTCGACCATTCATGACAGCAGCCACAGTTCGGATCCTTGTAGACCGTCATCTTCGCCGGGCCGGCGATGGCCCGTCCGCCCGGGAGCGCGAGGACGGACGCCGCGATCGCGATAAAGCTTCTTCTGTGCATGGCCTCCACTCCTTGAAGTGCTGCCGCCCGGCTGGGTCCGGGCGGCAGCCGCACGTTATTTTACTTCGGTGACGGTCAGCTTGCCATTCACGCGTTCGGCAACGAAATCGATGTTCGATCCTTCCTTCAGCTTTTCGAGCAGAGCCGGGTCTTCGACGCGGAAGACCATCGTCATCGCGGGCATGTCGAGGTTCTTCAGGTCTTCATGCTTGATGGTGACCTTCTTCGCCTTGGCATCGACCTTGTTGACGACGCCCTTGGTGAATTCCTGGGCGAAAGCCCCGAAGGCCGCGCTGGCGGAGAGCAGGGCGGCGACACCGATTTTGATCATTACAGTTTTCATGTTCGTGGCTCCTTGGTTTCGATTACTTTCCGGCGACGCTGACGTCGCCATGCATCCCGGCTTCGTAGTGGCCAGGAATCAGGCAGGCGAACTTGAATTCACCGTCCGTGGTGAACTTCCAGACGATCTCGCCCGACTGACCGGCCGGAAGGCGGATCGAATTGGGGTCGGCATGTTCCATTTCCGGGAACTTCTCCATGACCTTCTTGTGCTCCAGGATCTTGTCTTCCTGATCGAGCACGAATTCATGGTCGATGGTGCCGGCGTTCTTGATCTCGATCTTGACCGTCTGCCCCTTGCGAACTTTGAAGACCGCGGGCGTGAACAACATCTTCCCGTCGTCGGTTTCCTTCATCGTGACGCGGATCGTCTGGGTCGCCTTGGCCTTGTCGCCTGGTTCTCCGACCGCCATTTTTTCACCGTGGCCGCCGGCATGGTTCCCGGAGGCGAGGGCGGGCGTAGCGAGGGCCGTGAGTGTGGCTGCGATTAGAAGTTTCTTCATTTCTGTTCCTTTGCAGTTGAGAGGTATGGGGCCGTCATCCTTTGACGGGCTTCGTAGTGATTTGCGTTTTCGCGTCATTGGCCTTGGTCGCGTCCGGCAGGTCGCCGGTCCACTCCCAGGCTTGCGTTCCGGGCGGGTTTTCGTACCAGCCCGGATCGGCGTAGTCGTCCGCCGAGATGCCCTCGCGGACCTTCACGACCGAGAACATGCCGCCCATTTCGATGGGGCCGTACTTGCCCCAGCCGGTCATCATCGGAACGGTGTTCTCGGGGATGGGCATTTCCATTTCGCCCATGTCGGCCATGCCCTTGGTGCCCATTGGCATGTATTCCGGCTGCAGCTTCCTGATCTTCTCGGCGACCTTCGACTTGTCAGCGCCAATGAAGGTCGGGATGTCGTGACCCATGGCGTTCATCGTGTGATGCGACTTGTGGCAGTGGATCGCCCAGTCGCCGAGATATTTGGCGTCGAACTCGTAGGCCCGCATCGCACCGACCGGGATGTCGATGCTGACCTCCGGCCAGCGTGCTTCCGGTCGCACCCAGCCGCCATCCGTGCATGTCACCTCGAAGTCGTAGCCATGCATGTGGATGGGGTGGTTGGTCATCGTCAGATTGCCGACGCGCACGCGCACCCTGTCGTTCTTCGAGACGACCAGCGGGCTGATGCCCGGAAACACGCGGCTGTTCCAGCACCACATGTTGAAGTCGGTCATCTCCATGACGCGCGGCACGTAGGAGCCGGGGTCAATGTCGTAGGCGTTGAGCAGGAAGACGAAGTCGCGGTCGACGGGCATGAACGTCGGGTCCTTCGGATGGACGACGAAGAAGCCCATCATGCCCATCGCCATCTGTACCATCTCGTCGGAATGCGGGTGGTACATGAAGGTGCCTGATTTCACGAGATCGAACTCGTAGACGTAGGTCTTCCCAACGGGGATGTGCGGCTGCGTCAGGCCGCCGACGCCATCCATGCCGGACGGCAGGATCATGCCGTGCCAGTGGATCGTCGTGTGCTCCGGCAGCTTGTTGGTAACGAATATGCGGACGCGGTCGCCTTCGACGGCCTCGATTGTCGGTCCCGGCGATTGGCCATTGTAGCCCCAGAGATAGGCCGTCATGCCCTCGGCCATCTCGCGTTCGACCGGCTCGGCGACGAGATGGAACTCCTTGACGCCATTGTTCATCCGGTGGGGCAGGGTCCAGCCGTTGAGGGTGACCACCGGCTGATAGTCCGGTCCCGAGGTCGGATGGAGCGGCGGCTGCATGTCTGCCGAGTCCATTGTCGGCGCGTCGGGCAGGCCCATGGCCGACGTCTTGGTCCAGGCGCCTGCCGCCAGCAGGGCAGCGCTGGCACCGAACAGTTGTCGTCTGTTGAACATGGTGAGTTCCTTTCTCAATGGCCGCCGCCACCGCCGCCTTCGGAGGCAGCGGCAACTTCGGTCTCTGCCGATGCGGTCGTCGCGCCGCCGCCATGGATCGCTGGTGCGAGATTGGCTTCGGCGAGCCAGAAGTCGCGCTTTGCGTTGACGGAGAGCAGGATGGAGTTGATCTTGTCGCGCGTGTCGGTCAGCAGCTCGAAAGTGTTCGAGATCATGCCGTTGTAGGTCAGTAGGGATTCCTCCTCGACCTTCGTGCGCAGCGGCACCACGCTGTTGCGGTAGTGCCGGGCGATGTCGTAATTCGAGCGATAGGCCTCGTAGGCGGACCTCGCCTCCGAGCGGACGTTGACGGCCTTTTCCGCAAGCAGGTTCGCAGCCCGCATGTAGGCCGCCTCGGCCTTACGCATCCGGGCCTTGCCGGTGTCGAAGATCGGAATGGCGAATTCCAGTTCGACCTGGGCTGTCGTTTCCGTCTTCTTCTCGTCGTCCTCAATTTCCCGTTCCGTTTCAAAGCCGGTCAGGATTTCGAGGTCGGTGACATAGCGTGTCGCCTCGGTGAGGCCGTACGATCTGGCGGTGGCTTCGAGTTCGAGCTTCGCGACCTGAAGGTCGATGCGGTTCTTAAGAGCCTCGGCCTCGATAGTGTCCCGTTTGACAACGGATTTCGGTAGCGGCGGCAGGTCGTTCGGAACCTGGTAATCAAGGTCCGAGCCCCACAGGCCCATGAGCCGGGTCAGCTCCTCCTTGGCAAGCCGTGCCGCCAGTCGGGCCTTCGCCGTCTCTCCGGCGAGTTCGGCGACGAACACGTGCTCGCGGGCCTGGGCGCCCTTGGCCATCGCGCCTGTCTCGCCCAGCTTCTCCGCGAGCTCCGAAGCGGCGTCTGCCGCAGCCTGGGCTCGCTGGAGCTGGCCGACGTTCTCCCAGGCCGCCACCGCACCGATCCAGGCACGCCGCGCGTCGGCGGCGACCTGCAGCGTTCGCACGGCCGCTGTCAACTGCGCCTGGCGGAAGCGGGTGTCGGCTATCGCGATGTCCCGGTTTCTCGTCGCGAGCGCCAAGATGTTCGTCGTGATCATCCCCTCGATGGTCTTGAAGGCCTCAAGTTCCGGGGTGCCTATTCCCGTCATGCCGATGGAAATGGTCGGGTTGATGAACATTGTCGACTGCCAGGCGTCGGCGGCGCTGTCGCCGAGATCGGCGTAGGCGGCTTGCAGGCCCTTGTTGTTCAAGAGGGCGATCTGGACCGCCGTCTCGACGCCGAGCGGCTTCTTTTGTGCGAGCAGGCTTTTGACCTGCGCAGCCGCCGAGCGGGCCTGGCTCTGGTTCTGTACCCAGACCGTCTGCTTCGTGGTCACCATCGCCGTCTTGTCGGCAACGGAAGCAAAACCTGCCTGCTTGCTTGAATATTCGGCGCTCGTGACGCAGCCGCTCAGGATCAGCGGGAACGCCAGCACCGTGACGATTTTTCCGAGGCCGATCATGAGGCGTCTCCCTTCGCTGGAGACTGCAGATCGTTCTGTCTGCGCCATGGCTTTGGATCGACCGGCTGCCTGACGACGTAGCCCGAGATCGGCGACCGGTATGTGACCGGGCGGGGAGACGGCTCTTCGATCGCGGCGGGGAAAGCCACCACGTCGGGAGGAAGCATGGATGCGCAGCCGCCGACAACAAGCGGCAGCCCCACCACAAAAAGCGAGGGTTTCATCATGAATTTTCCGAATAAGAGATAGCCTACGGCACCCGCCTGAATTCAGGCAGGCGACCGACATGGACCCGATCACGCGGGTGCGTCTCTAATCAGATATTCGGGGGACGATGGAGATCCGGCAGTTCGCCGAGGGTCGTACGATCGTCGGCGAACTGCCGAATCGAGGTCACGACGGGTCCGCCGACGTCGGGGCCTTCGCAGATGATGCCAAAGCCGCCGCAGAAGTCCTTGCAGCATTCCTGCTTGACGAGCTTCGACGCGCCATCGCCATCATGAGACATGTCGCCATGCGAATGATCATGATCGGCCACCGCCGCCATGTCGTGACCTTCATGGGAAGGCATCACGTCCGTGGACACGACTTTGATCTCGGGAAAAAAGGAGCCATGCATCGCCGCGTTGGCGTTCGACAGCGAGTACCCCACCAGTGATACGATGATCACCAGCCGCATCATCACGAGCAATCTGCTCAACGTGATCCGGTACATCTTGCCCATGCTCCTCGGACTACATGCAAAGCCGTCCGATTTCAACTGCAACTCTTGTGTCATTGATGTTCGAGGCCTTTATGTGGCGATCATCAGGTGGTGCACAAGCTGGGGCTTCCAACGGTGGCAAGGTCAATAGGAGCCGTTCATTTTTGATGATGATTGATCTTGCATCCTACACGGGCCTGTTCACTGCCGCCTTCGGTGCGGCGACGATACTGCCGATGCAGTCCGAGCCCGTGCTGGTCGGCCTTCTTCTCACGGGCAAGTTCCCAGTCCTGGTTCTGCTCGCCGTCGCCAGCGTCGGAAACACGCTTGGAAGCATCGTCAACTGGTTTCTCGGGCGCGGCATCGAACGGTTCCGGGATCGGCGCTGGTTTCCAGTGGGCGAGGAAGCGCTCGAACGTTCGTCCCGCTGGTACAGGAAATACGGGAAGTGGACGCTGCTGCTTTCCTGGATGCCGGTCTTTGGAGACGCTCTCACGGTTGTCGCGGGAGTCCTCAAGGAGCCGCTGCTAGCCTTCACGATCCTGGTATTCGTCGCAAAAACGGGGCGCTACGTCGTGCTGACACTAGCGACTCTACAAATTGCCAGCTGACTTCCGGCACGGCAGCAGCATCCGGTCTACGGTATCGTCTCGGGCAACCAGCGTGTGCCAGGCCGCCGCAGCGAAATGGAGCTCACCATCGCCAGGATGATCCTGGAGCCGATGACGTGGTATGGCGCGATCCCGAACCAGAAGTAGCTTGCGAGAAATCCCATGCAGGCTTGCCCGATGATTGCTGCGTAGAATGCATGGTGAAGCATCGTTGCGGCCCGCGCGGCCCACGTGTTGGGCGGGCTTATCTGGCGTGGCTGCATGATACGAAGAACCAGCCGCACGCCCAGCAGCACTTCAGGCTGATGATGGCCTGTGCGGAGATCTGCCGGGAATGCGCTGAAATATGTGCGCCGAGAACGGCGAACGCATAGGCGACATGCGGAGCTGCGTCGAGGCTTGCCGTCGCTGTGCCGAGAGCTGCCGCAAGATGGCGGCGTAACCGGGGAGGGGCGTTCGCCTCTTCCTGCCCAGATGACAACCGATACCCGCGCACGCATCGTACACTGACGGCGGGTCGATGAGGCAGGCTGATCACTGGAAAGGGCTCGGACTGCTCTCCTTCGCGGGAGCGGTCCTGATGACTGCCATCTCGTCGACGGCTGCGGAGGACGTCGTCGCCGTCCCGCAGGCGGACATGAAGGCCATGGCGGCCGCAGCGAAGACGATCTCCGGCATGTTCAAAGATCCGACGAGCCACAAGTCTGCCGAGTTCAGACTGGCAGCCGATACCATCCGCGAAAAGTCCGGCGTCGTTCTCTCCGGACATTTCGCCTCCGAGGCCGCCAGCGCGCAGTCAAAGGCCAGGCCGAACATCCTCGAGGAACGGGAGCGGTTCGACCGCATCGCGAACGACCTGCGCGATTACGCCGTCGCGCTCGACGCCGCCGCGAAAAAAATCCAGGACCGATGACGGCCGACATGCGGACGAAGCCGGGCGAGGCCATCGGCGGCGGGCCGATCGGCACCCACGTCCGCAACGAACAGGCACTCTCGGCGATGCCGGCGGAGCATGCGTTTCACCTCATGCTCCAGACCTGTACGACCTGCCGCCAGATTCAGAATGGAATGAGCGGCGAACGCTTGGAACCTGGCATTTGCGCGCCTTCTTCAAGCTTCCGCCTAGGCTGGCTCGACGTCGGATTGCCGCTCTCATGTTGAGTTCGATCCCGATATCTTCGATAATCGGTGGGACGATATTCGGAGCTTTCCAGGGTGCCTTGGTTCGAGCTCTTTGATGGAGCCAACAAGCGTCAGCAGGAGCGGTGATGCAGAGCCATGCGAGGCAGCGAGAGGATGCGGCGAAAATGCTGGCCACCGTTGCGTTCATAGATATCGCCGGATTCAGTGCGATTGCGGATGTTTATGGTGACGCGGCCGCGCTCGATGTGCTCGAGGTGTTCGAGAACATGGTGCGCGACGCCCTCAGTGGCTATGCACCTCCGATCAAATGGATCGGCGACGAGGCGATGCTCTCGTTCCCTGAGCCGGAAACGGCGATCCAGGTGCTCGGAACGCTGTTGCAGGCATGCCGCAAGGAACCGCGTCTCCCGCTCACTCGGGCAGGGCTGAACCATGGGCCTGTCATTTGCAGAGCAGGCGATCTCTTTGGATCCACGGTCAATATTGCCGCGCGAATCGCTGCGCTCGCATCGCCGGGTCAGTTGCTTGCCACCCAATCCATTGCTGAGGCGGCCGCCGCCCGAGGCATCCTGGTGCGCGATCTCGGAATGGTGGCGCTTAGATCGGTAGCCGATGAAGTCCCTCTCTTCGAGATCGAGCTCGCTCCGTCGGCCGACCCGGCCTGGATCGATCCGGTGTGCAAGATGCATGCACCCTATTCATCCTACAGGCGCGCCGCCCCCGATGGGCCGTGGTTTTGTTCGCCGCAGTGTGAAGAAGCGTATCGACGTTCACCGCAGACCTATGAGTTGCCGCGGTGACGCCTAGGCCTGAATGGCAGAATTGATCGCGATTGGATCGTTCTTCGTTTGAACCTTGGCCGCAAGGTCGATGCTGGCGAAAGCCTCAGGATCGGCCGTCTTGATCGCCTGCGCCACCGTGCTTGCGCGGTGGCCGCAGGTTATGTTCCGAATCGTACAAAGGAACGGCGTCGTTTCGACAGTTCCCGATAGAGCGCTTCCGGCGATACGCCGATATCCTCCGCCAGCGCCTTCCATTCGCCCTTCGACGGCAGCACGCCGTCGTTTCATGCGAGCCATGACTCGAGACGAGCGGCAAGGGTCTTCAGATTGGCGATTTCCGCGCTTGCGTGTCTGCTCCTGATGCAGGCCCGAGCGTCTGCGGAAGGCAGGATCTTCGTCGACGCCGAGCGGAAACTCGATGCCGCGTTCAGGAACAGGACCATTACGGAAACAGCACTTGGAGTTCCTTGTCGCTAAGGCCGAGGCGAGCCGGTCGCGGCTGAGGTTCATCCACCTCGCGGCGCATCTGGAGGTGACACAGGTTCTCGACCCCGGCCAGATCGAGATCTATGACGAGCACGGCGGATATTCGAAATGACAGCGAGATCAAGTTGAGTTGACTGCGCGCATGACCGGCAGAAGTCGTTCCAGCAGAGCGGGGGGTCTCCTCCGCCTTCCGGCCCGCGATGCCAGCCGGCGTCACTTCTAACCCTCCAGGAGCGTGTGAAGCACGAGACAGCGAATATCTCGCCGCATTTGAGGGACAGATCGCGCTTGTCCCAATTCGTGTCTCTATGATCTATGGGTGCCTCAGGACTTGCACTGGAACCCGCCGGCGAGCATGAAAGCTGAAATGAGCGAAATCGCAGTACGACTGGAAAATGTTAGCCGTCGCTTCGGCATCACTGCAGCCGTGCGCGATCTTTCTCTTCATATTCGGCGCGGAGACGCGGTTTCGCTCGTGGGCCATTCCGGTTGCGGCAAGTCTACGCTCCTGCGCATGATCGCCGGTGTCGAGATACCGGAATCCGGCCGCATCGTCCTCGAAGGTCGCGAAGTCGCAAGTTCGGCCACTTTCGTCGAGCCGGAGGTGCGTGGCGTCGGCTTCGTCTTCCAGGACTATGCTCTCTTTCCGCATCTGACTGTACGGGACAATGTCCTCTTCGGTCTCAAGCGACTTCCGAAGGGCGAAGCAGCCGCGCGGGCAGAGGAGATGATCAGCAAGGTCGGAATCGAACATCTGACGCATCGCTATCCGCACACCCTCTCCGGCGGTGAACAGCAGCGTGTCGCGCTCGCCCGCGCCCTGGCGCCCCGGCCGAGCATCGTCCTGATGGACGAGCCCTTTCCAATCTGGATCAGGGTCTGCGCGGGAAGGTACGCAGCGACACCTTGAGCCTGTTGAGGGCACTTGGCACGACTGTGATCATCGTGACGCATGATCCCCAGGAAGCACTTTCTGTCGGCGACCAGGTGGTCCTGATGCGGGCAGGTGAAATTGTCCAGTCCGGCTCCGCCTATGATCTTCACGACCGTCCGACGAATGCCTATGCGGCAGAGTTTTTTTGCGCGTCCAGCAAAGTTCCCGGCGTTTACCGCGGCGGATGGATCGAGACCGCGATCGGTAACTTCGCCTATACGCTCGATCGTCCGCCGGCAAGCTCTGTGACCGTTTATATCCGGCCGCATGCTGTTGCGCTGTCCCCCGGCTCGGGAATCCCCGCTCGTATCGAGAAATCGTGTTCTGCATGGTGAATTCGAGCAGATCACGTTGAAGGTCGATCGCCTTGAGGTGCCGCTTAAGGCGAGAGCCTTGGAGCGGTTGCCCGTTGATGCGGAGAATATCGAGATCTCAATCCTCCCCGAGCGGCTGCTGGCTTTTTGAAGCTCACTGTGAGCGCATCCTGCTGACCTCCTCATCAAGTTTCCGTGATATTTGGATTCAACCTCCAGGGAAAACTTGACTTTCATGGTCATGAACTGCTGCAAGCAATACGCATTCATTCGCGGAGGGACATAATGAATTCGCGCTCTATCCTCACATCCATGCTGCTTGCTTCGGCGCTGATGTCGCCTGGCATCGCCGCTGCCGCAGAAATCAACCTTTACACGACGAGAGAACCGGCTCTGATTGCACCTCTTCTGGAGGCATTCACCAAATCGACCGGTACGAAGGTCAATACCATTTTCCTGAAGGACGGCCTCGCAGAGCGTGTCGCCTCCGAGGGCGCCAGCTCGCCAGCTGACATCCTGATGGCCGTCGATGCCGGCAACCTTGTCGATCTGGTCGATAAAGGCGTAACGCAACCGGTGGAATCATCTGTGCTGAACTCGGCTATCCCGGAACAGCTGCGTGATGCCAAGGGCAACTGGTTTGCGCTTTCGATGCGCGCCCGCGTGCTCTATGCGTCCAAGGATCTTGACATCAGCACATTCAACTACGAGGAGCTTGCCGATCTCAAATGGAAGGGCAAGATCTGCATACGCTCGGGTCAACACCCCTATAATACGGCACTGTTTGCTGACTACATCGCCCATTACGGCGCGGCAGAAGCCGAGAAATGGCTGACGGGTGTCAAGGACAACCTCGCCCGTAAGGCGGCCGGCGGCGATCGCGATGCGGCCAAGGATATCCTCGGCGGTATTTGCGATATCGGTATCGCCAACTCCTATTATGTTGGCTTGATGCGATCCGGCAAGGGTGGTGAAGAGCAGGTCAAATGGGGCGACGCCATCAAGGTCGTCCTGCCGACCTTCAAGAACGGCGGGACGCAAGTGAATATCAGCGGCGCGGCAATCGCCAAGCATTCACCGAACAAGGCTGAGGCCGTCAAACTTCTCGAATATCTCGTCTCTGACGAAGCGCAGAAGATCTATGCCGAGGCCAATTACGAATATCCTGTGAAGGCGGGCGTCGCGGCCGATCCGATCATCGCATCCTTTGGCGAGCTGAAGATAGACAGCAAGCCCTTGTCCGAGATCGTCAGCCATCGCAAGCAGGCAAGCGAACTCGTAGACAAGGTCGGCTTCGACAACTAAAAAACAAGGAAGGCGCCGCTCGGAGGCGCCTTCCTTCCCGAGAATGGATCGAGTGATGTTTCCCAGCCAGGCGCCCGCCCGCTCTGCAAAGCGCCCTGGCAGCGCATGGCTGGCAATTGGTGTTACGATCGCCCTCATTGCCATTCTGCCGATCGGGGGATTGCTTGTCGAAGCCTCGAAGGGCTCGGCTGGTCTTTGGGGACATCTTTTCTCGACCATCCTTCCGGTCGCGTTTCTCGACACCGTCATCCTCCTTGCCGGCGTCGGGGTCATCACTGCCGTGGTCGGCACGACGACGGCATGGCTGGTGACGGCCTATGATTTTCCCGGCAGGCGTGCTCTGGAATGGATGTTGCTTCTGCCGCTTGCCGTTCCGACCTATATCGTCGCCTATGCCTATCTGGATATACTGCATCCGATCGGTCCGGTGCAGGATGCCGTGCGCTGGCTGCTCGGCTACGAGAGCCCGCGCCAGTTTCGCCTTCCGGACGTCCGTTCCATGGCCGGCTGCATCCTGCTTCTCGGAATCGTGCTCTACCCCTATGTCTACATCCCGACCCGCGCGATGTTCCTGACCCAATCCGGTAATCTCGTCGACGCCGCACGCACGCTCGGCACATCTCGCCGCGCGGTCTTCTGGCGGATCGCCCTGCCGCTCGCGCGCCCGGCTGTTGCCGTGGGTATCAGCCTTGCTCTGATGGAAACGTTGAACGATATCGGCGCCGCCGAATTCCTCGGTGTCCGGACGATAACCGTTTCCATCTACACGACCTGGATCACCCGCTCCGATTTATCGGGAGCGTCGCAGATCGCGCTTGCCCTTCTTCTCATCGTCGTCGCGATTGTTGCGGTCGAGCGATGGGCGCGACGCAAGCAGCGCTACTCGATCGATGTACGGCGGATGCGGCGTTTCCAACCGCGGCGGGTATCCTTCGGAAAGGGCATGCTGCTGTTTCTCGGCGGTCTTCTGCCGGTCATCCTGGGCTTCGCCGCGCCCGCGCTCTATCTCTTGATCGAAGCGGCAAAACGCTATCGGTTCGCCGGCATATCCCCTCGCATCATCGATGAGGCCGTGAATACGCTTGTTATCGCCACCCTGGCGACAACCGCGATCGTCATCCTTGGGCTTTTCGCTGCCTACGCGACCCGCCTGCGCCCGGGCCAGCCGTCCTCCTGGCTCCTTCGCTGTTCCACGATGGGCTATGCTGCTCCCGGGACCGTGGTCGCCATCGGCGTGCTAACCGTCCTTGCCGGACTCGATCAGTTTATCGATCGCGCCGCGCTTTCCTTGTTTGGCGTGTCGACTGGCCTGCTCCTAATGGGATCGGGTACTGCCGTCATATATGCGCTTATCGTGCGGTTTCTGGCCATCTCCGCCGGCGGCATAGAAGCCGGTCTCTCGCGCATTTCCCTGTCGCTTGATCATGCTTCGCGTTCGCTGGGCCAATCTAACGCAGGCACGCTGAGATACGTGCATTTGCCACTCTCGAAGGCGGCAATCTCGGCTGCCGCCCTGCTGGTCTTCGTCGATTGTGTGAAGGAGCTGCCGGCGACGCTCCTCCTGCGGCCACTCAATGTCGAGACTTTCGCAACGCATCTTTATGGAGAGGCTGCGAGAGGCACTTACGAGGAGGCCTCGATTGCCGCGCTCGCCATTGTGCTGATCGGCATTCTGCCGGCCATTCTGCTGTCGCGGATCGGACGTATCCGCTAGACGGCCGACCACTGCCTTCAGGCAGACGGAAAATTGCACACCCTGTTTCGGAATTACGGTCAGTCCGCCTGCGAGGGCAGCGAAGATTGTCTCCGAGAATGAAGGTACGTGCGCGTTTCTGGCAGACAAAAGGAAGTGAAGGGCCGGCATTACGTCGCCGACTTGACGGCTGTCATCGTCTGCGAAATGCTAAGATGTCAGACCAATTCAACGACTGCCTGGATGAAAATTGGGGAACCATGAAGGCAAATCGTAGCGACAGGCCGGTCTGAAATCGCGACGCCAGCAGCAAACGCATATGCCGATGAAAGTCCTGGCTTTTCAGATAGTCGCGCATGTTTTACAGCCTATGCTGCCACAACCCTTCGGAGCATCTCATGGCATGATCGAGGACACAATGCCCGCCGTTATGCTGATGCGCTCTTGAACGATCTGGCCGCTGACGATTCGGAGCCTGGGAGCAACCCCATCGCTTCAGTGAGAGATACCTGAACTCATGCGGCCTTTTTGGCCTGCGCCGCCTTTTGGTGGCTGCCGGTTCGCCATTTCTGGATCGGCCGTTCGATCATTTCCCAGCTCAAAGCGGAAAAAGCGATCGTGGGGATCGCGACGACGACCAGTTCGATGAATCCCCGCTCCAGCGGATAATCGAACACCCACCACAGAATCTGCATCATTAGCCAGAGCATCGGAAAGTGGTAGAGATAACACCCGTAGCTGATGCGGCCGAGATAGGCCAAGGGCCGGAAGCCGAGAATACGATCGAGAACCGGGCTGGTACCTGATGCCGTTACGGCAATCAGGATTGCCATCGGCAGAAGCGGAAGAGCTTGCAGGAGGAACTTGACGACGACGAGCAGCCTAGGGTCGCTTGTCTCAACGAGTTGCAGTGCACCCCACAGCGCTGTTGGCAGGATTACTGCAATCAGGCGCATTCGAGACGGCCGTGCCAGCACGCCCGAAAAGAAGAACGCCAAGGCTCCGACGCCGAGCGCATCAAACGAGAAGGGCGGCCACAAGACCACTTGCTCGGCGTAATAACCGGTCACAAAGCAGGCGAGCCAGAATGCCACCGCAATGGCGATGGCGCCTCCGGCCGCCAGCGCCACCAATCTATTTGTGCAGCTCAGGACGATGAGCGGCCAGATGAGATAGAACTGCCATTCGACGGACAAGGTCCAGGTGTGGGCAAGCACCCACGGGTTCCAATTCATGCCCATTGCGAACCAGATATTCGACAGAAATGCGAGGTGATAAAAAAGCCCGTCCTGGATCGTGACCAGGTCGAGCGCGGCAAGCCCCAGGAGCAGGGCGTAATAGGTAGGCAGAAGCCTTGCCGCCCTTCGCGCGTAGAAATTTTGCAGCGCCGCAAGGTAGGTGAACCCCTTGGCATCACGCAACTCGATCAGGTTGCCGGTGATCAGGAAAGCGCTCAGAACGAAGAACGTTCGCACCGCCAGATCACCGAGCAAGGAATTATCGTCGACGAAATGCGTGTAGAACACTCCAAAGATGGCGATTGCCCTGATGCCATCAAGTGCCCTGATCCGATCCGCCGCCATTTCCCACCCGTTCCGTCGATCGAATGATCATCATCCGGCAGAGCCCGGTCGGGCGCAAGAGGAACAAGCCGCGCGTAAAGCCGGTGCCGGGTCTTGCCCCGACGAGGTCGCGGCGAAACAGCCCTTGACGCCTTCCCAACTTTGCGAAATGCTAAGATGTCAGACCAATTTTAGATCTGACTGCCTGAGAAGAAAATGGGGAACCATGAAGGCAAATCGTAGCGACAGGCCGGTGATCCGGCCGCTTCCGGCGATCGACCGCGCACGTCAGGTGACAGATGCGCTGGCGGATTATGTCGAAGACGCGCGCCTGCAGGCGGGTGACCGGCTGCCGGCCGAGCGTGAGCTGATGGCCGCACTTGCCGTCGGGCGTTCGACCATTCGCGAGGCGATCCGCCATTTTCAGGCGCTCGGCGTCATCGAGACGCGCAAGGGCAGCGGCACCTATCTGCTGAAGCCGGTGTCCCGGGCAACGATCCATATGCCGCTGTCCTTTGATGCGGCGCATCTGCGCGACGCACTGCTGCAGACGCTCGAAGTGCGCCGCGGCATCGAATGCGAGGCGGGCATGGTCGCAGCCAGGCGGCGCACGAAAAAGGATCTCGTCGTGATCGAGGAGAAACTCAACGCGATGGAGCGGGTGCATCTGGAGAAGGGTACCTCCGGGCCGGAGGATCTCGCTTTCCATCTCGCCGTCTACGACGCCACCCACAATCCGCTGTTTCGCCAGCTGCTCGAGCAGATGCGCGAGACTTTCGAGCGCTTCTGGGAGCACCCCTTCGACCGGCAAGATTTCGCCCGCCGGTCCTTTCCCTTTCACCGCACACTTTTCAACGCGATCGCTGCCGGAGATGCCGAGGCGGCGCGCGCCGAAACGTTGAAAATTCTCGATATCGTCGAGGAAGACATCAAGGAAATGTCCAAATGAGCAGCGGCGCTGACCCGTTCGATTTTGTCTCCATCATCACCGCGCATGACGACGGCAACTTCGCCGATGCCGTCGTACCGCCGATCTTCCAGACATCGCTTTTCACCTTTTCCGATTATGACGAGATGATTGCCGTCTATCGTGGCGAGAAGGTGCGGCCGACCTATACGCGCGGGCTGAACCCGACGGTGCGCGCCTTCGAGGAAATGCTGGCCAAGCTCGAAGGTGCGGAGGATGCGCTGGGTTTTGCCAGCGGCATGGCGGCGATCTCGTCGAGTGTTTTGAGCTTCGTCGAGCCGGGCGACCGCATCGTCGCCGTCAAACATGTATATCCTGATGCCTTCCGCCTGTTCGGCAGCATCCTGAAGCGCATGAAGATCGAAGTGACCTATGTCGACGGGCGCGACGAGGAGGCGGTCGCCAGAGCGCTGCCCGGCGCTAAGCTGTTGTACCTGGAAAGCCCGACGAGCTGGGTGATGGAGGCGCATGACGTCGGCGCGCTCGCAGCGCTGGCCAAGCGCCGCGGCGTCGTCTCGATGATCGACAACAGCTGGGCGAGCCCGTTCTTCCAGCGGCCGCTGACGCTCGGCGTCGATCTCGTCATCCATTCGGCCTCGAAATATCTCGGCGGCCACAGCGATGTGGTGGCGGGGATCGTCGCCGGCTCGAAGGAGATGATCGCCCGCATCAAGGCCGAGGCCTATCCCTATCTCGGCGGCAAGCTTTCGCCCTTCGACGCTTGGCTGCTGATCCGCGGCCTGCGCACGCTGCCGCTGCGCATGAAGGCGCATGAGGCGTCGGCGCTGGAAATCGCCAGGCGCCTGCAGCGGCTCGAGGTGGTGGAGACGGTTTGCCATCCCGGCCTCGCCAACCGCCTGCCGGCCGGGCTCAACGGCACCTCGGGCCTGTTTTCCTTCATCTTTCGCGAAGGCGTCGATATCCGCGCCTTCGCCGATCACCTCAAGCTCTTCAAATTGGGTGTAAGCTGGGGTGGGCACGAAAGCCTGATCGTACCGGGCGAGGTGGTGCTGCAGCAGAAGGCACAGCCGAATTCCGCGCAAACCTTCGGCATCCATGCGCGATCCGTACGCCTCCATGTCGGCCTCGAAGGAACCGAGGCGCTGTGGAGGGACATCGAGGAGGCGCTCGCCGCCTCGCAATCCTGAAACCCGAGAGAAACCGAAAAGGGGGAACTGAGCATGAAAAAACTAATAATCTCGACGCTCTTTGCTTCGCTGATGGCGGGCACGGCCTTTGCCGACACGACGCTGAAGCTGGTCGAAGTCATCACCAGCCCGGAGCGCACCGAAACGCTGAAATCGATCGTCGGCAAGTTCGAGGCCGCCAATCCCGGCACCAAGGTCGACATCATCTCGCTGCCCTGGAACGAAGCCTTCCAGAAGTTCGCCACGATGGTGTCGGCCGGCGACGTGCCCGACGTGATGGAAATGCCCGATACCTGGCTGTCGCTCTATGCCAATAACGGCATGCTCGAAAGCCTCGAGCCCTATCTCGAAAAGTGGGAGCACACCAAGGAGCTGACGCCGCGCGCCCTCGAACTCGGCCGCGACGTCAAGAACACCGCCTATATGCTGCCCTACGGCTTCTATTTGAGGGCGATGTTCTACAACAAGAAGCTGCTCTCGGAAGCTGGTGTCGCCGAGCCGCCGAAGACGCTGGACGAATTCACTGCCGCGTCCGAAAAAGTCTCGAAGCTGCCGGGCAAATACGGCTACTGCATGCGCGGCGGGCCGGGCGGCCTCAACGGCTGGATGATCTTCGCCGCCTCGATGGCCGGCTCGAACAAATACTTCAACGAAGACGGCACCTCGACGATGAACAGCCCCGGCTGGGCCAAGGGCATCGAATGGATGGTCGATCTCTACAAGAAGGGCTATGCGCCGAAGGACAGCGTCAACTGGGGCTTCAACGAAGTCGTCGCCGGCTTCTATTCCGGCACCTGCGCCTTCCTCGACCAGGATCCGGATGCGCTGATCGCCATTGCCGAGCGCATGAAGAAGGAGGATTTCGGCGTTGCGCCGCTGCCGAAAGGGCCTGACGGCAAGTCCTTCCCGACCATCGGTTACGGCGGCTGGTCGATGTTTTCGACGAGCGCAAACAAGGACCTGTCCTGGAAGCTGATCGCAACACTCGAAGGGCCGGAAGGCAATCTCGAGTGGAACAAGCGCATCGGCGCCCTGCCGGCCTATACGTCGGCCGAGAAGGATCCCTTCTATGCCGGTGACCAGTTCAAGGGCTGGTTCGAAGAGCTGGCGGACCCGAACACGGTGCCGACTGTCATGCCGACCTACCTCGAGGAGTTCGCCTTCTTCAAGGATTCGCTGGCGATCAAGACCTCGCAGCAGGCCCTGCTCGGCGACATCTCGGCGAAGGATCTGGCGGACCAGTGGGCGGACTATCTGACCAAGGCGCAGCAGAAGTTTTTGAGCAAGAAGTAGCGGGGAAGGGGGCGGCTGCAGCCCCCTCATCCGCCTGCCGGCACCTTCTCCCCGGTGGGGAGAAGGGAATGTGCCGCGACCTCTCCATCGCTTCTCCCGAGAAGGTGGCCCGAAGGGTCGGATGAGGGGGCCGCAGCCGCCCAGTTTTCAGAAGCATCAGCCGCGCGAGAATTCTCAACCGGGTAGACAATGGAAATTACGCACTGATGACCATTTCCGCCGATATGCTCGACATGCGTCGCGACCGCAGGCCGTGGCTGCGTCGTCTTGCCGATGCTTCGGAGCCCTATCTCTACAGCGCCCCGTCACTGATCCTGATCATCGCGGTGATGCTGGTGCCGCTGACATTGGGTGTCTCCTACGCCTTCCGCGATATCCAGCTGCTCAATCCCTTTTCCGGCGGCTTCATCGGGCTCGATCATTTCCGCGAGCTTTCTACGGATGCAGCCTTCTACGGCGCGCTCAGGAACACGCTCTGGTGGACCGGCGCCTCCGTGGTCCTGCAGTTCGTCTTCGGGCTCATCCTGGCGCTGCTGCTCGACAAGCCGTTTAAGGGCAGGGCGATCGCCCAGGCGCTGGTCTTCCTGCCGTGGGCCGTGCCGTCCTTTCTCGCCGGCCTCAACTGGGCCTGGCTGTTCAATCCTGTTATCGGACCGATCCCGCACTGGCTTTTCGCCCTCGGGCTGATGCATGAGCCGGGCAATATCCTGTCCGATCCCAATTATGCGATGTGGGGGCCGATCATCGCCAATGTCTGGTGGGGCATTCCCTTCTTCGCCATCACGCTGCTGGCGGCCCTGCAGGCGATCCCGCGCGATCTCTATGAGGCGGCGTCGATCGACGGCGCCGGCTGGTTCCAGCGCTTCCGCTCGATCACCCTGCCGTTTCTGGCGCCGACCATCGCCATCACAGTGCTTCTGCGCACTGTCTGGATCTCCAATTTCGCCGATCTCATCGTCGTCATGACCAATGGCGGGCCGGCCGACCGGACGCAAATCGTCGCGAGCTACATCTTCACGACCGCGTTCAAGCGGCTCGATTTCGGTTATGCCTCGGCGATCGCGCTGGTCCTGCTGGTGCTGCTGCTTGCCTATTCGATGCTGATCATCCTGCTCAGGCAGACGCTGCTGAACAAGGATTGAGACCATGAGACGATCCATCCTTCCCACCATCGCGCACCGCCTGGCGATCCTCTGCTACATCGCCTTCGCGCTCTTCCCGCTGTTCTGGCTGCTCAAGGTCTCGGTGACGCCGAACGACCTGCTCTATAGCGAGGGCGTGCGCATGTGGCCGTCGCGCACGAGCTGGGATCATTATGCCTTCGTGCTGCAGCACAGCGCCTTTCCGACCTTCTTCAAGAACAGTCTGATCGTTTCGGCCTCGACGGCAGTGACCGTGACGGTCTGCGCCTCGCTCTCCGGCTATGCCCTGTCGCGCTTCAATTTCCGGGCGAAATACTGGATCGTCGCGCTGATGCTGCTGACCCAGATGTTTCCGCTCGTCATGCTGGTCGCGCCGATCTTCAAGATCCTGTCGCCCTTACATCTGACCAACAGCCTGACCGGGCTGGTCATCGTCTACACCGCCTTCAACGTGCCCTTCGCCACCTTCCTGATGCAGTCCTTCTTCGACGGCATCCCCAGGGATTTGGAAGAGGCGGCGATGATCGACGGGGCCACGCAGTTCACCGCCTTCCGCCAGATCATTCTGCCGCTGACGCTGCCCGGCATCGCCGCGACGCTCGGCTTCGTCTTCACGGCCGCCTGGAGCGAGTTGCTCTTTGCGCTGATGCTGATCAACGGCAACGACGCGGCGACCTTCCCGGTCGGGCTTCTCACCTTCGTTTCGAAATTCTCGGTGGATTTCGGGCAGATGATGGCGGCGGGCGTCATGGCGCTCATTCCGGCCGGCCTCTTCTTCCTGCTCATCCAGCGTTATCTCGTCCAGGGCCTGACGGCCGGCGCGGTCAAGGGTTAAACAAATGGCATCGATCGATATCCAGAATATCCGCAAAGCCTATGGCCATGTGCAGGTGCTGCACGGCGTCGACCTTGAGATCCGGGACGGCGAATTCGTCGTGCTGGTCGGTCCCTCCGGCTGCGGCAAGTCCACGCTGTTGCGCATGATCGCCGGGCTCGAAGATGTCACATCAGGTGAAATCCGCATTGCCGGCGCCAGAGTGAACGAACGGCATCCCAGGGATCGCGACATCGCCATGGTGTTCCAGTCCTACGCGCTCTATCCGCATATGAACGTCGCCGGCAACATGAGCTACAGCCTGAGGCTCCGGAAAACGGCGAAGGAGAAGATCGCCAGCGCCGTCTCCGCCGCCGCGGCCAAGCTCGGCCTCGATCCGTTGCTCGAACGACGGCCGAAGGCGCTGTCCGGCGGCCAGCGCCAGCGCGTCGCCATGGGCCGCGCCATCGTCCGCCAGCCGAAGGCTTTCCTGTTCGACGAGCCGCTGTCCAATCTCGATGCGCGCCTGCGCGAACAGATGCGCGCCGAAATCAAGAAACTGCATGGGGAGCTGAAGGCGACCTCGATCTATGTCACCCATGACCAGATCGAGGCGATGACGCTGGCCGACCGGATCGTCGCCATGCATGGCGGCGTCGTCCAGCAGGTCGGCAGCCCCCTGGAACTCTACGACCGCCCCGCCAACCTATTCGTCGCCGGCTTTATCGGCTCGCCGGGGATGAATTTCCTCGACGCGACCTATGAAGCAGGTGGTGTGAGGCTGAAGGACGGTACGATCGTGCCGCTTGCAAAGCCGCTGCCGCTGGCGGATGGAGCCAAGGTGACGCTCGGCATCCGGCCGGAGCATGTGCTGATGACGAATGACGGGGCGGGGCTTGCCACCGATGTGGAGCTCGTCGAGCCCACCGGCTTCGGCATTATCCTGCACCTGGCCCTGCACGGCCTGCCCTTCAAGATCTTCACATTGGATCGCGAAGCGCTGAAGGCCGGGCCGAAGGTCAACGTCGCCTTCCCGCCACAATATCTGCATGTGTTCGATGACGAAGGACGACGCGTCGATTGAGCAGTCGAGGATCAAAACTGCTCCTCAGGCTGCCTATCTCCTTGTTGTTCCCGTCGTATAAAGCAGCCGGCGTGAAAAAGATCGATCAGATTCAAGGGGATGACCGAGACTCGGAAAGCGCGTGAATCATTTTGGCTAAGCTATTGAAATTTGATTCGTTTTGATTCGGAACCAATCGTAAAGTGATTTCGGTTGACTCGCACTGGTTGCGGCAGGGAGCGCGTGCGAAATGGTTGCCCCGAGAGCGAATTGGAAAGGCTTTATCAAGTTCGGGGAGGTCGCTTTCCCCGTGGCGCTCTACACCGCCGCCTCCACATCCGAGCGGATTGCGTTTCACACGCTGAACAGGAAGACCGGCAATCGGGTGCGCCGAGAATTCGTGGACGGTGAGACCGGCGATCCGGTCGAACGCGAGGACCAGGTCAAAGGTTTCGAGATCGAAGATGGCCGCTACGTTGTCCTCGAGCCCGAGGAGGTCGCCGCCGCCGTTCCCGAAAGCGACAAAACGCTGAAGGTGGAGGCGTTTATTCCTTGGGACGAGGTCGACGACGTCTATTTCGACAAGCCTTATTATCTGGCCCCCGACACCATGGGCAGCGACGCTTTCAAGCTTCTGAGGGATGGCATGAAGAAGGCCAAGGTCGCGGCCATCGCCCGGACGGTGCTGTTTCGGCGTTTGCGGACGCTTCTCATCCGCCCCCTTGGCAAAGGGCTGGTCGGCTCCACTTTGAACTTCGACTATGAAGTCCGCTCCTCCGAGAAGGCTTTCGAGGAGATGCCGGATCTCAAGATCGAAGGCGAGATGCTGGAGCTTGCCAAGCACATCATCAACACCAAGAAGGGCGAGTTCGATCCGAAGGAATTCGACGACCGTTACGAAGCGGCCGTCGCCGAACTGGTGAAGGCAAAAATCGAAGGCCGCACTCTTCCGAAGAAAAAGGCCGCGCCGGCTGCGAAACCGAACGACCTGTTACAGGCACTGCGTGAGAGCGCCGGCATGACGACCCCAGCAAAGACGAAGCGTACCGCCGCAAATGCCAATGCCGGCAAGAGCAGGCAGAAGGCCGCAAGCGCATCGGCGCCGAAATCTCGCAGCCCCGGCGGCGCTCACCAGCGCCGGGCCGGGTGATCGGAGGTTGCCATGGCGATCCGGCCATATTGGAAAGGGTATCTGAAGCTATCGCTCGTCACCTGCCCGGTGCAGATGATGCCGGCCACCTCCGAAAACGAGAAGGTGCGCTTTCACACGCTCAATCGCACAACTCAAAACCGCGTCGTCAGCCATTATGTCGATGCCGTCACGGGCAAGGACGTGAAAGATGAAGACGAAGTGAAAGCCTATCAGCGCGGTGAGAACGAATACGTCTTACTCGAAGACGAGGAGCTGGAGAACGTTGCGCTTGAAAGCACCAAGACGATCGATATCGGAGTGTTTACGCCCCGCAACAGCGTCGAATGGATCTGGCTCGACACGCCCTACTATCTTTCACCCGACGATCCGGTCGGCCAGGAGGCATTCTCGGTGATCCGCGATGCGATGGCGGCTGAGGACATGGTGGGCATCTCCCGGCTGGTGATTGCGCGCCGCGAGCGCGCCGTCATGCTGGAGCCACGCGGCAAGGGGATCGTCCTTTGGACCCTGCGATACGGTGACGAAGTGCGCGACGCGGAGAGCTACTTCGAGCGGGTGGATGATCAACCGGCGGACAGCCAAATGATGCCGCTGGTTCAGCAGCTGATCAAGAAGCAGACGCAGCATTGGAACCCGAAGATGGCCTCCGACCCCGTGCAGGATAGGCTGCTCGACATCATCGAGGCCAAGAAGAAACTGATGAAGAAACCTGTCAGGGTAAAGTCGAAGGGCAGGGAAAAGGCAGAGACGGCTCCCAGCAACGTCGTCAACATCATGGAAGCCCTGCGCAAATCCGTCGATGCCGAGAACCGATCCGGCAGGCATTGAGAAATGACCAGACCACGGCAACGCTCCGCCCCCCTCCTTCGCGAGTCCAGTTCGTCGATACAATCTCGACCTGTCCGCCGGCGTGATCCCGACCAGCCAAGCCTGCCGTTCGATGCAATGCCGTCCAGAGTGGAGCCCTGCCTGGCGTTGCTGAAGCAAACGGTGCCGCAAGGGCCGGATTGGCTCTATGAGGTGAAGTGGGACGGCTACCGATTGGCGATCCACATCGAGCCAAGGAGCATTCGCATCCTCACCCGCGGCGGCCATGACTGGACCCACCAATTCCCGACTATCGCCGCAGGCGCAAGAGAGCTCGGTGTAACGAGCTGCATTCTCGACGGAGAAGCCGTCGTACTCGATGAACAGGGGCGGTCCGACTTTGGAGCGTTGCAGCGCTCGCTCGGCGGCAGAGGCGGCAAGCGGATCTCAACCGAATCCGTCTTCTGCGCCTTCGATCTGTTATACCTCGATGGTCACGAGCTGACGCGCACCGAGCTCTCGGTCCGCCGTCATCTTCTGCAGGATCTGATTCCCGAGACCGACAATGGTGCCATTCGGTTCTCGCAAGACCTGCATTTGGCTGGCGAGGAACTGCTTGAGCACGCCTGCCATCTGGGCCTGGAAGGCATCATTGCCAAGCGCAGGGACAGCCCTTACCGAAGTGGTCGTCTCGGGGACTGGCAGAAGATCAAGTGCGTTCAGAGCGATAGTTTCATGATCGTCGGGTACGAGGAATCCGCCAGCACCCGCGGCGGGCTCGGCAGTCTTCTGCTTGCGGGTCGCAAGGGTCAAGGCTGGATTTATGTCGGATCGGTCGGCACGGGGTTCAATCGAACGGAGGCGGAGGATTTGCGCAAGACGTTGAACCGTCTTCAAACGAAAAAACCTGTTGTGCCGCTGAAAGGAAAACGCCTTGTCTTTTCCCAGCCGACCCTCATCGCCGAAATCGAGTTTCGCGGCTGGACGCGCGAGGGCAGTCTCCGCCACCCCTCATATAAAGGCCTGCGCGAAATCCAGGATAATGCTGCCGTCTTTGATATGACTGATGCCACTGCGAGCACAGGACGTTCCGCGGGCGATTAAGATCTCGCCAACACCAACTGCGGCCTGGCGCCTGGCAGTGTCAGGCGGCATGTTTGCCGGTGCGGCCAAGCCTCTTGATGGCCTGCTCCAGGGCGCGCTGCCCCTCACAATAATCCTTCCAGGCGGCCGACTTCGATAATAAAGCAGGCACGGTTCGAACCGTAAACCTTTTGGGATCAAGGTCTGATTTCACCTGCGTCCATGTCAGAGGCATTGACACCGTGGCACCTGGGCGGGCTCGAGGAGAGAGTGGAGCCACCGCTGTCGCCATGCGGTCGTTGCGCAGGTAATCAAGGAAAATGCGACCGCCCCGCAAGCTCTTCGTCATTTTGATAAGGTAGAGATCGGGGGTACTGCGGGCCATCTGCTGGCAGACGTCGTGCGCGAAGGCCTTTGCTTCAGGCCAGGACAACGGCTTACGCTTATTGACGGCAAGGGGCGTCACGACATGCAGGCCCTTGCCGCCGGTCGTCTTGCAGAAGCTGATCAATCCGAGGTCCTCCAGCCGGTCGCGCATTTCCCGGGCAGCCGCAACAACCGTGGAAAAGGGAACATCGGGTCCGGGATCGAGATCGAATACCAGACGACCCGGTACTTCCGGTTGACCGGGTTCACAGTTCCACGGATGAAGCTCGACCGCCGCGATCTGGGCGAAGCCGGCAAGGCCTTCGATGCGATCGATCTGCAGGTATGGCTTCTTGTCGCCGAACACTTTGACCAATTCGAGCAGGTTAGATTGCCCCGGCATCGCATGACGCTGGAAAAACTGCTCGCCATCAATTCCATCCGGGGCACGGATGATCGAGCAGGGCCTGCCCTTCAGGTGGGCGATCATCCAGTCGCCGACCGCCTCGTAATAGCGGGCCAATTCTTCCTTTGTTACCGGCTCACCACCATTGGTACCCGGCCACAATGGTTTGTCCGGGTTTGAAATGAGGACGCCCATGACATCGGCCTTCTGAGCCCTACGGCGCGTTGATCTCTGATCGGCTCTCGAAGCCGGCTCCGCAACCTTGGCTTTGGAGGGTCTTAGCGGCCGTTCTGCCTCGACTTCCTTGGCCGGCTTATCTTCGCGCAATCCTTTGAAAGCTCCTTGCCGGACAAGACCGTCCGCGGTCCAGCCCTCGAATTCGATCTCGGCGACAAGCTCGGGTTTCACCCAGACGACTTCAGCCTGCTTCTTAGGAGCGCCGGCTCCAGTGAACGGCGACTGCGCAGTCTCCAGCGCCTTCAGTTTCGGAAGCAGCGTTTCGACCTTCTTGGCGCCGTAGCCGGTCCCGACACGGCCGACATAAACAAAGTTATCGTCGCTGAAAACGCCGACGAGAAGGGAACGAAACTTGCCGTTGGTTTTGGCATAGGCACCGATGACCACCTCGTGCCCTGCACGGCACTTGGACTTCGCCCAGCTTTCCGCTCGACCGGAATGATAAGCGGCATCTGCCTGTTTTGACACGATGCCTTCCAGCGAGAGCTTGCATGCCGACCTGAGGACGGCGTCACCGCCGCCGGTGAAATGTTCGACGAAGCGGATGCGAGGATCATTGTCGGCCTCCGTGAGGAGCTCCTGCAACCGCGTCTTTCGCTCGATGAGGGGCTCGAGGCGGAAGTCCTCGCCGCCGTCATAGAGCAGGTCGAAGGCGAAGTAGACGAGATCGCCGGTCTTGCCCTCCGACAGCGCGGCCTGCAGCGCGGCGAAGTCCGGCGCGCCGTGCTCGTCGAGAGCGCAGATCTCGCCATCGACGATACAATCTGGAAGGGCTGACGCCGCCCGGGCGATTTCCGGGTACTTGGCCGTCCAGTCGAGACCCTTCCTGGTTTTCAACGTTGCTTCGCCGCCGAGCACCCGCATCTGGATGCGATATCCGTCGAATTTGATCTCGTGGATCCAGCCGTCCCCGCCAGGCGGCCGCTCCCGCTTCTCGCAAAGCTGTGGCGCGATGAAATTCGGAAGATCAACCGCCGTCGCCGTACTGGTGCGCTTTCCGCCGCTCGCTTCCCGCCGCTCGTCGGCGGCCAGTCCGTGATTGCTGTCCCAGACGGCGTCGGCCTCGACCTTGCCGCCCTCCACCATGAAGGGTTTCGGCTTGCGCCCCTTGCCGGCTGCGATCATTTCCATGCTGCGGCCTGAGGCCACCGAGGTGACGTTGCCTTCCAGGATAGCGGCACCGTTCTCTTCCACCGAGAACTCGTCATGATGCTTGATCAACAGCCAGTTGGTACGCTTGCTGCGCTCGCGATCGCTACGCATGCGCACAAGCACGAAGCTTCCGTGCAAGCGCTCGCCGTCAAGCGTGAACTTGAAATCGCCCTTGAGAAGGGCTTGCTCGGGGCTCGTCCTTCCCTCCGGCTCCCAATAACCGCGATCCCACAGCATGACTGTGCCGCCGCCATACTGGCCTTTCGGAATTGTGCCTTCGAAATCGCCATAATCGAGTGGATGATCCTCGACCTCGACCGCCAGGCGCTTGTCGCGTGGATCGAGCGATGGACCCTTTGTGACAGCCCAGCTCTTGAACACGCCATCGAGCTCGAGCCGCAGGTCGTAGTGCAGACGTGTCGCATCGTGCTTCTGAATGACAAAGCGGCGGCGGTTGCTCTTTTTGATGCGCCGCTCACCGCTGGGCTCAGCGGTCTTCTGAAAATCGCGTTTTGATCGGTAGCTCGATAGCTTGTCGTTGGCCATGGCTGTTCCTGGACATTCGGTCCTCAAACGAAATAGCGGTCATCGTTGTTCCCATGCCGAGCGATGGCCAAATCCCTGAAAAGGAAAAGGGCTTGTCGCCAGTTGGCACGGACGGGGACTGTTTGTCCCCGCCATTGTATGATCGCGTATCAACGACTGTGGCGCTAGAAGCATTCGCCGAGCGGAAAAAACTTTTGCCGCATCGCCCGCGAGGGCTATATCGTCAAATGACCTTGCTGGACTGGATGCCATGACCGACACTGTTCTCGACCGCTTTCTCCGCTATGTCGTTATCGACACCCAATCCGATCCCGCCTCGTCGACGCAGCCGACCACCGAAAAGCAGAAGGATCTCGGCCGGGTTCTGGTCGACGAACTGCTGATGATCGGTCTTGCCGATGCGCATCTCGATGAACACGGTTATGTCTATGCGACCATTCCTGGAAATAGCGACAAGCCGGTACCCGTCATCTGTTTCTGCTCGCATATGGATACGGCGCCCGATTTTACCGGCACGGGCGTCAAACCGCAGATCATCCGGAATTATGCCGGCGGCGATATCCAGCTTATCGGCGATTCGAGCCGGGTGATCCGTGTCTCCGAGCATCCGGAGCTCAACAACCAGATCGGCAATGACATCGTCACGACCGACGGAACGACATTGCTCGGCGCCGACGACAAGGCAGGGCTGGCGGAAATCATGGCCGCGGCCCAGATGCTGGCCGACAATCCCGATATCCGCCACGGGACGATCAAGATCCTGTTCACGCCCGATGAGGAAGTCGGGCGCGGCGTCAACAGGGTCGACTTGAAGAAACTCGGCGCCGACTTTGCCTATACGATGGACGGCGAAACCGCCGGCCATATCGAGGATGAGACCTTTTCGGCCGATGGCGTCGAGATCAGCATTTCAGGCGTGGCGATCCATCCGGGCTTTGCCAAGGACCGGATGGAGAACGCCATCAAGATCGCCGGCGCCATCATCGACCGGTTGCCGAAGGACCTGGCGCCGGAGACCACCGAAGGCAGGCAGGGCTTCATCCATCCGGTCGGCGTGACCGGTTCGATGGAAAAGGCGTCGCTGAGCTTTATCATCCGCGATTTCACCGAAGCGGGATTGGCGGAAAAGGAGGCCATGCTCGACGCCATCGTCAAGGAGGTGATGGTTGCCTATCCCGGCTCGACCGCTCATTTCCAGGTGACGGAGCAGTATCGCAACATGAAGGCGGTGCTCGACCGTCACCCGGAGATCGTCGAAAATGCGCTTGAAGCCGTGCGCCGGGCCGGCATGACGCCGGTGCGCGGCAGCATCCGCGGCGGCACCGACGGTTCGCGCCTTTCTTTCATGGGACTGCCATGCCCGAATATCTTCGCCGGCGGCCATGCCTTCCACTCGCCGCTCGAATGGGTCAGCCGCCAGGACATGGAAAAGGCGGTCAAAACGATCGTGGAACTGGCGAAGGTCTGGGAAGAGCGCGCTTAAGGCGCTCTCCTCACGGAGATATCGGAACGGCGGGCTTAGCCGCCGTTCGCCGGGATAGCTCCGCGTAGCATCACGCTGTCATAGGCGGGGCGTGGCGTGGGGATGGCGACCGGCATTCCCGGCTCGGGCGCGATCGAGGGTTCCGGCGGGGTCACCGGCGCGGTTATCCGCATCGGTGCCGTGCTCGCCGTGGCCATGGGATCGGGCGCCGGCAGCGGAACGGGAACGGCCGAGGGGATCAGCACCTCGAACTGCGGCGGCAGCATGCTTTCGCCGGGCACATAATTCATCGCCACTTCGTAGGAGGGCAGCGGCGGCGGCGTTTCGAGCATGCCGTTGGAGTCGCGCTTCTCGTAGAAGGCGTTGCCGCCGGCGACCGTCACATAGTGCATGTTGTCGTAAGGGAATTTCAGTCCGTCGGTGTGGAAGAACATCGCATCCTTCACCGCCGGATGGCGCGCGCCCTTCAGCAGGATCGCATCGGCCGCGGTGGCAAGCTCCGGTTCGGCCTGCGCCTTGACCTCGCGCGTCATGACGCCGGGCGCAAACTGTCGGTTCTGGGCGACGACACCACAGATCGATGGTGGATAGGCGCCCGACGTCAGCCTGTTCATGACGACGGTGCCGACGGCGAGATAGCCGTCTTCATCGGAATGCTGCGATTCGAAATACATCGCACGCTTCAGGCAGTCGCGATCTTTTGCCGTATAATTGAAGGTGACTTTCGTCGGTTGAACCTTGGTCTTGGCCGCCGTCGCCGCCGGCTTCGGTGTTGTGGTGCAGCCTGCGGCCGCCAGTCCTACGAATAAAATCCCGATCAGGGATTTTCCAAAGGAAATCTCCGCCCTCAACGCCAGGTGCCTCCTATGGGATTAGTCCAGCCCTTTATGATTAATGCGAAAAAACTTTTACTCGTCATATGACTGAAACACAAACAACCGTAGATCACAAAAACCAAAATCGACTCCCGCCAAAGGCGACTTCGGCGGAGAGTGTCAGACTGCCTGCTGCATAATTCCGAAAATTTAACGAATTATGCAGCGGCCCAGACTGCGGCAGCCCACTTTGCGCCCTTGATCCGTCAGCTGCGGAACAGCTTCCAGCGGGTCGGCTTGAAAGCCACCCGGTAGCGGTCGAGCCGGTCTGCCTCGCTCGGCGGCAGCTCGATTTCGATATGCGGGCGGTCATTGCCGATGTCGAGTTCGATATGACGGGTGCCAGCGACGCGGCGGCTGGAGACCCGCTGGCCGGCAATGCAGTTTTCCGCCGATTCGCAGAGCCTGACGTCGTGCGGGCGGAAGTAGAGCTGCGCGGGTCCATCGGGCTCACCCTCGGCATTGAGGCCGAGCGAGCGGCCTTCGAAGCGGATGTCGCCGTCTGAGATTTCGACCTGCAGGCAATTCGACTGGCCGATGAAGCCGAAGACGAAGGGCGAGTTGGGGTTGTCGTAGACCTCATCAGGCGTGCCGACCTGTTCGATCGCGCCCTGGCTCATGACGACGACGCGGTCGGCAAGCTCCAGCGCCTCGTCCTGGTCGTGCGTGACGAAGACGGTGGTGTGGCCGGTGCGGTCGTGGATCTCGCGCAGCCATTTGCGCAGGTCCTTGCGCACCTGAGCGTCGAGCGCGCCGAAGGGTTCGTCAAGCAGCAGCACGTTCGGTTCGACGGCCATGGCGCGGGCGAGCGCCACCCGTTGGCGTTGGCCGCCGGAAAGCTGCGCCGGATACCGTGTTTCAAGGCCGGAAAGCTGCACGAGGTCGAGCAGCTCCAGCGCCCGGCGGCGGATGTCGGCCTTCGCAGGACGCCGTGCGCCGCTTCTGACCCTCAGCCCGAAGGAGACGTTGTCGAGCACCGTCATGTAGCGAAAGAGGGCATAATGCTGGAAGACGAAGCCGATATTGCGCTGCTGCACGGATTTCTTCGAGGCGTCGTCTTCGCCGAAGAAGATCTGCCCCTCCGTCGGGCTTTCCAGGCCGGCAATCAGGCGCAGCAATGTCGTCTTGCCGGAGCCCGAAGGGCCGAGGAGGGCGATCAGCTCGCCGGAGCGGATGCTGAGCGAGACATCGTGCAGCGCCGGAAAACGCTCGAATTCCTTGCGAATGTTTTGAACGCGTACTTCCATTGCAAATCCTTCAGTGCCGCCGGCTGGCGGAGATCTCCGCGCTGTAACGCATTTCCAGCAGCGTCTTCAAAACCAGGGTGACGAGCGCCAGCAGGGCCAGCAGCGTGGCCACGGCGAAGGCGCCGGTAAAATTATACTCGTTATAGAGAATCTCGACCTGCAGCGGCATAGTGTTGGTCTGGCCGCGAATATGACCCGAAACCACCGAGACGGCGCCGAACTCGCCCATGGCGCGGGCGTTGCAAAGCAGCACGCCATAGAGCAGGCCCCATTTGATGTTCGGCAGCGTCACGTACCAGAAGGTCTGCCAGCCGCTGGCGCCGAGCGAAAGCGCAGCCTCCTCGTCCGCCGTTCCCTGCTCCTGCATCAGCGGGATCAGTTCGCGGGCGACGAAGGGGAAGGTGACGAACATGGTCGCGAGAATCAGCCCCGGCACGGCGAACAGGATCTTGATGTCGTGGGCGCTGAGCCACTGGCCGAGCCAGGTATTGGCGCCGAAGAGGAGCACGAAGACCAGGCCGGAGATGACGGGGGAGACCGAGAAGGGCAGGTCGATCAGCGTCGTCAGGAAGGCCTTGCCTTTGAACTCGAACTTGGCGATCGCCCAGGCGGCGGCGACTCCGAAGACGAGATTGAGCGGCACGCTGATGCCGGCGACGATCAGCGTCAGGCGGATCGCCGAGAAGGTCTCCGCATCCTGCAGCGCCTCGATGAAGGGGCCGGCCCCCTTGCGGAAGGCTTCGACGAAGACGGCGGCAAGCGGCAGCAGCAGGATCAGCAGCAGGAAGACCAGCGACAGGATGATCAGGCTGTAGCGCGCGATCCGGTGTTCGGTGGTCACCGAACGCAGCTTGATGGGTTGCGCGGTCGTATCAAGCGCCATAGCCATACCTCCGCCTGCTCCAGCTCTGGATGAGGTTGATGACGAGCAGCATGGCGAAGGAGAGGATCAGCATGATCGCCGCAATGCCGGTCGCCGCCGCGTAATTATATTCTTCGAGCTTGATGATGATCAGCAGCGGCGCGATCTCCGATTTGAATGGCAGGTTGCCGGCGATGAAGATGACCGAACCATATTCGCCGACGCCGCGGGCAAAGGCGAGCGCGAAGCCGGTGAGCACGGCCGGCGCCAGCCCCGGCAGCAGGACGCGGAAAATCGTCTGGAGGCGATTGGCGCCGAGTGTCGCGGCGGCCTCCTCGACCTCCTTGTCGATTTCCTCCATGACCGGCTGCACGGTGCGCACGACGAAGGGCAGCCCGACGAAGATCAGCGCCACGACGATGCCGGCCGGCGTGAAGGCGATCTTGATGCCGAGCGGCGTCAGGAACTGGCCGATCCAGCCGTTTGGCGCGTAGAGCGTCGTCAGCGCGATGCCGGCAACCGCAGTCGGCAGCGCGAAGGGCAGATCGACCATGGCGTCGATGACGCGCTTGCCGGGGAAGCGGTAACGCACCAGCACCCAGGCGAGGATGATGCCGAAGACGGCATTGACGATCGCGGCGATGAAAGCGCTGCCGAAGCTGATGCGCAGCGCGTTCAGCGTGCGCGGATCGAGCGCGATCGACCAGAATTTCTCCCAGCCGAGGGCGCTCGAGCGGACAGCAATGCCCGAGAGCGGGATGAGAATCAGGAGGGTGAGCCAGGTCAAGGTAAGGCCGAGCGCCATTCCGAAACCCGGAATGACGCTCGGCCGTTTGAACCGCCACCGCGTGGGGCTATGTGCTTTCATGAAATCTATTATTGGGCCGGCTTGTAGATTTGGTCAAATACGCCGCCGTCGCCGAAGAATTTCGGCTGGGCTTCTTTCCAGCCGCCGAAATCATCGATGGTCGCGAGCGTCAGCTTCGGAAAGCGGGCGATGTCGGCCGGATCGGCGACTTCCGGCTTGATCGGCCGGTAGTAATGCTTGGCGGCGATCTTCTGGCCTTCGTCCGAATAGAGGTAGTTGAGATAGGCTTCGGCGACCTTGCGCGTGCCCTTCTTGTCGACATTGCCGTCGACGATGGCGACCGGCGGGTCGGCGCGGATGGAGAAACTTGGCGTGACGATCTCGAACTGGTCGGGGCCGAGTTCCTCGAGCGAAAGATAGGCTTCGTTTTCCCAGGCGAGCAGCACGTCGCCGAGGCCGCGCTGAACGAAGGTGGTCGTGGCGCCGCGCGCACCGGTGTCGAGGACCGGAACATGCTGCAGCAGCTTCGTCACGTAATCCTGCGCCTTGGCGTCGTCGCCGCCATTGGCCTGCTTGGCCCACGCCCAGGCGGCGAGGAAGTTCCAGCGGGCGCCGCCCGAGGTCTTCGGGTTCGGCGTGATCACCTGCACGTCGTCCTTGACCAGGTCGGCCCAATCCTTGATGCCCTTCGGGTTACCCTTGCGGACCAGGAAGACGATCGTCGAGGTGTAGGGTGTCGAATTGTTCGGGAACTTCGTCTTCCAGTCGGTGGGGATCTTGCCGGTCGCCTTGGCGATCGCATCGATATCGCCCTCGAGCGCCAGCGTGACGACGTCGGCGTCGAGGCCGTCGATGACCGAACGGGCCTGGGCGCCGGAACCGCCGTGGGAGGCCTTGATCGTAACGGTTTCCCCATTGTCCTTCTGCCATTTGGCGGCAAAGGCGGCGTTGAAGTCCTTGTACAATTCGCGGGTCGGATCATAGGAGACGTTAAGCAACGCCTGATCCGCGAATACAGGCGTCATGCTGCCGAAGACGAAGCTGCCTGCCATGACCGCGGCCGCGAGGAGCCGGGTGAACCGTTGTGTCTGCATTGGGACCCTCCTGTTTACTGTCTTAACTCTATCAAGTCAGTCGTATAATGAAACGAAACATCTTCCGGTTCTGGCGTCCCTGTTAGAATGCCATTCCATTTGAGGGGTTATTTGGAAATAGACGTGCCGGAGTTGGCCGCGGCCAATCGCCCGGTCGCCGCCGTCCTGCCGCAGAACCGTGTTTTTTTGGCCACAGTTCCCCCGCAACCGACGCAGGCAATGCTGATTTTTGCCCGGATTTTGCCGCGATGACACTTGCGGATTCCTATATGGCGAC
Organism: Rhizobium sp. K102; assembly: GCF_022385315.1. Taxonomy (NCBI): domain Bacteria; kingdom Pseudomonadati; phylum Pseudomonadota; class Alphaproteobacteria; order Hyphomicrobiales; family Rhizobiaceae; genus Rhizobium; species Rhizobium sp. K102. Next base: position 412,452 of record NZ_CP092435.1, read on the forward strand.
GGTGCGGTCGTATTTGCCGGCCGCTACGTGGGGGCATCCCTTGAAATGCGCCTCGCATTCCAACCTGTTAGGGCCATTCAAAATGAATATCAGAACTATCCTTTTTGCCTCCGTTGCCGCCCTTGCCGCGGCCTCCGGAGCACGCGCAGCCGACGCCATCGTGGCGGCGGAACCCGAGCCCGTGGAATATGTTCGCGTTTGCGACGCCTACGGCACCGGCTATTTTTATATTCCGGGAACGGAAACATGCCTTTCGATCGGCGGTTACATCCGTACCGAAGTTCGCTTCGGTGACAACATCGCCGGCGATTCCGACGTAAACTTCTGGACGCGTGGCCAGGTCACCTTCCAGGCGAAGAACGACACCGAGTTCGGCACGCTCACCGGCGTCATGACGCTACGTTACAATGCCAACAATGCCTCCGATCAGGAAGCTCTGCTGGATGAAGGCTATCTCGACATTGCCGGCTTCCGCGTCGGTATGCTCTATAGCTGGTGGGATGACGACATGAGCGGCGAGACCGATACGCTCGCCAGCAACGAGACGAGCCACAACTCGATCCGTTATCAGTACGAGTTGGGCGCTTTCGCAGCCGGCATTTCGGTCGACGAACTGGAAGAAGACTACGCCACCAAGCCGGGCGAAGGCCCGAACAACTTCGGTGTCGCAGGCCAGGTCTCCTACAAGGCCGGCGCCGTCAGCGCTTACCTGCTTGCCGGTTATGACACCGACACCAGCGAAGTTGCTGTCCGCGGTATCGTCTATGCCGATATCGGCCCGGGCACGCTCGGCATCGCCGGCATCTGGGCAAGCGGCGCCAACTACTACTACGAAGAGTCCGAATGGACGATCGCAGCAGAATACGCCTTGAAGATCAATGACAAGTGGAAGATCACTCCCGGCTTCCAGTACTTCGAAAACATTGCTCTCGAGGCTGACGGCAATGGCTTCACCGGCGGCAGCGCCTACACAACCGGTGTCACGATTGACTACCAGATCGTCGAAGACCTGCGTTCGAAGCTCAGCGTGCAATATCACGATGAGGACGAAGGCGACGACGAAGTGTTCGGCTTCCTGCGCTTCCAGCGCGATTTCTAAGATCGTCTCACTGCAGACGACCGGGCGCGGCCTTTGGGCCGCGCCTTTTTCATACCCGCGAGTCGGCGATGAAATCGGAATAGAATTCGTCGGCCGTCCTTGCCTTGCGCATGGCGGCGAGCACGCCGTCCGATTGCAGCCGCAGGGCGATGGCCGACAGCACGTTCAGATATTCGCCGCGGTTGTTCTCCCCGAAAAGCAGCACGACGGCGATCTCGGCCGGAACATCGTCGATCGCCTCGAAATCCAGCGGCCGGGAAAAGCGGAAGAGCAGACCGCGCGGGCTGCTCATGGTCTCGATCGCCGCATGCGGAATGGCGATGCCGTTGCCGATCCCGGTGGAGCCAAGCTTTTCGCGGGTTTCGAGCGCCTTCAGGATGATCTGCGAATCGACGGAAAAGGCGATGGCCGCTTTCTCCGCAATGGTCTGCAGCGCCCGCCATTTCGTCGGAGCCGATACGCCGATGAAAGTATGTTTCGGCCGGATGATACTGGGAAGGTTCATGTCATTCTCGATATAGTCGGCTCGAAGGTCGGCAACGGGGAAGGGGAGGAATATCAGTCCGGTTCTCTGAGCCGGTAGCCGACGCCGGTCTCGGTGGTGATATAGTGCGGCTGATCCGGAATTTTCTCGACCTTTTGCCTGATCTGTCTGATGTAAACGCGCAGATATTGCACGTCAGCCGCCGGCCCCCAGACCTGCTTCAACAGAAACTGGTGTGTCAGCACCTTGCCGGCATGCTGGGCGAGCACGCGCAGAATGTCGTATTCCTTCGGCGACAGTTTTAGGTCCTCACCGTCGACCTTGACGATACGCTTGACGAGGTCGATCGACAGCCCGCCGGTCTGGAAGATCGCCCTTTCCCCCTGCTGCTGCAGCCGGTGGCGCAGCGCCACGCGGATACGGGCACCGAGTTCGTTGATGCCGAAGGGCTTGGCGACATAATCGTCGGCGCCGCTTTCCAGCGCGTTGACGATGCCGGCCTCGTCGGTGCGGCTGGACAGGATGACAACAGGCATGGAAAGCCCTCCGTCGCGCCACTCCTGCAAGAGGTCATGGCCCGGCGTGTCGGGCAGGCCAAGGTCGAGCACGACGAGGTCGGGCATGTCGTCGGCGACTGACTGGCGGGCGCTTTCGGCATTCGGCGCTTCCTGCACCTCGTAGCCCTGCGCGGTCAGGCCGACGCGGAGCAGCTTGCGGATCGGGGGCTCGTCGTCGACGACGAGGATTTTGACGGCTGAACCGGTCATTTGAGTTCATCCAGTTTCGGAATGTCGTTGGGTTTCGGCAGGCGGATGGTAAAGACGGCGCCTGGGCGGCCACGCCGGTTTCCGGCCGTGATCGTGCCGCCCATCGCCTCGATGAAGCCGCGGCAGATGGACAGGCCAAGCCCGGTGCCGGCGCGCACCTGGTCGCCCTTGCGCACCCGGTAGAAAGTGTCGAAGACGCGGGCAAGGTCGGCCGGCGGAATGCCCGGGCCTTCGTCCAAAACCTGCACGACGACATTGTCGGCATCGGCCCGGCCTTCGATTTGGATCACCGATCCCGCAGGCGCGTATTTGCCGGCATTGTCGAGAAGGTTGAAGATCACCTGCTCGAACAGGACAGGATCGACCCGCACCATCGGCAGCTCGGCGGGCATGCTCATCTCGGTCTTGTGATGCTCCAGGATCTTTGCGGCGCGGGCGAGCGCCGTGCCCACGATATCGCCGGCATAATGCAGCGCAGAGTTCGACTCCAATGCGCCGGACTCGATCTTGGTCATGTCGAGCAGATTGGCGATGAAGCGGTTGAGGCGCTCCGATTCGTCGACGACGGTGGAAAGCAGGTCGGCGCGATCCTCCTCCGGCATCGAGGCGAAGTAATCGCGCAGCGTGCCGGCGGCACCGAGGATGGCAGCGAGCGGCGTCTTCAGATCGTGCGAGATCGAGGTGAGCAAAGCCGAGCGCAGCCGGTCGGCTTCGGCTGCGAGCCTTGCCCGGTCGACGTCGGCGACGAGCTGAACGCGTTCGATGGCAAGGGCCGCCTGGTCGGCCAGGGCATCGAGCAGCCGCTGCTGCTCGGGCGTCAGCAGCGGCCCGTCGGGGCGGTCGCTGTCGAGTCCGATGACCCCGACGGCGGTGCGCCCGGTTCGGAGCGGCACATAGAGGCGCTTGGCGCCGGGCAGGGTGTCTGCACCGCGGCCGGCAGCGTGATTGTGCTCCCAGGCCCAGCGGGCGGCGGCGATATCGGCATCGTCGAGCGTGTCGTCGGGCGGATAACCGGCCTTGACGGCGATGGTGCCTTCCTCGGGCAGCAGCAGTACGACGCGAACCTTCAGCATCGAGGCGAGCTGGAAGGCGGTCGCCCAGAGCACGTCGTCGAGGGTGCCGGTGCCGGCGAGCTTTTTCGAGAAGAGATAGAGATCTTCGGTCGTGCGCGCCCGCTGCCGGGCGGCGGCGGCCTGGCGCTGCACGGTCGCGGTCAGATTGCTGGCGATGACGGCGACGCCGAGGAAGAAGAAGAAAGCGAGCACGCTTTCCGGGTCGCTGATCGTCAGCGTGTAGCGAGGCGGCAGGAAGAAGAAGTTGAAGGACAGCGCGCCGAGAATGCAGCTGTAGAGCGCCGGCCGCAGGCCGTGGAGGACGGCGGAGGTCAGCACCGCCATCAGAAAGACCAGGGCGAGGTTGCGCACATCGAGCACCTGGTCGAGCACGATGCTGACGCCGAGCGCGATGGCGACATAGACGGTCGCCAGCAGATAGGCGCGGAAATCCAGTTGCGGCGCGGTGGCGGCGGCCTTGATGCCGCGCGCGGTGGTGCCGTCCTTCTCGGTGCCCGAGATGACATGGACGCTGATCTCGCCGGTCTTGCGGATCAGCTCGTCGGTGATCGAGCGGCCCCACCAGTCGCGCCAGGTCGGCTTCTTCGGCGCGCCAATGACGATATGGGTGACGTTGTTGGCGGTGGCGTGGCGGACGAGTTCCTCGGCCACCTCGCGGCCGGGAATGGTGATCGCCTCGCCGCCGAGCTGTTCGGCAAGCCGCAGTGTCGAGGCGATCGTATCGCGCTCGGCTTCGCTGAGGTTGATCGAGCGGTGGGTCTCGATATAGACGGCCGCCCAAGGCGCCCGCAGCCGCGAGGCCATGCGCGAGGCGTAGCGCACCAGAGAGGCCGAGCGCGGGTGATGATCGACGGAGACGAGGACCCGTTCGCCCGCCGCCCAGGGGCCCGATATGGCGTGAGCTTGCATGTGGGTCAGCAGCTGGTCGTCGACGCGCTGGGCGGTCTTGCGCAGCGCCAGTTCGCGGAGCGCCGTTAGGTTGCCCGGCGTGAAATAATTGGTCAGCGCCCGCTCGGCCGTGCGCGGCATGTAGACCTTGCCGTCATGCAGGCGCTTGATCAGGTCATCCGGTGTCAAATCGATGATCTCGACATCGTCGGCAAGATCGATGATCGAATCCGGCACGGTCTCGCGCACCCGGATGCGGGTGATCTGCGAGACGACGTCGTTCAGGCTCTCGACATGCTGGATGTTGAGCGTCGTATAGACGTCAATGCCGCGATCGAGCAGTTCCTTGACGTCGAGGTAACGTTTCGGATGGCGGCTGCCCTCGGCATTGGTGTGGGCGAGTTCGTCGACGAGCACGAGATCCGGCTGGCGGGCGAGGATGCCGTCCAGATCCATTTCCTCGAGCAGCCGGCCCTTATAGTCGATTTCGACGCGGGGAATGATCTCGAAGCCGGCGACGAGCGCCTCCGTCTCCTTGCGGCCATGGGTTTCGACGACGCCGATGACGACGTCGAGACCATCGCCGATCTTGGCGCGGCCGGAGATCAGCATCTCGTAGGTCTTGCCGACACCGGGGGCGGCGCCCAAAAAGATTTTCAGACGGCCGCGCATCTCCGCCCGGGCTTTTTCGAGAAGCGCATCGGGCGATGGCCTGCCGGCCTGGTCGCGATTGTCGTCTGGCATGCGTGTGGTCTTTCCTGTCGGCGAGGCTCGCTCCAACCTTCCCTCATCCCTGTGCCCTCAGGGCTTCGCCCAAGGGATGTCACAGGGATCCGGCAGCGTCGCGTCTGCGACGCGAAGGACTCTTTCACGCGAAGGACTTCGCGTGGCTGGATTCCTGTGACGAGCACAGGAATGAGGTAGAGGTTGTGGCCCGCAACATCACTCAGTCATAGAAGCATCAAGGCTCTGGTTCAACGCCAGAACATTGACCGTGGGTTCGCCGAGAAGGCCGAGTTCGCGGTGGTGAACGGCGCCGTCGACCAGCGCCTTCACTTTGGCCTCGTCAAGGCTCCGCGCCTTGGCGACACGGGCCACCTGGAAATAGGCGGCCTCCGGCGAAATATCGGGATCGAGACCGCTGCCCGACGCGGTGACGAGGTCGGCGGGAACCGCCGCATTCGGGTTCTCCGCCTTGGCGGCCTCGTAGTCGCCCTTGACCCGGTCGATCAGCTTCTGGCTGGTCGGGCCGAGGTTGGAACCGCTGGAGGCTACCGCATTGTAGCCGTCGCCGGCGGCCGAGGGGCGGCCGTGGAAATATTTGTCGCTGGTGAATGCCTGGCCGATCAGCGTCGAGCCGATCACCTGGCCGTTCTTCTCGACGAGGCTGCCGTTCGCCTGGGTGGGGAACAGGGCCTGGGCCGCACCGGTCATGGCAAGGGGGTAGAGAAGGCCGGTGATCACGGTGGTGGCGAGGATCATGACGACTGCCGGGCGGAATTCTTTCAACATTGTTCTGCTCCTTGGAGAGTTCACGCGGAGACCGGTTCCGGTGAGGAACCGGATCTTCCGCTAGGCGAGGCCGAGAGCGGCGACGGCCATGTCGATCGCCTTGATGCCGATGAAAGGGACGATGATGCCGCCGAGGCCGTAGATCAGCAGGTTGCGCGACAGAAGCGCGCCAGCGCCGATCGGACGATAGCGCACCCCCTTCAGCGACAGCGGGATCAGCGCAATGATGATCAATGCGTTGAAGATGATCGCCGAGAGGATGGCGCTTTGCGGCGTCGACAGTCCCATGACGTTGAGGATGCCTAGCTGCGGGTAGAAGGTCAGGAACATCGCCGGGATGATGGCGAAGTATTTGGCGATGTCGTTGGCGATCGAAAAGGTCGTCAGCGCGCCGCGCGTCATCAACAACTGCTTGCCGATCTCGACGATCTCGATGAGCTTGGTCGGATCGCTGTCGAGATCGACCATGTTGCCGGCCTCGCGGGCGGCGACCGTGCCGGTGTTCATGGCGACGCCGACATCGGCCTGGGCAAGCGCAGGGGCATCGTTGGTGCCGTCGCCGCACATGGCGACGAGCTTGCCCTTGGCCTGTTCCTCACGCATCAGCGCCAGTTTCATCTCCGGCGTTGCCTGGGCGAGAAAATCGTCGACGCCGGCTTCGGCGGCGATGGCGGCCGCCGTCAGCGGGTTGTCGCCTGTTATCATCACGGTGCGGATGCCCATGCGGCGCAGCTCCGTGAAGCGTTCGCGGATGCCGCCTTTGACGATGTCCTTCAACTGGATGATGCCGAGCAGCCGGCCGTCGCGGGCGACGGCGAGCGGCGTGCCGCCCGATTTGGCGACCTCGTCGGCGATCGACTGCAGCTCGCGCACGACCTCGCTGCCGTTTTTCGAGGGGGCGTCACCGGCGACATAGGCAAGCACGGTGTCGACCGCACCCTTGCGGATCGAGGCGCCTTCGAGATCGACGCCGCTCATGCGGGTCTGGGCGGTGAAGGGGACGAAGGTCGCCTTGAGGCTCGCCATGTCGCGGCCGCGGATCGCATATTTCTCCTTGGCGAGCACGACGATGGAGCGGCCTTCCGGCGTTTCGTCGGCAAGCGAGGCGAGCTGGGCGGCGTCGGCGAGGTCCTGTTCGGAGACGCCGCGCACCGGCCGGAAGTTCGTCGCCTGGCGGTTGCCGAGGGTGATCGTCCCGGTCTTGTCGAGCAGCAGCGTATCGACGTCGCCGGCGGCTTCGACCGCGCGGCCGGACATGGCGAGCACGTTGAAGCGGACGAGGCGGTCCATGCCGGCAATGCCGATCGCCGACAAAAGCGCGCCGATCGTCGTCGGGATCAGGGTGACGAAGAGGGCGACGAGCACGATGATCGGGATCGAGCCGCCAGCATAGATGGCAAAACTCGGGATCGTCGCGGTGGCGAGCACGAAGATCAGCGTCATCCCGGCGAGCAGGATGTTGAGCGCGATCTCGTTCGGCGTCTTATGGCGCTCAGCGCCTTCGACCAGCGAAATCATCCGATCAAGGAAGGTCGCGCCGGCCGCCGCGGTGATGCGCACGCGGATCCAGTCGGACAGCACCTGGGTGCCGCCGGTGACGGCCGAGCGGTCGCCGCCGGATTCGCGGATGACCGGGGCGGATTCGCCTGTGATGGCCGCTTCGTTGACGGAGGCGACACCTTCGATCACTTCGCCGTCCGACGGGATGATGTCGCCGGCCTCGACGAGCACGATATCGCCGACCTTGAGGCTGGTGCCCGGTACCATGCGATAGTCGTTGCCATTATTGCCGGTCAGCAGTTTCGCCTGGGTTTCGGTACGCGCCTTGCGCAGCGAATCCGCCTGCGCCTTGCCGCGGCCTTCGGCGACGGCTTCGGCGAAATTGGCAAAGAGCACGGTGAACCAGAGCCAGAGATTGATCTGGAAGGAGAAGCCGAGATTGCCTTTGCCGGTGACGAGGTCGCGCAAGAAAAGCACTGTGGTCAGCACCGAGACCGTGGCCACGACGAACATGACAGGATTTCTGGCCAGCGCGCGCGGATCGAGCTTTTTCAAGGCGGCGCCGACGGCCGGAACGAGAATGCGAGAATCGATGATGCTCGCGGTTTTTGCCTGGCTCATCAGGAGACTCCAGCTTTGAAACGAGGATGGCGAACGAAACCTGTGACGCAGTCACGGCATTGCCTCAGAAAGTCTGTCCGGCGAGGCCGACGAGGTGCTCGACGACGGGCCCGAGCGCTAGCGCCGGGAAGAAGGTCAGGCCGCCGACGATCAGGATCGTGCCGACGAGCAGGCCGACGAAGAGCGGGCCGTCGGTCGGGAAGGTGCCTGCAGAAGCCGGAACCGTCTTCTTGGCGGTCAACGAACCGGCAATGGCGAGCGCCGGGATGATGACCAGGAAGCGGCCGGCGAGCATGCCGATGCCGAGCGTCACGTTGTACCAGGGCGTGTTGCCGGTCAGGCCGCCGAAGGCCGAGCCGTTATTGGCCGCAGCCGAGCTATAGGCATAGAGGATTTCGGAGAAGCCGTGCGGACCGGCGGTGCCGACCGAGGCGACGGCGGACGGCAGCACCGTGGCGATCGCGGTGAAGACAAGCATGGCGAGCGGCAGGCAGAGGATGGCGAGGACGGCCATCTTCATTTCCTTCGCCTCGATCTTCTTGCCGAGATATTCCGGTGTGCGGCCGACCATCAGGCCGGCGACGAAGACGGCGACGATGATGAACAGCAGGATGCCGTAGAAGCCGGCGCCGACACCGCCGACGATGATCTCGCCGAGCTGCATGTTGATCAGCGGAATGAGGCCACCGAGCGCGGTGAAGCTGCCATGCATGGCGTTGACCGCGCCGCAGGAGGCGGCGGTAGTGATGACCGCAAAGAGCGACGAAAGCGCCACGCCGAAGCGGACTTCCTTGCCTTCCATGTTGCCGCCGTGAAGGCCGAAGGCGTGCATCAGCGGATTGCCGGCGGCTTCCGCCCAATAGGTGACGACAACGCCGGCGAGAAACAGCACGCCCATCGTGGCAAGGATCGCCCAGCCCTGGCGCTGGTTGCCGACCATGCGGCCGAAGACATTGGTCAGCGCTGCGCCGATGGCGAAGATCGACACCATCTGGATGAGGTTGGAGATCGCGTCCGGGTTTTCGAACGGATGGGCGGAATTGGCGTTAAAGAAGCCGCCGCCATTGGTGCCGAGCATCTTGATCGCCAGTTGCGAGGCGACGGGGCCGACGGCGATCGTCTGCCGTGCGCCTTCGAGCGTCGTCGCATTGACATAGGGTCCGAGCGTCTGCGGCACGCCGAGATAGACATAGACGAGCGTCAGCACGATCGAGATCGGCAGCAGCACATAGAAGGTCGCCCTGGTCATATCGACCCAGAAATTGCCGATGGCCTTGCCCGAGGCGCGCGAGAAGGCGCGGATGAAGGCGAGCGCGATGGCGATGCCCGTTGCCGCTGAAACGAAGTTCTGGACGGTGAAGCCGGCCATCTGGGTGAGATAGGACATCGTGCTTTCGCCGCCGTAGTTCTGCCAGTTGGTATTGCTGACGAAGCTGACGGCGCTGTTGAAGGAAAGCTCCGGCGGGACGGCTGTCATGCCGGCCGGATTATAGGGGAGGCCGGCCTGCAGCCGCTGCAGCGCATAAAGCATGATGACGCCGAGAAGATTGAACGTCAGCATGGCGAAGGCGTAGGAGGTCCAATGCTGCTCCTCGCTCTCGCTGGTGCCGGCGGCGCGGTAAAGCCCGCGTTCGATGGGAGTGAGGACTGGGGAGAGGAAAGTGCGTTCGCCGCTGAAGACACGCGTCATATAGCCGCCGAGCGGTTTGACGAGCGCAAGAACGATCCCGCAATAAAGCAGGATCTGAAGCCATCCGTTGAGGGTCATGGAGGTGGACTTTCTATAACCGGACGCCTCGCAACTGGAAGCGCCGGCTTTCTTCAAAAGCGCTCAGGGCGAAGCAGAGCGTAGGTGAGGTAAAGGGTGAGAAACACGGTCACCGCGCCGCTCAAGACATAATCGAGGGTCATGGCGCTTTTCCCGCTAAAGCCTGTCGCAGGCTCTGGTGTAGGCAAAGCACAGCGCGAAGAAGATGATCGCAGTGCCGAGTAGAATGATATCCATCATGATCGTGACTCCTGTGGTTCGTCCTGGAGTCAGACAAGACAAAGGGCGCCATCCACGGGGGAGGGCCGCCTTTCATGCTTTCTGGCGTGTAGATGATCGTTCGATCTCTCGGCCATGAATATGGAGCCAAAGGGCATAAAGGTTCGAGACGGACAAGCGCCCGTCTATATAAAAATCTTATAAAGGCTTTTCAGTAAGCGAGCTAAGGGTCGACCCGGAACTGGTATCGGCCTTCGGCGCTGCGGCCGTCCATCGAGAGCACGCGCCAGTCGACGGTATAGAGGCCGGGTGCCATGGCAGGATCGAGCGGAATCTTGAAGATCGATCCCTCAGGGCCGGAGAGAAACGGCTTGCCGGTGGGAAGCGCCGTCCCCTCGGCATCGAACAGCACGGCCGTCGAACGGGCAAGATCGACCGGGCCGGTGAAGGTGAGCTCGAGATTGGCAGGAACGAGTTGTTCTTCCTGCTGTTGCGATGGGAGCGAGGCTTGTTCCAAGGCCGCAGTCGCTTCACTTGCGGTGAAGAGAAGGAAGGCGAACAGACAGAATGACGCGATCGACTTCATGATGGTCTTCCTTGTGCCGATCCGCATGTGCCCGGAGCCTTCATGCTTCCGTGACGCCATGCCGACGCATCACTATTAACGCTGCGGAGGATGATTTCGATCCCTAGTTTTTGCGATAAGGCGCACCGGCCGCGGCTGGCGGCCTTTCGGCAGCGCGGCGAACAGGTCCGCAAGCCGCTGCCAGAATTTCCGGAATGACCTTGATAATGTTGGGCCGTTTTTCATCTCTGCCTGTCCTCAACGCCGGGCTCTCGAATTGAGAATGTACTCTCCGTCGGCCTCGGCTGGAATCATACGGAGGTCTTGGAGCGTGAATCTTTCGGATTATAGAAAATGGGCATTTCATCACATGTTGAGCAAAAGCTTGATCGGCGCGATTGAATTGCCGCCGCTTACGGTCTTATAGTCCGTGTCGACGGCACAAAAGGGAAGGAAACCGATCATGACCAAAGTCCGTGCGCTGGTGCTGGAGCGCCAGCATGAGCTTGCGCTTCGCGATATCGATCTGCCGCTGGAGACAGGACCGGGGCAGGTCAAGATCAGGGTTCATACCGTCGGCGTCTGCGGTTCGGACGTGCATTATTACACCCACGGCAAGATCGGTCCCTTCGTCGTCAACGCGCCGATGGTGCTCGGTCATGAGGCGGCGGGCACGGTGGTCGAGGTCGGCTCCGGTGTCACGCATCTGAAAGTCGGCGACCGCGTCTGCATGGAGCCTGGCATCCCCGACCCGAATTCCAAGGCAAGCCGGCTCGGCATGTACAATATCGATCCCGCCGTCAGCTTCTGGGCGACGCCGCCGGTTCATGGCGTGCTGACACCGGAGGTTGTGCATCCCGCCAATTATACCTTCAAGCTGCCCGACAATGTCAGCTTTGCCGAAGGCGCGATGGTCGAGCCCTTCGCGGTCGGCATGCAGGCGGCCGCCAAGGCAAAGATTGCGCCGGGCGATACCGCCATCGTTCTCGGCGCCGGCCCGATCGGCACGATGGTGGCGATTGCCGCCCTTGCAGGCGGCTGCGCCCGGGTGATCGTTGCCGATCTCGCCCAGCCGAAGCTCGATATCGCCGCGCAATATCAGGGCGTCATACCGGTCAATATCCGCGAGACGAATCTGATCGAAGAAGTGGGCAGGCTGACCGACGGCTGGGGCGCCGACGTCGTCTTCGAATGTTCCGGTTCGCCCAAGGCCTGGGAGACGATCATGGCGCTGCCGCGCCCGGGCGGCGTCATCGTCGCCGTCGGCTTGCCGGTCAATCCGATCGGTTTCGACGTCTCGACGGCGACGACCAAGGAAATCCGCATCGAAACGGTGTTCCGTTACGCCCATCAGTATGAGCGCTCGATCGCGCTGCTCGGCTCGGGCCGCGTCGATCTGAAGCCGCTGATATCGGAGACCTTCACCTTCGAGGATTCGATCAAGGCCTTCGATCGTGCCGTCGAGGCGCGGCCGAGCGACGTGAAGCTGCAGATCGTTCTATGAGTGCCCGGCGCTCATTCTCATCTTGCGAAGGACAAGCGCGGCGGCTGCGACAACAGCCGCGGCTCCGACCGCGATCAGCAGATGGCGGTGAAGGGGGAGGTGGCCCAATGTCTGCTGGATTCCGTGCCCGAAGAGATAACCGAGCGCGGTGAAAAGCTGTCCCCAGACTAGTGCGGCTACCGCATTTAGGACAACGAATTTCCCGGTCGATATCCCAGTCGTCCCGATGACGACGGGGCTGATCGTCCGCAACCCGACCAGGAAACGAAAGGCAAGGATGAAGCCTGTGGGATAGGTCTCCAGAAGCCGGGTGACGCGGGCAAGCGCCGGTCTTTCCAGCAGCCGGCGGACGAGGCTCCATCGGGCGGCGTATCGGCCGGCAAAGAACCAGAACTGGTCGCCGGCGAAGGATCCGGCGGTTGCCGCAGACGCTGCCGCCCAGTAGGGAAGCAAGCCACGATGAGCGACCACGCCGCCCAGGAAAGCGGCCGTTTCGCCTTCGAAGGCAGCTCCGAGAAAGATTGCCAGCAGGCCGTAATTCTCGATCAGCAGTTCTATAGACATGGCGGCCCGCCCCCAGCTGTTTCCGAAGCGTCAGGTCAAGGCTAAACCGGCTTCAAATCGCCGAGCAGCGTCGGGATCAGCTCCGACACCGTTGGATGGATCGGCACAGACCATTTCAGCGTGGGATAGGTTGTGCCGGCATTCATCGCGTCGATCAGGCCGTGGATCACCTCGTCGCCCTCGATGCCCAATATCGCCGCACCGAGAATCTCCTTGGTTTCGGCGTCGGCCACCACTTTCATAAAGCCCTTGGTCTCGCCGCGCTCATTGGCGCGGCCGACGCGGCTCATCGGGCGGGTCGAGACCATGATCCTGCGCCCCAACTCGCGCGCCTGCTTTTCCGTCATGCCGACGCGGCCAAGCGGCGGGTCGATATAAAGCGCATAGGCAGGGATCCGACTCGACAGCTTGCGGTCGTCGCCGTCCAGCAGATTGGCGGCGGCGATCTCGAAATCATTGTAGGACGTGTGGGTGAAGGCGCCGCGGCCGTTGCAGTCGCCAAGCGCAAAGATGCCTTCGACATTGGTGGCGAGCTTATCGTCGACGGTGATATAGCCGCGTTTGTCGGTGGCGACGCCGGCGGCATCGAGGCCGAGATCGTCGGTATTCGGCGTGCGGCCGGTGGCGATCAGCACGTGGCTCGCATCGATTGTCGCCGAGCCGGCGGTGACGCTCACGCCGTCGCCATTTCTTGCGAAACCGATATCCTTCGCATCGGTGTGCACGCCGATGCCTTCCGAACGCAGGATCTCGGCGATCGCGTCGGATATATCCTCGTCCTCGCGCGATGCGAGCTTCGGGCCGTGTTCGATGACGCTAACCTCGGCGCCGAAGCGGCGATACATCTGCGCGAATTCCAGCCCGATATAGCTGCCGCCGATGACGGCCAGATGCCGCGGCAGCGTGTCGAGATGAATGATCGAGGTGCTGGTGAAATAGTCGATGTCATCGATACCCGGCAGTTCGGGAATGACGGGCCGCGCGCCGACATTGAGGAAGATGCGCGGCGCGCTCAGCGTCTCGCCGTTGACGCTGACGGTCTTCGGACCCTCGAAGCGGGCATGACCATAGATCACGCTCATGCCGTCCATCCCGGAAAACCAGCCGATCAGGCCGTTGCGGGCATTCATCGTCACCGTTTCGGCGCGGGCTCTGACCACCTTCATGTCGATGGCGATGTCGCCCGGAATATTGACGCCGTAAGCGGCAGCACTTCTGGCGACATGGGCGGCACGGGCGCTGGCGACCAGCGTCTTCGTCGGCATGCAGCCGGCATTGACGCAGGTGCCGCCAAGGAATTTGCGCTCGATCAGCGCGACCTTCATGCCCTTTTCGACCATGCGGGCGGCGAGGAACGGGCCGGCCTGGCCGGCGCCGATGACGATGGCGTCTAAGCTTTTCATGACATGGCCACCACGATCAGCGCCGCGCCGATGACGGCGACGACATCCTCGATGAGGGCGGCCGGCAGGTCCTTGCCGAAGGAGGCGGCCAGCCTGGCGCGAACGGCGGCACCGCCATAGGTGCCGATGACGGCGCCGATCACGCCGGCGATCAGCCCGCCGAAGAGCAGGCCGCTGGCGGCGCCGATCGTCGCCCCGGCGAGCGCCCCGGTGACGATACGGGCGACGAACTGCACCGGCACCTTGCGCGACGGCGTCGAGGGCAGCTGATCGGTGATCAGCTCGACGATGGCGAGAACCGTGAAGATCCACGGCGTCCAGCGGTAACCCATGAAGGCAAGCGGCGTTTGCGAGACGTCGAACCACCCGAGTGCTGCGCCCCAGGCGACGGCAGCGGGCGCGGTCATGGCGCGCAGGCCGGAGATGACACCGATCAGCAATGCAAGAAACAGAAACATGCGCGATCCCCTCATTGCCGGCGTCGTGCCGCGTGAGGGAAGGTTGCACATTGTCAGCCGCGTGGCAATTCGCCCTGCCGAACCGACGGTTTAGTTGGCAAAGGCGGCGATGCCGGTGATCGCCCGGCCGATGATCAGCGCGTGGATATCGTGCGTGCCCTCATAGGTGTTGACCACTTCGAGGTTGACGAGATGGCGGGCGATGCCGAATTCGTCGGAGATGCCGTTGCCGCCGAGCATGTCGCGGGCCGCGCGCGCGATCTCCAGCGCCTTGCCGCAGCTGTTGCGCTTGAGGATGGAGGTCAGCTCCACTGGCGGATGGCCTTCCTCCTTCATGCGGCCGAGCCGCAGGCAGCCCTGCAGGCCGAGCGAAATCTCCGCCGCCATGTCGGCGAGCTTTCTCTGGATCAGCTGATTGGCGGCTAGCGGCCGGCCGAACTGCTTGCGCTCCAGCGTATATTGCCGTGCCCTGGCATAACAATCCTCGGCGGCGCCGAGCGCGCCCCAGGCAATGCCGAAACGGGCGGAGTTGAGGCAGGTAAACGGTCCCTTGAGGCCGGTGACGCCGGGCAGAAGATTTTCCTCCGGCACGAAGACTGCGTCCATCACCACTTCGCCGGTGATCGAGGCGCGCAGGCCGACCTTGCCGTGGATGGCCGGGGCCGAAAGACCCTTCCAGCCCTTTTCGAGGATGAAGCCGCGGATGA
Source organism: Rhizobium sp. K102 (assembly GCF_022385315.1). NCBI lineage: Bacteria > Pseudomonadati > Pseudomonadota > Alphaproteobacteria > Hyphomicrobiales > Rhizobiaceae > Rhizobium > Rhizobium sp. K102. The sequence continues at coordinate 427,584 of NZ_CP092435.1, forward strand.
GGCCGTCCTCGGTCTTGGCCCAGACGATGAAGACATCGGCGATCGGTGCATTCGAGATCCAGGTCTTCGAACCGGTAAGGCTGTAGCCGCCGTCTACCTTCTTGGCGCGGGTGGCCATCGAGCCGGGATCGGAGCCATGATCGGGCTCGGTCAGGCCGAAGCAGCCGATCCATTCGCCGCTGGCAAGCTTCGGCAGGTATTTCAGCTTCTGCGCCTCAGACCCAAAGGTTTCGATCGGCACCATGACCAGCGAGGACTGCACGCTCATCATCGAGCGGTAGCCGCTGTCGACCCGTTCGACCTCGCGGGCGATCAGGCCGTAGGCGGTGTAACCGAGACCGGCGCCGCCGTAATCGGGGAAATCGTCGGACCGAGCAGGCCGAGTTCACCCATTTCGCGGAAGATTGCGGGATCCGTCTTTTCATGGCGGAAAGCGTCGAGAACGCGGGGCGCGAGCTTTTGCTGCGCGTAGGCATGGGCGGTATCCTGCACCATGCGCTCCTCGTTGGTCAGCTGCTCTACCAGGCGGAACGGATCGGCCCAGTCGAAAACCTCGCGCGTATGCTGCATGACGGCGTCTCCTCACCCACGATTCAGGCTTCCTCGCTCAATGTCGCATAGACCCGCCAGCCGATTGCGTCAACCGAAGCCAGCCTATCGAAAATACGGCGCGCGCCATCTTTTCAAAAGCGTCGGCATGCTCCACTTTGCCCGCGTTCGATTCTGGAACGAGGAGGCGGAAATGTCGTCAAGCGATCTGTTCGTATCGCCCGAAGGCGCTGAATGGGTCAATCCGGAGCCCGGCGTTACCAGGCGCATCATGACCTATCTGCCGGAGATGATGATGGTGGAAGTCGCCTTCGAAAGCGGCGCCATCGGTGCGGCCCATTCGCATCCGCACATCCAGGCAAGTTATGTCGCCGAGGGCAGTTTCGAGGTGATGATCGACGGGCGGACCGAGGTGCTCCGGCAGGGCGGCAGTTTCATCGTGCCCCCCAATCTCGTCCATGGCGTCAAAGCGCTGGAAAAAGGCCGGCTGATCGATACGTTCACGCCGCACCGGGCCGAGTTCCTCAAATAGTCACGTTTCGGCGTCCGTCCGTTGCGCCGGTCCGGCGGCGGTGACATAGGGCGGCACAAAGTATGCATCCTTGCCGCGCACCGCCTCACGCAGGAAGTCGATGACGGCGCGCACCCGCGGCGCCTGTTTCAGGTCGCGATGGCAGGTGATCCAGTACTGCCGCTTAAGGTCGATTTCCGCCGGCAGCACCCGCACCAGCTCGGGATAACGACTGGCGAAAAAATAGGGCAGGATGCAGAGGCCGAGGCCGTTTCGGGTGGCGGTCAACTGCGCGAAGATGCTGGAACTCTGGAACTGCGGCTTGATGCGCGGATGCACATCGCTGAGATAATCCAGGCCCGGCGCGAAAATCATCTCCTCGATATAGCTGACGAATGGATGCTCAAGCAGGTCGTCGCGGCAGGTAATCGCCGGCGCCTTCGCCAGGTAGTCGCGGGAGCCGTAAATCTGAAGGTGATAGTCGGTGAGCTTCTCGGCGAAATAGGGCCCGCCCTTCGGCTCGTCGAGCACGACGGACAGATCAGCCTCCTTGCGTGAGAGCGACATGATCTGCTGGATCGTCACCAGTTCGAGCGACAGATGCGGATGCTGGGCGGCAAACCGATGCAGCACGGTCGCGAAGAAGAAATTGGCAAATCCTTCCGGGGCGCTCAGGCGCACCAGGCCGCGCTGCGCCATCGAGCCGTCAGCGAGGTCGGCGCGCAGCCGCTCGGTCTCCTGCTCCATCTTCTCGGCCGTCTCGACGAAGCGCGTTCCCATGGCCGTCAGCACATAACCGCGCGGATTGCGCTCGAACAGCTTGACCTTGAGGGCGAATTCCAGCCGGTCGATGCGCCGCGAAACGGTGGCATGGCTGGAGCGCAGCTGGCGTGCGGCCGTCGACAGCTGCCCGGTGCGGGCGACGGCTAGAAAAAACTGCAGATCGTCCCAGGTAAACTGCGGTGGATTGTTCATCGCCATTTCTTTCGTTCAGCAACCAATAATGCATAGCATGGTCTTGCGCTATTGAAACAATTCATTGTTTTTATTTGCGTTTTAACATCAGGTAAAGAATGGAGGAATCGCGGGCGGAAGATCCCGGCGAAGGCTGGGCCTTGATGAAATTCGAGACGACGCCGGTGAGAAACTGGTGATGCCTCGGCGGGGGTGCTTTCAGCCGTTATGCGCGAATGATACAGGGCCGCGTTTGCATTCTGAGGAATTATTGATGAAAAAATTGGTTCGCCTGCTGCTGACGATCGCGATCGCATTCGTCGTCGTCATCGGTTTTCGCTGGTATCGCTACGTTACCAACACCGACAGCCCCTATGACGAAGTCGGCATCACGCTCAACACATCCATGCCGGGCCCGCTGAATGCCTGGGGCTGCGCCAAGCTGAAGGTGACCTTCAGCGGCGCCTTGCCTCCCTACGGCTGCGCTGCCGAGAATGGGACGCAATGGAAATAACGGCAGGCTGAAACGCGCGGAATGTGCCGGAGACGAAGGATCAATAGACGATTGGTCCTTCGTCGAACGCTGCCAGCCCTGCACAACCGTCGAAACTGCCCTAGTTCTAGCGCTGTGCGCTCACTCTTTGCGCTTCCTGGAGGCTTGGGTCGAAATTGTGCAGCTCTCTTTCTGTGCAAAAATGAACAGATACTGTTTGCAATTAGCTATAAACCACCCGTTGCCTCAGGGGAGAATTTCCATGATCGTAAGATGAGGGGCGGTCGTTCTGAGGAGTGCGACCGGCCAAATTTGAACAGATCGGTAATCTGGCCAATCTCTGGGAGGAGAGAATATGCGAAAAAATCTTATTGCATCAGTTGCGTTTTTGCTCGCCAGCAGCACAGCGGTGCTCGCGCAGAGCGCGACTGACGGCAAGGTCAAGATCGGCATTCTGAACGACCAGTCGGGCGTCTATGCCGACTTTGGCGGCAAGTCTTCCGTCGAAGCCGCGAAGATGGCGGTCGAGGATTTCGGCGGCAAGGTGCTTGATGTGCCGGTCGAAATCGTCGATGCCGATCACCAAAACAAGCCGGATATCGCGTCCAACATCGCCCGCCAGTGGTATGACACCGAGCAGGTGGATGCGATCATGGAACTGACGACCTCGTCGGTGGCGCTCGCCGTGCAGGCGATCGCCAAGGAAAAGAAGAAGATCGATATCGTCACCGGCGCGGCGACGACGGATCTCACCGGCAAGGCCTGTTCTCCCTACGGCTTCCACTGGGCATACGACACGCATGCGCTTGCCGTCGGCACCGGCGGCGCGCTCGTCAAGCAGGGCGGCGACAGCTGGTTCTTCCTGACCGCCGACTATGCCTTCGGCTATTCGCTGGAGCAGCAGACCAGTGAATACGTCAAGGCGAGCGGCGGCACGGTGGTCGGCGCCGTCCGTCATCCGCTGTCGAGCCAGGACTTCTCGTCCTTCCTGCTGCAGGCGCAATCGTCTGGCGCCAAGGTGATCGGCCTTGCCAATGCCGGCCTCGATACCGCGAACGCCATCAAGCAGGCGGCCGAATTCGGCATCACTCAGGGCGGTCAGCATCTGGCGGCGCTGCTCTTCACGCTTGCCGAAGTCCATGGCCTCGGGCTTGAAGCAGCGCAGGGCCTGACGCTGACCGAAGGCTATTACTGGAACCGCGACGACGAAAGCCGCGCCTTCGCCAAAAAGTTCTTCGACCGCACCGGCAAGATGCCGAACATGGTCCATACCGGCACCTATTCGGCGGTGACGCAATATCTGAAGGTGATACAGAAGGCCGGCACCGACGAGACGGAAGCCGTCGCCAAGCTGCTGCATGAAATGCCGGTCGACGACGTCTTCGGCCGCGGCGGCACGGTCGGCGGCAACGGCCGCATGATCCACGACATGTACCTGCTGCAGGTCAAGAAGCCGGCCGACAGCAAGGAGCCGTGGGATTACTTCAACGTGCTCGCCACCATTCCCGGCAAGGAAGCCTATATCGATCCCGCCAAGAGCGGCTGCGATCTGGTGAAGTGAGCGCAATGGCGGTTTCCGCAATTGAAACGCAGGGAAAGCCGCGGGTGGTATTATCCGCCCGCGGGCTGCGCCGCGATTTCGGCGGCTTCACCGCCGTCAAGAACGTCGATCTCGACGTCCACGACGCCAGCGTGCATGCGCTGATCGGTCCGAACGGTGCCGGCAAGACGACGGTTTTCAACCTGCTGACCAAGTTCCTGCAGCCGACCGCTGGCACGATCACGCTGATGGGCACTGACATAACTGGGACGGCACCCGACAGGGTGGCGCGCATGGGACTGGTGCGCTCCTTCCAGATATCGGCGGTCTTCCCGCATCTCTCCGTTCTCGACAATGTGCGGGTGGCGTTGCAGCGGCCGAACAATCTTTCCACCCAGTTCTGGCGGCCGCTTTCGGCGCTCGACCGGCTGAACGAACGCGCCGAGCAACTGCTCGCCAGCGTCGGGCTTTCCAAGGAGCGCGATCATATCGCTGCCGATCTTTCCTATGGCCGCAAGCGCGTGCTGGAGATCGCCACCACGCTGGCGCTCGACCCGAAGGTGCTGCTGCTCGACGAGCCGATGGCCGGCATGGGGCTTGAGGACGTCGGCGTCGTCTCGGCGATCATCCGCGACGTCGCCCGCGACCGGGCGGTGCTGATGGTCGAGCACAATCTCTCGGTCGTCGCCAATATCTGCCAGCATGTGACGGTGCTGCAGCGCGGCGAGATTCTTGCCGAGGGCGACTATGCCACGGTCAGCCAGGACGAGCGCGTGCGCGTCGCCTATATGGGCACGGAGGAGCATTGATGGCCGCTCTCCTTGAAGTCCAGGGACTGAACGCCTGGTACGGCGAAAGCCATGTCCTGCACGGCGTCGACATGCGGGTGGCCGAAGGCGAGACGATCACCATTCTCGGTCGCAACGGCGTCGGCAAGACGACGACGCTGCGCACCATTACCGGCATCGTGCGCGCCCGCAAGGGCAGGATCAGCTTTGCCGGCAGCGATATGATGCAGGTGCCGCTGCACAAGACGGCGCATCGTGGCATCGGTTTCGTGCCGGAGGAGCGCGGCATCTTTTCGACGCTGACCGTGTCGGAAAACCTGCTGCTGCCGCCTGTCGTGGCGAAGGGCGGCATGACGCTCGACGAAATTTACGAGCTCTTTCCCAATCTCTACGAGCGTCGCGGCAGCGCCGGCACCAAGCTTTCCGGCGGCGAGCAGCAGATGCTGGCGATCGCCCGAATCCTGCGCACCGGCGTCCGGCTGCTCATTCTCGACGAACCGACCGAGGGGCTTGCCCCCGTCATCGTCCAGCGCATCGGCGAGGTGCTGCAGACGCTGAAAGGACGCGGCATGACGATCCTGCTCGTCGAGCAGAATTTCCGCTTCGCCAGCCGTATTGCCGATCGCTTCTATCTGATGGATCATGGGCAGATGGTGTCGGAATTCCCGGTCGGCGAACTGCCGCAGCGCATGGATACGCTGCACAAGGTTCTGGGAGTGTGACCAGATGACGATGATCTTCGGCATTCCCCTGCAGGCGCTGCTCGGCCAGCTGTTGATCGGCCTGATCAACGGCTCGTTCTATGCGCTGCTCAGCCTCGGCCTCGCCATCATTTTCGGCCTGCTCCGGGTGATCAACTTCGCCCATGGCGCACAATATATGCTTGGCGCCTTCGTCGCCTATCTGCTGTTGACCTATACCGGCATCGGCTATTGGCCGTCGCTGATCCTGGCACCCGTCATCGTCGGCCTTGCCGGCGCGGTCATCGAGCGGCTGTTCCTGCGCCGGCTCTACGATCTCGATCCGCTCTACGGACTGCTCTTCACCTTCGGGCTGGCGCTCGCCGTCGAAGGCACCTTCCGCTATCTCTACGGCTCGTCCGGTCAGCCCTACGCAACGCCGCCCGCCCTTGCCGGCGGGGCCAATCTCGGCTTCATGTTCCTGCCGATCTATCGCGGCTGGGTGGTCGTCGTCTCGCTCGTCGTCTGCCTCGGCACATGGCTGCTGATCGAGAAGACCAAGCTCGGCGCGTATCTCAGGGCCGCCACGGAGAACGCCGTGCTGGTGCAGGTCTTCGGCGTCAACGTGCCGATGCTCCTGACCTTCACCTACGCACTCGGCGCCGGCCTTGCGGCCTTTGCCGGCGTCCTGGCCGCGCCGATCTACCAGGTCTCGCCGCTGATGGGCTCGAACATGATCATCGTCGTCTTCGCCGTGGTCGTCGTCGGCGGCATGGGGTCGATCATGGGCGCGATCGTGACCGGTTATGTGCTCGGCATCGCCGAGGGCCTGACCAAGGTCTTCTATCCCGAAGCGTCCAACACCGTGATCTTCGTCATCATGGCGATCGTGCTTCTCATCAGGCCCGCGGGCCTCTTCGGCCGGGATGCTTGACATGGCTGACATCACTGAAACCATCCGAACGGAAAAAAGCCGGACCGCCTTTTCGGTGCAGGCGGGCTTCCTGCTTGCGGGGCTGGTGTTCCTGCTGCTGGCGCCGTTCTTCTTCTATCCGATCTTCCTGATGAAGCTGCTCTGCTTCGCGCTCTTTGCCTGTGCCTTCAATCTGCTGCTCGGCTATACCGGCCTGTTGTCCTTCGGCCATGCCACCTTCTTCGGGGGGGCGGCCTATTTCACCGCCTATACGGTGAAATCATGGGGGCTGCCGCCGGAACTCGGCATCCTGATCGGCGTGGCGGGAGCGGCATTCCTTGGGCTGGTCATGGGCTTTTTCGCCATCCGCCGTCAGGGCATCTATTTCGCGATGATCACGCTGGCCTTGTCGCAGATGTTCTTTTTCTTCTGCCTGCAAGCGGAGTTCACCGAAGGCGAGGACGGCATCCAGTCGGTGCCGCGCGGCCATCTCTTCGGCTTCATCGATCTGAACAACTCGACCAACATGTATTATTTCGTGCTGGCCGTTTTCCTCGTTGGTATCTTGATCATCTGGCGCTTCATCAATTCGCCGTTCGGCATGATCCTGAAATCGATCCGCGAGAACGAACAACGGGCGATTTCGCTCGGCTACTCCGTGGCGCGCTACAAGCTCGGCGCCTTCGTCATGTCGGCAGCGCTCGCCGGGTTGGCAGGCGCGATGAAATCGCTGGTCTTCCAGTTCGCGACCCTGACGGACGTCGCCTGGCAGATGTCGGGCGAGGTGATCCTGATGACGCTGCTCGGCGGTATCGGAACGCTGGTCGGACCGCTCTTCGGTGCAGGGCTTGTCGTGGCGCTGCAAAATTATCTCGCCACGTCGGAATTCCCGGTGACGATCATCACCGGCGTCGTCTTCATGATCTGCGTGCTGATATTCCGCCGCGGCATCATCGGCGAATTCTACGCTTCGCGGCTCGGGCGAAAACTGGGCTTCTTCTATCGCCGCTGAACGGGCGGACCTCTCTTTCCCAGGAACGATTTCCTTCCCGGCAAAGAGATTGGCGGCGGCAATGCGACTCTCCCTCTCCCCGTCCCGCGGGGAGAGGGAGGCAGGGGCATCTGGGGCTTCGTGCAGGGCACATGGATCGTTACGACTACATCATCATCGGGGCAGGCAGCGCCGGCTGTGTGCTTGCCAACCGGCTTTCTGCCGACGGCAAGAGCAGGGTGCTGCTTCTCGAAGCCGGCGGCAGCGACAATTACCATTGGATCCATATCCCGGTTGGCTATCTCTACTGCATCAACAATCCGCGCACCGACTGGTGCTTCACCACCGCGCCGGAAGCGGGGTTGAACGGCCGGGCGCTGAGCTATCCGCGCGGCAAGGTGCTCGGCGGCTGCTCGTCGATCAACGGCATGATCTACATGCGCGGCCAGGCACGCGACTACGATCTCTGGCGGCAGATGGGCTGCACCGGCTGGGGCTGGGACGATATCCTGCCGTTCTTTCGCAAGTCCGAGGATTTTTATCGCGGCGAAGACGAGATGCATGGCGCCGGCGGCGAATGGCGCATTGAGAAGGCGCGCGTGCGCTGGGCCGTGCTCGATGCCTTCCAGCAGGCGGCGAGAGAAGCCGGCATTCCGGAGACGGCGGATTTCAACCGCGGCAACAACGAAGGTTCCGGCTATTTCGACGTCAACCAGCGTTCCGGCATTCGCTGGAACACCTCGAAAGCCTTCCTGCGCCCGGCGCGCAGGCGCCCCAACCTGACCGTGCTGACCAAGGCGCAGGTCCGGCGGCTGCTGGTGGAGGAGGGGGCCGTCGCCGGCGTCGAATTCCAGCATAACGGCGTTGCGAAGCGCGCCTATGCCACCCGAGAAACCATCCTTTCGGCCGGTTCGATCGGCTCGCCGCATATTCTGGAACTCTCCGGCATCGGCCGGGGCGATGTGCTGCAGCGGGCGGGCGTCGATGTCGTCGCCGAGGTCAAGGCTGTCGGCGAGAACCTGCAGGACCATCTGCAACTGCGTCTGGCCTATAAGGTGACCGGCGTTCCGACACTGAACGAGAAGGCGACGAAGCTGATCGGCAAGGCGGCGATCGGGCTCGAATATCTCGTCCGTCGCTCCGGGCCGATGGCGATGGCGCCGAGCCAGCTCGGCATCTTCACCCGCTCGGGGCCTGATCGGGAGACGCCGGACCTGCAATATCACGTGCAGCCGGTGTCGCTGGAGAAGTTCGGCGATCCCGTCCACCCTTTCCCGGCGATCACGGCGAGCGTCTGCAATCTGAGGCCGGAGAGCCGCGGTTCGGTGCACCTGTCGAGCCCGGATTTTGCCGCCCAGCCGACGATCAGCCCGAAATACCTCTCGACGCAGCGCGATCGTGACATAGCTGTCCGTTCGATACGGTTGACGCGCAAGATCGTCGCGCAGCCTTCGTTCGCAAAGTTCAAGCCGGAGGAGTTCAAGCCGGGTCCCAGCTATCAGACCGAGGCCGATCTGGAGCGGGCGGCGGGCGATATCGGCACGACGATCTTCCATCCCGTCGGCACCTGCCGCATGGGCGCCGACAGGGACAGCGTCGTCGATCCGCGGCTGAGGTTCCGGGCGCTCGGCAAGCTCAGAATCGCCGATGCCTCGGTGATGCCGTCGATCACCTCGGGCAACACCAATTCGCCGACGATCATGATCGCCGAAAAGGCGGCGGCGATGATCCTCGAAGACAATCGATAGGAGAAGACCATGGCAAGGATCGCATTCATCGGGCTTGGCAATATGGGCGGGCCGATGGCGGCCAATCTCGTCAAGGGGGGTCACGAGGTCCTCGGTTTCGATCTCGCGGCCTCGGTGCTGAAGGCGGCGGAGGCGAGCGGCGTCAAGCCGGCAAGCCATGCCAGCCAAGCGGTCAAGGACGCGGAGATCGTCATCACAATGCTGCCGCAGGGCCGGCACGTGCTGACGGCTTGGACCGATATCCTGCAGACGGCGGCGCAGGACACGCTGGTGATCGATTGCTCCACCATCGATGTCGACAGCAGCCGCAGGGCGCATGAGATGGCCAAGTCCGCAGGCTGCCTGTCGCTCGACGCACCCGTCTCCGGCGGCACCGGCGGGGCGAGCGCCGGCACGCTGACCTTCATGGCGGGCGGCTCGGACGAGGCCTTCGCCAAGGCGAAGCCGATCCTCGATGTCATGGGCAAGAGGATCGTCCATTGCGGCGAGGCGGGTGCCGGCCAAGCCGCGAAGATCTGCAACAACATGATCCTCGGCATTTCGATGGTCGGCGTCTGCGAAGCCTTCGTGCTCGCCGAAAAACTCGGCCTCTCGCACCAGGCGCTGTTCGATGTCGCCTCGACCTCGTCGGGCCAGTGCTGGTCGATCAATACCTATTGCCCGGTGCCGGGACCGGTGCCGACTTCGCCCGCCAATAACGGCTACAAACCGGGTTTTGCCGCCGCCCTGATGTTGAAGGATCTCAAGCTGTCGCAGGAGGCGGCACTGGCGAGCGGCGCGTCGACGCCGATGGGTGCCGAGGCGGCGCAGCTGTTTGCGCTGTTCGAAAAACAGGGCAACGGCGGCAGGGATTTTTCGGCGATTATCGAGATGTTCCGCGAGCGGACGTGACCAACCTTCGACACCGGCCAATGGACGCGGTGTGGCTGTGGATTCCAGGCTCACGGCCTGGAATGACGGAGGGTGAGGGTTGCGTTTGCGCCAAACTCGCCGTTGGCGCAGCGGATGAGGCGTCCCGGTGCCGAGAAGGCGGCGCTATAACAGGCACCAGGCACCGCTCGCGTCCGAAACGACGACGGCTCGTTTGGCCGTAACACGCCCCAACCTCCGTCATTCCAGGCCTTGAGCCTGGAGTCCAGCCACCGCGCGTCTGCGCGGTGAATGAACCCATGGGGCCTTGAAGAGAGTCTCCCGCGCCCGAGGACTTTGGCGCGCTGGATTCCTGTGACGAGCATAGGAGGGAGAATGGGGGCGACGTTCTGCCGGCTCTATTTTCGCGACAGCAGCCAGACGAGATAGGGACCGCCGATCAGCGCGGCGAAGAGGCCGACCGGTACCTGGTAGGGATAGATGACGACGCGTGACAGCCAGTCCGCCGCCATCAGCACGCCGGCGCCGAAGATAAGGCTCGCCGCAAGCTGGTGGCCCGGCGCGCGGAAGCCGGCAAGGCGGGCAAGATGCGGCGCGATGAGGCCGGTGAGGCTGAGCGGGCCGACGAGGAACGAGGCGATCGCCGTCATCAGCGCGGCGAGGATGGTGAGCACCAGCCGGCTTGCCCCGACAGGAAGGCCGACAGCGCGACCGAGGCCGGCCCCGAGCGGCAGGATCGTCAGCCAGCGACTGAGAAAGGGCAGGGGGGCGGTCAGCACGGCGAGCGAGATGATGGCCGTCCAGGCTTCGAAGGCGCCGGCGCGATTGGTCGAGCCGGACAGCCAGGTGAGCAGGATATAGCCGCGCATATCGCCCTGGGCGAGTACTATGGTCACGATCGCCATGGCGAAGGCGCCGATGCCGACGCCGGCAAGCAGCATGCGTTCCGGCGAGAACCCCGCGCGGGCGGAAATGGCGATCATGGCGAGGAAGGCTGCCTGCGCCCCGAACGCCATGGAAAGCAGCATGGTGAAGGGCGAGGGGAAGCCGAAGAGAAAGAGCGCCACGGTAAGGCCCGCCCCGGCGCCGCCGCTGACGCCGAGCACTTCGGGGCTGGCGATCGGATTGCCGGTCATCCTTTGCATGATGAAGCCGGCCGCCGCCAGCATGGCGCCGGCGCCGGCGGCCACTATCGTGCGCGGCAGGCGGAAGGGCAGGAGATCGGCAAACAGCGCGCCGGTCGCGACATGCCAGCCGTCATCGGCCGGGCCGAACGTGAGAACGAAGGCAAAGAGCAGGACGAGGGCCGTGAGGAGCAAGGCAAGTGCCCGGATCGGCTTTGCGAGCCTGCTCAGCATTCCGGCCGGCCGGGCGGCAATGGCTGAAACGGAGTGCACGCGCGGCAGCAGAAAGAGCAGCAGCGGGCCGCCGAGCAGGGCGGTTGCGGCGCCGGTGGGCGCGAGATCGGTAAAACCGGGGCCGAGGATCTGGGTGAGGCAATCGGTCAGGAAGAGCAGGCCGGCGCCCGTCAGCGGCGCTGCCACCATCAGCCGGCCGGAGCTGCGCGGGCCGGCAAGCCTTGCGATCGCGGGTGCGGCGAGGCCGAGGAAGCCGATGATGCCGACCTCTGAGGTCACCGAGGCGGCGAGCCAGACGGCAAGCGCGACGATCGCCAGGCGGGTCGAATGCAGTGCAAGGCCGAGGCTCCTGGCGCCGCTGTCGTCGAGCGCGAGGATGCGTAGCGGCCGCACCAGCAGCAAGGCGGTGGCAAAGCCGAGGATGAGCCGGGGGCCGAGCGACAGCACGCCGTTCCAATCCTGCTGGCTGAGCGAACCGGCGCCCCAGATATAGATCGACATGGCATATTCGCCGCGCGAAAGGATCAGCGTGACGCTGAGCGCCGAGGCGATCAGGCTGACGATCATGCCGGAAAGAGCCACCGTCACTGGATCGAGCCCGCGTCGCCAGCTCAGAGCCAGCACGATGGCGACAGCCGCGATGCCGCCACCAAACGCGATCATCTCGCGCGGCAAACCGATGAGCAGAGGCGAGACGCTCATGGCCGCCGTCATTGCCAGCTCCGCGCCGGCGGTGATGCCGAGCGTCGAGGCGTCGGCGATCGGATTGCGCAGCACACGCTGCAGCAATGCGCCGGAAAGGCCGAGTGCGGCGCCGGCGACCAGGGCCAGCGCGGCGCGGGGCATGATGCTGTCCCAGAGCAGCACCGCGTTCAATATGGCTGCATCGGCATCATTGTGCGGAAGCTCGGGGCGCGTGACGATGAGGAGCGCGAAGGCAGCGATGCAGAGCGTGGCGAGGATGATGCCGATGATAGGCGCGCCCGCGCGTCGTGCGGGCCTGGGGCGGCTAACCATTCCATGCATGGCCGAGTCCCTCCGCCAACAGATCGGCAAAGCGGCCGGCGGCCGGCAGCGCGCCATAGGGATTGATCGAGCCGAGCATCAGCACGCGCTTTTCGCGCACGGCCGGCAAGGCATTCCAGAAGCAGCTGCCGGAGAGCGCGGCGAGAGCGTCGGCCGGGTGCGGCGGGATCATGACGATCCAGGCGTCGGGCATCGACGCCAATGTCTCGATGCCGATGGGCGCCGCCGCCGAGTAGCTTGTCGCACCCTGCCAGGCATTGGTCAGGCCGACGCGGTTCAGCACTTCGCCGAACATGCTGTCGGCGCCGAAGACGCGGAAATGCCTGGCGTCGCCGAGATTGATCGGGAGGACTGGCCGTCCGTCGCCCGCGGCAAAGCGAGAGCGGTGGCGGTCGAGCCGGGCTGAAAGCGCCTCGGTCAACTGCCTGGCGGCGGGAAGCTGTAGGCGCTCGCCGAGTGCAAGCGTTACCTGTTCGGCCAGCGCGAAAGGGCTTTTGCCGGGCTTGTAGATCGCATGGCTTTCCACCGGCGCAATCAGGCGCATGCGCTCGTCGGCCCAGGCATAGAAGTTCGAATTGAAGATCAGCTCCGGTCGTGCAAACCGCAGCACCTCGAAATTCGGCGTGCCGCGCAGGCCGAGATCGGCTACCGCCGCTGGCACGTCAGGTGTGACGGCGACCTCGCGGAACTGCCGCAATTCGGTTGCCGCAACGACGTCGGCGCCGATGGCCAGCAGGGTTTCGAGCAGCGCCCAGTCGAGTGTGGCGACGCGCAAACCCTCCGCTGCCCGCACCAGCGCGGGGGTGGAGAGCGAGGCTGCCGCACCGGCCAGAAATTGCCTGCGGGAGAAGTAAGCCAGAAAAGCCATGGCCTACAGCAGATAGCTCACCGGTTCGTTGCGAACCGGATGCGGAAAAACGCCCATTCCGACGCCGAAAATCGACTGCAGCGTATCGGTCTGCATGATCTCGGCGGGCGTGCCTTCGGCGGTGATCCGGCCGCGGTTGAGCGCGATGATCGCATCGCAATAGCGCGCGGCCAGATTGATGTCGTGCAGGACGACGATGACGGTCAGCCCGCGTTCGTGACTGAGTTCCTTGACCAGCGAGAGAACGCTGGCCTGATGCGCGAGGTCAAGTGCGGAGGTCGGCTCGTCGAGCAGCAGGCAGCGGGCATCCTGGGCGAGCATCATGGCAATCCAGGCGCGCTGGCGTTCGCCGCCGGACATGTTGGCGACGAGACGGTCGGCGAAATCCTCGAGCTCGGTGCGGACGATCGCCTCCTCAACCTTGTTGCGATCGGTCGCGGTGAAGCGGCCGAGCGTGCCATGCCAGGGGAAACGGCCGAGCGCTATCAACTCGCGCACGGTCATGCCGTCGGTCGCCGGCGTGAATTGCGGCATATAGGCGACGTGCCGGGCAAATTCGCGGGCGCCCCAATCGGCTGCCTGTTTGCCGCCGAAGGCGACGGCGCCGGATTTCGGCGCGACCTGGCGGGCGATGATCTTCAAAAGTGTGCTCTTGCCGGACCCGTTCGGCCCTACCAGCCCGTAGATGCGGCCATGTGCGAGCGTCAGGTCGATGCCGTGCAGAATGGATTTCGGCCCGACGGCATATTCGATTCCCGACAGGGCAAGAAAAGGCGAAGGCATGGTCTGCTCCAGGTTCGTCGCTGCAAACGGGGTTCGGGAGGGGCTTACCCTCCCTTTCCCGCAGGTTCCTGCAAAACTAAACTGTGATTGTCAACTTACCACTTCCTGCTGAGCTTGAAGGTGACAGTGCGGGCATCGCCGTAACCGCAGACGGTCAGGCCGCCGCAACCCTTGACGTATTCCTTGTCGAAGAGGTTGGTGACGTTGAGCGCGGCGCCCCAGTTTTCTTTTTCGTAGCGGATCGCGGCATCGACAAGGGTGGCGGCCGGCACCTTCTCGGTATTGGCCTCATCGGCCCAGGACCAGCCCTGATGGCGCACGCCGGCGCCGAAGCTCATGCCTTCGAAGGCACCCGTCGTCAGCGTATAGTCGACCCAGAGGGAAGCGGTCACCTTCGGGACGATAAAGGGTGAATTGCCGACGAGGGCCGGGTTGGCCTCATTCTCGGTCACTTCCATGTCCGTATAGGCAAGCGAGGCGAGAACCTTCCAGTTCTCGTTGATATTGACCTTGCCTTCGAGTTCGGCGCCGCGCGAAACGACCTCGCCGAGCTGGCTCTGGGCGAAGGTCGCCGGATTGGTGACGGTGTTGTTGCGCTTGGTGATGTGGAAGACCGACGCGGTCAGCGAGCCGTCGATGAAGCTCGGCTCATATTTGATGCCGCCTTCGAACTGCTCGCCTTCCTCCGGCTTCAGCGCGCCTGATACACCGGTGCCGATCAGCGGGTTGAAGAAAGTCGCGGCGCTGACATAGGGCGTCAGGCCGTTGTCGAACTCATAGGCAAGGCCGATGCGGCCGCTGACGGCGCTGTCGTTGGTGCTGAAGGTCGTGCCGATCCTGGCATCTTGGTCGATATCGACATAATCGTAACGGCCGTTCAGCGTCAGCAGCCAGCCATCACCGAAATGGATGCGGTCCTGGGCATAGACGCCGATCTGGTTCTTGGTGACGATGCCGTCGGCATAGACGAAATTGGCGCCCTGGGTTGTGCCGTAGAGGGGATCGGTGGCGCTGATCGAATTGGAGCCGCAGCAGGCCTGCCAATTGTCGAGACGGTAATAGCTGTAATCAAGCCCGACGAGAAGATTGTGCGTGGCACCGCCGATATCGGTCTCGCCTTCGAGCCGGTTGTCGATCGAGAAGGTGTCGACGCCGGAGCGCCCCTCGAAACCGATGCGCGCCAGCTGATAGTCCGGACCCGTCGGCACACCGCCGAGCCAGCCGTTCAGGTAGGGGCCGATTTCGTGCTTGTCGAGCCGACCGTAGCGCAGATTCTGGGAGAACTTGATGCCGTTGTCGAACTCATGCTCGAATTCGACCCCGATCATCTTCTGAACATAGCTGCCATCATCGATGTCGGGCTCGCCATAAAAGGCGTCGCGGTCTATTTTGCCGAACGGCGCGTCCTCGACGGTGCCGACATAGGGAAAGAAGCCGTTGCCGGTATGCACCTGATCGAGGCCGGCGAGGCTGCCCCAGACCGTCAGGCTGGTGGCGTCATCCGGCGAGATCGTCAGCTGCGGCATGATGAAGCCGCGGAAATCCTCGGAAAAATCCGAATAATTGTCTCCGCCGGCAACCTTGCCGGTGATGCGGTAGCTCATCGCTCCGCTGGAGCCGATCTTGTCGGAGACATCGAAGCCGGTGAAGGCGTTGCCGTTGCTGTTGATGCCGATCTCCGTATAGAAGAGCGGCTCGTCGAGCGGGCGCTTGCGGACGAGATTGACGATGCCGCCGGGATTGGCGCCGCCGTAAAGTACGGAAGCCGGGCCCTTCAGCACTTCGATGCGCTCCAGCATGAAGGGATCGAGCTGGAAGCCGCCGAAGCCGTAGCTGAAAAGCGTCAGATTGTCGAAGAAGATGCCGGTCTGGCCGGCGTCGAATCCGCGGATGTAGAACCAGTCGGTATCGCCGTCATTGCCAAAGGGCTGCGAGGTGACACCCGGCGTATAGAGCAGCGCCTCGTCGATCTTGTTGGTGATGCCGCGATCGTCCATTTCCTCGGTGCCGACGACGGAGACGGACTGCGGGATTTCGTTGAGCGGCGTGTCGCTTTTCGAGCCGGTGGAAGAGTTCTTGGCGACATAGCCTTTGACGGGACTGGTCGCGGTGTCGCCGCCGCCCTGGATGACGATCGGTTCGAGCGTCGTCGACGTTGCGTCCTGTGCCGCGGCGGAGCCGGCGATCAGGCCGGCGATCGCAACGCCCGCCAACAGATTTATCTTGAAACTCAGGCCACTGATCTGCCCACTCATGTCCTATTAACCCCACACATGCCGCTGGTGCGGCGAAGCCTTATTAAGGTGAGCGTTTAACTCAATTTAAACGGCTCGGCTTGTCCGGATCGGGGAAATTTGAACGTTTTTGGGCAATTCTCCGGCTCGCAAACAATTGCCCTAAGGCCGTTGCAATTAGGCAAGCTGGGCCCTTTTTTTCCAGCTGGCCGGCGTGCTGCCGACATGCTTGCGGAAGACGCGGGTGAAATGCGCCTGATCGGCAAAGCCGGTTTCGGCGGCGATCGCGGTCAAGGCATATTCGCTGTCAACCAGCAGGCGCTTCGCCCTCTCGAGCCGGGCATTGGTCTGCCACTGATGCGGGGCGATGCCGGTCGAAGCCTTGAAGGCATGGCTGAAATGCGATTGCGACAGGCCGGTCAGGCCGGCGAGTTCCTCGAGGCGGATGTTGCGCAGGCAGTTTTCCTCGATGAAATCGGTGGCGCGGCGAAGCTGCCAGGAGGCGAGCTTGCTGCGTTTGCGCGGCACCGCCTTGGAAAGCTTCAGCACGTCGATGATCAGCGCCAGCGCGAGGCCGTCGCCATAGAGATCGTGCAGCGGCTCCGGATTGAGGCATTCGGCGGCGACCAGCTGCGCCAGCGCCAGCAGGCGCTCGTCGGAAAAGAGAAGCTGCGGGCTTCCGAGACGACGCGGGTCTATGTCCTCCATCAGCCGGCGGCTGATCGTGTCGGCGTCGAAATGGACGTCGAGGTGGCGCACCGAATGCACGCTGGTGAGGTCGGCCCAGACTTCCATGCCGGCCGGCACATAGGAGATCGGCCGCTTTTCCGCATCCTGAACGGCGCCCTCGGCCTTCGGCGACAGCTTGATGCGCGAATTGCCCGGTCCGCGTTTGTCGAGCATGATGAAGAGCCGCGGATCCCGCGAGACATAATAGCCGCCGGCATAAGCGGCGCATTCGACGTCCCAGACATCGGCGACGATGCCATTCCATTGGCGGCGATGCACCCCGCCGATGACGGAGAAGCCCTGGATCTTGTTCTGCATCCGCGGTTGAAACGTCATTTCCACTTCCGCCTCCGGCCCAGCGGCCGGAGATAAACCTTCAATTAATACTCAAGTTTATTACAGCAGGCGGAACCGGATGACAATCACCGAATAAGGTCCAGATCCGGGAACGGCAAGCCGACGGCAAGCCGCGATCGATCAGGGCTTCGCCACCGCGAAACGGAGCTGGCTGTCGCCGAGGAGGATATCGATCTCGCCTGGCTCCGTCAGTTCGATCGCGCCGCTCAACGTGCCCGTGGTGATCAACGCGCCTGCCTTCAGCGATGTCTCTGGGCGCAGGCCGTCATTGGCGTAATCGACGAGCCATGTGAGAACGTCGCCCTTCGGATGCTGCGCCGGACCATCATAGATCGTGCGGCCGGCATGGGTGACCTTGAGCGGCGTGCCAGCGGCGGTATCGACAGCGCTTTTGTCGAGCTTCGGGCCAAGTACATAGCCGCTGTTGCCGAGGCGGTCTGATGTAAACAGCAGAAAGGAGATGCTGCCGCTTTCCCTGACGGCGCTGACCAGCAACTCGGCGCCGAGATGGGCAGCGG
The DNA here is from genome assembly GCF_022385315.1 of Rhizobium sp. K102. Classification (NCBI taxonomy): domain Bacteria; kingdom Pseudomonadati; phylum Pseudomonadota; class Alphaproteobacteria; order Hyphomicrobiales; family Rhizobiaceae; genus Rhizobium; species Rhizobium sp. K102. The sequence goes on from NZ_CP092435.1 coordinate 445,494, forward strand.
AGATCGCCTCGACCACTTCGGCGCGGCTATAGGCAGTCCCGGTGCGAATCGGCAGATCCTTGCCGAGGCGCACGGCGATCTCGGTCTCGAACTTCATGCCCGGATACCAGGGGATACTCGCGCCCGAGGCGGCTTCGGCATAGGGATGCAGCGGACCGGTGACCGCCTGACCCTGCGGCGAGACCGTCACCTTCCAGGCATTGCTGGAAATGCCGTCGGCCGCAGTCAGGAAATTCTGCGCCTCCATCGCCTGATGCAGGTCGGCCGGCAGCGGGAAAGTGCCGGTTTCCTCCTGTCGCCCGGCCTGGCGCAGGCTGTGCAGTCTGGCCGCAAGGGCGCGTGGATCGAATGCCTCTGTCATGCTGTCTCCTCGACCTGATT
>NZ_CP092438.1:0-405132 GCF_022385315.1 Rhizobium sp. K102
TCGACAGACGTCATCGGAATAGCGTCGACAAAAAATTATTGGTTTGGGCGGCCTCAATTCCTCGCTCAAGGCCGACGGGTGGTGCTGTGCCATGCGATCTCAGATCGTGCGCGCGAACCATGGGCCAATGCGCCACATTCAAACTGATGAAGGGCATCCGCCATGAGATATCGCAATCTTGGAAGAACCGGAGTTCAGGTCAGCGAGTACATGCTCGGCACGATGAGCTACGGATCGGATGGGAATACTGACGAGAAAGAGTGCATAGACATCCTGCACAATGCACTCGATCGCGGCATCAACTTTATCGACACTGCTGACACTTACTCCCATGGTGAATCCGAGGAGATCGTCGGCAAAGCGATTGCAGGCCGTCGAGACAAAGTGGTGCTTGCGACCAAGTTTCGTTTGGCAGCCGGTGAAGGGCGCAACGAACAAGGCGCGTCGCGCTACTGGATTATGAAACAGGTCGAGAACAGTTTGCGAAGACTGAACACCGATCACATCGATCTTTACCAAATGCATCGGCCCGACCTTCAGACCGATCTTGATGAAACACTCGGTGCTCTCGACGATCTCGTGGCCCAGGGCAAGGTTCGGTATATCGGCTGTTCGACATTGCCGAGCTGGTACCTGGCAGAAACCCAATCCGTAAGCCGATTGAACAAGACGGCGCGATTCATCAATGAAAGCTCGCCCTACTCGATTTTTCAACGGGCTGTGGAGAGGGAGACCCTTCCCGCCGTTCAACATTACCGTATGGGTTTTACCGCCTGGAGCCCGCTGAACGGCGGCTGGTTAACTGGCAAGTACAAGACCGATGGCTCACCGCCGCCAGGATCAAGGGCCGAGCGCGTCAAAGGGCAGTGGGGACAACACTATCCCATCTTGCAAACCCGCTTCGACATGCAGCGCGAGGGCAATAGGCGCAAACTGGAACTGCTTCCAGAACTTGAGCGCGTTGCGACGGAGGCAGGTTTGTCCCTCATGCACATGGCTCAGGCATTCCCACTCGCGCACGCCGCTGTGACGTCTGTGATCCTCGGACCTCGCACGCTCGAGCAGTTCAAGAGCATGGAAGCGGGATTTGAGACAGTTCTCCAGTCCGCGACGCTTGACCGGATCGACGAGCTTGTTCCGCCGGGATCGCTCATCGAAGAGGCCGACCGCGGCTACGTTTCGCCGTGGCTCGCGCCAGAAGTTCGCCGTTATGCAGGGAAGGCTGTCTGAGTAAACGGCAAATACGACGGGGCTTGGGTGTCAGTTAAAAAATTCGTCCGCTTGCCAATTGACCGACGCGCAATCCTGACACCGCGTCTCCGACCAAGCCACGGTCGAAGAACCGTTGATTTTTAAAGACTAAGAGGGCCGATGACCGACATTGTTTTCAACCACGCCACTGTGCGAGAGAGAGCAGATATGTTGACCTTTCTTCGACTGAGCGCGGAGCGAGGACTGCAGACCGTTTCCGTATGGGGAGACGAAATTGCCAAGATCGGGGAAAATGACGCCCTCTCTGTTTTGCACGATCTCGGAATGACGGTCTCTGGATACAATCGTGTTGGGCCGTTGTCAGCGGGTTCCCTTGACCAGGCCGAAGCAGAGCTCGAGCGGGCCGCCAGATTTGAGGCTGATCATGTCTTCCTATTTACCGGAGGCTTGCGAGACAATGAAAAGGACTTGGGTTCAGCAAGACGAAGAATCGAGGATTCAATTGGCAAAGTCCTCGACAGCGCACGAAAAATTGGAGTGAAGCTGGCCATTGAGCCACTTCATCCTATGGTCACCGGCGACCGCAGCGTCATCTCCAGTTTGTCTCATGCAAACTCTCTGTGCGAAGCACTAGGCCCGGGCATCGGAGTGGTCGTCGATGTCTATCATTGCTGGTGGGACGAGCGCCTGCCAGCCGAGATCCAACGAGCGGGCGACGCAGGCTGGCTTCTTGGTTTTCACGTCAATGACTGGCTGATTCCAACACGGCATCTCCTGACCGATCGAGGCATGATGGGAGATGGGATCATAGATCTGCGCGGCATCTACTCGATGGTCCGAAGTGCCGGATACAAGGGAGCAGTTGAGGTCGAAATCTTCTCCACCGACTGGTGGTCTCGCGACCCGGCTGAGGTGATGGATATCGCGATCGATCGCTGCCGTAGCCTGTTCAGCGAGGAGTGAACTTATGCGAGCGAGTATTCCTAACCTCGACGGCAACTCACGTGTCTACGCTGTGTTTGGCGATCCAATCCACCAGGTCCAAACGCCGCGGCTGATCAACCCGATCTTTGCCGCCGCGAACGTTAACATTTACGCAGTGCCATTCCTGATAACCGCCGAACGTTTCCCGGCAGTGTGGGATATTTTCTCTGCCATTCCTAACCTCTGCGGTATCAGCACCACGATCCCTCATAAGGTCGCAGCGGCCAAGAGGTGTTCAACCCTCACGCCGACAGCAAAGGCAGTCGGTGCCGTCAACTGCGCGCAGCGCGGCGAGGACGGCCAGATGCACGGCGCGCTTTTTGATGGTGTGGGCTTTGTTAACGGTCTTGGCAAGGCAAAGTCACGACTGCGCGGCGCCCGCGTGCTGATTGTCGGAGCGGGTGGAGCTGGTCGCACTATCGCGTTTGCCCTCGCTGAAGAAGGCGCTGCGAAGATCGATCTTATGGACCTTTCTGCTGAAGCAGTCGCCTTCACCGCGGCTATGGTCAACACCTTCCGGGGTGAAAAATGCGCAGTTGCGGTCGATGGATCGGCAGGGTGGGACTACGATATCGTCGTCAATGCATCGCCGATCGGCGTCAAGGGAGACAGCAAATTCCCTATGCCGGCTTCCGCCATAAGGCCCGACATGCTCATCGCCGATATCGCCAGCTTAAGCGGCGAAACGGCCCTATTGCGCGCCGCCAAGGCAGCCGGTGCAACGGTGTCTGACGGCAATGACATGCTGCTGGCGCAGATCCGCCTGATGGCGGGTTTTGCGGCGCGTCTGCCAGCAGGAACCGCGCTTTGACAATCAGGAAAGAGAGAACTCATCATGAAGATCCAAGCCCAGGGTATCGTCCCCGTCATGCTTACCCCGTTCACACCGGATAACCGGATCGATTGGGAGGGTCTTGAGCGGCTGGTTGAATGGTATATCGCCAACGGCGCCGACACCCTGTTTGCCGTCTGTCAATCGAGCGAGATGCAGAAGCTATCGCTGGAAGAGCGAGTTGAGCTTTCCAAGAGAGTTGTCTCGCTGGCTGCCGGGCGTGTCCGGGTCATTTCGTCAGGAAACATTAGCGACAGTCGCGATGACCAGCGCGCCGAACTGGTGGCGATGGCCGGAACAGGGATCGATGCGCTGGTCCTGGTCAGCAACAGGCTCGACACAAGGAATGCAGGAACCGAAGCACTTCGCTCCAGCCTCGACGCCATCTTGAGCTGGCTCCCCAGCGACCTGGCCCTCGGTCTGTACGAATGCCCGGCTCCCTATCGCCGCCTCTTGAGCGACGACGAGTTCAAGCTGTGCCGCGATACCGGTCGCTTCGTAACGCTGAAGGATGTCTCCTGTGATCTTGAAACCGTTAAACGACGCGTCGCGCTCTCCGGCGATTCCGGCTTTGCGATTGTTAACGCCAATGCAGCCATCGCCGCAGCCGCTATTCGCGCTGGTTCGAAAGGCTTCTCTGGCGTCTTCACCAATATCCACCCCGACCTCTACGCTTGGCTTTACAAGCACGCTTCGGAAGACAGCGATCTGCGCCGCGAACTTGAAATCTTCCTGGCGCTCGCAGCGATGGCTGAACCGATGGGCTATCCTGGTCTGGCCAAGGTTTGGCACAAGCGCCTTGGCACCTTTGACAGCATCCATTCTCGTGTAACGGATTATGACATCGCCGAGCGGCACTGGGCAGTCATGGATCTTCTGGACCATATTCAGCAGGGGACGGAGACGTTTCGCGAGCGGATCAATCAGGCATCCTAACAAGCGGTGGCCGTCGGTTTTGCTCTTACCACGATCTTCCGCCCAGCGCGCCGTCGTCCAAGGCACTGATGGCGGGACGAACCGGATGCCTTCATCGTTCAGGCGACGCCGTTGAAATGACCAAGAGGCAGACATGACTTCTATGCTAGCCACCCCTGACGTAATTGCATTGGCTCAACAGCTATACAGCCTCCGTCATGACGGAAGCCAGGTACTCACAGTCAAGCTCGTAGCAGTGCCCGTAGCGCTTGAGGATGCGATCGACGTACAGAGTCAGTTGACGAAGCTTGAAGGAGCAGACGTCAACGCCTGGAAAGTAGCCAAATCGCCCGGCGGCGACCCCGTCGCCGCTCCGCTTCATCCCTATGTGGCTAATCCTCCCGATGTGGAAATCGCCTGGCGAAGGGGCATGAAAATCGAGGTGGAAATTACCGTTGAGCTTTGCCAGGATCTGCCTGTTCGCACGGATAGAACCTATGAGCGCGCCGACATCGAGGCCGCGATTTCCAACGCCTACCTTGGCGCTGAAATGGTTTGGAGCGGCATTTCGGAAGGCGGCACCATTTCCTTCCCCGCCTTCCTAGCAGATCGCCTAGGAAACATGGGGTACGTACGAGGGCCAGCCCTGCCCTTAACAGTCCTTCAGCCCGGCACGAACACTCCTCTCAAAGTTCGGCTCAACGGCCGAGCCGCCTTCGACGCTGCCGGACACCACCCGACGAAAGATCCGCTCACCTGGCTCTGCGACTACGCAAACAATCGATCGAGGGCTGCAACAGTGCTCAGAGCAGGCTCGATCATCACGACGGGGAGCCTCTGCGGTGCAATCGAGGTTTCCGGTCCGGGCGACGTGTCCATCAAGTTCGGCGAGCATGCTGTGCTGAATTTCGAGCTTAGTGAAGCCGCGAGATAAGGAGGCTGAAGCAATGCAGCTGAATGCCGTCTCCACTGTGAAAGCCTTGTCGCATACGAGCCGGTACCCCCTTCCCGATTGCCCACGCGGTCTTTCTTCGGGTTTTCCAAGCTCTGACATGAAGCTCATGCCTGAGCGCATCGGCAGAGCACAGCTATGGCGCGTGGATCACGATCGAGGGTCTACGTGCGGCGAACACTTTCTATCAACCAAACCTGGGTTGTGGCTGTCCACGGATAATGCCGAAGCCACGGTCAACACAGCTTCGAATTCGCACCAAGCGACAGGGAGACATCAATGATCATCAACACTTTTTCCTATCTTTGGAACTCCATTGCGGTGGAGGCGATGGCTGAGCTTACCAGACATGGCTTTAAGGTATTTGAGGTTCCCGTAAGTTCCCCTCACTGCTGGCCGGACGAGATGTCCGCAAGATTGCGATCTGATGCGAAGAAGCAGCTCGACGATCATGGCGCGACCGTCAGGTCGCTGAACGCTGGCGGATACGACATCAACCTCGCCAGCCCGGCCGCAAACATGAGGCGCAAAAGCTCGGACCATATTAGAGATGTTATCCAGCTTGCAGTCGATTGGGGAGTGACGGACGTCGTGATCTCTCCAGGGACACGTCGTCCAATGATTTCCCCTACGGTTCCTCAAGCTCTTGGGTGGTTATATGAAAGTCTCGACGTGCTTCTGCCGGTTGCGAAGCAGGCCAGCGTGCGGCTACTCATGGAGAATACCCCATATTGTTTCAGACCGACGATCGGTGAACTCGTGGGCGTTGTTGACGAAATCAAGAGCGACAACTTGAGCATCGTCTATGACGTCGCAAACGCGGCCTTTATCGGCGAGGATCCCGTAGCCAGTCTTCTATCACATCACTCGCACATAGGTCTCGTCCATATCTCGGATACGGGAACGGACGTGTGGGGGCACGATCCTATCGGCACGGGGGTCGTAGATTTTGAGGGTTTGGGGCGCGCCGTCGATTCAGTTTTCAGCATCGATCGCGTCGTTCTCGAGATTATTCGCGAAGAAGAACCGCTGTTGGAAATTAACAAAGGACTGCAGGAGCTCAAGAAAAGGGGCTGGGGGATTGATTGATGAATCCCTAGCGCGATCACTCTCCATGCGCGCGAATCTTCGGGAACTTCGGTGGCTGGAATGAGCTTAATGCGGTAATCCACCTAAAAGAGCTGGATACCAGTGGGGATCTACCCGCACCTGGTGTGACAATGAAGGACATTCACCTGGTTACGGCAACATCTCGCTCAGCATGTGGGCTGAAATTGCAGAACTCGATGTATGTCTAGAATTAGGTTGCGAATTGGAATCGGTTTCCATAATGTTGAATTGTTCAATCGGAGAAGCGTCTATGAGAGTCTTAGTCAGTGGAGGAAGTCGCGGAATTGGCGCTGCGGTTTGCATCCGGATCGCCGAAGCCGCAGCATCAAGAGGCGAGCGAGCAAAGATCGCCGTCTGTGGCCTTGGTTCATCCGAAGGGCAACAGGATGTCGCGCGTTCGGTGCGCGCCTTGGGAGGCGATGCTATTGAGCTATCCGGAGACCTGGCCGATGTTGATGTGGCCCCAAGGCTCGTAAAGACGGCGGTATCGGAATTCGGTGGTCTAGATGCTCTCGTTGCCAATGCCGGCGTGGCGAGTCCCGGAAACATCTGTGATCTGACGGTTGCCGATTGGGACAAGATGTTCGCTGTCAACCTTCGCGGGGCATGGCTTCTGGCCAAGTACTGCTACCCGCATTTGAAACAGAGCCGAGGCGCAGCATGCTTCACATCGTCAATGTCGGGACAAGTCCCCCATGCGGGATCAGGTGCATACAGTCCAACCAAAGCGGCGCTAACTATGCTTGCGAAAACCCTCGCTCTAGAATGGGCGCCCGATGGCATCCGCTCAAATATAGTCTCTCCAGGAATGACGCACACTCCAATGTCTGCAAAGATGTACGCCGATCCAGCGATCAAGCGGGCACGAGAGGATCTAATCCCACTTTCGAGGATCGGCGATCCAAGAGACATTGCTAATGCGATTGAGTTCCTGATAAGCCCACTTGCGAGTTACATTACCGGTCAAGACCTCTGCGTCGATGGCGGCTTCTCCAAATCTATTCTAAGTCACATCCCAGGGCGTCCAAGCTCAGCCCCGTAATCGGCATGTCGATCCAGCACGGCGGATGTCATGCCGCCTGTATCCCATAAGTTTTGTAAATGAGGGCGGCGATGGATTTCAGGCAAATGGAAACGTTCGTTTCCATCGCGTCAGGCAGTTTCGGTCGCGCGGCCAATCGGCTTCACATCACCCAGCCTGCCATTTCGCTCCGGATATCCGGTCTGGAAGAGGAGCTGGGGGTCAAGCTTTTTGATCGGCTCAATGGCAGCATTCAGTTGACTACGAAAAGCTCGCTTACGCGGACGGAGTGCTCGACAGCGCGCACATTTGCAGCCATAGCTATCTGCACTTTTCGGTGAGATGGTATGCAGATGAATGACAAATGCCATTGCGCTTTTTGAGCCGCCTTCGCCCCTCTCGTTTCTTTTTAGTTGCTCTTGAATTTATCTGAACCGACAATCTCAATCATGTGGGATCGCCTATTTATGGAACTGCGGCGTTCCGGGCCGCCTTCGTAGTTTTTCTCGATGCGACTTTTGTTTTTAGGTTTCACTTGGCATAGAGCGCGCGCGACCGCTCGAGATGTTTCAGGATTGCCATTTCGGCGCCGTCGACGTCATTAGCTTCGAGGCGATCGACTATCTCATCATGTTCGGCGAGCGTGAACTTTTCCTTGCCGGTCCAGATCAGCATTTCGGTATGATATTCCTTCAGCCAGGCAAGCATGGCTTCGCTGACGGCGATGTAGATCGGATTGCCGGAGATCTGGGCGATGCGGGTGTGGAACTCCATATCGGCATCTATGAATTCTTCGGCCCGGCCGAGTGAGTCGCGCTGGCGCTCGATGATTGCCCTGAGGTCTTTTATATCATTTGCCGAAGCCCGCTGTGCGGCCTCGCGGGCCATGCCGCGCTCGAAGAAGATGCGGGCGCTTTTCAGGTGCTCGAGCGAGTCGGCCGATTGCGACAGCATGATCTTGGCGGTGAGATCGACCTGGCGGAAGATCGATTTTGCCGTGAGCCGCAGCACCTTCGCGCGCTCGCCGTGCGAGATGCTGACGAGACCCTTGTTGGCGAGCGATTGCATGGCCTCGCGGATCGCCGGCCGGCCGACGCCGAAGCGCTCCATCAGCACCCGCTCGGAGGGCATCTCATCGCCGGGCTGAAGCTCGCCCGAGGTGATCATCCGCTCGAGTCGATCAAACACTTCGTCGGAGAGTTTCCGGCGGACGATTTGTTCGATGGGCTGGGTCATGAGATCTCGCTGGCTCAAAATGCTTCCTCCTAACAGTTTTCCGCGCCGAGAACAAAGCTCGCGCCTGAAAATTTGCGCCGCCGAAGATTCCGCTTTTCATCAGTTGGAATACTCATTATACCAGATCACAAGTTGGCGCCATGACAATCTGCGTTGGCCGAGAGGAGGAGCCGTCCGTTCATGATGATTACCCTGACCTACCGCATCGAAACGGCCGGCAGCGTCGAGGCGATGGCTGAGAAGATCGCCAGTGACCAGTCGACCGGAACCTTCGTGCCGGTTCCGGGCGAGACCGAGGAGCTGAAATCACGCGTCGCCGCCCGGGTTTTTGCGATCCGCCCGCTCGAGAATGCGCGCCATCCGACCTGGCCCGAGGCAGCGCCCGGCACGCTGCTTCACCGCGCCGATGTCGACATTGCCTTCCCGCTGGAGGCGATCGGCACCGATCTTTCAGCGCTCATGACCATCGCGATCGGCGGCGTCTATTCGATCAAGGGCATGACCGGCATCCGCATCGTCGACATGAAGCTGCCCGAAGCTTTCAAGAATGCCCATCCCGGGCCGCAGTTCGGCATACCGGGCAGCCGTCGCCTCACCAGCGTTGAAGGCCGACCGATCATCGGCACCATCGTCAAGCCGGCGCTGGGGCTGCGGCCGCATGAGACGGCGGCGCTCGTCGGCGAACTGATCGAGTCGGGCGTCGACTTCATCAAGGACGACGAGAAGCTGATGAGCCCGGCCTACTCGCCGCTCAAGGAGCGCGTCGCCGCGATCATGCCGCGCATTCTCGATCACGAGCAGAAGACCGGCAAGAAGGTCATGTATGCCTTCGGCATCTCGCATGCCGATCCCGACGAGATGATGCGCAACCACGATATCGTCGCGGCGGCCGGCGGCAATTGCGCCGTCGTCAATATCAACTCGATCGGCTTCGGCGGCATGAGCTTCCTGCGTAAGCGCTCCAGCCTGGTGCTGCATGCGCATCGCAATGGCTGGGACGTGCTGACGCGCGATCCGGGCGCCGGCATGGATTTCAAGGTCTATCAGCAGTTCTGGCGGCTGCTCGGCGTCGACCAGTTCCAGATCAACGGCATCAGGGTCAAATATTGGGAGCCGGACGACAGCTTCGTCTCCTCCTTCAAGGCCGTCAGCACGCCGCTGTTCGATACCGCCGATTGCCCGCTTCCGGTCGCGGGCTCCGGCCAGTGGGGCGGGCAGGCGCCGGAGACCTACCTGCGCACCGGCCGCACCGTCGATCTTCTCTATCTCTGCGGCGGCGGCATCGTCAGCCATCCCGGGGGGCCTGCGGCCGGGGTGCGCGCCGTGCAGCAGGCCTGGCAGGCGGCGGTCGCCGGCATTCCGCTGGAGGTCTACGCCAAGGACCATCCGGAGCTCGCCGCCTCGATTGCGAAATTCAGCGACGGCAAGGGCGCGTGACGGCGATGGATGGACCTCTCGTCAGCTATTATGGGGATGATTTCACCGGCTCCACCGATGTCATGGAGGCTTTGGCCTCGAACGGCGTCGAAACCGTGCTCTTCCTCGACATTCCCAGGCCGGAGCTGCTTGCCCGTTTCAGCCATTGCCGCGCCATCGGCATTGCCGGAACGAGCCGCAGCGAGACGCCGGCATGGATGGAGGAGCACCTTGCGCCGGCCTTCGACTGGCTGAAATCGCTCGGCGCTTCGATCTGCCATTACAAGGTCTGCTCGACCTTCGATTCCAGCCCCGGCATCGGCAATATCGGCAAGGCGATTGAGATCGGCTGCGCGACTTTCGGGCAATCCATCGTGCCCGTCATCGTCGGCGCGCCGCAATTGAAGCGCTATACCGCTTTCGGCAATCTCTTCGCCGCCTATCGGGGCCGCGTCTTCCGCATCGACCGCCATCCCGTGATGAGCCGCCATCCCGTCACGCCGATGGCTGAGGCGGATCTCGCGCTGCACCTGTCGAAGCAGACTTCCCTGCCCGTGCTGCTTGCCGATCTCGTGGCGATCGCCGTGGCCGATGCCGACCGGCGGATCGACGAGCTGACGTCGCATCCGGAAGGCATTCTGCTCCTCGATGTCGATTCCGAGGCGACGCAGGCGGCGGCCGGCCGGCAGATGCTGCGTGTCACCAACCGCTCGGGAAGCTTCGTCGCCGGCTCCTCGGGCGTCGAATACGCCCTGCTCAGCGTCTGGCGGCAGGCCGGCGTGATCGGTCAGGACAGCGCTGAATTTCCCGATATCGGCGCGGTCGATCGCCTCGCGGTCGTCTCCGGCAGCGTCTCGCCGACGACCGAGCGCCAGATCCGCACCGCCGTCGAAAACGGCTTCGAAAGCATTGCGCTCGATCCGCTCGCACTGGTCTCGGATGGCGAAGCTGCGGTGGATGCAGCGGTGCAGGCCGGTGTCCAGAAGCTGAAGGAAGGCAGGAGCGTGATCCTCTCCACGGCGCTCGGCCCATCGGCCGACCGCGGCGCCGATATCGACAGGCTTCCGGGCGCCCGGCATCGGCTCGGCAGTGCGCTCGGCACGATCCTGCGCCGGCTGATCGAGGCGGAAGGGCTGTCGCGCGCGGTCGTCGCCGGCGGCGACACGTCGAGCCACGCGCTGCGGCAATTGAAGATCGATGCGCTGACGACGCTGCTGCCGCTGCCCCAGACGCCGGGCTCGCCGCTCTGCCTTGCACATGGCGTTTATCAGCCGACCAACGGTCTGCACATCGCATTGAAGGGCGGGCAGGTCGGCACGGACGGCTATTTCGCGCAGATCCGTGACGGAAGGAAGAACTGATGGTCGTCTGGGTCGGCACCAGCTTCAAGATGAACAAGACGCTTGACGAAGCGCTCGCCTTCGCGCGCCGCCTCGCCGATGCGGATGGCGAGCGCGATATGCGCGTGCAGCGCTTCGTCATCCCCTCCTTCACCTCGCTGCGCGAGGTCAAGCGCGTGCTTTCCGAAACATCGGTGAAGGTCGGCGCCCAGAACATGCATTGGGAGGATGCCGGCGCCTGGACCGGCGAAGTTTCGCCCCTCATGCTGAAGGATTGCCGGCTCGATCTCGTCGAGCTCGGCCATTCCGAACGGCGCGAACATTTCGGCGAGACCGACGAGACCGTCGGCCTCAAGGTTGCCGCCGCGATCCGCCACGGCCTGACGCCGCTGGTCTGCATCGGCGAGACCCTGCAGGAGCGCAACGAAGGCCGAGCCGACGCCGTGCTGCGGCGGCAGGTCGAGGCCGCCCTAAGGGGCGTCGACACCGAGGCCGGCGAGGCTCCGATCCTGCTTGCCTACGAGCCGGTCTGGGCGATCGGCGTCAACGGTATTCCAGCGACGGCCGATTACGCCTCTGAGCGGCACGGCAAGATCGCCGAGGTGGCGAAATCCATTCTCGGCCGCCCGGTGCCGGTCCTTTACGGCGGCAGCGTCAATCCCGGCAATTGCGAGGAACTGATCGGCGAGCCTGATATCGACGGCCTGTTCATCGGCCGCTCCGCCTGGTCCGTCGAAGGCTATCTCGACATTCTCGCCCGCGTCAGCGCGGCGATCGACCGCTCATCTCCACGCCAGATGGCGAGCGAAAGGAAACTGCCATGAAGATCGCAATTGGCGCCGACAGCGCCGGCAAACCGCTCCTGGATGTCATTGCCGCCCATCTCGCCGGCAAGGCGGATCTCGAAGTGCACGATCTCAGCCAGTCCGGCTTCTATGCCGATCTCTCCCAGCGGCTGGCGCAAACGATCGTCGACGGCGAGCATGAGCGCGGCATCCTGTTCTGCGGCACCGGCATCGGCGTGTGCATCTCCGCCAACAAGGTGCCGGGCATCCGCGCAGCCCTGACCCACGACACCTATTCGGCCGAACGCGCGGCGAAATCCAACAACGCCCAGATCATCACCATGGGCGCGCGCGTCATCGGGCCGGAACTGGCGAAATCGATCGTCGACGTGTGGCTCGCCTCCGAATTCGACCCCCAAGGCCCATCGGCCGGCAACGTGCAGGCCATCGACCGGCTCGATGCGGAAAAACATCAGGGCTAAAACGCCCGACTAATGATATGGTGATTGACTCATCATACCAGTATATGATCCTATCCAGAACTGAAAAGGTGAGGAAAACCATGACCAAGATTGCTCTCTTCGGCGCCGGCGGCAAAATGGGATACCGGCTTGCCAAAAATCTCAAAGGCTCGCGCTTCGAAGTGCGCCATGTCGAGGTGAGCGATGCCGGCAAGGCCCGCCTGAGGAACGATCTCGGCCTTGATTGCGTGCCTGTCGATGCCGCGCTGGACGGCGCCGACGTCGTCATCCTCGCCGTGCCGGATACGGCGATCGGCAAGGTCGCGGCCGGCATCGTCGACAAGCTCGCGCCCGGCACCATGGTGGTGGCGCTCGATGCAGCGGCGCCCTTCGCAGGCCATTTGCCGAAGCGCGACGACCTCACCTATTTCGTCACCCATCCCTGCCATCCGCCGATCTTCAACGACGAGACGGACATGGAGGCCAAGAAGGATCATTTCGGCGGCCTCTTCGCCAAGCAGCACATCGTCTCGGCGCTGATGCAGGGTCCCGACAGCGCCTATGCGCTCGGCGAGGAAATCGCCAAGGTCATCTGGGCGCCGGTCATGCGTTCGCACCGGGTTACGGTCGATCAGCTCGCCATGCTCGAGCCCGGCCTTTCCGAAACCGTCTGCGCCTCGCTGCTCGTCATCATGCGCCAGGCGATGGACGAATGCGTTGCCCGCGGCGTGCCGGCGGAAGCCGCCCGCGATTTCCTGCTCGGCCATATGAATGTGCTCGGCGCAGTCATCTTCAAGGAGGTCGACGGTGTCTTCTCGGATGCCTGCAACAAGGCGATCGAGTTCGGCATCCCGGCGCTGATGCGCGACGACTGGAAGAAAGTCTTCGAACCGCAGGAGATCGCCGAAAGCATCCGGCGCATCACCTGAACCGGCCCCGGGGGAGGCAAATCCTCCCCCGCAAACCGCTCCGGAGACGGGGCACCGCTCCGGGGAGACGGAGCGTCATTCACAACAGGGAGGAAAGTATGAAACTGACACGCAGACTGACACTCGCAGCCTTTGCCAGCGCGCTGGCGCTCGGCACGGCCATGCCGGCTTTCGCGGCCGATCTCATCGCCATCATCACCCCGGCGCACGACAACCCGTTCTTCAAGGCCGAAGCCGTCGGCGCCGAAGCCAAGGCGAAGGAGCTCGGCTACGAGACGCTCGTCATGACCCATGACGACGACGCCAACAAGCAATCGGAGATGATCGATACGGCGATCGGGCGCGGCGCCAGGGCGATCATCCTCGACAATGCGGGCGCGGACGCTTCCGTCGCCGCCGTCAAGAAGGCCAAGGATGCCGGCATCCCGTCCTTCCTGATCGACCGCGAGATCAATGCAACCGGCGTCGCCGTCGCCCAGATCGTCTCGAACAACTATCAGGGCGCGCAGCTCGGCGCGCAGGAATTCGTCAAGCTGATGGGCGAGAAGGGCAATTATGTCGAGCTGGTCGGCAAGGAGTCCGATACCAATGCCGGCATCCGCTCGCAGGGCTATCACGACGTCATCGACGATTATCCCGAATTGAAGTCGGTCGCCAAGCAGTCGGCCAACTGGAGCCAGACGGAAGCCTATTCGAAGATGGAAACCATCCTTCAGGCCAATCCCGATATCAAGGGCGTCATCTCGGGCAATGACACGATGGCGATGGGCGCGATCGCAGCGCTGCAGGCCGCCGGCCGCAAGGATGTGATCGTCGTCGGTTTCGACGGCTCCAACGATGTGCGCAACTCCATCAAGTCGGGCGGCATCAAGGCGACCGTACTGCAGCCCGCCTATGCGCAGGCGCAGCTCGCCGTGGAGCAGGCCGACGCCTACATCAAGAACAAGACGACGCCGAAGGAAGAGAAACAGCTGATGGACTGCGTTCTCATCAATGCCGACAATGCCGGCAAGCTCGAAACCTTCGCCCTGACGAACTGATCCGCCGCGATTTGCAGGGGGCGCGACCCGCGCCCCCTGCAATTGATTTCGCAAGACGCCGAGGTTCACCCGCATGTTGAGAATGAAGGGCGCTTTGTTCGCTGCCGTCGTGGCGGCGGCCTTGCCCGGTTGCAAGATTATCAAGACGCCGACCGCGGAGGAGAAGGCGGCGGCAGCGGCCAAGACCGCTTTCGATCCGAATGCCAAGGTCGAGGCGATCTGGCAGCCTCAGGTCGTGCCCTATTTCGAAAAGCGCGCCGGCGAGCTGAGGGACGTCATGCAGCTCGTTTCCACGAGCCCGGATGCTGCGGGCGAAAAATACGGCAATCCGCGCAAGCAGAGCAGCTCGCCCTGGACCTATGCGGTGAAGATAACCGGCACGGTCGTCGCGGCCGACACGGCCTCGCGCGCGGCGACCCTCGATGTCGACGGCGACGGCGACGGAAAGGCCGATGCGAAGGTGCAGATCGGGCCGGCGTTGCGCGGCACAGCGCTTCGCGACACGCTCGATTTCGTCAATTTCAACGAGTTCAAGAACCAGATCGAATGGGCGCAGTTCGGCAAGGCATTCAACGAGAAAGCCAATGCCGCCTTCCTCTCCGCTGTTCCGCGCGACGGCCTCACGGGCAAGACGGTAACTGTGATCGGCGCCTTCCCGCTGCCGAGGAGCGGCGAACTGCCGCTCGTCACACCTTCGGAACTGAAGGTGGGATCATGACGGCGGCGGAGACAATTCAGGACGATATCATCCTCAGCCTCGACGACGTGTCGAAGGTCTATTCCGGCATCGTCGCCGTCAAGCGCGCCAATCTGGAGCTGCGCCGCGGCGCGGTGAATGTTCTCGTCGGCGAAAACGGCGCCGGCAAATCGACGCTGATGAAGATCATCGCCGGCGTCGAGCGCCCGACGCTCGGCCGCATCATCCTGGACGGCAAGCCGGTTGCCTTCGACAGCCCGGCCGACGCGCAGGCGAACGGCATCGGCATGATCTTCCAGGAGCTCAACCTCTTCGCCAACATGTCGGTCGCCGAAAACATCTTCGCGCGCCGCGAGATCACCCGCGGCCTGCTCGGCATCGATCACAAGGCACAGGTCGAAAAGGCCAATGAATTTCTGCGGCGTCTCGATGCCGGCATCGAGGCGGACACGATGGTCGAGGACCTGCCGATCGGCCAGCAGCAGCTGGTGGAGATCGCCAAGGCGATGTCGCTCGATGCCCGCATCCTGATCATGGACGAGCCGACTTCGGCGCTGTCGGCGGCCGAGGTCGAGATCCTGTTCAAGGTGATCGCCGAGCTGAAGGCGCAGGGCGTAGCGATCGTCTATATCTCGCACCGGCTGGAAGAGCTGATGCGGATCGGTGACTACATCACCGTGCTGCGCGACGGCCAGATCACCGGCCATGCCATGGTGCGCGATATCGACACGCGCTGGATCGTGCGCTCGATGATCGGCTCGGACGCCAAGGATTTCGCGAAATCCGTCACCCATTCGGTCGGCAAGGAAGTCTTCCGCGCCGAAAACATCAGCCTGCCCCGGCCGACCGGCGGGCTTGCGGTCAACGACGTCTCCCTGTCGGTCAAGGCGGGCGAGATCCTCGGCATCTACGGCCTGATGGGCGCCGGGCGCAGCGAATTCTTCGAATGCGTGATCGGGCGCCACACGCATTCGAGCGGCAAGATCTTCATCGACTGCAAGGAGGTACGCGCCCGCGACACCACGCGGCGCATCCGCCGCGGCCTGGCGCTGATCCCGGAAGACCGGCAGCGCGAGGGGCTGGTGCAGGTGCTCTCCATCGCCTCCAACCTGACACTCGCAAGCCTGTCGCGCTTCACCCGGCTCTTCCATATCGACAGCGGCGCGGAAAAGAGCGCCATTCGGGAGGCGATCCGCGATCTGTCCATCAAGGCGCCGAACCCGGATTTCGAGGTCACCTCCATGTCCGGCGGCAATCAGCAGAAGGTGGTCATCGGTAAGGCGCTGATGACCAATCCGAAGGTGCTACTGATGGACGAGCCGAGCCGCGGCATCGATGTCGGCGCCAAGGCCGACGTCTTCCGCACCATGCGCCGGCTGGCGGCAAACGGGCTCGCCATCTTGTTTTCGACCTCCGACCTCGAAGAGGTCATGGCGCTATCCGACCGCATCGCGGTCTTGAGCAATGGCCAACTGGTCGCCGTCTTCGACAGGGACGAAGCGACGGAAGACGCCATTATCGCGGCCTCGGCCAAGGGACACGGACATCAAGGGAAACTCGCATCATGATGGCGGCTACCTCAACTCTTGCGCCGAAGGGCGCCAACGGCTCTGCGCTTCTGACGCTGATGAAGCTCAGGACGTTCATCGCGCTCTTCGCCGTCATTATCTTCTTTGCGATCTTCGCGCCGAACTTCACCTCGACGGCGAACATGATCCTGATGTCGAAGCATGTGGCGCTGAACGCGTTCCTCGCGATGGGCATGACCTTCGTCATCATCACCGGTGGCATTGACCTCTCGGTCGGCTCGATCGTCGGGCTCTGCGGCATGGTTGCCGGCGGGCTGATCCTCTACGGCATCGAACTGCCGATCGGCTACACGATCTATTTCAACCTCTTCGAGATCGTGCTGATCACGCTGTCAATCGGCCTTGTCATCGGTCTCATCAACGGCCTGCTGATCACCAAGCTCAACGTCGCGCCCTTCATCGCCACGCTCGGCACGCTCTACATCGCCCGCGGCCTGGCGCTGCTGTCGTCTGATGGACAGACCTTTCCGAACCTTGTCGGCCGGCCGGAATATGCCACGACCGGTTTCGACTTCTTCGGCGCGGGCCGTGTTCTCGGCCTGCCGGTGTCGATCTGGATCCTGATCGTGCTGGCACTCGCGGCCGCCTATGTCGCCCGTTCGACACCGATCGGCCGCCACATCTTCGCCGTCGGCGGCAATGAGCGGGCGGCGCGCATGTCCGGCATCCGCGTCGATTTCGTGAAAATCTTCGTCTACATGTTCTCCGGCCTTTGCGCGGCGATCGTCGGCGTCGTCATCTCCTCGGAGCTGATGGCCGCGCATCCGGCGACCGGCGAAAGCTTCGAACTCAATGCGATCGCGGCAGCCGTGCTCGGCGGCACCTCGATGTCGGGTGGTCGCGGCACGATCGGCGGCACGATCATCGGCGCCTTCGTCATCGGCATTCTCTCCGACGGTCTGGTTATGATGGGCGTTTCCTCTTTCTGGCAGATGGTCATCAAGGGCCTCGTCATCATCATCGCCGTGGTCGTCGATCAGGCGCAGCGCCGCCTGCAGCAGCGCGTCACCCTCATGCAGATGGCAAAGGCAGGTTGAAATGACCGGATTGAAAGGCGCGTTGATCGGCTGCGGCTTCTTTGCGATCAACCAGATGCACGCCTGGAACGATGTCGACGGCGCCGGCATCGTCGCGATCTGCGACCGCGATCCCGAGCGTTTGAAGATCGTCGGCGATCAGTTCGGCATCGAGCGGCGCTACAGCGATGCCGAAGCGATGTTCGCCGATGGCGGCTTCGATTTCGTCGATATCGCCACGACGGTTCAGAGCCACCGTGCGCTGGTGGAAATGGCCGCCCGAAACAAGGTGCCGGCCATCTGCCAGAAGCCATTCGCCATGACGCTGGCGGATGCCAAGGCGATGGTCGAGGCCTGCCGGGCTGCCGGCGTGGCCTTGATGGTGCACGAGAATTTCCGTTGGCAGACGCCGATCCAGGCGGTGCGGAAGGCGCTCAATGCCGGCGCCATCGGCACGCCCTTCTGGGGCCGCTTCTCCTTCCGCTCGGGTTATGACGTTTTTTCCGGCCAGCCCTATCTCGCCGAAGGCGAGCGTTTCATCATCGAAGATCTCGGCATCCATACGCTCGATATCGCCCGCTATATCCTCGGCGATGTCAGCGCGCTGACGGCCCGCACGAAGCGGGTCAATCCCAAGATCAGGGGCGAGGATGTGGCGACCATTCTGCTCGACCATGAGAACGGCGCGACCTCAGTCGTCGACGTCAGCTACGCCACGAAGCTTTCGAAAGAGCCCTTCCCCGAGACACTGATCGAACTCGACGGCTCTGAAGGCACGATCCGCCTCAGCCAGGGCTACGGCCTTAAGATCACCAACGCCAGGGGCACGACCAGGATGGATGTCTCGCCGAAACTGCTGTCTTGGGCCTCGCGGCCCTGGCACAATATCCAGGAGAGCGTCTTTGCGATAGAGCAGCATTGGGTCGACCAGCTCAGGCGCGGCGCGGAGCACTCGACCTCGGGCGCCGACAATCTGAAGACCTTCGCCCTCGTCGAGGCGGCCTATGACAGCGCTGCGCGCGGCCAGACGATCGATGTCGGGGCGATGCTGCGATGACGACGGATGCGTTCCAGCTTTACGGCACCCGCGCACAGGAGAAGCGGCTTGTTCGCCTGACGGCGGGAAAGCTGACAGCCGATCTCGCCGACGGCAACCTCCGCAGGATCCGCTATGACGGGATCGAGGTCCTGCGGGCCGTTTCCTATCTCGTTCGCGACCGGGACTGGGGCACCTACAGCCCTGAGATTGCCGATCTCAAGATCGAGCAAGATGGCGACCGTTTCGAAGTCACCTACCAGTCCCGTTGCGAAGGGCCTAGCGAAGCGAAGCTCATCATTGACGTCCATATTACGGGAGCTCAGGACCGGCTCGACTTCGAGGCCGAAGCCGTCACCGAGACCGGCTTCGAGACCAACCGCTGCGGCTTCTGCATCCTGCATCCGATCGTCGGCGTCGCCGGTTCGCCGGCGACGGTCGAACATGTCGACGGCCGCGTCGTGGCGACGCGTTTTCCCGATCTCATCGAGCCCTGGCAGCCGTTCAAGGAAATGCGCGCCATCGCCCATGACGTCATCCCCGGGTTTGCGGCGGAATGCCGGATGGAAGGCGACACCTTCGAAATGGAGGATCAGAGGAACTGGTCCGACGCCTCCTACAAGAGCTACGTCCGGCCGCTCGCCCTGCCATGGCCCTATCAGATCCCGGCCGGCGAAGCCGTCCGGCAGAGGACGTCGCTGATCATCCGGGATACCGGCCGTACCGAGAAACCTTCCTCGTCCCAGATGCCGGGCGCGGCGATCAGGCTCGAACTGGGTACGCGGACCGGCGCCATGCCTAATATCGGTTTGATCGTGACGCCGGAGGAGGCCGATGCGACGCTCTCGGCAAAGTCTCTACTATCGGAGATCACGCCGCGCGAGCTTCTCTTCCATTTCGATCCAAATGCGGGACACGGCATCGACGCGCTTGAGAATTTTGCCGCAATCGCCGCTGTCCACCGCGGCCGCTCGACGCTGGAGCTCGCGCTTCCCTGCAAGTCGTCGCCGGCGAGCGAGGCGGCCGAGATAGCCCGCCAGATGCAGCAGGCGGGTTTCAAGCCGGATGCGATCCTGATCTCGCCTTCCGTCGACCGACAGTCGACGCCCCCGGCAGCCAATGGCCGGACTGCCCTCCCCTCGAGGAGGTCTATGCCGCGGCCCGCGCTGCCTTCCCTAGCATTCGCATCGGCGGTGGTATGCTGAGCTATTTCACCGAGCTCAATCGCAAACGTGTGTCGGCGGGCGAGATCGATTTTGTCAGCCATTGCACCAATCCGATCGTGCATGCGGCTGACGATCTCAGCGTCATGCAGACATTGGAAGCCCTGCCCTTCATCACCCGCTCCGTCCGTGCGATTTATGGCGATAAGCCTTATCGCATCGGCCCGTCGACGATCCCGATGCGGCAAAATCCCTATGGCAGCCGCACGATGGACAATCCCGCCGGTGGACGCATTCCGATGGCCAACCGCGACCCCCGCCACAACGGCCGTTTCGCAGAAGCCTTCGCGCTCGGCTATGCGATCCGGGTGCTGGATGCCGGTCTCGAATGCCTGACGCTTTCGGCGCTGACCGGTCCTTTCGGCCTGATCGCTGGTGCTGATGAACCCGTCGAACGAGGCGGGCGGCGGCCGCTCTTCAACACGGTGCAGACCTTGTCGGCACTCGCAGGCGCCTCCTGGCAGGAATGCGTCTCGTCCTCACCCCCCGAAGTACTGTCTTTCGTGGCGCGGGATGCAGCAGGCGCCAAGCTCTACATGGTCAATCTCACAGGCGAAGAGCGAAGGGTCGGTGGCAGCGCATTGGATGGAGAGGTGCAGCTCGCGCCGTTCGCGACGGCCGCCTTGCCGCTGGCGGATTGACCTCTGGCCCGCCCGCCGCATCTATGCAGTCGGAGCTCGTTCTGGGGAGGATCGGCGTGAAGACGAAGAAGCTTATCAATGCAGGCGCGGATGCCGTCGATGAGATGCTGCAGGGCGTTCTCGCGGCGCATCCCGAACACCTCTATGCCGTGGACGGCGTGCCGCGGGCCATCATTGCCCGAGACGGGCCGCGCAAGGGCAAGGTCGGGCTGGTGATCGGCGGCGGCTCCGGGCACGAGCCGACCTTCCTCGGCTATGTCGGGAAGGGGCTCGCCGATGCCGCCGCGGTCGGCAATGTCTTCGCCTCGCCGCCGCCCGATCCGATCATAGCCTGCGCCAAGGCCGTCGACGGCGGCGTCGGCGTGCTCTTCATGTACGGCAATTATGCCGGTGACGTGATGAACTTCGACATGGCGGCGGAAATGCTGGCGCTCGACGACATCGCGGTGCGCACCGTGCTCACCACCGACGATGTCGCGTCCGCCCCGGCCGATCAAAAGGACAGGCGGCGCGGCGTGGCGGGCAATGTCTTCATCTTCAAGGCCACCGGCGCTGCCTGCGATCTTCTCTATTCCTTCGACGAGGCCGAGCGCGCCGCCCGCCATGCCAATGCGCGCACCTATACGATGGGCGTGGCGCTCTCGCCCTGCTCGCTGCCCCAGACCTTGAAACCGAACTTCCAGATCGGCGAGGAGGAGATGGAGATCGGCATGGGCATCCACGGCGAGCCCGGCGTGGCGCGCGGGCCGCTGAAGACGGCCGATGCGGTGACCGACGAGCTGATGGACGATCTTCTCAGGGAGATGAAAGCCGAGCGGGGCGATCGTGTCGCCGTCCTCGTCAATTCGCTCGGCTCCACGCCGATGATGGAACTCTACATCATGATGCGGCGCGTCAAGGCGCGGCTCGACGAGGCCGGGCTCGTCATCCACACCTCGCTCGTCGGCAATTACTGCACCTCGCTCGAAATGGCAGGCGCCTCAGTCACGCTCATGCATCTCGACGACGAGCTTCAACGGCTGATCGACCATCCCTGCAATTGCGCCATGTTCAGGAGGTGATGATGGCGATCACGACCAAAGACCTGCAGCATCTCTTTGCCCTGATCGCCGCCGATATCGCGGCGAATCGCGACCATCTGTGCGAACTGGACGGCGCGATCGGCGACGGCGATCACGGCCTCGCCATGGATGCCGGCTGTGAGGCCGCGGTCAAGGCGGTCGCTGCGCTCGATCCCGCGCAGGCTGCGCCGACGGCCGCCTTCAATGCGGCGGCAAAGGCGTTCCTGAACGCGGTCGGTGCATCGTCAGGCCCACTCTATGCAACAGCCTTCATGCGCGCCGGAGCCGCCGTGAAGGATAGGCAGGAACTCGGCGATGAGGAGTTCGTGCGCGCTTTTGCAGCGATGGCTGAAGGCATTCAGGATCGCGGCAAGGCGGAGCCCGGCGAAAAGACCATGGTCGATGCCTGGAAGCCTGCGGCCGATGCAGCGCTCGATGCCGTGGCATCGGGAGCATCCCTTCAGCAATGCTTCGGTCTGGCGGAGCAGGCCGCGCGCCAGGGCTGCGACGCGACCCGGGACATGACAGCGGCAAAGGGGCGGGCATCGCGACTGGGAGACCGGGTGATCGGCCATATCGATCCCGGCGCTGCATCGGCGGCCATCATCATCGCCTCCATCGCGAAATTCGCGCAACCTCATAATGGCTAGCTCATCATACTAGGTGAGATGTAAATGATCATCTGCGACAAGGAGCCGGCTTATCAAGAGGAAGACGGTAATGCTGACCCTATTCGCGAAATTGAAGACTGCGACCATCGTCGCAATCGCCATGGCGTCTTTCGCCGCGACGCCGGTTCTTGCCGAGCACATCACGCTCTGGGCGCTCAACTTCGACAACAACGCTGCCAATGGCGCACTGAAGAAGGTGGCGACGGATTTCGAAGCGGCGAACCCGGGAACGCATGTCGAGATCGTTCAGCGCGCCGTAGCCCACATCGCTGGAACGCCACCTTCTTCATCGATTTAGCCTAGGGGCCTGGCCGTCTGGCGCCCCGTTGCACGCGATATGGAAGAGGCCATGGACAAAGGCTTGCCGTTCCTGGGCAATAAGACTGAAAAATACGGTCTCATCTGACCCGGTTTACCGGATATTCTGGATTCAGCGGCCGCTCGGGTGTCTGGCTGAAGAGTTCTCGCCGTCACCGGCAAGGCGCATGGCGCGCTGTCTCTTCAGCACACTCCGATTTTCATTCGGCTCGTGCACGCGAAACAACTCTTCAGAAATATCACGCTGTTTGTGATATTGTTATTGCTGCTTGCTGCCTTCCCCCTCCTATGCCATTTGCCTATTAAAATAAGATGCTTGAACGGCTCACGCCCGGGCTCTAGTTTCGAAGAGGTGGCGGCGTTTCGATCGACCATCAATATGGGGGAATCTTGGATGGCACGCATTACGCTGAGGCAACTGCTCGACCATGCTGCTGAGGAAGGCTACGGCGTTCCCGCTTTCAACATCAACAATATGGAGCAGGCGCTCGCCATCATGGAAGCCGCGGACGCGTGTCATGCGCCGGTTATCATGCAGGCGTCGCGCGGAGCCCGCGCCTATGCCAATGACATTATGCTCAAGCATATGATGGATGCTGTCGTAGAAATCTATCCGCATATTCCGGTCTGTGTGCATCTCGATCACGGCAACGATCCCTCCAACTGCATGACGGCGATCCAGGCGGGCTTCACCTCGGTGATGATGGATGGTTCGCTGAAGGCGGACGCCAAGACGCCCGCCGACTGGGCCTATAATGTCGGTGTCACCAAGATGGTGACCGATATGGCGCATTTCGGCGGCATCTCGGTAGAAGGCGAACTCGGCGTTCTCGGGTCTCTGGAGACCGGCATGGGCGAGGCGGAGGACGGCCACGGCGCCGAGGGCAAGCTTTCGCATGACCAACTGCTGACCGATCCGGACGAGGCTGTGAAGTTCGTGCGCGAAACCAAGGTCGATGCACTTGCCATCGCGATGGGCACATCGCATGGCGCCTACAAGTTCACTCGCAAGCCGGACGGTTCAGTGCTGGCGATGAACATCATCGAAGAAATTCACCGCAAGCTTCCGAACACCCATCTCGTCATGCATGGCTCGTCCTCGGTCCCGATCGAGCTGCAGGAGATCATCAACAAGTATGGCGGTCAGATGAAGCCGACATGGGGAGTGCCGGTCGAGGAAATCCAGCGCGGCATCAAGAACGGCGTGCGTAAGGTCAATATCGACACCGATGGCAGAATGGCGATGACCGGTCAGATCCGCCGCGTGCTGCAGGAGGACCCAAGCGAATTCGACCCGCGCAAATATCTGAAGCCGGCAATGACGGCGCTCACCAAGCTCTGCAAGGAGCGCTTCGAACAGTTCGGCACTGCCGGCATGGCCGGCCGCATCGCGCCCCTTCCCGTTTCGGAAATGGCGAAGCGTTATAAATCCGGTTCCCTCGATCCGGCTTTCTCCTGAAACGCTCTAGCCCAACGCCGGGCGGGCTGCCTTTTCCGGCTCGGCGGCGGCAGGCTTGCCCGTCAGCGTTTGGCCGTGGAAACGGCTCAGCTGGCTGACAACCTCCTGGATTTCGCTTGCCGTGCGTTCGCCGTCCCAGCCGAGCGCTGCCTCGGCAACGCCGGCGATTTCCTGCAAGCCTTCCAGCGTCAACCGACCCTCGATCGCAAGCGTCGTGCGGCGCATCACGATGTCCGACAGGTGGATAACGAGTTCATTCCGGGCGATCCAGTCGATCTCCCGGAGACTGTAACATGCAGCACCCGTCAGGCGCTGTTCGTCGGAATAGCTTGAAGGGGAAGAAAGCAGGGCCACAGCCGTCGTGCCGTAGCGGCCGAGCAGTTCGCCGGCACGCTCGACGGCAACGCCGCTGCGCGCCGCGGCATCGCTGATCCAGGCGTGACGCTGCTCAGCATCAGCCGGAAAGGCCTTGCCGCCGCCGATCGCCAGATAGCGTGTCGACTGGCTGCGGCGGCGTTGCAGCTGGGAGAGAACGGTGTCGGCGACCTCTTCCGCAAAGCCGCGGAACGTCGTCCACTTGCCTCCGACCAGCGAAATGACCGGAAAAGGTCTACCGTCCTCGGGTTCCTTCACCGGCGCGGAGTGGTCGCGGCTGATCAGCCCCGGTGCGGTTGCATCAGATGCCGGCAGCGGGCGGATGCCGCTATAGCTGTAGACGATCTGATCGCGATCGAAGCGAAGCGTCGGCAGCAGCGAGCGGATGCTTTCGAGGAAATACTCGGTTTCCGGCTCCTCGCAGTAGACATTATCCGGATCACCCGCCGGAATGTCGGTCGACCCGACCAGTGCCAACCCGAGATAGTCGTAGACCAGGCAAATGCGGCCGTCGTCGGCCTCGAAATAGATCATGTGGCCGTTGAGGCTTCGCACCAATTCGGGATGGTCAAGCAGGATATGGGAACCCTTCGTGCCGCCGATCAGCCGCGATGGAGCGCCGAGCAACGTGTTGACGTGATCGATCCAAGGACCTGCCGCATTGATGACCAGCTTAGGAGCGACGCCGAACTCGCGACCATCAGGCTGCCGGAAGGTCAAACGCCCGTCTGAAACGGCGGCCAGTGTCGCGAAATTCGCCGCGAGGCTCCCCGCATTCGCCTCGAGACCATCACGCACGAGCTCATAGACGAGCCGCTCCGGCCTGCTGATCTTGGCATCGTAATAGATGCCGCCGGCGACGATGGCAGGGGTAATATGCGGCATTTCCCTGCGCGCCTGTTTCTTCAGGATCAGCCGGTGGCGCGGCATGACTTGGTCGCGCGATCCGAAGAAGTCGTAGAGCCGAAGCCCGATCTTGATGAGAACCGCGCCACGGCTGCGTGGCGCCGTCTTCGACCCAAGGAGCGTCCGGATCGCCGCCCAGATGCCGCGGGTCCAGGAAAAGACGGGAATGAAGGTCGGCAGCGGCTCGACGCAATGCGGCGCATTCTTCAGCAGCAGGTTGCGCTCAAGCGTCGACTGCGCCACCAGTCCGAACTCGCCCGTTTCCAGATATTTCAGGCCGCCGTGAATGAGCCGCGATGGTGCGGCGCTCGTGCCGGAGCCAAAGTCGGCCTTGTCAACGATCAGGCAATTGACACCCTGTAGCGAGAGGTCGCGGAACAGGCCGGCACCGTTGATGCCGGCCCCGATGATCAAAACGTCGATATCGTTCTCGTCGAGATTCGAGAAGCGCTGCTGCAAATCGGGGGTCATGCTCATCGTCCTAAATCGCCCACTGCAGCAGGCATTTGTCTTTTCAGTTTGCCGATTGCTCCGGCGCAAGCGCGGCAATCCTAGGCCAAAGGGGGATCATCGCGTCGGCAATGTCGCGGAATACCCGGTAACGCTTTTCATAATCCGCGCTGCGCGCCGCATCCGGCCGGCAAGTTTTCGCGATGGAGGCCGTGTCGCGCGGATCGCTCTGCGGATCGGCAAAGACACCAGCGCCAGACCCGGCACAAAGCGCAGCACCCCAGGCGGCCGCCTCATCGGTTTCGGTGACCGTGACCGGCATGCCAAGTATATCGGCAAACATCTGCACGACGGCAGGATTGCGCGAGACACCACCGGCGAGCCGCGCCTGATCGAAGGCAAAGCCGTCACGAAGCGCGTCGACATGGATGCGATGATTGAAGGCGATGCCTTCAAGCACGGCACGCAGCATGTCGCCGCGGTCGTGCCATCCACCGAGCCCGAAGAAGCCGGCGCTGGCTGCTGCGCCATAAGGCGAGCCGAACAGATAGGGATGGAAGAGCGCGGTCGAGGGGCGGTCGAAGGCGGCGTCGATCTCGGGCGCCAGCAGGGAGTGGATCGAGCTGCCTTGCACTTCGCCATTCTTGCGTTCGGCAGCGCAGAGCGTGTGCAGAAACCATTCGTAATTGGCTGTCGATGCAGGGGAGATCGACATGCTGTTCCAGATGCCGGGCGCAATCCCGTTGCGGCAGAACCAGCGCCGGTCGACGCGCGGTTCCGACGAAAGCGTTTCGTTGATCGAATAGGTTCCGGCAATGACTGCCACAACGCCCTTGGCATAGCCCCCTGCCCCGAGCGCCGAGGCCGTGACGTCGTGCAGACCGGCGACCACAGGCGTTCCTTCGGCAAGGCCCGTCAGCTGCGCGGCTTCACGGGTCACGCGTCCGACGATCTGGTCGGAGCGCGAGGCCGGTGGCAGGGCGTGGTCGAGATCCTGCAAACCAAACAGCCGAAGGGCGTCCTCACTGTAGTTCTGCGTTTTGACATTGGTGAAGGAGGTGCTCGCTTCGGTGCGGTCCGTACCGATGACCCCGGTGAGGCAGAACCTCAGCCAGTCCTTGCAGCTGCAGAAATGGCCGATGCGCTTGTAGCGCTCAGGCTCAATTTCGCGGATCCAGGCAAGCAATGCCGATGGCGCGGAGACGTGCGGGATCTGGCCCGTCAGTTCAATCGCCAGGTCGGCGACATCGCTCTGCGTCCACCGGTCGACGATCGCCCCTGCCCGGCTGTCCAGTGAGAGAATGGCCCGGCCGAGCGGCTTCCGGGCGTGATCGAGCAGGTAGATGCCATCTCCATGCGCGGTAGCGGCAATACACTCTATGTCGGTTGCCGGCCGTCCGCTGAGAGAAATCGCTTCGCGGATGGCATCGGCCGTCGCGTTCCACAATTCATCCATGTCGCGCTCGATATGGCGTGCCTTCGGAATGAACTGCGTGACGCGGCGACGGGCGACTGCAAGCGGCGTGCCGTCGATATCGAAGATGACGGCCTTGGTGACTGTCAAGCCACTATCGATCCCGAGCAGTGTCGGCATTCAAGTTTACCTCATGAGGAACAACGGGTCGGCGCCGTCAGGAGCGCCCTCCGGCGCCCCTGGCGATGACCACGTTGATATCTCTGGACCGCATGCGGTCGATGTGCACCGGCTGGGTCTTGTCGTCGACGATGACGACGTCGAATTCATCCAGTGCTGCGAAACTGTGGAGCGCACGCCGTTCGAACTTGGTATGATCGGCAAGCAGGATGCGTTTTACCGAACAGTCGAACATGGCGCGCTTGGTATCAACTGTTTCCGGAGACTGGTGCAGCACCGTGCCATCGCTGATCGCCGACATGGAGATGAACGCGACATCGGCCCTGAGGGCCTTGATCTCGTTGATGGTCATGCGACCCATGAAGGCATTGCACCAATTGTAATACTGGCCGCCGAGGGCGAGCAGCGTCACGTCGTGCAGGCCCGTCAGCGCATTCATCAGCGTCAGGGAATTGGTGATTGCGGTGACCGGCGCCTTCGACGGGAGATGTGCCGCCATCTGAAGAACCGTGGTCGAGTCATCGAAAAAGATCGCCTGGCCCGGTTCAACGAATTGCATTGCCGCCTCGGCGATCAGCTTCTTTTCGGCCGACTGACGGTTCGAGCGATAGACGTCGCTTGATTCGATGAGATTGGTCGCCGCCGCCGTGACGATGCCGCGCGTCTTCCTGAAGAGGCCCCGGCTGACGAGTTCATCGACATCGCGGTGAGCCGTCATCAGGCTGATCCCAAAGCGGTCGGTCAGGTCTTCAATCCGCATCGAGCCTTCACCCATCACGGCCTCTGCAATCATGCGGCGGCGCGCGATCTGGCGCGTCTGCCGGCTGTCGCTGGTGAGCTGGTCCAACAGATCGTCGTCCCGGCTGGTCTTCTGTGTCACGGGTCACCCCTGTTGCTGAATTATGGATCCCAGCTTCGTACAGTGATTGCCGCGCCAAGGCAAAAAAAGCGAAACGCAACCGCCTATTGAACTACCGACCGTCGCTTCCAGCACGAAAATGAGGGCGCTCTTGCGAGCGCCCTCCTCCGTTTACTGGGCCAGAACGAACGGGCCAGTGTACTTGTCGATGTTGTCCTTGGTGATCAACAGGCAATCGAAGAGCTGCTTCTCGCTCTTGGCACCCGTGTTACCCGTCTTTATCAGGTTGTCTGCCTGCTTGACGGCTTCTTCGGAGAAGACGGCAACCGGTTGGAGAACGGTATATTGGAGTTCGCCCGCCTTGATGGCAGCAACGGCATCCGGCGAACCGTCGAAGCCGCCGACCTTCACATTGGCGAGTTTGCCGGCTTCCTTGAGCGCGGCGATTGCACCGAGCGCCATTTCGTCATTGCCCGAGATGACGCCGACGATATCCGGGTTGGCCTGCAGCATGGATTGCATCTTATTGTGGCCCTGGGTGCGGTCCCAGTTGGCAACTTCCTTGGCGACCTTCTTCAGATCCGGATACTGCGAAAAAACGGTCTCGTAGCCATTCGAACGCGTTGCCGCGTTGTTGTCGGACGGCGCGCCGAAGAGTTCGGCATAGTTGCCCTTGTCGCCGATCGCTTCGACCCATTGCTGAGCGCCGAGGGCGGCACCCTGTGCATTGTTGGAAACAAGCTGCGCCTTGGCCAGGCCTTCCTGGTTGATTTCGGCGTTGACGAGAATGACCGGGATGCCAGCAGCAACGGCCTTCTTGACCGCACCGACAGAACCGTCGGCGTTTGCCGGGTCGAGGATGATCGCCACCGACTTGTTGGTGATCGCCGTGTCGATCAGGTTGCTTTCGGTATTGGTGTCACCCTTGTGGGCGTTAACCGAGGCCGTGTAGCCCAGCTTTTCGGCGGTTGCCTTGGCGACATTGCCTTCCGTCAGCCAATAGGGATTCGACGGATCGTTGACGATGATCGTCATCATGCCCGCTGCCCAAGCGGAGGTTGCAAGAAGCGGTGCTACGGCCGCGGCGGCCAGAAGTATGCGCATGCCTTTCTTAAACATAGTCTCTCTCCCATTTGTGAGTTCAGTTTATTGCCGGGGATCCGGCAGTGCTTTCCCCAATCGGCTTCGTGGACTCCAGCCTGCCGTCGTGGATAAGTTTCGGTCTCAGTCATCAGGACGATTTGACCCGGCGGCCGTATTGGATGCTGTTCATGAGGACGGCGAGAACGATCACAGCGCCGGTGAATACCGTCTGCCAGTAGGCCGAGACGCCGATGATCACGAGGCCGTCCGAAAGGAAGCCGATAACGAAGGCGCCGAGCATGGTGCCGCGAACCGTACCGCGGCCGCCGGTCAGCGCCGCGCCGCCGATGACCACGGCTGCGATCGCCGTCAGCTCGTAGGTTGTGCCTGCCGTCGGACCGGCGGAGGTCAGCTGCGAGGAGAGGACCAAGCCGGCGATCGCAGCACAGACGCCCGAAAGCACATAGACGATGATCTTCACGCGCTTGACCGGGACGCCGGAGAGGTCGGCGGCCCGCTCGTTGCCGCCTGAGGCGTAGAGCCAGCGGCCGAAGGCGGTGCGGCTCAGCACGATGCCGCAAATGATGGCGAGAACCGCAAGCACGATGACCCCGATCGGAATGCCAGCGAGGCGGTTGAAGCCGAGCCAGTCAAAGCCGGTATTGCCGAGTTCCGGGCGGCCGCCGAGATTGTTGTAGGTCAGGCCGTTGGTCATCAGCAGCGCGATACCGCGGGCGACGTAGAGCACGCCGAGCGAGGCGACGAAGGCCGGCACCTTGAGATAGGCGATTAAGACGCCGTTGACCGCACCGAACAGCGCACCGAGCGCACATGTGATGACGACGACGGCCCAGACCGGCAGATAGAGGATGACGCCGAGATAGGTAAGCGTGACCCCCTGCATCAGGAAACCGGCGATGCAGCCTGCAAGCCCAAGTGTCGAGCCGACCGACAGATCGATGCCGCCATTCAGGATGACGAGCAGCATGCCGATCGCCAGAATGCCGAAGATCGCGACATGCGACGCCATGATGAGGAAGTTGTTCAGCGTGAAGTAATAGGGCGACAGGAACGAAAAGACCGCGATGATGACGATCAGCGCGAAGAAGGCCCGGCCTTCCAGGATGAGACGCACGATATTGGCATTGCGCTTCTGCCCGCTGGAAAATGATTTCTTTTCGGTGACGTTCGTGACTGACATAATCAGTGCTCCATAATCCAGGCTAGTGCGCGACGACGGCTTCGCCGGAGGCGGCCATGATCTTTTCCTTGGTGACATCCGAGCCGAACTCGGCCGATATCCTGCCGCGATGCATGACGATGATGCGGTGCGCGATACTCAGGCATTCATTGACTTCGGACGTCGAATAGATGACCGCCAATCCCTGCTTGGCGCGCTCCGCGAGCAACTTGAAAACTTCCGCCTTGGCGCCGATGTCGATGCCGCGGCTTGGCTCATCGAGCAGGATGACCTTCGGATGGGTTGCCAGCATCTTGCCGATGACGACCTTCTGCTGGTTGCCGCCGGAGAGCGAGCCTATCGAAGCTGCACCGCCATCGGTTTTCACATGCACCCGCCGGATCGCGTCATTGACGAGATCGCGCTCCCTATGGCCGGAGGTGAAAAGCCCTTTGGTGAAGGCGCGGATACTCGCGAGCGACAGATTGGAGCCGACCGTCATCGTCTGGACGAGGCCGTCGCGCTGGCGATCTTCGGGCACAAGCACGAGACCGCTGGCAATGCGCCCCGCGATGCTGAGCCCACTGACGTCCTGTCCTTCGAGCAGAACCTGTCCGCCAATTGCGCGCAGACGTCCGGCAATGCACTCGAGCAGTTCCGTGCGCCCGGCGCCCATCAGCCCGTAGATGCAGACGATCTCGCCGGCACGCACCTTGAGAGACAGACGATCGACTGCATTATAGGCAGCGCCGGAGGGACCGGGGACACTGAGGTTTTCGATGGAAAGCGAGACGTCACCGAACCGGTGACCTTGCGGCGGGCTGCCAAGGTCGAAATTCTCGCCGACCATGTTGCGGACGATCCATTCGAGATCGATATCCTTGCGCTCGGCATAGGCCGTCATGTTTCCGTCGCGCAGAACGACGGCGTGATTGGTGATCTGTAGCGCCTCTTCTAGATGATGCGAGATGTAGACGATCGACACGCCGCGGCTTGTCAAGTCGTGGATGACCTTGAAGAGCACTTCCACCTCCGTCGCGCTCAGCGCCGAGGTCGGCTCGTCCATGATCAGGATGCGCGAATTGATGGAGAGTGCCCGCGCAATTTCGACGATCTGCTGCTGGCCGAGGCGAAGATCCTCGACGCGCGTCTGCGGATCGATGTCTTCCTCGAGCTCTTCCATGAGCGCCCGGGTCTGACGCTCCTCTTCAGCAAAGTCGACGACACCACCCTTGATGATCTCCCGGCCCATGAAAATATTGTCACGGACACTGAGATTTGGGGCGAGGCTGAGCTCCTGATGGATGATGGAGATCCCGCACTCGCGCGCATGGGTCGACGAGCTAAAGCTGATCGCCGAGCCGTCGAGAATGATCTCGCCGGAGCTTGGCTGCGCGACACCCGAAAGGATCTTCATCAAGGTCGACTTGCCCGCGCCGTTCTCTCCGAACAGCGTTGTGACCTGGCCGCGATGAATGTCGAAGTTCACTCCCTTGAGGGCGTGAACGCTGCCGTAGGATTTTGCGATGTTGCGGGCTGCGAGAACGACCTCGCCTTTCGCCCCGTTGCTGCGTTGCGGCTGGCTCATTTGAGCTCGACCTTCACTGGCGTGACGAGCCAGTTCTTTGGGTTGATGAGCTTGAAGACGCCGACGACGGTCGCCTGCTTTCCGTCCAGGGCGTCGGCATCCAGGCCCGCAAAAACCGCCTTCTTCATCTCGTTATTGATGGCCGACCCGGCATCCTGATATTGGATCTGGTTGGTAAACTGGCCGAATTCGATGGTGCCGGTTGCATCGCGGAGGTCCGTGCCGTTGACCGCAGGTCCGGTCTGGACACGGACCACCGTCTCGGGAGGCAACCCATCGATCTTCATTTCGTTGGTGTTCGACTTGCGGGCGCCGAAAACGCCGGTCAGCGTGACGGGAATGACCGGCCCGGTGCTCGTCGCAGTGCCGTATTTCTCGGCCGCCGCCTTCTTGTCGGCGGCAATGGCGGCCGCGAGATCGGCGGCCGTAGCAGCCCGCTCCTCGACATTTGCCTTGATCTTCGGGAACTGCTCGGCGCCGAAGGTTTCCGGAGAGAATGCCTGCTGGCGGACATCGTTTTCGGAACCGATCCTGACGACCGTCGTATCGAACGCGATCGCTGCAACGACGATGACTGCCAACGCCGCGCTGACAAGGAGCCCGCGATTGCCGCTGCTCGGCTTTGATATTGCATAATCGGGCGGGGTACTCATGTCGGAAGGCCTTTGGCTTGGAATAGCGAGATGGGGGGCTAGCGCGATGATGATCGCAGGCGCGCTGAAGCATTGCGTCGCACCGGAGCAGAAACCGGTAGGCCACCCGCAAGAGCGCAACTCTGGACGAAAACTCGCATTGGAAGCCTCCTCAACAAGACCGGCGGCTGTCTCCTCCAACCGCCTGGGCCTGCAAATTCTCCATCAGGAAACGCACTTCCGTGATAGAAGTATGTTACTTATGCCGTAAATGATGTTATATATTTTATTAGCTGTCAACGGCAATTCGCGCCAACTCGACTGAGATGCACGACATCACATCTTATTCATCGCGCTGCGGTGCAGCAAAAAGTGAGAGCAAACGCAGACGCCTTCACACTTGTCATTCTACCGAATTACGGCAACATCTATCTGCTTTTCCTGCAAAATTTTACAGATCGAGCATTGCGCGCATTGCCGTTTTCGATGCTGCGCGCAATAGCTCGGCGGCACGGAAGTAAGGTCTTTACTCCTCTATTTTAGTTGAAAAAAATTACATCGCTAGAAAAATCTTACTGACATTGCGGTATCTTTATGTTATGTTTTCGAACGAAGCTAGAAGGTTTCGGCTGCGCGCCGGATCTGGGATCTGCCAAAGGCGGCGCGCTTGCCGTTGCTCGTGGAAGGGCCGAAGTTTGGCAGCCGGATGCATCACCCCAGATGACTTTAGGGATCGGAGGACTTCACATGGATTTGATGCGCGTATTGCCCGCCGTGGCGCTTGCGGTGGCGGCGAGATAGGCCGCGATGACATCAGCCCAGAAGATCATCATTGGCATAGATGCCGGGACCTCGGTCATGAAGGCCGTTGCCTTTGATCTGTCCGGACGCCAGATTGCCATGGCCTCCGTTCGCAACAGATACACCACCGGAGACGATGGCTCGGCAACGCAGTCGCTGGATCAGACCTGGCTCGATTGCGCCAGCGCGTTGCGTGACCTCGGCGAAAAGGTCCCTGATCTTGCATCCCGCACCGCAGCCATCGCCGTCACCGGACAGGGCGACGGCACCTGGCTCGTCGGCCGCGGCAATAGGCCGGTTGCCGATGCCTGGCTGTGGCTCGACGCGCGCGCCGCGCCGACGGTCACGTCGCTCGCCGGCGGAGCGCAGAACCGTGCCCGCTTCGAGGCAACAGGCACCGGTCTCAACACGTGCCAGCAGGGTGCGCAACTGGCCCATATGGACTGCTTCACGCCGGACCTTCTCGATCGGGCTGAAGCGGCGCTGCACTGCAAAGACTGGCTCTATCTCAACCTCACAGGCGTGCGGGCAACCGATCCATCGGAGGCGAGTTTCACCTTCGGCAATTTCAGAACCCGCCAGTATGATGCAGTGGTGATCGACGCGCTCGGCCTTGACCACAGACGCGGGCTCCTGCCCGAAATTATCGACGGCAGCGAGATCAGCCACCCGCTGACGTCGGAGGCGGCGAAGGCCTGCGGGCTTCTTGCCGGAACGCCGGTCTGCCTCGGCTATGTCGACATGGTGATGACGGCGCTTGGCGCAGGCGTGCGCAGCGGCGCTCGCAACGCTGCCTGCTCGACGATCGGCTCGACCGGCGTGCACTTGCGCGCCAAGTCGGTTGCCGACGTTCAGCTCAATCGTGAGGGCACTGGCTATGTGATCGCCCTGCCCATCCCCGGCATCGTCACTCAGGTCCAGACCAATATGGGCGCCACAATCAACATCGACTGGATCCTCGATGTCGCCGCCTATCTCATGGCCGAGGCCGGCAAGCTTGCTTCGCATGCAGACCTCATTGCGCGCATCGACGGCTGGTTTGCAGAAAGCCGACCGGGGTCGGTGCTTTACCATCCCTACATTTCCGAAGCGGGCGAACGTGGGCCTTTCGTCAACGCCAATGCGCGCGCGGGCTTCACCGGGCTTTCGATGCGTCACGGCTTCCCCGACCTGCTGCGCAGCGTGATCGAAGGGTTGGGGCTTGCTACCCGCGACTGCTACGCGGCGATGGGCGCGATGCCAGAGGAGCTGCGGGTCACCGGTGGGGCAACACGCTCAGTCGGTCTTCGCCGTTCACTTTCGGCCGCCGTCAACGCACCGATCCGCCAGTCGCGCCGCGATGAGACGGGGGCGGCCGGCGTGGCGATGATGGCCGCGGTGGCCGTCGGCGTCTATTCCGGCATGGACGATTGCATTGCCGACTGGGTGACTCCGCTGCTCGGCGATCCGGAAATACCGGATGCCAGCGAGGCCCACCGGTTCGACCGGCTGTTTTCTGCCTATACCGATGTACGCCAGGCAATGGCACCCGCCTGGGACAAGCTTGCCGAAGCCGCAACGACGTCGCCGGCGGGCGCGTAATTCTGATGCAGCAGGCATCGAAGGAGCATGACATGACCGAACCCGAACTCCTGGATCTCTTCGTCATCGGAGGAGGCATCAACGGCGCGGGGATAGCACGCGATGCTGCGGGCCGCGGCCTGAAGGTCGTGCTGTGCGAAAAGGACGATCTGGCCCAGGGAACCTCATCGCGCTCGGGCAAGCTGGTGCATGGCGGTCTGCGTTACCTCGAATATTATGAATTCCGCCTGGTGCGTGAGGCGCTGATCGAGCGTGAAGTGCTGCTTAATGCCGCGCCGCATATCATCTGGCCGATGCGCTTCGTCCTGCCACACAGTCCTGAGGATCGCCCCGCATGGCTCGTGCGGCTCGGCCTCTTTCTCTATGATCATCTCGGCGGCCGCAAGAAGCTGCCCGGGACCCGCACGCTGAACCTGCTCCGCGATCCGGAAGGCACGCCGATCCTCGATCAATACACACGCGGCTTCGAATATTCCGATTGCTGGGTCGACGACGCCCGCCTCGTGACCTTGAATGCGGTGAGCGCAGCGGAAAACGGCGCTCTGGTGCTGACCCGCTCGCCGGTCGTTTCGGCCCTTCGCGAGAACGGCGGTTGGACTGTGGTCACGAAAAGCAACTCCACGGGAGAGATGCGAACCTTCCGTGCCAAATGTCTGGTGAACTGCGCCGGCCCCTGGGTGATGGACATCATCAATCGCGTCACCGGTTCGAACTCCAGCCGCAATGTCCGGCTCGTCAAGGGCAGCCACATCATCGTGCCGAAGTTCTGGCCGGGCGCCAATGCCTATCTGGTGCAGAACCACGACAGACGAGTCATTTTCATCGACCCCTACGAGGGTGACAAGGCGCTGATCGGGACGACCGATATCGCTTACGAAGGCCGGGCCGAGGATGTCGCCGCCGACGAGACGGAGATCGAGTATCTACTCCAGGCGGTCAATCGCTACTTCAAGGAAAAGCTGCGCCGCCACGATGTGCTGCACAGCTTCTCCGGCGTGCGCCCGCTGTTTGACGATGGTAAGGGCAACCCGTCCGCCGTTACCCGCGATTATGTCTTCGATCTCGACGAGACAAGCGGCGCTCCGTTGCTAAACGTTTTCGGCGGCAAGATCACCACATTCCGCGAGCTCGCCGAACGCGGCATGCAGCGTCTCAAGCATATTTTCCCAAATATGGGAGGCGACTGGACTGAGAAAGCGCCACTGCCCGGCGGCGAAATTCCGAATGCCGACTATGAGAGCTTCGCCAACAGCCTGCGCGATATCTATCCCTGGATGCCGCGCAAACTCGTGCATCACTACGGCCGTCTCTACGGCGCTCGCGCCAGGAATGTGGTTGCCGGCGCGACAAGCATGAAAGGGCTCGGGCGGCATTTCGGCGGACAGCTCTATGAGGCCGAGGCCCGCTATCTCGTCGCAACGGAATGGGCCGAAACGGCGGACGACATCCTCTATCGCCGCACTAAGCACTACCTCCATCTGAACGAAGTGGAACGCGCGGCCTTTGGCGAGTGGTTTGCTTCCACCCGCCTTGCCGCCGCCTGAAGGATGCCGCCATGCCGCTGACCCTTTCGCTCAACACCAATCCGCTGGTGAACCGCTTCGCCGATCCAGACGATCTGATCGATACGGTTGCGCGTGATTTGCGGATCCGCGACCTCCAACTGACCCATGAGTTCATCAATCCGAGCTGGCAGGCACCCGTCATCCGCCGCCTGACGCGCACGATGAGCGCTGCGCTGAAACGCACCGGCGTACGGGTCACCTCGGGCATGACGGGCCCCTATGGGCGCCTCAACCATTTTGGACATCCGGATGCCGATGTGCGCCGCCACTACCTCGACTGGTTCAAGGCCTTTGCCGACATCACCGCCGATCTCGGCGGCCATTCGATCGGCACGCAATTTGCGATCTTCACCTACAAGGACTTCGACGATCCGGCCAGGCGCGAGGAACTGATCAAGATCGCCATCGATTGTTGGGCCGATGTCGCCAAGCACGCGCGCGCTGCAGGCCTCTCCTACATGTTCTGGGAGCCGATGAGCATCGGCCGCGAATTTGGCGAGACGATCGGCGCCTGCCTGTCGCTGCAGGAGCGGTTGACGGCTGCCGGAATGGCCATCCCGATGTGGATGATGGCGGATATCGATCATGGCGACATCACCTCCGCCGACCCCGACGACTACGACCCCTATGCATGGGCGCGCGCTGTCCCGCCGGTATCGCCGATCATCCACATCAAACAGAGCCTGATGGACAAAGGCGGGCACCGGCCCTTTACGGCCGAATTCAACGCCAAGGGACGCATCCAGCCGGTATCTCTGCTCCAGGCGCTGGCCGAAGGTGGGGCGAAGGACAATGAAATCTGCCTGGAACTCTCCTTCAAGGAACGCGAGCCGAACGATCGCCAAGTCATTCCGCAGATCGCCGAAAGTGTCGCCTTCTGGGCACCGTATATCGACACCGGCATCGCCGACTTGAACATCTGATGTGCAGATCTTTAAAAAGCAGCACTGCGATACGGCGGAATCGCCGCATGACCTTCGAAAAGGAGCCGTGATGACGGACGCCGATGATACGCTTGCCGTGCGTGCTGCCTGGCTTCACTATGCCGGTGGCTTGACGCAGTCCGACGTTGCGCGCCGCCTCGGCGTGCCGTCGGTAAAGGCCCATCGCCTGATCGCCAGAGCGGTTGCCGATGGCGTCGTCAAAGTTACCATCGACGGGGATATCGTCGAATGCGTCGAGCTGGAGATGCGTCTTGCGGAACGGTTCGGGCTTCAATATTGCGAGGTCGCACCCGATCTCGGCGAGGAAGGCTTACCGCTGCGTGCGCTCGGCCATGCCGGCGCCGGCTATCTCAAGCGCGAGATCGAGCGCGGCGACAATACGGTCATCGGCCTTGGGCATGGCCGCACGCTTTCCGCCGCCGTCCAATATATGCCGAGGGTGAGCGCGAAGAACCTGCGCTTCGTCTCGTTGCTAGGCGGCCTGACACGAAATTACGGCGCCAATCCCTATGACGTGATGCATCGCATCGCCGAAAAGACCGGCACCCATGCTTATGTCATGCCGGTTCCCTTTTTCGCCAATACTGGCGAGGACCGCGAAGTGCTGAAGGCGCAGCGTGCCGTCAAGGAGGTGTTCGATCTTGCCAATAATGCCGATCTGAAGCTCGTCGGCCTGGGCACTGTCGATGCCGAGGCGCAGCTCGTCTTGTCCGGCATGGTTGAACCCAGTGAAATCGACGCCATTGCCGCCGCAGGCGGCGTCGGCGAAATCCTCGGTCATTTTTTCGACGCCGACGGCAATATCCTCGACACCGCGCTGACGGCGCGCACGCTCTCCGCGTCTTTTCCCAAGACCAAGAAGGAGCGGCTCGTGGCGCTGGCGGGCGGACAGTCGAAAGTGCCGGCAATCCGGGCAATTTTGCATAGCCGCCGTCTTTTCGGGCTGATCACCGACGAACGAACCGCGCAGGCGCTGCTGAAGTAGCTATGGCAACACAACAATATTTTATCGCAAAATAACATAATAGATGTTGCTTATCACGCAGGCTCCGTTATTTTAACATCAGACGAGCGTGGAGACCGGGATGAGGCGGGAAGAGCGGCAGCAGTTGATCGTCAATCTGCTCGTCGAAAACAAAACCGTGGATCTCGACGACCTCGCCGATCGCTTCACCGTGTCAAAGATGACGATCCATCGCGATCTTGACGATCTCGAGCAGGCCGGCATCCTGCGCAAGGTTCGCGGCGGCGCGACCATTGACGCCGGAACGCAGTTCGAAAGCGACTTCCGCATTCGCGAACGCCAGGGCAATGAAGCCAAGCTGACTATGGCTGAGACCGCGCTGGAACTGGTCGAGCCGGGGATGACGGTGATGGTAAACGACGGCTCGATGGCGGCCGTCCTCGGGGAAATGCTGTTGCAGAAGCGGCCGCTGACCTTGATCACCAACAACGCGGCGATCATGGAGCGGCTGAAAGGCGAAACCGGCATCACCCTGATCGCGCTCGGCGGCATATATTCGGCGAAATTCAACGCCTATCTCGGCGTCGTCACCGAGGAGGCACTGTCGCGGCTGAGGGCCGACATTGCCTTCATTTCGACGCCTGCCGTCAGCGGCAGGCTGGCCTATCACATGGACGACAACGTCGTGCGCGCCAAACGGGCGATGATCGCGTCGTCGACCAGGACCTGCCTTCTGGTCAACCACCAGCGCATCGGCCACACAGCCCTGCATGTCATGGCAGATCTGGCCGATTTCGACGTGATTGTCACCGACAGCGCACCGGATGCTGCTGTCCTGGAGGAATTCGAGCAGGCGGGCATTACGCTCACCATCGCATCAACGCAGGATCCGACATGACCGAAAAGCCGCGCTTCTGGATTGGCACCAGCTGGAAGATGAACAAGACGCTTGCTGAAGCCGAGCATTTCGCCCGCGGCCTCGAAGCTGCCGATGCCGCGCGCGACCCGCGTATCCAGCGCTTCGTGATTCCGTCTTTCACGGCCGTGCGCGAGGTCAAGGCGACGCTTGCCAAGACCTCGGTGATGGTCGGCGCGCAGAATATGCATTGGGCCGATCAGGGTGCCTGGACCGGCGAAGTCTCGCCGGTAATGCTGAAGGACTGCAATCTCGATCTCGTCGAGCTCGGCCATTCCGAGCGGCGCGAACATTTTGGAGAGACCGACGAGACAGTGGGTCTGAAAACCGAAGCAGCCGTTCGCCACGGCCTCATTCCGCTGATCTGCATTGGCGAGACGCTTTCCGATCGCGAAAGCGGTAAGGCTCCCGACATCCTCGCAACCCAGGTGCGCAGCGCGCTTTCGAAACTTTCGGGGGCCCAGAAGGGTGCCGAAATCCTGCTCGCCTACGAGCCAGTCTGGGCGATCGGCGAGAAGGGCATCCCGGCGAGCGCGGATTATGCGGATGCCCGCCAGTCCGAAATCATCACCGTTGCCGAGGCCGTGCTGGGCCGGAAAATCCCTTGCCTTTATGGCGGGTCGGTCAACCCGCAGAACTGTGAAGAACTGATCTCGAGCCCGCATATCGACGGGCTCTTCATCGGCCGTTCGGCCTGGAATGTCGAAGGTTACCTCGACATCCTGGCCAGATGCGCCGCCAAACTCTGAGGAGAAAGAAAATGAAGCTTGCAATTGCAGGAGACAGCGCCGGCGAAGGCCTCGCCAAGGTTCTGGCCGACCATCTGAAGGACCGCTTCGACGTGTACGAAGTCTCGCGCACCAGCGCCGGTGCCGATCCTTACTACGCCAACCTCTCGGATCGCGTCGCCTCAGGCGTCATCGACGGCACGTACGACAAGGCGATCCTCGTTTGCGGTACCGGCATCGGCGTCTGCATCTCGGCCAATAAGGTTCCGGGCATCCGCGCCGCCCTGACACACGACACCTATTCGGCCGAGCGTGCCGCGCTTTCCAACAATGCGCAGATCATCACCATGGGAGCCCGCGTTATCGGAACCGAGCTGGCGAAGTCGATCGCTGATGCGTTTCTTGCCCAGACCTTCGACGAGAACGGCCGCTCTGCCGGTAATGTCAAGGCCATGGATGATCTCGACGCGAAGTACAGCGCCCGGTGACGGATGCTGAGGGTCCTGCCGGGCCGGAGTGTGTTCGATGCTACTGAGACCGCACCGGGACGACCAACGCGACGACTGCTCGGCCCAATCCAGATCCGGCAGCGATTTCGGAACTTGGGATACGGGAAGGCATCGACGCGTTAAGTCCTTAAATTGAGATTCGTTTCGAACCGCAACAATCGGTCGCGTTGTTGCCATCGACGCGAAGAAGACGCAGATGAAAAAGCCGAGCAGGGACCCGGGGAGGTGTTAGGCCTGATCATGAAGCACCCAATTCTGCCCTTGCTTGGCGAGTCACAGTCTGCCCTCCGGGAGGAGGAGTGCCGCTGTTCCGCCAGGCCCCCCTTGGGAGGAAATGGGTCGCCCGAAACACGAAGCTCTGCGGGAGGAGGTGCGTCGCTTCGATGACTTGAAGATACCAGTTACTGCACCGACCACCAGCGCTCACATCGCGGTGCAGCCATGCATGTGTTGCAAGGCAATATGGAGCTAGTGCTTATTTTTCAGCCGTCATCCGTCGGGACGGCGATTTCATTGTGCCGGCCTCAAAACCGAGAACGAATTCGATCGCCTTGGCGGAGGACATTTCGCACGGCTTCAGGGTCGACCCCGCCCCAGCCAATCGATAGAGGTTGAAGCTGACGATATCTGCTCCGCTAAGCTCCTCACCATAGAGCCAGGTCCGTTTGTCATCCTGCGACCGCTTGACGGTCACCCCCCATGGTCGATTGCCAAAATACCCGTCGACATAGCCGTCCGGCAACTTCGCAAGCGCGTCTTCGAACGTCTCCAGAATAGGTGGAGGTGTTTTGCCGTCGGCGGTCATGGCGCCAGGCATTCGTCGCAAATCCCGCAGCCATCGTCATCCATGCTCGCTGCCGGACGTAACTTTCGACAACACGGACACATCGTTGCGTCCGCAGCAAACATTTCATCGCGGTCCGGCGGAAGAATTTCGATGCAGACTTTCGCCAGTATATCGGGCGCGCTTCGATCCATGGCGATGCTCCAGATTGGGCTTACACCTGAGATAGTGTGCCTCGACGGCTGCACAAGCCGGCAGATCGCTGTCAGGACGATCCAACTTCACTAGGGCCACAATCAGGTGCCCTTTTGACGATTTTCCCCCATGACAATCAGACCTCCCGCGATTGCGGCCGCCACCGCGGGCTTTGCTGGGAAAGTGATGGTAGATATTGGCGGCCTCTATCCCAACCTCTCTCGGCAGCTCGCTCGCCCACATGGCCAAGAAGCATATCTGCATGGGGTCAACTATCGTGAAAGAAACCGGCAGTGCTCGTCGTCGAAATTTGTTGCGGCTTTTTGCTGGGCGACTCTGCCCATGCGGTCACCTCCGCACACGATGCCCTACAGGCCGTCAAGTGAGGTACGTCACAACCATTGCCGAGGCCACACTGCGCCCTAATTGCAAAGACTTGGCAAGCGCGACCGACACATCAATGTCATCGAGCAACGCCAAGATCGCGGAGGCGGCGGAATTGGAAAATGACCTCGGCCCCCGTCGCGTCTATTCGACCTCGCCATCCTCCCCTTCAAGCATGCCTGCCTTCGCGAGTGTACTCGCTGTTATTGCTATTCTGTATTTCGGCAAGGAAGTACTGCTTCCTCTAGCAATCGCAGTCCTGTTGACGTTCGCACTGGCTCCCATCTCCTCTCGTCTTCGAAAGCTTGGCCTGCCCCGTATTCCGGCAGTCATAGTCACTGTCGTGCTGGCTTTTCTTGTCCTCGTCCTGTTCGGGCTTGTCGTAGCGGGACACATTGCCGAAGTCGCCCAAAACCTTCCGGCCTACCAGGGCAACATCATAGCAAAAATTCGGTCTCTCCAGGAAAGTGGAACGGATAGCGGTATT
The DNA here is from genome assembly GCF_022385315.1 of Rhizobium sp. K102. Classification (NCBI taxonomy): domain Bacteria; kingdom Pseudomonadati; phylum Pseudomonadota; class Alphaproteobacteria; order Hyphomicrobiales; family Rhizobiaceae; genus Rhizobium; species Rhizobium sp. K102. Next base: position 42,470 of record NZ_CP092438.1, read on the forward strand.
GTGCGGCGCCTGACGTCAGTCGTTGAGAGCGTCGGTCGTGAGCTCAGCAACGCCGAGGAACGCCCAGTTACCGGATCAAGACCAAGGGAGCCCGTGCTCGTCGAAATATTCGCGCCTAGCAGACCAATTGAAACGCTTACTAGCCTGATTGGTCCTCTGCTTGGCCCCATCGCCTCATTGGGTTTGATCGTCGTCGTTGTAATATTCATGCTGTTAGAGCGGGAAGAACTTCGCGATCGCTTTATCCGGCTCGTTGGCTATGGCGATCTGCATCGCACAACAGAAGCCATCCAGGAGGCGGGTAGCCGCGTTGCGCGGTACCTTCTCATGCAGTTAGTGGTGAATTGCGCTTACGGCGTTCCATTGGCGCTCGGACTGTGGGCGGTTGGCATTCCAAATCCAGCGCTGTGGGGGATGCTGGCCATCGTCCTTCGATTTGTCCCCTATATCGGGCCTGTAATCGCGACAGTTCTGCCGCTTTTCCTGGCCTTTGCGGTCGACCCTGGCTGGAGCCTTGTTCTCTGGGTTGCGGCCATCTTCGTCGTGCTGGAATTGACCAGCAACAATGTCATCGAGCCCTGGCTCTATGGTTCTCGTACCGGACTCTCTCCGCTGGCAATCATCGTCGCGGCGATTTTTTGGGCATGGCTGTGGGGGCCGGTCGGTCTTGTACTGTCCACGCCGTTGACCGTGTGTCTTGCAGTGTTGGGGCGGTACGTCCCGCAGTTCGAGTTCCTTGAGGTGGTTTTTGGTAGTGACCCGGTGCTCGATCCCAAGGAACGGCTGTACCAGCGGCTTCTTGCCGGCGATCCCGACGAGGCGACCGATTACGCTGAGGAATTTTTAGAGGAGGATTATCTGGAAGATTACTATGGCAAGGTTGCCATCCCCGCCCTTCTACTCGCGGAGAAGGATAGGCGTCGAGGCGTCTTGACCGCGGAGCAGATGGAACAGGTGTTCGGGACCGCCATCACACTGGTCTCGAACCTTGGAGAAATTGCGCAGGAAGAAGAGGAAGAGGAGGAAAAAGAAGAAGAACAGAAGGAGAAGGGAGTGTCAGGTCGGCCCAGCACTCACCCCAAGGAAGGCAATGAAGATGAAAGCGAACTGCCTGACGGACGTGGCAAGACCGTCTTCTGCATCGGAGGCAGGGGCCCGCTCGACGACGCGTCGGCTGCGATGCTCGCCCAGGTTCTTCAGGTACAGGGAGCCGAGGTGGTCGCAGCGAGGCATTCTGACATCCCCAATCGTCGCGCCATGAGCCTCGTTCCGAAACAATCGAACGCCATCGTGGTTTGCTTCCTCAACGAGGGCTCGGCAAGGCACGCCCGCATACTTATTCGTCGGTTCAAGCGCATATACCCGGCCATTCGCGTCGGCGCGGTCCTTTGGGTGGAAAACCAGGAGGAAAGGCATCCGCCTACGCTTCGGGAGGCGGATTTCGTTGCCACCACCTTGACCTTAGCTGCCCGCGAGGCACTCGCCGATGCAGCAGCATCATTGGTGACGCCCGCGCGCAAGATTCGTACCAGGCGATCCTCGAACAAGACAGGCATAACCGCCGCGCAGTCCGGGATTTAGCCGGCAAGTCTTGGCGGGATATACATGAGCGGAGATGTCACATTGTCCGCTCAATCCCCGACAAGGCCTTTGCCGATGAATTTACACAGTTGCACCGGTCACGGCTTTCCAATGCGCTATTGCGCGCATGCGATGAATGGGAGTGGCGGGGCTGAGCTTTTCTGGTGCGACGGGGCGAGAAGATTTCTGATTGCTGAAATGACCGAGATGAACGCTGCAAGCCGCCGACCGATCGCAAGCACTGCATCATCCGCTCTCGTTTTCGTAGCGATAGAGTTTGTCGCTGACGATGCGCTTCGGCAGCAGCATTCTTTCGCCGAAGAGGCGCCAGCGGCTCGTCGCCTGGCTTCGCAATGGCGGACATTTCGCTCTGGAGGACGGCCATGACGCAGAATTTCGCTACGACGCTGTCCCGATTGGTGCACTTCAGGTTGCCGAAAGAAATCGACGATCGAGTGATTGTGACTACTCTACACCGGACATGGCATTGCAATTGAAGGTTCGAGCCATTACGCCCAAACGGCGATCGCGCCTTGCCGCCTGTTCGTTGTCTATAGCCCGCATCCGAGAGGACGGTTGCGCTGCTGGCGCGGGCGATCAAAGAGCTGGGTTGAAGCCAGCCAACATCCAGCAGGCGTCCATTGCATCTTTCCTGACAGACGGACGAGAACAGAGGTATTCCCGGCGTTGTCACGTTGTTTCACTGAGGCCGGAGGAGGTGCTTTCAGTTAAACTCAGGCTGTTGCGCCGGTCACGGCCTTCCATTGCGCCATAGCGCGGATCCGATGAACGTGGGTGGCTAGGGCGGAGTGCTTCTGGTGCGACGGGACGAAATGATTTCTGACTGCTGAAAACACCGATATAAATCGTTGCAAGCCGCCGACGGATCGGAAGCCTTGCATCACTCGTTCTCGTTTTCGCAGCGGCAGATGGGAGTTTTCCGCACGGTTGTTGAGGCCCTTGTGTGATCTATGTTCAACAGCCGGCATCACATCTCGCTTTGCCGCCCCGTATGAGCGCAGTTTATCGGTGACAATCCTCTTTGGCGCCATGCCTTGCTTCTTCAGCAGTCTGATCAACAATCGCTTGGCAGCCTTGGTGTCGCGACGGACTTGCACGATCTCGTCGAGAACATATCCGTCCTGGTCGACGGCTCGCCAAAGCCAGTGGTTTCTGCCGCCGATGGAGACGACCACCTCGTCCAGATGCCAGATATCCTCTCGCGAGGGTCTCTTTCTGCGCAGTTGTTTTGCGTAGGCCGCACCGAATTTTCGGCCCCAGCGCCGGATCGTTTCGTAGGACACGACAATGCCGCGCTCCAGCAGCATTTCTTCCACAAGCCTCAAGCTTAACGGAAACCGGAAATACAGCCAGACCGCATGGGCGATGACCTGCGGTGGGAAACGGTGGTTCTTGTAGCTGATGGTCGGCGCGCTCATGGCGTCCGATTATCCGTCAACCGTTAAGCCACGGACAACGTGACAGCTCCGGGAGGAGGAATAGGTCGCCTGAAACACGAAGCTTTGCGGGAGGAGGTGCATTGCTTCGTTGACCTGAAGATATCAGAGGCTGCCCCCACCGCCAGCGCTCAAATCGCAGCGCAGCTATGCACTTGCTGCAACGCAATATAAGTCCTGTGCTAATTGTTCGGCCATTATGGTCGAGGTGCCGCCTTCTCTATGCTGGGCTCGAAACCAAGAACAAACTCGATCACCTTGGCGGAGGACATTTCGCACGGTTTCAGCATCGACCCAGGTCCAGTTAATCGATAGAGGTTGAAGCTGACGATATCGTCCGGCCTGATAGCAAAATTCCGAAGCATCGAATTAGCCATGTCTATGTTGGAGTCTAAAGGGTCTGTGGCCGAGAAATGGTCCGGCCACCAGCCATGCCAGGCGCACGCCATTCCTTTCAGATATGCAGGGCGCTTCCCAAAGCTTTCAACGCTGCCTCCATGACCGCTTCGCTGCGGGTCGGATGGGCGTGGATGGTCCCGGCGACATCTTCCAGGCGCGCGCCCATCTCGATCGCCAGGGCAAACGACGCCGACAGTTCGGAAACGCCTGCTCCGACCGCCTGCAAGCCGAGAACGAGGTTGGTGTCGGCACGGGCGACGACGCGCACGAAGCCCTCCTCCGAGACCATCGCCATTGCCCGCCCATTGGCACTGAATGGAAACTGCCCAGTGCGGATTTTGTAGCCTTGCGCCTGCGCCTCCGCCGGCGAGAGGCCGGCGCTGACGATCTCGGGATCGGTGAAGCAGATGGCGGGAATACAGCGCTTGTCCCACGCACGCTTCTTGCCGGCGATGATCTCAGCCACCATCTCGCCTTGCGCCATGGCCCGATGAGCCAGCATCGGCTCGCCGGTCACGTCTCCGATCGCATAGATGCCGCGCATCGAGGTGCGGCAGCGATCATCGATCCTGAGATAGGGACCGGCGCGATCGAGATCGAGCTCTTCGAGACCGGAGCCCGCCGTTCGCGGCCGGCGGCCGACGGTGACGAGGATGCGGTCGGCCGGCAGGCTCTCTCGCCGGCTATCGGAGGTTTCGACCATCAATGCCTCACCATTGTCGGCAAGACCCGTCGCCTTTGCGCCGGTCAGCACACGGATACCGCCTTCGGTAAGCTTGCGCATGACGGGACGCACGAGTTCGGCATCATAGAGCGGCAGCACCTGCGACGTCGCCTCGACCACCGTCACATCAGATCCCATCTTGGAGAAGGCCATTCCGAGCTCCAGCCCAATATAACCGCCGCCGACCACGACCAGCTTCTTCGGCAGCTCGGTCAGCGACAGCGCCTCGGTCGAGGAAATGACTCGACCCCCGAATGGCAGGTTGGCAAGCTCAACCGGATCGGAGCCGGTGGCGATCACCACGGTCTCGGCGCGGATGATCTGCTGGCCGGTTTCAGTCTCGACCTCCACCGTCTTGCCGTCGCGAAAGTGGGCCCGGCCGTGGACGATCTTGACCCGGGCTTTCTGCAACAGCCCCGAGACGCCGCCTGTGAGCCGGCCGACGATGCCGTCCTTCCAGGTAATCGTCCTCGCGAGATCGATCGAGGTGCCTTCGACACGGATGCCCATCGGATTTTTGCCGGCGAGCATTTTTTGCGTGGCGTCGAACTCCTCGGCCGCATGGATCAAAGCCTTGGAGGGAATGCAACCGACCGTCAGGCAGGTGCCGCCCGGCTTGCCGGCTTCGACGACGACGGTGTCGATGCCGAGCTGCCCGGCGCGGATGGCACAGACATAACCGCCCGGGCCGGCGCCGATGACGAGGAGCTTGCAGACAATCTCTTTCATGGATCAGCCTTCGATGAAAATGAGCGCTGGCGTTTCGAGGAGCGTACGGACGCGCTGCACGAAGGTCGCCGCATCCCAGCCGTCGATGATGCGGTGATCGAAGCTGGAGGAAAGGTTCATCATCTTGCGGGGCACGAATTGCGCGCCGTCCCAGACCGGCCGCGTGGCGATCTTGTTGACGCCGATGATCGCCACCTCGGGATGGTTGATAACAGGCGTCGAGACGATGCCGCCGAGCGCGCCCAGCGAACTGATGGTGATGGTGGAGCCGGAAAGTTCATCGCGCGTCGCCGTCCCGGAGCGCGCCGCGTCCGCCAGCCGGTTCATCTCCGCGGCGCAATCCCAGATGCCGCGCGCTTCCGCATGCCGCACCACCGGCACCGTCAGACCGGCAGGCGTCTGCGTGGCGATGCCGATATGCACGGCACTGTGGCGGGTAATGATGCCGGCATCGTCGTCGAAGGTGGCGTTGACGTTGGGCTGCTCGGAAATCGCCTTGACCAGCGCCCGCATCAGGAAGGGCAGAACCGTCAGCTTCGAATGATCCGGCCGGCGGTCGCCATTCATGGTGGCGCGCAACTCCTCGAGTGCGGTCATGTCCACTTCCTCCACATAGGTGATGTGGGGAATGCGCGAGGTGGACAGCACCATCTTCTCGGCAATGCGGCGGCGCAGGCCGGTCAGCTTGATTTCTTCAGTCGCCGTCTTCCTGACAAATCCGTTCCTGGTCGCCGCGGGAGCTGTTCCCTGAGACAGAAACTGCTCGACATCTTCGCGCAGGATCCGACCGGCCGGTCCGCTTCCCTGCACCTGTCTGAGATCGACGCCACTTTCCCTGGCGAAGAGCCGCACGGAGGGCGCGGCGATCGGCTTTTCGACCGGCACAGGCGCGGGAGCAGGCACAGGTGCAGGTGCAGGTGCAGGTGCAGGTGCAGGTGCAGGTGCAGGTGCAGGAGTTGTCGCCGCCAGGACGGGCTTGGCAATCTCGGCCTTGGGCGTTTCGGCGACCGGCGCCTGCGAGATCCGTATGGGCTGAGCCTCGTCAGATTCGCCGACATCACCGGCCGTCTCGATCCGCACCAGCGGCGCCTTCACCGCGATACGGTCTCCGATCTCGCCGGCTAGCCAGATGACGGTGCCGTTGACGGGAGAGGGAATTTCCACCGTCGCCTTGTCGGTCATGACGGCGGCAATCACCATATCCTCGCGAACCGGATCACCGGTCTTCACGTGCCATTCGACAAGCTCGGCCTCGGCGACCCCTTCCCCGACATCCGGCATCTTGATGATGAATTCGCCCACGGCTCAGGCCTCCATGACTTCGGCAAGGGCCCGCCCGACACGGCCGGGACCGGGAAAATAGTCCCACTCCTGCGCATGCGGATAGGGCGTGTCCCAGCCGGCGACGCGCACAACCGGCGCTTCGAGATGATAGAAGCAATGTTCCTGCACCAGAGACACGACCTCGGCGCCGAAACCCGAGGTCAAGGTCGCCTCATGCACGACGACGCAGCGCCCTGTTTTGGTGACCGATTTGACGATCGTATCGAGGTCGAGCGGCAGGAGGCTTCTCAAATCGATGACCTCGGCGTCGATGCCGGCGTCTTCGGCGGCGGCAAGCGCCACATGCACCATGGTGCCATAGGCAACCACCGTCACCGCAGACCCGGCGCGCCGCACTTCGGCCTTGCCGATCGGGATGGTGTAATGGCCGTCGGGCACCTCCCCAGATCATGTTTCGACCAGGGTGTGACCGGCCGTTCGTGATGACCATCAAAGGGGCCGTTATAGAGCCGCTTCGGCTCCAGGAACATGACCGGATCGGGATCTTCGATCGCCGCGATCAGCAGGCCTTTGGCGTCATAGGGATTGGAAGGCACGATAACCTTCAGCCCGCAGACGTGAGTGAAGAGCGCTTCCGGGCTCTGGCTGTGCGTCTGGCCGCCGAAGATGCCGCCGCCGGTCGGCATACGCACGACGATCGGGCAGGTAAAATCGCCGTTGGAGCGGTAGCGGATGCGCGCCGCCTCCTGCGTCAGCTGGTCATAGGCGGGATACATGTAATCGGCGAACTGGATTTCGACGCAGGGCTTCAGCCCATAGGCCGCCATGCCGATTGCCGTGCCGACGATGCCGGATTCGCTGATCGGCGTATCGAAGCAACGCGTCCTGCCGTATTTTGCCTGCAGGCCCTGGGTGCAGCGGAAGACGCCGCCGAAATAGCCGACATCCTCGCCGAAGACCACGACATTGTCGTCCTTCGCCATCGAGACGTCCATGGCGCTGCGCACGGCCTCGATCATCGTCATCCTGGCCATGTCAGTACCCCGCCTTCTGCCGCTGGCGGCGGATATGCGCCGGCATCTCGGCATAGACGCCCTCGAAAATGTCGCGCACCGAGGGCCTGCCGCCGGCATGCAGCGTGCCATGCGCCTCCGCCTGGCGCTGCGCCTCGATCACCTCGTCCATGATTTCGGCTTCCGCCTGCACGTGCCGCTCCTCCGACCAGGCGCCCTTGACGATCAGATGTTTCTTCAGCCGGAGCACCGGATCGCCGAGCGGCCAGGCCTCCGATTCCGTTTTCGGCCGATAGGCGCTCGGATCGTCGGAGGTCGAATGCGCGCCGACGCGGTAGGTGACATGTTCGATCAGCGTCGGGCCGAGATTGCGCCGCGCCCGTTCGGCCGCCCAGCGGGCGACGGCATGGACGGCGAGATAATCGTTTCCATCGACCCTGAGCGCCGGAATGCCGAAGCCGAGGCCGCGGGCGGCAAAGGTGCCGGAGCCGCCGCGGGCAATGCCCTGGAAAGTGGAGATCGCCCACTGATTGTTGACGATGTTGAGGATCACAGGCGCCTTGTAGGTCGAGGCAAAGACCAGCGCCGAGTGGAAATCCGACTCCGCCGTCGAACCGTCGCCGATCCAGGCCGCGGCAATCCGGCTGTCATTCTTGATCGCCGAGGCCATCGCCCAGCCGACGGCCTGGACATATTGGGTGGCGAGATTGCCGGAAATGGTGAAGAAGCCGTGTTCCTTGGAGGAATACATGATCGGCAGCTGCCGGCCGTGCAGCGGATCGCTCTCGTTCGAATAGATCTGGTTCATCATCTCGACCATCGGATAGTCGTCGGCAATCAAGAGGCCGGCCTGGCGATAGGTCGGGAAATTCATGTCGCCCTTCTTGAGTGCCTTGCGGAAGGCGCAGCTGACCGCTTCCTCGCCGAGATGCTGCATGTAGAAAGAGGTCTTGCCCTGGCGCTGCGCCATCAGCATGCGGGCGTCGAAGGCGCGCAGCTTCATCATATTGCGCAGCCCGGTCAGCAATTCTTCATCGGAGAGCGACCCGGCCCAGGGGCCGACCGCCTCGCCGTCGCGGTTCAAGACGCGGATGATCGAATAGGCGAGATCGCGGATTTCCTCCGAGGCGACATCCACCTCCGGCCGCGGCACCGAACCGGCCTTGGCGATCTTGACGTTGGAAAAGTCGGGCTGGCCGCCGGGGCGGACGGCGGGTTCGGGGACGTGCAGGCTCAAACGAGCGGAATCCACCATGTCTTTTGTTTCCTCCCTTTGCCGGCCGTGCGTCCCTCCCCGGAAACAGGGCCGGTATGGTTCTATAGATTGCGGGCGATCACCATGCGCTGCACGTCGCTCGTTCCCTCATAGATCTGGCAGATGCGCACATCGCGGTAGATGCGCTCGACCGGATAGTCGGCCATATAGCCGTAGCCGCCATGGATCTGGATCGCGTCGGAGCAGACGCGCTCGGCCATTTCCGAGGCAAAGAGCTTCGCCATCGAGGCTTCCGACAGGCATGGCAGCTCCGCCTCCCTCAAGGCGGCGGCATGGAAGACCAGCTGGCGCGCCGCCTCGATCCGCACCGCCATATCGGCAAGGCGGAAGGCGACGGCCTGGTGCTCGAAAATCGGCTTGCCGAAGGCCGTTCGCTCTTTGGCATAGTCGCGCGCCGCCTCGAAAGCCGCCCGCGCCATGCCGACGGCCTGCGCGGCAATACCGATCCGCCCGCCTTCGAGGTTGGCGAGCGCGATGCGATAGCCTTCGCCTTCCGCACCGAGCCTCAAATCGACGGGAATGCGCATGGCGTTGAAGGCGATCTGGCAGGTATCGGTGGAATGCAATCCGAGCTTTTCCTCGACGCGGATCACCTCGTAGCCCGGCGTCTCCGTCGGCACGATGAAGGCGGTGATGCCCTTCTTGCCGGCATCCGGATCGGTGACGGCAAAGACGATGATGACATTGCCGTTCTTTCCCGAGGTGATGAACTGCTTGGCGCCGTCGATCACGTAGTGGTCGCCGTCAAGCCGCGCCCGGGTCTTCAGGTTCGAGGCGTCGGAACCCGCCTGCGGCTCGGTCAGCGCAAAACCGCCGATCCATTCGCCGCTTGCCAATTTCGGCAGGAAGCGCTGGCGCTGCTCCTCGGTGCCGAATTTCAGGATGGGCACGCAGCCGACGGAGGAGTGCACGCTCATGATAGTCGAACAGGGTCCGTCGCCTGCGGCGATCTCCTCGAGTGCCGCGGCATAGGCGAGAACGCCCGTATCCGAGCCGCCATAGGCCTCCGGCACCAGCATGCCGAGCAGGCCGAGTTCGCCCATCTCCCTCAATTCGTCGCGCGGGAAAAGATGCTCCCGGTCGCGTTTGGCCGCTCCCGGCGCCAGCCGGTCGCGGGCAAAGTCGCGGGCGAGATCGGAGATCTGCTGCTGAAGGTCGGAAAGGATCATGTGGCTGCCCTCCCCGCTAGTGCCGCTCGATGGCGACGGCCGTCGCCTCGCCGCCGCCGATGCAGAGCGCGGCCATGCCGCGCTTCAGATCATAGCGCTCCAGCGCCGAAAGCAGCGTCACCAGGATCCGGGCACCCGACGCGCCGATCGGATGGCCGAGCGCGCAGGCACCGCCATGCACGTTCACCTTCTCATGCGGCAGATCGAGATCGCGCATCGCCGCCATCGCGACGACGGCGAAAGCCTCGTTGATCTCGAAGAGATCGACGTCGGAAAGCGCCAGGCCGGTGCGGTCGGAGAGCTTCTGCAGGGCGCCGATCGGGGCTGTGGCGAAAAGATTGGGCGCCTGTGAATGCGTGGCGTGGCCGAGGATCGTGGCGAGCGGCGTCAGACCGCGACGCTCTGCCTGCGAGCGGCGCATCAGCACCAGGGCTGCCGCGCCGTCGGAGATCGAGCTGGAATTGGCGGCGGTCACCGTGCCGCCCTCGCGGAAGGCGGGTTTCAGCGTCGGAATCTTGTCGAGCTTGGCCTTGCCCGGCTGTTCGTCGCGGCGCGCCACCTGCTCGGCCTTGCCCGATTTCACCGTGACCGGCACGATCTCACTTTCGAAACTGCCCTCCGCGATCGCCTTCTGCGCCCGCGTCAGGGAGGCGATGGCGTAGTTGTCCTGCGCCTCACGCGTGAACTGATAGGCCTCGGCGCAATCCTCCGCGAAGCTGCCCATCAAGCGCCCCTTGTCATAAGCATCCTCCAGCCCGTCGAGGAACATATGATCCACGACTCGCCCATGGCCGAGCCTGTAGCCGCCGCGGGCCCTGTCAAGGAGATAGGGCGCGTTGGTCATGCTTTCCATGCCGCCGGCGACCGCCACCGAGGCACTGCCGGCGGCGATCAGGTCATGCGCCATCATCACCGCCTTCATGCCGGAGCCGCACATCTTGTTGACGGTGCTGGCGCCGGTCGAATACGGCAGACCGGCATGGATGGCCGCCTGACGCGCCGGCGCCTGCCCCTGCCCCGCCGGCAGCACGCAGCCGAAGACGACCTCCTCGATCGCCTCGGCCTCGACGCCGCTGCGCTCAAGTGCCGCGCGGATCGCTGTTGCGCCAAGCTCGGGCGCTGCCGCCTCCTTCAACTCTCCCTGAAAGCTGCCGATCGGGGTGCGTGCCGCACCAATGATGACGATAGGGTCCTGCAATGTCATCTTTCCTCCTCGGGCGACGCTTAACGCGCGCCCATCCGCAATGCGCCGTCGAGGCGGATGACCTCGCCGTTCAGCATGCTGTTTTCAAAGATATGGCGCACCAGCCCGGCAAATTCCGCCGGCCGGCCGAGCCGCGGCGGAAAGGGCACGCTCTTGCCGAGCGCTTCCTGCACCTCCGCCGGCATATCAGCCATCATCGGCGTCTCGAAAATGCCGGGCGCAATCGACACGACGCGGATGCCGTGCCGGGCCAGTTCGCGGGCGATCGGCAAGGTCATCGCCGCCACCCCGCCCTTGGAGGCCGCATAGGCCGCCTGACCGATCTGTCCGTCGAAAGCGGCAACCGAAGCCGTGTTGACGATGACGCCGCGTTCGCCTTCCGTATCCGGCTCCATGTTCCGGATCGCGGCGGCGGCAAGCCGGATCATGTTGAACGTGCCGACGAGATTGATGCCGAGCGTGCGCGCAAAACTCTCCAGCCGGTGCGGCCCGTCGCGGCCGATCACCTTTTCGGCCGGCGCGACGCCGGCGCAATTCACCAATCCGCGCAAGCCCCCGAAGGCTTCCACCGCAGCGGCGACCACCGCCGCTCCGTCCTCACCATCGCTCACATCGGCATTGACGAAGCGAACCTCGCTGCCGAACTCCCGGGCGATCTCTTCGCCCGCTTCCGCATTCAGATCGGCGATCGTCACGCGCCCGCCGGCATCGACGAGCATGCGCGCTGTTGCGGCACCGAGCCCAGAGCCGCCGCCGGTGACGATGAAACTTGATCCTCGGATCAGCATGGATCTCTTCTCCTCGCCGCCGGTCCATCTCCTCCAGATAGTGTCGGCAGGCAGGATTCTATTCGTTCCGGCTATTGCAAGCGATGACAGAACTGCTCCATAATTTCGGCCAGTTTTGCCATAGCGAGGATCCGATGGCCGAGATCGAGCGACGCATGATCGCGCCGGGTTTCGTCGAGGAGGCGCTCGACAGCCTGCGGCGACTCGGCAAGCCGACCGCACCGATCCTCGCCCGCGTCGGCATGGCATCGACGATCGACCAGCCGGTTTCGGCGGAGACCTACGGCGCGCTGTGGCTGGCAATCGCTGCCGAACTCGACGACGAATTCTTCGGCATGGGCGCGAGGCCGATGCGCAGCGGCAGCTTCACTTTGCTCTGCCATTGCGTGCTGCATGCGCCGACGCTCGGTCACGCATTGCGCCGGGCGCTGCGCTTCCTCGATGTCGTGCTCGACGATCCCCGAGGGCGGCTCGTCATCCGCGATGGTCTCGCCGAAGTCGAGCTCAGCGATGCCGGCGGCCCGCGTTCGGCCTTCGCCTATCGGACCTACTGGATCATCCTGCACGGCATCATCTGCTGGCTGGTCGGCCGGCGTATTCCGATCCGCCTCGTCGATTTCCGCTGCGCCGAACCCAAGCAGGAAGCCGACTATCGGCTCTTCTTCGGCGCGCCCGTACGTTTCTCCCAACCAATCAGCCGCCTCGGCTTCGACAGCGCCATGCTCGACCTGCCGATCTCCCGCAGCCAGCAGGCGCTCAAACAATTCCTGCGCGGCGCACCCGCCAATATTCTGGTGCGCTACCGTTACGACGCCGGCATCGCCGCCGCCGTGCGCCGCCGCTTGAGCCAGGCCACGCCCTCTACCTGGCGAAGCTTCGCGGAACTCGCCGCCGACATGCGCATGCCGCCGTCTACGCTGCGCCACCGCCTGCACGACGAGGGACAAAGCTATGCCGCCATCAAGGACGATATCCGCCGTGATCTCGCCGTCGACCTGCTGCTGAACACAGCGAAGACCATCGGCGAGATCGCCGTGCAGCTCGGCTATTCAGAGCCCAGCGCCTTTTTCCGGGCCTTCCGGAAATGGATGGGCAAGAGCCCGGAGGCTTTCCGGCGAGAGGAGGCGGGTGAACAAGATCGCGAGCGGTAGCATAGAATCTTGATCAGCGCTGCGATCTGGCGCTGGCCGTCCAACACGTTCCCTCATGCCTGTACTCGTCACGGGCATCCAGCGCGCCCAAGTCCTTGGGCGCAAGAGACGCCTTCAAAAAATGAGTCATTCACCGCGCGGACGCGCGGTGGCTGGATGCCTGTGACAAGCACAGGCATGAGGGAGGTACGGGCGGGCTTGCCGCACCACCTTCCATTAGCGCTTCCAAATACCATTCAACCAACAGCACTTTGAACCTGCCGCAACCCGCGCTACATATTTTAGCGGGAGGAGTGCCATGTTTGATTTTTCGCTCGGCGAAACCGCGGATGCGATCCGCGACACGACGGCGCGGTTTGCCGCCGATCATATTGCTCCGCTGGCAGCGGAGATCGACGAAAGCAACACGTTTCCACGCCAGCTCTGGCCTCAGATGGGCGCGCTCGGCCTGCATGGGATCACCGTCGAGGAGGAATTCGGCGGCGCTGGTCTCGGTTACCTCGAGCATGTCGTCGCGATGGAGGAGGTTTCGCGCGCCTCGGCCTCCGTCGGCCTGAGCTATGGCGCCCATTCCAATCTTTGCGTCAACCAGATCCGCCGCTGGGCCTCGCCGGAACAGAAGCGCCGCCATCTGCCGAAGCTGATCTCCGGCGAGCATGTCGGCTCACTTGCGATGTCCGAAGCCGGCGCCGGGTCCGATGTCGTCTCGATGCGGTTGCGGGCCGAGCGCAAAGGCGACCGCTACATCCTGAACGGCACCAAATTCTGGATCACCAATGCGCCGCATGCCGAGGTGCTGGTCGTCTATGCCAAGACCGATCCCGCCGCCGGCCCGAAAGGCATTTCCGCCCTCATCATCGAGAAGGGCATGCCCGGCTTCAGCGTCTCCAAGAAGCTCTCCAAGCTTGGCATGCGCGGCAGCGATACGGCCGAGCTGGTCTTTGAGGATTGCGAGGTACCGGCCGAGGCGCTGATGGGCCGGGAGGGAGATGGCGTGAAGATCCTGATGTCCGGCCTCGACTATGAGCGCGCCGTACTTGCCGGCGGCCCGCTCGGCATCATGCAGGCCTGCCTTGATGTCGTGCTGCCCTATGTGCGCGATCGCAAGCAGTTCGGCAAACCGATCGGCGATTTCCAGCTGATGCAGGCCAAGATTGCCGACATGTATGTCGCGCTGAATTCGGCGCGCGCCTATGTCTATTCCGTCGCGCGCGCCTGCGACGCCGGCCGCACGACCCGCACCGACGCGGCCGCCGCGATCCTTTTTGCCAGCGAGAACGCCGTGAAGGTTTCGCTGGAGGCGATCCAGGCGCTCGGCGGCGCCGGTTATACCAAGGAATGGCCGGTCGAGCGTTTTCTGCGCGACGCCAAGCTCTACGATATCGGCGCCGGCACCAACGAGATCCGCCGCTACCTGATCGGCCGGGAGCTCATCGCATCATGACGGTGATTTCGACCGCGATCGATCGCGACAGCGAGACCCTCAAAGCCAATGCCATCAAGAACAAGGCGCTGACCGACGAGCTCAGCGAGCGTTCGGCGAAAGCGCGCGAGGGCGGGTCGCAATCGGCCCGTGAACGTCACACGGCCAAGGGCAAGCTCCTGCCCCGCGACCGCATCCAGCTGCTCATCGATGCCGGCAGTCCCTTCCTGGAGATTGGCACGCTGGCGGCCAACGGCATGTATGGCGGCGAGGCGCCGGGCGCCGGCATCATATCCGGCATCGGCCGCGTTTGCGGCCGCGAGGTGATGATCGTTGCCAATGACGCGACGGTAAAGGGCGGCGCCTATTATCCGATGACGGTCAAGAAACATCTGCGGGCACAGGAAATCGCCCTGCAGAACCGGCTGCCCTGCCTTTATCTGGTCGATAGCGGCGGCGCCAATCTGCCGCATCAGGCCGAGGTCTTTCCCGACCGCGATCATTTCGGCGCGATCTTCTACAACCAAGCGCAGATGTCGGCCGAAGGCATTGCCCAGATCGCCTGCGTCATGGGAAGCTGCACCGCCGGCGGCGCCTATGTTCCCGCCATGTCCGACGAAACGGTGATCGTGCGCAATCAGGGTACGATCTTCCTCGCCGGCCCGCCGCTGGTCAAAGCCGCGACCGGCGAAATCATTTCGGCCGAAGAGCTCGGCGGCGCCGAAACCCATGGCCGCCGTTCCGGCGTCGTCGACCATGTCGCCGAAAACGACGAACATGCGCTGCTTCTGGTACGCGATATCGTCGCCAGCCTCAACAGCGTCAAATCGGTCGATATAGACATTCAGCCTCCACGGCCGCCGAAGCTTGATCCTGAAGATCTCTGCGGCCTCATTCCGGATGACGTGCGCTCGCCCTATGACGTGCGCGAGGTGATCGGCCGCATTGTCGACGGCTCGGAATTGCATGAGTTCAAGCCGCTCTACGGCACAACGCTCGTCTGCGGCTTCGCCCGCATCTGGGGCATGCCCGTCGCCGTCATCGCCAATAACGGCGTGCTCTTTTCCGAAAGCGCGCTGAAGGGCGCGCATTTCATCGAGCTTGCCTGCCAGCGCCGCGTGCCGCTGCTCTTTCTGCAGAACATTTCCGGCTTCATGGTCGGCGGCCGCTATGAGGCCGGCGGCATCGCCAAGGACGGGGCGAAGCTGGTGACGGCGGTTGCGACCGCCACCGTGCCGAAAGTCACCGTCATCATCGGCGGCAGCTTCGGGGCCGGCAATTACGGCATGTGCGGCCGCGCCTATCGCCCGCGTTTCCTCTTCACCTGGCCGAACAGCCGCATCGGCGTCATGGGCGGCGAACAGGCAGCCTCGGTGCTCGCCACCATCCGCCGCGACGCGATGGAAGCGCGCGGTGAGGATTGGCCGGCCGATGAGGAGGAGGCCTTCAAGGCGCCGATCCGCGCCGGCTACGAGGCGGAGGGCAATCCCTATTATGCCACGGCCCGCCTCTGGGATGATGGCATCATCGACCCGCGCCAGACGCGCGATGTGCTGGGTCTCGCCTTTTCCGCCTGCCTAAATGCGCCGATCCCGAAAGGGCCGCGCTTCGGCCTGTTCAGGATGTGAGGCGCGGCATGATGGAAAGTCTTCTGATAGCCAACAGGGGCGAAATCGCCCGCCGCATCATCCGCACGGCGAAGATACTCGACATCCGCACCATTGCCGTCTATTCGGAGGCCGATGCCGGCCTGCCCTTCGTCAGGGAAGCCGACGAGGCGATTGCCATCGGCCCGCCGCCGGCCCGCGAAAGCTATCTCTCCGAGGCACGCATCCTGGAGGCCGCCCGAAAGTCAAGCGCTGCCGCCATCCATCCCGGTTACGGGTTCCTGTCGGAAAATGCCGATTTTGCCGAAGCGGTTGAAAAGGCCGGCATGATCTGGGTCGGCGCGCCATCGGCCGCCATCCGCGCCATGGGGCTGAAGGACGCCGCCAAGCAATTGATGCAGGCGGCAGGCGTCCCGGTGACTCCGGGTTATCTCGGCCCGGACCAGAGCGAAAAGCGGCTGGCGGCCGAGGCCGATATCGTCGGCTACCCCGTGCTGATCAAGGCCGTCGCCGGCGGCGGCGGAAAGGGCATGCGCCGCATCGACCGGCCTGAGGATTTTGCCGAAGGTCTCGCCTCCTGCCGGCGCGAAGCGGCTGCCGCCTTCGGCGACGACCGCGTTCTGATCGAGCGCTATATCGCCAATCCGCGCCATATCGAGGTCCAGGTCTTCGCCGACAAGCTCGGAAATTGCGTCCATCTCTTCGAACGCGATTGCTCGCTGCAGCGCCGGCACCAGAAGGTCATCGAAGAGGCCCCCGCCCCCGGCCTTGATGCCGCCACCCGCGCGGCGATCTGCGATGCGGCGGTCAAGGCTGCAAGAGCGGTAAACTATGTCGGCGCCGGCACGATCGAATTCATCGCCGACGCCTCCTCGGGCCTCAATCCCGACCGCATCTGGTTCATGGAGATGAACACGCGCCTGCAGGTGGAGCATCCCGTCACCGAGGCCATATCAGGCGAGGATCTGGTCCTCTGGCAGCTGAAGGTCGCAAGTGGCGAGCCGCTGCCGAAAAGCCAGGACGAGATCACCATGAACGGCTGGGCCTTCGAAGCCCGGCTCTATGCCGAAAATCCCGCCGCCGGCTACCTGCCCTCGACCGGCCGTCTCGACCATCTCAAACTGCCGCAGGCGGTTCGTGTCGACAGCGGCGTCGAGCAGGGAGACGAGATCACCGCCTTCTACGATCCGATGATCGCCAAGATCATCGCGCATGGGCCGAATCGTGACGCGGCGCTTTCGAAGCTCGCCGCCGCCTGTGCCGGCATCGAGGTCTGGCCGGTCAAATCCAATGCCGGTCTTCTCGCCCGCATCGCCAATGATGCGGATTTTCGCGCCGCAAAGATCGATACCGGCTTTCTCGACCGCCACGGGCAAGGCCTCGTGGCCAGCGAGCCTGATGAAACCGTCGTTGACAGGGCGGCCACGGCACTTTCGAAGGACATGGATGGCGATCCCTGGTCTGCGCTGACCGGCTTCCGCATCGCAGGGCCAAGCGATAGCCGCGTGCGGGTGCGCATCGACGGTCATCTCCATTGGGGACGCGCACGCACCGACCTCGAAGCGAATGCCGTCGAGATGGACGAGACGACGGTGCTTTTCGATGCTGGCAATGCCTGGTCGATCGGCCTGCCTCACGCAGGCGAGGTCGAGGCGAATCACGGTGTGGGCGATGGCGCCATCCTGTCGCCCATGCCGGGCCTCGTCATTTCGGTAGAGGTCACTGAGGGCGATCGTGTCGCCAAGGGAGAGCGCCTGCTGACGGTCGAAGCCATGAAGATGGAACATTCGCTGCGGGCGCCCTTCGACGGCATCGTCGGCAAATTGCAGGTTTCCCCCGGCGTCCGTGTTTCGGAAAACCAGCTGGTCGTCACCGTCATGAAGGGAGAGGAGTGATGGCCGGCCGCTATTTCGACGAATGGGCGGTCGGCGACCGCATCGCCCATGACATCCGCCGGACCGTCACCGAGACCGACAACCTGCTCTTTACGACGCTCTCCCACAATCCGCAGCCGCTGCATCTCGATGCCGAATATGCGGCCGGCACCGAGTTTGGCCGGATCGTCGTCAACGGCACCTTCACCTTTGCGCTGACAGTCGGCCTTTCGGTCGGCGACACCACGCTCGGCACGCTTGTCGCCAATCTCGGTTATGACAAGGTGACGATGCCGAAACCGGTCTTCATCGGCGATACGCTTCGGGTGGAAACGGAGGTGATGGAGCTGCGCCGCTCGAACTCCCGCCCCGATGCCGGCATCGTCACTTTCCGTCATATAACGCTGAACCAGCGTGACGAGATCGTCTGCCAGTGCCTGCGTACCGCCATGCTGAAGGGGACGCCATCATGAAGCTGCGCTCGCTGCTCTTCGTGCCCGGCGACCGGCGGGAACGTTTCGAAAAAGCGCTCGCATCGGGCGCCGATGCCGTCATTCTCGATCTGGAAGATTCCGTCGCGCCTGCCAACAAGCCAAGGGCCCGCCACAGCGTGCATGAATTCGTGCAACGCCATGCCGGCGAGACCAAGCTCCTCATCCGCATTAATCCCCTCGCCTCGCCGGAATTCGAGGACGACCTCACGGCCCTGAGCGGTATCCAGCCTTTCGCGCTGATGCTGCCGAAGGCCGAAGGCGCCGCTTCGGTGCGCAAGCTTGCAAGCGCTCTCGCGACGGCTCTTCCCATCCTGCCGATCGCGACCGAAACGCCGTCGGCGATCTTCGAGATCGGCAGCTATCGCGATGTCTCGGACAAGCTCTGCGGCCTGACCTGGGGCGCCGAGGATCTGCCGGCTGCAATCGGGGCCGCGACAGCCCGCAGGACGGATGGCCGCTACACGCCGCCTTACGAGCTTGCCCGCTCGCTCACGCTCTTTGCAGCCCATGCCGCAGCCGTTCCGGCGCTCGATACCGTCTATCCCGATTTTCGCGATCTCAATGGACTGCGGGCCTATGTCGGCCGCGCCCGGCGCGACGGTTTCTCCGGCATGATGGCCATCCATCCGAGCCAGGTGGAAACGATCAACCACGCCTTCACGCCGGATGCATCCGAGATCGCCTGGGCGGAAAAGGTCGCGGCCGCCTTTGCCGCGAACCTTGATGCAGGCGCCATCCAGCTTGACGGGCGCATGCTTGATATGCCGCATCTGAAGCTTGCGCTCCGCATCCTGGAGCGCGCCGGACGAGTAACATAAACATTTCAAAGCTGTTCTGACCTCATGATATCGAACGAAACCGCTCGCGCTTTTTCGTCATCATGACAATGGCTTCATCGACCCGAAATCGGGTAAAGCGCCGCTCGCGTAGCCAACGGCCCCGAGCGAAGCGATGGCGATCCGGCCGTCGCGGATCGACAGCAGCGGCCCGTCCCGCCCCTGCTCGTAGAGATCGGGGTGGGCAGCGGCAAAACGCACCTTCTCCACCTGCGGCGCGCCCTGCAGGCCGGCCACATAATGATGGCCATTGCGCTCGACATGTGAGAGGCCGAGCAGCGAAACCAGCGCCAGATCCTGCTGCACGGCAAGCCCGGCCTGGCAGGTCAGATCTTCGCCGGAGAGAAACAACGCCGGCACACCTGCCGTTTTGATGCGGATCGCTTTCAGCAGCGAGCGGTAAATGCCCTTGCAGGTCTTCGAGGAGACGCCGGTATAACCAAGTGTCCGGGCACGCGCGAAGGCGCCATCGCCATCGTCGCTCTCATCGATCAGGAAGGGCAATCGCGCCGCCAGATCCCCGAGCGGCGTTTCCATGGTGATCGCGCGCGAGAACGGCTGCTCGACGAAGGCAATGGCCGCGCGCAACCTGGCCAGCCCGGGCACGGTCTCGATCCGCGCCAGCAATGCGAGCAGCTGTTCGGCGGCGCCGAATTGTTCGTTGCCGTCGACCGTCACGCGATAATCGGCCAAGCGGTCCAACACGGCGGCGATGCGCGCCAGCCGGTCGATATCGGCATCGACCGCGCCCGAAAGCTTGATCTTGAACCAGCGATTGCCATAGCGCGCGATCACCGCCTCGAGGCTCTGCGGCAGGTCGTCATCGACGGGATCGACGATCTCGCTCTCGGTGATCGGGTCGAGAAGCCCGATCGTATGCCGGGCCGAGATGGAACCGGCGGGACGAAAGCCGGCCAGCACAGCCGACACTGCATCCGCGTCGATATCGCCGGGCAGCATCGGGCCGCCGATGCCGATGAGGTTGCGGCGCACCGCCTCGAAAAAGGAAAACCCCGCAAGACGGCAATAGGCATCGAGTGCAGCGCGCGCGATCAGCGAAGGACCGAAACCGGCGGCCAGTGGATTTCCCGGCAGGCGGCGGGCGGTTTCCATCTCGTTCAGACGGGCGGCGGCGAACAATGTCATCGGGGCGGACGGTTCCCGTGACGCAGCCGTGGCGACGCGGATAGAGCCGCGCAATTGATCGACATTCTGCGCCGGCGTCAACGCCGGGTTTTTGTCGAACCATTTCGGCACCATCATTTCGGCGGCGGCGCCGATGGCGGTTTTCCCTGCCTCGTCCTCGACGCGCACCCTGAGAAAGGCCTGCGGCGCCTTTTCCAGGGTTGCCGCGCCGAAGCGGAACGGCAGGCGCACCCTGATATCGCGCTCGAAGGCGTCGATCTCGACGATTCTGACACGCGGCGCGGTCACGGAACCTCCGATGCTTCTGTCCATGATCATGCCATCCGCTCGAGCATGGCGCGCGACACTTCGTGCTGAAGCGGTTCACGGCGCAGCAGCCGGCCGATCTCGTCGATCATGGCCCGCCCTTGGGCGAAATGTGCCTCTTCGGTGTGGCCGGCGGCATGCGGCGAAATGGTGACATTGGTCAGCTGAGGGTCGCGGAACGGACTGTCCTGAGGCAGCGGCTCTTGATCGAAGACATCGAGAGCCGCCTCGATGCGGCCGGACCTGATTTCGGCGAGCAATGCGGCTTCGTCGACCAGCTCGGCCCGCGCCGTGTTGATGAACAGCGCGCCTGGGCGCAGCAGCGCCAGTTCGCGGGCGCCGATCATGCGGCGCGTCTCGGGCAGGACGGGCGCATGCAGGGAAATCACATCGCTCTCGGCAAGCGCGTCGTCCAATCCTGTTCTGACGACGCCGAGCGCTGCGGCCTCGCCGTCGTCGAGATAGGGATCGACGACCAGCACGCGGCAGCCGAATGGGACGAGCAGGCGCATGACTGCCCGCCCGACATATCCGGCCCCGACAATACCGACCGTTCTGGCGCCGAGCAATCTTTGCGGCACGGCGGCGCGGACATCGAGCCATTCACCGCCTCTGCGCAATCGATGATGCAGCCGGTGAATGCCGCGCATGGCGAGCAGCGCTTCGGCGACGACGAATTCGGCAACCGAGGCGGCGATTTTCGAGGCGGCATGGCTCACGCGCAGGCCGTCGTCGAACAGACGGGCGGGAACGAGCGTGCGGATGCTGCCAGCCGAATGGGCGACGAGGGCAAGTTGCGGATGGCGCTGGCGCAGGGCGGGATCGAAGGGCGGCGTGCCCCATCCGGTCAGGCAAGCCGTAGCGCCCTGCAGCAACCGGTCGGCATCGGCGGCATCGATCGTGGCGCCGGCCGGCCAGCGCACCTCGCCGAGGCCGTTCAACCGGGCGGTCGCCGCATCGTCCAGCATCATGCGGCGGGTCTTTTCGGTCAAAAGGACGGCGATGATGGGGGCCTGTTCGCTCATGGTTCTACTCTTTCGCTGCGGCGACGAGGCGCCTGAGATGGGCGAGATCGGCGCGAGCCTTGGCGAGCGCCTGGTCCCGGGGAAGGCGGTATTGCGAATGCATCGAGAGCACGCCGGCAAATCCGGTGGCGATGAGATGCGGGACGATATCGTTCCAGGGCACCATACCCTCGTCGAGCCCATACCAGTCCGAATGCCATGCGCGCTGGCCCTGGGTTCCATAAGCGCCGGGAAACCAGCCGCAATTCTTGACACCCATGCAGCAGAACCAGGGTTCGAGAAGGTCGAGGGTCAGACGCCAGTCTTCGCTGCCCTCGCGAATGAGTTGGTTGGCTGGATCGGGATAAGCGCCGATCCTGAGCGGATCGCGCCCGGCCAGCAGTTGCGCCGCCAGCGCACCCGAGGCGTGCAGGGTTCCGCCGTGAAGCTGGACGGTGAGCTTGATGGCGAATTTGTCGGCGAGGTGTTCAAAGCCATCGAGGTCGCGTCGCGCTTCGTCGAGCTGCACCTGCCAGCGCCGCGACGGATCATAGCGCCAGAAGCCGAGCCGGATCTGCCCGATGCCGGCCTCGCCGCAGCAAGCAAGCAGCCGGGACGCGGCATCGTCCGGCTGCTTGGCGTCGATGGTCGCCATCGGGATGCGCAGGCCGGCCGCAGCAAAAAGCTTGACCGCCTTGACGATTTCCTCCGGCCGGTCGGGCGAGACGGCGTGACCCTCGCGAACAAGAAGATCGGCACAGTCGAAGCCCAGCCCCGCCGTGATCTCCGCCGCTGTCTCCAGCGGCAGGCCTTCCAGGGTCTTGGTGAAATAGGCGATATCCATCGTTGCATTGCTCATCGACGAGAAACACAGAGCTCGCTGTGGCGGCCGAATGCATCCCGGGCGCGCACCGCGTATTGCGCGCCCGCCGGCGGCGACATGTGCAGGAATGCCGTCGCGATCAGCGGCGCGGGGCTGACCTTTTCAAAGGTCTCGCCATCCCTGCTGACGAGGACATCGTAGAAGATGGCGGGGCTCGCATCGCCGGCCGCCCAGAACAGCATGCGCTCCTCCCGGCCGCCGAGACCACGGTAGCCTTCGACGGTGAGGCCGGTGGGTGCGGCCGGAGACGCGCCGGTGTCGGGGACGACGAGCACCTGCGTCAGCGACGGCAACGGTACGTCGAGATCGACGCTGATCCGGCCCTCGTCGCATTCAACGACACTGATCGGATGCAGCAAAGCCGGTTCCTGGGCGCGGCGCAGTTCGCCAAACTGCGCTTCATCAGGTTCGGGCGGGGCGCCCACCGGCTCGAAGGGTCCGCGCGGATTGCTTTCGTCGCGCTGGGCCTCCCAGACTTCCATCGGATTGGTGAATTCCTCGTCGATGCGCAGCAGGCACAGCGCGTGGCGGCCGAGAGCGAGCCCGTTGACCTCCAGGCGCACGGCGGTCCGGCCCGAACGGTTGATGGCATCGACGCTATGAATAAGGCTGATCGAGACACCGCCGCCCGGCAGCCGCGTCGGCAGGATCGCCAATCCATCCTGGTCGGGGGCCAGCGGCGGCTCGGCCGTTACCTTGCAGACGGTGTCGCCGAGCGTCGCCAGCAACTCCATCGACGTGAGACCGGGCTTTTTGATGATGTCGAAGGGTGGTGCCGTGTCGATGTCGGTCACCAGCCTGTCCAGATCGGTCTTATGCTCCCACTGCGCCTTGGTGAAATTGCGCGAGCCGAAATAGGCGAAGATCGTGCGCTGGCTCCAGCCGCCGATAAAGGCGTGATCATTGCTGAGGAAGGTGAAATTCGCCGCCTTCGGGGCGATGACGCGCCGGTCGTGCTGTTCGATGATGCGGGCAATGATGCCGGCATAATAGGCCTTGCCGTGCCAGCTGTGATGATCGCTCCAGCCGAGCTGCGGGTCGCATTCGTCATTGATGATCGGCAGGCCGGCAAGCCGCGGATGGTGCTGCTTGAGATAATCGACGACGAGCAGCGTGCGGTCGACAATGGCATGAGTTTTCGGGGTCAGGTCGTCCTTGCTGCCGTTGACGCCTTTCTCGTGGATCGAGATGTAGTCAAGGCGCGGCGGGCCGTCGCCGCTCAGGCAGCTGGTGCCGCTGTCGCAATGGGCCATCAGGGCGCGAAAGATCGGCGAGAGCGTGCGGGCCGTACCTGGGCCACCCATCGGCAGGCTGTGATCGACCGCATCGAGCCCCGCGACGCAGGCGTCGTAATAGTTGGTGTAGCCCTTGATCCCATAGGTCCACCAGCCGGAATCGGCCTCGTTCGTCGTTTCGAAGTACCAGGTGTGCAATTCGTCCATCCCGTAGCGCGCGCCGTAGCGAGCCGCCGTCGCCGTCACCAGATCCCGCCAGCGCTTGACCTGATCCATGTCCTCATAGTCGGTGAAGAGGCCCGAGGGATTGCCCATCAGCTCGAAGAACGGCTTCAGGCGGTGTTCGATCATCACGTCGAGCGCCCGGTCGAGCAGGGACCAGTCATAACCCGCGCCGCCGGTCGAGCGCAGCAGATTGTAGAGATAATGGACGCGCAGATATCGGATGCCCTCGTTGGGCAGGCCGCCCATATAGGCGAGCATCTGGCGCATTTCGGGTTCGAGCAGCAGCTCGGCCGGCGAAAAGCCGGTGCCGCGCCAGAACCGGTTGAACGGGCGCACGGCCTGGCTGGCATCAACGTTTATTCGCGTACGTTCACGCATGGATCGTCTCTCCTAGGACGGAAATCTGGCGGTGACGGCTGCCGGCACAGGCGGCCAATGGCCTGACTATTTGAACTTGTCGCGCATCGCATCGATGCCGGGGATGGTTTTGGTCAGATGCTGATGGGCGGGATCGAAGCGCTGGATCAGCCCGCGGCGATGTTTGCCGACGAGGATGGTGAAGATGTAGCCCCGGTGGCCGGGCGAGGTGACGGTCGGGTGGTAACCGCGATCGACCAGGACAGTGTCACCGTTGCGGGTCATCAGGATCTTGACCGGACCGTCGTCGTCATAAGTAATCTGGCTGCCGAAGCCGGTCTCCGGCAGGAACCGATAGTGATAAAGTTCCTCGTGCAGGGTCTCGGCGTCGCCATCTTCGGTGTCGTGCTTGTGCGGAGGATAGCCCGACCAGCAGCCCTCGTCGGCATAGAGCTCGCTCACCAGCAGATTGCCGCAGCGCCCGTTCTGCCTTTGGCCGAGCAGGTGGACGATCCGCCGCTGGCTGTGCGTATCGGGCGAGCCGACATTGACCGCGTCGACCTCCTCAGGCGTGACGCGGAACGGGGCGTAGCGCCTGTCGCAGATGCCGCCGGCAATCGCGACTTCGGCCGGGCCGCCACGAGCCGATACCCGGACGTTGGCGTTGACGGGCGCGTAAACCGAGTCCGCATCGCCTTCCCAGATATCGGCTCGCCGGCCCACCGCCCCGAAGCTGACGTCATCCACCTCGATATCCACCTGCCCCGACAGCACGACGTAGAGGCTTTCGTGCAAGGGCAGCCGCCGCGTCTCCCGGCCATCCAACGGAAGCGCGAGGAGATCGAAGTAGATGAGATCGAGCGTCCTTGAGGAGGTATCCACAATGGGACGCTGCTCGGAGCGTGGAATGAATTCGGGCATCAATTGAACTCCGGAATGATACGGTCGGCAAAGGGATTAAGCGACAGGGATTCGGCGTAGTGACAGGCGGCCGCGTGCCCATCGGCCGTCACGGCGCGCAGGGCCGGCACCTCCTGCCTGCAAAGCTCGGTTGCGTAGCGGCAACGCGGATGAAATGCGCAGCCGGGAGGCGGATGCGCGGGGTCGGCGACCTCGCCCGCCAGCCGGATGCGCTTGCCGTGGCGGCGCAGTCTAGGGTCGGCGATCGGCACGGCCGAAAGCAGCGCTTCGGTATAGGGATGGCGCGGGCGAGAAAAGATCTGCTCCGTCGGCGCCTTTTCGACGACGCGGCCGACATACATGACGGCAATATTGTCCGAGATGTGCCGAACGACCGAGAGGTCGTGGGCGACGAAGAGATAGGTCAGGCCGAACTGTTCCTGCAGATCCTGCAACAGGTTAATGGTCTGGGCCTGCACGCTGACATCGAGCGCCGAGACCGCCTCATCGGCGATGACAAGGCGCGGGTTGGACGCCAGCGCCCGGGCAATCCCGATGCGCTGGCGTTCGCCGCCCGAAAAGGCATGCGGGTAGCGGCGCATATATTCGGGCCGCAGGCCGACACTCTGCATCAGCTCGGCGACCCGGTGCTCGAGTTCCCGGCCCTTGGCGATGCCGTTGACGCTCAATACCTCACCGATAATGTCGATGACGGGAAGACGCGGATTGAGCGAGGATTGCGGATCCTGGAACACGATACGCAGGTCGCGGTGGACTTCATCGAGAGCGGGACCGGACAGGGCCGCGAGATCGACCGTGCCGCCGCTGCGATCGCGATAGCGGATCTCGCCGCTGGTCGGCTGGTAGATGCGCAGCACGGTGCGGGCGAGTGTGGACTTGCCGCAGCCGGATTCGCCGACAATGCCGAGCGTCTCGCCGTCATCGACGCGAAGCGAGACGCCATCAACCGCCTTGACGTGGCCGACGACCCGTCGGAACGCGCCCTTGCGGATGGGGAAATGCATCCTGAGATCGTTCAGTTCGAGCAGCGGGCTTGGCTGCGTCATGGGATCGGCCATCATTGTCTTCCCTCGTAAAGTAGGCAGCTGGCGACGTGCCCGTCACCGATGACGACGGACTCGGGGTCTTTCTGATCGCACAACCCCGCCCTCGCCTGCCTGCATCGGGGATGAAAGCTGCAGCCTTCGGGCCGGTCGAAACGCGAGGGCACCATGCCCTCGATGGTCGCGAGCCGTTCGGTCGGTTGCCCGTGCATGCGCGGCACCGATTGCAGCAGGGCCTTGGTGTAGGGATGAACGGGCGCATGGAAGATCGTGTCGACGTTACCTGCTTCCACCACCCGGCCGACATACATGACGACGACCTCGTCGGCGATTTCGGCCACCACGCCGAGATCATGGGTGACGAACAGCACCGAGAGCCCGAATTCGGCCTGCAGCGAGGCGAGGAGATCGAGGATATTGGCCTGGGTGGTCACATCGAGCGCCGTGGTCGGCTCGTCGGCGATCAGCAGTTTCGGACGGCAGGCGAGCGCCAGCGCGATGCAGACGCGCTGGCGCATGCCGCCGGAAAACTGGAAGGCATAGCTTTCCATCCGTTCGGCCGGCCGGGGAATGCCGACGAGGGCCAGCGTCTCGATCGCATGCTCGCGCGCTTCCTTCTTTCCCATTTTCAGATGCAGGCGGATCACCTCCATCATCTGGTTGCCGATCGTATGGACGGGTGAAAGAGCGGCCATCGGCTCCTGGCTGATCAGGCCGATCTGGGCGCCGCGGATCGCCCGCATATCGCGGCCGCGCGGATCGAGCGCCGCGAGATCGATCGCGGGGGCTGCCGGATCGGGCCGGTAGCGGATCGCGCCCGAGACGATCCGCCCGCCGCGCGGGACCTGGTTGAGGATCGAGCGGCCGGTGATGCTCTTGCCCGAGCCGGATTCGCCGACGACGCAGACCGTCCTGCCGCGCGGGATTGAGAGCGAGACGCCGTCGACCGCCCTGACCGTGCCCGCGCCGCCGAAGAAATGGGTCCTGAGCTCGTCGACCTCGATCAGCGGGTCGCGATCACCTTTCCGGCTGCCGGCCGCGGCGAAATTGGCGTCAGTATTCATAGGGATCTGCAGCATCGCGTAATCCATCACCAAGGAAATTGAGGGCGAGCACGGTGACGATCACCGCCAGGCCCGGAAGAAACAGCCAGGGTGCGCTCGTGACCGCGAGAATGTTCTGCGCCTCCTGCAGCAGCACACCCCAACTGACCACCGGCGGTCGCAGGCCGATGCCGAGGAAGGAAAGAGCGGTTTCGGCAAGGATCATCGTCGGGATGGCGAGTGTGACCGAGGCGATGATGTGGCTCATGAAGGAGGGGACCATGTGCCGCCAGATGATGCGCATCCTGGAGCAGCCATCGAGATGGGCGGCGATGACGAAGTCTTCGGTCTTCAGCGACAGGAAACGGCCGCGCACCACACGTGCCAGGTCGGTCCAGCCGATCAGCGACAGGATGATCGTGATCCAGAGATAGACCAGGATCGGATCGGCGCTGATCGGCACGGCAGCCGCAAGGCCCATCCACAGCGGGATGGTCGGGATCGAGTTGATGAGTTCGATCGAGCGCTGGATGACATCGTCGACCCAGCCGCCGTAAAGACCGGAAATGCCCCCCAGGATGATGCCGAGGACAAGGCTGATTGCCACGCCGATCAGTCCGACGGACATGGAAACGCGCGTGCCGTGCACCGTTCGGCTGAAGACGTCGCGCCCCAGCCGGTCGGCGCCGAACAGGTAGAAGGGTTTGCCCGCCTCGATCGGGCCGATCAGGTGACGATCGAAATCGAATAGTCCCCAGAACCGATAGGGCTCGCCTTTGACGAAGAAGCCGATGGGAATGACGACGGCCGGATCGGGCACATAATTGCGGCTGAGCGCGATCGGATCGACCTTCATCGAATAGCCGTTGACGTAGAGCGGATGAAACCGGCCCGCCGCGTCGTAGCCGGCGACTTTGAGCCGCTGGGGCGGCGCATAAGTGTAGCGGGAATCGTAGGTCTGCGATGAAACCGGAGCGATAACCTCGGCAAAGAGGGCGACCAGGTAAATCAGCAGGATGACGACGCCGGCCCCAAGCGCCAGGCGGTGGCGGCGGAAGCGGCGCCAGATGAGTTTCCACTGGCCTGCGACCGCGTCGGAATTGCGAACACGTTCAGGTATCAGTGCGATGGCTTGATCGGTCATTGGTATCGCTCCTCAGCCATTGCGAATGCGTGGATCGAGCCAGGCGAGCAGCAGGTCTGAGATCATCGTACCGATCAGCGTCAGCATGCTCATCAGCAGGATGAAGGTGCCAGCGAGATACATGTCCTGGGCAAACAGGGCGTTGAGAAGTAGCGGTCCGGTGATCGGCAGGCTGAGGACGATGGAGACCACCACCGAACCCGAGACCAGGTGCGGCAGCACCCAGCCGACCGTCGAGACGAAGGGGTTGAGCGCCACCCGCACCGGATATTTCAGCAGCAGCCGCATTTCGCTCAGGCCCCGGGCGCGCGCCATGTCGACATAGGGCTTGTTGAGTTCATCGAGCAGGTTGGCGCGCATGATGCGGATCAGCGCCGCCGTCGCACCGGTGCCTAGCACCACGACCGGGATCCACATATGCGAGATGAGATCGCCGAGCTTGGCCCAGCTCCAGGCAGCGTTGATATAGAGGGGCGAAAACAGCCCGCCGACGCTTTGGCCGAAATACTGTGCCGAGACGAACATCAACACCAGCGCCAGCAGGAAGTTCGGGATGGCAAGGCCGAGAAAGCCGAAGAAGGTGGCGAAGTAATCGCCGAGCGAATATTGCCGAACGGCCGAATAGATGCCGATCGGAAAGGCCACCGCCCAGACGAAGAGCAGCGTGGTGACCGAGACCACCATGGTCAGGCCCATGCGTGCCCAGATCAATTCGCTGACCGGCTTGTTCCAATCGAGGGACTGGCCGAAATCGCCATGCAGCAGGATGCCGCTGATCCATTTCCAGTATTGCACCGTCCAGGGCTGATCGAGGCCATAGCGCTCGCGCAGGCCGGCGATGACGCCGGGATCGATGGTCTCGTTCTGCGAGGCAAGACGCGCGGTCATCGCGGTCAGGAAATCGCCCGGCGGCAGCTGGATGATGATGAAGGTCACGACCGAGATCGCGAACATCATCGGGATCATGTAAAGCAGACGTCTGATGATGAAGCCGGCCATATTCAAGCTCCTTCAACCGGCGATCGCCGCTCGGTCTGGGTGATGGGGCGGGGCTGCTGCCGGAATGGCGCCACGGACGCCATTCCGGCGATCGGATGTCTTTTTTATTGCTGGTAGTAGAAGGTCTCAGGCTTTGCCGGTCCCGGCGTCATGTAGAAGGACGTGCTGGGAATGACCTTCGGAACGTTGTGCATATTGGTCTTGACGATACCGACGCGATCCGGCTCGAGATTGGTGCCGATGACGTAGAACTCGTCCCGGGTGATCGCCAGCAGCTCTTTCATCGCTTCAAGCTGCTTTTCGAGCGTCGGCGCTTCCTGCACCTGCCGGTAGAGATCCATCTGTTTCTTGGCGGCCGGGCTCGGTTCCTCAGCGTTCGGATCCTTGGGGTTCTGGTAGTAGAGGCCCCAAGCGGTGGCGAAGCTCGATTCATATTCGTGCGGGAAATACCATTTGGGATCGAGCAGGCCGAGGAAGTCATAACCCCCGCCGCCGACCCATCCGAGGCCATCATTGTCGTTGTTCTGCAGGCGGGAGAAGATCAGCGAGCGTTCGGCCGGGCGCGGCTGCATGTCGATGCCGACGGCCCGCCAATAGCGCTGGATCAGTTCGAGGGCGTCGACCTGGATCGGGCTTCCGGTCAGCGCATCGATCGCGAAGGTGATGCGCTTGCCGTCCTGACCGAGGCGATAGCCTTCGCCGTCTTTCTTGGTCAGGCCGGCCTTATCGAGATATTGATTGGCGAGGTCGACGTTATATTCCAGATATTGCGTCGCCATCTTCTCGTCGTAGAGCGCCGTGCCTTCGCGGGGTGCTGCCTGATAGGGCTTGGCCTGCCCGGCATAGATCAGCTGATTGAGCTCCTCGCGATTGATGGCGTGGCTGAGGCCGATGCGGAAATCCTTATTGGAGAAGACGGCGCGCAAGGCCGGGTTCTTGTGGGTCTGGTTGAGCGTGATCAGCAGGGCGTTCGACCAGGCCGGCCGGGCGATGAACAGGCCGTAGCCGGCCTTTTGCTGGTTCTGCACAATCACCGTGCGGGCGTCCGTCGTCTCGATGAAGCGGTTCTGCATATCAATTTCGCCGCTGATCGCCTTCAGGATGATTGCCTGCGTATCCTGCATCACGTCGATGGTGATGCGGTCGAAGTAGGGCAGCTGGTTTCCTGATGTATCCACCTTGGCATAATAGGGGTTGCGCTCGGCGACGACCTGGGTCGTGCCATTATAGGGCGCAGTCAGCACCCAGGCATCGAGGGTCGGACGGCCGAGATCGCGCCAGCGGCCGGGGAATCCGATCTTGTTGTTGAAGAGCTGGACCCAGTCGGTCGCACCGGCCGCCTTCACCAGGGCGTCGATGCCATCGGGATTGAAATCCTTGTGAAACTGTTTGAGGTAATGCGCGGGTGCCGCCGCCAGGATATCCGAGCCGCGCACGGTCGCCATGTTCATCAGGAACAGGCCGTTCGGTGCTGTAAATTTGAAGACGACCTTGTCGTCGGCGAGCTTTTCGACCTTGACCGGCTCTCCGCCGGCCGTCAGCCAGTCCGGTGCTGCCGGCGTGATCTTCGTGTTGCGCAGCACGTTCTCGTTCCACCAGACCAGGTCGTCGGCCGTGAAGGGCTCGCCATCCGACCAGTGTGTGCCTTCGCGCAGGGTGAAGGTATATTCGGTGGCGTTCGCATTGACCTCGACGCTCTTGGCGATGTCGGGGATCACCTCGGTCCATTCCGGATTCCAGCGGACCAGCCTGGTATAGCCGATCGAACGCTCGATCTCGCTGTCACCGCCGCCGAAGGTGGCCGTGCGCCAGGTGCCGCCATAGGTGCCGACCGATTCAAGCGGCGTCAGCACCAGCGGCTCCTTCGGCAGCCGTTTTTCCACCGGCGGCAGTTTGCCGGCATCGACGAGCGCCTTGAGTTCCGGCGCCTCCTGAAAGCCGAAAGCGGCGCCGGCCCAGCCGGCACCGATGAGGATGGCCGCGGCAACGGTCGAAACGACCTGCCGTCGTAGAATTCTGGCGTGCTGCATTCTCTCCTCCCGATGATGTCGCTCTAGGTTATCGTTAACGTATTCTCCTCTTTTCATAACGTTATCGTTACCGTAATTCTTTGTCAAAGAGATTCTCTGTGTCACGTGATAGGCCGAGGCAGCCTTGGCTTTTCACGAAATTATGTTAGTTATCGTTATCGTAAGTTTCCCGCCCCTTCTCAGAGACAACCCATTGAGCCGCCCCAAAGACTCAGAATCCAAGATAACCATCGCCGATGTCGCTCGCGCCGCCGGCGTGTCGCCGATGACGGTGTCGCGCGTGCTGAACGACCAAGGCGGAGCGAGTGCCGAGACCACGCAGCGCATTCTTTCGGCCGCGAACGAACTCAATTACCGCCCCAATCCTTTTGCGCGCGGATTGCGGTCCGACCGCTCGAAGACCATCGGCCTTCTCGTTCCCGACATCACCAACCCGTTTTTTCCCGAGGTCATCCGGGGCGCCGAGGATGCGGCGAGCGCGGCCGGCTACAATCTGCTTCTGTCCAACGTCGTCGAAAACA
Organism: Rhizobium sp. K102; assembly: GCF_022385315.1. Lineage (NCBI taxonomy): Bacteria > Pseudomonadati > Pseudomonadota > Alphaproteobacteria > Hyphomicrobiales > Rhizobiaceae > Rhizobium > Rhizobium sp. K102. The sequence continues at coordinate 74,336 of NZ_CP092438.1, forward strand.
GCAAACGGGAGGAAGAACTCATCGAGGCGCTGCTCAGGCATCGGGTCGACGGGATCATCGTCTGCAGCGCGCGACTGCCCGACGCCGCGCTGCACAAGGCGCTGGCGCCCCACCGCGCGGTTGTGCTCATCAACCGCGAGGCGCCGCCCGAAGTCGCCGGAACGATCGTGACGGATTACGAGACCGGGGCGTCGCGGGCCATCGACCATCTGGTCGAACGCGGGCGCCGCAAAATCGCGATCATCGCCGGGCCGCGCAGTTCCTACGGCGGCAAGAGCCGTCTCGTCGGCTTCCGCAAGACCCTGGCGGCCCACGGGCTCAAGGCCCAGGGCATCATCTATTGCGATCCGACGGCATCGGGCGGCCAGACGGCGGCGGCGCAACTGCTGGCGGAGGCACCCGGCATCGATGCCCTCATCTGCTACAACGATCTCAATGCGATCGGCGCCATGAAGGCCTGCCGGGCGGCCGGTATTTCGATCCCCGAGCAGATCGCCCTGATCGGTTTCGACGACATTCCGGCAGCCGAGCTTCTGTCTCCGGCGCTGACGACGCTGCGCGTGCAGAAGCGGGAAATGGGCGAGGAAGCCGTGCGCCTGCTGCTCAGCCGCATCGCCACCAAAAACCGTCAGCACGGCATCGTCATCGTGCCCGAACTCATCGTCCGCGAAACGACATGATCCGACGATCAACAGGAGGAATATCCCATGGATGCCGGCAATCTGCAGTCACTGGCCTTGCCCGAGGAAAAGAAGGCCTGGTTCATTCACGACCGGTTCGGCATGTTCGTGCATTGGGGTCTCTATGCCCTGCCGGCCCGCCATGAATGGGTCAAAAGCCGCGAAGAGCTGAACAACGCCGATTATCAGAAATATTTCGAGCATTTCGACCCCGATCTCTACGACCCCCGCGAATGGGCGAGACGCGCCAAGGCCGCGGGCATGAAATATGTGGTGCTGACGACCAAGCACCATGAAGGTTTCTGCCTCTGGGATACCAAGGCCACCGACTTCAAGGTGACTAACACGCCTTATGGCAAGGATCTGCTGCGCCCCTTCGTCGACGCCTTCCGCGCCGAGGGCCTGAGGATCGGCTTCTACTATTCTCTGATCGACTGGCACCATCCCGATTTCACCGTCGACCCGCGCCACCCGCAGCGCAATCATCCCGATGCGCTCGAGATCAACGAAGGCCGGGACATGCAGCGTTATGCCGCCTTCATGCGCGAGCAGGTACGCGAGCTGCTGACCGAGTTCGGCCGGATCGACATCCTGTGGTTCGACTTCAGCTACCCGCAGTGGAAGCTCGGAGAATTGGTCGGCAAGGGTCATCGGGATTGGGAAAGCGAGAAACTCGTGCGCCTGGTGCGCGAGCTTGCCCCCGACATCATTATCAACAACCGCCTCGATCTCGCCGGCCTGCAGCCCGACATCGTCACGCCGGAGCAATATATGCCGCGCGCCTGGCCGAAACGCGACGGCAGGCGCGTCGTCTGGGAGGCCTGCCAGACGCTCAGCGGCTCCTGGGGCTATCATCGCGACGAGGACACGTGGAAAAGCACCGAGCAACTGGTGCAGATGCTGATTGGCACTGTTGCGGTCGGCGGCAATCTGCTGATGAATGTCGGCCCGACGGCGCGCGGCACACTCGATCACCGCGCACTATCAGCCCTTGCCGCCTATGAGGAATGGATGGCGCTGCACGAGCGCAGCATCGTCGGCTGCACCCAGTCCGACTTCACCGCTCCGCCCGATTGCCGCCTCACCCAGAACGGCGACCGCCTCTACATCCACCTCTTCAACTGGCCCTATAAGCATCTGCATTTCGATGCCCTGGCGGGCAAGATCGAATATGCACAGTTCCTGCATGATGCCAGCGAGGTCACCTGGCTGCGCCCATCAAGCAATACGCTATGGGCGAACACCCAGTTCCCCGTCGGCGAGGACGAACTGACATTCGTGTTGCCAGTGCGCCGCCCCAAAGTCGTGGTCCCGGTCATCGAGGTCAAGCTCAAGGCAGGGGGTGCGGCTGGCATTCAAGATTAGCCGCTGTTGAACAAAAGGGCAGCCAAATTTCTGCTGCTACCAGCGAGAGGGACGCTTTGAAGAATTTGGGGGCTATCTTGCGGGTCCCAATACGTCGGAACTATCTGCGCCTGTTAAAAGGCCGCGCGCGAATGCAACCCTTACAATCCCAGGCCGGATGTCGGTTCCCTTTGGGCGGCATGACCCAGTCTGGTTCCGTGCTCGAACACTCTTCACGGAAGACGTGGCCATTATAGCTTTAGTCCAATTCCAATTGAAATGGAGCCTCAGTTTATAGGCTTAGGGGCCTTCGTAAAGTCTTCCGTAAATTTCTTCGCCGTAATGAGGACCTGTTTCGCTGGGACTACGCGTACGCAAATAGATGGCGCGGTATTCCTTGTCCCAGTCGGTCCGCGATATCATCGCATCTTCAATGCCTCGCGCCACCATCGACGGCACTGCACCTTGCAGAACAAAGGATAAATAATAATTCAAATACTTTTTCCTACACACGTAGGCTTTAATATCCGTCACCATAAATACAGCCAAATCTGGATTTGCTGTGTAAATATATTTATATATTGCCGGGAGAACCTGAGAATAATTCAGATTTGTGTAATCGTCAAAAACAGCAATGCCACCTGGCGACAATAGTTCATTGCACATTTTGATTTCTTTAAATGTGGTTCTATAAGCATGGCTAAAATCGACATGAATAAGCCGGCAATTCTTCCGGAGCTTCTTATAGTCCGGGTAGCGCGAGCGAAACTCCTCCGACCTGCAGAGAACAAATTCCATGCCGGGATTTATCGCCCGTATTTTTTCCACTTCCAGGTAATTGGCCACATCAACCAGAACAAACTTTTCTGATGGCCTGACCCGCGGCGCTAAGATTGCAGCGGAGCGCCCCTTATAGGTCCCAAATTCAACAATGTCCCCTGAGATTTCGGGATTTGATGCTTGAAGTGATAGCAAACTATCCATTGCGGCCATCGAAAATGGGGAGAGCATTCCCTCAATCTGATCCGCAACCATCCGCGAGGATCGGAACCGCTCCACATCGGACTGAACTTTCGTTCCATCCCATGCAACCAGGTTCTTGCGGCTAGGTGCTCTACGGCTCTTGATCGCCTCAACCACGGGCTTTGGCAGGACCGCTTTGGCCGCTAATATGATGCGCTGCTTCGTAGACACCCGGATGCTCCAAATCTTCAATAGTACGTGCACGAAAACTCGACTTAACTCAGTTTACCGAGAGAGGCAAAAGGCTTTGCAACCGAGCGACGCTTTTCGCTGCGAGCTCTCAAAAGTACGCCGCTAGTCGCTTGCGCCACTCCTATGCTGCGCCTCGCATTCAGTCCCAACAAGTGTTCAAACGAATTGTTGCCGCCCGCCAGCCGCTTCAGGACAAGCTGATCGCCATTGGCCGGTCGAGGTTGCGGGCGAGGTAGTCCTGGATCTGGCGGACGATCTGGCCGGCGTGGGCGATGGCCAGCTGGTCGGCCCGCTCGGCATCGCCAGCTTCGATCGCGGCGATGATTTCCTCGTGTTCGTCGACATACTGGCGCGGCAGGCGGTCGTCGAAGGTCGAGTAGTAAAGGCGAAGGATGCGCCGGCCTTCGTCGAGCAGTTTGGCAAAGAAGGCCGTGTAATAGGCATTGCCGGCAAGCTCGGCGATCGCCACGTGAAATTCGCGGTTCGCCTCGATCATCGCATAGGCGTCGCGCGCGGCGACAGCATCGGCAAAATGCTTTTGGTGCAGCCGGATGCTCTTCATGATTTCGCCGTTCCGCCTCTCGGCCGCCCCGCGCGTCGTGACCCGGTACATCAGCGTCAGCGCTTCGAAATAGGTGGGCAGGCTTGCAAAATCGATCGGCGCGACGATCGTGTTCCTGTTCGGCAAGGTCGTGACGAGGCCGTCGGCGGCAAGCCGCAGCAGCGCCTCGCGAATGGGCGTCCGCGACATCCCGAAACGCTCCGACAGCCGGACCTCATCGAGCGGGCTGCCGGGCTCCAAAGCCATCGACAGGATCTCGCGGCGCAGCGTCACATAGACGCTCTGCGTGCCGGAGCCGCGCACCCGCACATTTTCCGTGTCATTCTGCATATGTCCTGCCTCTGTCCTGAAGCCTTGTATTGCGTTTCGGCCGGTTTCCGCAACGGTCCCGATAAAGCCGGTTGAGTCTTGTCGACAGTTTGTATATAACGCTCCTGACTTCAACGGGGTTCAAGCGATGACGACAGGATGGAAGGGCGTATTTCCCGCCGTAACGACACAGTTCAACGAAGATCTTTCCGTGGATCTGCCTGCGACCCAGCGCGTCCAGGACGCACTCGTCAATGACGGCGTCAACGGGCTGATTGTCATGGGCACATGCGGCGAGAACAATTCGCTCGATCCTGATGAAAAGCGCACGATCCTCAAAGCCGCCGTCGAGGTCGTCAACGGTCGCGCTCCCGTCGTGACAGGCGTCTCCGAATTCGACACGCGGCGCGCCGTCGCCTATGCCCGCGACGCCGAAAAGCTCGGCGCCGACGGCCTGATGCTGCTGCCGGCTATGGTCTATGTGCCGAAGCCGGAGGAGCTGATCGCGCATTTCCGCACCGTCGCCGAAGCCACCTCGCTGCCGATCATGCTCTACAACAACCCGCCGGCCTATCGCGTCAATATCGGCGTCGATGTGCTGCAGGTGCTGGCCGACGTGCCGAATATCAAGGCCGTCAAGGAAAGTGCGCCGGATCCGCGCCGTTTCACCGACCTCATCAACGCCTTCGGCGATCGCTTCGATATCTTTGCCGGCCTCGACGACGTCGCCCTCGAGGGTCTGATGCTCGGCGCCAAGGGCTGGGTCTCGGGCCTGACCAGCGCCTTCCCGGAGGAATCCGTGCAGCTTGTTGCCGCCGCCGAACGCGGCGATTGGGAGAAGGCCCGCGAGATCTATCGCTGGTTCATGCCGCTTCTGCATCTCGATGCCGAGCACGACCTCGTGCAGTCGATCAAGCTCGCCGAGCAGATCATGGGCCGCGGCTCTGAACGCGTCCGGATGCCGCGCCTGCCGCTGTCGGGTGCGCGGCGGGCCGAGGTCACCGCCATGGTCGAGAAGGCCGCGGCCACACGTCCCTCGAGGATTTCTCAAGCGGCCTGAACCGATGGGCCGGCAAGCTCGATAGCTGCTGCCGGCCTCTTCATCCGTCGTGTTTCGTATCCTTGGACCGGGTCAGGCTGTCGCGGCTGACCAGCGACGGCACTTGGAGAATATGCTCTTGAGCGGTGCGGCCCTCGATCCGGGAGATGAGGACCCGGGTTGCAATCTGGCCGAGTTCCCTGCCCGACTGGTCGATGCTAGCAAGATTGACGAGGCCAAGTGCTGCGGTCGAGGAGTTGTCATATCCGACGACGGCGAGGTCCTCGGGCACGCGCACGCCCATCTCCATCGCCAGACTCAGAAGCGTGATCGCATCGAGATCGCTCCAGCAAAACACGGCGCGCGGCCTGTCCTTCCTCGCCAGGAATTTTCGCATCGCGTCTTCCCGCCTCGGTGAAGCGATAGGAATCTTTCCGATCGGCGCCGCGCCGAGCCCACCCCGCTGCATCGCCCGGCGAAAGCCGATCTCCCGCTGGCGGACGACGGAAACCGCGTGCCCTTCACGCTCGCCGAGACTGAGCATTTCGATGTCGCGATAACCGCAGGCCAGCAGCGCCTCCACCGCAATCTCGGCGCCGCGCTGATCGTCGGCATTGACGGTGTCGAAGGCCGTGGCGCCGGCATCGTGATAACCCACAGTGACGATGGGGATCTGGACGGCGAATTTTGCAATGATCTCGGAGGGCAAGCGCGGTGCAACGAGGATGAGGCCGTCCATCTTGTAGTCGATCATCGACTCGATCAATGACGTCTCCAACTGCACGCGCGCGTCGCTGACGCCGATCATCGCCTGATAATGCGAAGGCGCCAGCACTCCGTTCACCCCAGCAATCACTTCCGGCAGAAAGGGATTGCGGATGTCGATCAGAAGCACGCCGATGGTGAAGCTGCGCCCGCGCAATCCGCGCGCCGCCCGCGAGGGACGATATCCGAGCGCCTCGATCGCGTCAGTTACCTTGGCCCGCAACGATTCGCTGACGCCGTAAGCGTTGCGCATCACCTTGGACACTGCTGCGACCGATACGCCGGCATGGGTGGCCACTGTGCGGATCGTCACGCGCTCGTTTCGTTGCAGCTTTTGTTTGTTTTCGACTGGCATGAAATCTCTGCGCTCGCGGCTGCGGACCGTCAAATCCGCCCGCAGAATCACCATGGCAGACTGGCGATGAAATTTCTATTGCGCTTCCGAAGAAAATGTAGAACGTTATATGGAGAACGTTCTACACTTCATCGGGAGGACTTGATGACCTTTCAGCCGGCAGCCATTAACGGCAATTCTGTTTCTCGCGCCTGGTCGGGAGAGATGATCGCACCGCTGTCGGACCGCGGCCAGGGAACGGCCGCAAGCTTCGTCTCCAAGACCTTCGATCACGAAGGTGCCGGCCTTCCGATCGAACTCTTCATCTCGGCGCTCGGCCTCTATCGCTGCTTCATCAACGGCACCCGCGTTGGGAACGACGTGCTGACGCCCGGCTGGACGAATTACGACGACCGCATTGCCTATCAGCGCTACGACATCTCGAAACTGCTGAAACCCGGCCCCAACCGGATAGAAATCTGGCTCGCCGACGGATGGTACCGCTCACCCATCATGTGGGGCGCCAAGGCTATTCCCAACTGCTGGGGCGACAGGATCGGCGCCATTGCGGACTTGGTCGGCCCCAGCGGCCCCATTCTTTTCACCGATGCGACCTGGCAGAGCGGTCCTCTGCCCATTCTAAAGTCGGGGATTTATTTCGGCGAGATTTACGACGCACGACTGGAAGACGCCATGGAAACGCACGCTACAGAGCGATTGCCGTTCGACAAAGGACTGCTGGTCGCCCATGAAACGGCGGCGGTTCGGGAATTACGGCCGCTCGCCCCGGTAGAAAGCTGGATCGACGATCACGGTAGGACCGTCTATGATTTCGGCCAGAATGCCGGCGGCTATGTCAGATATACGGTCCGCGGCACTGCCGGCGCCACTGTACGGGTGGAGCATTCGGAAGTCCTCGGCCCCGATCGCCATTTTGACAATCGCAATTATCGCACGGCCGCGGCGCACACGCTCTACACGCTGCGCGGAGACGGCGACGAAACCTACGCGCCGCATTTCACCTTCCATGGCTTTCGCTACGCCCGGGTGACGATCACTGGAAACGCCGAGATTCTCTCGATCGCCTCCATCCCGATTTCCTCAGTGCCCGAGCCGGCCGGCGGCTTCACCTCCGGCAACCCTCTCGTCAATCGACTTGTCCAGAATACCATCTGGTCGCAGCGGGCCAATTTCGTCGAAGTGCCCACGGATTGCCCGCAGCGCGACGAACGTCTGGGCTGGACGGGCGACGCCCAGGTGTTTGCCGCAACGGCATGTTGGCTGAGCGACAACCAGTCCTTCCTCAGGAAGTATCTGCGCGATGTGATGGCCGACCAGCGCGAGGACGGCGCCATCTCGCATTTCTCGCCGGACCCGACGCGTCTGCATCCCGCCGACTTTCCGGGTTATGCCGGCTCGACCGGCTGGGGCGACGCAATCGTCGTCATCCCCTGGGTTCTCTACACCCATTACGGCGACCGGGCGGTTCTTTCGGAGTGCCTGGACTCAATGGTGCGCTGGGTCGATTTCGTCTGGTCGATCTCGAACGGTCCGATCGTGCACCCGCCGTCGCACTGGGGCGCGCGCGGCTTCACCTTCGGCGATTGGCTGCAGCCGGTCGGCGACAACAGGAAGCCGCGCCCGACGATTGCCGACGATTGCGCCGCCACCCTCTACCACTTCATCTCGACAGATCTTCTGGCAAAGATTGCCGCCGTTCTCGGTGAAGACGCGCTTGAAGAGCAGATGAAGCGGCGCGCCGGAGAAATCAGACAGGCTTTCGCCAGCGAGTTCATCACCCCGGCGGGGCGGCTCGCCCACAACGACCAGACATCCTATTCACTCGCCTTCCTTTACGACTTGATACCGGTCGAGCATGATCACGCGGCCCGGCAGCATTTCCGGCAGGTGATCATCGATGCCGACTACAAGATCGGCACCGGCTTCATCGGCACGCCAGCCCTTTTGCCGGCCCTGACGAAGCTCGGCATGGACGACCTCGCCGAAAAGGTCTTCCTGCAGGAGGACGTGCCGGGCTGGCTCTACCAGGTCTCGAAGGGAGCGACGACGATCTGGGAGCGCTGGGATTCGATGGCGCCGGACGGCACCATCTACGAGCCCGATATGAACAGCTACAATCATTACGCCTATGGCGCCGTCTGCCAGTGGCTGTTCGAATGCGTCGCCGGCATTTCGCCAAGCCCGGACTCGCCGGGATTTGCTGAGGTCATCGTCGATCCCGCGCCGATCCCCTCGCTTTCCCCGGTATCAGCCCATCACGACATCAGCCAGGGGCGCATAGAGGCCGGCTGGCGCTGCACCGGCAGCGAGGTCACTTATGTGCTGACCCTGCCGGAGGGCTGCGTCGGCCGCTTCCGGCCCGGACGGCGGCACCAGAACCCGTCGCTCAATGGGGAGCCTGTCATCGAGGAGACGGTTCTTCCCCCGGGCACGCACCGGCTGGTCTTTTCCCTACCCGATTCCTGAGGAGCATACAGGTCACACCGTTCAGAGGAGGAACGTCATGACACATCGGATAAGGCTCATTCTCGCGGGCGCATCCACGCTTCTGGCGCTGGCAGCGGCCAACCCGTCGCATGCGGAAGTCACCCTGTCATTCCTGATCGACAACAGTCCCGATACGGTTGCAGCCGCCGAAGCGCTGGTTGCCGCCTATCAGGCCAAGGCGCCTGATATAACGATCGAAATCGAACAGCGGCCGGGCGGCGGTGAAGGTGACAACATCGTCAAGACGCGTCTGGCGACCGGCGAAATGCCAGACGTGTTCCTCTATAATTCCGGCTCGCTGCTGCAGGCGCTGAAGCCTGCCCAGACGCTTGTCGACCTCAGTGGCCTTCCCTCGCAGGCAAAGGTGGATGACGGTTTCAAATCCGTCGTCCGCGCCGGTGGCAAGCTTTACGGCGTTCCCTTCGGCACAGCGATGGCGGGCGGGATACTCTATAACAGAAAGATCTATCAGGACCTCGGCCTCTTCGTTCCGAAGACATGGGCGGACTTCATGGCGAACAACGAAAAGATAAAGGCTGCGGGCAAAGTCGCCGTCGCGCAGACCTATCGAGACACCTGGACCTCGCAGCTCTTCGTTCTGGCCGATTATTACAATCTGCATGCCGCCGTGCCGAATTTCGCCGCCGACTATACCGCCAACAAGGCGAAATATGCCGAGACGCCGGCGGCCATAAAAGGCTTCGAGCGATTGAAGGATGTTCACGACGCCGGCCTGATGAACGAGGACTTTGGCGCGGCAAGCTATGACGACGGCCTGAGAATGGTCGCGACCGGCGAGGCGGCGCATTACCCGATGCTGAGCTTCGCGGTCGGCGTGCTCAAGCAGAACTATCCGGAAAACCTCGGCGATGTCGGTTTCTTTGCGCAGCCGAGCGACGACGCCGCTGTCAATGGCCTGACGGTGTGGATGCCGCCTGCCCTCTATATTCCCGCCGCCAGCCAGCATATCGAAGAAGCGAAGAAGTTCGTGGATTTCGCCGGGGGCGGCGAGGGCTGCAAGATCATGGTCGAGACCAACACGGTTCAGGGTCCCTCGCTGGTCGATGGCTGCGGTCTGCCCGCCGATGTGCCCCCTGTCGTAAAGGACATGCTCCCTTACTTCGAGACGGAGGGCAAAACGACGCCGGCGTTGGAATTCGTTTCGCCGGTCAAAGGGCCGTCACTCGAGCAGATCACCGTCGAAGTCGGCTCCGGCATCCGCCAGCCCGCCGACGCGGCGAAGCTCTATGACGATGATGTGCGCAAACAGGCCAAGCAGCTCGGTCTGCCCAACTGGTAGCGGTCTTTCGGGCCATTTAACCTCGCGCCTGATGGGGCGAGGTTCCACCCGATCGAAGAGGTAGTCATGACCGAGACACGCCCCCGCTCGCGCAAGTCGCCCTACCCGCTGTGGTTTTTCATTCCGGCTGCCATCATATACGGCGTGCTGTTTCTGGTTCCCACGGTCTCGTCTCTCTGGTTCAGCCTGACGCGCTGGGATCTGTCGACGGCCGAATTCATCGGGCTCGAAAATTTTCAGCAATTCTTCTCCGAGCCGTTCCTGATCAAGGGACTGATCAACACCCTGATCTATGCTGTGACGACTTCCGGGCTGAAGACGGTCTGCGGGCTGCTGCTGGCCGTGCTGCTGACCGGCAATATCTTCGCCCGCGGCTTCCTGAGAACACTGGTCTTCTTTCCTGTCCTGGTCTCGACGATCGGCATCGGCATTACCTTCGCAGTGATGATGCATCCGACGAAGGGCATCATCAACGTCACGCTCGAGACGCTCGGCATTCCTGGACCGGGTTGGCTGACCAATCCGGCGCTCGCCCTGTTTTCGGTAGCCCTGGTCGACCTGTGGAAGGGTGTCGGCCTCGCTACCCTGATCTTCATCGCCGGTCTCGCCGCGATCAGCCCCGATTACTACGAGGCGGCAAGAATCGACGGAGCGACGCGCCTGCAGCAATTTTTCCGGGTCACCCTGCCGCTTGTGCGCCCAGCCACCGTCACGGTGGTGACATTGTCGCTGATCGGCGGCCTTCGCTCATTCGACCTGATTTGGGCGATGACCCGCGGCGGGCCTGGTTTCTCCTCCGACGTGATCGCCTCGGTCATTTACAAGCAATATCAGGCAGGCTTCTATGGTCTGTCGACCGCCGGCAACGTCATCCTGTTCGCGCTGATTGCCGCAATCATCCTGCCACTCACTTTATGGTTCAACAGGCGCGGGGTCGAAGAATGAGAAGCATCCGTCCCTATATGACCGGCGCGATATCGCTTGCCGTTGCCGCGGTCATCTTCGTCATGCCTTTCGTTTTCGTCGCTCTGCAGGCGGTGAAATCGAAATCCGAAGCCTCCCGTCTCGATTTCGAATTGCCGGAGCGATGGCTCTTCTGGGACAATCTCGTGGCCGTCTTCAAGGCGCGCGATTATCAGCTTGTGCTTGCCTATTTCAATTCGACGCTGATCACCGTCGCTTCCGTCACAATCCTCATCCTGCTGTCGGCGATGGTAGGCTATGTGATGCAGCGCCGCAGGACCTCCTGGAACAAGGTCGCATCGGTTGCCCTCTTCATGGGCCTGATGATGCCGCCGGCCGTGGTTCCGACGATCGGCCTGCTGCAGGAGATCGGCCTCTTCAAGACGATGACAGGGATGATCCTGATCCAGGTCGCCTATAACCTCTCCTTTTCGGTATTGCTCTACCGCTCGTTCATCTCGACCATCCCGCGCGATCTCGATGAGGCGGCGCTGATCGACGGCGCTAAACCCCGGCAGATCTTCTTCCGGGTGGTCCTGCCGCTTCTGAAGCCGGTGACCGTGACCAATATCGTCGTGCAATCGATCGCGATCTTCAACGACTTCACCAACCCGCTCTACTACTTGCCGGGCAAGGAGAACGTGACGGTGCAGCTGACGCTCTATAATTTCCAGAGCATGTATTCGAGCCAGTACAATCTCCTCTTCATGAACATCCTCCTCGTGACGATCCCGCCGCTGATCGTCTTCATCTTCTTCAACCGGCAGATCGTCGCGGGCATGACATCAGGCGCAGTCAAAGGGTAGCAGAATGGCTGAACTCACACTCAAACAGGTTCGCAAGAGCTTTGGCGCCCTTGAAGTCATCAAAGGTATCGATCTGGAGGTGGCCTCCGGCGAATTCGTCGTATTCGTCGGCCCATCGGGATGCGGAAAATCGACGCTGCTGCGCATCATCGCCGGCCTGGAGGAGACGACATCAGGCATGCTGACCATCGGCGGCAAGGACGTGACCTATGCCGAACCCTCCGAGCGGGGCATTGCCATGGTGTTCCAAAGCTATGCGCTCTACCCGCATATGACGGTTGCCGAGAATATCGGCTTCGGCCTTTCACTCGCCCGCCGTCCAAAGGCGGAAATTGCCGCCAAGGTCGCAGCGACTGCGGAAACGCTGCAGCTCACCCAGTTGCTGGAGCGAAAGCCGAAAGCGCTCTCCGGCGGCCAGAGGCAGCGCGTCGCCATCGGCCGGGCGATCGTCCGCGATCCCAAGGTCTTCCTGTTCGACGAGCCGCTTTCCAATCTCGACGCGTCGCTCAGAGCCCAGATGCGTCTTGAGATCGCCGATCTCCACGCCCGGCTGAAATCGACGATGATCTATGTCACCCACGACCAGGTCGAAGCCATGACGATGGCCGACAAAATCGTCGTGCTGAACGGCGGTTCGGTCGAGCAGGTCGGCAGTCCGATGGAGCTCTATCGCAATCCGGCGACCCCTTTCGTCGCCGGCTTCATCGGCAGCCCGAAGATGAACCTCTATGGCGGCGAGACGGCGCGACGATTGAATTGCACGACCTACGGCATAAGGCCGGAACATATCCGGCTTTCGGAAAATGCCGGGCAATGGCAGGGCAGAGTCCGCCACATCGAACGGCTCGGCGCCGATGCAATCCTCTACCTCGACGTTCCCGACCTCGGTGAGATGGTCGTGCGCGCCGAAGGCGAGACGCCGTTTGCGCCTGGTATGATGGTCTGGGCAAATCCGGTCGAGGGAGCGGAACATCGGTTCTGAGGATGGCGCAGCGCGCCATCAGCTCCACGCAGTGAAACATCACACGAAAGAATCGCTGCCGCCCGATCGATTCAGCATATTCATTGGACGCGTCGGCCGCCGTACGAGATTCTTGCGGCATGACCCCGGCGACCCATCCGACATTGCTCTTTCATGTAGATCCGGTGCGAAACATAGCGCGCTTCTATCTTCTGGCGGTCGAACCGACCCTGTTCGGCGGCAGCTCGCTCACGCGTTGCTGGGGACGCATGGGGACGAAGGGACAGATGAAGATCGACCTCTTCGATACGGCGGTCGAAGGCAAGGAAGCGTCCCGCAAGCTTCTGCACGGCAAGCTCAAACGCGGATATCGGCGAAATGAGGAAAATTCAGATGAAACCGGTTCAGAACCGGTCGGGACGCAGGGGCGCCAGATCGATAGCCGGGGTCTGTCCCGCGACCAGTTGGGAAACGAGATAGCCGGTCAGAGCCGACAGCGTCAGACCGAGATGGCCGTGGCCGAAGGCATAGGTGGCGCGGGGCAAACGGCGGGAGCTGCCGATCACCGGAAGTGAATCCGGCATCGACGGGCGAAAACCCAGCCACTCGTCGCTGCCCTGTCCGGCTGCCGGCAGGAGCATTTTCACGCCGTCACGGATCATCGCGGTCCGCTTGGGGTTCAACGGAGCGGTAAAGCCGCCGAGTTCGACGGTTCCGGCCGCGCGCAATCCATCCGCCATCGGCACCATGTAGAAGCCGTGTTCGGGATAGCAGACCGGGCGCGACAGCAGATGGCCCGCTTGCGGGAACAGGACGTGATAACCGCGCTCGGTGTCGAGCAGGACGCGATCGCCTATCGATGCCGTCAGCTTGCGCGAATGGGCGCCGGCGGCGACGACCGCATGGTCCGCAAGGAATTCCTTATCCGCGATCCGCAGGCAGATGCCATTGTCACGCGGCTCGATCCCCGAGACTTCGCCGCGGACGATCTCTCCTCCGCCGTTTATAACAGCCTGGGCGAGCGCGAAGGCGAGCTGCTTGGGACTGGAAACACATAGGCGTCACGGAACAGCACGCCCTTGTGGTAGAGCGGTGCAAGATTAGGCTCCATGTTCTGGATATCGACCCGCTCCAGCCGGTCCATGGCAACGCCATGACGCTCACGCAGCGCGTTTTCAGCGTCAGCCGCCCGGAATTGCGCTTCGGTCTTATAGAGATACAGGCAGCCGTCATGCCGCTTCAGCCCTTCGGCGCCTGCCTGCATCACAAGTGGTTGCCAGGCGGCTTCGGCGTGGGAAAGCAGCGCTGCCAGGGTGCCGGCGATCCGCTCGACCTCTGCTTTCGTGCTCGATGCCAGGAAGGCGCGCAGCCAAGGGACCAGTTGCGGCAGGTATCTCCAGACGATCGCCAGCGGACTAAGCGGATTGAGCAGCATTCCCGGCACACTCCAGATAACGCCTGACGTCGCGACGGGAACGACGCCGTGCGGGGCAAAGGTGCAGGCATTCCCGTAGGAACAGGCCTGCCTGTAGGATGCATCGCCCAAGGGCGGCGCCGGATCGATGATCGTGACCCGGTGCCCCATTCTTTGCAGCCAGAGGGCCGTGCAGAGGCCGACCAGTCCGGCACCGACCACAGCCACATGCCGGCGCTCGGCGTCGGGCAAGGGCTGAAGGTGGGGAAGCGGCGTGTTCATCGCCTAGACTAGGCCTGCCAGAGCGCGGGGACGATCGTTCAGCGTGGCGGCAATGATGCGCAGCGCCGTTGCAAGTTCGTCCCGCGACGACGCGCAGCCGACATTGACGCGAACGGCATGCTCGACCGGCTGGCGGTCACAGGCAAAGGCGGTGGCGGCCATGACGGCAACCCCATGGGCGCGCAGATTGGCGGCAAAATCCTCGCACCGCCATGGCGCCGGCAGCCGGAGCCACAAAAACATGCAGCGCGGATCGGCGGAGAAGGAATGGCCGGCAAGGATCGTCGTGACGATCGCATGGCGCGCGCGCAGCTCCGTAAGCTGGGCCTTCAGGATCGCTTCGGCCGTGCCGTCCTCCAGCCAGCGGGTCGCTAGCAGCAGCGGCAGTGGAGAGGGCATCCAGGCGGTGGTACGCACCGCCTCGGCCGACAGCAGCGCTCGCCCGGGCGGGCAGGTCAGATAACCGACGCGCAGCCCCGGCGCCAAAGCCTTGGACAATGCGGAAATATGGTAGGTCCTGGCCGGAGCCAGCGTGATCAGGGCGCTTGCGCGGGTCCCGAGCATCGGTCCGTAGACATCGTCCTCGATGATGACGAGATCGTGTTTTTCCGCGACCTCGACCAGTTCCCGCCGGCGCGCCTCGCTCATCGTGACGACGGTCGGATTGTGCATGGAGGGGACGGTGAAAACGGCGCGCACCCGCTCTCGGCTGCAGATATCGTCAAGCTCCGCCGCCGACATGCCGTGTTCGTCACTACCGATGCCGATAATGCGGAAGCGGAACATCTGGGCAAGCGCGATCAGGCCGTAATAGGTCAGCCGATCGCAGACGATGGTGTCGCCGGGCTCGATCAGGCTGCTGATGACAGCCAGAAGAGCGTGCTGGGCACCGCTGGTGACGACGATATCGTCTTCGGACGGGTCGAAGCCGTTGAGCGATATCCATTTTCTCGCCGCCAGGCGCGCCCAGGCCGGTCCCTCCGGCGGCTGGTATTCCTGCATCTGGCGGAAGCGCGGGTCGGACGAAAGAGCCGGGAGGGATTGGGCGAGGCGCTGCTGAAAATCGTCGACGGCCGGCCGGTTGACCGTCAGGTCGATGATGCCGGCCGGGCTCGCCGCCCGGTCGACCCGCGGCATGGCGCCGTCGCCGGTGACGATCGTACCGCGCCGGGTGCTGCCCATGACAAGATTGAGGTTCTGCAATTCGCGATAGGCGCGCGTGACGGTCGAGACGTTGAGCGACCGCTCCCGGGCGAGGTCGCGCTGCGGCGGCAGCTGGCTGCCGAGCGGCAGGGCGCCCGAACGGATCCTTGCCTCGAGCTCGCGGGCGAGTTCGAGATAGGCCGGCATGCGCGTTTCCCGCTCCTGGTTTGTCTGGTTCATTTCCGATCGTTCAGACATACAATTCCTGAAAATACGTGTACGGTTCCACGACTGAACGCAACGCCGCCGTCGCCATTCAGCTTGATTTCCTGCGACATAACACGCTTTCTCGATATTTTCGAGGCCCGCAGCCGTTCCCATACAAAATTATTTGTGTGTCTTGACAAAGGGAAATTGACCTAGACAATATGACCCGGCATCGAGACAAAGAGGCAGGGATCCTGGCCGATGCCAACAGGAGGAATTCATGAGCGAACGCTTCATCGCTTTCGAAGGCGTGCGTAAATCCTATGACGGCGTCAGCTATGTCGTACGCGGGCTGGATCTCGACGTCGCCAAGGGCGAATTTCTGACCCTTCTCGGCCCTTCCGGATCCGGCAAGACGACCACTCTGATGATGCTGGCCGGCTTCGAGGCTCCGAGCAGCGGGACCATCACCCTTGCCGACAACAGGATCGACAGCGTTCCGCCGCATCGGCGCAATATCGGCGTGGTCTTCCAGAATTACGCCCTCTTCCCGCATATGACGGTCGGAGAGAACATCGCCTTTCCGCTGAAGATGCGCCGGCTCGGCAAGGCGGAGATTACCGAGCGGGTTCGCCGCGCACTTGACATGGTGCGCATGGCGAGTTTTGAAACGCGGCGGCCCAACCAGCTTTCAGGCGGACAGCAGCAGCGCATTGCGCTCGCCCGCGCGCTGGTCTTCGAGCCGCAGCTGGTTCTGATGGACGAGCCGCTGGGCGCGCTTGACAAGCAGTTGCGCGAACATATGCAGCTGGAGATCAAGCATCTGCACGCCCGCCTCGGCATCAATGTCGTCTACGTCACCCACGACCAGGGCGAGGCGCTGACCATGTCGGATCGGGTCGGCGTGTTCAATGATGGCATTCTGCAGCAGATCGCGGCCCCGCATGCGCTCTACGAAACGCCGGCAAATCCCTTCGTCGCAACCTTTATCGGTGAGAACAATGCCATATCGGGCGAAGTCGTCGCGATCGACAATACCCTCTGCCGGATCCGCGCACCTGACGGCTCGATCATCATCGGCCAGGCCGGAGAAGGCTTGAAGGAAGGCGCGCGGGCAACCCTCGTCCTGCGGCCGGAGCGGATCCAGCTGGCGCCGGCGGCAGACCTTGCGAACCGTTTCACCGCCATGCTGAAGGAAATCATCTATCACGGCGACCATGTGCGCTTACGTGTCGCCGCCTGCGGCTGCGACGACGTCTTCATCAAGGTCGCCGCCGCGCAGAATATACCGGTTCGCTCGCTCGGTTCGACCGCCATCATCGGTTGGGCGTCGGAGGATTGCCGGGCGCTCGCGCTCTCCTGAACCAGGTGCTCATTCTTTCGTAAACGCAGCAACAAAAAGGGGAACCATCATGATGCGTTTAAACTGCATGCTTCTCAGTTCCGTCATCGCTCTTGCGACCGCCGGAGCCGCATTTGCCGAGGACACCCTGACCGTCACATCGTGGGGCGGCGCCTATACGAAGAGCCAGGAGGAGGCCTTCTTCAAGCCCTTCGCCAAGGAAACCGGCACCAAGATTCTCCAGGACGAATGGGACGGCTCGACCGCCAAGCTTAAGGGCATGGTCGAAACCGGCCAGGTGACCTGGGATGTCGTCGATGTCGAACCCAGCCATGCGCTGCAAGGCTGCGACGAAGGCTGGCTGGAAACGATCGACTATTCGAAGCTCGGCGGCAAGGACGCCTTCATCGACGGCGCCGCGATGGATTGCGCCGTCGCGACGATCGTTTTCGGCACCATCTATGCCTATGATGCCGCCAAATTCCCGAATGGCGGGCCGACGACGATGGCCGATCTGTTCGATACGGCCAAGTTCCCTGGGCCGCGCGCCTTGCGCAAGTCGCCGAAGACCACCTTGGAATTCGCCCTGATTGCCGACGGCGTCAAACCCGCCGAGGTCTATAACGTGCTCGGGACGCCGGAGGGCGTCGACCGCGCCTTCAAGAAGCTCGACACGATCAAGAAGGATGTGAAGGTCTGGTGGACGGCAGGCGCGCAGCCGCCGCAGCTTCTCGCCGACGGCGAAGTCGTGATGACCACCGCATGGAATGGCCGCATCTACGATGCCGTCAAGAACAGCGGCAAGAACTTCAAGATCGTCTGGGACGGCCAAGGAATGGACTTCAATCTCTGGGCCGAGCCGAAAGGTTCGAAGAACAAGGAACTGGCGGACAAATTCGTCGCCTTCACCGTCAATCCCGACGTGATGGCGCAGCAGTCGAAATATATCTCCTATGGCCCGACCCTGAAGGCGGCCATCGCCAAGGTTCCGCCGGACATTCTCGCCGATCTGCCGACAGCACCGGAGAATACGAAGAACGCGTTTGTCGTCTCCTCGGAGTTCTGGGCCGACCATGACGAGGAGTTGACCGAACGCTTCAACAAGTGGCTCGCACAGTAACCTCGTCGGGCGGGCGAATAGTCCCCCGGCTTCGTCCGCCCCTTTCTCTACCGCAAAAGGCATGAGCGATGGTGACCGCGACAATGAATGAAGGCGACGGCTCGATGATTGCCGCCGACATACGGGTGAATAGCCTCGGCAATGCGAAAAGCAAGGCGCAGCTGAAAGCGCTGCTGCTGGTCGCGCCTCTGCTGGTCTTCCTGCTGCTCGTCTTCGTCCTGCCCATCGCCCTGCTGTTGACCCGCGCGGTCGACAACAGGGCGGCGTCCGCCGCCCTGCCCTACACGATGTCAGCGCTTTCGGCCTGGGATGGAGGATCCGCGCCGGACGAAGCGCTGTTTGCCGCCTTCGCTGCCGATCTGAAACAATCACCCCGCGATCAGATCGCCGAGGTGGCCAAACGTCTCAATTATTACGAGACGGGCATGCGCTCGATGCTCTTGAAGACCGCGCGCACCATCCGCAACGCCGAGCCGCCCTACAAGGCCGCCTTCGTTGCCATCGATCCCAAATGGGAGACCCCGCATTACTGGACGATCATCAAGAACGCGTCGCCGCCCTTCACCGACTACTACCTGCTCGCCTCGCTCGATCTGGAGCGCGACGCCTCGGGCTCGATCGGCAGGGTCTCGGCGGAGAATGCCGTGCATGTCGATGTGCTGATCCGCACCTTCGTCGTCAGCGCGTCGGTCACCGTGATCTGCCTGTTCCTCGGCTATCCCCTCGCCGCCCTGATCGCCCGCTCAAAAGGCGCCGTTGCCAATACGCTGCTGATCCTGGTGCTGCTGCCGTTCTGGACCTCGCTTCTGGTGCGCACCAGCGCCTGGGTCGTGCTGCTGCAGGGGCGCGGCGTGATCAACTCGGCGGTCATCTGGCTGGGCCTGGTCGATCCGTCGCAACCCCTCGACCTGATCTACAATCGCATCGGCGTCCTGATCGCCATGACCCATATTCTGCTGCCCTTCATGGTGCTGCCGATCTACAGCGTCATGAAGAGCATACCGCCGGTCTATGTGAGGGCCGCCTCGTCGCTCGGCGCGCCGCCCATATCGGCCTTCTTCCGCATCTACCTGCCGATGAGCATGCCGGGAGTCAGTGCCGGCGGCCTGCTCGTCTTCATCCTGGCGCTCGGCTACTACATCACGCCGGCGCTGGTCGGCGGGCCGGGAGACCAGATGGTGAGCTATTTCATCGTCTATTATTCCAACCAGGTCACCAATTGGGGCATGGCGGCGGCTTTGAGCACGATCCTGCTGGTGGCGGTGCTCATCCTCTACGCCGTCTATAATCGCATCGTCGGCATCGACCGGCTGAGGATAGGCTGATGACCAACTTCCTGTCTTTCCCGCGACTGTTTTCCATCCTCCTGTGGCTGGCCGGCGGCCTGGTGATCCTGTTCCTGATCGCGCCGATCGTCGCGATCGTGCCGCTCTCCTTCAACGCCGAGCCGTTCTTCACCTACCCGATGCCCGGCTTGTCGCTCAGATGGTACCGCGAATTCTTCGATTCCAACGTCTGGCAGCTGGCGCTGAGGAACAGCAGCATCGTCGCCGTCTGCGCCACTGTCCTGTCGACCTTTCTCGGCACGCTTGCCGCGATCGGCCTCAGCCGGCCCTCCTGTCCGGCGCGGGCAACGCTGACCGCCATTCTGATCTCGCCGATGATCGTGCCGGTCATCGTGTCGGCGGTCAGCATCTATTACGCCTTCGCTGCCGTCGGGCTGCTCAACAGCCTGACCGGGCTGGTGCTGGCGCATACGGCGATCGGAGCGCCCTTCGTGGTGATCACCGTCACCGCCACGCTTGCAAGCTTCGATCACAATCTGATGCGGGCGGCGTCCAGTCTCGGCGCGACCCCTGTCGAGGCGACCTTGCGCATCATGCTGCCGGTCATCGCCCCGGGCGTGGCCTCCGGCGCCCTCTTCGCCTTCGTGACGTCGTTCGACGAAGTGGTGATTGCGCTCTTCATCGCCGGTTCCGAGGAACGCACGCTGCCGCGGCAGATGTGGAGCGGCGTGCGGGAAACGCTGAGCCCGACGATCGCCGCCGTCGCCACTCTCCTCATCCTCTTTTCGACGCTGTTCCTCGCCACCATCCAATGGCTGCAGCGACGCGCCGAACGCCAGAAGATTGCGCACAGGGATTGATGAAGGAGGCGAGCATGCAGATCGAACGTTACGAGACCGGAAAACGGATGAGCCAGGCCGTCACCTGTGGCGGCTTCGTCTTCCTCGCAGGCCAGGTCGCAGTCGACGCGCCGGGCGCGTCCATCCGCGAGCAGACGACCAATATCCTGACACGGATCACTCGACTCCTGGACGGCGTTGGCAGCAATCCGACACGAATCCTCAGCGCGACGATCTGGCTTGCCGACATGTCGACATTCGAAGACATGAATGCCGTCTGGGACGACTGGGTGCCATCCGGCCATGCGCCGGCGCGCGCCACCGTCGAGGCAAGACTTGCCGCGCCGGAATTCGCCGTGGAAATCGGTATTATCGCAGTGGCCGGGGCTGACGCGGCACCCGCGTCATTCCGCCGAGGCCAATAGGCATTGAAAAACTCACGCTCTCAGTTGGGGCAACGTGTCGACAGCTAACGATAAAAGCGGCTCGTAGTCGGCGTCGGAAAGGACGGCAAAATCAACGAGTCCAAGCGTGGCGCGCATGGTCGCCAATGACGGCTCTCTGATGGCAGCATCCAAAGCACGTCGGAGGAGGAGGATTATTTGGCTCGATGCATTGCCGTGCGTGATGAATGGCAGACCGGGAGCCTTTGGCGTTTCGGCGATGATACGGATACCCTCGACCTCGGCGGGATCGAACCGGCGGATATTCTCAAGAGTGATACAATCGATGGCCGCGCTTTCTGCCCTGCCCTCGATAACGGCGGCAATGCTGCCGCCGTGGCTGCCTGTTTCGATTATCCGGCCAAAGAAGCCGCCGTTGCGCGCAAGCGGAGCGACGGCGGCGCGAAAGAGATTGCTCCCGGAGTTGCTGTCAGGAGCGTTGATCGCAGCGGTGGTACCGCGCAAATCCTCCAGCACGCGAACGGGAGAATTCTTCCGGACAACGATGAAGCTGCGCATCAGCGGCCCATCGCAGCCGGGATGGCTATATATGGGAGTGGCCACCAGCCGCACCCGGCCGCGCAGACTCGTGGCAAAAGGATAGCCACATGCCTGCGACAGAAGAAGATCCGGCCTCAGCCAGACTTCGTCATAGGGAACCGTCTGATCGAGTGCTTCAGGCAGGCCAGTGAGACCTGCTTGCGAGAGATAATGCCTCAGGAACGACCAGAGCTCGGCCGTCGCCTCCGCGAGCGGCCGGGATGTGAGATACATCGAGATGCTGACGAGATGCATGCCGATCTTTCTTTGCGGCGAAGCACAGTCGCCGATCGAAATCAGGCAATGCCGCCTAGGCATACATATTTGAGCTCGGTATATTCGTCCAATCCGTGCCTGGAGCCTTCGCGGCCAAGACCCGACATCTTGACGCCGCCGAACGGCGCTTCGGCGGTGGACACGAGACCGGTATTGACCCCGACCATTCCATATTCGAGCGCCTCGGCCACGCGGAAGACCCGCGACAGATCACGCGCGTAAAAATAGGAGGCAAGTCCGAATTCGGTGTCATTTGCCTGCTCGATGACATCCTGCTCGTCGCGGAACCGGAAAAGCGGCGCAAGCGGCCCAAAGGTTTCCTCACGCGCCACCTGCATGCCGGCAGCAACGTCACGCAGAATGGTCGGCTCGAAGAAATGGCCGCCAAGCGCGTGGCGCTTGCCTCCCGTTACGATCCCGGCACCCTTTGCCACGGCGTCCTGAATATGGCTTTCGACCTTGGCAACGGCATTGTCGTCGATGAGCGGGCCAAGCACGACGTCGCGCTCCAGACCGTTGCCGACCTTCAACTGCGAAACGGCCTCGGCCAGCTTGGCTGCAAATGCCTCGTAGACACCGTCCTGGACATAAAGCCGGTTGGCGCAGACGCAGGTCTGGCCGTTGTTGCGGAATTTGGCGATGATTGCTCCTTCGACCGCCGCGTCGAGATCGGCGTCATCGAATACGATGAAGGGTGCATTGCCGCCGAGCTCGAGGCCGAGCTTCTTGATCGTCGGCGCGCATTGCCGGTAAAGCAGCTCGCCCGTCCGGGTGGAGCCGGTGAACGTCAGGACCCGAACGTCGCGGCTGGCGGTCAGCGCCCCGCCGATTGCGGCTGCGTCACCCGTGACAATGTTGAGGAGCCCCGCCGGCAGGCCGGCGCGCTCTGCGAGGACGGCGATCGCGATTGCGGAGAATGGTGTCTGCAGCGCTGGCTTGAGAACGACGGCGCAGCCGGCGGCAAGCGCGGGCCCAATCTTGCGCGTAATCATCGCGTTCGGAAAGTTCCACGGCGTGATCGCCGCCACCACGCCGGCCGGCTGGCGCAGCACAAGGATGCGCTTGTCCGGCTGATGCCCCGGTACGATCTCGCCGTTGATGCGTCGTGCTTCTTCGGCAAACCATTCGATGAAGCTCGCACCATAGGTGATTTCCCCCTTGGCTTCAGCCAAGGGCTTTCCCTGCTCCAGCGTCAGGATCATTGCCAGATCGTCACGGTTTTCGATCATCAGGCGATGCCAAGTCTTGAGAACGGCAGCGCGCTCTCCGGCGGTCTTCTTCGCCCAAAGCTTCTGGGCGAAGGCGGCGGCCTGGATGGCATCTTCGGTTTCCGTCGCACCGAAATCAGGGACCGCACCCAACACCTCACCTGTCGCCGGATTGCGGACCATTGCCGACGCGCGACCTTCCGCTTCGATCCAGCGATCGGCGATGGGGCATGCCTGGCGGAACAGCGAGGGATCATTGAGTTTCATGGGACAACTTTCAACAGAATACGTGAGCGGCGCCGGGATCGAAATCGAGATGGACTATATCTCCACGATTGAGCCCGGCAATAGCCTCATGACCGAACGGCAAGCGAACCGAAAGCGCCTCGCCTGTCGCCGTCTCCGTCGAGACGTGGATGTTGTTGCCGAGAAAGGTAATGTCGCTGACCGTCGCGGCAAGGCCCGCGCCGGCGGCTCTCGCGCGCGACAACCGAATGCGCTCCGGCCTCAGCATCAGCGCCGCCCTTGCGCCGGAGGTCCCTTTTCCATGCACCGGAATCTGGTTGAAGATGGTTCCGCCTCCGAGCGCTATGGTGGCTTGTCCGTCGGAGGACGACACCAGGTCGCATGAAATGAAATCACTGTCGCCGATGAATTCGGCAACAAAGCGCGTCTTGGGATTGGCGTAGAGCTCCGGGCCCGTACCGATCTGGTCGATGACGCCCTTGGAAAAGACGGCAATGCGGTCGGAGAGCCGCAGCGCCTCTTCCTGGTCGTGCGTGACGTAAAGGATCGTCACTTCCGTCTGCTGATGGATGCGGCGGATCTCATGCTGGATTTCCTCGCGCAGCTTCTTGTCGAGCGCCGACAGCGGCTCGTCCATCAGCAGCACCGGCGGATCATAGGCAAGAGCCCTGGCAAGGGCGACACGCTGCTGCTGACCGCCGGACATTTGCGCCGGCTTGCGATCCTCGAAGCCTTCGAGCCGGACGAGGCGCAGCATCTCCTTCACCTTGCTGTCGATCTCGGCCCTGGACTTGCGCCGGACCTTCAGCGGAAAGGCGATGTTTTCGCCGACCGTCAGATGCGGAAACAGGGTGTAGCGCTGGAACACCATGCCGATATTGCGCTTGTGCGACGGCGTGGCGAGCAGCGTCTTGCCCTCGAGCGTAATGTCGCCTCTGGTCGGGTTTTCAAAGCCGGCCAGGATGTAGAGCGTCGTGCTCTTGCCGGATCCGGACGGACCGAGGAAAGTCAGGAATTCACCGCGCCGGACATCGAGATTGACGTCGTGCACGGCGACCACTGGGCCGTATTCCTTGCGTATTCCGCGGATCTGAAGGAATGGTTCGTTCATTGTTTCAGTACCTTACGTACGACGGCAACCAGCGCCATCAACATGATCGTCAAAAGGATGAGAAGGGTCGATGCGGCAGCGACAACAGGCGTCAGGTCCTGCCGCAGCGTCGCCCATACCTTCACCGGCAGCGTCTGCAGGGTCGGGCTGGACATGAAGATCGCCACCACCACCTCATCCCAGGATGTCAGGAACGAAAAGACGGCGGCCGAAAACAGTCCATGGCTGATCGCCGGAAGAGTGACCCTGATCTTCGCTTCCAAGGGTGAGGCGCCGCAAAGCACGGCCGCGTCCTCAATCGACTTGTCGAAGCCCTCCAACGCGCTTGATATGGATAGGATCGAGAAGGGCAGTGCCAGCACGAGATGCGAAATGACAAAGCCGATCAAGGTGCCGCCAAGGCCGATCCTGAGAAAAAAGGCGTAGAGGGCAACGGCGAGAACCACGACCGGCAGGATCATCGGCGTCAGAAATAGCGCCTTCAGCGCATCGCGGAACATGAACGAACCGCGCACCAGGCCGAAAGATGTGACGAGCCCGAGCAGCACCGACAGAACCGTGACGATGACGGCGATCTTGAAGCTCGTCAAAGCCGATTCCAGCCAGCGCGGATCAGCGAAGAGTTCCTTGTACCACTGGAAGGTCCAGCCCGGCGGCGGAAAGATCAGCCACTGCGAGGAACCGAAGGACAGTGCCGCGATGAAGACGATCGGCAGCAGCAGAAAGGCTGCGGTCAGAAGCGTGATAGCGAGCAGGACGTATTTCCACCAGCCGAGACGGTCGAAATTGAGCAGCATATCAACGTCCTCCCGGGTTCTGATTGCCGAAGAAACGCAGCTGCATGGCATAAAGCGAGAGCGTCACGACCAGGAGCACCAGCGCCGCCGCACCGCCCATACCCCAGTTGACCAGCGACTGCACGAACTGCGCGATCAGCTCAGCAAGCATCATGTTGGCGGTACCGCCGAGAAGCGACGGCGTGACGAAATAGCCGAGCGACATGACGAAGACCATGAGTGCGCCTGCCGCCATGCCGGGCATGGCGAGCGGCAGGAGAACACGTATCAGACACTGCCAGCGATTGGCGCCGCAAAGGGCTGCCGCCTGCAGCGTCGACGGATCGATCTTCTTGATCACGCCGTAGAGCGGCAGGATGATGAAAGGCAGCATGATATAGGTCATGCCGATCGTCACGCCGGTCAGATTGTTGACAAGCGCCAGCGGCTGGTCGATCAGGCCCATTCCCATCAGCATCTTGTTGATGAGCCCGGTGCGTTGCAAAAGCACCATCCAGGCATAGGTGCGGGCCAAAAGGTTGGTCCACATCGAGAGCAGCAGGATCGCAAAGATGACCGTGCTCAGCCGACCGGGCATGATTGCCAGCGCCCAGGCGACGGGAAATCCGATCGCAAGCGAAATCACGGTGACGAAACCTGAGACGATGAAGGTATTGGCGAAAATCTTGAGATAGGTGGCAGAGCCGATCAGCTGGGCATAGTTTCCAAGGCCCGGAACGGGCTCCAATACGCTGCGCAGAAGCAGTATCGCCACCGGCGCGACAAAAAAGACGCCCACGAAGGCAAGAGCCGGAACGACCCCGCCAAGTCCTGTTGCCCTGCGTATCTTCGGCAGAGGCATGATTGCGCCGGAGGCGTCGCTATACGTCGACATGACAGTCCTTCCCACCCGTCAATTTCCGCAGCGGCGAGGTCCAATGGACGGGTACCGCCGCTGCAGGAGACACGGCGAATTTTCGCCGTGCCCGTTCATCTCCAGTTTCGGACTATTTCGCCTGCCAGGCGTACCACTTCTCGCCGATGGCATCGCGATTATCAGCCCAGTAGTTCATGTCGGCATTGACTTGGCTTGCGGTCTGCTGATCCGGCAGCGTCTTGGCGGTTTCCGGGTCCATCAGCTTGGCGGAGTCGAGGTTGATCGGCGCATATCCCGTAGCCTTTGCAAGGGCAGCCTGCGGTTCTGCCGAGGTTGCCAGCGCGATGAATTTCATCGCGGCCTCGACATTCGGCGCGCCCTTCGGCACGACGAGCGCATCGGCAGCGGTGATGTTCTGCTCCCAGGAGGTTTCAACTTTGATGCCGGTCGCCGCAAGCGCCGTCATGCGGCCGTTCCAGACGCTGCCGAAGGGCGCCTCGGCAGAGGCCAGCAGCTGCTGCGACTGGGCGCCGCCAGACCACCAGATGATATCCGACTTGATCGTATCGAGCTTCTTGAAGGCGCGGTCGAGATCGAGCGGATAAAGCTTGTCGGCAGGCACGCCGTCGGCAAGTAGCGCCGCTTCGATCACGCCGGGAGCCGACCACTTGTAGAATGTGCGCTTGCCGGGAAATTTCGTCGTGTCGAACAGGTCGGCCCATGTCTTCGGGCAGGCTTTGACGGCATCGACATTGCATCCGATGACGAAGGAATAATAGAAGCTGCCGACCGAATAGTCGGTGACGAAGCGCGGATCGAGCTTCGATTTGTCGATGACGGAAAAGTCGAGCTTCTCGAGCTGGCCGTTCTTGCCGGCCTGGGCTGCATAATCGCCTTCAACGTCGACGACATCCCAGTTGACTTCGCCGGCCTCGACCATGGCCTTGAGCTTGCCGTAGTCGGTCGGGCCGTCTTGCACGACGGTGATGCCTGTTTTCTCGGTGAACGGGCTTGCCCATGCCGCCTTCTGCGCATCCTGGGTCGTTCCGCCCCAGCTCGAGAAGACCATGCTGTCGGCGTGCGCTGACGCGGAGACCGCCACGAATGCGGCAACCGCCGCGAAAGCAAATGTCGTTTTCATGTTCCCTTATCCCTGTTGTGGTTTGTCCTACGGGTATGCCTTATGCCGTCAGCGCGCCTCGCTCCCCGGGAGAGAAGCTTGCCGGCTTCATAATCTTGTTTTCCGCCACCTCGATCAGGTCGCGGATCTTGGGCAGGAAGGTCTGCCATCGGGGATCGGCCAGAAGCCGCTGGCGTCTCGCCTCCCGGTCGTCCAGGCTCGTAAAGGCCCAGATGTGAACGATCTCGTTGATCGTCCCGATCTCCGAGAAAAAGTAGCCGACCAGCGTGCCGAGATGGCTCTTCTGGATTTCGATCCCTTCTTCCTCGACCACCTTGAGATATTGCGGGATCGTTCCGTTCTTCAGCCGATAGGTGCGGACCTCGTAAAACATCGCGTCACCTCATCACGAAAGGATCGGGGATCGGATCGTCGGAGGTCCGGAGCCAGATCGTCTTGGTGCGGGTATAATCGAGCGCCGCGGCCATGCCGCCTTCCCTGCCGTGGCCCGAAAGGCCGAAGCCGCCGAAGGGCGCGATCGGCGAGACGGCGCGGTAGGTGTTGACCCAGACGATGCCGGCGCGGATGCCCTTCATCAGCCGGTGCGCCCGGGTAAGGTTCTGGGTGAAAATGCCGGAAGCCAGGCCGTAGCGGGTGTCGTTGGCAAGCCTCAGCGCCTCGGCCTCGGTCTCGAACGAGACGACAGAGAGGACCGGCCCGAAGAATTCCTCGATCAGCGAGGGCGACGCGACTTCGTCGCAATCGAGGATCGTCGGCGGGAAATAATAGCCGTCGCCATCGATCTTGCGTCCGCCGGTGACGAGGCGGGCGCCGCTTTCGATCGATCTCTCGATAAGGGCGCCGATATTGTCCTGCTGGCGCTTGGTGGCAAGCGGGCCGACTTCGGTCGCCATATCGAGCGGCGCGCCGATCCGGATCGCTTCCGCCTTCTCACGCAGCAGCGCGACGAACCTGTCCTTGACGCTGCGCTCGACGATCAGCCGCGAGCCGGCAACACAGCTCTGCCCCGTCGCCGCGAAGATGCCCGCGACCTGGGCGTTGGCCGCACTTTCGAGGTCGGCGTCGGCAAAGACGATGAAGGGTGATTTTCCGCCGAGTTCGAGCGAGGTGGAGGCGAGGTTTTCGGCCGAATTGCGCACGACGTGCCGCGCGGTTTCCGGGCCGCCGGTGAAGGCGACATGCGCGACCTTCGGGTGACGGCCAAGTGCCGCGCCGCAGGAGGCGCCGAAGCCGGTGATGATGTTGAGGACGCCGGCGGGAAAGCCCGCTTCATGTACCAGCCGCGCGAATTCGAGAAGCGGCGCCGGCCCGTCTTCCGAGGCCTTGACCACCATGGTGCAGCCGGCCGCAAGCGCCGGGCCGATCTTGACCGCCGACAGGAAGAGCTGGCTGTTCCATGGCACCACCATGGCGACAACGCCGATCGGCTCGCGGCGAAGCCAGACGTCCATGTCGGGCTTGTCGATCGGCAGGTAAGAGCCTTCGATCTTGTCTGATATGCCGGCATAATAACGATAATATTCGGCAACATAGGCGATCTGCGCGGATGTTTCGCGGATGATCTTGCCGGTGTCGCGCGTCTCCAGCTCCGCCAGAATCGGGGCGTTGGCGGCAACCAGGTCGGCGAGCTTGTAAAGCAGCTTGCCGCGTTGGGTGGCCGTCATCTTCGCCCAGGGGCCTTCGGAGAGCGCCCTGTCGGCAGCGTTCACAGCTCGGTCGACATCATTCTCGCGCGCTTCGGGCATTTCCGCCCAGACCGTGCCGGACGCCGGATCGATGCTCGGATAGGAAGCCTCGCCGTCCGAGAATTCGCCGTCGATATAATGCTGGAAACGCCGCATGGTCCTACTCCTGAAATGCCGGCATGACTTCGGCTATGAAACGCTCGAGCGACGCCTTCTTGCGCTCGAAACTCATCCCGGTGTCGATCCAGAAGGAATATTCGTCGTAGCCGAGGGCTTCATAGGCCTTGAGCCGGTCGATGACGGTCTGCACGTTGCCAACGACATTGTTCGTGCGCATGACGTCGTCCGACAGCATCGCGTTTGCGCGGATCTGCTCGTCCGGGATCCGCTCGATCAGGCCTTGGCTGATCGGCTTCTCATTCTTGAACCAGGCGAAGAAGTAGTTGTAGTAGACGCTGAGTTCATGGGCGGCCTGGGCGACGTCTTCTTCCGACGAGCCGACATAGGTGTGGCGCAGCAGCATGATTTTCGGCCGCTCGACATCGGGGTTCTTGGCGCAGGCATCGTTGAAGCGGTCCATCAGCGACTGGACCTCGTCATCACCCTGCCAGAGCGGCGTCACCTGAACGTTGCAGCCGTTGGCGACGGCAAATTCATGCGAATTCGGATCGCGCGCGGCAACCCAGATCGGCGGGTTCGGCTGCTGCAGCGGCTTCGGCGCCGAGGTGGTCGCGGGGAACTTGAAGAACTCCCCATCATGGGCGTAGTCGCCGTTCCAGATTCCTTTGATCGCCGGGATGAGCTCGCGCATGCGCTGGCCGGCGCCCCAGGCGTCGAGGCCGGGCAGCAGACGCTCATATTCGAAGGAGTAGGCGCCGCGGGCAATGCCGATATCGAGCCTGCCGTCGCAGATGATGTCGGTCATCGCCGCTTCGCCGGCAAGCTTGATCGGATGCCAGAATGGGGCGATCACCGTTCCCGTCCCGAGCCTTGCCCGCGACGTGCGGCGGGCGAGATCGGCAATGGTCACGAACGGATTGGGGGCAATGGTGAAATCCATGCCATGATGCTCGCCCGTCCAGATCGCATGCATGCCACCCTTGTCGGCGATCTCGCAGAGCGCGACGAATTCCTCATAGAGGCTCTTGTGGCTCTGGCTGGCGTCGAGCCGCTCCATATGGACGAAGAGGGAGAATTTCATGCTTTTGCGCCCTTGGCTGGAATGGGATGAATTTTGCCGCCGGTCTCGTCGCCGAAATAGACGCCGAAATTGCCGATCGAGCTTTCCATCGTGAAGCGGTTGACGATATCGGCGGTCGAGCTGGTCTTGAACTTTGCTGCAGCCAAGGCGTCAGGTTTTACGAACCTGCCGCCGGCTGGCTCGCCGTCGCCGGCAACGGCGTGATAGACAATGTGCTGCTTGCCGTCGCTCTTGCCCTCATAGACCGAATAGAGAAAGCCGATGCTGACCTTCAGCCCGGTGAGCGTCTCCAGATATTCTTGCAAAGCATCGGTCGGGTTGCCGTCATGGGCATCGACGCTTGGCAGGGAGAGTACATCGTCGCCCAGCAGCAGAACTTCTCCGCGGCGCTCGACGACGGCCGCAAGTTCGATATTGCCCTCAGCTGCCGCAGACACCGCCTTGCTTGCGAGCGTCGGCGTGAAATAACCGCCACGGGCATAGCCGAGACCATTGCGGCCGCTATTGTCGAAAGCCTCGATGCGGCCCATCAGGATGACGTGGTCGCCGGCCTCGATGACCTGTTCCATGGCGCATTCGAACCAGGCCGCGACATTCGAGAAGATCGGGCAGCCCGCCGATCCCTTGGCCCATTCGACCGCCGCGAACCTGTCTTCGACCGGCCGCGCAAAGGTGTTCGACACGTCCTTCTGCGTTTCCGAGAGCACATTGATCGCGAAATGCGGCGCTCCGGTCATGATGGCGAAATTGCGCGAGGTCTTGGCAAGGCAGACGAGCAGCAACGGCGGATTGAGCGAGACCGAGGTGAAGGAGTTCGCGGTGAAACCGATCGGATTCCCCTCCCCGTCGCAGGCGGTGACGACGGTCACGCCGGTCGGAAAAGCTCCGAAGGCATCGCGCAATGCTCTTGGGTCGACAGTCTGGATTGTCATCGTTCATCCTCCCCGAACGACAGCCACTCGGCGAGCAGCGAATTGACGATATCAGGCGCGGTCAGGTTCACCATGTGACGATGGCCTTCGACGATGCGGACCCAGCCCTTGGGCGCAAGCGCCGCCATCTGCCCTGCCATCAGAGGCGTCGAGTTTGGATCGTCGGAGCCTGTCAGAAACAAGGCCGGACCAGCCACGTCTTTCCAGCGATCGGCATAGGTGTCGTCTCCGCCGGCAAAAGCGGCGTAAGCGACCGCATAGCCTTCCGGATCGACCAGGCTCAGCCATTTCCGCGTCAGTTCGCGGGCAACGACGCTGTCTGCATCATCGCCGAACCAGCGAGCCAGGGGACCCTCCTTGTCGACGCCCGTTACCGGAATGGCCGCGGCCCGTGCGAGCACGGCAGCCTTTGCTTGCTGGTCGCGCCTGTAGACGCCGTTGAGGTAAGCGACACGGCTGATCCGTTCGCCGAACGTCGCCGCCGCCCCTCCCGATACCAGCGCACCCATGGAATGGCCGGCAACATTCACCCTGTCGATCGCCATTTCGTCGAGAAACCGCCCGAACCAGGCGACGAACTCCTCAAGACGGCTGCCCGCCGGCAGCTTTGCGCTCTCACCATGTCCCGGCATGTCGACGGCGATGACGCGATGGCCGGCCGACAAAAAGGCGATCTGCGGCGCCCAGGCCTCGAGCCGCATGCCGACACCATGAATGAGGACCAGCGGCTCACCGCTGCCGGCCTCGTGATAGGCCGTTCCGCCTGCCGTCTTCTTTCGAGGCAAGTCACCGGCCGCGCTCTTTGCTGCAGCGG
Source organism: Rhizobium sp. K102 (assembly GCF_022385315.1). Taxonomy (NCBI): domain Bacteria; kingdom Pseudomonadati; phylum Pseudomonadota; class Alphaproteobacteria; order Hyphomicrobiales; family Rhizobiaceae; genus Rhizobium; species Rhizobium sp. K102. The sequence goes on from NZ_CP092438.1 coordinate 106,005, forward strand.
CGCCTGAGATCGATCCGGCTGTCAGCATCTCAGAGCCCACCCTTTCAAACGCCCGCAGGGTTGGCGACGTCCTGGTCAAGATCCTTCAGATCCTGATAGCGGTCACCGATGCGGTGATGAGGACGTCCGCCCACCGAAGCGCCAAGCGCCACGACGATCTCGTCGGCGGCAGGCGCGTCGGGGATCGCCGTTTGGATGGTCAGATAATGTGAACGGCGGCCTTCGTCGTTCTTGTCCATCAGCGGGATCATGACCGGCGCGTTGGCGGGGCCGCGCGTGTTGCAGAAGGCGAGATAGGACTTGGCGCCGACAGCCTGGCGATAAAAATTGCCGAAGCGCAGCGTGTGGATGAGCGCGGAGGCATGTTCGATCTCACCGTCCAAACCGACGACGGCGGCCTTGCCGTAGCCTTCGACGGCATCACCGGAACCGACGGCATCGATGATCATCCTGGTCAGCAACTCACCGAGAACCGGAGCGCCGGCGTGAATCTCGGGCTTGAGATCTTCGACAAAGCCGCGGCCCGCCCAAGGGTTCTTCACCACCGCGAAGGCAGTAAACAGCTTCAGCGGCACCGCCGCGGCCTTGCCGCCCTCGATCAGCGTCGTTTCGATTTGCAGTCCCGTCTTGCGAATTTGAATGGTCATGAGATACCTTAATTTTCGATTCCATATTATGGTATACCATAATATAAGAGTGTCAAGTTCGTTCATGCGTAGATGACGCCCAAAAAATATTTATTTAAAACAAAGGCTTGTCAGTTGACCGGGCACAGGTTCCGACGACAGGGCCGCGACAGCCATCTCAGTTCATATGATGCCGCCTTATATATTATTTAATATGGCATACCATCACATTGAGAAAAGTTGGGTGTGTCAAGCGGGGAGTATGGATCCTCGTGAATTGCGCGGATCATGCTCGCGAATTCCGTTTGGAATTGGGCCGGTGTGTTGCGGGACAACGGAAAAGCCCGTGGCGAAGCAGACTTGCGAATCGCATAAGTCTATGCTTATGTGTCTGCATGATCGAGAATGACATTTTCCGAGCCTTGGCCGACCCGACCCGCCGCGCGATCTTCGAGAAACTGGCGGCGGGCGGCATGAACGCCAGCGCCTTGCGCGCGGGCATGGAGATCAGTCAGCCGGCAATGTCGCAACACCTCTCGGTTTTGCGGAGCGCAAAGCTCGTGAGGGAAAAACGGCAGGGGCGTTTCGTGAATTATGAAGTCGACCCGGAGGGACTGGCTCTCATCGCACAATGGTTGGCGAAATATCGTGCCTACTGGCCTGCCCGCATCGAAGCTCTCAAGGTCTTGCTGAAGGATATGGACCAATGAACGACGGAAAGGCCACCGAGCAGAAGGACGGCATCGAACTGGAATTCGATCTGGATGAACCGCCGCAAAAGGTCTGGCGTGCAATCAGCATCCCCGAATTTCGGGAAAACTGGTTGCCAAAAGACGCTTTAGCCGATCCCGAACCGGCCACTATCACACCTGGCGAGGAAGTCCGTTATAGCCTGCGCGACGACGCTCCACCTTTCCTTGAAAGCACGGTGACGTTCACGATCGTCCCGAACGCGACCGGCGGCACCCGCCTGCGCATTATCCACGAGCTAACCGACGCGAGGCTTGACCGGATGGCGGAAACGGCCGCGAACAGCAACAGTCCGCCCCTCATGCTCGCCGCCTGACGCGGCAAGCTCTCCCCTTTGATTTCTGGAAGATTGGAGTTCGCCGATGCGCGAAGCGATGCAACTCGTCCCTATGGTGATAGAACAATCCAGCAGAGGGGAGAGGTCTTTTGACATTTACTCCCGGCTTTTGCGCGAACGCATCATCTTCCTCAACGGCGAGGTTAACGATACCGTCTCCGCTCTGGTCTGCGCGCAATTGCTGTTTCTTGAGGCCGAGAATCCAAAGAAGCCGATCAATCTTTACATCAATTCGCCGGGCGGTGTCGTGACCAGCGGCCTCGCAATGTATGACACCATGCGCTTTATCCGCGCGCCGGTTCATACGCTTTGTATGGGGACAGCCCGGTCAATGGGATCGTTCCTGCTGATGGCAGGCGAGGCCGGCGAAAGAGCTGCATTGCCCAACGCCAGTATCCTCATTCACCAGCCCTCCGGTGGCTTCCAAGGGCAGGCTTCGGACATGCTGATTCACGCCGAAGAAATCCTCAGGACCAAGCAGCGCATGACGCGGCTCTACGCGGAGCATTGCGGACGCTCCTATGAAGACTTTGAGCGCGGGATGGATCGCGACCGTTTCATGACGGCGGAAGAAGCATTGGAATGGGGTCTTATCGACCGTATTCTAAAGGTTCGGGAAGACACGGAAAGCCTATAACCTGTCGCGCAAATCCCAACAAAAGTTGGAATCTTGCGCCTGAGTTTTGCAACGCGCATATTCGTGCCGATGCTCAGGCAGCGATTTTGCCGAAATCTTCCGCTATTCGCGATCACGTTCCGCCGACGAGGCCCTGAACATTAACAGGCATCGACAAATGGCGATGCGGCACACGGCCTCGCTACCGTCTCCTGCGAAGACCGCAGCAGCGCCCTGACCTATCCGGCGGGCTTCTGAGCGGACAGCACCGCTTCGGCAATGGCACTTGCCGCTGCGACATGATCCATCGCCGCCTGCTGGGCTCCCTCGCCGTCGCCGCGGCGGATGGCATCGACGATCTTCGACATCTGCAACGGCCCTTCGATACCGCGCCGTTCCGTCTTGATCGTCATCGAGCGCAGGTGGTTGATGCGCACGGTGAGGAGGTTGACGACGCCCCAGGCGACATGCCTGTCGACCATGGTGAACAGCGTTTGATAGAAGGAAGAGGTATTGGCCAGCACGCCGGCCATATCGTGGTCGCGATAGCTGTTGCGGATTGCGGTCAGGGATTCATCGAGCGCGGCGACGATCTCGGGGCTGCCGCGTTCTGCGCAGAGCCGCGCCGCCATGCCTTCGAGCGCACCGCGGATCTCATAGATCTGTTTGGCTTCCTCGATATCCAGCTGGGCGACGATCGGTCCCTTGTTCGGCAGATTGGCGACGAGCCCTTCCGATTCCAGATGTCTCAGAACCTCGCGCACCACCGTTCGGCTGACGCCGAGCTGGGCGCAGAGGTCGCGCTCGACAAGCCGGTCTCCAGGACGGAAGTATCCGTTGACGATGGCCTCGCGGACCTTGTCGAGTGCCAGTTCCCGCAATGTCTTCGCAGGACGCTCGACCCTGATTGCTGCGTCCTTCAGAGCACCGCTCATACCGTACCTCAGTGTTGGGTTGACTTCGCAGGCTCAAGCTTTACTGCGGCAGCCGAATTCAGGAATCGTATTATGGCCTACCAAATACTGTAGCTGTCGGCGGCCGGCAATTCAACAGCACCGTGCCGATCCCGAGATTGTCAGCCTATTCGTCGGAATTGGGTCTCGCCCCGACGATCTCTTCGGCCACCGCCTTCGCCTGCAGCCGGATGTCAGGGACGGCGGTGATCTCCCAGAATTGTCCCGCCGTCAAGGCGCCGACGGCAAACAGCCGCGCTGGCGAGATCCGGGACGGAGCAGTCACCTCGGAAGCCGCATCCACCTGAATGCCGAGGCCGAGCGGATCGGGAACGATCAGCTGAAACCGGCTCATTTCCTTCAGAAGCGGCGAATGGCTGATCCCGGCGCGCTCCATTCCCGTGCAGTTGACCAGCCAGTCCGTCTTGATCTCGGCGATCTCACGCTTGGCCCTGACCCTGTAGCCAACAATGAGCCTGCCTTCCCTGGCCTCGAGCGATCTCATGAAGCCCGCGTGGAAGCGAACGGTTCCGTCCGAGACCAATTTCTCGAACCCGGCGAACACGTCGGGCGCGACCCGGTGCCGGTGGATATTCCACCAGCGAAGCGCATGGCTGAGGAATCGTGCCCGCTCCTCGTTCGAAAGCCGTTGCCAGAGAGCCTGCGTCACCGGCCTCAGGCCGTCCATCACGCTCCGCCAGTCGGCGACCTCCCTGCTCTTTTCCCGCAAGATCTTCAACAGGCCGCTGATCGTGGCGGGAAGCGCGTGAACGTCGATCGGCAGGGGCGCCGGCGGCGTCCTTGCATGTCCGAGCGGCGCCAAGCCGCGCCGCGAAAGCACGTCGATCCTGCCTCTGTGGCCATGGGCGCGAAGCGCGAGAACCTGATCGATCATCGTCAGGCCGGAGCCGAGGATGCAGACGACATCGGACGGTGCGACGCGCCTCAGCCAGGAGAGCCGCCACGGGTTCTCGACGATCCGCGATCGCAAAAATGGCGGGACGCCAGCCGGATCGACCGGAAGGTTCGCGTTTCCGACGCCAAGACAGAGCACCACATTCCTCCCGGCAATCTCGTCGCCATTGCCGAGGTGGAAGGCGAGCGTGCTCGTGAAACGCTCCACGCATCCTGTCGCCTTGGCCTTGATGAAATCGACCCGGCAGCGCCCCTCCCGCTTGCGCAGCAGCCGCGCAAGCGTATCCCTGACATAAAGCCCGTAATCGCTGCGCGAGGCGAAATCGCCGGCCTGCAGCTGGCGTCCATGAGCCTTCAGCCACTGGACGAAGTCGTCGGGATGATGCGGCAGCAGGCTCATGCGGCCGGCGGGAACGTTGAGCCGATGGAGATAGAGCTCCGTCCTATATGCCGTCCCGCGCCCGAAACCGGGATCGTCGCCGACGACGGCAACCTTCGCCGAAGCGGGAAGCTGCTCGATGAGATTGCAGGTCACAGCGATCGCTGAAAAACCGGAACCGACGACGATCACATCGTATATCAACGCATTCTCCCCGAAGCTCCGAAACGCCGGCTCTTGTCGCACCCCGACCCGGGGATCACTCAAGCGGCAGAATCACGAAAACAATTATCTCTATAGTCTATAAATATAGTTTGTTATTCCTCCCGCCAGCCCCTTCTCGACGATTACCCTTTTGAAGGTGGATCAAGGGGCCGAGTGGCCCGCAAACAAAGGGGCTCAGGATGAATTTCAAGAATTTGGTTGCCGCGATTGCCTTGGGCGTCGGCACTCTTGCAACGGCAATCGCCGTTGAGGCGGCGGACAAGAAGGTCGTCGTCGGCTATCAAACCGATGCCTTGCCGTCTTCGGTGGCGATCGCCAACGGCGAATTCGCCAGGGATACCGGATACGACATCGATTTCCGCAGGTTCAATTCAGGCGCCGAAATCTTTGCCGCCATCGCGTCCAGCGACGTCCAGGTCGGTTATGTCGGCTCCAGCCCGTTTGCGGCTGCGGTCTCGCGCGGGCTGGAGGTCAAGGCCTTCTACCTCGCCTCCATCTCCGGCATCGACGAGGCTCTCGTCGTCCGCAACGGCTCGGGCATCGAAAGCCTGAACGATCTGAAGGGCAAGAAGCTCGCCGCCGCGCCCGTTTCCACGGACCACTATCAGCTTCTGGCGCTGATCAAATCGCTCGGCCTGACCGAGAAGGACGTCCAGGTCTTCGCAATCCCGCAGCCCGAGATCGTCGCGAGCTATAACCGCGGTGATATCGATGGCGGCTTCGTCTGGGATCCGGCGCTGACCGAACTCAAGAAGAACGGAAAGGTTCTGGTGACCTCCAAGGACGTCGCGGACAAGGGTGCGCCGACATTCTCGGCCTGGGTGGCAACCTCGAAATTTGCCGCCGACAACCCGGAATTCCTGAAGGGCTTCGCCTCGGTCATCAACAAATACTACGCTTCCTTCGCATCGGACAAAGCCGCCTGGGGTTCCGACAGCGATAACGCCAAGTCGCTCGCCAAGCTTCTCGGCGGAACGGCCGAGCAGCAGGCCTCGGCGCTCAAAAACCTGACGCTGCTGACGCCCGAGGTCCAGGCGTCGGACGCCTGGCTCGGCGGCGGCGAAAAGGCGGGCGCCGGCAAGATCCTCAAGGACACGGCATCGTTCCTGAAGGAACAGGGCAAGATCTCCGGCGTGCTGGAAAATTACGGCACCTTCGTCACCGCAGACGCGCTTACCGCCGTCAGCAACTGATCCTCCCTGATGCCGGCGCGCCTGTCGCGCCGGCATCGAACCTGCGAGCGGCACCATGCTTAAAGTCGATCACGCCAGCGTTTTCTTCGCAGCCCGCGACGGGCGAACCGTCCATGCGCTCGATCGCGTTTCCTTCGATATTCCCGAACGGGGGTTGGTGGTGGCGCTCGGCGCCTCGGGATGCGGCAAATCAACCCTTCTCAACGCAATTGCCGGTTTCCTTCCGCTGTCGGACGGCCGGATCACGCTCGACGGCCGCGCGGTCGAACGGCCAGGCGCCGATCGCGGCGTCGTCTTTCAGAAAGATTCGCTGCTGCCCTGGAAATCGGTGGCCGACAATGTCGCGCTCGGCCTGAAATTTGCCGGCGTCAACCGCAAGGAGCGGCAAGCGCGCGCGCTCGAACTGCTCCGGCTCGTCGGTCTCGACGAATTCGCCAATGCCTTTCCCTACGAGCTGTCGGGCGGCATGCGCCAACGGGTCGGCATCGCCCGGGCTCTTGCGACCAATCCGGATATTCTGCTTATGGACGAGCCGTTCGGCGCGCTCGACAGCCTGACCCGCGAGCAGATGCAGGAACTGCTGGTTTCCGTCTGGAACAAGACGGCGAAGAAGATTTTCTTCATCACCCATTCGATCGAAGAGGCGCTGTTTCTCGGCACGCAGGTCCTCGTCATGTCGCCTCGGCCGGGGCGCGTCGTCGCTCGCTTCGATCTCGATTTCATCCGTCGCTTCGCCGAGACCGGCGACGCCCGGTCGATCAAGGCGTCGCCGCAATTTGCCGAGCTGCGCGAGGAGATCCGCGCCATTCTCCACAGCAGCGAAGATTTGAGGAGTGCCGCATGAGCGATATAGCGCAGACATCGCCGGTTGCGGCGCAGAGAGAGAACCGCCACGTCAAGCTGGTGAAGATGGCAAGCTTCGGCGCCGGCGAGAAATCGACGGTGGTGATCAGCGTTGCCACCGCCCTGGCGATATTGCTGCTGTGGTGGCTCGTCTCCGCGCTGGGTGTCGTGCCGCACCTGTTCCTGCCGCGTCCGGACGAGGTGCTGACACAGATCGGCGCCATCTATCGCGAAGGTTACGCCGGCGCGTCGCTGTCCGAGCACATCCTTGCGAGCCTGTTCCGCATCGTCGTCGCAGCCCTCATCGCCATCTCCGCCGGCATTCCGCTCGGACTGCTCATGGGTCTGAACCGCTGGGCGAAAGGCGTGCTCGATGCGCCGATCGAGTTCTACTGGCCGCTTCCGCCCCTCTCCTACCTGCCGCTGATGATCATCTGGCTCGGCATCGGCGAAACGTCGAAGATCACGCTGCTGGTGCTGGCGATGTTCGCGCCGATCTGCCTCTCGGCCCAGGCGGGCGTCCGTTCGCTGCCGATCGAGCGCGTCAACGCCGCTCGTTCGCTGGGCGCGAGCCGGCTGCAGCTGTTCATCGATATCGTCCTGCCCTCCGCCCTGCCCGAAATCCTCACCGGCATCCGCATTGCCCTTGGCGTCGGCTGGGGCACGCTGGTCGCCGCCGAATTGATCGCCTCGACGCGCGGGATCGGCTTCATGATCATGTCGGCATCGCAGTTCCTGGCAACCGACGTCGTCTTCGTCGGCATCGGCATCATCGCGATCTGCGCCTTCGCCTTCTCGGCCGCCATCCGCTTCCTGGAGGCGTTCCTCGTGCCCTGGAAAGGCAAGCTCTGAGGGAAACCGGCTTAGCGGCTTAGCGGCTTCCCGTCACACTGTATCGACGGGAGCTCGTCTGCGACGAGCTCCCCTTCGGGCCGGCCCGAAAGACCAGCGCACGGGCCTACGGCGCAGGGTGGACGTTCAAATAGCACATCAAAGCCTGCACCGCTTCCGCCGCGACCATTTCGTGCGGGCCGTCGTCGGACACCACCGTCACGTCGGCCAGGGCATAGATTGGGTAACGGTCATCGATCAATTTGCGCAGGGCGCCTTCGGAATCGGGCATTTGCAGCAGCGGCCGGTTGGCCCGCCGGCGCACGCGGCGGATCAATACGTCGAAATCGGCTTTCAGCCAGATCGACACCCCCTGCTCCGCGATTCGCGCGCGGGTCTCGGCATTCATGAAGGCGCCGCCGCCAGTCGCCACCACTTTCGGCCCTTCGGCCAGGAGCCGCGCGAGCATCCGCCGCTCGCCGGCGCGAAAATAGGGTTCGCCGTGCCGGGCAAAGATTTCCGGGATCGTCATACGATGCGCCGCTTCGATTTCGGCATCGGCGTCAGCAAAATCGAGCCCGAGCCGCGCCGCCAGCGGCCGGCCGACCGATGTCTTGCCCGAGCCCATCATGCCGATGAGCACAATGCAGCGCCCACCCAGGGCAGCGAGCAGAGCCGCCTCCGGCTGAGAATTAAGAGACATGTTCATGGCGCCCTGATAACTCCACTACGAAATTGCTGTAATAATCTATTGCTGCTTGGCAGCATCTGTCCGGCGCCGCTGCAGGCTGCGGATCAGCATCGCGGCCTCCCTGACGATCGCCGCAAATGTCGGGTCGTCGGCCTCCGCGATCCTGCCCGTCATGTCGCGGATGATCGTCATCAGATGGATGATCGACTGGCGATGTCGCGTCTCTTTCGGCCCGATTTCGGCATCGACCATGGCGAGCAGCGTCTGCACCAAGCGCTCCATAATTTGCCGGCGCCGGCTTCTCGGGTCGGCATCCGGATCTTCGCTGAGGCGCAGGAGATCGTCGATCACATCGGACATTCCGCTTCCGTTCACATCGCAAAAGCCGGCCGCGGAGAAACATTGCGCCTTCGATCGCCGGCACGCTTCTTCAAGGCATCCAGCAGCCGGTAGCCGGTTCGCCAGCGGCCAAAACCGCTGGCGATATTGATGTGGCCGGCAAGGCCGATATTCCTGGTCTCGGCTTTCCACAGGCGGCCAAACAGAGCCAGCCGATCGACCGTCATGTAAACGTCGTTCATGCTGCCGACGACGATGCTCGGAAATGGCAGGGGCGCCGTCGGCATGCCGCCGAACGAGATATGCCCGGGATGCAGAGTTTCCGTGGCCGGCAGATCGCAGGGAGCCACGAGCAGGGCCTCTTTCACGCGCCGGGCAGCGCTTCGACCGGCCAACCGGGCGGCGAGCAGGCATCCGAGACTATGGGCGACCAAGTAGGCATCACCGGCCGCTTCAAGCGCGCCTTCCAATCGCGGCAGCCAGCTGTCGAGGTCTGGATGATCCCAGTCGTCCTGGGCGACGCGACGGCTTCCCGGCTGATCCTGCAGCCAGTGATGTTGCCAATGCCCCTCTCCAGAGCCGAATAATCCGGGGAGAATGAGGACTTCGCTCATCAGATCAGTCCGATCACCAGCGCGAACAGGAAGGTGAAGGAACCGGCGACCCTGCAGATCCCGGCAGCATGCCTGAGCTGCGACATAGCGCTTCCCGTTGCTCTTCTCGTAGCCTGCCGACGGAGGCCGGTCTCAACGACGATCGCCATCCCGACACCCCTCTCAATACCAAAGTCCGGGCATTGCACCCCAATAATGGAGCTCGTATTCGCGCGCCGACCGGTCCTGCTCCTCGACGCTGTTGACCAGTGCGTTTGCAGGCTTCCGCGCGTTGCGCCGCAAGCGGGCGATCGCAAACTTCAGCCAGAAATGGAAATCAAGCTTCATGCGAACCTCCTGTCAGGAATCGGCAGGCTGGGGAATGAACGAATGACGTTGCGCATTGGCGAGAAGATCGCGCAGCGATGCGCTCGGCACGTAGAGCATCAGCAGGCGGTTCTCCTCGCGCTTGGCCAACCGATATCGGCGAGCAAATTCAAAGACGCTCCAGATTTGCTCGCTTGATCCCTGCGGACCTGCATCATCCATCGCTGCCTCCTATGAACGAAGTTCGTGGCGCGCCTTATTCGGCTGCCGCTACTGCCGGTCTTGCCTCTGGAAAGAAGGCCGACAATTCACCGACCACCTCACCGATGCGGTTCGAAAGCGCATCGGATGAAACCGCGTAATCCGCAAAATCACGGTCGGACGCATAGACGGCCGTCGGCAGCGTATGGGCCATGAAGAAACCGAACAGCGGCCGAAGCTGATGCTCGACCATCAAGGCATGCCGGTCGCCGCCGCCGGTCGCCGTAATGATGATCGGCTTCGCGCGGAGCTCCTGCGGGTCGATCAGATCGATGAGGTGCTTGAAAAGACCGGGATAGGAGCCCTTGTAAGTCGGCGAACCGATAATCAGCACATCGGCCCTTACGATCTCGTCGACGACACGCCTGGCCTGCTCGTCGAGGTCCTTGCGCCACAAGGCGCGACCCAGCGACGGACCGAGATCGTGCAGATCATAGGTTTTGCTCGAAAAGCCGTATCTGATGCTGGCGCGTTCGGCGACATGCCGAACAAGAGCCAGTGTCTTCGATGGGCGGCTGAAGCTGCCGGCAATGCCGACGAGTTTGAAACCTGACATGGTTTTTCCTCTCTATGGTTGCTTCAAATATTGTCTATAAAATTACTGGATTAAAGGAATGTGCGTCTCTCCTTCGGCGCTCGATTGAAAAAACATTCGTCTTGACGTTTACGGTCTGTCGCCGCGGAGATGGCGTTCGAGGAAGGGCAGATTGTCCTGGCCCCAATAGAGCTCACCGTCATAGACATAGCTGGGAAAACCGAAGACGCCGCTGTCGCGCGCATGCACGCGGTCTGCCGACCATTTGTTCTGGACGTCGTCATCGGCTTGGCGTCTGAGAAGCGCTGCGCCATCGAAACCTGCTGCTGTCACGATCGCCTCGCGAACATCAGCCTTGCCGATATCCCTCGCTTCGCTCCAGAAAGCATGCTGCAGGGCCCTGCTAACGCCAATCCAATCCTGCCCGTCGAGATAGGCAGCGATCACAAAGAGAGATGCCGGCGTCGGATCGCTGAGCTCCGGCCGATGTTCCAGCCGCAATTCCTTGCCACGCACGCGCGCCCAGCGTTTGAGGTCGCGCGTCCAATAAGCGCGGCGGATCTCCGGGCGGTTGCGCGAGAAGATGCCGCCATTCTCCTCGACCACGGTCGTCAGATAGGGCGTGACGACGACGTCGTTCTTCGCCGCCAGGTCGGTAAAGGCGTCAAAGCCGATGTGGGACCAGGGCGAGCCGATCGAAAAGAAATATTCCACCGATTTGGTCACTGGCGAATGTTCCTCTTAAAATGGTTGTTTGGTGCCGAATGGGCGCGGTCGACGGCCCTTCAGGAAGCGGCCCGAATTTCCGGCTGCGCTTTCCATCCGAGCTCCGGGGCGATTCCGCCAAGCGATCATCATCGGAATAGTCGCCGGGGTGAGGAAGCCGATATGGCTGATGGGTATGACTTGCCTTCCGACAATCAATATTTCGGCAGACCGGGCGGATTGGTTTCGGATGCGGGCAAGGCTTCCTCCGAAAGGTGCCAGTGAGCGAGAATCCTGGCATAGGTGCCGTCCTTGATCAGACCATTGGTGGCGATGGTCAGCGCATCGGCGAGCCCGCTTCCCTTGCGGGTGGCGATGGCGACGTCCGATCGATCCGGCCAGCCGGCGCTCAGCGTGCCCACCCGCTTGATGTTCTTGTCGCGCGCCGCGATGAAGACGAGCTGCGCGTGCGGCTGGACGATGACATCGGCCCGGCCGGAACGCAGCGCGAGAAGGCTCGCCGCCTCGTCGTCGTAATATTGCAGCTCGATCGGCTTCAGGCCTGCGGCAACATCCTCCTCGCTCCACTTGACCAGGATACGCTCCTGGTTGGTGCCGGCGCCGACGATGATCCTCAGGCCTGCCGCATCCTTCGGCTCGCTGATCGAGGTGATGGGACTATCGGCTTTCACGAAGAAACCGTGCAGACCCCGGCGATAGGTGGAGAAATCGAACTTCTCCTTGCGCTGTTCGGTCACGCCGACATTGGAGATGACGGCATCATATTTGCCCGATGTGAGGCCGAGCGACCAGTCGATCCAGGCGACCGGCACGATCTCCAGCGTCAGGCCGAGGCTGTCGGCGATGGCATAGGCGTGATCGGGATCGGCGCCGACCACGGTTTTGGCGTCGGTGGCATAGGTCGCAAGCGGCGGGCCGCCGGGGCTGACGGCGATGGTGAACTTGCCTGGGGTGACGAACTTGAAATCCTTGGGGATCGCAGCGATCGCCGCATCGTTCCTGGCTGCATGAAGCCTGCCCGGCTGCTGCGGGCTCAGGTCAAAATCATCTGCCGCATGGGCTGCACTGAGGCCAGTCAAGGCTGCCGTCAGCGCCGCGAAGAAAAAGCTGCGGATATCAAGAAAATTCGCCACGTTCGATATGTCTCCGTTTGCAGTGAAAGGCAGGGACGGACCAGCTCAAACGGCCGCCCGTCCCGTAAACATTACGAACCGCTCTTCGGCAGGCCGGGCGGGTTGGTCTGGGCCTTGTCGATCGCCTCGGGACCGAGATTCCAGGTGTCGAGAATCTTCTTGTAGGCGCCGCTGGCGATCAGGTCGTTGACGACATCGGTGACAGGCGCCGCCAGACCGCTGCCCTTGCGCGTGGTGACGGCGATCTTGGCCGTGATCGGCCAGCCGCCGCTGACGGTGCCGACAAGTTTGGTCTTGCCGTTGATGCCCGCCGCATAGGCTTGGGTAGCGTTGACGCTGAAGACGGCGTCGGCCCTGCCGGACTGGACAGCGAGGTCCTTCACCGCATCGTCGTCGTAATACTGCACCTCGATCGGCTTGAGGCCGGCGGCGACATTCTGCCGGTCCCATTCCAGCAGGATCTTCTCCTGGTTGGTGCCGGCATCGGTAATGACCCTCAGGCCGGCGGTATCCTGCGGCTCCTTGATCGATGTGATCGGGTTGTCGGCCCTGACGTAGAAACCGAGCTCATCCTTGCGGTAGGTCGAGAAATCGAACTTTTGCTTGCGCTCTTCCGTCACCGTGACGTTCGAGATCACCGCATCGAACTTGCCGGAGGTGAGCCCCAGCGGCCAATCGGCCCATGCGACGGAAACGAGGTTGAGCTTCAGGCCCAGGCTGTCGGCAATGGCCTGGGCGAGATCGACGTCATAACCGATGACCGTCTTGGAATCGGAGGCATAGTCGTGCAGCGGCAGAGTACCGCTCGAGCTGATGCCGACGGTGAAGACACCGTTCTCGACGAACTTGAAGTCCTTGATTTCAGCGATGCGCTTCTCGCTCTTTTCCACCCGCAGCCGGTTCGGCTGTTCGGGGCTAAGATCGAACTTCTGCTGCGCCTGAGCGGAACCGAACCCAATCGCGCCAATGGTGACAGCTCCCGCTATGAGAAGTCTTACTCTATCTCTAAACGCCATGCCCCTTCTCCACTTCGTCTTAAGGTTGTGATTATTGTCGTTCGACCGGAGCAGCCCGTCGCGGCCCGGCATTTCACCAGCGCTGTTCGGCGCTAGAGAACCTTGGCAAGGAATTCGCGCGTTCGAGGATGTTCCGCTTGCGTGAAAATCCGGGCCGGCGGACCGGCCTCCAGAATGCGGCCGCTTTCCATGAAGACCACCGTATCGGCAACTTCGCGGGCAAAGCCGATTTCATGGGTGACGATGACGAGCGTCGTTCCGGTGCGGGCGAGTTCCTTGATTACGTCGAGCACCTCGCCGACGAGTTCCGGATCGAGTGCGGAGGTCGGCTCGTCGAAGAGCAGCACCTTGGGACGGAGCGCCAGCGCCCGGGCAATCGCCACACGCTGCTGCTGGCCACCGGAGAGCTGGCGCGGATAGGCATGGATCTTGTCGCTGAGGCCGACGCGCGCCAGCAGTTCCTGCGCCAGCTGCACGGCGTCCTCGCGGCCGACGCCGCGAACCTCGATCGGCGCCTCGATAAGGTTTTCGAGCACGGTCAGATGCGGGAAGAGATTGAAGTTTTGGAAGACCATGCCGATATCGGCGCGGCGTTTAAGGATCTCTTTTTCCTTGAGCTCGTAGAGCGTGTCGCCCTTCCTGCTATAGCCGACGAAATCGCCGTCGATGGAGATGAAGCCGTCGTCGACACGCTCCAGGTGATTGATTGACCGCAGCAGCGTTGACTTACCGGAACCGGAGGGGCCAAGAATGGCGGTCACGCTGCCGGCCGGCAGGTTGAGCTCGACATCGTCGAGCACCTTCAGCGAGCCGAAGCTTTTCGAGATGCCGTGGATGCGCACGGCACCGCCGGCCCGCAGAGCCGTCGCATCATGGAAACCATGCTTGCGCACTTTGTCGGTTGCGCCATCGAGAACCGGCAGTGGGCGGCGGAAGCGTTCGAAAAATGCCTGGAAAGGCAGCGGTGTTGGATTGCGAACGGCGCCCTTGGAGAAGTAGCGCTCGATATAGTGCTGGGCGACCGACAGCACGGTCATAATGATCAGATACCAGACGGTCGCGACCATCAGCAGCGGAATGACTTCGAGATTGCGGCGGTAGATCACCTGGACGGTGTAGAACAGCTCCGGCAGCGCCAGCACGTAGACGACGGACGTGCTTTTCGCCAATCCGATGAGCTCGTTGAACCCGGTCGGCAGGATGGAGCGCATCGCCTGCGGCAGCACGATGCGGAAGGCCTGGCGGCGGCGCGGCAGACCGAGTGCGGCGGCTGCTTCCAGCTGCCCATGATCCACCGACAGAATGCCGCCGCGGACGATCTCGGCGAAGAAGGCCGATTGGTTGAGCGTGAGGCCAAGGAAGGCGGCGGCGAAAGGCGTCAGCAACTGCACGGTCGGATAATCGAACAAGACCGTGTCGGTGAACGGGACGCCGATCCTGATCGTTTCGTAGAGATAGCCGAGATTGTTCAATATCAGCAGCAGCACGATCATCGGGATCGAGCGCAGCAGCCAGATATAGCCCCAAGAAAGGCCCGATAGCAGCGGTGACCTGGAGACACGGGCAAGCGCCAGGGCTGTACCGAGGATGGAGCCCGATATGGCGGCAAGCGCAGTCAGGAGCAATGTCCTGCCGAGGCCTACGAGCACCGGTTCGGCGAAGAACCATTCGGCAAAGACGTCCCAGCCCCAGCGCGGGTTGGTGAAGGTGGAATAGAGCACGGCGACGATGACGACGGCCGCGAATATCGTACCCGCCAGCCTCTCGGGATGGCGCGCCGGCACGATGCGGAAACGGGAATGATCCTGCTTGGGTTCAACCGTTCTGCTGCCCGGCTCAATGCCGGCGAAATCCGTTGTCAGTGCCATTCTGCATCCCTTTTATGATTATCGTCTTGTCGCTTTCAGAGATTTGCGCCGGCCACGCGTAGGCGAGGTTCGGCCGCCTTGGTTCCGAAGACCGGCGAAACGAGATGGGTGATGTCCTTCTCGAAGGGTAGGCTCTTGTAGATCTCGGGATCGGCTGACGTGTCGAAGAGAGCGGTGTAGCCATCACTCAGGTAGAGGCCGACGGCCTCGGGCTGGCGGAAGCCGGTCGTCAGATAGATCCTCGTATATCCCTGGCGGGCCGCCTGAGCTTCCAGCTCCACCAGCACTTTGCGGGCAAGGCCCTGGCGGCGCAGGTCCGAGCGTGTCCAGATGCGTTTGAACTCGGCGGTGCGATCGTCGTAATGCTTGAACGCGCCGCCGCCGATAGTTTCGCCATTGCGGATCAGCAGGAGAAAATTGCCGTGAGGCGGCGCGAAGGCTTCGGGGGGATAGCGGTTCAATTCAGCTGCAGCGCCTTCGGCATTGAAATAGGTGCCGTAGCGGCTGTCATATTCGTGGATCAGCTCATCGATCAACGGCTTGGCTCGGGGATCGAGAGGGGTCGTATAAAGAAACGTGTCGCTCATATCGTTCGTCACCCGTTGTCTTCAGTGAGGAATGTTTCGGCGAGCCGGACCCAGTAGCGGGCGGCGGGCGCGATGATCGCGTCGTTGAAATCGTAGTGGGCGCTGTGGAGAGGCGCACTGTCGCCGTTGCCGACGAAGAGGTAACTGCCTGGATTGGCCTGCAGCATGAAGGCGAAATCCTCGCTCGCGGTTCGCGGTCGGAAATCCTTCACAATCGCCGCAAGGCCGAGCGCGTCATAGGCGACATCGCGGGCAAAGGCCGTTTCCTTGGGATGGTTGACCAGCGCCGGAAAACCGAGCCGGTAGTTCACATCGGCCGCCGCGCCGAAGCTTTCGGCCTGGGCGCGCGCAAGGGCTGGAATTCGCTCCTGCAGCAGCTGGCGAACCTGCTCGCTGAAGGCCCGCATGGTCAGTTTCATCTCCACGCTCTCGGGGATGACATTCGAGGCGGAGCCGGCATGGATCGAGCCGACGGTGGCGACCGCCATATCCTGCGGATCGACATTGCGCGAGACGACGCTCTGCAATGCGGTGATGAAGGAGGCGGAAGCCAGCACCGGATCGACGGCGCGGTGCGGCTCGGCGCCGTGGCCGCCCTTGCCGATGATTTTGATCACCGCCTGATCGACCGAGGCCATGGCCGGGCCGGTGACGAAACCGAACTGCCCCGTCGGCACACCCGGCCAGTTGTGCAAACCGAAGACCGCATCGACGGGAAACCGTTCGAACAGGCCTTCGGCGATCATCTTGCGGGCGCCGGCGCCGATTTCCTCGGCGGGCTGGAAGATCAGGCTGAGCGTGCCGCTGAAATTGCCGATTTCGGCGAGATAGCGGGCGGCGGCCAGCAGGATCGCAGTATGACCATCATGGCCGCAGGCATGCATGACGCCGGGATTGCTGCTGGCATAGGCAAGGTCGGTCGCCTCTTCGATCGGCAGCGCGTCCATATCCGCCCGGATGCCGATCCGCTTCCTGCCCTCGCCACGCCTGAGGGTGGCGACGATGCCGGTGCCGGCAATGCCCGTCGCCACCTCGTAGCCCCAGGAGGAAAGGCGGGATGCCACGAGCTTGCTGGTCCTCAACTCCTGAAAGGCCAGCTCGGGATATTGATGCAGGTCGTGGCGAAGCGCGATGATCTCGTCGAGATAGGCGGCGATGCCCGTCTCGATCGGATCGTTGCTGCGCGTGTTCAGAGCGATGGTGTCCATGGCGGTTCGCCGGCGCCTCAGGCGCCGACAGCCCTCCCCTGCTCGACCTGGTCGGCACTGACCGCATACCGGCTCTCCCGGAAGGGCAGGCCCAGATGATCCCGCAGCGTCTCGCCCTTCAGGACCGGATCGAAATAGCCGCGCTCGGTCAGGATCGGCAGAACGTGCTCAGCGAAATCGTCGAAGCCTTCGGCGATGACGGGGAAGCCGAGAATGAAGCCGTCGGCGGCGCCATGATCCACCCAGCGGATGATCTCATCGGCAATATGCTCCGCAGTGCCGATGAAAGCCGTGCGCGGCGTCGCGGAATCGAGCGCGACCTGGCGGAGCGTCAGCCCCTTCTCGCGCGCCGTCCTCTTGATGCGGTCGGTGGTGGCGCGGAAATTGTTCCTGCCGATATCGCCAATGTCAGGAAAAGCCTCATCGAGCGGGTAGACGCTGAAATCATGATGATCGAAGAAGCGGCCGAGATAGAGGAGCGCCTCCTCGATCGTGACGAGATTGCGGATCGCCTGGTACTTGGCTTCCGCTTCCTCGGACGTCTTGCCGACGATCGGGCCGATGCCGGGATAGATGCCGACTTCCGCCGCGGGGCGTCCCTGAGCAATGACACTGTCCTTGAGCTGCCGATAGAAGCCTCGAGCCTCTTCGAACGGTCCGCCATTGGTGAAGACAGCATCGGCATGTTTGCCGGCGAGCCTGATGCCGGAATCCGAAGCGCCCGCCTGGAAGACAACGGGCTGGCCCTGCTTCGAGCGGCCGATATTGAGCGGCCCTTCGATACGGAAGAAGCGACCCTTATGGTTGAGGCGATGCATCTTCGCCTTGTCGACAAAGACGCCGGTCTCGCGATTGCGCACGAAAGCATCGTCGTCCCAGGAATCCCAGAGACCCTTGATCGCGTCGATATAGTCCTCAGCGATCTCGTAGCGCAGCTCGTGCTCGGGATGTTCACGGCTGTAATTCCTGCCAGAACCCTCGAGCGGCGAGGTCACCGCATTCCACCCTGCCCTGCCGCCGCTGATGAGATCGATCGAGGCAAACTGGCGGGCAACGGTGAAGGGATCGCTGTAGGAAGTCGAGACCGTGCCGACGAGGCCGATCTTCGAGGTGGAAGCCGCCAGCGCCGAGAGAATGGCGATCGGTTCGAACCGGTTGAGGAAATGCGGGATCGACTGCTCGTTGATGTATAGCCCGTCGGCGACGAAGGCGAAAGCGATGCCGGCCGCCTCCGCCTTGCGTGCCGTCCTCACGAAGAAGTCGAAATTGACGCTGGCATCGGCCGGTCCGCACGGATGTTTCCAGGCATTCATATGGCCGCCCGGACCCTGCAGCATGATGCCGAACGTGACGTGTTTCTGAGCCATGGGATCGATCTCCTTGAAAAGGTCAGGCGACGAGGGAAAGCCGCTCGGCGGCGAGCAGCTCGATGGAGGCAAGGCGGTCAGCAGTTGAAAGCGCCGGCGTGTCGAGCACGAATTCCTTGACGCCGTAACGGCGATGGAGCTCGTCCAATTCATTGCGGATCTGCTGTGCCGTGCCGTGCAGCACACTCGGCACCTTCTCCTCGATGCGGTAGTCGGTCACCCCGGCCTGCCGGGCAAATTCGGCCGCCTGCTCCGCGCTGCCGACATTGACGGTCTGGCCGTTCGGCAGGAACAGCTTGACGATGCGCAGCTTGCCGACGCGCTCGCGGGCATAATCCTCGTTTTCGGCGGCAAAGGCTGCGAGCGCCAGGATCGGCCGCTTGCCGCCCGATGCCCGCTCATAGGCCTCGAAGGTTCTGCGCAGATTGTCAGGATCACCATTCAGGTGACCGGCAAAGACCAGTTCCCAGCCCTTCTCGGCCGCCAGTTCGGCGCTTTCGACGCTGGCGCCGAGTAAGAAGCGCTCCGGAGCCGTCGGCGGGAAAGGGGTCGCCTGCGCACCGTCGTAATTCGGATCGGCGGCGAGATAGACGTTGAGATCGGAAAGCTGACTTGCAAAATCCGGCTTCCTGGACGGATCGACGCCAAGCTGCAGGGCGCGTGTCGACAACGGAAAGCCGCCCGGCGCCTTGCCGACGCCGAGATCGACCCGGCCAGGCGCGAGCGATGCCAGAAGATTAAAGGTCTCGGCAACCTTATAGGCGCTATAGTGCTGCAGCATGACGCCGCCGGAGCCGACACGGATCTTTGAGGTCCTGGCGAGGAGGTAGGCGATCAGCGCCTCCGGCGCGGAGCTCGCCAGATTGGACATACTGTGATGTTCGGCGACCCAGAAACGGTGATAACCGAGTTCCTCGGCTCGTGCGGCAATCTTCACCGTTGCCCGCAACGCATCCGCAGCAGTGAAACCCTGTTCGATCGGGCTTTTGTCGAGAAGGCTGAGGAGATAGGTCATGAGATCACGATCCGATCACTGGTTGCAAAGTTTAATCTATAAAATCAGTAGACAAACTTCATTATAAGAAATGACATTCTCTTTCGCGGAGGTTGCGTGAAAAAAAGCGGCCGCGCCTCAACCGGCAAAGGCTCCTTTCAATCGGCCATTCGGTGATCTATCTTTTGGTCGAAAGGGAGCGACCGCATGAGGCTGTCAGAACAGGTGAAACCCATCAGCTATCTCAAGACGCATGCGCCGGAGATCATCCGGACACTGAAGGACAATCCGCAGCCGGTCGTCATTACTCTTCACGGCGAGGCGAAAGCTATTCTGCAGGACGTCGGCCAATACGAGGAAACACAAGAGACCCTGGCGCTCCTGAAAGTTCTGGCGCTGACCAACCGGCAAGTCGAGGAGGGCAAGTTGCGCCCTGCTGCCGAATCCTTCGCACGCATCCGAAAACGTCTGGCCGACAGCCAATCCTGATGTCGTACCATGTTCTTTTCGCCGAGGAGGCGGAACGCGACATCGAGGATCTCTATCGTTTCACCGCCCGTCGCGACGGCGCCGAGACAGCCGAGCGTATTCTGACGGAAATCGAAAGCGCGTGTACCGATCTCGCAGAATTCCCTGCCCGTGGAAATAATCCGAAAGAGCTTACGAGCATCGGCCTCACCGGAAATCGGGAGCTGCACCACAAGCTCCGGCGCATGATCTATCGCATCATAGGCACCGACGTCGTCGTTTACTGCGTTGCCGATGGGCGCCGCGACGTGCAGGCTTTCCTGGAGCGAAGGCTGATCCGCTGACATTCGGCAAATCAAGCTGCAGCGGCCACCAACCCTCGCACCTTATCCAGTTTTTCGGCCGGCCGGCGCATTTGCCCGCAGGAGCGCCATCAGCATCGGGCCGATCGCGAACTCTCCCTTTTCACTGCGCCGCGTCAGGTCGCGGAGGTAACCACCGGCCGAATTGATATGGCCGCCGCGCTCAAGGATGCATGCCATCACCGTCGCGGCATTTTCCGGTCCCATTGCGTTTGCGGCCTCCTCGTAGGCTGACGGACTGACGCCGAGCATCGATCGAACGGTCACGGCCGCGGCCATCAGGTCGCGCCAGCTGCGGATTTCGCCATTCGCCCCGTAGGCAAGGATTTCCGGGCAGGCCTGCAGAACCAGGCCGAGCGGGAAGGATTTCAGCCCGCCGGCATCATCGCGCGCGCCCGGTCGTCGACCTTGCCTCTCCTCCTGCCTGCCCGGATGGGCAATCTCACGCCTCCCCTCTTCCAGCGTCCCGGCCCCTCGCCCATTGTCTTGCTCCGGCATCGCGCCCTGCTTCGTTTCGAAGCCTGGTTCAAGTTCAGAAATGGATTCGGGGTTTGAATTCTGTATGTGACGCTCGATATAATCGGCATTGCCGCGCTGTTTTGTCGATTTAACTCGAATTTCCAGCCGGTTAAGGATATCCACCCTGAGCGCCGTCAATGCGTCCAGCAATTGTTCGAGCTGTGCCGTCGTCGGCGACCGGGGCAGCCCCTCGACCAGATCCCGAAACTCCTGGTACAGGCCCTGCCAATCCCCCTGAACGTCTTCTTCGACAGCCGCTTCGATCAGCTTGGCGATATCGCGGCGGCAAAGCGTGATGCGTTCGCGCAGACGCTGAACATGCAGCCGCTCGGCCATCACCTCGGCTGCCAGCTGTTCGATCTCCTCGGCGCGGGCAAGCAGCGGCGCCAGCGAGAAGCCGAAAGCGTCGTTGACCTCCCCTGCCCTGTCTCTGCGCACATATCGCTTGCCGTTAGGGCTGTCCTTGCGCAGCAGAAGCCCCGCCTCGACGAGTGCTGCAAGATGCCGCCGCACGGTCTGTTCGGCCATGCCATGCGTTCTGAGCGACAGCTGGATATTCGACGGGAATACGATCAAGCCGTTTTCCTGAGCCAGCTCGTTCTTCGGATAAAAGCTTAAGAGCGCATTGAGCACGGCAAGCGCGCGATCGCTGATGCCGAGCAGCGGCTTTGCTTCGCACAGCGTACGAAACAGCTTCCATTTGTCGACCGACTGATCAGGCTTGATCTCACCTGCCATCACCTGGCTTGCGAGCATGCCAAGCGTCATCGACCGCCGCCCGAAGGGCGTCGTTATACTTCCGGTTTCCATCTCTTCCACCTCGACGAGGCAAAAGAAATCCGCTCGCCAAAACGGCGCCAAAAACTCTTGACAGCGATTCTCGGAAGTGCGATTCTCGGAGGTGTTCAAGACTACGAGGAAAGCTTCCGTGACGGTGACGTTCGGGGGCTTTTTTCTTTTGCGGGTTATCTCCTATCCGAATTGTCAGCTGACAATCGGTCTAACTGCCTCATTTTCCCTCATTTTCCTCTTCGAACTCGGCGGCGAGGCCAATCAACCGCTGAGCCAGGAATTCTGAAAACGCCGCCGATTTGACGGTGATGCGAAAGGTTTTCCCGGACTGGGTCACCGAAGCAAGTTGCGTGCCGCCTTGGGTGCGAAGCGTTTGCTCGGCTCTCTGCGGTGCGCTCTTTTCCTCCAGCGCCTTCCAGATGGCGTCGAAGCGGCTATTGCTCTCCAGCGTTTGGAAAGCGGCCGCACCAATTGCGGCCCGCGCCTTCTTCTGCCCGCCGGCCTCCCTGAATTTCTCGGCAAAGGCCAACCAGCGCGGCCGTCCGACTTTGGGCGCCGGCCCGATGGCAAGAATGATCTCGGGATCGATCGTCTGCGCCACCTGCAGCAGCCTTGACGTTTCCGGCTTGTCCGTCGCCAGCGCCTGAGCAATCATGTCGCGGCTGAAGCCGTGTTCATCCATGCGCCGCGCAAACAGCGCCCGTTCGATAAAGCTTAAGTCGACACGCGGGCCGTTTTCCTGACCCTGTGCGACGATCAGTTCTTCGTCCGTCAGCTTGCGCACCACAGCCTTGATGGGAACCCCGATCTCGGCAGCCGCACGCAGACGCCGGTGACCGTAGGCAGCCTGGTAATGCCCGGCCTTTACCGGATCGGGCCGCACCAGGATCGGAACCTGCTGTCCGCTTTCCTGGATCGACTGCTTCAACCGCTCGAATTCAGGGTCCTTGTCGACCGGAATGCGGTCGCGGATAAAGGACATCTCGACGGCAGCCGGATCGATCTCCAGCACCCTGTCGCCGGAGGCAAGTGATTCGCGCAGGGCCTTGGCGGCTGCCGCTTCCTCACCCAATCGTCCGAGCGACAGGTTCATCGCCTTGACCGCGCCCGAGGGCCGATGCTGCGGCAGCGCGCCCGGTGCCTCCGGCCGTGCCGGCTCCACGGCGCCGACCATGCTCTTCAGGATATCGCGACCTTTTGGGCTCATGTCCTGCTCCACGCACTGCGAATGAGTTGCTCGACCTCGGCATTGACATTGTCGACGGATTCGACGCCGCGGTCGTAGGTCTGGCGATGCATCGTTTCGCGTCCCGCTTCGTAGATCGTCTGCTTGGACAGGCCCGCATCCGAAACCGCCGTCGATTTGACCATCATCGAGGTCAGCACGCGCTCGCCGAACAGGCTGCGCAGGAAGGCGACAATCTGGGCCTGCGGACCGTCATTGGCCTCATAGCGGGTGACCAGGTAGCGCATCCAGTCATAATCGAGGTTGCCGCCTGCCTGCTTGACCACGGCCAGAAGGTCGGAGGTCATCGTCAAGAACTGGTTCATCGAGGCTACGTCGAGCATCTGCGGATGAACGGTAATCAGCACCGCGGTGGCGGCGCACAGAGCCGACAGCGTCAGGAAGCCGAGGGTAGGGGGGCAATCGATGATGACGACGTCATAGCTCTGCTCCAGCGAATGCAGGGCATTGCCGACCCGCATGAAGAACATGTCCTTGTCGTCGCGGTTGGTATCGGCCAGCGCCTTTGGAGTGTCGTGTTCGAACTCGTGCAGTTCGAGATTGCCGGGGATGAGATCGAGACCGGGGAAATAGGTCTGGCGGACGATGTCGGCGACGTCGCGGCGCGTCTCGTCATATTTGATGGCGCCGTAAAGCGTCTCGTTTTCGCCGACGTCGAATTCCGGCTGATAGCCGAGCATCGCCGACATCGATGCCTGCGGATCGAGGTCGACCGCAAGGACGCGGTAACCGCGAAGCGCCAGGAACTGCGCCAGATGGATGGATGTCGTCGTCTTGCCGGAGCCACCCTTGAAATTGGTGACCGCGATCACCTGCAGATGGTCGCCCGGCCGGCGCATCGGCAGATAGGAAGGCTTGGTGCGTCCGAGATGCTGGCGCATCGCATGAATTTCTTCGAGCGAGAACACCCGGCGGCCGGCGGCCGTCTTTTCGGGATTGATGCTTTCCACCTGCGCGGCGAGGTGGCGAACATAGCTGTCGGTGACGCCAAGCAGCTTGGCCGTCTCGGTGCTGCTGAACCGCCGCAACGATTTACGGGCATCGGGCGAAAACAACCGCTCGAACAGCACCTGCAACTGGCTGCTGAGCATCGTCGAGTCCTGCGCAATCGTCTCGTCGATCGAGACCTGACTCGCCCTCTTGGCTTTCTCAACAATCGCGGCCTTGGTCGGCATTCACGCAAATCCTGATAAATCGGGTAATTTTGCGCAAATGATCGTGAGTCTGGTGATTCCGTCAAGCGATTTCTTGGTTAGCCAATCAATAACAAACCGGATTCAACGAAAAAATCACGTGGAATTCCGGAATCTTAGCGGAGTTGTCAGCTGACAATGACGCCAGGACCGCATCCGCCGAAGCCGGCGGAACCGCCAAACCGTCATTGCCGGCTCATCGCGGACTGGCTCCGTCGCTCGGCCCGGCCCGGCCCGGCTGAGGATGCCGTTTCTCACTTATAGACAGACGAACGGTACAGGCTTTCGGCCTCCAGCCCGCGGACGGGTTCATTGCCGGAGGACTTGTCATTTGCGTCTTGGGCTTCGGGATCGCGGCGTGACGGAGCAAGGCCGAGCATTTGTTCGAGACGACCGGCATTGAGCGGAGCGCTTATTCCCTTGAAGTTCATCTTCCATCTTTCGTCTGCGTATGGGCTTGCGAGGAGCCACAGAGATAAGCGCAATTTGAACCTGCGGAGAACTGCCCGCCGGCGTTATCACCATCTTTTCGATTCAAAGTCGGAAGGGGAGGGGAGGGAGCGCGCCTGCAATACGGGGGCAGGATTGTCCCGGACAAAGATGACAAAAGCTCCTGCTAGGCGAATCAGGTGCCGATGGATATGCTCGGCGGGCAATAGACCGGCTGAATGCCATTCTCCCAGCCCAACCGATCCGCACTCGGCTACGAACGAACCGTCTCTAGCGGAACTTATCGACTGCTTCACTTCCGTCTGCCAAATTCCTCTTTATTTACCGACTATTTACCATAAACCTTTGCTGCCACGTGTGCGCCAGCCATGAAGCGCGGACAGATGGTCAGCCGCTATCGCGCCTTCATCCCCTCGCGATTGGTGAAATGCGCATTGCCCAGGCCCGTGCCGATGGTCAGCACCGCCCATCTCGACACGTCGTGCATGAAGGCGATCTGCGACAATCCCTGCACGACGGCGTCGTTGTGCATCATCACGAATGTGCTGTGGTCACCGATCTCGGGAATTGCCTTTATCAGCGCGGCGGGGAGATTGAAGCTGTCGCTTTCCCAATTCCCGCCCGGCAGGTTCTGCCCACCGCGTTCGATCGAGCCGTCGGCCTTGATGATGCCGGGACAGCCGATCCCGATAATCGGCGCCGGTTTCAGATTGGCTTTTTCGGCCTTGTCGATCAGCCCCTGCAACATCGCCGCCAGCTTCTCTATCGTCGCACTACGGCTCGGCTCGTCGTTGGCATGGCGCCAGATGACCGATTCCCAGACGCGCGCATCGGCAAAATGCGGCCCTTTTTCCTTTCCGAATTCCACGACGCCGGCGCGGACGTTGGTGCCGCCGATATCGACGGCCAGCATCGCCTCGTAGCCTTTGAACATCCAGGGCGGCATGAGATGCACGGAGCCGATCAGTCCCGCCTCGTCCGGATGGTGGACGATCGGCACGACCTCGATATTGATGCCCGCCGCCTTGAGAAGAACCATGGTCCTGGCGATCGTCAGCTCCCCGAAGCGGCTTTGCCTAAAGCCGCCGCCGACCACAATGCGCTCGGTCTTGCCCCAACGCTTGTCCTTCAGAAATTTCCCGATCACCTCGGCAAAGGCCTGCGCGAAATCCTCCACCGCACCCATGACAAGTGCGGCGGCCTCCATATCGTCTCCCTTCAGCAGAGCCTCGATCTTTTTCTTGGAGAGCTTTGCCGTCGCAACCTTGCCGATCGGATCATCTCCGAACTTGCGGACATGTTTTCTCCAATCGTCGAGCTTCTGCTGGAAGGTTTCCTTGTTGGCGTTGTCGCCGACGAAACCGTTCTTGTCGCGCAGTTCGTTGTTGTAGTCGTCGATGGTCACCAGCGGCAGAACAGTCGCACCATGCGCCAATGGCGCGTTGACCTCCTCGCTATGCTTGGAACTGCTTTTGGCCATCAATGTACCTTTTACGATGGGAGTGCTTGGACGGGCGGCCAGATAAAACGCCGACTTGCCTCTGGATGTTCCCGACTGCCGAGTCATCTTGTCGTTGCCGGCCGGCGACCTAGCTTCAATGATTGCAGGATTGGAGAATGCCGTGCAGGACGACACCGCGACACAGGAAATGCTTTCATTGGTTTTGGACGAGCCGGAGCGCTGGGCAATGTTTCTCGACATCGACGGAACGCTGCTCAATCTCGCGCCCACGCCGGATGCAATCGAAGTCCCGGAGGCTCTTCCCGGACAGCTTCACCGCCTGTCGAACAAGCTCGGCGGCGCCCTGGCGCTGGTGACCGGACGATCGCTTGCCTATGCGGACGCCCTGTTTAAACCCTTTGCATTCCCGACAGCGGGCCTGCATGGGGCCGAGATCAGAAGTGCCGCCGGAATGCATACGCTTGAGGCGACACCCGAGTTTCAGGCTCTGAAACATGCCCTGACCGCCGAAGCCGAGCACTATCCAGGCGTGCTGATCGAGGATAAGGGTGCCGCCGTTGCCGCCCATTACCGGCTCGCGCCCGAATATGAAAAAGTGCTCGAAGAGCGCATGCATCACTATGCCAAGGTCGCCGGGCCGAACTGGGCGCTGCAGCTCGGCAAGATGGTCTTCGAGCTGCGGCCGGCACGCTCAAGCAAGGGTGATGCGCTGGAGCGTTTTTTCAGTCGGACCCGTTCAAGGACCGCTGCCCGATCACCATCGGCGATGATCTAACCGACGAGTCGATGTTTGCGATCGCCAATGCGCGCGGCGGCGTTTCCGTACGCGTCGGGGCGATCGGCGCTCCGAGCTGCGCCACGAGCCGGCTGTCTTCGGCTGCGCTGGTCAGGAACGTCATCGCCGCCCTGGCCGCCTGACATAGGTCTTTGGGCGATCTCCGCTGCGGATTGTCGTCGTCTTTGCACCGCCTGCGCCGCGTCAACCGTCAAAAAAGTATCGGTTTTGACCGTGAATCGTGGTGGCAGGCGCGAAACGAGATCACTACACTCCGCTCAACAATAAAGCCAAAAAGGGAATTTGGCGGGTGGGCTTGGAACCCGTCCTCGGAGGAGGAAACGATGGAACCTGACTTGGAAGTCGTTCAGATCCGTCCGGGCGAATCTTTCGCGACGAAGGCGCACGGTTATCCCTATCATACGGTTCGCTGGCATTTTCATCCGGAATACGAGCTGCATCTCGTCGTGGCGACAACCGGTCGATATTTCGTCGGCGATTTCATCGGGGAGTTCGAACCGGGCAATCTCGTGCTTGCCGGCCCCAATCTTCCCCACAACTGGATCAGCGACGTCCCGAAGGGATCGAGCATTCCGCTTCGATGCCAGCTCATTCAGTTCAGCGAAAATTTCATCAGCGATACGATGAAGGTGCTGGCCGAACTCGGCCCCTTCGAGCCGGTCCTCGAAGCGTCCCGCCGCGGCGTGCTCTTCGGCGCCGAGACCAGCCGGCAGGTCGCGCCGCTGATGAACGAGGTGCAGCAGGCGCAGGGCGTGCGTCGCATCGAGCTCTTCATGATGATCGTCGGCCTGCTCAGCCGGGCGCAGGATGCCCAGCTTCTCGCCAGCCCAAGCTATCTGCCTGATCCATCCGGATACATGTCGGCCGGCATCAACAAGGCACTCGCCTATATCAGGGAGAACCTGACCAAATCCTTCGACGAAGCCGACCTTGCCGGGATTGCCGGACAGTCCACCGGCGCCTTTTCGCGCGCCTTCCGTCGCCACACCGGCATGTCGCTCGTGCAATACGTGAAACGCCTGCGCATCAACCTCGCCTGTCAGATCCTGATGAGCGACGATCACGCATCGATCACCGATATCTGCTTCGAGGTCGGTTTCAACAATCTATCCAATTTCAACCGCCAGTTCCTCGCGGAAAAGGGCATGACGCCCTCCCGCTTCCGACGATTGCTGGGGGACAATATCAACGTGGTCAAGGCGGCGTAAGAGCGCCGGACGAGCACGCTTTTGGGTGATAGACCATCCGCCGAAAAGGGCGATAGGGAGGACGAGGAGGAGGGGACAAAACTGACACTGGTTTGAGCGCGAACACGCAATGAGCGGTTCGCGAAAGCAGACGCTTGTCCTTAGAAAACTGCAAACCGCCGGGACAGGCGAGGCGGCTCGTTCAGAGAACACCGCAACGACGAAACTACACGATTTTTCCAATGGGAGGAGATGGAAATGATGAAATTCTCGACAAAAGCGGCAGGCGCGGCAACACTTGTCCTGTCATTGCTCGGCAGTGCTTCCGCCTTCGCGCAAAGCGCCGTTGCGGATGCGACGGTCGCATTCCTCATGCCCGACCAGGGCTCGACCCGTTACGAAGAGCATGACCATCCGGGCTTCGTCGCGGAGATGAAAAAGCTCTGCGCCTCATGCAAGGTCATCTATCAGAATGCCGATGCCGATATCGCCAAACAGCAGCAGCAATTCAATTCGGCTATCACTCAGGGCGCCAAGGTCATTGTGCTCGATCCGGTGGATTCGGCAGCCGCCGCATCTCTGGTCCAGCTCGCCCAGAGCCAGGGCGTCAAGGTCATCGCCTATGACCGTCCGATCCCGAAGGGCAAGGCCGATTTCTACGTCTCCTTCGACAACAAGGCGATCGGCAAGGCAATCGCGGAATCGCTGGTCCAGCATCTGAAGGCGAAGAATGTGCCGACCGACGGCGGCGGCATCCTGCAGATCAACGGTTCGCCGACCGATGCGGCCGCCGGGCTGATCAAGGACGGCATTCACGAGGGTCTCGCCAGCGGCGGCTACAAGACACTTGCCGAATTCGACACGCCGAACTGGCAGCCGGCGAATGCGCAGCAATGGGCGGCCGGCCAGATCACCCGCTTCGGCAAACAGATCGTCGGCGTCGTCGCCGCCAATGACGGTACCGGCGGCGGCGCCATCGCCGCCTTCAAGGCCGCCGGTGTCGATCCCGTGCCGCCGGTGACCGGCAATGACGCGACGATCGCCGCGCTGCAGCTGATCATATCGGGGGATCAGTACAATACGATCTCCAAGCCGAGCGAAATCGTCGCCGCGGCCGCGGCCAACGTCGCCGTCAAGCTCCTGGCAGGAGAGACGATCAAGGCGGAGATGACGCTTTACGACACGCCGGCACAGCTCTTCGTGCCAGCTGTCGTCACCGCCGAAAACCTCAAGGCCGAGATCATCGACAAGAAGATCAACACCGCCGAGGAGCTGTGCACCGGCCGTTATGCCGACGGCTGCAAGAAGCTCGGCATTACCAAGTAATCAAGCCAAGGCAAGCGCGGCCGGATCGCCGGCCGCGCTTGCCTTATTTCGCTTCGGAAAGGCCAGGCGATGTCCGACACCTCTCATATACTCGACGGCGCCCGCCAGCCCGTTCTCAGCTTGCGCGGAATATCGAAAAACTTCGGTGCGGTCTCAGCGCTCACCGATATCGAACTCGACGTGCATGCCGGCGAAGTCGTGGCGCTGGTGGGCGATAATGGCGCCGGCAAATCGACGCTGGTCAAGATATTGGCGGGCGTGCACCAGCCCAGTTCCGGTACCATACTATTCGAGGGAAAACAGGTCGATCTGTCGAGCCCGAGTGCTGCCCTTGATCTCGGCATTGCAACCGTTTTCCAGGACTTGGCCCTTTGCGAAAACCTCGACGTCGTCGCCAATATTTTTCTCGGCAAGGAGCTCAATCCCTTCCAACTCGATGAGGTCGCCATGGAAATCCGCGCCTGGAAGCTGTTGAACGAGCTTTCGGCCCGAATCCCCAGTGTGCGCGAGCCGGTCGCGTCGCTTTCCGGCGGGCAGCGCCAGACCGTGGCGATCGCCCGGTCGCTGCTACTCGAACCGAAACTGATCATGCTCGATGAGCCTACCGCGGCACTTGGCGTCGCCCAGACGGCCGAAGTGCTCGATCTGATCGAACGCGTGCGTGAGCGCGGCCTTGGCGTCATCATGATCAGCCATAACATGGAGGATGTGCGTGCCGTCGCCGACCGCATCGTCGTCCTTCGGCTCGGGCGCAACAACGGCACCTTCATGCCTGATGCCTCCAACGAAGCGCTGGTCAGCGCGATCACCGGCGCGTCCAACAATTCCGTCTCCCGCCGCGCCATGCGCCGCAAGGCGCAAGGCCAAGAGAACGAGGAGGGCAGGCCATGATGAAGACCATTCAGAACGAACCGGCAGCACATCCGCTTCTCGACCGGCGCGATGAACGAGTACGCCATGACGATAGCCTCACTGGATGGATCCGCGGCTTTATCGACCGCATCCGCTCCGGCGACCTCGGCTCGCTGCCCGTCATCGTCGGCCTGGCGATCATCTGGACGGTATTCCAGGCGCTCAATCCCGTGTTTCTCTCTAGCGCCAACCTCGTCAACATGCTCTTCGACTGCTCGACGGTCGGCGTCATCTCGCTCGGCATCGTCTGTATTCTGATGGTTGGAGAAATCGATCTGTCCGTCGGCTCCGTCAGCGGCTTTGCCTCGGCGCTGGTCGGTGTCTTCTGGATTAACCAGGGCTGGCCGGTAGTGCTGGCCATCCTCGCCGCCATGGCTGTCGGCGCCTTGATCGGCTCGCTCTACGCCTTCCTCTTCAACCGCTTCGGCATGCCGAGTTTCGTCTCCACCCTGTCTGGACTGCTCGCCGTTCTCGGGCTGCAGCTCTACATTCTCGGATCAACCGGCTCGATTAATCTGACCTATGGCTCGTGGCTCGTGAATTTCGGGCAGATCATGGTCATGCCGGATCCAGTCGCCTATGCGCTCGTAGCCTTTGCCGGCATTGCATTCTTTTTCTCCAGCTACCGCACCGCGGCGCGGCGGCGGGCGGCCGGCCTTTCGTCGAAATCGGTCGGCGGACTTGTTCTGCGCGCTGTCATCATCACCGTTGCTCTGGAGGCGGTGGCCTTCTATCTCAACCAGTCGCGTGGTGTCCCCTGGATGTTCGGCCTCTTCGTCGGCCTCGTCATCGCGATGAATTATGCGCTGACGCGCACGAAATGGGGGCGCTCCATGCAAGCCGTCGGCGGCAACAGGGAGGCTGCCCGCCGCTCGGGCATCAATGTGTCGCGTATCTATGCGAGCGCCTTCGTCGCCTGTGCCCTGCTTGCGGCAACCGGCGGCGTGCTCTCGGCGGCACGGCTCGCAACCGCAAGCCAGCAGGCCGGCACCGGCGACGTCAATCTCAACGCCATCGCTGCGGCGGTGATCGGCGGCACCAGCCTGTTCGGCGGGCGCGGCAGCGCCTATTCGGCCCTTCTCGGCATCATCGTCATCCAGTCGATCGCCAGCGGGCTGACGCTCCTCGATCTGTCGTCATCGCTTCGCTACATGATCACCGGCGCCGTTCTTGCCGTCGCCGTCATCGTCGAACTCTCTGGCACGCCGATCGCGCATTTCGCACGGCCGGGCCTAAACAACCAGGAAGCAGAGGAAGCAAATGGGACAGGATCTGTCTGGAAAGGTAGCGGCCGTCACCGGAGCCGCATCGGGTATCGGCCTGGAATGCGCCAAGGCCATGCTTGCCGCCGGCGCCCGAGTGGTGCTGGTCGACCGGAACGAAGAAGCATTGAAGGAAATCTGCTCGGCGCTCGGTGCCGATGCCATTCCCCTGATCATCGATCTCACGGATCCGAAAAGCGTGGCGCGGATGATGCCCGAGATCCTGGCGAAGGCAGGCCAGCTGGATATTTTCCACGCCAATGCCGGCTCCTATATCGGCGGCGAGGTGCTGACCGGCGACCCCGACGCCTGGGACCGCATGCTCAATCTGAACGTCAATGCTGCCTTCCGCTCGGTGCACGCCGTGCTGCCGCACATGGTCGAGCGCAAGACCGGGGATATCATTCTGACGAGTTCCGTTGCCGGCATGGTCCCGGTCGTCTGGGAGCCGATCTATACGGCCTCGAAACATGCGGTCCAGGCCTTCGTCCATACGCTGAGGCGGCAGGTGGCCAAACACGGCCTGCGCGTCGGTGCCATCGCCCCGGGCCCCGTCGTCACCGCGCTTCTCAGCGACTGGCCGCAGGAGAAGCTCGATGAGGCGCTCGCCGCGGGCGGCCTGATGGAGCCGAAAGAAGTGGCCGAAGCAGTGCTTTTCATGCTGACGCGGCCACGCAACATCACGATCCGCGATCTCGTCATTCTGCCGCAGAGCACGGATATCTGACGAGGGTCTGCCGGCCTCTCGCAGTCATAAAAGGAAACGGACATGATCTTCGATAGGTTTCGCCTGGATGGACAGGTGGCGCTCGTGACCGGTGGCACGCGCGGCATCGGGCTTGCAATCGCCGAGGCGCTCGGCGAGGCGGGCGCCAAGGTCCTCATTGCGGGAAGGACCCGCAACGCGGCGGCGGAAGACCGGCTCGCCAAGGCCGGCGTCGATTGCGATTTCATCGCCGCCGACCTGATGAAAGACGATGCCGCCGACGCGCTCGTCACCGAGACGCTCTCGCGGACAGGCCGGCTCGATATCCTCGTCAACAATGCCGGCATTGCCATTCATGGCGACAGCGGTGAATTCCCCGATGCCATCTGGCGCGAGATCTTGACCGTCAATGTCGACGCCGTCTTCCGCGCCTGCCGCGCCGCACTCGCTCCCATGCGGCGCCAGGGCGGCGGCGCCATCCTCAATATCGGCTCGATCTCGGGCATCGTTTCCAACATTCCGCAGAACCAGGTCGCCTACAACACCTCGAAGGCGGCGGTCCATATGATGACGAAGAGCCTGGGGAGCGAAGTCGCCGCCGAGAACATCCGCGTCAATGCCATCGCCCCCGGCTACATAGAGACCGACCTGTCACGCGGCGGCATCGACAATCCCGACTGGTTCCCGACCTGGCGCAGCATGACCCCGATGGGACGCGTCGGACAGCCGGAAGAGGTGGCCGGCGCCGCCCTGTTTCTCTGCTCGGCGGCGGCAAGCTATGTCACCGGCGAAGTGCTTGTCATCGATGGCGGTTATACGACGCGATAAACGTCGACGATGGCCTCGGGGGAGGGGCCTCTCTGCGTCGATGCTGAGTCGCCTTGCTCTGCCAGTCTTTCCGGCGGCGCGCTTATGCTGAGAACCTCGGCCTGACGGCGCGTTTCAGGTGCGGGGCAGGCCCGCCGGCCTTAGATGCTTCCTCAGCGCGGCGATCCTGAAGATGGCGTTCGCAGCACCATAACCGCGATAACTGCGCCGCTCGACGATCTCGAAGAACAGGCCCTCGCCATAGGTCGGGCTATAGAGCTGGAAATATTCGCCGGCATCGTCGCGGTCATAGAGGATGTTGTTGGCCTTGAGGCGCTCGGCGAATTCGGCGTCGAGGCCGAAGCGAGCCTCAAGATCGTCAAAATAATTCGGCGAGATCGCCAGCGAGACGAAGCCATTGGCGGCAAGGGCAGCGGCAGTCGCGAAAATGTCGTCGGTCCGGAAGGCGAGATGCTGGATGCCGGAGCCGAAGGTCTCAGTGATGAAGCGGCCGGCGAGCGTATTGCGGTTTTCCGCGCCGTTCATGGTGATGCGCAGCGAGCCTTCTTTATTCTCGACCACCTGGCTGCGGACAATGCCGGAGGGATCGATTATATCGACCATCGGCGTCTTCTCAGCCTCGACGAGCGAGGTGTAGAACAGCAGCCAGGTGAGCAATTCCTCGTATTTCATCGTCTGCGCCATATGGTCGATCGACTGCAGCCCGGCCGGCTGCGGTGCGGTATCGTCTTCGATCGCATCGAATTCGATCTCCCAGATGCGGCCGAGCTCGGTCTTGCGGTCGAGGAAATAGAGAATGCCGCCGCCGACGCCGCGCACGGCCGGCATCTCGACCTCGCCGGCATCGAGCGATTGCTCGAACCGTTCGGCGCCGAGCGTGACAGCGCGATGCAACGCCGCTTGCGCATCGTCGACCATCAGGCCGGCGGCATAGGCCGAGGTGCCGTGCACGGCATAGGAAGCGCTGGCAAAGCCCTTCTGTTCGGTATTGACGACGAGATTGATGGCGCCCTGGCGAAACACCGTGACGCGCTTGCTCTTGTGCCTGGCCGCCTTGCGGAAACCGAGGCTTGCAAACAGCGCTTCGAGCGCAAGCGCCTCGTCCTCGTCGGCGGTGAACTCGATGAAGGCGATGCCTTCGACCTTGGCGCGCGGCGGCATCACCGGCACCGGCAGCACGCTCTCCGGCTGCTGGCGCTTGACCTGATCGCCGAGATAGATCAGCGAGCGGCGGCCGTCGACGGCAATGGCGCTGGCAGATCCGCCGCGGAACTGGTCGTTGAAGATCTCCAGCGACAGATAGCCGTCATAACCGGTGGCGGCGACGGCATTCATGAAGTCGAGCACCGGCAGGTCGCCTTCGCCGGGCATGTTGCGGAAGTGCCGGCTCCAGTAGAGCAGATCCATGTCGATCAGCGGCGCATCGGCGAGCTGGATGATGAAGATCTTCTCCTTCGGGATCGAGCGGATGGAGTTGACGTCGATCTTGCGCGACAGCGTATGAAAGCTGTCGAGGATCAGGCCGATATTCGGATGATCGGCCCGCCGGACGATCTCCCAGGCGTCGCGGTGATCGTGGATGTGGCGGCCCCAGGCAAGTGCCTCGTAGCCGACGCGCAGACCGCGCCTGGCGGCGCGCTCGCCCAGTTCGTGAAAATCCGCCGCCGCCCGGTCGAGACCGCCGAGTGCGGCCGGCGATACGTTCGAGCAGACCAGCACCAGGTCGGTGCCCATCTCCTGCATGAGGTCGAATTTGCGTTCGGCCCGGTCGAAGGTGCGGCCGCGCAGCGGCTCCGGCATGCCCTCGAAATCGCGAAACGGCTGAAACAGCGTGATCTCCATGCCGAGATCGCGCACCATGCGACCGACCTCCTTCGGGCTCTCGTCGAAGATCAGGAAATCATTCTCGAAAATCTCCACCCCGTCGAAGCCGGCCTTGGCGATCGCCTCCAGCTTGTCGCTGAGGTCGCCGCTCAATGAAACGGTCGCGATCGATGTCTTCATCGCAGGGTCCTTTCCGACACGCGTTAAGTCGTCATCGTCTTGAAATGCGCGAGCATGCGGCCGGCATCGGGCTCCCTGCCGGTGATCAGGCGAAAGGCGCCGACCGCCTGAAAAACCGCCATGCCGCCGCCGTCGAGCGTCCGGCAGCGGCGCTGACGTGCTTGCCGCAGAAGCTCGGTCTCCAGGGGGAAGTAGACGATCTCGGCGACCCAATGCCGTGGTTCGAGAAGCTCGGGCGGAAGCGGCATGCCGGGATATTTGGCCATGCCCGTCGGCGTCGCATGGATCAGGCCGGATGCGTCTTTCATTGCTGTTTCCAGGTCACTTCCCGCAGCGATCGACGCGCCGGGAAAGAGCGCGGACATCGTTTCGGCCAGATCGATGGCGCGCTCGTGCTCGCGGTCGAAGACGGTCAGCCGCTCGAGGCCGAGCGTCAAGATCGCATAGGCGGTCGCCACGCCCGCCCCGCCGGCGCCAAGCTGCACGGCGGAGGAAAGGTCGGCTTGCGGCAGCCCGCGCCGAAAGCTTTCGGCAAAACCCCACCAGTCGGTGTTGTGGCCAAAGCGCCGGCCGTCCTTCAGGACGACGGTGTTGACGGCGCCGAGCGCCCGGGCCTCGGGCGACAACTCGTCGAGCAGGGGAATGACGAGCTGCTTGCAGGGATGGGTGATATTGAGACCGGCAAGACCGCGTGCCTCGGCATCCTCGATGAGCCGGGAAAGATCGGCCGGCGACGCGTTCAGCCTGGTAAGGTCGATCAGCTCATAGGCGTAGTCCAGCCCCTGCGCCGCACCTTCCTGCATATGCATGGCAGGCGTCAGCGAGGCCTGGATGCCGGAGCCGATCAGCCCGGCCTTCAATGGTTTCAGGAGTGTCTCGGCCATGCGCCAGTTCCTGTCTTGCTTGTGACGGGAAGGGCCCGCGGGGTCGCCCGCGGGCCTGATCTGTTTACTTGCCGCGAACCGTGTCGAGCTCCTTGAAGAGCTGCGTGACGGTATCGGCGCCGATCTGAGCCGCGAACTTATCGACCAATGGCTTGACGGCATCACGCAGCTTCTGCGTTTCTTCGGGGCTGAGCTCGGCGACTTCCATGCCGGTCTTCTTGATTTCCTCGATCGCCTTGGCGTCCAGCTCCCTGGAAACCTTGCGCTGATAGTCGCGGGCTTCCGTCGCGGCCGCCTCGAAGACCGCCCTTTCCTCGTCGTTCAGGCCGTCCCAGAACTTCTTGCTGATGAGCACGATCTGCGGATTGTACTGGTGACGGGTCACCGTCATGTACTTCTGCACCTCGAAGAACTTCGCATTGATGATGTTGGCGGCTGGGTTTTCCTGGCCGTCGACCGTGCCTGTTTCGAGCGCGGTATAGAGTTCCGTATAGGGCAGCGGCACTGCATTGGCGCCCAGGCTGTTGAAGAGCTCGATCGGGATCGGCGACTGGATGGTGCGGATCTTCAGGCCTTTGATGTCCTCGAGCTTGGTGACCGCATGACGGTTGTTGGTGAGGTTGCGGAAACCGAGCTCCCAATAGGCGAGGCCGACGAGGCCGGTGTCGGGCAGGAGTTTCATCAGACTGGTGCCGAACGCGCCGTCCATCACCTTGTCCGCCTCTTCGCCGCTGTTGAAGAGGAAGGGCAGGTCGACGGCGCCGAACTGCTTGACGTTGCTTGCGAGAATGCCGGCGTTGAGCACCGTCATCTCGATGACGCCGCCCTGCAGGGCCGACACGGTCTGAACGTCGCCGCCGAGGACGCCGCCCGGAAACAACTTGACCTCGATCTTGCCGCCGCTCTTTTCCTTCACCAGCTCGGCGAACTTCTCCATGCCCATGACCTGGGGATGGCCCTTATTGTTGGCGGCAGCGAATTTGAGGCTGTGTTCGCGGATTTCGGCCATAGCAGGGCCGTTCGCCAAGAGAGCAATGGGCAGAGCCAGTCCCAGCGCCAGTTTCGTCAATCTATTCAGCATGTTTTCCTCCCAGGATAGAGCCGGATCTCCCTCCGGCTGCGTTGAGATTCCATCGCCGACACGGCGACATCAGTGTCCGAACCAGGCGACCGGAGCGGTCACCAGCGCAGGGAAAAGGACGA
The DNA here is from genome assembly GCF_022385315.1 of Rhizobium sp. K102. Lineage (NCBI taxonomy): Bacteria > Pseudomonadati > Pseudomonadota > Alphaproteobacteria > Hyphomicrobiales > Rhizobiaceae > Rhizobium > Rhizobium sp. K102. The sequence continues at coordinate 142,918 of NZ_CP092438.1, forward strand.
GCAGAAGCAGAACGATCAGCTCGGCGATCATGAAGGGAATGACGCCCTTCATCAGATCCTCCATCGACAACTTCGAAACGCCGCAAATGACGTTGAGCACCGTGCCGACCGGCGGCGTTATCAGCCCGATCGAATTGTTGATGATGAACAGCACGCCGAAATAGACCGGGTCGATGCCCGCCTGCTTGATGATCGGCATCAGCACCGGCGTCATCACCAGGATCGTCGGCGTCATGTCCATGGCCGTACCGACGACGATGATGAGCACCATGATGGCAAGCAGCAGCAGCGTCTGATTGTCCATCAGCGGCTCGACGAGGCTTGCAAGCTCGCCGGGCACATCGGCGACGGTGATCAGCCAGGCCGAGACGGCGGCGCAGGCCACCAGGAACATCACCACCGAGGTGATCTTCGCGGCCGCGACGAAGACCTCGAACAGCCGAGACGGCGGCAGTTCGCGATAGACGACCATTGAAACGAAGAGCGAATAGACCGCCGCCACGACGCCGGCTTCGGTCGGCGTGAACACGCCGAATTTCAGGCCCACGATGATGATGACGGGAAGCATCAGCGCCCAGATGCTTTCGACGAAGGCCTTGATCCGCATGGCGCCGCTCTGTTTCGGCGGCAGGGCGAATTGTTCCTTGCGGGCTACGATCAGCCAGGTGATGCAAAGGGCAGCCGCGATCAACAGGCCGGGGACGATGCCGGCCAGGAACAGCTTGGTGATCGAAACTCCGCCTATGACGCCATAGAGGATGAAGCCGATCGAGGGCGGGATGATCGGGCCGATGATCGAGGCCGAGGCGAGCAGGCCGCCGGCGCGAGCCGGATCATGACCCGATTTCAGCATCATCGGGAAGAGCAGGGCGCCAAGGGCGGCCGCATCGGCGACGGCCGATCCCGAAAGGCTGGATAATACGCAGGCCGCGAAGATCGCGACGAAGCCGAGGCCGCCTCTGATATGACCGACCATGGCCATGGCGAGATTGACGATACGGCGCGAAAGGCCGCCGGTGTTCATCACCTCACCGGCGAGAAGGAAGAAGGGCACGGCCATCAGCGGGAAGCTGTCGGCGCCGTTCAGCACATTCTGCGCGACGATCTGCGCATCGAACATGCCGAGATACATCATCAGCGCCACGCCTGTTATGATGAGGGCAAAGGCAATCGGCACGCCGAGCGCCATGGGGCCGAGAAGTGCGCCGAGGAAAATGGTGACGGTCATGACGGCCTCCTCAGTGCTTCGGCTTCAGCACGGAAAAAGCCGTGTGCGCGGGATCTTCGAGCGCAGCCTCTTCCTCGCTGTCGCGCACCAGCGCTGCCGTCGTCACATCGATGCGGTCGGTGACGATCGCGAAGGCGTCCCACAGAAGGATGAAAAAGGCCGGCACACCGAAGGCAAGTCCGGCGCCGTAGAAGGCACCCATCGAAATACCGGTTGCCGGCGCCGAAACATGAAGATTGATCAGCGTCTGGGTCCAGCTGCCGCTGATCATCAGCCACGTGGCGGCGAGCATCATGCCGTAACCGAGGAGGACAGCAAGTTTGGCGACAGGCTTCGGGAGGCGCGTGATGAGGGAATCGACACCGAGATGCGCGTGCTCGCGCATCGCGACGACGGCGCCGAGGAAGGTCAGCCATACGAAAAAGATGCGCGAGAGTTCCTCCGAAGAGGTAATGCCCTGGTTGAAGGCGTAACGGAGCACGACATTGCCGAAAACCAGCACGACCATAGCTGCCAGCAGGAGCGCGATCGTCACCTTCAGCGCGAAGAAATAGAAATCGATAATACGGGTCATTCGCTCCTCCCAAGCGTGGCCTTGCCCTGTCGGCCGACCGTCGTCAGACCCGCCTGGCGCGTCGTGACCGAAATATTGCCGTCGCGATCAATTCCTCCACTGGTCGCCTCTTCAAAATGTACTAACTAGTTCGTATGTCAAGCGGCATCTGTTGAAACATGTCGTCAACGTGAATAAGACTGACGGGTCATCGGAAACAGAAACGCATGCTTCCACTGAAGCCGAAGACCGAAATTCGAGATATAAAACAGTAGATTAGAAAGTGCGGTAGCGAGGTCCATGGCGGAACGGGGCGAAAACGGCCGGAAGAATGATCCGGAGCAGACGAAGGAAGACATCCTCCTCGTCGCAACTCATGAATTCTCGACCCATGGCCTCGCCGGCGCCCGCGTCGACTCGATTGCCGAGAAGACGCGCACCTCGAAACGGATGATTTATTATTATTTCGGCAGCAAGGAGGGACTCTATCTTGCCGTCCTGGAGCAGTCCTATCGCAAGATCCGCTCGCTGGAATCCGATCTGCATCTGTCCAATCTCGAACCGGAAGAGGCGCTGCGGACGCTGATCTCGACGACCTTCGACCACGACGAGGCCAATCCGGATTTCGTCCGCCTCGTCAGCATCGAGAATATTCATCATGCCGCACACATGCTTCGCTCGGAGGCGATCCGCGATCTCAACGTTTCGGTTATCGAAACCATCGCCGGCATATTGGAGCGCGGCTTCGACCAGGGCATCTTCCGGCGCAAGGCCGACCCGATCGACATCCATATGATGATCAGCGCCTTCTGCTTCTTCCGCGTGTCCAACCGTTATACGTTCGGCACTATCTTCAGGCGCAATCTCTCGGACTGCGATACCATCGAACGCCATCGCGGCATGATTGCCGACGCTGTCGTCAGCTATCTGAAAAGCTGAGGGCAGGAGGCTCCACCTCAACTGCGCGGCGATGGCACGGGCAGGGTGATTTCGAACTCGGCGCCGGCGCCAACCGTCGGCCGAAGGTGGCTTGGCGCTGCGCGTCTGTTCAGACGCGCAGGGGACACTGCGACATTAGGCAGTCGCCCGCGAACGCACGGTCAGATCCTAGCCTCGGGCATATGTTGGAGCCGCCATTCTTCCGCAAAGAAGAGCGAGGGAAGAACAACAGACATCATCTGAATCGCTGTGCACGTCTGGCATTGTGCAGCAGCTCGCAGGCTGTCGCGAAGGGCCCGAAAAGTTTGAGCAGCATCGCTTGTTCCTCGGCATCTATATAGTGACGAGCGCAGAATTCCGTGACGGACCAGACTTTCGTCAGATCGTCCGTTTCGATTTGCCTGGGTTCGATGTGTTCGGTCAACGGCGTGTCCTCCGAACAACAAGACTACGCCCCTGAGGATTTTATAAGAACTAGCTAAAAAGGATTACGAGCAACTATATCCAGGAAGCACGTATTAGCAACGCGGATGCAAAAACGCCCGCCGATGGCGCGGCGGGCGTCTTGTCTTACTGATCTATTGCTGCGGATCAAACACCGACGCCGTCGGGATGAGCGTCCGTGCCGATGATGTTGAGCGTCACCTTGGCAGTGTCCGTATTACCTTCGCCGTCGGAGATCTTGTAGTAGCGGAGAACTTCCGTGTAGGTCACGCCTGCATCCAGATCGGCCGTCAGATCGTAGGTGAACGTGCCATCCGACTTGACATGGAACGTGCCATACGTGCCGGCAACGTCGGTTACGGCGTCGGCAGCAGCGTCTACCTTAGTGCTCAGGAACTGGCGCAGGAACATCTTGCCGTTGTCGCCGGCAATGTCGTTGTCCAGAACGTTGCCGCCGATGGGCTGGCCTTCGGTGAAGCTGTAGGTGTCATCGACCGCGACCGGCTTGATCTGGGTCACGCCCTGGATGTTCAGGGTGAACAGGCCCATATCGGTGTGACCGGAGCCGTCGGAGATCTTGTAGGAAACCTTTTCGACCAGCGTCTCACCGTTGGCGAAACCGATCTTGGCAGCATCGCTCAGCACATAGGTGTAGCTGCCGTCGGCCTTGACGAAGAACGTGCCGTAGTCACCCTGGATCGTGGTGACCTGACCGGCCTGCTTGGCGCCGACCGTCTGCTGGTCGAAGGCGCGCAGGAACAGGTGGCCGTTGTCGGAGGAATCGTTGGACAGAAGATTTCCGGAAATTACGTCGGTTTCTGCAAAAGTTGCACTATCATCAGTTGCGTGAATTGGGGAAGCCATTAGTTTCTCCTAAAATTGTTTTTTCGGTGGGTCATTTTGACCTTAGCGAGCGGCTTCTTTAACAACTTATTAATACTGCAAGTCAATGGGGTATTTAACGCAAGGTTAACATTCACCCATAACGTGCAGTGATGTCTATGAAGCGACCAATACGTTATCTGCATCAATCAAATTTGAAGCAATTTCGACCAATTTACACCCGGTAAACTTGAAGGAACCTGGCCCGTGACTATGTTGCGGCCGTGCTCTTCTGACGCTGCTTCTATCCCGGCTGCACACCGTTGCAATCCTTGACACCGGCACCTACTTAGAGCCGCAGCCGATCTCACCGGACACTCAAGCAGTGCCGACACGGGAATGAACGCAAATGGATCGGCGGCATGCGCCATCCGGGCGGCCCTTGGGCAATCCCAGCAGCAAGATGATTCCGGCTACGGCCGTCAGAGGATTTCCTTTTGAACCCATGAAATATGGCGACTATGGCGGCGGTCGTTGATCAGCCGGCGCAAGGGTCGCGATGCTGTCCCAAACTGCTGGAGCGTGAAGGGCATTTGCCTCTTTAGCCGCCATGAATGCAGGTCTGATCGCCTGACAACACGGCTGACGGAGATCGGCCCACCATCCAAACAAGGAGAATGCGAATGCAGGTACTCGTCAGAGACAACAACGTCGATCAAGCCCTGAGGGCCTTGAAAAAGAAAATGCAGCGCGAAGGACTGTTCCGCGAAATGAAGGAGCGGCGCGCCTATGAGAAGCCGTCCGAACGCCGCGTCAGAGAAAAAGCCCAGGCGATCAGCCGGCAGCGCAAGGCCGCACGCAAGAAGATGCAGCGCGAAGGACTGCTGGCCGGGCGGAAGCAGGCAGTAGCGCGTCAATAGCTTTCCCGAAAGGATAGACAATGGACGAATTGAATAGCCTTGCCATTTCAGAAGAACGCCTCGAGGATTGCCGTGATGTGGTCGAGCCGGATCTGCAGGACCTGATCCAGCGTGCGCTGACATCGGGCTTTTCACGGGAGGAAATCCTCATCGCTGTCAGCGAACTGGTCGCAGAAGACTTCGCAATGGTCATGGAAACTCCAAGCGTGCATTGAGGAACGAATGGTGACGACGGCGCAGAAGGATCTCTCCGGTGTGGCCGACGACCGCCCTCCCAAGGGGTTTCGATATTCCCCGGATATCGGAACCCCGGATCTGCAGCGTTCCGTTCTCGAAGCGATACCGGCACTGCAACTTCGTTCAAGCCGGGTTAGCTGACGCCTTGACGAAATCGATGAAGGCGCGGAGCGGTGCCGGCACCAGGCGCCGTCCGGGATAATAGAGAAACGGCCCGGAAAAGCGCTGCCACCAGGGTTCGAGAATGGGCTCGAGAACGCCACTGTCAAAATACGGGCGCAGCCAGTCTTCGAAAATGCTGATCACGCCCGTGCCCGCTATGGCGGCGTCGACAGACAGATCGGTCGCCCCGCCGACCTTGACGATCAATGGTCCTGACGGTTCGACCCGTACCACTTCGCCGTCCCGCTCATATTCCCAGGGCGTCGTCAGCGCACCGCTATCAAAACGGCCCAGTAGACAGGCATGGTCGAGGAGTTCGCTCGGATGTTGCGGCCGGCCATGGCGGTCGAGATAGTCGGGGGACGCGGCAGTGGCAAAGCGCTGCCGGCGCGGCCCGATCGCTATTGCGATCATATCCTGCTCCAGCCGCTCGTCGTAACGGATGCCGGCATCGCATCCGGCAGCAAGCACGTCGACGAAGCTCTCCTCGGCGACGATCTCGAGGCGGATATCGGGATAAGCGGCGAGGAATGGCGGAACGATGGCTGGCAGCACCAGGCGCGCCGCGCTGACCGGCACGTTGAGCCGCAGAGAACCGGCCGGCCTGTCGCGAAATCGGTTGACCACGTCGAGCGCGGCCTCCACCTCCGTCAAAGCAGGGCCAAGCCGTTCCAGCAGGCCTTTGCCCGCTTCGGTTGGAACGACGCTCCGCGTCGTGCGGTTGAGCAGTCTGACCCCGAGCTCAGCCTCGAGGCGACGCACCGCTTCGCTGAGAAAAGAGGCGCTGCTGCCGCTGGCCCGCGCCGCCTCGCGAAAACCGCCGGCCCGCGCCACGGCGACAAAGGCATTGAGATCGCTCAAATCTGTTTTCACTGTTCGCCACTCCGCACGGCCTGTACGGATTGTACCCGATTATCACACGCTCCGCCAAGGCGTAGTCTTGGCCTCACCTCTTGAAAGGAGTGAAATGATGTCCATTATCGATCAGGCCGGCAGCTTCAATCTCGGCGACCACAACGTGAAGCGACTTGGCTATGGCGCCATGCAGCTCGCGGGGCCTGGCGTGTTCGGCCCGCCCAGGGATCACGGCGCCGCGCTTGCGGTGCTGCGCGAGGCGGTCGCAAGCGGTGTCAATCACATCGACACCAGCGATTTCTACGGTCCGCACGTCACCAACCAGATCATCCGTGAAGCCCTCCACCCCTATCGCGATGATCTCGTCATCGTCACCAAGGTCGGCGCCAGGCGCGGCACGGACGGGTCCTGGATTCCGGCTTTCTCGCGCGATGAGCTGACCGAGGCCGTACATGACAATCTGCGTAATCTCGGCCTTGACGTGCTTGACGTCGTCAACCTCAGGATCATGTTCGACGTGCATGGCCCGGCCGAAGGGTCGATAGAAGCACCTCTGACGGTGCTTGCCGATCTCCAGCGGCAGGGTCTCGTCCGCCACGTCGGCTTGAGCAATGCCACCTCGCGCCAGGTCGCCGAAGGCCGCGGGATCACCGACATCGTCTGCGTGCAAAACCAGTACAATCTGGCGCATCGGGCCGACGATCCGCTCATCGACGCGCTCGCCCGTAAGGGCACCACCTATGTGCCGTTCTTCCCGCTCGGTGGGTTTACGCCGCTGCAGTCGTCCACCCTCTCCAAGGTCGCCGCGCGCCTCAGCGCTACCCCGATGCAGGTGGCGCTCGCCTGGCTGCTGCATCGCGCGCCCAATATCCTGCTGATCCCAGGCACGTCGTCGCTCGACCACCTCAGGGAAAATCTCGCCGCTGCCAGCCTCGTACTGCCCGATGAGGCCATCGAGGAATTGAACCGCATGGCCGATATCGCTGCCTGACGGCATTAGAATGGCCGGACGGGCGGCTGGCCGCCACGCTCTGGCGCGGCCAGCGGCCATTGCGATCAAAATGCCTCAAGGCGCCGGACCGCAGATCGGTGTTTCGGCAGGCCGACTGATCGCGGTCCCTGTCCGGTCAGGTCAAAACTTCAAGACGCTTCTGAAAGAACCTGGCTCGGCAAGCCGCTTGATCATCAGGACGATTTCCCGGTGATAAGTTCATAGGCCACGAAGGCCGCTGACATCATCAGGAAAACCCCGATCGCCAAGGGATAATTGGCGGCCGCATTCGGATCGGTCAGCTTGGGAATGCCGATCACGGTGACGGCCGCCAAGACGGCCGACAACGCGACCTCCTGGACAATCAGTTTCGAGCGGCGTGTCATGATTGACCTCCTGTCGCCAAAATGAGCGTCGTCCTTGTCTCACCACAGCAATGCTAGAGCAATCAGGAGAGGCATCAAGGTCACTTCGGCAATTTATGCGCGGAGAGCGCATGGTTGGCACGCCTAGTGTGCCTCGCGGATATACAGCAGGGACCATTTGGTCCCTGACTACAATGCAGCGGCAGCCAACCTTTGGCCGCTATGCCTTCAATAGCGCTCCGGCACGTACATTTCAGCGGGGACCGGCGCCCTGATGTAATCTTCATGGCGGATACGATCCGGCAGCTGTATCTCGGGTTTCGGGACATCCTCATAGGGAATCTGCTCGAGAAGATGGGCGATGCAGTTCAGCCGCGCCCGTTTCTTGTCCACGGCCTGCACCACCCACCAAGGCGCTTCCTTGGTGTGGGTGCGCGCCAGCATTTCTTCCTTGGCCTTGGTATATTCCTCCCAATGGACACGGCTTTCCATATCCATCGGTGAAAGCTTCCACTGCTTCAGCGGATCGTGGATACGCATCGTGAAGCGGAATTCCTGCTCCTCGTCGGTGATCGAGAACCAGTATTTGACCAGCACGATGCCGGAGCGGACGAGCATGCGTTCGAATTCCGGCACCGAGCGGAAGAACTCCTCGAGTTCATCCGGCGTGCAGAACCCCATCACGCGCTCGACGCCGGCGCGGTTGTACCAGCTGCGGTCGAAGAGCACGATCTCGCCGGCTGTGGGAAGGTGCGGAACGTAACGCTGGAAATACCATTGATGGCGCTCACGCTCGGTCGGGGCGGGCAGTGCGACGGTGCGGCAGACGCGCGGATTGAGCCTCTGGGTAACGCGCTTGATCGCGCCGCCCTTGCCGGCCGAATCCCGGCCTTCGAAGAGCACGACGACCTTCAGCTTCTTGTGCTGGACCCAATCCTGCAGCCGCACCAGTTCGTGCTGCAGCCGGAAGAGTTCGCGGAAGTAGATCTTTCGCTCGAGCGTCTGCTCGGCCGGTTCCGACATTCCCTCGGCGACCAGGTCGTCCAGCCGGTCTTCCTCCATCTGCATTTCCAGCTCCTCATCGAAGCTGTCTGCGATTTCGGCCTTTATCCGGTCGAGTTGGTCCTGCGGTGTTTGAGCCATGGTTTTTTCCTTCCTGCTGTTTTGACAGGAGCATGTCAGTGCGAAGCTTATATGACGACCACTGATCGAGCTGAAACGGTTACCCGCGTCTCTCGTTCCAAACGCAGCTTAGAGCTGCCCCGCGCGATATCGGTCGACAAGGTTTCGGCAGGCGCGGATCGTCAGGGCCATGACGGTGAGCGTCGTGCCGGCGATGCCGCTGCCCGGGAAAGCGCTGGCGTCGGTGACGATCAGGTTCGGAGCATCCCAGACCTGGTTATAGGAATTGAGCACCGACGCCTCCTGGCTTTCACCCATGCGCGCACCGCCGGTTTCATGGATGGCCGCGCCCATGCACATGGTCTTGCGGAACCATGTGCGGAACATGAAGCGGCTAAAGACGTCCGCATCGGGAAAGGCGCCCCTGCCCATCTCCTTGAGGCCGGTCGGCGAGCCGATGAATTCGAGCTTGCCGCCGACTTCGCTCACCATGGCGATCAGCGTTTCCTCCTGCCGGCGAAGCAGCGCCTGCTCCTCCGCCTGCATGACGCAGCGGATATGCGGCACGGGAATGTTCCAGGCGTCCCTGCGCCTGGCATCGAGGGTGATGCGGTTGTCGGCATAAGGCAGCATGCGGCCGAAGCCGAAGAAGGCGAGACGCGCATCGGTGTCCCCGGAGACCGGCGCCCGGCCGACGCTGCCCTGGTAGTCGAAATCGCCGCGGGCCGCGTCACCCTCGCCGAAACGGGGGATGAAGATCCCGCCCGAGGGATTGTAGAACGGGTCGATCGGGGCGGATTCGTCGGGCGCCCAGCCTTTCGCCTTCGAAAAGGAACCGAAGGCGAGGCAGGGAAGCTGATCCATGAAATAGCGGCCGAGGACGCCCGAGCTGTTCCCAAGCCCGTCGGGATGTCTTGCCGAGGCCGAATTGAGGAGCAGCCGCACGCTCTCGATCGGCGAGGCCGACAGCACGACCGTCGCGGCACGAGCCGTCGATATCTCACCCGTATGGCGGTCGATGAATTCCGCGCCGGTGGCGCGGCCGGTTTTCTCATCCGTCGTGATGCGGCGGACGACGGCGTCGTAGCGAACCTTCAGCCGGCCGGTGGCCTTGGCATCCTTAAGCGGCCGCGGCATGCGTTCGGCGTCCGGCGCGATGTAGCGCCAGGAAACGACGCGCCTCTCCGGCCAACGGCGTTCCACGGCTTGCTTGAAGATCTGTTCGGCGGGCGTCAGACCCGCCGGTTTGGCATAGATCCCGTCCGGCAGCGTCGGCACATCGTCCTTGTTGCCGTAGAGCCCGAGATAGGACTCCACTTCGTCGTAGAACGGCGTGAGCTCGTCAAAGGAGACCGGCCAGTCGACGCCCTTTCCAGAGCGCGACCGGATCTTGAAATCGTCGTCGGTCCAGCGCAGCAGCACGCGGCCGAAACTGTGCAGACGCCCGCCGCCCTGGCGGCCGCGGATCCACAGGAAAGGCTCGCCCTTAGGCGTCGTATAGGGGTTCTTGCGGTCGTTGACGAAGAAGTGGCTGAAGCGCTCGGTGAAGAAGGCGGCGCGCGCCTGGATCGGCTGCCCCTTGATCGTGGCACGCGCACGCTCCCAGATATTGATGCTGCTGGCCGGCTCTTTCTTGCGCGCCGGGTCGAAATCCCTAAGGCTGACGGCAGGACCGGCCTCCAGCAGCAGCACCGACAGTCCCAATGCCGTCAGTTCTTTGACCGCGAAGGAACCCGCCGCGCCGGAGCCGATCACCAGCGCATCATAGACGATCTCAGACATGTCCTTCCAAATCCTGTCCTGGAGCAATTGCTCAAAACGGCGCGTAACGCGCCGGCGATTGCGAGAAAACAACGGGGCGGCGCATCAGAGCCGCGATCCGTCGGCGCCGAAGAGCGACGCCTTGGCGATATCGAACCCGGGGGCCACGGCGTCACCCGGCTGCAGGGTGACGTCGCCCATCAGCCTGAGCGAGAGACTTTGATCGGTCCAGTCGAACCAGACGACCGCATCGGACCCCATCGGTTCGACGACGGAAACACGGCCGGTAATGGTGGGCAGACTACCTGCCGCCCCGTCGAGCACGAGATGCTCAGGGCGAAAGCCGAGCGTTGCCGGTCCTTCCGCCGCAGCTGCTTGAAAGGAATAACCGGAGAGATCGACGGCAAGCCCCTTGCTCCGAAAGACCGGCGCGCCGTCGCCCCGCTCGATCCGGCCCTCGACGAAGTTCATCGCCGGCGCGCCGATGAAACCGGCAACGAAGAGATTGGTCGGGCGGCGATAGATCTCGGCTGGCGAGGCAAGCTGCTGGATCACGCCGTCGCGCATGATGGCGATGCGGTCGGCAAGGGTCAGGGCCTCGACCTGGTCATGGGTCACATAGATCATGGTGTTGCCGAGGCGCTGATGCAGCTTCTTGATCTCGACGCGCAATTCGTTGCGCAGCTTGGCGTCGAGGTTCGACAGCGGTTCATCGAAGAGGAAGACATCGACTTCGCGCACCAGCGCCCGGCCGATGGCGACGCGCTGGCGCTGGCCGCCGGAGAGCTCGGCAGGGCGTCTGTCAAGCAGCGTGTCGAGATGGAGAAGGGCAGCCGTGCGGGCAACACGCGCCTCGATCTCGGCCCTCGGCAGGCCGGCGACGCGAAGCCCGAAGGAAAGGTTCTTGCGGACCGACATGCGCGGGTAGAGCGCATAAGACTGGAAGACCATGCCGATGCCGCGGTCCTTCGGCTCCTCCCAGCTGACGTTCCGACCCGATATCCAGATCTCGCCTAACGTAATGTCCTGAAGGCCGGCAATGGCGTTCAAAAGCGTGGACTTGCCGCAGCCGGAAGGGCCGAGCAGCACCAGGAACTCCCGCGGTGCAATATTGATCGACATTTTTCGATCACCGTATGGTGGCCATAGGCGATCTTCAGATCCTTGACGGAGACGGCGGATTGCATGGAAGCGTTACCCCTTGACTGCGCCGGCGGCGATGCCGCGCACGAACCAGCGGCCGGACAGGAAATAAATGGCAAGCGGGACGATGGCGGTCAGGATCGTCGCCGCCATGTTCACATTGTAGGTCCGCTCGCCCATCGTGGTGTTGACGATATTGTTGAGCTGGACGGTCATCGGCAGATTGTCGCGGCCGGCGAAGACGAGCCCGAGCAGGAAGTCGTTCCAAATGCCAGTGAACTGCAGCATGGAGACCACGACGACCATCGGCACGGCGATCGGCAGCATGATCTCGAAAAAGATGCGCCAGAAGCCGGCGCCATCGACGCGCGCCGCCTTGCAGAGCTCCTCCGGCACGCTGACGAAATAGTTGCGGAAGAGCAGGGTCACCAGCGGCAGGCCGAAGATGACATGGACGAGAATGATGCCGGCGAGCGAATTGTAGAGGCCGATATTCGCCATGGAGCGGACCATTGGATAGAGGAAGATCTGGTAGGGGATGAGGCCACCGGCCATCAGCAGGCCGAAGAGCAGGTTTGCCCCGCGCGGCCGCCAGAGCGACAGCGCATAGCCGTTGACGGCGCCGATGAAGACCGAGAGCGCGACCGCGGGAACGGTGATCGCCACCGAATTCCAGAAGCCGCTGCGAATACCGACACAGACGGTTCCCATGCAGGCACCCGACCAGGCGGTCGTCCAGGCGGAGAAGTCCAGCGTCGCAGGCAAAGCGAAGATCTGCCCGAGCCGGATTTCGTCCATCGATTTCAGCGAGGTGACGACCATGGTGTAGAGCGGCAGAAGGAAAAACAGCGCAGCGGCGACCAGGAAGGCATAGAGGCCGATGCGCCCGGTCGTGAGGCGGGCCGGCTTCGGGCCGTTTGGATGGAGATCAGCCATCACGCGGCTCCCTTCGCTCTGGCACGCATGTGCATCACGTAGCGGAACGGAGCGACCGCGATGATGACGCCGAGCACAAGCACTGCGGCACCTGCCGTGGCGAGGCCGAGGTTCTGGCGCCCGAACAGATTGTCCATGATGAATTTCGCCGGCACCTCAGTCGCATTGCCGGGGCCGCCATTGGTCATGGCGACGACGATGTCGTAGGTCTTGATCACGCCCATGGCGAGCAGCATGCCGGCCGCCGCCAGCGCCGGCCCGAGCTGTGGCAGGATGATCGACACGTAGATCCGCCAGACGGGAATGCCGTCGATGCGCGCCGCCTTCCATTGTTCGGCCTCGATGCCGCGCATGCCGGCAAGCGCAATGACCATGACCAGCCCCGCGCCCTGCCAGACGCCGGCGAGCACCAGCGCGTAGATTGCCATGTCGCGATTGACCACCCAGTCGAGGACGAAGCTTTCCCAGCCGAGCGACCGCACGCTCGCCTGGATGCCGAGCGTCGGATTGAGCATCCATTGCCAGATCAGCCCGGTCACCACGAAGGACATGGCGTAGGGATAAAGGAATATAGTCCTGAAGGCGCTTTCGAAGCGGATCTTGCGGTCGAGTGCGGCGGCGAGCAGAAAGCCGAGCAGCAGACAGCCTGCGACGTAAAGGACGCCGAAGATCAGCACGTTCTGCAGCGACGCGAGCCATTTGGCGGAAGAAAAGAGCTTCGAATATTGCGCAAACCCGACATAGGTCGAGGAGGGAAAGAGCGTGGAATTGGTGAAGGACAGGCGGATCGACCACGCCATCGTGCCGATGAAGACCACCACCGCGACGAACCATGTCGGCAGCAGGGCGATGGTGGCGGAAAGGTCAGGCTTTCGTTTGAAGGACATCGGCGAGCTCGTCGACAGATGAAAGGGGCAAGCCGCCGCTGCACAATCGCGGCGGCCAGCAGCCGTGGCGTCGGATCAGACCGACGCCACGGCGCTATCCTATTCGAAAATGGCGAAGAAATTCTCCGCCGCGGAGGCCGCGTCGTTCGAACCGCCGCTCCAAAATTCGTCGACGTAGTCGTCGAGCGCGCCGACCTGCTGGGGCGTCAGCACAATCGCCTGGTCCGGCACGATCGCGCCCGCAGCCATCAGCTCCGCGCCCTTCCGGGCACAGACATCGAGCTTCGACTTGTCAACGTCGGTGCGCATGGGCACCGCGCCCTTCTTCAGCGCGAACTCGACCTGGATGGCCGGATCCATGACGACCTCGGCGAGAAGTTTCTGCGCCTTGTCGGTCGCGGCATTGCCGGTCTTCGGGAACCACAGAGAGTCGGCGATGTAGACCATGCCGTTCGACCCCGGCACGATCATGCAGCCATAGTCCTTGCCCGGCTCCTTGCCGGCAACGGTGAACTCGCCCTTGGCCCAATCGCCCATGAACTGAACGCCGGCCTTGGCGGTAATCAGCATGGCTGTCGCGTCGTTCCAGTTGCGGCCGGCGGCCCCCGCATCGACATAAGCGCGCAGCTTGCCAAGGATTTCGAGGGTCTTCTTTACGCCCTCGACGGAAGCCTCGTTCTTGTCCTTCTCGACATAGATCTTTAGGAAACCGTCGATCCCGACCTGCGACAGCAGGATCATGTTGAAGACCTTGGTCTGCTGCCAGGGCTGCCCGCCCCAGGCGACCGGAACAATGCCGGCGGCCTTCAGCTTGTCGAGGTCAGCGAAGAATTCGTCCCAGCTCTTGGGCTCCTCTGCGATGCCGGCCTTTCCGAAGGCTTCCTTGGAATAGAAAACCCAGCTTTCGCCATGGGCGCCGGTCGGCGAGAGATAGACCTTGCCGTCATAGGAAATGAGATCGTAGATCGATTTCGGCAGGACGTCGGCCCATTTGCCGGCGGCCGCGACGTCGTCGATCGGATTGAACAGGCCCTGGCTGACGAAATCCGCAGCTGCAAGGCCGATGACGCCCTGTTTGGCGCCCGGCGCATCGCCGGCGACGATCCGGTTCTGGAAGGCCGCATCGGCCGCGCCGAACCCGGCGATCGAGGAATCCTTCCAGACGCCGCCGCGCTTTTCGAATTCGCTTCTGATGACATTGAGGGCCGCGGCTTCGCCGCCCGACGTCCAGGACGACATCATCTCGATCGTCGGCTTGTCCTCGGCATGGGCCGCGGCGAAAAGACCGGCGACTGCCACGCCGGCAAGAAAGAGCTTGATCATGGTCTTCATTGTTCCACCTCTTGAAAATACCCTCTTGGCGGGGCGTTCGTCGTCTTCGGAATGATAGTCAGCGATAGATCGGCAGGAGCGCCTGCCGGACGAGCGTCAGCCCGTTGGCGATGTCGCGGACGGGATCCGGCGCGGCATCGAGTTCGAGGATCGCCCAGCCTTCATAGGCCCGGTCGCGCAGCAGCCGGATCCAGGCCGGCCAGTCGACCCGCCCGAGGCCGAAGCCGCAGAAATAGGGGCGGTGGCGATCGTGAATGTGTTTGTCGATCGGGGTGTCGGCGGGCATGGGGCCGATCGCATCCTTCCAATGGGCGATGATCATCCGCTCGTGATGACGATCGACGAGCTGGACGGGATCGGAGCCGGCAACGATGATATGGGCGGTGTCCGGGCACAGATGCACATAGGCGGGGTCGGTCAGAAGCATCATCAGATCGACGTCGCGCGCGCCGGCAAAAATCGAATGCGCCTCGGTATGCAGCGCCAGCCGCACGCCCTTGGCATAGAGGGTCGCGCCGAGCCGGTTCAGAAAGTCGGCGATCAGCTTGGCGCGGTCGAAATCATAAAACTGCACCGGCTGGGCGCCGAGCGTCTGGCGAAGCGGGGCGCCGATCACCATGATGTCGCTGCCGCAGGCCTTCAGGAAGTCGGCATAACGTCCCGCCTTGTCGATCAGCGCGCGCTGGGCCTCGGGGTCGGTAAAGTCGCCCGCGGCCTCCAGTTCCGCGAAGAAGCCGCTGCAGAGCGTCAGGCCGCGCTTCGCCAGCTCGGCCGCGAAAGCCTCCACCGAACCATAGGTCTTGATCGCATCCTGCCAGTTGAAGGGAGAGAAGGTCAGTTCGACGCCGGTGACGCCGGAGGCCTGGACGCTGTCGAGGATCTTGTCCCAGAAGGCGCGCGGTTCGGCGCGCGCATAGGCGACGACCGCATCATCGCTATCAACGCCCCAGAAGCCGGGATGAAAGAACGTCACGAGATCAACGCCGAAGCGCAGCCTGTCGCCACTAGCCATAATCTATCCATTTCTCGAGGCACGACCCATCTGCGTGCGGAACAGCAGCTCCACATCCAATAAGTCATGGATTTTCAACGCATTAAGAAATGGCAATCGTTTGCCATTCCTAGATGATAATCGAGCTGGTTTTTTAAGCAAGCGATTTTTGGCAAACGTTTGCTATAAGCTACTGCCTGCCTTAAAGTTGCAAATCGAAGCATCCCGGAGAAAGAAATAAACGTGAATAAAAACAAGGATGTGGTTGGAGAGGAGCAGTCAACGGCATTGATGGCCGATGTGGCGCGGCTCGCCGGTGTTGCGATATCGACAGTCAGCCGCGCGCTCGCCAATCCCGGACGGGTCAACGAGAAGACGCGTGTCAGGATCAATGCGGCGGCCAAGCAACTCGGCTATACGCCCAATGCGATGGCGCGCGGCCTGAGGGTCGGCAAATCCAATACGATCATGATCATCCTGCCCGGATCACCCTATTATGGCGCTTCGCAGATTATTCCGCAGGTCCTGCAGAGCATCAACAAATCCCTGATCCAGCGGGGGTATAATTTGATGATCGCCAATCTTGACCGCGAGGAGGTCTCCGAACGGCACATCCTCGATCTTGCCTTCGGCGGAACGGTTCGGGGGGCCATCATCTTTTCATCGAAACTTCCGGAAGTCGACGGGCGTTCGCCCGCGGATTTGGGGCTGCCGATCGTCTCGATGCTGTTCGACATGAGCGATACAGGAGTGCCGAGCGTCGTGACCAATGACCGGGAGGCGATACGGGAAGCGACGACGGAGTTGCTCCGTTCCGGTCATCGGCGCTTCCTCTATATCGCCGGCCCCGCAGGCAACTATCACGACGTCGAGCGTTACGGTGGCGTCCTGGAAGCACTGCGGGCGGGGGGGCTTTCCGAGGAAGCCGTGTCGAGATCCGGCGGCGATCTCGAATATCAGCATGGCTTCGAAATCGGCATCCGCGCGGTCGATGATTTCATGAAGCTCGCGGCAAGGCCGACAGCCGTCATCGCGACGAGCGACGACATGGCGATCTCATTCATGAGCCGCATTCAGCGCGCCGGCTTGAGTGTTCCCGACGACCTCTCCATCGTCTCCTTCGACGGCTCTCCGGTCTGCGAATTCTGCTCGCCACCGCTCTCGACGATCGAGCAGCCGGTGGAAGAGATGGGGCGCGCTGCCGTGGAGCTCCTGCTCGACGCCCTCGGACAGACGCAAAATGCGGTGGCGATGCGCACCGTCATCAGCAGCAAGCTTATCCTGCGGGAGAGCATCGCCCCTCCGAAGGCTTGACGATGCCCCAACTGCATCATTGAATTCATTCGTGGACAAATACAGCGAGAAAGCCTAAATTAGCGTTGGGTATTACCTCTGACTAAGGAGGCCTCATGGCATCGCCGACCTCGCTCAAGCTCGATGACGAGCTGAAGGGCCGCGTCCAACAATTGGCCGAGGCGCGCCGCCGTTCGTCCCACTGGATCATGCGCGAAGCCATTGCGCAATATGTCGAGCGAGAGGAGAGGCGCGAGGCGCTGCGGCAGGAGACGCTAGACGCCTGGAATGAATTTGAAGCGACGGGACTGCACGTCACCGGCGCCCAGGTCGAAAAGTGGCTTTCGACCTGGGGAACTGACGACGAGTTGTCCGCCCCAGAATGCCACAAGTAATCTTCTCCCCGGCTGCAATCCGCGACCTCGAGCGGCTCCGGGAGTTCCTACGGCCGAAAAACCCGTCGGTCGCCAGGCGGGCAGGCGAAACCATTCTCAAAGGCGTGAGCCTCCTCGCCGCGCATCCCCATATGGGACGCCTTATCGAAGACCTGCCCGAGCAATACCGGGAATGGCTCATCGATTTCGGAGAGAGCGGATACGTCGCGCGTTATCGTGTAGATGGCGACATCTTGACGGTCCTTGCCGTCCGGCACCAGAAGGAAGCAGGGTTCTGATCAGGATTCCGAGGGTTCCACGCCTGTCGCCCAGGGAAACTCACAAGCGTTCAGCGACAAGTTCGTGCAGGACCGATTGCACTCCATCAAAACTTCGTCTGACCCCATCAGTCGGCGCGTCGTGCTACGAAAATCACGACACCGGGCGACGTGAAACTTCAGGTCCGCGCGGTGGAATTTGAAATTCCGAGCACGCACATGGACCTCTCGAAGATCAAGACGCTGATCGACTTTGTCGGACGATCGAATATTACCGAGCTGACCGTGACGGAAAAGGACGTGACGGTTCGGATTTTCCGCTCGTCCGCGGCAGAGGCAGGCGTTGCCGAGCCCCCACAGAAGCCGGAATCGACGTTTAGCCCTGTCTCTAAGGCGCCTTCGAGCGCCGAGAAAACCTCCCATGCGGTGAAGGCGCCCGTCTTTGGCGTCCTGCACCGGGGGCCGGCGCCCGGCGAGCCGCCATTCGTCGCGATCGGCGACGCGGTGGAGGAAGGGCAGACCCTGTTCATCATCGAGGCGATGAAGGTCTTCAATACGATCGCCGCGCCGCGATCCGGGCGCATCACGCACCTGACCGATATCGACAATGGCGAGGTCGAGACCGGCGACCTGCTGGCGGAGATCGCCTGATGCCGGAAACATCTGAACAATCCGCTGCTTCAGGACGCCGTTTCGACACGGTCCTCATCGCCAATCGCGGCGAGATCGCCGCCCGGATAGAGCGCGCCTGCCACGAACTCGGCCTGAAGACAGTCGCCATCTGCTCCGAGGCGGACCGGCAAGCGCCTTGCATCAAGACCGCAGACCATTTTCTCTGCATCGGCCCTTCGACCGCGGGCAAGAGCTATCTCAATCAGGACGCCATTCTTCTCGCCGCACGCCTGACCGGCGCGGGCGCCATCCATCCCGGTTATGGTTTTCTGTCTGAGAACGCCGCATTCGCCGACGCCGTCGAAAAGGCCGGGCTGACCTTCATCGGGCCGACGGCATCATCGATCGCAACCATGGGCGACAAGATCGCGGCGAAGCGGGCGATGATGGCGGCCGGCGTCCCCTGCGTTCCCGGTCCCGATAGCGCACTGCCCGACGACCCGGCCGCAATCGAGCGCATCGCGCTGGAGATCGGCTATCCCGTCATCGTCAAGGCGTCAGGGGGCGGTGGCGGACGCGGCATGCGCGTCGTGCCGAAGGCCGATCAGCTGCATGAAGCCATAGCGCTGACCCGGGAAGAGGCGCGCAAGGCCTTCGGCTCGCCCTCCCTCTATATGGAAAAGTTCCTCCAGCATCCGCGCCACATCGAGATCCAGGTTCTTTGCGACGATCACCGCAATGCCGTGTGGCTGGGCCATCGCGACTGCTCGATGCAGCGCCGCCATCAGAAGGTGGTGGAGGAAGCACCGGCGCCGGGAATCGCGCCCGATATCATCCAGCCCGTCGGCATGGCCTGCGTAGAGGCTTGCCGCCAGATCGGCTATCGCGGCGTCGGCACCTTCGAATTCCTCTATGAGGACGGCGCTTTCTATTTCATCGAGATGAACACGCGGCTTCAGGTCGAACATCCCGTCACCGAGATGACGAGCGGAACCGATATCGTCCAGGCGCAGATAAGAGCGGCCCAGGGCGACGTTCTGGACCTCGCCCAGAGCGATGTCACCTGCGAGGGCCACTCTTTCGAATGCCGCATCAACGCCGAGGATCCCGACACTTTTCTGCCCTCGGCAGGTGTCGTCACTCATCTCGCTTTGCCGCAGGGGCCGGGCATCCGGGTCGATACGCATATGCATCCCGGCTACAGGGTCTCGCCCTATTACGACTCGCTGATCGCCAAGCTGATCGTCCACGCACCGACGCGGGCGAAAGCGATGGCCAGAATGTGCGAGGCGCTTGCCGGCACCGAGATCGAGGGCATCGCCACCAATATCCCCTTCCTGCGCGCCCTGTTCGAGGACCACGCATTCGCGCGCGGTGAGACCGATATCCACTATCTCGAGCAATGGCTGAAGCTGAGGAGGACGGCGGCATGAGCGCCATCGACTTCAGCGATCCCGCAACTATTGCATTCCTGACCGAGGCGCTGACGGCCGCCGGCCTGGAGGGCCTCGAAATCTCCCGGCCGGACGGGCAGCTTCGCATCGTCATTTCAGGGGAGGGCGGCGCCCAGGTAGCCGCACTCCGCGCTCCAGGCTCCGCACCTGTGGTCGTGAAGGCGCCGCTGGCGGGGCATTTCTGCGCCGAACATCCGGCCGCCGCCGCCACACCGCAAACGCTGCCGCGCTCGGTATCCGATGCCGATCTCCTCGGCTTCATCAGGGTAGGGCATGTGCTGCTTCCCCTTCGCGCCGGCCGTTCCGGTGTCTTGACCAGGCTGCTCGCCGAGCCCGGCGCCCTGGTCGGCTTCGGTGATCCTCTGTTCGAAATCGAGCTGCCATCATGATCGCCACGACGAACAGACATGCCTCGCCACGCGAAATCGTTCCGGCCACCCAAAGCCGGGCGCGGGTTTCCTCGATCGGGGCCAGATCCTTCCTGCTCGAGGCGCCGGGCGATTTCGATCTCATCGCGCAGCGGCGGATCTGGGCCCTGTCTCAGACGGTGAGAGGCTGGGCGGACCTTGCCGAAAATATTCCCGGGATGACCAACCTGCTGGTGATCTTCAAGGAGACGCCCGAAGATCCCGATGCGGTGGTCGCCCGGCTGCTGGAGGCATGGGAGAATGCGCAGAGCATCGATCTCAACGGCAAGACCATCGAGATTCCGGTCCATTACGGCGGCGAACATGCGACCGATCTTCCGGCCCTTTGCGATCTCTCGGGCTTAAGCGACCGCGAGGTCGTCCGCATCCATCATGAAGCCACCTACCGCGTCTTCGCCTTGGGCAGCGCGCCGGGCTTCGGCTATCTGCATGGCCTCGATCCGCGCATCTACATGCCGCGAAAGACCGTGCCGTCGCTGAAGATGCCGAGGGGTTGCGTGACGATCGGCGGCATGCAGACCGGCGTCGCCATGCTGACCGGTCCCAACGGCTGGAATTCCATCGGCTTCGCGACGCTTGAGATGTTCGACCCAAGCTCGCCGACCCCCGCCTTGATGGCGCCCGGAGATACGGTGCGGTTCCTGCCGGCAAGGATCGAGCTATGATCGAGATTTGGGAAAGCGGCCCTTTCAACACGGTGCAGGATCTCGGACGTCCCGGCTATCGCGACATCGGCGTATCGGCGAGCGGCGCGATGGACCCGCTGGCGGTCAGGATCGGCAATATTCTCGTCGGCAATGACGAGAATGCGGCGGTGATCGAGGTCCAGACCTTCCCGTTCAGCCTGCGTTTCGAGCGGCGCACCGTCTTTGCCGTGACCGGAGCCGACGGCCATCCTCACCTCGACGGATCGGAACTCATTCCCTGGTGCGCCTATTCCGCAGAACCCGGACAGCTTCTCCAACTGCAGCAACCCCCGCGGCTGGCGCGCGCCTATATTTCGACAGGAGGCGGGCTGGATATTCCAGTCGTCATGGGATCGCGAAGCACGTCGCTGCGCGGCGGATTCGGCGGCAATGCCGGCCGGCCGCTGGCGAAGGGCGATCGGATCGCGGTCGGCGAGAACTTGGAGATTGCCATGCTGCCGGCCACAGGCCTCGCGGTCGTCGAGCCGGCCGTGGCACTGCGCGAGGTCTTTCTGGCGCCCGTCGACGGCACCTTGCCGATCCGCGCCCTGCCTGCCGGCGAGCACGATCTTTTCGCCGGAGACGGCGAAGCCTTCTGGAGCCAGACCTGGCGGATTTCCTCGCGCAGCGACCGCACGGGCTACCGCCTGTCCGGCGAGCCGATCACGCCGACCGCCGCCATCGAGATGCGCTCTCACGGCGTCGTGCCCGGCGTCATCCAGGTTCCGCCCGGCGGCGAACCGATCGTGCAGATGAGCGATGCGAACACGGCCGGTGGCTATCCGAAGGTCGCCGGGGTGATCGAATGCGACCTCTGGCGGCTCGGGCAGGCCCGCATCGGCGCCCGCCTGAAATTCGTCCGCTCGACGCATGCGGAGGCGCGCACAGTCGAACAGGCCGTCGCCCGCTATGTCGAGGATGTCAGGCTGACATCTGGGATGGTCAAGCGCGCCCTGAAGGCGATGGCCTAAGGGAGGCGAAAGGAGGAACTGATGAAGATCGATCTGAATTCCGACATGGGCGAAGGATTTGGTCCCTATCGGCTGTGCGACGACGAAGCGATGATGAAAATCGTCTCCTCTGCCAACATCGCCTGCGGTTTCCACGGCGGCGACCCCGATACGATGGGGCGGATGGTGCGGCTGGCAAAACAGAATGGCGTCGGCATCGGCGCCCATCCCGGCCTGCCCGACCGGCTGGGCTTCGGCCGGCGCGAAATACCCTTTCAGGCGGACGAGCTTCGCCAGCAGATGCTCTACCAGCTCGGCGCGCTGATGGCGATCGCCAAAGCCGAGCGTGTCGCTGTCTCCCATATCAGCTTCCATGCCGCCATGGGCAATATGGTCAACCGCGACCCTGTCCTCGCCGACCTGATGATGGATGCGATCGTCACCGTCGACCCCAGTCTCGTCGTCTTCGTCACGTCAGGCAGCGAGATCGAGCAGGCGGCCAAACGCGCACGCCTGAAGACACTGGCGCTTTTCCTTGCGGACCGGGCCTATGACGCCGGCGGCAGGCTTGTCACGCGCGGGCTCCCGGGTGCCGTCATCAAGGACGAAGCTGCTGTGCGCGCCCGTGTGCGAAAGTTCCTCCTCGACGGCAACGTCGAGGCCATCGACGGCGCCGTGATCGCCATGCCGGCGCGCTCCATCCTCGTTCACAGCGACACGCCGGGCGCCCTCGAGCTTGCCGGCATCGTGCGCGGTGAGATCGAAGCCACCGGCGCCACACTCGCGCTCGCCGCCGAACTCGCCGACTGACGCACTTCGATCGCCCGCCCGCGGTCTTTGTTCCAATCCCTCACCGAAGGACCATTCCGATGTCCGTGATCGCCGACCGTCTGAAAAACGTCTCCATATCCGCATCCGCCGCCATGACCCAGCGCGCCCGGGAATTGGCCGCCAAAGGGATCAAAGTCGTCAGCCTCTCCTCCGGCGAGCCGGATTTCCCCACCCCGGCGCACGCGATCGAGGCGGCCCATGCGGCTGCACTTGCCGGCGATACGAAATATCCGCCGATGGACGGCACGCCGGCGCTCAAATCCGCCATCATCAGGAAGTTCAAGCGCGACAACAATCTCGACTACGATGCCAGCCAGATCGTCGTCTCGGGCGGCGGCAAGCAGGTGATCTTCAACGCCATGCTGGCGACCTGCAACCCGGGCGACGAGGTCGTCATCCCCACCCCCTCCTGGGTCAGCTATGCCGACATCGTCAAATTCGCCGGCGGCGTGCCGGTTGCCGTCCCCTGCCACGAGCAGACCGGCTTCAAGCTGCGCCCTGAGGATCTGGAGGCGGCGATCACGCCGCGCACCAAATGGCTCTTCCTGAATTTCCCGAACAATCCGACCGGAGCAGCCTGCTCCCGGGCGGAGATGGCCGCCATCGCCGAGGTCATGCTGCGCCATCCCAATGTCTGGATCATGACCGACGACATCTATGAGCACCTGGTCTATGACGACTTCCAGTTCTGCACGATCGCGGAAGTCGAGCCGAGACTGTACGACCGCGTCCTGACGATGAACGGCGTCTCAAAGGCTTATGCAATGACCGGCTGGCGCCTCGGATTCTGCGCCGGATCGAAAGAATTGATCTCGGCGATCAGCAACGTCAACGGCCAGAATGGCGGCGGCATCGCGACGCTGACCCAGGCGGCGGCGACCGCGGCGCTGGACGGACCCCAGGATCTTCTGAAGGAGCGGGCAGCGATCTACAAGACGCGACGCGACTTCGTCCTCGACAAATTGTCGGAGGTGAAAGGGCTGCGCTGCCATCGGCCCGAGGGCGCCTTCTATATCTATCCCAACATATCGGGGCTGATCGGCAAGACCAGCAAGGGCGGGCGCAAGATCGAGACCGACGTCGATTTCGTCATGGCGCTGGTGGAGGAGCACCACGTCGCGACCGTGCAAGGCGCGGCTTACGGAATGAGCCCCTTCTTTCGTATTTCCTACGCGACAAGCATGGAAAAACTCGGTGAAGGCTGCGCGCGGATTGCCCAGTTCTGCAAGGACATGCGCTGACCGGAGATCCCCTTTCAGGCTTTCAGCCGCGCCGTCAATTCGAGAAGGATATCCCGGACGGCAAGGGCCGGTTCCGACAAGGGATTTCTGATCGGAAACGCAAAGCGACAGGGTTTCTTCGATCCGCGGCGAGACGAGCCGGCAGATCAGCGGCTCGCTCGATTCCCGAGACGATGCGGTCGGCAATCGCCTTCGGCATGATCGTCGCGCCGAGACCGCTGCCGACCGCGCGGGCGAGGGTGCGCACGATTTCGACTTCCGCCACGACCTTCAAATTGGTGCGCGTGCGGGTGAAAGCGGTGTCGACCGCGCGGCGGACGAAATTATAGGCCGGCGGCAACAGCAGCGGTATTCCGTCGAGAGCGTTGACCGGAACGGGTTTGGCATCCGCTTCGATGGCAAAATCGCGATGGGCGACCAGGAAAAACTCTTCGCTGAGGATCGGTTCGAACCGCACGCCCTTGATCGGCCCGGTTCCATGCAGAAGCGCCATCTCCAGCCGGCCGTTCATGATCATCTGGCTATAGGTCTGCCCGACGCTTTCGGTGAGATGCAGCAGGATGCCGGGATGCCGTTTCCGGGTCTCCGCCAAAAGGTCGACCGAAAGCGTCGCCGCGCTGCTGAACGGCACGAGGCCAACCGAGACGCGCCCGGCAAGCGAATTGCCGGCGGCGGATGCATCGGCCTGCGCCTGCTCCATCTGCCGAAGGATGATCTGCGCATGGCGATATACCGCGTGTCCGGCATCGGTCATGCTGACACCCTGCTGGCTGCGGATCAGCAGCTTGTGGCCGAAATGCTCCTCAAGTGCTGCAAGCTGCTGGCTGAGCGCCGGCTGGGCGATATGCAAAAGATCCGCCGCTCGTGTGATGCTACCGCTGTCGACGATCACGATGAAGGATTTGAGGCGTCTGATGTCCATGAGGATCGGGGTACCATTCTGATCTGCGGATCATGTTTGCAGAGGCGCATTGCTTTTGCAACGCGATGCGGCCCGAGGCAAGGCCGAGAGAGAGTATCGGCATCGCCGCATTCTCTTCTTCGGCAGACCGCACGTGCTCCATAACCGTTGCTTATTGCTCCAGAGATAATCGGTCTTAGGCAAGGGGTTAAAGCTTCGCTACTGTCTTAATCAACCACAAGGGAACGACAATGCCATTCTCCGATTACAAGACCGCACTGGTGACCGGCGCATCCTCCGGGATCGGCGCAGCCGTGGTTGAGCGGCTTCGCCGGGAGAACATCGAAGTCCACGCCGTTGCCCGCAGTGCCCAAGCGCTGCAGCAGCTCGCCGAGCGCACGGGCTGCATTCCTCATATCATCGATGTGACCGACCGCCCGGCAATCGCCGAGCTCGCGGGCCGCGTGGAGTTCGACATTCTCGTCAACAATGCCGGCGTCGACCGGCCGAAGAAGTTCCTTGAAGCCGACGAGGGCGATATCGACCTTCTCGTCGACGTCAATCTCAGGGCGGTTCTGCACCTCTGCCGCCTCATCGTGCCGGGCATGGTGGCGCGGGACCGCGGCCACGTCATCAACATCTCGTCGATCGCCGGCGCCTATAATTTCGGCGGCAACTCCTCCTATCACGCCACCAAGGCCGGCGTGAGCATGCTGTCCAACCAACTGCGCATTGATGCTTTCGGCAAGCGGGTGCGCGTGACCGAAATCTGCCCCGGCCGGGTCGCCACCGATATTTTCAACCACGTCCACGGCGATGACCCCAGCATCCGGGAACGGTTCATCGATGGTTTCGAACTGCCGCAGGCGGCCGATATCGCCGACGCGATCGCCTTCGCCATAGCAGCTCCCGTCGCCGTCAACATCGGACATATGGAGATCACGCCGACGCTGCAGGTCATGGGCGGCCTGCAGACGGCGAAGCCGCAGCCGAAGACGGACCCATCCGGGGAGCCAACTCCGTGAGCGGTTTCGACCTTTCGGCAATCCTCGGAAATCCCGACTATGCCGCCATGCTGCTGCATGGCATCCAGATGACCTTCATCATCTATGCCGGCTCCTGGTTGCTGGCGATGGCACTCGCCCTGCTGCTGCTCGGCGTGCGCCTGTCGCCCTTCCGCTTCGGCGATCCGTTGGTCGCCGCTTACGTATCCTACCACCGCAACGTCCCCACCCTGGTGCAGCTGATGCTGTGGTATTTCGGGATTTTCACCCTGATGCCGAACGGGGTCGCCACATGGCTCGCGAGCCATAATGCCGAAGCGATCTTCGCGGTGATCGGGCTCGGGCTCTGCCAGGCAGCCTATTTCAGCGAAGATCTTCGCTCCGGCGTGCGCTCGGTCAGCGACGGCCAGATGCAGGCCGCCCGTGCGCTCGGCCATGGTTATGTCTCGGCGATGCGTTTCGTCATCATGCCGCAGGGCGTGCGCAACGCGCTGCCGCCGCTCGTCAATCACAGCGTTTCCCTGTTCAAGAACAGCAGTCTCGCCGTCGTCATCGGCGCCTCGGAACTGACGCATGCCGTCAAGGAAATCGAGAACCTCAGCTTCCGCACCTTCGAGATCTACCTGATCGGCACGGTTCTCTACCTCTTCTTCTCGCTGATCATCATGAGCGTCGGCGCCTATCTGTCGATGCGCGCGGATCCTACCAGGAGTGCGCGCACATGATCCAGGACATGATCGCCATCGTCCGAGACTACTGGCTGCTGCTCTTGATTGGCCAATATCCGAACGGACCGCTCGGCGGGCTCGCCAACACGTTGATCCTTTCGGCGCTCAGCATCACCCTCGCTTTTCCGGCCAGTATCCTCTTCGCCTTAGCGCGGCTTTCCAAGTCGCCGCTGCTGCGCTGGCCGGTCACGGCGCTCGTCTATTTCACCAGGGGCGTGCCGCTGTTGATGCTCATCCTGTGGAGCTATTTCCTGGTTCCGCTGCTGACCGGCGCCGACGTGCCGAGCTTCGTGACCATGCTGACGACGCTCGTGGTCTATCAGAGCGCCTTCCTCAGCGAAGTCGTCCGCGCCGGCATCGTCGCCCTCGGGCCGGGCCAGATGGATGCGGCGCGGGCGCTCGGCCACAGCTATATGGGCGCGATGCGCTACATCATCCTGCCGCAGGCGCTCTACAACATGATCCCGAGTATTATCTCCACCTTCGTCTCGACGATCAAGGACACCACGCTCGGCTATGTGATCAACGTGCCTGATCTGACCTTTGCGGCAAGCCAGGTCAACAACCAGCTGCTGACGCAGCCCTTCCAGGTCTTCCTCATCCTGGCGATCGTCTACTTCATCATCTGCTGGACGCTCACTTACTTCGCCAATCGCCTCGAGCGGCGCATCACCCGGCGGCGTGCGGGACTTCTCGTCCCCGCCGCTGCCGTGGTCACGCCGTCGAAAATCGTATCGGAGCAGCTATGACGATGTCCGTTTCAACGCAGGAATCGCAGACGATCCGGCTTTCCCAGGTCTGCAAGAGCTACGGCGACTATCCGGTCCTCAAGGATATCGATGCGCAGGTGGCACGCGGCGAGGTCGTGGTCATTTGCGGACCGTCCGGCTCGGGAAAATCGACGCTGATCCGCACGATCAATCGCCTCGAGGAGATCAACAGCGGATCGATCACGCTCGACGGGCAGAACATTCATGCCGCCATGCGGGCGAAGGAACTCAACGCGATGCGCAGCCGGATCGGCTTCGTATTCCAGAACTTCAACCTGTTTCCGCATCTTTCAGTCGCCGAAAACGTCTCGATGTCGCCGATCCGGGTGAAGGGCGTGGCGCCCGATATCGCGCACGAAAAGGCTCTCAAGCTCCTCGATCGGGTCGGCCTCGCCGACAAGGCCCGGGCCTATCCCGGTCAGCTGTCGGGCGGCCAGCAGCAGCGGGTGGCGATCGCCCGCGCCCTTGCCATGGAACCGCCGGTGATGCTGTTCGACGAACCGACGAGCGCGCTCGACCCCGAAATGGTCGGCGAAGTGCTCACCGTCATGAAGAGCCTGGTGTCCGAAGGCATGACCATGCTCTGCGTCACCCATGAAATGGGTTTTGCGCGCGACGTCGCCGATCGGATCTGGTTCATCGATGCCGGCCAGATCATCGAAACGGCGACCCCAAAGGAATTCTTCAGCCATCCGCGCCATCCCCGGGCTCAGCGTTTCCTCGCTGATCTCAGGCACTGATACCAACACCAAAAACAAAGGAGAACAGCAATGAACTGGAAATACCTAGGCCTCACCGTCGCATTTGCCGGCATGGCAGCCGCTGTGCCCGCAAAAGCCGATCAGCTCGACAATATCATGTCGGCGAAAACGCTGCGCTGCGCGACGTTCGCCGACGTTCCCCCCTTCGCCTCGCCCGATCCGAAGACCCGTGAAATGGCCGGTTTCGACGTCGATCTCTGCGCCGCGATCGCCAAGGAATTGGGCGTCAAGGCCGAGATCAAGCCGGTTTCGGTCGAAGCGCGCGTACCCGAGGTCAAGCTTGGCCGCGTCGACATCACCGTGGCCAACCTTGCCTATACGCTGAGCCGCGCCGAGCAGATCCAGTTCAGCGATCCCTATTATCTCGCCAAGGAAATGCTGATCGTGCCGGCCGACGATGCCGGCAAGAAGAAGGCCGATTACGCCGGCCAGCGCATCGCCTCGACCAAGGGCTCGACGTCGGAAATGTCGATCAAGCTCAACAAATCCGAGCCGCTGACATTCCAGGATACCGCTTCTGCCTATCTCGCCGTCCAGCAGGGCAAGGCGCGCGGCATGGTGGCCAACACCATGACGACGACCAAGTTCGTCAATGAATTCGAAGAGCAAGGGCAAGGAAATGCGGATGATCGAGGAGCCGATGCTCTACCAGCCGATCGGCATCGGCATGGCCAAGGATCAGCCGAAGCTGACGGCAAAGATCAACGAAATCCTCCACAAGCTCGACGCATCAGGCGAGATCAACAAGATCTGGGACAAGTGGCTCGGCCCGAATACCGAATACAAGATGACCCGCACCGACAAGGTCGTGCCGCTCTCCGAGTTGAAATTCGACCCGATCCCATGAGGCCAATCGGCCTCGACGTCATCCATTGACGATTTCCAAACGAAATCAGGCGGCGGGGCATGCCCGCCGTCGGCCAACGATCGGAGCCATTCATGATTCATATTAAAGATATCGCCGAACGGCCTGCCAAAGCCGATATCGACGCCGTTTCCAAATTTTCGCCGGCGACGATCCACGAAGCCCTGGGCCGCCGCGGCGCGCTGTCCTCCCGCCTCAAGCCCGTCGATTACCGCATGAAACTGTGCGGCCCGGCCTTTACGGTCAAATGCGCGCCGCGCGACAATATCATGCTGCAGCTCGCCATCAACTATGCCAAGCCCGGCGATATCATCGTCGTCTCGGCGGGCGAGTACGAGGAAGCAGGATCCTTCGGCGATGTGCTCGCCAATGCCTGCTTGGCCAAAGGCATCGGCGGCCTCGTCACCGACACCGGCGTGCGCGACACGCTGCAGCTTAGAGAACTCGGTTTCCCCGTCTTCTCGCTCAGCGTCTGCATCAAGGGCACGGTGAAGGAAACCATTGCGGCGGTGAACGACCCGATCATCGTCGGCGGCGAAACCGTCAATCCCGGCGACATCATCGTCGGCGATGCCGACGGCCTGGTGGTGGTGCGCAGGCAGGAAGCGCAGGAAGCCGCCCGGCTTTCGCAGGCCCGCGAAGATGCCGAAGCCGGCTATATCGCCGCCTACAAGGCAGGGAAATCGGTCATCGAGGTCAGCAATCTGGCGCCGGTGCTGAAAGCCAAGGGCCTTGTCGTCGATATTTGAGACGATACACGGATGACCTCTTTCCAAGCCCGCGCCGGCTTCCGGTCGCGGGCTTTTCCGACTGTTGCTCGGTCGCGGCGAATGCCGCGACTGGAGTATCTCAGATATTCTCAGGCGTCACGATTTCGAAGGTAATGGTCCGCTGAATCGTGGCACCTGAAGCACCCTGCGTGATCGTTTCGATCATCGTCTCGACCAGCGCCGTGGAAGTCCGCTCCAGCGGATGACAGAGGGCGGCGGTAATCATCCCCTCTGACAGGCCTTTTCGCGTCTCCGGGCCAATGTCCCGGCAGACGAGGCGGATGCTTCGGCGCCGCTCCTGCGGCACTTCCCGCAGCGCCCGCAAGACCCCGGAGATGCCGCCGCCGACAATCAGAATACCGGTGAGGTCATCCGTCGTCGCCAAGAGTTCCTTGACCATCCGATAGGCCTCGTTCGGTTCCTCGTGCGTGGGGCGGCTGTCCTCGATGGTCAGATGCGGCGCGTGTTCGCGCATATAGGAGCGGAAGCTTGCATCGGAGACGTCCTGACATTGGTAACGATGGTTGCCGATGAAGACGGCAATCCGCCCCGGCCCATGGCTCATGTTCGAGATCAGCCATGCCGCCGTCCGCCCCATTTTCCAATTGTCGGCCCCGACATAAGCGGCCCGCTCGCGGGCGGATTGGTCGGTAATATAGGCGATGACCGGCTTGCCCTTCTCGTGCAGCTCACGGATGGCCTGGGCGATCACCGGGTGATCGGCTGCGACGACGGCAACGGCGTCGCAATTTGCGCCGAGCGCCTTGAGCCGGCCGGCAATATTTTCCGGCGTCAGCAGATCCACAAAGTCGACCAGGGGATCGATGACCTCATCGCGCCTGGCGCGGCATGCCTCGACGATCTTCTTGCCGAAGAGCTGGTAGAGCTCACGGCTGGATTGCTGCAGCAGAAAGCCAAGCCGGTACTTCGGCACCGTCTTGCGCAGCCGGTCCTCGATTGCGCCGGCGCCGTAAAAGCCGATCCGTTCCGCGGCGGCCTGAACGCGCTGCACGGTCGTGCCTTTGACGGAGGCAGTGCCGGCCAGAATCCGATTGACGGTCGCAATCGAGACATCGGCCTCCTTGGCAAGGTCGGAGATGGTCGGCCGCCGCATGATTATTCCCCTCCATCGTTCGAACGTCCGTATCATTATGAGTGATACTCTATGATACTTTATGCATGTTTAGTATGATTTCACATTTCGAGAATTTCAAGCGGTGATATGTTTCTCTTCACGGTCACGCCAGGGAGGCGGGCCAAGGAGGAGATTGAGATGACTAAATTTCGCCGCCTTGCGGCAACCGTGTCGGCTGTCGCGATCATGACCTGCACTGCCACGGCCGTTATGGCCGCCAACATCTTCGTCGTCGGCGGCAAACCGGACGATCCGTTCTGGTCGATCGTCAAGCGCGGCGCCGAGGATGCCGGCAAGGTCGTTGAGGCACAGGGCGGCAAGGTCGTCTGGCTCGGGCCTCAGAATTACGACAATCTCGGCGTCGATGCGGCCGAACTGATCCGTCAGGCCATCGACCAGGGCGCCGATGCGATCGTCGGTCCGGACTGGGTGCCGGAAGCCATGGATCCAGCCTTCAAAGCGGTCGTCGACAAGAAAATTCCGCTGGTCATCTATAATGCCGGCGGCATCGAAGCCGCCGATCGCCTCGGTGCCATGAACTATGTCGGCTCCAACGACTATCTCTCCGGCAAGGCCGCGGGCAGCTACTTCGCCAAGCACGACCTGAAAAACGCCGTCTGCCTCAACACGCTGCCGGGTGCGGCAAACATTGAAGCCTTCTGCAAAGGCATGACCGATGGCGTGACGGAAGGTGGCGGCGTCGGTTCGGCGCTGCCGCTGCCGGCGACGTCATTCGGTTCGGCCACCGCCGTGGCGCAGGCGCTCAAGGCGCATCTGCTGCAGCATCCAGAGATCAAGGCCGTCTTCGCCATCGGCAACGTCGATACGAACTCCGCAGTCAACGGCGTGACACAGGCCGGCAAAGCGGGACAGGTGAAGGTCTGCGGCATGAACATGGATGAAACCGTTCTGAACAACATCAAGAGCGGCAGCCAGCTTTGCGCGATCGACCAGCAGGGTTACCTGCAGGGCTTTCTGGCCGTCTCGATCCTGAACGGCAACGTCAATTACGGGCTCACCGTCCCAACCCGGGAGATCCTGACCGGCCCCGGCGTCATCGACGCTTCGAACGTCGACGCCACCTTGGCAGGCGTGAAGGCCGGCGCCCGCTAAGGGGATCGGCCGGACGTGGTGAAGCTGCCTGCCCCTCACGCGGGCGGCTTCCATTCTTTCAGAAGCGCCGGCCGTTATCGGTCATGCGGCTTTATTGGTGGTGTCAAATGAACGCGAGAAACGATGTCCTCGCCCCGTCGGTTCCTTCGGGCGGCCATGCCAAAGCGACCATCGGTCAGCTTTCCCGGCGCCCTGAAGCGGGGTCGCTGCTGGGCTTGATTGCGGTGTTCGTCTTCTTCGCCCTGCTGGGCGGCAAGGTCTTCCTGTCCGCTGCCGGCTATGCAAGCTGGCTCAACGTCGCCGCCGAGATCGGCATCGTCGCGCTGCCGATCGGGCTCCTGATGATATCAGGCGAAATGGACCTCTCGATCGGCGCGGTGATCCCGGCATCATCACTGACGGTGGCGATCATATCAGGCCATTACGGCCTTCCCGAAATCGTCGGGATTTCCGCCGGCCTCAGCGTCGGGCTCCTCGTCGGCTTTTTCAACGGTTACCTCGTCAACCGCACGCGCGTCCCGTCCTTGATCGTCACCATCGGGTCGATGTTCGCCGTCATGGGGCTGACGCTGGGCTTCACCGTGCTGATTGCCGGCAGCACCGGCGTATCGCTGGTGCCAAGCCCGGCCGTCAAAGCGATCCTCGGCGATTTCATCGGCGGCATGTTCCAGGTGACGATCTTCTGGTGGATCCTGTTTGCGGCGGCGTTCTTCTGCCTGCTGCACATCTCGCCGGTGGGCAACTGGATCTTCGCTCTCGGCGGCGACAAGGTCTCGGCCCGCAACGCCGGCATTCCGACGGAAAAGCTCACCATCGCCCTCTATATGCTGTCGGGCTTTTCCGCCGCCTTCGTCGGCGTCAGCCAGGTGCTTGTCTACCAAAGCGCGCAGGTGCTCGGCGGGCAATCCTTCATTTTCAATTCGATCATGTGCGTGGTCATCGGCGGCGTGCTTCTGACCGGCGGCGCCGGATCGGTGGTGGGCATCGTCTTCGGCACGCTCACCTTCGCGATCGTCAATCAGGGCATCTATTTCACCGGCATAGACCCGAACCTCGGCAGCGTCATCATCGGCGCGCTCCTGCTGCTCGCCGTGATGATGAACGACAAGTTCCGGCTGATGGCGATGTCCTATGCGGCGAAAAAGAAGAAGTGAGGGCGAAGAGATGACCGGCTTTTCCATTGGACAGTTTGTACGCCGCCCGGAATTCGGCGCCGTGTTGAGCTTCGTGGCAGTAATCGCCTTCTATGTCGCCTTCGGCGGCGTCAGCCTCGGCGCGCTCTTCGGCGCGGCAAGCTGGGTCAATTTCGCCGCCAATCTCGGCATCGTCGCCCTGCCTGTCGGCCTTCTGATGATATCAGGCGAGCTCGATATCTCGATCGGCGCGATGATCCCGGCGGGCTCGATGACGATCGCCATCCTCTCGGGCTATTACGAGCTGCCGATCGTCGTCGGCATGTTCGGTGTGCTCGCCATCGGCGTTGTCGTCGGGCTGGTCAACGGTTTGCTGGCGGTGCGCACCAGCGTGCCTTCGCTGATCATCACCCTCGGCACGCTGGTTGCGGTGCAGGGGCTTGTACTTGCGGGATCCGTGATCCTGACCGGGGCCGCTTCGGTTCCGCTCAATGCCCCGGCCTGGGCCAAGACGATGTTCGGCGATCTCATCCAAGGCAAATTCCAGGTGATCATCCTGTGGTGGCTGGCGCTGACCGTGGTCTTTGGTTTCGTGCTGCACGCGACGCGTTACGGCAACTGGATCGTCGCCATGGGCGGAGACGAGGTCAGCGCGCGCAATGCCGGCATCCCGACCGACCGGCTGCGGATCGTTCTCTTCGTTCTCTCGAGCACGGCCGCCTCTTTCGTCGGAATGTGCGGCGCCATCCTGTTCAATTCCGCGCAGGTCTCGGGCGGCATGAACTACATCTTCAATACGATCGTCTCGATCGTGGTGGGCGGCGTGCTGCTCACGGGCGGCTTCGGTTCGGTCGCCGGGATCTTTCTCGGCGCGCTGACCTTCGCCGTCGTCAGCCAGGGCATCTACTTCACCGATATCGACCGCAATTGGTCCAACCTGATTATCGGCGTGATGCTGATGGCCGCCGTTCTGATGAACAACACGTTCCGGCAGATGGCGTTAAGCTTCGTGCCGAAGAAAAAGAAGTGAGCGTCAACCATGTCCGACAATATTCCGATCCTTGAACTCCAGAATGTCGACAAGAGCTTCGGCCCGATCGACGTGCTGCACGACATCTCGCTCAAGGTCCGTGCGGGCGAGGTGCTCTGCCTGCTCGGCGATAACGGCGCCGGCAAATCGACGCTGATCAAGACGCTTGCGGGTGTCCACAAGCCGACGCGCGGCGCCATTCTGATGGATGGCAATCCGGTCGAATTCAGCGGGCCGCGCGATGCGCAGGAAAAAGGCATCTCGGCAGTGCATCAATTCGGCGGCACATTTCCGCTGATGTCGATCGGCCGCTCCTTCTTCGTCGGCGTCGAGCCGACCAAGGGCTGGGGTCCTTTCAAGGTCTATGACCGCAGGAAGGCCAATGAGATTGCCGTGAAAGCCGTGCAGGATTTCGGCATCACCCGGATTGATGATGGCGACCGCCTTGTCGGCGGGCTTTCGGGCGGCGAACGCCAGTCGCTCGCCATTGCCCGGGCCGTGCATTTCGGCGCGCGCGTGCTGATCCTTGACGAACCGACGGCCGCTCTCGGCGTGAAGCAGGCAGCGCATGTGCTGCGGATCGTCAACGAAGCCAAGCGGCGGGGTCTGGCGGTGATCTTCATCACCCACCAGGTCATGCATGCGATGGCGGTGGGTGACCACTTCGCCGTGCTCATCCGCGGCGCGATCGCCGCCGATTTCCGGCGGGGCGAGAAGACCCGCGAGGAGATTACCGACCTGATGGCCGGCGGGGAAACCATGGCGGATCTCGAAGCCCAGATCGATACTTACATTGCAAGCCATGAGAGCCATTCGCCGCCGGCTGAGTAACCGCTGACGGCACCCAAACGACACGGCCCAAAACACACAGTGTCCGGCAGCGACAAACAGGTCGCCGCCGGGGAAGGAAAATCATGTCTGGAATCCGGAGGTCAAAATGAAGATCGCAATCGACCCGTTCATGCATCGGCATCTCTCACTCGAGGCGCTGCCGGGGAAGGTCAAGGAACTCGGCTACGACTGGATCGAGCTCTCGCCACGCGGAGATTTCCTCGAATGGTTCAAGGCGCCGCGCGTCTTTCCCGAGCGGATCAAATCATTGAAGCGCTCGCTGAAGGAGGCGGATGTCGGGATCGCCTCGCTGCTGCCGATGTACCGCTGGGCGTCCAATGATGAGACCGAACGCAAGGCCGCCGTCAAGCACTGGAAACGCGCCATCGAGATCGCGGTCGAGCTGGAAGTCGACACGATGAATTCCGAGTTCGGCCGCGGCCCGCATCCCGACAAGGGGTCCTGCTATTGCTGCCACACCGGCTCGATGATCGAGGCCTGCGAAGATGCCTGGTGGCGCTCGATGGAGGAACTGGTGCCGATCTTCGAGCGCGAGGGCATCCAGCTCAATGTCGAACCGCATCCGGAAGACTGGTGCGAGACGCTGCAGCCGGCGCTCGACATCATCCGCACGGTCAATTCGAAGAGCGTCAAGTTCCTCTATTGCGCCCCGCACACTTTCTATTTCGGCGACGACACCAAGGCGATGCTGCGTGAGGCGAAGGACGTGCTGGCACATGTCCATGTCGGCGACACCTTCAACCACAAAGCCTCATCCGGCCTTCGTTATATCCTCAACCCGCCCGGCACCAATGCCCGGGTGCACCAGCACCTCGATATCGGTCAGGGCGAGGTTCCGTGGGACGAGTTCTTCGGCACGCTGGCCGAGATCGGCTTCGACGGCATCATGACCGCCTGCGTCTTCGCCTGGGAGGATAAGGCAGATCAGAGCGGCACCTTCATGCGCGCGGAAATGCAGCGTTACATCGATAAGCACTGGGGGGCGAAATGACCCTTCAGGTTGGCGTCATCGGTACGGGGATGATCGGTCAGGATCATATCCGCCGCCTGACGAACGTCGTTTCCGGTGTCGAAATCGTCGGCGTCACCGATATCGACCAGGCCCGCGCCGCCGCTGCCGCCCCTGCGGGGGCGGAGGTGTTCGCCACCCCTTCGGCACTGATCTCTTCGGAAAAAGTGCAGGCCGCGGTCATCTGCTCCTGGGGGCCCGCCCATGAGGAGCAGCTGCTCGCCTGCATTGCCGCCGGCAAGCCGGTGTTCTGCGAAAAGCCGCTGGTGACCTCCGAGGCGGCCGCGCTCCGCGTGATGGAGGCGGAAGTGGCCTTCGGCAGGCGGCTCGTCCAGGTGGGTTTCATGCGCCGTTTCGATGCGGATTATCGCCGCCTGAAGGCGGTTATCGACGGCGGGAGACTCGGCGCACCGATGATGTTTCATTCCGTGCATCGCAATGCCTCGGTTCCCGAAGGGCTCTACACCTCCGAGATGCCGCTGAACGACACGCTGGTCCATGATGCCGATATTTCCCGCTGGCTCCTGTCGGATGAAGTCACCGGCGTGGAGGTGCGTGTGCCGCGCCGCTCCTCGCGCGGCGGCGAATTGCGCGACCCGGTTTTCGTCCTCCTGCACATGGCCTCGGGTGCGCTTGTTGACGTCGAGATTTCGGTGAACATCGCCTATGGCTATGACATCCGCGGCGAGATCAGCTGCGAGGCGGGCGTTGCCGCGCTGCCGAACCGCCCGGCGACCGTGATCTCGGATTCGAGCGGCATTCGCCAGGCAATCCCCGAGGATTGGCGCGAGCGCTTTATCGAAGCTTACGACCAGGAATTCCGCGAATGGATCGTCGACGCCTCCAAGGAAACGGCCGGCGGTCCTTCCACCTGGGATGGTTACGCGGCCACGCTGGTGGCCGATGCTGCTCTCAGAGCCGTGACCAGCGGCGGCCTCGAACCCGTCAACATGATACCGAAACCCAAGCTTTACGCACCGCCGACCGCCATGGCGGCGGAATGACGCGGCAGGCCATTTCAGGAGCAATGATCAGATGATCAACGGAGAAAGATCCATCGAGCGCCCCTTGCGTTGGGGCATGGTCGGCGGCGGCCGCACCGGGCAGGTGGGCTATAAGCATAGAACCGGCGCCCA
Source organism: Rhizobium sp. K102 (assembly GCF_022385315.1). NCBI lineage: Bacteria > Pseudomonadati > Pseudomonadota > Alphaproteobacteria > Hyphomicrobiales > Rhizobiaceae > Rhizobium > Rhizobium sp. K102. The sequence continues at coordinate 179,960 of NZ_CP092438.1, forward strand.
GCGGGACGGCACCTACCGGCTCGTCTGCGGCGCCTTCGATCTCGACGCCGAGCGCGGACGGGACTTCGGCACGCAGATAGGCGTCGCCGCCGAGCGCTGCTACGGAGACTACAAGCAACTGATCGCCGGGGAAGCCGGGCGCGAAGACGGCGTCGAGGTGGTCTCGATCGCCACGCCGAACTTCACCCATTATGAGATCACCAAGGCGTGCCTGGAAGCCGGGCTGCACGTGGTCTGCGAAAAGCCGCTGTTCTTCACCGTCGCCGAATGCGATGAGATCGCCAAGCTCGCCGAAGAGAAGGGCCTTATCGTCGGCGTCACCTATGGTTTCACCGGCCATCCGCTGGTCCATCAGATGGCGGCAATGGTCAAAAAGGGCATGCTCGGCGATATCCGCATCGTCGACATGCAATATACCCACGGCTTCAATTCGGGCGACGATGTCGGGGCCGGCGAGGCGGTGAAATGGCGCACCAATCCGCAGACGGCGGGCCCGACCTTCGTTCTCGGCGATATCGGCACGCATCTCTACTATCTCTCCGAGGTCGTGCTGCCGGATCTGAAGATCGAAAAGCTGCTCTGCGACCGCAAGGCCTTTATTCCCACCCGCGCGCCGCTCGAAGACCACGCAACCGTTCTCATGCATTACGACAACGGCGCCCGCGGACGTCTCTGGGTGTCGTCGGTCAATGCCGGGAACATGGGTTCGCAACGTTACCGTTTCGTCGGCTCCAAGGCTTCCATCGAATGGTCGGATTCCCACCCCGACCAGCTGATTTACGAAATCCAGGGCGAGCCGAACCGCACCCTGCACCACGGCATGCCCTACCTCGAAGAGGAAAGCCTTGCAGCCGATCGCATGGGCGCGCTGCACACCGAGGGCCTCGGCGACAGCTGGGCGAACATCTACCTCTGGATCGCCCAGGCGATCGACGCAAAGCGCCGCGGCGACGAAGCCTTCCTCAGAGCCCATCACTATCCCGGCATTAGAGCCGGCACTGAAGGCGTGCGCTGGCTGGAAAACTGCGTCCGCTCGGCGGATGCGGGTGCCGCCTGGGTCGACTTCAAATAGCTCCCTCCGGGGGCGCGCCGGGAACTCCTCCACCCCTCTCACAAGGCGCGCCCTCATTTTTCATAAGGAAAGATCGAGACGATGAAACTCTCCATTTGCACCGACGTGATGGGCGACCTGTCCTTCACTGACATGCTCGACAAATGCGTCAAACTCGGTGTCGAAGGCATCGAAATGACCGGCGGCGGCTGGTCGCGTGCCCCGCATTTCCGCGCTGATGAACTGCTTGAAGACAAGGGGCTTCTGAAAACCAAGCTTAGGGAAATCGAAGCGCGTGGCCTTGAAATCGCGGCGCTGAACTGCTCGGCAAACCCGCTCGATCCCGGCGACATGGGCAAGCGCCACCGCAAGGAAATGGAACAGACGATCCGTCTTGCCGGCGAAATCGGCGTCAAGACCATCGTCACCATGTCCGGCCTGCCGGAAGCCGCCCCCGGCGACAGCGTACCGAACTGGCTCGTCTACACCAAGAGCTGGCCGGACGAGATGCCGGAACGTGACCGTTACCAGTGGGAAGACCGCGCCTTCCCGCTCTGGCACGATCTGGTCAAGCTCGCGAGAGAAGTCGGCGTCGAGAGATACGCGCTTGAAAACTTCTCGGCAATGCTTGTCTGGAACCCGGAAACCCTGTTCCGTCTGCGCAACGAGGTCGGGCCGTCCGTCGGCATGAACCTCGATCCCAGCCATCTGTTCTGGAAGGGCGCCGATCCGATTGCTTCGGCCCGGGCGCTGGGTAACGCGATCCATCATTGCCACGGCAAGGACACCCGGATCGAGCGTGGTCTCGCCGACGTCAATGGCCTGCTGGAACTGAAGGACGTCACCGACGTCGCCAACCGCACCTGGAACTATGTCGCCGTCGGCGCAGGGCATGATCTGCAATGGTGGAAGGAGTTCTTCTCGGTCGTGCGGATGGTCGGCTATAACGGCTGGGTCAGCCTCGAGATGGAAGACTTCACCATGTCGACGGACGCCGGCATCCAGTCCTCCATCGACGCGCTGCAGGCGACGATCAGCCGATGACAGGGCAGGGCGGGCGGCTTTCGCCGCCCTCTGCGTTCAAAGATCAGCCTGGACACTATTATGGACACATGTTCTATAAAGCGGACAGACTTGAGCGGAGCGCGCCATGCACCTTTCCATGTGGACCTACCCCTGGGATATCCAGGACCAGGGGCTTGATGCGATTGCCGCCGAGCTTCGCAACCGGGCAGGCCTCAACACGATCAGCATGGCGACCTCCTATCATGCGGGCCGCTTCCTCCAGCCGCGCAGCCCGCGGCAGAAGGCCTATTTTCCCGAGGACGGCACGGTCTACTTTCGGCCGGATGAGAGCCTGTGGCAGGACAAGCTGATCCGGCCGCTGATGGCGGCGAATGTGACCGAGCGCGGCGACATGCTGGAGGCGCTGACCAGGGGACGCGACGTGACGGGTCTGAAGGTCTCCTGCTGGACGGTCTGCCTCCACAATAGCCGTCTCGGCATGCTGCATCCCGATCACGTGACGCGGAACGCCTTCGGCAATGCCAACTATTACAATCTCTGCCCCTCCAGCCCGGCGGCGCGCGCCTATGCTGTCACCCTCGTGCGCGACATCACGGTGAATTACCGGCCGGATATGGTCGAACTCGAAAGCCCGAACTTCATGGGTTTCGCGCATCAATACCATCACGAAAAAGACGGCGTCGGCCTGAATGCCGAAGACGATTTCCTGCTCTCGCTCTGCTTCTGCGACCATTGCACGGCGCGCGCGGCAAAGGCTGGCGTGCCGGTCGAAGGCGCGCGCCGATCGGTTGCGCGTTTCATCGCCGAACTCTGCGAACGGGCCGTTCCGGAACGGCAGTTCCCGGATTTTCCGGCAGCCGGCATCGATGCCTTTCGCGACCACCCCGATCTGCATGCCTATCTCGCCTGGCGCAACGAACCGGTGACCAGCCTGATCGGCGAGATCAAGGCGGCGGCCGATCCGGCGAGCCGGATCGTACTGATCGACCTGAAGGACGGCTGGCTCGGCGGCGTCGATCTTGCAGCCGTCGGCAAGATCTGCGACGGGGCGATCCTCTGCTGCTACGACATGGAGCCGAATGCGATCGGCGATGTCATCCGCGCCGGCCGGGCGGCGATCGGGTCGGAGAAATTCCTCGGCGTCGGCCTGCGCGTCTTCTATCCGGAGGTCGGTGAAGCCGCGGTGCTGGCGGCCCGCGCCAAGGCCGCCGTCGATGCCGGCGCCGACGGCGTGAACTTCTACAATTACGGCCTGATCCCGGCCAAACGCCTCGACTGGGTCAAGGCGGCAGTCGACGGGCTTCTCGAAGCGGCAATCGTTTCCGCGACCTGGATCAGGCAGTCACCGGCCTGGCTGTCGCAATGCAGCCGGCGGGAAATGACGATGCCGTCCTCGGCAAAGCGCAGCTCTTCCTCCGGCTGCTCCAAGCGTTCCAGATCGTGATACCATCCGGCGAGGTCGCCGGCCGAAACGGTGGCGCCAAGGACTGCGGCCGGCTCGAACCAGCCTCTGCGGTCGGCATAGATGCCCTGGCTGTGCCGGGAGAGCGACAGCAGCTGCAGCGCCCCCGGTTCGGCCAGCGGCGCGCGGGAGATGACCGGACGCCCGACGATGCCGAGCGCCACAAGCAGCCGGTCGATCGCCGCCGCCGTGAAGGCCATCGTCGCGGGCGTCACGGTTCCGCCACCGCCGAACTCGCCGGAAAGACCGATGATGCCGGCCCTTGCCGCAGCCCCCATCGATGTCGGCGCCGCCGGGCCATTGTCGGCGATGAAGGCATGCGATGCGCCGATCGCCCGCATCAGCGAGACGGATCGCTCGAAGCGGGTGGCGTCGGCCTGCCGCTCGATCAGGGTGCAGGGCAGGTGCGCCATCGACGTGCCGCCTGAATGCAGGTCGAAGACGACGTCGTGGCGCGGGAAGAGTTCGTGTTCGAGGAAATGCGCCAGGCGCCCCGTCGGGACCCCCGCGGGATCGCCGGGAAAGGCCCGGTTGAGGTTGCCGCCGTCGAAGGGCGAGCAGCGTTTGGCTGCCATCACAGCCGGCAGGTTCGCCATCGGTAAAATGGTGACGGCGCCACTTATGTCAGCGACGTCAAGCAGGCGCATCAGCCGACCGAGCTGCAGTTCGCCCTCATATTCGTCGCCGTGATTGCCGGCCATCAGCAGCAAAGACGGCCCTTCGCCATTTTTGAGTCGAAGGATCGGAATGCGGATCTGATAGTAGGGCGAACGGTCGATCGAATAGGGAATGGCGAGATGACCGGCCTGGCGGCCCTCGCGCGAAAAGTCGATCGGATTGACGAGACCGCTGTGCATGATGTCTCCAGTTCTAGCGCTTGCCTTCGATCAGAGGGCGGCGACCGCGGTCATTTCGACGCGCAGGTCCGGGTCGGCAAGGCGGGCTTCGGTGCAGGCGCGGGCCGGCGGGTTTTCGATGTCGATCCAGCTGTCATAAACGCCGTTCATCGCCTCGAAATCGGTAATCGCCGGCAGGAAGACGTTGACGGTGAGGAGACGCGAGCGATCGGTCCCGGCTTCCTGCAAAAGGGCGTCGATCTTGCCGAGCACATCGCGGGTCTGCTCCTCGATATCAGCCTTGCGATTTTCCGCGACCTGGCCGGCAATATAGACGAGACCGCCATAGCTGACGGCCTGGCTCATACGCGAGCCCTTCTGATAACGCTGGATCATGCAGGTTTTCCTTTTCTTGGTTTTACAGGAAGAATTCAGCCGAAGCTGGTCAGATAGGCTGCCGTCACCGAATGATCCGGATCGAAGCCATAAAGGATCGCATGCCGGTCAAGGCAGGTGCAGGGATGCGAGATGCCGAACTCGATCACATCGCCCACGGCGACGTCGCTGTCATCGGCAAGCGCCATGAAGGCGTGCTGATCGTTGAGGCGGAAAACTCTGGCGCCTTCGAGATCGGCAAGGCGCGCGCCATCGCGATAAAGCGCCAGCGGCCGCGGCAAGTCCTGGTCCATCGCCACGTCGCGCATGCCCATGCCTGCGATCGCAAGCTTTGGCTCCGGCCGCGACAGGATCTCGGCCCAGACCCTGAGCGCCGGACGGAAACCCGCCGCCGCGGAAACGATCTCGCCGCCGATGCGAAGGCCGCCGCGTGCATCGAGGGCCACAAGGCCCCGCTCATAGATGCCGTGGTCGTGGAAGAAGATCGCGCCGCTGCGCAGCACGAGCCGGCAGGCTGGATCGGCGGCGACGGCAGCTGAAAGCCGCGCCACCACGATGTCGAAAAACACCGAACCGCCTGATGTGACGAGGAGCGGCCGTTCGCTGCCGATACGGGCGCGGATCTTCGGCAGGAAATCTGATGTCATCGCCATCAGCGCGTCGATGCGAAGCATCGTTTCTTCCGGATCGGCGGTCGCGGCCGCACCCTCATAGGCGGCGATGCCGCTCAGCCGCAAGGCCGGCGTCTCCACGGTAAGGATTGCGTCGAGAATTCCCGCCGCGGCTTCGGCGCTACGAAGACCGGCGCGGCCGGCGCCGAATTCCACCAGCAGGCCAAGAGGCGGCAGATCGGCGCGCTCCTGCCAGGCGAAGGCAAGCGCCTCGACGAGCGCTGTCGAATCCACGAAGACATGGAGCTCCGCATCGGGATAATGGCCGAGCAGGGCCGCCAGCCGGCGGGCGGCGGCGACCCCGCCGATCTCGTTGGCGAGGATCAGCCGACGCTGTCCGGCCTTGAGCAGCACGGCGGCCTGGCGAATGTCGGCGACCGTCGTGCCCCAGGCGCCTGCCGAAAGAAGCGTGTCCGCCAGCCCCGTCGACATCGGGGTCTTGGCGTGCGGCGCAATTTCGGCACTATGGCTTTTCACATAGGCCATCATCAGTTCGACATTGTTGGCGAAGGCCTGCCGGTCGAGCGAGATCAGCGGCAGGGCCATCCTGCCGTCATAGGGCTTCCATCCCTGGGTTCCGATGGCCGCAAGCGGCAGCGGCGGATGGCCGGGCGGAAAGCCCCGCACCCGCTCGTCGATCAGGACGTTTTCCGGCGTCGTATGAAGATCAGACATGGCGGCCTCTCCCGATCTCGGCCGGATCGGCCAAACCGAGGCGATACGTGTCGTTGGCGGTGGCAAAGAACAAAGCGCGCTGCTCGTCGTAGGAGAGCTCGGCGGCGACCGTGCGGAACACCCGATAGACCTCATCGAAAGAAGCATGCAGGCCGGCGACCGGGAAGTCGCTCGCAAACATCGCACGTTCAGGGCCGAAACAAGCGAGGCAATGTTCGATCACCGGCCGCAGGCTTTCGAGGGTCCACGCATGGTCATAGGCGACGAGGTCAGAAATCTTCAGGCGAGTATTCGCCTCCTTGCCGAGCGCCCGCAGGCCGCGGTGCCAGAGCGCCATGCCGTCCTCCGTCCGGTCGATGGGACTGCCGCCGTGGTTGAGCACGAAAAGCGTTTCGGGAAAGGCCTGCACGAGATCGAGCGCCTCGGCCATTTGCCAGGGGTAGAGCATCAGGTCGAAGACCAGCCCGAGCCGCCTGGCATGGGCAAGCCCCGCCCGCCAGGCAGGATCGGTCATGCGGTCCGCACGCGATGCAAAACGCTTCGCGACATCGGGATGCCAGCTCAGAATATCGCGGATGCCGACGACGCTCGGATTCTGCACCTCCGCTTCGAGCAGGCGTGCAGCGTCCGGGCCGTCGAGGGGAACGCGCGCGATATAACGGTGCGCCACGCCGGAGCTGCGGTCGAGACCATCCAGCCAGCGGCTCTCTTCCAGCGGATAGGCAACCGACCAGCCGGCCTCCACATGCACCGTCGCAACGACGTTCTGTTGCGCGGCATCGGCGCGATAATCGTCGATGCCGTAATCGCGCAGGATCGCCCCGAGGTTTCCGACCGCCATCTCCTCGCCGGAAGCCCGCGCCTTCTCAAGCCAGGGATGGCGCTGCAGGCTGAGATCCCAGAGATGGTGGTGCGGGTCGATCACCGGCCCGTCATAGCACTTCGTCATCGGCGCGCCTCGCGGCCGGAAACGAGCAGCAGGGCGAGGATCAGCGTGCCAAACATGATCGAGCGCCAGCCGGGCGAGGCGTTGACGACGGTGATCAGCGCCGTCGTGGTGACGAGCAGGATCGCCCCCGGGATGGTGCCGGCATAGGTGCCGCGGCCGCCGAGGATGGAGGTGCCGCCGAGCACCACGGCGGCGATCGAGGTCAGCAGATAGGGATCGCCGATGCCGACATAGCCTTGCCGGTTCATGCCCAGCACCAGAATGCCTGCAAGTCCCGCAAAGAAGCCGGACAGGGTATGGACGATCAGCGTATTGCGGGTGACGCTGACGCCGGAAAGCCGGGCGGCGAGCGGGTTTGCCCCGAGTGCGAGGAAACGCGCGCCGATCGGCATGCGGTGGACGAGCAGCAGGACGACGATCGCGACGAAAAGCCACAGAATGATGCCCGAGGGGATGCCGAGCGGCCGCGCCTGGCCGAGCAGGATGACGGCCGGATTGCTGACGGTGACGGCGCTGCCGCCGGCAACGATGACGAGCAGGCCCTGCAGGAAGGTCGCCATCGCAAGCGTCATGATGATCGGCGGCACGCGAAGATAGGCGGCACCCGCACCGTTCATCAGACCGATGCCGGTGGCGATGGCAAGGGCCGCCGCGATGCCGGCAAGGCCGGTCGGATCCCAGGCCGGCGAGATCAGCGGCAGCAGGATCGCCGTGACTGTGATAACCGCGCCGGCCGAAAGATCGATGCCGCCCATCAGGATGACGAGCGTCTGCCCGGCCGCGACGATGCCGATCACGGCGGCGAGTTCGAGGAGGTAGCGCAGATGGCCATAGGCGCCGAAACCACGCAAGGTGAAGCTTGCGACGATCCAGACGAGCGCGACCAGAAGGAAGGTCAGGAGTGGCGGATTGCGAAACGCGGATCGGACGATGTTCATCGCTTTGCCCTCCGTGCGCCGAGAAGTTCCGGAACGGCGACCGCCCCGACGATGATCAACCCTTGCGCGACATATTGCGCAACCGGCGGGAAGCCGAGGAAGAACATCACGTTGATCATCACCGAGAGCAGCAGGCTGCCGCAGATCGCGCCGCGCATGGTGCCCTTACCGCCGAGGAAACCGACACCGCCGAGCACGGCCGCGGCGATCGAGTTCAGCGTGAAGGGCGTGCCGATGACGGGATCGCCCGAGCCGGTCTGCGCCGCGACGAAGAGGCCGGCCAGTGCCGACAGCAGACCGGAGAGCGCGAAGGCTGCAACCTTCACCCGTTCGACCGGGACGCCGGAGCGGAATGCGCCGACCGGGTTGTCGCCGGCCGCATAGATGCCGAGGCCGAGCGGCGTTGCGAGAAAGACCTTCCAGAGCATGAGGATCGCGACCAGCAGCAGGAAGGCGACGGGCGTGTGGCCGGCCAGCACCGTCGACAGCCAATCGGGAATGAATCCGCCCGGCCGCGGCAGCAGGATCAGCGCGACGCCGCCGATGATAAAGGAGCCGGCCAGCGTGACGATGATCGCCGGCAGCCTCAGATGCGTCACGATCGCGCCGATGACGGCGCCGATCGAAAGGCCGGCGAGTGCGACAGCGACAATGCCGCCCGGCACGCCGAGCGCCCCTTGCATCGTCGTCGCCGCGATCACCGCGCCGAGGCTGACGAGCGGGCCGATCGCGAGCGTGATGCCGCCATTCAGCATCAGCAGCGCCTGCGCCATGGTGACGAGCGCGAGCGGGAACCAATTCTGCGTGAACTTGGAAAAGCCGCCGATGGTCAGGATGCCGGGAAAGAGCAGCGCATAGAGGATGAGAAAGGCAGCGACGACGAGATAGAGGCCGGCGAGGCCGCGGTTGCGGCGCAGCTGGATCGAACCGTAAAGCCGGGATGACGAAATCGTGCTCATGCCGCCTCTCCCTGCGTCGTAGCCGCAATACCCATGGCCGCACCGACGATCGCGCCTTCACTGATCGCATCCTGCGACAGTGTTGCCGCGACGCGGCCCTCGCGCAGAACCACGACGCGGTCGCAGAGATGCACAAGCTCCGGCGTATCGGAACTGACCAGAATGACGAGCCGCCCCTCGGCGGCGAAGGCGCGCAGCATCAGGTAGATTTCCCGCTTGGTTTCGATGTCGACGCCGCGCGTCGGATCGTTGAGCAGCAGAACGGAGGGATCGAGCGGCAGCCATTTGGCAAGCGCCACCTTCTGCTGGTTGCCGCCGGAAAGCGCCTGCACCGGGCGGGCCGTATCGCCCTTGATCGTCAGCCGGCGCGCGAGAGCGGCGACCAGGCCGCTTTCCGCCGGCCGGTCGCGCAGCCCCTTGCGGGCGAGCCGTCCGAGCGAGGGCAGGATGAGATTGGCAGCAATGGAATGCGGCAACACCAGTCCCTCATGTTTGCGGTCGGCAGGCACATAGACGATGCCGGCTGCATTCGCCGCACCGACATCGGCGGGCAGGCCGGGTTTGCCTGATACTTCCGCCCGGGCGGCAGACGCGGGGATCGCGCCGTAGAGGCCGAGCAGCAGGTCTTCCTGCCCTTGTCCCACCAGCCCGCCAATGCCGACGATCTCGCCGGCGCAGGCGGAGAAAGCGACGTCACGCACCATGCCGGCCGAAAAACCTTCGACGCTGATGCACATCGCACCGGGTGCCGCGGCCGGGCGCGGCGGGAACAGGTCGCCGGTCTCGCGGCCGACCATCAGGCGCACCAGACCCTCGCCGTCGATGCCGGACAGCGATTGATCCGCTGTGACGCCGCCATCCTTCAGCACGGTGACATGCGAGCAGAGCGCCTGCACCTCGTTGAGGCGGTGGGAGATATAAAGAAGCGCCGTGCCACGCGCGCTCAGAGTCTCGATCAGCCGGGCCAGGATGCCGGCTTCGTGCGCCGAGAGCGACGAGGTCGGCTCGTCCAGGATCAGCACGCGCGGCTTGCGGAACAGTGCCTTGGCGATTTCCACCATCTGGCGGCGGCCGAGCGCGAGATCGGCGACCGGCATGTCGAGCGGCTCGGTCAGTCCGACCATGTCGCAGACCTCTCGCACGCCGCGATGCAGCGCTCGATACTCGATGAGACCGAACCGGCGCGGAAAGGCGCCGGTCCCGATGTTTTCGGCAATCGACAGGCTGGCCGTCAGGCTCAGCTCCTGCTGAACCACGGCGATGCCGGCGGCGCGCGCCGCCGCCGGGCTGAAGCGCCCGACAGGCCTGCCCTCGATGAGGATGGACCCGCTGTCCGGCTGGAGGGCGCCGGACAGAAGATTGATCAACGTCGACTTGCCGGCGCCGTTTTCGCCGAGCAGGGCGTGAACCCTGCCCGGCAGAAGGGCGATGTCGACGCCCTTCAAAACGGGATTGCCGAAAAATCCCTTGAACACCTGTCGGGCTTCCAGCAGGGGTCTTTCTTCCGTCATGACGGCGTCCCTCAATCCGGATTATTTGGTGGCAAGCAGCTTGTCGAAGAGCGCCTTGTCGTAATCCGAGTAGATATAGCCGTCAGCCGGGAACTTGTCGGCTCGGGCGAGGTAGCTGCCGATCGTGCTGTCGTCGATGACGGGCAGCGGCACCTTGACGAAGGAGGGCACGTCCTTGCCTTGCAGCGCCTGCACGGCGGTATAGACGGAAAGCGCGCCGAGCCAGTTGGGCTGCATCGTCGCCCAGCCCTTCAGGCCCTTTTCCTTCCAAAGCTCCAGGAACTGCCGGGCGTTTTCCCCTGTCGTCGGTACCTGGTCGCGGCCCTGGCGCTCGAAGGCGAGGACGGAGCCGGCCGAGAGCGCGCCGCCGAGCGACAGCACGCCATCGATTTCGGGATTGGCAAACAGCAGGCTGGTCATCGCTTCCTGGGCCGGCGCGACGTTATATTCGGTGTTGGTCTCGGTGATCACCTGCAGACCCGGATTGGCATCGAGCACCGGCTGGGCGCCCTTGCGACGGTCGTCGCTGACCGAAATGCCGGCCGGGCCGTTCATGATGATGATCTTGCCCTTGCCGCCGAGTTGGCTGACCATCCACTTGGCAGCGGTCGCGCCCCATTCGTTGGAATCGGTGTTGATCTTCGCCGTCACCTTGTCGGTATTAACAAGGCTGTCGAAGTTGACGACGGCGATGCCCTTGTCACAGGCATCTGAAATGACGCGGTCGAGGGCGTTGGAGGAGCCGGCGATCACGACAATGGCGTCGATATTGGCGTCGATCATCGACTGGATATGCTGGATCTGCGTCTGGGCGTTGCCCTGCGCGTCGGTAATCATCAGGTCCTTGACGAGGCCCGCCTTCTTCAATTCCTCCACTTCGGCCGTGATGGTGCCTTCGGTCTGCTTCATCCAGGTCGGCACCGAATAGATGTTCGCCCAGCCGATCGTGTATGGCGCCTTCCTGTCTCCCTTGATGCAATTGGCGGCGGCCGAGGCCGTGCCGGCCGAAAAGGCAAGCAGGGTGGCGGCAGCAGCAGCGCCGGCGAGAAGACGGCGGCGCAGTGAAACGGAAATGCTTTCTTCAAAAAAATTCTTCATGTCGATCCCCTTTTTGCGGCAGCGCTGGCGGCTTGCCATTTGTTTTTGTCCGCTATATTGTACATATGATCTTTATACCGGACGAGCCGATCTTATGCCGATTTTTTTACCCCGCAAGAGGGGGTGGGAAGATTTCATTTGCGAAGCAGGACGGGATCGATTGACAGATTCGGCGGACGGCTTGAAAAGCTTCGCCGGGCAAGAACAGAGCCCGACAAGAACAGGGCTCAACAAGAACGGGATTGACAGCAATGGATGCAGTTCAGGACGAAGCAGCCGGCAAGCGCGCCCGAGGGCTCGACCGCGCCTTCGAGATCCTCGACTTCCTGCGCCAGAAACGGCAGGCCTTGAAACCGAATGAAATCGCCGCGCAGATCGGCGCGCCGCGCTCATCTGTCTACGAACTCGTCAACCTGCTGCTGAGCAATGGCATCCTCGAATTCACCGGCGGCGAGGGCCGCGTCTATCTCGGCCGCAAGCTTTATTTCCTCGGCGCCGCCTATGAGAACCATTTCGATTTTACCCGCGAATGCGAGGCGGCGCTGGACCAGCTTGCCGACGAGACGCGGGAGACGGCGCAGTTCTGCATGCTTGACGGGAACAAATATACGGTCGTGCGCATGCGCGAGGGCGCGCGGCCCTTCCGCATTTCGACCGATATTGGGCAATCCGTGCCGATCCCGTGGACCGCGTCGGGCCGCCTGCTGGTTGCGCATCTGTCGGATCAGGACATCCTCAACTTCATTCCGCCGCAGGACTTCCGCCTGCCGGGCGGCGAATGGCTCGAGCCGCAGACCTTCATCGCCGAAGTCCGCCAGGCCGAGCGTGAAGGTCTCTTCACCTTCAACAGCATCGTCGACAGCTTCACCCATTGTTTTGCCGTGCCGGTGCGCGGCGAGGAAGGCCATGCCGCCGCGACGCTCTGCCTCGTCACGCCGCGCGACGACGGCATCGCCAACCGGGACCGCTACCTCTACTGCCTGAAGAAGGCCGCCGCCGGCCTGGAGCACGCCCCGGCCCGGCCAAGACGCGGCTGACGCCTGGCCAAGCCAGACATTGCTATCCGCTAGCGCGGACGTTGGTGCATAAACCGGTGCCCGGCGGTCCGACATGGAAATCTGCTGCCGCTCCGATCGTCGATTTCCAGATTCACGCCGATCCCGCAAAACTATTCACTCCTCCCCCGAAATTACGAAATGAAGTTTCTCTATAAAATTTATGGAGAACGTAGGCTAGCGTCCTGACAGTCAAGCTGACCTCGGCCTTTGAGCAGACCGGGCAATTGGCGGCAAACCGAGAGGACGCGAAATGACACGAAAAATCAGGCTTGGGGCATTTCTTCCTGGTGGCGGACAGCATGTTGCGTCCTGGCGGCACCCCGACCAGCCGGTCGACGGTGCCACCAGTTTCGAGTTTCATAAACAACTCGCGCTGACAGCCGAACGCGGCCTCTTCGACGCCTATTTCCTTGCCGACAACCTGGCTGTCGGTTTCGGTGGCGCGCGTGAAGGCGGCAACGCCCGCGTCGCCGGCTTCGAGCCCGTCACATTGTTCTCCGCGCTCGCGCCCCTGACCACCCATCTCGGCTTCATCGCGACGTCCTCAACCACCTACGAGGAGCCTTATACAACCGCCCGGAAATTCGCTTCGCTCGACCTGATCTCGGACGGCCGCGCCGGCTGGAACGTCGTCACCACGACAGGCGACCCGACGGCGCAGAATTTCAACCGCGATACCCAGCTTCCGCATGCCGAGCGCTATCGCCGCGCCGCCGAGCACGTCGACGTCGTCCGCAAACTCTGGGAAAGCTTCGAGGACGACGCCTTCATCCGCGACAAGGAGACCGGCGTATTCTTCGACCCGGCGAAGCTGCACGACACCGACCATCGCGGCGAACATTTCAGCGTGCGCGGCCCGCTCAACGTGTCGCGCTCGCCGCAGGGCCATCCCGTCATCGTGCAGGCCGGGCAGTCCGAAGACGGGCGTGGGCTTGCCGCAGCAACGGCCGAGGTGATCTTCACCGCCCATCAGCACATCGAAACCGCCCAGGAATTCTACCGGGATATCAAGGCACGTGCCCGCGGCCTCGGCCGCAACCCTGATCACATCCTGGTCATGCCCGGCGTTTCCGCCTTCGTCGGCAGAACCGAAGCGGAGGCGCGGGAGAAATACGACCGTCTGACGTCACTGATCGTCGAAGAGGACGGGATCGGTCTCCTCAACGGCCTGACCGGCGGAACGCTCGACCTGCACGGCTACGACCTCGACGGGCCACTGCCGCCGGCGCCGCCGACCGAGGGCATGAAGAGCCGCCAGGCCCTCATCCGCCAGATCGCCGACGAAAACAATTTCACCATCCGCCAGCTCTATCAGTGGATCGCATCCGCGCGCGGCCACTGCACCATCGTCGGCACGGCCGAACAGATCGCCGATACGCTGCAGACATGGTTCGAGAACGAAGCCGCCGACGGCTTCAACATTCTGCCACCCTGGCTGCCGACCGCCCTCGACGACTTCGTCGATCTGGTCATCCCGGAATTGCAGCGCCGCGGCCTGTTCCGCACGGCCTATGAAGGCAAGACGCTCCGGGAAAATCTCGGCCTGCCTTTCCCGAGCAACCGACAGGCTGCCGCACGTGCAGCTCTCCAAGCAGCAGAGTGAGGAGCGATCCATGGCCTATGAAATCAATCAGGTCCTCCCAAGAAGCTTCAGCCGCCTGAAGAGCAGCGAAAGCAATACGCCCACTTTCACGTCGCATGTGCGCGGTGTGCTCGCATCGCTTCTGCCGCGCTACGGCCTGCTCATCGCCTTCCTCCTCCTCTGGCAGCTGTCGAGCACCAGGGGCTGGATCAATCCGGCCATCTTCCCGCCCTTGGACGTGATCCTGTCGGCTCTCTGGACCAACCTTGCCGATGGCGCGCTGCTCGATGACATCGCCATCAGCCTGCAGCGGTCCGGCACCGCCTTCGCCTTCGCTGTCGTGGTCGGCATTCCGCTCGGCCTGTTCATGGGCCAGTTTCGGGCCGTCGAGCAGGCGCTCGATCCGATCCTGCAGCTCTTCCGCCAGACCTCGGCGCTGGCGCTCTATCCGGTCTTCATCCTGCTGCTCGGCCTCGGCGAAACGTCGAAGATCTTCGTGATCTTCTGGGCGACGCTGTTTCCGGTGCTGCTCGCCACGATCGGCGGCGTCAAGGAGGTGGACAGGAAGCTTATCGAGATGGCGCGGACCTATGGCGCCGGACCGCTGACCATCTTCCGCCGCGTCATCCTGCCGGCCTCGGTGCCTGCGATCTTCGTCGGTCTGCGCCTCTCGGCGACGACGGCGCTTCTGCTGCTGATCGCCGCCGAGATGATCGGCGCCAACAAGGGCATCGGCTTCCAGGTGATGAACGCCCAGTACAATTTCCAGATCCCGCTGATGTTTGCGGCGATCCTGCTGCTCGCCTTCCTCGGCCTTGCCGCCAACGCCTTGCTCGTCCTCCTGCAGCGCCGCCTCTGCCGCTGGTCGCAGCCGAACGCCTGATCTCTTCCTCCGATTTTCTCCCGAAAGGACTTTCCATGACCTTCCATCCCCGCAATTTTCTCCTGCCGGCCGTGATCGCCCTCGGTCTTGCCACGCCGGCCGCCGCCACCGACACGGTGAAGCTGCGCTATCTCGCGAGCCAGGGCGGCCTTGCCGCCCATGAACTCGCCGACGCGCTCGGCTATTTCAAAGACACCGGCATTACGTTTGAGAATGTCGGCTACGCCCAAGGCGGCCCGGCCTCTCTCATCGCTCTGGCATCCGGGGACGTGGAGATCGGCAGCGCCGCCACCTCCGCCGTGCTGAATTCGATCATCGGCGGCAATGATTTCGTCGCCGCCTATCCGTCGAACGGCATCAATGACGAGGTGCAGTCGACCTTCTACGTGCTGGAAGACAGCCCGATCAAAAGCATCAAGGACATTGCCGGCAAGAGCATCGCGGTCAACACGCTCGGCGCCCATCTCGACTATACGATCCGCGAAGCCCTGCATTCGGTCGGCCTGCCGAGCGACTCCGCCAACCAGGTCGTCGTTCCCGGGCCGCAGCTCGAGCAGGTGCTGCGCTCCAAGCAGGTCGATATTGCCGCCTTCGGCTACTGGCAGACGACCTTCGAGGGTGCGGCGCTGAAGAACGGCGGCCTGCGCGCGGTCTTTGACGATACCGACGTGCTCGGCGACATTGCCGGCGGTTTCGTGGTCCTGCGCCGCGATTTCATTCAGCAGCATCCCGAAGCTGCGAAGATTTTCGTCGAGCAGTCAGCCCGCGCCCTCGACTATGCCCGCGAACATCCCGAGGAAACCAAGAAGATCCTGGCCAGGGCGCTCGGCGAACGTGGCGAAAACCCTGATATTGCTCAATATTTCCGGGGATACGGCGTGCGTGCCGGCGGTCTGCCTGTTGAGCGCGACATCCAGTTCTGGATCGACGTCCTGGTTCGCGAAGGCAAGCTGAAGCAGGGCCAGTTGGCAGCCAAGGACATTATCTTCACCGCCGACGCCAAGCCGGCGAGCAATTGAGGAGCCATGATGAGCCTCGCCCAGGACATTCGCCGCGGAGAGGTGACGATCCGTCACCTCTCCAAATCCTACAAGCTGAACGGCAGCGATCTGCAGGTACTGAAAGATATCAACCTCCACATCCGCTCCGGCGAAAGCCTCGCCATCGTTGGCGCCAGCGGTTCGGGCAAGACGACTCTGCTCCGGGTTCTGGCCGGCCTTGAGGAATCGGATACAGGCGAGGTACAAGTCGACGGCAAGACGATACACGGCGTCGGCGCGGAACGCGCCGTCATCTTCCAGGAGCCGCGCCTTCTTCCCTGGCTTGACGTCCTCGGCAATGTCGCCTTCGGGCTGGAAACGAGAGGTCTCAGCCGCGAGCAGGCGAGGGCGCGTGCGCGTCACTACGTCAAGCTCGTCGGCCTGCAGCAATTCGAGGCGGCCTATCCCCGACAGCTCTCGGGAGGCATGGCGCAGCGCGTCGGCATCGCCCGGGCGCTTGCCGTTCAGCCCGAGATCCTGCTGCTCGACGAACCGCTCGGCGCGCTCGATGCGATGACCAAGATCGGCATGCAGCAGGAACTCGCCCGGATCTGGCGTGATGAGGATGTGACGACCATCCTCGTCACGCATGATCTCGAGGAGGCGATCTATCTCGCCGACCGGATCCTGATCCTGCCGCGGGAAAGGGAGGCGAGCCGCGCCTGATCGACATCGATCTGCCGCGACCCCGCGACCGCAGCGCGCCGGAATTCGTCCGCCACCGCGAGGAGCTGCTGAACCTGTTCGGGCTGCATTGAAGGCTGCTTGCCGCCGCCTTCGCAAGGGCTATACGATCCAGGGATCGATGAGTTCGATCCCGAACCCCTCGAAATCTCTGGTGTTGCGCGTCGCGAGAGTGAGATCGTGAGCAGCCGCGGTTGCAGCGATCAGTCCATCCATCGACGACAGGCCGCGGCCGCTCCGCTTCGCACGGCCCATAAGGTCACCCCAGGCCGAGGCAACCGGCTCATCCACCGGGATAATGCGGCGTTCGAAGCGTTGCGGCAGCTCCCGGGCAAGCCATTCGGCCAGCGCGTCGCGTTTTCGTCTCTCGTCCATCAGGGCGACACCGCGCCGGATCTCCGCAATCGACACGATGCTGATGAAGGAGCGATCCTCGTCCAGCTGATCCAGCCACGCCAGGACGCGCATGTCAGGGTTCGGCCTCGTCACCTCGGATAGGACGTTGGTGTCCAGCAGAAGCCTCACAGCTCGGGATCACGCGGTTCGTCGCCTTGACGCTCGAGATCCAGATCGGCGCCACGCAGCGGCGAACTCATCAGGAATTCGGCAAGCGTTCCCTTGCGCGCAGTCTTGCGCTGCCATTCCTCGGCGGAGACGACGACGACGCTCGGCTTGCCGTTCCGGGTAATCGTCTGCGGCGCGGATTGGGCGCGTTCGATAACCTCGGAAAGCTTCGCCTTTGCGCTGGCAACGGTCCAGCTTTCATCGCCTTGCCGTGAGGGCTGCATGCTCAACTCCTGACTAGAATGACCATGATGACTATATAAGCCGAAGCTGCAAACCTGGCAAGCGGCGCGGCTATTTCGGCTTGCTTCTCCCTCCTGCGGTCAGATAGGGCCGGCGGTCCAGTTCCGCGGACCGCAAGGAACTGCGCAGCCGCAGCAGATCCTTGCGGGCGATCAGGCCGCACAGTCTGCCCGATGCCGGATCGACGATCGGGATACGGCCATTGTCCGTCGACAGCATCAGGTCGGCGATGAAGGCGACCGTATCGTCAGGATGCCCGACGGGAACGGAACCATCCGTGACGGTTTCGCCCAGCGTCTGGGCGGCGAGGTCGGGCTTGCCCTGCCAGAGAAGGGCATCGGCCCGCGAGGCGACGCCGGCCAGTTTGCCAGCAGCATCGACCACCGGGTAGATCCGGTGCGTCTTCTCTTGCGAGGCGAAGAAATCGCAGGCTTCTCCGACCGTCATGGTGACGGGAAGCGTATCGACCTCGCTGATCATGATTTCCCTTGCCCGGGAAAGCTCGAACGGATCGACGCCATATTCGCGGGTGATGTGCTGCCCGCGGCGTGCGATCTTCTCGGTCAGGATCGAGCGGCGCAACAGCAGCACCGTGACGGCATAGGCCACCGCCGTTGCGGCAAGCAGGGGAACCAGCGTGCTGACGTCGCCGGTGATCTCCATCGCGAAGAAGGTCCCCGTCAGCGGCGCGCGCATGGTTCCGCCCATCATCGCCGCCATTCCGAGCAGCGCCCAGAAACCGGGATCGTTACCCGGCATGAAGAGCCCGATCAACCATCCGAGAGCACCGCCGAAGATGAGAAGCGGCGCGAGCACGCCGCCCGAAGTGCCAGACGAGAGGGCAAACAGCCAGATGATGGTTTTCACCAGCAGGATCGACAGTACTGCGGGCGCCAGCAGCCGGTTGTTGAGCAGGCCGTCGATGATGTCGTAGCCGACGCCCATCGCCCTGGGTTCGATCAAGCCGCCGAGGCCGATGACGAGACCGCCGAGCATCGGCCACCACATCCAATGGATCGGCAAAGCCTCGAACAGATCCTCGATCCGGTAGAGCAACGTCGTCAGCAATCCCGACTGCAGCCCCGATATAATGCCCATCCCCGCGCAGGCGAATATGCACCACCAGGGCAAGGTCACCTGGAAATGGGTCGGGAACAGGGGACCTGTGCCGAAGAGCAGCGGACGCCAGCAGATCGACACGCAGGCGGCAACGGCGACGGGAATGAAGCTGCGCGGTTTCCATTCGAACAGCAGCAGTTCGACCGCCAGCATGACCGCGGCGATCGGCGAGCCGAAGATCGCCGTCATGCCGGCGGCCGCACCCGCGACGAGCAGCGTCTTCCGCTCAGCTGCACTCATGTGAAAGAACTGGGCAAAAAGCGATCCGATCGCCCCGCCGGTCATGATGATCGGCCCTTCGGCGCCGAACGGGCCGCCCGTTCCGATCGAGATTGCCGAGGACAGCGGCTTCAGCACAGCGACCTTCGGCGACATCCGGCTGCCGCCGATCAGGATGGCTTCGATCGCCTCGGGAATGCCGTGGCCGCGGATTTTTTCCGACCCGAAACGGGCCATCAGTCCGATGGCGAGCCCGCCGAGCGGCGGCACCAGCACCACCCACAGCGAACGCGGCACTGCAGCCAGAGAGGCGGGCTCGATGCCGATCTCTCCGAACCAGACGACATTGGTCACAAGCGCGATCAGGCTGACGAGACACCAGGCCGCAAAGGCCCCTGAGGTGCCGACAATGACGGCCATTCCGACCAGCAGGATAACCCGCCTGTCGGTGGTAAAATCACCGGCCTCGCGCCGGGAAAGACCGCCGGTGAAATCATGCGGCCGGTTGCTTGGTTGATGCTGCGCCATGGAAGCCTCTGCTACGCGGAAACGGGTCGTTTAAGCGGCGTAATTATATCGTAGTACGATATAAATCAATCGACGAATGTTGGAAGGCGAAAATGTCTCGGCAGGTGCCTGACTTGACCGGCTTGCGGCTGCCCATCTATTCGAGATCGGCAATAATGCGCGCAAGGATCGCCTCCTGCGAACCAAGCGGCAGAGGAGAACGAGTGTGAAGAAAACCCCGCCGCCGCTGAGACAGGAGGATTACGAGGCGCTCGCCGACCTCAGGTTCGCGCTTCGCCAGTTCATGGATTTCAGCGCCTCAGCCGCCCAGTCGGAAGGACTGCCCGTGCAGCAGCATCAGGCGCTGCTGGCGATCAAGGGACAACGCGACGGTGAAGCGATGACCATCGGCATGCTGGCCGAGCGGCTGATCATCGCGCCGCATACGGCGACCGAACTCGTCGGGCGGCTGTCGGATGCCGGACTGGTTGAACGCCATGCCGACCCGGCCGACAGGCGTCGTCAGACGCTCCTCCTGACCGAGAAGGCCGACGAGCTTCTGACGAGGTTGAGCGCCGTCCACCTGTCGGAAATCCGGGTGATGGCGCCGAAGCTGATCGAGCTTCTGCTCGAACTTCAGAAGACAGCGCCGAAAGCGGAATGACCGCGGCCGCGGCGCGGACGGCCCTCACACACTCTCGACGACCAGCGGCTGAATCACGGGCTGGCCGCGGCGGTCGCGCAAAACTTCGACATCCACGCCATAAGTCTGCGCGATCAGCGAGGGCGTGACGATCGATTGCGGATGACCGCTCGCCTTCATCGCGCCATCCGCGATCACCAGCAGGTTGTCCGCATATTGGCAGGCCAGATTGAGATCGTGCAGCACGACCACCGTGACCCAGCCGTTGGCGCGGGTTTCCCGGCGCACCAGATCGAGCAGCGCGATCTGGTGCTTCAGATCGAGCGCGCTGACGGGCTCGTCCAGCAGCATGACTTTCGGGGCGCGCATCAACACCTGCGCAAACAGCGCCATCTGCCTTTGTCCGCCGCTCAGCGAGGCGATGTCGCGCCCGGCGAGATGGGCGATACCCGCCTGCGAAAGCCGCGTCATCGCCATGTCGAGCGTCTCGTCATCGATGTGCAGCGACAGCCGGCCAAGCCGGCCGAGAACCACGACTTCGAGAACGGTGAGCGCGATATCGGCGGCCGTGTCCTGGGGCATATAGGCGAAGCTCTCACGCCACGACTTCAGTGCCCGCGCGCCTATGCGTCCGGCAGAAAGGCTGTTGCCGCCAAGCGTCAACCTGCCCTCGGCGAGCGGCAGGTCGCCGAAGAGCGCGCTAAGAAGCGTGGTCTTGCCTGTGCCGTTGGAGCCGATGACGGCGTGGATCTTGCCGGCCTCCAAACTGGTGTCGATACCGGAGACAATTCTTTGCCCGCCTCGTTCGATGGCGATGTTTTCGAGGCGGATCATGCGCCGGATCTCTTCGGCGCAAAGATCAGCCATAGCAGGAACGGCACGCCGACGATGGCGGTGACGATACCGACCGGAAACAGCGCACCAGGAATGATCGACTTCGACACGACGGAGGCCGCCGACAGCATCAGCGCGCCGCTGACGACCGACATCGGCAGAAAGAAGCGCTGATCCTCGCCGACCGTCATGCGGGCGATATGCGGGGCGACGAGGCCGATGAAGCCGATCACGCCGACGAAACTCGTGGAGGTCGCCGTCATGACCGCGACAATGACGAGGACTTTCATCCGCAAGAGCCGGACATCGACACCGAGGCTGGCGGCGCGCATCTCGCCCATGCGCAGGGCCGCCAGCTTCCAGGAATCCGCCATCAGCATGGCGCAGCAGACGAAGGTAACGGCCGCGGTCAGGCCAAGCGTCGGCCAGGTCGCTTTCGTCAGGCTGCCGAACAGCCAGAACAAGATCTGCTGCGACAGTTCCGGCGAGGAGAGGAACTGGATGAGCGACAGCAGCGACTGGAACAGGAAGAGAAGGGCGATGCCGCCGAGGATGATGGTTTCCGCCGTCATGCGGCGCATGGAAGCGAGGGTGAACAGAAAGAGCGCCGCCAGCATCGAGAAGACGAAAGCGCCGAGCGGCACGGCGACCATCGCATCGAGGCCGAAGCCGCCGAGCGCCAGAACCAGTGCCGCCCCGAACCCCGCCGCAGCCGCCATGCCGAGCGTATAGGGGCTTGCCATCGGATTGTTGAGAAGCGTCTGCATCTGCGCGCCTCCGGCCCCCAGTGCCGCGCCGACGGCAAGCGCCATCAGCGCCATGGGCAGGCGCAGGCCGCGAACGATGGCGTCCGTCATCGCCGTCCGCTCGCCAAGTCCCGTGAGCGAGCGCACCACTTCTGCCGGCGACAGCAACGAGGGACCCGTGGCGATATCGAGAACGAGGCATACCGCCATCAGAGCCACGAAAATCAGCAGGCTGCGCCAGCGCCTGCGCTCGCGCAGCCGGTGCGCGCCGATCGCTTCGGCATTGCGGGCGGTCACTGTCATGGGAAAACTCTCGATTGGAAACGAGCGCCATCGGACATGGCGCTCGCAGAGATTGGCCTGTCAGCATCAACCCTTGACGGCGATGGCGAAGGTGCCTTCCGGAGCCACCGGCAGATACTTCTTGTAATAGCCGAGATAGTCGGCAACCGGGTCGACGTCTTTGAACTGCTCGGGATAGAGCTGCTTGGCGATATACTGCACCATCGCAAAATCCGAGAGCGTGCGGGAGGCGCCCTGATAAACGCCGAAGAGCTGGCCGTTCTTGACCGCGGGCAGTTCGCTCCAGCCCTGCCGGGTTTCGAAAGCCTTGAGCTTGGCGCGGGCCTCGTCGGCCTTCACGCCCTGTCCCATCGGCAAGGCGGTCTCGCTCTTGTTGTTCTCACGGCCGGAAATGAAGATGGCATCGGGCTTGGACGCCAGGACCTGCTCCGGATTTATCGGCCCCCACCATTCGACGAAGGGCGCGGCGATGTTGTCCCCGCCGGCTGCGGTGGACATGGCGCCCCACATGTTCTTGCCATAGGTGAAGGAATATTCCGCCGGCCCCTTATTGCCGAATTCGACATAGACCTTCGGCTTCGGCTTGCCCGATGCGGCGACACGGGCCGCGATGTCCTTCAGCGCGCCGGCGTAGAAATCGGCGATCTCCTTGCCGCGGACATCCTGGCCGGTCAGTTCCCCGAACAGCACGGTCGAGGCGACATGGCGCTCGATCGTCTGGGCGTTATAGTCGACCACGACAACAGGAATGCCTTGCTGTTCCAAGCGATGGGCGTCCTGACCGAGCGCCTGGTACTGCCAGTCGGCAAGGATGACCAGGTCGGGATTGAGGCTCAGCACTTTCTCGATGGAAAAGGTCTGCGCTTCCACTTCGCCGACATCGGCAATGTCGCCGAGCGAAGGACGGTGGGCAAGGTGCATGTTCCAGTTGGCGGGAACCCAGCCCTCCCATGCCTCGCGGGAAATCCCGACGACGGAGTCATAGGCCTTCTCGCCGCCGACGGCCATATAGTCCTCGAAATAGAAGCCGAGAACGACGCGCTTGGCCGGAAGATCGACCTTCACTTCACGGCCGATCACATCGGTGATCGTCTTCTGCTCCGCCATCAAAGAGGGGGCGAAGAAAACTGCAGAAATTGAAACAAACGAGGCAGCCAGCCAGCCGGTTGCGGATCTAAAATTCATGATGACCTTCCATCAGTTAAATACGAGGTCGAGTTATTAAAGGTGATGAAATAAATCAAGTTATTTATCGACGGCTCTCTCATCCGCAAAACCCAAGTTTCGGCAATAGGAATAACGGCGTACATCATCCCGATCGATCGGGGACAGCGGCGGCATGACGACCGCCGCCACTCTCTGCTGCTTCAGCGCAAAAGCGTCTTGCCCAGGCGGTGGATATGAGCGGCGCCGATGCCGCAGCAGCCGCCGATGATCGTCGCGCCAGCCTCGGCCCAGGAGCAGGCAAAACGCGAATAGGCGTCGTCGTTCAGATCGTCGCGGGTGTCGTGCAGGCCTTCATTGGCGGCCGATGCACCCTGCTCCCCTTCGAAGGCGTTGGCATAAACGCCGATTTCGATCCGAGCGTCCGCCTTGCGGAACACGCGCGCTGCCGTCTCCACGGCGCCCCGCATGACCTCGGGCTTGCTGCAATTGAACAGGAAGGCTTCGGCGCCTGACGAAACCGCCCAGGACGCCGCCTCCTCGACGCTTTCGCCGGAGCGAAGCTTCGGTTCGCCGCTTTCGACGTCGGCTTCGTCATCCGCCAAGGTGAAGGAGATCCAGAACGGCTTGCCGGATGCTGCCACCGCCGTGCGGACGGCCTCACCCTCGGCGATTAGGCTCAGGGTCTCGCCGAGCCATATGTCGACGAAGGGCGAAAGGTTTTCGACCAGCACCTTGAGATAATCCTGCACCTGTGCAGGCTGAAAATTCTGCGGCTCGTAGGAGCCGAAGATCGGCGGCAGCGAACCGGCGACCAGCACCTTGCGACCGGTGACGGCATCGGCCGCCTCGCGTGCTAAGCGGCCGGCGAGACGGATCAGTGCTGGCCCCTCCGTCTGGAATCGGTCCTCGCCGATATGGAAGGGCACCAGCGCATAGCTGTTCGTCGTGATGATCTCAGAGCCGGCGGCGATAAATTCCTTATGCACCTCGCGGACGATATCCGGTGAATTGATCAGCGCCAGGGCCGACCATTCCGGCTGCTTCAATTCGGCGCCGAGCCGCAGCAATTCGCGGCTCATGCCGCCATCGAGAATTCGTGTGGTGCTCATGAAGAGATCTCCATTCAGGCTGTCGCGCCGTTACCGGCGGCGGGCTTTAAAAACAAAGTGAGGAACGTCCGTCCGCCTAACGCCGGACCGGCACTTGCGCTTCGAGACCTCGAAAGACGCGGGCGATGACGGCGGTCAGGGCGAGATAGAAAAGGGTGACGACAAGCAGCGGCTCATAGACCAGCAGCGTGTCCTGGCGAACCTTGTTGGCCACGGCATAGAGATCCATCACCGTCACCGTGAAGGCGAGCGGCGTCGCCTTGAGCTGCATGACGATCTCACCAGCAATCGTCGGCAGGGCGATGCGGATGGCGCGCGGCAGCCAGATACGGCGGGTCAGCTTCCAGGGCGACAGGCCGAAGGCCCGGCCGGCTTCGAGCTCGCCCTTGGGAACGGCAAGCAGCGCGCCGCGCAAAACCTCTGCCTCATAGGCCGCATAGTTTAGCGTGAAGCTGACGGCAGCGAAGAAGAAGCCTTCGCGCAGGATCGGCCAGAACAGGCTCTGGCGGATGCCGGGAACCATCGGCAGCAGCGAGCCGACGCCGTAATAGAGAAGCCACAGCTGGATCAGCAGCGGCGTGCCGCGGAAGAAGGTGCAGTAGCCGCGGGCAAGCAGCCGCGTCAGCCTGCCGCCGCTGACCTGCGCGAAGGCGAGACCGATAGCGATGATGAAACCGAACGTCACCGAGATGACCAGCAGCGACACCGTCTGCCAGGCGCCGGTCAGAAGCAGCGGCCAGTAGGAAGAGATCCAGGTGAAACTCATGGGGCGTGGCTTTCTTCAGGCAAGGCGCGGCTGTCCCCGCCGCACCCGTCCCTCGATCAGCTTGAAAGCGAGGTTGGAAACGAGCGTGATGGCGAGATAGAGAAGGGCCGAAGCCAGGAAAAACACGAAGTAGTGTTTGGCGCTCGCCCCGGCGAGGCGGGTGGCGAGCGCCAGTTCCTGGTAGCCGACGACCGCGACCAGCGCGCTGTCCTTGGTGACCGACATCCACAGATTGGCAAGCCCCGGCAGCGCGTTCGGCAACAGCGCCGGCAGCAGGACGCGGCGGAACCGTAACGCCGGCCCCATGCCAAAGGCCTTGGCCGCCTCGATCTGGCCGACCGGAATGGCGAGAATCGCGCCGCGCAGCACCTCCGTCATATAGGCGCCCTGCACGAAGCCGAGTACGGCGACGGCGGCAACGAAGCCATTGACATTGACCGGCGGCAGTTCCAATGCCGCCAGCAGCCGGTTGAGGCCGTCGGTGCCCGCATAATAGAGCCCGACGATCAGGATCAGCTCGGGAACCGCGCGGATGACAGTGGTGTAGAGATCGAGCAGCAGGCCGAGCAGGCGATTGCCGGATAGCTTTCCGAGCGCGCCGCCGGTGCCGAGCAGCAGGCCGATGGCGAAGGCGCAAGCCGAGATGGCGACCGTGGAGACTGCACCTGTCAAGAGAACGCCGCCCCATCCCGGAGGATAGGGAGACAGCAGGTCCAGAATGCCTTGTTGCGCGGTCGCCATCTCTTGGACTGCTTACTTCGCGCCGTAGATGTCGAAATCGAAGTATTTCTTGGTGATCGCGTCATACTGGCCGTTGGCCCGAACCGCAGCGATCGCCGCATTCAGCTTGGCTTTCAGCTCCGTATCTTCCTTGCGCAGACCGCCCGAAACGCCGGCTCCGAGAATTTCCTTGTCGTCGGCGACATCTCCCATCTTGGCGCAGCAATCCTTGCCGCCGTCGCTTTTCAGGAAAGCGTCGAGCGCCAGCGAATTGCCGAAAACGTAGTCGATACGGCCGGAGGCGAGATCCTGGAACGCCTCGTCGAGCGTCTGGTAGGTCTTCTCGTCGGCGGCGCCGGCAAAATACTTCTTGTAATATTCAGACTGGATCGTCGACACCTGGATGCCGATGGTCTTGCCCTTCACGTCGTCGGCAGTGGCGCCCGGCTTCTGGTCCTTGGGGCCGATCAGGGTGCTCGGTGTGTTGTAATATTTGTCGGTGAAGTCGATCACCTTCGAGCGTTCCGCCGTGTTCGACATCGACGACCAGATCACGTCGAATTTCTTGCTCTCAAGAGCCGGAATGAGACCATCCCAGGAAATGTCGACGATCGAGCATTTCTCCTTCATCTCTGCGCAGACGGCGTTCATCAGGTCGATTTCCCATCCGTGCCACTCCCCCGAGGCGTCCTTGGCGAAGAAGGGCGGATAGGATTCGTTCATGACGCCGAAGCGGACTTCGGCCTGCGCGGCGTTCGCGGAAAGCGCAAGTGCCGCGCCGGCAAAAAGCGTGGGGAGCAGTTTCATTCGCAGGATTCTCCTGGTTCGTGTGTTGTCGATGATGGCTGGTGTGGATCAATGGGCGCTGAGACGGGTGAATTCCCGGCAGCGGGCGCTGACCGGCGCGCCGAAAACCTGTTCCGGCGGCCCTTCCTCCTCGATCCGCCCCTGATGCAGGAAGAGAACGCGGCTCGAGACATCCCGGGCGAAGCGCATTTCATGCGTGACGATCAGCATCGTCCGGCCTTCTTCCGCGAGATCGCGGATGACCTTCAACACCTCGCCGACCAGTTCCGGATCGAGCGCCGATGTCGGCTCGTCGAACAGCATGACGGCGGGATCGACGCAGAGCGCCCGCGCAATCGCCGCGCGCTGCTGCTGACCGCCGGACAGGAAGGCGGGATAGGCGTCGCGCTTGTCGAACAGCCCGACCTTGTGGAGCAGGGCTTCCGCCTTTTCGATCGCCTCGCGCTTTGAAATGCCCATGACATGCACCGGCGCCTCGATGACATTTTCCAGCACGGTGCGATGAGCCCAGAGATTGAAGCTCTGAAAGACCATGCCGAGCCCAGTCCGCAGCCGCTCGATCTGCCGCCAGCTCTGCGGCTGCAGCCGCCCGCCGCGGCCGACTTTCAGCGCGACGTCCTCGCCGTTGACGGCAATGCGGCCGCGATCCGGCGTTTCCAGGAAATTGATGCATCGAAGGAACGTGCTCTTGCCGGAGCCCGACGAGCCGATGATCGAAATCACGTCGGACTTGTGGGCCTCGGTCGAGATACCCTTGAGAACCTGTTGCGAGCCGAAGCTTTTATGGAGATCTTCGACGCGAAGAGCAGGAAAGGGCTGATCCGACATGCATGGGTCCGGCTGAACTGAGTTTGCAAAGGATAATGATAAAAGAACGCGGTTTTTTCGCGCAATTATCACCTCTTTTGCATATTTTGTGCAAAATAATCTTCCTCACGCATCGAATGCGGCAGAAACTATGAAATGCCATAACTGAATTGGACTGGACAATGGAACAGCTGGATCGTTTTGACCGTGACATTCTCGATATCGTTCAGCGCGACTGCCAGCTGAAGGCCGAAACGATTGCCGAACGGATCGGGCTGTCGGTCTCGGCCGTGCAGCGGCGATTGAAACGGCTGCGCGAAGAGGGGATCATCAAGGCGGAGGTCGCCGTCGTCGATCGGAAGGCGACAGGAACATCGATGGTGTTCATCGTCGGCATGGAGATCGAGCGGGACAATTACGACGCGCTGGCGAAGTTCCGCGTCTGGGCCGAGAAACAGGATCATATCCAGCAGGTCTATTACGTCACCGGCGCAGTCGACCTGATCGCGATCGTCACCGCCCGCGACGTCGAGCATTATGACGACATCGCCGCCCTGATCATGGCTGACAATCCGCAGATCCGCCGCATGCACACCAATGTCGTGCTGCGCGACGTCAAGCTCGGCCTGTTCGTGCCGCTCGAGTAGCTCCGGACAAGCTGCTGGACTCGCCTTCGACAAAGGGCATAATTCCGGGCGCAAATTTCGGGAGGAACGATCCTTGACGTTACGACACCAGATCATCGCATTGGCGATCGTCCCGCTCGTTATCTCGATCCTTGCGATCACCACCTTCATCACCTGGCAATCGGCAAACCTCGCCAAGAACAGCATCGATACGTTCGAGCAGAACATGCTGAAGACCAAGGAAGCCGAGATCCTCAATCTGACCAATCTTGCCCTCTCCGCCGTCCAGACGATCTACGACAAGGCCGGTGCCGACGACGAAGCCGCCAAGCAGCAGGTGGCGGCAATCCTGACCTCGCTCGACTACGGCAGGGATGGGTATTTCTTCGTCTACGATTACGACGGCAACAATATCGTCCATCCGCGCCAGAGTTTCCGGCATGGGCAAAATTGGCTCGATCTTACCGACCCGGATGGCGATAAGGTCATCGCCGAACTGATCGCCACGGCCAAGGCGGGCGGCGGCCTGCATCAGTACAAATGGCAGAAGCCGTCAACCGGGCAGATCGCCGACAAGCTCTCCTTCGTCGTCAGCCTCGACAAATGGCATTGGGTCGTCGGCACCGGCGTCTATCTGGACGATGTCTTCGCCCAGAGTGCCGCCGCCAACAAGGTGACGCGCGCCAATATCAAGCGAACCTTCGTGATCGTCGCGCTGATCGCCGTGCCTTCGGTGCTCGTTGTTTTCACCACCTGCATGCTGCTGACCTTCCACGAGCGCCGCATGGCCGACAGCCGGCTCAAGGAGCTGACGCAGCGGGTGATCGACACCCAGGAAGAAGAGCGCACCCGGCTCGCGCGCGAGCTGCATGACGGCATCTCCCAGACCCTTCTCGGCGTACGCTATGCGATGGATCTCGCCGGCCGCAAGGTCAGGACCAATGTCGACGAGGCGGCGCTGACCATCGAGCGCGGCGTCGAGGCGCTGAACGGCGCGATCAAGGAAATCCGGCTGCTCTCGCATGATCTGCGGCCCCGCGTGCTCGACGATCTCGGCCTGACGGCCGCGCTGGAGGCGCTCTGTCATCACTTTGCCGAACGGACGGGGATCGAGACGAAGATCGACGCCTCGGGCTTCGCCGGCTCGCTGAAGGCGGAAGCCAGCACCGCCCTTTATCGCGTCGCTCAGGAGGCCTTCAACAATGTCGAGCGGCATTCGGGCGCCTCGAAGCTCTCGGTCAGGCTCTGGAGCGACGGCGGCCGCGCCCGCATGACCATCTCCGACAACGGCAACGGCTTCGACGACGCCAGAGATAACGCACCCGGCGGCTCGGGCCTCGGCCTGCGCAACATGCAGGAGCGGATGGCGCACTTCCGCGGCCTGCTGCTCATCAAAAGCAGCGAGGCCGGCACGACACTGACGGCCATGATGCCGAGATCGGCCAATCTGCCCGCCGGCAAGCAGGCGGAAGCCGCATGACGGAACGCCCGAAAATAAGGGTGCTCCTGATCGACAACCATCCGCTGGTGCTGGACGGGCTGAAAGCCGTTCTCGAAACATTCGATCATATCGAGGTCGCCGGCACCGCCGGCCTCGCGCAGACCGGACTCGATATCGCCCGGCAGATCCAGCCGCAGGTGGTGCTGATGGACATCAACATGCCGAAGCTCAGCGGCATCGATGCGATCGAACTGTTCAGAAGCGAACTTCCGCAGACCCGCGTCGTGATGCTCTCCATGCATGACAGTCGCGAGTATATCTCCTCTTCGGTCATGCGCGGTGCCGCCGGTTATGTTCTGAAAGACGTCTCCACAGAGGAGATCGTCGCGGCCATCGAAACCGTCGCGGATGGCGGAACCTATTTCTCCTCCGGCGTCTTCGACGCGCTGATGGGGGAACGGGCGGAGGAGGGGAGCGATCCCTTGACGCCGCGCGAACGCGATACTCTCGGGCTGATCGTTGCCGGCCGGAGCAACCGCGAGATCGCCGAAGTGCTCAGGATAAGCTCTGCCACGGCGGAAACCCATCGCAAGAACCTCAAGAAGAAACTTGGCATTGCCACCACCGCAGGCCTCATACGCTATGCGCTCGACCATGGCATCGTCTCGAAAATCGACGCGAATTCGCGTCTACCCACTTCTGGGTAGAGCCCGGTATTTCGGCTCTGCGCCCATCTTGTGGGGATAAAACCGACGCCCTGAGGACTTCATTCGCGGCTTGCCAAGCGCCAAGCCGTTGGGAGGAATTCACATGCGTTACATCAGCTTCCGATTGGCCGGAAAAGCTCGAGCGACCCGAACCGGGCCTGCTGCCGACGCCGGCTGACAGACCTGCCTTCCACGCCGACAACTGGAACATGGCGACCGCTATTGCGGCGCCTGAAAGGTACTCCGACATGGAAAAACCACGTAGCAAGGCAGCGCTGTGGCTGCTGATCATTCCGTATATAGGTCTGCTCTGGCCGCCATTTTACAATCTCCGTGAGCCGTCGCTTTTCGGCTTTCCCTTCTTCTACTGGTATCAGCTTCTCTGGGTGCCGATCACCGCGACGCTGACCTGGATCGCCTATCGGAGCGTTCGCCATGACGACTGACATCAACGGCACGGCGCTTGCCGTCTTCATCTTCTTTTTCATCCTCGTCACGGTCATGGGCTTCGTCGCCAGCCGCTGGCGCAAGCCCGAGACGCTCGCCCATATCGATGAATGGGGTCTCGGCGGGCGCAACTTCGGCACCTGGATTACCTGGTTCCTGGTCGGCGGCGATTTCTACACCGCCTATACCGTCATCGCCGTCCCGGCGCTGGTCTATACGGTCGGCGCCTACGGCTTCTTCGCGCTGCCCTATACGATCGTCGTCTATCCCTTCGTCTTCATGGTCATGCCGATCCTGTGGAAACGCGCAAAGGATTTCGGTTATGTCACGGCCGCCGACGTCGTTCACGGCCAATATGGATCGCGCGGTCTTGAACTCGCCGTCGCGGCGACGGGCGTCATCGCCACCATGCCCTACATCGCCCTCCAGCTCGTCGGTATGACGGCGGTCCTGAAGGCGCTCGGGCTGCATGGCGAACTGCCGCTGGCGATCGCCTTCATCGTGCTGGCGCTCTACACCTATTCGGCGGGCCTGCGCGCCCCGGCGCTGATCGCCTTCGTCAAGGACATCATGATCTATATCGTCGTGATCGCAGCCGTCGCACTCATCCCGTCGAAGCTCGGCGGCTACGCCAATGTCTTCGCCTCGGCCGATGCGGCCTTCCAGGCCAAGGGCTCCGGCAACCTGCTGCTCGGCGGCAATCAGTATGTCGCCTATGCCACGCTCGCTCTCGGTTCGGCGCTCGCGGCCTTCATGTATCCGCATACGCTGACCGGCATCTTCGCCTCCAACAGCGGCAAGACGATCCGCAAGAATGCGATCATGCTGCCCGCCTATACACTGCTGCTCGGCCTTCTGGCGCTGCTCGGCTATATGGGCCATGCCGCCAACCTGAAGCTCGACAGCGCCAATGACGTCGTTCCAACCCTGTTCAAGACCTTGTTTTCGGGCTGGTTCTCCGGCTTCGCCTTTGCGGCTATCGCGATCGGCGCACTGGTGCCGGCGGCGGTGATGAGCATCGGCGCGGCCAATCTCTTCACCCGCAATTTCTGGAAGGCCTATGTCGACCCCAAGGTCAGCGATGCGGGCGAAGCCAAGGTCGCGAAGGTGACGTCGCTGGTGGTGAAGGTCGGGGCACTTCTCGTCATCATCTTCCTGCCGACGCAGTTCGCCCTCGACCTGCAGCTGCTCGGCGGCATCTGGATCCTGCAGACGCTTCCGGCCCTGGTCTTCGGCCTCTATACCAACTGGTTCCGTGCGCCCGGCCTGCTTGCCGGATGGTTCGTCGGCTTCTGCGGCGGCACCTATCTCGTCTGGGATGCCGGCTGGAAGCCGCTGCACCTGATCAGCCTCGGCGGTGAACCCTTCACCGTCTATACCGGACTGCTGGCGCTCGCGGCAAACATCGCTGTTGCCGTCGTGGTCAACGCCCTGCTTCCGGCCAAGGTCCCGGCCAGAGCGTAAGATAAAAACACGAAGGGCAGCAAACGCTGCCCTTCGCTACCTCATTTTTCAGCAGAACCCTCTGCGGTTTAAAACTCTTCCCAATTGCCGGCCAATGCTGCGTTCCCCTGGGTCGCATTCCCCTGGAACGATTTGCTTACTCTGGCAACCATCTGGCGGGCCGGTGAAGCCACGGGCTGAGAATGCTGCGCCGCGGGAGCCGGCTGCGATATGCGCCTCGATGCCACCGCTCCGCCAATGTTGAACTGGCCCAGGAGCTGGAACAGCGCATCGGCTTCCTTGGCGAGTTTGTGAGCGGCGGCTGTGGCTTCTTCGACCATGGCGGC
This sequence comes from Rhizobium sp. K102, assembly GCF_022385315.1. Lineage (NCBI taxonomy): Bacteria > Pseudomonadati > Pseudomonadota > Alphaproteobacteria > Hyphomicrobiales > Rhizobiaceae > Rhizobium > Rhizobium sp. K102. The sequence goes on from NZ_CP092438.1 coordinate 212,344, forward strand.
GTTCTGCTGCGTGCCCTGGTCCATCCTGTTGACGGCGGTATTGATTTCTTTCAGCCCGGTCGCCTGCTCCTGCGAGGCGCCTACGATGGCGCCGACATTGCCGTCGACCTGCTGCACCTGTACCGCAATCTCCTGCAGGGCCTTTCCGGTTTCGCCAACCAGGGCAACGCCGTTTTTCACATGGCCGTTCGAAGCGTTGATCAGTTCCTTGATTTCCTTTGCCGCCTTGGCGGAACGCTGCGCCAGTTCGCGCACTTCCTGGGCGACGACGGCAAAGCCCTTGCCGGCTTCACCGGCGCGGGCCGCTTCGACACCGGCGTTCAGCGCCAGCAGGTTGGTCTGGAAGGCGATCTCGTCGATGACGCCGATGATGCTGCCGATCTCGGTGGCCGACGATTCGATCTTGCCCATGGCATCGACTGCGTCACGGACGACGCTGCCCGAGCGCTCCGCATTGTCCTTCGTCTTGCGGACGAGCTGGCCAGCCTCCTGAGCCCTGCTGCTGGAGTCGGCGACAGTGGTCGTGATCTCTTCCAGGGCAGCGGCGGTCTCCTCGACGGAGGCGGCCTGCTGCTCGGTCCGCTTGGCGAGATCGTCCGAGGCAGAGCGGATCTCCTGTGCGCCGGCCGCAATGGCGCTGGCGTTCTCGGCCACCTTCTGCATGGCGGCGCGGAGCTTTTCGACGGCGGAATTGAAGTCGGCCCTGAGTTTTTCCAGGGATGGGATGAACGGCGTGCCGATCTGCTGCGTGAGATCGCCATCGGCCAACGCCTGCAATGCACTGCCAAGCTGGCCGACAGCCCGGTCCGTCTGCTCGGCAAGGGTGCGGCGTTCGTCGGCATCCTGTTCGAGCCGATGCCGTTCAGCGACGGCCCGCCTGGCTTCCGCATCGGCTTCCCGCTCCGCCTTTGCCGAAATGGCGTCGCGCAATCCCGCCACGGCGCGGGCAAGCTTGCCGATCTCGTCGCCGCGCGCTTCGAGGCGACGGTCGCCATCGAGATTGCCCTCCGCCATCGCTTTCAGCGAAAGCTGCAGTTTTGCCAGCGGGCCAACGATCGTGCGTGCGGTAATGACCGCGGCAAGGACGGAAAGAAGAGCCGCGATGCCCAGCGCCGTCAGAACGATCGGCTTGAAGCCGCTCGCCGTGCTGCGGACATCTCCGCCGATCGATTTGTTCAGTGCTTCCTGGTAGTCGATGAATTTGTTGATGGCGCCGAGCCAGGCGTCGAAGGCCGGCCGCGCCTGTTCGAGCAGGATCTTGCGGGCCGCCTCGCCGTCGCCCTTTTCCTCCAGCGCGCTGATCTGGGCGACCAGGGGATTGGTTTTCGCCTGAATGTCGGCGATCTCCTTCAGTATGGACTTCTCCTGGTCCGTCGCGCCTGCCGGCGATGCGACCATATCGGCCATGCGCTTTTCGTTCTCGGCATAGGAAGCCGCGAGCTTTTCGATCAACGCCTGGGCCGCCTTGCGCTCATCGGCGGAGGTCACCAGGGTTACGTCGCGAATGGCAATCGCCCGGTCGTGCACGCTACCGCGATAGTTGATGGCGAACCGCTGCTTGACGCTGTTGACGTCGTTGATCGTTTCGAGATTGCTGTTGATCTCCGCGACCTTAACCGCCGCATAAATGCTCAGGCCGGCCATCAGCAAGATCAGGAAGCTGAAGCCAAGGGCGAGACGCACCGCGATCCCTGAATTCTTAATGCTCTTCATTACTACTCTCCGTCGTATGGGAGGTTTTGTTACAGGTGTCTGGACTGCCAGGATCGTTCGTTGCATCTCGTTCAAATATGGGACCCGGTTGTCCGAGCACCCGATAGGCACCCCGCACGCGGAAGCGACGCCATTCGCATACCGCCACACGTGTCCCCTGAGCGCAGCCAGCGCATCAAAGGTGCGAGGCGCCTGCGTCGCGGTAACAATGTCGATTTCATACGAGATTCGGATGCCTGGCCCGCCGTCATGGCGGAGGTGACGATCCCTGGGAACGTCGCTCCGATCGCTTAAAAATAAAGTTATATATTTTAGAGAATGTAAACGACGCCGAGAGGGCATCGTTCTGTTGCGCATTTTGTATATTTCATCGGTATTTCTGCGCAAAATGTCTAATTTTTTCCACAGGGAAGAATATGTGAAGTTGCTGTAAGGAAACGGAGCATATCGCCTGTTGCAAAAAAGACCGCTGAATGTTCGCGGGAGCAGTGCCCGAATAATGATCTGCGGAAGCGAGAGGCGATGTTCGTCGCTTGTTAAGCGAAACTCTTTGAGAATTTTTTAGAAGTTCTCATGGACCATATGCAGGGAAAGAATGGGGCAGAGGTGGCACGACAGGCGTCTTCCGAGTCAAGGCAGGATCAAAACCTGGCAGCGCACTGGCAGGAACTGCTGGACTGCGCCGTGCGCCTAGACTGGGAATGCCGCACCGGCGAAGCGCTCGAGGTCGGCGAGGCCGCCTATGAAGCCGCGCTCGAGGCAGGCGATGTTGCCGGAGCCTTGCGCGCCTCACATCGGCTGGCGCTTATTCATTTCAACAAGGAGAGCTTGGCTGAAGGCCTGAAAATATGCATTCGCGCCGAAACCTGGCTCCGCTATTGCCAGGACCAGGCTGCCATCATTTCCCTGCAGTCGATCCATGGCGGCCTTCTGGTGGCCCTCGGCGATCTGGAAACCGGCTTCGCCCTTCTGACCGATTGCCAGAAACGCACCAAGTCCTGCACGGATCCGCTCGCCAACTGGCGAGCACGCACGGCCTATGCGGTGGCATTGCTCGACACGAAGGACTTCGATCGCGCGGCCGAGGCCGCCGCCGAAAGTCTGGATTATGCGGAGACGAGCGGTCTGGCAAAAGGCTCCGTGCTGATCGCCCGCTCGATTGCCAGCCGCATGACGGCACGCGCACTCGGCGAGCATCGCCTGGCAGGGCGGGAGATCGACAACACCCTGCTTGCCCGCACGGAAGATCAGTTGCGGTCGATTCTGACCGAGGCTCAGGCGGAAAACCTGCCCTATGAGATTGCCGAGTGCCACTGCTATCTCGGGCTCCTGGCATGGACGCGTAGCGAAGACGCCGCGGCGGCGGCCCATTATATCGCCGCCATCGCCGCCTGCCGGGTCGCAGAGGACGCGGCGCTGCTGGCGGAAGCCTCCTACTGGTACGCCTATCTTCTGACGGGGCAGGGCGCTTTCGGCGAAGCCTTGTCGCTGCTTGCAGCCATCGAGGCGATGGAAGGCGTTCTGGCCACGCCCGGCATGAAGATGCGTCATTTCGACATGCGCTTCCGGATCGCCGAAATGGCCGGCGACTGGAGGGCGGCTTTCGACTATCACAAGGCCTACCATGAGATGGTGGTCGAGGATTATCGCCGGCTTGCCTCGGCGCGTGCCTATACGATGAAGCTGGCGCTCGACCTGGAGACGATGCGCCGCAAGGAAGACAGCGCCCGTCTGGAGCGCGAACGCCTGCTGGAGGAAAATCTGCGGCTTGCCGCCGAACAGCGCGAGGCGGCGCTGGCATCGCGCACCGATCCGCTGACCGGTCTCGGCAATCGCCGCGAATTGCAGCTCAGGTGCAGAGATTGGGCCGAATCCGGCGTGACCCATGCGGCGTTGCTGCTGTTCGACATCGACCATTTCAAACGCATCAACGACATCTTTTCCCATGCGACGGGCGACATGGTTCTGCGTCAGATTGCCGGATTGCTGGGCGGTATCGGACCGGAAGGCCGTCTGGCGATCCGCATGGGCGGCGAGGAATTCCTGCTTCTGCTTCCCGGCACGGCAGCCGGCGACGCCTTTGCCGATGCCGAGCGGCTGCGCCTGCGGGTGCAGGACCATGAATGGTCGGCGGTGACCCCGAAGCTTGAGGTCACCTGCTCCATCGGTCTGGCGGACTGGTCTTTGACCGACAGGCTGGAGGCTGCGCTGCATGTTGCGGACGCCAACCTCTACGCCGCCAAGAATGCCGGCCGCAACCGCTGCGTGGCAACGGTGGCGTAACGCTTGGTGCTTGCCGGTTGCTCCTCCTGATGTCAGGCGACGCGCGGAGGATATTCGTTCGCAGCGAAGACGTGATGGTGCACTTTGCCGGTGAAAAGCTTCAATAGCTCGCCGGTGACCTCGCGGCTCTGAAACCGCACGTCGGAGAGAAGTGCTGCGTTCACGGCCTCCATGTGAGGATACCGAATGGCCAGAGCCATGGCATAGACCGGCGCGCCTTCGTCGCGTTCGACCCCGTCCAGCACCCGGATTTCTTCGGCTCCGGGAAATTTCGTCCACAAAGGGACAAGGCGCTGTCTCACAAAATCGCGAAATTCCTCTTCCCGGCCGGGATGGATTTCGCCTTCAAACAAAGCATAGCGAATGATCATAGGTTCTCTTTTCCAAAACTCGAGGGAGCTGGACCGATGTCGGGTGACGGAGGGGAGGGAGGGCGTATCCGTCGATACGCCCTGGGAAGGCTTATTTGCCCCAGATTTTCTTATATTGATCGCGGTAACCGTTATCGGGATCGAAGCTGTTCTTCGGTCCGCCGTCGAATTCGACATTCTCACTGGTCACCACGTGCAGCGGCGACACATAGCCCGACCACGGGGCGCCGGCGAAAGCGCGGTTCAGTTCGTCGACGAGCTGCCAACCCTGCAGATTGAGCGGCTCGGCAACGGTGACGGCCTGGAACTGTTTGGCGCGGATACGCTGATAGGCGCTCTCCGAACCGTCGCCGGCCGCGACATTCACCGGCTTGCCGTCACCGGCAATGCCGGCCGAGGCAAGGGACGGTCCCATGAAATCGTAATAGAGGTCGTTGATCGCCAGGGAATGCGTCCATTTGGCGCCGTACTTCTGCAGCAGCGACGTCGTCAGCTGCGGCATGCGCTGGGAGGTTTCGGCGATCGGCGTGTCGACATATTCCAGCACGGTGCCGCCGAGATCCTCGATCTCCTTCTTCATGCGGTCGGCCTTGGCGATCGCGATCGCATAGGTCGAGTCGGTGAAGATGATGACACCCGGCTTGCCGCCGGCATCGGCGAAGGCCCAGTCCGCCGCGGACTTCGAGACTTCCATCGCATCGGTGGTCACATTGGCGAATACGCCGACCTCCGGAACCGGGCCGACCGCCGAGGCGGCGTGCCAGGAAACCATCGGAATGCCGGCCGCCTTGGCCGCTTCCATCGCCGGCTTCTGCTCGACGGCATCGAAGCCGTTGATGATGATACCGTCGGGCTTCAGCGCCATGGCCTGGCCGAAGGCCGCCGTCCGTCCGCCGATCGAGCCTGCGCCGTCAAGCGCCTTCACCGTCCAGCCCAAGGCGCCCGCCGCTTCCTGAACACCGTTGACCACGCCGAGGATGCCGCCGTTCTTCATATCGGCGGCAAGAATGACGATGTTCTTGCCGCTCGCGCCCTTCGGCCCGCTCGTCGGGCCATCCCAAGCGCTCACCTTGGACGCATACTTGTCGACCACGGCCTTGGCGTCGGCCATGGAATCGGCCATTGCCGGCACGCTGATCAGAAGGGCGACGGTTGCGACCGTTGCCTGCATTAAAGTCCTGCGCTTCATGTTCACTCCTCCATTTTGTTTGTTCTGGAACACCGGCTGAGCCGGCATCCTCATTTGGATGCGGGTGTGATCCTCCTCACAGCTCCGCGCTTGCGCTGGGCGTAACCTGCTATGCCGATGGCGATCAGCAGGGTTACTCCATTGAACAGCGGTTCGACGAAGAACGATCCGCCGAATTGCTGAATTCCCGATATGCCGACCGCCAGGATGATGACGCCGATCAGGGTGCCCCAGACATTCACCCGCCCCGGCTTGATCGTCGTCGATCCGAGGAATGCGCCGACAAGCGCCGGCAGCAGATATTCGAGGCCGACGCTCGCCTGGCCGATGCGCAGCTTCGAGGCGAGAAGGACACCGGTCAGAGCCGCCAGCAGACCCGAGGTGATGAAGGCCCCCATCACGAACTTGCGGACAGGAATGCCGTTGAGGGCCGCGGCCTTGGGATTGGCGCCGATGGCATAGAGATAACGGCCGATCGGCAGATATTCGAGCACGATCCACATGCAGATCGCGATCAGGAGCACATAGAAGCCGGTGATCGGCAGGCCGAACAGCATGGTGCCATTCAGCGCATAAAAACCTTCCGGCAACACGCCGACCACCTGCCGCCCGCCGGTGTGCCAGAGGGCAAGCGCGTAGAGAACCGTTCCCGTGCCGAGCGTGGCGATGAAACTGTCGATCTTGGCGACTTCGACCAGCAGGCCGTTGATGAAGCCGGTGAGGACGCCGAGCGCCAGAACGATGACGACGGCGACCGGCCAGGGCAGGCCATAGACCGTCTGCAGGCTGATGGCGAGAATGTGCCAGAGCACGATGCCGTAGCCCACGGTCAGATCGATGCGCCCCGATGCCATCGGGATCATTGCGGCGAGCGACAGCAGCGCGATGATCGCCTTGTCGGAGACGATCGAGCGGACGTTCAGCACGGTCGGGAAGGTATCGGGCAAGAGGATCGAGAAGAGCACGATCAGGCCGACAGTCAGGATCACCAGCCCGTAAACCGGGATCAGGCGTCCGATCTTCTGGCCGGTGGACAGGCCGGCCATTTCGCTCTTGGTCGGCTCCAGCGCAGTGGATTCAATGGATTGCATGGCTGTTCTCCCGATGGCTCAAGCCGCTTCCGAGGCGGAGGCGGCGGTGATGACCGCCTCCGTCGTCAGAGCGCTTCCACTCAGTTCGCTGACGATTTTGCCGCGCGAGAAAACCAGCGCGCGGTGGCAGATATGGGCGATTTCCTCGAAATCCGTCGAGACCACGACGACCGCCAGACCGGCTTCCAGCGCCTGGGTGATCAGGCGGTAGATCTCGGCGCGCGCGCCGATGTCGACGCCGGCGGTCGGGTCTTCGGCGACCAGCAGCTTACGGCCGGTCGCCAGCCAGCGGCCGACGACCACTTTCTGCTGGTTGCCGCCCGACAGCGCTTCCGCCGGCAGATCCGGATCGTTCGGCCTGAGGCCGACGGAATGGCCGATCGCATGGGCAAGATCGGCTTCGCCGCGCGGCGACAGGAAGGAGAAAAGCCCGCGCCCGACGGCACCCGGATTGAGATAGGTGTTTTCCCGAATGGAAAGCGACAGCGCGACGGATTCCTCCGTCCGGTCACGGGCGATCAGACCGATGCCCGACGCCATGGCCTGTCGCGGGCTGGACAGATCCGGCGCCTGGTCATGCAGCAGAACCGAGCCATTGAAGGGCTCGCAGCCGAACAGCGCTCGGCCGATGCGCTCCTGGCCGGCGCCGCGCAGCCCGGCCAGGCCCAGCAACTCGCCCTCACGGATATCGAAGGAGATCGGGCTCGTGCCGGCGCAGACGAGGTCGCGGACCTTGACGATCGCCTTGCCGGGCTTGATCTCGGTCTTGGAAAAGAGACTGTCGCCGCTGCGGCCGATGATCATCGTCACCAGTTCGTCGGGGGTGGTCTCGCTGACCGGCTTCTGTCCGACCATGCATCCGTCGCGCAGCACGGCGACACGATCGGCGATGCGGAAAATCTCGTCCAGCCTGTGGGAGACGTAGATCATGCCGACGCCGCGCTCCTTCAGGGGGCGGATCGCATTGAACAGCCGATCGACTTCGTCGGCGGGAAGGCTCGCCGTCGGCTCGTCGAGCACCAGAACATCGGCTTCGACGGCAAGCGCGCGGGCGATGGCGACGAGCGATTTTTCGGTGCGCGACAGGGCCGAGACCCGCGTCGTCGGATCGAAGTCGCAGCCGACCAGTTTCAGCGCTTCCTTGGCCCGCGCCTGCGTCCTTCCCCAGTCGATCAGGCCGCCGCGCATCGAGAAGCCCTGCGACAGGCCCATATTCTCACCGACCGTCATCCACTCGATCAGACCGAGATCCTGGTGGATGAAGGCGACCGGCTGCCGCTCGTTCGGTTTCGGCGGGCGATGATGGTAGCTCTGGCCGCGAAAGAGGATGTCGCCGTGATCCGGCTTGTAAATGCCGGCAAGCGTCTTGATCAGCGTCGATTTGCCGGCGCCGTTTTCGCCCAGCAGTGCAAGGATCTCGCCCTCGCGCAGATCGATCGATACGTCACGCAGCGCCTGCGTGCCGCCGAAGCTCTTGGTGATCGATTGGAACTCCAGCAGTCTCTTGGCTTCCACTGTGGCTCCTCCCAAAGCTGCAGCTGTCCTTAAAAGATGTTATCGATAACATTCCGCAATAGTCAAGCGGAAAGTGACAATCCCCAACTCCGCGAGATGACGTCAGCCGGCGCGAAATCCGTCGAGGAGATGCATCATCTCGGCAGAGTTCCTTCGGCCCAAGGCCGGCGGCGCAAAGCAGGCGGTGAATCTCCACCACCGCACCCGTCATCGGCAGCGGAGTTCTTGGTCTTCAGCGCAAAGGCCTGGAGCGAATCCAGATCCTTCAGCATATTGTCGATCCTGCCTGTCGGCGAGAAATCCCGGGCGGCGAATTTCGCCATGAATTCCTGCAATATCCGGCTGTCCGCCCGGCCGCCGGCAAGGGCTGCCGGAATTGCGGCGGGATCGACGCCGCCGGCTTCCGCGAGCTTGACGGCTTCGGCGACCGCCTGGAACAGCACGGCACAGAACAGCTGATTGATCAGCTTGGTGGTCTGACCGGCGCCGGAGGCGCCCATCAGCGTATAATTGGCGGCAAGATGCCGCATCACCACACGCGCCCGCTCGAAGTCCTCGGGGTTGCCGCCGGCCATGATCGTCAATTTGCCGCCGAGCGCGCCGGGTACGCCGCCCGACAGCGGGCAATCCACCCATGCCATGCCGGTTTCCGCACGCAGCCGTTTCGCCATGTCGGCCGTCTCAGTGGGGTCGATGGAGGACATGTCGATCAGCAGCTTGTCGGCGATTGCCGCCGCCGCAACCCCCTTCTCGCCGAAGACGACGGCGCGCACGATGCTGGCGTGATTGAGGCTGAGAATGCAGAATTCCGACGCCGAGACGGCAGTCGCCACGGAGCTCGCCGCGTGAGCGCCCTTTGCCGTCAATGCTGCAACCTTCTCGGCATCGAGATCGAAGACCGATACTTTGTGGCCTGTCTCGATCAGCCGCGTGACGATCGCCGTTCCCATGATGCCGGCGCCGATAACGGCGACATCTGCTCTATAATCATCCTGCATGAAAACCTCCCTTGTCGGCCGCGCCCAGCCCCTCACAAGCCAGCGCCACCATATCATCCAAAGCCCTACCGATCGCCACCGTTACCACACCGGCTTCACCGGTCGGCGGCTCCAGCGTCTGCAGCTGGCTGTCGAGCAGCGACGCCGGCATGAAGTGGCCCTGGCGGGCCTGCATCCGCGACAGCAGCAGATCGCGCGAGCCCTCCAGGAAAACAAAGGCCAGGCGCCCGCCAGCCACCTGTCTCAACCGGTCCCGATAGCTGCGCTTCAGCGCCGAGCACGAAATAACCAACCCCCGCGACACCCTTTGCGCGGTCTTTATTTCCTCACCAATCCGGTCGAGCCAGGGCAGGCGGTCGGCGTCGGTGAGCGGTATGCCTTTCGCCATCTTCTCGACGTTTGCGGCGGGGTGGAGTTGGTCGCCCTCCACAAATCGCACGCCGTTTCGAGCGGCGATTCCCGCTCCAACCGAGGATTTGCCGCAACCGCTCACGCCCATGACCACGACCGCCAGAGGCAACGCTTCTTTCTCGCTCTCCATCGTCGTGTCTCGGTCAGAGGCAGGTCGTGATGCCGCCATCGACATAAAGCGTGTGGCCGTTGATGAAAGACGAGCCGCGGCCCGAGAGGAAAACGGCGGCACCCACCAGTTCCTCGACATTGCCCCAGCGTCCGGCCGGCGTCCGCTTCTCCAGCCAGGACGAGAATTCGGGATTGTCGACGAGCGCCTGGTTGAGCGGCGTCTTGAAATAACCCGGCGCGATCGCATTGATCTGCAGACCGTGCTTGGCCCAGTCGGCGCACATGCCGCGCGTCAGGTTGCGCACGGCGCCCTTGGTCGCCGTATAGGGTGCGATGCCGGGACGAGCCAGTTCGCTCTGCACCGAAGCGATGTTGATGATCTTGCCTTGACCGCGGGCGATCATGGCCTTGGCGGCTGCCTGGCCGACGTAAAACACGCTCGAAATATTGGTGGTCAGCAGTAGCTCCCATTTGTCCGCCGGAAAGTCTTCCAGCGGCGTGCGAAACTGCATGCCGGCATTGTTGATCAGGATGTCGAGCGGGCCGATATCGGCCTCGATCGCATCGATGCCCGCTTTGGCGGCGTCCTTGCTGGTCACATCGAAGATGGCCGCATGCGCCGACAGGCCTTGAGCCTTGAGGCTCTCGACGGCCCGTTTGACGCTTTCGGGCGTGCGGCCGTTGATGACGACCTCTGCGCCATGCTGCGCCAGGCCCTCGGCCAGCGCATAACCGATCCCCTGGCTCGAGCCGGTGATCAGGGCAAGCCGTCCGGTCAGATCAAACAGGTTCTTCATGCAAGTAACTCCTCCGGTGTCGCTGCGAATGACGGCTTATACCGCCACTTCAGGTGAAACTCACTTGACATCGCTTTTCCGGATTATATGTTATCGATAACATAATCAACTGTCAAAATGCGGGACGGAGACGGAATGCCTGAGGTAGAGATCTTGATGACCGGAGCCTACCCGGAATGGGATATGGTCGATCTGGAGGCGAAGTATCGCGTTCACCGCCTGTGGGAAGCGGCAGACCGGCAGGAACTGATCGCAAGGGTCGGCAAGGATATTCGCGCCATCGCGACGCGCGGTGAACTCGGCGCGTCCGCCGAGCTGATGAAACAATTGCCGAAGCTGGAGATCGTCTCCTGCTACGGCGTCGGCACCGATGCCATCGACCTCTCCTATGCCCGCACCAACGGCATTCGTGTCACCAATACCCCTGACGTGCTGACCGAGGACGTCGCCGATATCGCCATCGGATTGCTGCTTGCCACGGCGCGGCAGATTCCGCAGGCCGACGTTTTCGTCCGCGCCGGCCAGTGGGGCAATGTCGCCATGCCGCTGGTGACGCGGGTCTCAGGCAAGAAGGTCGGACTGGCCGGCATGGGGCGGATCGGCAAGGCGATCGCCAAGCGGGCCGCCGCTTTCGGCTGCGACATCGCCTATTTTGCCCGCAATGAGCACAAGGATGTCGCCTACGCCTACCAGCCGGACCTTGTGGCACTTGCCGATTGGGCCGATTTTCTGATCGTCATCGTCCCCGGCGGGCAGGCGACGATGAAGATCATCAATGCCGAGGTGCTGAAAGCGCTCGGCCCCAACGGCATGTTGATCAATGTTTCGCGCGGAACGACGGTCGACGAAGAGGCGCTGATCGCGGCCCTCCAGGACGGCACCATCCAGGCCGCCGGCCTCGACGTCTTCCTCAACGAACCGAAGATCGATGCGCGTTTCCTGACGCTTCAAAACGTGGTGTTGCAGCCCCATCACGGCTCCGGTACCGTCGAGACTCGCAAGGCCATGGGCCAGCTGGTCAGAGACAATCTCGCCGCGCATTTTGCCGGCAACCCGCTTCCAACTCCCGTCGTGTGAGGGATTCGCTATGAAAGCCATCGTCATTCATGCCGCCAAGGATCTCAGGATCGAGGAGCGCGAGCCGGAGGTTGCGGGAGAGGGGCAGGTGGAAATCGCCATCGAAGCCGGCGGCATTTGCGGCTCCGACTTGCATTATTACAATCATGGCGGCTTCGGCACCGTTCGCCTGCGCGAGCCGATGATCCTCGGCCACGAAATCGCCGGCACGGTCAAGGCGCTGGGTGCCGGTGTGAGCGATCTTGCCGTCGGAGACCGTGTTGCGGTGTCCCCGAGCCGGCCGTGCAATCATTGCCAATATTGCCTGAAGGGACAGCAGAACCACTGCCTCAACATGCGATTTTACGGCAGCGCCATGCCGATGCCGCATATTCAGGGCGGCTTTCGCCAGCGGCTGGTGGCGGAGCGTTGGCAATGCCACAAGGTCACCGAGGGCATTTCCATTCACGAGGCCGCCTTCGCCGAACCCTTTGCCGTAACGCTGCATGCGGCCAGCCGCGCCGGATCGCTGCTGGGCAAACGCGTGCTCGTCACCGGTTGCGGCCCGATCGGGATGCTGGCGATTGTTGCCGCGCGCGTTCTCGGCGCCCGCGAAATCGTCGCGACCGATGTGACCGACAGCGTTCTGGCAATCGCCCGCACCAGCGGCGCGGATCGGACGATCAATGTTGCCACGCATGCCGCTGACCTCGCCGCTTACGGCGCCGACAAGGGTTATTTCGACGTCATGTTCGAAGCGTCGGGCAATGAGCGCGCCGTGCGCGCCGGCCTGGAGGCGCTGAAGCCCCGCGCCGTTCTCGTGCAGCTCGGTCTCGGCGGCGATGTCTCCATCCCGCAGAACATGATCGTCGCCAAGGAAATCGAGATGCGCGGGACATTCCGCTTTCACGAGGAATTTGCGCTTGCCGTCGAACTGATCAACGCGCGCCGCGTCGATCTGAAGCCGCTGCTGACAGGGGTTTTTGCCATCGACGAGGCCGTCGCCGCCTTCGAATTGGCCAGCGACCGCAGCAAGTCGATGAAAGTCCAGATCGCCTTCTGACAAGGCGCCGATTATCGGGCGCCTCGCTCCGTGCTTTCGCGCAGGACGACCCTGTAGCCGGTCAATGTAATCTCGTCGCCGGTCGCCTCGCCGCCCGCCTGCAGGGCATCCAGCAGCCGGGCGGCGGCCTGGCGGCCGATGCCGTAACAGTCGACATTGATCGTGGTGATGCTGGGATGACAGATCGACGAGATCTCGTAGTCGCCGAAGCCGGCAATGGCGATATCTTCAGGCACGCGCATTCCCCTGCGCTTGCATTCCATGATCGCGCCGAAGGCGGACAGGTCGGAGACGCAGAGAACCACTTCCGTGTCCGGCCAGCGTTCCAGGAGGCTCACCACCGCTTGGCCGCCCTGTTCCATCGTGATCGGCGGCACGCCGAAGGAAATCGCCCGGCCCGGTCCCAATCCCAGTTCCTCGACAGTCTTCAGGAAACCGCTTCGCCGCTGGCTGCCGCGCGTATCGCGCGCCGTCGTTCCGCCGATGTAGCCGAACCGCCGATAGCCCTGGCTTGCAAGCGTCCGCACCAGCAGCGACATCGCCTCGCTGTTGGAAAAGCCGACGACGTGATTGATCGGCTCTTCTGGAATTTCCCAGGTTTCAACCACCGGAATGCCGGCCTTATCAAGCATGCGCCGCGCCCGGTCGGTATGCGAACCGCCTGTCAGGATGATGCCCTCGGGGCGTCGGCGCAGCATCGCCTCGATCAGCTTTTCCTCTTTTTCGGCGGAATAATCGGTATAGCCGAGAAGAAGCTGAAGGCCGGTATTTTCCAAGGCATCGGTGATGCCGCGTGCGGTATCGGAAAAATTCGAATTGTTGATGGAGGGCACCAGCGCCGCGATGAAGCCGCTGCGCCGCGATGAAAGGCCGCCGGCGGAAAGATCGAGCACATAACCGAGCGCATCGACGGCTTCCATGATGCGCTTCCGGGTCTCTTCGGAAACGCTCGCATCCTGGCGAAAGGCGCGCGAAACGGTCATGGCCGACACGCCGACATATTTGGCGACTTCGGCCATCGTCAGCTTTTGGGCGTCTCCTCCCTTGAGACGCCTGCCTTTTGACTCATCCTCGTCTTTCACCGGCTCCGCTTTCAAACAGCTTCCGCGTTGGGCATGTCAGAAGACGATAAAGTTATCGCTATCATCGCACAATCAATATTATTACAGGACTGCCGCGTTCCACAGTTCGTCGATCTCTGTACGAAGGGCGAAAAACAGGGCAGGATGATATCGATAACATTCTGAAGTGAGGGAGATCATGTTCGGAGAAATCGAGGGTACGGGGTTCGAAGTGCTCGACCCACGTTTTGAAAGCTGTTTCGTCGGCCATGCCCGCGTCGAGCGGCTTTGGACGGGCGGCCGCTGGCTGGAAGGACCAGCCTGGTTTGCCGCCGGGCGTTATCTGGTCTTCTCGGATATCCCCAACAATCGCATGATGCGCTACGACGATACCAGCGGGCAGACGTCGGTCTTCCGCGCGCCCAGCAACAATTCCAACGGCAACACGGTCGACAATCAGGGACGACTGATCACCTGCGAACATCTGGCGCGCCGTGTCACGCGAACGGATTTCGACGGCGGGATTACCGTGCTGGCCGATCGCATTGCCGGAAAACGGTTCAACTCGCCCAACGACGTCACCGTCAAATCCGACGGAACCATCTGGTTCACCGACCCGAGCTACGGCATCCTTCACGATTATGAGGGCGACTACGGCGAAGAGGAAATCGGCGGATGCCATGTCTACCGGCATGATCCGGCAACAGGCACGACCGATCGGATGACGTCCGATTTCATCAAGCCGAACGGGCTGGCCTTTTCTCCCGACGAAACAGTGCTTTATGTCGCAGACACCGGCGGGACCCATCTGCCCGACGGCCCGCGTCATATACGAAAACTCGCTGTGTCGGGTGATGGACAGCTCACCGATCTCGGCATTTTCGCCGAATGCACCGCAGGCTTTTTCGACGGCTTTCGCGTCGACCGGAAGGGGAGGATCTGGACGAGCGCCGGCGACGGTGTGCACGCTTACGATCCGGACGGCACGCTGATCGGCAAGATCCATATCCCTGAGATCGTCTCCAATGTCGCTTTCGGCGGCGAGAAACGAAACCGCCTCTTCATCACCGCAACCACGTCGCTCTACGCCGTCTATCTCACGGCTAATGGGTCGAGACTGGGATAGAGCGGGCTGTCGTTCCGTTCTCCGTTGAGACGTAATGTGTGGTCGACTTGGGGAGCATTTCGGTAATAAACCTGTAGGCCCACAACAAAATCAGTCCACAACCTGTATCGGTGCGCACAGAATTCAGTTTATAGGCTGATTTTATTAGTTGCTTATCGTCCTATAGACTGATATTTAGTTATCTTAGACCAGCCTGTGATGTGATTTTGTAGTAGGGCCAAAAGGTTTCAGTGATGAAAAGCGAAGTGCGAAAACGAGCGCGGAAACGGCTTGATGAACGCCTTCATGCACTGCAGCCTGCGGAGAACTTCAGAGCTCCCCCTAAAGGATGGGTTCGCGCATTGCGAGACGCACTCGGCATGACCGGAGCGCAACTCGGTTCCCGGATGGGGATCCGGCCGCAGACAGTGGAAACGATCGAGAAGTCGGAGGCATCAGGAACGATCCAGCTTAGCACTTTGCGCCGCGCAGCCGAAGCGCTCGACTGCACGCTTGTCTACGCACTGGTCCCGAATACGTCGCTCGAGGCCGCACTCAACGGCCAGGCAAGAAAGATCGCGTTGCGCGAACTTCAGCGGGTCGCGCATACGATGCGCCTGGAGGCACAGGGCACCGATGACGCCGATCTTGAATCCCGTATCCAGGCCTACATCCGTGACCAGCTTTCCGAGCGCGATCTCTGGTCAGAGAAATGACCGACCTCTTCCAGGAACCCGAGGACGCAACACCGCTTGAACCGCAGGAACGCGAGGGCCTGCTTCAAAGCTGGATCACGCATCGAAACGACCTCAACGAGGCCGAACAGGAGAACATCGTCAAGGGCGCAGCCTGGGGCCGCGGACGACGGCGTATGCCGGTCGACAAGGTGCTGACGGAAGACTTTATGCGCACATTGCACCGACGCATGCTCGGCGAGGTCTGGCAATGGGCAGGTCGCTTCCGGGCGACGGAGCGGAACATTGGTATTCAGGCCTATCGCATCCCGGTCGAGCTCGCGGCGTTGCTTGCCGACGTGCGATACTGGATCGAGCATGAGACCTTCGCCGCGGACGAGATTGCAATCCGATTCCACCATCGTCTGGTCGCCATCCATCCGTTCCCAAACGGCAACGGGCGCCATGCGCGACTGGCGGCCGATCTTCTCGTGGAAAAGCTGAACAAAGAGCCCTTCAGTTGGGGGAGCGGGAGCCTCAGCGACATGGGCGATCTACGCATGCGCTATGTCGCAGCACTTCAGGCCGCCGACAACCACGACATCGGTTCCCTTCTCGAGTTTGCCCGCAGCTGAACGCGGAGCTCCTCGCTCCACTGAAAATCCAGCTTAATCTTCAAACGCCAGCAACAGAGGCCGCCCTCCCAGGCGGCATCTGCTTCGCAATGCTTTCGTCATTGACTGAGGCCGTCAGCCAGCCGGATGAGCCCGAGGAAATCCGATCTGTAGCCGAAGGGGTCTGCCCCCCGCGATGCCGCGGCGAGATCGCCAATCGCCTGATAGGAATAGGCATCGAGGGCACCGGTGCGGCTTAGTTTCTGGCCGAAGGCGGCGACGGCCACCGAGAAGCGGACATCCTGAGGAGCGGCGTCAACGGTGGCGACCATATTGCGGTCGTCGACAGGCGTGGTGATGAGGGCGCTCTTGTCCTCGCCCGGCCGCTTGTAGCGCATCTTGACGAAGGCAAGTTCGCCGTGATGGGCGCTGTCGGAGGCCTCGGCCGGCACCTTGTTGGCTGCGCCATAGCGCAGGTCGTCATTCATCACCGCCGGGCTTCCCTTGGCGGTAATCTCGTAGATTGCCGTGACGCTGTGGCCGGAGCCGATATCGCCGGCGTCGACACGGTCATTGTTGAAGTCCTCACGCTTGAGAGCGCGTGTCTCGTAGCCGATCAGCCGGTATTCGGCGATCCGTTCCGGGTTGAATTCGACCTGGAACTTGACGTCCTTCGCGATCGGAAACAGCGTCGATCCGGCCTCTTCCACGAGCGTCTTCTGCGCCTCCGCCAGCGTGTCGATATAGGCGGCGCTGCCATTGCCGTTCTGCGCCAGCGTCTGCATCAGGGAATTCGTTGAGATTGCCGCGGCCGAAGCCGAGAACAGTGAGGAAGATGCCCTCCTTGCGTTTGTCCTCGATGATGCGCTTCAGATCCTCGTCGCTCGACGGGCCGACATTGAAGTCGCCGTCCGTCGCCAGCATCACCCGGTTGACGCCCTCCTTGACGAAGGCCTTTTTGGCAAGATCGTAGGCCGCCTCGATGCCCTCGGCGCCGCCGGTCGAGCCTCCAGCCTCCAGCCTGTCGATTGCCGAGAGGATCTTCGATTTCTCCGACACCCGCGTCGGCTCGAGCACCGTGCCGGCATTGCCGGCATAGGTGACGATCGAGACGGTATCGTCTGGCTTCAGCCGGTTGACCAATAGACGGAAGGCGCTCTTCAGCAGCGGCAGCTTGTCCGGCTCGTCCATCGAGCCCGAGACGTCGATCAGGAAGACGAGATTGGCGTGCGGCGCAGCCGCCGGCGCGATGTCATAACCCTTGATCGCCACATGCATCAGTTCCGTGTCGTGGTTCCACGGCGTCGGCATCACGGTCACGGTCGCCTTGAAGGGCTGGTCGGCCTTGTCGGGACGCGGCCAGTCATAGGGGAAGTAATTGATCATCTCCTCGACGCGCACCGATTGCGGATCGGGCATCGCCCCGCCGGTCAGTGACCGGCGGACGAAGGAATAGGAGGCGCTATCGACATCGGCGGAGAAGGTCGAGACCGGATCGGTCGCGACATTCTTGATCGGATTTGCGGCGGCATTGGCAAAGCGCTCGCGGCTGGGATCGACTTGAACCTGCATACGACTTTCCGTCGGCGGAGCAGGCGAGGGGGCGACGGCCATCGGCTCCGCCAGCTGCTGCTGGGGAACAGCGGCACCTGATGCAACAGAGCGTTTGGCCCCTTCGGACATTGTACCCCCCGACTTATTTAAGAGGGCGGAGACGTCGTCGGAATTGAGATCAGATTTCCGCGCGGCGATCGCCTGCTCCTTGTCCTGCAAGACTTGAGCGCTCTCAGCCGCCGACAATTGAGCCGGCCGCTTCTCTTCAGTCACCGCTTCGGAAAGCGTGGGCGCGGCCGGCCGGGCAGTCGGTATCGGCGCTTCCTTTTTCGAAACGGTGCCGGCTATCCTTTCCTGATCGATAATAGGTTGGTTGCGGGTTAGCTCGAGGGTGAGATAGCCGGCGGCGGGAATAACGAGCAGCGTCGCAAGCGCTGAACCGGCGAGGAATTTCTTATTCACGGCAGGGCTCCATATCCAGTTGATGATGGAGCTTGGACGCCAGCCTTTCGCAATTCCTTGGGCTGCCGCTGCATTATTTTCGGCGCTGTCGAAGGCCTGCATCGCCGCGGCAAGGGCGCGTGCCCGCGCCTCCGGATCGGCTGCCGGCGGTGCGAGGCGGGAGAGCTTTTCGAGTTCCTTGTCCATCATACCTCTTCCTTGCCGAGCATGGCTTTCAGCCTCTTGCGCGCCTCGTGGACCTGCCAGGACACGGTCGCCTCCGAGCAGCCCATGACATCGGCGGCCGCCGAATGGCTGAGGCCTTCGCCGTAGACGAGCAGCACTGCGTCGCATTGCCGTTCCGGCAAGGCGCGCACGGCCGCCCATAATGCGCTCGACAGCTCGTCGTCGTTTCCGCCCGGCGCATCCGGCTGCGGTTCGGCCGCGTAAGCGCGGAATGTGTGCGCTTCCCGCGCAAGTTTGCGTCTATGGTCGCGGGCGGCGTTGAGCGTCAGCGTGTAGAGCCATGTCCTGAAGCGGCTGGCGCCGCGAAAGCCGCGGATGGCCGCGCCGAGCTTGACGCAGACCTCCTGGGCGATATCGTCGGCGTCGGTGGAACTGCCTGACCATCGCCATGCCGTCGCGTGGACGAAATCATAATGGCGCGAGACCAGTTGCCCGAAGGCCTCCCGGTCACCCCCCTGCGCTCGTTCTATGAGCTCCGCATCCAATGCGCACCTACCCCCAAGCTATCAAGCAAGATGCTATTTCGGGATTGAGACGTTTCTCCGATGGCTTTCCTTGGGTCGACGCCAAAAAAATTTTGGCGAATTTTGAATTGGGCTCAAAATAATCGAGCGCCGCGACATAAACGGGTCGCTGCCGGACAGATCGGTTCCATCGCAAAGGCGCAAGATGACGGCAGAGTTGGCCAGGGACATGGATCTGCATGTTCCAAATCGAAAGGACCCCCAATGTCCGCTCCAACGCCTGTCCCCACCGAAAAGGGCATCCTGCAATTTCTCGCAATTTGCGATGCTTTTTATCCGCCGGATGCGATTGAGGCATCGGTCGAACAGCAGCGGCATTGGTACGATGCCCTTTGCGCGCGCTTCGACCGTCCGCTGCCCCCGGATATGATCTTTGCGGACGGCATGGTCCAGCGCGTACCGATCCGGCGCTACCGTCCGCGCAAAATCGTTACCCGCACCATTCTGCTCTATCTTCATGGCGGCGGTTTCGCCGTCGGTTCGCTTGAGAGCCATCATGCCATCTGCGCCGAGATCGCCGATTTCGCCGGTGCGGAACTCGTATCGGTCGATTATCGGCTCGCGCCCGAATATCGCTGGCCGGCGCAGACGGATGACGGTTTTGCCGTGCTGAAACATCTGCTTTCCGCCGGGAGCAAGGTCGTGCTGATCGGCGACAGCGCCGGCGGCAATCTCGCGGCCGGCCTTGCCTTGCGCGCACGCAATGAGGAGCTATCAGGCGTCGTCGGCCAGGTGCTGATCTACCCGGCGCTCGGCGGCGACCTTGCCGCAGGTTCCTATGTCGAAATGGCTGCGGCGCCCGGCCTGACAACGGCAGATGTCACCTATTATCGCACGATCCTGCAGGCGCCTGACAACAATGAGATCGCCGAGCCGCTGCAGGCGCCGTCGCTTGCCGGGCTGCCGCCGGCCTTCATCACGGTCGCGCATTTCGATCCGCTCCGCGACGACGGCCGGCAATATGCCGCCCGGCTGGCTGCGGAGGGCATCGAGGTCTCGTTCCGGGAGGAGCCGCAGATGGTGCATGCCTGGCTGCGCGCCCGCCACATGAGTGACGGCGCCAAGGACGGCTTCCGCGCGGTCTGCGAGGCCGTCCGGCATTTTGCGAGCGCCTGACGATCACATCAGGTCGCGGGCGATCTTCTTTTCCGCGAAGACCTTTTCGAAGATCTGCACGTCATCCTCGAAAGCCGTGACGATGGCGCTGATGATCCAATCGGTCGCCGTGCAGGCAATCCGCGCCGTCGCGACGGTGCGGACGAACCAGCCGGGACGGCGCATGTCGCAGGTCCAGGTCGAAATCCCCGTCATCGATAGCGGATCATCGGGCGAGATCGACCAGACTTCCTCCCGCAACTGCCGGGTCGACAGGCCGGTCTCAGGATGTTCGTAGAGCCCGGTATCCTCATGAATGCGGTATTTCGTGCGGTTCGACGAAAGATCACGAACAACCTGTCTTTTGGTCGCGGCGGCGGCATGCTCGATATATTTCGGCAAAGGATCGGGATTGGCCGGTTCGTCGATTTCAATCCTCTCGTGTTCGCCAAGCATCGGCAGCCCAAGACCAAGTGAGGCGATATCGATATCGATCCCCCCGTCTTCCGGCGGCGGCAGGATCATCGGCCAATAGGCGGTGGAAAGCGAAAGGCGGATGCGATGTCCCTTGCGGAAGCGATAGCCGCAGGCATCGAGCACGAGCCGGAGCGACACCGTCTCGCCCGCGGTCAGCGGCTTCGGATCGGCGTTGCCGTCGCGATGGGTGAGGTTGACGACGCCGAAGGTGACCCGCGTCGCCGTGCCATCGGGATGAACATCGACGAGCCGGGCGCAGAGATTTCCGCTCGATGCCCGGGAGCGCAGCGCAAGCGTCAGCACCGGCCGCCCGAGATAGTCGTGATCCCGCGCCAGCGGCATCGTATCGAAGACCAGCGAGCCGGCATCGTCCGAGCGTTGGTCGATCGCCATTTCGGCATCGGGCTTCAGCGTGAAATATTCACCGGATGCCGTGCCGGTATCGAGGGGAGAACTGAGATAGACGGGATGCTCCGGCGCATGCGGGATCGGCATGCCCTCCGTCAGCCTGCCGAATTGCTCGACATAGAAGCATTGCATCTTCGGCGGCGACCAGCTGTCCTTCGCCACCCAGAAACCCGGATCGCTGTCGCGGCGGAGAGCCGGGCGGATAGCATCGAGAATATAGGCGCGCGCCTGCGGCAGCCGGTCGATGCCATTGTCCTCGCCGCGCAGCCATCTGCTCCACCAGGCGATCGCTTCGGCATGGAAATCCATGCGCGGTTTCGGCCATGCGAAGTGCGGATATTTGTGCACCCAGGGGCCGACCAGCGCCTTCGCCTTCTCGCCCAGACCCTCGACCGCCATCAGCGGCGTATTGCGATAGCCGTCGGCCCAGCCGGCAATGACGAGCGTAGGGATCTCGACGCTGGAAAAATCCTCCGAGATCGAGCCGTGCCGCCAGAAATCATCGCGCCGCTGATGGCTCAGCCACTCCTCCATGAGAAACGGTTCGCCTGCCAGGCGCTCGATCCACATCTCCTTCCAGCGTTCGCCGACAAGGGCCGGATCGGGCGGGCGCGACTGGTAGCCGAGCATCGTCGCCGCCCATGAGAGCTGGGCGGAGAGATGGCACCCGTTCTTGTAGTGGATATCGTCATTGTAGCGGTCGACGGTCGAGGCAATCGAGATGACGGCTTTGAGCGCCGGTGGGCGCAGGGCTGCGACCTGCAGGCTGTTGAAGCCGCCCCAGGAGATGCCCATCATGCCGACCGCGCCGTTCGACCAGGGCTGCGCGGCGATCCAGGCGATCAGCTCGCAGGCATCGGCAAGCTCACGCTCGGTATATTCGCCGTCGATGACGCCGTCGGATTCGCCCGATCCCCGGATATCGACGCGCACGCCGGCAATGCCGGCAGCCGCAAACACCGGATAGGTCGACTCATCGCGAGGACTGGTGCCGTCGCGTTTGCGATAGGGCAGGAATTCGAAGACGGCAGGAACGGGATCCTGCTCGGCGCCGTCGGGCATCCAGATGCGCGCCGCAAGCCGCGTGCCGTCCTTCAGCGTGATCCATTCATTCTCGATGGTGGTGAAGCCGCGCGACGTCATGCTCATTCCTTTCAGACACCGGTCTTTCAGTGACCGGCGCTTTCCATGCGCCGGGTCGCAAGCACGCGTTCCAGCCAGCCGATTTCCATTTCCGGCACCGATTTCAACAGCAGATCGGTGTAGTCGTCGAAGGGCGGCGATAGCGCCGTCGATTTCGGCCCGAACCGCACC
The DNA here is from genome assembly GCF_022385315.1 of Rhizobium sp. K102. Taxonomy (NCBI): domain Bacteria; kingdom Pseudomonadati; phylum Pseudomonadota; class Alphaproteobacteria; order Hyphomicrobiales; family Rhizobiaceae; genus Rhizobium; species Rhizobium sp. K102. Next base: position 234,455 of record NZ_CP092438.1, read on the forward strand.
AGCTTCCCGCGATGCATCACCGCCACGCTGTCGGCGATCGCCCGGACGATCGCAATGTCATGGGTGATGAAGACATAGGATAGCTGCTCTTCCTCCTGCAGCCGCAGCAGCAGTTTGAGGATGCCCTCCGCGACCAGCGGATCGAGCGCCGAAGTCGGCTCGTCGCAAAGGATGAGCTCGGGTTTGGCGGCAAGGGCTCTGGCTATTGCCACGCGCTGCTTCTGACCGCCGGAGAGTTCGGCCGGATAACGATCGACGAAGCCGTTGCCCATTTCGATCTGGTCGAGCAGCTCCTTCACTCTGGCGGTCTTCTCCCCACCTCTCAGGCCGTAATAGAAGGTCAGCGGCCGGCCGATGATGTCGCGCACCGTCTGGCGCGGGTTCATCGCCGTATCGGCCATCTGATAGATCAGCTGGATGCGCCTCAGATCATCGTTCGGCCGGCTCTTGAGACCGGGCATCAGCGCCTTGCCGGCAAAGACGACACGCCCGCTGCTTGGCGGCAACAGGCCGGTAATGACGCGTGCCAGCGTCGATTTACCGGAACCGGATTCGCCGACAACGGCGAGTGTCTGCCCCTTCGGCACATGCAGCGAGACATCATGCAGCACCTTGAAGCCGTTGGAATATTCGGCGCTGACATTCTCTACCTTCAGAAGCGCCGCAGACTGGTCGGCGGCTTCCTCGCGATAGGCCTGCCTAACATTGACCAGCGCGCGGGTATAATCTTCCCGCGGCGCTTCGATGATCTGCTGGACGCTGCCATATTCCACCTGCTTGCCGTGGCGCAGGACCATGATGTCGTCGGAGATCTGGGCGACGACGGCAAGGTCATGGGTGATGTAGAGGGCTGCCGTATGGGTTTCCTCGATCGCATGCTTGATCGCCGCCAGCACGTCGATCTGCGTGGTGACGTCAAGCGCCGTGGTCGGCTCGTCGAAGACGATGAGTTCAGGGTTCGAGCAGAGCGCCATCGCCGTCATGGCGCGCTGCAGCTGACCGCCGGAGACCTGGTGGGCGAAGCGCTCGCCGAAGGTCTCAGGATTGGGCAGGCCGAGCACGCGGAACAGATAAAGCGCCCGTTTGCGCGCCTCCTCCCGGCTCATCAATCCATGTTTGACGGAGGCTTCGATCACCTGGTCGCCGAGCCTGTGGGCCGGATTGAAGGCGGCAGCGGCCGATTGCGCGACGTAGCAGACCCGGGCGCCGCGGATTTTCCGGATGCCATCCTTGCCGAGCGTCAGAATATCGGTGCCGTCGAGCCGCACCTCGCCGCCGGTGATTTCGGCGCCGCCGCGGCCGTAGGCCAGCGCCGACAGACCGATCGTCGACTTGCCGGCGCCCGATTCTCCGATCAGGCCGAGAACCTTGCCCTTCTCAAGGTCGAAGGACACGCCGTCGACGATCGTTACCCGCCTGGGCGCTTCGCCGGGCGGATAGCTGGTCGCTTCGATCTTGAGATTGCGAACGGAAAGAAGCTCAGGCATCGCCACGCCCTCCCTTGAGGCTGGATGTGCGTTTCAGCAGCCAATCGACGACGAGGTTGACGCAGATGGCGAGCACGGCGATCGCCGTGCCCGGCACCAGCGCGGCTGAAATGCCGAAGATGATGCCGTCCTTATTATCCTTGACCATGCCGCCCCAGTCGGCCGCCGGCGGCTGAATGCCGAGGCCGAGGAAGGACAGGGTGGAGAGGAAGAGGATCGAGAAGGCGAAGCGCAGCCCGAACTCGGCCAGCAGAGGCGACAGCGTGTTCGGCAGGATCTCGCGGAAGATGATCCAGAGCTTGCCTTCGCCGCGCAGCTTGGCCGCCTCGACGAATTCCATCACCGCGACATCGAGCGCCACAGCACGGCCGAGGCGGTAGACGCGGGTGGAATCGAGGATCGCCATGACGAGGATCAGCACGACCAGGTTTTGCGGCAGCACCGCCAGCACCACCAGCGCGAAGATCAGCGTCGGGATCGACATCATCAAATCATTGAAGCGCGAAAACACCGTGTCGATGAGGCCGCGTGAGACGGCCGCGGTGAAGCTCAGGATCACACCGAGCGAGAAGGAGATGATCGTGGCGGCGGAGGCGACCAAGAGCGTCGTGCGGGCGCCGTAGATCAGGCGTGAGAGGATGTCGCGGCCGAGATTGTCGAGGCCGAACATATATTGATCGTCCGGCAGCTGCCAGACGTCGCCGACGACCTGCGTTTCGCCATAGGGAGCGAGCCAGGGAGCGAAGAGCGCGAAGATAAAGGCGATGGCGATGCCTGTCATGCCGATCCAGGCGGTGATGGGGATGTCTCTTGCTCTCATCGCGGATGCCTCAGCCGGGGATTGGCGACGATCGCGAGGATATCGGCAATCATGTTGAGGAAAATATAGACGGCCGCGAAGATCAGGCCGCAGGCCTGCACGACGGGCATATCGCGCACGGTGACCGCATCGACCATATATTGCCCCATGCCGGGATAGACGAAGACCACCTCGACGACGACGACGCCCACGACGAGATAGGCGAGGTTCAATGCGACGACATTGATGATCGGCGCCAGCGCATTGGGGGCGGCATGCTTGACGATCGCGCGGAAGGCGCTGAGGCCCTTCAACTCGGCGGTCTCCATATAGGCCGAAGACATGACGGAGAGGATCGCCGCCCGCGTCATGCGCATCATATGCGCGAGCACGACAAGGACGAGGGTCGCGGTCGGCAGCGCGATCGCCTTCAACCGCTCGACGAAACCCATACTGTCGTAGACGGTCGCGGGAAAGGTCGCCATGCCGAGCTTCACGGCGAAGAAGAGGATCAGCAGGTAGCCGATGAAGAATTCCGGCAGCGAGATCGCCGCAAGCGAGATCACGTTGATGATCTTATCCGGCATGCGGTTGCGGAAATGCACAGAGAACATGCCGAGGCCGACAGCGAGCGGCACCGAAATCGCCGCGGCGAACCCCGCCAGAAAGAGCGAATTGCCGAGGCGCTTGCCGATCTGTTCGCTCACCGAATTCTTGCTGGCCCAGGAGGTGCCGAAGTCGCCCTGGACGGCATTGCCGAGCCACTCGACGTAACGTGTCGTCACCGGCCGGTCCAGCCCGAGATCCTGGCGGATGTTGGCAACGGCCTGCGGCGTTGCCGACTGGCCGAGATAGGTGGTGGCAAAATCGCCAGGCAGGGCTTCGAGCCCGCCGAAGATCAGGATGGAAACGGCAAAAAGAAGAATAATGCTGAGCACGAAGCGCTCGAGGATGAGGGCAAGCAACGGAAAACGCTGCCGGAGCCTCAGGCCCGGCAAGATATTGCTGGGGGCAGGGTTGGTCATGGCAAATGCCTTTGGCTAAAACGTCGGGAGGACCGCGGGTTTTCTTCCCACGGTCCCAGCTTCGTCGGAGATCGGAGGGGCGCTGCGCCCCTTGCCATCAGGCGTCCAGCCAGACGCGGGTTGCGACGTAACCGTTCGACATGTCGTTGCCGATGTCGTGGACATACCCCTTCACCTGCTTGGTGGAGGCGTTCACGAAGTCGTTGAACATCGGCAGGATCACGCCGCCTTCATCGCGCACCATCATCGCCATGGTACGATACATCTCCTTGCGCTTGGCTTCATCAAGCTCGGAGCGGGCCTGCAGCAGCAGCTTGTCGAAGTCAGGACGCTTGAACTTGGTGTCGTTCCAGTCCGCCGTCGAGAGATAGGCGGTGGAATACATCTGATCCTGCGTCGGACGGCCGCCCCAATAGGAGGTCGAGAACGGCTGGACGTTCCAGACATTGGTCCAGTAGCCGTCGCCCGGTTCGCGCTTGACCTCGATCTCGATGCCGGCCTTCTTGCAGCTTTCCTGATAGAGAACGGCCGCATCGACGCCGCCGGGAAAGGCGACTTCGGAGGTGCGCAGCAGCACCGAGCCGCTATGGCCCGACTTCTTGTAGTGGAAGGCCGCCTTATCGGGATCGTAGACGCGTTGCTCGATGCCCTCGGGGAACAGCGCATAGGTGGAGTTGATCGGGAAGTCGTTGCCGACCTTGCCGTAGCCGCCGAGGATCTTTTCCACCATGGTCTCGCGGTCCATGGCGTATTTGAGCGCCAGGCGCAGATCGTTGTTGTCGAACGGCGCCTTGTCGCAATGCATGATGAAGACGTAATGGCCGCGCCCGGCAGTCGAGAGGATCTCGACGTTGGGGGCGCGTTTCAGGAGGTTGACGGTCTTCGGATCGACGCGGTTGATGTAGTGCACCTGGCCGGACGACAGTGCGGCGATACGGGCGGTGGCGTCGTTCATGCCGATGATCTCGATCGAGTCGACATAGCCCCGGTCGCTGCGCCAGTCGTCCTTGTTCTTTTCGAATGTCGCCCGGACGCCGGGCTCGAAGCTCGTCATCTTGTAGGGGCCGGTGCCGATCGAGGCCAGCGGATCGTCGACGCCACCATTCGGCTGGATGACCAGATGGTAGTCCGACAGCAGCAGCGGCATGTCGGCATTGCCTTCGCTAAGCGTCAGCACGAGATTGCCGCCGTCGGCCTTTATCTCCTTGATCGAACCGAGGACACCGAGCGCGCCTGATTCCGACTTCGCATCGGTATGACGCTTCAGCGTCGCGACGACGTCGTCGATCGTCAGTTCCTTGCCATCGTGGAACTTGACGCCCTTGCGGATCTTGAAGGTCCAGGTCACAGCGTCCTTCGATGGCTCCCAGGATTCGGCGAGCGCCGGCACGGCGGCACCCGTCAGCGGATCGGATTCAACCAGCATGTCGCCCCAGCAGCGGCCGATGCAGAACATGACCTGCGACAGGAACTTCGCCGGATCCTTGGAATCGGTGGCGGCGCCGCCTTCGAGGCCGAGCTTCAGGTGGCCGCCGCGCTTCGGTTCGGCGGCTTCGGCGCTTTCGGTGAAGAGCTTGTCGGCGACAGCAAGTGTGATGCCGGCCGCCATGGCGCGTCCCATGAATTCGCGGCGGCTGAGCCCGCCGGCGGTGACGCGGCTTGTGAGATATTTGCTATAGTCGTTCATTCCCCTGTTCCTTCTTTGTGGTGCGTTGACAGAACTTCCGGGCTGGTCCGCAGGCGGTTTCCTCTCCACCTCCGGTGCCCGCATCATGCGGGAAAATGCTGCGGTTGCCGCCGCCTCTTCATTGTCCTTTCCAAATCGGGTTTCGCTTTTCGGCGAAGGCGCGGGCGCCTTCCAATTGATCTTCGCTCGAATAGAGCCTGTCGACGGTCGCAAACTGCCGCTTGGTGACCTTGTTCATAGCAGTCTGGAACGTCGAACCCTCCGCTTCGCGCACGATTTCCTTGATGGCCGCATAGACGAGCGGCGGCCCGCTTTCGAGCAGGCGGGCAAGCTCCCAGGCTCTTTCCATCAGCCGCCTGGCCGGCAGAACCTCGTTGACGAAACCCCAGCGATGCGCCTCGTGCACATCGAGCCAGCGTCCGGTCAAAAGCATGTCCATGGCGATATGATAGGGAATGCGCTTCGGCAGCTTGATCGAGGCGGCGTCGGCAACCGTGCCCGAGCGGATTTCCGGCAGGGCGAAAGTCGCATGATCGGCGGCGATGATCAGATCGGCCGAAAGCGCGATCTCCAATCCACCGCCGCAACAGATGCCGTTGACGGCTGCGATGACCGGCTTGTTGAGGTCGCGCAATTCCTGCAGCCCGCCGAATCCGCCGACACCGTAATCCCCGTCGACCGCATCGCCTGATGCCGCCGCCTTGAGATCCCAGCCGGCGCAGAAAAACTTCTCACCCGCGCCCGACACGATGGCGACTCGCAGCGTTGGATCATCGCGGAAGTCTCGGAAGAGCAACCCCAGGGCACGGCTGGTCGCAAGGTCGATGGCGTTCGCCTTCGGCCGGTCGATGACGACTTCGAGCACTCCGCCGTCATGTCGTGTGCGAATGTGGTCGCTCAACCTATGCTACCTCCTCCGCCGTATCAGGGCATCGACTGCGGCAACGCCGCGCCCTTCGGGAAGAACCATCAATGGATTAATGTCCAGTTCCTCCAGGCATGCCGCGTTCCTTACGACATAATCTGCCGCTGCTGAGACAGCGTCGACAGCGGCTTCGAGATCACCTTTTGGCCGCCCCCGATAGCCATAGATCAATTTTGCAAGTTTGAGACGCGAAATCGCAGCGTGAATCTCGGTTTTCGTCGCCGGAAGTGGCAGGATGGTGGAATCTTCAAGCAATTCAACGAAAATACCGCCCGCTCCAAGCGTGAGCGACAATCCGAAGATAGGGTCGCGGATGGCCCCCACAATGAGCTCGGCGACCGGCGGATCGATCATCTTTTCGACGAGATACCCGGCATTCGGTGGCATTGCCGCCGCTGCATTCGCAACCGCCTCACTATTCCTAAGGTTGAGCGCGACAGCCCCGGCTTCGGTCTTGTGGGCAATGCCGAGAGCCTTCAGCACGACGGGAAAACCCAGCCGCTCGGCCTGTTCGGCGGCTTCGCGGGGAGAAAAAGCCTGCAGCCCCCAGGGAACAGGGAGGCCGCAGGCAGCAAGCTCCGTCTTCGCATCAGCTTCCGTCAGCGTCTCGATCTCGCCGTCCATGCAAGGCATGTCGAGCAGCGGCAGAGGAGGCGGGAGATCCCAGGCCCGGCCGATGCCGGCGGCGACCTCCGCCGCGATGATGGTTTCGTCGATGCCCGAGAAAGCAACGATGCCGTTGGCCATCAGCCGATCGGCGACCGGCTCCGGCATGTTTTCCGGAAGTGTCGCCAGAATCCCGGCCCGCGCACCGGTGGCAGAGGCCGCCGCCACCACCGCGTCTGCCGTCATCGACCATTCGGCCGCATCGCAGCGGTCTCCGCGCGGAAAATCGAGGACAACGAGATTGAGGGCGTAGCCGCCTTCGAACATGGCGCTGAAGGCTTCGCTCTGGCGGGCGGCATCGCCCCAGACGAAAGTGTGGTAATCGAGCGGATTGCAAAGCGTCGCCATCTCGCCGAGGACCCGCCGCAGCCGCGGCAATTGCTGCGGCTGCAGAGCTGCGAATTCCACATTGCGGCCGACGGCGGCGTCGGCCATCAGCGAGGCTTCGCCTCCGGAACAGCTCATCGATGAGATCGAATGGCTGGCGAGCGGACCGGCGACATGCAGCAGTTTCAGGGTTTCGAGCAGCGCCGGCAGGCTCTGGACACGGCCGATGCCGAGGCGGGCGAGCACGGCGTCCGCCACGGCATCGCTGCCGGCAAGCGAGGCCGTGTGCGACACCGCCGCACGTTTTGCCTGATCCGATCGGCCGACCTTCAGAACCACCACCGGCTTCCACGCCCGCCGGGCCATAGCGGCAAGGCGTTCGAGGGAAGCGAGGTTCCCGAACCCTTCGACATGAAGGCCGACCGCCGTGACACGCGGGTCGTCGATCAATGCACAGGCGACATCGGCAAGCGATGTCTGCGCCTGGTTGCCTGCGGTGACCATATAGGCGATCGGCAACCCCCGGGTCTGCATGGTCAGGTTGATGGCGATATTGGAGGATTGCGTGAGGATCGCCACACCTCGCTCGATGCGCTGCATGCCGTGCTGATCGGGCCAGAGCAGCGCGCCGTCGAGACCGTTGATCAGCCCGTAGCAGTTCGGCCCGAGTATCGGCATATCGCCGGCTGCCGAAAGCAGGGCCTGCTGCAGCTCGGCGCCATCATTTAGTTCCGCCGTCGCCTCGCTGAAGCCCGATGCGTAACAGACCGCGCCGCCGGCGCCGGCGCGCGAAAGGCCGCGCACGATCTCGACGGTCAGCGTTCTGTTGACGCCGACGAAGGCGGCGTCCGGTGCGGCGGGCAGATCGGAGAGAGAGCGATAGCAGGGCCGCCCGAGCACCTCGTCCAATTTGGGATGAACGGGCCAGATCTTGCCGGAAAAGCCCATTCGGTCGCACTGCTCGATCACCTTGCGCGCCTCGCGGCCGCCGAAGACGGCGATCGTTTGCGGTCTGAGCAGGCGGTCGAGCGGGCTAGATGTCATCGGCTCATGCTCCCAACGGCCGGAGCAGGTCGCGGCTGATGATATGCCGCTGGATTTCCGAGGTGCCGTCCCAGATGCGCTCGACGCGCGCATCGCGCCAGAAGCGGGCGAGCGGCAGGTCGTCCATCAGGCCCATGCCGCCGAAGATCTGGATCGCCTCATCCGTGACGCGGGCCAGCATTTCCGAGGCATAGAGCTTGGCCGAGGCAATTTGCCGGTCGGCGGCAAGGCCGGCATCGAGCCGCCAGGCGGCTGCAAGCGTCAGCCAGTCGGCCGCGTCGATCTCGGTGATCATATCGGCAAGCTTGAAGGAGACGCCCTGATTGGCGCCGATCGGCTTGCCGAACTGCTTGCGTGCGGCGGCATAGGGCAGGGCCATCTCGAAAACACGCCGCGCCCGGCCGACACAGGTGGCGGCAACCGTCAGCCGCGTGCCGTAGAGCCATTGATTGGCGATATCGAAGCCGCGATGCACCTCGCCCAGCACCTGGGCCTGGGGGATCCGGCAATCGGTAAAGCTGAGGGTAGAGTTGTGGTAGCCGCGATGCGAAACGGAATCGTAGCCTTTCAGGATCTCGAATCCAGGCGTGTCGCGATCGACGAGAAAGGCGGTGATCTTTTTCTTGATGCCCTTCGGCGTGTCCTCCTCGCCGGTGGCGGCAAAGACGATGACGAAATCGGCGACATCGGCATGCGAGATGAAGTGTTTCGTGCCGTTGAGGACGAAATCGCCACCGTCGCGGCGGGCGGCGCATTTCATGCCGCGCATATCGGAACCGGCATCCGGCTCGGTGATGGCAAGCGCGTCGATCTTCTCGCCGCGTACCGCCGGCAGTAAATAGCGCTCGCGCTGCTCGCCCTCGCAGGCCATCAGGATGCCGGAAGGCCGGCCGAAGAAAACCGTCAGCCCGAGCGAACCGCGCCCAAGCTCCCGTTCGACCAGCGTGAAGGTGACATGGTCGAGGCCGGCGCCGCCGATCTCCTCGGGAAAATTGCAGGCGTAAAAGCCGAGATCGATGCATTTGCGCTGGATCTCGCGGCCAAGCTCCGGCGGGACGATCCCGGTCCGCTCGACCTCGTTCTCATGCGGATAGATTTCGGTCTCGACGAAGGCGCGGACCGTCTCGACGATCATTTCCTGTTCCTGGCTGAGACCAAAATCCATACCGTCCTCCTACCGCCTCTGGCCGACGTGACGGCCGGCGCCTTCGGGCAGCGCCAGTTCCGCATGGGACGCGGCAATCGCCTTTACCCTGTCGAGCACCGCAGCCGGGGCCGCCACCGCCTTGCCCGCCTTGCTGTCGACATGCAGCAGCATCTGCTCGGCGGTTGCGATGAGCTCGCCCGTCGCCGCCTCGTGCAGGGTGTGGAAGACATGCAGCCGTTTCTCGTCGGCGGTCAGGATCTGGCAGGCCGAATGGATCGCCTGCCCAAGCTTCGCCTCGCCGAGATGGCGGATATGGCTTTCCACCGTGTAATAGCTGTGCCCCGCCTCGACATAGGCAAGGTCGACGCCGACCAGGCGCAGCAGCGCGTCGGACGTATCGCCGAACACCTGCAGATAGCGGTGCTCGGTCATATGGCCGTTATAGTCGACCCAGGCAGGGCTCACCTTGGTTTCGACAAGCCGCAACGGCTTCGAAGGATCGGCGGGCATGGTCTCGCCTCCGCCTTGCGCCCAAAGCGATTGCTCGAAGTCCTTCAGCAGCTTGCCGGCGCCCCAGCCCTTGCCGCCATCGCCGCCCTTCAGCGCCTGCAGGATGCCGACGAGATTTTCGTCGCGGATGCGCTCAAGCTGGCGGATCGAAAGGCCCGCCGCCTGTTCGTCGGATTGCCGGCCGATCTTTTCGATCAGCGCATCGTCGAGATCGACGACATCGGTGAGCTTGGACCAGGGCCAGGCGAGGCAGGGACCGAACTGGGCGAGGAAATGGCGCATGCCGGCCTCGCCGCCGGCGATGCGGTAGGTCTGGAACAGGCCCATCTGCGCCCAGCGCAGGCCGAAGGAATAGCGGATGACGTCGTCGAGCGTCTCGACGGTGCAGATGTCGTCGTGGATGAGCCAGAGCGCCTCGCGCCAGAGCGCTTCGAGCAGCCGGTCGCCGACGAAGGCCTCGATCTCCTTGGCAATATGTACGCCCTTCATGCCGATCGGCGGCAGTCTTTCCATCGCCGCCCGGATGGTTGCCGCCGAAGTCTTCTCGCCGCCGACGATTTCGACAAGTGGCAGCAGATAGACGGGATTATAGGGATGGGCGACAAAGAGGCGTTCGGGATGCGTCATGTCGCGCTGCAGATCGGTCGGCAACAGGCCCGAGGTGGAGGAACCGATCAGCGCATCCTGATGCGCCGCGGCATCGATCTCGGTCAGCACGCCGCGCTTGAGATCGAGCCTTTCCGGCACGCTTTCCTGGATCCAGTCGGCGTCAGTGACGGCTTCTGCCAGCGTCTCGCAGAAACGGAGCCTGCCGCGCGGCGGCAGGGGCGCGCCGGTCAGCATGGCATAGGCTTTTTCGGCATTGGCGATCACCTCGCCGACGATGCGGCCCGCTTCCGGATGCGGGTCGAACACATCGACGTCGATGCCGGCGAGCAGGAAACGGGCGATCCACCCGCCGCCGATGACGCCGCCGCCGATACAGGCCGCCTTGCTGATCTTGGTCATGATATCCTCAGCGCTTCGTCAGCTTCAGCTTCTTGCGCACATCTTCCGGTCCGATGATGCGCGCGCCCATGCCTTCCACCACCTGCACGGCCTTTTCGACGAGCTGCGCATTGGTGGCGAGCTGGCCCTTACCGACGAAGAGGTTGTCTTCAAGTCCGACGCGCACATTGCCGCCGGCGAGAACCGCCGCCGCTGGATAGGCCATGGCGTTGCGGCCAATCGAAAAGGCCGAGAAGGTCCAGCTCTCAGGCACATTATTGACCATCGCCATGAAGGTGTTGAGGTCGTCGGGCGCTCCCCAGGGAATGCCCATGCAGAGCTGGATTAACACCGGGTCTTCGATCAGGCCTTCCTCGGCAAGCTGCTTGGCGAACCAGAGATGGCCGGTGTCGAAGGCTTCGATCTCCGGCCGCACGCCGAGATCCGTCATCTTCCTCGCCATCGCCCGCAGCATGGCCGGCGTGTTGGTCATGACATAGTCGCCGAGGTTGAAGTTCATCGTGCCGCAGTCGAGCGTGCAAATTTCGGGCAGGCATTCGGCGACATGGCTGACGCGCTCGCTGGCGCCCGCCATATCAGTGCCTTTCTGATTGAGGGGGAGGGGCCTTTCGACATCCCCGAAGATCAGGTCCCCGCCCATGCCGGCCGTGAGATTGAGGACGACGTCGATATCGGCCGAGCGGATGCGATCGGTGACCTCCCTGTAGAGCTCGTTGCGGCGGCTGGCAGCCCCCGTTTCCGGATCGCGGACATGGCAGTGAACAACAGCCGCCCCAGCCTTGGCGGCGTCGATCGCGGAATCCGCGATCTGCTTGGGAGTGATGGGAACATGGCTGGATTTGGAAACCGTATCGCCGGCGCCGGTGACGGCACAGGTGATGAAAACATCGCGATTCATCGCTAGAGGCATGTTTTTGTTCTCCCCGTCTTGTCGGGCATTACGCGACAGGTTGGCCGACGATGCTTTGCATTCTCGGAAGTTGCTGATACATTATCGGAACAATGGGAGGCGACCTTGCTGCAGCGGTCGACGGAACGGCTCGATATCGATCTTCTCGTCCTGCCGGAGACGAACCTGATCCTGATTGCGTCGGTCATCGAGCCGCTGCGTGGCGCCAACCGCATCGCCGGCAGCGAACTCTATCGCTGGCGGCTCTTGACGCCGGATGGAGCGCCGGTCCCGACCACCAGCCATATCGCCGTCCCGGCTGAGGGAAGTTTCCGGGCGACGACCGAGGAGACGCCGCTGTTCGTGCTGGCCAGTTACAACTGGCGCCGCAGCGCCACGCCGGCGCTGAAGATGCAGCTCTCGCAGGCAGCCCGCTACCGCACCATCATTGCCGGCATTGAGTCCGGCACGTGGCTGCTCGCCGAAGCAAGCCTGCTCGACGGACTGCCGGCGACCGTCCACTGGGAAGACTACGAGGATTTCGCCCTGGCCTATCCCGAGGTCAGGGCCGTCAAGGATCGTTTCGTCATCGACGGCAAGCGGCTGACGACATCAGGTTCGCTGCCGACCGTCGACCTGATGCTGGAGGTGATCCGGAGGCGGCAGGGTTATTCGCTGGCGCTCGAAGTCAGCCGGCTGTTCCGTTATGAGCAGCCTTCCTTCCACGCCGACGAAATGCTTTCCGCCGCGTCGGCGGGACTGCGCCTGCATGACCCCCGCGTGACGCAGGCGGTGCACCTGATGGAAGAGCATATCGAGCAGCCGCTGATTTTGGCGCGGCTCGCCCGCAGGGTGGGCATCAGCGCCCGCCACCTGCAGGATCTTTTCCAGCAGAGCATCGGCGCGCCGCCGCATGTGCATTATCTGGCGCTGCGGCTGAACACGGCGCGACGCAAGGTGATCGAGACGACAGCCTCCTTCGCCGACATCGCGGCGGCGACCGGCTTCAATTCGGCCTCGGCCTTTGCGAGAAGCTACCGGGCAAGTTTTTCCGAAAGCCCGTCGGAGACGCGGCGCCGTTTGCACCGCCGCGTCATATCATCGGCACCGACATAGGCTGGAATGCGTCCCGCAGCATTTCGGCCAATTCCCGCACGGCCTCGCTGGAGCGGAAACTATTGCGGCGCAGTACGACCTTCGAGGAATCGACCGGCGGAAAGCCATCCTCGGCGGTCAGTTCGCGGCAGCCGGGCGGAATGCTGCTGCGGGAAAGCGTCGTGACGGCAAGGCCGGCGGTCACGGCATTCCTCAGCCCCGAACCGGTATCAGCGATGAAGGCGATCCGGTAGCTGCGGCCGATCTGCTCCAGCGAGCGCAGCGCAAAATCGCGTGACCAGGTGGAGTTGCGGTAGGTCGCAACCGGCAGGGGATCGATGTCGTGCAGCCGATGCACCATCGATGTGACCCAGACGGTCGGATCGACGCAGAGAACCTCGCCCTTGTTCTGATCGCTCCAGTCGAAGACGACGGCGAGATCGAGTTCGTCCCGTTCCAGGGCGGCGAGGTTGCGGACCGTATAATCGCAGGAGACGGTGACTTCGACTGCCGGATGGCGAACCGCGAAAGCCGCAAGCGCTGCCGGCAGCACCGTCTGGCTGTATTCCTCCGGAATGCCGATGCGCACCGGCCCGTCGAGCGGCTTGCTGCGGATCGTCGCGGCCGCCTCGTTCAGGAGATCGATGACCCTGCGAGCATAGGGCACGAGCTGGATACCCTGACGCGTCAGCAGCACGCCGCGGGCGCCGCGCTCAAAAAGAGTTTCGCCGATTGTCGCCTCGAGCCTCTTGATCTGCGTGCTGATGGCAGATTGCGTCCGCCCGATACGCTGCGCGGCCGCCGAAAAGTTCGACGTCTCGGCGACAACAAGGAAGGTTCTGAGAAGGTCGCTTTCGATCGGTTCTTGCATGGCAGCCATAGAAAAAATCGATGATAGCTATCACTACTATTCGTTTGTCTAATGTCAATTCGTAGCGCAGAAATGAGCTGCGTTCGACTTCCTTCTTTGAGAATCTCTGCGTGACCATTGAAAATCCGACTGCACGCCTCGCAGGCAGCGAGCACGAGAAGGGTGTGCTTCTCACCGTTGCCGCGACGCTCGCCTGGAGCGCGAGCGGCGTTTACTCGCGGCTACTCACGACCGACGTATGGACGGCGATCGCCTGGCGGTCGTTGTTCGGCGGCCTGTTCCTGCTGATCCCCTGCCTTTTCCTCGAAGGGGGCATCTCGCGGCGGCAATGGCGTTCCGTCTTCCATCCGTCCGGTCTTGCGATGATCGCATGCCAGACGTTCAGTCAGGGATGTTTCATCGGGGCGCTCTACATGACCACCGTCGCCAATGTGACGATGATCTATGCGACGACGCCCTTCATCGCGGCTCTGTTCGGCTGGCTCATCCTCAAGGAGAGGGTTGCCAGGCGGACGATGATTGCCGGCGCCGTGTCCCTCTTCGGCGTCGGCGTCATCGTCGCCTCGTCGATCGGCGGCGGCACCGGCTGGGGCGACCTCTTGGCGCTCGGCATGACCGCGTCCTTCGCGCTCGTTATCATCATTCCGCGCATCGATCCCAGCGTGCCGAGCCTGCCGCCGACCGTCGTCAGCGCCTTCCTGACCCTCGTCATCTTCGCGCCGTTCGGTTCGGTCGGCTCGCTCGACCTGCACAACTGGATCGTCCTTGCCGCCTTCGGCGCCACCAATTTCTCGCTGGCGCTGGTGCTCTTCCTCGCCGGGGCAAAGCGGATGCCGCCGGCGGAAGCCGCGCTGATCGGCACGATGGAAATCGTGCTGACGCCCTTCTGGGTCTGGCTGCTGTTTTCAGAACAGCCGCCCGTCGCCACCTATTTCGGCGGCGCGATCATCCTCGGCGCTGTGTTCTGGCATACCGCGGTCGACTTCAACCGAGGCCGGCGGTCTTACGACGGCTAGGGCAATTCCAGCGAAGCGCGTAGCGGTTTGCCGGGAAAAGCGCGAGGCCTATCCTCGGTTCCACCGGAACAACCGTTTTGCGCTGGTCCTGTACGCGTTTGCCGAGGCGGGTGACCTGCCGACTGCCGTGGCAGGCCGCTTCACGTCGCAGCGAATGCCAGCCTTACAGCGTCATGGCCTTTTTAGCCAAAGAACGCACGAAGCTGAGCGAAAAACCCGCTTGGTCTGGGATCTGCGATCCTTCGCACGCGGCGAGCGACTGCTGCCGCGCTGACGCTTTCGCCAAAATGACAGAAGCAGACAAGCTCGTGCAACTGTTCGTCACCGAGTTCGAAGAACCGTTTGGCTTCTCCATAGCTGTCATTTTCCATTCCGGCCGCCCGCAGAATGGGATCAGCGAACGCAACGGAGATCGGGGTGTCGTCACCCCTCAGGGCAAGCCGATCTGCGATCGGCTGATACTCTGTCTCGTGAAGCGTCCTCAAAAACTGTTTGGGGCTGCGTTCGAGACATTCGGCCCAGCGTTCAATGCGTTCGCGCCGTGTCAGTTCAAGGGGCTTTATGCTCGTGCTGATTTTCGCAACTGTTTTCAGCTGCTCCAGTGCATGCTGTTCCATTCCGGCCTCCTATCTTCGGAAAAATAGACGGTCCGCTCCCAAAAACAGCGTGGCTCAGGACGCAGCCGATGTCCAATCACGATTGGAAACGGCATCTGCCGCGCCGAACAGATATGATTACCGGAGACCGCGGGCGACGACTTTGCCGATTGTCGTCTTGAGGGGCACCCGTGTCGCTTTTCCGGGCTCTGTTTTTCGTCAGGCATGGTTTTCTTGTCACGTTCACGGCGCTGCCGCGCCAGCGAGCGACATGAAGTATGGCAGGCAGGCCGCCGGCACGCCGCCACGGTGGTAAAGGACTGAAATCCTCAGGAACGACCGGATAGTTATCCGGAAAGATATCCAGAAGGATCGAAAGGAGGTTCTGTAGCCCTAAATCAGCTCTTTTCGCAGCAGATCTACGGATTGCGGCGGCGATGACGAGAGCAGCGCGGCAGGCCAGCCCTATCGTACTCACTCTCTCCTCGATCCAGTCTGTCCCCGCCTATCTGCGAAATTCGAACATCGCCCGATGCGGCGTGTGAATACCGGACTGCAGAGGAGGCAGACCGGAGGAAAGCATTGCCATCGGCTGCATCGGCTGCAGATCGAGGCACTCAACAAATGGGAGGAATCCATGAGCAAGAATAGAGGCGTCGTTTATCTGAGGCCGGGCAAGGTCGAAGTTCGCGACATCGACGACCCGAAGCTGGAAGCGCCCGACGGTCGCCGCATCGAACACGGCGTCATTCTGAAAGTAATCTCGACCAACATCTGCGGCTCCGACCAGCACATGGTCCGCGGCCGCACGACGGCGATGCCGGGCCTGGTCCTCGGTCACGAAATCACCGGCGAGATCATCGAGAAAGGGATCGACGTCGAGATGCTGGACATCGGCGATATCGTCTCGGTACCGTTCAACGTCGCTTGCGGCCGTTGCCGCTGCTGCAAATCCCAGGACACCGGCGTCTGCCTGACCGTGAACCCAGCCCGCGCCGGTGGCGCTTACGGCTATGTCGACATGGGCGGCTGGATCGGCGGCCAGGCGCGCTACGTCACGATCCCCTATGCCGATTTCAACCTGCTGAAAATCCCGGATCGCGACAAGGCAATGGCGAAGATCCGCGATCTGACCATGCTCTCCGATATTCTGCCGACCGGCTTTCATGGCGCAGTGCGCGCCGGCGTCGGCGTCGGCTCGACCGTCTACATCGCCGGCGCCGGCCCCGTCGGTCTTGCGGCTGCGGCTTCGGCTCGCATCCTCGGCGCCGCCGTCGTCATGATCGGTGATTTCAACAAGGACCGCCTGGCGCATGCGGCCAAGGTCGGTTTCGAACCGATCGACCTTTCCAAGAGCGATCGTCTCGGCGACATGATCGCTGAGGTCGTCGGCAGCAACGAGGTGGACAGCGCCATCGACGCGGTCGGCTTCGAGGCACGCGGCCATTCGGGCGGCGAACAGCCGGCGATCGTGCTCAACCAGATGATGGAGATCACCCGCGCCGCAGGCTCGATCGGCATTCCCGGCCTCTACGTCACCGAGGATCCCGGCGCCGTCGACAATGCCGCCAAACACGGTAATCTTTCGCTTCGCTTCGGCCTCGGCTGGGCCAAGGCGCAGTCCTTCCACACCGGCCAGACGCCGGTGCTCAAATATAATCGCCAGCTCATGCAGGCGATCCTCCACGACCGCTTGCCGATCGCCGACATCGTCAACGCCAAGGTCATCCCGCTCGACGAAGCCGTCCAGGGATATGAGAGCTTCGACCACGGTGCGGCGACGAAATTTGTTCTCGACCCGCATGGAGAGGTCGCGAAAGCCGCCTGACGATAAAGCATATCGTGCAAGAGTGTGCCGCAGCGCGCTTTTGCTCAAAACGGAGATGGCCGGAAGAACCGGCCATCTCGCATCAGTCACACGAAAATATTGTTGCCTGCTACTCGATGCTGAACGGGAAATATTTGGCATTGATCATGTCATAAGTCCCGTCTTCCTTGATCGTCTTCAACGCCTCGTTCAGTCGTGCAAGACGCTCCTTGTCGTCCAGACGCACCGCAATCCCGGCACCTTCGCCAAAATACGTGCCGTCGACCAGATCCGGCCCCTTGAACGCGCAGCAGGTTCCCGCCTTCGTATTGGCGATCCAGTCGTAAATGGCGAGCTTATCCTCCAGGATAATGTCGACGCGCCCATCCGACAGGCCTTTGTACAATTCCGGCGATGACCGGAATACCGTCTTCCTCATGTCGGGATAGTAATGGTTGGCGTAAGATTCCTGCGCCGTCGAAGAGGTCACCCCGAGCTTCTTACCACTGAGGGCGGCGGGGCTGACGTCACTGATCGGCGAATCCTTCCGAGCGATGAACACTGACGGACTGTTGTAGTATTTCTCAGTGAAGGCGACTTTCTGGCGCCGCTCGAGGCTCATCGACATCGATGAAATGATCGCGTCGTATTTTTCGGCAACGAGATCGGGGATCATGTCGTCCCACTTCTCGATGATGAATTGGCATTCGAACTTGCCGGTCTCGCAAAGGGCATTGGCAATATCGATGTCGAAACCCTGAAGTTTGTTATTCGCATCGAGATAGTTGAAGGGCGGAAATGCACCTTCGACGGCAACTCTCAGCGGCATTCGCTCTTGCGCGGCCACCGGCAGCGGCGAGACCGCCGCCAATACGACACCCACCCCGCCCACCATCAGCGCGCCGCGCAATAAAGTCTGAATGGATATTCGCAACATCGCCGGAACTCCCTGGGCGTGATCGATCTCGTCCTATAGTGCGCCGCAGCCTTTAATTCTACGTGAACGCTTATTTGTTAGCGTTGACGAATGCGCCCGTATCGTGGTGTCCAGGGGTCCAGGCTTGCATATAGTTGTTCCATCCAGCTCCAACACGTTCCAGAAGTCCTGGATCGCCTCGGGAAGAATTCTCTTTCTGATCGCCATCAGCGGGCTCGGAGCGATTGGACTCGTCGTGCTATCGGCGCTCTGGGCCGGAGCCGAAAGCGACGCTGCGGCCCTTGATCGCCAGCGTCAGCTGGTGAATGCGCGTCTGCGCGAACAGGTCGATCAGGTCGCCCATGTCATCGGTCAGTTCGGCAACGGCTATCTCGCCCGCGTTTATCCCGCGTCCCGGTCGGCAGGTGTCTCCTCCAGCCTCGATACGGTTCTGACCGGGGCGGCCGGCAGCGCAATCAGCGAAACCGCAATGTCCGCCTTCGGATATGATCAGGCCTTTGTCGTGGACGAAAAGGCTCAGCTGAGCATGCTGACCGACGCGAAAACGGAAAAACGCTATCGCTGGATGAAGCCTCTGTTTTTGCCGCTCCTCAAGGATAGCCGTCTTTCGGCACGCCAAAGTCCGACTTTCAGCGACCGAACGCCATCCTCGCTGGAAAGCCGTCGGGCGAGCGCGGTTCGCCCCAACCATGCGCTGGCCAATCTGATGCGGCTGGAAGGCCGGCCGACGATCGTCGGCATCGTCGCCATCAACGAAGCTCCCGATGGACAGCCGCAGCCGATGCGGCAATTCCTGATCGTCGTGCGGTTTCTCGATGGTGCGGCCCTCGACGAGTTGAGCCGGCAGCAGGGCCTCAACGGCGCGCGCTTTGCCCGCACGGCCGATGCCGACGAAAATGAGGTCGCTTTCCAAATCGACGCGACGGCAAATGGTGAACCGATCGGCTTCATCGTATGGCGACCCGATCTTCCAGGTTCACGGGTGATCGGCCGATTGATGCCGGCGCTTTCGATTGCCGCCCTGGTGATCGCCGTGCTGCTTTCGGTGCTGCTGGTACGGCTGCGGAGCAGTCTCGGCGAATTGAAGAGAAGCGAGCTGCATGCACGGCAGCTTGCCTTGCATGACGTGCTGACCGACCTTCCCAACCGCGCTTTGTTCGCCATGCGGTTCGAGGAATGTCTGACCGACACGCGGCATTCGACCGAGCGCTCGGCCGTAGCACTTCTCGACCTCGACCGCTTCAAAGCGGTGAACGACACGTTCGGCCATGCCGCCGGTGATGAACTCATCAGGATGGCCGCCGAGCGGATCCGTTCCGTCCTTCGTCCTGATGATACGCTCGCCCGGCTCGGAGGTGACGAATTTGCCGTGCTTCTCCGGGACATCAAGGATGACGACCAAATCCTGCGGTCCATATGCGACGCGATCGTTGCCGAACTTGGCAGGCCCTTCCCGCTTCTGAGGGGCGAAGCGGTCGCCCGGGTCGGCGGCTCGATCGGCGTCACCATCGTGCCGGATGCCGGGCGAAATGCCGATGACGTCATGCGTTATGCCGACGTCGCACTTTACGAGGCAAAGATGGGCGGGAGAGGCCAGTGGCGCGTCTATTCCCCGTCCATGGACGGCGGCAGAAATGCGCGCGACATTCTCAAGAACGAATTGCGCGAAGTTCTGGCCAAAGGCACGGCCCCCTCCGCTGGCAATCCCCAACCCGGCCCAGGCGGCAGCAAGCCGGATTTCGGATCGCTCGAGGTCTATTACCAGACGGTGCATCGCGCCGAGGGCGGATATTCGGCTTCCGGCGCTGAGGCTCTCGTGCGCTGGCGTCACAGTCAGCGCGGACTGCTCACCCCTGCGAGCTTCATCCCCGCAGCCGAAGAGGGCGGCCTCATCGACGCCCTCGGTTTCTGGGTCTTGCGCGAAGCCTGCCGGGCCGCCTGCACATGGCCTGAAGACACCTTCGTGGCGGTCAACGTGTCGCCGGCCCAGCTGAGAAGACCAAATTTCGCCGAAGAAGTCTTCGCCGTGCTTGAAGAGACCGGCCTGCCGCCGTCCCGCCTCGAGCTCGAGCTCACCGAGTCCTCGCTCATCGAGGATAGTTCGGATGTCTATACGGTACTGAAATCACTGCGCAGCCGGGGCATTCAGATTTCCCTCGATGATTTCGGGACCGGCTTCTCATGCCTCAGCCATCTGGTGCGTTTCGACATCGACCGCATCAAGATCGATCGTTCCTTCGTCTCGCAGCTCGGCGCAAAAGCCAACGGAGCGGCCATCATCGGCGCGATCGTCACCCTCAGCCGCAATCTCGGCATCTCGACGACGGCAGAAGGGGTTGAAACCGAATATCAGCGCGACTTTCTGACCGCCCTCGGCTGCACCGATCTCCAGGGCTATTTCTTCTCCAAACCGGTACCTCTCCACGAACTCGACGGCTTCGCCAAATCGGAGAGCGGCGCCGGATCACGGACGATCACTTCGGGAGCCATTGCCTAAAAACGCGTCTCAGATTCGCTCTCCTTAGTTCTTGTTTTACGCAAAACCGCTGCCCGGTTTCGCGCGACATGTTTGAGAGCCTTTGATCTTCCACCACGCGGGAACTTTCGTTCCGGGCAGCGGTTGACGCCCGAAGATGAAAGGAGGATCTGATGGGTGGGATCGGCGAGTGGCGGCACCTTTGCGTCGACATGCAGCGCATGTTTGCCGAAGACACCCCATGGCACGTGCCCTGGATGGTTCGGATCTCTCCACAGATCGAGGAGCTTGCCGGCCGGCATCCGTCCCGGACGATTTTTACCCGCTTCGTGCCGCCCCAGCATCCAGATGCGATGCCGGGAAAATGGCGCGACTATTACCAGAAATGGTGGATGATGACGGGCGATCACCTCCCGCCCGAGCTCGTCGATCTGGCTTCCTCGCTGGCCTCGCTTGTTCCGCCGGCGCGATACTTCGACAAACGCACCTATTCGCCCTGGATCGACGGCCGCCTCCATGCGAGTCTTCAGTCGGAGCGGGTCGACACCCTTGTGATCACCGGCGGGGAAACGGATGTCTGCGTGCTCGCCACGACGCTTGGCGCCATCGATCTTGCCTATCGCGTTATCGTGCTGAAGGACGCCGTCTGCAGCAGCGCCGACGACACTTATGACGCGTCGCTGGAACTGCTGCACGATCGATTTTCCGTCCAGCTGGAACTCATGGAGACGGAAGAGTTCTTGAGCGGCCTCGGTTGAGAAGGTTTCGAGCAGAGGTAAAGAGTAAAGCGCGTCGCATGAATCATAATGATGCGACGCGCTTTAGGTCAGCAGCAAGCCGGCAACGCCGGCGAGCGTTGCAATACCACTCACGACGCCCAGCCGAACCACATAGCCCAAGCTTCCCGCGATCCCCGCGAGAACGGTTTTCGCAAGAAGATTGGCGAAGGCGGCGACCGCGATCGCATGCGCGGCCGCATCCGCCGGCACATTTGACGACGGGAGCTTCGCAATCGACAGGGTTATCGCGTCAAGATCGCCCAGGCCCGTGATGAAGGCAACGGCGAGCAGCGACTGCGTTCCGAAATATGCCAACGTCGCGCGCGTCACGATGGTCACGACGGCGAGCAGAAGAGCAAAGCGCAATACGACCATCACCTCCAACGGATTTTTCGGTGAAAAGTCGGGACCGTCGTCGGAGCGCGGCGAGAAGCCGGCGAGGCCGCCGCCGATGGCGAGCACCGCGGCAGCTGGTCCGAGGAATGCCGCAAGCTCCATCAGCACCGCTGGTGGTGCGATGACGCTGCAGATCAATAGCACCCGGCTCAAGGATACGGCCCCCGCCAGCATCGCTCCGGCCGAAAGCAGCGGTGAGAGCGCCGACATCTGCTTCGATTGACGCGCGAAGGAAAGCGTCAGGGCCGTCGAAGAGACGATACCGCCGCAGGCACCCGTCAGCAGCAGTCCGGCCCTGGCGTCGCTGAGCTTGATCATCACATAGCCCGCAAATGAAACCGCTGCCACGAATATGGTCAGCATCCACAGCTCGAAGGGATTGATCATTTGCCAAGGATCGACGGCCTCATTGGGAAGAATTGGAAGAACGACGACCGTCATCGTCAGCAAGATCAAGGCGGCTCTCAGCTCGAGCCAGGTCAGCTTCCGCAGAAATCCGTGCAGCGGCTCCCGCGCCGCCAAAAGTGCCGTCATGGCGACCGCACTCGCCGCGGTGGTCGTCATGTCCGCGACGACGGCGCCGAAGCCGAGCGCAAAAACCGTTATCGCGGCGATGGCGCCGGTCGCGCTGTAGTCCCGCTCGCGCAGTGCCTGCACGCCGCTGAAGCCAAGGATCGTGATACAGAAAAATGCGAAGATGGCCGTCGGCAGGATCGGCCCTGATGGGCTGCAGGAAACCGCAAAAGCCGCCGAGGAAGCTTGAGAGGCCATAGGTGCGGATACCGGCCACCCTCTTGCCCGGTGCGGCCTCGCGCCCGCGCCATCCGCGCTCGATACCGACGAGAATGCCGATCGCCAGCGCGAGGCTGAGACGTTGGAATGCATCGGCCATCATGATTGATGTCATCATGCGCGGATCCAGGTACCGCCAGTCGTCTGGCCTCCGAGGAGACTTCTATTCGATATGTCGTGACAACCGTCTATTTCAATCCATCTTCCTGGACTCCCCCCACAGGCGGCGCTATTGATTGTAGGGCGAGGATGAGCTGGAGCAGTTATTCCTAGCGGGTCTTCTGCGGATTTTGGCTACCGGTTCGCACCCCGGCTTCTGCCGCTTCCAGAGCGGCGCTGAACAGCTGGAGCGCGAACTCTTTTGCTGCCTTTTCGTCGTCTGCACAGAGCTTCAACGGCGAGCACCTCTCCTTCAGATTGCGAATGAGCTTTCGGCGAAGCCTGAAAACCAGATGCGAATCCGTTTTTGCGAGAAGCTCCTGCAGGCAGGTGACGGCAACCACTTCGAACATCAAAAGCCTGCCTTCGACTTCGCCTTGCGAAGGAATGGGAAAACGCTCACCGCCCCGCTTTAAATCTCGCTCTGTCGAAAGCATCTAAGCCTCCAAACCGATGATAGGCCTCCGCTCGCTGAAATTCCATATCGCAAGTCCACAGCCACTCTTATGTGAAGAAGCAGCTTACACGATGTAAATCGGTCTCGCTTTGGCGAAGATCAAGCAAGGCTGGGCTGCATTGTCGAGACCGCGGAGACCATGGGCTATTTTACCGCTAGGCCTGCAGATCGACGAGACACCAAAAATTCAATCCCGCCGGAGCGTCTTGCCGGATTCCGCATCGAACAGATGAAGCTTGCCCGGCCGGGCCGCTATCGTCACGACCTGCCCCGGCTCGAAATCGTGACGTTCGGACAGCACCGCGACAAGCTCGCCGGACCCGTAGCGCAGAAACACCATCGTCTCGTGGCCGGTGGGTTCGGTGACGTTGACGGTCGTTTCCAGGCCGCCCGGGCTGAGGGACAGATGTTCCGGCCGCACGCCGAGAAGCACGGCCTGTCCATCGGACGCCTCCGGCGCAAAGCCGAGCGCAATCTCGTCGCCGGTCTCGGTGACGAACACCGCACCATCGGCCTTATAGTGGCCTTTCAGCAGATTCATCGACGGCGAGCCGATGAAGGTCGCCACGAACGTATTGCGCGGACGATCGTAGAGCTCCAGGGGCGTTCCGGTCTGCTCGATCTTGCCGCCCTGCATGACCACGATCTTGTCGGCCATCGTCATCGCTTCGACTTGGTCATGGGTGACATAGATCGTCGTGGTTTTCAGCCGTTGGTGGAGCTCCTTGATCTCCTTGCGCATCTGCACGCGCAGCTTGGCATCGAGGTTCGACAGGGGCTCGTCGAACAGGAAGACCTGCGGGGACCTGACGATGGCGCGTCCCATCGCAACGCGTTGCCGCTGGCCGCCGGAAAGCTGGCGCGGATAGCGGTCAAGATAGGGCACGAGGTCGAGGGTTTCGGCCGCCGCCTGCAGCCGTTGTTTGATGACATCGGCCGGCTGCTTCTGCAGGCGCAGCGCAAAGACCATGTTTTCGGCAACGGTCTTGTGCGGATAAAGCGCGTAGCTTTGGAAGACCATTGCAATGTCGCGGTCCTTCGGCGGCAGATTGTTGACGACCTTTCCGCCGATCGAGATGGTGCCGCCGGTGATGCTTTCGAGGCCGGCGACCATGCGCAGCAAAGTCGACTTGCCGCAGCCGGACGGGCCGACCAGCACCACGAACTCGCCGTCGCGAATTTCGATATCGACGCCGTGCAGAATATTTAAGGCGCCGTAGGCCTTGCGCGCCTCCGAAATATTGACCTCAGCCATATGCCTCCCAATCGCTTTCCGGCCACCCGAGGGGCGGCCCCAAGGGATATGCGTCGCTTGACAATATCCACGGCATTGGGCTCGAGGCAACCGCGTTCCGCCGCTGTCCGAGAGACCGTGAGACCTCCTCCATGAAACGTTTCATTTCATATTGACTTTTGCCGCTTGCCGTCTAATGCTCGATGGCGAGACCGAGAGGAGCGGTTTCAAGCAAGAATTATGAAACGTTTCATTTTCTTGCTTACCAGATAGTTCTGCACGAAACCAGTCCAAAAATCGGACCGGAACCAGTTCGGAAAGACCGGCTGGCACCAGCCCAACGAAGCGTGGAGGAGGAAGATATGAAAGTCGAAATATACGATGCGCTGATGCGCCGTCAGGCAAGCCGCCGTGACGTTCTGCGCGGAACGGCAAGTGCAGCGGCTCTGCTCGGGCTGTCCGGCGCGGTCGGCGGAATTCCCGGAATGGCGTTCGCTGCCGATGATCTGCGCGCCCAGATCCTGCAGATACCCGGGGTCGGCAAGGGCTCGCCGACGGATGCAGACTGGCAGAAGGTCGGTGAGCTCTGCCTCGGTCCGACCAAGGCCAACGTCAAGCAGGGCGAGTTCGCCGGGGTCGAGCTGACCTTCATGGGGCTCAACAACCAGAACCTTCACAACTTCCTGTTCCGCGGCTTCCTGAAGCCGTGGGAAGCCTATACCGGCGCCAAGATCAACTGGATCGACCTTGCCCAGGCCGACTACAATGCCCGCCTTCAGCAGTCGATCGCCACCGGCACAGTTGATTACGACATTCTGGAAATGGGCGCACCCTTCGAAGGCGACACCGCCGGACGCGGGCTTCTCGACGAGATGCCGGACTGGGCTGCAAAGCAGATCGAAGCCGACGACCTGGTGAACTACCTGAAGCCACCGGTCGGCACCTGGGACGGCAAGACCTATCGCGTGACGATCGACGGCGATTGCCACACCTTCGCCTACCGTAAGGATTACTTCGGCGAAGGCTCGATCAGCGGCATGGCCGAGCCGAAGACCTGGCAGGACGTCAACGCGGCGTCCAAGGCGCTGATCGGCAAAACCGATCCGCTGACCGGCCAGCCGGCCTACGGCTATCTCGATCCGCTCAAGGGCTGGGGCGGTTTCGGTTTCTATTTCATCGAGAACCGCGCGACCGCCTATGCCAAATATCCGGGCGACCCGGCGTGGTTGTTCGACCCCGAAAACATGAAGCCGCTGGTCAACAACCCCGCCTGGGTCCAGGCAATCCAGGATGTGCTGGATCTGATCGCCGCCAAGGCCTATCCGGCCGATCAGATCAATGCGGATCCTAACACAACGGCCTTCTCGCAGTTCCTGGCGGGCACGGGCGCAATGCTGATGTGGTGGGGCGACGTCGGCTCCAGCGCGCGCACTTCGGACTCCTCAGTTGTCGGCGATGTGGTCGGCTTCGGTATCAACCGCGGCTCCAACCGGGTCTACAACCGCAAGACCGGACAATGGGAAGAGAAGTATAACGAAGCGCCCAACATGGCCTATCTCGGCTGGGGCATCTACGTCACCAAGCGGGTCTCCAGTGACGAGAAGAAGCGCAAGGCAGCGTGGTCTGCGGCAGCCCATCTCGGCGGCAAAGATCTATCGCTTTGGACCTCGGCCTATCCCTCGGGATTCCAGCCCTATCGTCAGTCCAACTTCAACTACGACGAATGGGAAAAGGCTGGTTACGACCGCGCCTTTGTCGAGGACTATCTGGGTTCGAACGCGGACAGCTATAACCACCCAAATGCTGCGATCGAACCGCGCATCCCCGGCATCTTCCAATATTACTCCGTTGCCGAGGACGAATTGGCAAAAGGTTTTGCCGGACAGTACAAGTCAGCACAGGAGACCGCGGATGCAATTGCGGCGGCCTGGGAAAAGATCACCGACCAGATCGGCCGCGACAGCCAGCTGAAACTCTATCGGGCGAGCCTCGGGCTCTGACCCTCTGACCAAACGCGCCGGCGGATCGGAAGCGATTCCGCCGGCGCCTTTTCTATCCGGGCGAGGAATATCATGTCGACAGTCGAAGGCGACCTGCTGCACACGGTCGAAGCCGGCTCCATTTCCGCGAGCCGCCGTTTCTGGGGCCGCGCGGCTCTGTGGCTCAGCGCTGCATGGTTCATAGCGTCCTTTGTCTTGCAGGGTGCCCATGAACTGGGATGGACCGAATGGGGTTTTGCGAACTGGCGACCCGTCCTCTATGCTTATTTCCTCTGGGCCGCGGTTCTTTGCGTCACGCGCGTCGTCATTTACGGAGAGGCCGGCAAGAAGGCGCTCTTTGTTCTGCCGGCCGCGCTTTTCGTCGTGTCGATGGTGGTCTTCCCACTGCTCTTTGCGCTCTGGATCGGCTTTTCCGATTGGAATCTCGCATCTTCTGCCGGGCGGCGTTTTAACGGGCTCGACAATGTGCGACGGATGATCGCCGACCCGTTCTATGCCAACGCCCTACTCAACATGATCCTTTATTCCCTGGCGATCGTCGTGGAATATGCGATCGCATTCGGCCTGGCGCTGCTCCTCAACCAGGAAATCCTTGCCCGGAAATTCTGGCGGGTCACCTTCCTCGTCCCCTTGATGCTGTCGCCGGTCGCGGTGAGCTGGATGGTCGGCAAATCGATGCTGGAGACTCGTTTCGGCCCGATCGCGCGCCTGGCCCGCTGGCTCGGCTGGGAAAACCCTTCCTTTTTCGGCGATCCGCTGACGGCGCGGCTTTCGGTCATGATCATGGATGCCTGGACCTTCATTCCCTTCATGATGATCATGCTGCTTGCCGGACTGCAGGCCCTGTCTAGGGAGGTGCTGGAGGCGGCCGAAGTCGATGGCGCCACACGCTGGCAGCGCTTCTGGCAGGTCATTTTCCCGCTCATGCTGCCGGTGTCGGTCACGGCGGTGATGATCCGTATTATCTTCAAGCTGAAGCTCGCCGACATCATCATTACCGTGACATCGGGTGGCCCGGGCGGGGCGACCGATTCCGTCACCAGTTTTATCTATCGCGAATACCGCGACCGTTCGAATGTCGGCTACGGGACGCTGCTCGCGCTCGTCTATCTGGTGATCATCGTCATTGGGATGACGGGGCTGATGAAGATTTCCGACCGTATCGTGAAGCGGATGACAGGAAGGCTCTGATGGTTCGTATCGATTTCGAAAAATACGGGCGGGGCCAGCGCATTCGCTGGTGGGCGATGCGTTTTGCCGTCTACGGCCTGCTCGTCGTCTGGGCATGTGTCTGCATCTTCCCGCTGTTCTGGACGGTTTCGACCTCGTTCAAAACAGCCGCAGATGTCATGCGCGGCAATCTGATCCCCTGGTTCAATTTTACCCCCAGCTGGCTCGGCTGGCGCTCGCTCGGGCTCTCTCCCGATACGATTTCACAGATATCGACGGTGCGCGACGAATTCATGCGCCGGCTCTGGAACAGCGTCATCATCTCGGTCACGGCATCTGCTCTTGCAGTCGTGCTCGGATCGCTGGCGGCCTATGGGCTCAGCCGCTTTTCGTACAAGTTCGGCCATATGCGCAATTCCGACATCTCCTTTTTCTTCCTGTCGCAGCTCATCATGCCGCCGGTCGTCCTCGCCCTGCCGTTCCTGGTTCTCTACAAGGAACTGGCGCTGCTCGACACTTATGCCGGCATGATCGCCGTCTATACGCTGATGGTCCTGCCGATCGTCGTGTGGATCATGCGCGACCAGTTCGCCACCATACCGGTGGAGCTCGAGGAGGCAGCCCTGGTCGACGGCCTGTCGGTCTGGGGCGCGTTTGCCCGCATCATCGTGCCACTGGTTCTGCCGGGCATGGTGGCCGCCTTCCTGCTGGCGCTGATCCTGTGCTGGAACGAATATTTCTTCGCCGCGCTGCTGACCTCCACCAATACCAACACGCTGCCGGTGATGATCGCCAGCCAGACAGGCAGCCAGGGCATCAACTGGTGGTCGATGGCCGCCCTTTCCACCGCCGGAATCCTGCCGCTGGTCGTCGTTGGCGTCGTGCTGGAAAAGCATATCATCGCCGGGATGACCGCGGGCGCCGTAAAATAGCGGCGGGATGTGAGAAATGGCGAAGATGCCGACAGTCAAGGACGTTGCCGAACATGCGGGCGTATCCGTGGGCACGGTTTCGCGCGTGTTGTCGGGCGAAGCCGCGGTCAAACCGGTGCTGCGCGAAAAGGTCAACAACGCCATTTCGGCGCTTGGCTACCGGCCGAACGTCACCGCAAGAGCGCTGCGCACCAGCAGAACCGACGTCATCGGCCTCGTCGTTCCCGACATCACCAATCCCTTTTTTGCGCAGCTTGCGGCAAGCGTCGAGCGGGCGGCGCTCGAATGCGGTCACAGCCTGATGCTGGCAAGCTCGCATAACGACAGCGAGGCGGAGCAGAGCCACGTTTCAGCCTTTCTCGACCGGGCGGTGCGCGGCATCATCGTCGTGGCTTCGAGCGACGGTTCCGGTCTTGAGCTGCCCGCTTCGGTCCCGGTCATATCGCTCGACCGGCGCTTCGGCACCTTTCCCCTCGTATCGACTAACCATGCGCAGGCGGCCACGCTGATTGCCGATCATCTCTATGGGTTGGGGCACCGGCGCATTGCCTATATTGCCGGCCCGACCGACACCGAAGCAGGGCGCATGCGCAAGGAGGCCTTCGTCAGCCGCATGGACGGATTCGCCAAGACCGGCGAGGCCGTTGAGCTGGAAATCGCTTATGGCCGGTTCGACTACGAGTCCGGCGAAAGAATTGCCCGCAACCTGCTTTCGCGCCCGGCGCAGGACCGGCCGACGGCGATCGCGGCCGCCAGCGACCAGCAGGCTATCGGGGCATTACGCGCGGCCCGCGACCTCAAGATCGACGTGCCGCGAAAACTATCCGTCACCGGTTTCGATGACATTTCGCTCGCCAATCTGGTGGTGCCGCGGCTGACGACCATACGCCAGCCGGCCGACATGCTGGCACGGCGCGCGGTCAGTCTACTGCTCGAGGAGCCGCCGGGCACGGCAGACGAAACGGTCGACGGATCGCTGATCGTGCGCGGTTCCAGCGGCCCATGCCCGCAACCCAAAGCGAATATAACAGGACATACCAATTGAGGCACGGCCGGTGCTCCGGCGACGAGAAAAGGATGGAAGATCAATGCTCAAAGGAATTCGGGCCGAGCTCAACGGCGACATTCTGCAAGCACTTTGCAACATGGGACACGGCGACTATCTCGTCATCTCCGATATGAATTTTCCATCGGATTCAATTGCCCGCCAGACGCGTCTGGGTAAATTGCTGACCATGGAAAACATTCCCGCGCCGCAGGCGATCGACGCGGTCCTGTCGGTCTTGCCGCTGGACACACCGATCCAGCCGTCGGTGGGCCGCATGGAAGTGATCGGCAAGCCCGATGAAATTCCGCCGATTCAGCAGGAAGTCCAGGCGATTGTCGATCGCGCCGAGGGCAAGCCGTCGCCGATGTATCCCGTCGAACGCATGGCCTTCTACGACATTGCGAAGCAGGCCTATTGCGTGATCGCAACGGGGGAACTGCGGTTCTATGGATGCTTCCTTCTGACCAAGGGCGTCATTCCGGCGGAGGAGGCGGTCCGATGAGCGAGAAAAGCGGGATCGTCATCCTAGGCATTTTTGCTGCCGACACTGCCTATAAGGCAAAGCGCCTGCCCCATATTGCCGAGACGCTGATGGGCTCCGGTTTCACGCTCGGGCCGGGAGGCAAGGGGTCCAATCAGGCAATTGCGGCGGCAAAGGCGGGCGGCAAGGTGACGTTCATTTCACGGGTCGGCAACGACCCGTTCGGTGCGATGGCGCTTTCAGCCTATTCGGAGGCGGGCGTCAAAGCCAATGTGATGAAGATGGACGGCGTTTCCAGCGGCGCCGCCTTCATCTTCGTCGACGAGGTGAGCGGCGACAATGCCATCATCGTCGCACCGGGCGCGGCGGGCCTCATCGGCATCGAGGATGTCGATGCGAACCGGGCGGAGATCGAAAGCGCCGCCATCTTCATGACCCAGCTCGAACAGCCGCTCGAGGCCGCCATGCATGGGTTGTCGATGGCCAAAAGGGCAGGGGCCACGACCATTTTTAACCCGGCGCCCGCCCACGCCATACCGGACAGTATCTATAGCCTGTGCGATTTCATTGTCCCCAACGAGGTCGAGGCAGCCGAATTGGTGGGACATGCAATCGAAACGGATGAGCAGGCGCGTGCGGCGGCCAGCACACTGCTGGATCGCGGAGCGAGAGCGGTGATCATCACGCTCGGCGCACGAGGCGCGCTGTACCACACCACCGGGCAGAGCCAGCTTGTGTCTGCTTTTTCGGCGGGCAACGTCATTGACACGACAGGGGCCGGAGATGCTTTCCTCGGTGGCTTCGCCACGGCGATCTCCGAAGGACAAGCGCCGATCGAGGCCGTCCGTTTCGGCTGCGCGACCGCGGCAATCGCCGTGACCCGGCCAGGCACGGCCCCCGCCATGCCTTCGCGCGCCGAGATCGACACCTTGCTGCGGTCCTCATGATTAAGAGCGCGGGTCGGAGCCGGCGAGGGTGATTTTACCATTCTCTTCGCCGTCCCAATATTGAATTGAGACCGCCGACACCTTGATCAGGACGATACCCGGGGTGTCGATCCCGTGGGGAAACCAGCGCTTGAGATCGGCAATCCAGTGTTTTTCAAAGACTGACTTGTCCCGCACCAGAGAAGCGACGCCGTCGATTGCGATGAAGATGCCGGGTTTGCCAAAGAGGCCGGGAGGAGCCGCAAACGTTAGGGACACGTTCTCCGCGCTTTCGATCTCGGCAATCTTGCGGCTGTCCTCGTAGGAGAAGAACCACGAATCTCCGTCGTACTCGACGTCGCCATTGTTGCTCATTGGGCGAGTTGAGATCCGGCCGGATCCGGCATTCGTCGAAAACATGCAGAAGTCGATCTTCTTCAGGTGCGAAGAGAGGTCTTCGAGTGTTATGGACGCCATTGTCATCTCCCATGTTTGAATGTGGGGAAATAGCGAGCAGGCTCGCTGATTGTTCCGGCAAGGCATGATCGCCAAAACAACTGATGTCCGATTCCACGCCGAATGAGAAAGTTCGCCGCGAGTGCGGCTCTTCGAAGCGCCTGCGTCGAGACGCGCATCCGATGTGTCAATCTCCGCTAAATCGGCGCGGCAAGCTCACGGCCTCTGAGCGCCGGCCGTGGCGACATATACCGAATAAACCGACCGTGTCGCGGCGATGAACAGCCGGTTGCGTCTGGGGCCGCCGAAGGTGAGGTTCGCGACGGTCTGAGGCACGCGGATCTTGCCGATCAGCTTTCCCGTCGGATCGAAGCAATGCACGCCATCACCTGCACTGGACCAGAGGTTCCCGTTCACGTCAGTGCGAATACCGTCAGGAATGCCATTATCGATGTGGCAGAAGACGCGGCCGTTGGCGAGCATGCTGCCGCCGACGACGTCGAAGGCGCGAATGTGACGCGGCAGGTGTTCATCGTGGCTTGCTGCCGAATCCGCAACATAGAGCACCGTCTCATCGGGCGAAAAGGCGAGGCCATTCGGCTGAGTGAAATCCGTGACGACAGCCGTAAGCTCGCCGGTCGCCGGATCGAGGCGATAGACATTGCGCGTCGCCTGCTCCGGCTCGGCCCGATAGCCTTCATAGTCGGACATGATGCCGTAGGTGGGATCGGTGAACCAGATCGTGCCGTCCGACTTCACCACCACATCGTTCGGCGAATTGAGCCTCGCACCCTCGAAACGGTCGGCAAGCACGGTGATCGAGCCGTCGATCTCGGTGCGCGTCACCCGGCGCCCGCCATGTTCGCAGGAGATTAGCCGCCCCTGCCGGTCGCGCGTGTGGCCATTGGCGAAGTTGGACGGGTGCCGGTAGACGGAGACGCCGCCCTCGGGCGTCCACCGCAGCATGCGCTGGTTGGGAATGTCGCTCCATAGAAGCTGGTTGGCATCGTTGAACCAGACGGGACCCTCCGCCCAGCGGCAGCCGGAATAGAGTTCGTCGAGACCGGCGCTCGTCACGATCATCTGCCGGAAGCGGGGGGCGTGAATTTCGTAAATGCTGGCCTCTGCCATGGTGGTCTTTCCGTTTATCGCATACCGGCCCGCCGGCCGCCGGCAAGCATGATGACGCTGATGATGATGAGGCCGGTCATGATGAGGCGGATGCCGGCGCCGAGCCCGTAGGTGTTGAGCATGGAAACAACCAGGAACATGAAGAGCGATGCGCCCCAGATGCCGGGTACGTTGGAATCGCCGCCGGCGACCGCCGTGCCGCCGATCACGACGACGGCAATCGAGGTCAGCAGATATTCCGAGCCCATGTTGAGCGCCGCGCCGCCGGAGAAGCAGGCAAGCAGATAACCCGCGACGGAAGCGAGCACGGCGCAGAAGAGGTAGGTGACGAAGCGCGTGCCGTCGACCGGTATGCCGGCCATGCGCGCAGCCGGCATGCTCTGGCCGATTGCCGAGATCCAGCGACCGTAGATCGTCTTCTCAAGCAGGAACCAGGCAATCAGCGAGATCAGCAGAGCGACGATCGCCACGTTCGGAATGCCGAGCGTGTTCGACGTGGTGAATTCCGCAAGCAAGCTCGGGGGTTTGATGCGCAGTCCGCGGTTCGTCCAGATCGCCGCGGACTGCACGATGAAGCTCATGGACAGCGTGGCGATGATCGGCGGAATCCTGAGCGCCTTGATGAGCACATAGTTGCCGATGCCGACGGCAAGGCCGATGACGATGGCAATGAGGAGCCCCGGCAGGATCATCCCGTTTTCGACATTCATCAGTTTCAGCGCCACGGTACCGGCAAGCGTCATGGTGGCGGGAACCGAGAGATCGATGTTGCCGGGACCGAGCGTGATGACGAACATCTGGCCGATGCCGACGATGACCGAGAAGGCGGCGAAGGTAAGTGCTGCCTGCGACAGACCAAGCGTGCTGGCGCCGAAGGTCACCATGATCGTCAGGAACCAGACGACGAAGGCGGCGAGCCATGACCAGATCCAGGGTTTGCCGATAAGGTTGAGGCGAGACGTCATCGGCGCTTCTCCCGCTTCTCCAGGCGGTTCAGCATCAGGCGCAGCGCCAGCACGATGATCAGGATCGCGCCCTGAGCGCCGATCTGCCAGTCGGGCGAGATGCGCAGGAAGGACAGGAAAGAGCCGGCGAGCGTCAGTGTCAGCGCGCCGATGACGGCGCCGATCGGAGAGACGCGGCCGCCGATGAACTCGCCGCCACCGAGGATGACGCCGGCGATCGACAGAAGCGTGTAGCGCAGCGCGATGTTGGCGTCGGCCGAGGTCGTGAGGCCGACGAGGGCGATACCGGCAAGCACGGCGAAGACACCGGCGAGCCCATAGGCGGCGGCGCGGGCGGCGACGATCGACCAGCCGGCGCGTTCGACCGAGCGCTGGTTGCCGCCGATGCCGCGGATCAGCACACCGAGCGAGGAGCGCCTGACGAGAAGATGGGCGACGGCGGCAATGACGATGCTCGCAACGATCGCCATCGGCGCCAGCGGCGGCTTGACGGTCATCAGCCAGCGTACCCAGTCCGGCGCCTGCCCGCCCGGCGCCGGCAGCAGCATGACGGCAAGGCCGCCCCAGACGAAGCTCATGCCGAGGGTCACGACGATGGATGGCAGATTGCGCAGATGGATGACGACGCCGAGCGCCGCATAGGCCGCAATCGCGCCGGCGAGGATCAGGATTCCGATGACAGGGGTATCGCGCAGAAACGTGGCGCTGACGCAGGCGACGAAGCTGACAAAGGTGCCCATCGACAAATCGAGATCGTTGACGGCCATGACAAGCATCTGGGCGATCGTTGCCAGCGCGATCGGCACGGCCAGATTGAACAGCAGGTTGAGCCCGACATAGCTCATGGCGCGCGGCTGCAGCCAGAAGACGGAGCCAAGCAGCAGGGTCAGCGACAGGGCGGGAATGGCAAGACGCATCGCGTCCGAGGAGAGCCGGAATGTCATGCGGCGACCCCTTCGAAAGAGGCTGCGATGATGTTCGTCTCGTTGACGGCATCGCCGGCGAGTTCCGCGGTGATACGGCCTTCGCGGAAGACGTAGACGCGGTCGCAGAGGCGAACCTCGTCCATCTCGGTCGAATACCAGATGAAAGTGCGCCCGCGCGAGGCTTCCTCGCGAATGATAGCATAGACTTCCTGCTTGGTTCCGACGTCGACACCGCGCATCGGGTCGTCCATCAGAACGACCGGCGCATGCGTCGAAAGCGCGCGCGCAAACAGCACCTTCTGCTGGTTGCCTCCGGAAAGCGACAGGATAGGGTTCGCCATGTCGGGTGTGCGGATTTCGATCCGCCGCTTCCAGTCGGCGCCCTTCGTCTGCTCTGCGTCCGCGAGGATGAGCCCCCGTCGCGACAGATCGCCGAGCGAGGCGATCGAAAAATTGCGCAGGACGCTCCACAGTTCGAAGACACCGTTGAGTCGGCGGTCGCCGGCGACGAAAGTGACGAGCGGATCGCGTTCGGGCAGCCAGTTGCCGGCCTGGGCGGCATGCAAGGCGAGGAGAAGTTCGGTCTGGCCGTGGCCGGCCAGACCCGCCAGTCCGATGATTTCGCCCTTGCGGGCGGCGAAAGGCCGGCCTGCCGTCTGATGCGACAGAATGAGAGGGGCGTCGGACTGTACGCGCGCCGGGCGATCGCCGGTGTCTTCCCTCGCAACGGTGCCCATGGCCTCCACAAGGCCATGATGGTCAAATTCGCGCGCCGGACGTTCGGCAACGACGCGGCCGTCCTTCATGACGATGATGCGGTCGGCGGTTTCGAGGATCTCGTGCAGGATATGCGAGATGAAGATGACGGAGCCGCCGGCGGCGACGAAGCGGCGGACATGATCCAGCATCTGGCCGGCGAGGCTTGCGTCGAGCGACGAGGTCGGTTCATCGAGGATCACCAGCCGCGGCGCAATACCGGCATCGGAAAAGGCCATTGATATCTCGACCATCTGCCGCTCGGCGATCGAAAGATCCCCGACGGCGCGGCCGCTGTCGATGCCGTGGCCGGGAAAGACGGCGTCGAGGCTTTTCTCGATAATCCCCGCCGCCCGCCTGCGCCAGCCGAAACCGCCGAGATGGCGGTGCATGATGCGCGTATTTTCCGCGATGGAGAGGTTGGGGCAGAGGGACAGTTCCTGGAATACGCAGCGCACGCCGCGAGCGCGCGCGGCGTTGATGCCGTAACGCTCCAGCCGCTCGCCATCACTCGCCACGCTTCCCTCATGCGGCGTCAGCCCGCCATTGATCACGCTGACGATCGTCGATTTGCCGGCGCCGTTGTGCCCGACCAGGCCGACGCATTCGCCCGGCATGACGCGGAGCGTGACGCCATCGAGCGCCCGGACGGCGCCGAAGCTCACCTTGGCGTCTTCGACGGCGATCATCGCCTTCAAAACGTCATCCATGCTAGCCCGCCACACCTGATCGCAAGGAATGCCGCACGGCCATTTGCGGCCGCGCGGCATTCGCCGGGAGATTATTTTGCCGACTCGATGACTTTGATCGCATCCGCCTGCGTGTACTCAACGTTGGCGACACCACCGGCCTGGGTATTGGCGAGGTTGGCTTCGAGGTTGTCCTGGTCGATCCGCAGGAAGGGCACAACGAGATCTTTCTTGACCTCCTTGCCGTCGAGGATCTGCTGGGCCACCCAGAAGGCAAGCGTCGAGACGCCGGGCGCGATCGACACGGACATCGTCTCGTAGCCTTTGGCGTCCTTCTGCTCTTTCCACCACTTCAATTCATCTTCGCGGTTACCCATGATGATGATCGGCATCTTCCGGTCGGTCGCGGCAATCGCCTGCGCAGCGCCATAGCCATCACCACCCTGCGTCACCACACCGACGATTTCGGGCAGGCTCGGCAGGATGCCTGCAACAGCCTTCTGCGCGACGTCCTGCGCCCAATCGCCATGCACGGAGCCGACAATCTTGAACTGCGGGAACTGCTTGACGCCCTCGTGGATGCCGGCCGAGATCTCGTCATCGACGAAGACGCCCGCAAGGCCGCGGATCTCGAGCAGATTGCCCCCTTGCGGGAGTTTCTTCGACAGGTATTCCACCTCGCTACGGCCCATTTCCTTGAAATTGACCGCGATGCGCCAGGCGCAGGGTTCGGTGACGATGCCGTCGAAGGAAACGACGGTTATGCCGGCGTCGCAGGCTTCCTTGACCGCACCGTTCAGCGCCGTCGGCGAGGCGGCGTTCAGGACGATGGCATCATAGCCCTGCAGGATCATGTTCTGGATTTGCGCCGCCTGTTCCGTCGCCTGGTTTTCGGCGGTGGTGAAGGGATCGGCTGCGGCAACGACGCCTGATTTCACGGCTTCGCCCGTCACCTTGCTCCAGCTCGTCAGCATGGCCTGACGCCATGAGTTGCCGGCATAGTTGTTGGAAAGGGCGATCTTCTTGCCCGAAGTGTCGGCAAGGGCAGAAACGGGCATCGCGGCGCAAGCAATAGCGGCCGATGCCAGAAGCATCTTACGAATTGTCATGTCTTCCTCCCTCATGATCGCGCCGGTCGGCCGATCGCTTCACTCCCGTTGGACCCAAGGGTCCGAGTGAAAATTGTTCTTGCACTGAGCTTCCTCCTCTCAGTAAGGGCAGGATGCGGGAGATCGGCAGGCCTGTACAGGGGCAAGGCGGCAAGTCGTTTGCGGGTTTTGCGCAACAAGCTGCGGGTTTACGCAAGACGGCAGCGTTTCCGCGGCGCTTACTGGGAAAGGATCATGGCAGGTTGAGGAGCCTGTCGTGACGGGGAGGAACTGACAATGCTGCAACTTGCACCCGCAGCCCTGTTCGACCATTATCTCGGCATTTCCCGGCTGCTTGCCGGCCAGCTCGATTTCCGCTCGGCGATCCGCTCCGTGGCGGCCGAGGTCGCGCACATCATCCCGCACGATCATCTCGACGTCTGCGTGCTGCTTGAGGGCGGCAATTACCACACCGCCTATGAGACCGGGATCGAGACCGCCTGGGGCGAAATCGCCGGCGCGCCGGTGGTCAACAGCCCCATTCGCTCGCTCCTGTGGGGCGAGGTCGACTTTCTGCTTGCCGACGATGCCATGACGGACCCGCGCTTCCATTTCGAGGGCGCGTTCAAGCGGCCGATCGTCGAACAATCGCTGAGAAGCCGCCTGCATGTCCCGATGAAGGTGCAGGGCATGATCATTGCAGCGCTGTCCTGCTCGTCTCACAAAGCGGGCGTCTATACGATGGAGGATATCGAGCGCGCCCGCATCATCGCCGATCTGCTGACGCCCTATTTCTTCGCGCTGCAGACGGCCGAACAGGCGCAACGCTCGGCGATCGTGGAGGCGGAGGCCCGCGCCCGTGAGGAGGGGCTGCGGCAAGGCGCCCTGAAACTGACAGAAGCGCTGGAGCAGGAGCGTCAGAGGATCGGCATGGACCTCCACGACCAGACGCTTGCCGACCTGACGCGGCTTGCGCGCCGGATCGATCGGCTGTCGCGAAACGGCGAGGTGACGGCCGAGGCGCTGGAGCCAGTTTCGCGATCGCTGCAGCACTGCATGCAGGATCTGCGGCAGATCATCGAGCAGGCCAAACCCTCCGTTCTCCAGCTCTTCGGCCTCGCCCAGGCGATCGAGCATCATCTCGACCGATCGACGCGCGACACCGGATCGGCGATCGAATGGGGCCTGGCCGATGAGACGAATGGCGCGCTGGAGCAGCTGGAACCGACCGTCAGCGTCGCCTTGTTCCGGATCGCCCAGGAGGCGATCAATAATGCCGTGCGCCATGCCGCGCCCCTGGCAATCATGGTGCGGCTCGAGGCCGACAAGGAACAGCTGTCGATCGAAATTTCCGACGACGGGACAGGGCTCTCCAAGGTCCGGGGACGGATCGGCGGCGGCATCGACAATATGAAGACCCGCGCCCGTCTGATCT
Organism: Rhizobium sp. K102; assembly: GCF_022385315.1. Taxonomy (NCBI): domain Bacteria; kingdom Pseudomonadati; phylum Pseudomonadota; class Alphaproteobacteria; order Hyphomicrobiales; family Rhizobiaceae; genus Rhizobium; species Rhizobium sp. K102. The sequence continues at coordinate 272,587 of NZ_CP092438.1, forward strand.
CGGCGCGCTTCACGACGGGACCCGGCCACAACAACCGCGGAACCGCGGTCCGCGTCGTGCTGCCGCTAGAACAGGATGATTTTAGGCCGGGTCGGTCTAAAATCTGAATCCTGTTCTAAATTAGAGAGTTAGAGCATGATGTCGTCCGAAAACCGCTCACACTTTTCGGCATCATGCTCTAGCGCCAAATGGGCCGGCGGGCGAACCAAACTGAGGAGCAAGACGAAATGAAGGTTCTGATCGTCGAGGACGACCCGCTGCACCGGTCCTACCTGCACGAGGCGGTCAATGCGGCCCTGCCGGAATGCGATACCGTGATCGAGGCGGAGAATGGAACGGCCGGCGAGAAGCTCGCCCGCGACCATAAATCGGCGCATATCGTCATGGACCTGCAAATGGCCAATAGAAACGGCATAGAGGCGGCGCGTACGATTTGGAAGGAGCGACCGGAAACACGCATCCTGTTCTGGTCGAACTATTCGGACGAGGCTTATGTGCGCGGCGTTTCGCGCATCGTGCCGGATGGCGCCGCCTATGGCTATGTGCTGAAATCCGCGTCCGACGAGCGGCTGAAGCTTGCGCTGCGGTCGATCTTCATCGAGAGCCAATGCGTCATCGACCGCGAAGTGCGGGGCCTGCAGCAGAAGAGCCTCGGCCAGACGAATGGCTTCACCGATTCCGAATACGAAATCCTCGTCGATATCGCGCTCGGCCTGACGGACCGTGCGATCGCCAAACGCCGTGGCCTGTCGCTGCGCAGCGTGCAGAACCGGCTGCAGCAGCTCTATGACAAGCTCGACGTTTATCAGGCGGCCGGCGACGACCACGAAGACGGCCGCTTCAACCTGCGCGCCCGCGCCGTGACCGTTGCGTTGTTACGCAAACTGCTGAATTACAGCGCGCTCGAACGGGCCGAGGCGGAGCTGCAGGAGTGGCTCGACGGAAAATAGCCCGGGGGCGGGGCCGATTGAAACGCGGCCCCGCCCGGCTAATTCAGCGGCCGTTTTCCTTTCGCCAGGCCTGGTATTTCTGCTGATGTTCTTCCTTGGTACAGGGGTAAAGGCCGATGATCGTTTCCCCAGCCTTGACCTGCTCGAGGACGAAGTCCTCGTAGCTTTCCATATTCGTGCATTCATCCGCGAGTTCATCAGCAAGATGGGACGGGATGACCATGACGCCGTCGCGGTCGCCGACGAGGACGTCACCGGGAAACACGGCGACATCGCCGCAGGAAATCGGCACATTGATATCGAGCGCCTCGTGCAAGGTGAGATTGGTCGGCGCCGATGGCTTGGCGTAATAGGCCGGCATGTCAAGCGCCCCGATCCCCTCGGCATCACGAAAACCGCCGTCGGAGACGACGCCCGCCGCGCCGCGGAGCGCCAGCCGGGTGATCAGGATGGAACCCGCCGTCGCCGCCCTTGCGTCCTTACGCGCATCCATCACCAGCACTTGCCCGGGAGGGCAGGTTTCCATCGCGACTCTTTGCGGGTGACTTGGGTTTTGAAAAACCGTGATCGGATTGCGGTCCTCGCGAGCGGGAATATAGCGCAGCGTGAATGCCTGTCCGACCATCGCCTCGGCTTTGGGCGCCACCGGCACGACCCCCTGGATGAACTGGTTTCGAAGGCCGCGCTTGAAGAGGGCGGTGGCGATCGATGCGGTGGAGATCTTCTTGAACTTCGCGCGGGTCGCCTCGCTCAGCACGTAATCGGTCATTCTCATACCTCCTCAATAAATATCCGGTTCGCCGGCGCTTTTGCCGAAACCCGTTTCAAGAAAATCGAAGTCACAGCCCTGGTCGGCCTGCGTCACATGGCGGGAAAACATCCAGCCATAACCCCGCTGGAAATGCGGCTCCGGCGCCTTCCAGGCATCTTGCCGCCGGACGAGTTCGGCCTCGTCGACCAGCATGTCGAGCCGGCGGTTGGGCAGATCGAGGCGGACGATATCACCGGTTCTCAGCAGCGCCAGAGGTCCGCCGATATAGCTCTCCGGCGATACATGCAGAATGCAGGCGCCGTAGGAGGTGCCGGACATGCGGGCGTCGGAAATGCGCAGCATATCGCGATGCCCCTGTTTGATCAGCGCCTTCGGGATCGGCAGCATGCCCCATTCCGGAAAACCGGGACCACCGAGCGGCCCGGCATTGCGCAGCACGAGGACGTGGTCGGGCGTGACGTCGAGATTTTCGTCATCGATCGCCTTCTTCATTTCCGGATAGCTGTCGAAGACCAGCGCCGGCCCCTGATGCACATGAAATCTCGGATCGCAGGCCGCAGGTTTCATCACGGCGCCGTTCGGGCAGAGATTGCCGCGCAGGACGGCGAGCGATCCCTCGTGATAGACCGGATTCGAAAGCGGCCGGATGACATCGTCGTTATAGACCTCGGCACCGATGAGGTTTTCGCCCATGGTCCTTCCGGTGACGGTCATGGCCGTCAGGTCCAGCCGGTCCTCGAGCTGTTTCATCAGCGCCCGCAACCCGCCCGCGTAGAAGAAATCCTCCATCAGATAGTCCTTCCCCGAGGGGCGGACGTTGGCGATGAGCGGCGTCACCCGCCCCAGCAGGTCGAGATCGTCGAGCGTCAGGTTGATGCCGGCGCGCCTGGCCATCGCGATCAGATGGACGACGGCGTTGGTGGAACAGCCGGTGGCCATGGCGACGATCGCAGCATTGCGGCATGCCGCTTCCGTGACGATCCGCTCGGGCGTCAGATCCTCCCAGACCATTTCGACGGCGCGGCGGCCGCAGGCGGCCGACATCCGCTGGTGATTGGCATCGACGGCAGGAATGGACGAGGCGCCCGGCAGCGTCAGGCCCATCGCATCGGCAATCGCGGTCATGGTGCTGGCGGTGCCCATCGTCATGCATGTGCCGGCTGAGCGGGCGATGCCGCCTTGAACGCCGAGCCACTCGGCATCGGTGATGTTGCCGGCGCGGCGCTCGTCCCAATATTTCCAGGCATCCGAGCCGGAGCCGAGGATTTTGCCGGCGTAATTGCCGCGCAGCATCGGCCCGGCCGGCAGGTAGATCATCGGCACGCCGGCCGACAGCCCCCCCATGACGAGGCCGGGCGTGGTCTTGTCGCAGCCGCCCATCAGCACGACGCCGTCGAGCGGGTGCGAACGGATCGTCTCCTCCGTCTCCATCGCCAACATGTTGCGGTAGAGCATGGAGGTCGGCTTCGTGAAGCTTTCGTCGACCGACAGCGACGGCATTTCAACGGGAAAGCCGCCGGCCTGCGAGACGCCGCGCTTCACGTCCTGCACGCGCTCCTTGAAATGGGAGTGGCAGGTATTGAGCTCCGACCAGGTATTGAGGATGCCGATGATCGGCTTGTCGCGAAAATCCTCCTCGGCATAACCGAGCTGCATCATACGCGAGCGGTGGCCGAAGCTGCGCAGGTCATCCGGCGCGAACCATCGCGCGCTTCGCAGAGTATCCGGCGTTTTTCTGTGTGTCATGAGGATACCTTCTCGGGATGGGGAAAACCGTTTTCGCGGCTATTCCTTCATTCCCCATTTCTGGATGGTGTGGCGCTCGATCGTCTGGAAGACCAGGTTTTCGACGATCAGGCCGATGATGATCACGGTCAAGAGGCCGGCGAAGACTGCCGGAATATCGAGAAGGTTGCGGTTCTCGAAGATGAACCAGCCAAGGCCTCCCTGGCCCGAGGAGACGCCGAAGACGAGCTCGGCGGCAATCAGCGTGCGCCAGGCGAAGGCCCAGCCGATCTTCAGGCCGGTGAGGATGGAAGGGAAGGCGGCCGGCACGAGGATCCGCAGCACATAGGAAATGCCCGTCAGTCCGTAGTTCGCACCGACCATGCGCAAGGTGCGAGAAACCCCGAGGAAACCGGAATGGGTATTCAGCGCCACCGCCCAGAGAACCGAATGCACAAGCACGAAGACGAGGCTGGAGGCGCCGAGGCCGAACCAGATCAGCGCCAGCGGCAGCAGCGATATCGCCGGCAGCGGGTTGAACATCGCCGTCATCGTCTCGAGAAAATCCGTGCCGATGCGGGTGTTGATGGCGAGCACGGTCAGGAGTGCGGCGAGCACCGTGCCGAGCGCGTATCCCATGAATAGGATCTGCAGTGTCGTCCAGATGCGGGCTGGCAGCGTGCCATCGGCGAAACGGTCGATCAGCGTGATGATCGTGTCGCTGAGCGTCGGGAACAGAAGGGGATTGTCGAGATAGGAGGCATAAACCTGCCAGACGATCGCCAGCATGACGATCAGCAATGTCTTGCGCAGTGCGCCGATGCCCCAGAGCGTTTCGAATGTACTGAGCCTCTGTTCGACCGGTTTGACGTTGTCGTAGGGTTTGGCGGCCTCGACGTCGGGCGCAAGAATGATGTTTGCGGACAACATGGCTTTATTCCTTGTGGCCGGGTTCCGAGGAGAACAGCAGGTTATGGATGTCACGCTCGAGCGCTGCGGCGTTGCCGTCTTGGTGGCTGACCTTGTCGACATCCACCACTTCCGCCTTGACCCTGCCCGGGTGCGGCGACAGGAGCAGGATCCGGTTCGAGATCTTGATCGCTTCGGCAATCGAATGGGTGACGAAGATGACGGTGAACTTGGTGTCTTCCCAAAGCTGGAGCAGCTCGTCCTGCATCTGCCGGCGGGTGAGGGCATCGAGCGCTGCGAAAGGCTCGTCCATCAGGAGGATATCCGGCTGCATAGCCATGCCGCGGGCGATTGCGACGCGCTGCTTCATGCCGCCGGACAGCGTGTGGGGGTAGCTGTCGACGGCGCGGGTCAGCTTCACCTTGTCGATATACTCGCGCGCCAATGCTTCCGCTTCCCCCTTCGGCAGCTTGCGGGCGACCAGCAGCGGGAACATGACGTTCTCAAGCACCGTTTTCCAGGGCATCAGCTGGTCGAACTCCTGGAAAACCATCATGCGGTCAGGGCCCGGACACTTCACCTGGCGCCCGTTGATATGGATCGAGCCTGCCGACGGCGTCATGTAGCCGCCGACGGCTTTGAGAAGCGTTGACTTGCCGCAGCCGGACGGTCCGAGCAGCACGAACCTGTCGGATTGGCTGACGGAAAAGCTGACGCCCTCGGTGGCGGTGACCAGCAGGTTTGGGGTCTTGTAGCGCAGCGTCACATTGTCGACCTTGAGGAGGGGCTCTCTCTCGGCCGCCGGTGCGGTCTCGTTGCCCGTGCGGGCAATGGCCTGAAGCATTGGAATTACTCCTTGAAGAGGGGGCGGCGGGTCTAAAGCGCCGCCGCCCTGGTGCCGTCAATTGCCGTGGAGATAGGCGGAGTCGGGCAGGTAATAGTCGGTCCAGGCCTTCGGCATGGTCTTGAGCGTACCGATGTTGTGCAGGTGCTCGGCAAATTTCATCGTGCCCTGCGGGTCGGTACGCCATTCGTCCATGCCCGGCTCTTTCAGCATGGCGAGCAGATCATCGAGGCCGGTCTTGTCGCCCGACACCGTCTTGTAGGCTTCGAGGGCGGCCTTGGGGTCCTTCTTGATGAAGGCGACTGCTTCCTCCGTCGCTTCGCGCAGCGCCTTGACGATCTTCGGGTTGGCGTCGGCGAATGTCGTGGTGGTGAAGAAGGTCGCTTGCGTCAGCGCACCTCCCAGGATCTCCTTGGAATCGGTCACCCTGTGCACGCCCTGCTGCTTCAGTTCGATATATTGGAAAGGCGGCGCTGCGAAATGGTTCTTCACCTCGTGGTTCGGGTTGGCGATTGCTGCAACCGCGTCCGGATGTCCAAGCTGAACGGTGTTGGAATCGAATGTCTTGACCTTGTCCTCACCGAACATCTTCGCCGCCGCCATCTGCAGCAGGATCGCCTGGGTCGACACACCGACCGTCGGCACGGCGATCTTGTCGGACGGCGTAATGTCCTTCAGCGACTTGATGCGCGGATCATTGCTGACCATGATTACCGGCTGCGCGGAGCTGGTGATGATCCCCTTCACCTTTCCCCTGGTGCGATCCCAGAGCAGAAGCAGGTTGCCGGTACCCGTATTGACGATGTCGACGTTGCCGGCAAGCAATGCATCGGTCTGAGCGCCGCCGCCGCTGAAGGTCCGCCATTCGACAGTCACATCGGCCACGCCATCGGCAGCCGCGTGCTTTTCGATCAGCTTCTGCGTCTCCATCACATGGCTGGCGAGATAGAGGATGCCCGGCTGGCGGGTAATGGAAATAGCGGTCTTCTCCTGCGCCTGGCTCGCCGAGGCAAGGCCGAGCGTCACGGCCGCGGCCACAAGACAATGTTTTAGAATTTGCATCTGGTCCTCCCAAAGGATGCGGGCATCAGCCCTCTGCCGCCTTTCCCGAGGCGGATTTTGCCATTGAAGCACTAATGCATCAGTGCATCAACCCAAAAAATGTGATTTAGTCGATTTGCACGACGCGAAAACAGGGCAGGGACATGAGCGGAATGGTTCGGGAAAGCCAGTTGGATCGGTCACGACAGGTGGCGCTGCAGATCCACGAGATATTGCGAGCAAGGATACTGACGGTGGAGCTTGCGCCGGGGACGGTCCTGTCGCGCGCCTCGCTGCAGCTGGAATTCGGGGTGAGTCAGACCCCTGTGCGCGATGCCTTGATGCGGCTTCAGGAAGAAGGACTAGTCGAAGTCTATCCGCAATATGCGACGGTGGTCGCCAAGATCGACACCGACCATGCGCGGCAGGCGCAGTTTCTGCGACTATCGATCGAGCTTGAGGCGGTGCGGCGGCTGACCGAGGAGACGCCGGCTGAGACGGCAGCGGAACTGCGCGAGATCCTGGCGCGGCAGAAGGCGGTTGGATCTCCGGAAACCTATGACACTTTCGACGAGATTGACCGCGATTTTCACCGGAAGCTCTACGAGAAGGCGGGCATATTGCAGCTTTGGGCGAATGTCCGGCGCCAGAGCGTGCATCTCGACCGGTTGCGGCGCCTCAACCTCCCGATGCCGGGCAAGATGCAGACGGTCCTCGCCGACCATGAAGCAATCGTCGACGCCATCGCGTCGGGTAAGCCTGAAGCAGCAACGGCGGCGCTCAGAAAACATCTTTCGGGCACGCTGTCGATCATCGATGTGATCCGAGCCCAGTATCCAAATTATATTCGCGGCTGAAGGTCGAGCGCGTCAGCTTGGCCATAGCAAGCTTTCGAGAGGAAATGCTCCCGCACCTATCCGAAACCTTATCATAACCAGACGAAGACGGACCCGCCGGCATGAGGAACGAAGCCCGTCCTCCGGCACAGCGTCGCAGTGGAACCGTCGCGCTTCAATGACAAGCCGAACGGTCTTTCCCACCAAGGGCAGGTCAGCCAAGCGTCGTTGATATCAACTGTGGATTCGCTCCGACCTTGTTCCCGGGCAAGGGCTTGCTCTACTCGCCGGCCGAACTGCGATCAACATTACCTCGTCATCAACGGCTGTATTGTCGACTACAAAGCCGCGAGGAACGAGCGTCGACGGTCGCAGCGAATAACCCATGGTGCTGATTCCTTATGTGAAACCAACATCGGCCAGCACTTGATTTCATCAAAAGTGAAGTCAGAGCCAAATTTGCATGCCGAAACACACCAATGGGACCCGAGTGTCACTCGGCGGCAACGTTATTTGTCTGCCAGCGCTGACCTACATCAGGTCGCGCGCGATGCGCTTCTCTTCGAACATCTTCCTGAAAATTTCCGTCTCGCCTTCATAGGCAATGACCGAGGCGCTGATGATCCAGTCCTTTGCCGTACAGAATATGGATGACGTCGCGACCGTGCGGACGAACCAGCCAGAACGCTGCATGTCACATGTCCATGTCGAGATGCCGGACATTGACATCGGGTCATCCCGCGCGATCGACCAGGTTTCCTCGCGAAGCTGTCGCGTCGACAGGCCAGTGCCAGGATGTTCGAAAAGGCCGGTATCCTCGTGGATTTCATAGCGGGTAAGGCCGGCCGACAGATCGCGCAAGACATGCCGCTTCGTCGAGCCCGGCACGTGTTCGATATATTTCGGCAGCGGATCGGGATCGTCAGGCTGTTTTACATCGATGAGCTCATGTGTCCCAAGCAAAGGCAGGCCAAGGCCGACGGAGGCGATGTCAATCGTCAGACCCGGATCTTCCGGCGGCGGCAGGACCATCGGCCAATAGGCCGTCGACAGCGACAAGCGGATGCGGTGCCCCTTGCGGAAGCGGTAGCCGCAGGCATCCAGGGTAAGGCTCACAGTCGTGCGTTCACCCTTGCTCATCGGTGCGGGCGCTGCATTGCCGTTGCGATGAGCGAGATTGAGCACGCCAAAGGAGACGCGGGTCGCCGTGCCATCCGGATGGATGTCGACGAGCCTTGCGCAGAGATTGGCGGTTTCGGCATCGCATCTGAGCGCCAGCGTCACGACCGGGCGGCCGAGATAATCATGATCTTCAGCCAGCAGCGCGGTCTGGAAGGTCAGCGAGCCGGCATCGTCGAGGCGCTGATCGATCGCCAGCTCCGCATCCGGCTTCACCGTGAACCATTCGCCCGAGGCGGTGCCCGTGTCGAGCGGCGAGCGCAGGTAGACGGGATGCTCCGGCGCATGCGGGATCGGCATGCCCTCCGTCAGCCTGCCGAATTGCTCGACATAGAAGCAATGCATCTTCGGCGGCGACCAGCTGTCCTTCGCCACCCAGAAACCCGGATCGCTGTCGCGGCGGAGAGCCGGGCGGATAGCATCGAGAATATAGGCGCGCGCCTGCGGCAGCCGGTCGATGCCATTGTCCTCGCCGCGCAGCCATCTGCTCCACCAGGCGATCGCTTCGGCATGGAAATCCATGCGCGGTTTCGGCCATGCGAAGTGCGGATATTTGTGCACCCAGGGGCCGACCAGCGCCTTCGCCTTCTCGCCCAGACCCTCGACCGCCATCAGCGGCGTATTGCGATAGCCGTCGGCCCAGCCGGCAATGACGAGCGTAGGGATCTCGACGCTGGAAAAATCCTCCGAGATCGAGCCGTGCCGCCAGAAATCATCGCGCCGCTGATGGCTCAGCCACTCCTCCATGAGAAACGGTTCGCCTGCCAGGCGCTCGATCCACATCTCCTTCCAGCGTTCGCCGACAAGGGCCGGATCGGGCGGGCGCGACTGGTAGCCGAGCATCGTCGCCGCCCATGAGAGCTGGGCGGAGAGATGGCACCCGTTCTTGTAGTGGATATCGTCATTGTAGCGGTCGACGGTCGAGGCAATCGAGATGACGGCTTTGAGCGCCGGTGGGCGCAGGGCTGCGACCTGCAGGCTGTTGAAGCCGCCCCAGGAGATGCCCATCATGCCGACCGCGCCGTTCGACCAGGGCTGCGCGGCGATCCAGGCGATCAGCTCGCAGGCATCGGCAAGCTCACGCTCGGTATATTCGCCGTCGATGACGCCGTCGGATTCGCCCGATCCCCGGATATCGACGCGCACGCCGGCAATGCCGGCAGCCGCAAACACCGGATAGGTCGACTCGATCGCGAGGACTGGTGCCGTCGCGTTTGCGATAGGGCAGGAATTCGAAGACGGCAGGAACGGGATCCTGCTCGGCGCCGTCGGGCATCCAGATGCGCGCCGCAAGCCGCGTGCCGTCCTTCAGCGTGATCCATTCATTCTCGATGGTGGTGAAGCCGCGCGACGTCATGCTCATATATCGCGGAGTTAGGCACTAAACCATACGCGGCTGCCGATGTAGCCGTTCGACATATCGTTTCCGATGTCGTCCACATATCCCTTCAGCGTTTTCGAAGAAGCCATGATGTAGTCGTTGAAGACGGGCAGGATCAGACCACCATCGTCTCGCACCATTAGCGCCAATTGCCGATAAAGTACCTTTCGCTTGGTCTCATCGAGCTCGGACCTTGCCTGCAGCACCACCTTGTCGAAGTCAGGGCGCTTGAAACGCGTGTCGTTCCATTCCGCGGTCGAAAGGTAGGAGGTGGAATAGCGCGAATCCTGTGTCGGGCGGCCGCCCCAGAAGGAGGCACAGAAGGGCTGCTTGTTCCAGACGTTGGTCCAATAGCCGTCTTCCGGCTCGCGCTTGACGTCGATCGTGATGCCTGCCTTGCGCGCGCTTTGCTGGAATAGGATCGCCGCATCCACGGCGCCTGGAAAGGCTGCATCGGAGGTGAGCAATTGAACCGGACGGTCGAGCCCCGATTTCTTGAAGTGGAAGGCGGCCTTGTCCGGATCATACGGCCGCTGCTCGATGTCGGTCGGGGCAAGGGCGTAATTAGAATTGACTGGATAGTCGTTGCCGATCGTTCCGTAGCCGCCCAGCACCTTGTCCAGGATCGACTGGCGGTCGATGGCATATTTCAGCGCAAGGCGAAGGTCGTTGTTGTCGAAGGGTGCCGCGTCGCAATGCATCAGGAAGCAGTAAAAGCCCTTGCCGGCGTTCCGCACGATATCGACAGTCGGTGCCCGCTGCAGCATCGGGACGGTCTTCGGGTCGACATTGTTGACGAAATGGACCTGGCCGGAGGCGAGCGCCGCAATGCGAGCGGTGTTGTCGTTGATGACGAGGATTTCAACGCTGTCGACAAAGCCTCGGTCGGAGCGCCAATCCCCAGGGTTCTTCTCAAAGGAAGCACGAACGCCGGGTTCAAAGTTCCTTAGAATGTAAGGACCGGTGCCGATGGCGGCTGCAGAATTGCCGACGCCACCCTTGGGTTGGATGATCAGATGATAGTCGGTGAGAAGGAGAGGCAGATCCGCATTGCCTTCCGAAAGCGTCAGGACAAGCTCGCCCGCCTTTTCTTCGATACCGGTGATCGAGGCCATCAGGCCGAGTGCACCGGACTGCGACTTCTTGTCCGCATGGCGCTTCAGTGTCGCGACGATGTCGGCGACGGTCATCTTGCTGCCGTCGTGAAACTGCACGTCGTTCCTGATCTTGAAAGTCCAGACGGATGCGTCCGCGGATGGCGTCCAGGAAGTCGCCAGTGACGGCAGGGGCGCACCCGTCTTGGGGTCGGATTCGACCAGCGTATCGCCCCAAAGGCGGCCAATGACGAACAAGACAGAAGCGCTGTATGTGGCGGGGTCGAGCGCATCGCTGGTGGCGCCGCCCTTGAGGCCGAGTTTCAGATGACCACCGCGCTTCGCTTCCTGCGCGCGGGCATCGCGCGGCATCAGAAGACCGGAAGTGAGGGCCGGCAAAGCGCCCAGCGCGACTGCGCCGCCGAGGAAGTGGCGGCGGTCGATTTTCAGCTGCAAAGAATGATCCTTTTGATGCGTCATGACAGTTCCCTCTTTTCAGTTTTGTAAGAGGCAACCTAGAGGTCGGGCAGGCTCACGCAATTTCGCGGCTTGACGCATTTTTAAGCGAGTTTACGCTAGCCGGTATCAAGACGGAGCTGCCGATGCCTCACCTGGCCGACAACCTCAAGGCTGCCTGTGCCACGCAGCGTTCAATTTCGCATCTGTGCCGTGCGATCGATATTAACCGGCAACAATTCAATCGATACATCAACGGCCAGACGAGACCCTCTGCTCATAATCTGGCGCGCATCGCCAAATATTTCGATCTCGACGCAGCCGACTTTAGTCTCGCTCCCAGACTCTTTCGGGAGCGGCTTCGCAAACCAACCCTAGGCCTTAATCAAAATTCCGAACTCTTAAAGGCGTTCCCCGGAGATCTGACCGCGCTCCGGCGCCATATCGGCTATTTCCAGACCTACCATCGCTCGCCGTCCTGGCCTGGAATGGTTGTCTGTTCGTGCAGCCGCCTTATGGAGCAGGGCGGGCTGGTGCATGTTAAATCAATGGAGCGTCTGCGGGACCCTGGAAACGGCATCCAGCAGTTTTCGAAGTATGTGGGTTTGGCGGCGTTCTATCGAAACCGCATATTCATTACGGAGCGCGTCGTCGGCCCGAATTCCATGTTGTCACAAACGATCCTCCTGCCATTCGACGAGTACCAGCGTGTCTATTTGCGCGGAACGACAATGGGGATTTCGTGGCGAAGGGAAAACCTGCCCTATGCCTCACGGATGATCTGGCGACATGTCGGCGCCGAGCCGGACCTGCGTGAACTTCTCTTGCGATGTGGACCTCTGCCGCTATCGTCGCGCAGCCTGCCGCCGACGGTGCGCTCATTCCTTGCGGATCCGTCTGCAGAAGTATATGCGGTGCCGGCAGAGTATTGAGGACCTGATTGCACGGTTATGCTGCCTTGGCATGGCAGAAGTGCCGATCCTACCATTAACCTGATCCCCGTGATGCTTTGGTCCGCAGCGTCTGATCGACAACGCGCGGCATCGCTTATGAAATCCGCGCGGATGTCGGGGTCGAGCATGACAAGCCGACTATCCGCCGCTTGTCGCGCAAGCCAGCTGTAGGTTTCCCGCAGGGCTCGCAAGCCAAGCTGATGCCGCCGAAGGACAGGCTACTGACCTCTGGCGGCAAAGCTTGCAGCTCAGCTGCGTTTAACATTCGGCCGGCTGATTCTCATTGAAGAAGGAATGGCTTGCGTGGTCGCCGACAATCCTCACGAAAGCCAACGTACTTGGCCGTTCGGACGCAATCACTTCGATGTATCGACGTGACTTTCTCGTAGAGCGGAAACGAGTTGCTCCCCGAACATATCATTTTGCATTCCCGACAACAGACCGACTTTTACTCCTAGCCGCCCCAGTGCGATTGCGGTGTTGAAGACGGATCCGCTCGCATGAGGAAGAAAACCAGCCCCCCGGTCTCGTTGACGTGGAAGCATAGCGAATCATTGCCTCGCCACAGCAGCGAATCATTTCGAGTACCTTTCAAACACCTCCGCCAATGCAGAGGATGAGATTTCCAGTCGATCGGGCTCTATATTCACGTAGCCGCGGCGGGTTCCACAAACCGCTCCGCCATCGGCGAATATCTCGACGATTCCGCGGTCATGAAACAGACGAAGGTCCTTCCCGCCGCCAAGCTCCGCCACGTATTGGATCGAGCCATCGTCCTGGGCGAGCCGGATCGAAAGGATACCGTCGGCGACGCCCACCTCGAAAGCAAGTTCGCCGCCCGCCGTCGCGACAAGCTTGCTGCCCTGCAGCGAGCCGGAAAGCCGGATCTCGATCGGGCCGCCGGGCAGTGAGTAGCCGCCGCTTTGGTCCGCGGCGAGAGGGATGGCGACAACGTGCTCGTCGACCTCGTGTGCCGGCAGCATGCATATTTTCGTCTTGTCTTCACTGAGACTTAGAACGCGGGGCAAGGACATTTCGCCGGAATAGGCTGAACCCTTTGGCTTGCGGTATTCCCAGTTGAAAAGCCATGCAAAGGCGATCTGCCGCCCTTCGGCTTCGAAACTCTGCATCGCGTAATAGTCAGTCCCGAAATCCAGCAGTTGCAGCTCGGGCGTATCAGGTACAAAGCGATCGTCGATAAACTCGCCGATCAGGGCGTAGAGGAGATTGTGGCGCCGTGTCGTTGGTTCGATATGGCCCACAAAGCCCATCACCAAAACCCACTTGTCCTCCAGCCGAAAGAAGTCGGGGCATTCCACTGCGCGGGCGCCTTCTTCGCGGAAATTGACGGGCGCGCGGTAAAGCAGCCCCAGATATTGCCATTCCAGTCCATCGTCGGCGCCATAAAGCAGCACCGCCGGATCACCATGAATTGATGCGCCCAGGATCATCCGATAGGCGTTGGCGGCTTCGTCCCACCAGACTTTAGGGTCTCGGAAATCATGCTGCACGCCTTCCGGACGCATCTCCAGCACGGTCGTGATCCGCTCGGCGTTGATAAGGTCGCGGCCGGGTTCGGCGATCTTCTGGACTTCGCGGTAATCTGCGAAGAGATCGTATGCGGGCAAGCGCTCCGTGTAATAGAACTTTATCTTTCCGTCCCGATCCCTGAACGCGCTCCCCGAGAACGCGCCACCGGTCGCACCGAGGCGGGCGAGATTCTGTTCCGGTCGCAAGAAGACCGGCATGTGAAGCCACGCACACAGGTCGTGGCTGGTCGCATGCCCCCAATGCATCGGGCCCCAATCCGTGCCGCCCGGATGGAACTGGTAGAACAGATGCCAGACATCGCCAACCTTGCACAACCCGTTGGGATCATTCATCCAGTTTTTCACCGGCGAGAAGTGCAGGCGTGGCCGTTGCGGGTCGGCTGCACACCAGCTGCCGATTTCGGGCCCGGTGCGCTCCACCAATTGTTCCCCGAATTCCAAAACAGTGATTCCGGTCTTCGAGACTGACCGTGGATCGTAAGCATAGGCCCAGGTGAATTCTGTTCTGCCTTCATCCCATTCGAACTCCACCTCGCCCGCTTCACGATGATGGTAGCTGTAAAATTCCGAAAACTCCGAGAAGCGTTTCACCCCCCACAAGAGCTGGTCACCCTGCAGAATGCGAAATGGGAATTCGTCTGAGCTCGGCTCCTTCGATGTCGCCCAGAATTCAACGCGCGTCCCAAGCGCCAATCGCATTTTCTGCCTTCGCATGCTGTTCCTCCACAAAGTGAATGGTCTCGACCCGATACCGCCCGGGCGCACGGCCGCTATCCCGGCCGCGGCCAGTGACTGAGGTGGCATTCCAGTTTTTCTTTTTTCGCTTGGCGTCCGATCAAGGATAAGAAACGGTCGCGTTCAAGGTCCGAGGCCGGCGATCTGAACCGGGAGCCGCTGCCGCTACCCTATCGCTGGAGTGGCCCGGAACGCATTCATTGTTCTGTCCAACTGAACCTGTTCGTCACTGCCTGAATCGAGCACTGTGTTCCGTACGGAACTCTCTTGGACCTTCACTGCCGTGACTTCGAGCGTCTCCAAATTGCTCGTTGAAAGCAATGCGCCCACTTGTGTTGAAAAGCAGGCACTTTCTGGTGCATCGCTGCTTTGCGATTTTTCAGTCGTGGCCACAATGTGATTATTGGCGATGTAATTTCCGCTCCCGGAAACCAGGTTGATAATCACAGGCTTTGCGGCGATCGGCTTGATATACTGAGTATCGATCGTTTCCGAGATGTGGTTTGCGATGACCGAGTTGTTGCTCCCGTCAATGCGCAAAAGTCCGAACAGATCATCCAGCCCGTTGTCGTACTTCTGCATCGGCGCCCATGGTTCGCGATCTCGCAACAGGTGATTTGAGGAGACCAAATTCTCGCAGCTGTTATCGGCGAGAACCAACATTCCGGGATAAAAGGAGTGGAATCTATTTCCTGTGACCGCGGAACGGACGACGCCGGAAAAATAGATGCTGCTCGCTCCTCGAGGGAACACGTTGTTTGAGGATATCAGAACACCCCCATAGTTTTCCGCGAAAATGGAATGGCCCCTGTAGCCGGCTCCCACGAAATTATTCGCTATTCTTGACGCCTGTCCCATACCTTTCAATTCGATGCAGTTGCCGCACTCGGCAATGAAATTGTTATCTATCGCGAGCGCATCTGCATGATGAACAGTAACTCCATGCTCCAGATAGATAAGACCCATCCCGGTTATTCGGAATGAGTCGTTGGCGCTGCCTACATAGATTCCGGTTTTGCCGTTCTTGTATGTATTTTCTGCGTCATGTTGCTCCGAACCGTCGTCAATGAAGTGCAGACCGTCGATGCAGAAGTCGGCAAATTCCACGGAGCTTATGCGAGGATTTCCGGTGCGCTTAACGTAAAACGCGGCGCCTGCCGCCTCACCGTCGGCGGCCTCTGGAGATGTGTCGACGAGCACCCGACTTCCGCCCGGCCACACTTCATGCCAGTGTCTCAGCTCGTTTGCGGGTACGTTGAAACGAATGCTCGAAGACGTAAAGCCATGCCCGGAGCCCACGATCTTCAGATAGCTCACGTCGATAACGACTTGAGTGACAAGTCGGTAATCGCCTGGCGGTATATAGATAACCGCTCCAGGTTTTCCGCCGTCATTCAGATCGGATACGGGTTGTCCTCTTTTGATATCCGCAATGATGCTGTTGATGACCGCTCCAATATCCTCATCAGGGATTCCCTGCGGGATATTTCGTTACATCGAAGCAGTTTTCGCTAGCCATTGTTAATGTCTCCTCGGACATTTCTTACTCCACAGCGAGAGTAGACTGATGGTTGCTCGCAAGCGCCTGGGGAAATGCGTTCAAGCAGCGCTCTGTTTTTGATCACCAGATGCTGGTGCGGGTGTCAGGCCTAAAGAAGTGAAGTTCTTCCGCATCGACAGCGATGCGCGCAACGTCACCGGCGCGGACTGTGCTCTTCGGAGAAAACCGGGCGACAGCAGCTTTATCGTTGCCGATGTCGGCGATGGCGTCCGGGTCGCCGGCATCCACCCAAGGCGCGTCGATATTCAGATGCACCATGGATTCAGAACCCAGCGCCTCAACAAGAGTGACCGGGGCCGAGATCTCGGCCGAAGAAGGCCGGATTGCGGCGTCGTTCATGTGCTCGGGCCGGATACCGACAATGACGTGACGGTTAGACGCACCGTTGAGCGAGGGGCGATATTCGAAAACCCGGTCAGGGATTTCGAAACTGTTGTTGCCCAGGGTCAGCGTCCTGCCATTCAGAACGGCCTCGTACAAGTTCATCGAGGGCGATCCGATAAAGGCGGCGACAAAGACGTTGTCGGGGCGATTGTACAGGTTTTGCGGCGTGTCGACTTGCTGCAGCACGCCGCCTTTCATGACAGCGACGCGATCACCCATCGTCATTGCCTCGACCTGGTCGTGGGTCACATAGATCGTGGTGACATTCAGCTTTCTTTGCAGGCTGGCAATCTCAGCCCGCATCTGCACGCGCAGCTTGGCATCGAGGTTCGACAATGGTTCATCCATCAGGAAGGCTGCCGGCTTGCGGACGATCGCCCGCCCCATAGCGACGCGCTGGCGCTGTCCGCCGGAGAGAAGCGCCGGCTTACGGTCGAGCAATGTCGTCAATTCGAGAATGCGCGCCGCCTCGTTCACGCGGCTGTCGATCTCAGCCTTGGGCAGCCCGGCCATCAGCAGCGGAAAGGCGATGTTTTCGCGCACCGTCTTATGCGGATAGAGCGCGTAGGATTGGAAGACCATGGCAATGTCGCGGTCTTTGGGATCGACATCGTTTACGACCCGGCCACCGATCTTGAGTTCACCGCCGGAAATGCTCTCCAGGCCTGCGATCATTCTGAGTGCTGTCGACTTCCCACATCCCGACGGACCGACAAACACCATGAACTCACCGTCCTTGATGTCGAAGTTGAGGTCATGCAGAGCGTGAAAGCTGTTTCCGTAGATCTTGTTGATATTGCGCAGTTCTACACCGGCCATGCTGGTCTCCTCATCCCTTCACAGCGCCGAACGTCAGCCCGCCGACGATCTGTTTTTGAAGTGCGAGCGTTACGATGATGACGGGCAGCGAATAGAGCACCGCGGCGGCGGTCATCGCGCCCCACGCAAGCCCGTAGACCGAATTGTATTCGGCAATAACGATCGGTGCCGTCTTGGTCGCTTCCGACGTTAGCAGCAGTGCATAGAGGAACTCGTTCCAGCTGGTGATGAAGGTGAAGAGCGCGGTGACGGCAATTCCGCCGGTCATCACAGGAAGAATGATTTTCCGAAAGGCTTGGAACCGTGTGCAGCCATCCATGCGAGCAGCTTCTTCGAGTTCCTTGGGCACACCTTCGAAAAATGCCGACATCAGCAACAGCGCCAGTGGCACAGCGGCCGAAGTGTGCGCGAGAACCAGCCCTGGAATGCTGTCAAGCAGACCCATGGACTTCAAAAGCTGGAACAGCGGCACGCCCAGCGAGACCGACGGCACCATGCGGGTGACCAAGGCAAAGAGCAGGAAAAGTGTCGTGATCCGGCGGCGATACTGGGTGGCAACATAGGCGGCCGGCACCGCCACCAGCAGCGAGAGCGCGGTCGTCAGTACCGCCACCGTGAGCGAATTGACGAAAGCCTTCGGCAGCGTCGACGATTGCAAGACTTCCCGAAAATTCTCGAACGATATGACGGCGGGAAAGAAGCTCGGCGGGATCTGCTGGACATCGGCCGCCGGCTTGATCGAGGTCATCAGCAAATAGATGTAAGGCAGCGCATAGGACAGCACGAGCACTAGGGCCGCGGCGTTGATCAGGACTCCGCTGGTATTGAGGCGAGGCGCTCTATGCATGGACCGGCCTCCATATCTTCCAATAGGCAATGCCGGCCAGAACCATCATGACGAGGAGGAACAGCGTGCCGGATGCGGAGGCCTCGCCGAGATCGCCAAACCGAACCATGCGCTGATAGATGTTCATCGAGAACACTTCCGAGGCATGGCGGGGACCACCCTGCGTCTGGATCCAGATCAGATCGAACGTCTTGGCGGCATCCACGCCCCGCACGATGACCACGACGGCGATGACCGGCCGCATCAGCGGCAGGGTGACATGCCAGAACCGCTTGAGCGCGTTCGCCCCATCGATCCGGGCCGCCTCGAGAAGGTCCCTGGGGATGTTCGTCAACCCTGCATAGGAGACGAGTGCGACAAAGGAGGTGGTCAGCCATATGTCGGCGAAGGATACGGAATAGATGACGATATCCTCGCTGGAGAGCCAAGCAATCTCGTTGGGGTCGCCGATCAACCCCAGGCGAACCAGCCCGTAGTTCAGGATGCCGATATTGCCGACCAGCAGGAACCGCCACAGCAGGCCGGCAACGATCGGCGGCACCATCAGCGGCAGAGCGAAGATCGTGCGGTGCCAACGCGATTGGCCCACCATGGCCGAGAACAGCAAGGCGGCGCAGAAGCCGAAGGTGAACTCGAAAAAGAGTGCGAAGACCGAATACTGAAGCGTCCGCAGAGCGCTTTCGGCGACGCGCTTCGACGTCAAGGCATCGACATAGTTCTGCAGCCCAACCCATTCGCGGATGTGAGGCGTGATCGTTTCGACCTTGAAGAAGGAATCGAAGATCAGCAGCCCCACGGGGTAGGCGACCAACAAGCCGAGGATCGCAACCGCGGGCGCGAGCATGCAGAGCACAAATCGGTCTTCATCCGACATGTTCGCCTCCGAAAGCTGATGGCGCGGGAGTGACAATGAGCCTCCCGCGAGATTGAGGAAAAGTCGGACTAATGCATGTCGCCCGGAAGTGTGCAGCGGTTCCGGGAGAACGACATGCATAAAACAAAGGCCTAAAGCGCGTTGCATGAATCATATTTGACGCGACGCGCTTTAATCGAGGATATCCTCGATCGTTTCCTTGGCTTCCGTAAGCACTTCTCCCACGTCCGCCTTGCACGTCAGCGCCTGCTGCACGGCCGGCAGGACAGCCTCGTCGACGATTTCCTGATATTTTTCGTTCATCGGCCGGCCTTGCGTTGCCGGCGCGCTCAACGTTTCAAGCAGCGGCTTGAAATGCTCATAGCCGGGCTTGCCGGCATAGCTGTTATAGGCCGAGTTTGTCGCGGCAAGGCCGAGCTTGGCTTCGATGCCCAATCCATTGTTGGCGATTGCGAAAGCGATGAACTTTTTCGCCGCATCCTTATGCTGGGATGCCGAAGGAATGACATTGTACCACGGACCCGGAATGGCGGCGATGCCTGCATCACCGGCCAACATCGGAGCGACGCCGACTTTGCCGCTGACCTTGGAATCCTCAGGCGTCATCTTGTAGGCGTGCGCCCAGAATTTCATCATCGCTGTCTTGCCCTGATAGAACAGGTTTTGGGCCTCGCCCCAGCCGATTTCGTTGACGTTTTCAGGAACCGAATGATCGGTGCAGTGCGGCGCGATATAGAACTCCAGGGCCTTCTTGTGCGCCTCGTTGTCGATGATGACATTGCCATCCTTGTCAAGGATCACACCGGGCGAGCCCGCCTGCAGCACATGCGCCATCCATTCTTCCGAGAAGGTGCCGATGGTATCAGTGCCCCAGAAGTCGACCTTGCCGTCGCCGTCAGTGTCGCGCGTGAAGAATTTCGCCATGTCACGCCATTGCTGCCAGGTCTTGGGCGGCGCAAGGGGATACCCATACTTTGCCTGGAACGCTTCCTTTTCCTCGGGCTTATCGAAGAGGTCCTTGCGATAGAAGACGATCTCGGCATTCGCCCAGGCGGGCATTCCGATCATCTTGTCGCCAACCTTTGCGTCGTCAAGCAAAGCCGGCGGCAGATCCTTGCGCACTGTATCGGTAAAGAGGGGCGAGAGGTCATCGACGTGGTTCGCGAACTTTGCGTTCCAGACCACGTCGATCGTCACGACATCGAAGGCCGACGAGCCGGAGGCGATCTCGGCAGAGAACTTGTCGAACACGCCCTGATAGGGAACGACAGTGAATTTGGCCTCAATGCCGGTTTCTTTGGTGAATTTTTCGGCCACCGCCTTCTGCAGCATCTCGCCGCCGCCTTCGACAAGGATGTTGATGGTTTCGGCCTTCGCCGCAGCCGCCATGAAGATGAGCGCAAGCGCGCTGGCACCAAGCAGTTTCCTCATTGATTCCTCCCTTGCTGGCCGGGGCGCTTGCATTAGCACCCTTGCTTTCCTGGACCATAATCCCTCTATGACGACGTTGTCAACACGCACTGTCGACGTTGTCATAGAAATATGTCGACGTTGTCAGCTAACTGGTTTAGAACGGTTGCCAGCAAGGAGATCGGCGGGACATGGTCAGCATTATCAGTGTCGCGAAAGCGGCCGGGGTTTCGAATAAGACAGTCTCTCGCGTGATTAACGGCGAGCCCTACGTGACGGAGGAAACCCGGGAGCGTGTGGAGAAGGCTATTCGGGATCTTGGCTACATCCCCAACATGGCTGCGCGTCTCATACGGTCGAGCCGCTCCAACACCTTCGGCATCATCACCGATTATGTGTCTACCACGCCCTATTCGGTCGACATTGTGCGAGGAATACAGGATTGGGCCAATGCGAACGGGAAGACTATCCTCATGGCCAATACTGGTGGCTCGTCCAAGAGAGAGGCTGACATCTGGAAAATGTTCCAGTCCCATCGGATCGACGGGGTTCTTTATGTGACAATGTATCGTCGCACCGTGGACCCTGAGGCCGGCGACGTCCGAATTCCGACGGTGATGATCAACTGCAGGCCTCAGACGAACGAACTGTTGCCGTCGATCGAGCCGGATGACTACCAGGGCGCGCAAGATCTTACCCGCTATCTGCTTGACCGGGGTCATCGAAAGATCGGCTACATCCGGCTCAATCCCATCCTGTTGGGTGCGCAGCTGCGCCTCGATGCCTTCCGTAAAACCGCTGCAGACTTTGGCCTTGCCGAGAGCGACCTGAGCATCCGTCTGGGCATGGAAGGGCCGGTCGGAGCGGAGAACAACTACGTTTTTGCCGTTGCGACAGAGATGCTGCAACAAAAGGATCGGCCGACGGCAATCATGAGCGGCAATGACGAAATGACGATTCAAGTCTACATAGCAGCAATGGCATTGGGTCTGCGCATCCCTGAGGATGTCAGTATTGTCGGCTTTGACGATTTCCGGACGGTTTCCCTGGCGCTGAAGCCGGAACTGACCACTGCGGCCCTGCCTTACTACGATTTAGGTCTGGAAGGGGCGGAATTGTTGAATAGCGTGGTGGCGGGAAACAAGGCTCCGGGCAGCCGCGTTATGCCCTGCAAACTGGTCGAGCGAACGTCGGTGCGATCCGTATAGTCTGACCTCAAGAGGCAGGAGCGCTTAGACCCGCGATCAATTCGGCAAAGCAGTGGTTATGCGGATTTGGCCGGCGCTTGGCACGTCAGGCTGATAGAACTGACCCGTCAGGCTGCCCGGCGAGTCAGGTTCCATAAATCAATGCTATGCTACGTGCACCGCAGGTGCCACCTTCCGACATTATCGTCGATGGCAGAAATGATTTCTTCCCAGTCGCCGTGATGAAGTTCGTGGCCACCGCCTTCGATCTTCAGCAAACTTGCATCCGTGACGGCGCGCGCGAGTGCCTCGCCGTACGCCAGCGGGAAGACCGGATCGGCTCTGCCATGAATGACGAGTAGAGGCACTTTCATCTCGTTCAGTCGGCCCTGCCAAGTCTCGCCGATTTCAAAGAGGATGCTATGGTTGGTGGCGCTGAGATAGCCTCCGGACCGGTCAAAATCCCGTTCAAGGAAAGCTCGGGTTCGGGCTTCGTCGAATGGATGCGCCGTTCCCGCAGTCAGGCGCGCGTCGTCGACCAGGTAGGCCACCGCGTCTGCCCGATCCGCCCAGTTTGCCTCGACAGACATATGTTCCATCCAGGCCTCGCCGCTGGACGGAAGGCCGGAGGTGTCCATCCCGAGTGGCGAGGTGCTTATCGCCGTCAGCGAAAGCACTCGTTCCGGATGCTTCAGTGCAGCGCCCTGACCGACCATGCCGCCAAGGGAAAAGCCCACGACATGGGCGTTCAAAATCCCGTACCCGTCGAGCACGCGGAACACGTCATCGACGGCGTCGTCGAAGGTGTAGCCCGGCTGACCGGGAGGATATTTCGTCGAAAGACCTGTGTCGCGCTGGTCATAACGGATCACGAAAAGACCCCGATCGGCGAGCCGCTGGCAGAATTCCTGCCGCCACCATAGCATTGAAGCCATGCCACCCATGATCAGGAGCAGCGGCGGCTGGGTTGGATTGCCGAAGCTCTGCGTTGTGAGTTCGACCCCGTCGGTGCGGATAGCAAGCTCGCTCATGCCAGGCCCTCGCGACGCAACGCTGTTTGTACCGCAGGCCTCTTTTCGATCCGGGCGAGGTAGTCGTCAAACGGCTCGGGGAGGGGAAAGCCGAGGTGAGTCGCCCCCCACGCCAATTGAAAGAGATAGGCATCCGCGACCGTAAAGGTTTCTCCGAAAAGATAGCCGCGATCCAATCGGCCCGCGAGGAAGCTGAACCAATGCAACAGCTGCTGGCGCGTGGGCTCCCTGACGTTCTCCGGAAGCGCGAGATAGGTGGGGAACCGCTTGTGAATCTCGGTCGCGATAAAGCTCAGCATCTCGATCAGGCGGTAGCGGCCAAGATGGCCCTGCGGCGCAAGTTCGGCCGCGCGGTCGGCGATCCACATCAGGATCGCGACATTTTCCGTCATCACTTCACCGTCGTCGAACATGAGAGCGGGAACATAGCCGGTGGGATTGATGTCCAGGTAGCGGCCCCCGCCTTCAACCCGTTTCGTCTCGAGGTCGACCTTGACCAAGTCGAATTGAATTCCAGCCTCCAGCATCGCGATATGATCTGCCAAGCTGGTGAAGCCGGGTGCAGAGTAGAGTTTCATTCAGCCAATCCTTCCTTCGTTTCATGGTCTCAGAAGACGTAGGTTGGGTTGGGCGGCTGCCCGGTCGCCTGTGGGTAGACGTCTTCTTCGTGTCCGCATACTGTGGCTAAGGTGGGGGGTGCCGCATCAGGCATATTGAGTAGGACCGGTGCGAAATGCGCTTCGAGGAGCAGATTAATCATCGGACGATTGAGCACATCTAATCTGGGAGCCCTGCATGATATCGGTGCCAGCCTGCCACCTAGCCGTCAGACCCCACACCCAGCTCCCAATTGTGCGCGCCGGCACGGTTAAAACCTCAACTCGTTAATCTCGGAACTCCAGCTCTCGGAGCATTTTTTGTCGACTTTCCGCAAAAGGACGCGGTTCTCGGGCCGAATCGCAGAACTCAATTCGATGGAGTCTGCTTTCCGAGACATCTCGGGCGGTCGGCAGCATTGCATTCTTCTCGCGGCCGAAGCTGGTGGCGGAAAGAGCCGGTTGGTGGAAGAATTCACGAACCGGCTCTCAGGCCGCGCATTGATCCTTAAGGGTGGGTGCATTGAGCAACAGGAATCGGCGTTACCTTATGCGCCCGCTACAGGTCTGTTGCATGAATTGGCTCGCCTACGCGGCCAGTCCTTGATCAAGTCGCTTGTCGGCTGCGAAGGCGCGCGAGAGCTGGCATGGCTCCTTCCTGAACTCGGCGAGCTATCTGAACGATTTGACGCGGGCATCGCAAGGTCGCGGCTTTTCGAGACGTTGCGGAAGCTGTTTGAGGAACTGGCACGCGAGATGCCGCTCGTCCTGGTCATCGAGGACATTCACTGGGCCGATCAGGGAACCTTCGATCTGCTTCGCTTTTTGACGCGGCGGCTGATGGACATCCGGCTCATGCTCATCGTTACGTATCGAGCCGAGGAGGCAAGCCGCAACGCACTGCGGACAACCATTGGGGATATCTCTCTTTGCGAGGGCTCCGAGGTGCTTCAACTCCGTCGCCTCACCTATGCAGAGATCGCCGTCCAGCTCGAGGGTTTGATAGGGCGGCCGCCGAAGCCTGCTGTGATCAACAGTGTCTATGCGCGGGGCTGCGGAATTCCGCTGTTCACCGAGGCCCTCATCGACGCGAGCGGAAGCCTGCGCGCAAATGTCACCGGCTCTCTCAATGACTATCTGCTGAGAGCCGTGGAGAGGTGCCGCCATCCACCGGCGGATTGTTGAAAGTCATGGCGCTCGGAGGACCGCAAATCACCCATTCGCTTCTTCGCAGCGTGACGAACAAACCAGACCTCGATCTGGTCGAACTGCTGCGCCCTGCGATTTCGGCTGGGGTCCTGGTCCCCGATCGAGATGGATATGCGTTCCGCCACGCGCTCATCCACGACGCTGTGCGCGGCGACCTGATCGCTGGCGAAAAGGTGGCCATCCATCGCCTCTACGCCGACGTGCTCGAACGTGGCTCGGTTCCAAGCTACCGCATTTGGCATTCTGTAGCGCTTGCGCGGCACTGGCATGGAGCCGGCCAAGCAGAACGCTGTCTCAAATGGGCTTGGCAAGCTGCGGGGGAAGCCGCTGCCGCTTTCGCCTATATGGACCAGATGGAGATGCTGAAGCTCGTGCTGGCGGCGTGGCCGGAGGTCGAAAATGCAAGGCAATTGATCGGAGCGGACCATTGTAAGGTTTTGGAACTCGCCGCTGACGCCGCTTGTTGGGCGGCGGAGGCGGAGCAGGGGCTCGCCTTTGTCGACCGCGCACTCGCTGAACTTGACGCCGATCGGGATGGTGAGCAGTTGGCGGCACTTCTCCTGCAGCGTGCGGTCATGCGTCAGCATTCGCTCGTCGCAGGCGAGATCGCAGATCTCGAGCGTGCGCTTGACAATGCAGTCGGTCCAACAAGGCTTCGTGCTGACGCATTGGGGCAGTTTTCCCGCGCATTGATTTTGCGGGGGGAGTTCGATCGCGCCAAGCGATTGGGAGAGGAATTGAGGGATCTGGCAGAGAGGCTCGACGATGAGGAATACCGCATCGAAGCCATGATCATTGGGGCGATGCTGAACATGCCCCCGAACGCCTCTTATATCGATGCACATCGGATCGTCGTAGGGCGAGCGGAGCAGGCATCCACCGGCCAAGTCGAGGTTCTTGCGGGCGCAGCGCTGCTGCAGGCCTTACTCGTCGCAGGAGAGTATGGTCAGATTATTGACATTGGACCGGCAATCTTTGCGCGGACGGTCGAGCTCGGGCAGGCAAGGTATATCGGAGCTCTGGTTGGCGCGCCCCTTTGCCGCGCCTATTTAGGCTTGGGCCGTGTCTCCGAGGCCACTGAAACATGCGAACGGATGGCGGCGTTGGATCCGCTGCCACTGGGACTTGTTCACGTCTTCGAATGCCAAGCTGAAATCGCCATCGTGTTAGGAGACGTGGACCGTATGGCGGCCGCGGTGAGTTCGCTGTGCGAGCTTCCGCCCGGACCCCAAGTTGCCAATCGAATGGCGGCCAATCTTCGTAGATTTGAGATCGAAAGCCGAGCTCTCGCGGGCGATCGGGATGAGTGTGCAAGTTCAGCTAAATCCGCCCTGACGTTTCTAAAGGCCCAAGGAGGCGTGTCATGGCCACTCATGGTCTCCGCCATGCGTGTTGCGGTCGATACGCGCCAGAAGGACGTTGTTCTCGAACTCGCAGAGCTCGCTGGCCGCGCTCCGCGACGCAACAAGGTGGAGGACGCCGAAAGTCTAGAAATCTCGGCTGAGATATCGCGGGCTACGGCCTCTGACATAAATATGTGGGAGGCAGTTGCCCGAAGCTGGGCCGATCTGAACCAGCCTTTCCGGCAGGCATACGCCCTTATGCAGGCAGGTGCCGCCGCATTGAACGCCGCCAAGCGAGTGCATGCGGCACGCAATTTCCGACAGGCATTTCGTCTTGCCCAATCGATTGGCGCGCACCTTTTGTCCGACCAGATTGAGGCCTTCGCTGCGAAGGCCCGGATTGATTTACGAGATGGAGAGGACGATTGTGTTGGAAAAGCGCCATTTGGCCTAACTGATCGGGAACTTGAGGTACTTCGGCTCATCGCGGACGGACAGAGCAACCGCGACATCGCCAGGAATTTGTTTATTTCCTCGAAAACGGCGAGCGTGCACGTCTCCAACATTTTAGGCAAACTATCGGTGCCGAGTCGCGGCGCCGCTGCCGCGATAGCGCACCGGCTGCGGATCGTTGAGCTGACATAGCCAAGTGATGACCAGCCGTCGCAGCTTTGCGCGCAACCGCCTTCCGCCTCGGAGTGACGCGGTGCCATTAAGCTTCATCAGTAATGGTCAGCCCTGGTCCAGCGAGTTCCATAACCTGCATTACGCCAGATTCGCCTCCGCAAAGTTGAAGTGTCCTGTTCCTGCAAGTAAGAATGTCAGTCTCCCCGCGTCAGACCGGCGCCGGGAAACTGCCGATGGCATTGAACCGCCACGGCCGAAAAATGCCTCACTGTTTCCCCCCTCGACAAGGTGCAACCTGTTTCGGCGGGCTGGCGGCTACCGCTGTTCCGCCATTCGCCCATTTTGCGACCATCCCTTGTCTATATTTTTCGATGCGCTAATTTATGCAAGAATGAGTTGCATCCCTTTGTGCCGGCTCGATAGGGACGGATGGCTGCAAAGCGATACCTTCGGATGTCAACATGATCTGGAATCATCGCATTACGCGCATCGTTGTCGGCCTGCTGCTGCTGACACTCGTGACTGTCGTCTCATTGCCGACGATTACCGGCTTTACGAGCCTTGATGGCACGGTCAACGCACGGTTTGCTGTCGTTAATGCCCCGATCGACGGCACGATTGCGGAAGAACCCCTCAAGGTCGGCAGCCCGGTCAAAGCGGGACAATCGCTCGCAGAAATCAAAAATACGCGCGTCAATCGCGCAATCCTCGCGTCGCTCGAGGCAGATCGCAACACCGCACTCGACCGTGTCGCGGCCCTGAAAAAAGAACGGGAGGAGCTCTCCGCGCTCCGCGATGAATTGTCTGCCAGATTGGAAGTCTACAGGCAGACCACCATTGCCAATCTCGAACGCGAAGTCGAAATCCTCAGGAAAAAAGTCGAGGTGTCGCAAGCCCAGGATCTGGTTGCGCAGGTCGACCTGGACCGTCGGATGGCACTCAACTCAAAAGGTATTCTGACGCAGAAGCTGGTTGAGGCCGCGCGCGCCGCCGGAGCTGCGACCGGCGGCGAGGTCGAAATCAGCAATCTGACGGTCGATCAATTGGAACAAAGGCTCAATGCGGTCCGCCAGGGTATCTTCGTCTTCGGCGACGGACAGAATGACGTGCCTTATTCGCGACAGCGCGAAGACGAGGTTGTCGTTCGCATCAACGACTTGAACTCACGCATAGCGGAAAATGAGACACGAGCCGGCGAAGTCCAAAAGCAATTGGTCGAAGAGAGAAATCGCGTCGGCAGCCTTGAATCCGCAACCGCAATCGCGCCGTTCGACGGCGTTGTTTGGAGCAGGAGTATCGTCAACGGTTCCAACGTCGTGCTGAACAACGAGCTGATGCGCCTGCTCGACTGCCGGGAGCTGTTTGTGGATATCCTTGTTCCTGAAGTCAACTACGACGAGATCTATCCGGGACTTGTCGCGCAGGTGCGTTTGTTCGGCCGCAGCGATATCTTCCAGGGCACGGTCATTTCCGTCAGAGGCAGTTCGGCTTCGGTCGAGACCGATTCCTTTGCCGCAAGTTTGCCGCCGTCGACACAGCGCAATGCCCGCATTCGGGTTCGCCTCGATCCATCCTTCATGGACGACGACTTTGCGAATTTCTGCCAGGTGGGGCGCACAGTACAGGTACGGTTTTCCAAGCGCGGCATCAACCTATCCAACTGGGTTAAAAGCCTGTGGTTCAGTATCTTGTAGCGCTGGTTCCGACCTTTGTCGTTTTGGCCTTCTTTTTCCTGGGGCCATTCAATTGGTCGCGCAATCACACCTGGACACGGGCGGTGACCTGCGCGTTTGTCGCGGCATTCGCATTGCGATACATGTTGTGGCGCTTGACGGAGACAGTGCTTCCCTATCCGAGCGACGGCCCGAGCTTCTACTGGGTCTGGACCCTGTTCGTCGTCGAGGTTCTGGCCTGCTTCGAAGTCATCCTTTTTCTGGTATTGATGAGCCGCCATGTCGACCGGAGCGCAGAAGCGGACAGGCTGGCTCGTGTTTTCTTCGCGCGCGACAAGCGTGAACTGCCAACTGTCGATGTTTTCATTCCCACCTATAACGAGCCGCTCGACGTACTCGAGCGAACCATCATCGGCGCCCGCTCCCTGGATTATCCTGCCGACAAATTGAACGTGTATGTGCTTGACGACCAACGCCGCGACTGGCTGAAGGCCTATTGCGAAGAAAAGAACGTCATCCACGTCACGCGCGGCGACAACAGCCATGCCAAGGCAGGCAATATGAACAATGGGCTGAAGGTCAGCTCGGGCGAGTTCATTGCGATCTTCGACGCCGATTTTGTACCCTATCGACATTTCCTTCGCCGGACGCTGCCCTTCTTTAGCGATGACAGCATCGGCATCGTTCAGACACCTCAACATTTCTTCAATGTCGATCCGGTGCAATCAAACCTGGGCCTGGAGAATATCTGGCCGGACGAGCAGCGCCTGTTCTTCGACGAGATCGCCCCCAGCCGAGACGCCTGGGACGTCAGTTTCTGCTGCGGGTCATGCTCGATCGCCCGTCGCAAGGCCATCGATGCAATAGGCGGATTTCCGACGGAATCGATCACGGAAGACCTGCTGACAACTCTTTCGATGCTGAACAAAGGCTACAAGACCCGCTACCTGAACGAGCGGCTGTCGATGGGACTGGCAGCCGAAAACCTGACCGGTTATTTTGTACAGCGCGAACGGTGGTGTCAGGGCGGTATTCAAACCCTTTACCTGTATAATGGCCCGCTGCGCGGCCCGGGATTGACGCTCTTTCAACGGATCATGTTCCTGCCGGCATCATGGCTGGTGCAGTATCTGGTCCGCTTCACGATCTTGCTCGTCCCCATCGTCTATCTCTGGTTCGGCCTGCTCCCGCTCTATTTCACCGATGTAGCCGATTATGTCTCGCATCAGGTGCCGCTGCTGGCGGCGTATTTTCTGCTCATGCTGTGGATCACGCCGACGCGCTATCTGCCAGTGGTTTCCAGCGCCGTCGGGACCTTCGCGACATTCCGCATGCTGCCGACCGTGGCCTCCAGCCTGGTGAGACCATTCGGCAAGCCGTTCAGGGTGACGCCAAAGGGCAGTGGCAACGAGGCGAACCAGTTCGACCGCTACAGCTTCGCCTGGATCGCAAGCATAATGACGATCACCGTCTTCGGTCTGCTGCTCAACATCGTACCGGAAACGTCGCATGTACAAGGCCAGTTTTCGCCGGTCGCGGCCTGCTGGTCAGGGATCAATATCCTCGTCCTGCTCATCGCGTCGCTCATCTGCTTTGAGAAACCCCGGCGGCTGTTTCATGCGTTCAAGCTCGATGAACCCGCTGTCGTCGACGATGTCCCCGGCCAAATCGTCAGTCTGGCACTGGACAAGGCGGTCGTTGCAGTCCCCAGCATGGCCAGATTTCAATCTAAATCGGTGACGCTGAAATTCGCCGGCTTCGCCCCGATCAAGGCAGAGCTCCGACAGGTCACCCAACGACGAAGCAGCATCAGTCGCAGCGGCGACAAGCAAGCCTATTACCTGCACCTCTATTTCGACCTCAGCGGCACTGCTCGCGACAGCATGATTATCAAACTCTACACCGGTCAATATTCGCGGGACATTCGCGACATCGACAAGGTTGCCGTCTCCATCAATCTGCTGTTGCGGTCATTCGGGCGAACGCGCACGTTGTAGCGCGGCGCATGACATTTGTGGCGCTCTGGCCACGGGCCCACGAACGCTGGGAGCCGATCGTAAACTGGCCAATGGATCGAGATGACGGCGCCTTCAAGAGTATGACGGGTCCGGGCTCAGGCTCGCCTCACTGCCTTTCGGCTGCTCATGGCCCTTTCACAAATGCACCGAACCTTTATGCTATCGTCATGAGACAGATGAGAGACGCTGCGATGACACGGTCACGACAGGGCGAATTGCGCGAAAGGATCACGATCCTCGGCGACGTCAATGCCGCGTCGTTCGTACCCTGGATTCACCGTCATGCCGAAAAGCTCGGCCTTTCGCAGCATTTCTTTTACGCCGGCGCTGACCGCATCGAACTTGAGGTCGCAGGGCCTGTGGAGCTGATCGACATGCTGGAAATGGGATGCTCGCTCGGGCCGATCGATGTCTGGGTCGACGAGATTCAGCGCAGGATTGTAGATCCCGCCGACACACTTCAAATCCCGCGGCATTACTCCATGCACTTTATTTAATCATTATTGCCAATGCGATTTTTTTATGCAAGCCTCTCTAGGAAACTGAGATTGCAACCTCGGCAGCAGTTTATAGCCAGCGGCGCTAATGCATTGGTAAAATAAATTGAGGAAGTAAAGGTCATGCTCTCTGATACGACCGGCACGTGGACGCCGGTCGCCCTTTCTGCAGATCTGCCGCCGGCAACCGTCATACCGGCATGGACGCCGGCGGGACCAATCGCACTTTGGCGCAGTCAGTCCCGGCGCCTATCGGCATCGTCCGATCGCTGCCCGCATCGTGGAATGCGGTTGTCTCATGGCTTCGTACGAGGCGATGCTCTCTCGTGCATCTATCATGGCTGGAGCTATTCTCCGACGGGACGATGCATCCGTATCCCGGCTCATCCCGATCTTGTCCCGCCGGAAACGATCCGTGTGGCGGTTCAGC
Organism: Rhizobium sp. K102; assembly: GCF_022385315.1. NCBI lineage: Bacteria > Pseudomonadati > Pseudomonadota > Alphaproteobacteria > Hyphomicrobiales > Rhizobiaceae > Rhizobium > Rhizobium sp. K102. The sequence goes on from NZ_CP092438.1 coordinate 303,518, forward strand.
AGGTCGAAGAACAAGGCGGCATCATCTGGGTGGCGGTCAGAGAACCGGCTGTCGGACCGCCACCCCTCGACCATCTCGTTCCACTCCGTTCGCTGACGCTGGAGGCCGATATTGCCGCAATCGAAGCGGCGGCCGGCGGACAAGTTGGTGCGGACGGGCTAATCCCCATTGTCGATTATCCTTGGATCCGGCTGCTGCCTGCGGCGCAGACTGGCCGCACGCTCGTTCACGTCCTTGTCGAGCAGGGTCGCAATGTTGCGGATCGGCTCGTGGCGTCGCGCATCGCCGAGGCAGTTCGCCGCGGGGCGGAAACAGGCCGGAAGGATGCCGCATGACAGGGGCAGGCGCGATGATCGATCAATGGTACCCGGTCGGCCTCTTCAGCCAGCTCACCAAGGCGGGAAGCAAAACCGCTTTGATGGGCGAGCCGATAGAGGTGACGCGCACGCCGGACGGCGCGGCGCGCGTTACATCGAGCGATGGACGCGCCCTGCCCGTTCGCGTTCGCTACGGCCATGTCTGGTCCTCCCTCGGCAACCCCGCCAAGGAACTGTTTGCCATTCCCGAGGCGGATCAGCCCGGCCGCCGCTTCGTCGATGTCGGCGTCGTGCGGGTACGCTGTTCTCCTCTGAGAGCGGTCGAGAACTTCCTCGACATCGCGCATTTTCCCTTCGTCCATACGGATATACTCGGCGCCGAGCCGCACACCGAAGTCGAAAGTTACAAGGTCGAGATCCGCGAGGATGAAGTCTGGGCGACGCAGGTGAAATTCTACCAGCCGCAGGCCGCAAAATCGGCGACCGGCGGGATAACCACCGAATATATGTACCGCGTGCCGGCTCCGACATGCTCGGTGCTCTACAAGACCTGCCCTCCCCGCCCGAAGGAATGGGATGTCATTACCCTGTTCGTCCAGCCGCTTGCGGAAGATATTTGCGACGTGTGGCCGTGGATGGCCCTCTTCGACGACGTCACGCCAATGACAGACCTCATCCATTTTCAGCAGATGATTTTCCTGCAGGATCGGTCGATCCTCGAAAACCAGATACCGGCGCTTCTGCCGCTCGATCCCGGCATGGAAATTCCGACCCGGGCCGACATGACATCGATCGCTTACCGGCGCTGGTTGAAGCGCCATAACTATCTCTATGGCGCGCAGCTGGTCGCACGATGAAGCTCTACGACTACATCCTCTCGCCGAGTTGCTACAAGATCCGCCTGATGGCTGCGATCCTCGGCGTCAAGCTGGACATCCGGCCGGTCGACTTCCATCCCGGCGCCGAGCATCGCGGCCCTGAACTTCTGGCGCTCAATCCGGCAGGCTCCATCCCGATCCTTGAGGATGGCGACCTCGTCCTGACGGAATCTTCAGCCATCCTTGCTTATCTCGCCGCTCTGAGCGGGCGGGAATGGTTGGGTGTAAGCGCGCCGCAGGAGACGGCGCGCCTGCAGCAATGGCTTTCTTTTTCGCATCGGCTGACGGCCAATCTTGGCGGCGCACGGCTGCATCAGATGCTTCTGCGCCCCGGCAATATCGAGGCCCTACAGGCACAAGGGGTCGCAGCGCTGCGCGAGCTGGAGGCGGGCCTTTTCGAGCAGCGGCTGCGCGGAATGCGGTTCCTGGTATCGGACCGCGCGACCATCGCCGACATCGCCTGCTTCCCCTATGTGGCGCTGGCGCCTGATGGCGGCATATCGCTCGATCCCTATCCGAACATCCGGCTCTGGCTGCGGGCCATCCGCAGCCTTGAGGGTTTCATCGAAATGCCCGGCATCCACCGCCTGCACGAGTTGAAGCCCGATCCTCATCCGGCCGGTTTGGAGAAGTGAGATGGCCGGCTACCTCCTGAAAAACTGCGCAGCCATTATTGTCGACGAAGGCAATGGGCCAACCCTGCGCCGCAATGCGGATCTGCTGACAAATGGTCCGGCAATCCAGGCGATCGGTGCGAACCTGCCAAAAGAGGCGGTGCCGGCCGATACGATCATCCAGGATGCATCCGGCTGGTTTGTCTATCCGGGCCTCGTCAACACCCATCACCACTTCTTCCAATGCTTCGTGCGTAACCGGGCCGATCTCGACTGGACGAAGCTCTCCGTCATCGAATGGCTCGACCGGATCTATCCGATCTTCTCGCGACTGAACGAGGATTGCTTCTACCATTCCTCGGTCACGGCGATGGCCGAGATGATCAAGCATGGCTGTACCACGGCCTTCGACCATCAATATTGCTTCCCCGGCACGCCGGAAAGCGCCTGATCGATCGCCAGTTTGAGGCGGCCGAACTTCTCGGCATGCGCTTCCACGCAGGACGCGGCGGCAACACGCTGCCGAAGTCCGAGGGCTCGACGATCCCGGACGCCATGCTGGAAACGACGGATGAATTCATCGCCGATTGCGCCCGGCTGATCGACAGCTATCACGATGCCGACGCCTTCAGCATGCGGCAGGTGGTCGTCGCACCCTGCCAGCCGGTCAATTGCTATCGCGAGACCTTCGTCGAGTCGGTCGCGCTCGCCCGTGATCGCGGCGTCCAGTTGCACACGCATGTCGGTGAAGGCGAAAGCCCCGTCATCGAGGCGCGGTACGGGATGCGTACGGTCGACTACTGCGCCGAAATCGGCTTTGCCGGACCTGACACCTATTATGCTCACTGCTGGGAGCTGACACACGACGAATTGCGCAAGATGGCGGCAAGCGGCACGGGTGTCTCGCATTGCCCGGAGCCGGTCTATCTGGTCGGCGCCGAAGTGACGGACATTCCTGCGATGTCGAATTTCGGCCTGCGCATCGGACTCGGTTGCGACGGTGCGGCTTCGAACGACAACTCCAACCTCATGCACTGCATCCACTCTGCCTACATGCTGCAATGCCTGACGGCATCGACGCGGGCCCATCCGGTTCCCGCGCCCGTGGATTTCCTGAACTATGCGACCGCGGGCGGCGCAAGTCTGCTAGGTCGCAGCGATATCGGCCGGCTTGCTCCCGGCATGGCCGCCGACCTCTTCGCGATCGATACGAGGCGGATGGATTATGTCGGCACACGCCACGATCCGTTGAGCCTCATTGCCAAGGTCGGTATCGGCATGCCGACCGATCTGACCATGATCAACGGGCGCATCGTCTGGCAGGCTGGCGAATTTATCGGGCTCGATGAGGCCAAGCTTTTCGCCGCCGCGGAAGCGGCGCTCGAGACCGTGAAATTCTGAAAACCAAAAGAGGGAACTGACATGTCCAACGATCTCACCCGCAGAACACTCATGAAGAGCGCGGCGGCTGCCGGTCTCGCGACGGCTTTTGCCGGCCGCTCCGTGGCTGCCGCAGACGAACCGCTCGGCATTGCCCTCGTCGTTCCCTCGCCTGTTGGCGACGTCGGCTGGGGCCATGCGCTTGCCGCCGGCATCGACCCGATCAAGGCCGCTTACGGCGACAAGGTGAAGGTCACGATCATCGAGAACATCGCCGAAGGCCCGGATGCCGACCGCATCATGAACAAGACGGTCGCCGACGGAAATCGTTTCCTGATCGCCGGCTCCTTCGGTTATCAGAACGGCGCGTTGCAGATTGCCCGTCGTAATCCCAAGGTGACCGTCCTGCATGCTTCAGGCTTCCAGGTCGCGCCGAATTTCTCGCCCTTCGCCGCCAAATATTTCCAGGGAACTTATCTGCTCGGCATGGCGGCGGCGGCCGTTTCGAAGACAGGCAAGCTAGGCTCGGTTTCGGCCTTCGCCATTCCTGAGCTGATCACCTCCGTCAATGCCTTCACGCTCGGCGCACAGGCCGTCAAGCCGGATATCGAAGTGTCTGTCGTCTGGGTCAATTCCTGGTTCGATCCGGCCAAGGAGCAGGAAGCCGCCAAGGCGCTGATCTCGCAAGGCTGCGACGTGATCTTCTCGAATGCGCAGGATACACCTTCGGTGATCTCGGCCTGCGAGGACGCCGGCATCTATGCCTTCAATCTCAATTCCTCGATGAAGAAATATGCCGAGAAGACCTATCTCGGCTGCGTCGCCACGGACTGGTCGCCGTTTTTCAAGACGTCGGTCGATGCGCACCTCGCCGGCACCTTCAAGGGCGCCAATACCTTCCTCGGCGTTGCCGACAAGGTGGTCGAGGTCGTCGACTGGAACCCGGCGATTCCGGCCGATACGATGACCAAGATCAAGGAAATCGAAGCTAAGATCGCCGATGGCAGCTTCTCGCCATTCACCGGCCCGATTACCAAGGCTGACGGCAATGAAGGCGTCGCTTCCGGTACCACGCTGACGGACGCTGAGATCGTCGCCATGAATTGGCACGTCAAGGGTGTGACGACGCCGTTGCCGAAGTAAGCCATGGTAAACCCGCTTCTGTCGCTGCGCGGCATTTCCAAAAGCTACGGTCAGGTCCATGCCAATCGGCAGATCGACCTCGACGTCGCGGCCGGCTCGATCCATGCCATCCTCGGAGAAAACGGGGCTGGCAAATCGACTCTGATGAAGCTGATCTATGGCGTCGAGCAGCCGGAAAGCGGCACGGTCTCATGGAATGGACAGCCCCTCAGCCTTGCCTCTCCCGCAGAGGCAAGGCGCGCCGGCATCGGCATGGTCTTCCAGCATTTCTCGCTGTTCGAGAGTCTGACCGTCATCGAAAATATCCGCCTGGTCGTGTCCGGCAAGAAGAGCGAGCTTGCCGAGCGGGTTCGCAAGCTCGGGCGTGAGTTCAGTCTCGAGGTCGATCCTTTCGCCCATGTGCATTCGCTTTCCGTCGGCGAAAGGCAGCGGGTGGAAATCATTCGCTGCCTGATGACCGATCCGAAACTGCTGATCCTTGACGAGCCGACATCGGTGCTGCCGCCGCAGGCGGTGGAAAAACTCTTCGAAACATTGCGCCGACTGCGCGACGGCGGCGTATCCATCCTTTTCATCTCCCACAAGCTGGAAGAGATCCAATCGCTCTGCGATCGGGCGACGATCCTGCGCGGCGGTCGCGTGACCGGTCATGTCGATCCGCGCGAGCATGACGCCCACGAGCTTGCGCGCATGATGATCGGCCGCGATATGCCGGAACCCATGTCTCCCCTGCCTTTGGCCGAGGGCGAAAAGCGCCTGGAGCTTATCGGCCTCGATTACAGGGTGGATCCCTTTGCGGTGCCGCTCTCCAACGTCAGCCTGGCGGTTCGCGCTGGCGAAATCCTCGGCATTGCCGGGATTTCGGGAAACGGCCAAAGCGAACTCGCAGCGCTGATTTCGGGCGAAACCGTCCTGCCGCGCGAACAGAGCGACCAAATCTTCATGATGGGCCGAGATGTCGGCACGCTCGACGCCGCCGCCCGCCGGCGGCTCGGCTTCGCCTTCGTCCCGGAGGACCGGCTCGGCCGCGGTGCGGTTCCCGAAATGTCGCTCGCCCTCAACAGCCTGCTGACCGCCCATCCGCTCGACCTTGTCAGGCATGGCCTGCGCGACAAGGCGCGGGCCAAGAGGTTCACCAATGAATGCATCCGCGACTGTGACGTGCGCACCCCCGGTCCCGATGCGGAAGCCGGGTCGCTTTCCGGCGGCAACCTGCAGAAATTCATCGTCGGGCGCGAAATCATGCTGGCGCCGAAGCTTCTTTTCCTGGCTCAGCCGACCTGGGGCGTCGATATCGGTGCAGCCGCGGCAATCCGCAAGCGGCTCATCAGCCTTCGCAATGAAGGCATGGCGATCCTCATCATTTCCGAGGAGCTCGAGGAATTGTTCGAACTCTGCGACTTCATTCAGGTCCTGCACCACGGCACGCTGAGCCCGCCGCTGGTCACGCGCGACACCAAGCCCGAAGAGATCGGCCGATATATGATCGGAGCCCAGCCGCAGCGCGAGAAAGCCCCCGCATGAGCAGAACTTTCCTCGCCGCTCTGCCCACTCTGGTCCGCCGAGAGCGGGCATCGCTTGCCGCCGCCCTTCTCGCACCGCCCATAGCCCTCATCGTCACCGTCATTCTCAATCTTGGGCTTTACGTGGTCATGGGCCGCGATCCGGCTGCGGTCGTCTATGCGATGCTGATCGAGCCCCTCGTCTCGTGGGCGTCGTTCTCCGAGGTGCTCCTGAAGACGGGGCCGCTGCTCCTTATCGCGCAGGGGCTTGCGATCGGTTTTCGCGCCAAGGTATTTAATATCGGTGCCGAAGGACAATTCGTCCTTGGTGCGATTTTCGCCTCCGCCATTCCCATCTGGTGGCCCGCGGCAACCGGTCAATGGATGTGGCCGGCGATGCTGCTGCTCGGCATGATAGGCGGCGCGTTCTGGGCGTCGTTCACCGCCTTCTGGCGCGTCAGGCTCAATGCCAATGAGATCCTCGTTTCGCTGATGCTGAGCTTCGTTGCCGTGCAGTTCCTCAATTATCTGCTGCTCGGCCCGTGGAAAGATCCGAACGGCTTCAATTTTCCGCAATCCGTCATGTTCCAGTATGACGCGATGGTGCCGATCCTGATCGAGGGAACGCGCGTCAATGTCTCGCTCATTCTCGCTCTCCTCCTGTCGATCGCCGCCTGGGTCTTCATGCAGAAGAGCTTCATCGGCTACAAATTGCAGGTCGGCGGATTGGCGCCGCGCGCAGCGAGCTACGCCGGATTCAGGGAAAGCCGGGCGATTTGGCTTTCCCTGCTGATCGGCGGAGCGGCAGCCGGTCTTGCCGGTGCGGCCGAGGTCGCCGGCCCCCTCGGTCAATTGCAGCGCTCGATCTCCACCGGATATGGCTATGCGGCAATCATCGTCGCCTATCTCGGCGGCCTTCATCCAATTGGCATCATCATCTCAGCCATTGTCATGGCGGCGCTCTACATCGGTGGTGACAACGCCATGGTTTCGGCCAATCTCCCGGTTGCCGCCGTCCGGGTTTTCCAAGGCAGCCTGCTTCTCGCCTATCTGGTCGCCATCGCCTTCACGCGCTACCGCCTTGCCTGGCGACCGACGGCAACCAGGAGCGCCACATGAACGCCATCGAGTTCATCCTCGCGGGAATGCTGGCGGCTGCGACACCCTTTCTCCTGGCAGCGCTCGGGGAACTGGTCGCCGAGCGCGCCGGGGTTCTCAATCTTGGCGTCGAGGGACTGATGGCATTCGGCGCCGTCATCGCCTTCATCATCGTCTACCACGGCGGCGGCCATTTTCTGGCTTTCCTCGCCGGCGGCCTCGGCGCCGCCCTCCTGTCGCTGATCTTTGCGGTCATCGTGCTCGGCTTCAACGCAAACCAGGTCGCGACAGGGCTTGCCATCGGTATTCTCGGGCAAGGCCTGTCGGCGCTGTTCGGCAAGACCTACGAGAGCCTGACTGTCAGGGCTCTGCCGAAGATCGCCATTCCCGGCCTTTCCGATCTTCCCGTCATCGGCGGCCTGTTTGTCCAGGATATCGTCGTCTGGCTTTCGCTGGCCTCAACCATCGCGATCTGGGCGATGTTTGCCTATAGCAAGGCCGGTCTGATCATCCGCGCCGTAGGGGAAAACCCGAAAGCGGCGCATGCCATCGGCTATCCGGTCATCGCCATTCGCTTCGCCGCGGTCGCATTCGGCGGCATGATGGCAGGCTTCGCGGGCGCCTATGCGGCGACGATCTACACGCCGCTCTGGGCAGATGGCATGATTGCCGGCCGCGGCTGGATTGCGATCGCGCTCGTCGTCTTCGGAACCTGGCTGACCGGCCGCATCTTTCTCGGGGCATGCCTGTTCGGCGCCGTATCGTTGATGGGGCTCGCCGCCCAGGCGACCGGGCTCGACGTCCCCTCGCAGCTGCTGGCATGCCTGCCCTACCTGGTGACGATCATCGTGCTCGGCATCATTTCGGCGGATCGCCGCCTGCTCAAGCTCAACGGCATCGCCTCGCTCGGCGAGCCGTTCGAGCGATAGCGATGATGCTGCGGGCGCGCAATGTAATAACCGGGATTCGAATCTTCGTCTGCCATTTACAATGGCGGTTCGGCTTTCGAGCATCCGAGGCGCGGCGCATGGCTTACTCAGCTTGGGCCAGCTTTGGTTGCAGGCTGCTAGCGCCTCATTGACTGGTGCCCGTGGCATCCAGGATCGTCCTCGCAATGTCGGCGAAACCAAGCCCCGCAGGCTGGGCGGAGATCCATTTCGGCGCATGCTGCAGATGCGGAAGGACAGGAACGATATTGCTGACGCCGAAAGAGTTTGGAATGAAGCCAAACATCGGCGCGTCGTTTCGAGAATCGCCGACGAATGCGGTGACGAAAGGCAATTCCGCGGGATCAACCCCGAATAGGCCGGTCAGGAGGCGCTCGCTCATGGCGCGTTTGTCATAATCGCCGATCCAGGTGTTGATGTGGATGGAGCTGATGGCGACGGTCCCGCCCATTGCCCTGATATCGCAGGCCAGCTCCTCGACAGCGCGCGCATCCTGCCCCTGAATGTCGATCGCCACGTCAGCCAGGCGGAACACCTGATCATGGGCAATCCTGAACGTGCCGCCTTTTTCCGAAATCAGATTTTCGATCGCCTGGAGATGCCGGCGTTGACGCTCGCCCTGCAACGCGCCGTCCTCCCAGTAATCGAAGACAACCTCGCCGCTGCGGCGCGTAACGGCATAGGCACCGCTTTCGCCGATGACCGCGGCGACAGGCCAGGCACGGACGATGTGTTCGCACCACCCGGCTGAACCGCCCGTGACCGGAACGACGGCAATGCCGGCGCGGCTGAGGTCCCAAAGGGCATGATAGGTCTGCGGCAGAAGTTTCCCTTCGGTCGTCAGCGTATCGTCGATATCGGTGAAGAGATAACGCACGTGCTGCAACTCGGCGGCGGATGGCGCCAGATTTACGAACGTCATATCGTCTCCTCGCCGCAGGTCACCACCTCCATGCTGCTCTCGGCGAGCACGCCGGCGACGGACGCATCGGCCGGCAGCCGGTCGGTGTAGAAGCGGGTAATCTTGTTGAAGGGCGCAACGCGCACGCTCGCATGGCGCGTCCACTTGCTGACATCGGCCGCCAAAAGGCGCGTCTGCGCATTCTCCAGCAGCGCATTGGTGATCTGCGCTTCGGCATAGCTGAAGTCCATCAGGCCGGTCAGCGGGTTCAGTGCGCCGGCGCCGACAACCGCATAGGTCGCATAGAATTTCTCGACGAACTTGATCACATCCGTGCCCACGACGTCACGGTCGTCGTGACGCAGCAGCCCGCCGGTGAGATGGACTTCGACACTGGGAGATTCGCAAAGCGTCAAGGCGACGTGGATATTGTTGGTGATCACCCTCAGGCCCTGATGATCGCGCAAAGCCTCGGCAACGAACTGGACCGTGCTGCCGATCCCGAGAAACACCGTCGCATCCGGGCCGATATCGGCGGCGACCCGTCTGGCGATCTGTCGCTTGGCGCGCCGGTTGAGCTGGGCGCGGGCGTTGAGCGAGATGTTGCTGCCCTCGACCGGTACATCGACGCCACCGTGAAAGCGGCGGGCATGACCGAGATCACAAAGGGCATTGATATCGCGCCGGATCGTCTGTGTCGTCAGATCGTATCGGCGCGCCAGCTCGTCGATATACTGGACGCCCTCGGTTTCGATCAGCGCCAGTATTTCGCGTTGTCGGCTCGATATGACCCGGCTCCCCATCGCTCTTCCTTACGAGAGATAAACACTCGGATCGTCTGTTATCACACCAGTCAAGCCGGCATGCCAAAATGATGCGAGTTCCCTAGGATCGTTGGAGGTCCAGGCCCGAACCTTGATGCCGTGGCGTACCGCCTCTTCGAGAAACCCGATGCTGAGGGATTTGTAACCAAGATGGACCGTCGTCGCCGGAATCGATCGGAGAACGTCTCTCCAGTCATCCGGCACTTTGCTCCACAGCATGGCGAGCTCGTAGCTTGGGTTGATTTCGTACATACGCTTGAGTGCTGCAGAGTCGAAGCTCGATATCATGATCTTGGTCTGCGGCGCGCGTGCCCGAAGGTGTTCATCGACCGTTTTCACCAACTGATCGAGCGATTTGTGATGCGGGTGCTGCTTGATCTCGACATTGGCATTCAGCCGCAGTTCTCCCAGCGCGGATACGACCGCGGCGAGGGTTGGCAGGGGTTCGCCCTTGAAGCGGGGATCAAACCATGCGCCCGCGTCGATCTTATCGAGATCGGCCGCGCTGAGGTCGCCGAGATTGCCCTTCGACGAGGAACAACGGTCGACCGAAACGTCGTGGATGACGATGGCCGTGCCGTCACTAAGAAGCGCGACATCCAGCTCGACCCATTCAGCCCCCTGCTCGGCCGCCGCCCGAAAAGCGGCGATCGTGTTTTCTGGCGCGATTGCCGACCCGCCTCGATGCGCCTGAACCTCGCTGCGGATGGGTCCGGATCGCTGTACTGATTTTGTCATTGTCTCGTCTCTTTCGTGACTTCTTGAGGCTCGGATGCCTGCGCGTCTCAATCCGTCCGCCTTCCCGTCCTGCGGTTGAAGGGGTGCATCTGATCGATGCGGGCAAAGACATCGATCTGCGCGGTCTCGGGAAAGTCCGGCCGGCCCTGAACGGTCAGGACGATCGTCTGCTGGCCCTCGCCCAATCTGACATGCAGGTGGCTTTCCCCGCCGATCGGCTCGAGCAGCTCGACGATCGCACTGAGGCGGATGGAGGGCTCGGCGGGCTGTTCGACGAGCAGCGCATCCGGCCGAAGCCCGACTATATCGGTCCCTTCGGGCAATGTGAGGTTTCGCCCGGCCTCGACCGCATTGAGCACCTCGACTGGCACTAGGTTCATCGGCGGGGAGCCGATGAAGCCGGCAACGAACAAGCTCGCCGGGCGGTCGTAGACCTCCACCGGCGTTCCGACTTGTTCGACCAGCCCGCCATTCATGACGACGAGCCTGTCGGCAAGCGTCATGGCTTCGAGCTGATCATGGGTCACATAGATGCTGGTAGTCTTCAGACGGCGCTGCAGCCGGCGTATTTCGACACGCATCTGCACCCGCAGCTTGGCATCGAGATTGGACAGGGGCTCATCGAAAAGAAACGCAGCCGGCTCGCGGACGATGGCACGTCCCATCGCGACGCGCTGGCGTTGCCCTCCCGACAATTCGCGGGGCTTGCGGTCGAGCAGCGGTCCGATTTCGAGGATGTCGGCCGCTTCCTTGACGCGGCGATCGATTTCCGCGCGCGCCGTGCCACGGTTCTTCAAGCCGTATTCCAGGTTTCCGCGAACCGTCATGTGCGGATAAAGCGCATAGTTCTGGAAGACCATGGCGATGTCGCGCTCTGCCGGCTCGGCCTTGTTCACGTTGCGGCCGGCAATCTCGACTTGCCCGTCGCTGATCGATTCCAATCCGGCAATCATGCGAAGCAAGGTTGATTTGCCGCAGCCGGAAGGGCCGACGAGCACGATGAATTCGCCGTCTGCAACCGCCAGATTGATGCCGTTGACGGCGGGAACGGAACCATAGTTTTTCTTGACGTCGACAATATTGATCGTGGCCATTTCATTTCTCCGTTTCGACCAGGCCTTTGACGAAAAGGCGTTGCATGGCGACGATGACGAGGACGGGCGGCAAAGCGGCCAGGATGACCGCCGCCATGACGAGATTCCATCTCGGCTCGGCGTCCGCGACTGCCGCCATGCGCTGGATGCCCATTACGACGGTGTAGAGGCTCTGATCGGTGGTAACGATCAGCGGCCACAGATACTGGTTCCAACCGAGCACGAACAGGATGATGAACAGCGCCGCTATATTGGTCACCGAGAGCGGCAGCAGGATGTCGCGGAAGAATTTCAGCGGTCCTGCGCCATCGACGCGAGCCGCCTCCATCAGTTCCTCGGGAACGGTGAGGAAAAACTGGCGGAACAGGAAGGTCGCGGTTGCCGATGCGATCAGCGGAATAATGAGCCCGCCATAATTGTTCAGCATTCCGAGGTCGGCGACCACCTTGTAGGTCGGTACGATACGAACCTCGACCGGCAACATCAGGGTGATGAAGATCATCCAGAAGGCGAGCGTGCGAAAAGGAAACCGGAAATAGACGATGGCGAAGGCGGAGAGAATGGAAATGGCAATCTTACCGACCGCGACACCGACCGCCATGATCAACGAGTTGATCATCATCGGCCCGATCGGCGGCGCACCGGAACTTGTCATTCCCGACGACAGCATGGTCGAATAGTTCTCGATGAGGTGCGGTCCCGGCACCAGCGGTACGACGCCGGACAGGAAGTCGTTCGGACCGTGGCTCGATGCGATGAAGGCGATATAGACCGGGAAGACCACGATGGTGACGCCGAGGATCAGGACGATGTGAGCCAGGACATTCAGGAAGGGACGATTTTCAACCACCTTTGACGCTCCTCAATATTGCACGCGGCGTTCGACGAAGCGGAACTGGATCGCCGTCAGAGCAATCACGATCACCATCAGTATGACCGACTGCGCCGCCGAGGAGCCCAGGTTGAGGCCGATGAAACCGTCGAAATAGACCTTGTAGACCAGAATTTCCGTGGCGCGCGCCGGGCCGCCCTGCGTCGTCGCATGAACGATGCCGAAGGTATCGAACATCGCGTAAACGATGTTGATGACGACCAGATAGAAGGTGGTCGGCGAGATCAAAGGAAAGACGATCGTCCAGAAGCGCTTTACCGGCCCGGCGCCATCGATGGCGCCTGCTTCCTGAAGCGAGCGCGGCACGGATTGCAGGGCGGCCAGGAAGAACAGAAAGTTATAGGAAATCTGTTTCCAGGTGGCGGCGATGACGATCAGGACCATCGCATCGTTCGGGTTGACCAGATGGTTCCAGCTGATTCCCATGCTGCGCAGCATATAGGCGACGATGCCGATCGAGGGGTTGAACATGAACCACCAGAGTATGCCGGCGATCGCAGGCGCAACGGCGTAAGGCCAGATCAGCAAGGTCGAATAAAGGCGGGACGTGCGCAGCACGCGCATGGCCGCGGCGGCCAGAATAAGGGCAATCGCCGTGGACAAGACCGTCACCAGAACGGCAAAGACCAGAGTGTGGCCAAAGGCGTCCATATAGAGCGGATCGGCAAAGAGCCGGCGATAATTTTGGAACCAGACGAAGCTCGTTTTGAAACCGAAGGCATCCTGGCGAAGGAATGATTGCCAGAAGGCGGTTGCGGCGGGCCACAGGAAGAAGACCACGGTTATTAGAATCTGGGGAGCAATAAGCAGATAAGGCAAGACCTTATTGGGAAAGACGGTCCGTTTGGTTTGCATGGGCCCTCACTGACTGACGGAGAGGCAGGGGGCCGGCCTAACCGCCCCCTGCCCGGAGCCCTTAGTTGGCGGATTGGAAATCGCGAAGCTGCTCGTTGCCGCGCGCGACAACGGAATCAAGTGCTTCCTTCGCGGTCTTCTTGCCGCCCATCAGTGCTGCGAATTCATCATCGATGATGCCGCGAACCTGGACGTAATTGCCGAAGCGGATACCCTTGGAATTTTCGGTCGGCGTGACCCGCGTCAACTGCTTGATGCCGACATCTGCGCCAGGATTCTTTTCATAAAATCCCTGCTCCTGGCTCAGCTTGTAGGCAGCCTCGGTGATCGGCAGATAGCCTGAGAACTGATGCCAGTCGGCCTGAACTTCCGGCTTCTGCAGATAGGTGTAGAACTTTGCGACACCCTTATATTCTTCCTCCGGACGACCCTTCAGCGTCCAAAGCGTGGCGCCGCCGATGATTGAATTGAGCGGCTGCGCGATGACGTCGTCATAATAGGGAAGCGGTGCGAAGCCGACCTTGAAATTTTTGGCATTGTTGATGACGCCGGCACGGCCGGCCGACGAGTTCATATACATCGCGCATTCCTGCGAATAGAACATCGGAGGGGCATTATCGCCGCCCACAGGTCCGCCGAATTTGAAGAGGCCCTCATCCTGCCACTTCTTCAGGTTCCCCCAGTGGCGGATCGTCAGATCGTTGTTGAAGGTAAATTCCGCGTCCAGGCCGCCGAAGCCGTTTGCCTTGGTGGAGTAAGGCTTGTCGTGCAGTGCGTTGAGATTTTCGGTTTGCACCCACGAGATCCAGCCGCTTGTAAACCCGCATTTGGCAGCGCCGGACTTCATGATCGTGCGCGAGAAGGCTTCCACGTCGGCCCAGGTTTTCGGCGGCGTCTCCGGATCAAGCCCGGCTTTCTTGAACACGTCCTTGTTGTAATACAGGATCGGCGTGGAGGAGTTGAAAGGCAGAGACAAAACATTGCCGCTGGTGTCCGAGTAGTAGCCCACAACAGGCGCAATGAACTTGTTTTGATCCCAAGGTTCGCCTTCATCCTTCATCAACTGGTACACGGGATAAATGGCGCCCTGGGCCGCCATCATGGTGCCGGTGCCGACTTCATAAACCTGGACGATGGCGGGCTGCTGGCTGGCCCGGAAGGCAGCGATGGCGCCCGTCAGCGTCTCATCGTAATTGCCCTTGAAAACCGGAACGATTTCATAATCGGACTGAGACGCGTTGAACCCCTTGGCGATTTGCTCCAGCTTCGCGCCGTTCTCGCCGCCCATTGCATGCCACCACTGGATCTTCGTGGCGGCCATTGCTGGCGCAGACAACGATAGGCTGGTCAGTCCTGCGGTCAGGAAAAAAGCGATCTTATTCATGTCACTCCCACTTTCTCTCGGTCCGCAGCCTCCCGCTCCAGACGCGCGGCAATGGTAGCAGCGGAGTTTCACATTGCAATAACGGAATGTTCAAATGAACATATCGAGTACCCTCACACTGAGGGCGGAATGGCTTCTCAGTGTCATAGCGTGATCGGTATGGCCGGCATTCGCCGTCAGCCGCTCGAATGCACAGATACAATGTTCAAATGAACGTCTTGTGTCAGTTGGCGCAAAAATATCATTTCTGTCGGGGACGCAGAAATTTCCCGCAGCAACGAGCGCTGGCCCGCGCCAAGACAAGACGGCCGGCGAAATATACGAGTTCAAATATGCGGCACGGCCCCAAGCCGTCATCGCCGCATCGATGACAACTTCACGGCGGGTCGGATGTGCGCGGCTGATGCCAATGACCTTCAGAAAACATAAGCCGCGCTCAGACGGCTTGAACACGGTCCTTGCGCCACGCCTCGAACCGCTCGAGCGTTTCTTTGTTGGGCGGGTAGACGCCGAGTGTTGGCTTGCCGGATTCGATCTCCTGCTTCAGGAACTCCTCCTGCTCCTCCATCGCGACGGCCTCATCGGCGATTTCACCTACATATTCCCGAGGAATGATGATGACGGCTTCGCTGTCTCCGAAAACGATGTCGTCCGGGTAGACCGCAACGCCGCCGCAGGCAATCGGCTGGTTCATATCCGATGCGTGATGGGCAACCAGATTGGCGGGTGCCGCAGGACCCAGGCAATAGGTGGGAAGCCCCAGTTGGGCGATATCGGCGGTGTCGCGAACACCTCCGTCGAGCACGAGACCGGCGCAGCCGCGATAGACAAGGCGACGAGCCAGTACCGCGCCAATGCCGGCGATCTCGGCGATCGAGCGGCAGTCGAACACGAGCACGTGGCCCTCCGGTATCGTGTCGATCGCCTTGCGCTGCTGGTTCGACGGATCGGAACTATAGGTCGAACCGTCGATATCCTCGCGGGCCGGAATATAACGGACGGTAACGGCCGGACCGATCATCGGTTTTTCGGTGGCCGCGAGCGGCCGCACCCCGCGAACAGCGGTGTTCCTCAGCCCCCGCTTCAGCAGCAAACTGCTGAGACTCGCCGAATTCGTCTGCAAAAGTTTGGCGTAAACCGATGGGTCCAAAGCGGTCATGAGATCCCTCCCCCTTGTTCGGCGAAAGATCTACCATATCAAAGTAATTGTTCAATAGTGGATTTATAGTTTCTTATTTGGACAACGGATGGAGCCCATTGATGGTTTTCGTCAGCGTAGCAGCCGCCTCCAGGACCTCGCGCCGGATCGACCGAGCCCGATCCGGTGTTGCCTCTCCAATGAACGGGACGCTGACGGTGGCGATCAGACGACCTTGATCATCGAATACCGGCGCGGCGAGGGCGCGCAAGCCGAGGTTGGATTCCTGATTGTCCTCAGCGTATCCGTTGCGGCGAATTTCCACCAGCGCCTCTTTCAGCGCCTCCGGATCAGTAATCGTGTAGGGCGTCTTTGCCTCCAGCCCGCCGGCGCAGTAGGCTTCGGTTTCACCGTAGTCCGAATAGGCTAGAGCAAGCTTGCCCGCCGCTCCGACGTGCTTACGCGAGCGCGCGCCGACCTTGATAAACAAAGCATAATCGCCGGGACTCGAGGCGGCAAATATCGTCATCATTTCACGCCCCTCGGGCACGGCCAGCTTGAAGGATTCCATTATCCGCTCCGCCGCCGCCGCAAGAATTGGCCTTGCCGCCTCGATGAGCGTCACCCGATCGGCACCGGGCGATATCCGCCGGGCAAGCTCGACGAATTTCGGCCCCAGTTCGTAGGAGGCTCCGCCATTGACCCGCGCGACCAGGCCGTGCGCAGTGAGCGAATTCAGAATGCGGTAGACCGTCGAGCGGGGCACATGCAGCTGATCGACCAGAGCCCCAAGGGAAATGCCCGTTTTCGCATCGGCCACCGCCTCAAGCAGATGCGCCGTCTTTTCCACCACGGGAGAACCATGCTTCGGTTCATTCATGAAATTCATATTCCATTAGAGAATTAATCTTCTTGACTTGCCCGGCATTGCCAACCATCTTGTCCACCGCAAGTGTCGTATTTGACACTACGCGCTTGCGGGAGGAAGTAAAGCCGACAGAGCGCCGAGCAGGTCCTGCGCAGCCCGAACGGTTGCCGCGAACTGGATGCCGGCGCGCGGGCTCGGAACGGGAGGAGGCTTTCATGGCGATAAGGACTATCCACGCAATTTGCATCGGGCTGGCAATCTCCTTGGCGGCGAGCGTCGCAATGCCCGCCTACGCTGCCGAGGACAAGCTGACGGTTGTGGTGACGGACGAACCGAAGTCGCTGGATCCCTGCGACACCGACCTTTCGGGAAACTCCCGCATCCTGCACAACAATATCACTGAGGCGCTGGTCAACCTCAGCCCGCAGGACGGATCGGTCGTTCCAAGCCTGGCCACCGGCTGGCGACAGGTCGATGAGCTGACCTGGGAGTTCAAGCTGCGCGAGGGCGTGACGTTTCACGACGGCAAGCCGTTCGATTCCAACGCAGTCGTCGCCGCCGTCAAGCGGGCTCAAGACCCGGCACTGGCGTGCGAAGTCGGACTGGCCACCTTGAAGGGCGTCAAGCTCAACGCACAGGCTGCCGATCCGACGACCGTCCTCATCAAAACCGACATCGTCGAACCGATCCTGCCGAACAAGATGTCTGCCGTCGACATTGGTTCACCGGCGACCCCGAACGACGGCAAGACGCGCAGCCCGGCCGGAACGGGGCCCTACAAGCTGGAAGCATGGACGCCAGGCCAGTCCGTCACGCTCACGGCCTATGACGGCTATTGGGGCGATAAGCCGGCGGTCAAAAGCGCGACGATCATCTGGCGTGCCGAATCCGCCGTTCGTGCGGCAATGGTGGAGACCGGCGAAGCGCAGATCGCCTATGAGATCGCGCCGCAGGATGGCACGACCGTACAGGACCAGGCCTTTCCGAACGCTGAAACTTCGCTGTTGAGGATCGATGCCCAGGTCCCACCACTGAACGACAAACGTGTGCGCGAAGCGCTCAATCTCGCCATCGACCGGGACGGCCTCGTCGGAACCATTTTCCATGGGGACGCCCAGAAGGCGATGCAGGTCGTGCCGCCTTCGGTGTTCGGCTTCAATCCCGACATTCCCGTCTGGACCTATGATCCGGAAAAGGCGAAGTCGCTGCTTGCTGCAGCCAAGGCCGAAGGCGTACCGGTCGATAAGGAGATCGTCATCTACGGTCGCATCGGCATCTATCCCAACTCCTCCGAAAGCCTGGAGGCCGTTCAGGCGATGCTGGCGGATGCCGGTTTCAATGCGCGGCTTGAAATGCTCGAAACCAGCCCGTGGCTGAAACGGCTTCTGAAGCCGTGGGACAAGGATCGTCAGCCGTCCATCCTGCAGACCCAGATCGACAATGCCGAGGGAGACGCCGTGTTCACTCTGCCCAACCGCTTCACCACCGACGGCAATCAGGCGACAATCGCAGACCCCAAGCTCGACAAGCTGATCGCCGAGGGTTCGAAGGCAACCGGCGACGAGCGCAAGAAGCTGTTCCAGGAAGCATTCCGATACATCGCCGTCGATGCGGTCAATATCGCGCCGCTCTTCCATATGGTCTCGATTGCCCGCGTCGCAAAGGACGTGAACTACACCCCCGATGTACAGGCCGGCAACGAGATCAAGCTGAAGTCGATCAGCTATCGCTGACCGGTGAGCGTAACGTCTATCGCCTGAGGAGAGCGGATGTCCCTCACCTATTTCCTGAGACGTGCAGCCTTCGCGGCGCTGGCGCTTGCGGCGCTGATGACGTCCGCTTTCTTCCTCGTGCGGCTGACGGGTGATCCCGTCAATCTCTATCTGCCTGTCGACGCCTCGGATGCGGCGCGCGAAGCCATGCGCGTCCGCCTTGGGCTCGATCGTTCGTTGCTCGCCCAGTTCTTCGATTGGACCTGGGATATGCTCAGCCTCGATTTCGGGATGTCCCTCTGGCACCATCGCCCAGCCATGGAGGTGGTACTGGAAGCGCTGCCGAACACCTTGGCGCTTGGCGCCATCGCCTTGGCGCTCGCCTTTGCCGCCGCGATCGTCGTCGGCTCGATTGCGGCGGTGAATGCCGGTGGCTGGGTCGACCGGGGCGTCAATCTCCTGTCGCAGGCGGCCGCCAGCGTACCCGATTTCTGGCTCGGCCTGATGGGCGTGCTTCTGTTTGCGGTCACCTTCCGAATTCTGCCGACGTCAGGCTTCGGCGGTCCCGTCTACTGGGTGTTGCCGGTCGCCTGCCTGTTTGCCCGACCTTTCGGAACGCTGGTGCAGATCATCCGCGGCTCGATGATCGAAGCGCTGAACGCAACATTCGTCCGCACGGCCCGCGCCAAGGGTGCCCGTGATGGACGCGTCACCTTCGTGCACGCGCTTCGCAACGCTCTCCTTCCGGCGGTCACAGTGACCGGCGATCTCGCCGCGCAGTTCGCCGGCGGCGGCGGTGTCGTCGAAGTGGTCTTCGGCTTTCCTGGCATCGGCAAACTTCTGATCGACGGCATCCTGAAACGCGATTTCGCGATCGTTCAGGCATCGATCTTTGCCGTCGCCGTCGTCATCTTCTTCATCAACATCCTGATCGACATGCTCTATGCCTCGATCGATCCGCGCGTGAGGGTCGAATGACCGACACATCCGCCGAGTTCCTCCCCGCCCGAGAGGGCCGCGGCCGGCGCATCCTCTGGCTCACGCGGGCGCTTTCGGGTGACCCGATGGCGGTGGCGGCAACCATCTGGCTGCTGATTGTCGTTCTTGCCATTGCCGCCGACAGCCTTTCACTGCTCGGCGAGAACCGCATCTCGCTAAAGGCACGCAACCTGCCGCCGTTCAGCTTCGGGCAGTCCTGGACCTTGTGGCTGGGCGCCGATGCGCTCGGACGCCCTCTCCTCGTCCGTCTCATCGAGGCGGCATCGACGACGATCGGGATCGCTCTCGTCACGGTATTGACGAGCCTAGCCGGCGGAACGCTGCTCGGCGTCGTCGCCGGCTATTTCGGAGGCTTCGTCGGCAGCCTCATCATGCGGATCTGCGACATTATCCTCGGCTTCCCGACGCTGCTGGTGGCCTTGTTCGGCCTCTATCTATTCGGCCCGAGCGTCAGCAACCTCGTGATCGTGCTCGCCGTGACCCGCATGCCGGCCTATATCCGCGTTGCAAGAGCCGAAACGCTGGAGGTCCGGGAGAGGCTTTTCGTCGATGCGTCGCGCGTGTTCGGCGGTGGACCAGTCTGGATTCTGCGCACGCACATTCTCCCGAGCGTCGCGCCGACAATGCTGACGCTCGCCTCCGTCAATCTTGCCATGGTCATGCTGTTCGAATCCGGGCTCAGCTATCTCGGACTTGGCATCCAGCCGCCTTCGGTAAGCTGGGGCCTGATGGTCGCGCAGGGCCAGGGCTACCTGTCCTCCGCCTGGTGGCTCAGCTTCTTCCCCGGCCTCGCCGTCATGTTCACCACCATGTCCTTCAACCTTCTCGCCAACTGGTTCCGGATCGTCAATGATCCGTCGCAGCACTGGCGGCTTGTTAGCCGGAGGCGCTGATGGCCCTTCTCGACGTCAAGGACCTTCAGGTCAGCTTCGACACGGCTGCCGGCCGTATCCTCGCACTCAACGGCGTTTCTTTCTCGCTTGAGCGCGGCGAGGTTCTGGCGCTTCTGGGAGAAAGCGGCTCGGGAAAGTCGGTGACCGCCTCGGCCATCATGGACCTCGTTCCCAATCCGCCTGGCGCCATCGACCGCGGCTCCATCCGCTTCGAGGGCACCGAGTTGCTGCAACTTCCACGGAACGCGCGGCGTGATCTCTGCGGCGACCGGATCGCGCTGATCTTTCAGGACGCCCTGGCGTCGCTCAATCCGGTCTATCCGGTCGGCTGGCAGATCGCCGAGATGTTCCGCATCCATGGACGCAAACCGGAGGGCGGTGTGGAAAATGCGGTGATCGACCTGCTGACGGCGATCGGCATTCCCGACCCCGAACGGCGCGCCAGGCAATATCCGCACGAGTTTTCGGGCGGCATGCGCCAGCGCATCATGATCGCCATGGCCGTGGCGCTCGAACCTGATATCATCATTGCCGACGAGCCGACAACGGCGCTCGACGTTACGATCCAGGCGCAGGTCGTCGAGCTGCTCCGCACGATCCGCGCACGCAGCAATGCCGGCATGATCTTCATCACCCACGATCTCGGCGTGGTGGCCGAGCTCGCAGACCGTGTCGCGGTCATGTATGCCGGCCGCATCGTCGAAACCGCAAGTGTCTTCGAACTCTTCGCGGATGCCCGGCATCCTTACAGCGTCGGGCTGCTTGCCTCGCAGCCGCGCATCGACACCGACGAGGAGGAACTGATCCCGATCCCTGGCTCGGCCCCCAATCCTGTCGCCCTGCCGTCCGGCTGCGCCTTCAGGACGCGCTGTCCGCGCGCTGCGGGCGTCTGCGCCGAGCTGGCGCCTCGTCTTGAAACCGTCGGGCCAGGCCGCCAGGCTGCCTGTCACTTCCCGGTAGCGCCAGCATGAGCGAGCCTCTTCTCAAAGTGCAAAATCTCTCCCGGCATTTCGGCAGTGGCGCAACGGCGGTACGCGCCGTCGATGACGTCAGCTTCGACATCGCCCATGGAGAAACGGTCGGCCTCGTCGGCGAAAGCGGATGCGGCAAGACCTCGCTGGTACGCACGCTCCTGAAGCTCGGGCCGGCAACGAGCGGCAGCGTCCTGTTCGACGGCGTCGAGATCACCGAGGCGGGCGGCCGCCAGTTGCATAATCTGCGCCGAAAGATGCAGGTCGTCTTCCAGGACCCCTACCAGTCGCTCAATCCGCGCCTGCGGGTCGACCGATTGATCGCCGAACCGTGGGCGCTACATCCCGGCGTCCTGCCGAAGTCCCGGTGGCGAGAGGAGACGGTCAAGCTGCTCGAATCCGTCGGATTGCGCGCCGAACATGCGCAGCGCTATCCCTCCGAGTTTTCGGGAGGCCAGCGCCAACGGCTTGGCATTGCGCGCGCCCTGACGCTTGATCCGACGCTCCTCGTCTGCGACGAGCCGGTCTCTGCCCTCGACGTCTCGGTCCAGGCGCAGGTCGTCAATCTGCTTGCCAGGCTGAGGCGTGAGCGCAATCTGGCGATGCTGTTCGTCGCCCATGATCTTGCCATCGTGCGGCATGTCTCGGACCGGGTGATGGTCATGTATCTCGGCAAAATCATTGAAACAGGACCGAAGCATTCGATCTTCAGCGCGCCGGCCCATCCCTACACCCAGGCCCTGATGTCGGCGGTCCCCACACCCGATCCGCGGCTTCGCGGACAGGGCAGCCGCATCGTTCTGAAAGGCGACCTGCCAAGCCCCGTCGATCCGCCGAGCGGATGCCGGTTTCGAACGCGCTGCTGGAAGGCGACATCGATCTGCGCCGAACACGAGCCGGCCTTAACGAACAGGACGACAGCGCCCGGACTGCTGACCGCCTGCCATCACGCCGATCCGGGTTTTTCCACGCCCGCCGCCTAACCTCGCCGGAGCGGCCAGGCTTCTCAATCGCCAACTTCAGCGGAGCAGCCAAGGGCAGTGGAACTGCCCTCCCGCCAAGATCAAGCTGCTTCGGCGGAGAACCGTGCAAATAGCGGCTTGAGGCCGGGGAATATGACGCGCCAAACCGCCGGGTGGTCGCCGTCATGCGGGAGCAATCTAGGGGCGTCGGAGGCTGAAGGCCATTTTCGTGGGCTATTGGGTCGGACTTCCTGGTAGTCCGGCACGCGCCAGGTCTGCAGCGGCTTGATCGAGAATCTTGGGATCGCTGAAGTTCCAGGTCTGCCGCCACGACTGGATCGTCGCCCCTGGCGCTGACTTGAGCATCTTCTCGACGGCAGCTCGAGCGTCCGCTTGGCGTCCGAGGCGCATATAGGCGATGGCTAGCTGCAATGGAGCGTCGGCGAATTCCGTGGTTTTCAGAACCTCAACAGCGTCTTCGTTTTTGCCAAGCACGATAAAGATGAAACCTCGCACGTAGTTGACAAACCAGGATAATCCCGGGTCCCGTGCGGCGGCAACATCGGTCAACTCCAGCGCCTTTTCCGACTGACCGGCCTGCAAGAAAATACTTGCGGCATCCGTGAGCGTGAAAGCATTATATGGTGCCGCCGCGATGGCCTTGTTCATTGCCACAACAGCCCCATCATGATCCCGCTTGAGCGTCAGGAGCCAAGCGTTGAGCCAGTTTGCCAGTCGTGTTACCTGCGGGCTCAGGTTCTTGTCTGCGAGAACTTGGTTGACTAGCCGCTCCGCCTCCTGAAGATCTTGCTGCGGGTCAGAACTGTGGAGCAACGCAACTTTTAACCAGTGAGACCATCCCAGCTCCACGGTCAGCAAAGGGGAGCCTGGGAACACCTGCAGCCCCTGTCGTGAAATTTCACCTGATCGCTCGAGACCTTCCTTCGTGTAAAGGTTCAATTGGCTTTCGGCGCGGAGGTAGTAGTCGTATTCCGCGAGGTTGGTGCTGTCCTTCCCCCAAGCCTGACTGTAATCCGCTTTGCGAATGGCTCCGAATTCACCCGTCATCGCCCCCACGATCTTTCCGGTCAACTCATCCTGGAGCGCCCACGGGTCGGTTCCGGACTTGTCGAACCGGTCTGCCCAGACATGGTCCCCACTCTTGGCGTTGACGAGCTGCGCAACAATGCGCACCCTCTCGCCTTCCTTGCGCACACTGCCCTCGACGACATAACCAACGCCCAACTCCCTGCCGATCTGGCGGATGTCGCCTTCCTTGTCCTGATACGCAAACGACGAGGTTCGCGAGACCACGGCGATGTCAGAAAAGCGAGAGAGGATGGCGATGACGTCGTTCGCGACCCCTTCTCCCAAGTACCCCAGGCTCTTGTCGACACTCAGATCCTTGAAGGGAAGCACGGCGACAGATGGGATTGTATTGGAGACTACAGGCGTGGTCACCGTCCCCGGATAATACAGCGCCATCCAGGCGGCCAGTAGGACCACGACGGCTGCAGGGACTCCAAGTGCCCACCACAGTCGGCGGATTCCACGCTTTTGCAGAACGCGTCGGCGGGACGAGGCGTCGATTCGCACGTGGTAGACGTCGATGGGCTCTTCGATGTTCTTAACCTTCTGCCGCCCCGCGGAGTCGAAACGAAACGCGAGCTTTTTCTCGACCTCCTTCGCCACCTTACCTGAAATACAGATTCCGCCCGGAAGCGCGAGTTGCTCCAGCCTGGCCGCGACGTTCACGCCTTCGCCATAACGGTCGTCGCCATCCACGATCACTTCGCCGATGTTAATGCCGATGCGGACGTTGAACCTCTCTTCCTCTGCTACAGAAGCATTGCGCTCTGCCATTCCCCGCTGCAGAGACACGGCACATTCCACAGCGTCGACCACACTGCCGAACTCCGCCAGGAGGCCATCGCCCATAAGCTTGAAGACACGCCCATGATGCGCCGCAATCTCGGGCTCAAAAAGCTCGGTGCGGCGCGCTCGGAGCCGGTCAAAGGTTCCCTCTTCGTCCTGCTCCATCAATGCGGAATATCCGACCACGTCGGCCGCCAGGATTGCAGATAATCTGCGCTCCATGTCTTAGCTCCCAACATGTATTGCGCGCGCTAAAGACTATACAGGACTTTGCCGAATATTACACGGGGCTTATTAGAGCATCCGAAGTTCCGGAGGAGATTTATCGGCCTATTCTTGAAGCCCGTACAGGTCTTGCCGTGATCGCGGCGCTGTTGGCACTGCGGCTCTTGCGGGGAAGCTATGTCGTTGCCAGGTCACCGTAGCTGCAGCTGCTGTCGGATGATCGGCAGAGCCAAAGTAAGTAGCACGGCGAAAACCATGATGACGCCGTAAGGTATCTTCCGGCTCGCCCGGATTTCCTCGATGCGCATGAAAACGGCGAGATGTGCGACGCGCAGCGGCACCGGCAGCCGCAGGACCAGCAGTGTCACGATGCCGAGGACGAGGAGCAAAAACGAAAACGGCAGCATTCCGTGCCATCCGACAAAAAGGCCGATCGGCAGGAAAAGCTTGGCGTCTCCTGCGCCAAACAGCCGGAACGCCCACAGCACCACGCCAAGCATAAACATCAGCAGACCGGCCCCGACGTCGCCGCCAATTCCGCTCGAAGCAAACAGCGCTGCGCCGACATCCTCGGAGCCAAGCATCACGGCCACCGCGCGCAGTGCATAAAGTGTCACGAGCGCAAGCACGATCGTGTTGGGGATCTTCCAGGTGCGGAAATCGGTCCAGGCGGCATAGAGAAAAAGTAATACTGATAGTGAGTTAATAAAAACGGCCATTTGTGACATAGGAATCAACCTTTTGGGCTATTATTATCTACCACGTAACTTCGATTTTCACTCAACTTCGGCAAAATCAGCCGGTTTTTACGGCCGATCATTGGGCTTTCGTCTTAACCATAAGTATAAATCTCAATTCGCGCGGGTATAAAACATTTGACTAAATTAGAATTAACAGATTATTAATATTCCCAGTCGAAGAGGCGGTCTCGACGACAAGGCGGCCGGGGGGATTTACGGCGCACAACTTACCTGGGAGGTAATTCTCGATGAAAGCATTTGTAAACAGCGTACGCGCTTTCGCGCGGGAAGAAGATGGGGTTGCACTCACGGAATACCTCATTCTGCTTGCCTTGCTGGTAGGCGGCGTGATCACGGCGGTGACGTTGGCCGGCACCAATCTGGCTGCCGTTTGGACGGCATGGGCAGGATGGTTCACCACCGAGCTGGCCGTCCCGGCCTGATATTTGGCGTTCGAAGAAGCGAGGGGTTTTTGTTAACCCCTCCCTTCTAAATTAGCATCAATGAATGGATGTATTCCGTTCAGTGTAGTGAGTAACCGTGATGCGTTCTTCAACGATTTTAAGCCTCGTCATTGCGTTTGTGCTCGCGGCAGCAGCAGTTTTTGGCATGCGCGAGTATCTGTCCGATCAGAAGGCCCGGCTGCTGGCGATGAACGGCATGAAGGCCGAGGAACGGACACTCGTCGTCGCCGCCAAGCCAATGCGCTTCGGCGACCGGATCCGATCCGAAAATCTCAGGGCCATTCCGTGGCCCTCCAATGAAACACCTGCAGGCTCCTTCGTCAGCATCGAGGCGGTCGTCGGCAACGATGCCCAGCCGCGTTATGCCATGGCGGCGATCGACCCTGGCGAGCCGGTGCTGTCCTCGAAAATCACCGGTACGGGCGAACGCGCCACGCTGTCGGCGGCACTCGACCAGGGCATGAAGGCGGTCTCCATCCGCGTCAACGACGTGCTCGGCGTGGCCGGCTTCGTCAGGCCCTCCGATCGCGTCGACGTGCTTCTGACGCGGGTCGTGCGCGGACCGGCAGGCAACGATCAGACCTTCGTCGATGTGCTTTTGCAAGGCGTCAAGGTGCTGGCGGTGGACCAGACGGCAGACGAGCGCAAGGACGAGCCGTCCGTAGTCAAAACCGTGACCTTCGAGGTCACGACCGATGAGGCCCAGCGCCTCACCCTCGGCTCCAGCATCGGCACGCTCTCGCTGGCGCTTCGCAATATCGCCTCCTCCTCTGTCGAGCAAACCCGGCCGATCACCGTCGCCGACCTCGGTGGCGGGGCGATCGCGACGGAGCTTGGCAAGGATTTGGAAAAGATTAAGTTGCCAGAACCGGAAAAACAAGTGCAGATTGTGGAACAAAAGGTCGAGCCGGTGTTGCCGGTCGAGCCGAAGTGGGCGACAGTGGGCGTCTGGAACACGACGAAGCGCGAGGAGCACCGAGTTGGCCTGATCCAGTGAGATTTAGGCGGCGCAAGTGCAGTAGCCGAACGAGGGGGCTAAAGCAGGCATGGCGAACGGCAAGAGAAGAATCGCAAGGACGAAAAGCCTTGCGGCACTAGCGGCAGTGTTTTCGGCCTGTGTGTGTTTAGGGCCTGGATTTGCCGGCTCCGCCAGCGCACAGGAAAAGTCCGTCACGCTCGGCAAATCGGTACAGCATGTGACATTGCCTCCGAACGAGACGCTGACGCTCAATACCGGCCAGCCCTTCGGCGATCTCGTCATCGGCAGCGCCGATATGATCGACGTGGTGCCGCTTTCAGATCGGTCGCTGTTCATCCGCGGCAAGAAGACCGGCGCCACCAATATCTCGGTCTATGGCGACGACAAGTCGCTTCTCGGAGTCATCGACATCCGCGTCGCCAGCGATTTCAGTGAAGTCGCCTCCGCCATTCGCTCTGCCGCGCCTTCGGCCCGGGTCAGGGTGGCAAACTCCAACGATCGCATTCGCCTGGTAGGCGTGGTTCGGGACGGGATCGAATTGCAGCGGGTGCTTGAAATCGCCCAGTCCTATTCCGACCAGCCGGTGCTGAACCAGTTGCGCGTCAGTGACAGCCAGCAGGTGATGCTGGAGGTTCGTATCATCGAAGCCTCGCGCCAGACGGGGCGTGACCTCGGGATCGGGTGGTCCGGGTACGGCAACAATAACCGCATCGGCAAGGCGACGACCAGCCAGGGTATCACCGTGAACGACAACGGTGGCCTATCCCGTACTCTTCTTGACCCCAAGGGTGCGGCAACAGGTATGCTGCCCTTCGGCCAGTTGATCGCCAAGGTGCTGGAAATCTCGGGCGGCCACATCGACGTGGTCATCAACGCGCTCGAGCAGAAAGGATTGGTGCGCCGCCTGGCTCAGCCGAACCTCATCGCCATGAGCGGCTCGACCGCCAGCTTCCATGCCGGTGGTGAAGTGCCGATCCTGAAGACGACGAATAACGGCTCGACGGTGGCCACCGAGACGGACTATCGCCCCTTCGGTGTGCGGCTGACCTTCAAGCCGGTCGTGCTTGACGACGGCGTCATCAATCTGGAGATCGAGCCTGAAGTCTCCGAGCTTGATCCGTCGATCAATGTCAACGGCAATCCGGGTTTCATTTCGCGCGCTGCCAGCACGACGGTCGCGCTTCGCGACGGCCAGAGCTTTGCCATGGCCGGCCTGCTGCAGTCGATCAATGCCAAGGACATCCAGCAAATGCCGGGCCTCGGGCAGATACCGGTCCTCGGCGCACTGTTCCGTTCGACGAGTTTCCAGAAGAGGGAATCCGACCTCGTTATCGTCGTCACCCCGCACATCGTGCGACCGGCCCGCCCGGGTGAGGATCTCTACAGTCCGCTCGATCAGACGCGTTCTTCTAATGACGTCGAGCTTTTCGCGCTCGGTGTCATGGAAGTCGACAAGGACATGCTCCGACGCTTTCGCAATGGCGTAGGTGTGACTGGGCCTTATGGTCATCGTCTTGACCTGAATCAGGGAGGCAAAGTCGTTGTTACAAAACGCTAAGCGGATCCTTCTCGTCCTTGCCACTGCCGGCCTTGCTTCCGGCTGCGCCGACTACATGAACAATCGCGACTCGATCACCTTCGGGGTCGGCAACGCCGTGGAAGCAAACAAGGCCATCCATATCGAGGACCCCTTCCCGCCGGAAGCCCAGCGAACCCGAATCGCAAGCGACGGCAAGCTGATCCGCAGGGTGGTCACTCAGTATCAGAACGGCGGGCTTGGCGTTGTTCAGCCGTCGCCGGCCACGGGGGCTAATGGGGCGTCCAACGGGGCGACCGCCAGCCAGTAGCTGGCGAAAGGCATGAACGGCGGCAGCGCGCCGGAAGGGAAAATGCACAAAATGGGGTCGTCACGGCGGATAGCGCCGTGATGGGGGTATGCCAATGCTGAGCAGGGTTGTCAGACGGTTCTGGAACGATCATCGCGGCTATGTCATCGCCTTGACGCTCATCGCCATGCCAATGCTTCTCGGCTTTTCGCTGCTGATCATCGATGTCGGCCGCAGCAGCAACCTGCATACCGATCTCCAGAACGCGGTCGATGCGATGGCGCTGGCAGGAGCCCGCGAACTTGATGGTCGCGATGATGCCATTACCCGGGCGCAGACAGCGATCGAGAAAATCTCCAATAGCGCGGCTTTCTCCGCGGGCGGAACCGGCATGTCGCTCGGCTCGAATATATCAGTGACCTATGACGCCGGAAACGATGCCGGGAGCACTGTTACAGTGCTTTTTCTGAAGGACATCCCGGCCAACGACGACACGCCCATCCCGTCTTCGATGGAAACGACGGTGGCCAGCGAAGCTTCCTATGCCTGGGTCATCGCCAAGCCGCAGGCGATGCAGACGATCTTTCCGATCCCGGTCGGCTTCACCCGCAATACGATCAACGTCGCTGCCGACGCCGTGGCGGTCTACCACGCCAGCGCCTGCGATGTGACGCCGATCTTCATCTGCAATCCGTTCGAGCCGGTGGGGAACACGAGCGAAAGCGCCAGCGAGGATGCAGCGACGGCCTTGCACACCAATTTTGCAGCCGGCAATCTCTACGGGCGACAGATCGAGCTTCACAGCACCGCGGCGTCCAATCCAGGTCCCGGCAATTTCGGGTTCCTCCGGACCCCCTTGGGCAATGGCGCGTCCGTGCTGGCGGAGGCTCTTGCCACCGGCAATCCCGGTACCTGCTACACACAGGACAGCCTCGATACGGAGACCGGCGCAAAGGCGGGACCTGTCGAGGACGGCGTGAATACGCGTTTCGGCTATTACTCCTCATCGTTCAACAAGGCGAACGGAGATTATCGTTACCGGCCTGCCCAAAACATACGTTCGGCTCAATCGATCAGCGGCAAGGGAAAGAACAGCTGCGATGGCTACGATCCTGTCATGGTCGGAGATGTTGTCGGCGATGCGACCAAGGCTTTGCCGCTGGGCTACGGAGCGTCCATGACCTCGCTTGGTGGCGGCAAGATCAGCAACGGCAACAATTGGCAGTACAACACCTATTGGAACGTCGCGCAGGGAACGACTGTGCCCTCGGTGAGCACAGTTCTCAGCAACTACTCCAGTTATCCCCCGCAGGCGACCGGAACACCGAGCCAACCCTCCGCTTACGATGTCTATCGTTACGAGCTTGCAACCCCGTCTTTCATCAGCCATGCCTCGGCCAATGGTGAGACCGGAACACCGGCAACGGGCGGCCAGTGCTATAGCGGGCCGGATCTTTCGAACTATACGGCGGCCGAATTTGGTGACCGCCGCGAGATCTTCTCAGCCATTGTCAATTGCGGCTATGAAGCCTCGGTCGGCCATTTGAACGGTCACAAGGCCACGCGCGCCGTGGCCTTCGCGCGCATGTTCCTGACCAAGCCGGCGATAAAGGCCGCCGGCGAACGATACCTTTCCCTGGAGATGATCGACATCACTGGCAAGGGTGGCCGCGGTACGCTGGACGAATTCCTGCGGGAAGAAGCGGAGCTGGTCAGATGATGGCGCTCCGCAATTTTATCCGGCATCGGCTTTGCCTGGGCTTCTGGCGGCGGGAGGAAGGCGCAGTGCTTGCCGAAGCGCTGCTCGCAATCCCCTTTGTGACGCTCTTTGCGGCGGGGATACTGGAGTTCGGCGGCATCTTCTGGCAGCGCATGCAGATCGACGCAGGCTTGCGCGATGCCGGGCGTTACCTCTCGCGATGCCGACCGGCGTCGGGAACCTATGTGCCGACATGCAATCAGGCGACTGCGAAGACGATCGCCTTTTACGGAACGCAAACACCCGCGGCAGACGCTAAATCCCGTGTCCCCGACTGGAAGGACCCTGCCGACATCACCATCACTGCACCGGATGCCGACGGCAACATCACCCTTTCGACTGCTCATCTCTACAAGAGCTCGCCGGTGTTCGGCTTTCTGGGAATCGATGCCATCACCATCAGTTCCTTCCATGAAGAGAGATACATCGGATGGTGATCTCTAGGGCCACCAAGTCATTCTGGCATGATAGCAGTGGTGCCAGCCTTGTCGAAGCTCTGCTGACCTTTCCGATCGTCATGCTGGTATTTGCCGCCTTCATCGAGTTCGGCTATGCCATGTCGCAGTGGAACCAGACGGTGAAGGCACTGCAATATGGTGCCCGTTTGGCGGCGGTATCCGATCCGCTGACGACGAATTTCGATGCCGTTTTCCCGATCGAAGCTGCCGATCCGCTCAACAACGGCAAAGCGGCGCCGAACGATGCCACGATATCCTCGACCTGTGGACCGGCTCTTGCCAACTGCACGGCGGCATTGAACCGGATTGTTCGCGGAAGCGACGGCCTTTGCCAAGCAGGAACTGATCCTTACCCCGGCATTTGCGATCTCAACTGGCGGATCCAGCCGCAGAACCTGATGGTCACCTATCAGCGATCTGGGCTCGGCTACTGGGGACGGCCGGACGGGCCTGTGCTGACGATGCGGCTGGAGGTGCGCGACATCACCTTCGATCTGCCGATCCTCGGCGGGTTGTTGGGACTGAACGACGTCACCATCCCGGCCCATCCGGTGACGATCACGACGGAAGATCTAAAGACCTGCTCAACCTGCTGACTCCTTTTATTACGCGTAGGAAAGCGAAATGACAGCTCACATGAACATTGCCGCATCCACCAAGATCCTGGTTCTCTCCGACGACGCAGCTGCAGCGAGCTTCATGCTCGATACGTTCGGGTCGCTTTCGCGTTACGATGTCCGCCATCTGGCACTGAAGGCGCTCGGAGAAAAGGGCAAGTTCGATCCGACGAAGTTCGATCTGATCGTTCTCGACGTCGACAAGGGCGAATTGCTGCAGCGTCCGGAGCTCTTCGCGTTTCGCACCAGCTACCGGGATATCCCCCTCGTCGTCGTATCCGAAGATCTGCCGGACGACATCCTGCGGCTGCTCTTCCGCCTGAACGGCAACGACTGGCTGAAGAAGCCGCTCGAGCGCCGCGCACTGATCGACATGATTTCGACCCATGCGCCAGGCACCGGGGCGAGCGACAGCCGGGTGCATGCCGTGGTCTCAGCCGTCGGCGGCGCCGGGGCCAGCATGATCGCCTCATCGCTAGCGCATGTGCTGGCCCAGCCGACCAAGAATTCCACGCCGCGGGTAGACTTGTTCGACACGGATTTTTGCGCCGGGACGCTTGGCTATTATCTCAACCTTGTCAACGACTACGACTTGAAACCAGTCATTGCCAATCCTTCACGGGTCGATCTGGAATTTATCGATCTGGTCAGAAAGCGTCATTCGGGGGGCTTTTCACTGCTGTCCTTCAAGCAGCCATCCGTCCTTCTGGCGCCGAAGGGCGGTGAACTCGTGCTGCGTATGCTCGACGTAGCCGCCTTCGAGAGCGACCACACGATCATCGACATTCCCTATTATGATACGCCGTGGAAATACGATGTACTCACTTCCGTCAACAGCATCTGCATCGTCACCGAGATGACGGTTCCCGCGCTCTCTCAAGCCAAGGACTTGTTTGCCAATCTGGTACGACTGCGAGGCAGTTCGGATCAGATATTCATCGTCATCAACAAATATCGCGCCAAGCTCTTCGGCCTCGGCGTGCGCCGACAACAAACGGAGAAGATTTTCAAGGATATCCCGACGCATGTCATTGGCGATGACTGGGACACCTTGAGCGAGGCGGCTAACCGCGGCGTGCTGCCATTTCAAGTCAATTCGCGGGCGCGCTTCTGCGCCGCGGTCGGTAAACTCGGAGCACTGGTGCGATGAAGGCGGTCACCAGTGGGCGCATAAGGTCCCGCGTCGCCCATGCCAGCCTTGTGGTTTTGGCAATTCTGGCCGCCGCCGGGGATGCCGCGTCAACCGGGCTTGTGCCACGAAGCCTTGGGCCGACGACAAGTGCCGTGGTGGCGATCGAAATGAACTATGCGGCTGGGACAATCGTCATCGTCACCGCCAACCGCACGCTGGATCTCGTCATCTCCCAAGGACGCGCGATCCGCTACAAAATCGGCGTCGGACGAGACGGATTTCGCTGGAGCGGTACCGTCAAGGTTGGACGCAAGGCTGAGTGGCCTGACTGGCGCCCGCCTGCAGAGATGAAGGCGCGCTCAGCCGGACTTCCGGACCTGGTGCCTGCCGGGCCGCTCAATCCATTGGGCGCTCGCGGGATCTATCTCTACAAGGACAGGACCGACACGCTCTACCGCATTCATGGAACGAACGAGCAGTCGACGGTCGGCGGTTTCGCGTCATCGGGCTGTTTTCGCATGAGCAATGCCGACGTCATCGATCTCTATGAGAGGGTGAAAGTCGGTTCCACGGTTATTGTAAAATAGTACAGGAGTGGGAAGCATGGCGAACGGCATCATGGGGCGTTTCTACAAGCAGCAGGAGCCTGAAAGCCCGAAA
This sequence comes from Rhizobium sp. K102, assembly GCF_022385315.1. NCBI lineage: Bacteria > Pseudomonadati > Pseudomonadota > Alphaproteobacteria > Hyphomicrobiales > Rhizobiaceae > Rhizobium > Rhizobium sp. K102. The sequence continues at coordinate 336,363 of NZ_CP092438.1, forward strand.
CATCAGGAGGCGGCCGAACTGTCTCTGGTCGGCGCTGTTCAGAACATGCCTGCCCAATCGGCCTCTGACAGCCCCGCGGCGAATGGCGAAGAGGCGTCGCTCGGGGCGGACATGGTTTCCGAGCGGGTCAATCTGCACCGCTACCTGCTCGATCGCATCAACCTCGGGATCCTCGACACGCTCGACAACGAGGAGATCGCCACCGAAATCCGGCCATTGGTCAAGGACTATATCCGGAATAACAACTTTCCGCTGAATGCCAAGGAAATCAATGACCTGATCCGCGATATCACCGACGAGATGCTCGGGCTCGGACCGATCGAGCCGCTGCTGGCCGACGATACCATCGCAGATATTCTCATCAACGGCTACAACAGCGTCTATGTCGAGCGGAGCGGCAAGCTCGAGAGCACCGCCGTGCGGTTCAAAGACGAGGACCATCTGCTCCGGGTGATCAACAAGATCGTCTCGGCGGTCGGCCGCCGCGTCGACGAGTCAACGCCGATGGTTGACGCTCGACTCAAGGATGGCTCACGTGTCAACGTCGCCATCAGGCCGATCTCGGTCGATGGGCCGCTTGTTTCCATTCGAAAATTCACGCGCAAGCCGCTGACAATGGAGCGCCTCGTGCAATATGGCGCCATGGCCGATGCGATGCGCATCCTTCTCAGCGCCGCGGTCAAGGGCAAGGTGTCGATGGTGATCTCAGGCGGCACCGGTTCTGGCAAGACGACCTTGCTCAATGCTCTCTCGTCGCAGATTTCTCCAAAGGAGCGGCTTATCACCATCGAGGATGCGGCCGAGCTTCAACTGCAGCAGCCACATGTCGGGCGTTTGGAAACCCGACCGCCGACACTCGACGGACGCAACGAGATCCGGCAGCGCGAGCTATTGAAAAACGCCCTGCGCATGCGGCCTGACCGCATCATCGTCGGCGAAGTTCGTGGCGACGAGGCGTTCGATATGCTGCAGGCGATGAATACCGGTCACGAGGGGTCGATGACGACGATTCACGCCAACACGCCCCGCGACGCTGTCGGTCGGCTTGAGCAGATGGTCGGCATGGCCGGGATGCCGATGTCGCAGTTGAGCATTCGCTCGCAGATCTCGTCCGCCATCACCGTCATCGTGCAGGTCCAGCGCCTAAGCGACGGCAGCCGCAAAGTTGTCTCGATTTCCGAGATCACCGGCATGGAGGGCGAAGTCGTACAGATGCAGGAGATTATGAAATTCAAGAAAATCGGCACCGATGAAGGCGGTCGGATCCATGGAGAATTCCGCGCCACCGGCATCCGGCCGCGGTTCGTCGAGGAATTTGCCGAACTCGGGATCGAGATTCCCGTAGCGATTTTTGATCCCGGTAAACCGCTGCAAACGGGACCAGTTCAATGACCACCCTCACCCTGCTTTACGCGGCCGTTTTCACCGCTGCCCTTGTTGCTGTCGAAGCGATCATGCGCGGCTACTTCAAGACATCCGAACGCCACCGCGCTGTGAACCATCGGCTGAGCTTGCTCGAGGTCAGCGAGGATCATCGCAAGACCTATAGCGATATGCTGAAGGAGCGCGGTGTCGCCGGTAGTTGGCGGCAAGTCGCCATGATGCAGCGGCTGCTGCAGTTCTACGCCCAGTCGGGAATCAAGTTCGATGCCAGGCGATTTGCTCTCTTCACGATCGCGGGCGCACTCTTGACGTGGCTGGTCGTTCAGTTCCTCGTGCCGAGCACTCTGCTTAGAATACCCGTCTTTCTCCTGATCGGCCTCCTCATCCCTGCACTCTTCGTCTGGCGCGCCCGGGCGCGCCGCATGAAGAAATTTGAACTGAAGCTTCCTGAAGCCCTCGATGTCGCCAACCGCAGCTTGGCCGCCGGCCACCCGCTGCCGGCGGCGATTGCTTTGGTGGGACGCGAGATGCCTGATCCGATCGGCACCGAGTTCGGCCTCCTCTCGGATGAACTCACCTATGGCGTGACGCTGGACGATGCCCTTGTAAACTTGGCTGACCGGGTCGGCGTCGAGGATCTGAACCTGCTTGCGATATCGCTGAGCGTACAGGCGGGAACCGGCGGAAATCTGGTGGAGATCTTGCAGAACCTTTCGAAGACGCTGCGGGACCGGACAATGCTCAGGGCAAAGGTCAGGGCGATTTCCTCGGAAGGACGCATCACGGCGATCTTCATGTCGGTCTATCCGTTTCTGCTCTACGCGATGATCAAGGCGTTGTCGCCGACCTACTTCGATCCTGTCTGGGACAGCGGCCACGGAACCGCCGTGGTGTGCGTTTTGCTGGCCATCATGGCGATCGGGAACGTCATTCTCTACAAGATGGTAAACTTCGAGTACTGAGGCGGTCATGTCGAGTGAGTATGGAATCTACCTCATCGTCTTCTTTGCAGTGCTGATATTTTCTGCGGCAGCCTCGGAATTGTTTTTTCGACGGCGCGAGGTTTCGGTTCGGGTGTCGAAGAGCTCGGCGGCGGCCGGCGAGGAATTCCACCTTGGCGATACGACGATTGCCGATCTCGGCGAGGCGGAAAACCGCCTGATCCGTCGCTATTTCGAGATTACGCGACGTGACACGAATGCGAACTCGACCCAGAACCGGCTGATTCGGGCGGGGTATTTCGCTGCCGGCGCCGTGACCACCTTCCAGGTGATCAGGGCGGTGGTCTGTATCAGCGTGCTCGTCGCGGCGGTCTGGGCCTTAAACCGGATCGCGCCGAACATGTCGCAGATGGCGACCCTGATCGTTGCCATGTTTGCTGCGGGCATGACCTTCATTCTGGTCAACATCTATATCGACCGGCGTGGCGCCGCCAAGGAGAGGGAATACCGTCGCCTATTTCCCGATTTCATGGATATGCTGATCGTATGCCTTGATGCGGGGATGAGCATCGAGGCGGCGGCGAACCGTGTTGCCCGGGAATTCGTCGACAAGAAGCAGGACTTCGGCCTGCATCTGTCGATCATGATGCTGGAAGTGCGGGGCGGCCGGCGATTGCGCGAGGCGCTCGCTAACCTTGCCACCCGCCTGAGGATTGACGAGGCCCGGGCCCTTTCCGTTCTGTTCCGCCAATCGGAAGAGCTCGGGACCAGCGTGACGCAGACGCTGCGGGTCTACAGCAAGGAAATGCGCGACCTGCGTATTGTTCGCGCGGAGGAAAAGGCGAACGCTCTGCCGGTCAAGATGCTGCTGCCGCTCGGCGCGTTCCTTTTTCCGGTAAGCCTCATCATCGTTCTCGTTCCCATTGTTATCCGTGTCGTCAGTCTTCTCATCGGCATGAAACCCGGCGGTTGAGCCAAGCGAGGTCGTATGCAGTATTCGCTCGAACAGAATCATAACGATGCCATCATCTCCCTCGATCCGCGTATGCCGATGGCACCGGCAAGCATCGAACAAGCGGGACTGGATCCGTCGTTCCTGCTTCGGCTGGCGTCAAAATGTGCGGCCGAACAGGACACCACCACGGCATCTCATCTGGCCGACCGGATGAAACTGCCGAAAGTGATCGTCAATATCCTGATCAAGGAACTGGTGAAACTCGCCTACCTCGAGGCTCGCGGCTTGGCCGGTGAGGATGTCAGATCCGATGTTCGATATGCGCTGTCGATGAAGGGGTTCGAATATGCCCACGCGGCGTCGCGTCAATGCCAATATGTCGGACCGGCACCGGTGTCGCTGGACGCCTTCTGCCGGCAAATCGACTTGCAGTCCATCCATTCCGAGCGCGTGACCCCGGAGCGGCTGACCGAAAGCCTTGACGGGCTGGTGCTCTCAGACGCGCTTGTCGAAAAGCTCGGCCCGGCCCTCAACTCCGGGCGCTCGATCCTGCTTTACGGGCCACCCGGCAACGGAAAGACGAGCATTGCCGAGCGGACATCGCACCTGTTTCGCCAAACCATCTGGGTGCCGTATTCCATCGAGGTCGGCGGCCATGTCATCAGTTTCTATGATGAGGCAGTGCATCACCCCGTATCGGAGGCTGACACAGAATCCCGTCCCAAAGGCGATCGACGATGGATCGAATGCCGCCGTCCGGTGATCAAGACCGGCGGGGAATTGACCCTCGATCAGCTCGATCTCACCTTCAATGCGGGACCAAATGTCTATGAAGCGCCGATACACTTGAAGGCGTCCGGCGGCGTTTTCATCATCGACGACTTCGGGCGCCAACAGGTGGCGCCGCAGGCGCTCATCAATCGCTGGATTGTGCCGCTCGAGCGCGGCTATGACTTCCTGACGCTGCACACCGGCAAGAAGTTCAAGGTTCCCTTTGACGAACTGGTCGTATTTTCGACGAATATCGCACCGAAGGACCTTTCCGACGAGGCCGGCTTGCGGCGCCTCAAGTACAAGATCTTTGTGAACACTCCGTCGCGCGACGAATATATCAGAATTTTCAAATCCTATGCGAGCGGCACCGGATTGGCTGTCTGTGATCCGGACCTGCACCTGTTCTACGATCGCAAGTACAAAGACGATGTGCTAGCGTCTTGCTATCATCCGAAATATCTTTTGGATTTCGTGGGTTCTTACTGCGAATTCAACGGCATAGCGAGAATCGCGTCGCTCGATATGCTCGAACAGGCCTGGGAAGGTGTATTCACATCGGAATGATTGCGGACTTGGCGCCGAACACGGCGCCTAAATCGATCCCATTAACGACTTACGGGGGAATAAACGAATGACCAGCATCCCGAGCATCGAAGGCGAAGCAGGCGACGCGAGACCAAGCAATACGCGAGCAATTGAGCCGAGAACCTCCAGAAACCCGCTGCTCGTCGGTCTGCTCCTTATGCTCTTGCCTGTGAATGCTGGCGTTCTCATTTATACGGCCAAAAACTCAGCGGATGTTCGCGAGAGCCGTGAGATCATCTCCGCCCTCAAAAGGTCCATCGATGGCCTGAGAGGACAAATGGAAAAACAGTCGGACAAGATCGCGAGCAATGCCAAGGCCGACGAACTCGCCGCTATCCGTCAGGACATGGAAGGCCTGCAAAAGGCGATACTTTCGACGAATGAACGGATGCGCGACGACATAAGCGGTACACGCATGGGGTCAGCTTTGGTCCTGAGCGCACCCGGCAAGGAACCAGCACAATTTTTCGCACCCCGCGCCGTGCCAGTGGAGACTCAAAATCCAGACAGCACTCTTGCGTCCATCCGAGCAGAGGGCATTGCCGTCAATAACCTGCCGCGTTACGAACGCACACTCTCGCCGGAAGGACAGCTCATTCTTCGGAAGGCACGGTAGACACCGGCTTCAGCAAAATCTCCAAAGCAATCGGTGGTCGCCGCCGCGCCGATGCTCGCAATGCGGCAACGGCGCTCTTAAAGCTCTTTGTTCTTATGCATGTCGTTATCCCGGAACCGCTGCACACTTCCGAGCGACATGCATTGGCTTGATGCAGACTGCCAAATCGACGAAGGGCTATCCCCGCTGAGGGTGATTCACGCTGTTCTTCATCAATTCGAGATTACGGGCAGTGACTTCGTTCCCGGGATCAAGCTCGTAGGCTTTCAGGAAATACCGTCTGGCATTGCGCAAATCACCGCGTAATAGGTGAGAGTATCCGATATTGTTGTAGTAGACCGGGGTGTTGCCGATCATTCGCGAAAGCTGCTGGTAGGCGCGGTCGGACGTGTCGAAGCGGGCAACCATGTCGGCCGAGGCTGCCAAACCTAGCCAGGCGGCCGGATCCTCCGGAAAAACGTCAACCGCTCGCTTGTAGATGGCGTAGGATTTTCCGTAGTTCTTTTCCTGAAACTGCAGTTTCCCGTTGGTTATCAACTCGTCGTTCTTGTAGAAGGCGACGGCCGAGTCATCCTCAAGGGTCTTTGCACTATCGCCATAGGCAGCAAGACCATCAACGCCGGATGACTGGCAACCAGCCAAAATTGCTCCAGTCGCTATCAAAAACGCAATGCATTTAGTTCCAGCTCTGATCTGCAACATTCAACTTGATCCCCCATCAGACATTCTTTACCTGAGATTCGGATGCGCTCACCGAAAATCATCGTAAAAAAAAGCTAACAACTCCAGAATTTGAGCAAATAGTCGCAAAAAAACGACAGATGCGGTCTTCGCCGGCACGCGCAAAGGTGATACACGCCAACTATCCAAAGTTGGTATCATGTGCCCGGTGATTCTCAGAGTAGAAAATTAATCGACGTCACCTACCCTGTTCGTCAGGTCAAAGATGGGACGCCTATGCGGATCGCTATTTTCACGCTGATGCGACTTGGGCCATCACTGGCCTACGCGATAGCATCGATCTTCATCCTCAGCATGCTGCTCTTGGAAAGCTACCCCTCGAGTGCCTCCGCCTGGTGGCTGCATATGACAATTCTTCCTGTCATGCGCGAGCCGATCTATCTGCTTTTGGCGGTACCCGGCATTGGAATTTGGAGCGCCATGGTCCTGTTGATGCTTGCATCGATTTTCGGGATCCGGGTGGCCTTGCAGCCGCAACGACACCACCGGTCAGGATTTATCCATGCCCATATAGCGCTGATCGCGACCGGTCTGACCTTGGGGCGGGCAGCAGTTGCGCAAGCCGGTCTTTCCAACTTTGCGATCCCTCAGCTTCAGCGAGGCGACTGGTCGTTCCTGCCGCTATCCTACTCACCGCTCGGGACCTTCCTTTTTATATCCGTCTTCTTGGCCTGCATCTGCTGTCATTTAAGAATCATCAAGCGCACACTGTCCGCGTGATCGAAAAGGGTCGAACCGCCCCTGCTCAATAATAATCGGTAGAGTCTCGGCGTTCTCGCTTGTTCGTAAACATGAGACGCCTCATTCTTTTTCTTTGTAAATTCCGACATATATTAAATATCATGTACGTTCCGCAGATTGTCACGCGGGGATTAAGGTGTTGGCGATGGCAACCGCCAATCTTCACTTTGTTGTTTTTGCTGCTCTCAGCATGGGGCTTCGTCGCACCGTCGGCGTCTGACCGCGCGTCTGTCGTTCTCAAGGTGAACGGCGCCATTGGGCCCGCGATAGCTGACTACGTAAAACGAGGCATTCAGCGTGCTGGCGAACGCGGAGCGGTGTTGATCATTCTGCAAATGGACACACCGGGTGGCCTTGACAGCTCCATGCGGGAAATCATTCGCGCGATCCTTGCCTCGCCGGTGCCTGTCGCGAGCTTCGTCGCGCCAAGCGGGGCACGGGCTGCCAGCGCCGGCACCTATATTCTCTACGCAAGCCACATTGCGGTCATGGCGCCCGGGACCAATTTAGGTGCGGCGACACCAATCGCGCTCGGCGTAAAGCCTTTCGGCGATACGGAACCCGAAAAGAAGCCGAGCGAACCTGGTGGCAAGCAGGCAGAAGCTCCAGGCGATGCCCGCGAAGCAAAAGCCGTTAACGACGCAGTCGCTTACATCCGCGGGCTTGCGGAATTGCGCAATCGCAACGCCGACTGGGCGGAGCGTGCTGTCCGTGAAGCTGCGAGCCTTTCATCCACTGCGGCAGTGCGCGAACATGCCATCGATTTCACGGCAGTTGATGTCACCGATCTCCTTGCAAAGGCACAAGGGCACGTGGTGCGGGTCGGTCAAACGGAGGTCCGACTCGATACCGCCGGTTTGGCCGTGCAGGAATTCGAGCCTGACTGGCGCACGCGCCTGCTTTCCGTCATCACCGATCCGAACATCGCAATCATCCTGATGATGGTCGGCATCTATGGCCTGATCTTCGAATTTCTCGCACCTGGGACAATGCTTCCTGGCACGATCGGCGGCATCTGCCTTCTGCTTGGTCTCTATGCCCTGGCATTGCTGCCGGTGAGTTTTGCCGCCCTCGGGCTTATTTTCCTCGGCGTGGGATTGACTGTGGCTGAGGCGCACTCGCCAAGCTTCGGCGCTTTGGGCATCGGCGGCGGAGTAGCCGTGATCCTGGGAGCAACCATTTTGTTTGATCCCGATATACCCGGCCTGGAAGTGTCACGCCCCCTACTGGGCGCAATTGCATTTGCGATTCTAGCCTTTAGCCTTGTCGTTGCTCGCCTGGCATTCACCTCGCGCTTGCGCCAGGTTGCCACCGGTGCAGAGGAGATGATCGGCATTTCCGGTAAAGTCGAGAGTTGGACGGGGCTCACGGGGTACGTCATTGCGCATGGCGAACGCTGGAAGGCGGTTTCCGCCGAACCCCTTGTTGCTGGTGACCCTGTCCGCGTGATCGGCCGCAATGGGCTGGCGCTCGAAGTCGCCAGCCGTCCAAAGGACACTTAACGGCGCTCAGGAAGCAGGAGGAGGAGTCATGGATATGTTTGCAGATCTTGCCTTCTATTTGGTGGTCATTGTCATTGCGGTCGCCATCCTCGCATCCGCGGTTAAGATCCTGAGGGAATATGAGCGCGGCGTCGTGTTCACACTTGGCCGCTTTACCGGAGTCAAGGGACCCGGCTTGATTCTGCTCATCCCCTATGTCCAGCAGATGATCCGAGTCGACTTGCGCACGCGTGTACTCGATGTCCCCAGCCAGGACGTCATCTCCCATGACAATGTCTCGGTTCGTGTCAGCGCGGTGATCTATTTCAGGGTTATCGACCCCGAGAAGTCGACAATACAGGTCGAGGATTTCATGATGGCAACAAGCCAGCTTGCCCAGACGACATTGCGCTCCGTGCTCGGCAAACACGACCTCGATGAAATGCTCGCAGAACGTGACAGGCTCAACTCGGATATTCAGGAAATCCTTGACACTCAGACGGATGCTTGGGGAATTAAAGTAGCCACTGTCGAGATCAAACATGTTGACATCAACGAGTCGATGATTCGTGCGATTGCTCGCCAAGCGGAAGCCGAACGCGAACGCCGCGCAAAGGTTATCAATGCCGAGGGCGAACAGCAAGCTGCAGCCAAGCTACTGGAAGCTGCCGAAATTCTGGCCAAGCAGCCGGAGGCGATGCAGCTTCGTTACTTGAGCACGTTGAACGTCATCGCCGGCGAGAAGACTTCGACGATTTTATTTCCCTTCCCGATGGAGTTGGGCAATCTGATGGCCATTAAGCCGAAGTGATCGACCGAAGGGCATAGCCCGGGGTCTCATGCGCGCGCGGCGAACTTCAAGTGGGTTTCAGCCGGTCTTTCGGGCGCGACTTTGTGACACGATCGAACAGCGCGCCGCTCAGACGCTCGGCCCCCGTGTTCTCGTATTCGTCCAAGGAAAGATTACCAGGGTGGCACTCCGTTCGCAACGTTGCGAGATCAGCTCGAAGAGCAATTCGGCGCCGGTCTTGGAGGGCGGCACGAGCCCCGAAGCGAAGCTCAAGGGTGTCGCGGCCGAATGGGGGAGTTCAGCCAAAAGGGTATCATCAGCTTCGGCGTTTCATGGCAAGGACCGAACTCCTTAAAACTGTGCCGGCAAGATGGAATGATGTTTTCTTTTCACCTGTTGCTGATGCTCCAGGCAGCTAACCAATTCGGTGCCCATTTGAATCGCTGTCTCTGCGGTTCTGCTAATGCGACGAGGCGTGAGTCCAAATTTCCCACAAGGGTGAAGTTCCACAATTCTGCTTAGGCGATATGTTATAACAAAGCGACGCGTTGGATTATCCTTCCCCGGGATGATGATTGGCAATAGGACGCTTGAAATCGCGGATATGCGGACATCAACCATAGAGATATTCAAGAGCATAACCCGCACCGTAGACAGTACGAATCCTCAGATTACGGAGTCCTGCAAACGCTTTCCGCAGCCGGCCGATATGCACATCGACCGTCCGACTCTCCACTGCGTGCGGATCTGACCAGACGGCCTCAATGAGTTGCCCCCGGGTGCTGACTTGACCTTGCCTTTCCAAGAGGAAACGGAGAATTCTTACCTCCATAGGCGCAAGGGCTATTCTTTCCCCCCGACGACGACAGCGTGCGGCTCGAATATAAACTCGGCAGGGACGGCCAAACTTCGCCAGGTGACAGCCTCCGACCGCGGCTTTATTCCGCGCAAAAAGGCGAGAAGCTTCGACGGCGACAACGGACGCGTGATGCCTTCCTCGAGGCCCGACTTAATCAGTTGCAGGTGCTGTGCGCGCATATCCCCACCGATGAGCGCACCCACGGAAACCCGCGCGTCCTTCAACAGCGCACATAGAGACGCAATATCACTCGGCCAGCCCGCACAATCCAGGAGGACTGCAGAAATCTCTGCCGACGTGCAGGCCTCCACAACATCCCCTTCATTTGCACCGAGACGAGCCTCGAAGCCTTCGCTACGCAGAATATGCGCGAGCAGCAAAAAAAGCTCGGCGTCCTGCGAGCAAACCAGAACGACAGGTGTCACGTCGATTACCCCCTTTGTCGTTTGAAAAAACGCCACCCTCAACTCGGCGCGAACTCGCCGCCGTTGACATCGATGATAGCTCCATTGACGAACCCGGCGTCCTCCGATGCCAGAAACGCGATTACGGCAGCGACATCATCCGGAGAGCCGAGCCGACCGGCCGGAATGCGGGCGAGCGCCTGGATGTTTGTCTTGTTTTCGGAGGACCCCGTCAGTGGTGTGAGGATTCGCCCCGGCGCCACGACATTTGATGTGATGCCATAGGGGCCATATTGAGAGACCAGCACGCGGGAGAAGCCTGAAAGTGCGGCTTTTGACGCCACATAGCTCGGGCCGGCGATCCGTGGTCTTGTCCGGCCCGCAAGGGATCCAACCAATATAACGCGCCCATAACCTCTTTCCTTCATGGCGGGCAGAACGGCCCGACAACACAACATCGTGCCCGTCAGGTTGACGGCGAGCACGTCGTTCCACTCCTCAAGAGCAAGGTCGGAGACGTCTACGGGACCATCGGGACCTTTCGGTGATATCCCCGCGTTGCAGATGAGATTTCCGGGTGGCCCCCAGACATCCGCGACTTCGCCAAAAAACTGTGCGACTGCCGCCGGATCACGGAGATCGACCTGTCTCGCAATCGAGCGCTCTAGTCCGAAAGCCTCGGCAAGTGCTGCGCCGGCGGTCATGACGCTTTCCCGGCCGTGGCTGAAGACGGCAACCCGATAGCCGGCTTTGAGCAGGCGAAACGCGGTGGCAAGACCGATTCCGGTCGTGCCCCCGCTGATGACTGCAACGTGCGGGCTGCAGTCCGCGCTCATGCCGCTTGGTCCATTGCAGCAAACAGCGATAGCGGCGGATGGGCGCCAGGGTCTGTCATGACCTCGATCAACAGCGGCCCCTCTCCAGAAAGACCGCGCTCGAAGTATCTGGGAAGGTCGGCGGGATCGAAAATGCGGATTGCCGGGCAGCCGCAGGCTTCTGCAATTTTCCGATGGTCGACATCCGCAAGGCTGCACGCAGTCGTGAACTTGCCGAACTTGGCAGTTTCGGCGTCACGTTGAAACCCAAGGATGCCGTTGTTCAATACGATGATAAGGATGGGAAGCTTGCTTCGCACCATAGTCTCCAGCTCCGCCCAGCTATGCGCGAAGCCACCGTCCCCGACGATCGTAACGACCGGCTTGTCGGGCTCTGCCACTTTCGCGCCGAGCGCAAGCGGCAGACCCCACCCGAGACCAGCAAGGCCGCGCGGTAAGAGAAAGCGCATGCCGGGCGAAAGTGCCCGCAACTGTCCAGCGACCCACATCGAGGAATAGCTCGCATCGGCAACAACGGTCGTATCTGCCGTCATCAACTGTTGCAGCTCGGCCATGATCCGCTCGGGGCGGATCGGACGAGTGTCCGATCGGGCAACGGATTGCCGCTCCGTGTCAAACGAACGCCAGAATCCGGCGATCCGAGCAGTCAATTGATTGCGCTTCGATGCGCGGTAGGACAGATCGCGTCCGGCGAGTTCGCTTCGAAGCGCCCGAATAGTCTCGGCAGCATCGCCCGCCAACCTGACGGCCTCGTATGTTGTGGTCGTGCTTGACGAGTGCTCGGAACACGACGTGGAAGACGAGGCCGACCAACGCATATGCGATCGACCCCGCGGTGATGTAGAGGATGGTCGTCAGCATGATGTTGACGCCCATCGCCTCCATCGTCACGCCGGCGATCATCGCCGGGCGAGTGCAGGCGAGGAACAGGATGTCTTCTTCGAGGCTGGGAGCTGTTGCCATGAGGGTCAGCCTCCGACGATCGTGTTGACCAGTTCAGTGGCGCCGAAGATCCCGCCGATGCCGATGATCCAGAAGCCGGCGCGACGCAGGTCCATGTAGCCGAACATCCACGCAATGCAGATGATAATCACCGCGATCACCGCCAGAAGGCGGGCGATATTGCCGGTCAGCATCGTGACGATATTCTGCAGCACGGTTTCGACGCCGGCGGCCTGGGCGAAGGCCGGCTCGACCAGGCAGGCGACTATCGCGACCGCCATGAGAGTGGAGGCGGCCGTTGGGCGCAGTTGGGTCTTGGATATCATTCGTCAGGCTCCGATCGATCATTCTGAAAAACGAGAACCGAGGCGCGCCGCCCGGCGCTAAAAACATCCCAGGGCAAAGCTTCGGCGGTTGTGGAATTTTGCGTTTGAAGCGGGCGCGCCGCCTGGTCTTCCCGATGCGCGCCTGGGTCGGCCTGACGGGACGCATCCCCGATGGTCAGCGAGGCAAGCCCGGGCAACAGCCGCTTTGCCTCATCGCGCACCTGGACGTCGTACCTGACCATCGCGCCGACGGAAGGATTGCCGCGGCCGTAATAGGCTTGCAGCATCACCTTCTGCGCCTGCACCGCACTCGCGCCCTCGCGCAGTGCGAGGCGGTAATACCCGTCGAGAAGCTGTGCGGCGGCCTTGAGATTGAGGCACGGATCGAAGGCATCCGAGATTGACAGCTTCAGTTTCCGAAGCTCCTCGACGCCAAGACCGCCGAGACCGAGTTGAATGTCTTGGCCGTCGGCGATAAGAGACGTGGCAAGCTCGATCCCCTCCGCCTTGGTCGTCGGCTGCGCCGCCAGCGGAGGGCCGCTGTTGATGCGAATGGCAAAAGATTGAAACCGGCTCTCGAGACTGACGACGCCGGCCAGCGTCTCCACCTGAACCATCGGCGCGCAGCTCTGCGCCATATCCACGAAGGCCGCCATCGGTCAGTACCAGAACTCGCTGCGTGCCGGCGCCATCGATCGTCACATCGACGTAGTGCGGCTGCGACCGGACATTGGGACGGACGATCGGATAGGCCATGCAACCAGTGCGGCCGTCCTCACGCTGCCACCGCGGCGATTGAACCGAATTGTTTTCGGCACGATAGCCGCTCCGCCCGCTGTGGCAAAAAGCCTCGCTGACCCGCTGCAGCGATGTCGAGATGCAGGTCGCTTGTTCTCCACGCGGGCCATAGCTGCCTTCCAGCCTGTATCCTGCGTCGCAATAATAGGGCTCGTAGCCCGGTCGCGAGCTGCGAAAGCCGGCGCCGCTGCACGTCGGGAACGAATGACCCTCGGCAAGCTCCCGCCATAGTTTCTGGATCGGCGGCCGGCACTCGGCATACTGGGTCGCCCCGCCGGGATTCGAAAGGCAGAGGAGAACCTGGCATCCCCAATCATCGGCTCGCGCGTTGCTGTCCGAAATGAGATAGGGTGGTAACATGCAACCAATCGCAAGCAGGCCATTCAGCAGAAGGTTTTTCATGGGACGGACCCTCAGGCATCACAATGCAAGAGCGCGAACCGAGGACGTTACACGGTCAGCGTGTGAATATACTAACTTATATAACACAGTTAAATGACATGGCAAGAGCAATGAAGACGCAATGGCATAGCCTCGCCTTTTCAGGCCTCATTCTGCATGAGATCCTCGACCACCCGCTTGAAGATGAGACCCCACAGGCCCGGCTTAAGCAGGTCGGCATGATGACCATCATTTACAGCATGAACCAAGCTCACCAGAAGCTAACTCTTTCCAGCATAATGGAAGTTACGGCTTTGACACGCACAGGCGTCAAGGAGACGGTCGATCTTTTGGTGAAGCGAGGAATGCTGAACGAGACGATTGTGAAAAACTCGATGGGCCGTGGAACGGCACGCCAGTTCGAGATTTCGGAAGGGCTGTTGAAGAAGCTGAGCTCTTTTAATGAAAGCCGAGCGTCGGATTAAAATAGCTATTTTCAGCGAGTAATCGTGCAGCCGGCGAATCGCAGAAGATGTGGTGAGAAGGGGCTATCGTCACATCTGCAAGCATTCTGATTCTAAGCCTACTGACGAACAAGCAGATCCGTCCTGACCGGACCCGAAATGATGCTATGCCGGAAGATTCCACGGATTGACGAGTGCCACTCCCATTCCCTCCAATTCTTTCACTTTCGGGGCGACCAGCGTCAGGCATCGTTAGGCTAACAAGCGCCTCTTGCAGCGGCGGCAGGGTGGAGAGCCGAAGTGGGATCTCGACCGTCTCATCCGCGTCCGGCCTTCCAGACCGACCTTGAAGAGATGCTGGAAACCAGCCGGCACATGCGCGCGAACACCGGGTCTCCAGTGGTGCAGCACAAGCTGAAGCGGCTAATTCCAGCTCAGCTTTATCGGGTGCTTAAAACTGGAGCTACCGAGCCTCGCACCCTACCGATCGACGATTTGCTGTCGACGACGCTGCTCGGCGAACTCGGCGCTTGCGAATTATTTCGAAACCTATGCCGTGTATCTGTTGGAAACGGTGATCGGAAATAGACCGTCTGATGATGAAGGAGGCGTCCGGCATGAACACAAGCTTGGGTGACCCCAGGGTGCCCCCATTAGGCCGAGCAGGCTTGCGCGACTATATCGCCATTGCACGGCTCGATCACAGCACGAAGCACGTCTTCATCATTCCAGGCATCATCCTCGCCTATCTTCTGCGGGGGGTCAGAAACGACGACCTGATCTCCTCGATCCTGCTGGGACTTGTAGCCGCGCTCTGCATCGCATCCGCGAACTACTGTATTAACGAGTGGTTCGACCGCGAGTTTGACCGGCATCATCCGACGAAATCGCAGCGGTCAGCCGTGCAAAGCGCGATGAACAGTAGGCTGGTTCAACTGGAATGGGCCGTACTGCTCACTGTCGGCCTCGGCTGCGCCATCCTCTCGAGCAAACTTCTGTTCTTTGTCGCCTGCCTGTTTGCGATTCAGGGAATCCTCTACAATCTCGATCCGATCAGAAGCAAGGACAAAGCCTATCTCGACGTCATCTCAGAAGCGATCAATAATCCGATCCGTCTGGTGATCGGCTGGTCAATGATCGACCCAACGAGCCTGCCGCCAGGATCGATCATCCTGGCCTACTGGTTCGGCGGCGCGTTCCTTATGGCGGCCAAGCGCTTATCGGAATATGACGAGATTGTCGCCTCGCATGGCAAGGAGCTGCTGTCGCGCTACCGGGCGAGTTTCGCCCAGTATACGCAGGTCTCGCTGACCGCCTCCTGCATTGCCTATTCGCTGTTTTCGATTGCCTTTCTGTCGGTCTTCCTGGTCAAGTATCGCATCGAGTACATGCTCGTCCTGCCTTTCGTCATTGCCCTGTTCACAACCTATTTTGTGATGGCGACGAAACCGGGTTCTACGGCGCAGAAACCGGAAAAGCTGTTCCGAGAGCCTGGCCTGATCGCGATCGTCGCGGCCCTGGCGACGGCCTTCATCTTCACGACATTCATCGACATTCCGCTTCTGGTTACTCTGACCGAGCAGCACTACATCATCATCCAATGATCGCGAGGAATGTCGACTGGGGCAGTATCCACTTCGTCGTCTTCGACGTCGACGGAACGTTATACAACCAGCGCAGGCTGCGCCTTCGGATGGCCGGCGAATTGATTGCTGATGCGGTGGCGAGAGGTAGCCTTACCAATCTGCGCGTGCTGCACGCATACCGCTCACTGCGTGAAGCCATCGGCGAGGAGGAGGTTGACGATTTTCAGGCGAGCCTGATGGCTCGGATCGTCGCGCAAACCGGCGAGCCAGCCGGAAGGATAGAGGCGATCGTCAGCGAGTGGATCGGCCGCCGTCCGCTCGCCCATATCGCGTCCTGTCGGTATGATGGGCTGGCGGAATTATTTGCCGGCCTCAAACGGCAGAACAAGGCGATCGGGATCTATTCTGATTATCCTGCCGACGAGAAGCTGCAGAGGATGAACTTGTCGGCCGATTACATATTGGCCGCAAGCGATCCCGACGTCGGCATCCAGAAACCTCATCCACGCGGCCTGCATATGCTGATGCAGCGCGCCGGCGTCAGGCCGGCGCAAACCGTTCTGATAGGCGACAGACCCGAGCGGGATGGCGATGCGGCGCGCCGCGCCGGCGTCCTGGCGCTCATTCGCTCGGACGGGCCGCGGGAGGGCTGGCTGACCTTTTCGACCTATTCGGACCCTATATTCGCAGCGCTGTGGGCAGAGGAAGCGTCCAAATGATCTTGTCCAAGGCTATCCGCTATGTGTTCACCGGAAGTCTGGCTGCGTTCGTCGACCTGTCGGTGTTCCGTGGCCTGCTGGCGCTTAGCGCACCCCTCGGCCTTTCGGCGACATCGAGCTGGCTGATCGCGGCCGCCGTCAATTATAGCGCCACCAGCCGCTATGTCTTCAATCAGGCAATAAGCCGCAAGCGCGCTTCGCTGTTCCTGATCGGCGCGCTGCTCGGCCTGTCGATCAATGTCTCCGTGACGCTGATCCTCGTGCAACAGGTCGGGCTCTCGCCCTTGTGGGCAAAGCTTTTCGGCATCGGCACGGCCTTCGTCTTCAATTTCCTGATAAACCTTGTCTGGGTGTTCAGGTAGCATCAGCCAGACGATGCTCGGAATAAGAGAAGGTTCAGCGGAGCCTGACGATGACTCATAAAAGAGTTGAAGCTGGAGTAGTACACGACTATTGCATGGAATGCGCCCCAAGATAGTCTCTGGGCGGGGAAAAGGTCTGTTATGTTATCAAAAATTGAAATCGAGGCGGCGATTGAAGCCGCGCGACTCGAATCTCACGCAAACGTTGACCGATGTTTCGACGCTCTTCGAGAGAGGCTTTTGCCAGCACACAATCACGTCACGACCGGGGCCATAATCTACAAGGAACCTACCGAGGAGGATTGCCGAGACCCCCGAAACAAGTTCGGAAAGAACCTCAGCCCAGAGGGAGTGGAAGTGCTTTTTCGTTTGCTTGACGGCGGCGCGGGATACAACACCGCTAGCCGAAAAATGTCTGTAACACAAACGGCGGTCAAAAATCGAAAGAAGGACTGGGAAGCGGCAGGTGGATTAATGCGTGACCGACATTTCATCTCATATCTAGATAGAATCGCGTAGTAGAACAATGTTCCGGAAAGAATCAGTTGCGATCCGCTGGTTAATTCACCCTTGAAAGATTACTGGCATCCACCGAACTCACACTACGGCGCCACATGGCGATCGTTGATTTTGAACCCGGCAAGCCGATTTTAGGCTCCCCCGTGGCGAGCGCATCCAAAGGCGAGGCCGCCTGCCCGCCAGCAGGCCTTTTCTCGGACACTGCACAAATTTCGCGCAAGCATATGTCGCCGATTTCGAAAGCGGGTCCGCAACGCCCCTCCGAGATCAACAGGTTGGGACGCCTTGCTTCAAAGGTTGCGAGTTGGCGGCTAGGGTTCCGGCGTTCCTCTTTGGTAGCGTGCTGGTCCGAGAGCCACCACCGGCTGGGAGACGCCATCCGCCAGAAAACCCGCCGTCCAACAAGTGACCACCTTCGACGTCACCCCGTATGACCGCGCAGCATCGGCTTTGGAACAAGCGCCATCTCCTCTCGACACCGTGGTGTCAAACGGGCATTCTTGTGACTGTTCATTCGGTCCTCCGAGAATCATTGAAGCTTCACAACCTGAGCTTTCTCGGCCAGCACCGAATGGACAACCTCCTGAAAACTCACACCGAGCCCTGCATTTCGGTCTCACGGCTGGCGTTGGACACGACGTCAACCAATCTTGTCCGGAAACGGATAAAGAAGGCCAAGCAAGTTCCGTCTGCGACTGTGGCTTCGGCATTCATTCCGGTGCAGCTGGCTTGCCTGCTGCGTTTCGCCACCCGCCAGGAACAGGGCGAAACCATCAATTTCACAGTTTTCGCCTACATCGTAGCCTGACTGATCTGCTGCAATGAATGTCGGTTCTGTCTAGATGAGGTCGGTTTTAGATAAGCTGACGGTCGCAACCGAGGCGAGTGCAAACCGGGTGATCTGCTAGTCACATAAAGAAAGCGGCCCCAGAGCCGCATAGTCACAAAGGCGCGTTCAGCGTCGTTAGCTCTACGGCATTGGCATTACGACTTGGCCTCTCGGACAGGTCCTGTCGCGAAATCCATTCTAAAATTCAAAGGGAACGTCAGCACATAAACCTTGGAGGGATAAAGCATGTCGACTACGAACAGACTCCGCAGCATAGATCCGGCGGTATTCTGGCCGGCAATAGCAATAGCGGCCGGGTTCATCTCATGGGGAGCGGTGGCTCCGGAGAGCCTTGCCTCCGTCACCCAAGCTACGCTTTCGGCGATTATCGGCGATTTCGGATGGGGCTTTGTTGTCTCGACCGCGTTCTTCCTGATCTTTGCCGGGTTTCTGGCGATCAGCCGTTTCGGCAAGATCAGGCTTGGGGCCGATGACGAGCTTCCGGAATTCCGGACGGCTTCATGGGTCTGCATGATGTTCAGCGTCGGCATGGGCATCGGCCTGATGTTCTGGGGCGTTGCCGAGCCAGTTTTCCATTTTGGCGCACCCCCTCACGGTCTGGCGGTCGCGCAAACCCGGGAAGCTGCGCTAGTCGCAATGAAATATTCCTACTTTCATTGGGCGCTGCACCCTTGGGCGATCTATGCCATTGTCGGGCTGGCGATCGCGTACTTCACCTACCGCAAGGGCTTGCCTATCCTGATATCGAGCGCATTCACCCCTCTGCTCGGTAGCGCCGTCAACGGACCGATCGGCAAGGCGATCGATATTCTCGCCGTGATAGCCACGCTGTTCGGAACGGCGACATCGCTCGGCCTTGGCGCCCAACAGATCAACAGCGGCCTGCATTTTCTTTGGGGAATAGGTGAGGGGACGGGAATTGCCCTTACGATCATCGCGGTGTTGTCGGTGCTATTTATCCTTTCGGCAGTTTCCGGGGTGGGCAAGGGCGTTCAGCTCCTGAGTAACATGAACATGGTGATCGCGGCCGTGTTGCTACTGTTCCTAGCCATCATCGGGCCGACCATCTTCATCCTCAATACCTTCACCGAAGCACTTGGCGACTATCTATCCGATCTCGTCACCATGTCGTTCCGCACCGCCGCCTTCAGCGACGGCAAGTGGTTGGGCAGCTGGACGATCTTCTACTGGGCTTGGTGGGTTTCCTGGGCGCCTTTCGTAGGGGTCTTCATTGCACGCATCTCCAAGGGGCGGACGATCCGTGAATTCATCATCGGCGTTCTGCTCATTCCGAGCGGCGTGACCTTCCTCTGGTTCACGATCATGGGTGGGACGGCGCTACATTCCGAACTGATGGGGGCCGGCGGCCTCGTCGAGGCTGTCAACACGAAGGGGGCCGCCATATCGCTGTTTGCCCTGCTTGAACAATATCCCGCAACCGCGCTCACATCATTCGTCGCGATCTTCCTTGTCGCCATCTTCTTTATCTCCGGCGCGGATGCCGCCTCGATAGTGATGGGCATGCTCTCGTCTCGCGGCACGCTTGAGCCCGCACGCGGCATCGTCGTGCTGTGGGGTGGCCTCGCCGGAGCGTCGGCCTGTGTGTTGCTGGTGATGGGAGGCTTGCAGGGCTTGCAGACCGCGTCGATTATCGCGGCAGCACCCTTCCTCGTCGTCATGGTCGGACTATGCGCGTCGCTATGGACGGCTCTGTTGGACGACCTCGAAGACCGGCCTGAGCCACTCTCTCCCCTTTCAGAAGGTCCGCAATTGGCCACACCGGCTGTTGAATAGATCACGAGTCTCTCCATCCAGCGCCAATGAACCGCACCTGGAGGTGAATTTTTTCAGGTGCGGCTTTGGCGTAGGCTGGTGCCGAGCCGGCGTGCCGCGGACCTGCCCGAGCGCCTCAGCCGGGGTTCGTTAAGATGTGCCCAGCAGTCCCTTACGACCAGAAGAGGCCGTCTCGACCTCGAGTTGCGCGCTGTAGGTTCCTGATCCCCACGACTACCTCGTCATCCTCCTGCATGGTGTAAAGCCCGGATACATACCTGACAGATGTTCGGAGACATGCCTGACACTCTCGAGATGTTTTTTCGGGAGGTCTGCATGGTTTGGCGGTCGAGGTCAGTTGTGGATGAGCGTTTGGAATTCTGCCGGTTGGCGGGGCTCGAAGGTGCGAATGTCTCGGCGCTTTGCCAGCGCTTCGGCATCAGCCGGCAGACAGGCTATGTCTGGCTGCAGCGCCTGCGGGCAGGCGAGCCGGTGGAGGACCGCTCCCGCCGTCCGCATGCGAGCCCGCGGCGCACCGCCGTCGACCTTCTGATGGCTAGCTGTTTAGTCCCGGCATTTGCTGGAGCGGATCGAGGGTAAAACGTTCGGGCTGTGAAGCCCATGCCTTGCAGATGAACTCGTAGGGTTTGAGGGTCTTGAGGGTCTTGAGGGTCTTGAGGGCTCGCTTACAATCGAACAGGTCGGCTGAGCCGCCTCTGATCAGTCTTGGCGACTGCTGCCCGATCTCCGACGGCGGACGTATTGGAGTGGAGAGCGGGCGTAAATTTCATCACCAAATGGTGCTATCTATAACGCCATAATCAGGGAACCAACAATGCGATTGACTATCAATCTCGACGACACCCTCATCGAAAGGGCTAGGTCCCTCACCGGCACGAAAGAAACCGCAACTCTGGTCCGCCAAGCGCTGGAGACGCTTGTCCGTCTGGAGTCGGATAAACGCCTCATCGCGCTGGGCGGAACTATGCCGGATGCGGAGGCAGCCCCACGCCGCCGGAGCGCAGCTCGCAAGTGATACTTGCCGACACTTCCATCTGGATCGATCATATCAGGTATGCCGATTCAGAGCTGCGGAGGATTATCGAGGACGATCGTCTCTTATGCCATCCAGCCGTAATCGGAGAGCTCGCACTTGGCAGCTTTCGGGATCGCGATAACGTGATAGCTTTCCTGGCGGCCCAGCGCGAAGCGTTTGTCGCGACGCACGACGAAGTCATGATGATGATTGATCGCCACGCCCTTTTCAGCATGGGCATTGGCTACACAGATGCCCACTTGATGGCCTCAGTTCTCCTCGATCAGCGAGCGGCCTTATGGACCAGAGACAAGCGTCTGCGGGCAGCGGCCGAAATGGCGGGAGCTTCACTGCACCCCCTACCAACGCGCGAAACTAAATGCTGTGTCGAAGCGCTCATGCTGGACGAGAGTCGCTTGAGCGCAGAGTTCCGATCGATCCATTATGCGATCTTTTTGGCCAAGAACGGTACATTCTATTTCCAAGCGCGACATGCCAGAAAAAACAATGGCTTCCCTTTGGAGATTTTGGAATGTCCCGATGCTATTTGCAACTGACCCTCGCCGATCGCCGTCGCCTGCACCAGCTTGTCGAACGCAAGGTGCCGGTCAATGAGATGGCGCGCCAGCTCGGCCGGCACCGCTCGACGATCTATCGCGAGATCAGGCGCAATACATTCCATGATCGCGAGCTTCCCGAATATAGCGGCTACTTCTCGACGGTTGCCAACGACATCGCCAAGGACCGGCGGCAGCGCCTGAGGAAGCTCAGACGGCATCCGCAATTGCGCGACCTGATCGTCGACAGATTGCAGGCCTCCTGGTCGCCCGAGCAGATCGCCGGCCGTTTATGGGCGGACGGCCTCAGCCTCGTTCGGATTTGCGCCGAGACGATCTATCGCTTCGTCTATTCCAAGGAGGACTATGGGTTGGGCCTCTATCGCTACCTGCCCGAGGCACGCCGCAAACGCCGTCCCCGCGGCTCCAGGAAACCACGCGACCGCGTGTTTCCTGAGGTATGCAAGATATCGCAACGACCTGATTTTATTGATGATCGATCGCAATTCGGCCATTGGGAGGGCGACCTGTTGATCTTCCGGCGGGATCTGGGGCCCGCCAACGTCACCTCACTGGTCGAGCGCAAAAGCCGCTACACCGTCATGGTCAAGAACCAGAGCCGGCACTCGCAACCGATCATGGACAAGATCATCAAAGCATTCTCTCCCTTGCCGGCATTCGCACGCCAGAGCTTCACCTTCGACCGCGGCACGGAGTTTGCCGGATTCAGGGCTTTGGAAGACGGCATCGGCGCACGCAGCTGGTTCTGCGATCCCAGCGCACCGTGGCAGAAAGGCGCGGTGGAAAACACCAACAAACGCATCCGCCGCTTCATGCCGGGCGAGACGGACCTGACGGCCGTCTCGCAGCAGGACCTGATCCAGCTCGCTCGTCAGCTCAACGATCAGCCTCGCAAGTGCCTCGGCTATCGAGCGCCGGCCGAAGTCTTCCTCACGCATTTGCAAGACGGGGCATGATCCCCTACCCTCAAAAACGGCATGATGCGCTTGGGGTAAATTCTCCAGAACACGAACATCCTAGCAACAAGCCGTCCGCCGCGCTCGTGAAGAATGGCTCCGTTAGGGACAACAGGGCCTGGACGCCATGATGATGCACCGGATCGAGCTTTATCAGAGGACGATGGAAGCGGACTCGATGATCCAAGCGGCTAAGCGCGTCATGCTGTCGGTTCTGGCCAGGGTGCCATATTATTTGGAGCTCCCTGGACCTATTTCTGCCAGCACCCTGGTGCCCAGCAGGTATCGAAGGGAGTTGCGTGCGGGAGGGCCTCGCGAAATCTTCAGGGCCACGCTTGCATCAGCCGTTTCGAGAATCTAGCCCGGCGTGCATTTCTGGTCCCCGAGGCCAGAAGATATTGTCGATATATTTCTGCTTGGCCCAATTGTTTCCGCTTTCGACGGAGATCTTCGTGCCCGCTCCGGCCTTTTCAATCCTGGCGGAGACGATGTAATTTCCCTCGTAGATATTGAGCAAGTCCACTTGGCAATATCCCTGGTCTTCGCGCAGTTGGCCTGTGGCGCCCTTGAAGAGGTCCGTCATAATGCCGCGTCGCGGCCGGCGGTCCCGGTCACACGTTGACCACTATGCTCTAGGTGTTTTGAACATTGCCGTCATGACGCAATGGCTTGCGCCAGTTCGGTCATGCTTCTAGACGGTCACGAAAGTGGGCATTTGAAAACATCGCACGGCCGAGCCAGCGGTTGCGCTACTTCTATGTCGTACCACGCAGAGGAGACTGTGCTTCATGACAACCATAATGGTACTGCCGACAAGATCCCGTCCCGCAGAACTTGGGTAATGCACGGGCCAAGATGATCGTCAAAGATGTCTTCAGCCAGATTGCTGAGGTAGCAATGGCCGGCGCGGAACAGCAAGAGAGAGTGAGAGAGAGAACCAATCACGCTTGATAATAGTTGATAAACGGCATATCTTGTCTCCGTCAAAACCGATGGAGAGCAGAATGATTAGTGCCGATCTGGGAAAGCAGCTCGAAACCTATATCCAGCAACTTGTCGACACAGGTCGCTATGGCTCGAAAAGCGAAGTTCTCCGCGAAGGTGTTCGACTGGTTCAGGACAGGGAGACCCGGCTTGCCGCACTGGATGCTTCCATCATGCGCGGCATTGCCGATGCCGAGGCGGGCCGGACTAAGCCGGCGAGCGATGTCTTCGACCGGCTCGAGGCAAAGTACAGTGTGATGGTTGATCAGGCCGAAAAATCGGCATGATCCTTGAATTTTCCGACGAGGCGGAGAACGATCTTGAGCAGATCGCCGATTACATCGCGTGGGACAATCCACGCCGTGCCCTTTCATTCGTCCGGGAGCTCCGCAGCAAGTGCGGAGACCTCGTCGACAATCCCAACGGTTTCGCCCTCGTTCCCCGCTACGAGCACCATAGTATCCGCCGACGGGTTCATGGCAACTATCTGATCTTCTACCGCGTCGAGAACGCGAAGGTGATCATCATCCATGTCCTGCACGGCGCGACGGACTATGGCGCAATCCTGTTCGGCGAGTAATTTAATGGGTTGATCTGAGGCGACCTCGCGCACTAAAGCCGAGCTAAGCGGCTACCCTCGTCTCAGTGTCATCGCGCGGATCAGCCATTCCACAATCATGCAGTTGAAGGGATCTGAACCGGCGGTGCCTTAACTCAGATAAACTAAGCGCCTGATAAACCGAAATTCACGGCATGCGCATTGATTGCGCCATTCGGCAGTCTCTGCTCTGAGAGACTGCGACAGCATCGAAATAGCCGGCGTCCGTACTCGGTGAGTTCGCCGGCGGCCTTCAATCGCGGTAGCATGATGACGATCGCGCCGCCGGCTGGGTTATGACGCAGGGCGCACGTATCCCTGGGCTAATCTGCGATCTTCTGCCAAACGGAGACATGTCGATCGCTGACCTTTGTGAATGGCTCCTTTTTCCATCCGCCCCATCGGTCTTTGAGTTTCAAGCCGGCCAGCCGCGCCATAAGATCGAACTCCGCTGGCCAAGCATAACGAAACGGGACCGAGAAGTGCCTATAGCTTCCGTCCCGGAACCAGATGTGATGAGACGAGAAGTTCTGCTTTACCACGTCGTACTCGTCGACGCCCCAATGCGCTTCGGAGCGGTCGAACGCCAGGATCGTCTCGCCGAGCGGAAGCCGCTGAAGCGGCGGTACGCCAACCTCTACCAGGAAGTGCCCACCAGTTTCCAGATGCGCGGCCGCGTTCAAAAAGCAAGCGACCTGAGCTTCCTGCGACGTCACGTTATTGATCGTGTTGAAGGCCAGATAAACGAGGGAAAAGCGCCGCTCGACACGGGTGGTGGCCATGTCGCCGATCACAACCGGAATTTCCGCGCCGCCCTCCTTGGCGCGAAGGCGAGACACCATCGCTCTCGAAAGCTCGATGCCTTCCACCTGTACCCCTTTCCGCGCGAGAGGAAGCGCCAGGCGGCCGGTGCCGATCGCGAACTCCAGGACGCGCCCGCCTCCTGCAAACTCGGCCAGGAGATTGACGGCCGGATCAACTAGCTCCGGGGCCGAGATGCCACCATCGTCGTCATAGGTTGCTGCAACCTCTTCGTCAAAAAACCCGTCGTTGTGCATTTGCTTACCTCTCTGATGTTGGCATTGCTTCACGTATTTCCATCACCTTGCCCGCCACCTCGCGAACATCACATCCAATTGCGCTCGCGATCGCGCCACCTCACGGATCTCATGGCGCGCGACGCCTATGTCCGCCAGATCACGCTCCGATAGCCACTGTAGTGCCTGTTCCGTTTCGCGCCGTTGCCACCAGCGAAGGACGACGGGCGCTCCAAACCGCAAAGCTGCCAGCTTCGTCAGAAGGCTTGGAGCAATACGATCCGAAATTTCAGCTTGTCGGAGTTCGAATGTCATAACTTACGTCCAAGTTGTTCAGCGGTGATATCAATCTAGTGAAATGCCCTCCGACGTGTTATCGGCAGTCTGTCAAATTATGTCTGTGAGACGCCATGATTGCCCGCGACAACCTGACCAACGTTCATCTACCGGAAGACCGGTTTGGAGATTATCCGCACACAGCTGTGGCTCAGGGTGGAGCAGAGCCCGCCGGGCGAACCTATTCTTTCCACGCGCACCACCGCGCGCAGCTTTTCCAGATCGTGCGTGGTTCGCTTAGGCTGGAGACCGAGCGAGGCTACTTCATCGTTCCGCCTGAACGTGCCGTATTCGTTCCGTCCGCCGTCCTCCACGAAGTGACATACCTGCAGGAGACGGAGCGCAGCTACCTTTTCTTTCGTCCCGACGCGGTCGTGAACCTGCCCTCCCAGGTCTCCGTGATCAGTACGACACCGCTCCTGCGCGAACTGATCCTGGCGTTTCTGGAGATACCTCGTGCGGACGCCGGCAGTGCCCGTGCCGAACGGCTCGTCGCCGTCATTCTCGACCAGCTTGAGACGAGTCCAGTCGCGCCGCTGTCCCTTCCCTCGCCTGCATCCGAACGCCTCCGGAGCATCGCTTCAGACATCCGGAACGAACCGGGTGCCGATTGGCCACTCGATGGACTTGCGTCACGTGCGGCCATGTCCCCCCGCAGCTTTCAGCGCCATTTCCAATCTGAGACAGGCATGAGTTTCCGCGCCTGGCGGCAGCATGCGAAACTCCTCAAAGCAGTGGAGTGGCTCGCCGCCGGCCGAGGCGTCGGCGATATCGCCTTTTCGCTTGGCTACTCGGGCCCCAGCGCCTTCATCGCGGTGTTCAGGACGGCCTTCGGTGTATCTCCCGGGCAATATTTCCAGACGGAAACCACAAACGAAGCGCACCAGTTGTCGAGCAGGTGATGTATTCCCGCAATTCTAACCAAGCTGCCGACGACCATTTCGGCCGAACTCCAAACTGAAGACAAAAGCCGCACAGTCGGATGCGAATAGACCTTCGCCTTGAAGGGATATGAACCGGCGACGCCCAATTCAAATCTGAGATTGTTCTACCTGCAACACGCTTGCAATCGATACCGGCTCAATGGACAAGGCATCGCGGCACGTTCACCGTTCAAATCGCTCAAGCATTTTTCTTAACTGCGCGTTTTGCAGCTTTAGCTTTCTTGCCAGTTGATCCCTGAGCACCCTGATCTCTTCATCGAGGTTCATCTCGTCTGCAGTGTCATTAACTTGGGAAGAATTCGCAACCGCTACCGCTTCCTTGCCACGTCTCCTTTGCTTGCGCGGTGCCACCTCGACAGCTCGCTTGATCTTGGCTTGTGCAGCGGTGACGGCGATGCCAGTACCGCCGGATAAAGCGGGATCAGTAGGCCCTACAATCTTGGCGGCTCCGCGCGCGACCTCATCGCGGCCACTGTTTACGGCTTCTTCGGATTGCACAGGCTCTACGGAGATTGCACCGTCTTGACCGTGACGAGGTAGCTCCTCGGTTGCCGGTCGGTCAGCGCTAATCAGGCTCTCCTCGCCAGCCGTTTCAGTCGGACCGGAAATAGGCAACGCCTCCGGCGTAACCTTCTCGGTCGAACCGCTTTCTCTCTTCTGTTCGCGTCCCGGTGAGATCAGTCGCGCAAGAAGTTTCCAGGGAGACGCCATCTATCCGACCTCGCGCTTTATCCCGCAAGCAGGCAGTGGATGTTGGTTCAGCAACAGCATTCACCGTTGCCAAATTGCATGCCTCGATAAGCATGGAAATACGGCCGGCGGTTGACCAGCTACTTTATCAATCGAGCTTGAGCCGTTTGCGCAGATCGGCATTTTCAGCGCGAAGTTTTTCAGCCAGAAGCTTGCGCAGCCGCTGATTTTCCGCTTCCAACTGCAAAAGGTCTGCCATTTCATCGATCGCGGTCATTGGCCCGGCCGTCTCTGCCTTCACGGCCTTTTGAGCACGGCGCACAGATGCGCGTTTGGCGCTCGCCGTAGCTTCGATCACCTTCGCCTTGCGCCCTCTCCTCTTCACACCGCCGGCGCCACCCGGAGCAGCCGCTGGCTCTGCCGTAGCGTCAGCTGACGTGGTCTCGAGTGCCGCGGCTTTCTTGGCGCGGGGTTTGCGCTGTTTCTTGGGCGCAATGGGCGTTTCGCCAACGGTCGGTCCATCGGCATTGGTTATCGTAGCGGTCTCGTCGGCCATGATTATCTCCTGTTTATCTGACGCAGTTGTCGACGCCACGAGAGGCGGTGTCAACAACGGCTTGGCCTGATCTGCTTTTGGTAAAGACATGTCGCTGTCGGATGTGCCATCCTGAGGGCTACCCGACAGAAACGGCATTGTCTCTTTCTCCAGGTCGCGAGCGACGGACTTTAGAGCCACGTTGCCCCAGATCGAGTTTGACCTGGTATCTAGTTTTCGCCTGCCGCTTTTGTACTCGACGGCGAAACTGCGTTGCACTTTTTTCAATATAGGAGGCCTTGGAGAATCCACGGGATGGTTTGGTGATGTGCTGGTACATCACGAATAGTGCCTACCGGACTACCAGTCTATACCACCGTCATATCCGATCCACCGCAGCCCGGGGCAGAATATGTGGCCAATCTAATAGGGGCTGAGGGCGGTCTATACGCTCAAAGCTCTTGAAAGGGAGCGGCGGCCAGTAGCTCGTCCCGAGGTATTTTCAAAGGGTCCCGACGATCCATTATGCGATCTTCTTGGCCCAGAACGCGAACATCCTCGAAACAAGCCGTGCATGGCGCTCGTGAAGAAGGGCTCCCTCGCCCTGCCCCGCAATGGTAGGGTGCGCGTTGGTCCTGAAGCTGGATCCCACCACCCGCCAGCGTGTCCACATTCGATCACCCGTTGGCTTCATCGCCTCCACCAAGTTAGCCCCTGCCACTCTCCAGTCTAGCCTTCACAGCTCATCCGTCTCAAGCGAACAGCCTTCGAGATCGTTTTCGTCAAAAACCAACTCAGCTGCTGCATAAGGAGGGCCGATAAACCAGCCTGCCGCATTTGCTTGCTCATAGATGTGTTCGGCACACTCAAGATGAGCACGGATCGAGACTTTATCTTCGACGCGATCGCCGAGCGTGTGGGCGTGGCGACGGCCGGTCCATGGGCGATAACGCTCGAGTGAACGGATGCCGATCGGCCCCGCGGAACTCGCTCGTGGGACCAGGGCGTTGGACTATCACATTTGCGCGCTGCGCCCCCTGGCAGCGATCGCAAAAATTGCTGCGGAACATGGGGAGCCTCTCCACTCGAAGTGTTTTGATGGCTTCAAGCGCCTCGCCTCAATGACCCACGAAGCGCTCGAAGATCCGGATCAGTTCGAAAAGATCGCCGGGCTACGTCAGGCACCGAGTTCTCAAGAATCGAGTTATTCGGCGGCTCTTAAGCTCGATGCGCTTTCGATATTCTGAGTGGGGCCTTCAATCGTCCTTGAATTCCTCACCTCCGGATGATCGGTCCCCCTTGAGCGATGCCGGAGACGCCGTTGCTGAGATTCGAACCCGTACCATCTCTCGGATTCGGCGTGGCATGAAAACTAAGCCGAGCATCGCATCCAAGCAGAGGCTGGCTGGGGATTTCGGGTCGACGGCGTTCTCCGGAGGATGCGGTGGTTTCTCATATGCGCCGACTGCTGTTGCCACCTTGTCGCGCGGTCATTCACCGGATCGAGACCCTTCACAACCGGACCCTGCTGTCCTGCATCGGCACCTATGTCTCCTCCTTTGCAACGAGTGAAAGCAGGGAGCGAACCGCTTTCCGGACGGCCGAGGAAGAGGCTAAGTAATTTTGCAAGAGATTCACATTTTCCTGGGCCCTAAACAATGGTTCCATTGCCTTCGGTTTTCTCATTGGCGGGGGATCTGCCTGCAGCGCAAGCTTGTCAGGGGCCGCTAATCCGTCAAAAAAATAGGTAGCGGGCACGTCCAGCGCGCACATGATCCCGTAGAGTACTGACGCACTGACGCGGTTCTTACCCTTTTCGTATTTCTGAATTTGCTGGAAGGTTATCCCGAGCCGTGCCGCCAGAATCTTTTGAGACATCCCTTTGGCTTGGCGCGCTGCAAATATGCGCTGCCCCACATGAGCATCAACAGGATGGGCTCCCTCGGCTATGATCGTCCGACGCTGCTTTTGTTCAGTTCGTTTTGGGTCCACAACTTGGCTCCGATTGCATCATTGCGACATTACTCCTCTCGACATCAAATCTATCGGCAGGGCAAGCCGAAACTCGATAGAACGCAGGCAGGAAGATGAACTCGGATTTCTGCTTCCGTTTCATCAAAGGGCCTCGATGTTATGCTCCCATATTTGTCTACCCCTTCTGGCCCGTAATCGGCTGCCGACTCACTTTTCGACCTGGCAAACATCGGCACGCTCAGGCAGGTGTCGCGGAACAGCCCTTACAAACATGACCGACGCCCGACAGTTGGTGGCCGTCGCTGGTCGACGGCGGTCAGCAGGACGTACGGCTAGCGTTCCCACAATGCTGGTGGATTTTGAGTGCCAGTTCAGGCGGAGCGGGTCATTTCGGACAAATCATATTGCGGCACCCAGCCGAGCACATCGTCCTGGATGCGGATCGCGCCATGAGATGATTAGGGGGTGATAGTGTCAATACTCTTTGTTACCGCCGCGTTGTTGTTTTAACGCGCCCGGTTAGTGTTCTATCTTCCTCTTGTTGGCACTCGCCCCACTCACCTCTCCTGCATTGCCTGGGAGGCGATCTCCGCGAGCGGCGAGTAAAGATATTCGAGGATACGCCGGCTCCCGGTTTTGACCTCAACGGTGACGGACATGCCGGGCGATAGCGCGACGCGGGTTCCGTCGATGTCTATGCTCGCAACATTCGGCTTGATGACGATGGGGAAGACCAGGTTCTGAACCCGCTGAGCGTTGCCGATCGGGATCACACTCTGCAGCTCCTTTGCCGGCTGGCCTTCGAGCTGCTGTGCGTCGGGTTCGGGAATGGCGTCGGTCGCGACGCGGGTGACCGTGCCGTTGAGGGTGCCATAGCGGGTGAAGGGGAAAGCCTCGACCTTGATGACGGCCGGCTGTCCAGGCGAGACGAAGCCGATGTCCCGGTTCGGCAGATAGGCCTCGATCTCCAGCGAAGCGTCGTCCGGTACGATCCGCATCAGCTCCGCGCCGGCCGTCACCACTTGGCCGACTGTCGTGATGGCGGATGTCTGGACGATGCCCTTGATCGGGCTCTTGATCGTCATCGATTCGAGCCGCTTGGCCGCCCTCACCAGTTGCTGTTCCTTCTCGTCGATCTCCCGTGATGCCTGCGCCTGTTTCTGAGCATTGTCGGCGACGAAGGTCTTGATGGCTTTCAGGCCTTCGCTGGTTGCCGTGACGATTGCCGTCTCCGCCTCCGCCCGCTGACCGATCTGCTCGGCAAGCGTTGCCTCTTCCTTCTGTTTGACCTCGACGGCATCGATGACGCCGGATCTCGAGCCGGCACTGAGATCGACGAGGTTGGAACGCATGGTGACGCGATCTGTCAGCGTGGCGACCAGCGCCTGCTGGGCGGCAATCATCTCGGTATATCGCTTCAAAGCGGCGAACTGCTGATTGCGCTGGGCCGCGAGGCTGTCGAGGGTCGATGCGAGCTGCTCGAGATCGGAAGTGTAGAGCAGCGCCTCGCGAGTGCGGATCTCGGCCGGTATGGAAGCGGCGAAATCGGGGACGATCTCAATCCCACGCGGTCCGCTCCAGAGATCGCCCTTCTGCTAGGCATTGACCTCGACCAATGCCGCGCCTCGCCGTGTTACCTCCGCCCGCAGCGCTGCGAGGCTGATCATCTTCACCACTAGGTCCGCTCGACCGTGCGGGACCGACAAGCTGTGCAAGCACGCTAGGCCCAATCTAATCGTAGGCGCATACGTCCTTCTATATCATCGTATGGGATGATTGCTTTTACGCTTCCATCTGCCGGACCCGCGTCTAGTTGGATAGCAATGTCGCCATTGCAAATCATCGCTGATCGAGCGTCCATTTTTTGGACATTTGAAATTACTTCCGCTCCTCCTCAGGAGCGGAGAAGGCACATAGATCAAATGTTCTTGGGTATCAAGATCGCCTATAATTTGGCGCGCCTCCGCAAGCAGGGTGTCATATGGCTCCTTGGCACAGCGTAGGAATTCATTTTGCAGGAATTCTAAAAACGTCGATGCTAATAACGTTGCCGACATTGAAAGGCAATCAAGAAAATAAACTTCAGAATATCCGTCCTTCAAGGCGGCCGCATTGTAAGCGTATTGGTCGCCACACGCCGTTTCAGCAAAGCATAGATAGTCAGAGCAACGGGTTTCCCAAGCGAATTTCCAGAGTGTCGGATCATTCCACTTCACTATATCTATGCTCGCCTCTGGACCAATCCCAAAAAGTCGAAAATACCCGCCAAATACTTGAACACCATTACTCTCTATTAGAACAGCCCGATGATCGGTCGGAAGATGAATGCCCCAGATTGATTCAAGCTCATCTACCATCGCCAAATTGGCCCCAGGGTAGAGACAGACGTCACTTAACGACGCAAGGTTGGTTAATAGGGAGTATTCATGGAATTTGCCCGTCCACTGTAATTACATCTATACGTTGTCCAATTCGGGAGGAAAGCCCACCTCCCAGCACACTGTTTGACTTTCCCGGCATATCTAGCCAGCCAATTTGCAAGTAGGCCGATTGATAAAATTTGTCATGAGCGATTTGAATTCGTACTTACTTATGGATGACAACCGCGATCAAAGTATTCACGAACCTGCCGATTGCCTCCTAGAAAAGGTGCTCTTGAATTGATTCACAGCACAAACCGGCCTGGTAAGGTAAGTCTGCTTACGTCGTCGCTGCCGCCTAGTTCCCTTCGATCCATTATGCGATCTTTTTGGCCTAAAACGTGAACCCCATAACAACAAGCCGAACGCTGGGAAAGCTGTCGCCGTGCCAGAACCGTCGAGCCGACCAGAAGCAGGCTGGGATCTCTAGCAGATCCAACGCGTCGCGAACAACTCCTGACGCAGGAAATCGCCGATGGCATCGGAGGACATCGCGGCGCCCAACAGAAGTCCTTGTAGTCGATCGCATTTTTCTCTTCTAAGCCAACTCGCCTGACCGGCTGTTTCGACGCCTTCCGCCGTGATCCGCATCCCCAGCCCATGGGCAAGGCCGACGACGAAACGCACGATCGTCTGACTCTTCGGGTTGGTCTCGACATCCTTGATGAAGTGCCTGTCGATCTTGATCGTGTCGAACGGGAAGTTCTGTAGATAGCTCAGGGATGAATAGCGAGTGCCAAAATCGTCGAGTGCGATTCGGACGCCCAGGACCTCCAGAGTATGCAGCGTATCGAGATTGTTGGTGGTGCGCTCAAGCAGGACGGTTTCGGTTATTTCGATCTCCAACCTGTCGGCGGGAAACCCGACATCGTCGAGGATACCGGCTACGCGATCGGTGAAGCCACGGCGCAGGAATTCGGCCGGCGAGAGATTGACCGCCACGATGAAATGCGAGGGCCACGTCAAAGCTTCGCGACAGGCCTGTTCAAGCACCCACGCTCCAATATCTCCCATAAGGCCATCGGCTTCGGCCATGGGGATGAAAACACTTGGGGGAATCACTCCGGCATAAGGATGGCGCCAACGCAGCAGCGCCTCGAAGCCGACGATCCCCTCCGATACCTCCACCAGAGGCTGATACTCGATGAGGAACTGTTGCTCCTTGAGCGCAACCCGCAAGCTGCGCCTCAGCGTCTCGCGCTGCTCCAGCATGATCATCATCGAGCGATTGAACGTCCTCGCCCGGCCACGTCCGTCGTTCTTGGCAGCATAGAGCGCAATGTCGGCTGCTTTCATCAACTGTTCGCCGTCATTGCCATCGCTCGGCGCAATGGCGATACCGACGCTAGCGCCGACAAATACATCGATCCCGTCGATGGTAAATGGCTCTCTGAACGCACGGACAAGAGATTCGGCCAGGTTTTCCGCCTCCGCGGGCTGATCACCACGCCGCTGAATGACGGCGAATTCGTCGCCCGCGAGTTCTATAAGCTGTCTCGCCGTCGCGAAGTAAGGCCTGAATCCGTTCCGCCGTCATCTTGAGCACCACGTCGCCGGCACCGTGACCAAGGGTGTCATTGACGGGTTTGAAGTCATCCAGATCGAGCTGCATCAGCGCTACCTTATGATCCCTTGTTACGGGAAAGCCTGTCTCAAGATCGCTGCTGAACTGGCGACGGTTGGCTAGTCCCGTCAGTACGTCGTGCCTAGCCTGATGAAGAAGGAGAGCACGGTCGGGTTCCCCGGTCGTTTCCTTCGAAATCGCGTTCCCATTCTGTGAACTCGATGACGCCGAGGCCCCGTTCAGTGCCGAAAACCAGAAGACTGCGACTTTTGCTGGGAGGACCGCGTCCAATCGCGATGTTGCGCGGTAGGCCGCCGGCAAGTACGGCCTCGATCCCCGATATGTGGTCGGGTTCGAGCAGCTCCGGATATAGATCCCAAAGGGTCGTACCTGACGCTGCTGCAACTTTGTAGACCTCAGTAACCGCCCGAGAGCATTTGATTATTTCCAGGCTGTTGCCATAGAAAGAAACGAGTTCATCAGGCTGACCGGACCCCACCTCGTTGAGTCAGTGCGAAGGCTAACATGCCGGCGCGAATATTCAATCAGCCCTAGCCGATAAACAGAAATACAGCTTGAAAGCGTTTTCCGCAGAGAGAGCCAACCGTGCAGCCAGGCTTCGATTGCTCGATCGCGGCCGCTCCGAGCCCTTTCGCGTGATGCGGCGACGTCCGAGAGCGATGACCGCCAAGCCATGTCGCGTGTCATCGGCGCCCGATACAGGCTTATTCTCATCATCCTTTCGACTTCTTCGATAGCGACACGGCGGCGGCGTTCCGCCGTGAGGAGGAATTGGCGCAGAAGGTCATCGATAGAGCAACGCATCGAACGTGCGGAAGGAAGCAAAGTTTGTCTCTCGAAACTCAAAGTGCCTCTTCGCGACACGACGGCACCTTGCTCGGCATAATCCCTCACAATCGGGACGTGACCGAAAAGCGGGTTCTTGAACGGGACTTGCACCGGGTCCGGCAGACATTGGTGACGATCACGATGGCACCCTTATCTTCTTCTGCTACGACCAGTACCGCGAGCACTTTCCGCTCACAGCCGAGCTGCGGTTCCGGGCGCAAACTGACCGGTATCATGCAAGCGTCGCTCGCACGTAGCAATTAGAATCAGTCTCCCTTGACGAGCGGGAAGATGAAGCTCTTATGGCGAAACTCCGAGGCCAGCGCCAGACATCGCTGGCTGCGGAATGTCGTCCTTTCGACTGGATGAGGTTTCGGCGCGGAAGCCACCGTCGGAGGGCGCGGCCTCCAAGCAAACTCCCCATATTCACCGTCATGCGCTTGGGCCCGACATCGCCTCCGCCACCCCGAAGAAAGGAAACAAAAACGTGGGCAAAGTCGGCAGGGAGGTCACTATATGGATCACGGGGCTTTCCGGCGACCGCGCGCATCCTTGTCTGTCATAAAACTGTCATAAACCAGAATTCGGCGCTATCTCCTCAAATAGATAATGTTTAGACAATGGTCCCGGATGACGTCCGTCCGACATATCTTACACAGACCAAAATCGCGAGGTGCTCATGCTGGGTTGGTTTCGTAGGTTGATGCCACGCGAAGACGGGTTTTTCGACCTCTTCGAACAACATTCCAAGACGATCGTCGGAGCGGCAGAAGCGCTCGACAGATTGCTTTCGGGGATAGAAATCGAGCATCAATGCGAAGTAATCATCCGATTGGAGGATGAGGCGGATAACGTCACGCGCGAAGTCATGCAAGCCGTGCGGCGAAGCTTTATCACGCCGTTCGATCGCGGAGACATCAAGGATCTCATCCAATCCATGGATGACGCAATCGACACGATGCACAAAACGGTGAAGACCATCCGCCTCTTCGAGCAGAGGAGCTTTGACCCAGGCATGCAGGAGATGGGCAAGACTGTCGTCGAGGCGGCCAATCTAATTGCCGAGGCAATCCCGCTGCTGGATCGAGTGAACGCCAATGCCGCGCGTCTATCGGCCATCGCCGAGCAAGTCACGCGGGTGGAAGGACGATCAGACGAGCTCCACGAACAAGGGCTCAAAGACTTGTTTCGCCGGCACGGCGCGCACAATCCGATGGCATATATGATCGGCAGCGAGATCTACGGCGAGCTGGAAAAGGTGGTCGACCGTTTCGAGGACGTCGCCAACGAGATTAGCGGCATCGTGATCGAGAATATCTGATGGATGCCACTCTTGCTTTCCCGTTGCTCGTCAGCCTAATCGGGGTCGCTCTGCTGTTCGATTTTCTCAATGGCCTGCATGACGCAGCCAATTCAATTGCGACAATCGTATCAACACGGGTGCTTCGGCCGCAATATGCTGTCTTTTGGGCGGCCTTCTTCAATTTCATCGCCTTTCTGTTCTTTGGGCTCCACGTGGCCGAAACGCTCGGCACCGGCATCATCGATCCGGCGATCGTCACTCCGCAAGTGATATTCGCGGCTCTCGTCGGGGCCATCGTCTGGAACGTCCTCACTTGGATATTCGGCATTCCCTCCAGCTCCTCCCATGCCCTGATCGGTGGATTGGTCGGAGCGGGTCTCGCCAAAACCGGACTGAGCTCGATTGTCTGGAGCGGTCTCCTCAAGACCGCGTCGGCAATCGTCATGTCACCAATGATCGGTTTCCTTCTGGCGCTGCTTCTCATCTTGGCGGTGACCTGGACATTCATCCGGCAGACACCCTTCGCGGTCGATCGATCGTTTCGCTTCCTGCAATTTGTTTCTGCTTCACTCTATTCGCTCGGCCACGGCGGCAACGACGCACAAAAGACAATGGGCATCATTGCCGTGCTGCTGTATTCGCAGGGCTATCTCGGCGGTAGCTTTCATGTGCCGCTCTGGGTCGTACTTTCGTGCCAGGCAGCAATGGCCGTCGGCACCCTATTCGGCGGCTGGCGCATCGTCCACACAATGGGCTCGAAAATTACCAAGCTGAACCCGATGCAGGGTTTCTGTGCCGAAACGGGCGGCGCTTTGACGCTCTTCGGCGCAACGTGGCTAGGCATACCCGTTTCGACCACGCACACCATAACCGGTGCCATCATAGGCGTGGGCGCCGCAAAGCGCGTATCTGCGGTCCGTTGGGGGCTGGCGGGCAACATCGTAGTCGCATGGGTTATCACCCTACCGGCGGCGGCAATCATTGCGGCAGTTTCGTTTTGGCTCACGACGGTAGCGAACCAGTTCTTTATTCTTTGATGCCGGAATCCGTCCGGCACCGCATCGCCGCCGGCTGCTTGGTTTGCTTTGTGACGGACGGAGCAAGTCGGTCTTGGCGAAAAACTGAACCTGCGTCGATCTCCGCGGTGGATTGGTACAAAGTGCCGGACTATTTCACACACAGTCATTAGGGGCGCGGGCGGCTGATTCTAGTCGGGTGCGCTATTGTGAGAATGATCATGATCTCGCCCGCACCACAGTCTCGGGGTTTGCGGGGCATCACTCCTCCCGCCAAAGGAATGGTACCGCAATGCCGTCTGCGATAAGGAGCTGTCTCCAGGTCCGCCCGTCAACCGTAAACGTTGCTGCCAGGGCACATTTGCAAAATGTCAGAGTTTTGGCGTCGAGCTTTCACTACCGAACATGCTTGATCCATGCAGACAAGCCAAAAGCCCTAGCCAGGACAAATTGAGATTCCTAGGCACGGACCATCGAGCGGCGCATCTGCATTAAGCTCCTGCCTTGCGGACCGAGAGCAGTAACATCATCGGACGTTCAAGCTCTTCGGCCAGTTCAGGCATCGCCGCAATCTGGTGGTCCGTCGGCGCAAACTCATTGATTTGGCTTAGTTTGAAGCCGACCTCGATCAGGGTATTAAGGGTCGTCGCCAGGGTCCGATGGTGTTTAACAACGCCTTTCGTGAACCAGTCTGTACGGCGCTCTCCCTCGATAGAATAGCCATTCACCGGCCAGGTCTTGCGCTCGTCTTCATCCAAAATCCAGTGCGGATGCCGAGCTGCCATGAAAATAGGATGCTCGATGGTGAACACCAAGTCTCCCCCTGCGATGAGCGCATCGTAAACCATCCGCGCAAGTCTGTCGAAGTTCTATACGTAGTGAAACGTCAGGGCGCTATAGATCAGATCGAAGCTTGCATGTGGCAATTCCAAAATATCGAGATCGGCAAAGCGATAGTCGATGGCAGCGTCAGCCGTGTCGGCTTTCGCTCGGGCAATCATGTTCTGGGAAAGATCGTATCCAATAACTGAAGCCGCGCCCTGATCACGCATCCATCGTGAGGCCCAACCGAATCCACAGCCCAAGTCCGCAATATGCTTGCCTTCTAGCCTTGGAAGCATCGCTTTGATCGCGGGCCATTCGGGTGCGCCGTCCAACCCGTGCACTTGCCGAGGCAACTGGCTGTAACCGCTAAAGAAATCGGGATTGTCGTAGATATTCTGTGCCATGTTAATCTCCAGGAAAATAGGGAGGACAAGGCTGCAACGTCGACGCGCCTCGTCCGCTATGGGCGAGACCAGGCAACGATCCGCGTGTTTAGATTGCGTGGTCGACATCCCGGTATCCCGCCAACGGAATACCGGCAACCCGGGGGACAATATGGGTGTCCTGCTCGACCATGAACGACATTTTAGCAACGCATCTGATGAAATCAACCGCCGACGCTCATGTCGAAATCGTCACAACATCAGCTTTCGCGAGCGATTTCCGTGAGCGGGGTGCCACTCGTACCTTAACCGCCCTTCTTGCGGCCGCGGACCTTGAATTCCACCAGCAGAGTTTTGAGTTCAACCTCGCGAACGCGTCGTGCCGCCTCAACCGGGTCGACCCATTCGAGAATACGCTGCCCCTGCTCCTTGAAACCGTCGCCGACCTCTGTGACTTCCACCTGAAACACGTCGACAATGCAGGGGGCGATGTCACCGTCGTCAAATTCTTTCAGATAGGTGTAGCGGCCGACCGGCTTCTTTCTCACCGACCCGCGCACGCCAGCCTCCTCCCACGCTTCGACCGCCGCCGCTTCGAAGGGCTTTTTGCCTTTTATTGGCCATCCCTTCGGAATGATCCAACGCCCACTCTCCCGCGACGTGATCACAAGAATCTGGAGCCCGACTTCACCTTCGGCGTAACGGAAGCACAGCGCGCCATACTGTTGGCGAAACGCGCCGGAAAACAGTTTCGTGGAGACGGCGGCAAGCTGGCGGAGCAGTGGCTCCGATTTGTCCGGCCGGGGCTTGCGGGGTTTTTTCGGAGTCTTCATGTGCTTGTCATTGCTGAGTTTTGTAGGCGCGTCACCTCTCTAAGAGCATGTTCATGACAGGTGATGACAATCAATGGGGGAGCAACCGCCGGCCGGAGGCGGAGTAGGCGCCCTAACCCCGCTCACGATCCGGACCCGTTGCCGCCATTGGCATTATGGATCGCTAACAACTCCGCATAGGCCGATACATTGCTCGCCAAAACAGGTTGACCCGCCAGCAGATCTTCTCCCGCGGTCGAAAACGGCAGATATTGGCCTCCGGCTTCTTTGACCAGGCAGTAACCCGCCATGCAGTCCCAGGCTCGCATATGAGGTTCATAGTAGCCGACCAGTCGGCCTGCCGCCACATAGGCGAGCATAAGCGCGCCCGAGCCGTTTCGGATAAATGTGCCGCCGTTGTTGAGCACGGCCGATATGATGGAGCCGACACGCTCCGGCGCCACATACGTATTACAGCCGATGCCGGTCATCGCGTTCTGAATTGTTCGGGACGGATCAAGTGACAGCATCTCTCGGTTCAAGCTTGCACCGAGGCCCAGAGCAGCGGCATATAGCTCATTGGCGCACGGGACATGGATCACGCCGATGACGGGAAGACCGCCATGCAGGACAGCGATCGAAACGCACCAGGTCGGCATGCCGTTGACAAAGGGCGCGGTCCCGTCGATCGGATCGACTACCCAAGTGTAGCCCGAGCTTCCGACTTCATGGCCAAACTCCTCCCCGAGGAAGCCGTCGTCGGGAAATACTGCGGCGACGCGCTCCCGTAGGAACGTCTCGACGTCACGATCCGCTATCGACACGACATCCTGAAGATCGCGTTTTGTCTCGATCACGAGAGTGTCCCGCTTGTTAAAATAATCGAGCGCAAGCGCACCCGCTTTTTCAGCGAGGGATTTTGCCAAAATGAAGCGCCGCTCAAGATCCGTGTCACGCACAGTCATATTTCTATCCTTTTATTTGCATTCCAATATTTCAGGCGGCGATCAGTGCAATGCCGCGGCTCTCGAATCCAAGTGTGACGTCGCTCGATGGCGCAAGGTTTCTTTCGACGGCATGGTCGATAATGAAGAGCGTCCCGACATCGGTTTCGATTTCATATTCGACATGACCGCCGAGATATGCACTGTGGAGAACCCGCCCCGCCAGACCCTGCTGACCGGGTGCCGCGATGGAGATCGAACCGGGCCTGACGGCGAGTTTCGCCATGCCGGGTTTTGCGCCGCGCCCGGGCAGGCGGTGGTTCACCCCCGCCACGCGGATAAGCGCCTCCGCACCTTCAATGCGGATCACCTCGCAGGGGATGACATTCGCCTCTCCCATGAAATCGGCGATGAAGGAGGAGGCGGGCGCTTCGTAAAGCTCACGCGGTGTGCCGGACTGGGCGATCTCGCCATCCTTCATGACGATGATGCGGTCGGATACCGCCAGAGCCTCATCCTGATCGTGGGTGACATAAACGGCGGTAAAACCGAGACGCTGCTGAAGTTCACGGATATCCGTGCGCACCTTCCGGCGCAAGCGCGCATCGAGGTTGGAGAGCGGCTCATCGAGCAGCAGTACCTGCGGCTCCAGCACCAGTGCGCGGGCAACAGCAACGCGCTGCTGCTGACCGCCTGACAGTTCGGCGGGAAGGCGGCCACCCATGCCGGCAAGGCCAACCAGCGCCATCCCCTCCTCCGCCTTCTCCCGTGCTTCCTTCCGACTGAGGCCGGAGGATTCCAGGCCATAGGCGACGTTGTCGCGGGCATTCATGTGCGGAAACAGCGCATAAGACTGGAACACCATCGAGACATCGCGCTCATTGGCCGGCAGCATCGTGACGTCCTTGCCACCGATGAGGATTTTTCCAGCTGAAGGATGTTCGAGGCCGGCGAGCATGCGCAACGTCGTCGTCTTGCCGCAACCTGAAGGACCAAGCAGGGTGACGAGCGTGCCGGGCTCAATGGTGAGGGAGAGGTCTGGGATGGCAGTGAAGGCGCCGAACGTCTTGCGTACGTTCTGGAAGACGACGGAACCGGCTTTCTGGTTGATCATGCTATTTTCTCCTGACGAGAGGGAGCAGAAGTGGCAATGCCGGCGACGCGGTTTTCACGGCGCAGGCGACGTTCGCCCACCATGAGCTGGAAGCCGGCGATGACGGTGATCATCACGACGATCAGCATGGAGGAATAGGCGATCGCCACGCCATATTCGCCATTCTCCACGAGGCCGACGATGTAGGAGGTCGCCATGTTGTATCGCGCGCTGACGAGGAAGATGACGGCACTGATGGAGGTGATGGCACGCACAAAGGAATAGACGAGCGCGGCGGTGACGGCAGGACGCAAGAGCGGTAGAATGACCTTACGGATCGTGCGGAAGCTGTTGGCTCGCAGCGTGAGCGAGGCTTCGTCGAGGCTCTTGTCGAGCTGACTCATCGCCGCGATGCCACCGCGCACGCCGACCGGCATGTTGCGGAAGACGAAGCAGGCGACCAGGATTAGCGCCGAGCCGGTCATTTCCAACGGCGGCAGGTTGAAGGCCATGATGTAGCTGACTCCGATGACGGTACCAGGGATGGCAAAGCTCATCATCAGGGCAAATTCGAAGGCATTCTTGCCGGCAAATTTCTGACGCACGATGATGTAAGCGGTCAGCAGGCCGACGACGGCCGTCAAGGGCGCGGAGATCAACGCGATTTCCATGGTTGTCCAGAACGAGTTCCAGGCAACGCCCGTCCAGGCAATTCCGCTTTCGAAGCTGATCGAGAAGGCCTTGGCGTAGTGGTCGAGCGTCAGGGAATTATCCAGGCCCCAGGTCTTCACGAAGCCGCCGATCAGAATCATGCCGTAGATAACCAGCGTGAAGAGGATCCACGGGATGACCACGGCGTGAACGGCGATCGACAACCCGCGTGGGAGCGCAATGTGGGAGCCGCTATCGCCCTTGCCGGTGACGGTGGCAAAGTTCTTGCCCGACAGCCAGATGCGCTGAGCGAGGAAGGCAGACAGCGTGAAGGCGAGCAGTACCGTGGCGAGAACGGCGGCGCGCGAGGGATCGTTCTGCGAACCGACCACGGCGAAAAAGATTTCAGTCGACAGCACGCCATGGCTGCCGCCGAGCACCAGCGGATTGCCGAAATCGGCCATGCTTTCGATGAAGCCGATGAGGAAGGCGTTGGCGAGCCCCGGCTTCATCAGCGGCAGCGACACCCGCCAGAAGGTGCGCCAACGGTCAGCGCGCAGCGTCGTCGACGCTTCCTCCATCGACGGGCTGACGCCTTCGACGACGCCGATCAGCACGAGGAAGGAAATCGGCGTGAAGGACAGCACCTGCGCGATCCAGATGCCGGTCAGCCCGTAAAGCCAGCGGCCG
The DNA here is from genome assembly GCF_022385315.1 of Rhizobium sp. K102. NCBI lineage: Bacteria > Pseudomonadati > Pseudomonadota > Alphaproteobacteria > Hyphomicrobiales > Rhizobiaceae > Rhizobium > Rhizobium sp. K102. Next base: position 378,407 of record NZ_CP092438.1, read on the forward strand.
GGCTCAATGCCGAACAGATCGGATAGCCCCTGTGTAACGACACCGGCACGACCGAAGAGCAGTGTAAGGGCCAGCCCGATGACGAAGGGCGGCGTGATGATCGGCAGGATCGTCAGCAGCCTGAGACCCTTTTTCATGGGGAAACGCGTACGGGTGGCAACAAGCGCGAAGGCAAGGCCGAGCAAGGTCGAGCCGAGGCCGGTCATGATGGCTAGCCACAGCGTGCGCCAGGCGACGCCGCAGCGACCGGCCCCGATCACGCAGTTGAGGCTCCAGATGCTGGGGTCCTGCACGTTGCGAATGAAGTTATCCGCATTGAACGAGCCGTCGAAATCCTGCACCGAACCGACAAACATACTGCCGATCGGGTAGAACACGAAGACCGTGACGAGGAAGACGAGCAGTGCGATCGCGCTGACGACGAACGCATCGCCCTTCATGGCACCGCGCTCGGCAAGGCCGAAGGCAAAGAGTAGCACGAAGGCAATAGTAGAGAGCACCGCGCCCGCCCCCATGGAGGGCTGGCCATCCGCGAGCGTGCCGAAGAGCGCTTCGCTCATGGTCCAGGTCCAGCCTGAAATGCCTATGGCGAGGCCTTGGAGCGAAAGAAAGAAAACGCCGAGCGCACCGAGCCAGGCGAGTACCGCGCCGCGGCGCATCGGATCCGCCATTCCGCGGGCTGCGAACGCGAGGAAAAGAAGCACAAGCGCACCGGCAAGCCACACACGGCCATAGGCGAAAATCTGCACGAGACCCGGGGCCGCTTCCGGGGAAAGGGGAAAGCCGGCCAACCATCCGAGTCCGAAGAAGCCGGTCTCCATCCGGTACCAGGGCAATAGGGTCAATGCGACCGCGCCCAGGACCAGGACGACATCCAGCCTGCGATTGCCATGTCTCATGGCTACCTCGCTGTCTTTGAGTTAAGGGAGGCGGCGCCCGGGTGAGACGGACGCCGCCGGTCGGCACATTAGTTGGCGGCAGCGCCGATTTCGCGATCCCAGCGCTCCAGCAGCGCCTTGCGCTTTGCCGGGTCGCCATAGGTCTTGAAGTCGTAGTCGATTAGCTTGATGTCCTCAAAGCGCGGCGCCTTCTCGGGGATTGTCGCGCTCTTATTGGAAGGCAGCTGGAAGGATTTCGCATCCTTCATGCGCGACTGGACTTCAGCTGTCAGCGCCCAGTCGTACCAGATCTTGGCATTGTCGAGATTTCGTGCGCCCTTGATGATCGACATGGAGCCGATTTCATAGCCAGTGCCTTCGCAGGGCGTGATTGACTTGACCGGGAAGCCTTCCGCCGTTTGCGCCACCGCGTCGTGCACGAAAACGATGCCGAGCGCCGTCTCCCCGCGTGCCGCCGCCTTAACGGGCGCCGAGCCGGATTTGGTATACTGCGAAACATTCGTGTTCAGCTTCTTCAGGTAGTCAAAGGCCTGGTCCTCGCCCATGATCTGAACGAGAGAGGCGAGCGCCGTATAGGCGGTTCCGGAAGAATTCGGGTTGGCGATCTGGATTTCACCCTTCAGTTCCGGCGCCAGGAGGTCGGCCCAGCAGACCGGCTCCTTATAGCCCTTGGACTTGAAGATCTCGGTATTGTAGCCCCAGCCGAGCGCGCCGGCGTAGACGCCGACCGTCTTGTAGCCGGAGCTTTCGGCCTGCTTCTTCGCCCAGTCGTTGAGTTCATCGAGCTTCGGCGACTTGTATTCCAGCGTCAGATTTTCGGATGCCGCCTGAAGATGCGGGTCGCCCGTACCGGCCCACCAGATGTCGGTCTTCGGGTTGCGAGCTTCGGCCCGCACCTTGGCATAGGTCTCGCCGGACGAAAGGCGAACCATGCTTACCTTGATGTCGCTATGGGCCTTCTCGAAATCGCCCTTCATCTGTTCGCAGATGACGACATCGGCCGAGCAGATGAGGTTCAATTCGCCAGCCGCCTGCGCGGGTAGCGCAGCGAGAGTAGAGCCGGCGAAGAGCATAATGGAAAAGGTCTTCATTTTCATGGGGGCATCCTCCTGTTGCCTTGGTTGATTCTTCACGTGAACAAGCCACAGCGGGGCCATCGGCCTGCCCGTCGGCGCCTTCACGATCTCGGATTGCGTTTTGTCTAAAGGACTCGATCAGTTCGTCGCGGCGATTTCCGCATTGAACCTGTGGAGCAGTCGACTTCGTTGGTCCGGGGAGCCGAAGGTGGCGAAGTCATAGTCCACCATCTTGATCATCGAGATATCAGGGGCTGCCGACGGCAAGCTGGAATTCGCATTGGACGGCACCTGGTTCTGGCCGGAGGCTGCACCCGTACCCTGTCCTTCCGGACTGAGCGCGAAGTCGACGAAACGCTTGGCTTCCGCGAGATTACGCGCCCCTTTGACGATGCTCACCGCGCCGATCTCGTAGCCCGTGCCTTCGCAGGGTGCGACGATAACGAGGGGAAAGCCCGCCTGCTTCTGCGTGACGGCATCATGCATAAAAGAAATGCCGATCAGCGTTTCTCCGCGAGCTGCCGCTTTGACGGGCGCAGCCCCCGAAGTCGTATAGCGCTCGATATTGCGGTTGAGCGCAGCGAGGTAACGGAAAGCCTCATCCTCTCCGAAGAGCTGCACCAGCGTCGCAAGTGTCGTGAAAGCGGTCCCGGACGAAGTCGGATTCCCGCTCTGGATGCGCCCTCGATAGGTGGTGTCCGCCAGGTCTTTCCAGCAGGTCGGGGCAGGAAGCTTCAGTTCGCGCAGCAGATCGGCATTGTAGGCAAAGCCGAGAGCACCGGCGTAAATCCCGGCAGACCTGCCACCGGACATGGCAAAGAAATTCTGCGCCCAAGGCAGCATGTCGCGTTCATGAGCCGGCTGGTAGGGCTCGAGAAGATTTTCGGAACCAGCCTGGAGATGGGTATCGCCAGTCCCGCCCCACCAGACGTCGACGGTTGGCGCAGCTTTCTCTGCGCGGATCTGATTGAAGATCTCGCCAGTGCTTTTGCGGGTCATCGAAATCTCGAGCCCGCTCTTCGCCTCATAGGCTGTCTTCATCGCGGCGCACCACGTCTCGTCGACACCGCATAGAACGGTGAGGGATAGGGCAGTCGTGCCGGTGCCGGCGCTCGCCAACCACAGAGCCGCGACCGCGCTCAAAGCGGTGATGCCTCTCACGATTACCTCCCATTGGACGTTACGTCCCAATCTCCACAGTCAGGATGTCACATCTACCGCCCCGCGCAATCGGAGAATGGTTACGGTTCTTACAGCGGGGAGAGGTCTTGCGGTCGAAAAGATGACAAAGGTTACAAATGTGACAAATCGCATAACAAGAGGCTGCTTTGAAGATCTTGAAGGCCCTGCCTATAATGGATGCGGGAGGACGTGCATGTGTTGAATGAGAAGATAAGCATTCTGATCGTCGAGGACGACCCGGACATGGCGGAGCTTATCTCCGACCTCGTGGAGGCGGAAGGCTGGACCCCGCTCACAGCGCCATCGGCGGAGGATGCGGCGATCGTGCTTTCGCGCGAAACCGTTCATCTCGTGCTTGTCGACCATAATTTGCCGGGCACCTCCGGCCGCACCCTCGCGCAGCGTCTGCGCGCGCAGACGAATATCGGCATCGTCATGGTGACGGCTGCCGGCAGCGCCGCGGACCGGGTGCTCGGCCTCGAAACGGCGGCGGACGACTACGTCGTTAAACCTTTTGAACCCATCGAATTAACGGCCCGCATCAAGGCCGTGCTGCGCAGGACGATCCCTTCGCTCAAGCCGGAGCGGGAAAGCGAACGTGAGCATGAGCCCACCTCCTTGAAGCTCGGCGACTGGTCGGTGGATCTGAAGAATCGGCGCGCCACGTGTCGCACTGACCCCGCAAAGTCGCTCACCAGCGCCGAATTCGCCCTGCTCGAGATCCTCGCTGAGACGCCGAACACCCCCGTCAGCCGCGCCCATATTCTCGACCGGCTCGGCGCGGAAAGCGAACGTTATATCGACCGCAATGTCGACGTACTCGTGCTGCGTCTGCGTCGCAAGATCGAGCGCAATCCGGACCTGCCACGACATATTAAAACGCGGCGCAGCAAGGGCTATGTTCTCGATACGGACGATGGCGAGATTGCACCTTGATCAGCCGCCCCTTCCTCTCTTCCATCGCCTTTCGGCTGCCTTTTGCGATCGTCTTCATTTGTATCCTCGTCTTCAGCCTGGCGGCCATCGCTATTTACGGCTTGCAACGAGCCCGCCAGGAAATGGCAGCCTATGGCCTGCAAGCTTTTTCGAGCCTCGCAAAGGCTTCGCTGGTGTCGCGGCAGGTTTCGGATCTTGTCTCGAGCGCGCCCTTTTTGATGAATGCGACCTCCCCCTACCGGGTCTCCAGCGAAAGTCGCTCGGTTGTCGTGCAGGTCGACGCGCTAATCCGGGCGATGGAACCTGAAAACGGCGAAGTCGCTGCCAGGGGTTTTGGCAGTGGCCGCATCGTCGAGTTGCTGGAGACGATCCGCACGCAAACCACGGCACTTGCCGACGACGCAGAATCCGCCCAGCAGCATAAGGCGGAAGCTGCGGCAGCGCTCGGCGAGATTGCAACCGGCAGCGGCATTGCGGATGTTGATTTTCGCGGCCGCCTGAATGCCATCGTACAAGCCGCCTCCAATTCGGACAGTCTCTTTCAACTCGGGGAATTGCGCCGGCGCTACGTTTCCGAGACCGCCCCGCGCCTGCAACCTGCTGCCCCGGATATCAGGATTGCTGCCGCCGAGCTTGCACCTTACGAACGGATCTTCGCTGCACAGACGCAGTACTTGCTCGAAATGTTCGCCATCCGCAGCGCTGTCTCTCGCCTGCATAATGTCTCGCGCGATCTGTCGCATGCGACGGAAACCCAGAGCGAGACCGTTGCCCGCAGTCTCAGCGACGACCTTGTCTCGACCTCTGATGCCCTGAGCCGCATCCTTGTTATCGTCGCCGTCGCTTCGCTGCTCGTGCTGGCAATGGCCGTAGTCTCAATCCGTTCCGTCATGCGCGTCTCGCGCGGCATCGTTTCCCTTTCAAACGGCATGAATGCTTTGGCTGAGGGGCGAAAGGATGTCGATGCGCCGCGTTATGACGGCACGGAAACTGAGCTGGTGCGTCTGCTCGAAGCGTTCCGCGCGTTCCGGGAGAGCGTCGAGCGCGTCACGCGGCTGAGACGCACGGCGGAAGCGGCCGCCCGCACCATCCGCTCCACCTTCCGCAGCATGAACGAAGGCATCGCTCTATTCGATCCGCGCGGCCGACCGATCACCATGAACCGCCGCGTCATCGCGCTGCTCGGCTGGTCTGGTTCGGCCAGAAAACTGCCGCTGCGCAGCTTCGTCATGCCGCTGCCGGAGATCGATCTGGCACTCCTGCCGGCCGAGAACGATCCTGGCCTGCTAGCGGACCGGTATGTGCTGCGCCACCGCACTGATGCCGGATACGTGACGGAGGTGTCGTTATCCCGGCAACCGGATGGCGGCATCGTGCTGCTGGCGCGCGACATCACCGAGATCGACCGGCAAGAAACCGAGGCAGCGAAGATCCAACGGCTTGATGGCATCATGCGCATGACCCACCAGGTCAGCCACGAGGTGGGCAACATGATCGGCATTATCACCGGAAGCCTCGGCCTACTCGAGCGCGAAACGGGCTTCAACGACCGGCAAAAGCGACATCTCGCGCGCATTCGCAAGGCGGCCGACCGTGGCAGATCGCTTGCCGGAAGCATGCTTTCCATCGGCAGTCAGCAGCCAATCCACCCGAGCGAGGTAGAACTCGGCTCGGTGCTGCGCGGCATGGCCGACGTGCTGGAGATCGCCATCGGCGAGAAATGCCGGCTTGACTTCGAGATCGCCGACGACCTGCCCATGATCTTCATCGACACGGCGCTTTTCGAACAATCGATCCTCAATCTCTGCCTCAACTCCGCCGCGGCCATGCCGGCAGGCGGCACGATCCGCATCCGTTGCGCCCGCAGCGAGACTGGCATGACCGTTAGCGTGGCGGACGACGGTATCGGCATGACACCCGAGGCAGTCGACAAGGCTTTCGAGCCCTATTTTACCACCCGCGATGCACAAGGCGGCGCCGGTCTCGGGCTGGCCATAGTCTATGGCTTCGTACGTCAAAGCGGCGGCGACGCTCGCATCACCTCACTGCCGGGAAAGGGGACAGTCGTCGAACTTTGGTTTCCAGCCTGAAATTCTCCAAGCCAGGGCGCGAAAGCCAACAAAGCATTACCCGGAGCATAGAGCGTCCATGCTCGCATGGTTGCGGCTCGGTTCTCTTGTCAATAAGTTCCAGTTTGCAAGGCCTACTCTCGCCGAGGCATTTACGCAGTTGCTGGAACGCGTGGTTACCGCTCAGTCGCGCAAGCTGGAGCCACAACAAACGTAGGCGATCGCCAAATTTTTTCCCATCTGATTGGGTCGCGATGATCGGGGGCAAAAGTGAATAATCAAACTCGCCTTCGGCGGCATGCGCCGGTGATTTATCTCCTCCGCCATGGCGAGACCATTTGGAATACCTTAGGTCGGTTTCAGGGACAAAGAGATTCCCCTCTCACGGAGCGAGGTGTCCAGCAGGCGGATTTCGTCGCGGGGCTTCTTCGCAAGGAAATCTCGGACAATGTGCCATCCTTCGAAATGCATGTCAGTCCTCTTGGTAGAACTCGGGAAACCGCCAGACGTTTGCAGCGAGTGCTACCGCTGGCTACACATGAAGACGCCCGACTGATGGAGGTTTCTGTTGGCACGTGGGATGGTTTGACGAAGTTCGAGATCGACAATGAGTTTCCAGGTATGCTCGACGGTTCCGACGCCTTTGACTGGTATTTCAGATCTCCGGATGGAGAGAGCTTCGATGCCGCGTGTGGCCGTGCAAAGAACTGGATTGCAGATGTCCAAGGGCCGACCGTAGCGATTTCTCACGGGCTATTCGGTAGGTTGGTGCGGGGCGTGTACTCAGGTCTATCGAGGCGAGAAATGCTAGACCTGCCCGTTCCTCAAGACGGGTTCTATCGGCTCTACGAAGGTGAGTTTAGCTTTGTCGATGGCGCAGCTCTCAGTGCGCAGTAAGCGCGCCAGCCAGGATCCATCGGCTGAATTCGAATCGACTGCCACAAGCAGCGCGATCAGGCCATCCCTGACGATCCATTATGCGATCTTCTTCGCCCCGAGCGTGAACACCATGGCAACAAGCCGTGGTGCTGCGTCTAAAGCTCCCGCGGTGCTACCGGGTGTAGGAACCTGACTGAAGCGGATGTCGACTAGCCCCTAGAACCAATATCGGTCCCTCGGGGTCAGGGAATCGGTCGTCGGGAAGAAGTTTACGCGTGCGCGACCTCATTCTTTTGGATGACTTTCCGCGCATCGTAAAAGCGTCATACTATCTCCGCGGGAAATCCGGAGAGGGGCATGCAATATCGCCAACGGTCGGTGCTGTTCGCAGCACCTGGGCTGATCATCGGAGCTGCCGCAGTCGGCGCTTCGGGCGGGATAACCATTGCAGACTTCGAAAAGCCGGAACTGCTAATAGCCGCGCTGTTCGTGGGCATTATCCTCGGCATGGCCGTCGAGCAGTTCCTAACTGCGACGAGCAGACAGGCGTGGCGAGAGAGAAACAGGTCGCAATCGGAGGAAAGGCGCTGGAACGAGCGCGTCATACAAGGCCCCTGGCTTCAGACCCCAGCTGCTCAGCCATCGCGGCCAATCGATGCCACGGATCAACTGCGTATCGTGATGCGCTCGAAGTTCACCATCCAGCCATTGCTGAACAAGAGTGAAGCCCGGGTGTTTCGAGAACTCGACAGTGTCGTGATCGGCTGCAATCCGTCATGGCAGGTGATGGCTCAGGTTTCATTGGGCGAGATCCTTCGAAGTGCCGACCCAGACGCCTACAGTTGCATCAATTCCAAACGTGTCGACTTGCTCCTCGTCGACGGCAATTGCCAGCCGCGGCACGTCATCGAATACCAGGGCGGAGCGCACCATCAAGGAGCCGCGGCCGCGCGCGACGCGGTCAAGAAGGAGGCGCTGCGACGCGCCGGGATCGGCTATTACGAGGTGGTGGCTGGTCAAACCACGCCGTCGGAACTCAGGCGATTGGTCGAGAAACTGGTGGACAAGCCGAGTGCCACCTAATGGGACCTCATCAAGAATGTCTGCACGATCGAGCCTCTTCGACTGGAACAAAGCATCGACATGCGTTCATGGAATTGAGGCGCATCCGAGATGATCTTCGACTTCCACGCAGTTCGCGAAAATCTGTTTCCGGCCAGTCGCGCAGCGATCGAGGACTGGGAGGCGTTTCCCTGGCATCGTGATCGAACCAATCGAATTCAAGCCTACAAGGCGCATTCGTCGCAAGCCCTCGCTATCGATGTGTTCGGCACACTCAAGATGAGCAGCGATCGCGATCGCATCTTCGACGCCATCGCCGAGTGTGTGGGCGTTGCACCGGGTGGCCCATGGACTGTAACACTCGAGTGGACCGATACCGATCGGCTTCTGGGAGAACCCAGGCCGACCCAAGTCGATGCACTTGCCGTCGGCTCCGCCGCCTCACTCGTCATCGAGTGCAAGTTCACCGAACCCGGAGGACAATGTAGCCAAACGGCTGTTTCTCGCTCGGGCGAACGCCAATGCAACGGAAACTACGAAGACCAAATCAACCCGGGCAACGGTGTGCGGTCGCGGTGCGCTTTGACAAGCAAGAGCATCCGGTACTGGGAATACATCCCAAAAATCTTCGAGCTCGATCCGGGTGCCGACTATACGCCCTGCCCTTTTAAGGGAGACGCTTATCAGTGGATGCGCAACGCCGTGTTGGCGGCGGCGATCGGCAAGCACCGCAACCGTCAAGCCACTGCCCTGGCAGCCTTTGCCGATCACCCAAGTTTTCCAACGGCGCGGAAAGTGAAACGAGGCCTGATAGTTCCTGGTCTCCCCGGCCAAGGGGCGATCACGCCCATCTCCTACCAGCAGATCATTGCAATAGCTTGCCAAGTCAGCCGAGACGGAGCGCTCTGGAACAGCCTTGCTGCATAGATAGATCATAAGATCGCCCAGGCAGCGTCGCGAAAATCGGGCTTCTAAGAGGTTTGAAATGGATGCTGATATCTGGAATCGAGCCTTCTATGACGACGGCGAGTGGGTTTCCCGGTCCGACGTGGAAGAACAACTCCAATACCAGGAGTGGCGGGCCAAATACCCCAATGCGATAAGGCATCTGATCCCATGTTTTCAGGACCTGTTGGCACTGGCCGAAAGCTACCACCTTGAGACCGGTCGTCATCTTGATGTGTACGGAGTCATTGGTGAACTGTTCGGCGCCATCACCTACGGGATAAAGCTGAACAAGAACTGCGCGCAGGGTGCCGACGGGCGGCTTGGTAACGATCACGTGGAGATTCAGCAAGCTGCTCGTCGTGAAAATCAACGCCGACTGTGAAGTCTCATCGCGGATGGTTGACCGCGCGAAGCTTCCCAAAACGGCTAAACCTCTACTGAGGATAAGGCGGAGCGATCTGCCCAAAGGCCAATGACGACTTCATCCGTGATCGCGCCAGTGGCAGATTGATACCGAAGAGATATTTTCCGCTCGCGGCCCACACCGCATAATGAGGGGGCGCCGATCGGCATCCTCCAAGCGGAGCCCGCATCCTTCAGTCTTTTGGCATTCAGTTCCTCGGATTCGTTGCGGGTGCCGGAGCTCCGCTCAAAGATAAGCTCGCGAAAAGAACACAGCGGTCGTCAAAAGGGCGACCGCGAGGGTTAGCATCCGGACGATCGATGACGGCAGCCTGCGTCCGACATGCGCTCCGATCCACCCGCCGATAACAGCTCCGAACGTCATGGAAATGCACTGTTGCCATACGATTGCCCCGGCCAGTACGAAGACGACGACGGCGACCGCGTTTGCGGCAGTTACCATTACCATTCTTGTCGGATTCAGGCTCTTGATCTCCCCGCCCCCGAGCACGCTCCATGCCGCGAGCATCATAAGGCCCACCGCGCCGCCGAAATAGCCGCCATAAAGACCGAGAAAGAACTGAACCGTCGCGAAGGCCATAACACTCGGATGTGCCTGCGTCTGCAGCTTGGCGCTGAGCCTTGGCCCTGCAGCCAGCATCAATGTCGCCACCAGCAAAAGCCATGGCAGGATTCCGTCGAAGATCCTGGATGGGGTTAGAAGTAATAAAACACTTCCGGCCACACCACCCAACACCGTCGCGATAGCAATGGCCACGACATTGATACCGCACACACTCCTAACCCCATCACGGTAGACCCACGAGCTCGCCATACCGCCGGGAAACAAGGCTAAAGTGCTTGTCGCATTTGCGGCCACCGACGGCACTCCGACCGATATCAGCGCAGGTAGGGATACGAACGACCCGCCGCCCGCCAAGGCGTTCATGCTGCCTGCCAACAAGCCGGCCAGGAAAAGAAGAATGATATCGTACATGTTCAGGTCGCCTTAGCACCGAAGCTCCGCCGAGACACTTGTCTATAATCGTGGCCTAAGGCAATCCCGCCGGCTTAAGTGGTGCGGAAAGGTAGGCCGCCTTGAAGGGATTAGAACCAACGACCCTGTTATTCCAAATTCCCTGTGCAATAGATTCTTAGGCGAGCTAAGAACTTGGGCTGGCTGGAATGACTAATTTGGGGCCGATTACTGACCGACCGCTCATAGAGGCCGCGGCGACAAGCAGCCATGTGCGCCCCGTTCACTCTAGACACCAGGCCCAGAAACCCGCTCGGGGTTCGGTGGAGCAGTGCCTGGTCAGAGCGAAGTGGAGACAAGGTGCGGCGCAATAGAGCACGCTCCCATAGGGATGCGCTCAAGAAGCAATCGAACTGCTGGGTCACTCGTTTCCGGGCGTAGGACGAACTCTCCGGTCTGCATTGTCCGGCAAATCGGTATAAGCCACCCCCGGAACAAGAATCAGGAGACGACATGGAAACCGTGGAGATCAGCAACCGCAGTGACTTCGCCCTATGGGCAATCGAGCGGGCGCGGGAAATCGTAACGTCCGAGGGAGCTGCTTTTGCCATGGCCGCCCGCGATATGAACGAGGAGGCGTTGGCGAACACTGCAGCCGCGCTCGGCAAGGCCATCAGTGATGCGATGTTGGAAGTGTTTGATGGCCTGATAGACGAGTAGCGCTGGGTGGGCGATAGGCGGGCTACTGACCAATATGTCGATATGAATTTTGGTAGGCGCGGTTCGGCTCCCCTGCCCTTCTCCTTCCGTTGCAAACTGTCAGAAACTCGCATATATTTCTGACAGGAGAAATGCCGTGCAAAAGCTGACGTCGCAAATCATGGGCCATGCTGAAGGACTGCCGGAAGGATCCGCGCTTTCGGCAAAGAGCTTTTTGCATCTCGGAAATCGTGCCGCCCTGGACCAGGCTCTGTCGCGCCTGGCCGAGCGCGGCGAGCTCGTCCGGGCCGGCCGCGGCATCTATATGCGGCCTGTCAAAAGCCGTTTTGGAAGCCGGCCGCCGACAGTTGAACAAGCAGTGGAGGCCGTGGCGCAGCAACGCGGCGAGGTCATCGTCTCAAACGGCGCCGCCGCTGCGAATGCCCTGGGCCTGACCACCCAGGTCCCGGTCCGCTCCGTCTACCTGACATCCGGCCGCAGCCGGACAATGAACCTCGGACAGCAGACGGTCGAGCTCAGGCATGTGCCTCGCTGGCAACTGGCCTTGGCCGACCGGCCCGCCGGCGTGGCGGTCCGTGCGCTCGCCTGGCTTGGGCCAGAGAAGGCCGATGAAGCACTATCGCGGATCAAGCGAAAGCTGCCGCCGGACGCGTTCGGCGAGCTGGTGACGGCGGCTCCGCAGTTCCCGACCTGGCTTGCAAGAAGCGTGGGAAAGGCTGCGCATGGCTGATCTGTTCCTGACCTTGTCAAAGGATGACCGGCGCGAAGCCTTGGCTGTGGCAGCCGACCGCACCGGACGGCCATTCATCTGCTCGAAAAGGATGTCTGGGTCGTCTGGACGCTGCAGACGCTCTTTTCCTCCAGGCTTGGCGAGCATCTCGTCTTCAAGGGCGGCACCTCGCTTTCGAAAGCCTATGGGGTCATCAAAAGGTTCTCCGAGGATGTCGACCTGACCTACGATATCCGGGCCCTGGCGCCGGACTTGGTCGGCGACAACGACGAAGCAATGCCGAAAACCCGCAGCGAAGAGAAACGCTGGACCAGCGAGGTGCGAAAGCGGCTTCCGGTGTGGGTGGCGGAGTCGGTGGAACCGGTGATAGCCGGCGCGCTGCGCGATCACTCTCTTCCGGCGGCAATCCGCATCGAGGATGATGCGCTCTACCTGGACTATGAAGCGGTGAGCAGCGGGTCCGGCTATGTCACCCCGAGTGTTATGCTCGAGTTCGGCGCACGGTCGACTGGCGAGCCAGCCAGTATCCGCGATGTGGACTGCGACGCGTCGGGTCAGGTCGATGGTGTCGATTCCAAAAGCGAGCCCCCGCGTCATGCATGCCGAGCGGACATTCTGGGAGAAGGCGACAGCGATCCATGTCTTCTGCCTGCAGGAGCGCCTCCGCGGTGATCGGTTTGCGCGCCACTGGCATGACGTCGTCCGGCTGGACGATGCGGGTTTTGCCGACAAGGCATTCAACGATCGGCAGCTTGCCAATGCAGTGGCGAAACACAAATCCATGTTCTTTGCGGAAAAGGCGGCCGACCGCTCGCCCATCGACTACGCCGCAGCCGTCAACGGCAATCTGGTTCTGACGCCATCCGGAGAAGGTCTGCGCGCGCTCGGCGATGATTACGCGCGGATGGTCGACGACGGTCTGCTGCTCGGCGATTCCGAGCCGTTCGAGCACCTATTCGAGCGATGCACGCAAATTCAGGCGCGCGCCAACAAAGCCGACACACCGAAATAGCCACTTACAATTTAAAAGGAACAGAACCGTCGACCCTGCAACTTTCAGTGCCGTTGGCATAAGAGGTATTTATGGAACTCTTGGCTTGTCGAGGCAAGGTCCATTTCTCAGTCGCATCCGCATAGCACTACGTGTCGGTTATCGTCTCACAGGTTTCCGCCATTCCGACGAGCCGAAAACACTCAGATCGCAAAGTTCTGCCAATTCAAGTCTATAGCACGCGGAGGATAATCGTTTGCGTCGAATGTTTGTGTCAACTAGGCACCTTGAATAGACTAGGTATCCTCAACATCGGCTGAAGATTTCGAACTTGCTGCGTCACTGTTGCAAGGTACTCGGACACGGACTTAGACCTGATCAGCTAATGGTCCTAGGCCTGAAAAGACTCGCGACAACCGTGCAGGACACGATAGCGAGCCAGCCGGACGCGGTCCGCTGAAGTATCATTAGGCGCCAATGGCTTCGCGCACCGACCTGCGTCAACCTGCCGATCAAACCCCAAATCACGGCAACGATGCTTGCCAAGGCAACGAAGATTGTAAGCTTTGGCAGGAAGTCGGGCGCGATCGGCGGAGGTAGAAGAACAAGTCCGAACACAAGGGCCTTGGGGTTGAGCGTCGTCGTCACAAATATGCGTCGAGCGGTCACGCTGCGGTCCATGACATCCTTGCTTCCCGCGACCCAAAGCTTTATTGCGAGATACATAACCCAAATCGCCGCTGCGGCCTTCAACACCAGAGCGGTTTCCGGCCAACGGCTGATCAGCTCTCCCCAAGCCACGTAAGGGGCAAGATCATAGTGAGGTAACCGAACAGTTCGGCGGGGAGTAGTCTCAGAACGAGCCAAAAACTGGTGCGTGCCGATGCCAGCCCCATCAAGGTATTGGTCGGGCCGGGACTCAGTAGGAGAATGAACACCGCCGAGATAAATGTTGGATAGCTCATTGCAGGTCGCCTGGAGTCGTTGTGTCCTCAGTCAATTCGGATGGGGTTCACGCAGGTATTTGCCCTTGGCTTTTCTCAGGTCCAACTATCTATCTCGTCGTTGTGAGGAATGCTCGACTGGCTTCCCGGACGCGAGCAGGCAATCGCAGCGGCCTTTGCGGCTCGTCGCATCGCCCCGTCGAGCGACAGGCCTCGATCGAGAGCCGACGCGAGAACGCCTACGAAACAATCACCAGCTGCGGTCGTATCCACGGCATCAACGCGAACTGCCGGTACCTTTATCTCCTCGCCATCGATGAAAGCTTCGGCTCCCTCTCCTCCCATGGTGCGTAAGACCCCGGTGTTGAGAGTCTCTGACAACGATCTCGCGCTCGGCTCGCAACCAAGCCAACCGGAAAGAGCTTCGGCCTCGTCTTCGTTGACGATTACGATATCGACGAGAGATAGTAGGTCGCGATCCAGCCGGTAGGGCGGCGCGAGGTTGAGAATCGATTTTGCGGGATGATTGGAAACCCGTCTGATTAGATTTTCAATCTGAACAGCGTCGTTCTCCATCTGCATCAGGACATAACTTGCGTTACGAAGCAGCTCATCTTCAACGCCATCGGATTGGGCTACCAGGTTGGCGCCTGCTGCGACTGCGATCATATTGCGGCCATCGGCATCGATGACTATCGCGGCGGAGCCGGTAGGCTCCTTCGATCGGACCACGCGGCTGATGTCGACCTCGCCTTCCAAATTCTGAAGGGCGATGGGGGCCATGGCGTCGTTACCCACCGCCCCCGTTATGACGACGCTTGCGCCATCTCGCGCAGCTGCCAACGCTTGGTTAGCCCCCTTCCCTCCAGCCTCCGTTCGCGATCCGCGTGCCAAGACAGTCTGACCCGCTTGAGGTATCTCGTTGACCAAGTAGATCAGGTCAACATTTATGGATCCGAACGTGACGATCATACTACCAACCCCTAGCTTGCTGCTCGCCGGCGGCGCCAAAATGGTCCCTTGGCCATGCGCGACGGCTGTGATCTTCGTTGGTAATTGAAGTTAACATCACCGCAATTCCGCTCAGTTCTCACTCTCACGCGCATCACGCGTAATCAGAAATTATTTTTCATTTAGAATCGAGTTCTATTTTCATCAAGCTTAAAAAAGCAAATCCGGACGTGCCGAGCGAGGGCGTGCCCGGGAGCAACAAACCGAGACTTGAAGGCGCCAACAAAATGGGGATCGTTATGGAAGCCTATTCCATATTGGAAACAAAGCTTCTAGTCTGCACCAAAAGGAGATTTGAGGATTGACCGTCGCAGCCGTATCACGATGCCTCACGCTTTTGGAAGTGCTGGCTGGAGAAGCAGGATCAGTCGAGTTGTCCGACCTTGCCGGACGCCTCGACATGCCGGCGAGCGCGGTCCATCGTCTGTTGACGACGCTGATTACCCACGGGTGGGTGACACAAGATGCCGCGAGTCAAAAATACGCCCTTTCTCTTCGATTGAGCGCCCTAGCGTTCCGGAATCTTGATGCGCGGAATGTGCCTGACGTGGTCCAGTCCGTTTTGAATCGGTTGGCTGCGGAAACGCAAGAATATTGTCGTCTCGCAATCCTGGAAGGTCAGGATTTGGTATGGGTGGCACGTGCACAAGGTGCAACAACCGGCCTCCGATATGATCCGGACATGGGACAGGAAATCGTTCTCCACGCAACGGCGAATGGGAAGGCATGGCTTTCCACTCTGCCCGAAGAACGGGCGCTGGAAATCGTCTATTCTCGCGGCTTTACCGCTAAACGGAAGCTTGGTCCCAATTCTGCTCGATCAATCGATGAACTCAGAGTCCGACTGAATGAAACTCGGGAGCGAGGGTTCGCAACCTCTGTCGAGGAGGGTGAGGCTGGTACCGCAGCAATTGCGGTTCCCTTTCGAACGAGTTCTGATGCTGAAGCGCCGGTCGCTGGGACGATCTCCGTTGCGGGACCTCTTATGCGCATAACCGAAGATCGTTGGCCCGACTTAGTTCGTTCCCTCAAAAAGGCTGCGGAAGAACTGAGCGATATCTGGCCTCTGCGAGTTCGTCAGCGAACCATGACGCCACTGATCGTTGCAACCGGCGCAGTGCGGTAGCTGCGTCTAAAGTTACTTTGAAGCATGATCACGGCCTGTGGATCTGCAAAGATCACCGGGCTATAGCACTGCAGACCTCATCGCCCTCTCTAGAACAGCTTGTCGGCTGCCAGCCCGCCAGTAACGCAGGCTGAATAGGAGCACGCTTGCGTTTATCCTCTGCCCGGTGCCGAAGGCGCGCCCAACTCGATTTTCCACTAGATTTGAAAGGCGGTTTCGTTTTAGAAAT
The DNA here is from genome assembly GCF_022385315.1 of Rhizobium sp. K102. Lineage (NCBI taxonomy): Bacteria > Pseudomonadati > Pseudomonadota > Alphaproteobacteria > Hyphomicrobiales > Rhizobiaceae > Rhizobium > Rhizobium sp. K102. The sequence continues at coordinate 394,587 of NZ_CP092438.1, forward strand.
CATTTCCAATTAATTCTGCAAGTGGAGAGAGTTTGCGATGAGCGTAACAAGATGGGAGGACGACGCCACTCTTTGGCACGGTCCAGACTATGGCTCGGAGGCTTTGAAATATCATCCGGACGTCAAGTCGGCGGCTGTCGCAGGTCGAATCATCACCTGTGTCGAGATCGTCGATTGGAGCGGCACAGGTACAAAGGACATGCTGATTTCTGCATGGGACGCCTGCTACGACGGTCGCATCTTCTTGCGTCGCCAAATCGGCACCTATCCTGACGGCACACCTATCCTGGGTGAAGAAGAACTGGTCGAAGGCGTCCGCGGCTACGTGACCGCCGTCAAGGACGGAGATGTATTCCATCTTGTCTCCGCGTCGCGGCTGCGCAAGCAGATTTATGTGTTTCCCAACGTTGGAAAAAAAGGTGAGCCTGAATTCGGCGAACCCGTCCGCCTTGACCTCGATGCCGACTGGGTCAAGGGTAACGAATATCTCCATATGGCCCGGTTCCACGATATCGATGGTGACGGGGTGGCGGAACTCATCGTCGGTAGCGACTACTGGAACGACTATTGGCCGAACGGTCTCGAATGGAACGATGAAGGTTATCGCGGCTATGACGACGCCGGCCGTTGGCTCGGCGGTCCGCTGCGGGGCTTCCTATACGCATTCAAAAACAAAGGCACGCTCGCAGCACCCGTGCTGGAAAAGGGTCATGCCCTCATCGCCGGCGAAACGCCACTCGAGGTCTATGGGCAGCTGGCGCCTGCATTCGGCAAATTCGGGACTAAGCAGCAACACCTCATTGCAGGCGAGTTCTGGAATATCCTGCATATTGCCCGCCAGCGAGAAGACGGAACCTTCGAGCCGACCAGCCTGATCCGCGCTGTCGAGGACAAGGTTCTGGAACTCGGACACTGTATCCATCTCCCCTGCGTCGTCGATTGGGATGGCGACGGTCGCGAAGACATCCTTTACGGTGCGGAGGATGGATACATCAGCTTTCTCAAGAACGTCGGCGATGGCGAAGACGGACTTCCACGTTTCGAGCAGCGCGGCCGCATCGAGACCACGAAGCCCTTGATTCACGCGGGTATCCTGCCAAGCCCGGCGGCCTATGATTTCAGCGGTGACGGGCACTACGATCTTGTCGTCGGCAACAGCACAGGCGAATTGCTCTTCTACCAGAGCCGGGAACAAAACCGGATCATTTATCTCGACAAGGAAATCATGCTCAAGGGTGGCGACACGCCGATCCGGCTTGCAGCCGGATTGACTGGCTCTATCCAGGGGCCGTCGGAAAAAATGTTCGGCTATTCCTGCCCGACCCTTGCCGATTGGACCGGCAATGGCAGCATGGACATATTGGTCAGCGATGTTACTGGCCGTCATCGGCTATTCCGCAACACTGGCGAAAAGGTCCTGCCGCCACGGTTCGGCGAGGAGGAGTTCCTAACCTTCAAGGGCAAGCCCTTGAAGACAGTTTGGCGGGTTCGACCGGCGGTCGTTGATTGGCTCAAGGATAGCGACCTCCACTATGTCGCACTGGATGAGGACGGGGTCCTCAGCGATTGGAGGAAGGCGTCCGACACGGAACTGGTCGACAAACGTTTCCTCCGCTGGCAAGACGGCGAAGCCATGCGCTTCACGGTCGACGTTGGCGGTGGGCGCGGCCGTGTGAAGCTTTGCTTCTGCGATTGGGAAGGCGCTGGCCGTACCGACCTGATCTTCGGTACCCATGCCCGCGCCTGCGTGCCGCCGGATCCGAAGACCGGTGCGCCGCGCAACACGACCAAGCAGGCCGGCCTCTTCTATTCGCGCAACGTCGGGACACCGGAGGAGCCTCGTTTTGCATTGCCAGTTCCGATCAAGCACCGGGATGAAACCATTCAGATGGCGATGCATGTCGCCTCCCCGGAAGTCGTCGATTGGGCTGGTCGCGGCGCGCTCGACATTATCGTCGGCATCGAGGACGGCAGCATTGTCTGGCTCAAGCGTGAGGAACTGTCGTGGTAGGCGGCGTCACCATTCGCGGCACCACCAGGCTGATTGGCATCATCGGCGACCCGATCATCCAGGCCAAATCGCCGGCGGCGGTCAATCCGCTCTTTGCGGCACGCGGAGCAGATATCGTATCTGTCCCGCTCCATGTACCCGCAAAGGACCTGACTACAATCTGGGCCGGTCTGAAGGCGATGCCGAACCTTGTTGGGTTCGGCATTACCCTGCCCCACAAGCAGACTGCCATCGATCTGTGCGATAGTCTCGACCCGGTTGCCGCACGCGTCGGGGCTGTCAATCTCGTGCGCCGCGAGAAGGATGGCAGCTTCCGCGGCTACCAATTTGATGGCAAGGGCTTTGTGCGCGGTCTTCAGTCCAAGGGGATCACTATCGGAGGTCGTGATGCGTTCATCGTCGGAGCAGGAGGCGCTTCGGTCGCTATAGCGTTTGCACTCGTCGAGGCCGGCGCCAATAGCATCACGGTATCAAATCGGACCCTCGACAAGGCTGAAGCGCTAGCGGAAGCGGTAAATGCCGACTTCGGAAGGAAGGTTGCCAAAGCAGGCGGGCCCAAGCCAGAAGCTGGTCAGCTCGTCATCAATGCGACTTCACTCGGCCTTCACGACACGGACGTGCTTCCGCTGGATCCGGACTTGCTGCAGCCGGGAATGACATTCGCCGAGGTCATTGCCCAGCCAGAGACCACGAGACTTCTCGCACTGGCCGCGGCAAAAGGTGTCGAAACCCATTCCGGCATGCACATGATCACCGGACAAGCCGACCTCACCGTCGACCACATCTGTGAGCTCTGGGCTTAGCTACGTTTCCCGCACCAGGCGCCATGACTGACCGTCAGGCATGGCGTTCCCGCGCTATCCTGCGTCGAACGCGCTCCTCCGAGGGAAACGATTCCCGGACTGAATTCCCATGACACATCCACGATGCCTTTTCCGAGGGTTGACGAGGATTATCCGTCTCCTTGATGTTGCAGTCTCAGACCTTTCTCGGGCCACCGAAGTCTGCCAACCTGACCTGTGAGCGAAAGGGTCACGACGGCATCTTGCAAGTCTTGGCCAACAAATCCGAGATTTGTGGGATAAATCTCTGGCATCCACACTTGGTCGAGCAACTCGCCTCGTGGCGACACCACCGTTATGCACCCGGTCACCAAGGTTGAAACGCAGATGTTACCGGAAGCCGCGACCTTCAGACTGTCTAGGCGCTGGAAGCCACCAAGTCCGATAATGAGCTCACCGCCGTTTGAGCTCGGAAAGGGCCGTTTATCGACCACCCCTGGCTCAGCGATAGCGTAGCTCCAAAGTCGGGCTGTCTCCATCTCGGCGACGTAAAGGGTCTTAAGGTCGGGTGACAGACCAATTCCGTTTGGTGCCAAAAGCGGAAACACTACCTTCGTTATCGAGCTGCCATCGGCTTTTCCGTAATAAACAGCCCCATGGTCCCGGTAGAACTCCCGGACCCTGCCCGTGTCGGTAAAATAAAATCCGCCGTGATTGTCGAAAACGATGTCGTTTGGGCCGCTAAGGGTTCGGCCATCGCATTGAACATACAAGGTCATGACTTCGCCGGTCGAGATATCGACCTTCTGGATCACACCGCCGCCGTAATCCGGGGCAAGGCCAACGGGACGGAGCCAACCGCCCTCCTCTACCCAGGAAAAACCTCCATTGTTGCACACGTAGAGCGCCCCATCCGGCCCTAAAGCCATACCGTTAGGACCACCATTAGTGACCGCCACTACTTCCTGTTTTCCGCCATCCCTGATCCTAACAATCCTGCCGCGGCCAATCTCCACGACGGCTATGGAGCCGTCGGGAAGTTCGACCGGTCCTTCCGGGAAGTGAAGTCCAGTCGCGACAATCTCGATATCTGGTTTCGTCATAGGATCGGCCAAAGATGGAAGGAACCGTCGGCGTCGAAAAGTAACGCAACGGTTTCGGGCGTGTTCGCAGCGTCTACACATCAGGCTGTTGCGCAACTGAAACGTCAGCTTGGCTTCAAAAGCGAGCGCCAATCAGTAGCGCGCCGCCAAATAAGGTTCAGCGGACAACTAGATGGTGCTGTCGACGACCTCGGGCGCTCCCCCCTTGGCGGCCGAACGATAGCCTGCTTCAATGACGGCCAATGCTCGCTCCGCTTCGAGCAAGCCTGCAACAGGAGGGTGACCATTCTCGAGGTCCGCCCAACTGCGGCGGAGAAACACCGGGTAATACTCGTCCGTGTTATACTCGATGGTGGTCGCAGAAGCCTTCTCGTGTTCCCGCGATTTAGCATAGAACTGGTCGGCGTAACCGCGAATGTAGGATTGACGATGCGAGAGCGAAAAGGCGAAATCCCGCTGATCGTCGGCCGTGGAGGGATACAAATACCCTGTCTCGATCACGCCGATCTGTCCTGCGGCAGTTCGGCAGGTGAAGACAGCCTGTTCGTCGACGGTCACATCAGGCCGGTAGATCTGGACCTGGCCTGAGACCTCGGTGATGGGGGATTTTGTCAGATCTGAGATCAAGTCGATGAAATGAATACCGACATTCAGCATCGACCCACCTCCTGCTAGTGTCTTGTCAAGCATCCAGGCGCAGCCGTTTCGTTCATACCGATTCACCGAGCCTACGACAAACCGGAAGGAAAGATGCTGGAACCCATCTGGCATGAACCCCGCAGCCGGCGAGAGACGATCAGCCAGATCGCTTACGCGTTGAATGAAAGGCACGCTTACGAAGACGCCGTGTTTCTCGGACAGTTTGCGGATACGACGGACGTCCTCGAGACGAAGCCCGCATGGCTTCTCGATCAGAAACGGTTTGCCCTTGGCAATCAACCGCTCAGCCAGCTCGGCCATGTCGGAATGACGGCTGAATACAAGCGCGAAGTCGAAGTCCTGCCCCATCAGTTCGTCGTTCGACCCATACAGCTTACATTCGAGCAATTCTGAGAAACGTGGCCCCGCGAATGCCGCGCTATCGGAGATGCCGATCACCTCGATTCCCGGATCCCTGAGAGCAGTGATGTAAAGCGGAAAATGCCAATGGCTGACGTCGAATATTGCGATCCTCATCACGACTCCATAATTGCTGGTTTATAAAGGCGAGCAGGCATGTTTAACACGCTTCGAAGGCCGCAACAGTTTGAACCGACGATGCGTGTGATTGTCTAACTGCCGCTCAAGCCGCTCCTTGTGAAACGCCTTCGGTAGTGCTATTGGAATATCGTTCCGATAAATCGAATATCGTGGTATCATGCGACTTGTCAAATCCCTTCTAGACCGTTGTTTCGACGTCATCACGCTATTGAGCGAGAACGCCACTGGACTGTCCCTAGGCGAGATCAGTCGGCGGCTGGACGTCCCGAAGAGCGCAGCGCATCGCCTGCTCAACAGTCTGTGTGACTTAGGGTGGGCCGAACAGGATCCCGAGAACGGGTTCTACCGACTTTCACTGCGTCTAGCCGTGATGGGCCAGCGGCTGCTGGCGGGGACGCGGATCCCCGACATCTGCCAACCGATTCTGGACCGTTTAGCAAGCAATACCAAGGGGCTGGGCAGGATTGCGATCCTTGATTCCGATGGTTTGACGTGGATATCCCATTCGCAAGGCATGCGTTCCGGCCTGATTTACCAGCCAGAGCTGGTCGCGAAGGTGCCATTGCACACGACCGCTAACGGCAAAGCATGGCTGGCGACACTGGATCGAGAGGAAGCGTTAGCCAGGGCCGTGGCAAGTGGGCTGGGCCGAACGGACCTGGGAGGTCCACGGGTTATTACCTCAAAACAGACGTTTTCCGCGGCTTTGGACGAGACCGAAGAACGCGGATGGGCCACTGCGATCGAGGAAGCTGAACCCGGCGTCGCCGCGGTCGCCGCGGTCATTCGCGTTGGAGGTCAGGTTGTTGGAACGGTGAGCATCGCAGGACCAATACACCGCTTTTCGCCGCTCGTACTTCCTCAATTAGCGGAACAGGTGAAGGCCACTGCCGACGAACTTTCCGAACTTTGGCCTTATCGGATCGCCTCGCCTACGTCGCAAGCGAATGCTTCAAATAGGCCGCAAGTGGTTGGAAATATTATCTAAAAACCTTCGTAGCTGACAGCGTACGTGTCGCATCGCTGACGTCTGTTGACATCTGCTTTCCTTAATGGAATAACGTTCCGATAGCGATCGGGGAGATCGCGCTAGGGGCAGGTGGCCGCTTCGGTGGCCAGTAGGAGGAAACAGTTGGCTAATGTTGAGCTGAAGTCCGTTCGCAAAGCTTACGGCGCCGTACGCGTGCTTCATGGCGTATCTGTCGATATCCACGAAGGGGAATTTGTAACCCTCGTCGGACCGTCGGGTTGCGGAAAATCAACTCTGTTGCGGATGATCGCGGGCCTCGAAAATATCTCCGGCGGCGAGATCCAGATCGGCGGACGCACCGTTAACGATGTACCGCCGAAGGCCAGAGACATCGCCATGGTCTTCCAGAATTATGCCCTGTATCCGCATATGACCGTTGCCGAAAACATGGGTTTCTCATTGAAGCTCAAAAAGGCTCCGCGCGAGGAACGAGAGACCCGCGTTCAACGCGCAGCTGAAATCCTCAGTCTCACGAAACTTCTTGATCGCTACCCTCGCGAACTGTCGGGCGGGCAGCGTCAACGCGTGGCGATGGGTCGGGCGATCGTTCGCAATCCGCAAGTATTCCTGTTCGATGAGCCGCTCTCGAATCTGGACGCGAAACTGCGGGTGCAAATGCGCGCTGAGATCAAGGAGCTGCATCAGCGGCTCAAAACTACGACCGTTTATGTGACCCACGATCAGGTCGAAGCGATGACTATGGCCGATAAGATCGTCGTCATGCACGATGGTTATGTCGAGCAAGTCGGTGCGCCGCTTGAGCTGTATGACTATCCCGCAAATGTCTTTGTCGCCGGCTTCATCGGATCGCCATCGATGAATTTTCTCAACGGCCGAGTGGAGGCAGGCCGGTTTGTCCTCGAGGACGGGCACAAGCTGCCTCTGCCTGCTGGCGTGGCCGATACGTCGGAGAAAGTGATCTACGGCGTACGTCCTGAGCATCTCACTCTCAGTGACGAGGGACTGCCTCTCACCGTCACAGTCGTCGAACCGACCGGTTCCGAGACCCAGATCATCGCTCGGCATGGCGCTCAAACCATTGTCTGCATATTCCGAGATCGAGTTCTTCCGAAAGTTGGCGAGACCATCATCGTGGCTCCGGATCTTTCGCGCGTCCACCTCTTCAGCGAAAGCACCGGCAGGCGCCTGTCCTGAGAACCTACGCTACCCACCCTGCCTGAGACGGCCACAGGGGAACAGTAATCGAATGTCGATACCACCTCTACAAGTCAGCACCAATCAAAGCGCGACGCACCTGGCGAGCGACGTCGTGGACGCCACTGACAATACAAACCGCTTTAGTTGGGCCCCCTTTCTGTGGTTCACGCCTGCTATCGTGATCCTGTTTCTTGTGACCCTCTATCCGACGATCTTTGTGTTCTGGTTGAGCTTTCAGAAAACGAAATACTACGATCTCGTTGGCTTTGCTGGTCTCGCCAATTACGTCGAAGTTCTAAGCTCATCCGAGTTCTGGGACACGACCGTAATTTCCCTGACCTACGTCGGGGGATCTCTGGCCGGTGCCATTATCCTTGGAATGGCCTCAGCACTGGTTTTGAACCGGGCGGGCGTCACAGGTTCTGCGCTGCGGGTGTTCATCCTTTTCCCCTGGACGCTATCCATGTCAGTCGTCGGCAGCATCTGGCTCTGGCTCCTCAACCCTTCGTTCGGGCCCATACCCTACGTGATCCAGAAGCTGGGTATCGACCCCGGCCTGATGTTGGGGGATCCAGGAATGGCCTTGCCTCTCATCATCGTCGTCACAGCCTGGTGGTCGTTCCCCTATGTCATGGTGATGGCGACAGCGGCCATGCAGTCCATTCCGAAAGAACTCTACGAAGCGGTAGAGATCGATGGAGGCGGTGCGTTCGTGAAGTTCCGTTACGTCACGCTCACCGAAATACTTCCCACCTTGGGCAGCACGGCGCTGACTCTTTCCATCATGTACCTGACCTTGATGACGCTGATCATTGTCATGACGGGCGGAGGGCCGCTGGGATCAACGACCACCCTCAGTTTCGAGGCCTTCCGTGGAACCGTTCAGGCGGTGAACATTGGGCCGACTGCCGTCGTCTCGATCGTCGTCCTCATTATCAATGTCGCCCTTGGTGCTCTTTACACCCGGCTGACCGGCCGCGTTACCGGATAGGATCAAATATGAGCAGCGCTCTCTCGAACCGCACAAGCGGACAGATGCCCGCGATCCTGGGATCCTTGGTCATCGGGATTATCGTTCTCGGGCCAGTTCTTTGGGCCTTTGCGACATCTTTTAAGACAGAAGTAGAAGCGGTGGTTGTGCCCCCTACCCTATGGCCCAATTCACCCACTCTGGAGAACTACACCAAGGTCTTCAAGGACCCGGCTTTCTCGACCGACCTTTGGAACTCTATTGCCTACTCCGTCGGTGCCGTAATCATAGCTCTCCTCGTTGGGATCCCTGGAGGTTATGCCGCTGCGCGCTTTTCTTTCAAAGGTAAACGAACCTTGATGCTGGTGATACTTGGGACATCGATGGTGCCAGGGGTCGCGTTGCTGGTTCCGACTTATTATCTGCTGGAAACGGTTGGTTTGCTCAACAGCGGCATCGTGGTGACGATCATCCTTTGCGCGCGGATTATCCCTCAGACAGTCTGGTTTATCGCAAATTTCGTCGAAGCCGTTCCGATTGAGATCGAGGATTCCGCCATGATTGATGGCGCCTCCCGGTTTCAAATTATCTGGGCTCTGATCTTGCCGCTCATCCGTCCGGGGATAGCGGCCGTCGCGACAATCGGCATTGTGACAACCTGGAATGACTATATCACGGTGGCCGTTTTTGCGCCCGAGGTCGCAAAACGAACCCTGCAGGTCGCCCTTGTCAATCAGGTTTTCGACGCCGTCGGCATTTCGTGGTCCTACATGATGGCCTTTGTGATGGTCGCATCATCACCGGTCATCCTCATGTTCGGCTTCGTTCAAAAGTGGTTCATCTCCGGTCTGACGGCCGGCGCGGTCAAAGGCTGATGACCCACCAACTTCACAGCAACTCGCTCAACCTGGGAGGAAGACGCATGCAAACCATATCGAAACGGAAATTCATCAAATCATCCGCGGCGCTGGCCATTGGCACCGCGATCTTCGCTTTCGCTGCTCCACAGGCCTTTGCCGAGAGCACGAAGATCATCTACCAGACGTTCCTGGATCCGAACAATGCCAAGGATCCCCGGTCTGCCGCCCAAACGAAGATGATTGATGCTTTTCAGGCGAAGAACCCCGACATCAAGATCGAGTTGCTTGTCGATCCGACCGGGGGAGCAGCAGCCCGCGCCATCAAGTCCGGAAGCCAGACACCGGACGTGATCCGCGTGGTCGGCTTTGCCGTTTCCGAATTCGCTGCAACCGGAAATCTTCTCCAGCTCGACGATCTGGTGAAGAAGGACGGAATTCCGGATGACGACTGGCTCCTGCCACTGTCGAACACGAAGGTCGACGGAAAGCTTTATGCTCTCCCGCAAGACTTCCGTATTCCAATCCTCTTCTACCGCAAAAGCATGTTGGAGAAGGCAGGCGTCAAGCCCCCGACGACCTGGGATGAAGTCTGCGCCCTAGGCGACAAATTCGCTCAGTCCGATACCATAACCTTTGCCGTACCGCTTGGAGCGACAGGCGGTCTTGGCGGTGCCCAGAGCCTGGGAGAATTCTTCCTGAGTACGATGCTGCCTGGAAACGGCGGTCAGTACTTTACCCCTGATGGTAAGATTGCCTTTTCGAAGGAGTCGTTCATCAAGGCGGCGCAAACGATCAAAGACTTCTATACGAAGTGCAAGGTGACTCCGCTTCGCAGCGCCCAGATGGGGTTCAACGAGTTGCACGACGCGCTTCGGTCTGGCAGCGCAGCAACGGCGGTCTTTGGCGTTTATCGCTACAAGACGGTGAAGCAGCAAGGCGGCGGCGACGATCTGGCGTGGGCTCCGGCACCAGGGTATACGGCAAACGACAAACAGACGGTCTACAGCTACAATATTGCGATCAACAAGAAGACTGCCAATCCCGATGCCGCTTGGACCTTCGTGAAGTTCATGGTGTCACCGGAGGCTCAAGCGTTCGCAGCCGAGGGCGGCGAAGTGGTATCGCGTAAATCGGCATACACTTCGCCATATTTCCAGAGCGACGCCGGCAAGGACCAGAAGCAGTGGGCTGACCTGGTCGCGCAGCGCGGGCAAACTGTGACCTACACCCCCATCCTCTCGACCTATCACACCATCTTGGGCGAAGCTTTCCAGAGAATGATCCTGAAAGACGGATCGCCGGCAGACGCCTACGACGAGCTGATCGAGCGGTATGGAGCGGCACTCGCGAAGGCGCAGTAAGCCAGCCTCCTCGTAACAAGGCTGGATGGCGGGGAAAGTCACCGCCATCCAGTTCCTTTCCGAGACGACCA
>NZ_CP092432.1:0-418401 GCF_022385315.1 Rhizobium sp. K102
GCCACGCCTTGATCGTCGCAGCGACCAATCATCCTGAACTGTTGGATCGTGCTCTTTTCCGTCGTTTCGACGATGTCATTGAATATGCGCTTCCGGATGTATCGCTCATCGAAGCGATCCTTCGTAACAGGCTCGATCGCTTCGCAATGTCCGACATATCATGGACAGAAGTCGCTGCCGCCGCCCAAGGTCTTTCCCCGGCGGAGATTTCTCGTGTGGCTGATGACGCCGCCAAGTCCGTCATTCTGGACAATACGGACACAATAACCCCTGATAGCATACTTAACGCGATTGCCGAGCGCCGCACCGCCGCCGAAGCCATGGATGCGAGCAACAGGCCATAATGGCAATCGGACCACGCAATCGCCCGCATTTTCTGCTTAAAGATAACGGCGCGGTAGAGCCATACCGGCGCCCTAACCGGAAAATCGACCCACCGGCGCTACCTCTGCGCAATCGACAGGCCCATGCCCAGGCTTTGGCGCTCGCCGTGGGAGGTGCCGTCGCGGCGGCTGAGCAGCAACTCGCCGCGCCCGGAGTGACAGCGTTTGAAACGCGTGGATTCTATCTCGAGTTCGATCTCCCTTCTTCCGAGGGGGCGGGAATTGACCAACTCGCAAACAGACAACAGAAAATGGAGGTTGTCGCCGTCCGCGAGCTAGAAGGGGAGGGTGGTATTGTCAAGGCTTCGGTGTTTGTCCCGGAGCGCGCAAAAAACTACTTCCTAAATAAGATTGAGCAATATCGAACGACGGACACCGACAAAGGACGACCGCGAAATGAGCCTTTGATCTCCAGGATCGAAACTGCTCAGCTGGCATCGGCGCGTTCCCTCTTCACCGATGAGGAAGCGCTATTTCCGCTCCACGAGGACGTGGCGGTGTGGTGGGAAGTCTGGCTGCGCGAAGGTCGGCGCGAGCGGTTTGAAGCCATAGCTGCCGCCTTGGAAATACAGATGCGCCAGCATGCCATCCGGTTCCCAGAGCGCGAAGTTGTCTTAGCGCTTGCGAGCTCGGTGACCATGGATCGTGTGGTCGCACGTAGCGATACGATTGCTGAATTGCGTCGAGCAAAAGATACTCCGGCGTTTTTTATAGGTCTTGGAGGCGCCGAGCAAAGAGCCTGGAACGACGATCTCGCTGATCGTGTTCAGGTCGCTGAAACCGCTAATGACGTTGCGATATGTCTATTGGACAGTGGAGTGCGTCGCACGCATCCCCTGATCGAGCCAGTATTATCGGTCGATGATTGGCACACAATCAATCCCGACTGGGGTGCCGACGACACGACCGCGTGGCAGGGGCATGGCACGCGCATGGCCGGGGTCGCACTTTACAACGATCTGATCGATCCGCTGGCCGCTCAGGATCCCTTCGATATGCGATATCGGCTGGAGAGTATTAGAATACTGCCGCCCGGCGGCGCAGACGAAAATCAGCCTGATCTTTACGGCGCGATTACCGGCGAGGCGATCGCTCGAGCCGAAATTCAGGCGCCGCACAGAAGCCGCGTCATTACGACCGCCATAACCAGCACGACCCCGTCGCGTGGACGGGCCTCGTCCTGGTCTTCATCCATCGACCAGCTGTGCTTCGAAACCGATGCGCAGCGGTTGATCCTGATATCGGCCGGAAACATACGCATCGATCTAACGCCGGCCGATCTGTTTGTTCGCAACGACATCGAGCCGCTAGACGATCCAGCGCAGGCATGGAACGCAATCACCATCGGGGCTTTCACCAACAAGGTTGATGTTATCGATGCGGCTTTTGCCGGATACACCCCGATTGCGCCAGCTGGAGAACTCTCACCCGCGAGCAGGACCTCCGTCAGTTGGGATCGCCAGTGGCCGGTCAAGCCAGATATCGTCATGGAGGGCGGGAACCTGGCGTATGATGGCGTGAATCCGGGTGAGCCGATTGATGATCTTCGCATCCTGACAACGCATTTCCGTCCAGAAAACCGCTACTTCTCTACGATTGGAGATACGAGCTCCGCGACCGCTCAAGCTGCGAAACTAGCAGCAGAGATTATGGTGGGTAGGCCGGGGCTCTGGCCAGAGACCGTCCGTGCTTTGCTTGTCCATTCCGCTGAATGGACACCGGCGATGGCCGCCCGCATCACGAACTGCCACGGCAACAAAACGCAGTTGCAGGCGCTTCTCCGCCGGTATGGTTATGGGGTGCCTGATCTCGGCCGGGCGCTACTTTCAGCCAACAACGATTTGACCTTGATGATCGAGGACGACATTCGACCCTTCCAACGTGAAGGTACCGGATCGGTCAAAATGAGAGATATGAAGCTCCATAAGCTACCTTGGCCAAAGGAGGACTTGCTGGCTTTGGGCGCTGCGCCTGTCGAGGTCCGTGTCACGCTATCTTATTTCATCGAGCCGAATCCCGGCGAGCGAGGCTGGACGAGACGCCACAGATACGCCTCGCACGGATTGCGCTTCCAGATGAAAACGGCAACGGAAACAGTCGGCGAGTTCCGGGCGCGCATCAATCAAGCTGCGCGAAGCGAGGAAGAAGGTGCGCCCGTCAGCGTCGGCGAAGGCTGGCTGTTGGGAACATTCCGCGACAGCGGGTCGTTGCATTCGGATTTCTGGCGGGGGACGGCGGTCGACCTTGCGGAGCGTGACGCCATCGGTATCTTTCCAGTCGGCGGCTGGTGGAAGGAAAAACCGTATCTGGATCGATACAACCAGCAGGCGCGCTACTCATTGATCGTGACTATCCGTGCGGCTAATGCCGCGGTTGATCTCTATGCGGCGGTCGAGACGATTCTGACAACCGAGATCGTCGCAGAGGCATAAGATCCCGTTAAGTGATGGGTGGTTACATGCCCGCAGCATTTTTGTATTTCAGGCCGGATCCACACTCGCACTTTTCGTTTCTGCCCAATTTTCGCTGTCCGGCGGGCCCTCGCCCCAGTATCTTTGCCAAGGATCCCGGCGGCGGCACTTGCCGTTCCAGCCTGACCGTTCCGGCGATGACAGCTTCGACATGTTTAGCCCGAGTTTTTAGCATCTCGGATTGTGGCCCATCCATTGCGTATTCCCTCAATGCGGCGAGTTCCCGCCGCGCCATGCCGAATTCTCCGCACCAAGCCAAGACGATCGCATACATGCTCCGGGTGGGGAGAATCATGTCAGTCAATTGGCTTTCGGCAACCACCGGCAACACATGCTGTTCCATTGTTTTCCTGGCGCCGCCGGGCTGAGCCATGATCACCAGGAAGTCGTCGACAGCCTCCAAGCCGGTCGTGACCACTGATCTTGCTGCGTAGGCCAGACCATAGAACTTCAGCGCGGTGAGACGTCGCATCAGCGGGGGCCGATCCAAAGACACTGCGATGTGGCACCATAGATTTAGACAGTCGGCCAATCTCTTGAGGTCATCGCGGTTCGCAAATCATCGTTCTCGCGGCGATCAACTGAAGTTCTTTTGTTAAAAGACGTTCTACAATACGATTTTGTTGATGCAGTGATTCTCGTACGGGGCTTTGGATGAGCGATGAACTTGGCGAAGAAGAAATTGAGGTTTGCGCCACGGCTAACGAGATCCAGTCAACTTATCCACTTGCAACTAATCTGAGCGTAAGCGGCCCTTTCGAAGATGAAGACCATGCACGCGGCTTTGGCCACGCGTTCATCGGTTCTCTACAGGTGATCGGGCAACACATCAATCTAACCGATCTTGATGGAGTGACAATTACTGGCACCTATCACGAAACGCTACTTCAGATTGATCGGGGTTTGGAGGGACTTCGACCACTCACGGCGTCTACAATAGAGGACGGTGTTATCGGAGTGGCAATGGCCCCCGCCGTTTTGCGAGATGGATTGCTAAAAACCCATTTGATTTTCGACGTGAACTACGTCTGGCATATCGCAGACCCCGAAAGCGAGTTCTTTGCGTCGGCTGTGCACACGATTGCCCATGAATGCGGCCACGTTGAAGTGCATACGGCCCTTGATCAGGCCCTACCAGGGCGGATACTGCGCCATCGATATGCCGACTACATTGAGCAATATAGAGAGGAAGTGATTGATGCCTGCTTCCAGGAGTATGGAGCTACCCGGCTGAGTGCTGGTTTCGGTCTAAATCCGATCGACGGTTACCGCCAGACGTTCTTGACGGCGCTCGCCGACACTGACGCTGCTGCTAATGGGTTTATTAGCGCATATCGCACGCACGGCGATATTGATCGTGTCCTGTTGGAAGTGCCTCCGCTTTACGCAAACCTGATAAAATGGGCATCGTACCTAATCGGCACGATGCACGGCTTAGGCATCATGGTCTCAGATCAGCAAGGTCTCGCAGACGCCCTTTCCGATCATTGGTTTGCTGACTACTTCGCGCGGCTTGAAGCCGCTTATGCCGAGCTGTGGGAACGCCTGGGGCAATGGGAGAGCGCGAGTGAGTTTGACGGGCTTGGCGACATCGCGATCGAGGTCTTGGAGGCCGGCGGCATGTTCCTTTCCCGAAACGAAGAGGATGGCATTCGGGTCGACATTCCGTTTAGGGCGAACAATACACCGAACTATGGTCTCCTCAGCCTTCTTAGAGGCATTTAGACGAGCCTAAGTCTCCAACGCTCGCAGAGGTCCGTCGGGTAAATGTGGAGAATCCTCTATCACGGTCGATGTGTGCTCGCCCTGTGCCGCTGCTCTCCACCTCTACCGGAGGGCAGGGGCGCTAGAACCTTGCGCGGCGGAAAGTCGTCCTCTTCGAGATCGCCGGTCTCATACACGAGAAGGAGCCTTCTACGGAAACCAGACGACGAATGACGTTGCTGCGGAACGCCGCATCGACGATTTCCGCCTCAGATATGCCGAGATGGAGGACCGTTCGTTGGCCGCATCATTATGCCCCTCATCACGCAAGTGGTTTTCCAGACGCAAGCGCTTCTGACGTCGCTCCCAAAGAAAGCGGCCATCAGTCCAGACCGCAACCAGTGCGGCAAGGACCGCTGCGAAGTTGGCGAATATCGAGCATGTTATCCTCCACAGCCCTTACCCTCCTCGCAGACACGACTGCCCTGCAAGCGATGACTCAACTATAGGCACGCAGGTGTCGGCGTTCTAGCATTGTTTTGGCCCCACGAGGCGCCGAATGCATCAAAGCAATAATGTGGTGCCATCAGAATCCGGGGTGGTACTGGAGAAGCGCGTTTCCCCGGTCCGAGGGTTCGATTCCGTTCAAGGCGAAGGATAAGGACGAGTGTCTTAATTGGGGCCGGAAGCAGACCGACAGCTCTTCGCCGGCGGGTTATCGAGAACGGACTTTGGCATCCGCCGTAGTTCATGTGGCCGGTGCGCACTGTCGATAGCTTGCGCCGGCGCGGAGCCCTTGTGCTTCAATGCGGGGGAGCCACCTGGGGCCAGGGCCGACCACTCTGAATATTAGGATGTCTCGGCTCGTCCAGGATGGCCCCATCTTCCTGGCGGATCATGTCAATGCGGGTCAAGTAGTCCACCGCGAACGCCGCTTGATCCTTGTCGGGAGAAACGGTCAACGCGAACAACTGCCGTCTAACCTCGGAAGCATTGAGCGGCCTAAGCTCGTACGACGTCCCGTCAGGGCTATGCGGCTCTCTGCTATAGATCATGTCCTGTACACCGCGCGCGCCTTGCCGGCGTATAGTTTGCCGACCCACCGAGGATTGTGCCGCGGCCATCAGACCTTCGACGGAAGAAGTTTTCAGAAGGACCGAGAAAACCAGCTCCTTTGCTCCGTCGGAGCGGGCCGCGGCTAGTTTTTCGAAGAGATAGGGCATATCGTTGTCCGCCATGGCGTACGCAAGCTGTTCAGGCAGTAGGAAATGGCCTGTCCTGAGGTCAAAGCCCTTTCCGAGGTGTCCCTCGACCCCTTCAAGAAGCAGGTCCATCGCGCGGCGGAACCCTAGCTTTTGCACTTGGCCGAACCACTCATGCTCCGACAGCATGTCGGGAAACCTGAGGGCAAACTCTCGCAACATGCCCGCTTTGGTTTCGACGCCCAAAAGCCTGAGCTGAGGCAGGATATCCCTGATCTGCCACCGCGGAAGGTTCTTTTCAGGAACCAGCGCTAAGGCGTCGAAAACAGACGTCGGGCGGTCGGTGTTCGGAAGTACTTTTAGCCAACTGGAGATCGCGTACGACGTCTGGTCGTCCCACCACCTGTTCTCCTTTTCGGCCAAGACCTTGCGGAACTCCTGGAGGACCAGGTCGGCCGAAGGCAGCAGCCCGCCCACAATCATGCCGTTGAAGAAGTCGAGCTTGGTGTGAGACGTCACCTCCAAGCCGGCAACCTTCGACATCAACTCTGGCCGGACTATATGCGGCATGACGACGGCAATTGCGGCCAATGCCACGGCACGTCCGTAGAGCGGTTCGGATGCTGCCAATTCTTCCGCGACGTCGAGTATAATCTCGGCCGCATCAAGTGACAGGTCGGATTGCTTTGACCTTCTTTCACGTGCAGCCTGAGCGCGATCCAGATCGGGCCAGACATTTGCCCGTTTGTCGAGGAGAGTCGGCATGGCGATGAGCCGGAGCGCAATCGCCGCGTCATGGCCAAACTCAGGATGACGCAGGAGCGATTTTGCAACTTCATAGGCGTCGTCAGTGCCAATCTCGTAAAGTGCCTGCCGGTACGAAAGTGCATGACTGGTGCGCCACTCGTTCAGCGCCTCTTGGTTGCGCCCGCCCTTGGCCAACTCTTTAAGTGCATCCCGCTGCTTGAGGTCTTCTAGCAGGAATTCTGAGACCCACTTCATTTGTGATGAGTCCGGCACGCGCCGCATGGCATCCACAATTTTGGCCATATCGTGGCGTGACGGTGGGCCCGAACGCATGAGGCAGTCCGCCCAGCCGTTCAGCGCTTCAACGAGCTTGAGGCGGCCCTCAGCTGGAACATCGTCCATTGGCTCATTCGTGCCGTGTTTGCCGTGGGCGGTGATAAGGTCTGCGAGGGCCTCGATATCGCCGTGGTCTTGTATGGCCGAGAACGACACGACTGCCTCGACGAACACGTCGGGGCGCGTACCTGATATCTTGTCTCGAAGCAGTCCCAGGGGAGCGTACGTCGCAGACGACGGCATCCCGTTCGCATAAATTTTGGGCTTGAGCTCGAGGAATTCGCTTATCATCCTCGCAACGATACCGGGTCCTGAGAGGAAGAGTGCGCCGCCGGTCCGCTCATCTATCTCCTGGCTATCAATGACGATGGTCGCGAGTTCTGGCGCCTCGCTGACTGGCTGGGGCGACAGGTATTCTTGCACCCGGAATGGCAATGGAGAGCCGGTCAAAATACGGTCCGTCATTGCCGCGGCAACGACTTCGGGAAACGCGCTAGCGACCTGATGGAAGGCAGCGGTCTGGTCCGCCCTTAGGTCCAGTTTTTCGTTGCGCAGGATAGCGTCAAGATCGGCGACCTCCCCCGAGCTTTGGGCTTTGCGGATAGAGCGAGCGAGGTTACGGGCGGGGCTTGCCATTGCGCCGGTGTCCTCATCCTGCAGCGCTCGCAAACGCGTCAGGGCGGGCGGGGCGGTCAGTCCGTCGAAATAGTCCCGCTCGGCAACGCGTCGCCAAACTTCATTGTCAGCGCCATATAGCACTGCTGTCGCCTGTCTGGGTGCGCCTCGGAAAAGGAATGCTTCCACTGCTTTTGACTTCACCTCGACGCTGGGGTCTCGCTTCGCGAGGTCGAACGCGGTTTCGAGAGCTTCAATACCCCCGCCGAAGATGAGCCCCGAAACAAGCCTCTCCCGGACCCGCTCCTGCAGGTGATCGTAGTCACTTTGCAGGTAGCCCCCGAAAACGCTTGGTCGGATACGATCGCCAATGTTGAGAGCTTCGCTTTGGATTTGGTCGCTTGAGTTGGAAACAAGCGGCCAAACCAGGTCGGCAAAGTCACCACGGCCCGTCTTCATCATGAATCCGACCGCCAAGTCCACCTGATCGGCTTGGTGCCATGAGCGTGCAAAAGCTTGCACCTCGTGTGAGACCAAGCTCCAAACTGCGTCTCCTGTCCGGTACACAATTTCGGCCGCAAGCATCGGTCCGACAGACATAGCGAGTCTCGCCGCTCGGGCGACGATAGCGACACCAGATTCATCCTCTGCAAGGCGTTCACAGGCGAAGAGAATTGCTTCTTCCCAGAGCCGGTCGTCGAGAAGCTCTTGGGCAAAACTGCTTTCGAGGCCTGCGTCCTTAGGAAGGTCACGCATCATTGCCTCGACATGCCCGGCGGCATACCATTCCTGAAATTGCTGATGCTGGAAGGCGTAGGTGTCGCCTTCGCCGTGCACCAACACGTGCGTGGCGACAAGGGTCTCCAAGACGCTTGCAGGTTCCGGGGCGTTCTGGACCAGCCCCTCGGTCAACAATTTTGTGTTGCTTGCTCGTAGGGACTGTCGTGCTGCCGTGTCATCCAGCGCCGTAGTCCGCGCCTGCATCATGGCGACGGCCAGGTCACCCAGATAACGCCTGTGTTGCCCCAGCATGCTTTGTCGAAGTTGCTCGGCACGTTCGGGAATATCTTCATGCTGTTTTACCAGCAGCGAGATGGTGCTTTCCTTGGTGGTGGGAAGGGCGCCGGCGTCTCCAACCTGCAGGAGGACTTGGAGGTAAAACGGGATCCGGGCAAGGTCGCGGACGCCTGACGTTCTGCGCACACGGTCGAGCAAGTCCTGAGCAACACTTCCATGCCGGGATGCCAGGTCTTCCTGCTGCTCGTCGGAGAGCGACTCGACGTGAACCGTCCGCGCAACAAAGGGCACCGCCGCGGCCTGTGGGCGCGTGGTAATGCAGATGACCAGAAGCGGAAATTCACGCCTGAGCGCCCGCATGGTCTTGATAAGGGCTAGCCGCGCAACCGGTGTCACCTCGTTCCAGCCGTCCAATAGGAACGCAATTTCACCGTGCGCTGAGAGAAACTTGAGATGCTCTGACCGGATGCCTGCAAATGCCTGACGACCAACTACCCATGAAAAGAGGTCGTCCACGCTCTGGCCGACTTCTGCGAGCGGGACCAGCAGCGGTAAAGGCCCGCTTTCCAAAAGTCTGGCACCGAGCTGCACCAACGTGGTCGACTTTCCCTGACCCGGCTCCGCCACGAGGTCCAGAACGCCACACGACCGGAGTGCTGCGGCCATTTCGACGTGCGTGAATGACTTTCCCCGCGATGAGGCAGATGTCAGATAGAGCGAAACGGCATGGGCGGGGCCCTGCTGAGCGAATGTCTCGATGTGGCGCTGAGCTGCCGAGCGCACCTTTTCTAACAGGGCTGGCAAATCTTCGCTCCGTGGAAGGCCAAACTGCTTGCGGAGATATCCAAGCGCATCCGCGAGTTCGGTGCCCATAGGCTCCACGCGGGCGCGGCCACCTGTTAGCAGTTGTTCAAACGCCCTTTCTTCCGCGTCCTTCTTCCATTTGTGAAGCAATTCGACCGGGAATGCCTTTTCGTCATGGTCGATCTGGTGGGCATGGTCGCTACAAAGCCAGATTCCATTATCCCGGGGCTTTCCGTTCTTCCGGGGTCAGGCGGGCGTCGTAACGGGCAAAGCCCTCCGAGGCGGCCGTGATGTGCGCCGCCACACCGATGTTCATCGTGCCTGGACCGCCTTTTTGCGGGCCGACAGTTGGTTTGGTGCATTCCGGGTTGGAGCAGAGCCAACCAACACGCTGGGCCAACAGACGCTTGGTCGGCTCGGTGAAATTGTCGCGCTGGCTCTTGCCGGAGGACGCAAGTGAGGTGGATGGTGTGGTGCTTACTTCGGGACTGACGCTCATGATCAGAGCTTAGCGCCGTCCGGACTAACGGCAAAGAACAAAGAACGCACCAAACAAAGGCGCAGGCGCTGTCTCAACGCGATTGTAGAAATGGTTAAGTCAAAGTCTGACATCGTCCTTGCAGAATGGTAGTGGGTCGCTCGTCCCAAGTAGCGACGTCTGGTTTTCCATGGGCAAAAGAAGTCCTCGACCGACCAAGAGACTATCCCAAATGGTACCTTGGCTGACTGCAGGTATGTCTGGTTTCGGAGACAGGGCTGAAATGCCTGAACGACCGGAATGGGGGCGCAAAGCGGCCACCACGACTTCGCTCTGAGTCTGCTTCGGTGCAGGGTTTCGGATGCCGACCATCCACGTGGTGGGTGGCGCCGAGGCGGCCGTCCGAAGCGATCCGTTGTTCAAGGAGCCTCGTGGACGCCGTGTTGCAAGGATGTTCACGGTCTGAGCTAAAATGATCGCATAATGGATCGAAGGGAACTGGCCCGGCAGGCGAGCAAAGAAAGACAAGGTTGACAGGCGCATTGCTTCTTCGATTGAGGGTTCGGCAGTTCATGCGTGACGACGGTGGTGCCGATCGATCGGGCCTTCGCCCGTGCGCGCTGGCAACGCCGGCGCTCTGGATGCGCTACATAGACCGCGTCGGGGTTGGCGGAAAATCTTTTAAAACTCCGGCGATGCACAACAAGGAAGCTCGCCGATAAGTTGCCCACGTGCAACTTTTGAATCAGTACGGTTTGACTTCGTTCAGGGCCAATGTAGCCTCACCCGTCTCATCCCCCATTCGACTGGCCACGAATTCTGCTCCTGGAAAGGTGAGGTGGACATTTGAGCGTGGCTATAGACGGGCAGTCCGGTAATCGTTATTTCGGATATACCACCCCATCACCAAATCATCCCGTGAATTTTCAAGGGCTTTTATATTGAAAAAAGTGCAACGCAGTTTTGCCGTCGAGTACAAAAGCGGCAGACGAAAACTCGATACTAGGTCGAACTCGATCTGGGGCAACGTGGACCTAAAATCCGTCGCTCGCGACCTCAGACAAAGAGGCAATGCCGTTTCTGTCGGATAGCTCTCAGAGTGGCAAATCCAACAGCGAAATTTCTCTACCAAAACCAGATCAGGCTGAGTCGTTGTTGACACCGCCTCTTGAGCCGTCGACAACTGCATCAGATACACAGGAGACGAGCATGGCCGACGAGACTGATACTGCAACCAGTGCCGATGTGCCGGCCGTTGTCGAAACGCCAATTACGCCGAAGAAACAGCGCAAACCCAGGGCCAAGAAAGCCGCGACACTCGAAACCGCGTCAGCTGACACTACGGCAGAGCCAGCAGCTGCTCTGGCCGGCGCCGGTGGTGTGAAGAGGAGAGGGCGCAAGACAAAGGTGGTCGAAGCTGCGGCGAGTGCCAAACGCGCACCGGTGCGCCGCGCTCCAAAGGCTGTGCAGCCGGCGCCTGCCGCGCCGATGACCGCGATCGATGAGATGGCAGACCTATTGCAGTTGGAAGAGGAAAATCAACGGCTGCGCAAGCTTCTGGCTGAAAAACTTCGCGCTGAAAATGCCGATCTGCGCAAACGGCTGAAGCTCGATTGATAAAGGCAGCCGGTCAACCGCCGGGCGCATTTCCATGCTTATCAAGATACACATTTTGGCGGCGGTGGATGCTGTTGCCAGAAGTAAAACACACTGCCTGCTTGCGGGATAACACGCGAGGTCGGATAGATGGCGTCTCCCTGGAAATTCCTTGCCCGACTGATCTCACCGGGACGCGAACAAAAGCGAAAAAACGGCTCGACCGAGAAGGTTTCGCCGGAGGCGTTGCCTAGTTCTGGTCCGACTGAAACGCCTGCCGAGGACAGCCTGACCAGCGCTGCTCGACCGGCAAGCGAGGAGCCACCTCGTCACGATGAAGCCGCTGCAATCTCCGCAGTGCCAGTGCAATCCGAAGAAGCCGAAAACGATGTCCACGACAAGGTCGACGGCGAAGTTGCCGAAATCGTGGAGGTCGCTGATCCCGCTATATCAGGTGGTACTGGTTTCGACGTCACCGCTGCGAATGATGCCGCTAGGCTCAAGCGAATTGCCGAGTCGCACCGCGCGAGCAAAGGAGCCGCAGCAAGGAAGCGGTGGCGATTGCAAACGATCCCCAATTTATCCAAACTGCAAACGGGATGAGCCTCGATGACTAGATCAGGATGCTCAGGGATCAGCTGGCCAGAAAGCTAACGTTGCAAAACGCGCAGTTGAGAAAAATGCTGGAGCGGTTTGAACCATGAGCGTGACGCGCTGCCTGCCTTTTAAGCTTGTTGCAGGTGTCCTTTCAAGGCGATAGAGGCGGCATCCTATCTTGCGACCTATCCTCACGACGGTTATACTGTTTTTGAAAAACAGTATAACCCTGGAGTCGAGCTATGAAGTCCATCGACCTCATGTATCAGACGATGCTCGCTGAGCTCGGTCAGCGCTCGCTCGACGCCGCTTGGACGGCCGATTTCCCTCCGGAGGGTCGGTTCACCCCGGCAAACATCAAGGGGCGCAAGTACTGGTATTTCGACATCCCGGATGGACATGGTGGTACGAAACGTCGTTACGTCGGTTCCGCTGATGATCCGGTTATCGCACAGCGCGTAGCTGATCATAAGCGGGACAAGGACGATCTACGCGCTCGCAGGCGCTTGGTAAATACCCTGACCCGCGAAGGCGGGATGATCGCCCCTGACGCCATGTCGGGCGATATCGTCGAGGCTCTTGCCGATGGCGGTCTCTTTCGGCTCCGGGGTATTCTCATAGGCACGGTGGCCTTTCAGTGCTATTCAGGACTGCTCGGTGTCCGTCTTCCCATGGCTGCGATCCTGACCGGCGATGCTGACATCGCCCAGGACTATGCCATCAGTCGGGAGGTCGAAGATAGTCTGCCTTCGATCCTTGAGTTGCTGCAGGGCGTCGACGCCAGCTTTCGTCCAGTTCCACATCGATCGGGAGCCGCGGTCTCGTCAGCGTTTCAGAATGCCGACGGCTACAGGGTTGAGTTCCTGACGTCGAACCGTGGTTCGGATGACTACATCGATCAGCCGGCGAAGATGCCCGCTCTTGGTGGCGCCAGCGCGGATCCACTGCGCTTTCTCGACTTCCTCATAAGGGAACCCGTCAGGACAATGCTGCTCCACCGAAGCGGTGTTCCGGTCGTCGTCCCTGATCCGTCCCGGTATGCCGTCCACAAGCTAATAGTCGCCAGCCGCCGAAACACGGGCGGGCAGGGGCCGGCGAAGCGTGAGAAGGACATCCGACAAGCTGCGCTGCTCTTCGAAGCGCTGCAGCAGACAAGGCGATCTACTGACTTGGCGCTCGTCTACAACGAAGCATGGAGGCGCGGGCCTACATGGCGAGAAGGTATTCGAACCGGGGCGGGAATGCTGCCAGCACAAGATGCCGAGCGGCTCAACACGGTCCTGACCGAGGGCGGAAAAAGAAACGGCGAAGAAATTGAACTTCCGTTTGGAGAATAGGCCGTCTTTCAAGGCTAAGCAGTTGATTTGATTCGAAGTCGTGAAGACAATGAAGATGAATATGGTCCTGCGGGGTCCTGTGCCGAATATCTGCATCGCACGGTCTCAGATCTGGCCCCGGCCAGCGCCGGGCAGGCGAAGCGCTGATCTACATAGCAAGGGGGTCAATCGAGAAGATCGCGGTCGGCGACGTGCTCCTGATACGCAAGGGCGACGTCGTACCGGCCGACGGGGCTCTCGTCAGCGAAGTCGCGACGATCGACCAGGCGGTCCTGACCGGAGAGCCCTTAAGGGTGCGCATCGCGAGGGATGGCAACATTTCAAGTGGCGCTACGAACGAGGGGGACGTGATCGAAATCCGCGTTCTAAGTCGCGCCGAGACAGCACCTATGCCGGAATACCGGAATAGTGAGGCTCGTGGAAGCATCGAGGCGCTCCAAGGCGAAGCTGATGCGACTGGCCGACCGGTTCTCGGTGTGGTTCTTGTTCGCCACGGTAGCGATTGCAGGCGTCTCGGCGTTCATGTCCGGAGACCTGTCAAGGATCGTGGCCGTGCTGGTCGTCGCCACGCCCTGTCCGTTGATCCTGGCCGTACCCGTCGCACTTGCGAAGGAGGGCGTTCTGGTGAAGGGTGCGGGACCTCTCGAGGCACTCGTCCAGGCCACCGTGGCGGTGTTCGACAAGACGGGGACGCTCACCGCGGGACAGCCCGAAGTCGGCCACATCGAGGGATCGGAGCATCCTAACAGGATCCTGCGGCTGGCCGCCTCGCTGGACCAGGCGTCGGGCCATGTGGTCGGACGCGCGCTGGTGGACGAGGCGCATAGACGTGGGTTGGTAGTGAGCCGCCCATCGGAGGTGACCGAGACCGCGGGATCCGGAATCGTCGATGGCGTGCGCGTCGGCGTCGGAGGAGACGCCTATTTCGCAGAGGCGCCGCCGTCCGGGCCTAACGGGTCAGGCAGCGCAATGCGTGTCAAGGTAGTGTTTGACGGCACGCCGGCTGGCACGATCACGCTCGAAGACCGGCTTCAATACCTTCCGCCAGTCGGCGGGGCATTGCTTCAGGAGGCCATCGACGTCGCGGTCATTCTAACGCCCTTCGCGCCCTCTAATGGGCGAGAAGCACTAGTAGCTCGGCCTTGACGAGAAGTTCTCGAGTGACGCCGCCGAGGATGAACTCACGAAGCCGCGAATGGCCAAATCCGCCCGCGACCAGAAGGTCCGCCTTTCGTTCCAGCGCGGCCGATTGGATGGCGCCTGTCGCGGTCTCGCCGCCTGCCTGGATCGATACGTCATCCACGTCGAGTCCCGAATGCTTCAACGAAGAGATCAGGAGGGCGCGGTTCGCCTCGTCGATCTCCTTGTCGTCGGTGATCGAGATGACCTGCACCTTGATCGCGCGTTCGATGAAGACCCGTGCGCTGGAAAGGGCGCGCGCTGCGGTGGCGCTGCCGTCCCAGGCGACGGCGATCGTGTCCACACGAGAGTAGACGCTGGTGGCTGGAAATAGCACGAGCGGACGGCCGCTTCCGAATAGCAGCGTTTCGGAGAGTTGCCGGGAGAGCTCCGAGGCTTCGACGATGGAAAGGTCGTAGCACTTGGCAATTTCAGAAAAGCGTTCATAGACGAACGGTTCCCTGACCTCGAATCCGTGGATTCGCACCTCGAAGCCAGTTTCCGAAATAGCGTCGGCGATGTGTCCCCGCAGCGAAGTCCCGCTGTCCCGGCTATACCGTTCTGCTTGTCCCCGCCATGTCTCGACATCGATAACGGTGGGAAAGGGCGGATGGACCTGGGGGATCCGGACTTGTGGAATACTGGCGACGAGATGGGCGTCATTCTGCCTAGCGAGGCCGATAGCATTGTCGATTATGGCGAAGGAACTCGCGTCGGGATAGGTCGACAACGGGAGATGGAACTGCGGCTTCATGCTTGCCTCCTGAGGTTAAACTTCCGTCATGATGCATGCCGCTGAGAGAGTTCGCATTGCGCTTGGTCAAGGCCGCGGCGCAATGAAGCTCCTATAATCGCGCCTTCATCGAAGCTGGAGGATACGGCCATGACGATCAATCTGACGGAGATCAACCCCGGTGAGTGCTACCGCATCCTGGAGAACGAGCGTTTCGGTCATCTGGCATGCTGCAAGGATGGGCAGCTCTACGTGGCGGCGATCTATTTCGCCTTTTCCAACGGCGTCGCCTATAGCTTCACCATGCCCGGCAAAAAGCTCGACTGGATGCGGGGAACGACAAGGTCTGCCTACACATCGAGCAGCGTTCGAGCGCCGGCGAGTGGACGAGCATCGTCGTCGAAGGCAGGTTCGAGGAATTTCCTGACAGCGAGGCGCGACAAAGCGAACGGCTCCACGCGTGGTCTTCTCCAAAAGTATTCGGACTGGTGGGAAATCGGCTCTATGAAGCCCCAGGAGTTCCCCATGCCCGATGGCTCTCCTCATGTCTTCTACGGCATTGCCGTCACGGCCGTGTCGGGACGCAGTGCAGTCAGAACGGAATGACCGTCGATGCTCGAGCCGAACCCGCATCCCACAATCGGAGCACCACATGCCATATCTACGCGGCCTATATCCAAGCGCCACATCTAATTTCACCTCGCACCCGCGTTTCGCGCGGGCGCTCTGATTCAAGACGAGATCTTTGCCGGTCGGCCGCGGTCACTGCGGATTTGACGGCGTCCGCCGCCCGGCGAGGGCTTCGATGCTTTGAATTTCCGACTCGACTTGCCCGCAGTATCGACCACGGTGATGCGGTCGAGGTTCTTTCGGACTATGTCGAGGGCGAGCTGGAGGAGTATCCTAGAGAGGTGGCGCGACTGTGTGAGGCCGGGTCACGAACGTTGTCGCACGCCGCCGAAATGTGTCGCGACGTCGCCGCCGGTCAGGCCAACGAGGCTGAAGCGAAGACGGTCGTGTGAAGCCCGCGGCTCATCGGATGGTTCGCAAGACGAGCACGGTGCATGGTGCGCGCTGCACGACGTGGTCCACGACCGAGGCGAAGACGCGGTCGAGCACGTCGTCGCGGCGAGAGGCGATCACGGCGAGATCGGCGGCATCTCCTTTGCGATGGCGACGATGAGCTGCGACGGGTTGCCCGCTCGGACGTGTATAGAAGCAGGAGTCTCGGTCGACCGCGGGGCTTCCGAAAGCCTGGTCTCGGAGGCTCCCATCACCTCAACCGCCCAATCGTTCGGCGAGGCCGACGAGGGCAGGCCCTCCACCGCGTGAACGAGGTGGAGGCTTCCGTTGGGCGCGATCTGCGCGTGGGCCGTTTCGACGAGGTGGAGCATGCGTTGCCGGGATCCTCGGCCGATGGCGCCGTGGCGAACATGTCAGTATATGTCCTTGCCAGACAGGCTAACGAACTCGGTCGTCAGTCCGTCGTCATGCGCTTCCTTGAGAAGCCGATCGGCGCTCATGATGTCGAGACACATGGTGCCCGTGAAGGATTGCCGCAGGGCGCAGCAGAAGTGATCTCTCGCCCATGCCTGGCCTCGCGGCGTCGCCGCCGTCACTTCCCAGCGATCCTCGTCCCGACGTCCGAGAACAAGGTCTGCGGACGTTCGCTCGACGGGAGGAATGGTCGTGGCAGCGTTCGTTTCTGTCTTGCCGGTCTTTTCTTGTTCGCGCATGTCCGTCTCCTTTGGATGAGGTCGTGGCGCTGTGTCCAGGAGCCTATCTGTCCCCGGGCGTTTGTCTTTGACGAGCATCAATCCGGATGTTTGACCGGGATCAAGCCAAGGTGGGGAAGGTGGCGATACGACTGTGGCCTGCGGCGTCTGCCGGACGGACCTTCACGTCTGCGAAGGAGACCTCTCCCAGCCAAAGCTTCCTCTCGTTCCAGGGCATGAGATTGTCGGAACCGTGATCGCAACGGGCGAGGGCCTTCCTCGTCGCCTTGTCGGTCAAAAAGTCGGGGTACCTTGGCTGGGCCATACCTGCGGGCACTGCGCATATTGCCGAGAGGGTCGCGAGAACCTGTGCAACGATCCTGGCTTCACGGGTACACAATCGACGGCGGCTTTGCGGCCCATGCGGCGGCCGAGGCGGGCTACGCGTTCGAACTGCCTGAAGATGCGGACCCGGTGGCGACCGCGCCTCTTCTCTGCGCGGGCCTCATCGGGTGGCAATCCCTGAAGATGGCGGGCGAGGGGAGGACGATCGGCATCTATGGGTTCGGCGCGGCCGCCCACATTCTCGTGCAGGTGTGCAAGCATCGAGGCCAGAGCGTCTATGCGTTTGTGCTTCCCGGTGACGAGGCCGGACGGAAGTTCACGCTTGATCTTGGCGCCGTCTGGGCCGGGTTTTCCGGTGAAAAGCCGCCGGTGCCGCTCGACGCCGCCATCATCTTCGCGCCGGCCGGCGAGCTCGTGCCAATGGCGCTCGACGTGGTGCGGAAGGGCGGAACGGTGGTCTGCGGCGGCATCGACATGTCAGACATTCCGAGCATGCCCTATCGTCTGCTCTGGGGCGAGCGGCGGGTCGTCTCGGTGGCGAACCTGACGCGGAGCGACGGGGCGGAATTCTTCTCGATCGGGAAGGCGGCAGGGGTCAGATGCTTCACCAGCGTCTACCCCCTCGAGCATGCGAACGAGGCTCTCGACGATCTGCGCGCAGGCCGTGTCTCTGGAGCCGCCGTGATCGGTCCGTAGCCGATGTTCCCCTTGACAAGGATCAATGCGCTTTGCTTGCGCTACACAAAAGCTTCTTCGTCAAGACGTCCGCCGACAACCGGCGGCGCTTCCGCAAGGAGATCAGAGATGTCGCGTTCGTTGCTCGCCTTGGCGGCGCTCTTCATCGCAGGTGAGAGCCTATTGTCGGCTCCAGCCGTTGCAGACAGCCTGTCGCTCGCGCCGATGCTCCAGCGTGTCGTGCCGAGCGTCGTCAGCATCTCGGTGCAGGGCAGGGAACTCGACGACGCGGATGCAACGCTTGCTGATCCCTTCTACAGAAAGTTCTTCGGACTACCTGACGACGCTGCGCCGGCAGAGCACAGCTTCCAATCGGCCGGATCGGGTGTCGTCATCGACGAGGTCCACGGCTACATCGTCACCAACCAGCATGTCATAGCAAGCGCCTCAAAAATCGAGGTGGCGCTCTCCGACGGCCGACGCTTCCAAGCGAAACTTGTCGGCGCCGATCCCGAGACGGATGTCGCTGTCGTTCAAATTCCACCTGATCATCTTGTTCAAGCCGAGTTTGGAAGCGCGTCCTCGCTTCACGTCGGCGACGTCGTCGTGGCGATCGGGAATCCCTTCGGCCTGGGCCAGACCGCGACGATGGGCATCGTAAGCGCGCTTGGGCGCCGTGCCGTGGGATCGGAGGGGTACGAAGGATTCATTCAGACGGACGCGTCGACCAATCCCGGCAATTCGGGCGGCGCGCTTGTAAGCGAGGACGGCGTCGTGGTCGGGATCAATAGCGCGATCATCGGCCCCGCCGGAGGAAGCATCGGCATCGGTTTTGCGGTCCCAGCCGAGACTGTCGGCATCGTGATGCGGCAGCTCATCCTGACCGGCAAGTTGGTACGCGGCGAGGTGGGAATTTTAACGCAGGACCTGACGCCCGGTCTCGCAAAGGCGTTCGGCATCGATGAAGGGGCGGGCGCGCTGGTCAGCGAAGTCCTTCCGGGTTCACCGGCGGCAAATGCAGGAATTCAGCCGGGCGACGTCATTCGGATGGTCGACGGAAGGACGGTGCGCGGCGCGTCCGACGTTCGAAGGCTTGTGGGATCGCTACCGTTGCAGTCCAAGCCGTCCTTCCAGATCGACCGCGCGAGCCGAAGGATAGAAGCATTTCCCGTGGTGTCCGACGCACCGGTTGCCGAACCGGCTGCTCCGCGTACCATTCATATCGGCCGCGGCCCTCTCGCCGACGCCGAGATGGCGAACTCTCCCGATGGTCCCGGCGCCCGCGTCGTCGTCGTCGCCGAGGGTTCGGTCGCGGCACAGGCCGGCCTGCAGCCGGACGACGTTATCGTCGCTCTCGACCAGCAGCCGGTGACGGACGTCGGGCAACTCCTCTCAATACTCGTGAAGGAGCATGCCCGTGCTCTCATCACCGTCGTGAGGAACGGCCACCGCCTCTTCGTGGCCGCTGACGTGCAGACCCAGTAGCAGCCCGCAGACCGTGTTCTGTCCGCTGAAATTCCAAGGTCGCTCTCGTGCTTGATGAAGATCAACGACGAAAATCTGCGGCGCTGTCACGATCGGCACGTCGCAAACCTGAAGGAGGTTGTCATGAACGACATTCAACTCAGACAGAACATTCTCGACGAAATGGAATTCGAGCCCAGTATCGACGCGGCTGATATCGGCGTCGCGGTCGAAAGCGGGATCGTCACACTGACTGGTCACGCGCGCACCTACGCGGAGAAAGACGCCGCAGAGCGCGTGGTTAGTCGCGTCAAGGGCGTGCGCGGAATAGCTGCCGATATCGAGGTCCGGATTTTCGGGCCGAAGGAAACAGACGACGACGACATCGCCCGGCGAGCTGTCAAAATGCTCGACTGGAACGTTTCCGTGCCAAAGGATTCGGTGCAGGTGCGGGTCCTCAAAGGGTGGATCACCTTGCGGGGAGAGGTCGAGTGGCAATATCAAAAGAACGCTGCCTACGACGCCGTGCGGCATCTCGCCGGCGTAGTAGGGGTGTCCAACCTAGTGGAGCTGAAGCCGCATATTACGGCGGTGGATGTCAAGAAACGCATCGAGGATGCTTTCCAACGCGACGCCGCTCTTGAGGCCGATGCAATCAGAATCGACGTCCAAGGCAGAAAGGTAATCCTCTCCGGCAAGGTGAAGACCTGGTCGGAACGGCAGGCGGCGGAGCGCGCTGCATGGTCCGCTCCAGGGATCAGCACTCTCGACGACCGACTGACGGTCGGGTGATCGAATATCGGGATTGGCTAGACGTTACTGCTCTGCCCACACTCAGCAGCAAGGGCGCCGCTGAGCGCCCTTCGCATAGAGCCCAATTTCCTTGATCGACTTGCGCGCAGATCTCGTCTTCGGAATGAAATTCCGCACCACCCGTTGCAGAGCCTCCGTCGCGAGCACAAGGCGACCATTGTTGTTGTTGGAGAGCGACCTTGGGTGGCGACGTAGGCTGGGATCTTCCGCGAAGAAAGATATGAGTCCCCGCAACGGCAGCGCGATTGAGGTTCGGGTTTGATTTTTCTAAATTGAAATCCTGCTGTCGAGCAGAATCGCTATTAGGCCTCGCGGCGAGCAGCAGCCTGAGACGGGTCGACATCTCCGATGCAGTGTACGGCTTCTTCAGCCAGCCGGCGCCCGCTTCGATCTCCTTTTCCGCGGCATGGGGTTCAGAAAAGCCCGACGTCAGGAGAATTTTCACCCTCGGCCAGCGCTCCCGGACATTCCGGGCCAGTTCGTCGTCGTTCATTCCCGGCATGGCCACATCACTGAACAGGAGCGCTACGTCATGCCCCGCCTCCAGCTCCTTCAACGCGTCGATCCCGTTCGTAGCTTCGATCACGAAGTAGGCAAGCGTCTGCAGGCGGCTGACCGTCACTCGGCGAACTCTCGCGTCGTCCTCGACCACCGGGATAGTTTCCGTGCCCCGAGGCGGGGCTTCCTCAGCCCGCTGCTCGTTCGGATGAGAATCCTTTCCGGCGTCGGCGCGTGGAAGAAAGAGGCGCACCGTCGTCCCTTCGCCAAGTTCGCTGTAGAGCTGCAGGTGCCCTGCGGATTGCTTTGCGAAACCGTAGACCATGCTCAGCCCAAGCCCCGTTCCCGAGCCCGTCGGTTTCGCGGTGAAGAACGGTCGAAAGCCCTCTCCATCACATCGGACGTCATTCCGGTGCCGGTGTCGGTCACGGAAATGAGGACGTAGCTGCCGGGGCGGATCGCCGGGGTACATCCCGACATAGTCGAAGTCGATCTTGCAACAGAGCCCTTGCAGGCGGGCACCTCAAAGCAGACAGGAGCTGCGATGGAGGACAAGGCTTCGCAGGTTCTATCGAGCACGAAATACAGCACTGCTATCAAGCAGTTGGCAGGATCCGTGCTCTCACAATCCAACAAAAAGCGCTGATGAACGAACAAAAACTTTCGAACCAGTTTCTGTTGTTTTTCCCGGGCTTCTCGTCAACCAGTCTTATTCCGTTTCCTGCCACCTTAACTCATCATCTTCCGGAAAAGCGGCAGTTGGTTGCGAACATCCAGTGCCTCGGTCGGTGGACTCCGCTGAAGCGCCTATTTGAAGTCACTCTGCCCCAGATACGCTTCAATGCAGCTAGGAATGGGAAGCGATGAGCAAAGTGCGTAGGAGATCAAAGTTTCCCACTCCTTGTGGCCTGCCGAGGTCGGCGATCGATGACAGGCGTAATCGAGAGACACTGGCCTCCGAGACATCAATGCCGCTTGGGGGAGACGTATCTGACAACGTTGGTTGTAAATCCGCTTTTGTTTGCCGATGCACATTCAGTGCCATGGCTGGATCGCATGGTTCAGATACACGCAGATAGACATCGCGACCGATCGCGCGCGTGCCCGGCCTCGCCGAAAAGGTGCCAGATGTGACGGCAGCCTTGCATGCAAAGCTCGACGAGCACCGGGCGTTCGTGCGGGAGCGTGGAGAAGACTTGCCGGAAATCCAGAATTGGCGCTGGGCACGCTCCTCCTAGTGCGACAGAGGACCGGATTGGGTAGCGACTACCACCAGCCATACTGCCGCAGCTACGCCGGCACGCAGGAGAAAGGATTCGAGTGCGAGGTGGCAACCTCGCCTTCGACTTGGGGTGTCCCACGGCAATCGCAGCCTTTGCAGCGTCAGCTACCTGTTTCGAGTTCCTGTTCGTTCTGCAAACGATGCGATCTTAAAACGTCCTGGAGAATGATCGCCGGGTCATGCTGCAGCCTCGTCAACGAGAGGCAGCTAAGGGTGAAGCCCGGTCCCATCGCCGTCAGGACAGTTCTCCTGGGTAGTCCTTGCGCAAGAAGCTTCTCGAGTACGAACAGCGCGGTTGGCGAGGACATGTTCCCATAGTCCGAGAGAACCTCACGTTCCTGGTCGAGGGTTCCCTGGCTTAGTTTAAGCGCCGATTCCAAGGCGGTGATAACCTTTGATCCACCGGGGTGGCACGCAAACCGGTCAACGTCGGCAGGAGCAAGATCTGATCGGGCGAGTATGGACGTTACGCCCTTCAGCACATGAGTTTCGGCGAACGGTGGTATCGCACGATCGAAGATCACGCCCAGACCCTCCGGATCGACGCTCCATCCCATGATGTCTAGCGTGTCGGGCCACGTATGCTGGCCTGCAAGTTCGACCTCGGCCAGACCGGTCTCACTAGCACGCACCACGCAGGCGGCGGCCCCGTCGCCGAAGAGGGCGGTCGCCACGATGTTCGCCTTCGTAAGCTTGTCCATGCGAAATGCCAACGTGCAGGTCTCGACGGCGACCACCAGCACGACTGAGCCTGGCCGGGATGCCGCCAGCCGTGACCCGATTGAAAGCCCAAGAGACTCCGCCGGCACAGCCGAGGCCAAACACGGGAACCCGTTCGACATCGTCCCGGAAGCCCAGTTCTCGGCTTACCCTCGCTTCCAGACTAGGTGTCGCAATACCAGTCGAGGAGACGGTTACGATCGTGTCGACATCGCCTGCTGCAATGCCCGCCGACACGAGAGCCTTGCTGGCGGCGGCGACGAACATTGCACCCGCGCCCTCGATATGAGCGAGGTTTCGTTCGGGCCATCCCGACGTCTCGAGATACCACTCGATCGGCCGGACGGCATAGCGGCGCCGAATTCCCGAGGTTTCGAACACCCTTGCCAGCTTTTCGAAATCGCCAAATCGCGATGAGAACGCGGTGTGCGAGGCTCGCGCCGCGTCACGCTGGTCGATGACATGTGGCGGAACGGCGGTGCCGACGGATACCAGCTTGACGGGTTGCTGCATAAGACTCCTTGCGACGGCGCGGGAAGAATTTGGTACGCCGCGCGAGGACGAGACCGAACCGTAACGCCTCGATCCTCAATAAGTTGCAATGCGGGCGAGCCTGACGCCGCACTTCGTCGGAAGGCTTCAGAGACGACGACGCGTGAAGAATGCCTCCCGCGGCTTCGTGTCTGCCTTGATCCACGTCAATGCGCTCAACAAGTTGGCTCCGTAATTGTCCGATCGAAAAGGAGACAGCGCGATGCTTGCTAGAGACATCATGACGACCCCGTGACGACGCTCGACGAGGGACACAACGTCAGGGAAGCCGTCGAGATCGTCAACGCCAGCAAGATCGGCGCGGTGCCCGTCATCGATGGCGAAGGGCGGCTCACCGGCATCGTCACCGGGGAGACCTGCTGCGCCGGGTGGCGTCATCCTGGGCGAGACGGGCGGTACCGCATACGCGCGACCGCGAAGATGCACTGGCGGACTATGTGAAGGCCCGAAGCTGGCGCGTCAAGGACGTGATGTCGACGCCCGTCGTCAGCGCCGCCCCGAGCGCAACCGCGAGCCAGCTCGCAGAACTCCTGCAGGCCCACGACATCAAACACCGAACGGCAGACTCGCCGGCATAATCAGCCGTCACGACTTGATGCGAGCGCTTCTCGATGTTCGACGGCAGTGTACTGCTTCCGGCGACGAGGCCCTAGGGACGGCCGTTCGTGGCCGCCTGGAAACCGAGTTCGAAATAAGGTTCCCCATCGTCAATGCGACCGTCTCCGACGGGGCAGTGACCCTGAGGGGAGAGGTCGAGACGGAGCTGGAATGCTCGGCGGCCAGGGTGGCGGCGGAAAGCATCCGCGGCGTCGGCGGCGTGGTAAACAACATCACCCTGGCTACCGCATGGTGAGCTCTCTCAAACTATGAAATCGTCCCTGGAGTTTCCGTCATGTTTGTCAGGGTCATCGCAGACGCCGTCGCGTCGAGGTTTCTCCTCGTCATCCTGATCCTCATGGTGGGGACGGTCGTGAGCGTCCTACTGGTGAGGCCATCCGACGACTCCCGAACCGGGCGCGTCGAGCGCTCTCTCTGACCCGTGAGTGCGCGATGAACATCTGGCCCTCCAGGATTTAATTGTCCGGCCGCGTCCCGCAAATGGCGCGACGGATTCGATGCTCTCCGAACTATTCGGCTTCATCTGGCTGATGGGAAGGCGTCATCAGGCGTTGGTCGCAGGGCTGTCCCTGGCTCTTTTCGTTATCGGCGCGGCGCCTCTCGAACTCCAGCGCCGGATCGTCAATGAGGCGACCGAGCAAGCGTCATACCGGTCTCTTCTCTTTCTCGTCTCCCTCTATCTCGCGGTCGCAGTGTTGAAGGGCGCGATAAATTCACCTCCAACCTCTAAAGAAGCTGGGTGGGCGAAAAAAGCACGCTTTGGCTCGGGGCGCGCGTTCTGCATCGGGCCGAGACGCCGCCATCGGAATCCACGCTCGAGGGGGTTGAGCTGTCGATCGTCTTTGCGGAAGCGGAACCGGTGGGCAGTTTCGTTGGGACCAGCATCTCCGAGCCGCTACTCCAGATCGGCATCCTTGTCACCGTGGGCGGTTATCTGATCTATCTCCAGCCGCTGATGAGGATGGCCGTCGCAGCCACCTTCGCCCCGCAGATTGCGTTCGTCCCGATGTTAGGCTGCTCACCTGGCTTTTGGAGATGCCGCTCATACCCATGGCCTTGACCAAGTCGTCGACAGAACGAGTCGAGATTCCCTGGATATACGCTTCCTGGATAACGGCCGTCAGAGCTTTCTCTGCCATGCGGCGCGGTTCAAGGAAGCTCGGAAAGTAGCTGCCTTTGCGCAGCTTCGGAATGCGAAGCTCGACGGTGCCAGCCCGCGTCTCCCGATGTCACGGTAGCCATTGCGTTGTGCGAGCCGCATCGAGTTCTTCACACCGAAGTCTGCACCCGTAGCCGAGCCTACTTCCAGCTCCATCAGCCGCTCGGCAGCAAGACCGATCATCTCACGCAACAAATCTGCATCGGCACTCTTCTCAACAAGGGAGCGCACGTTCATCATGTCATTGGTCCTCGGTGATCTTTCCGTCAGGTTGGTCTTGAACAACCCGACCCTAGCGGAAAAACACTGATGGCCGCCCGCAAAGCCGATCACCCGCTACAGCGCAACGAGAAGCGCGCGGGCGCTCGGCTTTACTCCCTACCGTCACCTACGCCACGTACTGGGACACGATCCGATAGAACGGCCACCTTTTCCCGCGTGCAAGTGGCCATATGGGGGTGGCGTAATAACCAGGCATACGCGAGGTCGGTATGGCAGGTTTGATCTCTCCTTCCAGGTCGCTCGCGTTATAGATCGCGACGACGCCGGGCACCGAGAACGCATCGCCGACATCGATGTTCAGGATTCGGGCATGTGGCTGGTCGGAGCGTCGCAATGCGATATGCAACATACCGCGGCGCCATGTCATCGACATACTGACCAACACCCGTCAGCAGACGTGGATCTTCGGTGCGCTTGTCCCGCTTGCCGACAAGTTTGGGCCGCAGCTCGACGGAATGGTCCTGCTGGCTCATTCGTAGAACTCCACACCCTTTCGCAACTCTTGCCATTGCGCGTCGTCGTGGCCGAAAATGATAGAAGCTCCCCGCTCCCGAAGAGCTTTCAGGCGAGCGAGTGCCTCTGCGGCGAGTTCGATGTTCCAAGTATTTCTCGGAGCGATACCGGTGTCGACGCTCGCCTGGAGCGGGGCAGCATCTGAAGCGAGTATAAATGAACCATCTTTTTCCAGCTCGACACGGGCGACGGTCATTCCGGGGGTATGACCCGGCATGGGCAGCAAGACGATGCGCCCGTCGCCAAAGACGTCATGCTCGGCATTGAAGGTCTGGAAACCCTGGGGCTGGTCCCATTCTCCTCGAAGATAGCCTTGATTTTCTGCACCGCTTGCCGTGGCGGCCTGCGCCTCCGCTTCGTGGCAGAGGATCGTTGCGCGCCGAAAGTACGCGTTGCAGCCGCAATGATCGGGATGCAGATGTGAACAGATCACAACATCTATGTCCTCGGGATCGAGAGCAAGAGTTCTTCAACTGATGAACGACCGTCCGCTCTGGCGAAAAGATCGGGGTCATAACCTTGCTTAACCCACCCCATCGCGCGCCTGGATCGATGGCGGCCTCTGGATTGCATCCGCTATCGAACAGCGCGTTGCCTTGGGGATGGCGCATCAGGGTGGCGTGAACCGGCAATTCAATCGCTTCTTCCTTCAGCGCCCCAGGGACGTAGATGGACCGGCGCATACGAAGGCGGCCGGCCTCGAGAAAATGCATCTTCATCTTAAAGGTCCTCTCTTGCTAGCCAGTTCGCGGACGGCGTTGACGATGTTTTCATAGCCCGTACAACGACAGATGTTTCCTGAGAGCGCTTCCCTGATCTTATCATCGGTTTCCAGCGGATGGTGGCGAAGAAGGTCGATGATCGCCAACGATGAAACTGGGCCTACAAATTCGCATTGCAGGCCATGATGCTGGCGGAACGCTTCTTGGATTCGTCCGAGTATCGACGCTTCCCTGGCCATGGTTTCGATTTCGCTTCCGTCTGCCTGCACTGCAAGCATCAGACAGGAGCGTGCGCTCCTTCCATCGAGAATGACGGTGCAGGCACCGCAAACGCCATGTTCGCACCCGACATGGGTTCCGGTCAGGCAAAGGATCCTGGCGCAGGAAGTGGCTCAGCAGCGTTCGTGCTTCGATCGTGCGCGTCATATACGCTTCGTTGACGCTGACGGTGATCGTCTTCTCACTCATCTTGCTTGAAGCCTTTCGTGGTTCGCGCGGCTCCAGGCGGCGCGACGGGCCCGTTTGGCAAGGACGCCTGAGAGATGCCTGCGGTAATCTGCAGAGGCATGGATATCCGTGTTGGGCGTGAGGATTCCAGCCAGGCGATCCGCCACCGTATCGAGAGCCGGCTCGGAAACATCCGTCCCCTCGATGATGCCCTCGATCTCTTCAAGCCGCAGCGGGGTTTCACCAACGCCCATCATGCCAACGCGAACGTCAGACGCCCTGCCATCTACACAATGCAGCGTCGTCGCAAAGCAAGCGAGTGCGAAGTCCCCGTGGCGTTTTGCAAACTCCTCAAATCCCCATCCGGCATCCGGTCTCATCGCGTCGAGCTCGACGCGAATTACAAACTCGTCCGGTTCCAACGAGTTGACCAGCGATCCGACAAAAAAATCGGCTGCAGGTATTTCGCGTCTGCCGCGCTGAGAGGAGGCGATGACCGTCCCACCGAGGAACCGTGTCATCATCGGCATCTCGGTCGCTGGATCCGCATGCGCGACGCTGCCGCCGAAGGTGCCGCGGTTGCGCACGCTCATATGGGTGACGTGATGCATCGCCTCATGCACGATCGGCAAGTGTTGGCGGATGATCGGGTCTGTCGCGGTCAAGTGATGGCGTACCGTCGGCGCCGATTCTCACCCGATCTCCGTGCAGTTCGATCCGATCTCCATGAACCGACGTTACTACGCGCGGCGCCCAAAATCCCGCGGCCCTGCTCGGATGGATACGATCTCTCTGAGCAGTTCGAGGTTCTCGCCGGTCATGGTGGCCACGTCTTCGATCGTGCAGATATGCATCGAACGAGCCATCAGGCGGCCTTTTGCGCAGTGGAGACCGTCGGAAGCATATTCCACGGCAACAGGTCTTCAAGCCTATCTACCGGTTAATCTTTGATCTGGGTTAGGACGTCCGTGAGGTAGCTCTCGGGGTTGCGGCCATGCAGTTTGTCCGTTCCAATGATGGTCAAGATATTAGCGTTGCGCTATCCCGTTCGTAATTTGCATCGTGTAAGTCTTCACTCCTGATGCTCGTTCTCGGGCCGCGCCACGCAACGCGCGGCCCGTCTTTCGGTTTTCTCAACCCGGGAAATTGCTACTCGGATTGATTGATTATTACGAGTTTATATGCAACCTTCGGTACGATCGCCGACGGTCGGCGCACATCAGGAGGAAAAACCATGATCCGTACTAATGCAGTTGCAGCACTTGTGTTTGCTGTAGCAACCTCAGCTCTTGCTTTCGATGCAAGCAACTTCAAGGATTTTTCAAGCATCGCATCGGCTTCCAGCAGTTGGCAGAACCAGTCCGGCTCGACGATGATCATTCAAGTCGACTCGTTCGGAAATGTCTCCGGCCAATATGTAAACAGAGCCCAGGGCACCGGATGCCAGAACTCGCCCTATCCGCTAACAGGAAGGGTAAACGGGACGTTCATCGCATTTTCGGTCGGCTGGAACAATTCGACGGAGAACTGCAATTCCGCAACCGGATGGACCGGCTACGCACAGGTCAACGGCAACAACACTGAGATAGTCACGAGCTGGAACCTCGCTTACGAAGGCGGCTCCGGTCCGGCCATTGAGCAAGGACAAGACACTTTCCAGTACGTGCCGACGACTGAGAACAAAAGCCTCTTGAAGGATTAATCTCCTCTGCCCTGCCGGCGCTGGCCCGTCAGAGATTGTGGAGCAAGAATTCATCGAATATGGCCAAAGGCTTAGACGAAGCTGCTTTCCCTGCCGAATAAAAGCGCCGCGTGCTCGTCCGCGCGGCGCAAATCCTTATTTGATGAGTTCAATGCGGCCAAAACGGCAAGCTTTCCGGACAAAAGTAAGCATCCGAGGATGCGCCGCCTTGGGGCAAACGCGGCGATCTGATCAAGGTCGTTTGGCACGATGGCCAGGGGGCCTGCCTGTTCACGAAAAAATTGGAGCGAGGAAGGTTTATCTAGCGTGACGGCCAGGGCGCTTGTCTGTTCACGAAGAAGCTGGAGCGCGGCCGCTTCATCTGGCCGTCAGCCGCTGACGGCACGGTGGTGATCACACCGGCGCAGCTCGGTTATCTGCTCGAAGGTCTACAGAAATATCCCTGCTTGTGAGTTCTGACGAATCATCACCGGACAAGATCGAGGTGCTGGATCCGAGCCATCCGTTATTTGGACGCTCCTTTAATGTGATGCGTGAGGTGGGACGTAGAGGCGGCAACTTCGCGCCGTCGTATGAGGTTGAACATCGTGGTGGATCGACCTTGCTGATACCCGTGTCTGCGACACAGGGATATGTCGAAGCCTGAAATACTGACGCGCGAAGGACACCATTCGCCCAATTGTGAGGAGAAGGTTTTGCCAATCACTGTGCAACGCCTCCGCCTTGCAGCGGGCATCTAGGTAAAGGCACAGCGCAACAGATGGACACACGAACCTAGTTTGCTCAGCGCCGTACAACTTGCCGCCAGGCTCGATATTCCCGTCAATTGGATTTACGTTCAAATCAGGCGGAAGCGCCTGCTCATCGACCAGCAATCAACCGGAGCATATTTGTTCCAAAATTCCCCAGCGGTCGTCAACGCGGTTCGCGACCTTCGCAACCGTACCATTCATCAACTCGATCTGAGAATCATTCAGCCTCACCAGGAGGGGCATCAACATGCGTTGTCGCTGGAGGGAATTGACTGGCGCGCACGGCAGGAAACCTGGCGCCCCAGCCGGGTTTGACTCAATTTTTGCATTGAGATTGTTGAGAAATCTGATTCAATGTCGTTATGACATTGC
Source organism: Rhizobium sp. K102 (assembly GCF_022385315.1). Classification (NCBI taxonomy): domain Bacteria; kingdom Pseudomonadati; phylum Pseudomonadota; class Alphaproteobacteria; order Hyphomicrobiales; family Rhizobiaceae; genus Rhizobium; species Rhizobium sp. K102. Next base: position 29,831 of record NZ_CP092432.1, read on the forward strand.
CGCCGCTTACCCTGCCATCGGACCTTGCCAGCGCTCATCCGGCGCTGCTGGCCGAACGTGCTGCGCGGCTGCAAGCTGAGGCGGACGCGGCCAACGCGAAGGCGCGGCTGTCGAGCATTGAGGCGCTCAACGTGCATTTGCAGTTGCTGATCGGCAAGCTGGAGCGCGAGAAGCACGGGCCGCGCCGCGAGCGCACGCAGCGGCTGATCGATCAGTTGGAATTTGCAGCTCGAAGAGCTCGTGGCGTAGGCCGCCGAGGACGAACTGAGCGTCCAAGAGGCCGCGGCCAGAACGCAGTCCGTGCGCGCCTTCGCCCGCAAGCGTCCAGTGCGCAAGGCGTCGCCCAAAGACGTCGAGCGCGCACGCATCGTCATCGAAGCGCCGACGGCATGTGCCTGCTGTGGCGGCTCGCGGCTGTCGAAGCTGGGCGAGGATGTGACGGAAACGCTGGAGGATATCCCGCGCCGATTCAAGGTGATCGAGACGGTGCGCGAGAAATTTACCTGCCGCGATTGCGAGGCGATCAGTCAGGCTCCCGCACCGTTCCATGCGACGCCCGCGCGGCTTCATCGGCCCTCAGTTGCTGGCGACGATCGTGTTCGACAAGTTCGGGCAGCACATCCCGCTGAACCGCCAGAGCACGCGGTTCAAATGTGAGGCATCGGTCCGTCGACCCAGACCCTGGCCGGTGAATGTTGATCCGAATGTCTTCGAGCTGCGGCAAATGCTGGAGCATCACTGTCGCACGGCATACCAGGAGGCAACGTAGCCGGCTGCGGCGACCCCATGCGAATGCGGGACGTCGCGGACGATGCTACCGACAATGGCGTCCCTTTGATCGACGCCATTCGGCCAGTTCGGCACGATGTAGCCGCGATAGCTGTAGATCCAGGTCTCGCCGGCCACATCGCCCTTTCCAGTGAATTGCAGCTCGACAGGGTCTCCCGGACGCACCGTACCGGTCAATTCCAGCGACCACCCGGGCCCACCAATGGTTCCGCCGACCTTGCGCCGAGCCAACTCGGTCAGCACCAGCGTTCCCTGGCCAAATTCCAGTGCATTGAAATCAACCGATAAATCGGGATTGTTGATCAGGCTGCGATAACTCCAAGTGCCAGTGAAGCTCATAGTTCCTCCCAATGGCGATCGACGCCCTAATGATGGCCGGAAACGGTGCCACCCTGGCCGTCCGGCAGGGTGATCCTGATGTTCTGCATCATGCCCTGGTCCTCATGATCGAGGATGTGGCAATGCAGAACGAACTCGCCGATATAGCGCTGGTAGTGCGTCCGCACGGTGATCGTGTAGCGCGCCGACGGATCGGTGCCGGGATTCTTGATCCACAGCGTGTCCTTCCAGACATTTTTCAAGCCTGGATATTGCGGATCGCCGTCGTCATCGGCGCCAAGCGCGCTGACATCGTTGCCGGCCGCATCGACAATTTTGATGATCTGAAACGGATTGACATGGATATGGAATGGGTGGCTGACGAAATCCGAGCGGAGCGTCCATTCGTCGACTCCGCTCAGCGGCAACGTCCGGTCGATGCGGTTGGGATCATAAGGTTTGCCGTCAACCTCGAAGAAGGTGGCACCCGGCTGTTTCACATCGATGTTAAACACCAGTTGCTGCTCGCCGGTGACCTCGCCCGCGTCGATGTCCGGATGGGGAATAAAGCTTGAGAGCGACATCTCGTTCTTGAGGTCATCGATAACCTTGCCGGCGACATTCTGTGACATCGTGCGCTCAGCCGCCGAAATCAGCCAATCCTGCAGATAGGTGCCGATCTCGCCATTGACGGCATGGCCGCCTACTGCAGTGACTATGCCGAGAAGCCGTCGGCTTGGAGCCTCCTGGTTGACGCTGGCCGCTGCCGGTGCGGCGCCATCGATGATGCAGTAGTCACCCGCTCCTGGCAACACCACCAGCGCGTCAACGCGGTAGCCCGGTTGCAGGATCGCTTGCTGCCGCATCTGCACCTGCGCCATTGTCAGCCCGTCCTGGGCCACCACCCCATACGGAATAGTATCCTTGCCGCAATTCTGATCGATCCATCTGTCGGTGTCCGCTGCCGCAAGCGTGCGGAACGCGGTCGTCCCGGTCTTGCGCCGGATTTCGAAATTGATGGTGTCGCGAACCCCGGCGTGTATCATCCGCCACCGCTCGACCGAGCCAGCCTCCGCTAATGCCAACTGACCAAGCACCTGGCCGTTGACGCTGGTGAAGCGGCCCGAAGCCGGCCAACTGCCAGGTCCGAACTGATCGTAGCTTTCGATGCCGCCCACCTGTCCTGGCTGGCAATCATAAGTGATGTCGCCATTGTTATCGGTGCAAGCATATTGAATCTGCTGTAGCACCAAAACCCGTTCGGCGATATCGGAGCCGCCCGGCTGCTTCAATAGGCGGTCGATATCGCCAGTCTCGGTCGGTGTCGGCATGCGATCGCCACGGATGATCAACGCCCCGGACATGCCACTCGACACCTGCAATGCGGTTGATCCGTGTAGGTGTGGGTGATACCAGAAGGTGCCGGCGGGATGCTCAACGGCGATGTTGTATTCATATTGGAACGAAACGCCGGGACGGATTGAGATCAGCACATTATCGCCATTGCCAGACGGATTTACCCAGAGACCGTGCGAATGCAGGTTGGTACCGTTGAAGCAATGGGGGGTATTGGCACTGCCACCGCCGATGCCGCAGGTGGAATCCTGAGGGAACAGGTTGTGAAGCGTTACCCGCACCGTCTGACCGGGCCGTAGATCGATGGTCGGTCCAACCAATGGCGTGTCGGCACCGGATAAGCCGGTCTGGCGGGCGTCTTGATAGCCGCGCAGTTTAACGTGGTCGTAGCGCGCCGTGGCCGGATTGTAGATCTGTCGGTCGAGATAGGTAGCGTTCATATCGAGCAGAACCTCGCCCGGAAATGTCTCCCGGCTTTGTTCGAAGGTTTTCAGCATCCCCTGGGATTTTGTGATAGGTTGCAGCATATAGGCCAGGGGGTTAGTCACGGCCCTGGCCTCTTGAGCGACTGCGAATAGCGCATGGGTGACCGAAAAAACGCTCGCCATACCGAAGATCGCAATTTTGTCAGACACAGACAAACAACCCTCCCAAACCTCTGCCCGGAGTTTTGTTCTCCCCGGGTCGAACCGCATCCACAAAGTTCTACTGCGTCACCATGCGTTCACCTGCAATTCGACTTTGACTCGCGCGCTTTCTCGGGAGAAGACAGCTGCCGCCGCGCGACGAGAAAGTTTCAAGACTCATGCCACTCTGGCCGGATCGAGCCTCAGAAGGAATCTTGTGCCTATGCTTCAAGGACTTCCACGAGAGCGCGGTAGGAAGTCGGGCGGAACAGCACCATGGCGCGCACCTGACAAACCTGACAGCAGGTGTAGTAGGCCCGACATTTTTGTGGGGAGCATCGTTACGTGCGGCAATACGCGTCTCACCTTGTTTGTTTGTCGAGCTGCACTCGAGCAACGCCTTGACGCTCATATCGCGGTCACCGCCGCGGGCATTAATGTCGGCGTCACATACCGTTCATCACACCGCCTAATCGGAGAGACACCACGGGCAGACTACGCCAGTTCTTCCGGCTCTCTGCGCTGCGCGATGATCTCGAAACAAGGTTGCTTGCTCAGGAGTATCGCGCCCTGCTCCTCGACGATCATTTCGACGACGGCAGGAGGGAGCCCTTCCACAATCTTCTCCTATGGACGTCTCTTATGGACGTCCAACGCGATATCTCAGATGCACGGAGCCGAGGCCAGCGGCTTCGGCGCTGATAAACGTGAGCCTCGCCCTGCCGGCAAGCCCATCCTCGCCGCCCTCGAATATGGCCGGTGTATTCGACTTGCCTCCGATCGCAGGGAAGATGACCAGGCTGACCTCGTCAACAAGACCCGCCTTCAAGAAATGGCCATTGGTTTGCGCCCCGCCTTCCAGCATCAAGCGCTTCACACCGAACTCGGTTCCAAGAAGGTCAAGCGCGTTTTTCAGATCGACGCCATCTTTCTCCGAGACGATATAGGAAACGCCAGCCTGGGTGAGGCCCGCCAGGTAAGCATCATCCACGTCAGATCCTGTCAGGACCACAAGGTGAGCTCCCTCAATGTCGCTCTTGTCCCAGCGTAGCCGACCGTCCTTATCCACGATGACAGCGAACTCGCCGGCGTCCGGGTTGGCGATATGGATCGGTCGCGCGGCTGTGCCGGTTGCTTGATAGGGGCGGTCGACGGCGTCCGCGAACTCTTCTCCCGTCGCTCTTCCCGAAAGCCAGGCGTCGGCACCGATCTTCTCATGCAGGCCGTCATAGATCTTCACGAGCTCATCGACCGAATGGCCGGTTGCCTCGGCCCAATCATTGACGATCAATCGGCCATCCAGCGGCGACATCATGTGACAGATTACATAGGGTCTGGGCATTGGATTACTCTCCTCTACAAACATTCCACCGTCAGTGACCTGACTTCAACCAGGCTGCGAATTTATCCATCCAGTCGGGGTGCCAGCGTGAAAGCGCCGGCCGGTTCAGGATCATGTCGTCGGCCGCCCAGCGGATCCTTCTGGCATCGATCGCAGACGTAACCGCGTTATCCGGACAGATGATGTAAAAATTCTCGTCGAGCAGACGGACCAGGAAGTATTCCACCAGTTGCTCTGCGGTCCATGCCTCATCGGGTTTCGCAATGCCCTGCGGCTTGAGTGCGATGTTCATGGGTGTCCACGTGTAGCCAGGGACGAGGAGATGAGCCGAAACACGACCTCCCGTCTCCTTCAGAAGCTCGTGCGACAGCTGTTCGGTCAGGACTTTGACAGCTGCCTTTGCCACCGAATATGCGGCGTTACCTGGAGGAGTCGTAATACCTTCCTTGGAGCCGAGGTTGACAACGGCCGACTGGCGACCGGCTTCGATCATGTAGGGCACGAAGACGTGTTGCGCGGCCAGAACACCTCCGAAGTTTACATCGATCTGGCGTCGCCACTTTGCAGGATTGTCCCAAGGGCCGGCTCCTTGCGTTATGCCCGCGTTGTTTACTAGGACGGCCACGTCGCCAAACCGCGAAATCGTTTCGTCCCGCAACCTGGTCAGTGCCGACAAATCTGATACGTCGCCGCTCACGATCAGGATGTCCGTGTCGAGTGTCGAAGTAACATCCTCAAGTGCGTCGGCGTCGAGATCCAGCAGCGCGAGCTTCATGCCGCGGGCCGCGAGAGCCCTCGCGATTGCCAAGCCGATGCCCTTCGCAGCTCCCGTGATGACCGCAACGCGGCCAGGAGCAACGACGCTGTTCATTCTCTCGCTCATTTTTTGTCTTTCCCGTCATTGGACCGTCACCGCTGGAAGGTGTGCCGGACAAGCCGTCGCCGTGGAATTTTTCTCCGAGAAGCGTGCCGGCCGATGGCACCAGCGCAGAGAAGTCCATCAACGCTACTCGGGCGCTTGGGTCGTCGGATCATATCCGCGGGCTGCGAACGACCGTTCGATCGCACTATAAGAATAGGGTAGCGCGACGGCTACTTGAAGTGAGCGGGATCGCACGCACCGATGAGCCGTGTTCACTCAAGGGCCTTCGTGACGTAGGGAATGCCTGGCCAGTTCGACCGCGGACGGGACCAAAAAGGTAACGCACTCCTGGTCCCTGCCAGATCGGTGGATGATTTTCACTCGCCGCCCCGATCAATTTTGCTCATGTAACCAATCGGCTCCACGGGCATTTGGTCACCAGCGCCTCGAGACGATCGTGGTGCTGACCAAACCAAAGGAGTGAAATCATGACAGGGAATAAACCACTCGCAATGATCACGGGCGGCTCATCTGGAATAGGCTTCGAGCTTGCCAAACAATTCGCCAAGAATGGATTCGATGTCGCCATTTCAGGCTCAAGCGACAAGGTGAACGAGGCCGCCGATGCGCTACGAAGCCTTGATGCCGAAGCATATCCGTTCAAAGCGGATGCCTCGACGTACGATGGCGTCGAGAGGTTCTGGACCTTTACGCAGGGGCTGGGGCGCCCCTTGGAAGCCGCGGCTCTGAACGTCGGTATCGGTATTGGCGGCGCCTTTGTCGATAACGATCTCGAGGATGAGCTTCGCCTGCTTGCGATCAATGTAACCGGGACCGTCCATATGGCCAAACGCGTCGTCCAACATATGGTCAAGAACGGCCGCGGCAGGATTCTCATCACCTCCTCGGTTTCGGCGACCCTGCCCACGCCATACGAAACCGTTTACGGCCCGTCGAAGGCATTCGGTTACATGTTCGCGGAATCTCTGCGCGAGGAGTTGCGCTCGACCGGGGTCACGGTGACGGCACTCCTTCCGGGCGCCACCAACAGCGACTTCCACGCGAACGCTGGAATGGGCGGTACGAAGCTCGGTGGCCAACAAAAAAACGACAAGACGCTCGTCGCCAAGCAGGGCTTCGAGGCCCTCATGAACGGCATCGACCATATCGTCGGCGGAGATCAGAAAACCAAGCGGCAGGTGTTGGAAAACCGGACGACCCCCGAGCCCGTCAAAGCCGCGCGGCAAGCCGAATTGACCCAACCGCAGTGAAGGAGCACGTCATGTCACATCTGAAAAACAAGGTCGCCATCGTCACAGGGGCTTCCTCGGGCATTGGAGCGGCGACCGCCAGAGGATTGGCGGAAAAAGGTGCGCGCGTCGTCCTTGCCGGCCGCAATGAGGAACGCCTCAGTCAGATCGTCGAAGACATCACCGGTTCGGGAGGTATTGCCAGCTACAAGGTTGCTGATGCCACGGATTTTGAGAGTACCAAGGCCCTCGTCGCGTTCGCCACAACGACGTACGGCCCGGTCGATATATTGGTCAACAATGCCGGCCTCATGCTCTTTTCCTATTGGAAGGATGCCGCCGTCGGCGATTGGAACAAGATGATCGATACCAACCTGCGTGGCTATCTGCATGCGATCGCCGCGGTGCTGCCGTCGATGTTGGAGCGCCGGTCCGGCCGCATCCTGAATATGAGCTCTATCGCCGGCGTTCATGTCGGCGAGGCGGCAGGGGTTTACGGAGCCACGAAGTTCTTCATACGCGGTATTACCGAAAGCCTCAGGAAGGAGGTGGGCGTGGGTAGCGGGATCCAAGTGTCTATGATCAGCCCTGGCGTGATCGATACCGGCTGGGCCGACAAGGTTCATGACGAGACGGGCAGAAAGATCGCCGGAGAGCTCAACAAGCAGGGTATTCCGCCGTCGTCGGTGGCTGAAGCCGTGGTCTATGCACTAGACCAGCCCCCGGAGATCACGATCAACGACATTTCGTCCATCCAACCCGGCAGGACTGGTAGCCCGCGTTTTCGAGAGCTCAGAACTAGAACCTCCGGGACTGTTAGACCGCCTCGCGGAACCAACCGGTGCCGTCTCTCGTGGCTGTGGACACGAAGATCTTCATTGCATGACGATCTAATCCCGGACGTTTTCGTTTTTCAGCGACCGGCCATCTCCGCCGTCCTTCGCAGGATCCAACATGGATCACTAGGTCAAATTTTTGACTGCTTCCTCGGCCATCACATACCAAATACAGGGCCAGTTAAATAAGGATTGAAGGTGCCGGCCGGCCTGAAGCAAGGTCGGCGCCGGCAAGGGCGATCTTTTTCAGTACAAGTGCGAGTATCCATAACTCATGGTATCAACGCGGGCCGATCTGGCCGACCTTGAAACTTTCGTCGCGATCGCGCGTGCGGGGGGTTCCGAAAGGCCGCCGCGCTTCGCGGCGTTTCCGGGTCTGCCCTCAGCCACTCGATCAGGGGTTTGGAGGCCCGTCTGGGCGTCCGTCTGTTTCATCGGACAAGCAGGAGCATCAGTCTCACCGCCGCCGGCGAAGTGCTGCTTGCCGAACTGGAGCCCCGTTTCCTCGGCATTCAAGCTGCGATGGATCTCCTAGACAGTTTCAGGAGCGGGCCTACGGGCAGAGTGAGAGTGACCACCCTGCGTGACGCCGCCGAGCTGCTGATCGCTCCTCGACTGCACAGTTTTCGCAAGAGCTACCCAGATGTCGAGGTCGAAGTCAGCGTCGAGGATCGCTTCATCGATATGGTCGCCGAAGGTTTTGACGCGGGCATCCGTTATGGGGGAACGGTTCCCGAGGGGATGATCGCGTCGCGTCTGACATCCGAACTCGAATGGATCGTAGTCGGTTCTCCGGCCTATCTCAACGAACGAGGGCGGCCCGCGCGGCCGGAAGATCTCTTGACGCACGAGTGCATCCGGATCCGAACCGGTACGGATCACCTCTGCAAATGGGAACTTGGCGACGGCGATCGCATGGTTTCTCTCGACGTTCCGGGACTTCTCACGCTCGGAGATTCGGAACTATCTATCCGCATGGCGGAGGAGGGAGGCGGTCTCTTTTATTGCCTGCAGGCCCGGGTCGAGGACAAACTTGCGGCCGGTTCACTCGAAGTCGTGCTGCCGGACTGGACCTCTACCGGGCCGGGTTTTCATGCATACTACGTTTCGCATCGACAGGTGCCGTCCGCTCTCCGGACGTTTCTCGACTACCTTAAGGCGCCGGTTGCGGGCGATTGAAGTGACGGCCAGACGAGACAGCTTCACCAGGCAGGAGAATCGCATATGGATGGTAAGGAGTTGTTTTGTTGAGGCAAATCGACTCAAGAACTCTCCGATAATTTGGAGGTACGGATGAATCGATTTGCCACCTGTTTTAAAGATCTGCCCGACCCTCGGGGCGCAACACACGTCATCCGCTGATGTCGATCCTGTTCATTGCCATTGCCGCGATCGTTTGCGGCGCCGAAAGCTGCGCCGACATGGCCGATCCGGCGTTTCCAAAAAGAAGTGGCTCAAGACGATCGTGCCGCTGCCCTATGGCATCGCCGGCCATGGCACCTTCTCCACCGTTTTCCGCTGCCTCAATCAGGTTGCCTTCGAAGCCGCTTTACCGAAGCCTTTGCAAAGGGCATGGAAGGCGTGGTGGCGGTCGACGGCAAGGCGGTACGAGGCGACGCCGCTGCCCCTCGTCAAGGTCTGGGCTGCCGGTTGCGGCCTGGTCATCGGCCAACAGACCGCGCCGGGCCGCAACGAGGTCCAAGGGGCGCTTGATGCGCTTGCGCTTTTGTCGCTGGAAGGTGCCATCGTCACCGCCGATGCCCTGCATTGCCGCGCCGATACCGCTCATGCCATCCTTTCCGCCGGCGGCGACTATGCCCTGGCGTTGAAGGCCAATCAGCCCGGCCTCCTGGCACAGACGATTGCTCGTCTGGACGACGTCGAGCCACTCGGCGTCCAGACCGCCGCCGAGAATGACCATGACCGCTGCGAAAGACGCCGTGCCTGCATCGTCGCCGTCAATGACATCGACTTCCCCGGCCTGCAGGCCATCGGCTCCGTCGAGGCCACAAGCCGTCATGCCGATGGCCGTCTGACCAGCCATGTCCGCTACTTCCTGCTCTCCACCGTCATGTCGGCTGCCGCCCTGATCGAGGTAACCAGAACTCATTGGCAGATCGAAAACAAACTGCACTGGGTGCTCGACGTCCAGTTCCGCGAGGATGCCGCCAGAAACCGTAAGGATCACGGACCGGCAAACATTGCTCTGTTACGAAAGATTGCCCTCAACCTCATCCGGGCCCATCCAGATAAGGCCTCCATTCGTCGAAAGATCAAGAAGGCAGGGTGGGACGATCAGTTCCTCATCTCTATCATCGCTCATATGCGATAGCCCTGCTTCACCAGGGGAATTTGAGTGCCGGCAGAAAGCGGTCGCTCGCAGCCAGAAAAATAATTGGCAGCAAGATCGCCTGGCATCCTTTAACATGCCGAAAGCGGAAAAAAATACGTGACAGCCTCCGATCCCTCTCTGAGCCGAGGCCATCCATGATGGTAGAGAATCCGCAAGTCTTCGGCTGTCTGACACGACCAGCCGGTACGAATGCGGTACTGCCACGGCTCTCCTCCAGGCGCCCGTTTTTGATCTCTCGATATCTAAATTTGTGCAGACGAGCAGGCAAAGCTATAACGGCAGGATCAACGAATACTGGTAGCTCTCAGACAATCTGGATCGATATCAACCGGGAATGCCTGCATATGTAGGGAGGATTCAAGCACGGCGTGAGGGCGATGCAGACGGACGAGGCGGAGACGTCACGGAAACCCGAGAGCACCTGCATCACCTCGCTCGAGGTTTCCAGGCGGCCTTGTAGGAGACCCGCGGCGTAGTGCCCCGAAAACCCCACCGCGCAAATGCTGATTATGAAAGACAGTACGAAAATGATTACTCTGTAGCCGGAAACGGGACAACAGCCTGTCCATTGTGGTCGATCCTTGTCCATAGGCGGTGAAGAAACTTCATCAATCGGGATCCGCCTCCGAGGGAAGCATCGAATCATCAATGACGACACGAAAGCTGCGCGACCGAGGTTGTCTGTCAACAGATTGTCTGATAAAGCTTGCTAAGGTTCGAACTGTCTCACAAACTTGCGGAGGAATAACTCCGTAACAGAACCGGCGCTGCCGCAGCCGGCACAACTTTCACTGCTGAAATCGATTGCCGCGATGTTCCTTGTTTTCAATGGAAAGCGGTGACCGCATCTCGGCTATGTGAAGGCTTCGAACATGTCGTCGTCCTCGCGACGGCGGGACGCGACGCCTTGATGAACAAACGGGCGTCCTTTTTATGGATGGACGGCTCCATGGCGCCGAGATCACCAGCTTCCCCGATATGCATCTTGAGATGTTGATCTGGGACAGGTAAGTATTGAGATTCAAGAAGCAGAGAAGATGATTGATAAGAAAGCATTGCTCGATAATATGACCTTGGCGGAGCAGGTCTCGCTACTTTCCGGCGATACGTTCTGGTCTTTACCGCCCATCGACCGCCTAGGGATAGGGAGATTGCGCTTGACCGACGGCCCCAACGGCGCCCGCGGGGCGGGGTCTTTTGTCGGAGGTGTGACTGCAGCGGCTTTCCCGGTGGGCATCGCCATCGGAGCGAGTTGGAACCCGGATCTAGCCAAGGAAATCGGCAGTGCCCTAGGTGACGAGGTTCTTTCAAAAGGTGCCCACGTCTCGTTAGCCCCCACCGTTAACATCCAGCGTAGCGTCACAAACGGCCGCAACTTTGAGTGCTTCTCTGAGGATCCGATCCTGACGGCGGAACTTGCAGTCGGCTATATCGAAGGTCTGCAGTTCACGAAAGTCGGTGCCACGATAAAACATTTCGTCGGCAACGAGTTCCGAGATTGAACGTACAACCATCTCTTCAGATATCGATGAACGCACGCTGCGCGAAGTCTACCTGATACCCTTTGAGACGGCGGTGAAGCGGGCAAAGGTCTGGGCCGTGATGTCTTCGTATAACAAGCTAAACGGTACTTACACGGCGGAAAGCCATTGGCTGTTGAACGAGGTTCTGCGCGGTGACTGGGGTTTTAACGGCGTGGTGATGTCGGACTGGTTCGGCTCGCGTTCGACCGCACCCACCGTGAATGCCGGGCTGGATCTGGAGATGCCGGGCCCGACTCGCGATCGCGGCTCCAAGCTACTGGCTGCGGTCGAAGGCGGCGAGGTTAGTGTCGAGACGATCCGCGCCTGTGTGCGCAATATCCTGACTTTGATGGAACGCACCGGCGCTATCAACGATCATCGCGAGTTTAAGGAGTACGCCATTGATCAACCGAAACATAGGGCATTGATCAGGCGCGCGGGAGCGGAAAGCGCAGTTCTGCTACAGAATGACGGGATCCTGCCATTGGCTCAGCAAGGTATGGTCGCCATCATTGGACCCAATGCCAAGGTCGCGCAGGTGATGGGAGGCGGCTCGGCGCAGTTGAACCCTCACTATGTCATCAGTCCGTGGCAGGGGCTGGTGGACGCGCTGGGTGAGGAGAATCTGTGCTACGCTCAGGGCTGCAACAATTATCGGTTTCAGCCGCTAATCGAAAACCCCACAACCTTCGAGTTTTTCCAAGGAAGGGAGCTAGCTGGCGAACCGGTGAAGGTCGTCGAGGAACCGTCGAGCCTTGGTGTATGGTTGCCCCCCGTGGCCGAGGGCTTTGTCGATCCCCTTCGCTTTTCGGCTAGAATGCGCACCATCTTCACAGCCTCGGAAGCCGGCGTCTATCGCGTCGGACTAACCTCGGCCGGGCTTGGCCGGGTCTATGTGGACGGCAGACTTGTGGTGGACGCTTGGGCTTCCTGGATACGTGGTACCACATTCTTTGAAGAAGGCTGCGAAGAGGTCGTGGGTGAAATCACGCTCGAAGCCGGCCGTACATACGAGGTCGTCGCCGAGTACGCCCGGCACGACCACGTCAACCTCTATATCGCCGCAATTCGGGTAGGAATAGGCAGATTTTCGGCCGAAGCGGAGATTGCCGAGGCAGCAGCCGTCGCGGCAAAGGCTGATCATGCGGTAGTCTTCGTGGGCAGAACGGGCGACTGGGATACCGAGGGCTCCGATCTTCGCGGTATTGCACTTCCCGGTCTGCAGAACCAGCTTGTTGAGGCGGTAATTGCGGCCAATCCGAACACGATCGTCGTACTACAAACCGGTGGACCGGTGGAAATGCCCTGGCTTTCCGGTGCTCGTGCAGTACTGCAATGCTGGTATCCCGGACAGGAGGCTGGCAACGCGATCGCCGATGTGCTCCTCGGCAAGGCCGAGCCCTCGGGCCGACTGGCACAGACCTTCCCCGTGCGCTGGGCTGACAACCCCACACATACTGAGGATGACGCGGTCTATCCAGGTAAGGACGGCCATGTGCGATATGACGAAGGTGTGTTCGTCGGTTATCGGCACTACGACCGCCACGGCATTAAGCCGCTGTTCCCGTTCGGTCATGGTCTCGGTTATTCAAGCTTTGCGATGTCGGACCTGACGGTAGGGCTACCAGACGCTGCCGGCGCGGTGACAGTGACACTGGAATTGACCAACATCAGCGAGCGGCCAGGTTCGGCAGTGGTGCAAATCTATGTCGGCGATGTTGAAGCATCTATACCCAGACCGGTTAAAGAGCTGAAAGCCTTCTCGAAAATTGCCCTGGAACCCGGTGAGAAACGAAGGTTGCGTTTCATACTTGACGCCCGAACATTTGCCTTCTTCGACACGACCGAGCGGCGTTGGCGGATAGAGGCGGGGGAATTTGCAGTGATGGCTGGGTTCTCGGCCACCGACATCCGTTTGAGTTTAACTGTCACGCAAAAGGGCGCTGTCTTGGCGCTCTGAATGGGCCGCAAATCAATGACCACATTGGGCAGTGGTCGAGTTCCAACGTATGCAGTTTTGGCGGTGAAGCTGGGTGAGTTGAGTGAGAGAATGCCTCAAAACCGGTACTTGGTTAATGGCATGGCGAAACACCGCCTGCGCCTCCAAAAACAGGCAATGTTTTCTGAACGATCGTAAGCGCGATTTTCCCCGCACCTTCTGCAATTGAGTGAGCTTTGGCATGAGGTGTCCACCAAAATAGGTGGACACCAAGGGATGGAAGAAGTGACCTGCCACTGAATTTTCATCCGGCGGCGATTAGATGTGGAGCCTCGGCCGGGGTCTGGTATCCGAGCGATGAGTGCGGCCGGAAATGGTTGTACAACACGACGACAGAACACCCACGGGACCGAGGTTCGCGAGCTTTTGTATCCGTGGCATCCCTGGTCCGGGCAACCCGTTCACGTGCATGAGGCGGTGTCCAAAGGGAAGCATATTTCCGCTGCAGCCTTTCTGGTTCTTCTTCTGGTCGACTTCTTGAGGTCCCATCGTGGATGTTCGACCGATCAATGAGTGGTTGTTGGCGCAGCCTGGCGGTTCCGCACGTCGATCTCGCAAGCCTGCATTCTTTGGCAAGATTGCTGAAGGACGCTGATGCCTCATCGCAATCTTCGGTAATGGGCGCAGCACTTTGGTCGACTCAGCCTATTCAACGCCATGGTGAGGCAGCTAAATGCTGACTTCCAAGAGAACCTTGAGCCTGCCCATCGATGCAAAATAGCTAATAGCGCGGCAATCAGGATGAGACGCTTGCGACAATCTGGATGAGATTCTTAGGTCGCGGTCGGGATCAAATTATCATGCTGATTGCCGCTGACAAGTTCTTCGTCGTTTTCTGATTGCCGCTCCGCGACAGACAGCGTTGATGTCCTGATTGTCGCAAACGAGGCCGGTCGGCCGCGCTGGCGTTTTTCCTCAAGCGCAGTTCTGCGGCGATAGCTTTCGACGTTCATCTCGAAGATCGTGGCATGGTGCACGAGCCGGTCGACTGCTGCGAGTGTCATGGCAGGGTCGGGAAAGACCCGGTTCCACTCTCCGAACGGCTGGTTGGCGGTGATCAGGATCGACCGGTGCTCGTATCGTGCCGAGATCAGCTCGAATAGCACGCTTGTTTCCGCCTGGTCCTTGGTGACGTAGGCGAGGTCATCGAGGATGAGCAAGTCGTACCTGTTGAGTTTGTCGATGGCAGACTCAAGCTGCAGTTCCCTTCGGGCGACCTGAAGCTTCTGCACAAGATCGGTGGTCCGGGTGAACAGGACCCGCCATCCGTTCTCGATCAGCGCAAGGCCGATGGCAGCAGCAAGATGGCTCTTTCCTCCGCCGGGCGGACCGAACATGAGGATGTTAGCTCCCTTGGCAAGCCAGCTGTCGCCGGCGGTGATTGCCATGACCTGCGCCTTCGAGATCATGGGTACAGCGTCAAAGGCGAAGCTGTCTAAGGTCTTTCCGGGCGGCAGGTGCGCTTCGGCGAGATGCCGTTCAATCCTGCGATTGGCACGCTCTGCCAGCTCGTGCTCGGCAATAGCCGACAGGAAGCGAGCTGCCGGCCATCCTTCCCGGTCCGCCTCTTCGGCAAATCGTGGCCACAGCATTTTGATCGTCGGCAGCCGGAGCTCGTTGAGCATGATGCCGAGGCGTGCTTCATCGATAACGTGGGCGTTCTTCATGCCGCTTCTCCCGTCCCGATCAGGGCCTCATAACCGTTGAGCGATGCGAGTTGCACATGAACGGTCGGCAGCTTGGCTGGATCCGGACCGAAGAGCGCTCGCATGGTAGCCAGATTGGGTAAGTCACCAGCATCGAGTATCCTGGCCAATTCTTCGGCAAGTTCGCGTTCGCAACCACGGTCATGCGCGAGCGCCAGGAGTTCGACGGTGATCTTGCAAGCCTGCTTGTCGGGAAGATGCTCGATGAGGGCTTCGAAGGCCTTGCGATATTCCTGACGCGGGAAGAGCTTGTCGCGATAAACGAGGCCGCGGAGCGCCATCGGCTTTTTGCGCAGGGAATGGATGACGTGGTGGTAGTTGACGACCTGGTCGTGTCGGCCGTCGGGATGGCCGCGTCCTCGGCGCAACGTCATCAGATGCGTACCGCCGACAAAGACATCCAGCCGATCGTCGAACAGGCGAACTCTTAACCTGTGGCCGATCAGGCGGGATGGCACGGTGTAGAAGACCTTGCGCAAGGTGAAGCCGCCCGTCCGGGACACCGTAACGACAATCTCTTCGAAGTCCGTGGTCCGGCGCTCGGGCAGCGCCTGCAGATGGGATCGCTCAGCATCAATGCGCTTGCCATGGGCAGCGTTGCGACGGCTGACGATGTCATCGACAAAGGCGCGGTAAGAACTGAGGTCGTCGAATTCCTTGGCCCCCCGCATCAGCAGGGCGTCATGAACAGAGTTCTTGAGATGGCCATGGGAGCTTTCGATAGAGCCGTTCTCATGCGCGACGCCTTTGTTGTTGCGCGTCGGCGTCATTCGATAATGGGAGCAAAGCTGATCGTATCGGTGGGTGAGATCGACCTTGGCATCGGCGTCGAGGTTGCGGAATGCCGCCGACAGGCTGTCGCTTCGATGATAAAGCGGCGTACCTCCCACGGACCACAGGGCATTTTGAAGCCCTTCAGCCAGCGCGACAAAGCTTTCGCCGCCGAGAATGACATGGGCATGTTCGAAGCCCGACCAGACAAGCCGGAAGTGATAGAACAGGTGATCAAGCGGCTGGCCGGCGATGGTCACACCAAGACCGCTGGCGTCGGTAAAATCCGAAAGGCCCAACCGGCCTGGCTCGTGCGTTTGGCGGAAGATGACCCCCTGCGCTTCGCCATGGACAGCACGCCACGACCGAATGCGTCGTTCAAGCGTGCGGCGGATACCTTCAGAGAGTTCTGGATGTCGGCGCAGCATCTCGTTGTAGACAGCGACGGCACGGATACCGGGTGCGGCCTTCAGGAGCGGGACGACTTCGGTCTCGAATATCAGCTCTAAGGGATCAGGGCGGCGGCGTCCGCGCGGCGCTTTGCTCTGAGAAGGCAGTTGTACCTCCTTGTCGAGGCGGTATGCCGTGGCTCGGCTGATCGACGCTTTTGACGCGGCGACCTCTACGGAATGCGTTTGTCGGTACTTCATGAAGAGTCTCATCTGATGATCGGTTAAATGGCGACCCGGCACAAACTGGTTCTCCAATCCAGAAAACCGCAAATGTACCGGACCGACCGCGATCATGAGACGCCGAAAATCTGCGCCACGCCGGGGTATGACTACGATCGGGCTACGCCCTCACTCCGTCACACCCCGGCGCGAGTCTCATCCTGATTGACGCTGAATCTCATCGAGATCGCCGCTACGCATAAAAGAGCCAGCCTGCCCGTCTAACCAATGCGAGCAGAACTCTCGGGACATTGTCACCCAACTTGTAGAGGGCCATCTTCGGCGTCAAGGCGCAGACCTCAACCGCTTCCGAGCAGAGAACTACGTCGGGTGCTGGACATATTTGTGAAGAACCCAACACGGCACAATACTTTTATCATCACGGAATGGGCGCGGCAGTCGGCCAGCAGCCAGGCGCCTGTAAAATCCAAGTGTCGAGCCGACAGGGCCTTGAAGGCATGCCTGAAACCAGGATGAGGGAACATATCGCCGGATTGGGCCGAGTTGAAGAACGTTGTGGGCAAGAATCTGTGCCCTCACCTCATCAGTCCAATTCCGCCGCCGCCGCCGACAGGTGATCTTTGAGCTCATTTGGGGATCGTTAGCGTTCAGCTTCGGTAGGCGGACGTGCATTTTTGCGATGGTGGAAGTTGTCGGCAGGTGGGCAACACGTGAAATATGGTTCTTCACTGAAATCGAGGGCATCAGACACGTCCCGCGCTCGCCGCGACAGAGCGTCCGACGAGACCTCGAACCATCTTCCGCGAACACTTCATAGCACTGCCTGCAACGTGCTTCGTGTAGACTGCAATCTTCAGTACATCGTTAAGCGAGGTCGTGTCTGAACAACACCGTAGGCATGCCGGATCCTCCGTATTCGAGATGGAATAGAGCGCCTCAGGAATGGTCCCATTTCATCCCGAGGAGGAGAAGTGAAATTGCCATAGTGGCGTGGCGGCGTTTGTTCGCGAGGCTCATGCTACGTGAGTGTCGAGAAGATTGCGACGGATTTAAGTTTCGATCGCCGTGGTTTACCGGAATGCACCTTCCGCTATTTCGCCGCCGAGACGTTGGTCGAGTTCCTCGTGCTGGCCGTTGCGGCAACTTGGCGATTCACGCCGCCACCGCGCGCCTATCGCTGCGGCAGCACAGCCGGCTTCGACGCATCTTCATTCAGACAAGGCGATGGCAAAAATCATCGTCACGCCCGCGCGCGCTGGCCCTGTCGAGATTGCGGCCTTCCTGATGAAAGGCGACGTCGATCCGCTGGACGCCAAGAAGTGACCTTCGTCTTGTCGACCCCCCCTGCGGGAATAGAGCCAATCAAGCGTGCGGCGCGCCAGTGGGAGGACGGCACTTGGCGCGAGAACGTGCCGTTGCGGCAAGTGGAACATCCGTGTCGATTCTCGCGTCAGCGATTTTGAGCTTGCTCGGGCTTCCGGCGAGATTGAAATTGGGAATTTGAATGCCTTCACTGCAAACACACCGGATCTTCATTTTACGTGGCGCAACTTTCCTCAAACGAACCCGCACCCGTGCGGTATTTGGCCACATCCTCGCCGAGGCCGGAGCCGGAATAACCGGGTCCGAGCTTCACTCTCATCACATCAAGGGTGCCTGCCACGAGCAAACGCCTTATAATTGGCGCGAAGCCAAACCGCGTCGGTGACAGGGCACTCACAGTAATGGGCAGGGTGCGGCTGTGGGCCGGCAATTGCTTATTTTGACGCGTCGCTTTTGTTGGCATGCGCCTGAATTTGCGTGCATCGCTCGATCAGGTGCTCGAACGGCTCGGAATCGCCGAGCAGCAGGCCGTCGTCGACCATGCGCGCGTAATCCTCGCCGAGCGCACGCAGACCTTCTCCGGATGGCGTCAGAACCAGATTGCCGTTGACGGCTGCGGCGTAGTCGATGGGCGAGCGGTCGGCCGCCTTTTCCGCAAAAAACATGGATTTGTGTTTCGCCACGGCATTGGCGAGTTGCCGATCCGCGGATGCTTTGTCGGCGAAACCAGCATCGTCCAGCCGGACGACATCATGCCAGTGGCGGGCAAAACGATCGCCGCGAAGGCGCTCCTGCAGGCAGAAGACATGGATGGCGGTCGCTTTCTCCCACAACGTCCGCTCCGCGTGCATGACGCGGGAACTCGCTTTCGGAAATTCGACACCATCAACCTGGCCCGACGCGTCACAGTCGACGGATACTGGCCGGCTCGCCGGTCGACCGCGCTCCGAATTCGAGCATGACGCTCGGGGCGACATAGCCGGATCCGCTGCTCACCGCTTCATAGTCGAGGTAGAGCGTATCGTCCTCGAGGCGGATTGCCGCCGGAAGAGATTGAACGCGCAACGCGCCATAACCGGCTCCACCGAGCCCGCCACCCAGACCGGAAGCCGCTTTCGCACCTCGCTGGTCCAGTGTTTCTCCTCGCTGCGGGTTTTCGGCAGTGCTTCGTCATTGTCGCCAACCAAGTCCGGCGCCAGGGCGCGGATATCGTAGGTCAGGTCGACATCCTCGGAGAACCTTTTGATGACACCGTAGGCTTTCGAAAGCGAGGTGCCGCCCTTGAAGACGAGATGCTCACCGAGCTTGGACGAAAAGAGCGTCTGCAGCGTCCAGACGACCCAGACATCCTTTTCGAGGAGATGAATGGGCCGTCCGGTGCGGTCGGCCGCCACCGCCAAGGCTTCGCGTCGGTTATCCTTTGACAAGGTCAGAAACAGATCAGCGATGCGCAGCCTTTCCTACGCTTCTTGCAAGCCAGGTCGGAAACTGCGGAGCCGCCGCCACCAGCTCGCCGAACGCGTCTGGCGGCAGCTTTCGCTTGATCCGCGACAGTGCTTCATCGGCCCTTTCCGGCCCAAGCCATGCAAGTGCGCGGACCGCCACGCCAGCAGGTCGATCGGCCAAGGCCAATTGCCAGCGCGGCACGTGCTTGAGCTCGACCGTCTGCTGTCCAAGGGTCATCGTCCGGCTACGGCCGGATGTCAGGTAGACGGAGCGGACCGGGACCTGGGAGGTCAGGCCCAGGGCATTTGCCGCGGCGGCGCCATCGAGACGATGACCTCACCGCGCTGCTGCGCCACCGCCTCTACGGCCTGTTCGACCGTCGGCGGCCGACTGCCAAAGCGACTTTTGACGGGCCGCATATAGATACCACGGCCCGCCCGGACGAGCTCGCCACGCTCGGCCAGGCGCGACAGAGCCTGATCCAGGGCGGCTCGATTTCCGAGATGCAAAAAACTCTTTGCCGAAAGCGCGGTCCTTCCGGCAGTCGTTCAGCATGTCCCATGATTTGCTATGTCAGCTTTTGCATGGCATTTCTCTTGTCAGAATTATATGCAAGTTTCTGACAGTTTGCAATGAGAGGGGAAGACGGCGAGCCCGGACGGTGCTGACCAATTTTTATCGGTCAGTGACCCGCTGTCTCTTCACAATCACGATTCATCTATCAGGCCGTCAAACACTTCCACCATCGCATCGCTGATGGCCTTGCCTAGCGCGGCTGCAGCGTTTGCAAGCGCCTCGTCGTCCATATCGCGAGCGGCCATCGCAAAAGCAGTTCCCTCGGACGTTACGATTTCCCGCGCCCGCTCAATTGCCCAAAGGCCGAAGTCGCTGCGGCTGCTGATTTCCACGGTTTCCATGTTGTCCCCTGATTTGTTCGAGAGGACGGCTTATACCGATTTGCCGGACAATGCAGTCTGAAAACCGAGCCCGAGGACCGACTTTGATCTGTCTCGTGAGCGCATTCCCTACGGTAGCGTGCTCTATTGCGCCGCACCTTGGCGACTGCGGTGTCACCAGCATTTGTACTGCGGTATAATTTGGAAGCGCTATGTGGGGGTCAATGGTTCAATTTTGCCGCTCCGATAGCACCCATTTGTCATATCACTGAAAAACTTCTGACCTAACGAGGCTTTCCGGGCCTCCGTTCAGGGTGCGGCCGTCGATCAGGAGTGACGAAATCATGTTGGAACGTGTTGGCAGCGGATCGAAAGAGGTCGAAACCCTGGTCGTGGACCTCGACCAGAAAGACGTGACTGGCCGTTCTGCATCGACAAAAACCATCGACGCCGGCGAAATACGCAAGATCGCGCCGAGCGGCAACGGGCAGGCACTCGACATCTCCGCTGCGCGGGGCTTCGTCGGGTTTACCCAGAGCAAAAGCGGCGCCACCGCGATCCTGGTCGATGCAAAGGTGAGCACGCCCGAAACCGACCCGGGCAACGATCTCAAGATCGACCTGGACGGTTTGAAAAAGGTTGCCGCTTCCGAATTCGGCAGCACCGTTCCCAACAACATCACCCACCTGTTCAACCCGACCATCCAGGCGATGGCCAAGCAGTTTTACGGGGGAGACAGCCCCGCGGTGCGCGATCAGTTCAAGGCCGACGTCAAGGCGCTTCTCGGTCCGCTGCTCGACAAGGTAGGCGCCGGAGAGGTCAGTCAGGCTGATCTTGGCGGCCTTCTGGAGCGCCTGACCTCGCGTCTGAGCGCTCCCGGCGGCAAGGAAGTCTGGGGTTACCGCCACGCGGTACAGACCGCGCTCGAAGGGCTCGTCATGGGCGCCAGCCTGGTCTCGAAGCTCCCGGCCAATGCCGAGTGGGACAAGAGCGTCTCGCCGCTACCCTCCAGCAATCTCGCCAGCTATTCGTTCAACGACGTCATGGCGGCAATCATGATCGGCACCGGGCTGGCCGGCAAGGGCATTGCGGCCAACGGCTCAGATCGCGGGCGCTTCTTCGCCGGCAGCGGCGGTGACGCCTGGATCGCCGAGCGTATGTTCGCCACCACGGACAATGGCTGGAGCAAGACCGTCCAAAATCTCGATCTGCCCTATATCGACAGCGACTATCTGACATCGAGCCTCAAGAAGATGGACCTTGTCATGTCGGGCTCGGATGCCATCGAGCCGGTCGTGGAGCGCCCGATCGACGAGAACGACATCCTGGAAAGCAAGGTGCTGCGCGGCTACGCTCCGTCGACCGCCTATGAGCCGACGCTGAAGAAGCTCGACGAACTCAAATACGGCATTCTCGGCGACGCCGTGAAGGACGTGAACCGGAATTTCGTCGCGCCCGACAACATGGACCACCTCGACCAGCTGACGCCGGAACAGAAGGCGACGGTGCTCTACGATCTCATCGAGATCAAACAGCAGTTCAATGGCTATATGAACCAGTATGGCGACAGCGTGCCCGATGGCGAGCGCGTCGGCAAGGACCTCGATGCGCGGATCGAAAAGCTGACGGCCGATCCGGCGACGCAGCAGCATCTCTCGGATATCTTCGCGAGCGGCATGAAGGAATATCTGCAAAGCCCGGAGAATTCCGATCTGCTCACCAACATCGAAGACGCCTATCTGATCGATATCGGCGGCGGCAAGGCGATCGACCGGGCGCTGAGCGCCGGCAAGAGCTTCGAAGATGCCCTGAAGGATTATTATTCCGAACTCAACACGCTCGTCGATCTCCTGCCCCAGGATTATATCGACGCGCATCTCGACGCCGCGAACGTCACCTTCTCGAACATCGTCAAGGAACATTATATCGGCGACGGCCAGGGTGTCGATCTCGAGCCGCTGCTGTCGGGTCCGGATGACACATTTGTGCCCGGCGCAACGAATGACGCCATCAGCCAGTTGGCAAACACCTTCGCCGAGGATTTCATCAGCAAAAACGGCCCGGCAGATGGCGGCGAGACGCTGAAGCAGAACCTGGCGCAGGATATAGCGCGCGACGTCGACGGCGTTCTGCGCATGGTGCGCGGCGGTATGAAGCTCGACGACGCGCTTGCCTCCTTCAAGGATTCGCTCGACCTGCCGCGCCAGACCCGTACACCTGCCGGCATCGATGCCGAAGTGTACAAGGCCGGTCTGATGCACGCCGTGCAGATGCTGACGATGTCGAGCGTGCTGGTGGCGCACGGCCTCGGTGTCGGCGGCAAGTGGACGCCGGCCGATATCGCCGCTGCGGTCGGCTCGGCGACACAGATCGTCGGCATGACGATGGAGGGGCTCGGCAAGAACCTCGACGTTGCCGGCAAACCGTTCAGCGCCTTCGGCAATCAGCCTGGCAGCTGGGGCAAGGGGATCTCGATGAACTTCTCGCCGAAGACGATGGAAGCGGCAGGCAAGATCCTCGGCGCGGCCGGCGGCCTCGCCATGGCCGGCCTCGGCTTCTATTCGGCGTCGCGGTCGATGAAGGCCGGCGACCGCGCCAAGGGCGCGCTCGAAATAATCGGCGGCATTGCCGGTACCGGCAACGCGCTGATCGGTTTCTCCGAGGCGATGCTTTATCTGACCAATGCCATGTCCCGTGCCTTTTCCGGACTCGGAACGGTGGCGCCGGAAGTCGTGACCATCTTCAGCAGCGCCGCCAAAACCGGCCTTGCCGCGGCCGGACTGGTCACCGGCCTCGTTGCCTCGGCCGTCGGGCTGGCGCTTGGTCTGTGGGATATGGCCAATGGCGTGAAGAAGCTCGACAAAATGGAAAAGCAGCTGAACGAGAAGCTTGAACGCTACACCGGCGAGTCCGTGCATCTCGAATTTGGGCCAGACCCGTCATTCATCTGGTAGAGGCAGAGGGGCGGCAACGATGACCGCCACAGCCTGGGAAATACCCTGCGACCCCTCGGTAAAAATGTGATTTTTGATCTCCAGGCGCGAGGCCGCTGCATTTTATGCAACCGCGATGTCCGATCGGGCTTGAATTATCACGCAAAGGTCGATCTTATGCCTAACGTAAGGTAAACGACGTCATCCGCGAAAAGCGGAAAAAGAAAATCAAAGGGAACGCATGTCATCGATCGCACCAGCATCTTCGGATATCGATACGGTTTCATTTCTCCGGCTAAACGCCAATTCCGATCCAAAGTCCGAAAATTCCACGAGCCAGGGCAAAACCACGAGCACCACGGTCAAGAAGGCATCGCCTTTTGCCTCTGACGGGACCACGACGGCAGCCCTGACGATTTTCTCCTCTATATCGGCGCAGACGAGCAGTCCGAAGTTCGTTTCGCTGGCCGCCACGTCGAATGGCACGTCCCGCCCTACCGCGCCGATCCAGCCGGTCATCGATCTCCTGTTCAATTCCGATTTCATGAGCGAGATCAATCAGGGCTTCATGGAAGGGCTGAAGGACAAGGACAAATCCTTCGAGAGCATCGACGTCGTCAAAAACCCTCACAATTACACTGCCGAGCAGAAACTGATCATGTATCTCGATCTGCTTCAGACCAAGGCGACCTTCGGCCAATACAAGGACAGCCTCGGCGACAACCAGCGCGGCATCTACAACGACCAGGAGATCCTGAAGGATCTCGACAAGTCGATCGCCATCCTGGGCTCGGACCCCGACGTCAACTCGCTGATGACGGAGAAGGCGCTGAAGGCCTTCAAGCTGATCTTCTCCGGTTATCGCGTGGCGCCGGCCGATACGAACAAGGACGCTTCCGAGATCATCAACGACACGATAACGCGTGACGAGAAGATGAAGGACCTGCGTACGAAGGTCGAGGATGCCTTTGAGCGCGACATCGTCAATGGCGGCCTGCTGAATGACGGTCTCAAATCCGGCAAGGACGTCACCACCATTCTCAAGGAATATAATGCCGCCCTCGGCTTCTATTCCATGGTGCTTCCCGACGATTTCGTAAAGCAGCGCTCGGCGATTGCCGACAAGACCTATGCCGAATTCTTCGACAAGAACGTGCTGCCGACGATCTCCGATCCGACGACGGCGCTCGATGGCCTGATCCGCATGGGACTGGCCGGCAACAAGACCGAGCGGGAACTGAAGGGGCTCGGCTCCATCCTGCCGGTTGTGGATTTCGACCAGTCGCTCGGGCTCGGCGGGAGCCTGTTCCCCGATCTCAAGATCGACCTCGACGGTTTGAAAAAGGTTGCCGCTTCCGAATTCGGCAGCACCGTTCCCAACAATATCACCCACCTGTTCAACCCGACCATCCAGGCGATGGCCAACCAGTTTTACGGGTCAGACAGCCCCGAGGTGCGCGATCAGTTCAAGGCCGACGTCAAGGCGCTTCTCGGTCCGCTGCTCGACAAGGTAGGCGCCGGAGAAATCGGCATCGGCGATCTCGCCGGCAATCTGGAGCGCCTGACGTCGCGCCTGAGCGCACCCGGCGGCAAGGAGGTCTTGGGCTACCGCCATGCGGTGCAGACCGCGCTGGAAGGGCTCGTCATGGGCGCCAGCCTGGTCTCGAAGTTGCCGGCCAATGCCGAGTGGGACAAGAGCGTCTCGCCGCTGCCCTCCAGCAATCTCGCCAGCTATTCGTTCAACGACGTCATGGCGGCAATCATGATCGGCACCGGGCTGGCCGGCAAGGGCATTGCCGCCAACGGCTCAGACGGCGGGCGCTTCTTCGCCGGCAGCGGGGGCGACGCCTGGATCGCCGAGCGCATGTTCGCCACCAAGGACAATGGCTGGAGCAAGACCATCCAAAGTCTCGATCTGCCCTATATCGACAGCGAATATCTGACATCGAGCCTCAAGGACATGGGACTTTCCATGTCAGGCCTGATGAAGACGCTGATGCCCGGCACGGATGTGATCGATCCAATCATCGTCGACGGCAAGACCGCCGAAGAGGCGATCAAGAGGATCATCGCCCCGAGCCTCGACGCGCTGGCGGAAACCCTGTTCAAGGGCAATGCCGATGCCATGGCGCAATACAAGACCAATTTCACGACGATCTTCACCGCGCTTTGGGCGACGATGCGACCGGGCGGCAGCGTCGAAACGATCAAGGCCGACCTTGCCAAGCTGATCGACAAGACCGCGACGGCGGCGCCGGCAGGGGTCGATCCTGTCAAATACAAGGCGGCGCTCTCTTCCGGCGTGATGTCGGTGCTTACCGCATCCCGCTCCATCTATGCCGGCCTCAACATGACGAGCCCGACCTGGGACAGCATCGGCATCGTGGTTCTGCACGCCCTTGGCGCTCTCGCGCACATGGGCAGTGCGCTCGGCTCGGCGATCAAAGCCTCGAATTTTTCGCTGCTGGATGGGATCAGTTCACTCGTCGGCGTTTCCGACGAGCTGGCGCGGGCGCAGCGCAGCGTGCTCTCCGCCTTTTTCAAGAATACCGGGACGACGGTTGGCGCCGTTGCCGGCGTCGCTTGGCTGCCGGTGGAATATTACCAGTTCCTGCAGGGGCTCACCAGTGGCAAGGGCGATCCGGTCGATCTCATCTTCATGGGTATCGGAACCGCGGCGGACACGGTCGGCGCGATCGAGGGCATCGCAGGCGTTGCCAATATGCTGGTGAATTCCACCTTCCTCGGGCGCACGGGCGCAACGGTAGCGCTCGTCTCCGGCGGCTTCTCGCTCGCCTTCGCGATCGCCGGCGCGGTGTCCTGGGCGGCCTGGGCGGGCTTTGCCATCTACCAGAGCATCAAGCAGGAAAAAGCCTTCCACAAGCAGACCGACATGATGAACGACATGCTTAAGCGCACTGTCAACGACACGGTCGGCATCTACGCCAAAACAGGTCAGCGCGTCGGCGCCAAGGGCGGCGTCGCCCCCGCGCCCCGCGACCCGGAACAGCGCGAGCTGACCCCTGAGAACTGGGACGCGATCATCGCCGATATCGAGAAGCGCCGCGGTACGGCGGTGGGCTGATCCGGGACGCTTTCGCAACACCAAATATCTGGGTACTCACAGGCCCGGTTGGCGTAGAGGCGGTCGGGCCTGTGAATATTTGATAGCAATAAATTTAAGTATGAATTTCATGCGCAATCTGGATATCTGCTGCGCTTTATGGATAAAAACGTTCAATTTTAATATAAAGGTCGAGAAAGTTGTCAAAGCGATTGTAATTTCCGAAAATTAACCATCGGTTAAGTTTAAACAATTGACCGGCCGTTTTTTTATCCATATCAAATCATGCATTCATTTTGATAACTCCTTGATGGAAGTGCTCATATGGCCGTAGATGCAGTGAATTCCGACCTGAACCTGGCGCCTGCAAACCCTGTCTCGGTGGAGCTGACGACTGATAAGACAGATTCCAAGGACACCACCGGCAGCACGACGAAAAAGGTCGATCCGAACAGCGAGAGCGAGATACTCTCCGCTGCCGTGGACGCGTTTCTGCCAGGCATGATTTCCAACACCCTGATGCTGAACAATTCGCTTTTCAATTTCGCCAAGGAGGCGATCGACGAAGGCAGCGACGAGTAGCGTTCCCGTTCATCGTTTGCAGTTGACGTGTACCGAGTTGAGGAATTGCAATGAGCGGAGAAGAACTTACCGGCCGCGCCTTTACGCCGCCCGTTGATGGCGTATCGACAGGCAATGTGCTGAAGACCTCGGAGATCGTGGCGGAGCGGATCGGGCTGCAGCCGGCGGATTTCGCCGGCCTTCGGCCAACCGAACTCACCTCCATTCCCAACATCCAGGGCCGCAAGATCGCGCCTGAGTCCGACGCCGTCCCGCCCTCCTATTCACCGGAAGGCAATACCAGGCCCTCCAGCATTCTCGACCGGCTGTCGGCATTCTTCATGCCGGTGGCCGGGAACGGCCAGCCGGAGACGCCGCTGGTGCGATTTGCCGCGGACAAGGATCACAGCGGCCCGAAGATCGAAGACATCACGACATCGATCGACCGGCTGGAGAAATCACAGCAATTCGCGACCGGCACGACGCTGCTGTCGTCACTCACCCAGTCGGTGATGTCGTCGTCCAAACGGCTGACGCAGGGCCAGTGAATATCATGATCACATCGGCCCTTGCGAGATCACCGATCACTTCGCCCGCGCGCAAAGTCCTTCCGAAGGCCGCCATGCTCGCCCTCTGCCTGTTCCTCGCCGCCTGCAGCCAGGACGTGCTGACGGGACTCGATCAGCGCGATGCGCTGGATGCTCAGGTCCTGCTCGAACGCGCCGGCATCTCCGTCACCATGAGGAGCGAAAAGGGCGGGACCTATGCGATCGCCGCTGAATCAGCCGATCATGCCCGGGCGATCGAGTTGCTGGCGGGCGCCGGTCTGCCGCGTCAGTCGTTCGGAAATGTCGCCGAACTCTTTCCCGGCAACGGCTTCCTTGTGACGCCTTACGAACAAAAAGCCCGGATGAGCTACGCCATCGAGCAGCAGCTTGCCGAAACGCTTTCGGGGCTTGACGGCGTGGCGACGGCGCGCGTCCATGTGGTGCTGCCGGAGGAAAACGGCCGCGGGCTCATCAAGGAAAAGGCGAGGGCGGCGGCCGTGTTGCAATATCGCCCCGGCGCCAATCTCAACGAGATCGACATGAAAAGCCGGTCCGTTCTGGTCAACAGCATCCGTGATCTCTCTTACGAAGATGTCTCGGTGGTGGTCAGCCCCTGGTCGGAGGTCGGCGCGCCGGCGGCCCCGCCGGCAACGGCAGCATCGGCCCCGGCGGCAACCGTGACGCCGGCACCCGCCGCAGCGCCATTCTCGATGGTGCAAAGCGCTCTCTCGGCTTTCAAGGCCCCCAATCTGGCCGTGATCGGCGCAATTATCCTCGCCATCGGGGCATGCCTGCTGCTGCTGTTGCCGCAGCGGAAGGAGCGCTGAGCATGCGCACGCCGCGTTCGGACGGCGAGGCGATCTCGGATGCGGCGAGGATCCGCAGGGCAGCGCTGCTTTCCGCGGATATGCTGACGGCCGCCCGATGGGATGGGACCGCGCCGCTCCTTGCCGATGGGTCTACCCTGTCGCGGCGGCTGCACCGGCGGCTTTTCACGGAGATCGCAGAAGCCCATGGCGACCCCGCCACATTTGCCGACGGCGCCCGCCGCCTGATTTCCATGGACGCGGACGGACTCGCAAAGGCCGCGTTCCGGGCGGGCTTCGCCTATCATCTCGCAGCCTTCTGCCCCGCGGTCGATCGCCCGACCCTTGCGAGGCTCAGGGCCGCCTACGGCGAGGAAGCGGTCGCATTCGCCCTCGGCCACATCAATCTTTCCACGGCAACGCCGCCGCTTGATCTGTTGAGCGAGCAGGCAAGGCATGTCGTCGAGGCCGATGGCTGGTCGATGCTGACGCTTCTGGCAGACGAATATCGGATCTCTGCGGCATGGCGGTGGGCGGGCTGGCGCGACATGGCCGAAAACGGCTCGGCTTCCCTGTTGAAGAGCCCGGCGCTCGTTCTGGCGACGGCCGCCGTCGACGAGGTCGCCTCCACACAGGAAGGCGCCGGACGATGAGCTCGGGATTTGCACGCCACGACCGCATCATTCCGGCGGAAAACTTCGGCCAGATCAGGGAGGCGGCGCAAATTCTGGCGGCTGCCCGCCAGGACGCCGCCCAATCCCAGGCCACACTTGCAGCCGCCAGCGAGCAGGCCGCCCAAAACGGCTATCGCGACGGGTTCGAACAGGGCGTTCGTGATGCCGCCGCACGGCTTGCCGCCTCGCTCGGAAAAGCCGAACAGGAGATTGCCAATCTCGACAGCTGGGTCGAGGCGGTGGTTCTGAAATCGGTCGGATTGATCCTCGGATCGATGGAGGCCGACGAACGCACCAGGCGATTGGTCCGCCACGCCATATCCCAGACCGCAGAGGCCCAGGAGATCGCCCTCCATGTCGCCCCCGAGGATGCCGCCATGATCGCCCAGGCAATTGCGGATATCGATCATCGCATCACTATCGAAACGGATCCGCTGATGTCTGCCGGCGAGATCGTCCTGGAGACATCGGCGGGACGAAGCCAGATCGGCTTGAAAGACCAGCTCGCCACCGTGATCGAGGCCCTCGTCCATGGCTGACGCATTGCTTCGCATGGAGCGGACGCTCGAACAGACGGACGTGCGACGGCAGAGCGGCCGCGTGACGAGTGTTTCGGGCCTGCTGGTGCGGGCGCTCATCCCCTCGGTTCGGATCGGCGAGCTCTGCGAACTGCATGAGCCGGGCAGGGGCCGCATCGGCCTCGCCGATGTCGTCGGTATCGACGGCGAGACGGCACTTCTCTCGCTTCACGGCGAAACCCGCGGCATCTCCCAGCGCACGGAAATCGTCCCGACCGGCCGGGAGCCGGCGATCTCTGTCGGCAACTTCCTGCTCGGCGCGATCGTCGATGCGCACGGCAACGTCCTGCGTCCCTCCGCCAATCCGGCCGGCGAGGACGCGCGTTTCCTGCAGCCGCTCTACGGCCAGCCGGTCAACCCCTTGTCGCGCCGTCCCATCCGCCAGCCGTTCACCTCGGGAATTGCCGCCCTGGACGGATTGCTGACCTGCGGGCAGGGCCAGCGCATCGGTATTTTCGGCGCGCCTGGCGCCGGCAAGTCGACGCTGGTGTCCCAGATCGTCGCCAACAACAAGGCCGATGTGATCGTCTGCGCCCTGGTGGGCGAACGCGGACGCGAGGTCGGCGAATTCGTTGCCGGCAACATGCCGGAAGGCGTCCCCTCGAATGTGACGCTGGTTGTCGCCACATCCGACCGCCCGGCGCTGGAGCGGTTCAAGGCGGTGATGACGGCAACGGCGATCGCCGAATATTTTCGCGAGCAGGGAAAACACGTGCTGCTCGTCATCGACAGCGTCACCCGCATGGCCCGCGCCTTGCGCGAAGTGGGGCTTGCCGCCGGCGAACCGCCGGTGCGGCGCGGCTTTCCGCCTTCCGTATTCGCCGTCCTGCCGCAAATCTTCGAGCGTGCCGGCAACAGCGCAAACGGCATGATGACGGCTTTCTATACGGTGCTCGTCGAAGGCGAAGAGCAAGACGATCCGATTGCCGAAGAAACCAGATCGCTGCTGGACGGCCATATCGTGCTCTCCGACAAGATTGCCAAGGCAGGCAATTTTCCGGCGATCGATGTGCTGGCCAGCCGAAGCCGGACGATGAGCGCAGTGGTGAGCGAGAGCCATCGCCAGGCAGCCGACAGGCTGCGCGCCCTGCTTGCCCTCTATGACGAGGTGGAACTGCTGATCCGCGTCGGCGAATATCGCCAGGGGCGCGACGCAGCCGTCGACGAGGCCGTCGCCAAACACGGGCTCATCCAGCGCTTCCTGTTTGACGGCCAGGGCAAGCCGCAGCCGTTCGGCGCGATCGTCGAAGCGCTCGAGGAGCTTGTCCGATGAATATCGCCGCGCCCGCATGGCCCCGCTCATCGATGGCCGGGAGCTTCTTTTCCCGTTCCGGCACGACGATGCGCGCCGCCTGGCAAATTCCGGTCCGGGAGCAGACGCTTTCCGTTCGCCCGCTGTCCCCCGATATCGCAGCCGCGCGGATTGCCGATCCAGTCGGCATTCTCTGCCGCGTCGGCGAACGGGAGCAGACGCTGATTGCGTCGGCCGGCGCATTGTGGTTGCTGGCCGAAAGGCTTGAACCGCTGCTCCTCTGGGAAAAACTGTCACCGCATGAAAAGGCGGCGGTGGTGGAACATCAGTTCGCCGAGGCCTTCGAGGCAATCGAGAACAAGATCGGCATCGGCCTTTCGCTGCTGGAGATCGGCGCGCAGCCGGAGCCGGATTTTAGCGGCAATTTCGGCTTCGAAATCGGCTGGAGCGGCATGAGCCTGCCCTTGAGCGGCCGTTTCGATGAAACCTTCCTTGCCGGCCTCGTCGGCTGGGCAAGCCGCCTACCGCGCCGCACGCTCAATGCCCTGACGACGGCGGTCAACATCCGGCGCGGTTATGCCGTGCTGTCGGTCGGTCAGATCAAATCCCTGCGATTGGGGGACGGCATCGTCATCGATGGGGGGCACCGGAGACCGTGGTCGCGATCACGGGTGAACGTTACCTTGCAACCTGCATGCGCTCGGACAAAGGCGCGGTCCTCACCGAGCCGCTCCTGTCGACGCCAACCGGACCAATGAGGCATTTCATGACGAATGACACCGTCGATCAGGAATTGCAGGGCGAGCCGCGTCCGTCGCCTGTCGACAGCATCCCGATCAAGCTGGTCTTCGATGCCGGACGGCTGGAGTTGCCGCTGCGCACACTCGAGACGATCGGCGAGGGCTATGTGTTCAACCTCGACAGGCCATTGTCGGACGCCGTCGATATCATCGCCCAGGGCCGCATTATCGGACGGGGCGAAATCATTTCCGTGGATGGGTTGAGCGCCGTTCGCGTCACGGCGCTGCACGACTGATGGAACAGAGCTTTCCTCTTGCCCAGAGCCTCGCGGCAATGGCGGCGATCTCGATGCTGCCGGTCATTGCCGTGATCGCAACCTCCTTCACCAAGATTTCAGTCGTCCTGCTGATCGTGCGCAATGCGATCGGCATCCAGCAGACGCCGCCGAATCTCCTGGTCTTTGCGATTGCCATCGTGCTCTCGGCCTTCGTGATGAACCCGGTGCTGCAAAACAGCTGGCAATTGCTGCTCGCCCATAGCGGCGATTTCGGCACGGTCAGTGGCATGGCGGACGGCATGATCAAAGTGGCAGCGCCGCTGAAGGATTTCATGCTGAAATTTTCCGACGCCGAGGTGCGCGACTTTTTCGTGCAGGCGTCGCAGAAGATCTGGGCAAACGCGCCGGCAACCCCCATTGCCTCCGACGATATCACCGTGCTGACGCCGAGCTTCCTCGTTTCGGAACTGACGCGGGCCTTTGAAATCGGATTTCTGATCTATCTGCCCTTCCTGATGATCGACTTCGCCGTCTCCGCCATTCTGGTGGCGCTCGGCATGCAGATGATGTCCCCGACCGTGGTGTCGACACCGCTGAAGCTGCTGCTGTTCGTCTCGATCGACGGCTGGCGGCGATTGCTGGAAGGTCTGGTGCTGTCCTATGCGCAGTGAGCATCGCGCCTTGACGAAAGCCCCGGTTCGAGCGCCTGCCGCGCCCACGCGAAAGGCCTGCCGTCATGGGTGAAGACCAGGTCGCAGCCGAAATCGGCATGTCCGTCATGGCGACCTTCGCCTTGGCCGGCCCCATTCTAGGCCTGGCCGCGCTTCTCGGGCTGATCATCGCCATTTTCCAGGCGGCAACGCAAATCCAGGAGCAGACCATCGCGCAGATCGTCAAGATTTTCGTGATCTCCATCACCCTGCTGCTGTTCGGCCGGGTGCTGGCAACGCCGCTGATCGAACATTCCGTTCATATCCTGAACGACTTCCCGACCATGGTTCAGTGAGGCGGGGCGGATGGGGCCGGATCATCTTCCGATCGTCGGCATCGAGGTCGCGGCACCGGCCGCGGCGATGCTCGGCGCCGCCCGCGCGCTCGGGATCCTGCTGATCTTCCCGATCTTCTCGCTGTTCAGCATCGTCGGCATTCTGCGTTTCGGCCTGGCAATCGGCCTTTCGGCGCCCTCCGTCGCCTTCGCCTATTCGGTGCTGGCTCTCGGAGATACGTCCTGGTTCGATCTGGCCGCCCTTTCGATGAAGGAACTTTGCTTCGGGGCGCTTATCGGCATGGGGCTCGGCATTCCCTTTTGGGCGGCCCAGGCGGCGGGTGATATGACCGATGTCTATCGCGGCGCCAATGCCGCCAATCTCTTCGACCAGATCAACGCGCTGGAAACCGCGCCGCTCGGTTCGCTGATGATGTCGATCGCCCTGGTGCTTTTCGTCAGCGCCGGCGGCATCATCGATCTGGTCGCGATTTTCTACAAGTCGTTCGAGTTCTGGCCGCTCTTCAAGCTCATGCCCGCCATGCCCGACGATCCGCTCGACATGATCCTCGGTGTATTCGGCCGGCTGTTCAAAGCGGCCGGATTGCTTGCCGCCCCGTTCATGATCGTCACCTGCGCGCTCGAATTGTCGCTGGCCTTCGTTGGCCGCTCGTCGAAACAATTCCCGCTGAACGATAGCCTGCCGGCCATCAAGAACTTCGCGGTCGTGGTCATTCTCGTCATCTACACGGCCTTTATCTCCAGCTATTTCCACGATCTCTGGATCGACGGATTCAACGAGGTGAAAGCCATGCTGGAGGTGACCCATGGCCAAAAATGACGATACCGAGGAAAAACCCCTGCCGCCGAGCCGGGTGAAGCTCGATCGGCTCCGGCGCGAGGGCCAGGTTCCCCGCTCGAAGGAAATCCCGGTTGCGATCTCCGTCCTTGCCATCGCCGTCTACGTCACCTGGGGCTTGCCTGCTATCCTCGAGGATTTCACCCGCAGTTTCGATAGCGGCCTGCAGTCCGCCGGACGGGCCGACCTCTCCGACGCCGTCACTGTCGGCTTGAGCGAAACCGGCGTGGCGCTGCTCGATCTCATCTGGCTGCCGCTTGCCACGGGTCTTGCCGCGACCATCCTGGTGTCGATCCTCGACGGGCAGGGGTTTCCCGTATCGTTCAAACATATGAGCTTCGATTTCACCCGGCTCAATCCGTTCGAGGGCATCAAGAGGCTTTTTTCGCTCGCGAGCATCGCCGAGTTCGTCAAGGGGCTCGTCAAGTTTGTCCTGCTCGCCACCGCCGGCGGCGGTGCGATCCTCTATTTCCTCAACAGCATCTTCTGGTCGCCTCTTTGCGGAGAAGCATGCACGCTCTCCGCGACAGCCCATCTCCTCGGCTCGATCCTCGTCATTGCCGCCGGCATCATGGTGGCCGCGGCGTTTTTCGATATCCGCATTTCGCGCGCGTTGTTCAGGCACGAACACCGCATGACCAAGACCGAGGCGCGGCGCGAATACAAGGATACCCAGGGCGACCCGAAGCTGAAATCGGCGCGCCGGCAAATCGGCGCGGAAATGCGCAGCAGCCCGCCGCGCAGGCAAGGACCAGGCCGGCAATGAAAAGCGGGAGCCTAAGCCGCCCGCTTGATCTTCGCTTTGCGGTTCCGGTGGTCGGGCGTCTCAGACGCCCGATTGGTTGTCACCTACACGCGTCCAGTTCTTCACATCGTCCAGCGTGATATCGGAGAGGAACGTCACGCTGGCAAGTGAGCTGTCGGTGCGGAAGACGTTGCTGCCGTGGGAGAACGCCCCGCCGTCGATGGTGACGTCGGCGTCGATCTGCTTGCCGCCGTTGGTGCGCACGAGCGTGGTAAAGCCGTCAGCGACGAAATCCTTCAGATAGAACCTCGTGTCGGCATTGATCTGGAAGATCTTGTCGGTCGCGCCCTTGGCGGAGCCACCG
This sequence comes from Rhizobium sp. K102, assembly GCF_022385315.1. Lineage (NCBI taxonomy): Bacteria > Pseudomonadati > Pseudomonadota > Alphaproteobacteria > Hyphomicrobiales > Rhizobiaceae > Rhizobium > Rhizobium sp. K102. Next base: position 64,246 of record NZ_CP092432.1, read on the forward strand.
ACAATAGTGACGTCGCCGGCGCTTTTTACCGTCAGCGCATCCTCGCCGACATTCTGCCAATTGACGTTTTCGAGCGTCGCGCCGCCATAGACGTGGATTCCGTCGGCGCCATTCTCGCCGAGATTGACATTCTTGAGCGTCGCGCCGTTCTTGAGAATGAACAGCGGCGATTGGGTTTCGGACTGGCCGCCATCGCCGAGCTTGGACGAGGCCGTATAGGTCGCGCCCTTGCCGTCGAACACGCCGCCATCCACGACGATCGGCTCGTTGACGACGATGACGCTGCCCTCTTTCGAGAGGTCGGGTTTTTCCGTCGTGGTCTGCAAAGTCGTGGCCTGTTTCTCGTCGGATGGATCCACCTTCTTGGAGTGGGATTGCCAGTTGATGTGCTTGCGCAGCAGATCCTTGGGGTCGGAATCCATGCCGTTTTCCGACGTTTCCCGCGACTTCGGCACATAGGAGGTCAGCGTCGGCGGGTTGCCGGAGAAATCTTCGAAGGGCGAGACCTTGCGGGTTCGGATGGCGGTGAAATCCGTGTCGGCCCTATTGCTGCCGCCAAGGCAATCGGACTCAAGGTCGAAACGGGAGGTTCTGTCGAAGTCTATGGGCCTTTGTCCATCTACGCCACACATTGCATTCATCCCCAGTTGGTCTCGTCTACTTCACTTGCTCTATCAGCCCGGCCTTTGTTTGGAGCCGGCAGCGTTCCGGATTTGCCCGATCTCTCCGATGGTTTCGATCGTTATATCCCTGTCGATCTCCTCCGCCGCCAGCACCGGAATGCGGCAGTTGTGGTGGATCATCAGCGTCTGGGTGAGCAGGCGCCACTCGCCCGGCACGATGATGATGGGATCGTATCCCCGCTCGTTGGCGTCCTCGAGAGCCTGCCTGGCTTTCTCGGCCAGCAGGCGCAGCCTTTCGGCTATCTCGATCTTCTCGGTCGCTCCAGCGGCGTCATAGGAGCGGATGAAGTGGTCCCATTCGGCGGGAAGCACCAGCGCCGGCAGCAATCCGCGCCGGTCGAGAAGCCCGAAGGCGATCTGCTTGACCAGCGCGGCGCGCGCCATTTCGGCCAGGGCATCCGGCGCGTGATCGGTGCCGGCGTGCAGCATCACTTCCAGCAGTCCGCGCGGCTGGGAAAGCGTCACGCCGGAATCCAGCAGGCGTCTGACGACCGCGACCGTCAGCATCAGCGGCACCTGGGTGGCGACGTCGATCGCCAGTTTGCCGAGACGCGGTTCGAGGCTGCCCAGCCATTGTGCCGCGTCGTCGACGCTGAACAGGGCGCCGATATGGCGGCGGACGATGCGCACGATGTCGTCGGCAATCTGTTCGGCCGTCCGTTCGGGACCGCAGCTGACGAGACCGGCGGGCACGTTTTCGACCTGAAGGTGGATCAGATCCTCGGCCATGCGGGGATCGGCGTTGAACGTCGGCACCGTCACGGAGACGCCGACGGCGCGCGCCGCCATGCGGATCCGCCCGTCCAGCATTTCGCCGAGTCGCATCGCCTCAAGCCGCGCCAGCGTTTCCACCGCGACGGTGGCGATGACGGGATCGCCATATTTCGTCCTGTCGAGCGGATAGGAATTGGCGCTTTCCACGGCATTTGCCGATCCGGCCGCGGCTGGGCCGGCGCGCCGGCGATGCACCATGAAGGCAAGGCCCGCCAGACACAGGCCGATCGCGCCGAGCACGCCTGTGGGAAATCCCGGCACGAAGCCCGCGCAGATCGTCAGCGCCGCCGCAATCGCCAATGCACGGGGCTCCCGGAAGAGTTCGCGGCCGATATCGCTGCCGAGACTGCCGTTGCCGTCATCGGACACGCGGGTCACGACGATACCGGCCGAGACTGCCATCAGAATGGACGGAATCTGCGACACCAGACCGTCGCCGATCGACAGCAGCGTATAGAGATGGGCGGCCTCGGCGAAGCTCAGGCCCTTCTGGAAGATACCGATCGCCAGGCCGCCGATGAGATTGACGGCGACGATCACCAATCCTGCGACCGCATCGCCCTTGACGAAGCGCATCGCGCCGTCCATCGCCCCGAAGAACTGGCTCTCCTGTTCGAGGCGCGACCGGCGCTTCTGCGCGGCTTCCGTGGTGATATGGCCGTTACGCAGGTCGCTGTCGATGGCGAGCTGCTTGCCGGGCATGGCGTCGAGCGTGAAACGCGCGCCGACCTCGGCGATGCGCTCGGCGCCCTTCGTCACCACGATGAACTGCACCAGCGCCACGATCAGGAAAATGATCAGCCCGACGACGACATTTCCCGCAACGACGAAATCGCCGAAGGCCATGATGATCTCGCCGGCATCGGCGTCCGCCAGCACGAGCCGGGTCGAGGAAATCGTCAAGGCCAGGCGGAACAGCGTGCCGATCAGAATGACCGCGGGAAAGGTCGAGATTTCAAGCACGCTCTTCAGATAGGTCGTGGTGATCAGCACCACGAAAGCGAAGGAGAGATTGAAAGCGATCAGCACGTCCAGAACGATTGTCGGAAGCGGCAGCACCAGCATCGTCACGACGGAGGCGAAAAACACCGCAAGCAGCATATCGGTGCGTTGCGCAAGCATGGCGATGGCGGATGACCTTACCTTCATGATCCGGCTTCCGACGCCATCGCCTATTCTTGTTCGCTGCTGGAAATTTCGGCGAGCTTCGGCTCGGCACTGCCGGCGGGGCGAAATTGACCGTATCGTCCTCACTGTCGCGGGAAACGGTCATCTGGTCTTTGCCGATCTCCTTGATCCGCCAGCCGCTCGAAACGACATCGCCTTCCTCGTAGCGGCGGCCGTCGGAGCCGATGATGAATCTGACGGGCGTATAGCCGGCGGCGGCGACGAAGCCGTCGAGACCGGAAGAGAGGGCGGTGAGATCGACGATGGAAACGGAACCGCGCCGGCTCATCGAGGCGATGATGCTGCGCAGCTTGGCCTTGTCGGGCAGGCAGAGAGGGCGCGATCCTTCGCCGATGCGAATCTCGTCGGCGGTGGCGACGATGCTCAGATCTTGGGGAAGCTGAGCCATACGAATGACCTGGCGGATTTCGGCAGCAATTGCCGCCGATGACGGCGCCGGTTCCGGCGCGGCGGAAACCCTGACGAGCGGGGCTTCGTGAGCCGGCGCATCGCTGTTGTAAAGCCCGGCCAGCAAAAGCAACGCCGCCAGCCCGAGAAGGCCGGCAGCCGCAATCCGGCGTGGCGCGAACCGCACGCGCCCGGCGCCGAGACCTTCGAGTTCGCAGGCCGTGCCGTCGAAGGAGATGGTCTGCCTCTTCGTAAGGGTCATCGTCCGATCGCGTGGGATGGAACGACCGTTGATCACGACGTCATCCCGCAGCGCGGTCAACGACACCGTGTCGGAGCCGCGGGAGCGCTGCAAACTGATGGTAAAGGCGGGTTCTGGTTTGGCGCCGAGGATGATCAGGTCGCAATCGGCGCTGCCGCCGACCACCTGCCGCTCCGCCGTCAGCGGCAGATTGGAGCTGCGCCCGGCACGCGTGATGCGCAAGACCGGTCCGCCGCTGCCTGACGCAGCGTTGCCGGCGTTACCTCTGAATGTCGGCGAAGAGGAATCTAGATCCATAACCATCTTGTTCCCGAACCGTCCGTCGAGCGGCTTTTATTGTCTTCGAGAGCGGGGAAGCGAGACGGGCGAACCCGTCTCGCCATTGTTTCAATCAGCCTGGGCCGATCTTCTTGATGGCGTTTGCGACGCCGTTGATCTTGGTGATTTCGGTTGCAACCTTCAGGCTCTGCTCGGTCGCTTCGTTCTGGGCCGACTTGAAGGCGGAAATCGCCGAGCCGATGCCCGCATCAAGTGTCGAAGTACTAGCCATGTCTTGAACTCCTTGCATGGTTTTGGCGGCCAGAGCCTTGCAGAATTCAAGATCGAATTCAATAGCTTATGTTAAAAAGTTATTAATTCGCGATATGTACAACAAATGCGCGAAATGGATATCCGTCCTGTTCCCAGCGGACCGATGATCTGCAACAGTAGATCAGATAATTATTAATAGATTGGATTTCGCAGCCCTGCCTTCATTCGTTCATTAGTTGTCGGGCGATATCCGGATCGTGAGGTAAACTCAGATGTTTGCGCGTTTTGTTTACATGGCCGCTATCGGACTGCTGGCCTCCTTTCCTCCACCGGCCGGCGCCAGCGAGCGGGAGGTGCGCCTGGATGTCGTCTCCCTGCCGCTTGGCGATGTCGTCCAGACGCTGTCCTTCATGTCCGGCATCCCGGTCACGACAGTCGGGACGCTGAGCGGCAAGGTCGAGCACTGGTCCGTCCGGGAAAGCGGAGCCAAGGCCTTTGTCAAGCTTGGCGATGCCAGCAATCTCTTCGTCGCCTATGACGGCAGCCGCATCATCATCGCGCCGAAGCAGGAGGTCTCCACCGTTGTCCTCGATCGCGGCGGCCGCAGCTGGAAGACCGAGCAAAACGCCATTCGCGCGCTGTTCCCGCTGCTGCCGGACGATGCGCTGCGTGAAGATCCCGCCAGCGGCTTGGTGCTGGTGCGCGGGCCCGCCGTCTTCACCAAGGCCGTCGAAGACGTGCTGAGCCGGCAGCAAGCCGACAGCATCAAGGTCATCAAGGGCGGCCAGCTGGAAATCCTGACGACGAACAACGGTGCCTGAGCGGCTGATATGAAGGCGTTGAAATCTCTCAGGCAGTTGCTGCAGATCCGCAGCCTGCGGGCGGACAATCTTCCCGCAGCCTCTCCGAGGCGCGGGCGGATGCCGAAAGCGCGCGGGAGCGGGAAACGAAAGCCTCCGAAGCGCTCGACATCGCGGCAAGCCGGGCCGCCGGCAATCCTGTCGTCGACGTATTGCGCAAGAGTGGTGTCATCGCCGCCGCCGAGCTTCAGGACGCGCTGATGCGACAATCCGTATTGCGCAGCCATGAAGCCGATGCCGGCCTATCGCTTGCGCAACACAAAGCCGCCCGGCGCGCCGCGCAAGAGCGGGCAGAACACGTCGCCGCCGATTTTTCGCGAGCACAGAAGGCGGTATTGCGCGTCGAATTTTCGCTTGAAGCAGCGGAGAAAATCGACCGGTAGGGAGCTAAGAACCAGCAGATGAACCAACCGGCTTCTGTTCTTCCATCTCTTCATCGACAATCGAGCTGACGAGGGCAACGACCCGGCTGCGCACACGCGGAGAAAGGAGCAAAACGTCGTCTATCAGACGCCGTCCCTCCGCCGTGGAAATGTAGGCAATCTTCTCATCGATCTCTGTTATGATTTGCTGGCCCTGAGTGGTTTCGGGATCTGGAAGACCTTCGAAAAACCTCGAAACAGGGATCTTGAGGCAATTGGCAAGCTCGTAGAGCATCGAAGCGCTGACGCGGTTCTTACCGCTTTCATATTTTTGTACCTGCTGCAAACTGACCCCGATGCCGGCGCCGAGATCCCCTAGGGATACATTCGACTGCATTCGGCGGATACGGATTTGCTGTCCGACATGCCGATCAACTGGATGCACCAACTCGCGCGCTACATTCGACTGTTCGGCTTGCGCAGGCCTCGAAGTCCGGACCTGTGCTGCTGCATAGCGCTTCATGGTGGACACCCCGATGGAGAGTTTCACGCGGTGCGCCCCCGCTGAAAACTCGCTAAACCCACTGATCGGGGAGTTGGAAACCGTACACGACGGTCCTGTGGCCTTTAGTTCCGAGGAACCTGGACATACGCCACAGGCTCCTCGACCGAAGGTCAAGGAGTGTGATGCCGTTACGGCCGGCATCAACCACGTGTAGGGGTTTCCACACCCCAGGGCAGCGCGTACTGCCCTATCGAAAAAGATAGCGGGAATCCGCCCGCTGCGCAACCGAATTCTTTACAAGATTCAATAGCTTCGCTTTACGCTCGGACACTTGCCTCAAAAGCGAGAGGTCACGCTTCGGGCGGTAAAGTGGTCAGAAAACCAAAGGAGGTGCGATCAGCGGAACGCCCATTGCGAGGATTGTCTGCCCACTCTCCCGGAAGAGATGACGATGACACCTGGGAGAGCGCGGACGTCGTGGCGATCGAGGAGACGGACGATACCGTCACCGTACTTCTCTGGCATCTGAAATACTCGCAGGCAGTAATGGGGCGCCGGGCGGACGATCTTTACCTCGTTTGCGGTCAAGCACAGAAGGGGGTGAAGGGGACATGGAGCTTGAAGAACCTCATCAACCACCTGACCGTGAGAGAAACATCACATCTTAAGGGCCGGGCCCGTTTCATTCGAGGCAGCCTGAATGACTTGGCCACGCTTCGAAAGGCTGCCCGACGCAAGTTCATCGAGTACCGGATCGGGATTGTACAGCCGGGTCTTAACGGTGAAAACATACCCGCAGAACATCTTGCGCTTCTGGGAGCGACTGCCACTTCATACTGTCTGTCACCGGGTGTCCCCTAATGACTGTCGCGAACCGCACCGATCCAGCTTAGCTGCCGGCCACCGTCTCCAGCGGCGCTACTTTCCATGACGGCAGGGCCGCCGCGAACTGTCACGGCCTTCTTGGGGCTTTCGATATCGAAATTGACGTTGTAGCGGTTCCACTCTGTAACAGCGGCAGAGCCGCCGACAAAATCAGGGGTAGGAATGCTCGATGTCCTGCCGATTGTTGCGGCGGGTGCATAGCTGCAGTGCAACATAGACGCTGGCTTCATGGCGCTGGCCCGAGTATTGCTATTTTCATCGAAGCGATGCTTCCTCCCGCAACGCTTCGAAGTTTAGACGGCCCACTCCTCCTCCCAAAGGGACGTCTGTGGGAACAGCGGCACTCCTCCTCCCAGGTCGCCGTTCGGTTCTTTTAGGAAAGCCTGCCGCACCTCCTCCCGCGGCAGGCTTTTCTATTTCGGGGCGATGGGCCGTCAGAGCCCGAGATCAAGTTGGGACTGGGGTCGTGCATTGCCGATCGGAGGTCGTCAGCGTTGAAAGCGTGACGCCGAGCAGCCGCACTGGCCGCTTGAATGGATAGACAGTCGCCAATCGACGGGGCATCGTTCGATGGTGTGCTCGAAGATCTTGGCTGGTTCGGCAAACGGTTCACGCCGGACATGCGCGCCGATGTGCTGCTGTTTCGAGCGGGAGACCGGCGGCTGGTTGCCGTGGATCCCAAATGGATCCCGCTTCGGCTAACGTTGCGTTTTTATAAGATCGACAGGACGCGTGTGGCAAGCAACCAAGTTTTCCTATCTCCAGCGCCGGCTGCGGGCGAGGGCCCGGTCGCGTCTTTGAAGGCCATGATGTTCGGCTGCGTCAAGAGCGCGGCCATGGTCTATGACGATCAACCCATCGTCGACCATTTCCGGCGGATCGACGCCGAGAGGATCATGGGCGCGAAATTTCGCTCTGCGCAAGTAAGGCACGAACCGTCGAGACGGCAGTTCCTAATGAGCTCATCGAAAGGTCATATCATGCTGAAATACAAGCTCTACGTACTCGTGGTAAAAGCCGACGGGAATCTCGCGATCCTCGCCGCGCTTGCCATGGTTCTTACCGCGATATGGCGCGGCGTTTTACCCATAGGAAGTTTCTACTGAAAGACTGGAGGTGCAGGATCATTCCTGCACCCTCCTCACATATCACCACGTTCGCAGTACGCGTGTCACCTATCTCTCACGCGCAACAGCGGAAACGACAAGGTCTGTCATTTGAGAGTTACCCGGAGCGCCCCACCAGTCGCAGAGGGACAGGTAGGAGAAGTCGCTCACACTGTCACCGTAGCCGATCACTGGGCGACCTGGATGCTCCGTCCGAAGCTTTTTGAGCAGAAATTGTGAGGCCACCCGTTTTGAGATCGCAGGCGGAACTAGCGCAAGGTTATTGCCGTTGTGGTGTCGAACCCAACCCCGTTTTTCTCGAATGATCGGCACAATCTCTTCAAGGCGTGAGCCGTCTCCGTCAATCTCTTTGAAGACAACATATGTCGCGAGATCAGCTTCCATCACCGACCAGCACCGGATGTGGACGCCAAGTTCCCTCGCCTTGGTCCTGCCCTCATCGAGGAGCTTATCGAAAAAGCCGGCAAGCGGCCGGAGCTCCCTTGCGACGACCTCATGCCATTCGGCGTCAGGCTTGCCGTCCTTTTTGAGGATGACGGCACCGTTCGATACGATTGAGTAGCTTTCAAACGCGATCGTAACGCGCGAAAGAGCCTCAGAGCCGCGCGCCGTAACCGGGATGGCCTCCGTGGAGACGAGCAGCCACTCGACAAAGGCAGCTTGAATCTTCGTCATATAGGAGTTGCTTCCATTAATGGATTTGGACGCCAATACCAGATCGGCTTCCGCAATCTCCGGTATCTTTTTCTTGGTTTGAAACAAGGTGTCGTCGAGGTCCACCAGAGCAATGGGCTTCATATGCGTACTCCAAAATGCGACTGGTTAAATATCTGATCGATTGCCAGATGTGAGCTTTCGCGGATTCTCCATTGGCAATGAATTTTACGATACGGAATTTGTCACATCTCAGTTTCCTTGACCTGCGCGCCGAGCTCGTAAGTAGACATACGTGGAGATTAGGAGACGTGCCGGATCAGCGTGACGGCGCGGTAGGGGGCGATCTTTCTAGGGGAGACGACATACGGGACGCCTTTGTTGTCGATCAGGTACATGAGGGCCGCGAGTTCTGGATCGGTTGGCGACGAGACGTACACCTTTTCCGGCACACGTCGCAGGATGGCTCTGGTCGCCTCCGCAATGCCCGGCTTTACTCGGTTGATGTTCGTTACGGCGTCCTCCCCCATCACCCAGGCGACGGCAGCGGCGGCGGCATCGCGATGCGCCCGGCGGGTCTCGATACTCCAGACGCTCGGGATTTCGGTTGCAATCACAGTGGAGACATCATTCCACATACCATCCACGAATGATCGGGAAATATCGTGTTCCGCGAGATTATCCCACTGGACGCAGGCGTGGAAGTCACCGGGACCGACGAGGGCAGCGTTGAGGATCGAGCGGCTGATAAGCCCGGATACGGTGCATCCTAGCATTCCGGAGGGAATAAGCCAGTCGTCGCCCGATGCGGCGAGCCATGCGCAGCCGCAGGGGTCGGCCAATACAACTAGCCGCGCAGGCCGGTCTGAGTAGTCCTTGAAGCTCTTTTCGAGTTGGTTCGCAATTGCTCCTTTGCCCGTCCAGCTATCTACGAAGACGATGCTCTCGACAGGACGCCTGGCAAGAATGTGGCGCATAGCCTCGTCGTCAACGCCCTTGTCGCGAATGATCGACAACCCGTAGTGTCCGACGTCCCGGCCGAGTAAGGCGATGGCCCTCTTGAGAAGGATGCCGAAGGGCACGCCGGCGCGGACCAAACTGACAAGGGTAATAGGACCCTCGACCGACTGCACGATCGCGAGGGCGAGGCGTGCCGTCTCGGCGCCCATGCGCGGGCCACCAGTGGCCATGGCCTTAGCAAACAGCTCCATGTATTCGCGGGTCGGGGCCATCTCGGCGGAAATCATTTCCGAGTAATGCCGCCGCCCGGATTGGATGGCCTCTTCCCTCGTGGCCGTGTCAGTAGGCTGAATATCCACTCTCTTGAGAAGGAGCGTCACGTCGTATTCGGCGTAGGAGCCTAGTGTGGCAGGGGAGGCGATGCTGTCATAGGTATCCCCCATGGGAGTGATGTCCTTAGGTAACGCGACAGCAGTGTTGTGTCGCTGTGGACTGGCGGAAATGTCCGATCGAGTGAGCCGATTTCGAAGCGGCAGACCGCATGGCCTAAGGCGGCTTCATTCACCTTCTACGTCTGAAAGGACAATGGGATCGCCCAGTGCGGACATCAGGCTGGCACAGACATTTTCCGGGCCTGTCTCCGAGCAGAGTATAATTTTCGAGTACAGCGCTGGATCGACGTTGTAGAGGTAATGTGGAACCGTTCCGCCGTAGTTGTCGGAGAACGAAAGTACTGAACCGATCGCGTGGCCTTTCGACAGGGGAGAACGCGTCACGGATGAATAGAAAACCTCAGCGCCCTCCTTTTCCAAGCGCTCCGCAAGCAGGAAGGGCTGCCACACGTGTTCGCCCGTTCCGAGTACGAGGGTAATCCCGTCATCGGCAGCGTTTGCATTGAGACCCTGCAAGTGATCGACGACGCCGAGACGCGCCCAGTCTCGAGCGACGTCGGGACAGACCTCGGGCCGCTTAGGACGGTCACAGGAAGGGACCTGCGGAGTAGCTGCCGTGAAATCCCCACGCGGAGTCCAACTGTACCGTCCGGAAACGATAGTAGCCTCACTGACTGTTCCCGTGATCTCCGCGCGGGCAGCGCCTTCTGACCAGTCGGTAAGCGTAAGTAGGACTGTGTGCTTCAGCTTCAAACGAATTTTTGCAGGAAGGGCAGCGAAGATGTTGGCAAATGTCTTACCTGTCGAAGCCTCATCGTCAACGAGTACCAAGCCGGTCGCACCATGAACCAAGTCGCGGAGCCTTGCCTCGCATGGTTCGTGCAGGAGGTGCCGCGGGGCATGGCTATGCTCTTCCTCAAATTCGCACAGCAGCGGCAGTTTAAGATCATGGCGAGTGGAGCAGATATATATTGCATCGCCGCGACCAGTGAGTTCGCGGAACCGCCGATGGACACCCGCACCAAGGCCAATGCCCGCTTCGGCTATTCCGATGAACAAAACCGGACCAGGAATATCGGCAGGAATCTGACGTGCAAGGAGGTCGAATGCATTTCCCATGACCGAAGGGCGGATCGGCAGGAATCGACCAAGAACCTTGGAAACAAACAGAAACGAGCGGTTCGGGTTGATTCGCTGCCCGAAGCCGAACATCTCGATGGGGGGTACAAGGCTTCGATCCACGTGAACCGAGATAGTGCCGTCGGCGAGTTGCGCAGAGTATGTTGAAGGATTCACCATTGCCAGCTTTCGAAAGTACGGACGTTTACCGTGGAAAAAATCCGTGCCATATGTTTCCGTGACGCCGCACGCTCATGGCGTCTCGTTGACGAGCAGGGTAGCACTTACCTCTCGAGGCTCAGAGTGCATCCGCGCCACGATATCGCAGGAGAATTCGCCGGCCCTTGGCGCGAAGGCCAGCACGGCCGAGCGCCTCCCTGGTTTCAGCTTCGTTGGGGCTAAATCCCGATCTGAGGCCTTCCTGCCCCGTCGATGCGGCTCGTGACCCATCTCCGACAAAGCGACTGGGGCGATAGAAATAGAGTTTACGTCAGTTCATCCTCGCTCTCTGCGGTGAATCAGTAGCATGAAGTGAAGCAAGGGACGTGCCACTCGGACATGCAGCACGAATGGGAGCTGAATAGGCACCAGAACTCGAATATTGCATTCCAGGTCTCACGCGGCAGATGTCCAGATTGCCGGGAAATTTCGTATTGCATCCATAACGGCTTTGGGCGACGGATTGCGGGACCTGCCATGGCAAGCGCGTGCGGTCGCGAAACCTCAGATGGCGGCGAAGCGCTGCAGTTAAGAGAGATGCTGGAGCGTATATTCGCCTAAACGCTGCTGACGTGGCGGTTGGGCCTTTGAACGGTGGACGAGATCAGCCGGGAAAAAAGGCGTAGCTTCATTGAAATCGGCAGGGTGTACCCCGCCCACTACCGGGGATCAGAGCAGGCCAGCCTTGGCCCCAACCTGCGATGATAGCAGGTGCCTGGGGCACCTCCAGCACGTCGAGGGTTCTGCATCTTCGTGTCAGCCAATAGCCGACAGTTCGCACCACGTTTGTATTCGCTTTGTCTGCTTTACGACAGACTTAAGTCTTGATGCCTGCACTCAGCCGTCGTTGTTCAGTCCCGGCATTTTCATGGAGCGGATCGAGGGTGAAACGTTCAGGCTGCGAAGTCTATGTCTTGCAGACGAACTCGTAGTGTGAGGCCCTTGAGGGTCTTGAGCCTGCGTGACCTGCCACTGAACTTTCATCCAGCGGCGATTAGAGCCTCGGCGGTTTTGAATACGCCAAGTGGCGCGGTGTGAGCAACCGGCAACGCGGATCGTGTCCCAGCACCTGGTGTAGCTGACGGTAGGGAGTAAAGCCGAGCGCCCGCGCGCTTCTCGTTGCGCTGTAGCGGGTGATCGGCTTTGCGGGCGGCCATCAGTGTTTTCCGCTAGGGTCGGGTTGTTCAAGACCAACCTGACGGAAAGATCACCGATGACCAATGACATGATGAACGTGCGTTCGCTTGTTGAGAAGAGTGCCGATGCAGATTTGTTGCGTGAGATGATTGGCTTTGCCGCCGAGCGGCTGATGGAGTTGGAGGTCGGCTCGGCCACGGGTGCTGACTTCGGTGTGAAGAACCCCATGCGGCTCACTCAACGCAATGGCTACCGTGACCGCGATTGGGAGACGCGGGCTGGCACCGTCGAGCTTCGCATTCCGAAGCTGCGCAAAGGCAGCTACTTTCCGAGCTTCCTTGAACCGCGCCGCATGGCAGAGAAAGCTCTGACGGCCGTTATCCAGGAAGCGTATATCCAGGGAATCTCGACTCGTTCTGTCGACGACCTGTGGTGGATGCGACCTATCTCAAGGTCCGGCGTGGCGGCCGCATCGTCTCAGTCGCCGTCATTATCGCGGTCGGCGTCAATAACGACGGTCGGCGCGAGGTCCTGGGTATGGAAGTTGGCACCTCGGAGGCCGAACCGATCTGGACGGAATTCCTGCGCAGGCTAACGCGCCGCGGTCTACGCGGGGTGAAGTTGGTTGTCTCTGATGCACATGAGGGCATCAAGGCCGCCGTTTCCAAGGTTCTCAATGCCACTTGGCAAAGGTGCCGGGTTCACTTCATGAGGAACGTGCTCGCGCATGCTGGAAAGAGCGGCAGGCGGGTCGTATCCGCCTTCATCGCGACGGCCTTTGCCCAGGAGACCCCGGAGGCAGCAAGCGCACAATGGCGCAGTGTCGCCGATCAAATCAGGCCGAAAGTGCCGAAGCTTGCCACCATCATGGACGACGCTGAAGAGGACGTGCTCGCCTACATGACCTTCCCCAAAGAGCACCGGGCAAAGCTGCACTCGACGAATCCAATTGAGCGTCTCAACGGCGAAATCAAGCGACGCACCGAGGTCGTCGGCATCTTTCCGAACGACGAAGCCATCGTCCGTCTCGTCGGTGCATTGCTGCTCGAACAGAATGATGAATGGGCCGTTCAACGCGCCAGGTATATGACGCTTGAGACCATGGCCCAAATGAGCGATGATCCCCAAATCAGCCTGCCCCGCTGTGATGTCGGGTCAGGAAACGAGCGGGACAGCAGGCTAATACACTGCCCGAATTGCCCCGTGTGGACGGCAAGCGTCAAGCCTTGATGCCAAATTCAAACGGATATGAGTGGGGCTTCGCAGCTGCGGCGAGGTCTCGATAGGGTCCGACAGTAAGCCCGAATGAGTGGGCACAATGGGACTGAAAGTGGGATCACTTGGTGAGCCCGTTGTTCCCGCGCGGAGTTCCCGCCGCTATTCTCGCAAATGTCGGACAGCCGCCGCCCTTTGTCGCATTTGTCGAGATCACGACAATCGGTTTGTCCCGCTCTGCTCTACGCACCCGTCAAGCCACGGAGTGGTGCCTGCTTCGCAGCTTTGAATTTGAGAGCGAGCGGGCTACGGCTCCGTCATTGCTGGGGGTCCGATAGGGAAAGCCTGTTCGAGATGCGTGCTTCTCTATCGTCGCACAGGGCGTTTTCAGCATCTTGGGCCCTCTCACCGGTCTGAACAACTGTTTCAGCTTGATCATTTGAGGTTTTCGCAACCGAACGTGCTTGCCGTGGCTGGTCGGCAAGCCGTCGCTCGAACGATCATGGAATGCGATACTAAGTTTTCCGGAATCTGGATTCCAACTGGAATGCAGGAATACGATCGGTAGTAGCGTTTTTAGCTCGCATTTTACGCTGCATTTTCGAGTGGCACGTCGCTTGCTTCATTTCTCGTGCCGCCGATTCACCGAAACTCAGAAAGAGCCAACGCAAGCTCTATGGTGGTGCGAATTGCCCACTGCTCCCGCGCCCAGACGGCGCGGAACCGGCCTAAAAGCGGCATTAATCTTGGCGAAGGACAATTCAAATCCAAGGGAGAGTAAGATGAGCATCACACGCAGACATGTCATCGTTCAGGGTGGCGTCATTGCAGCAGGCCTGCTCGCCAGCGGCCTACCGGGGACAAAAGCCTTCGCGCAGATACCGTCAATCCCTTGGCGGCGCTCACTGCAGGGCTTGGCCTGGAACGACCCGATCATCGAGACCTATCGCGACGCAGTGCGCCTTCTCAACGCCCTTCCCGCCAGCGACAAATTCAACTGGGTCAACCTCTCGAAAATTCACGGCAGCGGTGACGTCGTCAAATACTGCCCGCATGGCAACTGGTATTTCCTGCCGTGGCACAGGGCCTATACGGCTATGTACGAGCGCATCGTTCGGCACGTGACCAAGAACAACGATTTCGCTATGCCGTTCTGGGACTGGACCGACAATCCGTACCTGCCCGAAGTGTTCACAATGCAAAAGACGCCCGACGGCAAGGACAATCCACTTTATGTTTCGTCGCGCACCTGGCCAATCACGCAGCCGATGCCGGACAATATAGTTGGGCCACAGGTTCTCAACACCATCCTAACGGCGAAGCCATACGAGGTCTTCGGCACCACCCGCCCCGAGGGACAGAACTCACTCGATCCTTCCTGGGTCACCACCAGCAGCGGCACGCAGGGGGCGCTGGAATACACACCGCACAATCAGGTGCACAACAATATCGGTGGCTGGATGCCGGAAATGTCGTCGCCCCGCGATCCGATCTTCTTCATGCATCATTGCAACATCGACCGCATCTGGGCGACCTGGAATTTGCGCAACGCCAACAGCACGGATCGACTCTGGGCCGACATGCCGTTCACCGACAATTTCTACGATGTCGACGGCAACTTCTGGTCCCCGAAGGTCTCTGACCTTTATGTTCCAGAGGAACTCGGATACAATTATGGTTTCCGGACCTACTTCAAGGTCGCGGCGGCGAGCGCCAAAACGCTGGCCCTGAACGATAAACTCACGTCCGTGATCGCGGCGACGGCGACCGATGCTGCAATCGCCGGCGTGACGACCACCTCCACGGACAACAGCAAGGCGGCAACGGAAAACGTGCCGCTTTCGCTGCCGATCAAGATCCCGGCGGGCGCATTGCAGGAGATCGTCCGCCAACCGCCTCTGCCATCCGGCATGGATACAATGGATTTCGGCGCGGCACAGGAGCAGGCGGCCTCCGCTCCTCGTGTGCTGGCATTCCTGCGCGATGTCGAGATCACCAGTGCCAGCACGACCAGCGTTCGGGTGTTTCTCGGCAAGAACGACCTTAAGGCCGATACGCCCGTCACCGATCCCCATTACGTCGGTTCTTTCGCCGTTCTCGGTCATGACGGCGACCATCATCGCAAACCATCCTTCGTCCTCGATCTGACGGACGCGATCCAGCGGGTTTACGGCGGAAGGGGGCAGACGGATGGCGAGGCCATCGACCTGCAGCTCATTCCTGTCGGATCGGGAGCGGGCAAACCCGGCGCCGTAGAGCCCGCAAAGCTAGAAATAGCCATAGTGTCCGCCTAACATCCGGACTGGCTGGGTTGTGGAGACATCGATGCGCTATCATCGTTGGGTGCTTATCGCTATTCGTGCGGCGGCATTATCGATGCTGCGCATCGTCAGCCCGGTTCAAGCTAACGAGAGCGACATGCGGGCAACGACCAGTAAGCCCGCGACGATAACCATATCGAGCAGAGCAGTCCACTCATCGGTTGATACCAGTGCGCGGGTCGTCCTTACTGTCACTGGTTATGAACCGTCGACTTCAGGACCAGTGACGACGGTCGTTTCGCTTGACTGCGGCAGTAACGTTCGCGAAATTGGTAGGTTTGGTATTTTTCCGAACAAGGCGTTTTCGGTATTGGACGGGGCAAAGCCTCAACGATTTGGGTTTCCCTTGCCCGATGACCCGTCTTGCCGTCAGCCACAGACCGTCATTATCCGGCTGGAGCCTCAAACAGGCGGCGGTTCGGGCGCCAGCATCACTATCAGCGACGCTAGCATTGAATAGATTGGCAGTCGGGGCTGATTTGCCGCTAGCTCCAGAACCTTGGCGGCAATGAAAGTCCGCCGGATAAAATAGAGGGTTTTGATAGGTTGTTGTGACAAAGGTCCAACGCGCAGCGCCTATCGTGGTCAACAGTTTACAGTCTTGCCGCTGCATTCGGCGACTGATGGTCGTCTGCAAGCAGGCAAAGGTTTTTGGCCGACCCGAGACTAGGCTCAAGATAAAGTCGCTCTTAAAGGCATTGAACCAACGACGCGTTCCTAGATCAGTAAAGTGACTCTTCAACCACTTCAGATGCTTGCGCGGAGTCTGTCCGAAAGCTGCATTGACTTCGCACGCGGTCCAAAACCGATTCAGACTGCGCGTTCAATTCAAAACTGAAGATTAGACGTGTGCTTTTAATGGCACTGGATTTGCAAGGACACGGGCGGCGTGCGGCCATAGGTATCGCTTCCATTCGTGATAGAGAGGCGCGGAGGTTAGTCTTGAAACGAAGAGATTTTTCGACTGTTGGGCTCACTGCTCTTCTCGCCGGGATCGTATTCCCGGCTTTTCCCAGCACCGGATTCAGTGAGCAGCGAAAGCCGTCCATCCCCGCACTCCCTGATCAGCGGAAACTTTGGAGTTGGATCAAAAGGCTCAACAGTTTCGGCCCCCGATTGACCGGCAGCCCGGCGCAAGCACGGGCAATCGATTATCTTGCTGGTGAGTTGAGAGGGATGGGCCTTGAGGTGAAGCGCGATCAACTCACGATGCGCCGGTGGATGCCACGAACCACCGCGTTCAAACTGTCAAATGGTGAAGTAATTGAGGTAGCGGCGCCGTTCCCGTATTCCGGGCTTACACCTCCCGGCGGTATCTCGGGTAAGATGGTTCTTTTCAACGGTCGGGTTCAGGCGTTTGAGAAAGCCCGCAGCAAAATTGCGGTGGTGACGGTAAAGCGTCGGGATCTGGCGGCATTCCTCGAACTGGTGACCAATCGACGCGGCAGCCTGCCGGAAGGCATAGACTTTCCCAAAGCCGTAACCACGCCGCTTATCACCGGTTTGCTTGGCGTACCGATCGACAAGGCGCGTGAAGCAGGGGTTTTAGCCGTCGTTTGCATTTTCGAAGGCGTCTCGGAAGTGCAGTTGAAGGGGCAGGTGCTGCCATTCACCACACCGTATTGGGGCTTACCTGCAATATGGGTGGCGCAATCTGAAGGAGAGCGGATCAAAGCCGCGAGCAAGCACGGTTTGAGCGGTCGCCTGACCTTGGATGGCACGTTGGAAGACGTTGCGACCGATACGATTTATGCGGTTTTGCCGGGCTGCAACCTGCTTGAGACAATCATCATCAACACCCACACCGATGGACCTAATGCGTGCGAAGAGAACGGCGGTGCTGGGGTACTCGCTCTGGCGCATTATTTCTCCTCGCTACCGAAATCTGCCCGCAACCGGAGCCTCGTCTTCGTACTCGTCACGGGTCATTTCCAGCTTCCCCAGTTCGGCCGCCACGGGAATCAGGCGACGGCGACCTGGCTCGAAATGCATCCAGAATTGTGGGACGGCAAACCCGGCCATGCTAAAGCCGTTGCAGGAGCTACGATTGAGCATCTTGGATGTACCGAGTGGCGAGATGACTTTGCAAAAGGGCACCCCGCGCCCACCGGGAAGCCGGAACTCGATTTGATCTATACCAGTAATAAGTCGATGAGTGACGTGTACATCGCTGCCGCACGCGGGCGCAAAAAGGTACGCGCGCTGATAGTCGCCCCAGCGGCGGCGCAGGTGATGTTGGGCGAAGGACAGCCATTATACGCATCAGGAATTCCGACGATATCAAGCTGTCCGATACCGGACTATCTTTGCCAGGTCTTGCCGGGCGGAGGCTTGGACCGGCTCGACCCTGATTACGCCTTTCAGCAAGTCGAAACCTTTGCCCGCACGGTCGACTTGCTCGACAGGATGCCGCGTGGTGAGATCGGAATCGTTCCGTTTAACCTGTCCACTGTTATCGGTGATCTGCTGTAAACCTGACCAACACTAACGCCAGCGAAAATGGCGGTGTCACGCGGTCGGCACTTTAACTGGCGCCGAGGATCATCTGGCTGTTCACGATAGTGCCGGGTCATAGCCGTCCCATCTGGGCACGCTTCGTCATGCATCAGATGACCGGCCTGCGTTTCCACATCGCGGCCTTCGAGGCTCTCGGCGGCGCTCCGCGGGAGTGCTTTGCGACCGGATGAAGACTGCCGTCATCGGTGAGCGTCAGACAGAAGGCATCGTCTATAACCGTGCCACCACCAGCCTTAGCCCCAACCAAAGCCACGCGGACGGCCGCTGAAACATCCTAGTTGGTGGGATCCCACACCGCAGGCGAATCCATCACCTCCTGTCCTCCGATAGTCTCCAACGAGCTGGGAGAAACTGCTGATCCAGGCTGAATGAAGACTTTGTGTGGCTTTCCCTGGCGACGAGCTTGCTGCCCCCTCTCCCGGCGTAGCTGGCTGACCCAGTGCTTGGCATAGACATTGCAGGGGATGAATGCGGCGGTAACTCGTTGGGGTCGGAAGTCGTCAAACTGCTTTCCTAGGCGTCGGCATTGCCTACCGAGCACCTCGCCAGACGGAAGCACGATCGATCTGGCACGTATGTATGCGTACGGGATCATAACCATAGAGGAGTTGAAACGATGGCGGATATTCTTACATCTCTAAACCCGCTCCGGTGGATTGAAGCGCCATCCACGGAACTGGACAGCCAAGTGACCCAAAGTCTATTCCCGATGTTCCAACGCTTGGCGGCAGCGGGCGCTGAAACCGCTAAAATTCTGCAGGTTGCCTTATTGCGCCGCGTGCAAGTCATGTGCGACACCCACTCTACCCGCCAGGGAAAGCTCTTTACTGAGGCCGAACGTCTTGCCGAGAGTCTACGCGAGGTGCACGGCAATGGGAATTTGGGCCACGCTTGGGCGGAATACCTGCGCGACGCTAGTGAGCGCGCCATATTGTGCATGGATCTTCTCCGACAGCGCGGCGACATCTTCCTCGAACATGAAGCGGCAGGCTGTCCGCCGGTTTTCTTCTGCGACTACGAGACAGTTATGGATGGAAACGATCTGCCCTTGAAATCCAATTACGTGTTACTTCGAATGATCCCGCCCCAAGGTGTTAACGTCGATGACACGAAGCGCCCCTTCATAATCATTTGCCCGCGCGCCGGACATAGTCCCGGCGTCGGTGGCCACAAAGAAGACAGCCAGGTCGGCGTGGCGTTCCGGGAAGGTCACCCGGTTTATTTGGTGTCCTTCCGCCGAGAGCCAGAGGGGGGGGCAGTATCTCTCTAATGTCACGTATGCGGAAGCGGCCTTTGTTCGTGAGGTCATGCGCCTGCATCCGCTTGCCCGCCTTCCAGTCGTAGTCGGCAACTGCCAAGCTGGCTGGGCTACCCTTCTGATGGTTGCGACAAATCTCGACTTAGCTGGCCCGATCATCCTCAACGGATCGCCGGTGACACCTACCTCGGGAAATATCGGCGAAAATACCCTCCGCTACATGGCGGGCCTCTTCGGGGGAGCTTGGATAACCATGTTTTTGTCAGATCTGGGCGGAGGCATCTTCGACGGCGCCCATCTCGTACAGAATTTCGAAACGCTCAATCCCGAGCGCCAGTTATTCATGAAGTATGTCGAACTGTTCCGAGATGTGGATGCGGCGAGCGAAGCCTTCCTTAAGGCTGAGAAGTGGTGGGGCGGCTTCTGCCTGATGCGGGGAGACGAGATCCGCTGGATAGTTGAGCACCTCTTTGTTGGTAATCGACTGGCGCACAACAAGGCGTATGGGGAGCCGGACCGGCGGCATTTCGACCTTAAGAAGATCAGGGCGCCTATTATCATATTTGCCAGTCATGGCGACAATGTAACGCCGCCGCAGCAGGCGCTGAATTGGATCCCCGAAATCTATGACAACGAGGAGGAAATCCGCCTTCTCGGCCAGCACATTATTTATATGGTACACAACGACGTCGGTCACCTCGGTACATTCGTTTCCTCGAGAGTAATCAACAAAGAATACAATGAGGTTGCAAGCACGCTCGAGGCAATTGAGGCGTTGTTGCCTGGCCTTTACGAGATGCGCATCACGGACATTCAAGAAGATGCTGGACACAAGAGCTATAGTGTTGAACTGATCGAGCGCACCTTCGAGAATATCCGTGAGTTTAACGACGGCCATGACGATGGAGGTCCCTTCGCTGCCGTCGCCCGCGTCTCTGAACTGCAAGCGCAGATCTATCACACAGTTGCCCGCCCCTTTGTGCAGGCCGCGGTCACAGACATCTCAGCAGACGCCAGCCGAATGTTCCATCCAAAGCGGCTGGAGCGATCGCTGCTGTCTTCTCAGAATCCGATCATGGTTGGCTATAAGTCAATTTCAGAGCAGGTACGGAACTCCCGGGCGAACGCAGCAGCGGAAAATCCTTTCCTGGCTGCGGAAGCGCTCTATTTCAAGGCTGTCGAACAGGCGATCGTGGTCATGCGCGACTGGCGCGACATGGGTTATGAGCTCGCGTTTCACATGATCTGGAACAACCCCTGGCAGCGATATTTTGACAATCCCCACGAAGCATACCGCAAAGGGACGACACTTGACGATATGAGATGGCAGCCGGACATCGCCAATGCGCTCAGGAGGATCGCGATCGGCGGACTCGCCGATGCCATCATCCGTATGGTCGTACTCCTGGTGAGCGATCGTGGCGGGATCCGACGCGACCGCCTGGCGCGCTGGTCACGGGTGCTGACCGAGGACGAGCCCTTCCGCTCACTAAGCGCTGATCATTTGGCCGAAATCACTCGCGTGCAGACGGCTATCGTCACCTTTGAGCCGGAGCAAGCAATCGAGACGCTGCCGCTGTTGCTAACGGAACCGAGGCAACGGCAACTCGCTTATGCAGCCGCTTGCTATATCCCGGGCTCCAGGGCGGAGATGTCATCGAGTACTGTTGCCATGCTACAGCGCTTCGCGGACGTGCTTGGCCAGCCATCGATCGTCGATGTGATTGAGGATCCGCTGGCAGTGACATAGTTTGTTCGTAGAGTAGCGTCTCGATCTCACCGAATCACATAATTATTGGTTTTCGCTCGTTGGTCACGGAGGCGCTTGAAACAATTCCATCGCAAATCCAGCCAGGACCGCAGATCGGAAAATTGCCATTGGACATCCGTCCTTTACAACGCAACGATGCCGTAATCCGGTTCAGTGATCGGGCCGGCAGAGGGCGGATTGAAACTGTGGAGGAAGGCTCTCGTCATAGGGCTGGCGCTCGCTGCAAATCATCGTGATCGAACGCACTGGCCATACGGTTGATCTCGGCTGACCGCGCACCGACCGCCTTGGCGGTCTCGCGCCACCTTGCGGTGTCGCGACTTCCTTAATGATCGCGCGAGCCTCGGCGAGCGTTAGGGCGTAGAGCCCTGCAGGTTCTTCCAGCAGGTCAAGGGAGCAGGTGCCTTCATCAAGATCAATGTTTGTCGTCAGCGCGCGCGCCTTGACATCCGTAGGCACTGGATTGAGGTCATAGGCAGGGGACAACGACCAGCTGGCTTTATTGAGCCACAGAAAGCCGTGATTTTTCTCCCCAGCTCAGAGCTAGAGCGGGCTGCAGCGAGAAGCGGCCCGGGTCCTCGAGCCAGGCACGATCATACTCAAACACGATTGTTTCGGCACCACGGGCGCGATTGCTCCGGGCCAGATGGGACGTGTGCGGCCGTGAAGGTCGAGATGAACTTCGAAATCAGCCATCGCGTGACGATCCCGGTGATCGCCTTGGGTGAGCGTGCTTGGGCAACTCTGCATTGGCCAGAGACTGGCCGACGCTGTCGTCACCGATGTCGGCGACTTGGCTCAGCCCATCTAGCAGGCCGAGTGCCTGGAGGACGCCTGCATAGATGCCGATGCTGACATTGGTGTCGCCGGCCTCGATCTTTTGAAGCGTTGAGCGTGAGGTGAAGGCACGTTCGGCTACTACCGCCATAGGCAGGCGGCGACGTCGACGTGGATGTCTGCGCCCAGTTTGCGCAACGCGCGCCGCACCCGGAGGGTTGTGAGGTGTCGGAATTTGTCACCTTCGCACTACAGATTGCACTAGATATGTAGCACGAAGGTTACAATTTTTCAAGAGAGATGGTCAGAGAGAAAAGTGGTTAGAATGGGAATTGCGGATAGCGCAAGTACGAGCCAGGCTGGCAGGCGAAGAAAGATGGCGGATCTTGAGGCGCTCAAGATCGATGCCGCCTCCGGACCGGAGGCGCGATCGGAACCACTATCGTCTGCTGATGCGGCTTTTGCCGATTGCCAAGCTGCACCCGGCCGTTAGTCGAACGGGTGCTCCTGGAAGATGCGGTGGTGTCGGTGACCGTGGACACCTCGTCGATCAGGGTCGCAACGTGGCTGGTTTTGAGAAATCGGCGGGCGGACATTGTCGGCCATCAGGACACCAATTGAACTAGGCCATTTGGACTAGAATTTCCACTTATGGCGCGCCAACCGATCGGTTCCTCATGGATCGGGAAGCCGACCTCTACACAGCGGGCTCAATCCTCGAGAATAGTTGCTAATGACCGCTCATCAGACAATCTGATTGAAAGTTCCCCGCGAAGCAGCCATATATTTAGCTCAAATTCATTAGTGCTACGTAGGACATTGATCATGGTAGATGTGGAGCTGCAGGTCGCTCGGCAAAATGCCTCTCTTCGAGTGCAAGTCGAAGAAAGGCTCAGACAGGCTATTGCGACGGGCAAGTTCAAGCCGGGGCAAAGGCTCGTCGAGCGCGAGCTTTGCGAAATGATCGGCGTGGGTCGCACGTCCGTCCGTGAAGCGCTTCGGCAGCTTGAGGCAGAGGGATTGATCACAAGCTTCCCCCACAAGGGTCCAGTTGTCAGTATCATAACCTATGAGGAGGCCGCTCAGCTCTACACCGTCCGCGCGCTGCTCGAGGGGTTTGCTGGTCAGCAGTTCGCCGAAAATGGAACGGCGGAAGATATTGCCACTTTGCAAGATGCCGTTAGAGAATTCGAAGCGTCGGCGGAAAGCGGCGTGGGACACAGGCTCATCGCTGCCAAAAACGCCTTCTATGACTGCTTGATGGATGGCAGCAAAAACGTCTTCGTCAGGCAAATGCTAACATCGCTGCACAACCGGATCAATCTTCTGCGCATGACTTCGATGACACAACCGGGGCGCCTCAAACATAGCATTGCAGAAATCAAAGAGATTGCCGAAGCGATCCAAAATCGCAACGGACCCAGGGCTGCGGCCGCTTGTAAGCACCACATTGATATGGCTGCGAAAGTCGCACTCGAGTACCTGCGCAACAACACCTCAGGCTGATGCCATAAGATTTTCCGAAAATTGACAGATTGTCTGATGCTGGAGGTGGCCGGGTGTAATTAAATCCTTCAGGCACGGTGCTTTTGACAACGCAACAACCTCTCTGGTGTCCATCGGACGATAAGATGGGTGCTGCTTGCACGTCATTTTAAGTGAGGTGATTGAAGAAGCGACGGCAAAATTGGCGTCGTAGCGAGGGCGCGCCGGCCCAAGCATGAATTTTCCGATTGACAGATTGTCTGATAGGTCGTTAACTACTCCTCACTAACGGAGGTAGCTGATTGTGCTTGCCTCACATTCGGGAGCGGGACGTTGTCACCACGAAAAAATCTGCGCGTCGCCTTTATTGGTCTCGGCGCAATGGGCGGGCCGATGGCACAACATCTGTTGTCGGCTCAATTCGAAGTCACTGGCTTTGATCTATCGGCCGAGGCTAGGGAAAGGTTCGCGGCCGTCGGCGGCGTTCCGGCAGAGACGGTAGCGGAAGCATTCAATGGGGCCGATGTTGCGGTTACCATGCTTCCCAACGGCAAGGTTGTTCAAGACGCGCTCTTCAAGGATGGGGCCTGGCAATCCCTGAGTGCTGACGCGCTTGTCATCGACATGAGCTCATCGGCGCCCAATGATACTCGTGAGCTCGCAGAGCGCTTGCATCAGAAGGGCTTGCGGCTGGTCGATGCTCCCGTGTCAGGCGGAGTGAAGCGAGCCGTCGAAGGCTCTCTTACTATCATGGCAGGCGGTGCTTCTGACGATATCGATCAAGCTGATCCCATCCTGTGCGCCATGGGCGGCCAGATTTTTAGGACAGGCCCGATCGGCTCAGGGCACGCCATGAAAGCCATCAACAATTTCGTATCGGGAGCCGGGGTTCTGGCAGCTATCGAAGGCGTTCTTCTTGGCCGAACGTTTGGTCTCGATCCTAGAACGATCGTCGATATTCTCAACTCGTCGTCTGGCAAGAACAACGCAACAGAAGTGAAGATGAAGCAGTTCATCCTCTCGGAGACTTTTGGCTCTGGTTTTGCTTTGGGGCTTATGGCGAAAGACATTAGGATTGCAGCGGACTTGTCGAAGGCGCTCAATCTCCAGCTGCCGACATTGGCCGGTACCGCTGATGCCTGGGATGCTGCTCGGCATGCTTTAGGCCCCGATGTCGACCATACGAAAATTGCGCAGTTCGTGAAAGATCAGGCCTGACCGCGAAAAACTACGCCAAACTGACAGTTGAAAATTGTCTGATAATCTGTCAAATATGATGAAGGGAGCGAAACCCAATGGCCACTTTGGACAGGAAAGATAAGGGGTCTAAGGCCGGCGAGCGAACAGCTCCATCGGAGCAGTTCAAGCGCGGACTTGCTACTCGTCGGCAGGTGATGGGGGACGCTTACGTTGATGCGGCCCTCGGAAAGGCGACCGACTTCACCTGGCCGATGCAGGAACTCGTCACCGAGTATTGTTGGGACAATATCTGGAACCGACCTGGCCTCGACCGTCGCGCTCGATCGATCCTCAACCTTGGAATGATAGCGGTTTTAAACCGACCGCACGAGCTCAGAGGCCACATCCGCGGCGCCATCAACAACGGTGTTACGAAACAGGAGATCCAGGAGATCTTCCTTCAGGTGGCTATCTACGTTGGTGTGCCAGCAGGCATCGACAGTTTCAGGCATGCCCAGGAAGTATTCACCGAAATGGGCATTTGAGAATGTGCTGTCCCGTGAGGGGGCATGTACAACATGCGCGGAGTTCTCAGCGCTTATCAACAAGGGAGGAGCCTAAAATGGCGATAGATCTCAAGAAATTCATAGAATTCGTGCGGGAGGATTTCGAGTTCAAGCGCGAAACTCGTTATCTTAACGGTATATTAAAATGCGATTTCCCTACCCGCAGTGTAGCGCTTCATTTCGAGGACGGTACGTTGCTAAAGGTGGAAGAGGCCGAATACGACGACGACAAGTGCACTATCGTCATACGCGGGACCGGTTCACAGTGGGAGGCGCTGCTTCAGCACAAACCCTTGCCGTTTTATCAGTGCTTGCAGTCATCAAACATCAAGCATGGCCTCTACCTTAGCAGTAACAACGAAACCTTCGCGTATCTGCCTGCTCTCAACCGCATGACCACCCTGATGCGCAATGCCCGTTCTGAAGGAGCAGCAGCATGACCAAGTTTGACCCCATTATCGGCCGTTATCTCTATCTCACCGTAGAAGGTATCGAGTACCGCGTCTATTACGAAGAAGCGGGCCAGGGGATTCCGCTTCTCGTCGGTCATACGGCAGGGTCCGACGGTCGCCAATACCGTCATATGCTTTGCGATTCCGACGTGACGAAAAATTTTCGCGTCATCGCGTTCGATCTGCCGTATCACGGCAAGTCCCTTCCCCCCTACGGCGTTCGCTGGTGGGAGAAGGAATACAACATGACCAAGAAGTTCATGATGGACTTCCAGCTCGAACTCTCAAAAGCGCTCGACCTAGACCGCCCCGTTTATTTGGGCAGCTCCATGGGCGGCCATCTCGCGATCGACCTGGCATCGAACTATCCGGACAACTTCCGCGCCACGATCTCGGTCGAAGGTGCGTTGCGCTCGGCGGCGGAGTACGTCGACGTCGGTATGGCTGGCATCCGCAGGGAGTTCGACAATCCAAACGTCAATCGCACCTCCATCGGTGCGGCGATGATGCTGAATATCTCACCGTACTCGCCAGAAGCGAATGTCCGTGAAATCCAGTGGGAATACAGCTGCGGTGGACCGGGAATCTTCGCGGGTGATCTTTATTACTACTACTACGACCACGATGTGTCGCCAGAAGAAGCCAGCAAAATCGATACGTCGAAATGTATGCTATACTTCCTCACGGGCGAATACGATCCAAACACGTCCCCGGCCGATACCAAGATTGCTGCAGACCTGGTCAAAGGCTCCAAGTTTTGGACAATGGAAAAGCTCGGACATTTTCCCGTTACTGAGGACTATAGCGAGTTCCGGAAGTATCTGTTGCCGATTCTTGAGGAGATCCAACAGTCATCAGCAGCCCGGTCTAAGGTTGCCTGATCCTTTTCTCGGGAGGAGAACTTCAATGAGGTGCATTCTGAATGTCACACTTGGGGCGCTGATCTCGGTTAGCGCCCTGGCGACAACCGCTTACGCGGATGGTGTCGATCAGCTACCGGCTACAGAAAAGAAGATCTATGAAACTGTAGATCCGCAGATTCCATTGGGGGCGAGCGCCTACAAAGACTTCAAGCCCAAAAAGGGTCCTCCGTGGAAGATCGGCTATGCAAGCAGCTACGCTGGCAACACCTGGCGAGCCGCAGCTCTCGATGCGGTCATGAGCGATCTTTTACCGCGATCAAAGGCTGCGGGCCTGGTGTCTGATGTCGTGGTCACCCAGTCGGATCTTAAAGACGCCGTTCAGATCCAGCAGATGCGTCAAATGGTGGACGAAGGCGTCGATGCAATCATCATCTGCTGCTCGAACGTCACGGCTCTTAATCAGACGATCGAATATGCCTACAAAGCCGGTGTGCCGGTGTTCTCATTTTCGGGCTACGTGACGTCGCCATACGCCATCAATGGCGCGGCCAATCACGCGCAGGGCGGTGCCGAGATGGCGACGTGGCTGGCGGAAAAAATAGGAAAGAAGGGCAATATCCTTCTCGTTTCTGGTATTCCCGGTTTCGCTTCTTCGGACAGCTTTGACAAAGCGGCTAAGGAAGCACTTGCTAAGTACCCCGACATAAAGATCGTCGGTGAAGTTGCAGGGAAGTGGACCGACCAGGTGGCCCAGGTCGAAGTTCAGAAGTTTCTTGCGACGAACCCGACGAAGATTGATGGGATCCTCACGCAGGGGGCCCAAGAGAACGGCGTTCTCAACGCAATGCTGCAGTCAGGTCGAGACATGATCCCGATTACTCTCGGGGGGAAGCTTCCGCCGCGTGCTACTGGCGCAAGAACCCCGAGTTTGTGGACAGGAGTTTCCATATTTGGCCGCCGCGTCGCGAGATGCAACAGATGTGGGAGATCATGCTCCGCACATTGGAGGGACAAGGCCCTAAGGTTCAGTCCTTCCTTCGACCCGTCTTGCCTTACACCATCGATGAAGTCCGCGCGGCGATACCAGAAGATTGCGACTTGAACTCGACAGACTTCGTGGAGCCCAAGGCGGACGGGTGGTTTCCTGCTGCGATTGCTGCAGACTACTTCGAACGCCCGGCTGATCCCTGGAAGCCTGTGTCGAAGTGAAACTGTTCTGCCCGGTGGGTCTTGCCACCGGACAGAAGTTTCTCTTGTGGGAGGACCGCCTCGCGCGGCCGTTGGGATTAGAGGATCTCCGATGCAAAACCAAACTACGATCAAGTTGATCAATGTTGCCAAGTCTTTCGGCGAGACTAAGGCCTTAAAGAAGTGTGATTTTGAAGCCCGGGCCGGAGAAGTGCACGCCATCGTCGGAGAGAATGGAAGTGGCAAAAGCACGATGGCGAAGATCATGTCTGGAGTGTTGCACCCAGATTCCGGGAGCGTTTCGGTCCTTGGAGAAGAGATTTCGACTCCGACTGACGCCAAGCGCATCGGGCTGACAACGATCTTCCAGGAAGTGCTGGTGGCCGACGAGGCCAGTGTATTGGAAAACCTGTATGTCGGGCGCGACGGCATCTTCCGCTCGCAGGGCGGCAGTGGTCGGCGTACCGAGGCTGAGGAGATCCTGAAACGCCTCGTCGGCAAGCCCGTGGATCTCGATCAGAACGTTGGGGCATTGCCTCTGAGCGTCAAGCAATGGATAGTTATTGCGCGAGCGGTCTTGCGCAGGCCGAAGGTCCTCATCCTCGATGAATCGTCTGCGGCATTAGACCTCGATTCCACGATCCGCCTCCACGAGGAAATTGATCGTCTCCGTAGGGAAGGTGCGACCGTGCTGATCGTAACGCAT
This sequence comes from Rhizobium sp. K102, assembly GCF_022385315.1. NCBI lineage: Bacteria > Pseudomonadati > Pseudomonadota > Alphaproteobacteria > Hyphomicrobiales > Rhizobiaceae > Rhizobium > Rhizobium sp. K102. The sequence continues at coordinate 92,589 of NZ_CP092432.1, forward strand.
CGGATCGCTGAACTTGTCCGCATCGCCGATCGAGCCACGATCCTTCGCGACGGCGTCACCATTGGTACGCTCGAGAAGCATGAAATAACTGAAGAGAACCTGCTTTCAATGATGACGCCCGCGGACCGAAACGCAAGCGACGCGAAGGCGTACGAATCAAAGCAAGTAGGCGCCGCCGCGCCGGCCGTGGTAGCGGTAAGAGACCTCGTTACTCACAGCGCGGCAGCGCCCTTCGATTTCGATCTACCGAAAGGAGCGATCATCGGTGTTGCAGGACTCGACGGGCAGGGGCAGGACGCTTTCGTACGCGCCGTTGCGGGTATCATCCAGCCTTTTGGTGGTAATGTCCAAGTCTGGTCATCCAGCACCGAGAGAATGAAAAAGGTCGCATCGCTCGAAGACGCTACCAAAGCAGGAATCTCGTATATTTCCGGCGACCGCAAGCGTGAAGGTATCTTCCCTCAGCAGAGCATCTTCGAAAATCTTGCCATCGGCGTCTATCGCAAGAACCTCGGTCCTCTTGGTATAATCAATAAGGCCGGCCTCAAACCCATGTTCAAACGCGAGGTGGATCGGCTCCGGATTAAGATTGGAAGTCCGGCGAACAAGATCACCTCACTGTCGGGCGGAAATCAGCAAAAAGTTTTGATCGGCCGTGCCTTTGCAAACGAACCGTCCGTCATCGTCCTTAACGATCCCGCTCGCGGTGTCGACCTCGGAACGAAGCGCGATCTCTACCGCGAACTGCGCCTGTTCACGGAGAAGGGTGGCAGCGTGATTTATCTATCAAGCGAAATTGAAGAGTTCATCGGCTTTGCGGACCGCGTCGACGTCTTCTTTGCTGGAAGGCTTTTCCGGTCGCTAGCAGGCGAGGACATAGCGGAAGAGCCAATCTTGGCCGCAATGTTTGGAAAATCGCCAAACGCCTCCATCGAGTTCGATCTGGAAAGGACTGCATGATGTCTGGAATCGCATTCCGTCAAATCACCCAGGACCGTTCCCTCTTCGTGCCGGCCGGCCTATTCATTGTCCTTTTGGTCGCCGTTGCCCTACGCGGACACGGGCTATTCACGAACAACGGCCTCGCAGGTGCAATCCTTGTCGCCACGCCCTTGATTCTAACGGCGCTTGCCCTCACCCCCATTGTCATGGCGGGTCGTGGAGCAGTGGACCTTTCAGTTGGCCCCTTGATGGGGTTCATCAACGTTACCCTTATTACCTGGCTTGTGGGTAACGGAATTACCAACCCTATCGCAGTGATAGTATGGGCAGTCGGCCTGGGAGCGGCATTCCAGCTACTCCAGGCGCTGGTTATCATTTATGTGCGTGTCGCTCCGATAATCGTTACGCTGTCGGGTTTTCTTGTCCTCTCCGGGTTGAACCTGATGGTGATGTCCCGACCGGGTGGAGTCGCGCCCGACTGGATGCTTAGCTGGGGGGCGGGGACCGACATCATGTCACCTGTTTTGCTGTTGCTGGTTGCAGCGTATGCATTATGGCTCCTTCTCAGGGGGACTATGTTTTACCGCAACCTTCGCATGACGGGTGCGGATGAGCGCATGGCGTATACGAGCGGCGTTCGAGTGGACGCAGTCCGCATCATCGCCCACGTTGTTGGTGGAGCATTCGCTGGACTTGCCGCCCTCAGCTACACGGCGCTGATCTCCTCTGGTGATCCGACGCAGGGCAGCACCTACACCCTTCAGGCTGTTACGGCCCTGGTTCTCGGAGGTGCGAGCCTCTCCGGTGGTCGTGGTGGAGCACTTGGATCTACGCTTGGCGCGATCAACATGTTCCTCATCTCCTATCTCCTCTCCACCTTCAACTTCGGCACGGTTTCGGGGTTCGTTACCCAGATGGCATTCGGCTTAATCCTCGTCGGATCACTTCTCGTGAACGTCTTTGTCATCAGTCGCCGCGCGGTTGTGTAAGGAGCAAGATAATGGTCGCGACAGTTATGAATTCCGAAATCAAATCGGCTCAGAAGTCTAACCCGCTCAAGGCTCATCGGAGCATCGTCATTGGCTTTGTTCTTCTGGCCTCTCTCTTAGCACTCGGTGCATTGCTGGTCCCCGGCTTCGTATCATCCCAAAACGCGCGTTCAATCCTTCTTCTCGCAGCGTTTCTGGGGCTTGCCTCCATTGGCCAGACCCTGTGCGCTCTGGTCGGTGCGCTCGATCTTTCGATACCATATATTATTGGAGGCGCGAACATCCTCCTTCCCAGCCTTATGGTCGCAGGTATTCCCGCTCCCCTCGCGATGCTGGTTGTCATGCTCCTCGGTGCGCTTGTCGGGGCCGCCAATGGCGCCCTGAGCTTCCGTCTCCAAGGGCAAGCGCTGATCATGTCGCTCGGAGTTGGCTTCGCGGCCGTCGGTGCGGTCCAGATCTACACCTCACTCGGCTCGGCGTTTGGTGGTACAGTGTTTGCTCCGGTACCCGAATGGCTGAGGAACATTTCGGCGTTCAACGGAAAGTTTTTCGGCCTGTCGCTGCCTCCGGTCATCGTGATCTGGGCTATCGTCGCCATCGCGCTTGGATGGTTCATGTACAACACCTGGTTTGGCCGCAGCATTTACGCCGTCGGCGGAAGCCGGACGGCGGCCGCCCGCCTCGGAATCTCCGAATTCAAGGTCTGGACCGTCATCCATAGCGTCAGCGGTGCCATGTCTGCAATCACGGGCATGCTGCTACTAGGGTTTTCCGGTGGTGGCTTCGTCGGCGTGGGCGACCCTTATCTTTTCACCACCGTAGCAGCGGTGGTGATTGGAGGGACGTCGCTTCTTGGTGGGGCGGGCGGCTATGGCGCGACAGTGCTCGGTGTTCTTGTCCTGACTGTACTGACCTCGCTTCTAGTTGGCCTCGGACTGAACTTTCCGGCGCAGCAGGCTGTCGTCGGTCTGCTCATCGTTCCGATGGTCGCGATATACGCACGGTCACCACACATTCGAAATCAGATATGATCAATGCATAGAAAGGAAGATCCATGGCAATCTCCAGCACCCTGCTAGGCCGTTTAAAGGACCAGACTCTCGTTCGCGAGCAGATGCTGGTTGGAGGAAAGTGGTCGAGCGAAGGGGTAAACGGCACACGCATCAACGTGCTAAACCCCTCCACGATGGACGTCCTTGCCTCTTTGCCTAGCGCTGGCCTTGCTGAAGTGCGAGCCTCTATCGATGCTGCAAAGGCTGCACAGAAGAAGTGGGCTAAGGTTTCGGCGAAGGAACGCTCGCTGATCATGCGGAAGTTCTACGAAGAGGTGGTAGCTAACGCTGAAGACCTGGCCGTAATTCTGACATCGGAAATGGGCAAGCCACTGGCGGAAGCGCGTGGCGAGATTGCTTACGGCGCTTCCTACATCGAATGGTTCGGTGAGGAAGCCAAGCGTGTCTATGGTGACACCATTCCAGGTCACCAGGCCGACAAGCGACTGCTTGTCATCAAGCAGCCGGTTGGCGTTGTGGCCGCCATCGCTCCTTGGAACTTTCCGTCGGCGATGGTGTGCCGCAAGATCGCGCCGGCGCTCGCGTCCGGCTGCGCGATCGTATTCAAGCCTGCTGCCGAGACTCCGTTATCGGCGCTTGCATTGGCGATCCTCGCGGAGCGTGCCGGAATACCCGATGGCTTGTTCAGCGTCCTCCCGACGGATAATGCAAGAATGTTTGGCGAGGAGGTCTGCTCCAACCCGGTCGTCAAGAAACTGACCTTCACCGGTTCGACCGAAGTTGGCCGTATCTTGATGGCGCAAGGCGCCCAGAAGATCATGAAGCTGAGCCTGGAACTCGGCGGCAATGCGCCGTTTATCGTTTTCGACGATGCAGATCTCGACCAGGCGGTCGAGGGGGCTATGCTTTCTAAGTTTCGTAACGCGGGTCAAACCTGCGTGTGCGCGAACCGTATTTACGTACAGAGCGGGATCCATGACAGGTTCGTCGAGAAGCTGGCAATGCGCGTGAGTGCCTTGCAGGTTCTTGACGGGTTTGAGAGCGGGGCGACGATCGGCCCGTTGATCAACGATGAAGCGGTAGCAAAGCTCTATGGTCATATCGATGACGCTGTGACCAAGGGTGCGACTGTCGTGGTTGGTGGTGACCGCGATGCTCGCGGAGGCACGTTCGTCCAACCAACGCTTCTCTCGGGTGCCACAAAGGATATGAAGGTTGCGCGTGAGGAAACCTTCGCGCCTCTGGCTCCGGTGTTCAAGTTCGATACTGTCGAGGAAGTCATCGAACTCGCGAACGATACGGAATTCGGCTTGGCAGCCTACTTTTTCGCCAACGACCTCAGGAACGTTTGGAAGGTCACAGAGGCGCTGGAATACGGCATGGTTGGCGTGAACACGGGTCTGATTTCCACCGAATTAGCGCCATTCGGCGGCGTCAAGCAATCCGGCTTCGGCCGAGAGGGCTCAAAGTACGGAATGGATGACTTCTTATCCATGAAATACGTCTGCATGGGCGGGATCGGCGCATAGCGATCGCCCAAGGGTCGCTCGCCGACTGAACTTAAAGGGGGAGAGGTCTGTTGAATAGAGGCAGGACAGCAACATCCTCTCCGCCGGTTGCGAGGTCTCAAAAGGCTGGACTTTTCTAGAGGTTTCGCGGGAGCTGTCCTACGGATCTTCCCTTCCGACCCCTTCTGGGGCCGGCCTTGCAGACGAGATTTCTGCCTGTCTTTTCGATTGTCGATCCTTCCGCCAATGCCCTACAAGGTAAGTCTTTCCCAGATAGCTTGTAGCCTTCGAAGAGGTAACACGACATGAACGAGCTGTTGCACCGTGGCGTTGTCGTTTCAACGTATCGGAGTCCTGAGCAGGAGCATGATCACCACCCGATCGATGCACGCGTTCGTCCTGAAATCGATCAGGCCGACGATGCTGCACGTGCCAGCGTGGAGGGTCAAGCGAAAGCCATTCGCGTCAACCAGCGACGCGTCAAGGTGTAGTTGTCGGCGGCCGCACCCTCAGTGTCGGTTTGACGTAGCCGCCGATCTTCGCCGGCGCCAGGCCTTTATGGTAGATCCGGATGCGTCCGGGTCATCCAGACGTCAAACGCGTAATGCAGGAAGAGATTCGATAGGATCGGGCTGACCACGCCCCCTTGCGGGGTACCACGCATCCGCTCAATGACTTCTCCGTTCTTTTCCATAGGCGCGGTCAACCATCTTTCGATGTAGAGCAGAGCCCAGTTGCATTTAACGTCTTTTCTGACCGTCTTCAGCAAGAGATCATGCGGAAGATTGTCGAACAGCTTTGATGTCGGATTCCGGATCAATCATCTGCTTGACCACCATCTGCGCGATCCGATCACTGACCGCCGGTTCCAGATCTTGTAGAGATTTCTCGCAAGGTCTTTGTCAAACATCTCCAGGGTCTCACCGTCCACCCGGCTGCACCACGGTTGGCTTTGACCGCTTTGTAAGCTTCGTACACTTGCCGCTTCTCAATCCGAAACGGCTTGTCTGTCGTACCTATCGAAGTCATCCTGTTTCCAGTTGTTCCAAACAATACGACCACCTGATCCGATCCCTTTGCTCCGGCCCCATTACAGGGCCCTCAACGCTCATACGGATCGGTCCGCCCCAGTCTCCTGCATCGGTACTCTCGCCTTACGGTTTCTCCGCTTGGGCTTCTCCCTTGGCATCAGGAGCCTGGTTCCTGCAGTTCCGGGTGAAAGCCTGTGTCCAACTCACGCCCCCTCTACGCCGGTCGCCGCCCGCCCAATCATCAGGCACCCGGCGGACTTGTCCCAGGATGACGAAACAGTCCTGGTTTCGACGACGCTTATATTCATAACGGCGCGTCTTCGGAGGGTTCACTTTCGTTCGTCTTCGGACACGCACCTGCTCGGATCTCGTCCGAACTTTTCATCCGGCGCTCACCACCACGGCTCTTTACCGCAGCAGCTCGGACTGGTTTGAGACCCGCTCCTGAAAGCCGATCCCGGAGGGCCATCCTCCATCATTCACGCAGCTTCACGTTACGGGGTTAGCTCACACTGAACTCCTTCCGTGCCTCTGCAGCACACTTTCGTCGATGAAGATCAGTTTCTCCGGATCGAGGTCCAATTGACCATCGAACCAGGCGCGCCGGCGCTTCAGGACGTCCGGTCGGTCCTGCTCCAGTGCGTGTGCGGTCTTTTTTAAAGGTTCCACCCACGGCTTCGAAGCCAAGCGCCAAGTGCGCTGCGGCTGATCTTCACCTGCCGCTCGACGGACAAGCGCTCAACCATCTCATCGAGCGTCACATCCCTACGCTCGTTGATCAACGCGACAACGAATTCCTCGTGTGCATCCACTGCCGAAGGTCGTCTCCAGCCCTGTGGCCGAGCAGTCAGCTCACCCTCTTTCGCTCTTGCAATCCAGCGGATCGCCGTCGAAATCCCAACTCCGAAACGAGCCGCAGCCTGTCGAGCCGACATGCCCGCCGCAGACGCTTTCAAAACCCGTATTCGAAGATCATCGCTCAGGGCCTGTCCCATCATCCACCTCTTCTCTGTGGAGTTGAATCAGCTTCGATGGACGCCGTCACATCACAATCGATTCATCGATCGCAGGACTTGCTCTAGGTCGCTCGTGGCGGGGCGAAACTCGGTTGCTGAAAACGATGATGCTCTTCGAACGGCGCCAAATAAAATTTTGCCGGCTGCATCCTCCTTGTAAGCGCGGACGATCCATTGGACGCCTGACTATCCTTAAAACGTCGTCTTTTTGCATTCGAGACGGGCAGGAAAGGCTTCATTAACCAACGCAACCAATAGGTATTCTCAGCTATGTCACAGACCCACAAGATTGATCTGCCGTTCGAATGAATGAAACGGCAATTGGAAGATTTGAGTAGACAAGTCGATCGTCCACCTCACCTAAAAGGTTTGCCTTTATGCCCAAGTCCATTAGACTCGCTTTATCTTTGATATTTGTTCTGCTCTCTCTTCTCGCGGCGGGCCAGGGCATCGTGAGTATCGTCAAGCTGCTGTCCATTAGGAGCAATATATCCGAAGTTGCCAGCAACTGGCTGCCATCGATCGATGTGATAAATCGGATCAATACGATCACCGGGGACTACCGCATCCTGCAGTTCAGGCTGGTGACAAACTCATCAGATTCGACGAGCCTTGCGCATAATATCACCACCTTCCGCCAGAAGATGGAGGATCTCGCGAATGCCCGTGGTGAATATGAGCCGATGGTGACATCCGGCGAGGAGCGTCAGGCCTATGACGCGTTCTCCGCTTTGTGGACGCAATATCAGGAGGATGGCGAGCGGATTGTTAAACTAATGCAGGCAGGCAAGAAGGATGAAGCATTTGCTCTTCTAACGAGTGACGCCACGACGAAACTGTATAATGATAGCGGAGCGCTCCTTGACCAGGATGTCGCAGTTAACAAGCGTGGTGGAGTCGCGGCCGTCGGAAACACGATGGGCGCCGTTTCATCGACGGTTTTGGTCACCATTCTTGCCATGGCGCTGGCAACTACGACGGGCATTATAGCCCTGCTTTACTGCATCCGGAAGATTACCGATCCGATCTCGCGGTTGACTACCACGATGGGCGTACTGGCAGATGGTAATCTCGACACTGAGGTTCCTTTCGCAATGCGCGCCGACGAAATCGGCAAGATGTCGAGAGCCGTTGAGGTATTCAAGCAAAACAGCATCAAGGCCCGCGATCTGAACGCGCAGGAGGCCGCGTTGCAGGCCAAGAGCGCCGACTTGCAGTCGAGCATTGCCGAGGTGGTGTCAGCCGCCGTAGCCGGTGACTTCACCCATCGCATCACCAAGAAATACGGCGATGCGGCTCTCGACCGTTTTGCAGGAAGCGTCAACGAGCTGGTCACCTCTGTTGACCGGGGCATCGCCGAAACTCGCCGAGTTATCTCAGCGCTTGCCGATGGGGATCTGACGGAAAACATGTGCGGCGAGTTTCAGGGAGCCTTTGGTGAACTGAAGAGTAATGTCAACGCCACCATGGCAGCCCTTCGATCCGTATTAGGCGAGGTTCGCTCCGCCGTCGACACGATCAACGGCGGAGCCGGCGAGATGCGCATCGCCTCAGGCGACCTTTCAAAGCGCACGGAACAGCAAGCCGCGGCCCTGGAGGAGACCTCTTCGGCGCTTGAGGAAATCACGGTGGCGGTAAAAAGCTCGACAGAAAGAGCCACGGAAGCCAGCCATATGGTCGATGAGGCACGCAGAAGCACCGAGCAGTCGAGCGCGGTTGTCAAAGACGCGGTCGCCGCCATGGGCCGCATCGAGCAGGCCTCGGATGAAATCGGCCAGATCATTAACGTCATTGACGAGATCGCCTTCCAGACCAATCTTTTGGCCCTTAACGCCGGCGTCGAGGCGGCGCGTGCGGGTGACGCTGGAAAGGGTTTCGCCGTTGTGGCTCAGGAGGTGCGTGAACTGGCACAGCGCTCCGCCACTGCCGCCAAGGATATCAAGGCGCTGATCAACCGGTCCGGCGACGAGGTCAAAACTGGGGTCAGGCTGGTAACGGCCACAGGCGATGCCCTTGGTCTAATCCGAGGCCACGTGATCAAGGTGAACGAGCACGTTCATACGATCTCGACGGCGGCACGAGAGCAATCGACCGGGCTGGCGGAAGTCAGCACTGCGGTCAACCAGATGGATCAGACGACCCAGCAGAATGCGGCGATGGTGGAAGAATCGACGGCGGCCACCAACCGGTTGGCGGATGAGGCTTCCAATCTGGCGCGGCTTATTGCGCGCTTCAGGCTCGACGGTTCGACTGTTGTACGGCGTGTTGCCCACCAGAACGGTAAGCCGGCCGCCTCGCCAGCGCGTGCCCTCTCCCAGAAGCTTGCCGGCGCCTTCGGCGGACGTACTACAGCCGCTGTCGCGACTAAGGAATGGGAAGAGTTTTAATGAATCATGTCATAATTCACCGCAGGATATTATCGGTTTCCATCTGGCAGCCAGCAGTTCTGCATGAAGACGACGTTGATCCCGGAAATCCGGGGGTTAGCAGAGGCGACGCCGCTGCCCCTAACGCATGTTCTCGGTTCAGGGATCTGCCGGTTCTGTCATTCCGGTGATAGAGCTTGCTGCCGAGATAACCAATCCCATCGGTCTAGCCACAGCGCCATTGTCGTCGTTGAGGTAGCAGATGGTATCATCGGCCCGGTCGTCGATCAGGTCTCTGGCATTCTATCGATCAACGGCGATCGGATCCAACCGGTTCGGACTTAGGCGCGACTTCGACCCAACCTTCAGCTACGGAATCACTCCGCTTGAACAAGGGATGGAATGCTTCCTTAGTTTTGAGCAAAGGTTTGGCACCAATCAGGACGCATCGCAGCTGCCTAGCAGACTTTTGCTTTTTCACCTTCCGCGACTGTCTTCCTTCAAGACGCGGAGTATTAACGAAATTCAACGAGAGTTCGAAGATGTCCAAAGTTATCGCAATCAATTTCGGGCAACAGGCTAAGACAGATACCCACTTAGAAAGCCACGAAGATGCACAGTCGCAGCGCCTGGAGCAAGAGCGGCTGCAAATGATCCAAATCACCAATCACCTTGAAGCACTGTACGCTCGGCTGCTGACCGTCTGTGGCGACAGACCGAAAAATTAAGGGCGCAGCGATGGTATAGCCCGGTGGAGCGCTGCGAACCACAGCGCCATCGCGAAGGGCTATTTCCGGGTCAGCTTTCGGGCGGAGAGGCCTGCGAAGCACACATAGATCGCCTATGCGGCAGAACATCGCTCATATGCACTGTTTTAGATGGCAGTTCGCCGTAACGTCTCTTGTACTCTGCAGCAAAACGGCCGAGGTGTGTGAAGCCCCACTTAAGCGCTATTTCCGAAACGCTGATTTTAGCGCCGTTTTGCAGCAGTTCCTGTCGAGCTGCGCACATACGCAAGTCTCGGAGGTGCATTGTGGGGCTGGTATTACGAAATTGTCGGAAGCCGTGCTGCAAAGTCCGCACGCTGACCTTGGCCGCAGCGGCGATATCGTTAAGGGAAATGGGTTGAGCCATATGCTCTTCCATAAACTCCATTGCCCGTTTCACGTGGCGAGGCGTGGGAGACGGAGACGGACGACGAAGTTCATCGGTATAGCGATGCATACAGCTTTCGATCAAAAGGTACTCTATCGCGTCGAGGAGCGAGCTATAGGCCGACGGGCATTGTCGCAGAGCCCCCCGGCACTGAGGCCGCGATGGGCAGACAGGGCTAGTTCTCGCATGAGCGTTCCCGCGCTCGATGCAAGATCAAGGGTCGGCTGAATTTGCAGATTTCCGCTGATCGTCCGATCGAGCATGCGAGAAAGCTTGTCACGCAAGGATTGCGTATCGATCGTCAATGACAGTTGAGATCTTATGCCATCTTGTCGGGCATTCAGCGGAGCATTTGCAACATGCGGCGACTCTACCTGTTGCCCAGACCAATGAAAGACTGCATTCCCGGACGCCGGCAGGAAGACCGTTACGACGTCAACTGGGGAATCTATCATGACCGAGAACGCCCCTTCATGATGGGCATCCGCAACGCCAAAACCATCAAGGGAAATTCGACTGCAGCGAGAGTTAAGCGATCTACTGTCGTGTTGAGCAAGGTCAGAGGACGCCAGGGGCGATGATATCAAAGGCAAAAGACGTTCGGGATCGGAGCCCTCGATAAAGTTGTCTTTCACTAAGGTCCCTTCATCGGGCTTGCTGAACAAACTTTCGGTCATCCAATATAAACCTATCTATGAACACCAACTCGCACATGCCGGGACTAGTTTTCCAAACCTTCAAAGCTCGAGACCGGATGGCGTGCGAGCGATTTTGATCGCGTACATGACCGATTCGGACCTTTGTGGAGGCCGGTTGAATCTCTCATTCCCTAGGCTTTCGTCATGGCGGATCATCACCAGCACCGACATCCACGTTCTCCCGCTCGAGATGGCCTCCTAGTTTTTCAGCGCTGCAGTTGGGAAGCCTCTAATGATGCGATGACTGGCTTCCACAAGCCTCGAACAGATTGACAGATTGTCTGATATACGTTAATGCTATTCCTGATCAAAGGCAAGGCAGCATCAGGGAAATCTGCCACGGTTCTAGTGGAGTTCCCGCACGGCAAATCAATCTAAAGATGCCTCCCAAGGCGAGGGGTGACGGGCTGCTTTCGATCGCAGCCCGTCACGGGAAGGGTGGGAGTGCTATGAGTGGGAGAGAACCTACGCCAACCGACCTTGGAGGCCGTTGAGTCGACACGGAGAAAAATGATTGTGCTGTAGGATGGCCCCACGATTTCGCCACACGCTGGTCCTCTTAACCTGCGCATCAGCATACTTCGGTTATGACGTATAAGAGAGGCACGCTCCAGGCTCAACACTCGGAGACGCAAAGACGTCGACGAGTTCTTTTGGCCTACTAAGCGAGGCGGTCGCGGCAAATATCAATGCGTAAGCCGCGCCTCGTCGCATTGAGTTGACTTTGCGCTCTTCTTAGCGGGTACGGACTCCGGGCGTCTGATTGGGCAAAAGAAGAGCTTAAGGACGAAACCTGATGATGGTCAAACAGCTTGTGCTGCCATAGGCGTGCTGTTGTCTGTGCCGCGCGAACGCGAAAAGCGCGATCAAATCGGAACGTGGCGGCGAGAGAAGACTAACAGGAAAGACCACATCAAACTCAACCGGGTGTCGGAATACCGATGCTTACGGCATTGCGTGCATGAGGCCTCAAAATGACGCCGGTCTCGACATGTGTCCGCCGAAAATCGCAAAAAAGGAATTGACAGATTGTCGGACAAAAATTTTACTATATCGCCCGCGCATTGCTTGTTCGCGGGAGACGCAGCGACGGACCGGGAGTTATAAGTGCTAAACTTGGCCAAAAATGCACAAATTGTCGACCTTCTTAATCTGCCGGAAGCGGCGACCGGCGCGTGATACAAGCGTCTCTGACTCACAAGGCGTGTCATACTCCATCGACCGAGGTACTGGTTGAACGTGACAGTGACGCCAACATTTCTCCTGGGGAAAAAGTCTGTGTCTTGATAGGCGCGTCAAATCCTGTTGGTCTTTGTTTGGCGCGCTCATTTATAGAAAAAGGCTATCGGGTCGCCGTAGGCGACGCCAATCCCGCCGACTTCGCCTCCCTGGCTGAAGGCCAGGGAAACAATTTTTTACCGGTCAAAGTCAACCCGAACAGAGACGTTTACGTCAACTCAATGGCTGACCAGGTGTATTTGCGCTGGAGACGGGTCGACGTTCTGGTGAACATAGTTTTCCGCAGAAATGAAACAACCCAAACTGTAACGGGATCGCTATCCAGCGCGAATCTGGGGCTTGATGCCGTATCCAATCTAATCAGAGTTACAGGTGCCTTTAGCTCTCGACTTCAGGGCGCGGAGCTTGCCGTAGTGAACGTCGCATGGTTCGAAGAGACGACCTCGCTGGAAGCAGAAGCCGTCCTTCAAGCGGCGTTGCGCACTACTACCTCCGCAATTGCTAGGCAATATTTCGGTTCCGGGCTGAGGATAAATGCTGTACACGCCAGCGATGTGAACTCTACGTCTTCAAGCGAAAATGACGTGCTTCGAACAGTGATCCACGCCGTGCAATTCCTGGCGAATTCGGAACTGTCCGGAAAGCTGACAGGGAACGTGCTGGAGATCGATCCTCGGTGCAGATAGATCCACTCCCACGTTCTGATCCGGCAAATCTGCAGGTATTAACCTTCCGTTAAGTTTCTCGAAAGACGCAATGGGTAAGAGGTCAAATCCTAACAACACGTAAAAAAGTTTCGATTGTTTTAGTGAAACTCTTATCCATGTTCGTTCAGGCTCAAACATTACTATTCCAAAAGCGAGGCCCCAGCACCGTTTGAGCCCTTTGGAGGTAAGTATGTTCGTCGATCGCCTGTTATCCACCTTTACCATAAGAGCAAAGGTGTTATTGGTACTTGTACCCTTGATCCTGATATTGGCGGCAGTTGGTGGGGTCGGCTTAAAAGCAACTGGCTTGCTTCAGTCTCGTCTTCGGCTTTCAAATGAGGTTCTTCAGACCTTGAGCGGGTTTCGAAGTGTCGCGGAAAGCATGAACCGCTTTTTGGCGCAAAGCTCAACGGAGTACCGAGATGAGGCGCTGACAAGTTTAAACGGGCAGAGCGCAACCATGCAGTCGCTCCAGGAAGCGGCGGCAGGTAGCGGGAGCGAAACTGGTGCGCTCGAAAACAGTGTATCGGCAATGTCCGTTATCTCGGGCAGCATCGGCCGCATGTGGTCTTTGCATAATGACGAGGAATCCGTTCGCAGCGACATTGTTTCCAACTTGTCGAAGATCAAGGAGGTCGGAGGCGCCCTTAAATTGGCTGCGGTTGATGTGCGCTCACAAGTACGCAATCAGGAGAACTCCGGGAAAACCATGCTCCGGGAGGCTACCCGCTCACTCGATACGGCATCAGTTATGCAACACATGGCGGAAGACTTGGTGAGCTTGCCGGACGGAGCGAAGCAGCCTCCGACTGTCGCCCAGCAAGGGCTTGTGATCAAAAAGTCGCTAAAAACAGTTAAGCGGGTAGTCTCGACTGCTGACGAGCAGGCCGTTACTAAAATTGAGAGGACTATCGCCAAGCTAATCGCCAACCCCGAATTTGTCGACCCTTCCACACGGCTTGCCGGCTCTGACCTACAGAGCTTTGCGACGAACCTGCGAGTGGATGCGATCCAGCACATGATTGAAGGAACAAATGCGATCCGGGCGTTGGATAAAGCGTTGACGGATTCCGAAATGCTTGTTGCGACGGCGACAACGATCGGCCAGGACGCCGATTCGATCGAAATCGAAATCAATAACCTGTTCCGTACAGCCAACGCAGAGAATCAGCAGCGCCTCGTTGAGCAACTTACAAAATTGGCGCGTGACACCGTGGCAGTTGGAGGCGTTGCCAGCTCGATATCTGGCTTCGATAAAATGCAGGAAGATCTATTCGCCCAGGTGGATTCTATCCAAGAGAACACAGAGAAGCTGGTCAAGATAGCGGAAGCCCGCCAAGCGCAATATTCTGAGGCGGACAAAACCGGTCAGGAGATCTGGAAAAACCTCGTAACTTTTGCAGCAACTCAGGAAAACGATGCTCGCAATGAAAGCAATCTTGCCCGCTTGCTGTCAACTATCGCCACAGTGTCCGGCGTCTTGGTAGCCTTGGCGGCTGGCGCCGGCCTGATGGCGACACTTCGCGCCCCGATCGAACGGATCGCGAAGCGCATGCAAGAGCTGGCAAAGGGCGATCTTCGATCGCAGATTGTCGGACGTGACCGGAGAGACGAAATAGGTGAAATGGCTCGCGCACTCGAGGTTTTCCGTGAAAATGCTGTCTCGAAGATGGACATCGAGACACGAACGGAAGCCGATAGGAAAACCGTTGAACAGGAGCGGATGGATCGTGAACGCGAACGCGCTCAGATGGAGGAGGAGGTCGCAACTGCCGTCACCATTCTAGGAGAGGCGTTATCTCGATTGGCGCGTGGCGACATCTCTCAAGAAATTGACCGCCAATTCCATCCCAATCTTGAGCCGCTGAGGCGCGATTTCAATCACTCGCTTTCGATCCTGAGAGAGACAGTGTCTCATATCGACGAGAATACCAATCAAATTCAATGGGGAACCAGCGAGCTTTTCAAAGCCTCAGATGATCTGTCGCGGCGAACTGAATTGCAAGCCGCCTCACTGGAGGAGGCTGCGGCCGCCGTCGAACAGGTGACGGTCACGGTCAGAAAATCATCCGAGAATGCCTATGAAACCCAGGCTTTCGTGTCCGTTGTTAAAGAACACGCCGAGGGTGCGGCAACCATTGTGACCGATGCGATCAACGCAATGGGCAGAATAGAAGACGCGTCCCACAAGATCGGCCAAATCATTGGTTTGATCGATACGATTGCGTTCCAGACAAATCTTTTGGCACTAAATGCTGGTGTCGAGGCGGCTCGTGCTGGAGATGCCGGAAAGGGTTTTGCAGTCGTAGCCCAGGAAGTGCGCGAACTTGCCCAGAAATCATCAGCTGCAGCCCGCGAGATTCGCCACCTGATTTCGGAATCCTCTTCGGAGGTGGCGATCGGCTCAGATTACGTGGGGAAAGCAGGTGAGGCGTTACACAACATAACGGCGTCGATCTTGAAGATTTCCGATCGGATTGATCAAATCGTCAATTCGAGCCGCGAGCAAGCGGCGTCCCTCGCCGAGATCAACAATAACGTCAATGTACTTGACCAGGGAACACAACAAAACGCTGCCATGGCCGAGCAGACAAATGCCGCGGCAAAGACTCTCTCGGATCAGACTAACGAACTCAGCGAGCGGCTCGCTTCATTCAAATTGACCGAAGATAAGTCGACGCGTCGGGTTAGGTTAGTGGCGTAAGCTACGCATCGAACGGGACTGCCACGCGTCGGATGGCCACTGTGATAGCGGCGTTCTACTGAAGGGAAATCCGCTTACGGAAGCGAAATCCGGCCTTAGGCTCTTGGTCTCCCTTTCGCCGCCCGTCTGACTGTAAAAAACCCACCTAGAGCCGATCAACCTTCAAGAGATCAACTGCTTTGCAATGCTCAGAGACACGAGAGGTATCAAATCCGTGCGCATACGTGAAATTACAAGAGCCATTATTCTAATCACCGGCTTGGTGATCCCTTCTGTAGCGGCCGCCGGTGGCCTTACGGAATTGCCGCGGGAGGAACGAAAAACCTACGAGTTGCTCGATCCAAAGTTGCCTACAGGTGAATCTGTCTTCCGCACGTTTAAGGCACAGCGAGCACCGCCGTGGAAAATTGGGTACGCATCGACATATGCTGACAATTCTTGGCGTGCGAGTATTCTTGATGAGTTCACAAACAAGATTGTTCCAGCTTTCAAGAAAGCGGGGCTGGTCTCCGAGTTCATCGTCACCCAGTCAAATCTTGAAGACGCTGTCCAGATCAGGCAGATGCGGCAGATGGTAGACGACGGCGTTGATGCAATTATTATCTGCTGTTCGAACCTCACGGCGCTTAATCCTACGATAGAGTATGCGTATTCAAAAGGAGTGCCTGTGTTCTCGTACTCTGGTTACGTAACATCGCCGTTCGCCGTCAACGCAACTGAGAACAACATGCAAGGCGGGTTTGAGGCGGCGAAGTGGCTCGCTGAAGAAATCGAAGGAAGTGGCAATGTGCTTCTCGTTTCGGGGATCTCCGGCTTTGCCTCCTCGGACAGCTTTGACGTCGGCGCAAAGAAGGCTCTGGAGTATTATCCCGAGATAAAGATCGTAGGTCATGTCGACGGGAAGTGGACAGACAAGGTCGCGCAGGCCGAGGTGCAAAAATTCCTTGCAGCGAATCCCGGTCGAATTGATGGTATTATCGTTCAGTCGGGAGCTGAGAATGGTGTTATCAACGCGGTGCGCCAGTCCGGGCGCGACATGATCCCAATCGTTCTAGGGGGCGAAGCTTCGGCAGCCTGTTACTGGCGACGGAACCCCGACTTCGTAAGCAAGAGTTTTCATTTCTGGCCGCCGCGCTCTGAGGCGGGTTTCGTATGGGACGTAATGATGCGAACTCTTGAGGGACAGGGCCCCAAAATTCAGACAATCCTGCGGCCAGCAATTCCCAGTACCATAGAGGATGTAATGGCGGATTTGCCAGCTGATTGCGATCCTAACTCTGAGGATTGGATCGAGCCGAAGAATACAGCTTGGTGGTCTGCCAGCGCTGCTGCTAAATATTTCGATAACCCAGCGGATCCGCTCTCCTGGAAGCCGGCCGATTGAAGATCGCATGCGGGGTCTGTGTGGAATGCGGTGCCTTCATGATCGGCTCTCGTGCAAGGTAGGCTGCGCTAAGGAATGACAGTTCAAATTGGGAAATGCCCGGGTCGCCTCAGGAGACATGAGACAAGCGATCCGGTTCCAACGAACATATTTGCTCCGCGGTAGCATTCTTCCTCCGGCCCTCCTCTCGCCAAACGGGACAACATACTCATTGCGCCTTTCAATCTACGTGCTGCCGCGAAGGTTGTTGCTTCGAATGTGAAAGCAAAGTTCATTTCCGACCGCACTATCCGGCTCAGGCCGACGCGCGGTTCGACGCCTTACTGACATATCTGCATCAATTTGTTGCTCGAATGATTTGGGTGGCGTTCCCGGAATTCCTGATCGGATGGATGATGCATCTGTCTTGGCCCTCGGTAAGGAGCTTCACGATGAATTCGACTTTACAACCGCTTTGGCAACGCTCCTTTTTTCAGAAAAGGCGCAATCGCCGGAGAGACGAAGCGCTGCATCATGATACCTCAGCCGACCGAGGAGCGCTGCTTGAAGCATTGATCGGCGTGTTGCCCCTCCCAATTTTCTTCAAAGATCTGCACGGTCGCTATGTCGGTTGCAACAAGGTTTTCGAAGATCTCCTCGGTCGCTCGCGCGACGAGATCATCGGGAATACAGATTTTGATCTCAGTTCAACGCAACTGGCGGAAATTTATTCTATTGAAGAGAAAGGCCTTCTTGAAAGGGGTGGAGCCCAAGTCTCCGAGCGTAAGATCGCTCTCGCAAACGGCGCCATCCTGGATGTTGTCTGCAACAAGGCAGTTTTCAGAGGTCACGACGACGAGCCCGCGGGTCTGATTGGCGTTATCATCGACATAACCGAACACAAGTTGGCGGAGCAGGAACTCAAAAACGCTCTCGAACTAGCCCAAGGGATCGTCACCGCTATTCCAGACGTTCTGTTTGAGGTCGACGAGGATGGGCGATATCTTCAGGTCTGGACCAGAAATCCCGAACTACTAGCCCAGCAGCGGGAAATGCTACTGGGTAGGACGGTCGACCAAGTTCTTGCGCCTGATCAAGCGGCTATTGCAATGGAGGCGCTTCGAACTGCAAGCAGTGAAGGAGTTGCCTACGGTCGATGCATTAGCGTATCCTTGCCAAACGGCGAGACCCGATGGTTCGAGTTGTCGGTGGCTAGACGACCAAGCGCCGATCCTGACGCCGCCACCACGCTCCTGGCATTTTCGCGTGATGTCACGGAACGAAGGCAGGCGGAAGACGCCATCAACTCCGTGCGGACGCAATTGCTAAGTGTGCTGCAAACCATTCCTGACATGGTTTGGGTAAAGAATGTCGATGGCGTACACCTGTTGTGCAATCATGCATTTGAGCGGCTGACCGGGAAATCGGAGGCGGAGGTCGTTGGAAAAACGGACCTTGAATTGTTCGGGGCTGAGAGAGCTCACATTTCCGGAAAATCTGATGAGGCCACGATCGAAGCCGGTGGCATACTTATCGACGAGAATTGGGTGGTTTCCCCGGAGAACGGTCAGTCCATTCTTCTCGAAACACGTAAACTTGCGGTCCTCGGCGCCGGGGAGAGGTTACAGGAGTCCTCGGGGTCTCTCGCGATGTCACGGAACTGAACGCCTCGCGGGAAAAAATCAGGCAAATGGCCTTTTACGATCCGGTGACTTCTTTGCCGAACCGCTTGCTGTTTAACGAGCGATTGCAAAAGGTCGTCAGTGACGCGTCGTCTCAACGTCGGCGGACAGGGGTAATGCTGATTGACATCGACCATTTCAAAGTCGTGAACGATACGATGGGTCACCCTGTGGGTGATCAACTACTCTGCCAGGTCGCTACCCGGCTTAAGAAATCTGTCCGCGATCTCGACACGGTTGCGCGTCTCGGCGGCGACGAGTTCGCGATTCTGTTGCCGGAAATCCAGACAACCGACGATCTCGATTGGGTTGCGTGCTCGATCCTCGAGAGATTCAAGGAATCTTTCCTATTGGATGGCAAGGAAGTCTACGTGTCATGCAGTGTAGGCATCGCGATCTCGCCCGACGACAGCACAGATGTCAACGATCTGGTGAAATACGCCGACTCTGCGATGTATCTTGCCAAACGCTCGGGGAGAAACAGTTTTCGCTTTTATTCGAAGGATTTGACTGTGGGCGTGGAGGAGCGCATGCAGTTGGAATCTGAATTGCGCCGCGCTATCGAGCGCGAAGAATTGGAGCTGCACTACCAGCCCAAGGTGCTTCTGGACAGCGGCGTAATGATAGGATCGGAAGCGTTGTTGAGATGGCCTCATCCCGAGATGGGCATGATTCCGCCGGTTCGATTCATTCCGGTCGCTGAGGATACCGGGCTGATCGTTGAACTCGGGCGATGGGTGCTGCGTGAAGCGTGCAAGACGGCGAAGGAGCTGAACGCCGATTGCCACCACCTGCACAAGATTGCAGTCAACCTTTCGGGTAAGCAATTCCAATGCTCACGGTTGGTAAACGAGATCGCTGCAATCCTCGGTGAAACCGGTTGCCGCGCGGAATGGATCGAAATCGAAATCACGGAGAGTCTGCTTCTCGATCGGAAGGGCGAGACCCTGCAGACGCTTCTTAAGCTGCGTCAAATGGGATTTTCGATTGCTATCGATGATTTTGGCACCGGTTACTCGGCGCTCAACTATCTAGCCCGCTTCCCGATCGACACGCTGAAGATCGATCGGTCATTCATAAATAGCTCGGACAAAAGGAACGAAGAATTGGTCAAAGCGATTCTGTCCATTGCACAATGTCTTGGGCAGGACGTGGTGGCGGAAGGTGTTGAGACCGCCGAGCAGGCAGCATTTCTCGCAGCGAACGGATGCGGTTCGGCGCAAGGCTTCTTTTACAGCAAGGCCCTGCCGAAGATGGAATTGATCGCTCTTTGGGTGCGCGCGTCCGCCACCGGCTTCGTTTCAGATCGTTACGCCGCTTCGCGATGATGAGCGCGAATAAGGGAAAATGTCACCTGTCTGATGGACGGTGATGCGGTGCGCGCTGTGAGACAACTCAACTTGAGCCTCGTCAATCTCTGAATGTCTGCGGTTTTTCGCGGAACAGGGGGCAACGCTGGGTCAACGACCATGCGTTGTGCGGCCCCGCGAGCCGCATTCTCGAATGCTCTGCTCCTACTGCGCGGCATTCGGTAGGCCGGGGAAAACGCGGTACACCGGCTCCTAAAGCAAGGCAGTCGCTCTCGATATGGCTTTCTTCAAAAATATTTGACAGATTATCATACAATCTGCCAAAAATGTCGCCAAGCACCTGATGGGAGGAAAATCAGTGTCTCTTAGTATGCATCACCTGGCCAAGCTTCCGTATTTTTATCCGTTCGAATTTGGCGATGGAAAAATCACGGTACTGTCCGACGGGCCGTTAGAGCTAGGAGATCCTCGCCTGAACTTCTTGGGGGTAGAGCCACGCACGGTCAGCCTGATGCTAGAGGACAATTTCCTGCCAACGAACAAAGTTGTACTCGAGCAAAACGTGCCGCTTGTTGAGATAAATGGAAGAACAATTCTATTTGATACCGGGATGGGGTCTTCCAAAGCTTTCGGGCCCACCACAGGTCGACTCCTAGCCAGCCTGAGAGAGGCAGGTCGAGATCCGACGGAGATCGATGCGGTGGTTCTGTCGCACGCCCATATCGATCATATCGGCGGTCTGTGCGATGCCAATGGAAGGTTAAATTTCCCGAACGCCGACATCTTCATCAGTGAGCGAGACTTCACGGACTGGACGGACGGGTCGTCGATCGATTCTTCATTTCAATTTCAAATCGATAACGCTCGGCGAAACCTGCTTCCCCACAAGGATCGGACCTTCTTTTTCAAAGACGGCGAGGAGTTCTTGCCGGGCGTTCACGCGATTTCGGCCCCCGGCCACACGCTCGGTCATCATTGTTTTATGCTGCAGTCGGGAAACGATCGCCTCTGTTTTCTCGGCGACCTTACGCACCATCATATCCTGTTGATGGAGAGGCCGATGATGGAATTCCGATACGACACGGACCCGAAGCTGTCAGCTAGATCCCGCACGCGCGTGCTTGATATGCTGGCGACAGATCGCATTGCGGTAATGTCCTATCACTTCGCATGGCCAGGTGCCGGGCATGTGGTGCGAAACGGAGACGGATTCCGCTATATCCCCTCTCCAATGCAGTTGCTTGCACATCGATAAGGAATTTCAAAGATGCAGATGCGTTCGGTAATCCTCAGGGAGTCGGGTCTGCCGAAGCCCTATTCAAATTCGAAACCTCTTAAGATTGAGCTTGTGGAACTGACGCCGCCTGGCCCCATGGAGGTGTTGGTCAAGATCAAGGCTGCCGGTGTCTGCCACTCTGACCTGTCCGCAATCAATGGGGACAGACCGCGTCCGCTTCCAGTCGCTCTAGGCCATGAGGCATCTGGCGTCGTCGCAGCAATCGGACCGAGTGTCGAGAAGGTTGAGGTTGGTGACCATGTAGTCATGTCATTTCTGCCGGTTTGTGGCCATTGCTCATATTGCGCTGAAGGCCGCGCCAGCCTCTGCGAACCGGGCTACCAGGCCAATGCTGCAGGAACGCTTCTATCCGGCGGCAAGCACATCCGTTTGAGAGGATACGAAATTAACCACCATAGCGGCGTTTCTGCGTTTTCCGAATATGCTGTCGTGTCGGCGAGCTCGGTAGTCAAAGTGACCAAAGATATCGATTTGGCGACAGCTGCTCTCTTCGGCTGTGCCGTTATGACCGGCGTTGGAGCTGTGATGAACACGTGTGGGGTCCGCCCAGGCCGTAGTGTGGCGGTAATCGGGCTCGGCGGCGTAGGCCTTTCGGCGATACTTGGCGCTGTTGCGAGCGGTGCAAGCGATATCGTGGCGATCGACCTAATCCAAGCGAAGCTGGATCTTGCCAAGGAGCTGGGAGCGACGAAGACTTTTTTGGCCACCTCGCCGAATATTGTTGCCCAAGTAAAAGGCGCGACAAGCGGCGGGGTAGACTACGCGATAGAGATGGCTGGATCCAAAAAGGCATTCGAGCTTGCATATGAGATTACCCGGCGCGGAGGGATGACCGCTACGGCCGGACTGGCCAGCGCAAATTCCCGTTTCGAGGTTTCGCCCTTGCCGTTGGTCGGAGAGGAGAGAACGATCAAGGGCAGCTATATGGGTTCCTGCGTGCCATCGCGCGACATACCCCGCTATATCGACCTTTACCTCAAAGGTAAGCTGCCAGTGGACAAATTGCTGTCGAGCACTGGCCCCCTTGATGAGATCAATGAGGTTTTCGACCGTCTTGACAGGGCCGAGATCAATCGACACCTAGTCTTGATGGACTGATGGCGGGGAGAATTCTCTTGAACGAGTGGACAGTGCTCGCCATCCATTACGGCACCGCGCAAAGACCAGTAAGTGACCTGATACTAGAGACGAATGACATTCATGATCGTCCATCACAAATCGACTACTTCGTGTGGCTGATCCGTCTCGAGGACCGATTAATTCTTGTTGACACTGGTTTCGAAGCCGGAGAGGGCGCGGCCAGAGGGCGGACCCTCTTGATCCATCCGGTGGCAGCACTGAGCAGCCTTGGCATCAAATCCAGCGAAATTACTGATGTCGTTGTGACACACCTGCACTACGATCACGCCGGAAACCTCCCGGCCTTTCCTAACGCCACTTTTCACATTCAGGATCGGGAGATGGCGTATGGAACGGGGCGGTGTATGTGCCATGAGCGAATGCGTCGGCCTTTTGCTACAGAAGGTGTCGTCGACGCGGTCCGGCTCGTTTTTCAGTCACGGGTACGGTTCCATGATGGGGATGGGGAAATTGTTCCTGGATGCAGGGTGCATCTGGTTGGCGGTCACTCGAAAGGTTTGCAAGTTGTTACGGTGGCAACAGGCGGCGCTTTGCTGGTTATCGCTTCCGACGCGCTTCATTTCCAGCACTATCTTGAAAATGACGGCGCGTTTCCCCTGTTTGCAGATTACCTAGAGGTCATCGAGGGTTACAACAAGCTCCGCGTCCTTGCCGGAGCAAACGGACTCATCATTCCGGGTCATGACCCTGAGGTGCTACAGAAATTTTCTCCCCTTGCGCCAGACCTCCAGTTCGCTAGAGTTCTCCTGTGACCCACAATAAACCGATTGAAATTTTTTGCTGTTTGCAGACAATCGGGTTGTCCTACGAAACGCTCCGGCAGTATATTGATTCTGTGCGTCACTAGAAATTTCATCGAAGGTTTGTTGTGAATGGGAACGATCGACCTCCAGATTAGACGTCAAAACGCCTCTCTTCGAATCCTTGTTGAGGATAAGCTCCGGCAGGCTATTTCAAGTGGCCGTTTCAAGCCCGGGCAGCGGCTGGTGGAGCGCGAGTTGTGCGAACTTATCGGGGTTGGCCGAACTTCAGTTCGCGAGGCGCTACGCCAGTTAGAAGCTGAAGGGCTTATTACTAGCTATCCGCATCGGGGGCCGGTTGTCAGCACTATCAGCTACGAGGAGGCTAGGCAGCTTTATAGTGTACGCGCGCTGCTTGAAAGCTTTGCCGGCCAGGAGTTCGCCGAGAACGGTTCGAATGAAGAGATCGTTGCTCTCCTCGAGACCGTGGAAGCGTTCGAAGCCGCAGCCAAGAGCGGTTCCGGAACGCGGATCATCGAAGCCAAGACCGCTTTTTACGATTGTTTGATGACCGGCAGCAAGAACGTGTTTGTGAAGCAAATGCTCACGTCGTTGCACAACCGGGTCACATTGTTGCGGATGACATCGATGACCCAGCCAGGGCGGCTGCAGAACAGCGTTTTCGAAATAAGAGAGATTGCGGCCGCTATTGCGTTGCGTGATGGCGACAGGGCAGCCGCGCTTTGCAAGCGCCATATCGAAATCGCGGCTAAGGTGGCGTTGGACTACTTGAGCAAGAACCCCGTCGAAACCTCCGAGTAGTTCCACAAAACGAAGTTCAGGCGACGGCTAAGGTTGACAGATTGTCTGAAAATCTGCTTACCTCTCTTATGGGAGGTGAGACACAGGAAGTGCGGCTTCCCAACAACATCATTTTGTTAGGGAGGACGTATGGGCGCCCATGCCGAGCTGATTAAACGCGTAACCCTGGCGATCGAAGATCCGGAGCTACCGCGACTGACCCCAGGTCTTACAACACGGATCTCGTTGCAAGTTGGACCAGAAAAGTCATCACTTGCTGTGGGAGGCGGGATAGTCGCACTGGACGGCGCGGACGAAAATGCTGACGTCATACTGAGTGCCCCAGAAGGAGCTTGGGAAAAGGTTATGCAGGTGCCGCCGCCGGCAACCTACCATTCGTTCACCGCCTTTCAACTCGCTAACCCTGAGTTCACGTTATCTGGTTCGCCCGTAGCAATCGCTCAAGCGCGTCCCGCTCTGGAGCGACTGTTCGAAATCGTCGTAGCGTCTCCGCCCCTAGTTGCGCCGAAGGTCGATCGAAATATTGAACAGGTCACCGGACGCTATAAGCGGGTAGAGGTCGGCGGCGTAGAACACGATATCTTTTACGAGGAAGCCGGTGCAGGAACTCCTATCCTTTTCCTCCATACGGCTGGCGCAGACGGCCGTCAGTTTCTACCGCAACTCTCCGACACTGGGTTTGCGCGTACGAACCGATTGATCTCAGTTGATCTGCCGTTTCACGGACGTTCGATGCCTCCTTTAACTTGGGACGGCTCGCCCTATCAACTCACAACGGATCTCTACCTGACCTGGTGCACGGCGATACTCGACCAGCTCGTCGGAGACAGAGCTATCGTCGTTGGAGGATCTATGGGCGCGGCGATGTGCATGGTGCTGGCGGCGGAGCGACCGGAACGTCTAATGGGTGTAATTGCGGTCGAGCCGCCGTTGAAGTCAAAGGGCCGTCGCAACCCCTTTCAACACAACGTCAACGTTCATGGGTCGCTTCATAACTCAGCCTATGTCCGCGGAATCATGAGCCCGCTCAGCCCGCAAGAAGAGCGACGCCGCGCCAGTTGGATCTACTCGCAGGGTGCTCCTGGAGTTTATCCCGGCGATCTTTCGTTCTACAGCGACGAGTTCGACGGTGCCGTCGTCGGTCCGAAGATTGATGCCAAGCGAACACCGACCGTTCTTCTCTCCGGGACCTATGACTACTCTGCGACGCCTGCAGACGGAGCAGCGTTAGCGGCCCTCATTCCTGGCAGCCGTCATGTCGTTATGGAGGGGCTTGGGCACTTTCCGATGTGCGAAAATCCTGACTATTTCCGGAGCTTCTTGCAAGACGCTATTCGGTTCGTCGAAGATAACGGCTGATCACAAAGCAACCGCGTTGGCCATTTACCGATCGTGTCCCAGTACGTGGCGTAGGTGACGGTAGGGAGTAAAGCCGAGCGCCCGCGCGCTTCTCGTTGCGCTGTAGCGGGTGATCGGCTTTGCGGGCGGCCATCAGTGTTTTCCGCTAGGGTCGGGTTGTTCAAGACCAACCTGACGGAAAGATCACCGATGACCAATGACATGATGAACGTGCGTTCGCTTGTTGAGAAGAGTGCCGATGCAGATTTGTTGCGTGAGATGATCGGTCTTGCTGCCGAGCGGCTGATGGAGTTGGAGGTCGGCTCGGCCACGGGTGCTGACTTCGGTGTGAAGAACCCGATGCGGCTCACTCAACGCAATGGCTACCGTGACCGCGATTGGGAGACGCGGGCTGGCACCGTCGAGCTTCGCATTCCGAAGCTGCGCAAGGGCAGCTACTTTCCGAGCTTCCTTGAACCGCGCCGCATGGCAGAGAAAGCTCTGACGGCCGTTATCCAGGAAGCGTATATCCAGGGAATCTCGACTCGTTCTGTCGACGACCTGTGGTGGATGGTGAGCGTACGGTGAGCTGTTTTTGCTGATCGGCCAAATCAGGCGATGTTCTGGCATTAGAACCAGCATTAGTGCTGACATTAATACCAGAACGAAGAGGTTTCATGGCTCGCATAGAGATCATGTCCGGTACCGAGCGCAGACGGCGTTGGTCGGACGAGGCGAAGCTGAGGATACTTGCGGAAGCTGATGAGCCCGGTGCTCGCATTGGCGATGTGGCGCGCCGGCACGACATTCATCCGGGCCAGATCCGCTTGTGGCGGCAATCATTCAACTATGCCGATCGGCCGACGGTGTTCCTCCCGGTGGAAATCACGGAGGAGGTTGGCGTAAGCCAGCCGTCTACCGCAGCAACAAGGCCGACGATCGTTGAGATCTTGCTTCGAAACGGTCGGAGCTTGAAGGTTGCGGTTGACGTTGAGTTGAAGCTGCTTGGCCCGCTCGTCGCTTGCGTGGAGGCGGTATGATCGGCCCATCGGGGAATGTGAGGGTCTATCTGGCCTGCGGAGTGACCGATATGCGGCGTGGCATTGATGGTCTGTCCGCGCTGGTCGAGACGGTCGTGAGGGAGGCACCGGGCTCGGGCGCAATCTTCGGCTTTCGCGGAAAACGCGCGGACCGGATCAAGCTTCTTTGGTGGGATGGCCAGGGGTTCTGTCTGTTCTACAAGATTTTGGAGCGCGGATACTTTCCCTGGCCGACGGCGAAAGAGGGTGTAGCGCACCTGACGCAGGCGCAGCTTTCGATGCTCGTTGAGGGGATCGATTGGCGACGCCCGGCGTGGACTTCCGCTCCCGGCCGAACGGGATAAAAGCTATATTTTGCAGGGGCATGGGAAGCTTAACGCTGGTGCGTCAGAGGCAAATCGGCTAGTTTCGCGGATATGGAAACAGCGCCGCTGGACAGTCAGGACGAGCTCAATACTTTGCGCGCACTCGTCGCGGAACAGGCGGCAAAACTTGAGAGCCAGGAAGCCGAGGTCATCAAGCGAGACTCCATAATCGGGCTTCTTCGCGCGCAACTGGAGCTTCTCCGACATCGGCAACATGGCGCGTCTTCGGAAAAGATCGACAGGAAGATCGAGCAATTCGAGCTGATGTTGGAGGAGATCGAGGCCTCCCGGGCCGAGGCTGAACAGCGCTCCGGGAAAGCTCCCTGCAATTGCCCGACCTGCGGTGGCACTTCGTTCCTGAAGGCGGCCGACAGAGTGGTCCAGGTGCTGGAGCACGTGCCGGCGTCGGTCAAGATTGTCCGGCATGTCGAGAAGCGCATGATCTGCAGGGAATGCGATACGACAGTGGCTGGCGAGATGCCGACCTTGCCGATCGAGCGCGGCAAACCCGGGCCGGGGCTGCTCGCCCACATCATGATCGCCAAATTCGACGATCACATTCCCCTCTACCGCCTGTCAGAGATGTACGACCGGTTGGGGATAGACATCTCCCGATCCGTAATGGCCGACTGGGTCGGCCGGGTATCTGCATTGCTGACACCACTTGTCCTGTTAATCAGGGCCCATATCGCCGCACTCGACCGAATACATACGGACGATACCCCGGTCGATGTTCTCGACCCCGGGCGGGGCAAGACAAAAACCGGCAGGGTCTGGGTCTACGTCTTTGACGGCAGTGGCTATCAATCCGCCACTCCCGCAGCCATTGCCTATTACTACAGCCCCGACCGCAGGGGCGCACATCCGGCTGATCACCTGGCAAGCTTCAGCGGCGTCATGCATGCCGACGGCTACGGGGGTTACAAGAAGCTCTATGGCAACCAGATCATTGAAGCCGCCTGCATGGCGCATGTGCGCCGCAAGTTCCATGATGTGATAAAGCTCAAGCCGTCTCCGATCGCTGAGGAAGCGCTGTCACGCATCGGCGCTCTCTACGATATCGAGAACCGTATCCGAGGCATGTCGGCTGACGAGCGGCGCACCCTGCGCCAACACCATGCCCGGCCTGTTCTGGACGAACTCAAGGCCTGGATCGAGGCGACACTCTCGACTTTGCCTCAGAAGCAGAGGCTGGCCGAGGCGATGCGATATGCCCTGTCGCGATGGGCAGCCTTGAGCGTCTACATCGACGATGGCCGTGTCGAAATCGACAACAACATCGCTGAACGAGCCATGCGTCCGCTTGGAATTGGAAGGAAGAACTGGCTGTTTGCCGGCTCGGACAAGGGCGGCGAGCGCATCGCCAACATCCTCACCATCATCGAGACGGTCAAACTGCAAGGCCATAATCCAGAGGTCTATCTGACGGATGTCCTGACCCGGATCCAGGATCACCCCGAAGACCGAATTGAAGACCTCCTGCCTTGGAACTGGACGCCGGCAAAAGCTCGATGCGAGGCCGCCTGATGGCGCGCTCGAGGTTCATCTACACACTCAGCCAAGTCGCCGGCATGATCGGCGAAAACCTCGAACTGATCGAAGAAGTGACCGCAAACTCGGACAACATCTCCGAAGGCGAACTGGTTTACGTCGGCGATGGCAGTGAAGACGGCACGAAGGGTCTGACCGAGAATGGCATCGAAGAACTTCAAAGCCTACTCGCCGACATCAGGACGTGGGACGGCGGTATCCGCGAGTTCCTCATCGACACACAGTGCGATCCTGAAATAATCGACCGCATCATGGCCGATGAGATGAAACGCGGCCTATAGATTCCATCTCTCGACACCCGAAAATGCGTTCGCCGGACGCTTACGGTGGATGCGACCTATCTCAAGGTCCGGCGTGGCGGCCGCATCGTCTCAGTCGCCGTCATTATCGCGGTCGGCGTCAATAACGACGGTCGGCGCGAGGTCCTGGGTATGGAAGTTGGCACCTCGGAGGCCGAACCGATCTGGACGGAATTCCTGCGCAGGCTAACGCGCCGCGGTCTACGCGGGGTGAAGTTGGTTGTCTCTGATGCACATGAGGGCATCAAGGCTGCCGTTTCCAAGGTTCTCAATGCCACTTGGCAAAGGTGCCGGGTTCACTTCATGAGGAACGTGCTCGCGCATGCTGGAAAGAGCGGCAGGCGGGTCGTATCCGCCTTCATCGCGACGGCCTTTGCCCAGGAGACCCCGGAGGCAGCAAGCCGCACAATGGCGCAGTGTCGCCGATCAAATCAGGCCGAAAGTGCCGAAGCTTGCCACCATCATGGACGACGCTGAAGAGGACGTGCTCGCCTACATGACCTTCCCGAAAGAGCACCGGGCAAAGCTGCACTCGACGAATCCAATTGAGCGTCTCAACGGCGAAATCAAGCGACGCACCGAGGTCGTCGGCATCTTTCCGAACGACGAAGCCATCGTCCGTCTCGTCGGCGCACTGCTGCTCGAACAGAATGACGAATGGGCCGTTCAACGCGCCAAGTATATGACGCTTGAGACCATGGCCCAAATGAGATGAGCCCCAAATCAGCCTGCCCCGCTGTGGCACGCTGATATCCCCTTCCGACCCATGTCGGGAAAGCACGGCCATCAGCCGCGACCTACACCACCTCCCGGGACACGATCGTATCACCTTGTATTCCGGACTAAACTTATGCCGACAGCGTTGCGATAGAGGGCATTCGGAACCAGCATGCGGCTATTCCGGAAGGTCGGCACTCGCATGACGTCATCTGACCGACATCGTGGGGTTATTCGACAAAAATTGCGAAATGTCCTTGATCCAGTTTCCGCTGTTAGATCTAGTTGTCGCCGGCAGTCCTTCTCCTTCTCTATCATATTTGCTGGAGCGTGCCGCAAGTCCGACAAGAGCTGCGCCTAGGCCAACAGCTCTGTGCTGTCATTGACGGGTTAGGAACACGTCAATGATCAACGAGGCTGGAGCCTTATACCCGGTGTTCCTGCCTCAAATGTAAGGGCATGACGAGTGCCGCCCTTTCCTTCACTTGACCAGGTGGTTTCCGATCGAGGAGCCGCCATCGACCGTCAGAATGCTACCGGTCGCGAACCTCGAACGATCGGACGCAAGAAAAAGCATTGCTTCAGCAATCTCTTCAGCTGTCCCCATCCGATCCATGACGGCACGGGCGTTGAAATCGCTGCGAAGCTTCGCGGGGTCCTTCGCTTCGGCGAAGATTTTCGTGAAGTAAGGAGAGTCGATTGTCCCTGGAGCGACCGCGTTGACACGAATTCCCTCTTTCGCATGATCCATGGCCATCGCGCGCGTCAGCGAAGATATTGCTCCTTTCGATGCTACGTAGGCAGTCCTGTCCGCGATTGCTGAGGTTGCGGTGTAGGAAGTCGTATTGATGATCGAACCTCCGCCGTTCCGTCGCATAACAGGAATGACGTACTTTGAGCAAAGGAAGATCCCTTTGACGTTTACGGACATAATCCGGTCCCAAGTTTCTTCAGGAATGGTCACCACATTCCCCGTCGTTCCGAACCCGGCATTATTGACGAGCACGTCGACCCGGCCCCACTTTGCGGTCGTCTTCTCAACCATGCTTTCCGCGTCCTTGGCGGACGAGACGTCGACGCGAACACCGAAAGCCTTCGAGCCGATCTCGTTCGCCACACGAACCGCGGCGTCTTCATTGACATCAGCAACAACCACATAGGCGCCGTTCTTTGCGAAAAGCTCGGCTGTCGCACGACCAATGCCGCTGCCGCCCCCTGTGACGATACAAACTCTTTGATTTCAAATCCATCGACCATCTCCTCATTTTTGGGTGCCTTAGAAGACATTTTAGCAGACAATCTGTCAATTGTGAAAATCCAGTTGACAGATTGTCTGCTGATCTGTTTATCTAGGCTCGATCGAATTTGGCCGTGGGAGGACAATATGGCCGATACCAGCACTGAGGCGCAGTTGGCTTTTAAGGCAGCTATGCGTCGGTTCACATCAACCATCTGCTTGATCACGACCGAACTCAACGGGGTCCGTCATGGCATGGCCGCCACCGCGGTCCAGTCGGTTACCGCGGACCCACCAACTGTTCTTGTCTGCATCAACCAATCGGCTTCGGTGAATCAGCCTTTGAAGATCTCCGGGAAGTTCGCCGTGAACATGCTGCATCTTTCACATGCCGATCTTGTGCCGCTGTTCAGTGGGCAATTGAAGGGTGAAGAGCGCTTTCATTACGGCGAGTGGCTGTCTCTCGACGGCATGCCGGTCCTGTCCGATGCGCAGGCGGCGTTTGTCTGCAAGCTAAAAGATGTCGTTCACGTTGGAACGCATGATGTTGTGCTCGGAGAAGTGCTCGAAGCACGGTTCATCGAGTCAATCGCGCCGCTTCTCTACGAAAACGGTCAACTCGTCAGGTCGTCGTCCATCAGTGGATCGGCCGCATAGTAGGTGGCTTTAACCACCAATCACATCACTCATCGAAAGCCCAAGGGCGGCAAGGAGAAAAGCGTGAGCAATATGGCACCCGCAAGAGAAATTCATGGACGTGAAGTCACAGAGCGCTTTGAGCGCGGACTAAAGACCCGGCGCGAAGTCTTGGGGGGGGCTATGTTGATGCGTCGGTCAGCAAAGCCACCGACTTCAATTGGCCGATGCAAACCCTCGTCACAGAATACTGCTGGGACGCGATTTGGAATCGGCCGGGCCTGGAGCGCAAGCAGCGCAGCATCCTCAATCTCGGGATGATTTCGGCCCTCAATCGTCCGCATGAGCTGAAACTGCATGTTCGCGGAGCAATCAACAACGGTCTTACCAAAGAGGAAATTCGGGAGGTTTTCCTCCAGGTTTCGATTTACTGCGGTGTTCCTGCGGCCATCGACAGCTTCCGCGTGGCAGCGGAAGTTTTCGACGAGATGGGCATCTAGTTATTCAACGCATTTGAGTGGGCTGAGCATCATCCGTTGCCAGCCCGAGGAGGGACTACAGTGACCGCACAAGACGATTTCCGCGCTGCCGGAAACCCAATGTTCAATGATAACAAGCTCAAGCTCGGCGTATTTGGCACGAATTGCTCGAATGCATGCGCGATTACGCTCGCTGAGACAACGTTCGAACCTACCTTCGACCACAACGTCGAGATTGCAAAGAAGCTTGAGGCAGCCGGTTGGGAATGCATGGTGCCGATTGCACGCTGGCGTGGTTTTGGCGGTCCTTCAAACTTCAATGGCGTGAACATGGATACGTTCACCTGGGCGGCCGCTCTCGCGGCGGTCACCACGAAGCTCCAGTTCTTCTCAACGACTCACATTCCGACGCTAAACCCGATTGTTGCAACCAAGATGGCGACAACAATCGATCACATCTCGAAGGGTCGATACGGCCTCAATCTCGTTACCGGCTGGTTCACTCCCGAAATGGAAATGTTCGGAGTTCCTATGATGGAGCACGACACCCGCTATGAATACGCCACTGAATGGATGGATATCGTCGAGACGCTCTGGAAACGCAATGGCGTTACCTTCGAAGGCGAGTTCCTCAAAGTCAAAGACGCCTTCAGTGAACCCAAACCCTACAACAAGGCGGGTCGCCCGCTCCTGATCTGCGCCGGCGCCTCGGGCAAGGGACTGCATTTCACCGCCAAGTTCTGCGACTTCAACTTCGGCTTCATGCAAGACATGGAATCCGGCGCTGCCTGGGTCAAAAAGGTGAAGGACCTGGCGCGTACTGAATATAACCGTGATCTTGGCACATTCACAGCTTGCCCCGTTATCGTTCGCGAAACGGAGAAGGAAGCAAAGGAATACTACGACTACTACGTCAACCAGAAGGGTGACTGGGAGGCATGCGAGAACATCTGTGAAGTTCTGCAGGTGCAATCTCAAAACCATTCTGCCGAAATGTATCAAAAATTCAAGGAACGCTTCGTCGCTGGCTGGGGTGGATACCCGATCGTCGGCAATCCAGAACAAGTCGCCGACAAGCTCGTGGATCTCAGCAATACAGGCGTCAACGGCGCCTTGCTGACAATGGTCGATTACAACGAGGAACTTCCCTTCTTTAACGACCGTGTCATGCCGCTGCTCAAGCAAGCCGGTCTGCGCAACTGAACCAGTCCTCGGGACGGCGATTGCCGTCCCGACACGAACTCTGCCAGATTCTGGCAGGATTTTCGCGGCTGGCGGCCAAAGGGGCCGGCGGTTGAGCGGAACCACAAGGGGAGGAGGCCCTGAATGCTGAAGAAAATCGTTGCAGCGCTTTTTACGCTGTCGAGCCTTTATCACATGAACGGCGTGGCGAAGGCTGACGGCCTCGATTCGTTGCCGCCGGACCAAAAGGCGCTTTACGAGAATATCGATCCCGCCATTCCGCTCGGGGGGACGGTGTACAAAGATTTTGTTCCAAAACGTCCACCGCCGTGGAAAATTGGTTATGCATCCACATATGCCGGTAATACCTGGCGCGCGAACATCCTGGACGAATTCACCAACGTATTGCTTCCGAGATATAAGGAAGCAGGCCTAGTCTCCGATCTAATCGTCACGCAGTCTGACCTCAAAGACGCTGTCCAAATCCAGCAGATGCGGCAGATGGTTGACGACGGTGTTGATGCGATCGTCATTTGCTGCTCGAACATTACCGCACTTAACAAGACCATAGAGTATGCTCATTCGAAAGGCGTGCCAGTCTTCTCAGTCTCGGGCTATGTCACATCACCCTACGCAATCAATGCCACAGAGAATAACACCGACGGTGGCTACAAGGCTGCTGAATGGCTTGCCAAGGAAATCGGTGAAAAAGGCAACGTCCTGATGGTATCGGGCATCCCCGGTTTCGCATCATCGGACAGCTTCGACATCGGCGCGAAGAACGCGTTCGATAAATTCCCCGGTATCAAAATTGTAGGCACGATAGCTGGCAAATGGACCGACCAGGTCGCCCAGGTTGAGGTTCAGAAGTTTCTTGCCACCAATCTTGCTGAGGTTAATGGCATTCTCGTTCAGTCCGCTTCAGAAAACGGTGTCGTGAACGCAGTACAGCAATCCGGCCGCGACATGATGCCTATCGTGCTCGGGGGTGAGGCTTCGGCAGCCTGCTACTGGCGTAAGAACCCTGATTTCATAAGCAAGAGCTTCCATTTCTGGCCGCCGCGGTCTGATGCCCGCCTTGTGTGGGACGTCATGATGCGAACGCTCGAAGGCCAGGGACCAAAGATCCAGTCGATTCTTCGTCCTGCGCTTCCTTACACCATTGATGACGTGAAGGAAGTGCTGAAGGAAGATTGCGATCCCAATTCCACGGATTGGATCGAGCCGAAGAACAACGGCTGGTGGCCTGCAGACGTCGCTGCAAACTACTTCGAACGTCCTGAAGATCCGTTAGCTTGGCGGCCGAAGAAGTAATGAATGTTCTCCGGAAGGAGACCTCCCAGCCTCCCGCGTCGGTTTCTATAATCGGCGCGGGAGGTATCTGCGATTTGATTGGAAATAGTGTGCTGGACTTTCACAGAATTCAACGTTTGCCGCCTTATGTTTTCGAACAGGTCAACCGTTTGAAAGCAAGCGCGCGAGCGGGCGGCGCCGATATCATTGATCTCGGCATGGGAAACCCCGACCTTCCCACTCCTCAGTCGATCGTCGACAAGCTGTGCGAGGTCGTGCAGGATCCGCGCACCCACCGCTATTCCTCCTCCAAGGGCATTCCGGGGCTGCGCCGTGCCCAGGCCGCCTATTATGCCCGCCGTTTCGGTGTCAAGCTCAACCCGGATACCCAGGTGGTCGCCACCTTGGGCTCCAAGGAAGGCTTCGCCAACATGGCGCAGGCGATCACCGCGCCCGGCGACGTGATCCTCTGCCCGAACCCGACCTATCCGATCCACGCCTTCGGTTTCCTGATGGCGGGCGGCGTGATCCGCTCGATGTCGGTTGAGCCGGATGAGAGCTTTTTCCCGCCGCTGGAGCGGGCGGTCCGGCATTCGATCCCGAAGCCGTTGGCGCTGATCCTCAACTATCCGTCGAACCCGACGGCCCTCGTCGCGACGCTCGATTTCTATAAGGACGTCGTCGCCTTCGCCAAGAAGCATGACATCATCGTGCTTTCCGACCTTGCCTATTCCGAGATCTACTTCGACGGCGCTCCGCCGCCATCGGTTCTCGAAGTGCCGGGTGCAATGGATGTGACCGTCGAATTCACCTCGATGTCGAAGACCTTTTCCATGCCCGGCTGGCGCATGGGCTTTGCCGTCGGCAACGAGCGGCTGATCGCGGCGCTCACCCGCGTCAAGTCCTATCTCGACTACGGCGCCTTCACGCCGATCCAGGTGGCCGCGACCCATGCGCTGAACGGCGACGGTTCCGACATTGCGGAGGTTCGCAACGTCTACAAGCGTCGCCGCGACGTCATGGTCGAAAGCTTCGGGAAGGCCGGCTTCGACGTGCCGCCGCCGGCTGCCACCATGTTCGCCTGGGCAAAGATCCCGGAAAAGTTCCGTCATCTCGGTTCGCTGGAGTTTTCCAAGCTGCTGGTCGAGAAGGCCGACGTCGCCGTTGCACCGGGTATCGGCTTCGGCGAAATGGGCGACGACTACGTCCGTCTGGCGCTCGTCGAGAACGAACACCGCATCCGCCAGGCTGCGCGCAACATCAAACGCTGGCTTAGCGGCGACGAGAAATTTGAAATCAACGTAATGAATCAGTGAAAGGATACCCGATGCCAATCTTCGGATCATGCCAATGCAAAGCGGTAACGTACCAGGTTCAGGAAATTGATGGACCCATGTGGAATTGCTTCTGTCAAACATGCCGGAAGTCACACGCCGCTGATCACAATACCGCTGCGAAGGTGAAAAGCGAGCACTTCAAGATCCTTACAGGCCAAGATACGCTTCATAGCTTCGAATCGACGCCTGGAAAGCTGCGGTGGTTTTGTTCGGTATGTGGCTCGCACGTTTATGCGGAGCGGCCGGCCAGCCCGGAGCTCAAAGTCGTTAGAGCCGGCACGTTCGATACCGATCCTGGAAGTGTGCCGATGTCAAACGTATGGGTATCGCATGCGGAACCTTGGCTCGCCCATGATCCATCGAAGGCAAGCTCACCAGAGTTCCCGTAAGTGACCGGGATACTACCTGTCGTAACTGAGGTGGAGCCACGGCGACCGTATATCAAGCGGCAACGCCTCATTCCGTGTCCAGGAGGTTCTAACGCAAACGTGCTGGGTCGGTAAAAGCGGCAGGGATTGCAGACAGTAGGTGCGCTTGCACGGCGAGCCCACCCATTGAGAGAATAAAGTCGTACGAGACAGAAGACTTCTGCGAAGCAATCCAGCCTTCGAGGTTGGGAAATTACGGGTTGTGAGGGCTCAGGACACCGCAGGACTATTTTTGCCCCCACGGGTCCTCAACGACCTCCATTGCGGTGTGAGTGAAAATTGTAAGATTGTCTTATGCGAGAATGTTGGGAGTCCTGTGACATGAAAGTTGTTGTAATAACGGGGAATTTATCGCGCCCCTCGAAAACCCGGGCCGTAGCAGACTTCATGGTGGATCGGGTGCGCGCGTCCGGCAACGAAGCAAGCTGCTGGGACCTTGTCGACCTTCATCCGCACCTTGGGGCAACAGTGTTGCCCTCCAGCGCCGCTGAGATTGTTAAAGCGGCACTCAACGATATTTTGGCTAGTGACGTGCTAGTTGTTGGTAGTCCGGTCTACAAAGCATCTTACACTGGGTTGCTGAAGCATTTATTCGACCTTGTCGACATGAAAGCGCTTAAGGGCCGCTATGTGATCCCTTTTGCAACCGGTAAAGCATCGAGTCACAAGCCGCTCGTCGAAGCCTCGATGGAAGCCTTATTCGACTTTTTCGAAGCGCAAATACATAGCCGTTTCATTTTCGCTCTCGATGAAGATTTTCAGAACGATGCTCTTTCTGAGAACCTGCGCGCGCTTGTCGACAGAGAGCTCGATGCCGCGCGTCGCGCCGTCAGCCCATAATAAGGAGGAGGATTCCATGTCTTTTTCGAGCATAGATGAGGCGATCGAGGCGATCGAAGCGGGCGAGATGGTTATCGTGGTCGACGACGAAAACCGGGAGAATGAAGGCGACCTAGTCGTTGCTGCCGAAAAAATAACAGCTGAGCACATCGCTTTCATGATGAAATATGCGAGAGGCCTTATCTGCGTGCCACTTCCAGCCGAACGTCTCGACAAACTCGAGATCCCCCTGATGGTCACACGTAATTCGGACTCACTGCAGACGGCATTTACCGTTTCCGTCGATTGCAAACACGGCACAACGACAGGGATTTCAGCCGAAGATCGAGCAGCAACCGTCAAGTCGCTCATCGATCCGCAGACGCGGCCGGAAGACCTATCGCGACCGGGTCACATTTTTCCTTTGCGTGCAAATCGTCTCGGTGTCCTGGGCCGTCCTGGCCACACCGAAGCTGCCGTGGATCTTGCACGACTTGCCGGCCTGGCGCCGGCTGGCGTAATCTGCGAGATCGCCAATGACGACGGAACCATGTCTCGACTGCCAGATCTCGAGAAGTTCGCAATCGAACATGGCCTGCACATAGTAACGATCGACGCTTTGATTGAGTACTGCAGGAGTCGTGATACGAGGGTAAAGCGTTACGCGCAGTCCTTTATGCCAACGCGGTTTGGGGATTTCAAGGCAATTGCTTATCGCGATAGTTTGACGGGAACTGAACACTTAGCTTTGACACTTGGCGAGTTGTGCGAGAAGGAAGACGTTCTGGTACGGGTGCATTCTGAATGTCTGACAGGTGAGGCGTTCCGGTCCATGCGATGCGACTGCGGTCAACAGCTCGAAATGGCTCTTCGGGCGGTCCAGTTAGCGGGCGCTGGTTGCGTGATCTACATGCGTGGGCAAGAGGGGCGTGGCATTGGCTTAGGAAACAAAATTGCGGCTTACAGCCTGCAGGATCATGGTCGTGATACTCTTGAGGCAAATCGGGAACTCGGCTTCGCATCTGATTCCCGCGAATATAACGCAGCGGCGGATATCATCCGCGACCTCGGTATCGGCAGCGTTCGGCTTCTGACCAACAATCCTACAAAAATAGAGGCGCTGCGAACGTCAGGCGTCATCGTGTCGTCTCGCCAGAGTCTGATCGCCGCATCTAGCGCGTCCAACATCACTTATTTTAAGACAAAGCGCGATCGGTTTGGCCACCTGTTGGACCAGGACACGTCAGCTGAACACGTCGGCCGGAGCAACGTCTTTTCAGTGTTTGGCGCGCAGGTGTTCTCTGGACCCCTTGGATAACGGAGCCGCCCTCGCCACTTACCTGCCGGTGATTGTAGGGGGCCGCCTTTGACCGGCAGAGTCCTAGAGCTTTTGCGTGGGCCCTGCCAGCACATCATTCGTGCAGGCCTATCGGAGTGATGTGGCCCGCGATTGCATCGAAAGCAGCGTTCGACCATATCTCGTCTTGAGCACGGCTGTTCCGACGGATCGCATTTAATCGCGGTCCGTCTTGTCTTTCGAAAAGTCTCGCAAAACTAATGCTTCATGCGAAGGATCGGCTTAATGACTTTGCCGCTCTCGGAATCAGCCATCGCCTCGTTGATCTGGTCGAGGTCATAGAACTGAACCAGTTTGTCGAACGGGAAAAGTCCCTGCTGCCAATACTCGATCAACTGCGGGACGAACTCGGACGGAACGCTTTGTCCTTCGACAACGCCGATCAATGTGCGGCCGAAAAGGAAGTTCCCGATATCGATCGTGCCTTCAGTGCCGAGAGCGGACGAGCCAACGAGACCGCATGTTCCCGGCGTACCAAGGCAGTCGACTGCCTGACGGAAAACTCGCGGCGAACTCGTGCATTCCAAGCTGAAATCAACGCCTGCGGGGACGATCTTCCTGATCGCGGCAACGCTGTCCAATTTGCGGGCATTTATCGTGTGCGTCGCCCCGAGTTCGCGCGAAAGTTCCAGCCGTTCATCGTTCAAGTCGATCACGATGATGGTCGCGCATCCGGCGATTTTCGCGGCCATCGTAGCCGCCATGCCAACCGCACCAGCACCGAACACTGCTATTGACGAGCCGGGCTTCGGCTTGAGGCAATTCAGTACCGCGCCAGCACCGGTCTGAAGCCCGCACCCGAGCGGTCCGATCAACTCGAGTGGAACATCCTTTGCAACCTTCACGGCGTTTCGTTCGCTGGCGATGGCGTAGGTTGCAAATGACGACTGCTCGAAGAAGCAGCCACTAATCTGTTTCCCGTGAGAATCATGGATCGGGCAGGTGCCATCCGGACGAGTGCCGCGGAAATTGCGACCGAAGAAGTCCTCGCAGTAGAAAGGTGTACCGGAAAGGCACTTTTCGCACTTGCCGCAATAGGCGTAGCTCAAAGCAACGTGATCACCGGGCACAAGATCTTTAACTGCGCTCCCGACGGCCTCGACGACGCCAGAGCCTTCGTGTCCCAACACAACAGGTTGAGGTACGTCATATCCCTGGTCCCTGACCACCAGGTCGGTATGACATACCCCCGATGCGACGATGCGGACCAAAATCTCGTCTGCACGAGGTTCCTCAATCCCTATGCACTCCAAGATCAAGGGCTTCGCCTTTTCGCGCGAGACCGCCGCATATGCCTGCTTCATGTAACTGTTCCTCCAAGGCTCACAACGCAATTCGCGCGAACGTACTCATCGTCAGACAATCAGTCAATAATTACTCTATTAAATTAGATCAGTTCAACCGGAGCAGGGCTGCATTTTTGCAAAGTCACGAGTGAACGCTGATTTGAAGTGATCAA
Source organism: Rhizobium sp. K102 (assembly GCF_022385315.1). Taxonomy (NCBI): domain Bacteria; kingdom Pseudomonadati; phylum Pseudomonadota; class Alphaproteobacteria; order Hyphomicrobiales; family Rhizobiaceae; genus Rhizobium; species Rhizobium sp. K102. The sequence continues at coordinate 131,848 of NZ_CP092432.1, forward strand.
AGGGTTCCGATGCATGTTCGAAAGGGAGCATGCGTCTTGTCCCGCTTTGGGCTGAAAGATCGGCAGACGAAAATTTAGTAGCAACGTGTGAGGCGAGCCGGATGGCGTCGCTTGCCGACGTCGAGCCGGTTCTGAAGGCTATCGACAGCTTCGAGACACCGGTATTGCCAAGTTCAACCGACTACAAACGATGCTACTGCCAGCCAGGCTTAACAGACAGTACCAACCAGGACGTTAGTCTTCTCGATGATCGAGAGGTCCGACGCAATCCGGTATACAGTTGGCGCGGCGGTCGGTGACTCAATAGCGAGCGTATCCTGGATCGTGAGGCGTTCGATGCCCTGCTTTAGTGACCTGATCGTATTCCCGTGGGCCACCACAAGAACCGATTTCCCTCTCAACAAGGGGGGAACACTTCGCTTATCAAAAAGGGCAGAACCCTCGCGCTTATGTCCCGTATGCTTTCTCCCCAGGTGGTGGAGTGCTGTACGAGCGGCGCCAAACCTGGACAACATCCTGGCCCCACCGCTCACGTGCCACGTTCTTGTTGATGCCGGTGAGCTGTCCGTAGTCGCGTTCGTTCAACTCGGTTCTCCTGATTGGCTCCAGCAGATCGCCGTTGGTTTCGTTCAAAATCGCTCTGCAAGTGTCGACTGTGCGCAAGAGGGCAGAGCTAAACGCAATATCGAACGAGATGCCGAGGTTCGCGAGCAGTGAGCCGGCTCGCCTGCTCTCAGACCAGCCCTCCTGTGTGAGCGGCACGTCGCTCGTACCCGTGAACTCCCCGCGCGCGTTCCCTTCGCTTTGGCCATGCCGGACAATCACCAGAGTGGACATTCATAACCCTCCCATCGATTTAGCGAACACGAATATTGTCGCACTATCGGACAATCCGTCAAGTGCGACTATGTGCAAGTGAAAACAAAACGATGTCGAAAAAACAAACGTCGAAGTTTATATTTATTGACAGATTGTCTGATAGCTCATACCAATGCACTCCGCCGTATTGAGGAGAGTCCGGCACGGCTTGGGAAGGCAAGGCTCTCGCCTTAACAGACAATGCCGCCCAGAGCGGCCGGAGGAGGAATTTTCATGAAGAGACGTACATTTCTACAAGCGAGCGGGGCAATTGCTGTAGCCGGCACGTTCGGAATGCCGGGGATTCTTCGCGCCGACGACGCGATCAGTCTCCTACCTGACACTTGGCCCTCCGAAGGCGCCAACCCAATTGTCGACGCGGGTAAGTTCAAGAAGTCAGGCCCGTGGAAGATCGGACACAGCCACTACGGCCTCGCTGGTTCAACGCATACCTACCAGACGGCGTTTGAAGCCGAATATGAAATAAAAAAGAACAAGGATCGGATCGCTGATTACCAGTTCCGGAGCGCTGATCTCAATGCCTCCAAACAAGTTGCCGATATCGAGGATCTGATCGCCCAGAAGGTCGATGCGATCATCATCGCACCGCTAACCACCGGTTCCGCCGTCGAGGGCATCAAGAAGGCAAAGGCTGCTGGCATTCCAACCGTAGTCTATCTCGGACGCGTCGACACCGAGGAGTTTACGGTTCAGGTCCAGGGCGACGACTTCTATTTCGGGCGCGTGATGGCTCAGTTCCTCGTCGACAAGCTTGGCAACAAGGGCAAGGTATGGGTTCTGCGTGGCGTCGCCGGGCATCCCATCGATGCAGATCGTTATGCAGGCGCCATGGAAGTCTTCAGCAAGTCTGGACTTCAGATCACGTCGACCCAGCACGGAAGCTGGTCTTATGAGGACTCAAAGAAGATCGCCGAAAGCTTGTATCTCTCCGACCCCGATGTCGCGGGCATCTGGACCGATGGAGCCAACATGTCTCTTGGCGTTTTGGATGCCTTGCAGGAGGCTGGCGCCTCAACGATCCCGCCAATCACGGGCGAAGCACTTAACGGCTGGATGCGTCGTTGGAATGACGAAAAACTTTCCTCGATCGGTCCGATTTGCCCACCCGCTCTGTCTACTGCCGCGCTACGGGCCGCCTTCGCCTTGCTGGATGGGAAGCCGATTCAGCGTAACTGGACGAACCGCCCCAAGCCGATCACCGACGAGACGCTCTCCCAGTTCTATCGCGCAGATCTCACTGATGCGTACTGGGCGCCGACCGAAATGCCGAACGAAAAGCTCCTTGATTATTTCAAGGCTTGATGAACTACGGGCACGATCACTCGTGCCCGTATCCCTGTCGAAGATGGAAATTCCCATGAGCACGCTTGTCGAGATGGTCGGCATCAACAAATCGTTTGGTTTCACGAAAGTCCTTTCGGACGTTCGCTTTTCCCTGGAACGTGGCTCCGTGCACGCTCTGATGGGGGAAAACGGCGCGGGGAAGTCCACCCTGATGCGTATTCTGGCGGGGGTATATCAGCCGGGCGCAGGAAGTGTTCGGCTCCGCGGGGAGGAAGTCAATTTCCGTTCCCCTAAGGAGGCACGGTTGGCGGGAGTGTCGACGGTGTTTCAGGAGTTTACCCTGATCCCCAATCTCACCGTTGCTGAGAACATGTTCCTGGGCCACGAACCTCGTCGCATTGACGGTTCGATCGATAGCGTCGAGGTAGTGAAACGCGCTCGCGCTTTGCTGGCTGACGTATTTCCACAGCTCGACGCAACCGCGATCGTCGAGACACTGACTGTCGCGCAGCAGCAGGCAGTTGAGATCGCGAAGGGACTTACGTCGAACGCGGACGTATTCATCTTCGACGAGCCAACGGCGGCGTTGAACTCGACCGATGTCGCGCATCTTTTCAAGGTTATCCGCGACCTTAAGGCTCAACATAAGGCTGTCGTCTACATCTCTCATCGCATGAATGAAGTCTTCGAACTATGCGACACCATCACCGTCATGAAAGATGGCGCTTGGGTAAGGACTGCAAGAGCGCAGGACTTCAACTTGCAAACGCTGGTAGCGACAATGGTTGGTCGCGAACTTCAGAACTTCTTTCCGCCGCGCTCGCAGGCCACCGGAGCGGCAATGCTGGAGGTTTCGGACTTGCGCCTCGACGACAGCAGCTCGACAGTCACTTTCGTTGTCAGAAAAGGTGAAATCATCGGGCTGGCAGGGCTCGAAGGACAGGGCCAGCGAGAGATAATGCGTGCCATTGTGGGCGTTGAATCGCCAAAGGCCATCGCCGTGTGGCGTGCCGGCCCCGACAACAGCATGCACGTGGTGAATGTAGGGTCAGGGTTCGCTCGCGCGGTCGCATCAGGAATCGGTTTTATCCCTGAGGACAGGAAGCAGGAAGGGCTGTTCCTGCGCCTGCCTATCTACGACAACATCGCGCTGGGAAAACAGCTCAATCGGAATATGGCAAGCGTTGCGTGGCGATCGGTGTCGAAGGTCCGCGAGGTGATCAAGTCGTTACGAGTTGCGGCCGCCGATCCCAATGCGCCCGTAGGTAAACTCTCGGGCGGGAATCAGCAGAAGGTGCTGCTGGGCCGCTGGTTGCTCTCCGGAGTGGACATCCTCGTTATTGAGGAGCCCACGCGCGGCGTCGACGTCGGTGCAAAGGCAGAGATTTACAGATTGCTGCGGGACTTCAGTGATCGTGGCGGTGCGGTCGTGGTTTCGTCGCGCGAGCACGCTGAGCTTATAGGGCTCTGCGACAGCATTTTGGTCGTTCATGACAGGAAGATCGTCGGGCAGATGTCCGCAGAGGGGGCGACCGAGGAAAGAATCCTCGAGACTGCGCTGGGGGCGAGTGCGTCACCGGATCCCCGTGCTGCGGTGCATTGAGGAGGATAACTTATGAATTCATTTGCCAGTCGCCTGAAGCTCCCTTATCGCGCGGGAGCGATCGGGCTTTCCATTGGAACGCTCCTGGTGATGGTTGTCGCCTCGGTAATATTATTGCCGGACTTCATGGATCCGGAGAATTTGTCTAATCTCCTGGCGCAATCGACGGTGCTCGTCATCTCGGCTCTCGGTCAGACGTTCGTCATTCTCACTGGCGGCCTCGACGTGTCGGTTGGGTCCGTCATCAGTCTAACGACGACGATCATGACGCTTGATCTTCCTGAGATAACCCGCGTGCTTATCTGCATCGCGGTGGCGATGGGGTTCGGAGTAGCGAACGGTTACGGTGTCGCGCGCCTCAATGTACATCCAATCATCATGACGCTGACAACAATGGGCATCGGCCAAGGTATCGCGTTGATCATTTTGCCAATCCCAGGTGGGCGCGTTCCGGAGTGGCTTTCCGGCTCGGTAGCCGGATCCATCGGCCCCGTACCTAACTCATTGTTTTGGTTGATCACGGCATCGCTCTTCGCATCCTGGATTCTCTATCGTCGTCCCTTCGGCCTCTACCTCTTCGCTTCCGGCGGCAATGACTTCAACGCACGGATGAACGGTGTTCCCGTCGAGCGCACCATCATCAAAGCGTATGTTCTTTCCGCTCTATTCGCATGCGCTGCGGGGATGTTTCTTGCAGGTCGCCTTGCATCGGGTGATCCTAAGGGCGGCGCTTCATTCGGGATTGAGTCTGTAACGGCTGCAGCATTGGGTGGGGTCCACCTCGCCGGGGGCATCGGAAGCATTGTGGGAACCGTCGTTGGCGCGGCGATCCTCGGGACAGTGAATAATGTGATGAATCTGGCCAACGTCTCTGCATTTCTTCAGTCGGTCGTCAAGGGTGTGTTGCTTCTCGTACTCGTCGTTTCGCAGCGACGCAAAACAATCGGACTTTGAAAGAGATGGACTTCTCGATGACCACATCAGACTCGAAAACTGAAGCACCATCTCGCTCATTGAGGGGTAAGAGCGCCATTTCGTGGATACTCGGGCTACCGCCCGCATACTATGTGCTCGCAATCCTGGTTGCGGTTGCTCCAGCAGTGAGCGCCACGCTCATAAATCCCAACTACTGGTTTGTAATCCTCAAGCAGTCAGCGCCGCTCGGGATCGCGGTGCTCGCCCAGTCGCTTGTCATGCGGGTGCGATCCATCGATCTCTCTGTCAGCGGTATTTTCGCGTTCGCGATTTATTTGGCCAGCTCGGGCCAGCTCAACAACTATCCACCGCTAATGACCGTCCTCATGCCTGTTGTGATTGGGCTAGCTGTGGGGGGTGTAAACGGAATACTCGTAGCATACGTGCGCGCTTCTGCCGTTATCTCCACACTAAGTGTTTCGGCCATTCTGATTGGGATCGTCCAATACATGAGCGCCGGCCGCGCGCCCGGTTCAACGCCAAGCTGGCTTCGAATACTTACGAGCGGCAATATCCACGGCCTTTCCTATTCCGTGGTCCTGTGGATCGTCATCGCCGCCCTGATTTCTATCGCATTTCGCTTTCTCATCGTCGGGCGTTACTTCAGGGCCGTCGGCGACAATCCGAGGGCGGCGGAAACTACAGGAATTCCGTTGGCACGTACGATTTTTGTCTCGCACACGCTCGCGGGCGCCCTGACAGGCATCGCGGCCCTGGTCCAGGTATCCGCGTTGGCGGTCGGCACCATCAAGCCAGGCTTCGACACCTTCATGAATGCGCTCGCCGCCACGATCCTCGGCGGTGTGACGTTCGGCGTCGACCGGGGCGGCGTCGCCGGGCCGTTCGTTGCCGTCGTTGCCTTCAGCTTCCTGTTCGCGATGCTGACCGTCTTCGGCATCCAGGAGCCGGGCAAGCTTATCGTCCAGGGCGTGATCATTGCATTTGCCGCAATCATCTACGGTGCGCGCGCGGGTCGCGTCTAGTCCGTCGGGCCGATCAAGTCATTCCCGTAGCAATTGCGGGAGAACGCAGGAGAATATAATGGTGAAAATCACTGCGGCTGTCGCCGTGAAGCCAAAGAGCCCGCTGGAATTCCGTGAACTCGAACTGGCTGACCCCGAAGGCAACGAGATCCTGGTTCGCACGGTTGCGAGCGGGATCTGCCACACGGACTTGCTGCTTCGCGACGGTATTTTTGGCCCGCCGGCACCGGTGATCCCGGGGCACGAAGGCGTCGGCGTCGTCGAGGCGGTCGGACCAGAAGTTCAGAGCCTCAAAGTGGGTGATCACGTCGCACTGAGCCAGAGCTCATGCGGATTCTGCGCCGACTGCCGCCGTTCTCACCCAATGAACTGCCAAAACTATACCCAGTACAATCTTACGGGGCTTCGTCCGAATGGTAAGAAGGCATTGCTCTGCGATGAAGTTGGCATTGGCAGCAATTTCGTGGGCCAGTCGTCCTTTGCGACGCATATCCTTGCGACTGAAAACAATGCAGCGCTTTTGCCGAAAACAGACCTCGACCTTACCGACGCTGCGCCACTCGGGTGCGGCATGGCAACGGGTGCAGGAACAGTGATAAACGCGATGAAGCCGGAAATAGGGTCGACGATAGCCGTTTTCGGCGCAGGTGCTGTCGGCATGGCCGCCGTGATGGCCGCCAAAGTTCGTCGGTGCAGCAAGATTATCATCATAGATCTGAATCAGCAGAGGCTAGACATGGCCATGGGGCTTGGTGCCACACATGCGATCAACGGCAAAGATCCCGACGTAGTCAACCAGATCCATGCGCTGACGGGCGGCGGTGCCGACTTCGCGATTGACGCAGTTGGCATCATTCCGGTTATTCTGAACTCGATCAAGTGCACCCGTGCCGGCGGGCACGTTGTCTTGCTCGGCCTCGACGCGCTCGGTAACGACATTCCCATCCCCCTCGATCTAATGGTGTTCAATCGCAAGATCCAGGGTGCGATCCTTGGTGATCAGATTCCACAGCTGTTCATTCCGCAGATGATGGATCTTAATCAGGCTGGGCTTTTCCCCTTCCAAAAATTGATCACCAAGTATCCCTTCGAGAAGATCAACGAAGCGATCGCGGACGCCGAAGCCGGGCGAGTGATCAAGCCGGTCGTCGTTTTCAATTAGGAGCCAGCGCAAATGACATCGAAGAAGTCAGAGGAACAGCACCTTGTCGTGGAATTCAAAACCACGTCCCAAAATCGAAATCGCGTAAAAGAACTCCTTCAGGAATTCATTGGACCCGCCCGCGAAGAGTTCTGGTTGTCTCTACTACGACCTCTACCAGCGGTCGGACGATCCGAACACTTTCATCATCTTAGACGGCTGGCAGAATGAGGCGGCTGTCGTTGGCCATGGCGAACATCCTAATGTCAAGCGGGTGCTGGAGCCTCTTCTTCCACTGTTGGTGAGTCCACCGTCGATTAATGTAAATACCCGTATCAGCGACTGATCGGGCGCAATGGCCATTTCTACGAGGCGCGCGCCCCGAGCGCGCAGGTTTGAGGGAGACGAAATGGATACGCATCGAGTTGTCGTAGTCGGCGGTGGCTTTGCCGGACTCCAGTTAGCGAAGGACCTCAAGTGTCCCGACACTTCCATAACGATCGTCGACAGGCGCAACCATCACCTCTTTCAACCGCTCCTCTACCAAGTTGCCACGACTGTATTGGCAACCTCGGAGATAGCCTGGCCCATCAGAGCATTGTTCAGAGGACGAAAGGATGTATCGACGCTGCTGGGCGAGGTTGTTGGCGTTGATACCGAGGCACGCGTAGTATCGCTCAAGGATGGGAATGCTATTCCCTATGACACGCTCGTTCTCGCGACAGGTGCAAGGCACGCCTATTTTGGCCGGGACGAGTGGGAGCCGTTTGCGCCCGGGCTAAAGGCACTCGAAGACGCGACGACCATCCGGCGGCGGCTTCTTCTCGCGTTTGAGAAGGCCGAATTGGAGGCTGATCCCGAACGGCGGAAGGCAATGCTCACGTTCAGCATAATCGGAGCAGGCCCGACAGGCGTGGAGATGGCTGGGATTATAGCGCAACTGGCCCAACGAACCCTTGTTGAGGAGTTCCGTAGCATCGACACCAGATCGGCGCGCATCCTTCTCATCGAGGCAGGTCCACGTGTCCTACCCGTGTTCCCGGAGGCACTTTCGAGATATGCCGAGCAGTCGCTAATCAAGATGGGCGTCGAAGTGAGAACAGGCATTCCCGTGACGGCATGCAACGAGAACGGCATCGCGATCGGAGATGAGTTCGTTTCAAGCCGGACCGTCATCTGGGCTGCGGGGGTGCAAGCGTCGAACGCCGCCGCCTGGGTCGGTGCTGAAAAGGACAGGGCGGGTAGGGCGGTCGTGCAGCCAGATCTGACTGTTGGCGGTAAGCCCGAGATTTTTATTATTGGAGATACTGCCTCCGTGAAGGCCGCTGATGGAACACCCGTCCCCGGAGTGGCTCCCGCCGCCAAACAGCAAGGCAAATATGTCGCTTCGGTAATTGAAGCACGACGTCTGGGTATACCCACTCCAAGTGCGTTCAGATATAGGCATCTGGGAAACCTGGCTACCATCGGGCCGAATTCGGCTGTTATCGACTTTGGGAAGATCCGGCTCAAGGGCGGAATTGCATGGTGGATTTGGGGGCTTGCCCATATCTACTTCCTGATAGGTACGAGGAGCAGATTGGCAGTGGGACTAAGCTGGCTATGGATCTTTGTTTCCGGCCATCACTCCGCACGTTTGATCACGCAAAAAGAAACCTTAAAGGATGAGGTTTAGTCGCTAGCGCGAGCACGCCCGAGTCTGCTGGGCCGTGAATGGAGACCATCAAAGGCCAGACATTTGGGAATCGGTTGCGAAGCGATGGTTGGCAGCAGGTAACAATTCTGTCGGAGTTCCATATATAACAATGATTGATCTTCGCACTATCAACTTAGGCGACTTCGACTGCGTCGAATTCACGGCGAGGACTGGCCGCGACAAGTCAATTGCCCTGTCCGCCTGTCGTTAGCGATAGGCGGGCCTCATGCTTGAATACCGTTTCGGGAAGGAAGTGATGATGTGGAGAGTTGAGAGTGTCCCCCTCTAAGATTGACCATTTCTCGCTCAAAGGTACCTGCAGCGAGGAACTCGCGGCAGCGCTTTCGAGGCTTTCCCCGCAATCTGAAGCGCATGTACATGGCGATAAGACGATCGCCTACGATGTACATGCGATTACCAATGGTCCGATTGCAGTTATTGCCGCGCACTACGAGGGCGACCTAACCGTCCAGCACCGGGGACCGGCGGAGGCAAACATCATCATGCTTCCACTACATGGGCGATCGGTCGTTACCGTTGACGGCAGACAAATCCCGTCAGAGGGAACGCGGGGCGTTTTCGTGAACAGTATGTCGGCGAGTACGACCCAATTCATTGGGCCCAGGAAACATTTGGGGCTTAGGATCGCCCATGATGAGCTGACGCGCCGTTTGGGATGTCGGCTCAATACGCCAATAAGAGGCAGCCTCGATTTTTCGCCAGAAATCGACCTATCGGTCGGGTTCGGCTCCCTTTTGGTTCAACTGGTACCAGTGCTGTATGCTGGATTACGAGACGGAACCCTCCTTCAATCACCGATAGCACTTCATCACCTCACTGAAACGACGATGGAGCTTTTGATCGAAGCTGCGCAGCATCGCTACTCATCTGAGTTATGCCGCGTTGCTGAATCACCCTTACCCAAGGCCGTTAAGCGGGCGGTCGACTATATGCGTGCCAATATTACTCGGCCGCTATCTCTTGAGGAAATCGCAACGGCTTGTGGCGTAAGCCGACGCACTCTTCAAAGCGGTTTTCGCAACTTTCGGAATACGACCCCTCTGGCATTCCTGCAGCACCTACGGTTGGAATTAGTGCATCAGGAACTGATGACAGGCGAACCTGGCCTCTCGGTCACGCAGGTCGCTCTGAAATGGGGCTTCGTGCATAGAGGCAGATTTTCTGCGGACTATCGCAAGCGCTATGGGGTACTTCCCTCGGAAACATTGCGTATATCATAAGCAGATTGCGCCGACCGAGCTACGATCAGCCGGCACGCTCGACCGTCCTCAAGGCTTGCAGCAACAGCACTCTCCAGAAAAGCCGACTGCCTCGGCCCAAGATCTGTCTTGCAGATGATCCCCTGAACGCGACGATGTTCCGATCTGCGCAACGCAGTTCAAGACCACTACAGGGGTTAATCTTATAGTAATTATGCCGAGGTCATCTCACACATAGCGGTCAATGTCGCAATGTTCTGGACCGCGTCGCTAATGGAAGCCGGTGTAATTTATAGTCGTCTATGAGGAACATATGTCGAGACTGCCGCTATCTCTACTTTTAATGATTTTGGCAATTATCCCGTTGACGGCGTTCGTAATCATCGGAGTATCAACATCACTGGGATATTACCGAGAATACTCTACCTTCCGCAGCGCACAAACAACGCAGCGACTTGGGCGGGAAGGCGGATTCCTCGCCCAAGCTATAGCGGCGGAAGCGTTTGCAGGCGCCGACGTGCGTCGGGCAAAGCAAGCTGCATCGGACAGGGCTTTTACAGCGGTCTTTTCCGCTTACGACTCTTGGAAAAAGGCATTCGACGATCCGGCCATAGAACGGGCGGTACAGATCATTCGTGAAAGGCGGGACAATATCGATAGCTTCCGCCGGCGCGTCGATGACGGAACGGCTAGCGAGGCGGAGGGAGCTGTTGCTTTGCGCCCAGCTGCCCTTGCGGGCTTGGAGCTCGTCCGTCGCACTGGGGCGACTGTCAATGATTTGGATTTAGCACGCCAAATTACCGGTTTTCACGCGCTCATGCAGATCACGGAAGCTAGTTTGCTGGAGATCAGGCCCGGCCGAGCCTACGTCAAAAATTCAGCCATGTCCGTCGATCTATTTTCGTCCCTCTTACAGTCAAAAAATCTAAAGCAGCTTTATGTGCCTGCGATGCAGGAATTTCTCCCCGCCGATCTCGTCAAATCTTATGACGACTTCGAGGCCAGCGCCGCAGGCAAGTTCATCGCGGGCGTTCGCGATCAGATGTATGCAAACCAGCCGGGCGTTTCCTTCCCCCCGAGACGTTGGATCGATGGAATGAAATCACCCAACAGCGGGCTGCTTTGTTGACCGCACTCATTATGCGCACCGGCGACGAGTTGGACGAGATGGCATTTCAGCGTTACGCCGATCTTCGCAATGCCTTTATCGGCTACTCCGGCGCCACGCTTCTGATCATGTCTACGGTACTCATTTTGTGCATTTCGGTCGTTCGGAGAATTTCAAGCTCCATTCGGACTCTGACAAGCCGAATGAAGGCACTCGCAGAAGGCGATACGTCGGCGCCGGTGCCCTTGACGATCCGACGCGACGAGATCGGGGACATGGCGCGTTGCCTTGAGTTTTTCCGCGGCGCGGCCATACAGAAAAGTAACCTGGAGACATCCGCGGAAGCTGAGCGCATTCGTTCTGACCAAGAGAAGCTGGATATTCAGGTAAGGGCGGAAAAAGAAGCAGAAGAGCGCCTCATCCGAGCGACGACGGCATTGGCAACCGGGTTGAAGCGGATGGCGGATGGAGACTTGATTTATGAAATTGAGGAGCCGTTAGCGCCACAGTTTGAAAGTTTGCGCAGGGATTTCAACGCTTCCATTCGTCAGCTCCGGGACGTGCTTGTTACCGTCGGCCATTCAGTCGAAACGGTCACGAATGGCAGCTCGGGCGTCTCGGCCGCATCTGAAAATCTTTCAAGACGCACGGAGCAGCAGGCGGCTTCGCTCGAGGAAACTGCAGCGGCGTTGGAGGAGATAACCGTCAACGTTGCATCGACCACGAAGAGGACGGCTGAGGCGCGCGGAGCCGTCCAACAGATGCGAGATCATGCGGAAATGTCCGGTCGGGTTGTACGCGATGCTATCGGCGCCATGAATCGCATTGAAAACTCCTCCAAGCAGATTTCCCAGATCATCAGCGTCATCGACGCGATCGCCTTCCAAACGAACCTCCTGGCGCTGAACGCCGGCGTCGAAGCAGCGCGTGCTGGCGACGCGGGAAAAGGCTTTGCGGTTGTTGCCCAGGAGGTCAGGGAGCTTGCACAGCGCTCAGCGACAGCGGCAAAAGAAATCAAGGATCTCATCGGCAATTCAGCTCTTGCCGTCGACGAAGGCGTAAGGCTCGTGAGTGAAACCGGATCGGGCCTGAGAACGATTGAAGAGCTTGTGCAGGATGTAAATCTTCATATGGACGCAATCGCAACGGCCTCCCAGGAACAATCGTCGGGCCTGCGCGAGATCAACGGCGCGGTTAACCATATGGACCATGCCACTCAAGAAAATGCGAGCATGGTCGCGGAGATGAATACTGCAGGATCGCACCTCGCTCAAGAGAGCCAAAGCCTAGCCGCACTGTTGAAACATTTCCACTTCAAAGACGAGAGCGGGAAGCCACAGAAGGTCACGGGCGAACTTGGGAAGAGCTTCCCGCCCGGTCAGACAATGGTTGACCGCGGAGACTATCCGATGCGCCGTGGTAACCTGGTGCTCGCGCCTTCGAATGATGATTGGCAAGCGTTCTAAATGATATGGGCGGCGTCGCCGACCACATGCAAATACACGTCTCTGATGATTCTGAATGAGAGCGATATCCCGGTGGGGTAGCGGCATGGTACTCCGCCAAATGACTTGTGCGGTCCTAACAAAATGCTGGCTTGACGCATGATTGCTCAGCCACGTGACAAAGCAGGACAGGCACATGAAACACGTACGTCAATCGGAACGCACATCCCGCCCCGAACAGCCTGTGGAAGTGCAGATGGCGACTGATGCTCAAATCGACCAGGGGCGTGGAGCCTTCCGCAACGCGGTCAATGCCAGCCCTCCGCTTGCCACGGGCACGGCCCCGCCATTTTCGGAAGCCTCCGTTGTCCGGCCATCGCACGGTCACGACGCAGATGTCGCAAGTCTGAAGCAACCGTTTGAGAAGGCTTTCCGGGCGAATCCCCGGCATCCTGCGACAAACGTCGACTTGCCATTCAACGCCGAAGAGATGTCCAGTGCCGTCGTACTCGACGCGATCCCGTTACCCGTCTTCTTCAAAAACAGAGATGGGATACACCTTGGTTGCAACAGGGCCTTCGAAAGCTTCTCCGGCCGCTCAAAGGGAGATATTATCGGAAAAACCGTTTTCGATTTGGTGCCCGCACCCATAGCCGAGACGTATGCCGCGTTGGACGAGGCGCTTTTTGCAAATGGCGGTGTTCAGCAATATGAAGCAAAGGCCACCACCGAGAATGGTGGTGTCGTTGATCTTTTACTCAGCAAGACCGCAATCACTGATATCGCTGGTAACAGGATCGGCTTGGTTGGCGCGATGTTGGACATCACAGAGCGAAAACGTGCGGAGCATGATCTCAAAGAGGCTCTTGAATTCGCAGAGGGAATTATTGCCGCCATTCCTGACGTTCTGTTCGAGGTAAATGCCGACGGTCGCTACCTGCAGGTCTGGGCAAGGAATCAGGAGATCCTGGCGCAGCGAAAAGAAGTGCTGCTCGGCAAGCTTGTCCGCGATGTGCTCCCTCCAGATCAGGCCGACATCGCTATGCTGGCTCTTGAAGAAGCCGATGAAACCGGCGCCTCCTACGGTCGTTGTGTCCGTATAGCCCTACCAAACGGCGAATCCCGTTGGTTTGAACTGTCGGTCGCAAGGCGACCAAGCAGCAATCACTCAACCGTCACTTTTCTGGTGTTATCTCGCGATATTACCGAACGAAAGCACGCCGAGGGCACGACTATTGAAGCTCGGGCTCGCCTCCTAAGTGTCCTGCAGACCATTCCGGATATGGTATGGCTGAAAGACGTAACAGGCAAATATCTGTTGTGCAATCATGCCTTCGAAGAATTGGTCGGCAAGGCAGAAGCGGAAATCGTCGGGAAAACGGATTATGACCTGTTTACTCCCGAACTCGCCCAGTTTTTTCGTGACAAGGATGAGGAGGCCATGCAAGCCGGCCGTATTCTCATCAATGAGGAACGGTTTACCGCTCACGAGGACGGTCGATCAACGCTTTTGGAGACTCGTAAGGTTCCGGTATTCACGGGGGAAAGCTGATGGGGATCCTCGGCGTCGCCCGCGATATCACCGAACTGGACACGTCCCGTAAGAAAATCCATCAGATGGCATTCTACGATTCTCTGACCGGCCTGCCTAACCGGACACTTTTCAATGAACGGCTACGCGAGATGATCGGGGACGCGGCTTCGGCGGGCCAGCGAGCCGGGGTGATGCTGATCGACATGGACCATTTCAAAGCGATCAATGACACTATGGGACATCCCGTCGGTGACGAGTTGCTGCGGCAGGTGGCGACACGCATGAAAAAAGGCGTCCGTGCCAGCGACACCGTGGCGAGACTCGGTGGAGATGAATTTGCAGTCTTGCTGCCCAATGTTCAGGACAATGACGATTTGGCTCAAATTGCCAGCAGAATGCTTGCCGCATTCGGCGAACGCTTCATGCTTTCCGACAGGGAGATCTTTGTATCCTGCAGCATCGGGATATCGGTATTTCCAAATGACGGCGACGCTCCCGACGATTTGGTGAAATATGCGGATTCTGCGATGTATTTGGCGAAGCGCTCGGGGCGTAGCAACTTCCGCTTCTACTCAAAGGATCTCACGATTGGGGCTGAAAAGCGCCTAGCGCTAAAATCAGACCTACGCCTAGCTTTGAAACATGAGCAACTTGAACTCCATTATCAGCCAAAGGTCCTATTGGACAACGGAAAGGTGATCGGTTCAGAAGCACTGCTACGATGGCATCATCCGAAGATGGGAATGATCCCTCCGGGAGAATTCATAGGTGTCGCCGAGGAAACGGGATTGATCATCGATCTTGGACGATGGGTGCTGCATGAGGCGTGTTGCACGGCTGCCGTCATGAATGCAGATGGACTGCCCCCGCACAAGATTGCGATAAATTTGTCTCCTAAGCAGTTTCAATGCCCGCGTTTGTCGCAAACGGTGGCGGACGTATTGCAGGAAACCGGTTGTCGTGCGGAGTGGATCGAGGTTGAAATAACTGAGAGTCTCCTGCTCCATAACTGCGAGGGCGTTTCGACGACACTCTCTCAATTGCATGCGAGCGGAATTTCCATAGCGATCGATGATTTCGGCACCGGCTACTCATCTCTGAGCTATTTGGCTAACTTTCCCATTGATACCCTCAAAATTGACCGGTCATTCATCAATCGATCCGACAAGCGAAGTAGAGAACTGGTCAAGGCAATTCTCTCAATTGCGCGCTGCCTAGGGCAAAATGTAGTCGCTGAGGGCGTGGAGACGGTCGATCAAGAAAAATTCTTGGCTGAAAGCGGCTGCGCTGTGGCACAGGGGTTCTACTATAGCAAGCCCATCCCGAAGTCCGAACTTCTCGCTGCAAACGCAGTGCCCGAGTTCTCTCGCGCTGATTCCCATCTTACGCCGATGCCCGCAGAGGAAGGGGTGGCACTCATGCGCTTGCCTCCCGCATCTGTTGGGACCCGAACCGCGTGAAGCCTACGGCTAACAGCGCGCAGGAACCACGCCACCTGCGGCGCTGTTTATACCGCACTCATCCAACGGAAGCCCAAACTACTCTGGGCGATTGGATAAAACGCGGACCAATAGGAATTACTTAAAACTTCAGGTGCTTTGATGTTCCGAAATATGCAGGCCCTGTACCGAATTGCGCGACGAAACATACGTTGACGTGTTTTCGCTTTCGATTGCCATTGCAAAGACTTGCCCAGTACAATCTACTATTCTGAGTCAATATCGTCAAAAGCATAACCGTGCAAAAGCTCATCCCATTTCCCCATCCGAATAGAAATTCTGCGGATTTGAAAAGTTCAACTGCGAATTCGAATGGCTCCGGACATTTCGACATCATCCAATCGCTGAAATCGGAACTTCACGATTTGGCTAGTGCCGTAAATCAGTTGGAGGCGCTATGTGAAGTCATACCGATCCCAAGCTGATACGTGCTCGCAACCTGACTGAACGACTGAGCGTCCGCGCTTGTCATCGTATTCCCTATGACCCTCTCTGGGCGTGGCGGCCAGTGGTTCGTTGAATCTTGCCAAACGTTCCCGGATCCCACCACTTCCCGAACACGGGAGCTTCAATTCGATCAACTCGAAACTTTCGGCCATTTGAACGGGTGGCGGAAAAAAAAACGCCAGTGATTGCGCCGTGATTTCGTAATGGTTCTGCCTATTTGCTGAAGGCGGTCGGCCGATTGGAATGCTCCATCAGACCTCAACTTACCGGCAGCAAGGACTGCAGGTTCGATAGCTTCTTTTCGTGGATGAGGATATACGGATCCTCGAACTCTACCCGCATCTTGTCCTGGTTGGCGACGAAGTAGGGGCTGAGGTACGGGTCGAATTGCATGCGCGCGAAGACTACGAGTTTGGTCTCGGCGGTCTTGGCTTCCTCGACGAAATGGCACTCTCGTTGCTAACCTTCTCCATTGCGTCGACGAGGAACGGCCGCGCAAGGTCGATGCCACGCTTCGGGTCCATCGATTCATCCCGGACGCTCCCGCCTTGCGTAATAGACTGGATTTTTCATTTCTGCCTGGGTTTCAAACCTGTCTCGCCGTGGTGTTGCTGCATCCCGTCCTGCCCCGGCTTTTGGTCCTGCCAGGCTCGCGCTGCCCGCAACGGCTTTGCCGTCCTTCACTTCGTTGCGGCCCTGCGGGTGCTGGCCGCACTTGCAGCCTGGCTTTTGGACCGCCGTAGCAGGTCGCGATGGCCGCGACCTCGAACGGAGGTTCAGAGATGAACAGGCAGCAATCCAATCAACGATCCGATATCTACCGCCGCATCACCACCAAGATCATCGCCGATCTCAAACAGGGCGTCCGTCCATGGACCAAGCCATGGACGACGGGAGGCTGGACAGCCGAGGTCAGCCGGCCACTGCGCCACAATGGCCAACCCTACACCGGCATCAATGCTCTGCTCCTCTGGTCTGAAGCCATCGCCCGCGGCTTTGCATCACCAAGGTGGATGACGTTTCGCCAGGCAATCGAGCTCGGCGGCGCCGTCCGCAGGGGCGAAACCGGCACGACCGTCGTCTTCGCCAGCTCTTTCATCCGCGCCGAGACGACGGAGACAGGCGCCGAAATCGAACGCGACATCCCCTTCCTCAAAACCTACACCGTGTTCAACACCGACCAGATCACCGGCCTTGATGGCCTTGCCCATTCCATCGCGCCTGACCAGGATTGGATGAGCCGCATCGGTGCTGCCGGCCGCTTCTTTGCCAATACCGGCGCCCTGATCCGCCATGGAGGATCGGCGGCCTATTATGCTGCTGCCCGTGACTACATCCAGATGCCGTGCTTCGACGCTTTCCGGGACGATGCATCCTATGTCGCCGTTCTCAGTCACGAGATGACGCACTGGACCGCTGCACCGCGAAGGCTCGATCGGGATCTCAGCCGCTATGCGAAAGACAGGAGCGAACGCGCCCGCGAAGAGCTCATTGCCGAACTCGGCAGCTGCTTTCTCTGCGCCGATCTTGGTATCGTCCCCGAGCTCGAACCACGCCCCGACCATGCAAGCTATCTCGATGACTGGCTCAAGGTTCTCGGCAGCGACAAGCGTGCCATCTTTTCAGCGGCAGCTCATGCCCAGCGCGCGGTCGACTATCTGCATGACTTGCAGCCGGACCTCAACGAGGAGGAGGCGGCGTGAGCCGTCTCCTTCTTCGCCACCCGGACGCCGCCCACTGCCGCGACCCGACGGCCGGAAGCTCCTATCCCGCGAACCGGCGTCTAAAATCGTCAGGCATTGACCTCGCGCAGCTAGTGGGGCGTGTTCACCGGCATATTGAAGTGACGCGCGAAGTATTCCGACGGCGTCGTCATGCGGCCCGTGGTGAGAACCAGCGCATCCCCTCGACCGTCGATGCTGAAAATCACGCGACTGTGCAGGCTTACAACCTCCTCCGGCAGATCCTCCCTTAGCATCGCGATGGCGGAAGCCATCGTCCGCCGAGGGCGAACGAGAACGATGTCCCGCGCGAACGAGTCGTCGTGCGTAGCATCGAGAGAAGCGTTGATGACAGCGGGTCGTCGGATGATCTATTTGGAACTAGCAAAAAATATTGCTTTGATAAATTTGCGCTGACAGCTTTGGCCGCGGCCTCAACACGAGCGGGTGCCTGCAGCCGCTGGCGCGCATTGGAAAGATGGAGGCGGACGGTTTGAATGGATAAGTTTCAGTCTCCTATGGATAGCACCGTCACTATCGCCGTCGGATAAAAGCTGCAAACAACGTCTTTCCTGTTTCGTCAGATCCTGCCTGGGATTAGCGATCTCTCCGTCCAAACGCGTTGGACCCGTTCATGAAATCTGTTTTCGCTTGGCGCGTAATGCCGGATAGACACTGGAGAGCCAACCATCGGCGCCCTCACCGGTAGGTCATGTTCCAGCCGAGTTCGCCGGTGCGCAACGCGCTCCATATGCTGAGCGGCGACGGAGATAGGGAACGCACGGGCGGGGGCAGTCGGTCCCGCCTCCCTGACGGCCGCTATGCTGAGGCTCCTGCGGCTGCCCTTGTTCCGCCCTTAGCGTGTCGAGAATTCCCGAAATCCGCCTGACGGCGCCGCTATGCTGATTTCTCCGATACTCTTCATTGTTTGAGTGGAACCCGCCTGCGGGCGGGTTGCCCCGGATCGCTGCCGGCAACCATACGATCGGGACTGCCAGATGATTCGCATCTCACTCCATTAAAGCCGAAAATCAGTCAGTTTAACCCCGCCTCCTGGCTGGTGCGGAAAGAGCTCAGCTTGCTCAGGAGGTCCTCAGAGATCTCGAATTGCCGCGCCGTCCCGCGGCCCATGGAGTTCTTCCCCATCGTCTCCACCAGCATTCCCCGCTTTACCAAAAGGTCGACCGTCTCCTTCACACCGCTGCGTGTTAGTTCGGTAATCTCAATGATATTAGAGAGTGTTAGCTTCTGGTGGGCCTGAGTCATGGTGTAGAGGATCGTCATCATGCCGATCTGCTTCAGCCTCGCCTGCGGGGTCTCGTCCTCCAGCGGATGGTCGAGGATCTCATGGAGAATAAGTCCCGAGAAGGCAAGGTTGTGCCATTGCGTTTTAATCGCGCTTGTCATGTCATTTAACTATGTTATATACGGCAGTATGAATGCGGGCAGGCGGATTGGGTCTCCCGAAACGCGATACGGCGCCATCGTCTCGAAGGATCCTGTTCATGAAAAGCCTTCTCCTGAATTCACTGCTTACGGTCTGCTTCGTTGCGCCACCCTATCTTATTTTCGGCAGTAAAGCGCGGGCCGAGGATTGGGGATGCCAGGTTATCCTATGCCTTTCCAATCCCGGCGGGCCGACGCAATATGCAGAATGCCGGCCGCCGATCCAGAAGCTGTGGCGGGAGCTTGCCGAGGGCCACTCATTCCCGACCTGTAGCGGCGTCGGTTTTCAGAGTTCGCGGCCGGTCTATGAACCCTATTATTGCGATGCGGGGTACAAGCTCACGACTGATAGCGGTCGCGGCGGTCGGCAAGCAAGCTGCGTGTCGACATCGCCGCAGCCGGTCAGCAACAGCCTCTGCTGGGATGGGAACGACTATGCTTCCCGGGACAATTCGGTCCTGTCGCCACATTGGCAGCGCGTGGACGGGCACCGCCAGTGCATGGGCTATCCGATAACGCGCCCGAATGTGCGATCGCAGCCGCACTATGTCGATGTCACCATCGACGGCGCCGGTAAACAGCGCGTTTGGTACTGACCGATGGGTGCTGCATTCGTCGAAATCGCGCAAACCTGTGCGCCGATGGTTCAGGTCGAGACGCTGGCCGGCATTGTCAGCCTTGAGAGCCGGTTTCAGCCCTTCGCCATCCGCATCAACAGCGCCCCGCCACTCGCCGCTCAACCCGCATCGAAGGCCGAAGCGATCGAGGTTGCCACGTCTCTGATTGCCGATCGCCAGGATATTCAGATCGGCCTTGGCGGTATTGGCATCGAGGCGCTCCAAAAACTGAAGCTATCCGTCGTCGACGCCTTCGATCCCTGCATGAACCTCAAGGCCACGGCTACGCTTCTCGACGGATACTACCGCGCCGCATTACGCGCGGGGGATCCGGCTCAGGCCGAAAGGGTGATGCTCCAGTCCTATTATGGCCGCGATGATCGATCCCTCGGCGCCATGGTCAAATATGACGAGCAGGTACGCCAGGAAGCAAAGCAGTTATTGCCGACGCTTGCCTCGCTCACGATTGGCGAACGCGCTGACCAGGCCGGGTCTGGCGTGCCGACGCAAGATGAGGCGCCGCCGGCGCTTGCGAAACAATCCTCCCAAACCGCTGAGGCCGCATCCTGGGATGTTTTCAGCTCAGGGCGGCGATCCACGGTTCTCGTTTTCCAGAATGATTGATCGGAGCAAAGTGAATGATCTCCAAAGCCAGTCTTCGCCCCCTTGCCGCATCCACGCTCATGGCGGCCGCCATTGTCATCTGCTTGGTCGAGCCAGCTTTCGCCCAGGCCGCCGGCATCGAAACCGTGCTGCAGAACATCGTCGACATGCTGACAGGCAATATCGCCCGTCTGCTGGCGGTCATCGCCGTCATCATCATCTGCATCGCCTGGATGTTCGGCTACATGGATTTGAGGCGGGCCGGCTTCTGGATTATCGGGATCGGCGGCATCTTTGGCGCCACCGAACTGGTCAACACCATCGTCGGGAATTGAGCGCCATGGCGAGCATTCCGATCCTCGAAGACGACACGCTGTTTCTCGCCTGCACGCGCCCGGCAATGATCGCCGGCGTGACGATGGAGGCGATGGGCGTCAACATCATGCTGACGACCATCCTTTACATCACCGCGGGATCAATCGCCTACGCGCTGGTCGGGATCGTCTTCCATGTCCTGTTTCGCGCGCTCGTCAAACACGACCACAACATGTTTCGGATCCTGATTGCGTGGATTGAAACCCGCGGCCGCTCCCGCAATGCCGCCTATTGGGGCGGGGCCACGCTCTCGCCCCTGGCGCTCATCCGACGTTATGACGAAAGGGATCTCAGCTTTGTCTAACATTGCAACGCTCCGGTCGCGCGAGCTCGGGCCGGAAACCTTCATCCCCTATGTCAGGCATGTCGACGAGACGACCATTGCGCTCGAATCCCGAGCGTTGATGACGATGATCGCTCTCGACGGCGTTTCCTTCGAGACATCAGACGTCAGGGACCTCAACGGCCTGCACCGCAGCCTGAACACGCTCTATCGCAATATCGCTGACGAGCGGCTGGCGCTCTGGACGCATGTGGTGCGCCGCCGCGACAATGCTTATCCCGAGGGACGCTTCGCCAATCCCTTCTCCGACGGTCTGAACGCGCGATACCGCGAGCGCATGGTGAGGGAAGACCTGTTTCGCAACGATCTTTACCTCACCCTTGTCTGGCATCCCGGCCGGGATCCTGCCGAAAAGGCGGCCAGGCTTCTCTCCCGGCTGCGCAAGGCCCGCCGATCCGATACCGAGCTCGACGGGCAGGCTCTGAAGCATCTGCGTGACCGCGTGGCGGATGTCGTCGCCGGCCTGCAGCGCTTCGAGCCGCGGCTGCTCACCCTCCACGAACAGGACGGGATCCTTTTCTCCGAGCCGAGCGAAGTGCTCCACCAGATCGTCGGCGGCCGGCGGGAGCCGATCCCATTGACGGAGGGACGAATTTCCTCGGCAATCTATTCCGACCGGGTCATTTTCGGGCGTGAGACCGTCGAGATCCGTCACGAGGCCGACAGCCGCTATGCCGGCATGTTCGGCTTCAAGGAATATCCGGCGACGACGCGCAGCGGCATGCTCGACGCTATCCTGACCGCACCTTTCGAGCTCATCCTGACGCAGTCCTTCGCCTTCACCTCAAAGGCAGATGCCCGAACGATCATGGGCCGCAAGCAGAACCAGATGGTCAGCGCCGGCGACAAGGCGGCTTCGCAGATCGAGGAACTCGGCGAGGCGATGGACGATCTCGAATCCAATCGCTTCGTTTTCGGGGAACATCACCTTGCGCTTGCCGTCTTCGCGCCTTCGGTCAAGGAGCTGACCGATCACATGGCGAAGGCGCGCGCCTATCTCACCAGCGGCGGCGCGGTCGTCGCCCGCGAGGATCTCGGGCTCGAGGCCGCCTGGTGGGCGCAATTGCCGGGCAATTTCCGCTATCGCGCGCGCTCGGGAGCGATCACGTCGCGCAACTTCGCAGCCCTGGCGCCCTATCATTCCTATCCGGCGGGCAAGAAGGACGGCAACGAGTGGGGACCGGCCGTCGCCATGCTCAAGACCGCGTCCGGCTCACCCTTCTATTTCAATTTCCACCACGGCGACCTCGGCAACACTTTCGTCTGCGGCCCGTCGGGTGCGGGCAAGACGGTGCTGTCGAACTTCATGCTGTCGCAGCTCGAAAAGCACGATCCTCATATGGTCTTCTTCGACAAGGACCGCGGCGCCGATCTCTTCGTACGCGCAGCCGGCGGTACTTATCTGCCGCTGAGGAATGGTGTCGCCACCGGCTGCGCGCCGTTGAAAGCACTGGAATTCACTGCGGAAAACAAAGTATTCCTAACCGGTTGGATCACCAAGCTGGTCCGATCCGGATCTGGCGAATTGTCGATCACCGAGTTGCGCGACATCACCTCGGCGATCGACGGGGTGGCGGACCTGCCGGTGGAGCGTCGCTCCATCGGCGCCCTGCGCACCTTCCTCAACAATACCGATCCCGAGGGCATTGCCGCACGTCTGCGACGGTGGGAGAGGGGCGGGCCGCTTGGTTGGGTCTTCGACAACGAGGCTGACGATATCGGTATCGGCGCCAGGTTCATCGGCTACGACATGACCGATTTCCTCGACAATGAGGAGATCCGCACCCCGTTGATGGCCTACCTGTTCTATCGCATCGAGCAGCTGATCGACGGGCGTCGCATCATCATTGTCATCGACGAGTTCTGGAAGGCGCTGCAGGATGAAGGCTTTCGTGATCTCGCCCAGAACAAGCTCAAGACGATCCGCAAGCAGAACGGTCTCATGTTGTTTGCGACCCAGAGCCCGCGCGATGCCATCGTCTCGCCGATCGCCCACACGATCATCGAGCAGTGCCCGACCCAGATCTTTCTTCCGAACCCGCGCGGCGACCGCGCCGACTATGTCGACGGCTTCAAGCTGACCGAGCGCGAATTCGAGCTCGTCTCGCGCGAGCTCTCCGTCGAGAGCCGCCGCTTCATCGTCAAGCAGGGGCACAACAGCGTCGTCGCCGAGCTGAACCTCAACGGCTTCGACGACGAACTCGCCATCCTCTCCGGCCGGACGGCCAATGTCGAGCTTGCCGATGCCATCCGATTGGAGATCGGCGAGGGACGGGAGGACTGGCTTGCCGTGTTTCACCAGAGGAGGAAGACAGCATGATCCGAACAGGAACGATGCGGCCGTTGTTTGTATCGGCCGCTCTTTTGGCGTCGGCGATGCTGGCATCGGCCCAAGGCATCCCCGTCATCGATCAGACATCGATCGCTAAGCAGATCGAGAGCATCACGCAGCTGAAGTCCCAGCTCGACACCTTGAACCAGCAGCTCCAGCAGGCCCAGCAGCTCTACGGCTCGCTGAACAAGATCACCAACATGGCCGACGTCGCCAATCTGCTGAACGATCCGTCGATCCGCAAGGCGCTTCCACAGGACTTTAACGCGATCGAGGGGCTGCTCAAAGGTTCCGGCAGCGGCGTCTTCGGCAGTTCCGCTTCGAAATTCCGCCAGGACAACTCCAGCTATCGCACCGATGCCGACGATTTCTATGCGCAGGAGTTGTCGCGCATCCAGAACCAGAACGCCGGGCAGATGAGCCTCGGCCAGCAGATCTACGATGCAGCGACCAAGCGCATCGACGGCATCGATGAGCTTCGCCAGAAAATCTCCAGTGCTGCCGACGCCAAGGACATCGCCGATCTGCAGGCCCGCCTCCAGGCCGAGACCGCCTTCCTGCAAACCGACGTCCTGCGCATGCAGGGCCTGCAGATGGTCCAGCAGGCCCAGGTGCAGGTCGACGACCAACGCAAGGCCGAGGACTGGCGCAAGCGCATGGACACGATGGGAGCGGCGCTCAAATGAGGTGGTTTCTTTCCGGCACGGCCATGCTTTTACTGGCGGCCTGCTCCCCACAGGCGGATAAGATTTACACCGTCGATGAGCTCATGGCGGACGATGCTCTGCTCGCTAGGATTATCGGCGAATGCCGTAACAATCCCGGAGAACTCCGCGATACGCCCAATTGCCGCAACGCCGAGGCAGCCGACGGCAAGCTGCGGCTGGAGCGGATGGGCAAATCGTTGGGAGGCTGACGATGTATCAGGTCTTCAGCTTCGTCGACGGACAGTTCAAGACACCGCTCGAAAATTTCATTTCCTCCGGCACCTCAAATATCGCCAGCTGGGTCAGCGGCCCGCTGACGGCGGCACTCACCCTCTATGTCGTGCTCTACGGTTATCTCGTTCTGCGCGGCTCCGTGCAGGAACCGATCCTCGAATTCGCCTTCCGGGCGATGAAGCTCGCCATCATCGTCATGCTGGTGAGGAACGCCGGCGACTATCAGACCTACGTCACCAATATCTTTTTCGATGCGCTGCCGCGCGAAATCTCGCAGGCGCTGAATTCGGGCACGGCGCCGAGCGCGTCGACCTTCGACAGCCTGCTCGATAAGGGCCAGAAATGCGCCAAAGAGATATGGGCGCGGGGCTCCTGGCCTATCGATATCGTCACCGGCGTGGGCGGCCTACTGGTTATCGGCGCAAGCTTTCTTGTCGCGGCGATCGGTTATATAGTTTCGCTCTATGCCCGGCTGGCGCTTGCCATCGTGCTGGCAATAGGTCCGATCTTCATCGCGCTCGCCATGTTCCAGTCGACCCGCCAATTCACGGAATCCTGGATCGGCCAGCTCGTCAATTTCGTCATCCTTCAGGTCTTGGTCGTTGCCATCGGCTCGCTGCTGATCACCTGCATCGATACGACGTTTACGGCGATCGAAAGCTATAGCGACGTGCTGATGCGGCCGATCGCGCTCTGCGCCATTTGCGTTGCCGCCCTCTACGTCTTCTACCAACTGCCCGGCATTGCTTCGGCTCTTGCGGCGGGCGGGGCGTCGCTCACCTACGGCTACGGCGCCGCCCGCGATGCGCATGAAAGCACGCTCGCCTGGGCGACATCCCGCACAGTGAGAGCGGCCGGCCGCGGCGCGCGTTCCGTCGGCCGCCGCCTGACTCCAGGCCGGACCGAATGACGGTCACCAACGCTTCAGACAATTGAACAGGTTTTTTGGATGCTCCGAATCGTTTTGTCGTTTTTGCTGACCGCCGGTCTCGTAGGCTGCGGTTCGATGTCCCACCCGCTACCCAAATGTGATGGTTATTCCCGCCGGCCGTTGAACCGCGCCATGTGGCAATGGCAGGACAGTGGAGGCGAGCAGCCGGCGACCCGGGCCGTTCCCGCTGAGCCGACCAGTCACGCCGCTGCCTATGTGCAGGAGCCGTCCTCAGTTACGCCGGCCGCTTTCGCGCATTTCGATGTCGCGGGCTCCTACCGTCCATGCGAGGGCGAGTGACATGGTGACCACGGATAACCTCAAAAGTTACTTCGACAAGGCCCGCCGGTTCGATCAGGACCGGATGATCCAGGTCGAGCGTTCCGCCCGCATTGCCTGGTTCGTCGCTGTTTGCGCGAGCATCCTTGCTGCCGTTTCAGTCTTTGCTGTTGCCGGCCTCACGCCTTTGAAAACCGTCGAGCCCTTCGTCGTGCGGGTCGACAATTCCACCGGCATCGTCGATGTGGTCTCGGCGCTGACATCCACCGCCGGCACCTACGACGAGGCCGTCACCAAATATTTCGCGGCCAAATATGTCCGCGCCCGCGAAGGCTATGTCTGGAGTGAAGGCGAGGAGAACTTTCGCACTGTCGCGTTGCTATCGACGCAGCCGGAGCAGAACTCGATTTGCCACAGTCTACCGCGGCAGCAATCCCGATTCCCGCAGAACATTTATGGCCGCAGCGCCACGTCGCGGATCAACATTGTTTCCATCTCGCTGATCAACGCCAATGTGGCATCCGTCCGCTATATGAGGACCGTGACCCGCGGTGACGAGGTGCGCACCACGCACTGGGTTGCGACCCTGACCTTCTCCTATGCCAACGCTCCGATGTCCTCGACCGACCGGCTGACCAATCCGCTCGGCTTCGTCGTCAGCGAATATCGCGCCGATCCGGAGGCCATCAATTGAGACCGCACTTTCTCCTTCCGCTCATCCTGGCCACCGGGTTTTCGTCTGCAGCGCTCGCCCTCGAGACGCCGCGCGGCGCCGCGCAGGACAGCCGCATCCGTTTCGTCGACTACCAGCCCTATAACATCACCAAAGTCGTCGGCACGCTGCGGTCTTCGGTGCAAATCGAATTCGCCGCCGACGAGGAAATCGCTCATGTGGCGCTTGGCAACAGCGTTGCTTGGGAAGTGGCGCCGGCCGGCAACATCCTGTTCCTGAAGCCCAGGGAAAATCAGCCGGTGACGAATATCTCGGTCGTGACGACACGACGGGACGGCTCGACCCGCAGCTATCAGATGGAACTCACCGTCCGCGACGGCAGCGTCGAAGCCGGTCAGAACACCTATTTCTATGTAAAATACCGCTATCCCGCTGATGAGGCGGAGCGGCGCCGGCAGGAAGCAGCTGCGCGCGCGCAGGCGGCACAGGCCGGCGAGGCAGATCGCGTGCTTGCCCTTCACGAAGCTTATGGACCGCGCAACTGGCGTTATTCGGCGCAAGGGTCCCAGGCGCTCGAACCGCAAGCGGTCTATGACAACGGCAAGGTCACCACCTTCGCCTTTGCCGGCAACCAGGAAATGCCGGCGATCTATATGGAAAACTCCGACGGCAGCGAAAGCCTGGTTCCGAAGTCAGTCGACGGCAATCTCGTCCTCGTTCACGCGATCAGCCGCAAGTTCATACTGCGCCGTGGCGGCGACGTGCTTTGCGTCTTCAACGAAGCCTACGATCGCGTCGGCACCAATCCCGAGACCAACACGACGTCACCATCGGTCGAGCGCGTCGTCAAAGTGCCGCCCGGCGCGGCGCAATAGGAGGTAACATGGCCGAGGAAGAGATTACCCAGATTCCGGGCGAGCGCGCCGAGACGTCGGCCGGCGGCCGGCTCGACAATAACCCGATCCTCAAACGCGGCGCTGTCGCCTTGGCGATCGTCGTCTTTGTCGCGTTCGCTCTCTGGTCGATGCGAGGGCAGGACAAGCCGTCAGACGGTGCCGAGCAGCAGCGCGTTGTCATCCGGCAGACATCGGATTTCGAACCGGCGAAGGAGCCACAGCCGGTGGCGACACCGCCGCAGGTCCAGCTCCCGACGCCTGTCGCCGCCGAGCAGGCGCCGACCGACGGCGACAAGCTGCTCGATGCGGCCCGCCGTGCGCCGGTCATCGCCTATGGCGGCGAGAAATCGCCGGCAACGCGGCGGCAGGATCAGGGCGAGGCGTCGGATCAGGCCTCGAATTATGTGCCGCTCGGCAACAATCAAGCAGACCTCGGCTCGCAGGGCGAAAACGAGGACCAGCACTTCAACCGCTTGCTGACGCCGACGCAACTGCAGGGATCGCGTGCCGGCACGTTGGGCAATCGTGATTTCATCGTCGCCATGGGGACATCCATTCCCTGCGTTCTCGAGACCGCGCTCTCCTCCGATCAGCCGGGGTTCACGAGCTGCGTCATCAACCGGGACGTTCTTTCAGATAACGGCCGCGTTGTGCTGATGGAAAAAGGCACGCAGATTGTCGGTGAATATCGCGGCGGAATTCGGCGTGGACAAAAGCGTCTGTTCGTCCTCTGGAGCCGGGCGAAGACACCGAAAGGCGTGATCATCACTTTGGCGTCGCCTGCAACCGATGCGCTCGGCCGCGCCGGCATCGACGGCTATGTCGACACCCATTGGTGGGAGCGGTTTGGCAGCGCAATGCTCCTGTCGATTGTCGGCGATGCCAGCTCCTACGCAAGCAGCCGGCTGCAGGACGGTGATGTCAACGCGCAAAACACCGCCAGCGCCGGTCAGCAGGCAGCGGCGATCGCCGTCGAGCAGTCGATCAACATTCCGCCGACGCTCATGAAACATCAGGGCGAGCTCGTTTCGATCTTCGTGGCGCGCGATCTCGATTTCTCCAGCGTCTATCGGCTTCGCGTGACGGAGCCCCGCAATCGCGTCTATGACCGCGCCGTGCTTGGGGATTTCGGCCCCTCCTCGAAGCTCGTGACAAAATAGGTTCGGCAATGACTGAAGCTGCCGACTCCGGCGTCGTGCGAGAACTGCTTTCGCCGCTATCACGCTTCCTGCGCGACAAGACGCTCTATGAGGTCATCGTCAACCGGCCGGGGCAGGTCGTCACGGAGGGTAGGGAGGGATGGCAGACTTATGAGATGCCCGAACTCTCTTTCGACAGGTTGATGCGTCTCGCCCGCTCGGTCGCGAGCTTCTCCAATCAGTCGATCGACGAGACGCGACCGATCCTGTCGGCGACCTTGCCGGATGATGAGCGAATTCAGATCGTCATCCCGCCGGCAACGACGAAGGGAACCGTCAGCATCACCATCCGTAAGCCATCCTCCGTGTCGTTGACCCTGGAGGATCTCGATCATGGGGGATTGTTCGCCGATGTTGTGCCGGCCCAAGACGACGGGCGACGATCAGACCATAGGCTGTTGGAATACTATCGCATCGGTGCCTACAAGGCGTTTCTCCGGGAGGCGGTGTTTGCAAGAAAGAACATCATCATCTCCGGCGCCACCGGGTCGGGAAAAACAACTCTATCGAAAGCGCTGATCCGCCACATTCCGCAAAGCGAGCGGATTATTTCGATCGAAGACACTCCCGAGCTGGTGGTCCCGCAGCCCAACCATGTTCGGCTCCTTTACTCCAAAGGCGGGCAGGGGCTCGCCAAGGTCGGCGCGAAGGACCTGCTCGAATCCTGCCTGCGCATGCGGCCCGACCGCATTTTGCTGCAGGAGCTGCGGGACGGGACGGCATTCTACTACATCCGCAATGTCAACTCCGGCCATCCTGGCTCCATCACCACGGTCCATGCCGACTCGGCCCGCCTCGCTTTTGAGCAGCTGACTTTGCTGGTCAAGGAGTCGGAGGGTGGTGGGGACCTCGAACGGCACGACATCCGCGAGATGCTGACGATCGCGGTCGACATCATCATCCAATGCAAGCGGATCGACGGCCGGTTTCGGGTGAGCGAGATCTACTATCGAGACGTCGCGACTGACCTCGGCCGCTCTTCGTCGGATCGAGCTTAACGGGTTGCGTCCGGGCCTCTAACAATTCTGTCGGTCTCGACCGTCAGTCCAATTGTGCGGCCTTGTCATGCAGGACCACTGAAAACGCGCGGAGCCCCTGATGGTCCAGTGCATCAATGAATTCGTGAACCGCCGGCACCGTCTTGCGTAAATTCAAACGGGCGCGCCTGATGCTGTCGATCAATGCGCTCGAAAAGGTGGAATGGAGGCCCACGAGGAAATTGTCTGGCGATACGCAGGTCACCCCATGAGGCCGAAGGTCCGCGGCTGGGAAATCCTTGAGATTCCCCGTGACAATCACAGAAGCCTTTCCGGCGATGGCTACAGCCAAACCATGACGATCATCCGGACCCGGTAGCGAGAGGTCGGGGATGAGAATTCGATGGTTGCCGACATCGGCATCGGGCAAAACGTCCTTGATCCGATCACGGGTCGCTTCCAGAAGGGTATCTCGGGTGAGCCGAATGGCCAGATTGCGAATCCACTCGGCGTGGATGTCGTCGGTCCGGCGTGCGTCGACGAGACCGTCGAAAGCACACTGGACCAAGACATTACGCAAATGGAAAGGGTAGAGGACGCAGGCATCATAGACCGCAACAGGCGGCTTAGAGGCCATGATTGACGATCAGATCCTCTGTGTCCTCGGCCAGCGCGTCGAGGCTTTCCTGGCGAGCATCGAGCTTGGCCTTGAGCGCGAGAACATCCTTCAACTTGGCTCGGCGGTGCTTGCCGACATAGCGGAAGGGCAGATCGCCGCGATCCATGCGCAGCACCACGAGAGGACGTGAGATGCCGAGGATGGTGGAGGCGTCGGTCGGACTCAATTCCTGATCTTCCGTGAGCACGGCAACGCGCTTACCGCGCAACAGATGATCGAGGAGTGCCTCGACAGGCGCGAGAGCCGAGGCAGGGAGAAAAAGGGTTTGAAGTTGTCCACCTTCACGGCGAATCCGTAGTTCCAGTTGGTCGCCCTCCGCCAGATTTGGCATAGGCGCGACGGCCTTGCGGTCGCGATCAGACAACTTGGTAAATTGAAGAACATGGCTGGTCATGGCGAACACCTCTGACCATGAATATAGGGCAAGTCGCTCATAACTGCAATAACTGAAATGTCTTCCCCTTTCCATCTCCGATTTCCGGGTGCCATAGGAGCGCGCGGCGAACGAGCTCGACCCGCCAACTTGAAGCGTGGGTTACCGCCAACGGCAAGCGCTCCGCTTCCGATGTGATCGTGCAATGCAAAGGGGCCGCCTCACCAACTATGCAGAAAAATAGGGCCGCTGGAAAACCAGGGCCCTTTAAGGTGTGAAGGTCAATAACCTCCAGAGGGGAACAGCTGATACGATGGCACTGGGAGGAAAACCATCGACTGCATCAACTGGAGACAATATGCTCATATTTTGACCGCTTGGTAAAACATTTTTTGTGCAGTGCAGCTATGCAGAAATGGCAGAGAGTTCTCTGGGCCGATTTGACCGGGATATAGCTTCACGCATTCGAAATCGCCCGGGCGATGGCTTCCTTTTAGGGCGCCTACGTCGCTGACCAAGGAGGCTGGTGTGGATCATGGCAGCCGCGGCATTTCGCCGTCGGCCACACGCCAGATCCACGGCGTCATCTCGGCTCTCGCGGCGATCATCTCATTCAGTGCAACGTCATAGTCTTCGTCGGCCTTCGTCGGAACGATGAACATGGCGATCGGCGCTGGCTTTGCCTCCGGTAAGGTCACGGAGGCAATCGGCTGGTCGCGCGAAAGATCGAACCGGAGTCCTTTCACGCTTCTTCGCTTCAGGCTTGAGAGCCGCTCCAGGAGACGCTGTTCATGGATGGTTTCGAACGGGATCCAGTTCTCGTTGACCACCATCAGCGCCACTTCCTCGACCGAAGCTATCCCCGCTCCCGAAATGCCGAACGTGGCGATGACGATGAGATGAAACCCCTCGTTGGATCGCCACAGTTCCAGTTCGGTTTCATATCGGGCATTCAACCGTTTCCACGCACCCTCATCGAGCATGAAGGGGAAAGGCAGGTGGCGCACCAGCATCTTCTGGCCATCGCGCGCTGAGGAAAATTCCTTTACCTCTCCGACGGTCATCATCAGTTTCCGCGGACCGGGACCGGTTAACTGGGCACCGGCCAACATAGCCGCACGCCGCGCTGAAATCCCCTCTTTGTCGTCCTGATGAAACACTTCCGGGACAAACAAGATATCGCTGAGAGGGCCGCCGCGGACGATCATCTGCTTTGCCGCGTTCACCAGACTGCTGCGCACGCGCCCCCAGCCGCGTTTCCCGGCCCATAGCGAGGTCCATTCCGTCAGCTCCCCCATGTCCCAGAGATAATGGAGCATCGCCCTGAGCGAGAGCTTCTTGGGCTCGCTTCGCACAGTCTCCGACGGCTCCGAAGGCGATGTCGACGTCGATCGGCCCCCTCGTTTCGACAGCGAAAAATCGAGTTTCAGCGTTGCCGCACCGGTCGCCGCGTCGATTTGGATGGCGTTGCCGATCAACGGCCCGAGGCCGGATAGCTCATACGGCGGGTCGTAAGACGAGCAGCCGGGATCATGCTGCCGGCCTGAGAGCGGCATGCGTTTGATCAGGAATTGGCCATCCATCCGGGCAATGTACATCGGCACCGGCGGTTGCCGACACGGGCAAAATGGCCTGAGCTTCTGTTCGTAAGCGCGTTCGAGCTGCGGCAGAAACTCTGGAGAACTGTCGTCGAACGCCTGGTTGCCGATCAAAAACTGTCGCACGTCGTTCCTCCCTTGCCTGACCAAAGGCTGATCGAGCCGTAAAAGGAAGGCGTAGCATGAGCTTCGCGGACTTTACTAGCGCAAATTAGTTAGTATGTAAATGTTACGGCCGCTGGGGCCGATTTCAACGCCATAGGCAGGAAAGAAGATACGTGCATTCCAGCCTCCAAAAATTAAAATTAACGATCATGATAATTAGAAGTCAACGGTGCGTTGATTAGACGTCAGCCCGTCAAAATGTAGAGGCTGCGCCAGCATAAAGTGAGTTCTAATCGCGGGCTACCCAGCCCTTCGAGCCGGCCGGCGCTGAACCGCCAATCACCTTGCCGCCTTCCGACTGCCCGATGGCTGCCGGCGTCTCTACATCGCAGCTGACGTCGATGCGGCCGGCCGGCACGTATCGAGGGATTGAGCTGCCGCGCCCAGGCGCTGGGGATCCTGCCGCTAGTGCTTGCCCCGGAGCTCGGCGACTTCAACGAGGATCTGCGCCGGCTCAGCCCGGAACGGCTCATCGCTAATCTCAGGGCGCAGCTCGTTCTGGAAAACGCTCTGGCCTTTCTGCCCGCATGATCGAGCCGGACGGGGAAGGTGAGGGCGTGAGGGCCTACAGGATGGCCGGTCTCTGCCGGTCGCCGCACGGGTAGGCGCCCGCCCCGCGGGCCTGCCGAGAGGCGACCCTTACCATGCGGCGGGCGGGCCTTCAGCGGGTCGCTCAGGTTTCTTCCCTGGCTTCCCGCCGCAATGACGACATGCTCTCGGTCATGCCGGCTGGCGTCGTCATCTTCCCCGGCTCCGGCATTACCGGCAATCTGGCCGACAAGGCTCGCCGACTTGGCATCTCCGTTTGGCAAGCGGCGGGAGATGGCGCGTAAGCGCCATCTGTCCATACGGCTGAAGGAGATGCTTGCATTTCGTAAAAATTGTGTACACATTTGCCGTTGAAACGGAGCTTCGCCATGACCCAATCTCGGCAGCAGATACCATCTCCCCGCCGTGTCGGCGTGCGGGAATTTCGCGGCAACCTGACGTCTTTCCTCAAGCAGGTCGAAGACGGCCAGCGGTTCGTCCTGACGTCCCATCACAAGGTTGTCGCCGAAATCGGCCCGCCGTCAGCCGGCGTCGTCATGCGGAAACCAGGCGCGTTGCGCGGAAAGATCAAAGTTGCCGATGACTTCGATGGTCTGCCGGCGGATGTTCTGAAGTCCATGGAAGACGGGACGTGAGGCTGCTGCTCGATACACATGCCTTGCTGTGGTGGCTGAACGACGACGAGAAGCTAGGGAACCATGCGCGTCGCCTTATCGGCGATCCCGAGAATGATGTCCTCGTCAGTGCTGTCTCCCTTTGGGAAATCACTGTGAAGCTGCGCATCGGCAAACTTGATGCCGATATCGAAGAGATTGTTGCGATTTTGCCGGATCAAGGTTTCGACCGGCTGGATATCTCGGACGCGCATCTTATCGCTCTCGCTGCTCTTCCACTTCATCACCGCGATCCTTTCGATCATCTGCTCATGGCGCAAGCCGTGGCGGAGGGAGCGTATTTGGTTTCGGACGATCAAAATGTCGCGCTTTATGGCATTCCGTTTGTGACTTGCTCCGATCCTGTTGCCTTGTGATCTCACCGAGCTTGGCTCCGCGGATGAAGCCGGCTCAGATTGTTCCGGGTGCGTGTTTGCCAATGGCGATGTACCTGGCGACCCATCGGCGGCTCAGGTGCTTGGGAGCGGGCACGTTTGGGGAAGATCACTCATTCGACACCCGCGTGAACAGCTTCACCCGGGATTGGAGCACGGTCTGCAGACGGCAATGCGGTGCCGCGGCGACCTCGCCGATCAGCAGAAATGCTATCGAGGTGCTCACAGCCTGCCGCAGCCGGGAGTGGGCGAGGGATTATGTTGATCGACATGCGGGCGAAGCGTCCGTGGAGTGCGCGGCAATATCCCCCAGTGCTTGGACCAGGGGGCCATGATGGTTTGTCGCAGCCTTCGATTGCCCCGAACCATTCCCGTTTTATGTCGCTCATATAGACGACCGCCTGCTTTTGCGGCCAACCCCTGAAGGGTAAGACTTCGCCCGAAATTTTTGCAAAATTCGATTTCGGTTCGCTTGTCCTGGTGGAAAATAGAATTTTGCAAAATTTTCAGGCGAGCTGACCGCAGCAGGTCGGCCGTCTCTTCGTGCGCCATCGGGAATGGTCCCGAGCAACCGGAGACAACAACCAT
Organism: Rhizobium sp. K102; assembly: GCF_022385315.1. Classification (NCBI taxonomy): domain Bacteria; kingdom Pseudomonadati; phylum Pseudomonadota; class Alphaproteobacteria; order Hyphomicrobiales; family Rhizobiaceae; genus Rhizobium; species Rhizobium sp. K102. Next base: position 165,995 of record NZ_CP092432.1, read on the forward strand.
GGCCACCACGATCGCAACGCTCACGCAGAAGACCGACGGCATCCTCGAAGGCGTCTTCGCCACGATCCGGGTCAACGCCCCGATCGCCATCGTCCCAAATGCCAGCAAGGCAAGCGAAGAAGCGCCCGACTACCGCGTCATTCACCGCAAGACGGGCTTCGAGATCGGCGCCGCCTGGAACCGCATCGCGCGGCAGACCGGCGAGGAATACCTCTCAGTGAAGCTTGAGGCCCCCGAGATCGGTGTGATCTTCGGCAATCTCGCACCGGCACCCGGCGGCGATCCGAGCAAGAAGGTGATCCTCTGGAACAGCCCGAACTGAAGAACAAAGCGAGCGGCCCCGAGCAATCGGGGCCGGCTTCGTCGTATCTCAAGTTTTGCGCGCAATAGCGGGATTGAAAGCGGGCATCGAGCCCGCTTTCAATCCTCCTGTCGTGCCACACGAGACCAAGGACCCTGTCTGCCCAGATACTTGAAGTCTGCCGTGAGGCTCGTGCCGCCTCAAGGACTTCGCGGCCCCTCCAATTTTCAGCCGGCGCCCTGAAGGGCACCGTCAGAAAATCGGTTCCTCCGCTCGCCGGCTCCGCCGGTCGCTGACGCGATCCTTGACCCGGCCCGATCCTCACGACCCCGGGCGTCATCTTTCACATTTCAGGAGATGACGACGATGACGATTGCACTCGAAATTCAGGTTGAGGAACTGCGGGCCGAGCTCAGGAACGCCGATCCGGCTGAGCGCCGCCAGATCGAAGCGGAGCTGGAGATCGCTCGGGCCGAACTGAGGGTGGCTATCGCCGAGCAGGAGGGCGCCATCGACGCCGCGCCACCCTTCTGAGGCGCGGCGTTTGCCTCCTCGCCTGGGCCGGCGCGCCGGATCGACCGGCGCGTCGACCCGAAGCTGCGCTTCACGCCGATAATCACCGGCAAGGACCAGGAAGACTTCCGCGGACAGCCCGGACCATGGGTTCCCGTCCGGCATTTGTGTTCGGCCTATAGCCGCGCGCCCGTTTTGATCGGAGAAGTTCGAGGAACATACGGACTGCATCCTCCTCTCTGTCGAAGTGATGCACCATGGCTTGTCCGATCGTTCCGATGCGTCCCCATCGCCGCGTCAGGCAAGGTGTGCCGAACAACGTCGGTTCGATTGCGAGCGCGTAGAAGCGCGCCATGTTTTTCGTCGCGTCCGTGCGTTCGATGTAGAGCTGATAGGGTTGAGTGAGCATGACGGAGAGTCGCCTCTTCCAGCTTTTGCGTCTAACGACACTTATGAATCGATCGGCCCACACCGATTCATTTTTGTGATGATCGTCGAAGCCGAAGATCATGGATTTGGGCGAGCCGGCCAATCGCCTGCCGGGTGCTATTCGCTCCGCTCACGGAGCCCGAACACCGTCTGCGCCTCCGGTCACGCCCCCTCTCGCGGAATGACGTGAGCGAATTGCCTAGCCGCAGGGCGGGGTTCTATCCTCGACACCTGCTGCCGGCTCACGCCGGAAACGGTCGCGTCCCCTTCGGGTCCGCGGGTCTCTTCTCTCTCTGACGTCCAATTTTACTCCAGCAAATCCGGCGTCAAGGACGGCGCGTCTCCCCCAATTTTTCCGCTGCTGCGTTTCACTGCGCTCTGGAAAAATCGGTTCCCCCGCTTGCGAGCCGCGTTCCGCGGTCCTTGACCCCTCTTTGCAACAGAGTGGCCGATCTCCGTCATCAAGATGAAGGAAATCACATTGTGACAACCGATCAGAACCTCATGCTCTACACCAAGCTTGCCGGCTTCCGGCTCGTCGTCCTGGCAAACCGCTTCGGCTGCGACAGCGATTTTTCACGAGAGCTTCACGATCGCCTGGTTGAGGGGCTCGACGCGGCAATCGATCGGATCCGCGTCATCATGGAATTGGAAAGAAGTGTTCTCATCGGGGAGGATGAATTCGCCGAATATCAGCTGGAGGGCGAGATCGAGATTTTCGGGCGCTTCACTATCAATCTGCTGGACGAACTCGAATTTGATTACGACACGCGTGAATTCCGCGTCAACGGCGGCGATTGGATGAGCGCTTGGGCTGCCGACGACACTGGCGTCGATATCAACTATCCTGAGCTCGTTGCGCTGATTGCGGACGAACTCGGCTCGCTGGCGCCGATCATCAAGGATATCACGTTGGCAACTCGCATCCCGGTCTATGCGGGGCGCGCCGTTTGGTCATGGTGGTAGCAGCACCATCTCACATATTGAGAGGCGACAGACGAGGTTGCCTCTCAGTTGCCGATGGCCCTCAAGTGAGCCGAGGAAGGACGGCTGCGAAGTTTCACAACAATCACAGTAATGTTGTAAATGCTGTAAATCCCAGCGATAGCAACAAGGAAGCCCATATGCCGAAGCCAAGCGGGACGTATTCAACCAGTGACCTCTCACGTAAATCCGGCGACATCATCGTCGAGGCGCTGCGCCATCCGGTGACGATCACCCAGCGGAACAAACCCCGGCTGGTTCTCCTCAATATCGAAGATTATCAGCAACTGATCAGGCAGGCAGACCGACGCACCGTCGGCACTATCGAAACGATGCCCGACGAGCTTTTTGCCGAACTCGAAAACGCCGTCGACGCCTATGCCGGCGAGGACGAGGTGGGCCGCTCATAAAACCACGATCATAGCACCGGTTTGACGAAACGATTGACCTTAGCTGCCTGATCCATCTCCTTTCGCCGGAAGTAGATCGCCCGGCCGCAGCGGATCGGACTATGCCCCTGGACGATGATGATCTGCTCGTCCTTCCTCATCGACTGGGTGATCTCGTGCGGCATGATCAGCGGCCGGCGCTGGAAGTTGACGTTCTCGGATCTCCTGGATGCATTGTTCTTCGTGTCCCAGCCGATGTTGCGGGAACTGCCCTTCACTTCCACCGTCATCTCGCCACATTGCGCAGAGACGTTGCGCGCCGTGTCGAGCGCCTTGATCGCTGCGTAAGAGGCGAAAGCGCAGCCATCGATCCATGACGTCGCGCCATCCTTCCCGAAATGCCGCTCCAACTGCCCGACCGACTGGTACATCAACATCATCGAGATGCCGTACTTGCGGCCGCGGTCGCGCGCCTCCTCGAGCACCCTCATGTAGCCGAGCAGATCGACCTCATCGAGCATGAACAGCGCCCGGCGCTGGAAGGCGCCGTCGGCCTGCACCATGGCGTTGATGAGCGAGCCGATGATCACACGAGCGATGCCCGGATAGGAGCGCAGGATCGATGCGGAGATGTTGAGGAAGACGTCCTTCTTGCCCGAAACGATATCACTCGATTTGAAGGCATTGCCGCAGACGAGCGCGGCATAGCTGTCGAGCGACAGCCACTGGGTATCCTTCGATGCTGTGGAATAGACGCCCGAAAACGTCTGCTCGGTCATGTTGGTGAAGACGCCGAGCGTTTCGCGGATGAAGGCCGAACCGGAATGCTCCTGAATGTCGCGCAGCATAGCGAGCACCGAGGGCTCCGGTTCGGAAACGATCTGGCGGAGACTGCGCAAGCTTCGCCGGCCCTCATATTCGGGCGAGAGCATCACATGGGCGAGCAGACCGGTCAGGAGGTTGTGCGCCTGGTTCTGGAAGTAGGATCCCGTCGAGCTTTCGAAGCGAAGGCTTTCCGACAGCAGCATATGGGCAATGCCGACGATGTCCTCTTCCTTTTGCTTGGATGCTTCGATCCCGTCGAGCACGTTGAAGCCCATGATCGGGTTCGTCGGATCGAGCACCATGACCTCGCGCTTGAGGGCGCGGGCTCGGTGTCCGGCCACCATTGGTGCGACCTCGGTGGAGGGATCGAGGCAGATCAACGGCCCGCTATAGCGCAGCGCCGTCGGGACGACGTTGCTGGTGGTCTTGTATCCGCCCGATCCCGCGAAAAACAGCATATGGGTGGAATCGAAGTCCTGTCTGTAGGTGAGCAATGGCGCCTTCCCGCCCTGTCCCCAGGTGCTACGATCGTTTGCATCGAAGGGAAGCGCATGGACGATTTCCTTGTCGACCCGATAGCGCTCACCGACGACGATTTCCCCTTCCGGCGGAAACAGTTTTCCTGCTGCCGTCATGGGCAGCCAATCGGCATCTCCAAATATTCCACGCCGGGCACGTTTTATTTCATCTGGGACGACGACGGAGATGCGGGCCGACATCGCCACTGCCATGAAGCCGGCGACGGCGGCGATGACTGCGACCATATCAAGATAGGACAGCGCTCGATCCCATGTGATCACTTCGGCCTGCACAGCAGGTGCAAGCCGGCCGAATTCGCGCAGCGCATAGAACGCGGCAACACCGAGAAAATACAAAAGGCTTGCCATGGCGACCGGCCTTCGCCGATGCAGCGGCAAGGCCCAAACTGTCAGAAGTCCGGCAAGAGGTCCGAACAGTAGAGGCGGCACAGGTGCTGCGCGCAGGAACCAGTGTTCTATCTTCCCGGACATGCCGGCGGCAAGTCCCGGCCATCGCCAGCCAACAATGTAGATTGTGATCGTGGTGACGGCGATCGGTACCAAAACGAGTAACAGGCTCGGATGCGGTTTCCCTCTTAGGCCCATCTTACTTTCTCCTCGAGATGCGATGAACCGTTCCTCAGAGAGGAGACCTTGAAAGCCTCTTCGCCGATATCGCGCAGCCGCCGATGCTCGATGGAGCCTGGGACGAGCCTTGCCATTTCTATGAGGCCGCCGAGCAGGAACGCCCGATCCGCCTTCGATAGCCCGGCTTTGACGACGATCCCGCCGAGCAGGATCTTTTCGCGCGTGTCGCGCTTGCGGTCAGCCGTCATTTGGAACCTGCCCCTGCGCTCCAGCGCCGCTATCTGCTGGTCGACGCGTTTGAGGAGTGGGGCCAGCGGCGCCTTTCCTTTCCCCCTTCCGAAATCGCGCGGCGATTTCCTCGATGATCCGATCGATCTCCTCGTCGGCGATCTCCATCTCCGCCAGCCCGGTTCTGGTCGCGGCGCGGGCAAACCGCTCGGCCGATTTAACTATCAACAATCGTTTGCGTTCGCGCAGCTTTTCGATCTGGGCGTCGAGATCGGAAATCGATGATTTTGTCGCCATTCCTGGTTCCTTTTCTGCTTTGATGTCGAAGGGGCGATTATACTAACTAGAATAAAACAGTAAAATGCGCTACCGTGCAACCAGAAAAGCGGCATCGGCCCTTCGGTCCGATCTGTTTGAGGGCGCAATATACGTCGCTGTCGCGACGTGCTTGGGCCAGTCTGGAGACGCCAGTGGCGATCATGTTCGTCAGAGCGCAGGTGATCAGCAGGGGATCGGGACGCAGCATCGTCTCGGCTGCCGCCTATCGCCACCGCGCCCGGATGATGGACGAGCAGGCGGGAACGTCGTTCAGCTATCGCGGTGGGGCGGGCGAACTGATGTATGAGGAACTGGCGCTGCCGGATGAGATCCCGGATTGGCTGCGGTCGGCGATATCAGGTCAGTCCGTCAGCAAGGCCAGCGAAGTGTTTTGGAATGCCGTTGACGCCTTCGAGACGCGGGCAGATGCGCAGCTCGCCCGCGAACTGATCATCGCGCTGCCGGAGGAGCTGACGCGGGCCGAGAATATCACGCTGGTGCGCGAATTCGTCCGCGACAATCTCACCTCGAAAGGAATGATCGCCGACTGGGTCTATCACGACAAGGACGGCAACCCGCACATCCACCTGATGACGACGCTCCGGCCGGCGACGGAGGAGGGGTTCGGGGCAAAGAAGGTTCCAGTGCTTGGTGAGGGTGGCAAGCCGCTGCGTGTCGTCACGCCGGACCGCCCGAACGGCAAGATCGTCTACAAAGTCTGGGCGGGCGACAAGGAAACGATGAAAGCGTGGAAGATCGCCTGGGCGGAAACGGCCAACCGGCATCTGGCGCTGGCCGGACATGACATCCGCCTCGACGGTCGCTCCTATGCCGAACAGGGCCTCGACGGGATCGCGCAAAAACATCTCGGGCCGGAGAAGGCGGCGCTGGCGAGGAAGGGCAGGGAGCTCCACTTCGCGCCGGCCGATCTCGCCCGCCGCCAGGAGATGGCCGATCGGCTGCTTTCAGAGCCGGAGCTTTTGCTGAAGCAGCTCGGCAATGAACGCTCTACCTTCGACGAGAGGGATATCGCCAGGGCGCTGCACCGTTACGTCGACGATCCCACCGATTTTGCCAACATCCGCGCCAGGCTGATGGCGTCGGACCAATTGGTCATACTGAAGCCGCAGGAGATCGAGGCAGAGACAGGAAAGGTGTCGGAGCCCGCGGTGTTTACGACGCGGGAGATGCTGCGCATCGAATACGACATGGCGCAGTCGGCGCGGGTTTTGTCGGAGCGTCGCGGCTTCGGTGTTTCCGAGCGGAATGTGACGGTGGCGATCGAACGCGTGGAGAGCGGCGATCCAAAGAATCCGTTTCGGCTCGATGCAGAGCAGGTCGATGCTGTCCGTCATGTCACCGGTGATGGTGGCATTGCCGCTATTGTAGGCCTTGCCGGCGCCGGCAAATCGACGCTGCTTGCTGCCGCACGTCTTGCCTGGGAGAGCGAGGGACACCGGGTGATCGGTGCAGCCCTTGCCGGCAAGGCCGCGGAAGGGCTGCAAGACAGTTCCGGCATCAAGTCGCGGACGCTTGCCTCCTGGGAACTGGCCTGGGGCAATGGGCGCGATACGCTCCATCGCGGTGATGTGCTGGTGATCGACGAGGCCGGCATGGTGGCCTCGCAGCAGATGGCCCGTGTGCTGAAGATTGCCGAGGAGGCTGAGGTAAAGGTCGTGCTGGTCGGCGATGCGATGCAGCTGCAGCCGATCCAGGCCGGTGCTGCCTTCCGGGCAATTACCGAACGCATCGGCTTTGCAGAGCTTGTCGGCGTGCGCCGCCAGCGTGAGGCCTGGGCACGTAATGCCTCGCGGCTGTTTGCCCGCGGCGAGGTCGAGAAGGGCCTCGACGCCTATGCCCGGCATGGCCATCTGGTCGAGGCAGGGTCACGCGAGGAAACGATCGATCGCATCGTCTCCGACTGGGCTGCTGCGCGCAGAGAGGCAATAGAGCGATCAACGTCTGAGGGCGGGGATGGCCGCCTTCGCGGTGATGAACTGCTGGTGCTCGCCCACACCAACGACGATGTTCGCAAGTTGAACGAGGCGCTGCGATCGGTGATGACGCAGGAGGGAGCGCTCAGTGAAAGCCGCAGCTTCCGGAGCGAGCGGGGCGTACGGGAATTTGCCGCCGGCGATCGGATCATCTTCCTGGAGAACGCTCGCTTCCTTGAGCCGCGCGCCAAGCACTCCGGGCCACAGTATGTGAAGAACGGCATGCTCGGCACCGTCGTCTCCACCGGCGACAAGCGTGGAGATCCGCTGCTTTCGGTTCTGCTCGACAACGGCCGCAAGCTCGTCTTCAGCGAAGACAGCTATCGACATGTCGATCACGGCTATGCCGCAACGATCCACAAATCGCAGGGCGCTACCGTCGATCGCACCTTCGTGCTGGCAACCGGGATGATGGACCAGCATCTGACCTATGTGTCGATGACGAGGCATCGCGACCGCGTCGATCTTTATGCGGCCAAAGAAGATTTTGCGGCAAAACCTGAATGGGGACGCAAGCCGCGTGTCGATCATGCCACGGGTGTGACCGGCGAGCTTGTCGAAACCGGCGAAGCCAAATTCCGGCCTGATGACGAGGATGCCGACGACAGCCCTTATGCCGACGTCAGGGCGGACGACGGAACCGTCCATCGGCTTTGGGGCGTGAGCCTGCCGAAGGCACTCGAGGAGGCCGGCATCCAGGAAGGCGACACCGTGACGCTCAGAAAGGATGGTGTCGAGCGGGTCAAGGTCCAGATTGCCGTAGTCGACGAGAAGACAGGTCACAAGCATTACGAGGAGAGGGAGGTCGATCGCAACGTCTGGACGGCCAGCCAGGTCGAGACCGCTAGCGCACGACAGGAGCGCATCGAGCGGGAAAGTCATCGGCCGGAACTCTTCAATCCGCTCGTCGAACGCTTGTCGCGCTCCGGTGCCAAGACGACGACGCTCGATTTTGAGAGCGAGGCCAGTTACCGCGCACACGCTAACGACTTCGCCCGGCGCCGCGGGCTTGATCATCTCTCGCTTGCCGCCGCCGAGATGGAGCAAAGCCTTACCCGGCGCTGGGCGTGGATTGCCGCAAAGCGGGAGCAGGTGGAAAAGCTCTGGGAGAGGGCAAGCGTGGCGCTCGGCTTTGCCATCGAGCGGGAACGGCGGGTCGCCTACAATGAAGAGCGGAGCCAGACGATGGTCGAAGCGACGTCCAGTGACGCGCGAACTGCATCCCACTCCGTCTCGGGCGCAAGTGCTGCTGAAACACGCTATCTGATCCCGCCGGCCACGTCCTTTGTCAGCAGCGTCGAGGAGGATGCGCGGTTGGCGCAGCTTGCGTCGCCGGCCTGGACGGAGCGGGAGGTGATCCTGCGGCCGCTGCTGCAGAAGATCTACCGGGATCCGGATGCAGCGCTCGTCTCCCTGAATGCACTGGCGTCGGATATCGGGGTCGCACCCCGCAGGCTCGCCGACGACCTTGCGGCAGCCCCTGGTCGGCTTGGCCGGCTGCGTGGCTCCGAGCTGATCGTCGACGGACGCGCGGCGCGTGAAGAGCGCAATCTCGCTGTCGCGGCCGTGAAGGAACTGCTTCCGATGGCCCGTGCCCATGCGACCGAGTTCCGCAGGAACGCCGAACGGTTCGAACTGCGCGAGCAGACGCGCCGCGCGCATATGTCATTGTCGATCCCGGCGCTCTCCGAACGCGCCATGGCACGTCTGATGGAAATCGAGGCGGTGCGCAGCCAGGGCGGGGACGATGCTTATAAGACGGCCTTTGCGCTCGCCGCCAAAGATCGATCGGTGGTGCGGGAGATCAAGGCGGTGAGCGAAGCTTTGACGGCCCGCTTTGGCTGGAGCGCATTTAGCGCGAAGGCGGATGCGATCGCTGAACGCAACATTGTCGAGCGCATGCCGGAGGACCTGACGGATGAATGGCGCGGAAAGCTGACCCGCTTGTTCGACGCCGTGCGACGCTTTGCCGACGAGCAGCACCTCGCCGAACGTCGGGATCGTTCGAAGGTCGTCGCCGGCGCGAGTGCCGATTTGAGCAAAGAGCCAGGGACGGAGAAAATCATCATGCCGCCCATGTTTGCCGCCGTCACCGAGTTCAAGGTTCCGATCGACGACGAGGCGCGATCTCGGGCTCTTGCTTCGCCTGTCTATCGCCAGCAGCGTGCGGCACTGGCGAACGCGGCAACGACAATCTGGCGCGATCCGGCTGAAGTCGTCGGCAAGATCGAGGAACTTCTCCAGAAAGGTTTTGCCGCCGAGCGCATTGGAGCCGCGGTGACCAACAATCCTGCCGCCTATGGTGCCTTGCGTGGTTCGGATCGCCTGATGGACCGGATGCTGACCTCTGGCCGAGAGCGGAAAGAGGCTGTGGCGGCCGTGCCGGAAGCTGCAGCGCGCCTGCGCGCGCTCGGTGCGGCCCACCTCAATGCCCTCGATGCCGAACGCCAGGCTATCACGGACGAACGGCGGCGCATGGCGGTTGCCATTCCAGCTCTTTCGAAAGCTGCGGAAGAGGCGTTGGCGCACCTGACGGTCGAGGTGAGCAAGGACAGCAGGAAGCTGAGTGTTTCCGCCGCTTCCCTCGATCCGGGCATTGGCCGGGAGTTTGCCGCTGTCAGCCGAGCGCTCGACGAGCGCTTTGGTCGCAATGCCCTCGTCCGAGGCGATAAGGATATCGCCAACGTAGTGCCACCGGCGCAGCGCGGAGCTTTCGCGGCGATGCAGGAGCGGCTGAAGGTCCTGCAGCAGACTGTCCGCCTGCAGAGCAGCGAGCAGATCATAGTGGAGCGGCGCCAACAGACCGCCAACCGCAGTCGCGGCATCAACCTCTGAGGGTCGGGAAAAAGAGAGCGGACAAATGTATGGTTGATTGAAAAAGCACTATCACCCGATTGTCCGAAGATCGATCTTTCTTTGGGTGGCGAAGCGGACGAAATTATTGTGCATCCGTTCCGCAACGGTCGTTGTAGAGGCGATTGCAGGTTTCACCAGATCGCGTGCTGTCTGCGTGAAGCCACTCTATAGCCCCCTCGGACACGGACGTGGCCAGAAACAAGCCTGCTTCCAGCAGCGCGCGGATGCCACAGAAAGTGACGAGGTCTCGCGCTGAAACTGTGAAGAACAGGCTTTCACTGGTCGGCCTTATGATCGCGCCTCCACCTTCGAAAGCTAGAAGTCTGTCAGGTCCCACGGAGACGAGGGATTGGTAGAAGTCCTCGATTTGCGTGCAGATCTTGTCGGCAACGTGCTGCGTGCGCGAGATTGCGACACACGCCTCGGCGACGTGCACGCACTTTGGAACATCTTCCTCACCCGCGAATGATGGCGCTCGTGGCAGGACCAGATGCGCGTTGCACGGCGGGCTCAGCTCAACGAAGTGACGGACTTCGCCAATTGATTTCTTCATGCTGTTCCTGCCTGTTCGTGAAGACGTGACGCAGTTGCGCTCACGCGACGGTGAAGATGAGGAATCGCTAAAGGGTCCAGGATCGCCCCGATAGCCGCCTTGCCTCGGATTCCGGATAAAGGCGGTAGGGAAGGTCCGCATAGACATATTCTGCCGGAATCGCGGGTGGGGACAGCTTCGATAGGAATAGGTCGAGATTCTGCTGACTGTTGCTGGAGACAAGCGTGTAGAAATTGCCGCTGTTCCAGGTGACGAATGAGTGTCCAAAGAACCGGCGTAGTGTTTCGCTCATCTCCGAAAGGGTGACTTCGTTTCGATCCATTCGCGTCAGCACCGTCTCTTCCTTCGCGCGAATATCTGACGCGCTGAAGAAGCGAGCTTTGAAGCTATGGTCCTTCTGGCGTTCCCGCCGCCGATATTCCTCGTCGTCTTCATGCCTGAACTTCTCGACGAACATGAAGAGCCCGTTGGTCTTGAGATGCTGCGAGACGAAACGGATCTGATCGAAGCGATTTGGCGAATACATCTGGAAAGTCGTGTCCTCGAGGATGATATCGAAACCGCTGCCAAACTTTCGGAGCTTCACGTCTTCTTGGACCCTTTGCGATGTCAAATGATGAAATGGTCCGTGAAAAAACATGGCATGAGGAGGAACGCCATAGGCATAGAAGCTTCTAAGGTTTTCGACGTTGGGACTGCATGACAGCGTTTCTATCCTGCCCTTGCCAAGTTCGCCGATCACACGAGCCATCGTCCCCTCGGCTGTACCTAGCGTGTAGAGTTGCAGTTGACCCTTTCTGGCCCGCGCGTATTTGAGGATCGCGCCGCCTATGCGGCACTCCTCTTCGAGGCGGTAGGGTATGCTGCTCAAGTAGTGCTTATCGAATGGACCTCGGCGCAGCGGATGAAGGGCTGAAAAGCGCCTGAACGTCATGTCCACTGGAAACAAGCGGCGATCGAGCTCGGGCGGACGGATAGGCATTCCGGCCTCACCGGATGCGGTGGTCGAAAAAAACTCAGAAAGCTCGTTAAGGCGAGGGGCGCGGTCGCACTCCTCAATGAAGTCGGCAAATTCACGCATGCGAAAGCCTGCCTTTCTCTCGCACCATCGCGTTTTTGGGATTCAGGAGGGAAATCGCGCATCCCGAAAAGATTGTGCCGTCAGCGATGATGTCGGCAGAAGATGATCGCGAACGTCATGTTTTCGCATCCACGATTTTGATTGGTTTTCATGAAATTGACATGAAATTCGACCTGAGGTTAAAGCCTGGCTTGTTGACAACTTGGGGTGAGGTAGGGTCGCTACCACACCGGTTTTTCAGGGGAGCAGCTTTCGAGTGGGGATCATTCCATCAATTCACCCCGAGAGGATGAAAAAGTCACAAGGGGAGATCATTCTTCACCAGCAAGGCCTTTGGAGCCATGCCCGCGCAGATGTCGTTCGCCGGCGCAGTCTCGGGCGACAGGTTATCGACGTTGTCGCGGATGACCACCTGATCTTCCTCAACATAAGGGGTACGGCGGCATCCGGCGAAAATTTTGTGGACGGACGAAGAGTCGAGTTCAGTCCGCGTCCAGACGGCTCGCTTGTTTACATTCCGCCCGGTTGCCATTGGAGCGGTTGGGATGAAGGCGATGCTGAGGGTTGTTATCTTATGATAACCGTGACGCAGGATTTTTTTTCCAACCTCACGACCAAGCTCCCGCGCGTAGGCACCTTACGTCCGGAGCTTGGATTTAGAGATCTGCCAATCCAATGCTTGGCGCGGCAGATTGCCGGAGAACTTTCACACGACGATTCCGTAGGGAGTCTGATCGTTGAAGGGCACCTAGCGGCTATCTTCGGACTTCTGCAGCGCCGCTCCGGCACATCTGGCAGATTGTCTCGAGGAGGATTGTCTCCTACGGTTCTCAAGCGGGTGATAGGGCGAATTGAAGCTCACATCGATCGACCTCCGAGCGTGCGCGCTCTGGCTGAAGAGGCGGGATTGACCTACGAGCATTTTTCCCGCGCTTTCAAGCAGTCGCAAGGCTCGACGCCCTATGGCTTCTATAACCAGCGCCGGCTTGAACGCGTGACCGACCTTCTCCGCACAACTGCGATCAGCGTGACCGAGATCGCAATCGCCTGTGGCTACTCCAGCGGGAGCCACCTCTCGACCAGATTTCGCCGAGAGACGGGATTTTCCCCTGCCGAGTACCGGGCGCTCTGGAAAGAATAGCTGGTTCTGGACGAGAGATAATATCAAATTCATGAAAGCCGCCAGCTATTCAGAAGAATAGCATGTCCCCATGAACCTGCCAGTAGGGAGTGTGGATGAAGTGGGCGCGACAGAAAGCAGCGGCATGGGGTATTATGCCTCTCGCGGCATCTATCTCTTCTGTGTTCTGGCGTCGGCCACCGGCCGCAATGTCTACTTCGTGCTGGCGGCATGGGTTGCGACAGATGTCAGCAAGAGCACGAGCGCTCTCGCCATCCTTTTGGCGCTCGGCAGTGCCGCCGAGTTGCTCACCAGCAATGTTGGTGGGGTTCTAGTTGATCGATTTGATCGTCGCTTCGTCTGTATCGCTTGCGATTTATCCAGGTTGATCCTCATATTTTCAACGGGCATTGGTCTCTCGTTCGGTCACCCACTTGATGTTCTTTGCCTATCGTGGACCATCTTCGCGTTCCTCGACAGAACCTATTCGACTGCGCTGCAGGCCATCATTCCAGACATCGTTCGTCCTAAAAACCTCACTTCATTCAATTCGGCGTCTTATATTGCGATGCAGGCGGGCAATCTCATCGCCGCCATCGTCACCGGGTACAGCTTAACCGCCATCGGGATGAATCTGACGTCGATCCTCCCTGGCGCCTTTTTCGGCCTATCACTGTTGGGGCTGCTGGCACTCGGCCGACTGCCGCTTTCTCGTTCTCGATCGGATTTGCAGGCAAAGAGCATTCGTCGGATGGATCTGTTGCCGATGACCTTCGTCGTTCACTCACTGAAGACCACCGCCGTCATGTATGCGTTGACCTATGCGATGGGCATGCTTGTGAGTGTATTGGGCGCCGCATATGTCACCCGTGAACTCATGGGGTCGGCGCTAGAGTTCGGTTATCTCGAGGCAGGTTGGGCCCTCGGTTCGATTGCGGGCTGTTCAACCCTTCTTCTCAGAAGGGCGCGTTCGCGACGACAAAGCATCCTCTTCCAGTCGGCGCTCGCTGGCATTGTTCTGTTGGGCTTTCCTGTTTTCCAGAGCTTTTTGTCCGCGCTCGTTCAACTGGTGTTGCTTGGCTTCTGCTACAATGTCACGCGAATCCTGATCGATGTACGGGTTCAATCGACTGTTTCGATTGACATGTTGGGGCGGGCGCGAAGCCAGATCCACACGATCTGTGTTTCGATAGGGCTTCTTGCGTATGGCATCATCGGGACGATCGGAGACGCAATTCCACCTTCGGGGATTTTCGGCCTCTTCGGGGCGCTGATGGTGACCGTCGCGCTCTTCTTTCACTTTAACATGGATCGGGGAGCGCCGGTGGAAAGGCGGTTCGTCTGAGGATGGAGACGTCGCCCAATAGTGACCTGGTTTCAAAAGGTGAGGTGTTGGCCCTCATTTTTGAATTATTCCCTTGGTTGCGTCAGTTTGAGCAGGCATCGCTGAACGACTACGCAAAGGCGGCTTTCTCGGTTGGATCGGATCAATCGGGGTGCGTCGCGCGAAGCCAGGCAATGTCTCTATTGCGGTCACGCGTGGCGGCCGTCGCGCAACGTCAGGGTTATTCAGCAGGGGCCGTGACGCGCTTTCAAGCCGAAATCGAAGTCGCTCCGGTGCTGCAGTGTGGCCCCCACCTCCACCTGTTGATCGAGCCTGACGCATTTTACACCCATCTGTTCTCCCTGATGGGACTTCGCGCGCATGGCAGGACATCCTATATCTCCTACGCTTGCTCGACAGTGAAGTTCGTAGAACGCGGTCGCAAGGGTCCGGCCTGGCTCCACGTCGATGGCGATGCAGTCAATGTCTTCGGCCTGTCGCGCAGCAAAATGATCCCCTACAGCATTCTTGGCAGAAACGGCTGCTACAGATTCCATCTTCAAAACGTCGACAGGCCCGGTGATGACTCGGAGGCAATTTCCTACTTGCGAGACCTTTTGCCTCTTGGCGAATTCCAGTCGGCGGCAGAGGCGATCAAAGCGGCAAATCTTTGCCTCTGGAAGCGGTATTCTGAGAGCCAGGTGGACTTTCTTCAGCTTGATGATAGCGACGTTGCCGATCTGGTCGCGGACCACCTTTCCGATGGCCGGTCCTGGCTGCGAGCCTCGTTGATCGAGGACCGAGCATTCGCGATGCGCCTCATCCATTTCATCGATCAACTCGCTGACACGGCTTGGCGAGGCTGGCTGAAAAACTCGACGCATTTTTTCTGGGGCTGCATTGAAGGGCGGCTTTTTCCACTTTGGCTGGATGGCAGGGTCCTCCGGTCGAAGGAGACAGATGATGTCTGTGTTGAATTCTCGCCGCCAAGTCTTGTGGAGGCCCTGAGAACTGGCCGGATCGTTCCGAACCTTCTGCTGATGTTCATCGTAACGTCGATCCTGCCTGGCGTGCGTGTCCTGGGTGGAAGTCGGCATACGATCTATTATCCGTTGATGCGCTGGGCATTCTGCGAGGCGTTGAGGAACAACCATCGTGACACACAGCTTCTCAACGCACTGTCAAAGGACGAACGGCCGGGGGTTTGGGGCCATCGCATCATCTCCTCGCCGTGCGAGCCATTTTCGCTGTTGAATGCTTTTAGCCGTGGGGGAATTGAAACGCTTCTCGGGCAGTTCGGCAAGATGAGCATTATCGACGCTTGCGGGCCCCTTTCCAGCTTCACCCAGGACCCCCTATGGGCGGAGCTTGCGGTAGCCTATTCCTCCGGGAGAGTGGGCAGACAATCCTCGCAATGGGCGTTCCGCTGATCGCACCTCCTTTGGTTTTCTGACCACTTTACCGCCCGAAGCGTGACCTCTCGCTTTTGAGACAAGTGTCCGCGCGTAAAGCGAAGCTATTGAATCTTGTAAAGAATTCGGTTGCGCGGCGGGCGGATTTCAACTAACTTTGGCAGCGAGGCAGTACGCGCTGCCTTGGGGATTAGAACCCCCTGTTAGCGGTTGGTGTCGGCCGATTCGGCACCACACTCCTTGACCTTCGGTCGAGGAGCCTGTGGCGTATGTCCAGGTTCCTCGGAACTAAAGGCCACAGGGCCGTCTAGCACGGTGTTCTAACTCCCCGATCAGTGGGTTGAGCGAGTTATTCCGCGGGGGCGCACCGCGTGAAACTCTCCATCGGGGTGTCCACCATGAAGCGCTATGCAGCAGCACAGGTCCGGACTTCGAGGCCTGCGCAAGCCGAACAGTCGAATGTAGCGCGCGAGTTGGTGCATCCAGTTGATCGGCATGTCGGACAGCAAATCCGTATCCGCCGAATGCAGTCGAATGTATCCCTAGGGGATCTCGGCGCCGGCATCGGGGTCAGTTTGCAGCAGGTACAAAAATATGAAAGCGGTAAGAACCGCGTCAGCGCTTCGATGCTCTACGAGCTTGCCAATTGCCTCAAGATCCCTGTTTCGAGGTTTTTCGAAGGTCTTCCAGATCCCGAAACCACTCAGGGCCAGCAAATCATAACAGAGATCGATGAGAAGATTGCCTACATTTCCACGGCGGAGGGACGGCGTCTGATAGACGACGTTTTGCTCCTTTCTCCGCGTGTGCGCAGCCGGGTCGTTGCCCTCGTCAGCTCGATTGTCGATGAAGAGATGGAAGAACACAAGGACGTTTCCCCATGAAAAGACCAACAAGAGCGCGGCCGCAAATTGGTCAGCGGTTCGTAAAGTTCTCGTCGCGCACTGCAGGTTTATTCCGCATCTAAAAAACGATCTGGCCGACGTTCTTCTCTCGGTCAAGCACAGTGCCAAAACCGGTACTGCGGTCGGCAAGATCGTCAAGGATATCTGCCGCCGTTCTGCCATCGGCAAGCACAGGGAAGGGGAGGCGATCGCGTGCAGGATTGGATAATGCCTCGGTTCCCCCGATCACAATCGGGCGCAAGCGGATATTCTCCAGCCGTCCGCTGAGATTCAAAATTGCAGGTCGCGATGACGCTTCTCCACACCTCCGGCGGGCTCCATTCCTGTTCGTCCTTTTCCGTATGGAAGAGGAAGTTGCCAAGGCCGTAGAAAATTGGCGTATTCCGATATATCTCGACCGCTTGAAGGACCGGAGCGCCATGGCTGACAAAGAGGCCTGCGCCCGCGTTCACGCAATCGTGCGCAAATTCTCGCACCCAGGCGGGGACTTGCTGCCAGTTCGGCTCCCAATGGTGATGATGCAAATACACGATGACGAGTGTGTCGCGGCCCGCTTCTTCCGCGATCGCCGAAAGGTGAGCCCAGGCGCTGTGCCGGTCCACGACGATGCGGCGAGCCGTCTCATCTGATCTGCGAAACACGGTTCCATAGAAATCAATTTCGTCTTGGCCATGAAGATCAGGCGGATTCTCCGGCTGGGCATAGTTCGCGCGCTCCAAGGGCGAACTTAGAAGACGCTCTTGAATGGAGCGAAGCAGGTTGAATGTTCCCGTTTCCAGGTCGAATACCCTGGAGACCTTCAGCCTATTGATGCCGGGCCTTGCTATCCTGCCCTCAGTTGCGTCCTCAGCGTACATGAAAGACGGGCCTGGCCCAGCGTCCATGGCAATCAGCGCAACATTTCGGGATCCGAACGTCATTTTCTGTGCCGTGGAAGCGTGATGCTTGTTGTGGCCGATGCCGGCATGCAGGAAATTGTGTGCCGCAACCTCCTCCAGCGTCGAGAGGATCCCCGGCGGTCCAAGATCGAAAGCATGGTTGTTCGCCAGAGCCAGGCTATTGAAACCGAGCTCCTTCAACGCGGCCAAGACATCCGGCGCTGCAGCGCCGAAATAGCTGCCTTTGAGCGGCCATCCACCATGACGACCATAGATAGTCGTCTCGAGATTGGTGAAGGCAACATCGCTTGCTTTGAGGATCTCGGCGATCTCAGCGAGCCGTGGATCGCCGATCGCTCGAAGATCATGACGGATGAGCGACTGGCCGGTGACAGCAATGGAAAAGGGTGCGGACATATGGTTTACCTTCGATCTTTGGGACTGCCGACTGCTCACGCGCTATGGCTTCGGGGGAAATGCGTGTCGTAGAGCCAGTGTCTAGTTCGATGTCTGCGGCGAAACATCGATCTTGAACCATTGCTCGCTCAGCCGCTTCAGGGTTCCGTCGCTCGTGGCGGCCTCGATGGCGCTATCGAATGCCGCAACCAGTTCGCCGTCGTCTTGCCGAAGCCCGACGCCGACACCCGGGCCCCACAGGCCACCGGAGAGCCGCGGGCCGTAGAGCGTTGCAATCCCGCCATCCGTGCTGTCGAGGAAGGCTTTCCAGGTGAAATAGTCGGCAAGGCCGCCATCGATGCGCTCAGCTACGAGATCGAGATGCATGTTGTCCTGGGAATCGTAGCTCCTGATCGTCGCGACCTTTCCGAACAGTTCATTGAGCACCGCTTCCGAATTCGATGATCGCAATACGCCTAGAGTTCTGCCGTTGAGAGCGGCTCGAAGCTCCTCAATCTTTGCCTGCTTTTCAGGGTCGATAGTTGTGAGGTCGAGCTCGGCCGACGTATCCGTGGGCGG
Source organism: Rhizobium sp. K102 (assembly GCF_022385315.1). Lineage (NCBI taxonomy): Bacteria > Pseudomonadati > Pseudomonadota > Alphaproteobacteria > Hyphomicrobiales > Rhizobiaceae > Rhizobium > Rhizobium sp. K102. Next base: position 184,186 of record NZ_CP092432.1, read on the forward strand.
AAGATCGAGATCTTTGCGTATGACGAGTTGGTTGAAACCTCCGGCGTAGGGCTTGGAAAAAGCGATCGATTTCTTCCGCTTCTCAGTTATCGCCATCCCCGACATGATGGCATCGAACTTTCCAACGGTGAGCGCCGGTATGATTCCGTCCCAGTCCTGAGGCACGAAAGTGCACTCGAACTTCATCCTCCGGCAAAGATCGCGGCCGACGTCGATGTCAAAGCCGGCGAGCTCCCCTTGGGGGTGATGGCATTCCAGGGCGGCGAAGCACCTTCAGAGGCGATTGTCAGTGTCTTCCTGTCCATTGCTCCCGCGTTGTTGGCGCAGACGACAAGAGACAGGGCAAGCAGAAGTGTTCGTTTCACGACGATGTTCCTTTCATTGCTGAGTTTGATTGTTGGCGTCCGGGATGTGGGCTGGCGTCAAGTTTCAGCCGAGGCGAGAGGCGGCTTTCCGTTCGCTCTTCGAGGTACAGGTTGCGTCGGCGGTGGACGGTTTGCCGTCGGCGTCCAACGCGTCTCCAGCATCTGGAAACCTTGCGTGATCAAGAGGGTAAGCAGCAGATAGAAAGCCCCCGCGGCAATGAAGACCTCGTATGGGGCGAATGTCTCCGACACCAGCTGTCGGGCGAGCCCGGTCACCTCAAGCAGCGTGATGGTGCTTGCAAGGGAGCTTGCCTTCAGCATTCCAACCACCTCATTTGCATAGGCGGGAAGAGCGATCCTGAGGGTCAAAGGGAACACGATAAGACGGGCAGTGTGGAAACGGGAAAGGCCCAAGGCTTTGGCCGCTTCAATCTGCCCACGCGGGACCGCCTGGATCCCGCCGCGCAGAACTTCTGTCGTATGGGCGGCGCTGTTCAGGGTGAAAGCAATGAAGGCGCACCAGAACGGCTCTCGCATCACGGCCCATAGAAAGCTTTGGCGGACGAGGGGAAGCTGGCCAATCCCATAGTAAATCAGGAAAAGCTGAACCAGAAGTGGCGTGCCGCGGAACGCATAGGTATATGCCAGCACGGGCGCGGAAGCCCACGGATTTGATGATGCCCGTAGGAAGGCGAGCGGGACCGAGACGGCGAAGCCTGCGGCAAGCGATGCGAATGTCAGAACCAGAGTGAGAAGAAGGCCGCGGGGAAGGGTGAGAAACGCTTCAAGCGCGATGGTCATGCTCATTGCCTCAACCTTTCATCGCCGGGAGCGAATAGCGGCGCTCCAATAACCGGAACGAAAGAAGGGACAGGCTTGTGAGGGCGAGGTAGATTGCAGACGCTGCGAGATAGAAGGGGAGTGGAGCGCGCAGTGAGCCTGCGCCTATATAGGCGACGCGCATGACATCCGTCAGCCCGACGACGGAAATCAGCGATGTATCCTTTATCAAGGAGATGCAGAGGTTACAGAATGCCGGCAGAGCGATCGGGATCATCTGGGGAATGATGATCAGAAACCAAATCTGCGAGTTCGAAAGCCCGAGCGCTGCTGCAGCCTCTCGTTGGCCTGGTGCAACCGCGTTGATCGCACCACGGAATATTTCCGCGGCGTACCCACTGAACACGACGGTCAGTGCCGCGACACCGGCCGCAAATGCATTAATCTCGATGTAGCCACCGGCAATCGCGCTCAAAAGGGCGGTTCCGCCGAAATACGTTAGGAGGATGATCAGAAGTTCCGGAACACCCCGGATGATGCCCGTGTAGGCCCGCATGCACGATGAAACCGACTTGCGGGTCGAGTTGCGGAGAACGGCAATAAGCAAACCTAATAGGGTCCCGAAAGCGCAGCTCAAGGCAAACACTAAAAGTGTGTTCTTCAATCCAGATAAAAATTGATCTACAAATGCGTACAATGCAAGTCTCCAATATCTTGCGAGCGCACCGAAATCGGAAAGGTATTCTCCCGACATATACTAAGAGCTTGCCGAGATTTAACCGAGGGTAGATTGGATTTATTAGCTTAACCAGCGCTCTAAGTTTGGCGTACGTCAAAAATATACTTTGACTTGCCGCCGTCAATTTATAAGATTCAGGAAGTTTTAATAAGCGCAACTTATGAGGCGCGTCGCTCGACCACGATTGAGATTCCCGGCCATGGAAATCACCGACTCCGGAGTGAAGATCCGCCACCTTCAAATATTGCGGGAGGTTATGCGCGCCGGCTCGGAAAGGCTCGCAGCGCAGATGTTGCGAATAACCCAGCCGGCGGTCAGCCAAAACATCAAGCAGCTAGAGGAGACTGTCGGCTTCGCGCTCTTCCGCCGGGAAAACAACAGGTTGATCCCCACCGTCAAGGCATGGGAATTTCTACGCACAATCGACGCGGCGTTTGCCGGACTTGATCGGATCGGACCGTCAATCGACTTCCTGCGGAACAACGATACGCGAATGATCGGCATCGCGGCGCCAAGCACTTTTTCCTTCGCGACCTTGCCGAAAGTGGTCAAAAGGATTCGGGAGAGAAGCCGCTCTTACGCCGTTCAGGTGAAAACAGGCACGTATGAGCAGATTGCAGATCATGTGTTAAACGGCCGCTCGGATCTTGGCATCTCCCGATTGCCTATTGATGAGCGCATTCTTGATTGGGTGCCGGTCGGCTCGGCCACCAACGTATGTCTTTTTCCGGTCAACCACCGATTTGCGGCACAGCAGCTTGTCACTGCCGAAGATCTTGCCGGTGAGGCGATCATTGATATCGACCCGCAATTTGCCTCTCACCAAATGAGCGTCAATGCCCTTCGATATATGGGAACCGCTCCTGACATCGCCGTGGAATATGACGCCAATGGCCACGACATTGGCTATGTTATGGCAGGGATCGGCGTTTCGATTACGAACGAGATCATCGCGAGAGAATATGCTGACTTCGGCGTCGCGTTCCGCCGATTTCATCCAGGGGCAATATATCACTACGTCGTCGTTTGGCAAAAAGATCGAAAGCTGAGTGATAGCCTAAGATTTGCATTGGAAGAGATAGTCGCGGCTTTGACAGATCGGGCTGCTTGACGATCGCATCGAGGTATGACCCTCGCACCGTAAAACAGATGTTGCGAGTTCATGCTGAACCGCGAGTTGTGCGCGTAAGCTTAGAGCGGGATGATTTTAGGTAGACCCGTGAGAAGGATTCCCTGATGACGCAAATCAGATTCATCCTTCTGGCCGGTCAGGAGGCTGAGCTGGATGGCGAGACCTGTTTCGAATAACCGCGAGAAGTTGTAGAAGCGGTGATACAGGAGGGGTGTGGTGCCGGGCGGCGTCCAAGCGCTTCCGCATTGGCATCAGCATCGCGATCGATTGGGTGCGGCGCGTGACGCGACGGACAGCGCAGCCCGGCAGGATGAGTAGCCACAAGCCGCGAACGGCGGTGGCTTACCTGAAGCCACCGAGCAGATAGTTGCGCCATATCGTAGAAGAACATCGCGACAATCGGAACTGCGTCGGTTGGCAGAAGCGGACCGGTTGTTTGTGCGATCATTGGTGCCATGTTCTCTTTAAGTGATTCTGCAGTTATCTTAAAATGGCGGATGACACTTCAATTGGACGCAATATCGACTAGAGCAAATCCTGTTCAATCCGGCTCATATCCAGCAGCCCTGAAGTAGTTTGCGCATTCTGTCGGCGTGAAGCGGAGCATCAATGCGCCTGAGGACGTCCCATAGAGCATCGATCTTTCGTTCCGCGCCCTCCGTGGTTGACTGCGGCCCCTGAAACCGGGACCGCGTGCCGGTGGCGACGGAAGCTATGAGATCACATGCTCAATGCGCTCGAGGTGGTGCTGAGGCACGATCTGAAGGGGTTCCTCGGCCGCTGCGATTTCCTCGACCGTAAGTCCGGTGGCGATGGCCAGGTCCTCAAGGCTGTAGCCCTTCGCAATCCTGGCTTCGCGGCGACGAGCGGCTGCGGAGGTGTTGTCGGCGGTAGCAAATTGATCCATTCCAAACTCCAAATCACGTTGATGTAGCGGCTGAGGGGGATCTGTCCCCGATGGGTTGGCTCCTTCGTGGTGCCGACTCGGTCAGAGGTTAGCCGCAACCTGCCGAGCCGCTTGGTTTCTCTTCGCAGACGACGCTCTTGCGTGGCTTCCGCCGCGATCTTGTTCTGCGTTCGGATGCCGAGCGCTCCTGCATTAGCGCTGTTGTTCTAGTCCTGCTTTCTATGACAATCAATCCATGGGTTTGCTCATAGGCACACGACGAGCCGTACCAACTGCCTGGGAAGAATTGTCCGCTACTGATTAACTGCGGTCGCAGATATGCCTTGCGCGATCTCATCGTCGAAGTGAACCATCTCGCCCGAGGCCATGTGCAGCGCGTCCGCGACATCGCCGAAGCGCGCCTCACCATAACGGAGGCCGGAACTTATTGAATTGGCGCCCGTTCGTAAGGACCGACATTAGGAGGATCTCACCATGGCAACCACATCCAAAGCCCGCAGCCAGGATCGTGCTCGCGTCGCAGGTGGTCAGGATCACGAGGTGAAGTACGAAGCCCGGAAGGAAGGCATTTCCAAGGAAGCGGTGAAGAAGACCGTGAAGAACGTAGGCAACAGTCGCAAGAAGGTCGAAGCCGAACTCGACCGGCACTAATCCGGGTTGGAGAGTTCAACCGTGAGGGTCCGCAGCCATAAAGTCAGCGGCGGAAACAGCCGCTGAAAGTCTGGCTCCGACGGATCATAACGCAGCGGCGGAAGGCGCCTGACTGCAGGAGTTGACGACCCCGCAGGAAGCGTTTCGGAGCAAGGCTATCGAAGCTGCGGGATACAGCGCCGTCGAGCAAAGCCAAAAGTATTGGGACGCCGGAGCGTTTCTTGCAAGGGGCGGAGCCGCATCGCATGAGGAAGGGGCTGGCGAGCGAACCCAACGAGCTCCAAAGTCGCGATACGCGACGGCGTCGGCTGACTTTACCTGCAGAACAGAATTCAGAGGCCCACAGACCGTGGGGCACCGCGTGCGGACGCCGGTCCCGACCGGTCCGTTCAATCGACTTCTAGAAGCTGCCATCCCGTTTTTGGGACCGGCCAGCATCGTCGATCTTCTCGTGCTCACTGCGCTGAATAGGAAGCGCGGTCGGTATTAGCCATTCTCCCGTAACGCCAAAGGCGAGCGGCGGAGCGCCGATCAATCGCCCGAGTTGGGTCTCCAGTGTTTGAAACGATGCTCAGGGAAGCGGTCGACCTGAACCTCGCTTAAATCCTGCGGAGTATTCCATTGCCGACATGCCAGTCGATCAGATCCCGAAACAGGCTTAGCGAGTGCCACGTGCATCGTCGTCCCGATGTGGACTGTAGACTAGCTTCCTGCATAGGGCGATGCGATCCTGAGTTGCGTTCATGTGTCCTCTCCTTGGCGACGGAGAGACCCTAAGCTATGCCGACTAGGCGGCTGCTATGGTGCCGGAAACGTTGGCAAAGTCGGTTAATCGGCATAGTTTGCTGGTCAGTATAAACGTGCTTTTGCCGCGCGCGGCAAAATGCAGTTTGAAGCAGCGTCGCGATCGTCGCCCAAGTCCTGCCGCCGCCTTCCGAGCCGGGTTCATAATGCCGGATTTCCGACGTTTGAAGCAAGGGTCACCTATCCCTTCCATCCACTGGTTGACCAAACCGTCTGGTAACCGGCAGCCATGAGCACGAAGGCGTTCACTATCTGCTCATTCTGGCACACGGTGGTTCATTTCAAATTCCGGCATGGATGTTTGATCCTGCGGCAAGTTCGATCGAGATCGTAGCTGCGCCGCGCCTTTCGGCAACCAAACTCGTTGAACTGCGCGCCAAGCTTTGTTGCCTGACTATTCCGTTGCGGTCGCTGCGGTCGCCGATTGCACATTCAATACTCCGGGAAAGGCGGCAATACGCAGCGATATGTTTGTCGCGGCACGTTCGGCGCCATGGCGGTCGGCAACTGTATCGGGTTCGGCGGCATGCGGGTCGATCGGGCCGTGGCGCAGGAGGTGCTCGAGCGATTGCAACCTCTGGGAATTCGAGGCGGCCTTGCGGGCAATGGAGGCGCACACGCAGCGTCATAGCGACAATCAACAGCAACTCGAGAACTTAATCAAGCAAGCACAATACGAGGCTGCCAGGGCGCCCCGCCAGTATGATGCTGTCGATCCGGGCAATCGGTTGGTCGCCGGCGAACTGGAGCGGCGCTGGAATGAGAAGCTGATCCTATTGCGTGATCTCGAGGTCCAGTTCGAGATGCTCTCGACCGACCGTAACACGCCTGCTTTATCGGCCGACGACCGTACAAGATTGATGATGCTCGGTAGCGATCTATAGTAAGGCATGGGACAGGTCCCGACGCGTCTATCGAGACACGCGAAAAGATCATTCGGCTGCTGATCAAAGAAATCATTGTCGATACCGTTGACGACACATTGGCGCTCGTCATTCATTGGCAGGGTGGCGATCACACCCGGATGACGGGGAAGAAAAACAAGATCGGCCAGACCCGCTGGGCAGTTAAGGCTGATGTTGTCGATCTCGTTCGCAACTTGGCGAGGCAGTTGCCCGATTTGTCGATCGCAGCGATCTTGAATTGATCCGGCAAGCGGACAGGGCATGGCGCCAGCTGGACGCGAAGCCACGTCTGCAGTCTTCGCAACATCCACGGCATCTCCGTCTATCGAGAAGGTGAACGGGCCGAACGCGGTGAGAGAACCCTCGACGAGGCCGCCGACATTCTAAAGGTGAGTTCGAGCTACCGCCTACCGGATGGTCAGCAGCGGTGTCCTTCCCGCTCGCCAGTTATGCACCGGAGCGCCGTGGATCATCCAGCTTTCCGACCTTCAACACGAAACCGTGCGCCGCGAAGCCGATGCCAGGCGATCCCGGCGTCCGATATCTCAGGATCCGGTTCAAAATCCTCTTTTATAGACATCATCAGATGAGGAGTATGTCGCGCCCTCGTCACCTTCAGCAAACAGGCTATTTTTTCTTAACGCCTGGGGCTTGATTGCCCGCTCAACATGTGGAGTTCCACTTCGACGCGGCCGTCTTTCAGGAAGCGCTCGAAGATATCGCGGCGCGATATGGAATAGCGGAGAGCTCCGCGAGTTTTGATTTTCCGGGTAACGCCCCTTAGCCACGAACAGGCACATGATCCTTGGCGCGATTTGAAGTCCACGTGAATTCCCTTGTCCCCAGCGCAACCGTCGACATTTCTCGCAAATGTCGGGCATCCGCCACTTTTGTCAGGTTTGTCGTGATTGGAACGTTTTGTTCGCCGGTCTCTCCGTCAAATACACATCAACCTGCCCTCAACCCGCCCATTGATAAAAGAAAATGATCTTCTTGGCGCGTCGGAGCAGTTGGCATGGTGTTTGCTGATCCCTGGTTACAAGCGGCAGAAAGCAGTCTGCATTATGCCGGTTCATGAAACGAACGGAACGGAGGCCACCTGACCGTTCGTCATCGGATCCGCGTTCTACCAAGCGGCCATGCATCCGCCGGCGGAAGGGTCAATCCCGATGTCACAGCTTGCAACCAACTCAAAGAGAAAGGAAAATGCAATGACCAAGATTTCCGAAAGATCCTTTGAAACGATCGAAAACCCGGGGTCATCGTCGCTCAAGGTGCCAGATCAGTTCGGCGCATCTGTTGAAAAGGGGAACAAGAAGGTGACAGAGGCTTTTTTGAAATTTGCGTCCGGCGCTGAAGCGACACAGAAAATGCTGCCTCCGATCCTCGAAACGACAAGTCTATTCGGCAACGAATTGTGGTGGAAGACGATCGCTGCACTGCAGGCCGACGCCGAGGCCAGCTTCTCACATTTGCAAGCTTTGCTGGGCGCGAATTCGCCGTCGCAGATCCTCGAACAGCAGTCGACCTTTTTCCGCAAGCGCGTTGAGACAAGTTTGCAGCACGCCAAGGAAGTCCGGGTGCTCTCAAGCAGGGCGGTGGAGGAAATCTCAAAGCCGGTCAAGGATGCTTTTGACAAGGTGCTGACGGACCTCAAGGCGACGTAAAAGCGGACTCGCACTTAAATCGCCTGGACTGATCGGGGGCGGCCTACCTTATTCATGGACGGAAAAGATGGTGACGGGGACCATCAGGTCGGGAGAGAGCTGGAAAGTGTGTCCTGCGATCTCGATAGCTCCAGCTAACAAGCTCCTGAAAACGGATCGCGGGCGGCCGGCGTGACATATTGGACGGTTTGAACTGGCGAAGAACCCACCATCTTGGTATCTAACCGCGTAGGCGGCAGGGGGCAGGGGGCAGGGGAAGTGGTAATGGATTTACGCAGGGACATAGCCGAGCGGGTCATCGCGCGTTGGAAGGCGCGAGGAATCCGGATCGATGAAGACCCGGGTTTCATGGAACTGGTCGCTCTTTGGACGGCAGGGTCGATTGCGTCCGGTGAAATGCGCCGCCGGTATTCGGCGCTCCAGCGCGAGCGGTCGCTGTCCAGGTCAATGCCACTTGATGTGTATCCCTGCGACGAAGGGGCGGAGGTCGATCATCGATCGATTGCGATTCCAGACGACGAACCAGATGAACGGGGAGGTCTCGGACTGCCGGCGCAAGGGTGACTCTTACAAAGGGCTCATCACGCACCATTTCCTGGCGAGCGCGAACTTCACGAAACAGCGGGTCGACAAGCGCTGCGTCGCGTTGTGCATATTCTCGGGAAGAGTTCCGAAAAATCCTTGCCACGAGCCGCAATGGCTGGCGGCTCAGCAAGGTAGAAGGTGAGGAGCGGCCGGCGGTACTGCAGTTGACATCTTTATCAACTGTGGGCGTGTCGGCTCAGGGCATCTTCAAGCATGGCAAGGCGGTCGCTGCCCGCTATACAGGGTGCATCGCTAATGCCGAGCTTGTCGGCACATCTTCAACGCTGAGTTCCCTCAGTCTCGTGCGCCCAGCGTCCGACAAGTTATTGTCTTCCATGGGAGTTCGGCTTGCGCAAATTGCCCCCGATGAAGGTTGGTCCGCCCGGGTCTTCCGCATGGAAAACGCGCGTTGCCTCAAAAACGCCGGTGCGCCATGCATAGGTCGTATCGTCGATCATCTGCGGCAAGACCTCCTGGTTTGTCGGACGACCGTACCATTTGGTGACGATGCGGGCGACTTTGGCGACGAGCGCGGTACTCATGCGAAGGTTCGAGTGTGCATCGAACATCTCCGGCGCCAAATAGCATCGAGACCTCGTTTGGGCGAAAGGTTATTCCTTTGCTGCAAAGCCTAGCTCAACGCGGCTGACATCTAAGATCGCCCGAAGGACGTCGATGCCGAATTTGAGGCTTTCCACCTCGACATCCAGCGAGATGCCCTCGGTGACTGTGCCTTTTGCGTTAGCGATTACCACCTCCTCCAGGTCTTCGAACCACTGAGGACTGTTCCCTTTGTGAAGCTTCGATAGTTCCGCAATCGCGACACTAAATGCCGATTGGACCGCGATTAGAGCGGCGCCGAGCTTTCGTTCGTCTACACCCGAGATGCAAACAATGGGGCTGTTTTTCTCATCCATGGGCTGTTCCTCTGCTGGCTCGCCACGAAACCCTATTTCAACTAATAGGCGACAGAGTTGTCGATCGCCGACGAATGCAAATAGGCCCGTAGGCTGGAGTCTCGGGTAGTTAGATCAACGAATACGCGATGCTGGGGGTGGACCATGTGGAAATGGTGGATGCGCTTGAGGCCTGTTGAAATCTGGGTCCAGCTTCCGAACGTTCCAACCGGCGGCAATGCCTCTAGGCCGTAAGCGTCGCACCTCCTGGTACGCGATAGCGGGTAATCCTTTGTACGAACTGGCTCGCATGCAAGGTCGCCCGAAGGACACAAGTGCCGAGCCTGGGCTTTCCGGCCATAGTCTTCAGTGAGACGTCTGTTGCTTCCACAACTCAACACATTCCGGCGAGCGGCATAAACCTGCAAACTCATTGTTTTTGATCCGCACGCGTCATACCTGGCCTGCACCCCACCGCCATGGCTTCGGCAAAAGGCCTTTTACTCAAAACGCAGGGACCTAGTTTGGCCCGTTTGTCAGGCAGCATCACAAAAAGATCTGCGGAAGGCTCGTCCCGCTTTGCGCGCTCAGGTGCGCCCGCAGTCGATCTGGCAGCGGATTGTTATTCAGGTACACTTTGCAATGAGGCGGAAGCTGCGACAGAATGTACGGCAGTGCAGTTCGCCCGTCGCCAAGTCCTCTCAGGTTGTTTCCACGAACGCTAAGCTCCTCCAGCCCCCTCGGCAGGTTAGGGGGCAGGTGGGTCAGTTCATTACTGTCGGTGCTGAGCCACTTTAGGGTGGCCGGGAGGTCCTCGGGTAGGCTAGTCAGTTCATTGTGAGGGACTTCGAGCCTCGTGAGCTTTGCAGGAAGGCGCTCGGGCAGGCGAATTATATTATTGAGTTCGGCGCGGAGATCCGTCAATTCGAGGGGAGATTTCTCCGGCAGGTGCGCGATTTCGTTGCGGGTGACATGAAGCTCCCTGAGCTCAGGCGGCAGGTTATCGGGCAAACTGGTCAGCCGGTTGTGGTTGACGTAGAGATACTTTAGTCCGGAAGGAAGCTCGTTCGGCAATCTGGTCAGCCGGTTGCCGTCGACGTAGAGCGTCTCGAGCATGTCCGGAAGAACCTCAGGCAGCGTGGTCAGCTGGTTGTCGCAGGCAGAGAGCTTTCGCAGACCGGGCGGGAGGTTGTTGGGCAGCCTGCCCAACCGGTTGTCATTGGCGTTGAGCCGCTGGAGGCCGGCCGGTAAGGTGGGGGGCAGTGCCGTTAGGGACAGCGATGTTAAGTTCAGGGGGGCACGAAAATTGCGGGTTTCCGTCCAGGCCTCGATCCGTGCCATTGCCTCGTGCCGGTCCTCGTCCTGCTCCTGCTGCCCGTCTTCCGCCCAGGCCAGTAAAATTTCTTTCAGTGCCGCTTCGCCGGACGAGGAGCCAGTCAAGCCTTCAACCCAGTTAAAGGTGTCTTCACCGCCTTGTTCGGAACTATTGCCAACACCCCCCTGCCTTCTGCCGTACATTGCGTCGTTCCTTAGGTCATTGCGTCACTGCTGATGTTACTTCCGTCGCGACCTTTCCTTCCAATACCAAATTCGTATCCCGTTATGCTTCGGGGGCATGGCCAGCGTCCTCCCTCGAGCTGGACAGCGCATGATTTTTATCGCGACGTTGAACAATCCCACCATTGACATGCTGCGCAAACTCGGCCTGACAGGCATGGCCAGCGCCTATCAGGAACTCGAAACGCAAATAGAAGCGAGACACCTTCGAGCATGGTGAAAGGCTTCGACTGCTGCTCGAGGCGGCCACGCTCCGCCAGAAGCGCTTCGAGGCGAGAGCCCGCCCTGCAAAGCAGCGCTGTAACGCCCAGATCGAGAACGCTGATTTTTGCGCCGCCCGCGCCCTGATCGCAATTTCGTGACGCCGAGTGATAAAGGTATTTCATCCACCAGTTCCAGCTTGGTGGAGACCTAAACCAGACGCATTTGGAGCCGCTTGCGGCCGATTTCGCGTGGCAACTCCATCTAACTGAGGCGCAAGTTCCCGGAACAAACGCTCACGCGCGATAACCTTTCCTCATTTTCGGGCAATCTCGCAGTGTCACGTTGATTTGGTAGGTCAGCTTACGACGCCGAAGCCGTTACGCTTTTTCTCTACGCCTGCAGGGCCCTGCCGACTTAAAGGCAACGACTTCCGGACAGCCGAGGCCCAGAACCAGTTCACCTTGACATCGTGTCACTCGGGCGTAACAGGCGGCAGCCCGAGTGTCGCAATAAGCTTCATTATCGACGGCGTGGGTGGACCCGGTGTCGGCGGCGGCATGGAGACGATGGACCCGAGCCGCGGAGGTGTTGCCATAACGCCAATCATCGTGCCGATAATGGCGATCCCATCGCCGCTGATTTCGATGGCCTGCGGGCCGGTTCTGCCCGATACTACAAGGCGGATCTTGTCGGGTGTTACCTCGACGCGGCTACCTAAGGCCGCTGCGGCAGGGGAGTCGGGCGCGGCGCCGCCCGAGGTCAGGAGGAAGTGTCTCTTGACGTCGATGCTGTAGATATTCCCGACCTCGACGGTATGATTCTTCTGGGCCTTCAAATAGACCTCCTCACGGCCCTGCTTGTCCTCAAAGCGCAGTTCATTGTAGGCATTAGCGGCGCCGCCATCGGTATGCGTCCGGAAGGTCGACCGCGTTTTGTCGGTCGGCAGGGTTTCAGGCGGCAGATTTGAGCCATTGTATACGACGCCGGTCACCAGGGGCGTGTCGGGATTGCCGTGGATGAAATCAACCACGACCTCATGGCCGATCCGTGGGACGACCAGGTTGCCAAAACCCTTACCAGCGAAGTTCTGGGCCACCCGAATCCAGCAGGAGCTGTTCTCGTTCTTTCCGCCTTCTCGGTCCCAGAAGAACTGAACCTTCACACGGCCGTACTTATCCGTCGCGATCGACTCGCCCTCGGGGCCCACGACGACGGCCGTCTGCGGTCCGTGAATCAACCGCGCCGGTGTGCGGCGCCTCGGTCGGTACTGGGTTGTCGCGGGGATAATCTCTACGTTGCTGTGATAGAGGAACCGCTCGCCCTTCCCCCCACGGTGTCCGCAGTGAGATCGTCCCCCACCTCACCGATGACAGTGAAGTCCTGTCCGACTGCCAGAAAGCGATCGGTGGGTTTCGGGCGGGAACCGACCTGGCCGTAGTAGAAGGGATTTGCCGCCTTGAATAATGACCCGGTCGTTATCTGGCGCGCAGTGCTTTCGATCCGCGCGCGATAAGCGTTGCAGGCGAGTTCCTCGGCACGGATGGTGGCGTAGAAATCGCCATCGCTTTTTTTTGTATACTGGCCTGGATACTCGAAGACCTCCCGCATTGCCGTGCAGCCGCTGCTTGCCGACGAGGTCTCGCCCGTTCTGACCGCCACGCTCTCCCGCGGTCGGGTGATGGCGCTTCCCGTGAGCTTGCATGGCGGAATGCCGCCTGTCCTCACGGGAGGAACACGCGCGACAGACGTCAGTTCTGCCATCGGCTTCTCATGGTCATAGTCCCTGAGAACGACCTTGTTCGGCTGTAGCGATACGACCTCGTCCCAATGCAGGATGACATCTTCTTGGTAAAGACTTCGGGCAGGCCTGAGATTGTGGTGGGTCTCTACGATCTCAGGCGTGCAGGCCATGTAACTCGCGGCGTTGTCGACCAGCACCAGGTCATGTTGGTCCTCAGCATGTTCAAAATAGTAGTAGATGCCGTCCTGCTCCATGAGGCGGCTGACGAAGGCCAGATCCGTTTCATCGTACTGGACGCAATATGGGCGCTGTGGGAACCGTCGGGCGGTCTGATTCTTGAAATTGCCTTTATGTTCTCGAAAAATCGTGGTGATGATCTCGATGCTCGTCTTGTTCTGAAAGACCCGACTGTTAGAGCGATGCTCGAGCAATGAAATCCACGGCCGCACCTGCGCCACGTAGTTGAGGTGCTCGGTATCGTCGAGGCCGAGATATTGGAAGCGCGTAACAACACCGTTGAAGAAGCGCGTTTGCGAGTCCTCGAGCTTAAGGCCGATTGTCAGGTTTTGACCGGGGATCGTAGCAAAGTTCTGAACTGGATTGCGGCTGGCGAGCTTCACCTCGTAGAGGAAAGGTTCCCCCAGCCGCTCGGTGCCACTGAGCCGCCGGAGAGAGATTTCATTCAACTCGGACGCGGCCGAAGTGACCGCAACAAAACGATTGTGCCTTAAGAGACTCTCGATTCTTCAACTCGACCATGGTGGTGTGTGTTCCGCAGATTTGATGAGAAGGCGCGGTTGCGCCCGATGGCGTGAGTAGGATGCTGCCGAAGCCATCGGCGAAGATGCCGAAAAGCGTTTATTTCGTGCATCGAAATCGCCGACCGTTGCTCAGCCAAGATGTCTTGCTGGCCCGCATCGTCAGAGCCAAGCGGGGGAGGGCGGGGTGAAGAAAGCGTGTGGGTCTCTTGGAACTCACCCACGCTAAGTCCCACCCAAATCTCGCCATGCGGCCTTGTAACATCGATGAGTTGGCGGATTCCGGCGGTGCTAGCGACGACGTGTCTCCTGGAAGATTCAACCAGGCCCAGGGCGCAGCGCCCGAGCGGACAACCACGGTGGTCGAGTTTCGCCGCGATCGTCGGCTCGATAGGCCTCTCCGCTGCTGAAGCCTCAAGGGCGTCAAAATGGCGATAACGTTCCAAAGAGGCGTCACGGCGAATTTTGCAAAGGGCCTTGGCGGTCCCATTGCAGTTTGCGTTGAGCTTACTGAAGAGAGTCGAGCTTCCGATGCTTGTCATAACGGGCCTTCCAAGCCGCCGCCCGCCGTGCCGCCGCACTTGGTATCGAGGTTACGTGGGCCATTCACCCGTTCCAGATCGATCTCGCCAAGGAGATCTTCTCCCCGCCCGAAAAGAAGGTCGAGCGGGCCCGCCGCATCATGGATGTCCGTTTCAGGAGAGCGCCATGCGGCAGCCGGTGGGTCCCGGTCAGTCGGGGTAGTTGTCAAGTCATCGGCGTGCTGGCGCGTTTTCCTCTTGCCCATCCAACTGGACCATCCGAGTCTGCCGCAGCGACCCAACTGCACTTCCGGGACCTGCTCCTGACGGAGAACGAGGTTAATCTCCCAGTCAAGTTCATCTCCAAGGTAGTTGCAGATGATCTCCGCTATCGACTTAAGGCCGGGAGCTGCGGGCAGAAGCGATTCGTAATGAGCCAGGCTGAGGGGACCCACAATGAGTCGGAACCGATGGTGCCACACTCTGACCCTCGCACCTGCAATAGCGTTGCTGTTCAGCGTGCCCGTGGCCGGGTCGCGGCCCAGGAGGCAGAGCGATATGCGGGGCAGATCCACCCACTTTGGGACAAATTCACGGATATCAACCGGCGCCTCGACGAAGCTGGCGAGGATGGCAGCGAGCCCCTCGGCGTTGCGGGTGTGTGAGGCGAGACGGCCGGTGAAGTGGAGTTTGGCCAGATCAGGCATAGCATCCCGCGCGCGCAGGGAGGTCATCCCGAAGCCGGCTAGCGCGCCGAGCTGAAGGGCAAATCGATCTTCTTGTGGCCTGTCATAGCTCACGGTCGGTTCGCCCTCCGCCCATGCGCGGAAGAAGAACGAGGCCATTCGATGATGAAAGGTATCAGCAAATCGGATCAGCGTCTCATCCGCGGCGTTGTGCTGCCGGAGAAGGGCGTACTCCGTCAGATGCAATGGGAGGGGACCGTGGGGTCCAAACAAGCCGAAGGCGTAGGTGGAGATTACGGGGTCGTTCTCCTCGTGCGCAGTCACGCCCGCGATCGATCGAGTCGGAAATGCAAGGGAGGGCTGCTGGGCGATCCGCACGCGATCCAGGCTGGGACCGCTCGATTCTCCCAGCCGAGGCCGATCTGAGCAGATTGCATCGATCCGCCGCAGAGCCTGGAAGAAGTCGCAGGCATGCGGTTCGGCCCTGAGCGAGCTTCAGGAAGTCGCCGAGTGCCCCCGAAATCAAAGGATCGCCCGGCGGCCGGCCATCGTCGGCCATCGCATTACCTCCCCGCGCTGTAGCGTCGAGACGACCATCTCGGTGAAGCTGTTGATGGATACGTATTTCGCGAAGAACTGGTTGAGCACGGAGGCGAGCGGAAAGATGCCAACGCCTTCGAAGGCCGCTTCGTCCAGGATGATACCAACCTCAATCCCACGTGCTACGGCGGCTTGTCCACCGCTGGACAATCGCCTGACCGCAGGCCTGGACCGAATCTCCCGGATCCCGTCGATCTGCCGTGAGGCGAAGGCATTGACTGGATCGACGTAGAGGCGGAGGAGTTCACGTAGCGCTTCTGCGCCCCGGTGGTCGTTCCTATCGGAATTGCTGATCGAGAGGTAGTTCAGTGAAAGATGGCTAATTAATCGCCAAGTGATATCGCCATTGGCGAAGGAGTGGCGCGGTCGGCTCGGGGGCGATACGCACCGGGTGGCGGTAACTGGAGCGCCGATTTCCAGGGTGAAGTCTGTCTCGTCCCGGCCGATCGGCAGCAGCAGCGCCAGATCCCGGTTCGAGCACAGGCAGTTTACAGACAAATGCCGGAGTTCCGCCGAATAGGGAGCCGCCTGGCGATCAACTAGAGAAACGAACGTTTCGCTGCCGATGTAGCCAGTCCGCGCGCCATTTAGACGCTGGTGCTCCGACATGAGGCGCTGCTCCCGGCGGATCGCGTAGTATCTGGAATGCTGCTCCTCCTGACCGTGCGCGCTGATGCTATAGAACGGGTAGAACCTCACGGGAGCCGCTTCGTTTTTCGCCCCGTCTCCGCTCATCTCGAGGATCGAGTGGACCTCAAAGTCGAGCGGCCTCATCCTGTCAACAATCACATGATGCTCGGTGTTCTTGTCGCTCACGTGGACGAGATCTGCCTGGCGTTCGAAGAGATTAATCGCGGGCGTTGCGAAGAGAACGATATTTTGGGGCCCGAGCTGTCGTTCCAGCCGTGGCTCGACACGTCTGAGTGCGAAGACGATCTCAAGGGTCTCGGCAGTTGACAGGGCTACTGCGTCTGCCAGCCCGCTAACCTCGACGAACAACGTCCGCTCCGCGAGGGCGAAATACTCCTGTAGGAGACGGTACCCGTCGAAAGAGCGTGGCACCTCGGGCAGGAGAGCACAGCTCGGCTCCAAACCGCGTTGCTGCAGCGCATGAACCGGAATCTTTTCCTGCCAAGGGATAGGCCGGCCGACCGGACGGGCTATGATATTGCATGCGTCACCGAGAAGCTGTTCGGCGAGTGCGGCGCCGATGCCACCGGGGCCTGTTAGGTGCAGTGTGAGAGCCTCTAGTCCGAGTTTATTGAACGGCATGCCATTGGTGGTGCGAAGGCGTAGTCGCAAAGCAGCCTTCGCATCTTGCCGGGCCGGAAGATCCAGTGCGGCGATCTGCCCCGGCGTCGAAAAATAATCGGCAGCGCTCACCACAATTGGCCAGAGATGCACATCATGGGCCGTGCGGAACTCGCAATGTGTGACGGCGCCCGGAGCAAGACGGCCCAAAAGCTTGGTTCCCCGCGGCACGAGGTATCCATTTTCAAGTCGTCCGGCATCCTGGTCGGGCTCGAAACGGACGATCGTCATCGAGGGGAGCGGCGGTAGAAAATGCGGATAGACCATCTCCAGGAGGTGCTGGGTGAATTCCGGAAAGCGAGACTGAAGCTTCAATTGCACCCGCGCCGCCATGAAAGCGAAGCCTTCCAGAAGCCGCTCGACGTAGGGGTCGGCGACCTCCGCTGATTCCATCCCGAGCCGGGCGGCGACCTTCGGGAATGCACGGGCGAACTCGGCCCCCATCTCGCGCATATAAGCAAGTTCGTCGTTGTACAGTCGCAGGAGCCGGGGATCCATCAGCTTATCTCTGTACCGAGATGAACGCGGGCGGATTCGAGCTCGGAATCTACCTCCGTACGCATCACCATTCGCACCGGCAATGGCTGCGCCCACAGATCGGCTTCGATCCTAAAGCGAAAAGTGCCGCAACCCTGACCATCGTCCAGGACCGTGACCTTCAGGGTGTCCGGTAAGAGACGCGGCTCAAAGCGCTGAAGGCTCTCGATTATCGCTTCGCGCAATGCGCTCTTATCCATGCCTTCGCGAATTTGTCCGCTGAGAGGCCAGGCACCATAATTAAGTGCACTGGCCGCTACGTGAGGGTACGCTTGTAGATCTACGGTTGCACCCAATTGATTGGTGTTCAACAACCAGGAAACATCGCGTAGAATCACCTCTTCCAGTTGGCGAACAGAGAAGCTGCGCTTGTCCTGCGCTTCACACGAGCTGCGCGGCTCATCGTCCGTAAGCCGGTCCAGGAGGGATGGTTGCACGAGATCCCGCTTAACATCTCTGCCCATGTTACAATCTCCAGGTGCAATGGCGACGAGTCGATCTGTCGTTTTCGCGCGCAGCCCCGAATATTCCCGGGTTGCCGATGGCCCCATCAGCCGACGAGCCTATTGAAGTCGGTGCTGTTCGCGATTTGGTTCCAGATGCCCTCGCCAGCTTTGGTAAGAGCGCCTTTTTCATCCTGCCTGTAATAAATGACCTTGCAGGCGCCGAACCGGAATGTGATCGTCTCCTCGGGGGCCTCTTCCGCATAGGACCACTCGACCTTCTCGACTACCAGCATGTTGAAACTCCAGTGCAAGAACAGGTTCGATTCTGATGTAGCTTGTCCGCTCCCCGTCGCTTTGAAAAGTTTCAGTTCGACGCTATTGAAGTGGGCGCCGCGACCACAGGCAACGTACAGAGAGGGCGATGACGTATCCACCTGCTTCTTGATAGTGAAGACCTCGAATTCGGCCTTGCCCGCGCCCGCCCCGGCGGTATGAGGCCCAATGTTCAGCTTGTTTTCGAGTGAAAAGCTCCATTCGTCCGCTAGGGTGATACCGTCCTTTAGAATGATAGATTCGCCCTTGGGCAAAATGCCGTCCTTGGACGCTTGCGTGAATTTTATAACCGCGTCGAACGCCATGATGGACTTTCCTTTTCTCGTTGATCTGATTGGGCCTGGATTGCATCGGCCAGCCCGGGGCAGCTATTCCGGAGTTTTGGCGCCGAGAACGGAGCACAATCATCTGCGGGTTTTCTCAGTCCTTGCGGGCGGATGGCAGGCGCGAGACAAGTCTCAAAGAGATGGTTAGGCCTTCGAGCTGGTAGTGTGGCCGCATGTAAAATCTCGCAACGTAATATCCGGGATTATCTTCGACCTCTTCCACCTTGACCTCGGCTGAGGAGAGCGGCTGCTGTGCCTTACTCTCTTCGCTCCCAAGCTCGGGCGAGGGGTGGACATAGCCCTGAATCCATTGGTTGAGCCACTCCTCGACCTCGTGGCGCTCCTTGAACGTGCCAATCTTGTCCCGGACCATACACTTCAAATAATGTGCGAAGCGGCAGGTTGCGAAGATGTAGGGTAGCCGGGCACTGAGTTCGGCGTTCGCTGACGCGTCGGGGTCTTCGTATTTGACCGGCTTGTTAATAGTTTGAGCGCCAATAAATACGCCGAGGTCCGTGTTTTTGCGGTGCAACAGCGGTAGAAGACCGTTTTTGGACAGTTCGGCCTCACGGCGGTCGCTGATCGCGATCTCAGTGGGGCATTTTAGGTCGACGCCACCGTCGTCGCTGCGGAAGGTATGTACCGGCAGACCCTCGACCAGGCCGCCGGATTCGACGCCACGAATTCTGGAGAGCCAGCCATAGAGCTTGAACGAGCGCGTGATATTTACGCCCATGGCGTAGGCTGCGTTCGTCCAAAGGTATTTCTCGCTGTCGCCGCCGTCTGTGTCCTCCTCGAAGGCGAATTCATCGACCGGGTTGGTTTTGGCCCCGTAGGGCAGCCGGCCAAGGGTGCGTGGTAAGGTCAGGGCCACGTACCGAGAGTTCTCGCTCTCGCGGAACGCCCGCCAAGGGGCATGTTCGGGCGTGAGGAAGATTTTTGTGATGTCACGCGGGTTCGCAAGCTCACGCCAAGAATCCATCTGCAGCAGATGTGGTGAGACGGCAGATATAAGCGGTGAGTGGCTCGCCGCCGCGATCTGCGCCAGTCCCGAAAGCAACTCTACGTCCGGTGGGGTATGGTCGAAATAGTAGTCGGCAATCAGGCAGCCATAGGGTTCACCGCCGATTTGGCCGTATTCGTCTTCGTAAATTTTTTTGAATAGCGGACTCTGATCCCAGGTGACACCCTTATATTTCCGCAGAGTTCGGGACATCTCCACCTTTGAAACTGGGAGAACGCGAATCTTCAACGTTTCATCGGTTTCGGTGTTGATGGCAAGGTGATGCAAGCCCCGCCAAGCTGATTCCACGCGCTGGAAATTTTCGTGATGGAGGATCTCGTTGAGTTGTGCAGAAAGCTTCTGGTCGATCGAAGCAATCATTGCTTGGATAGTCGTGACGACATCGTCGCTGATCAGCGACGTGTTTTGAAGTGCCTGCTCGGCCAGTGTTCGGACGGCACTCTCCACCAAGTCACGGGAGTGGTCCGAGCGGATCTTGAACTCGAATCGAAGCATGCGGGTGAAATCGCCGAGATCAACGGTGGCGACCTGTACATCTGTGGCATCTGCAGGCATCATGATCAGTTCTCCTCTGTGTCTGGGGATGCCAATGGCGGAGCGGCAACCACTGCATCAGGCTTCTCAGTCTCGATGCCATTGCCGAGGGCGCTTAGCAGTGCCGAATCCGCGAGGAAGTGGGTGAGCAACTCTTCGGCACCGTTCTTCCCGTCCATATAGGCCAGCAGATTGGAGAGCTCCGTTCGCGCCTCGAGCAGCCTGCTAAGGCTGTCGACCTTGCGCGCCACGGCCGCCGGCGAGAAATCTTCGAGCCGCTCGAACGTCAAGTCGACAGCGAGTTGGCCTTCTCCGGTCAATAGGTTCGGCACCCGCATCACCACCCTGGGCCTCAGCGATCTGAGCCGATCATCGAAATTGTCGATATCGATCTCCATCATCTTGCGCTCCGCGACAGGGGCAAGCGGCTCGGCAGCATTGCCGGCGAGGTCGGACATCACGCCGACCACGAAGGGAAGCTGAACCTTCTTCTGAGAGCCATAGGTCTCGACGTCGTATTCGATCTGTACGCGAGGCGGACGAACCCGCGCGATGAACTTTTGACTACTCGCCTTTGTCATGTGTTCCACTCTCCTGATAGGGAAGATTGCGCACGTCACGTGCCCTCGCCGACCGCCAGACCGGCAATCGAACGGTATTGGGCAACCCCTTCTGGCGCCAACTCTTTGATAAGAGCCATGAAGTCCTTCGAGACAAGTCGCTGCGCGCGCTCCAGGAGGGCTGGCAGTGGGCTCGCGGGCTCATTCACCTGGTACCAGTGGCAAATGCGGCCAAGAATTTCGACAACGTCATCGCGGTTGCGGATCACTTCGGGGTAAGAGGCCTTGCTAGAGTTTGGCAATGGAGATGCCGGGGCTGCAGGCTGGGCCCTTTTCCGATGGGCGTCGACCAGATCCTTGGCCTGGGTGAGTAGCACTATCAGAGGGTCGAATCGAACGGCCTCGTCACTCGCGACGTGCTGCCGAACACTCGCGTCTAGATGGGTGGCGGCTGCCAGGCTGGCGTGGAGACCAGTGCTGATCTGCTCGAGCTGCAGTGGGTCGGTGTCGATGAAGGCGTGCTCGATGGTCGAACGATCAATTTCCGTAGATTGGGACCGTAGCGCACCAGCCCAATCGCGGAGCGTAAAAGTCCCGAATTGCCTGGAGGAGGTGAGTGGGACTTGGCGTATTTCTGCCAAGAGCCCGGAGAGATCGCAGAGGCTCGCTAGAGCGTTGAGGCGAACGGTCTGATCTTCGTCATCTTCTGGATCCGGTCGCGGATGTAGCTCTGACCAGTAGAGCTCGACATAGGCCGCGAGCAGCTCAAGCCCCCGACTTAGACCAGAGAAGCCGAACTGACTGAGGGCGGATCGTGTGAGCAAGATGCCGACTCTTAGATCCTTAGTGCGGGCAGAAAGGTCGAGGCCAAGCCGCCACACCTCTGTCCAATCGGGAGCCTCCTCGGTGGCGATGGAGTCGCCTATCTGCTGGTGCGGCTTGCCATGCGACGCTATCTCCAGCTCCAGGAAGCTCAAATCGTAATCGAGAGCATCCCCGCATGCGTTGCCGTCGCTGATCGGTTTTAATAGATGATCTGCATCGAGCATGACCCAAATCCCAGTTTTCCCGACATAAAAGATCGTCGCGCCTCTGTTTCTCAATGTTTAGCAATGAGCAGACGCGATTGCTCATGCACAATCGACATTCGTATATGTCGTGAATGCTTGGGGCGTGAATGCCGCCGCTTCGGATCTTGACGCAGCTATGTGCTGCTCAGGCGCGAGGGACACCCTTGTGAACAACAAGAAGCTCTTCCGGGTCCATCGGGAGGAGAAGCTCACGATGCGCAAGCGCCGTGGCCGGAAACGAGCGAAAGGCAAGCGTTGGTGTTGATCCCGCTGGCTGCCAATGATCGTTGGCGCGGGTTCAGGCTTCTGATGGTCGTGAGGAAAGCCGGACTCTCGTCGCCGATACTTCGCTCTCCGGCCTGCGGTCGCCTGTGGACTGGATCGGGTTATCGAGGAGCGTGGCAAGCCAAGCACTCTGGCCTCGGCTGACTAACCCTGCAGAGTTCGCCCAGATCGGCAACCCGCGACGTGATGCAGTGCTGCGCAGCCGGAATGGTCTCCGCACCTAAACCCGCCGATGCCGCCGCGGATGCGCAACCCACCGCTGGAGCGAACCCCAAACTGGATAAACTTGACGGTACAAGCTCAGCCAGATTGAATTGACATCGTCGGGCAGTCGTTGCAAAGGGCAACCTGCGGAGTACCGTTGCAAACGTGAGCCTGAAGGCCTCCAACTACGAAGTCTTCGCGCGGCCGCCTCCGCGCCAGTTGCTGCATAAGGTGGATGGCGTCCTCGGCGATCGCTCTTGGGGGTGTCGGCGCGCGGACCCTCATCGAACGAGCGGCCAGCCGGCGGGTCCATCGCGCGTGCAGCGACCCGGCGTCAGTGGTAGAACGGCTCGAGCACTTCAACGGCATTATATCTCCTGCGCTCCGCCGGACCGCCGCACGAGGCATATAGGGCGACAATCTGGATGAGATCCGTATTGACCGCATGTAACGATGCTCCCCGAGATTCGCACGTTGCCTCATTCATTTTGCTCCCAGTTGGAGCGAAGGAGTGGGGTGCGGAGATGGCGGGGTTTCGCAGCGGCCGGCCTCCTTCGTGAGCGCCATTGCCGTTTTCGACGGAAGTCGAAGTTTAATAACCATCGTCGCGGTATTTACTTTTGACAATGGGTGTGATGCGGCTTTGCGTGATCTTCTAAAGAATCGAGTCCCGCCGCCAATCCCCCGTTCTATCGCGCACCTACCGCATCCCAACGTGACTGTCGACCCTGCTTCCATTAGTCGTGCAGGGCAACCACGCGGTCTCTCGTGCAGATCCCTGCGATTTCGAATTGACGGACACCGACCCCGTCTGACGGTCGTGGAGTGCACGCACTTAGTCACCCTAGCCGCCCGCGCACTGCAACCCCGCTGTAGCGATCCTTCTACCTCTATGCTAAAGAAAGTTTTGGAAAAACTTGCCTCGTCGCCATCGTTCGACGGCGGCCTTGGCGCCAATCTTGCGAGGAGCGGGCTGATGGTCGCAGCGGCATGCGAGCCGACATTCTGCGCTCCCGACCGTCGAAGACGAGGTCGCTCTCGGCGTGTTAGTCAGCCGGAATGCGCCGGCCGTCGTGCCCCTAAATATCGATCTCGAGCCAGGTATTGGCCTCCAGACTGAAGAAAAATTCGGCGCTCTCACATGCTCATGCAATCCCGTGGTGGACAACCAACGCACATGATGGTGCAGTTCCTAGGGAATGTGGTGATGAGTCATGAGCCGTCCTATATCACCTTGAACGCTGCCCTCCTGGCTATCCGTTTCTTCGAGGCACCCACGATTATGGCGGCATCGGCGGCGCTGAGATCGGGATGGGCCGCCTTCAGTGCGTCTGCCCACGCCCCCTTACTCTGCCCCGGCAGCTGCGGTGTCTGCCTAGCGATTTCGTCCAGCCTCGCCTGGTCCTGGGCCGACACCGTCTGGAACGCCGTCCTCACGGCGATATCGCGCCTTACGGCACCCACGACTATGGCGGCATCGGCGGCGCTGAGATCGGGATGGGCCGCCTTCAGCGCGTCCGCCCACGCCCCCTTGCTCTGCCCCGGCAGCTGCGGTGTCGCCGCCTTGATCTCGTCCAGCCTCGCCTGATCCTGGGCCGACACCGTCCGGAACGCCGCCCTCCTGGCGATATCGTCCCTAAAGGTGCCCAGGATGGTGGCGGCATCGGCGGCGCTGAGATCGGGATGGGCCGCCTTCAGCGCATCGGCCCAGGCCGCATTGCTCCCCCCTGCCGCGGTGTTGCCGCCGCGATTTCGTCCAGCCTCGCCTGGTCCTGGGCCGACACCGTCCGGAACGCCGCCCTTTTAGCAATATCCTGCTTTATGGCACCCACGATTACGGCGGCATCGGCGGCGCTGAGATCGGGATGGGCCGCCTTCAGCGCGTCCGCCCAGGCCGCATTGCTCTGCCCCGGCAGCTGCGGTGTCTGCCTAGCGAGTTCGTCCAGCCTCGCCTGGTCCTGGGCCGACACCGTCCGGAACGCCGCCCTCCTGGCGATTTCGTCCTTTGCGGCGCCCACGATGGTGGCGGCATCGGCGGCGCTGAGATCGGGATGGGCCGCCTTCAGCGCGTCCGCCCAGGCCGCATTGCTCCGCCCCTGCCGCGGTGTCACCGCCGCGATTTCGTCCAGCCTCGCCTGGTCCTGGGCCGACACCGTCCGGAACGCTGCCCTCACGGCGATATCGTCCTTTAAGGCGCCCACGATTGTGGCGGCATCGGCGGCGCTGAGATCGGGATGGGCCGCCTTCAGCGCGTCCGCCCACGCCCCCTTGCTCTGCCTCGACTGTCGCGGTGTTTGCCTGGCGATTTCGTCCAGCCTCGCCTGGTCCTGAGCCGACACCGTCCGGAACGCCGCCCTTTTTACAATATTATGCTTTACGGAACCCACAATTATGGCGGCATCGGAGGCGCTGAGATCGGGATGGGCCGCCTTCAGCGCGTCCGCCCACGCCCCCTTGCTCTGCCCCGGCAGCCGCGGTGTCTGCCTAGCGATTTCGTCCAGCCTCGCCTGATCCTGGGCCGACACCGTCTGAAAAGCCGCCCTCCTGGCGATAACTCGCTTTACGGCGCCCACGATGGCGGCGGCATCGGCGGCGCTGAGATCGGGATGGGCCGCCTTCAGTGCGTCCGCCCACGCCCCCTTGCTCTGCCCCTGTAGCTGCGGTGTCTGCCTGGCGATTTCGTCCAGCCTCGCGTGGTCCTGGGCCGACACCGTCTGGAACGCTGTCCTTTTAGCAATATCCTGCTTTACGGCATTCACGATTATGGCGGCATCGGCGGCGCTGAGATCGGGATGGGCCGCCTTCAGCGCGTCCGCCCACGCCCCCTTGCTCTGCCCCGGCAGCCGCGGTGTCACCGCCGCGATTTCGTCCAGTCTCGCCTGGTCCTGGGCCGACACCGTCTGGAACGCGGCCCTTTTAGCAATATCCTGCTTTACGGCACCCACGATTATGGCGGCATCGGCGGCGCTGAGATCGGGATGGGCCGCCTTCAGCGCGTCCGCCCACGCCCCCTTGCTCTGCCCCGGTAGCTGCGGTGTCTGCCTGGCGATTTCGTCCAGCCTCGCCTGGTCCTGGGCCGACACCGTCCGGAACGCCGTCCTCCTTGCAATATCGTCCTTAAAAGAGCCCACGGTTATGGCGGCATCGGCGGCGCTGAGATCGGGATGGGCCGCCTTCAGCGCGTCCGCCCACGCCCCCTTGCTCTGCCCCGACAGCTGCGGTGTCGCCGCCTTGATCTCGTCAAGCCTCGCCCGGTCCTGGGCCGACACCGTTCGATACGCCGCCCTCCTGGCGATAACCCGCTTTACGACGCCCACGATTACGGCGGCATCGGCGGCGCTGAGATTGGGATGGGCCGCCTTCAGCGCGTCCGCCCACGCCCCCTTGCTCTGCCTCGACTGCCGCGGTGTCTGCCTGGCGATTTCGTCCAGCCTCGCCTGGTCCTGGGCCGACACCGTCCGGAACGCCGCTCGATTGACGAGATCGCCCGTTGAGGCCCCCACGATTATGCCGGCATTCGCGGCGCTGAGATCAGGCGCCAACGCCAGCGGCCTTTGAGCATATAACGTCTGCCTGCGGCTGGGCCTGGGATCTGCGTCCTTCTCAGTAGTCCGCCTCTTGCGCCCGCCACCGGTCGGATCGCTGGGCTCCGCGGGCACCTCGGACATGGCCGAATGCTCCTCTCTTCCACCCGGCACCTCGGTGGGCCCGGCAACCGCTGAGGCTTCTAAATTCCCAAGGCCATGCAGCCCCCCGCGCTGAGGGCCAGTCTCCAGCGGCTGGCCCTCGACGAGGTGAATAGTGCGATCGGCATTATTGTATTCATCTGTTGTCCTCGTGAGGTTGAACGCGGTCTCTGCCGGGACGACCGGAACTCTCGTCAGTTCCGTCATGTCAGCCATCATTTGCGGGGTTTGTTCTTCAGGGCTTTGAAGCTCGGTCGGCGGGCTTGGCTGGTCGACGCTTAGCCTTTCCACGTAACGCAATACCGAATTCTCTTGCCAGATGTCGTCCGAATTGAAGTTGTCGGCCACTTGATCGACACGCGCCACTGAAGACTGCGCTCTTTGATCCGCTGGGTGCCGGCCCTCATCCGGCCGCGAAGAGCCCTGCCCCTTAGTCCGAGGGTCCCTGTCAACCATGCTCACCCCCCTGGGATATGGCCTTCAGGAAACAAGGGGTCAGCTGTCGGGCACCGACTGCTGACGGAAGGTCAGAATTTATCAGGGGCTCAAGCGACTTAACCAGAGTGCAAGGGGCGCGACTGCGACCATCGACCGCTCCAGCTTGCCGAGCCTCGTTCGGACGCCGCTCAATCACCGTGGGTCCCGTTTTTTGCTGTTGTGGCATGGGGCGGCTCTGCGGAATCGAGCTCAGGTGACGGGAGGCCGGCAGATCCCGAAGACATGGCCAGGCCGTTGATAACTGGTAGCGTAAACGCATCATTGCAGCAGAACCTCAAAAACCACGGAGAAGAGCCCGCGATTCAAACTAGCGCAGTCCCGGTATTGGATTGCATGCACAGGTGATATGCTCGCATCCGGTTAGTGAGCGGCTATGGCGCAGCTCCTGCGTGAACCCATAACGACAGCGGCGATCCTTCGAGAGATGCAGCGACGACCCGTTCTCCAGACCGGAGGTCCGTGCTTGATGTGGCGATCGGCACGGATTGCTATCAACGCTGACGGCCGCCGGTGCCGCGCAAGCCGGTTACGACGAAACATCGACATGATCTCTTCTATGGTGGGATTGGCCCAACGATACCAGGGTAGTGGCAACTGTCGCCAATTGCGGCGCCAGTGAGGTCGGCCTTCGTCTTCGAACTCCTTGCTGGCTTCCGCTAAACAACGCGGCCTTATCACAAAAGGCTGGGAGATTTAACGATGATCCCGGCATCCGGACTTCTGCGCATTGCCGGCCGGTAATAGCGCGAAAGACTTGCAGCAATCGCAGCGCCGGCGGCACCCGTGACTAGTATCCGCACTGCCTGGCCCGTAACAATGCGCTGTGACCAGCGGAAGCCGATCTCGTGGAAAGACAAGGCATGCTGCGGGCTGATATGATGAAAGACGCCGGCAATGGTGCGGCGGACCCGGGACTTGAAACCTCCCACCGAGTGGACGGCGACTTGGACGAATTCGCGGCTCGAATGCTTTACGTTCTCATGCGTAGCAAAGCTCTTGCCAATCGCCATGAACGCCTCACCGCCCATCAGGCAGGTTGCGGTTCGATCCCTTTCGCCGTCGCGCGCCCTGCATGTATCGAAAGGCCTTTTCGGCCCCGTCCAGGCGGTAGACCGTCCGGATCCATTCTCGGTCGCTCACCGAGATGAAAACGGTCGATCTCCACCGTGCCATCTTGCATGTGCTCGCGCGCCAACATGAGGCGCAGCGCATATCCCATTCGCTAGCTATTGGGCATCACCAAATGTGGAAATGCCTATCTTCGCCGCATGAATGATCCATGCCGCCAGGGCTGCTATCCCGCACCTGGCGCGAACCGGGACTGCAACCGGTTCGTGGATCGTGTCCAGGAGGTGGTTGTCTAATCGCTAAACTGGTCGTCAAGGTGCTTTAGGGGCGGCGGCGCGTGAAGACGATGTTGGCGGCGGCACTGCCTCAGCGTATTCAGGAACATTTTCGACGAGGCAATGCGCATCACGTGTCACCTTGCCTGTTGCGCTGCTCTTTTGGCCCCGTACTTGCGGCGCCGGGTCTCAAGGCTTCCGGGCGGTCATTTGCGAGATTCATCCCGTACGAGTGACAGGACAGGCGAATTGGCGCGTTGTAGGTCAGTGTGAACATGAACGACCAATAAGGCTCTGAGGGCAACGGGCTACTGAGCGACAGTCTAGATGAGACCCCTTGCTTGTCGCGCTGCAAGGGGGCTCATGACCAATCCTGATGAGCTTCGGCGCTTGCATATCTGAGCTGTCCCGACACGCGATGCCCTTCTACCAGCGCATTGTTGGATATCAGATGTGCATGCAAGGGGGCAGTGAAGCTCTGCTACTTTTACGGAGAAAGCCGTTCTGTCAGGTGGACGCGAGGCGAGTCTTGAATGTCGTGGAATAATAGGGTCGTCTGGTCGGAGGGCTTGTTCCTCCGCCCGCAGCATTTTCAGCAGGCCGATCGTCACGTCGAACAGCTGGTGCGCAGCAGGACGGCGGTTTTGCATGGGTACGGGTGGGGTATCAGCGAGCTGCGGCTCAATCGAGAGCTGCTTGGTCTCGGTAAGATCGCCATCGAAGCGGCTCGCGGCGTCTTGGAGGACGGGATGCCCTTCAGTATTCCTGACGAAGCCAACCAGCCAACTCCCTACGACGTTCCGCCGGATTTTCGAGATTCGCTTATTCACTTGGCGGTACCGTTTTATCAACCCGGCGCTCTTGAAACCGACGCGCAAGCGGGAATTGACGTACCTATCCGCTTCGCAGTCTCCACTGAGGATGTTGTCGACACCAACGCTGGCGAGCGAGGCAGCGCCTCCATCGACGTAGCGAGGCTGGATTTTCGACTGCTGCCGGACGCGGCAGACCGGTCTGGCTACACTTGCATCCCAATCGCCCGTATCATAGAGGTCCGGGCCGACCGACAGATCATTCTGGACGAAACGCACGTGCCGCCAACCCCCGACTGCGCCAGCTCCCGGGTCCTCTCGAACTACATCACTGAGATCACCGGCCTGCTTCACCATCGTGGTGAAGCTCTGGCCACTCGGGTCTCCCAGTCGGGAACGAACCGGGTTGCAGAGCTCGCGGACTTCCTTCTGCTGCAGGCGATCAATCGGTACGAGCCGTACTTCTGCCACCTATCCAAGGCCGCCGTTGTAAATCCGGAATCGCTGTATGTTCTCATGCTCCAGTTGGCGGGTGAACTAGCCACGTTCGCCCGCGTCGATAAACGTGCCCCGACCCTTGGTGTTTACAAGCACGACTCTCTCGCGGAGGCGTTTTTGCCAGTGATGCAGTCGATCCGGGCTTCGCTGGGTGCAGTGATTGAGCAGACTGCGGTCCCCGTACCGCTGCAGCGGCAAAAATACGGTGTCCATGTGGCCGAGGTGGCCGACCGCTCTCTCTTTACGACCTCGAGCTTCGTGCTGGCTGCTCGGGCTGATATTGAGGTCGAGCGCCTCCGGCGCGAGTTCCCGTCTCAGATTAAGATCGGCCCGGCGGAGAAAATCACGGAACTCGTCAATGTCGCACTGCCCGGCATTATCATCAATCCCCTACCGGTCGCGCCGCGTCAGATCCCGTTCCATGTTGGATTCAGCTATTTCGAGATCGATCAAAATAGCCGCTTCTGGAAGGATATGCCCCAATCCGCCGGCTTGGCGCTGCACGTTGCTGGCGACTTCCCAAATCTCGAAATGGCTCTCTGGGCCATCCGAGCCGGACAGAACCCACATTTGAGTTAGCCCACCAATGCCCCTCACGCTACGTGTACACAGCAATAGATGTAGTTTTCCGGAATATCTCGTGCCGGGCGACGCGGCTGGTGGACTGACTACCAGCCGAGCAGGCAACAGCCTGGTTCTGCCGGATGATCAGCAGATGGTCTCGAAATCCCACTGCTCAATCGAGTGCATGGCACGGCGATACGTACTGATCGACCGAGGCCGCGACGACACATGTCAAAATGACGAGGCGATGCCGCTTCCGTCAGAGGCGCCGGTCGCCCGGAAAACCAGCGATGTTATTCAGATCGGCGCCTATATGACCGATGTCGTCGCGGTGTCGCCTTCGATATCCATTGCGGAGAGTGCCGCCGAACCGGAGGGACAACTTGCAGCGACAAGTGAGGAGTTGAGTCTTCTTGGCCCCCTCGAAACGGCCTCGTCGCTCCTGGCGGGCAATTGCACCCGGGGTGAAGAAGCGCTGCTGGACCTGAGGGACGGCGAGTTCCTACCATTGCCGTTCTTAGGCACTCGTTTAGACGCGCTGGCGGGCATGATGAGAAGTCCGTGGGATATCTACGCAGACAGTGTGCCAGATCGGGCCCCCATCTTGACGCAACCCAAGGTGGAGCAATCATCTCGCCAAGAATCATCGAGCGGCGGTCACGGCTTTCCTTGCCGCCTGCGGCTTATCATTGGCAGATGTCCGGAATGCCGGCATCGTAAGCGTGCTGGATCGTGCAGGGAAAATGCTTCTGTATTCCGCCGCGCTGCACAGCATACTCTCCGAGCGAGAGCTGGCGAACAATTATTCAGAAATAAGAGTTCCGACGAAAAAACCCTGAGTCTCGTTCCCGATGTCGGTGAGGCGTTGCGCGCAGTTCTGTGCAATGACTCCAGCGGGTCCCTCCGCGGAGACCCGGCCGTTGAGCAAGCCTTCACCGACCGTGGGACGCATGACGTGTCATTCGCGGCTGTGCAGAAGGCTCTGTCCAGCGTCCGTGCACGCTTGTCCCTAGCAGGGATCGAGAAGGCGATGGGGCGGCCCCGTTCCCTTTTGCACCGCAACCATAAGGCGCGAAACCGGAGTGCGTACGTGCGCGTCTTCAATGACGTCGTATCGAGCATCGAAACCGATTTGCTCCGGAGCTTCGGCGCCGACTTCGCGCGCCCAGTGCGAGAGCGTAGTCGACCCGCCCGCCGATCCCACGATGAGAGCGTCCGCTCCGAAGGGAAGTGGGCGGGTTGATGATGGTGATTGAGGAAACGATGCCAAAATCCCAGCCACTCGTCCTCCTTCACGCCGAGGAGCAGTTGGCTGTCCCTTCGCCGTCATCGCCAGTGGCGGACGAACTTACCTGGGAGATGCTTGCGCTCGACCGACTTAATCCACTGGTCGCGGCCGCGGCGGCGCTGCTGGGTCTCAGCGCTCAGCTCAAGAGCAGTGCTAGCCATATCGACGTTGAAGCACTGCGCCTTAGGGTGCTGCGGGAGATCGATGCTTTTGAGCGTCGGATCACGCCGCTCGGATTGCCCTCGCGAGCGATCAAGGTCTGCAAATACGCCCTCTGCGCGACCATCGATGACATCGTTCTGAACACAGCCTGGGGCAGCAACAGCGTCTGGACGACGCGCAGCTTGGTGGGATCGCTGTTCAGCGATACCTGGGGCGGCGAGCGCTTCTTCGATCTGCTGACGCAATTGAAAAATGAACCGGCCATCAATATAGAACTGCTGGAGCTGCTCTACTACTGCATGAGGTTGGGCTTCGAAGGCCGCTACCGCGTCACTGCGGGAGGAGCCGCAGAGCTCAGTGTGCTGTGCGAAGACGTCTACCGCCTGATCCGAGCAGCCCGTGGTGACTTCGAGCGCGAACTATCCCCGCACTGGCGGAGGAACTCAAATAATCCGAAGCCACGCCGCACAATCGTTCCAATCTGGGCCGTCGTAGCGTTTGGGGCAGGATTACTCCTCTCGATCTATACCGGACTCCTGCATGCATTAAATGCCCGCGCCGACGCTGTCTTCAACGATATCGCGACATTGCCGCCGAACGGCGTTGTCAGATCGGCGAGAATCGCATTGCCACCAAAGGTTGTTATGAGCAGCGACCGACTGCGTAACTTCCTCGAGCCCGAAATCCGCGAAGGGCTTGTCACTGTGTCCGAGGACCCACAGCAGATCGTCGTTATCATTCGCGCCTCCGGGATGTTCGATTCTGCTAGTCCGGAAGTGAAGAAAATGTTCCTGCCGCTTCTTTTACGAATTGGTCGTTCTCTGAACGGTGAGTCGGGATCGGTCCTCCTGACCGGGCACACCGACGCCATTCCGGTGCAATCACTCGCCTTCCCTTCAAACGATTCCCTTTCGCTCGCGCGTGCGAGCGCAGCTGCCGAGATTATCAAATCCATGATGGATGACCCAGGCCGCGTGCGAGAAGAGGGCAGAGGGAGCGGAGAACCGGTCGCTTCGAACCACACGCCCGAGGGCCGCGCGCGGAACCGTCGGATTCAAATCATCATCACAAAGACACAATGAAGACAAGCCATGCAGTCAATCAAGAAAGCGCTTAGGTGGCAATGGCTCCGTGTCGGCGGGGCGGCGATCGTATGTGCCTTAATCTTCACGCTCGGACCGCATATCTCGGTCGGAGGATTTGCGCCGCTTGACAGCCTTCGCAGCCAGATCGCGGCATCGATGCTGATTCCGGTCGGATACACCGTGATCTACTTGATCCAGTCCCAGCTTTACAAGGTTCAGGCCTATTTTGAAGACCTCGTCCAATCACGAGTGTCGGGAGCGCTGGACGCGGGTGGGGCCGAGCAGAAGAAGGGAGACCCAAGGCCTTCCGACCGAAGTGTGGGGCAAGCCAGCACGCTTGCTGAAAGAGAGCTGGAGGCGATTCGTCATCGTTTCCGCGAGACCCTTACCACACTCAAGGGGCGCCGCTACGCAGGAGGTATCAGCAGGCGGTGGCTCTATCAGCGGCCCTGGTATGTGATGATCGGTCCGCCCAACTCGGGGAAGACCACAGCAATAGTCAATTCCGGGCTCAGCTTTCCGATGGCGGCGAGGTCCGGTCTGAGAGCCGCCGGTGGGTTAGCGGGTACGGAAAACTGCGACTGGTGGATCACCGATGACGCGGTGTTCGTCGACACTGCTGGGCGCTACACGATACAGGAGGGTGATGCAGACCGGGACAAAGCGGTTTGGCGTGGCTTGCTTCGTATGCTCAGACGCTCCCGGCCACGGCAGCCGCTGAACGGTGCCTTAGTCACGATCGCAATCAGCGAGCTGAATTCTACATCCGAGGAAGTGCTCGCCGATCGCGCGCGCTGTATCCGTGAGCGGCTCCTCGAAGTGTACAGGGAGCTTCGCCTGCAACTGCCGATTTATGTGCTTTTCACTAAGAGCGATCTGCTGGCGGGATTTGTTGAATTCTTCGACGATCTGGGTCGCGAGGGGCGGGAGGCGGTGTGGGGGTTCACCTTTGCGCAAGAGGCGTCGGAGGACGAAGGCGATCCGATGGCGTTTGCCGCAGCATACGATGCGCTTGTTGGCCGCCTAAACGAAAGGCTGCTTGAACGAATGCAGCACGAAAGCAACCTCCAGCGTCGTGCGCTCATGTTCGGCTTCCCACAGCAGGTCGCTAGCCTCAAGCACCTGACGCAACAGTTCTTGAAGGAAGCCTTTGGCGGGAATTCGTTCCAGGAACCGCTTATGCTCCGCGGCGTCTACTTCTTAAGCGGCACGCAAATTGGCATGCCCTTCGATCGAGTTGCGAACGCCAGATCTCAGACCTTCGAGATCGCTCAGCCGCCCTGTACAGCGCTTCGTGGCCCGGGCCGTAATTATTTCATCAGCCGGCTGCTGCGCGAAGTCGTTTTCGCCGAAGCTGGGCTCGTCGATGCCAATCACCGCTTCGATCGGCGCCAGCGGCGGATCCGGTATGGCGCCTACACGACGATAGCGGCGGTCATTGTTACCGCCAGCGTCTTATGGACGTTCAGCTATATTCGGAATGTTCAGCTGATCGAGAGCGTTCGCCTAATGGCTGGCAGCTATGCCAGAGGGGCTGAAAAGCTGAAGCTCGACCGGGTTGAGAGTGGCGATCTTCGACCCATCCTGCCACTGCTTCAGCGGCTGCGTGATGCCAACGGCGACAGCGCGGGCGGCCGCCTATCAAGTTCGGGTCTCGACCAGAGTAAGAAAATCAAGGTTCAGACGCTCGCGGCGTACCGCCGCGCCGTGAACACCATCCTGCTGCCGCGGCTGATGTTCCGGTTGGAAACCTTATTGGTCGAGCGGCACGACGATGATCAGTTCGTCTACCAGGCGTTAAAGGTTTACCTGATGCTGGGTCAGCAGGGTCCGCTCCAGCGCGCGGTCGTCAAAAACTGGATGGCTGCCGACTGGCGAGTGATGTTTCCGGCCGAAGCCGATGCCGGCCTGCGCAGCGCGCTCGCTGATCACCTGGATGCACTCATGGAAGGGCCGCTGCCCCATAGTGAGCTTAATGGCGAACTGATCGAGAGGAGCCGCGCGAAGCTCCAGACCGTCTCGATGGCGCGCCGCGTCCTCGACATCATCGCGACCAGTCCCGAAGCCTCGCGGGCGCCAACCTGGCGTCTGGCCGACCATGCCGGGCCGCTGGCGCAGGGCGTCCTGGCTCGCAAATCGGGACAGCCGCTCAGCGAGGGGGTTCCTGGCATCTACACGAGGGCGGGGTTTTACGGAACCTTCCTGCGATTGCTGCCGCAAGTGGCTGACGCTGTCGCTGCAGAAGGCTGGGTTCTCAACTCACAGGTAGTCGCGCCGATTGCAGCCGGTGATGTGAGCCAGAAGCTGCGGCGTTCGGCGGCGGATCTCTACGCTCAGGAGTTCGCGTTGCGCTGGGACCAGCTCATTGGCGATATGTCCATCCGCCCGTCTGGGGGTATCGATGACGCGCTGCGCACCTTGAACACGCTGTCCGCGCCGACGTCACCAATGCGCCTGTTCCTTTTCGCGGCGGCGCAGGAGCTAAAGCTCAAGCAACCACCGGCTCCCGAGGACGGCTTGACGAAAGGTGACAGTGTCCCCCAGGGCGAGGTGTTGCCAAGCGAGCTCGAGGCACTGTTCCGGTCTCAACCGGCCGCGGACACGCCTGAAGCTCACGTCCAGCTCTATATGGGCGATCATTTCCGGTGGCTGCACCAGCTGGTCGAAGTGCCGTCGAACAGCCAAGCGGGCGCGCAGGCGCCGATCGACAGTGCTCTCCGGGATCTCGGCGAACTGTATCGCTCCCTCAGCCAGGCGCAGGGGCTGGCGGGTTCGAACATCTTGGAACACAACGGGCAGGCGGGCGTCGCCATCCAACAGATCGAGGCGGGGGCGGCCGATCTGCCCGAACCCATCCGGCAATGGATCCTCGGCCTCAGCCGCCACAGCTCGGACCTAACCGTCAGCGGCATGAGGCGCGGGTTGGCGAGCGGTTGGGCGGGCGGCCCCGGCGATTTGTGCCGACGGGCTACCGAAGGACGGTATCCCTTCGCGAGCGGATCCCGCCGGGATATCCCTTTGAGCGATTTCGCCCGGCTGTTCGGCCGCAAGGCGGAGATCGACACTTTCTTCGCCGAGAACCTTTCCCCATTCGTCGACAAATCCAAAGGTTCGTGGCAGTTTCGGCCAACGAG
The DNA here is from genome assembly GCF_022385315.1 of Rhizobium sp. K102. Classification (NCBI taxonomy): domain Bacteria; kingdom Pseudomonadati; phylum Pseudomonadota; class Alphaproteobacteria; order Hyphomicrobiales; family Rhizobiaceae; genus Rhizobium; species Rhizobium sp. K102. Next base: position 219,384 of record NZ_CP092432.1, read on the forward strand.
CGGTGTCGATTTCCCTATCGGCCGCAATACCTTGGCCCAGTTCCAACGGGCAGCCACGATCCGCGACACCATGTTCGATGATGCCGGCCAGGTGTCAGTTGGATTCCTGCTCACCGTCGCCGAGACCGATCCGTTGACAGACCAGGTGGTGGTAGACATCGACGGCCAGCGCCTCGAACATCGACGAGGAACGGCCGCCGCGGCCATGCATTTCCATTGGCCTACGGCCGGCGGCGTCGGCGGCGCTTCCGTCGCTTTCATCGGTTTTCAAGGCGCCACCCTCTCCAGGAGCGGCCATTGGGCGCTGTTTCGCCTCTTAAATGAGGCGGATAAGCAGCCATTGGGAGGAGGGGACCTTATTCAGGTACGACTGGTGTCCGGTCGCCATTGGGCGGTTTTTAACCTCCAGCCTGACAGCGTGATGAGCCCGTTGTCCCGCAATCTGCTGTCAGAATTCCGATGTCCAGATTTCTTATGAACGCCGGGATAGCATCCGACTGGCGCTGGGAAAGCCCTATGGGGTCACGAGACGCCCACGCAGGTCTGCGGCGGGAGAGGTCGGCATGTCGGTTGCCGGCCGGATCGGAGGCGGTCACGGCTGCGACTGGCGGCGATCGTCGCTTGATCTCGGCGCGCCGCTTTCCCGCTCGACTAGACCGCTGGAGAGCGCGGTCACCTCCATCAGGCAGATCTTCGGGAAGTTGGGTGATCAGATCCTGTCCCACCCTATCAACCGACGTACACTGATCTAGAACAGGAAACTGGAGAGATATAATGGCCGGAATGAAGCACAATAGGACAAGAGCGAAGAAATTTCTGCAGTTGATCGACCAGACGAAGAACAGAGCGGATTTGGAGTTCTGCTTTGCGGTCGGCACGGTTGGCGATCTGCGGAAGCCTGCTGTCCTGGTGAGTAAGAAAAAGCTCAATGGATTGGCACAAACTTTGAAAAACATGCCTTTTGAAGATGATGAGGATAGTAGTAAGGAGAACTTTTCGCTTCTGCGGAGAGGCACGGGCAGGATGAACGAAAACGGCGTTATCCTCGTCAAGTTGGCTGATGGTGGAAAGGCCGGGTTCCCGCAGGTCCAAAAGGTGATGAAGAAGTATTTCGTGAACTTCCGCATGAGGTTGCCTGACATGCAGGAAGCAGGAATCTTAACTGAAGAAGACATTCAGCAGTTTGAGATGAACGCCGAGGAGAACTCCCAATTTCTTCCACCCGACGACTCTGAAGAATTCAATCGGCCGATGACGGCGCTCGATAGCGCGGAAGGGAACTCTGCAGGGAGTGTTGAAGAAACTGAAGAGAGAAGCAAGCGTGAAGGCGGGGCTGAGCTCCTGGAGCAGCTTCTCCCGGAAGTGAAGGAGGGCATTGCCGCCGCGGCCGCGACCATTTCCAATCACGCAGTAAGTCTCAGCGCGCAAATTGGCGCGGGACAGACCGCAGAGTTGTCCCATCTGACCACGAAGATCGCGGATTGGCTGCAACGTGTGCTGGCTGCGACGCCTCCGGAAGAGCAGGAGGCAACGCTGCACAACTTCGCCGGCCGACTTCTGTTGATGCTGGCCTATCCTGAGAATCTGCGGAATCTTCAATATGTGGATGACATGCCCGATGGGGCGGGGCAGGGCGAGACAAACGGCGACCGCCGCGAAGAGGTCGTGGTGAATGGGATCGATCTGAACAGAGTTCCAACGGGCGCTCTCGATCAAGACGAGGTAGTAGAGTCCTTGTTCCGTCTGATCAAGGCAAAGGCTCAGGAGCGACAGCTTTCTTATCCGCTAGAGAACGCGAATTCTGAGAGGATTGCGAAGATAGTGTCGTCGCAATGGCCGAAGGAACTAGGCGATGCAGCCCGTAGGCGCGCGGTTGTGGAGCGTCTGATCGCAGCGGTGGTCCCGCGGCTCGGTAACGATGATCAACTTCTGGTCCTTCTTGGCATCGCAGACCAGCCCGAAAGGACCAAATCCATCGAGAACTCGGTCGAAAGTATCATAGCTATATGGCAGGCTCATCTCGACACTGCCTTGACGCTGCGGGATGAGGTAAAGAGCAAGATCAACCAGATGGTCGATGTGGAAGCCCGCGGCGGAACGTGGAGGTATGTCGACGACATCTTCCTGCAGTTCGGAGGAGAGCTTTCAGATCAGCTCTCCGCCATCACCGAACGCAACGGTGAGGCACTGTCGAGCGCGACCGAGCGTGTCCGAACCACAGTCCAGAAGAAGCTCGATTATCTCAACGGCAGCGACATTGTAGCCATGCTTGACAATCCTCCAATCGACATCGGTCCGGGCACTATAGGGCAGACGCTGCGGGAAGGGCTCGCGGCCATCACCGATGGACTGAAGCGCATCGAAACCTCGCGCGCCGCGCCCGCCGCGTAATAATCGCCTGTCTCGATGCCGGCCGACCCACCGGAAGGCCGGGCGAGCAGGCCATCAACGGCCTCATCAGCGACGGAAGGAGTTCCGCCGCTCAGGTGGGTCAGCGAAGCGGTGAAGGAGCGGCGCACCAACAGAGGCTCTTCTTCATCGGCTGCCGCTTCAACGACCAGATGCTGCGCACCTACGCCCGACGGATCATGACGCGATCCAACGCACCACGTTTTGCGGTGCTGGATGCGGCAGCGCCGACCAACAACCAACGCCGTTTCCTTGCAGCAAGCCCGATCACGCTTATCGACGTGCCGACTGGCGAAGCTGCGGCTAGGTTTATCGGCTGAAAACCAGAGTAGAGAAGGAGTGTTGCGGGTACGACGATACACGAGGATTTCGGAGGTCGGTCGTCGGCACCGACGTCGGAGGCGGATTTGCCGTAAACGTTGATCATCACGGCCGCTGTTTGAAAGTGCCGCTCGCCTTGCTATGAATCCACCCATTCCTTTTTGCACGCATTCCATCCACAAAAACGATTTTACTGCTCAAAACGATTGCCCTTAGAAAACGCTGAAGAGCGCTGTGTAGATTATGTGGAGTTCTAAAAAAATGGGTCCTCAGGTGCGGAGACGATGCTGGAAATTCGACCTGGAGCCCTCTGTCAGTTGCCTGGCCTCGATTGTTATCTTACGCTGGTCGTGATCGGGCAGAATCTTCACCGTTGCTTCTCCCGTTTCAGTGCTGATAGGGCTCTCACAAGAAGCACTGTTCCCTGGTCGACTAACCTGTGAGTGCATCTCCCACAATCACTAGAAGCCAGAGCAGGCGCGCTCGCAGCCGCGAGGACTTGGTCTGCGCCTTTTGCAGGGCCACCAAACCTCGTGATGTTTTCTTGCGGCTGTCGGGCCGAAATATGAAGGATTGAGTGATGTGGATAGGTTAGGCAGTTCTGCTGCAAGCGCTTCGGCCCGGGTTTCTGTGCGGCGTCGCAACAATGATCAAGAAGGTTGCGCAGGATCGGTTGTCGGCAATGTCGCCGCGCCGGTCACTAATGGTATCGGCTTCGACCCCGTGAGCTCTAGCTGCACTGTCAAGCGCCACCCTATGAAACTACGAAGGCCGGTGGCCAGGCCAGAGCGACCTACCTTCCGAAACGAACTGGAGAGCAACATGCTGTGTCTAGGGCTCAGTGGCGGTCTAAGCAAAGATTACGAAAATTCGTCCGATCTACCGAGCACCTTTATGCACGATGGGGCTGCGGTTCCCGTTCGCGACGGGCGAGTGATAGCGGCGGTCGAGGAGGAGCGCCTTAACCGGATCAAGCACTCCAACAAGTTACCAACGCGTTCGATTCAATATTGCCTCGCATCTGCAGGTGTTCACCTGAGCGACATCGACCGCATCGCGTATTATGCGACCGAGGCCTATTGCAACGCTGTGCTCGAGCGCGTGCGCCTCTTTCACCCAAGCACCCCAGCATCGGATCCGAGACTGTTGCAACGGGCTCGGGGAAGTCGACACGGGCGCTATATTCCTGTGGGACACCCCGATGTTCCATGTGATCGCCATCGTCACACAGATCTGGCCGCCCCTTGGACGCGTGATGGCACAATGCCATGAGGTTGTCACCCGCGCTCCACCGCCGAGATGAACTCGAAAACGTTGGACCCGGAATTGATTGTTGAGGAATGAACGTCATGAAACGCTATGTAGAAAAAGAGGTGACGGATCAACTCGCTTATAGGCGAAAGATGTTGCAAGATTGGAGAGGAGAGCGCCTCACTGGACACCAGCTAAACCTAGCATCAATAGACCTCAACCTCCTGGTGGCGCTCGAGGCTCTGCTCGAATACCGGAACGTGACGCACGCGGGCCAGCACATCGGGCGGAGTCAACCGGCGATGAGCCGGGCACTGGGAAGGCTGCGCGGCTTGTTCAATGATGATCTCCTGGTGCGGTCTTCAACGGGTTTGATCCCAACGCCGCAAGGCGAACACCTGGCTCAAAGGCTGCCGTCGGCACTGCGTACGATCCGAGAGATGGTGACAAGCCGCAGCCTAATCTCAAAAGAATGGGGAGGGGGCAACGCTGGCGATCCCCGATCATCAAGCTTTGGCTGTACTACCGCGCCTCCTGCCGTGGTTACGCGAGCGTGCCCCTCATCTCGACACACTCGCCTGTTTGCCGTTTGATCGTGCCGTGCGGGGGCTTGAGCAAGGTGATATTGATTTGGCCGTTGGGCATATTGACGTGCAACTGCCTGGCTATTTTCGGCGCAGTCTCTATACAGACCGCTTCGCGTGTTTGTTGCGCCACGACCATCCCGCGCTGGCGCAGGAATGGACGATCGACAACTTCGCGACCTTGCGTCACGCTGCCATCAGTACGGACTCCCCGACCATTTCGGCCCGATCTACGACCACTTGCCCAACCTGCGAGCGGATCGTAGTCCCATACTTTTTTCCAGCGTTCTCACGGCAGCGGTGGTAGCTTCGGCAACGGATTTGGTATTGCTCGTCCCGCGCCGCGTTGCGACCCAAGTTTCCGCGATGCTGCCGCTTAGGGTTGTTGATCCACCCCTCGAGCCGGCACCGTACAAGGTCATGCTCATCTGGCACGAGCGGTGCCATCACGACCCGCAGCATAAATGGCTGCGCAAGGAGGTCGCCGCAGCGTTGGAGACGGGAGCAGACTGACACAAGAAGCGGTGATCGGGATGCTCCCGAAGCATCAAAGAGAGCAAACGGGGATTTTGCGCGGGGAGATGACCAAGGGCTCAGCGCTGCTGCGCCCGAGAGTGCCAGGCATGTTGGACGAATATCGAGACTTGGATGCCTATGTGCTCGCGGGGTCTGCTTGTATCCGGGCTTCTGCTGAGCTGCGGCTCGGCCCTGCAGTGGCGCGGATATCTTCGCGCCGGCTCTCGGATCGACCATTTTGATGGTGATCGTCAAGTGATCAACATTTATGTCAGCAGGCTCGCCGACACGGTCTGGCACTGCCGGACCGTTGGTTGAAAGACACAGCTTGATATCGGGGACCTCTGTGGCTCCGCGTGCAAATGTCGCCTTTGTCTTCTTCCGGTCATAACAGGCATCGCTTGGTCCGGCGATAAAGAGCACGGAAAGCTGAGGGACTTCATTGGCGACCGCAACGACCTTTCGCAGCGCCTGGTCAGGCGTAGGCCGGCTTTCGTTGGCGCAGTATTTACGATTGCAGTAGTTGCACTGGATATTGCAAGCTGGTGCGGCTACGACGTGCATGCGCGCGAAATAGTAGTGCGCTTTTTCTAAATAGCAGGAAAGGTCCGTGATTTTCTCCCAGACAGCCGGCTCGACGTGGTGCGGCTTTGCGGACGAACCGCACAATGACGCGGCGCAAGCAGTGGACTTCGCTGTGGCCAGCAGTTGGTTCATAGTTGTCGTGCTGGTCAGGTTCTTGAGCGAAATCATTGGTGGGGGCATTAAAGGCTCCGTTGCTGCTTAACGTCGCGGTTCAAGAAGCAAGGGCCATGCCAATGAAAATTGCTTAGGTTTTCAATTGGTTAGCGTTTTTTGTCCGGTTCCCTCCATTTGCGACCCGACATAGGGTTGTCAGGCATTCGACAATAGACCTACACCGGTAAAATGGCGGCTCGCCTCGAGTGCTTGAGTTGAGGAGGGCAGGTCGGGCCGCTCGACCACACCAGGCTTAGAACTTTCTTTCACCCCGATTTGATGCCCGCGGATGGCATAACCAGCCTAACGTGGGGTGACGCCGAGAGGCGAGCCGCCTGGCCCCAGATTTCTCCCTCGCGTCGATCAGCCGCTCCCGCTCGGTCAGACGAGCCCGATTGGGAGCCAGGCAGGATCGTTCGGATCACAGGCTTTGGAGGAGACTTCGCCGAGACAGGCACCGGCAGCCCCGGCGGCCGCAAACGGGGATCCAGTCGACATTGGGCTCTTTCTGGCGAACTCGTCGACCGCATTGTCGCCGAATGGACCGTTAGCTACCTTCCACACAAGCGCAGAGAGGCCCTGGCTGTTCTTGCAGACAAAATCCAACGCACCAATGGTCCTTGATTGCGCGGGAGTTGCTGTCCTACGCACGCTGTTTGAGTTCACAGACGTTCCCTGGGAAGTGGCATTGCGAGACCAAGTCAAGCGCCGACGGCGCGAATGTCCGTTCGCAGATGCATAGAACGCCATTTTCAACTCAAGACCAGACTTGCGACGGGCCATGGACCACGAAAATGGGTCGAATTGCATGATCGCGAAACGATCCGCGACTGTCCTATCGGTATTGCCGCGGGATAGACGGGCGGACGAGGCGGGGCTGCGCAGCTCCTTCTGGCCTGATGCGCAGGACGTTCACGGAGCGTATACGGGCTCCGCCGAGGGATTCATTGAGTTCACGCTTGGTGTCTTCAAGACCGAACCGCGCAACATCCACCAGATCACCAACGTTCTGATTGAGTTTATCAGCCCGACTGAAGCAGCTGTCGAGAGCTACTTCACTGCGCTCCAACGAGGGCCGGACTGCGGCCGGATCATACGTTGCCAGGTTTCTCCTATGTGGTCGATATTGCGACCATTTTCAGAAAAGGGAAGGGGAGTGGAGAATTGCCGACCGCACAGTGGTCTATGATTGGCTCGAGGAGCAGACACAGCAGGCGGCGTCGCCAGAGATTGAGCGGTTCGGTTTCAGGCAGCCGATCGGAACATCGCATTCTAACGACCCGGTCTATACGCTCGGAAGCGGCAAAGAGCATGAAAGCCGAGGCGGAATAGCGGCGCGTTCAGCTGGTGCCGAACTCTTCTTTTCCGGGACGTGGTGCTAACTTGCTGTCATCTGGCTCCTTTAGCGTTAGATCGCATACGCCGGAGCAGGAGAAGCTAATCCATGAAGCAAGCAGACACCCGCCGTCATTACACGCGCTGCAGGCGGGATTGGCCGCGCTCTGGTCGCTGCCTTTGCGAACGGCGACATTGTCGTTGCCGTGGATCTTCCTGGAAGCGGAACGGTGCGGTGCGGCGTTGCCGCGCGGCCCTGTGATCTTCAATGTGGCCTCGCTGGGCGGGTTGCTGGGCGATCCCAGACGCAACGGCTACGCTGCCTGGAAGGGGCCTGATCTTGATCACGAAAAGTTTGGCATGCGAGTTGGCGTCGCGTCGAGTGGGCCTGACGGCCATAAGAGCTCGGCTATGTGCGCACGCCGATGGTCGAGAACTGGAACGCGCCGACGAGACGGATCTCGCCGCTATTCGCCGACGCGTGCCGATGGGGCCCATGGGCGCGTCCCGATGATGTCGACCGGACCGTGCGGTTTCCGGTCAGCTCGCACGTCGATCATTCATCGACATCGTGTCGGACGGTCGCCTTGGGCTTGGCGACGGGTCCGGATACGAGCGATTCGAGTTCAAGCGCTTCGGTGTCGTTATTCATGAGGCGCCTGGGGAGTACCTGGGTGATCTTTTAGGGGCTCAACCAGAAGGTTTTCGAACCCGACGGCCATTATCAGAAGATACCCCCAACGGCGATATCGTTGCGGACCACCCAGAAGCCAGCCCCGCCAATCTGCATCGCGGCAGGATCGGAGTGCAGCATGAGGCGGGCCGTCGCAGAGAGTCGCAGCAATTATTGCAGTCTCTAATCTTCGCCTGCGTCCTCCCGTAATACAAGGGCGTATCAACTCAGCCGGCGGCGCAAAAAGTCCTCACGATGAGGCAAGCTTTTAGCCGCGGTTCAAATTGAGGTGTTCGAAGTACCAAGACGGGTCATCATCGGATGAATCTGTCTCGACACTGGCGTCACTCGAATGCTCCTCGACACCTGCTTCATCGTCGCTAAGATACTCCACGGTTTTAGAGAGATAACTCCAAGGTTTGTCGGCGCGCTGCCATCCACCCTTGCTATTCTTTGTCCACTTGTCGGGATGTTGCGTAGGGTCGAGCACCCAGCGATTTTCACCCACATCAACGAAACCCATCTGCTCTAGACGGGTTCCCATCTCCGGCGTAGCGGGACGTGACATGATCAACGGCTGTTCGCCGTCGAGTTGAAGTTGATGTTCGAGCAGAATATCGCCTGCGTTCTCGACAAGCGGATGAGTAACGCGAAGGTCTACAATCGACGTGATTCTTTTTCGACCGGGAAATAGTTCCCGCCACGGCTCGTTTTCGATGCTAAATCCATCCTCTGTTCTTAAAAGCCCAACGCTTCGTTCTCCCAGATCATAGCTGAAATATCGCGCGCTGGGCGTATCATTGTCGGTGCCGCCGTAGAGTCGAGCGATGGTAGCCGTACGCAGGGCTTTAGAGGACACGAAGGGCGAGTACTCTTGTGGATTGACGGAAATGTGCTTGATTTCATCACCGTAAAATTCCCTTACTTTTCTGGCAAATGTCGATCTGTCGAGCACCTTAATTGGAGGTTCGGAAGAGAGCGAGTATGGTCGCGTTGGCGACGAAGGCGAAAGAGCATGGGGATCTGGCGTTGATCGGGACGGCATGCCCGTAAGCGTTTGTGCCCCGGTCATATTCTCGATCCACCCCGCCATGGCCCGGGTGCGATCATCTTCCTCGGAAATGTTGTAGCGCAGCGATCGTTCTGAGTTATCCATGGCGGTCTCTCCTGAGAGTGAAAGGTGTGATGAAGCGCATTCTTTTCAGTCGCTTCACATGGGAACGGTGCGCTCACATGTCCGGCCTATAAAGCGGATACGTGACTGCTAGACTCGATGAAGCGGGCGGTGCGCGTTGCATGCGCCGCTCCTGATCCCTTTACCTCAGCCCAAGCCTCGAGGATCCGCGAAAGCGTGGCTCCCTTCGCCAGACCATCGTCGAATCGGCTGACAGTCCGTCGGAGGTGTCTGCGCCGCGGCAGGGCTAAGATTAGCTTGAATGTTAGAGGCGTCTCGGAAAATTTACCGCCCCGCGGGCTTGTTCTGTTTTCACCGTTGTTGGTCTCCAATTGCAGATTACGCATATGCTAGTGCAACCGGACTGGTCGCCATCATGCAAAATCGATATTCTAAAATGCTTTGGAAAAGCGGAGCCACGTAGACCCCTTAGGTGGTGAAGGTGACCTGCCACTGCGAATTTCCTCCAGATTTGATTAGAGTCCGGCCCATCAAAGGACGGACGAATGAAGAAGCAGAGATTTACCGAAGAGCAGATAATTGCGGTACTGAAGGAGCAGGAGGCAGGCGCGAAGGCGGCCGACCTCTGCCGTAAGCACGGGATTTCGGAAGCGACGTTTTACAACTGGAAAGCCAAATACGGTGGTATGGAAGTGTCCGAGGCCAAGCGGCTGAAGGCGCTTGAGGACGAGAACGCCAGGCTGAAAAAGCTGCTGGCCGAACAGATGCTGGATGCGGCGGCGCTCCGCGAGCTTCTTGCAAAAAAATGGTAGGGCCTGCCGCCAAGCGTGAAGCCGTCACGCATCTGAAGGCCGTGATGGGTCTTTCGGAGCGGCGGGCCTGCCAGATCATATCCGCCGACCGCAAGACGGTGCGTTATCGGTCCTGCCGACCGCCGGAGGTGGCGCTGCGGGCAAAGCTGCGTGACCTTGCAAACGAGCGTCGGCGTTTCGGCTATCGGCGACTGTTCGTCCTGCTTCGACGGGAAGGAGAGCCGTCCGGCGTCAATAGGATCGAGGTTCCAAATTTGATTTCCGGAGGACCGGCATCGATGTACCCAAGACGGAACCAGCCGCGCGATGACGATTCTCGCGAAGTAAGTGAGTGGATCGAAGGCGTGACCGGAGCTTTCGATACGGACGCCTGGATCCGGGAGTACAATTCACAGAGACGAGATGTGGAACAGGATCTGAGCGACTTGCGCCTCGGTTCGCACGACAGTGACGCCGGCGACCGTGTGCCGCGTCGCAGATCCGTGGGCGGTTCGATGCGAGTGACGCCGCAGTCGTTGGCGCCGGAGAACTCGTTGAGCGGCGCCCGCCACAGCATAGACGTCTCTCGGGCGGGCTCCAGCAGCTTGCGATTCGGCGGCTCGGGGAGCAAGACATCGAGCAATATGGCGGAGGCGGGCGAAGTCGCCGCGGCGCCGCAGGGCAAACGCCGCGGATTTACGTCGCGCATGGCGTCAGGGTTCAAGAAGGCGTTCGGATTGAGCAGCGGCAAGACGTCGTCGCGGAGTTCGGGGCAGCAAGACGTCGATGCCGCAACGGAGACTCACGTGGTCTCAACCAAGGTTCGCGTCGGCGCCAAGCGTGGTCGCCCCGCCGACCGGGACATGCATCCCGATGACGAGACCCGCATCAACCAGTTCGCGGAAGCAGTCCGAAACTACGAAATTCTACCCGACGGTAGCGTCGGCCGAGGGGACGGAAGGGTTCCCGAGGCTACCGTCGAGAACAATTTAGGGATTCTTAGGAGGTTCGCTCGTTGGCTCCGAGCAGAAAACAGAGATTCGATGGCTTCTCGGCTTTTAAACGATCCAGATTCACTAGCCGTTGATATCGCGGATTATTGGGCAAGCGGTGGGGATGGTCAGGACCGTCTTAAGTCAGCACTGTCTCATTTCAGGAGGCTCGCGCCTGAGGGGCAAGAACTCCAAGCCGTTGGACCTGGGCCGCGCCTGATGGGGCGCCAGATACATGATCCTTATCCCGACGACGCCCGCGTCATTGATAGCTTGGCCAAGGAAGAGCTGAGTAAGTTCGGACCGGTCCCGACTTCTCGGAATAATACCAGTCACCAACGAAAGTTTAGCGCTTGGCTCCAAAGGGAGGGCAGGGAGAGCATAGCGAGCCGGCTCAACGGCAGTGATCAGCAGCAATGGTCGTTGAAAAAAGATTACCAAGACTTCACCGAAGACATGGGAAAACACACTATCTCTTTCAAGCGGCTTCGGCAGTACCAGCAAGTCGTTGAGGCGAACGCAGCGTCGGGGTTGTCCCCTGAGCAGGCAAGTGGCCGGGAACCGGCCGGTCTGGACGGCCGTTCGGATCCACGTGCCGAGTTCAGATCAACTTCGCCGCTGCAGCAGGTTGATCCATCGATCGAAGGCCGCAGCGGATTGTCGCTCGACCATATCGAATGGCTGGGCGACCAGCATATCCAGACGGATTATGAGCTGCTAATGCAGGACTTGCAGCGAAACGATCCGGATCTCGCCGCCAGGACGCGGCTTATCGATCCCCTGATAGCCCATTATCATCTGCGCCTGGGCGATGAGAGCACCGCGCTGAGCGCTTTCCAGCGCATCGTTAATGATCAGAATGGAAGAGATACAGCCGACTTCCTGTTCCTTCCAGTGAGCGATGCCAGTGCTTCGGATCCTGATCACCGCGGCACCCATTGGTCGCTGCTACTCGTTGACCGTCGCAACCGCGAGGGGCCGGCTGCCTATCACTATGACTCCTTCCGGGGCCAGAACAACGAGTTTGCAGCAATGCTCGCACAAAGGTTGGGTACCCGTCTGGAGCCCGTCCGCATGACCCAACAGCGCAACGACTATGATTGCGGAGTCTTCGTGGTTGACGGCACGCGGGCGCTCGTTAGACGACTGGCACGAAGAGGCCGGCCAGCCGTGCTGCACCTCGACAACCTCGTCGCCGATCGGGAGCAACTCCAACGACGTCTGAGCACCGCGCCCAACAGTGCTCGAGCGGGGGCTGCGGCGGCTGAACCGGAGTCCTCCACACAGATCGCCGATCCCGCAGAGTTTTGGCATGGAGTGGGTCAACCCGGCCAGCTTCCCGCCGATAGCTGGAATACAGCGACCTTCCGGCAGGATTTGCCGTCAGCTGCCTATTCACCGGTGCAAAGCGTCAATCCGCCAGACGCACCATGGGAGCAAAGCTTGGGGGCATCGATCTTCGGCACCCCACAGTACACGCTGCCTGTGGACGACTTGGGAGGAGCTGTCCCTCCGAGCTGGCAACACCGCAATCAACCGGCACCGGCTGGCCTTCGGCTTGCAATGTCCTGGCTTGAGTTGCTGCCGAGCGCGGACAACCCCCAGACCAGCATCACTATCCATGGTGTGCCCTACACGGCCACTCTGGGGCCATCAGGCATGGAGAACGACATTTACCTTTTCCTGCAATAGGGTGGAGATGGATCGAGCAATAGATGCCAGTGGTTCTTGAAAAAGCACCAAACCGTTGAGAGAGAATCCGTTTTTACGCGGCCACGTGCAGCGCGCCAACCCAGATGAGACGATCCCCAGTGCCGGGGGCGACATCGAATGTGCACGTCGCCAGTCTTCCTTCAAAACGTGACGTTTGGCCAGCATCCCAAGAGGCGACGGCTGTCGCATCTGAGGTGTAGACAGATACGGATGCGGGAAGAGCCTCGGGTGCGAAGGATGCTGGCGCGGTCGCTGAAGTGCTTAGTGCCGTCTATGACGGCCTATCCTTTGCGGGTTCTACTATGGCTTCAGGCCAGGACGAAACCCGCCCATGGCGCCGGATGCATTTCATACAGCGATCATGAGCCAACGTGTGAGTTTGGTACTCGATGCCGACCACGTATCCTGCAACTATCAAACTATGCCTGCTGTCAAGCGAAGTGAAGATTTGACCCCGTAGGCGAAACGAAGAACTGACCCCTTCATTGATTTGCTGTTTCGTTTGTCTCAAGCGCTGTTCCGGCCTTCTGCAGAAGGCCGGAACGGCGCTTTTCGCGAAGCCTGTAGCTATCACCTCGGATGGTGATCACCGTCGAATGGTGCAGCAGGCGGTCCAATATCGCGGTGGCGACGACAGGGTCTCCAAAGACGCTCCCCCACTCTCCGACCGATCGATTGGAGGTAATCAGGATCGATCCCCTTTCATAGCGGCGAGAGACCAGTTGGAAGAACAGGTGGGCGGCGTTAGCTTCGAAGGGCAGATATCCCAGCTCGTCGATGATCAGCAGTTTCGGCCGCGATAGGATTGTCAACTGCTTGTCCAATGAGCCATCGTTATGGGCCTTGGCGAGCATCGCAACCAGAGTGGCCGCCGTGGCGAATTGAACGTTGTAGTTCTGGCGGATTGCTTCTCGGCCAAGACTGACAGCAAGGTGCGTCTTACCGGTGCCCGGAGGTCCGAGGAATAGGACGGTGTCGCCGTGAGCAATCCAGCGGCAGGTTGACAGCTCCCTGATCTGTCCTCGATCCAGCGAGGGCTGTGCCTCGAAGTCGAAGCCATCGAGTTCGCGTACGAAGGGGAACTGCGCCAACTTGCTCGACATCGAGATGCGCCGTTCATCGCGCCGGGCAATCTCTCGTGAGACCAGGAACGCCAGAGCTTCGCGCAACGTCATCTTCGAGCGGGCCGCCTCGTCCAGCAACGTGTCGAGTTGATCGCGGATCGCCGTCAGCTTTAGCCGATCGAGTGTCGCGATGAGTAAATCGTGATCGACGGTCGTCATCACCAGCCACCTCCAACAACGGCCTCGTATTCCGCAAGAGGTCGCAGCAAGGCGGCTGGTGCCAGCTCGACTGGAGCGGTGCGAACCAGTCCTTCGCTACCCGCGAAGCCAACAAAGTGATCCCGGTCGACGATCCGTTGTCGCCGTCCCTGGCAGAGAGGATGATCGGCCACAACCTGGCCAGCGTGACGGATAATTACACGGCCAGCCAATACAACGACTTGGACGCTCTCGCCGATGAGACGCCAGGGTACGGAATAGCTGTTTGTGTCGAGATCGATGGCGCAGTCCGCCTGCACTTTGCGCACGAGGTCGCGTAGTTGTCCAAACGGTGCGCGGCCGGATAGCGGCCGAAGGGCTTCGGCCTCCGCAGCAAAGCGTTCAATTGGTGCTTCACCAGTCGTGCCGTGTTCTCGTCGGTCTGCGATCTCTCGTATCCATCGGTCAAGGTGCGCCTCGAACGAAGCCCAGTTCTCAAACCGGCGACCAGCGATAGCATTCTTCTTGACGTACCCGACCCCGCGCTCGTCCTTCCCCTTTGTTCGCGCCCGGTAGGGAGCGCAAGCGCGTGGCGCGAAGCCCCAGTAACGGGCAAACGCCCAGAGTCGCGCATTGAAGCGAACCTCCCGGCTAACCGCGTCGTGATGTTCGACAAGTGCCTTCGCATTATCCAGCAAAACCTCAACGGGAACGCCGCCAAACCGAAGAAACGCGCCTTCCATCCCCTCGAACCAATCTGTCTGCCCTTCTCTCAATGAGGCACGGATATGAATGCGTCTGGAATAGCTTAGCGTGGCGACAAAGACGTTTACCCGAAGCCGCTCGTCACCGATCCAGACACGCGTCTGCCCGAAGTCGATCTGCAACTGACGACCAGGCGGCGTTTCAAACCGCACTGTCGCACGCTTTTGCGCCTTGAGTTCCCGCCGCCATTCCCGGACTCGAAGCTCTACCGAACGCAAACCGATGATAATTCCATGCTCGCTCGCCAGCTCCTGCCGGATCACATCGGCATTGCCATCATGGCGAAAGAAGCGTTCACGAAGCCAATCATCAAGGCCATCAAAAGCACTCCTCCGAACCGGCTTCTTGAAGGGTACCGCTCCACCCTCACGAAGATATCGACGGACAGTGTTGCGAGCACATCCAAATTCCTTCGATAGACGCTTGGCACCCCAACCAAGCTCGTGCAGCCGCAACATTGCCACCACCTCATCTGCCTCAAGCATATCTTCGCCCTGCATCGTTCCCCACGATGCAGGATGCGCTGAAATCGCACTTGTCATCCATCTCTCCTCGTTGTCACACGAGGGGGCAGTTCTTCATTTCGTTAGGGGGTCAGTTTCTCATTTCGCCTGACACCTGCGGGCGGGTGCCGCGGTGGACCGACTTGTTCATCACGCAACGATCTTCGAAATGAACGTCGAAAGCTGTCGACGACGTTCCACCCATGGGGGTCAAACGCCGGCGCGGCAGGCCAGCCTCATTCGCGACAATCAAAGGCACCGCACGGTTAGTCGCGGAGCGGCAATCAGACCACGATGAAGCTCTTGCCAGCGACAATCAACATGATAACTTCATCCCGACCGCGACATAAGAATCTCATCCAGATTGTCGCGCGCGTCTCATCCTGATCGCCGCCCCATAGGTCGCATAACTATCAGGCGCGCAACGGGTTCTGTCAGCAGCTACACCGCAATGGTTCCGTTGCCTGAGGCGGCGAAATCAGAAAGGCCGGCGGAAAGATTGGTTGGAATCGGAAATTCTGACGGCACCCTTCGCGCTGCATGTTCCACACATCACCCGAAACTGCTTAAATGAAGGCCAATTTTAGCGGGCTCCGCATGGCAAGCGGCAAGCTGGCGAGCCTCTCAAGCCATGTGCCGGCCTGATGGTCGAGTGCAGACGATTGTCGGCAAGCCGTCGCCATATGGTGTTCGGCCATGCCTTGAGGGCATGATTGGATCTGGCTTTAGCATGCTGGGCGGCGGTCGGCAGGCATTAGGATCGAGGTTCCAAATTTGATTTCCGGAGGACCGGCATCGATGTACCCAAGACGGAACCAGCCGCGCGATGACGATTCTCGCGAAGTAAGTGGGTGGATCGAAGGCGTGACCGGAGCTTTCGATACGGACGCCTGGATCGAGGACTACTATTCAGAGAGCCGAGACATGGAACAGGATCCGAGCGACTTACGCCTCGGTTCGCACGATAGTGACGCCGGCGACCGTGTGCCGCGTCGCAGATCCGTGGGCGGTTCGATGCGAGTGACGCCGCAGTCGCTGGCGCCGGAGAGGGGTTCGGGGCAGCAAGACGTCGATGCCGCAACGGAGACTCACGTGGTCTCAACCAAGGTTCGCGTCGGCGCCAAGCGTGGTCGCGCCGCCGACTGGGACATGCATCCCGATGACGAGTTCCCGCATCAACCAGTTCGCGGAAGCAGTCCGAAACTACGAAATTCTACCCGACGGTAGCGTCGGCCGAGGGGACGGAAGGGTTCCCGAGGCTACCGTCGAGAACAATTTATGGGTTCTTAGGGGGTTCGCTCGTTGGCTCCGAGCAGAGAACAGAGATTCGATGGCTTCTCGGCTTTTAAACGATCCAGATTCACTAGCCGTTGATATCGCGGATTATTATTTTGCAAGCGGTGGGGATGGTCGGAACCGTCTTAAGTCAGCACTGTCTCATTTCAGGAGGCTCGCGCCTGAGGGGCAAGAACTCCAAGCCGTTGGACCTGGGCCGCGCCTGATGGGGCGCCAGATACATGATCCTTATCCCGACGACGCCCGCGTCATTGATAGCTTGGCCAAGGAAGAGCTGAGTAAGTTCGGACCGGTCTCGACTTCCCGGAATAATACCAGTCACCAACGAAAGTTTAGCGCTTGGCTCAAAAGGGAGGGCAGGGAGAGCATAGTCAGCCGGCTCACCGGCAGTGATGAGCAGCAACAGTCGTTGAAGGAGGATTTTAGGGCCTTTACCAAGGAGGAAGGAAAAAAAGTG
Source organism: Rhizobium sp. K102 (assembly GCF_022385315.1). NCBI lineage: Bacteria > Pseudomonadati > Pseudomonadota > Alphaproteobacteria > Hyphomicrobiales > Rhizobiaceae > Rhizobium > Rhizobium sp. K102. The sequence continues at coordinate 236,125 of NZ_CP092432.1, forward strand.
GTCGTGAGTTTCGATCGGCTGCGGCAGTATCTAGGCGCCGAGTTCCAGTTGAAACAGCATAATCCTTATCCCGACGACGCCCGCATCATTGATGACCTAGCCAAGGAAGCGCTGAGCAAGCTCGGATCGAACTCGACTTCCAAGAGGAATGTTGTCTGGAATATGGCCAGCAATCAACGAAAGTTTAGCGCTTGGCTCCAAAGGGAGGGCAGGGAGAGCATAGTCAGCCGACTCACCGGTACTGATCAGCAGCAACAGTCGTTGCAAAAAGATTACCAAGACTTCACCGAAGACATGGGAAAACACACTATCTCTTTCAAGCGGCTTCGGCAGTACCAGCAAGTCGTTGAGGCGAACGCAGCGTCGGGGTTGTCCCCTGAGCAGGCAAGTGGCCGGGAACCGGCCGGTCTGGACGGCCGTTCGGATCCACGTGCCGAGTTCAGATCAATTTCGCCGCTGCAGCAGGTTGATCCATCGATCGAAGGCCGCAGCGGATTGTCGCTCGACCATATCGAATGGCTGGGCGACCAGCATATCCAGACGGATTATGAGCTGCTAATGCAGGACTTGCAGCGAAACGATCCGGATCTCGCCGCCAGGACGCGGCTTATCGATCCCCTGATAGCCCATTATCATCTGCGCCTGGGCGATGAGAGCACCGCGCTGAGCGCTTTCCAGCGCATCGTTAATGATCAGAATGGAAGAGATACAGCCGACTTCCTGTTCCTTCCAGTGAGCGATGCCAGTGCTTCGGATCCTGATCACCGCGGCACCCATTGGTCGCTGCTACTCGTTGACCGTCGCAACCGCGAGGGGCCGGCTGCCTATCACTATGACTCCTTCCGGGGCCAGAACAACGAGTTTGCAGCAATGCTCGCACAAAGGTTGGGTACCCGTCTGGAGCCCGTCCGCATGACCCAACAGCGCAACGACTATGATTGCGGAGTCTTCGTGGTTGACGGCACGCGGGCGCTCGTTAGACGACTGGCACGAAGAGGCCGGCCAGCCGTGCTGCACCTCGACAACCTCGTCGCCGATCGGGAGCAACTCCAACGACGTCTGAGCACCGCGCCCAACAGTGCTCGAGCGGGGGCTGCGGCGGCTGGACCGGAGTTCCTCCACACAGATCGCCGATCCCGCAGAGTTTTGGCATGGAGTGGCTCAACCCGGCCAGCTTCCCGATAGCTGGAATACAGCGACCTTCCGGCAGGATTTGCCGTCAGCTGCCTATTCACCGGTGCAAAGCGTCAATCCGCCAGACGCACCATGGGAGCAAAGCTTGGGGGCATCGATCTTCGGCACCCCACAGTACACGCTGCCTGTGGACGACTTGGGAGGATTTGTCCCTCCGAGCTGGCAACACGGCAATCAACCGGTACCAGATGACCTTCTGCCTGCAATGTACTTATTTGACTTGCTGCCGAGCGCGGACAAACCCACCAACTTCAGTATCCATGGTGTGCCCTACACGGCCACTCTGGGGCCATCAGGCATGCAGAGCGACATTTACCTTTTCCTGCAATAGGGTGGAGATGGATCGAGCAATAGATGCCAGTGGTTCTTGAAAAAGCACCAAACCGTTGAGAGAGAATCCGTTTTTACGCGGCCACGTGCAGCGCGCCAACCCAGATGAGACGATCCCCAGTGCCGGGGGCGACATCGAATGTGCACGTCGCCAGTCTTCCTTCAAAACGTGACGTTTGGCCAGCATCCCAAGAGGCGACGGCTGTCGCATCTGAGGTGTAGACAGATACGGATGCGGGAAGAGCCTCGGGTGCGAAGGATGCTGGCGCGGTCGCTGAAGTGCTTAGTGCCGTCTATGACGGCCTACCCTTTGCGGGTTCTACTATGGCTTCAGGCCAGGACGAAACCCGCCCATGGCGCCGGATGCATTTCATACAGCGATCATGAGCCAACGTGTGAGTTGGGTGCTCGATGCCGACCCGTATCCTGCAACTAATGCCTGCGGGCGGGTGCCGCGGTGGACCGACTTGTTCATCACGCAACGATCATTCGAAATGAACGTTGAAAGCTATCGACGACGTTCCACCCATGGGGGTCAAACGCCGGCGCGGCAGGCCAGCCTCATTCGCGACAATCAAAGGCACCGCCAGTTTGTCGCGCGCATTGCCTCGCCTGAACTGCTCCCTGAGAATGGGTTATTGCCTCATCTAAATTGCTCCCGCCGAATCAACCTCGGGAGCTGTGATGAGGAAGGTCAGCATGGCGACACGTGCGGAATTGGTGGCAGCGATCAGTTGTCGCTATGTGTTAGGCGGGCGGGCCGAGAAGGCGAGGATGTTAGACGAGTTCGTGGCGCTCACGGGCTTTCATCGCAAGCATGCGATGCGACTGCTGCGAGGAGAACGCAAACCGGCGAAGGGTGGTCCTCGGCCAGGGCGCCGGGTTTACGGCGACGACGTGCGGGCAGCGCTCGTCGTTGTTTGGGAGGCGTCGGATCGAATTTGCGGCAAGCGACTACACCCCCTGTTGCCAACACTAATCGAAGCGATGGAACGTCATGGACACGGCGATATGAATAGCGAGACGCGCCGGCGACTCTTGACGATGAGCCCAGCGACGATTGATCGGGTCCTCAAGGATGGTTCGCGAGCAAACGGTACTGATCACTGCGTTGGCCGAACTGCGCAAGTTGCTGCCGTTCCCGCTGCTGGGCTTCGACACCGATAACGACAGTGTGTTCATGAACGAGAGTGTTCATGAGTATTGCTTGCGCGATAATATCGAACTTACCCGTTGCCGCCCTTACCGAAAGAATGATCAGGCATTTGTCGAGCAGAAGAATGGCGCAATCGTGCGCAAGATCGTTGGATACCGACGCTTCGAGGGGCTGCGAGCCACTCGGGAGCTGGCCAAGCTTTATTCGTCAATGCGGTTGTTCGTGAATTTCTTTCAGCCATCATTCAAGCTGAAAGAAAAGCACCGTGACGGAGCCAAGGTGATCAAGCGCTATCATCGTCCTGCCACACTCTTCCAGCGGCTGCTTGACGACCCACGCACGCCGGAGGATACATGCCTTTGGCTCAAGGCGATGTACCTGACGCTCGAAGACTTTCTTTCTGGCTTACGGATTGCTTGGCGTGGTGGTGAAGTGAAACCGACTGCCCGCTCCAAGCCAGCGGCCAAGCGAGAGCGGCGGAGGCCCGATCCTCTACTCGCCGTCACTGCCGAACTCGAGGAATGGTTCGAGGCGGAGCCTTGGCGAACTTCGCGAGAGTTGCTTGAACGCTTGCAGGTCAAATGCCCCGGCGTGTATCCCGACGGCCTCATTCGGACCGTGCAGCGCCGAATGAAAATCTGGCGCAGTACACAGGCCAATGCGCTGGTGTTCGGGCCATTCGCCGATGCCGCGCGGCAGACGGAAAGTATAGAGGTCGGGCAGTGAGATCATTACCGAACAATACAGGATCGTCATCCGCGCTCTTACCGCCAGGTTGGCCTTCGACAACCGACCCCACCGGAAAACATGATGACCGCCCGCGAAGCCGCCCGCTCGCTACAGCGCTATTGAGAGGCGCGCTCGCGAGCGGCTTCGCTACCTCCGTCACCTGCACCAGGTGCGGGGATACGATCGGAACAACCCGTGAGGCATTCGAAAACATCGAGTGAGGCAACGACATTATTCTCCGGGAACACTCTTGGGTGAGGCAATACGGCGTCTCATCCTGATCGCCGCCCCATAGGTCGCATAACTATCAGGCGTGCAACGGGTTCTGCAAGCAGCTACGCCGCAATGGTTCCGTTGCCTGAGGCGGCGAAATCAGAAAGGCCGGCGGAAAGATTGGTTGGAATCGGAAATTCTGACGGCACCCTTCACGCTGCATGTCCAACACATCACTCGAACTGCTTAAATGAAGGCCAATTTTAGCGGGCTCCGCATGGCAAGCGGCAAGCTGGCGAGCCTCTCAAGCCATGTGCCGGCCTGATGGTCGAGTGCAGACGATTGTCGGCAAGCCGTCGCCATATGGTGTTCGGCCATGCCTTGAGGGCATGATTGGATCTGGCTTTAGCATGCTGGGCGGCGGTCGGCAGGCATTAGGATCGAGGTTCCAAATTTGATTTCCGGAGGACCGGCATCGATGTACCCAAGACGGAACCAGCCGCGCGATGACGATTCTCGCGAAGTAAGTGGGTGGATCGAAGGCGTGACCGGAGCTTTCGATACGGACGCCTGGATCGAGGACTACTATTCAGAGAGCCGAGACCTGGAACAGGATCCGAGCGACTTGCGCGGGCAGCAAGACGTCGATGCCGCAACGGAGACTCACGTGGTCTCAACCAAGGTTCGCAAGCGTGGTCGCCCCGCCGACCGAGACATGCATCCTGATGACGAGACCCGCATCAACCAGTTCGCGGAAGCAGTCCGAAACTACGAAATTCTACCCGACGGTAGCGTCGGCCGAGGGGACGGAAGGGTTCCCGAGGCTACCGTCGAGAACAATTTAGGGATTCTTAGGAGGTTCGCTCGTTGGCTCCGAGCAGAAAACAGAGATTCGATGGCTTCTCGGTTTTTAAACGATCCAGATTCGCTAGCCGGTGATATCGCGGATTACTGGGCAAACGGTGGGGACGATCGTAAGCGTCTTAACTCAGCACTGTCTCATTTCAGGAGGCTCTCGCCTGAGGGGCAAGAACTCCAAGCCGTTGGACCTGGGCCGCGCCTGATGGGGCGCCGAATTCATGTTCCCTATCCCGACGACGCCCTCATTATTGATGCCTTGGCCAACGAAGAGCGGAGTAAGCTCCGACCGGTCTCGACTTCCCGGAAAAATGCCAGTAACCAACGAAAATTTAGCGCTTGGCTCAAAAGGGAGGGCAGGGAGAGCATAGTCAGCCGACTCACGGGTACTGATGAGCAGCAACGGTCGTTGCAGGAGGATTTTAGGAAATTTACCGAGGCCGAGGGAAAAGTGGTCGTGAGTTTAGATCGGCTGCGGCAGTATCTAGGCGCCGAGTCCCAGTTGAAACAGCATAATCCTTATCCCGACGACGCCCTCATGATTGATGGCTGCGCCAACGAAGAGCTGAGCAAGCTCGGATCGGACTCGACTTCCAAGAGGAATGTTGTCCGGATTACGGCCATAAATCAACGGAGGTTTAGTAATTGGCTCCAAAAGAATGGTAGGGGGAGCATAGCCAGTCGCCTGACTGGCAGTGATCAGCAGCAAGGGTCGTTGAAGGACGATTTTAGGGGCTTTACCAAGGCTGAAGGAAGAATAAACGTGGGTTTTGATCGGCTGCGGCAGTATCTAGGCGCCGAGTCCCAGTTGAAGCAGCATGATCCTTATCCCGACGACGCCCTCATTATTGAGGCCTTGGCCAACGAAGAGCAGAGTAAGCTCGGACCGGTCTCGACTTCCCGGAAAAATGCCAGTAACCAACGAAAATTTAGCGATTGGCTCAAAAGGGAGGGCAGGGAGAGCATGGTCAGCCGACTCACCGGTACTGATGAGCAGCAACGGTCGTTGCAGGAGGATTTTAGGGCCTTTACCAAGGAGGAAGGAAAAAAAGTGGTCGTGAGTTTCAATCGGCTGCGGCAGTATCTAGGCGCCGAGTTCGCAGTTGAAACAGCATGATCCTTATCCCGATGACGCCCGCATCATTGATGACCTAGCCAAGGAAGCGCTGAGCAAGCTCGGATCGAACTCGACTTCGCAGAGGAAAGTAGTCTTGAATCTGGCCAGCAATCAACGGAGGTTTAGTGATTGGCTCCGAAAGAAGGGTCGGGGGAGCATAGGCAGTCGCTTGACTGGCAGTGATCAGCAGCAACAGTCGTTAAAGGACGATTACAGTAACTTTACCAACGCTGAAGGAAAAAGAATAAGCGTGAGTTTCGATCGGCTGCGGCAGTATCTAGGCGCTGAGTTCGCAGTTGAAACAGCATGATCCTTATCCCGACGACGCCCTCATGATTGATAGCTTCGCCAACGAAGAGCTGAGTAAGCTCGGACCGGACTCGACTTCGCAGAGGAGAGTCGTCTGGAGACTGGCCAGCAATCAACGAAAGTTTAGTGATTGGCTGCAAACCAGGGGTAGGGAGAGCATAGCGAGCCGGCTCAACGGCAGTGATCAGCAGCAATGGTCGTTGAAAAAAGATTACCAAGACTTCACCGAAGACATGGGAAAACACACTATCTCTTTCAAGCGGCTTCGGCAGTACCAGCAAGTCGTTGAGGCGAACGCAGCGTCGGGGTTGTCCCCTGAGCAGGCAAGTGGCCGGGAACCGGCCGGTCTGGACGGCCGTTCGGATCCACGTGCCGAGTTCAGATCAACTTCGCCGCTGCAGCAGGTTGATCCATCGATCGAAGGCCGCAGCGGATTGTCGCTCGACCATATCGAATGGCTGGGCGACCAGCATATCCAGACGGATTATGAGCTGCTAATGCAGGACTTGCAGCGAAACGATCCGGATCTCGCCGCCAGGACGCGGCTTATCGATCCCCTGATAGCCCATTATCATCTGCGCCTGGGCGATGAGAGCACCGCGCTGAGCGCTTTCCAGCGCATCGTTAATGATCAGAATGGAAGAGATACAGCCGACTTCCTGTTCCTTCCAGTGAGCGATGCCAGTGCTTCGGATCCTGATCACCGCGGCACCCATTGGTCGCTGCTACTCGTTGACCGTCGCAACCGCGAGGGGCCGGCTGCCTATCACTATGACTCCTTCCGGGGCCAGAACAACGAGTTTGCAGCAATGCTCGCACAAAGGTTGGGTACCCGTCTGGAGCCCGTCCGCATGACCCAACAGCGCAACGACTATGATTGCGGAGTCTTCGTGGTTGACGGCACGCGGGCGCTCGTTAGACGACTGGCACGAAGAGGCCGGCCAGCCGTGCTGCACCTCGACAACCTCGTCGCCGATCGGGAGCAACTCCAACGACGTCTGAGCCCCGCGCCCAACAGTGCTCGAGCGGGGGCTGCGGCGGCTGGACCGGAGTCCTCCACACAGATCGCCGATCCCGCAGAGTTTTGGCATGGAGTGGCTCAACCCGGCCAGCTTCCCGATAGCTGGAATACAGCGACCTTCCGGCAGGATTTGCCGTCAGCTGCCTATTCACCGGTGCAAAGCGTCAATCCGCCAGACGCACCATGGGAGCAAAGCTTGGGGGCATCGATCTTCGGCACCCCACAGTACACGCTGCCTGTGGACGACTTGGGAGGAGCTGTCCCTCCGAGCTGGCAACACCGCAATCAACCGGCACCGGCTGGCCTTCGGCTTGCGATGTCCTGGCTTGAGTTGCTGCCGAGCGCGGACAACCCCCAGACCAGCATCACTATCCATGGTGTGCCCTACACGGCCACTCTGGGGCCATCAGGCATGGAGAACGACATTTACCTTTTCCTGCAATAGGGTGGAGATGGATCGAGCAATAGATGCCAGTGGTTCTTGAAAAAGCACCAAACCGTTGAGAGAGAATCCGTTTTTACGCGGCCACGTGCAGCGCGCCAACCCAGATGAGACGATCCCCAGTGCCGGGGCAACATCGAATGGCGGGCTCCGCATGGCAAGCGGCAAGCTGGCGAGCCTCTGTGTCGGCTTGATGGTCGAGTGCAGACGATTGTCGGCAAGCCGTCGCCATATGGTGTTCGGCCATGCCTTGAGGGCATGATTGGATCTGGCTTTAGCATGCTGGGCGGCGGTCGGCGGGCATTAGGATCGAGGTTCCAAATTTGAATTTCCGGAGGACCGGCATCGATGTACCCAAGACGGAACCAGCCGCGCGATGACGATTCTCGCGAAGTAAGTGGGTGGATCGAAGGCGTGACCGGAGCTTTCGATACGGACGCCTGGATCGAGGACTACTATTCAGAGAGCCGAGACATGGAACAGGATCCGAGCGACTTACGCCTCGGTTCGCACGATAGTGACGCCGGCGACCGTGTGCCGCGTCGCAGATCCGTGGGCGGTTCGATGCGAGTGACGCCGCAGTCGCTGGCGCCGGAGAGGGGTTCGGGGCAGCAAGACGTCGATGCCGCAACGGAGACTCACGTGGCCTCAACCAAGGTTCGCGTCGGCGCCAAGCGTGGTCGCCCCGCCGACCGGGACATGCATCCCGATGACGAGACCCGCATCAACCAGTTCGCGGAAGCAGTCCGAAACTACGAAATTCTACCCGACGGTAGCGTCGGCCGAGGGGACGGAAGGGTTCCCGAGGCTACCGTCGAGAACAATTTAGGGATTTCTTAGGAGGTTCGCTCGTTGGCTCCGAGCAGCAAACAGAGATTCGATGGCTTCTCGGTTTTTAAACGATCCAGATTCACTAGCCGTTGATATCGCGGATTATTGGGCAAGCGGTGAGGACGATCAGAACCGTCTTAACTCAGCGCTGTCTCATTTCAGGAGGCTCGGACCTGAGGGGCAAGAACTCCAAGCCGTTGGAGCTGGGCCGCGCCTGATGGGCCGCCGAATTCATGATCCCTATCCCGATGACGCCCGCGTCATTGATAGCTTGGCCAAGGAAGAGCTGAGTAAGTTCGGACCGGTCTCGATTTCTCAGAAAAATGCCAGTAACCAACGAAAGTTTAGCGATTGGCTCAAAAGGGAGGGTAGGGGGAGCATAGTCAGCCGACTCACGGGTACTGATCAGCAGCAACGGTCGTTGCAGGAGGATTTTAGGAAATTTACCGAGGCCGAGGGAAAAGTGGTCGTGAGTTTAGATCGGCTGCGGCAGTATCTAGGCGCCGAGTCCCAGTTGAAACAGCATAATCCTTATCCCGACGACGCCCTCATGATTGATGGCTTGGCCAACGAAGAGCTGAGCAAGCTCGGACCGGACTCGACTTCCAAGAGGAAAGTTGTCCAGAATATGGCGATAAATCAACGGAGGTTTAGTGATTGGCTCCAAAAGAATGGTCGGGGGAGCATAAGCAGTCGCCTGACTGGCAGTGATGAGCAGCAACGGTCGTTGAAGGACGATTTTAGGGAATTTACTACTAACGTTGAAGTAAAAATAAGCGTGGGTTTCGATCGGCTGCGACAGTATCTAGGCGCCGAGTTCGCAGTTGAAACAGCATGATCCTTATCCCGACGACACCCGCATGATTGATGGCTTCGCCAATGAAGAGCTGAGCAAGCTCGGACCGGACTCGACTTCCAAGAGGAAAGGCGTCTTGAATCTGGCCAGCAATCAACGGAGGTTTAGTAATTGGCTCCGAAAGAATGGTCGGGGGAGCATAAGCAGTCGCCTGACTGGCAGTGATGAGCAGCAACGGTCGTTGAAGGACGATTTTAGGGAATTTACTACTAACGTTGAAGTAAAAATAAACGTGAGTCTCGATCGGCTGCGGCAGTATCTAGGCGCTGAGTTCGCAGTTGAAACAGCATCATCCTTATCCCGACGACGCCCTCATGATTGATGCCTTGGCCAACGAAGAGCTGAGCAAGCTCGGATCGGCCTCGACTTCCAAGAGGAGAGTTGTCTGGAGACTGGCCAGCAATCAACGAAAGTTTAGTGATTGGCTGCAAACCAGGGGTAGGGAGAGCATAGCGAGCCGGCTCAACGGCAGTGATCAGCAGCAATGGTCGTTGAAAAAAGATTACCAAGACTTCACCGAAGACATGGGAAAACACACTATCTCTTTCAAGCGGCTTCGGCAGTACCAGCAAGTCGTTGAGGCGAACGCAGCGTCGGGGTTGTCCCCTGAGCAGGCAAGTGGCCGGGAACCGGCCGGTCTGGACGGCCGTTCGGATCCACGTGCCGAGTTCAGATCAATTTCGCCGCTGCAGCAGGTTGATCCATCGATCGAAGGCCGCAGCGGATTGTCGCTCGACCATACCGAATGGCTGGGCGACCAGCATATCCAGACGGATTATGAGCTGCTAATGCAGGACTTGCAGCGAAACGATCCGGATCTCGCCGCCAGGACGCGGCTTATCGATCCCCTGATAGCCCATTATCATCTGCGCCTGGGCGATGAGAGCACCGCGCTGAGCGCTTTCCAGCGCATCGTTAATGATCAGAATGGAAGAGATACAGCCGACTTCCTGTTCCTTCCAGTGAGCGATGCCAGTGCTTCGGATCCTGATCACCGCGGCACCCATTGGTCGCTGCTACTCGTTGACCGTCGCAACCGCGAGGGGCCGGCTGCCTATCACTATGACTCCTTCCGGGGCCAGAACAACGAGTTTGCAGCAATGCTCGCACAAAGGTTGGGTACCCGTCTGGAGCCCGTCCGCATGACCCAACAGCGCAACGACTATGATTGCGGAGTCTTCGTGGTTGACGGCACGCGGGCGCTCGTTAGACGACTGGCACGAAGAGGCCGGCCAGCCGTGCTGCACCTCGACAACCTCGTCGCCGATCGGGAGCAACTCCAACGACGTCTGAGCCCCGCGCCCAACAGTGCTCGAGCGGGGGCTGCGGCGGCTGGACCGGAGTCCTCCACACAGATCGCCGATCCCGCAGAGTTTTGGCATGGAGTGGCTCAACCCGGCCAGCTTCCCGATAGCTGGAATACAGCGACCTTCCGGCAGGATTTGCCGTCAGCTGCCTATTCACCGGTGCAAAGCGTCAATCCGCCAGACGCACCATGGGAGCAAAGCTTGGGGGCATCGATCTTCGGCACCCCACAGTACACGCTGCCTGTGGACGACTTGGGAGGATTTGTCCCTCCGAGCTGGCAACACGGCAATCAACCGGTACCAGATGACCTTCTGCCTGCAATGTACTTGTTTGACTTGCTGCCGAGCGCGGACAAACCCACCAACTTCAGTATCCATGGTGTGCCCTACACGGCCACTCTGGGGCCATCAGGCATGCAGAGCGACATTTACCTTTTCCTGCAATAGGGTGGAGATGGATCGAGCAATAGATGCCAGTCGTTCTTACATTCTAACTTTGCGGTTACAATTGCTGTCAAAGCTGATTAGAGGGGCGACATTGTCAGCCAGTTAGAAACGCGACGCTGGCTCTGATGATCAGCCCCGATCCGACCGGCTGGGCCGGGTTGAAAGGGCGGAGCGGGGGCGGGTGAGGGGCACCCATCGGCTTTAGCTTTAAGACGATGCGATCGACGCCTCACTCGGCAGCATCGCGCTTTGCCAGCGCAGCTTTATGGCGTTCGATGACGGCCGGATCGTTCGTAAAATCCTTCCGCCGTCCCGGACCGTGAGCACGTCGCACATAGCCGTTCTTGTCGCTGTTGGTCATCACCACCGGCTTCGACGGCTGCTCCTGACGCTCCTTGATTTAAGTCAGAACGTCGCCGAGCCGTTTGTTCTCGGTGATCGCCGCATGCGTCACCCGCTGGTCCTTGTCGAAGGTTTTGTAGGGCAGGGAATGTCCCTTCCATCGTACATCGAGGCGGCCGTCGGCATAGGCATAGGTCTCGACATAGCGGCCGGCCAATCCGCGCGTCACGTCGCTCTCCTCCAGCATGATCCGCTTACGCTCGAACGAAAACGTCAGCTGCGATCCGACATAGCGCTGCTCGCGTTTGCACAGGATCTCTTTCAATCGATCCGGTGCAAGATTTACCGGCCGGTGCAGGTCATCGGATCGGGCAGGGACAATCGCAAACCGCCCATTGTAGTCCACCATGAAGCCCGGCAGAAACGCATTGCCTGCCTCCATGTCGCAGATTCCCGCCAACCTCAATTCCTTGACCAGACGATCCTGCAGCGTCCGGTTCATCCGCTCGACACGGCCTTTGGCCTGGCTGGAGTTTGCACAGAGAATCTCGATATTTAGCTCCGAGAGTGCCCGTCCGAATTGGGTCATGCCCTGACCACCCTTGGCCTCCTTCTTCGTCACCCGGAAGACCAAGTGCTTGTCGGAATAAAAGGCGATCGGCGCCCCGTGCTGCTTCAGATAAAGCTCAAGTGCGTCGAAATAGCTGAAGGCGCTTTCCGAGCGCACGAACCGCAACTGCATCAACCGGCCCGTCGCATCGTCGACGAACACCAAGAGCGAGCACGGATCTCCACGATCTTCAAACCAGCGATGCTCGGACCCGTCGATCTGTACCAGCTCGCCATAGGCTTCTCGCCGCAACCGCGGCTGATGAAACGTCCGCCGCTGCTTGCGTGACAGCCACAGGCCGGCCTCCGACATCCAACTGCGCAACGTCTCGCGCGACACACGCAATCCATCGCGCTCGGCAAGCTTCTCGGCGGCCAACGTCGGACCGAAATCCGCATATCGTTCACGAACCAGCGTCACCGCGTAATCCCGAACACCGTCGCTGATCCGGTTGTTCGAGGGCCGGCCAATCGCCTTATGGCGGATCGAGGCCGCGCCGTCGGTGCTGATGCGATCCAACAGCCGCCGCACCTGGCGCTCGCTCAAATCAAGCACATGCGCCGCAGACACCAGCGTCATCCGGCCGGCGATCACCTTCGACAGAACCTCGATCCGCTGCAGGTCGCGCTCGCTCATCGCTATCAATCCCATCCGCAAATCTCCGCCGTCATCGAAAACGGGGAGAGAGTGACATTCTTACTTTGCAGAATCAGGACATTCTAACTTTGCGGCTACAGGCGAATCTGGCATAATGCAGGTTATGGAACTTTACGCTGAACCGGCCGCGATAGTTACAAGCAGGTCCTTGGCATCGATCTGGTCGCCGGCTTTGACGAGAACTTCGGCGATCGTGCCGTTCTCCTCGGCGTGAATTGCCGTTTCCACCTTCATCGCTTCGGTCGACACCAGCACATCGTCGGCATTGATCGCCTGTCCGGGCGACACAAAGACGCGCGAGATGGCGCCCGGCATCGGTGCGCCGACATGAGCGGCATTGCCGGGTTCGGCCTTGGGTGCGAAGACGGCGGCCGGTGACGCTGAGGAATTTTGCGAGCTCTTGCTGTTGGTTCCTCGCGGACCCGAGCCGCATCTCGTTGTGCACCTAACCAGCTCGGCTCACGTGACAACAAACACAAGAACATCTGGTTGTTTCTATCGAGTTTGGCGCAGGAGGCGCAGGAGGAAAATCAACATGACTGTCGCGGCTAGGCCCATGATTGCCAAAGCGTATAGGCCTGTGGAAAAACCTCCGGGCTGACTACGGAGATACCCTATAACGAACGGCCCCACAAATGCTCCTAGGTTCCCGAGTGAGTTAATGAATGCGATCCCGCCGGCGGCAGCGGAGCCACTAAAGAAGCAGAAGGCAGCGCCCAAAGGGTCCCTTGCAACCCAATATGCCGCGCATGAGCATCCCTCGCCAGAACCCGTCAGGGCCGGGTTGATCTACCGTCCGGCCGGGGCAATACTCCAGGATTGGCTTAGCTCCTCCGATGCGTCAAAATTCCGCTTGATGAGTGCCATATCAAGGCATAACCAATCGGCCATTCTCCGATTCCCGGAGAATTGCCGGACATGACTTGGAGCAGGTGCCATTTCTCCGCAGCCATCCCGGATATTGCAAAAGGACCGATACCATGTGCTTTGAATGCAATTCCTCCCCACTCAGCCGTCGCTCCCTGCTGAAATTTGCCGGCATCGGAGGCGTGGCCGTCATGACTGCAGGCTTTGACATGACCATGCCGGCATTCGCCTCGAACGCTCCCGCCCTCCTGCCGGATGAAGCACTGGCAAAACTCCAGGAAGGCAACAAGAAATTCGTCGCCGACACGGAAGCCTGCGCCGCCAATATTTCCAAGCGCCGGCAGGGCGTCGCCAAGAGCCAGGCACCTTGGGCGATCGTGCTGACCTGTTCCGACAGCCGTGTCGTGCCGGAACTTGTATTCGGCGGCGTGACGCTCGGCGAACTCTTCGTCGCCCGCAATGCCGGAAACGTGGTCGACACCGATGTGCTCGGCACGATCGAATATGGCACCGAACATCTGCATGCGCCGCTGATCGTCGTCATGGGCCACAAGCGTTGCGGGGCGGTCTCCGCCGCCTGCGAGGTCGTGTCCAAGGGCACCAAGCTCGATGGCTCAATCGGCAAGATGACCCAGCCGATCCTGCCCGTGGCTTTGGCGGAGACCGATCGCGGCGACAATTTTGTCGACAAGACCGTCCATGCCAATGCCTTCAACGGCGCCGAGCGCATCCTCACCGAAAGTGCGATTGTTTCTCGCCTGGTCGAGGAAGGCAAGGTGAAGATCGTGCCCGCCTATTATGATCTCGATACCGGCGTGGTCGATTTTCTGCACAAGGTCTGACCTACGAGGCGACTTCATGTTGCCGACGGCTATCCGCGGGCGCCTCGTCGCGTTCGCGGAACCATAGTCGCTGATGACCCTTGCAGCCCGCAGCATCACCCGGCGGGTTACGCGGGCCGGAGCTGAGGTCGCGAGCTGGCTGCCTGGGCGATGCTCTTCTGGAAATTTCCGACCATACGCCTGCGCAACTTGGTGAGCTCAATCGACAGGTCCGACAGCTGCGCGATGACATCTATCGGAACCTGGGCAGCTGGGCCGCGCCCTCCTGAGCCAGTACAAGGACATAGGCGTCGCTCGTTTCAAAGAACGCGAGACAATCGGCCTCCGGCAGGATCTCAACAAGATCAAGACGGCGAAACCGCCTGTGGAGCTTGAACGCAAAGGCGCGATCTGGGTTCAGCCAACCCTATTCGCTGAATCGAGTATCGCGCCTGGAGGCATAACGGAAAACTACGGCATCGAAACTGGCCGCATTGATCGAAGATTGGTACGAACCGTGAAATTGACGCATGGTGGCTGGAAAAAACGCCGAGCTATGCATCCGGTTCGAGGATCACGCCCGTTATGGAATGCCTGCGATACAGGGCTCCAAATTCGGTTCAAAATCCTAATCCGCCCACTCAGGATCGGTTGTAAAGGCGATGGTGAGCCGACGACTCGGACCCTCGTTACCAATCGCGAGCCCGATTTCGTCACGGATCTTATCCCATTCCTGCAATTTCCTCGCCGGGAGGTCCTCTGAGACAACGAAATGTAGCTCGATTTGCCGGCCTCGGCCGACCCGGGCCACATAAGCCCGGTGGGATATGAATCCATGTCGTTCGATGATTGTTTTGGCGACCGCGTCAACTTGTTGTTTGAGATCTAATGGCGTAACAAGCAGTATGTCGGCGAGCGCTCGCCGAACCGTGCCCGCCGGAATGGGAATGATCACAATGCAGATTAATGCCAGCGCGACCGGGTCAATAAACGGCGAGATCCATTCGTAAGAAGACCCCTGAATTAAATATCCGATGGCAAACGCGACGAGTAACCCGATCGTTAGCCCGGCGGACATCAGCCAAGCTTTCGTATCCAGGGCAACGAAATCAGATTTGATCTTACGATTAGCTCGATCACCAATAACCCCCATGGTGGCTGTCACACCGAGTGTTACGACGGCGTAGACGATCGCTTGACTAAAGTTGAGCGGACGTCCCCCATGCAAAATGCTGCCGATTGCGTTGACAAGTGCGTAAACAGCCGACCCGGTTATGAGAATGCCGTTGAGAGCCAAGACTATGGGCTCAAGATGCCAGAACCCCATCGTGAAATGCTCGATAAGTTTTCCTTTGCTGGAGGGCGCTTCGGATGACGCGATGAGCTTTGTAACAAGCAGAGCTACGACAGTCATAGCAGCGTCCGTCAATGCGTAGACACCATCGAATATGATTGCGAACGAACCTGAAATGATCCCGAACAAAATGCCGATGCAGGCAAGGAGGATGGTAACGGCAATTGAAACGCAGAGAAGCCCCTGCTCCGTTCTCATGAAATTCATAGGCTCAGCCTTATAACTTACGTTTCTTTATGGTCCTCTGGACGCGGTACAGACCATCCAATTCAGCTACTGAAGCGAGCACATCCACTTTTGGATCAAGGTACCTTTTTAAATTCAAATGCTGACCTCTCCTGTCCAGTGGGCTCGCATGAGCGTCTTTCACATACCTGGCCACAAGACAAAATCGCCTCGCTGTGTTCTGGCAGTGCGGCCTCGACTATCTAAACAAGGGCCAATTTTGCTTTGCAGGTAAAGCGGGGCTGGACATGATGCACGACACGGAAGGACGCATGAACATAGTCCAGCACTTCGCTGACGGTCTCGCCGCCGCGAATGAAGTCGGAGCCACCACAGATAGGGCATGAGCAGGCCACCTGTTACACGTCATCATGGCACGGCCGAGGTTGCAGAGCTTGCGCGGCGATAGGGCTCTCGACGCATCCACGTAATCCGGCAGGTTCGAATTCCGTTGACTCATGGTTGGATCTGATTTGATGAGAGGCGTTCCAAAGAACGCCGAGGTTTTCGCCCTCATGATAGGCTGTGGCTGACACCACGTTCTAGTCTAGCGATGATCGGATCGTCTAGCCCTTTGGCGACTCCTGCAATTACGGCTGGATTGCCAGATGGAAAAGAGCAGGCTTGCGATATACGCCCACTGAAGAAGCAACAAACTAGCCACCATTGCAACGATGACTTCGTGGATGGAATGCCAGACGAAGTAACTCGTTAGTGCCTTCGCCCAGACGACGAGCAGCAGGAGGCCGCAAAAGATTGTGAAACGCAACACCGTTCTCCTAATTTGTTCGCGAGATTGCGCAGCAATGTCGTCTGCGGCAACGAGAGTCTGGCAGTTCTTCAGGCGGCAACCGCCGCGTGGTTGAGAGCCATGATCATGCCAGTGAGCTCACCATCGAACTCTCGTTCTGGCCATTGCAAATGCTGAGATTTTGGCAGCGGCGGCGCGGGACTGCAGCTTGCGGACCTTCTTCAGCTGCTCCACAATGTCTGACATGATCTCTTTCCTCGAAAATTGATTTCATGATGCCCGCGCCACGTCGGGATAGGTTTCGATAACTTCAATAGCGTCATCGACCATTTTCGTGCCGGTCTCGGCGAGCTTGCCTAGCGTCTCAAAGCCGAACCGGTGGACATCGCGCAGGGTCTTCGACAGAACGACCAACCGTCCAGTCGTGAAAAGCAAGCGGCCGAAGCCCTCATGGCCGATCGTCATGATCGGCGATGCCAACAGGCCTGTGCACTCTTCGATCACAAGCCCCACGCAACTGTAAAAGTTCTGTAGCCTCCACAGCACATACGGATCCGGATCGCCTATGATCGGGATCTTACGGCGCTGCTCCTTGGTGAGGATGAAGTCGGCCAGCAGGTCAGTGTCCGATTTGCCTTCCCACGCCCCATGGGCATCCTGAGCGCGAATGAGCCTTATCAGGCATCTGAGAAAAGGGGTGGCGAGATCCCCATCCTCGTTGACAGCAGGGCCATCCGTACTTCCTGTCAATGTACCCATTTCTTAGTCCTCCTCATCGAAAGGCTTCTTTTCAATGGCGCCTGCTTCGGTTAGCACCTTGCGTAACCAGGGTGGCGGAGTAGTCCTGAGCATCGCCCGAGTTCGCGACAAAACATCTTCGATCAGTTGAGGATCGGATACTTTAATTGGGTGGATTTTGGCCGAAACAACTCGGGCTGCCGATGGCCCACCGATCGCCAGACAGAACAATAAGTGACAACCTTCCAACGCCTTCACCTTCGGGTTAATACGATCGACGTCCTCGTTCCGATGCTTTCCGCTCTGGTCGGAAACGTCTTCGAAGTCCAGGACTTCCACCAGTTTCCAGTCGTCGGGACTCACATCATAGACGACGAAACGTTTTGCCGATCCGAAATGGGCGTCGAGAGATTTCATATCTTGAGTGGCGATTGCGACGCGCAACGCGCCAGCCTTCCGTTTTGGAGCTGACGAGTGAACCCCGTCAGGGACGAGGGAAAGGCGACGAGCGGCGATCATCTAGGCAGTTCTCCTTTGCGGGAGGGATCAAGCGATCCAGGACACGGCGCGCGCTGATTGGCCTGGAAGATGTTGGAAACATCGAAGATCAGGTCGCGCGTTCCCTGATAGAGACTTGTGAGCTTATGCTGGCTGCCGAGTCGGTCGAATATCGGGAAGCCCACCCGCATGAGCGGAATCCCAAGGCGCTCCGCCGCTTGTCGTCCATGCGAATGCGTGACGAGAAGATCAGCGCCGACGGCAAGTTCTTCGAGATCGCCAAGATCACCGACCTGGAGCGATTCGGCCGGCATTTCCGCGAGTATTTTTGAGGTGCCGGTCGTGGTGACCGCTGCCGCGATTTCGGCGCCCATGCCGGTGAAGAAGGTAGCGAATTGGTAGAGCTGGTCCGGCTCCACAGCAATTGCGATCTTCTTGCCTCCGAAATGGAAATGTCCGTCGAGCAGGGCGTCCTGCAGCTGTGCTCGGCGACGGCGGATGTTTGCTGGCACCGGCGCACCAGAAATCTCAGAAAGAAACGAGACGAACCGGTCGGCTCGTTTCAATCCTGTCAGCGACTGGAACAATGCGTAAGGGACTCCCGTCCGGGTCCGCAGTAGCTCTGCGGGGCGGCGCATATGCTCGCCGATCGCGATACATTGCGCCGCCGTGCCAAGCTCTTGTATCTCGTCGACGGGAGTACCGCCATAGGTGGTCGGAACCCAACGATCGCCGGGCACCGTGCCGTCGAGAGAGCCGGAAATGTCCGGCAGGATCACCGGCTTCAGACCGAAGCTTTCGACCGTTTCGCGCAGAAGCTCGATGTCAGCGACTGTCAGATGCCATCCTGGTAGGATCGCAATCTTCTTTTGGTGGCGGCTCTGCTCGCCTGGAGTGGTGATGCGCTCGACCATAGAGATGACGGCCTTCGCCCATCCCTCTTCGATCGCTCCCTCGAAATCCGGGGTATTCGCCAGCACAACCTCCGTACCCGCGAGCTCATCGGCACGATCCCGCTTGATGTTGGCGAGATCGCCTGCGAAATCTTCGCCGCGGGTTTCCACCAGGGCTGTCGTGCAAATTCCGATCAGCTTGGGTTTTGCGCGCCTCTTGAGATTTAGGATCGCCTCTTCCAGATTGCCTGCGCCGCCAAGAATGGTCGCCACTGCGTCCAATGCCGTTGTCTGCAAGGGAATGGCTTCCTTAAAGTGCCGGACTAAAAGTACCAGCGCCAAGCTGGTGCAGCCCTGGCTGCCGTGGAACAGCGGCACGGCACGCTCGACGCCAAGAAAGGCGAGCGCGGCGCCGAGCGGCTGCGACGATTTCAGCGGATTGACCGCAGCTGATTTGGTCTGGGGAAAGACTTGAACCATCGGCTTTCCTCAACGCTTGCAGAAGCTGCCGGCGACCGCGCCGACAAAGTTTTGCAAGACGTACCCAGTCTCGTTCTCGCTCTTGGTATTCGTCAGTTCTTCTTCCACCGCATGCTGGCATTCCCACGGTGCCGGCTCCCGCACCTCCATCCAGATCGGATTGTGAATAGCAAGATCGATCTGGCGAACGAGCTCCACCATGCCGTCATAGCCGGCATAGGGGTGGTGGCGTTCCTGGTTGATATCGAGCCAAGGTGTCTTGGCCTTCAGCGCGATGAATTGCGTGCGCCCGCCAGACAACATGATGTCGGCTTTACCGTCGGCGAGCATGTTATAAAGCTCGCGCGGCGCCATTGACTCGAACAGGTGGTTTTCGTCTTTCAGGAGTTGCTTGATACGTTCCTTGTCTTCAGGCGTGGATTTCTTGACCGAGGTGCCCACGATCTCGATGCCCACCTCCATCAGCGCATGGACAACCGACCAGGACTTGACGCCGCCGGTGTTGAGCAACACGCGCTTGCCTTCAAGCCTTGGTCGATATGCTGCGAGTTTCATCCAGGCAATCGCCTCCTCCTCCGCGATCAATGCCTCGGTGCGCTCGAGGATTTCGGGATCCGCCCCCTGCATCACGAGCAGCTTGGCGATCTGTCTGAGTGCTTCCGAGGTGTCGGTAATTCCGTAAAAGGAGCCTTCGAAGAACGGGATATCCCACAGCTCCTCCATTTTGCGGGCGAGGTTGATGAGTGCTGTCGAGCACACCAACATGGACGCCTTGGCGCGATGCGCAGAAGCAATGTCAAGATATCGGGCGTCTCCTGGAATGCAGGCCCTTACTCTGATCCCCAGCCGGTCAAGAAGCGGCTTTACCAGCCAAAACTCGCCGGATAGGTTGAACTCACCAATGATATTGATGTCGTAGGCGGTCACGTCGTTCGGCTCTACGCTGCCGATCACATGATCGAGCAACGCTTCACCGGCGAGCTTATTGCCAAGGTTCTTGGAGCCGGCAAAGCCCGGTGCGTTGACCGGCACCACCGGAAGGCCGAATTTTTCCGCGGCCCGCTTGCAGACGACCTCGATGTCGTCGCCGATCAATGCTGTCACACAGGTCGAATAGACGAAAATCGCCGGTGGAGCATGGGCCTCCTTGATCTCGCGGATTGCTTTAAAAAGTTTCCGCTCGCCGTGCCCCATCACCACTTCGGTTTCAGTGAGGTCGGTCGTGAAACTGGTGCGCCAGAGCGTTGGACCTGAGGAAGCCGATCCGCGGTTGTCCCAGGAATTGCCCTCACAGCCGAGAGGCCCATGGATCAGGTGCGCGACGTCGGTGATCGGCTGCAGCACGATCTTGGCGCCATCGAAAGCGCATCCGCCGGCTGCCGCCCCGGGATCAGCGGCTTCGAACAGCCGTTTTTGCGCGCCTTGGAATCCTTGCTGCGGTTCTTCTCGCAGGCAGGCTCGTCAAAGACATCCTGGACTTTAGCATTGAGCAAGGGCATTGCGGTCTCCAAGTTCAGATGAAGGCGGCCGGCCTCACAAGGCCGACCGCCGCCGCTCCTAGCGGGTCAGGTCGTAAGAATAGTCCGTCACACCCGGCTCGCTCGTCTCGCGATCGAGCTTGTCGAAGATCTTGTCGAGGATCGTCGTCAGGACGCGCAGGCCGCCCTGGTAGCCCATGAGCGGGAAACGGTGGTGATGGTGCCGGTCGAATATCGGAAAGGTCAGCCGGATCAATGGGGTGCCGGTGTCGCGCTCGAGATACTTGCCATAGGAATTGCCGATCATAAGATCAACCGGCTCGGTAAAGAGCAGCGAGCGCAACGCCCACAGGTCCTTGCCCGCCCAGACCTGGGCATCCTTGCCGAAGGGCGAGGATGCGAGCAACGCCTTCATCTCGGCTTCCCAGGCCGACGTGCCGTTGGTAGCAAGGCAGTGGGTCGGCTCACCGCCGGTTTCCAAGACGAACCGGGCAACGGCGTAGACGAAGTCAGGATCGCCGTAGATCGCGTATTTCTTCCCGTGCAGCCAGGCTTGGCTATCTGCCATAGCGTCGACGAGACGGCCGCGTTCCAGGCCGATTGCCGGAGGAATTTCCTTGCCGGTAATCTCCGAGACCTTCATCAGGAATTCGTCGGTCGCCTGAACACCCAGCGGATAATGGAACGAAGCCGTAACCTGACCGACCTCCTTGCAATATTCCAGCGTTTTGCGCGTGTTATAGTGCTGCAGCGACAGGGTCGCTTCGGCATTCAACGCCGTTTTCAAGTCCTCGATCTTCGTGCCGCCGTCATACATGCGGTACGTACCGTCAGACGGCGTGTCGAACTGGTCGGAGGCATCCTGGATGAAGATGTAGGATACGCCCATCATGTCGAGCAGGCGCTTCAGTTCGCGGTTGTTGCCGACGCAGAAGCCGTCGAAGCCGGGAATGATGTTGATGGCTTGAGCAACCTCCTTCCGCTCGTTGCCTTTCCAGAAGTTCTCCAGAATGCCCTTGATCATGCCGTCATAGCCATCGACGTGGCTGCCGACGAAGGCAGGCGTGTGGGCGAAAGGAACATCGAAGTCGTGCGGGACCGACCCTTCGTTCTTTGCGTTTTCGATGAAGCCGTGGAGGTCGTCTCCAATGACTTCGGCCATGCAGGTGGTCGAGACGGCGATCATCTTCGGATCGTAGAGCTTGTATGTATTGGCGAGCCCGTCGACCATGTTCTTCAACCCGCCGAACACTGCCGCGTCCTCCGTCATCGAGGACGAGACCGCCGATGAAGGCTCCTTGAAGTGACGCGACAGATGCGAACGGTAATAAGCGACGCAGCCCTGGCTGCCATGGACGAAGGACATCGTTTGCTCAAAGCCTGCGGCTGCGAAGACGGCACCGAGCGGCTGGCAGGCTTTGGCCGGGTTCACGACCAGGGCTTCGCGGCCCAGGTTCTTTTCGCGATACTCCCAGGTCTTCGTGAAGTCGTTTTGATCGGCAACGACCTGATCCGGGTGGGGGCATTCGAAATTGGCTTTCTTCTCGGCGAGCATCTGCCTGTATTCCGGCTCGCGGAACAGGGGAGCATGGTCGAGAACTTTTTCCGCCGACTGCGGCATAGTAAGCACCTTTCTTTTCATCGCGCCGCACCGGTGGCGGCAATGGGATGTCATCTGTCACGAGTGCGGATCAAGTCCGATGGGAAGAGCCTGGCCTGCCCCTTCCCAAGACAGGCCAGGCTCTCATTCGGCCGCAACCGCCTCAGCTGGCGCGGCCTCTTTTTTCCAGGGGACGTCGTAGAGATCCCACACCGGATTATTGATGGCCAGATCCATGTCGCGGGCGAATATGGCGAAGCCGTCATAGCCGTGATACGGGCCGGAATAATCCCAGGAGTGCATCTGGCGGAAGGGGATGCCCATCTTCTGCACCGGATACTTCTCTTTAATGCCGGACCCAACAAGGTCGGGGCGGATGCCTTCGATGAACTTTTCCAGCTCGTAACCGGTCACGTCGTCATAGATCAGCGTACCCTTGTTCACATAATGGCCGGTGCGCTGATAGTCGTCGTTGTGGGCGAACTCGTAGCCGGTGCCGACGATCCGCATGCCGAGGTCCTCATAGGCCGTGATGACGTGGCGAGGACGCAGGCCGCCGACATAGAGCATCACCGTCTTGCCTTCGAGGCGCGGCCGGTACTTGTCGACGACAGCATCGACCAGGGGCCGGTACTTGGTGATGACAGCCTCGGTCTTGTCGACGATTTCCGGACCGAAGTGCTTGGCTATTTCGCGCAGGGAGGTTTCGATCTGGGACGGACCAAAGAAATTGTATTCCATCCACGGGATGCCGTATTTTTCCTCCATGTGCCGACAGATGTAGTTCATCGAGCGGTAGCAGTGGATGAGGTTCAGCTTGGCCTTTGGCGCGCGCTCGACCTCAGCGAGCGTGGCATCACCCGACCAGTTGCCGACCACGCGCAGCCCCACCTCCTCCAATAGAATGCGCGTAGCCCACGCGTCGCCACCGATATTGTAGTCGCCGACGACGTTGACATCGTAAGGGCCGGTCTCAAACTCGACTTCGTTCTTGTCGAAAACCCAGTCACGGATGGCGTCGTTGGCGATGTGGTGGCCGAGCGATTGCGAGACGCCGCGGAAGCCCTCGCAGCGTACCGGCACGATCGTCTTTTCGTGCTCCTTGGCCTTCTTGCGCGACACCGCCTCAATGTCGTCGCCAATCAGCCCGATCGGGCATTCCGACTGCACGCTGATGCCGTTGTTGAGGGGAAAAGCTCCTCGATCTCGTCGATGACCTGTTCAAGCTTCTTGTCGCCGCCGAACACGATGTCCTTTTCCTGGAAGTCTGAGGTGAACTGCAGCGTCACGAACGTGTCGATGCCCGTCAGGCCGACGTAGTAGTTGCGGCGTTGCGACCAGGAATAATGACCGCAACCGACCGGCCCGTGCGAGATGTGGACCATGTCCTTGACCGGCCCCCATACCACGCCTTTGGAACCGGCATAGGCGCAGCCGCGGATCGTCATCACGCCCGGAATGGACTTGATGTTCGATTTGACGTCGCATTCGGAAAGGGCCTTCGGCTCATCGCCAGGCTCGTCGCCGCTCGTTGCGACGCTGAGGTGCTTCTTGCGGCGCTTCGCCGCCTTGTCTGGATATTGCGCTAATACTTCCGCAATGAGCTGTTCATGCAAAACGCTGTCATTCTCGTAATCAAGGCTCATGGGCCCCTGCCCCCTTTCAAGGTTCGGGTTAGGTCGTCGTCGCCGAAGCGGCTTTCTTGGAAGGACGCGCTGGCGCAAGGGCCAGCGCGTCCTGTCGACAGCGGCAGTTATTGAGCCGCAACCACCGCTGACTCCTTGGCCTGTAGTTCGGCCAGCATCTGCTCGTCGCTCTTCATGATGCCGAAGTCGAGCAGCATGTCTTCGAGCTCTTCCATGGTAATCGGGGTCGGAATGGTCCCTTGGCCCGAATTGGCATGGATCTTCTCGGCTAGCGCCCGATATTCCCCGGCCTGCTTGGAGTTCCGGCGCGTACTGGATCACCGTCATCTTCCTGAGCTCGGCGTGCTGGACGATGTTGTCACGCGGCACAAAGTGGATGAGCTTGGAATTGAGCCTGGCAGCCAGCGCCTCGGAGAGGTCGAGCTCGCGGTCCGTCTGGCGCTCGTTACAGATCAGGCCGCCGAGCCGCACGCCGCCGGAATGGGCATATTTCAGGATGCCCTTGGCGATGTTGTTGGCGGCATAGAGCGCCATCATCTCGCCGGACATCACGATGTAGATCTCCTGGGCCTTGTTCTCACGGATCGGCATCGCAAAGCCACCGCACACCACATCGCCGAGCACGTCATAGGAGACGTAGTCGACATCGTCATATGCACCGTTCTCTTCAAGGAAATTGATCGAGGTGATGACGCCGCGCCCGGCGCAGCCGACGCCCGGTTCCGGACCGCCGGACTCCACGCACTTGATGCCTTTGTAGCCGGCCTTGAGCACGTCCTCGAGCTCAAGGTCTTCCACCGAACCTTCCTGCGCTGCCAGATGCAGAACCGTGTCCTGTGCTTTGGCGTTCAGGATCAGCCGGGTGGAGTCGGCTTTCGGGTCGCATCCGACGATCAGGATCTTCTGCCCGAGGTCGACAAGCGCTGCGAGCGTATTTTGGGAGGTGGTGGACTTGCCGATCCCCCCTTTGCCGTAAAATGCGATTTGACGCAAATCTGACATATCGCCTTCCTTCTTTCGTTCCATCCATCGCTGAGTAAAAGGCAGGCAGCTCGCGCCGCCTCGCATGGCAATCTTCAAAACCCGTGCCATGTGGGCCGATCGAGCCAAAGGAAAGATCCTTTTGTTGGGTTTCAGAAAGTTACTCCGAACCACCACAGGAAACTGCCAAACAAACCTAATGTCGCCGATCAGACAAAGCCGACAGACGGTGTCGTGATGGCATCACTTGCACCGCTAGGTCGACCGCGACTATCAGCAGGACAACGGATCCGAAAACTGGAGACAATCGCACCCAGCTCCCAATCGAAAAATGTTGAAGCTTTCGATCCTGACCTGCCACTGACGGCGATTAGAGCCTCGGCGGTCTTGAAACGCTCCCAAACGTTGGACCACCGGATGCTAGAGTTTTCCGGCTTCATTCAGGGAGGCGGGCTGGTTGCGCCTCCCGAATTCACCAACGAGATCGGCACCTTGTTGCCGATCGCACCATGAGGTCTTTCCTCATTGTAGTATCTACGCCAATCCTCCATCTTTTCGCGGGCATCCGCAAGGGTCAGGAACCAATGCTGGTTCAGGCATTCTGCACGGAAGCGGCCATTGAACGCTTCGATGAAAGCATTATCAGTCGGCTTGCCGGGGCGTGAGAAGTCCAACGTCACACCCTTGGAATAGGCCCACAGGTCCAAGTCGCGCGACACGAACTCGGTCCCTTGGTCGACACGGATCGTTTTCGGATAGCCGGCTTTTTGGCACACCCGTTCAAGGGTTTGCACAACGTCTTCGCCTCTATAGCTATGACGTGGATCAAGCACCGGCACGTAGCGCGAGAAGGTGTCGACCACCGTCAGCACGCGCAGTTTCTTACCCGTTGCGAGTTGGTCGTGAACGAAGTCCATCGCCCAGACGTCGTTGGGTCCGACGGCCATGTGCCGATCCTCGCGAAGCTTGGCTTTTACCCCCCGCTTCGGTGTCTTGTTCCGCAACTGTAGCCCCAAGTCCCTGTAAATGCGGTAGGTTCGCTTGATGTTGGTGCCCCAACCCTCGCGTTCCAACAGCACATGCACGCGGCGATAGCCGTAGCGCACCCGCGTCTCAGAGCCCGATTCAAAAGTTCATTCGTATATCCTATCTTGCGATGCGCCTTGTGAGCATTCTGATTGAAGCGATTTGCGCCCATGCGGTTGCGCTTTCGATCGATTTCTCCCAATCCTTGGCGAGACGGCGGCAGCGTCCAAGCCAGGCGAAAGTTCTTTCCACCACCCATCTCTTGGGCAGGACGACGAAGCCCTTGGCGTGATCCGAACGCTTGACCATTTCGATCGTCCAGTCACCATGGCCGCACATTGCTCGCCTCAACTTGGCTCCGGCGTAGCCACCATCGGCGAAGATGTGGCGCAGCCACGGAAAACGGCGGCGGATCGCCTTGAGGACATGGGGTGCGCCGTCGCTACGCTTTGGCTGTCGATAATCCCTGCCGTCGGTTGCGCCTCCCGTCCCTCGATTTCCCGCGCCGCCATCACCAGAAGCTGGTTGATGCTCTGCCACAGTCCGATCGCGCGCCAAGCATAAAAATAACCGCGCACTGTCGAAACCGGCGGAAAATCGCCCGGCAGCATGCGCCATTGGCAGCCGCTCGAGGCGATATAGAGGATCGCCTCCACGACCGAGCGCATATTCGTCGTCCGACGCCGCCCGCCACGACGCGCTGGCGGGATCAGCGGTTTGATCAACGCCCATTCCCGGTCCTTCAAATCACTTGGAAAACGAAGCACGTCTCGGTTATGCTCACGGCGAGCGATAGCAGTCCAGCTCATCGAAACCCCATTTGATTTAGCACCAATAGGGAATCACAACTGACTGTTATCGCTCAACTTCTTTTAAATCGGGCTCTTAGGCAATTTCGGCGGAGGACGGATTATCAAATATACCGGGCATTACCACTTGGTGTATTCTGCGTGCTTCGCGGTTATACGAGCCCTATTTGTTGTATCAATACTTATGCCATCGGATACGACCGAGTCTAATACCGGAGAAAAGATCGCTTAACCGCCCGAATCATTTCAAAAAATATTACAGATAGTGGAGGAAGCCCGTGGGCTTACGTGTAATCGCGTGTTCTGCTCCCCAGTTTTCTCACGGCGAGGCGGGCGAAATGGCATTATCAAGCGCCGATCCGGCAAGCCTCTACAATGCCTGCAGATATGCTGCGTCACTGGCATCCAAGGCGGAAGGTGCATGGGGCGAAAGCAATTGGCGCGGCACCAGGAGTGACAGGCGACAATCAACGCTTCTGCTATCTGACAGGGACGATGTGCAGCGAAGGCTAACGCCGCTATTAGTCCGGGTCCGGCCCAATTTAGTTCTCATAGGAGCGATGTCGATATGCTTCCGTGGTGCGATTGAGACAGCGAAATACATCAGAGAGTTTCTAGGCGATGACGTTTGTATCGTTCTTGGCGGTCGCCACGCCACCGAAACAATATATCGGGATGACGAAAATCGTGTAAGACATCATCTAGCGTCCCCTCTGCGGCTAATTGCTGACGGAAAAGTTTCCAGCTGTTTCGACATCGCGCTCTCCGGAGATGGTGAACACTTTATCGCGGAAATTGGGTGCGTCGTAGCTTCCTTGGAAGCAAGAGGTTTTTCGCCAAGGGAGGCGAAATTCTCATTGGGCCACCTGACGACCACCCCGGGGCACTGGATCGCCGGCACAATCATGGACGATCAGGTCCACACTGTGTGCTCTTCGGGCATGCCGCTCGATTATAATGGGATGCCATCCCCAGCCGAAATGTTCGGAGTTACAACTAGCTTTGACGTGTTTGGTGGCGCGCCTACCGCGCACGTCTTCAGCGACATCGGGCGTGGATGTATCTATGATTGTATCTTCTGCAGTGAGAGGATCAGCGTTGGCGGGCCTCCTCGACAGTTCAAGATAAGCCCCCACCGGTTATGCGGCCAACTCGCAGCAGCCCGCCGCGTAGTCAAGGCAGATTACGGCGAAAACTTTCCTGTCTCGGCGTTCATTGAAGACTCAACTCTTCTTGGATGGAATTCGGCCCTCGTAGCCCAGTTTGAAAAGGTATTCGACCCACTCGAAAATCCTGTGCGGCTTGGCGGACAAGCGACCATTGACCAAATTGTCAATAACCCAGCCCTTGCACGAAGACTAGGCCGCATGGGCCTGGATATCTTTTCATCGGGGTCGAGACACCGCGCCCAGAACTTGTTGGAGGTCTTCACAAGAACATCGCCACCAAGAAGGGTTCGTGGATGGAACGCGCGGACAAAGCAGTTGAGATCTTGTCCGAAGCCGGAATCAAGGTTGGGGTATCCCTCCTATTTGGTATGGGCGAGGGAGCTGCTGAAAGGCAGCAATTGTTTTCGGCCTTAGAATGCTGGCGGAAAACGGGCTCTCTGATCACAATCAGCATGAACTGGGCCGTCCAACACCCTTTGAGAAACACGGTTCAGGGGAATGAATATACCTATTTGGATTGGGCGGTGTCGCCCGGTCCCATGCTGTCGTTGTTAAGGAATTTTGGCGAATCCTCTGAGATCTATCCAATTGCCGGCGGTACAAGCCCAGACGAAGCCTCCGTAAAGGATATTCTCCAAGCCACCAAGGAGATCATGGCTATGCCGCCTGCACACCCAATGCAAAAGCAAGAAGCGGATCATGTCCCAGGACGTGGTGTAGCTTAGACGACCACGGCTCATCCCAGCCGGATGAGTGTCAGCTTGCTGCTGGCAGGCTGATGAGGGGATCATCGCTCATTGTGGCGATTGTCTCAAGTGTCATGTAGCGGGATCGCTGGACGGCCCATTCATCGTTCTGTTCGAGCAGCAGCGCACCGACCAGGCGCACGATGGCGTCGTCGTTGGGGAAGATGCCGACGACCTCTGTCCGCCGCTTGATCTCGCCGTTCAATCGCTCAATCGGGTTGGTCGAGTGAAGTTTGGCCCAATGCTGCTTGGGACATGTAGGCGAGCACGTCTTGCTCGGCGCTGTCCATAAGACTGGTGAGCTTCGGTACCTTTGGCCTGATCTGGTCGGCGACGTTGCGCCACTGAGTGCTTGCCGCCTCCGGCGTGTCCTGAGCGAAGGCCGTGGCAATGAAGGCGGAGAAAACTCGGCGTCCGCTCTTTCCAGCATGGGCCAAGGCATTGCGCATGAAGTGGACCCTGCAGCGCTGCCAGGTGGCGGAGAGCACCTTCGATACTGCGGCCTTGATGCCCTCATGCGCATCGGAGACAACGAGCTTCACGCCACGCAGACCCCGCCTGGTCAGCTTTCGAAGAAACTCCGTCCAGGTCGCCTCGGCCTCGGACGTGCCGAGCACCTCGCGTCGACCGTCGGTGTTGACGCCGACGGCGATGATTACGGCGACGGAGACAATACGACCACCGCGCCGAACCTTGAGGGAGGTCGCATCGATCCACAGGTAGGGCCATTCTCCTTCGATGGGCCTGTCGAGGAAGACCTTCACCTTCTCATCGATTTCTTCGCACAGCCGGGATACCTGGCTTTTGGAGATGCCGCTCATGCCCATGGCCTTGACGAGGTCATCGACGGATCGGGTCGAAACGCCATGGATATAGGCTTCTTCGATGACCGCCGTCAGGGCCTTCTCGGCCATCCGGCGTGGTTCGAGAAAGCTCGGGAAATAGCTGCCTGTGCGAAGCTTGGGAATGCGCAGCTCGACGGTGCCCGCCCGTGTCTCCCAATCCCGGTCGCGATAGCCGTTACGCTGGGCCAGTCGGAAGCCATTCTTCTCGCCATAGCCCGCGCCGGTCTTCGTGCCGACCTCCAGCGCCATCAGCTTCTCGGCAGTAAAGCCGATCATCTCGCGCAGCAAATCGGCATCGGCGCTCTTCTCAACGAGTGAGCGCAGGTTCATCATGTCGTCGGTCATCGGTGGTGTCCCTCAGGTTGGCTCTAAGCAACCCGACCCTACCGGAAATCACCGATGGCTAGGAAATCCAGCTACACCACTTCTTGGAACAAGAATAACGCATCCAAATATTGTGGAAGCGCTTTAACCGAAAGTATTATCCGAAATCGAGGCGGAACATGTCTAGACAAATCGTTTTCGTGCGCGAAAAATACCCTTCTGAATTCCGCACTATGATCGTGCCGAATGAAGTGCCGTACTACACAGAAAAGGGCTTTGAGGTATTCGTCGAGCTTGGTATCGGCGAAAAAATTGGCTTTGCGGAACCAGCCGGATGTCCTAAAGCGCCGGCGTGTCTGGTTCGACGGCCAACTGATCTCGATCCAGAACAGCTGATCTTCATCGACGAAAGTGTGCTGCAGAGGCACGGAAGGAGTTCAGTATGAGCTAACCCCGTAACGTGAAGCTGCGTGAATGATGGAGGATGGCCCTCCGGGATCGGCTTTCAGGAGCGGGTCTCAAACCAGTCCGAACTGCTGCGATAAAGAGCCGTGGTGGCTGGGGCTTACTTTCCGCCGCCGGTGCGCGTCGTCTCCATTCCAAAGAAGACCGGAGGCGAAAGGGTTTTGGGTGTGCCGACGGTCAGTGATCGGATCGCGCAGATGGTGGTCAAGCAGATGATTGAGCCGGATTTAGGGCCGCTCTTCTTGCGAGACTCCTATGGCTACAGGCCGATGAAGTCGGCTTTGGATGCCGTTGGGGTAACGCGTCAGCGGTGCTGGAAGTACGATTGGGTTCTGGAATTCGACATCAAAGGGCTGTTCGACAATCTTCCGCATGATCTCTTTCATCGAAACCCCATTTTGTCGTCGAACGCTCGTTGCGTGATCGCCCTTGATGAGAAACCCTTTTAGCCAGTTCCAACGCCGCGGCCGGACATGGGGCAACCATTGCCCGATTGACCCCAGTCTCCAACTTAAGTGGCTCAGCTCTCTTCAATGAGGCCACAGCTAGCAAGGGCAGAGACGAAATCGTGAACGTCGCATTTGGTGACGTCATACCGTTCTGATTTAAGCTCGCTCAGTATCCTTGGTAGTGTATACTCGCCGTCCAGTTTCGAAACCAAACCGGCGACCCAAGGCGGAGGAGATTGGATGATCTTTCTTGATTTCTGGGATTCCTTCCCGATCCAGATACTCCCGTCGTCGGCTACAAACACCTGATGAGAACGCTTTAATAACGGCTTAAAGTAGTGCACGAGCGACCTCACTCGGTACGAGGGGCGACATCGCACCTGAATTTGCAGCCGGGACAGACACACGTCGCCCTTGTTGCAGTTTGACGTCTTCTTCGCCAATGGCAGAACCGCGGTGGACGGTCCGAAACATAACGCCGTTCATGCTCTTTTCCTCCTCTTCGAGCCTTTCATTTGGCCCAACCCTCGCTGGCGATTTTCCAGCTTGTCAAGAAGTATAAGGCGGCTTCGGGAGGCCCATACGGTCGTATGAAGCCCCACTTCACCATTACGGTCGACTCGGCGCCCATTGCTGATAAACAAAACTCCAATCTCTCGGCATGTGGTAGATCCAAAAATCGTGCCAGCTGCAAAAAGAGCCTAGGAAAAGTTTTCCTATTTGCTCGGAGCCTAAATGCAACTGCATCAACAGCGCCCGAACAATATCGCGTCGCGTTTCAACAAATCGGCAGCGCCGCATGCGCGCCAATCAACCGCAGACGAGGGAGAAAACTCCGAGCAGCTCCGGCAGTGTTCTGGTAAGCGCGTCGCCGTTTTCCGCAAAGCGGCGCACAACGGCAGCGCCTATGCAGTCCGCCCCGCCATGACAAGCGCAATTCGCGCGGTGGAGTGCTCGGCAGGAGGGAAGAGTTCGGCTCGTGGCGTCCCGGGCATGGCGGGTGCGCCTACCCCGGTTATTAAACGATCTCCAGCCACCGTCGACGGTCACCACAGACCCGGTGACGCTTGCGCGCTGGCGAGAAAGCGCACCGCTCGGGCAATTTCGTCTGGACGCGCCACGCGACCCATTGGCACCCGGCTGCGCACCGCGGTGAGGTCTATCTTGCCCGCGCGTTCAAGTTCCGAAACCATCGGCATGCGCACGTAAAAGTTCCCTGACCAACGTTGACGATCTCGAGGCTGAATCCTGATCGATCAAGTCTCACTTTCATCCTCTTGAAGGAATGCAGTCTTCCTAAATGCGTAGACGGGGTCATCGGGACATGATGCTCCGATCGGCTGCCGGTGGCCGAACTGCTCAGTCTCGGATGCCGCGGCCAAGATCTGCTCCTCGACTAGATCATAGACCACCGTCCGTTCGGCAATTCTCCAATCCCCTCCCTTTTTCAGGAACAGATCGCAATAGCGGCCGCAGATCAGGGCCTGACTTAGCGTTCCGGCCTTGTCCGGTGCGCGTTGCAGTGCGGCGAAGTAACTTTCGACGGCGGCTTTTTCCGGGCTGCTGAACTCAATCAGAATGTTCGTGATTTGATGGATGTTGCGCGGTCCCGTCTTGAAGACACCAAGGGCGAACTCGATGAAGCCCTCGGCCGAACCGGGATAGGTCCCGTGATTGTCACGTGCATCGGGCCAGTAGGAACTGCGCAGCGCCCTTTCATCGGCGCGGTCTATCCCGCGGCAATACCGATAGAGGCAGTCGCGGAGCGCCTCGCGGTCGAGCAATTCGGTAATTTTTTTTTGTGTTTCATCGCTTGTCGCACATCTGATATCGGGGCGCTTACCCATCCAGTGACGCAGCCAGCTTTCAACTGCTCGGCTGACGTAAGGAAAAACCCTCCCTCTGCTTAGGCATGCATGTAAACAACTGCCCTTAGAAGTAGACACCAATGGGAGAGCTGCGGGTAAGGTGTTTGGACAGCGACGGCGCCGTCATGCACCAGTTGCGTTGCGTTTCAACCCCCACAATGTTGGTTGAACAAAAGGCGATCGAGCAACGCATCCGAAACGCAATCTATCTCCAGCGCACGTTCAGGGCAGGATCGAGCGCCTCGCGACGCGAACAGTTCGTCCCTCTCCTCGACATCGATTGCACCGGGCAGTATGTATCCCTCGTCGTCAAGATTGAATATTTCGGGCGCTTGGGCCCAGCATCTTGCATGACCTTGGCATTTGGAAGTGTGCACTATGACGCGCATACGGTACTCCATGTCTTTCCTCCTCTCAATTATCAGGACCAGTCCAGGATCAGATTCTCCATTCCAAACACGTGGCCCCCATAGGTGATGGGCGCCGTACCATCCTTGATACGGAAGTCAGGGATGCGCGACAGCCACTCCTCCAGGCCGATGATGATCTCTCGCCGGGCAAGGTGTGATCCAAGACAGCGATGGGGACCGTACGCAAAAGCGGTGTGGCGATTGTCTTCTCGTGCCAAATCGATCGTGTTCGGATTTTCGAATTCCACCGGATCACGATTGGCAATCATCGTGGCGCAGGAAATGTAGTCACCCTTACGGATCGGCGCGCCTTCGAAATTGATATCTTTCGTCGCCACACGGATCATCTGCACGGTCGAATAGGCGCGAAGCAGTTCTTCGGCTGCGAGCACAATTCGATCCGGTTTGCTCCGCAGCAATTCCTGTTCTGTCGGATTGCGCGCGAGATAGGCCAGGTCAAAGCCGATCGCCGTTGCCACGGTGTCCAGTCCCGCGACGAATAGAAGCACGCCTATTCCATGGATTTCCTGGTCTCTCAACAGGCGGCCGTCGACCTTTGCCTGCACGACGAAGGTCATGAAATCGTCGGCCGGTTCTTTGCGGCGCATCGCTGCAAGTTCATCGATGAACGCCAAAATTGTTCGGGCGGCTGCGGTTCGTCTGATGCCGTCGCCGTGGAGCAGGTCCTTCCCCCAGCCCACGAATGTATTGAGGCGCTCATCGGATAAGCCGAGCAAACGGAGGAAGATACTAACCGCAAAAGGAAAGGCGAAGTCCGTCAAGATGTCGCAGCTTGTGCTCGACGCGGAAATCTTGGAAATCAACGCAATCGCCCGATCACGGACCGCCGGTTCAAGCTCCATTATCCGCCTGGGCGAAAGCAGCGGATTGAGA
Organism: Rhizobium sp. K102; assembly: GCF_022385315.1. NCBI lineage: Bacteria > Pseudomonadati > Pseudomonadota > Alphaproteobacteria > Hyphomicrobiales > Rhizobiaceae > Rhizobium > Rhizobium sp. K102. The sequence goes on from NZ_CP092432.1 coordinate 269,881, forward strand.
AGTGAGCGAAACACGCTGTGAGCCGGGGGGTCGAGTTCAAGCGGGATCAGCGGCCAGTTTTCGCCAAGCGCCGAGGCGAAAAGGCTCCGATGGCTGGAAAAGGTTCCGGTGTCCTGCAGCAATTTGCGTTGGTCCTGAGCGCGAACGATGACCCAGGTACCTCGGCCATCGCGCGTATTGCAGGGAGAATAAAAGAATTCTCGGTCCATTATGGAGGCAAGCGACAGCTGCGTGCGGATCCCCATTTGGCATGCGCTCCATGCCGGGCGACGTGAACAGGCTGAAGTCCTTCACCATTTCGGGAGGGACATGTTCTGGAACCCTAATGGTAGCCACTGCTTTTCTCCTGTCATCAAAGCCCCTTCGCCGAGAACGAATTCTCCTCGGAGAGGGAGCGAGCAAAATCGTTGAGCGCCAGATTTCCAATCTCAGCAGCGCGAGGCGCCAATGACATGCGATGCAGCGATCAGATCGCCGTGCGGCTCGAAATCCACGCTGCTTTGTTGGCCGAAGTCGAAATTTCTTGGATGCCTCGCCCGCCCTTCCGGTCGACATCGGATTTTCACGGGTACCTCTCTTCCGGTAAATGCGTTCTGAGCACAGATGCATTTTGATTTCCTCCGCTCCATGGCGGTCACCAAAGAAACCGGCCGACAGTCCTTGCCGCCCCGCAAGAAGAACTTCAAAGTTCATGCCAATTTGATTGATTTGGCCGGAAAGAAATTTTTCAATTGCCTTTCAGCGCTTTGGCTCAAGGCAGAACTAAAGATTGGCTGATCAAGGCCGTGTCGCGTATCTAACAAAACCCGACATCAGGTGCCGGATGCCATCTATTCAGGTGCGACTTTTTTCCAGCCACCACAGCCGGGGGCCAGAGACAGCGCGACGAGTAACGAATGTCCTGATGTACTGCGATGCAGTGGGATAGCTTGAGGGTGGGTAGCTTTGAATTGTGGCATCGAGCTAGCGGCGGAATTCCGGGAACAGCTCGAAGCGTGCTACTCCTTTGTCCTGAATGTCAGTTCTACCAGCCCGACGACACCACCCTAAGAGTCGGCGGCAATCTGCCGATTGGGTGTTGCCTGACAGCAATGGGTATGGTGGCCTACCGTCCGCCGAGACGGAAGGCGATGGCCGCAGAAAGCCCGCTCAAGCGGCGGGCCGAAAATGCCGTCCGAAACAAATCCACAAACTGCCCTGCCTGGCACGGCAAGAGCGTGGGTACGGAGATTTGATCTGGATCAAATCGCAATCCCGATGAAATTGATAGCCATCAAAGACGCGCTGGAAGAAATAGGGATAGCCGAAGTCGCAACGGCCGCGTGGTCGTCTCGGGCATGTCCGGCATAGGCGGTTTTCGAAGGGATCAGGACATGGACGTCGCACGCAGTGAGGTTCTCGTGATTGGCACTTCCGTCGCTTGCCGTTCCTGCCAGGCGCGGCACGGCGTCGTTTGCGGCGCCTTGTCGGCTGGCCAGCTTAGCGAACTTGGCCGCCACTCGCTGCGCCGCAAGGTCGACGCAGGCTGCGAGATCATTGCACAAGGATCGGAAAACTCTTTCTATTCGAACATCACGCGCGGCGTGGTGAAGCTCTGCAAGGTGATGTCGGACGGGCGCCAGCAGATCGTTGGCCTGCAATTCGCCCCCGATTTCGTCGGCCGCCCCTTCGTGCGCGAAAGCACGCTGTCGGCCGAGGCCGCGACCGATGCGGAGATCTGCGTGTTCCCCCGCAATTTGCTCGAACGCATGATATTGGAGACTAGGGAATTGCAGCGTAGCCTGCACGCTCAGGCGCTGAACGAGCTGGATGCCGCGCGCGAATGGATGCTGACGCTCGGCCGGCGGACCGCCGAGGAGAAGGTCGCAAGCCTGCTCCACCTCATTGCCGCCCACGCCGAGACGGCGACGAGCACTGCCTTCGATCTGCCGCTATCGCGTGCCGAGATTGCCGACTTTCTCGGGCTGACGATCGAAACCGTCAGCCGCCAGTTGACCCGGCTTCGCAAAGAGGGCGTCATCCGCATCGAGAACATCCGGCATATCACCGTGCCCGACATGGATGCGCTCGCAAAGAAAATCAGCGGGTAATTACCACCCGCGTATTGGAAAGGCCAGCCTGGCGCGCCAGCGTAAAGAACTAGGCGGCATTGTCGGGATGCAGACGGACGTGCCGGGCGCTACCACATCGAGCATTCCGGGCGAGAAAACTTCTAGTCCCGGAGCCGCCGGCTTGCAGCTCGGGATAGCCGCCGGGCAGGTGGGTGGCGTCGCCATCGGCGCCGGGCGCCCAGCAGGTCGCCAGCGAGCTGAGCGGTGAGCGGTGAGAGGAACAAAATATCAGCTCCGCGGCGACGTCAGCCGAGCAACAAATGCTCGTAGGCCAAAGGCTACATAGCGCGACCCGGGTGCCGGTCGGCATCAGCCGATCGATATTGGCGGCTGCGAGCTCTTCACGCCCCCAACCTGCGGATATCCGCCATCGTCGTCTTCTGTGACGAAATTATCGGAGCCGTTTGCGTTTCACCATTTTTCGATGCGCGGTCCGAGCCTGGCGCCCCCTTTTTGTCGGACCTCAAACTTTCTTGTGCAGTTTCAAACAAGAAAACGTGCGCGGGTAGACATACGCACGAGCAGAACCTCAAACCCCGTGACCCGCGCCTTCCCGCCGCGACCGGACTGGCGGGCAGTATGCTAAGGTTCTAAAAGGCGGCAGAGAAACCTTGATCGAGATGCGGTCGGAAGTAGCCGAAACAGCGCCCGGCCGTCAGCGCGGCACAACGGCTTCACAATTCGCTCGCCCGCACGAGCAGCGCACGAGTGCGGCGACGAAGGCCCTGTGCTGACCGCAAGTCCATCTCCTTCAGGCCAAATGGCATGACGCTTGCTTGCCCTGGCGTGTGGGCCGAGGTCGGATTCGTGTTAGCCGTGACTGAGAGGCCGCAAATAAATTTTCCTAGAGGAGCTTCATTGATGACCATGGAAAAGCAGGTCCCTATTGTCACCTTTCGCACGCGGGTTCGCGACGAGTCTATATCCGGTCCCAACCCCTACCGCTGGGAAGACAAGACGACCGACGACTATTTCAGCGGTAAGCGGGTAATCCTTTTTTCGCTGCCGGGCGCCTTCACGCCAATCTGCTCCACCTTCCAACTGCCTGATTTCGAAAGTCTTTATGTCGAGTTTAAGAAGAATGGCATTGACGACATCTACTGTCTCTCCGTCAACGATGCCTTCGTCATGAATGCTTGGGGCAAGTCTCAGGGGTTGAAAAATGTCAAGCTTATCCCGGACGGTTCGGGAGAATTCACTCGGAAAATGGGTATGCTCGTCGCCAAGGACAATCTCGGTTTCGGTCTGCGCTCCTGGCGCTACGCTGCCGTGATCAATAATGGCGTCGTGGAGGGGTGGTTCGAGGAAGAAGGCTTTGGCGACAACTGCGCAACCGATCCGTATGGCGTTTCTTCGCCGCAAAACATTTTGAAATGCCTTAAGGCCCCAGCCTTCGTATGAGCATTGAAGCCAACGACCAGCAGCTACGACTTGTCGTGCACACCTGCGCCGAACGATAGGAGTTTTGCTCGAACCATGAAGTCCTTTACAAGCCTTCATCAGCGTCAGCAGCAATCGCTGGTTATTACGCCCCAGCTCATCGCGTCTATTCGCTTGCTGCAGCTGGCGCACACCGAACTGAATCAGTTCGTGGAACAGGAAATCGAGAAGAACCCATTTCTCGACCTGGCGTCGAATGACGGCGGGGCTTCTGGCGTATCGCCAACTGCGGCGGATGATCCAAATATCAGCGCACGCGAAGACCACGTTGATGGACCGGCCAGGACGGACATGCCTGAGCTGTCTAGTCCCTGGAAATCAATCCGTGACACAGGCAACCTTTCGCCGGGGAAAGGCCTTCCCTGGATGAGTTCGCCGCCTCAACTGAGACATTGCACGAACATGTCGCCCATCAGATCGCCCTCACTGCCTTCACACCCCAGGAGCGGCTGATTGCTGGCGCGCTTGCCGACCATCTGGATGACACTGGGTATCTGCAAGTGAACCTTCTGGAGCTAGCAGAGAGGCTAAATAGCCCTGAGGCTGGAGTGAAGCGGGTTCTTGAGGCTTTGCAGCTATTTGACCCGCCGGGCATATTTGCGCGAAGTCTGGGCGAATGCCTCGAGATTCAGTTGCGCCAACGAGACCGGTTCGACCCGGCCATGGCAGCTCTGGTCGCAAATCTCGAGTTGCTTGCGCGACGCGATTTTCGAGCACTGAAGCGACGTTGCCGGGTCGATGAAGACGACCTTCTCGATATGTTGAACGAAATTCGTGCACTTGACCCAAAGCCTGGAAACCAGTTCCAGTCCGCAAGGTCGGAATCCATCATACCCGACGTCTTCGTCCTACCCTCGCCGGGAGGCGGATGGCACGTCGAGCTTAATCGGGAGATTTTGCCCAAGGTACTGATCAACCAAACCTATTTTGCGCAAGTTACTCGCCTAACCGCCCAAAGCTCGAAAGATCAGTCATTCCTCAACGAATGCTTCCAGAGCGCGAGCTGGTTGGTTCGGAGTCTCGATCAGCGCGCCACGACGATCCTTAAGGTGGCGACCGAAATCGTGCGCCACCAGGATGTCTTTTTGGAAGATGGCATTGCTCATCTTCGCCCTCTGAATCTTAAGACCATCGCTGACGCGATCGACATGCACGAGTCCACTGTAAGTCGGGTAACGTCGAACAAATACATTCTCACGCCCCGCGGCGTGTTCGAGCTCAAGTATTTTTTCACCGTCGCGATCCCGTCCTCACAAGGCGGTGACGCGCACTCGGCCGAAGCTGTGCGCCATCAGATAAGGGCACTTATTGCCGCAGAGACGCTCCATGATGTGCTGTCCGACGATGGCATCGTTGCCAAGCTCAAGGAAACAGGCGTCGACATTGCTCGCCGCACAGTCGCCAAATATCGCGAGGCGATGAACATCCCCTCGTCCGCGCAACGCCGGCGGGAGAAACGGTTTGTACTGGCGGCCGCGGAGGGATAAGTCCTTTGTACCGTAGGTGATGCCCTTTTCCCAAAAACCGCGGAACTGAGGCACATGTGACATTGTGCCTAGTCCTCTCCATGGAGGATCGACTTCATATGGGCTGGCGACCGCAGCCTCGTCACGGGAGCTTCAAAAGTTGTTCCGGCCGCTTAAGCTAACGTTCTAGAAAAGATTAGATGTCTGTTCCATAGCCCAAGCGCTTCAGGGGCTAAGCGGTTAATCACGAAACTCGTGCAGAATTTTTATGTCGCGCAAGCGACAAATCTAGAAGCAGTTGTCGCCTCCCATTCATTTTCGCCGAACCGCTGGGATTTCGGTGCGGCGGCAACGAGAGCCTCAACCGAAAATGATAGACGGAGATACGCGGGCAGACGTTCTGGAGTTGGCGCGCTTTCGAGATCTCCGATGTTCGACGACGCAGGAATACAACACGCGGGCTGATCGAACTCTTGGCCTTCCTTACCGCTTGGCACGACGCATGCACGGTAATCCGAAAATGCGCCATCGAACAAAAAGGAATCATCCCATGATCAAGCTCACAGAGAATGCCGCCGCCATCATGAACGTAACGCTTTCCCGAGCCGAGCAGGCGGAAGGCTTTCGCATCGCGGTCGAGGCAGGTGGATGCGCCGGCTACAAATACCTGGTGGGGCTAGAAAGCGTCCAGGGCGAGGGCGACGCGGTGATCGAAACAAATGGGGTCAAGGTGTTCGTTGACGCAAACTCCCAAGCACACATCAACGGCATGACGATCGACTTCGTGACGGGACCAGAAACCTCCGGTTTTGTCTTCGACAATCCCAATGCGCACCAGAACTGCACTTGCGGCAAATCCTTCGGCTGATCACCGAGAAAGCGAGAGAGCCATGCGGAATTATTGCGAAAAGGTCATGGTTTCCTTTTTCAATCCGAAGAACGACGGCGTGCAGGAAAATCCCCTCAGCGAGACCGCGGCAGTTTCCTACGGTAGAGGGCCTGAATTGATAATTGGAGTCGATCCAACGGTGGGAGCGTTTCTGGTGACGCCGTCGTCCTTGCGTTCCAACCCAGCGACCGCCTTCTCGCCAGCGCTGGCCGAACTCATAACCCTAAAGCCCGCCGAAGCGCCTCAAACCGTCCGTCAGGAGACAGCAGGCTTTTTAAGCGGTTTGCTGCCGGAGAAAAAGGTCTGCTCATCAACGGATTATCCTGAGGCAGCAAAATTTTTTGGCGGGCATCCGGGCCAGGATTCCAAAGGAGACGCTCCCTCTGCAAGCAGTTCCGCGCCGAGGAAAGGTGAGCGAAGACGCGTGCGTGTCAAGAGGCTTGATTTCATGACCAAGTCGCTCACTTCGCTAGATCTGGCAGTAGACGGACGACACTCGTTCAAGCCGTCGAAGACGTGTCAGCGGTTTATACAGTACTGGTCGTCGAAAGCCTCGCTCCGGCAGAGGAGGACGATCAGACCGTCACAACAGAAATCTGAGGCCTGGAGAAATTGGCAGGGTCGAAATCGATGTTGTAGCCGGCAATCGCGTAGGACAGGGTCTAAAAATCGCCGCAGCCTGCAACAGTTCAGTTCTCAGCGACAAGCTAAGCTGGCGACCCATCTAGTTAAGCAGCCGCGGCGAATCCAACCGTTGGAAAAGGCGCGAGCGCACAACGTTCTTCCCTTCCTACTGATGGCGGCGATGCGACGTTATCGATGCCAACAAGATCGCATGACGCGCCATCGCACGACTCCACCCCGCGCTGCTTGCCCGAGGTTAGCAAACAACAGCATGTGCAAGACGCCGCAGCATTGTCACCGCTTCCCCTCAGTCGAGATCCACCCATGAGAGCGATCTATCTCGACAATAATGCAACGACCAGAAGTCGATCCTGAAGTGGTTGAAGCCATGCTGCCGTTCTTTGCGGATCAGTTTGGAAACCCTTCGTCGACGCACGCTTTTGGCTCCTCTATCCGCGAGGCGGTGAGGAAGGCGCGCCGGCAATTGCAAGCGCTGATCGGCGCCGAGTTCGATCATGAGATCGTGTTCACCTCGGGGGGGACGGAAAGCGACAATGCGGCGATCCTTTCGGCGCTGGAGGTGATGCCTGAGCGCACAGAGATCGTGACTTCCGCAGTCGAGCATTCAGCGGTGCTGACACTCTGCGGCCATCTGGAGAAGACGCGCGGCATTAAGGTACACAGGATCCCAGTGGATCGACATGGACGTCTCGATCTTGACGCCTATGAGACCGCCCTCACTCATCGTGTAGCGATTGCTTCGATCATGTGGGCGAACAACGAGACGGGAACCATTTTCCCGGTCGCTAAGCTTGCCGAGATGGCCAAGAGAATCGGTGCACTTTTCCACACCGACGCGGTCCAGGCGGTCGGCAAGGTTCCAATGGACCTCCAACCTACTGCAATCGACATGCTTTCGTTGTCCGGACACAAATTCCATGGACCAAAAGGCATTGGTGCACTCTATCTCAGGCGGGGCTTATCTTTCTCCTCACTGATCAAGGGAGGTCATCAGGAGCGCGACCGACGCGCAGGGACAGAAAATACGGCCGGGATTGTCGGTTTAGGCAAGGCTGCCGAACTCGCCCTGAAATCAATAGACGACGAGAGCACCCGATTAAAGTCGCTCCGAGATCGATTGGAGAACGGCATTGTCCAGCGTGTTCCAGGCGCCTTCGTAACCGGCGATAGGCTTAAGAGGTTGCCGAACACGGCGAACATCGCCTTTCAACGTGTCGAAGGAGACAGTATGCTCCTTCTTCTCAACCGCTATGGCATCGCCTGCTCTTCCGGCTCTGCTTGCTCCTCCGGTTCGCTGGAGCCGAGCCATGTCTTGAGGGCAATGGATATCCCTCATGCTATGGCGCACGGAACAATCCGCTTCTCGTTCTCGCGCGATAACTGTGACGAGGATGTCGACCGGGTGCTCGAAGTTTTACCGGGCATCGTTGAAAGGCTCCGGAGCCAATCCCGTTCCGGCCACGTGGCCGACACGAGCAGCCGGGTTCGTTCAGGGGAGTAGGAGCAGGCACGCTCATGAAACGGCAATTCCTTTTCACCGATACGACCTGCATGACGGCACCGGCATCGTATGAACGATCAGGTAAAAGCCGGGGCTCTCAGTCACATAGATCGCCGGTTCACCGCCCATGCGTGTTCATGGAGGGGGCCCAGCGCCATATCATCTTAATCAATCTCTCGACACCATCGGTGGATCGCATCCGACCATCAGCCTATGCCGACTCCAGTTGCAACGCGACTGCCTTGCGCCTAGCCGCGTCGAACCACGCATTCCGTACGTTGCAGCTTAAGCTACGGGAGAACGATCTCGCGATCACCGCTCACGACCAGGGGGAATCTTATGTGCCGTTGCTCCGCTGACAGCAGTCCCGTCGATGTCAAAGACATCCTCAATCGGCTGAAATCTCTCTCGGCTGCGGAGGAGTTCTTCGAAGCCCTAGGGGTCCCCTATGACCCGAAGGTTCTCGATGTCTCACGACTCCATATCATGAAGCGTATGGGCCAATACCTCGCGGCAGAGGACTTCTCCCATCTCCCAGACCGGGTAATCGCTGCTCGTGCCCGTGCCATACTGGAAAGGGCCTACTGTGATTTCGCGACCTCCGCGCCGCTCTCGCACCGGGTCTTCAAGGTGCTCAAGGACCACAATCCGAACAGACCTGTCACACCCGGCCGCACCGTTGTCCCGTTAGACTCTTTCCTGAAGCCGTTCGAAAAGAAGTGAGCACGGTTGCGACACGACAATGTCGGGAAGCTTACAATTCAGTCATATGCTAGCAACGTCGGAATCGAAGCCATTTCAATGTGATAGAGAACGCCAAACGGTTGGCACGAATGATGCACGCAAGCATGTGTACTGACAAGCCCGCCACCCATAGAGGGAGGGAGTAAGAAACCGCCATGCACATAGTTATCTGTATCAAACAGGTACCGGAACTCCGCACAAATACGAGTGCATCCGGTGACGAACACAATCATGCGTCAGGGGGTGCCAACCATCATCAACCCCTATGATCTGTTCGCCCTTGAAGAGGCGCTCCAGTTGCGCGACCGCCATGGCGGCGAGGTGACCGTGCTCACCATGGGGCCGCCCATGGCAGAGGACGCGTTGCGCAAGGCGCTCACCTACGGCGCCGACCGCGCCGTACTCTTGACCGACCGTCATTTTGCCGGCTCCGACACTCTGGCGACCTCGTTTGCTCTTTCGCGAGCCATCGCGAAGATCGGAGAGGCCTTCGGTACGCCCGATATCGTCTTTACGGGCAAACAGACCATCGACGGCGATACCGCCCAGGTTGGGCCTGGCATCGCCAAGCGCCTCGACCTCCTGCAGCTCACCTACGTTGCCAAAATCGTCTCTGTCGACATCAATGGGCGCGAGATTACGGTGGAGCGCCGCTCGGAAGGGGGCACGCAGACGCTGATGAGCAAGCTCCCTTGCCTAATTACAATGCTCGAAGGCACAAACGAAATCCGCCGCGGCTCGCTCGATGACGCGCTACGGGCCGCGCGCAGCCAGATCGTGAAGTGGAATGCGGCCGACGCTGGCATAGAGGACCTCACCAAGTGCGGCCTGCGTGGCTCGCCAACCGTCGTTAAGAGGGTCTTTGCCCCTCCTGAGCGGGCGGAAAAGGCGGAGCAGATCGACACCGCGGAAAAAACACCGCGCGATCTCGCGGAGGAGTTGATCGCTGGGATCTTTTTGCGCCAGCCGGCGCTCGAAAGCGAACTCGCCTTTGACGGCGAATGAAGGCAAGGAGCGACGATGTTGAGCACGAATCGAGAGAGCCCTCCTCCAGCCGCTGGCCGTGCCGCCATGAAGAAAGAGCTGCCCGATCAGTTTAAGGACCATCGGCACGTTTGGGTCTTCATCGAGCTGGAGCGCGATCAGGTGCATCCCGTCTCCTTCGAGCTGCTCGGCGAAGGCCGCAAGCTCGCCGACAAGCTGGGCGTCCAGCTTGCCGGCGTCGTTCTCGGACCACCGGGAGAGGCCACGTGGTTTGCCATCGCCGAGGCTTTTGCTTATGGCGCCGACCTGGCCTACCTCGTCGAGGCCCCACTGCTCGCCGACTACCGAAATGAGCCTTTCACCAAAGCATTGACGGATCTGGTTACTAACTACAAACCGGAAATCCTTCTTTTAGGGGCAACGACGCTCGGGCGCGACCTTGCCGGTTCCGTGGCGACGACCTTGTTGACAGGGCTCACGGCGGATTGCACCGAACTTGATGTGGATGCGGACGGCTCGCTTGCGGCGACCCGGCCGACTTTCGGCGGCTCCTTGCTTTGCACGATCTACACGCTCAACTGCCGGCCGCAGATGGCAACGGTCCGGCCGAGGGTCATGGCCATGCCTCCGCGCGGGAATAATAAGATCGGACGCGTCATTCAACACAAAGTGTCGATGATCGAGGAAGAGATCGTCACTAAGGTCCTCGGTTTCTTGTCCGATGGCCAGTCGGCGACGGCGAATCTCGCCTATGCGGACGTCGTGGTTGCTGGAGGCCTCGGTCTCGGCGCGGTGGAGAACGTGAAGCTTATGAAGAAACTCGCGCGGACGATCGGGGCCGATTATGGCTGTTCGCGCCCCCTCGTCCAAAAGGGCTGGATGCCTGCTGATCGGCAGATCGGCCAAACTGGCAAAACTATCCGGCCGAAGCTTTACATAGCAGCCGGCATTTCCGGCGCCATCCAGCATCGCGTTGGCGTCGAGGGAGCTGATCTTATTTTAGCCATTAACACCGATCCTAACGCGCCGATTTTTGATTTCGCCCACCTCGGCGTCGTCACCGATGCGATCCGTTTACTGCCGTCATTAACGGAACTCTTCACCCATCGACTGTCGCCGCACAGTCGCGATAAGCTTGCAAACTGAGGGCGCCCCATGACTGAGGAAAACTTCGACGCCATAGTTATCGGGGCCGGCATGGCCGGAAACGCAGCTGCTTACACGATGTCGAACCGCGGCATGAAGGTGCTGCAGTTGGAGCGTGGCGAGTATCCGGGCTCCAAGAATGTGCAGGGCGCCATCATGTACGCGGACATGCTGGAGAAAATCCTGCCGGATTTCCGGGATGATGCGCCTCTGGAGCGGCACTTAGTCGAGCAGCGCTTCTGGATGATGGACAACTCGTCCCACATCGGTATGCAATACCGGTCGGACGACTTCAACGAGTCGAGACACAATCGCTACACGGTCATTCGCGCCCAATTCGACAAATGGTTTTCACGCAAGGTGCGCGAGGCCGGAGCGACGCTTCTATGCGAGACGACCGTGACGGAACTCGTTCGTGATCCAAAGGGCAAGGTGATTGGCGTTCGCACCGACCGCGCCGGCGACGTGATTCTTGCTGACGTGGTCGTTCTCGCAGAGGGCGTCAATGGGCTGCTCGGCACGCGTGCTGGATTGCGTGACACGCCAAAACCGGAAACTGTCGCGCTCGCCGTCAAGGAAATGCATTTCCTGGCCGAAGAGGTAATTGACCAGCGGTTCGGCCTCCAGGCCAATGAAGGCTGCGTCATCGAGGCAGTTGGCACGATCTCTCGCAACATGGCCGGGCTTGCCTTCCTCTACACCAACAAAGAATCGATCTCGATCGGCATTGGCTGCCTTGTCTCCGAATTCGCGGCAACAATGGAAAGTCCTTATGATCTGCTCGAAAAATTCAAAAGCCATCCGTCGGTAAAGCCGCTGATCGCAGGAGCGGAAGTCAAGGAATATGCGGCGCATCTCATTCCAGAAGGTGGTTACAAGGCAATTCCGCAGCTTTTTGGTGACGGCTGGGTCGTCGTCGGCGACGCGGCACAACTTAATAATGCGGTGCACCGCGAGGGGTCCAACCTCGCCATGACGTCGGGGCGCATCGCCGGCGAAGCAATCGTCCAGATCAAGAATCGCAAAAAGCCGATGGTCAAGGAGAACCTCTCCCTTTACAAGTCGATGCTTGAAAAGTCGTTCGTTATCAAAGACTTGCGGAAATACAAGGACATGCCTGCCCTGCTGCACACCAATTCCCGCAATTTCTTCACGACTTATCCAAGGTTGCTGTCGCAGGCCGCACAGAACTTTGTGCGAGTCGATGGCACCCCGAAGATCGACAAGGAACGGGCGACCACGGGCACCTTCATCAAGGCACGCTCCCGCTGGGGGCTGTTTGGTGACGCGGTTCGCTTGGCGCGCGCGTGGCGATAAAGGAGAGATGAGATGACGGTTGCAGTGACGAACATACGCGTAGAGGACAAGCTTTACCAAAATCGATACGTGGTCGATGCCGGACGCCCGCATATTAGGGTGCGTCCACACGATTGGCCAAGCGTAAATCTGTATGCCCTCACAAGTGTCTGTCCGGCCAAGTGCTACGAATTGAATGACCAGGGCCAAGTGGAGGTTATCGCCGACGGGTGCATGGAGTGCGGCACGTGCCGCGTACTCTGCGAGGCAAGTGGAGATATCGAGTGGAACTATCCGAGAGGCGGTTTCGGCGTTCTCTTCAAGTTCGGATAAAGGTTGCAACTCCACGATTCAGAACCAACTTGGGTTTGCAGACGGGCGCATCGGAAACTTGCAGAGGTGCGCGTTGCAGATTGGTATTAGAAATTACTATATATACATGCAAGCAAGGGTGATAAGAAACGTTAGACAACCCAAGGCCATATAATGACCCACATGCCCGCCCGACCGGTCGATGGAGCGGAACCCCTATCTGCGCTACCTGCTGGACCTATGCGCCAAGCGGGCACGCAGCGCAGCGGAATCTACGAGATATCAAAGGTACTGACTGCCCCCGCCCGGCTAGAGATTACGCTTGCCAACGTCGTGAACGTCCTCTCTTCCTTTCTGCAGATTCGATGCGGAGCAATCGTTGTTCTAGACGCTGAAGGTCAGCCCGAGATTGCCGCAACTGGCGACATCCCCCCATCCTCTCAATCAGCCGCTCGAGGCGTTATACCTAAGGCCGTAATCGACCATATCGCGACGACCGGTATGCCCTTAATCGTAAAGGATGTCAGCAAGTCCGAATTATTTCAGGCTGAGCCGCAACCGCCTTGGAGCAGCGGCACCGTCCCGATTTCTTTTATTGGCGTTCCGGTAAAAGCCGATAATAAAATACTTGGCACAATATCGATCGATCGCGTCAGGAACGACGCCGCCCCCTTCCCCGCCGACGAGGACGTTCGCTTTCTGACCATGGTCGCCAATCTGGTCAGTCGGACGATCAGGCTTCATCGTTTCCTGAACCTGGAGGGTCGGCGACCTATCGGCGAACAAGAGAGACCGGAGAAGCCGATCATCGCGCAAAGGGGCGCGCCGGGCCGACATCCACCCGTCAAAATCGACGGGATTATCGGGGATAGCCCGGCTCTCCAGCAGGTGGTTGAAACCGTCTCGGTGGTGGCGAGGACGAATTCCACCGTGCTTCTGCGGGGCGAAAGCGGCACCGGCAAGGAATTTTTTGCACAGGCGATCCATGAACTTTCCCCTCGTAAAAACAAGCCGTTCGTCAAATTGAACTGCGCCGCGCTGCCCGAAGGCGTCCTGGAATCGGAGCTGTTTGGGCATGAAAAAGGGGCTTTCACCGGGGCCATCGCGCAGCGCGCCGGACGCTTCGAACTGGCAAATGGCGGAACGCTTCTGCTTGACGAGATTGGCGAGATTTCGCCCGCCTTTCAAGCCAAACTGCTGCGCGTCCTGCAGGAAGGCGAACTGGAGAGGGTGGGCGGAACCAAGACGCTTGCGGTCGACGTCCGGCTCATATGCGCCACGAATAAGAACCTCGAGATGGCTGTTGCAAACGCCGAATTCAGGGCCGACCTGTATTACCGCATCAGCGTAGTTCCAATTGTCCTGCCGCCGCTTCGAGAGCGACCCGGCGATATTCCACGCCTTGCGAACGCTCTTCTTGACCGATTCAACAAGGAGAACCAACGCGAGCTGACGTTTTCGTCGTCGGCGATCGAGGTGATGTCGCAATGCTATTTCCCAGGTAACGTCCGGGAACTCGAAAACTGCGTGCGAAGGACTGCCACCCTTGCGCGTTCAAGCTCGATCGTTTCGTCTGATTTTGCCTGCAAGAACAGCCAGTGCCTTTCGTCGCTCCTCTGGAAAACCGACGGGTCGCCCGGCGGCATCACCGTCGATGGGCATGCCCGGAGCAATGTGATGCCGACTTCATCGCCGCGCTCGGGCGGGAGCATCGGTGCGTCGGACGAGGTATCTTCCGTCAAGGCTTGTGATCCGCACGGTTCCGGTTGTCCCGCAATGGAGTTCGCGCCTCACGCAACGGGACCGGTTGATCGAGGCGATGGAAAAGGCCGGATGGGTTCAGGCCAAAGCGGCTCGTATTCTCGGCCTTACGCCTCGTCAGGTCGGCTATGCTCTACGCCAGCATCGCATCGAGGTGAAAAAGCTTTAAGCGCCTGGGTGATGTTGGACCTTCTCGATCTCCAATGCCTGGTTTGGTGGCTTACGGACAACTCTTTTGTCGACTGTCGGAAGCTTGACAAGTCTGTGTCCGAACACGGTCGGAAACGGGCAATAAATGCAAATTCTTAAAGCAAATCCCGTCCTTGGGATGGCATGGCTTTTGCGTTTTGAAAGGCGACGTCAACTAGCAACGGAGCACTCAATGTCCGCACCGATGATTTCGCTTGAAAGTGCGACCAGCACGACATCCTTGGATCAATTGCTGGCGACCGCGAAACCGAGTGGCTGCACATCCTCGTCATGTGGCGTGTCCACAAAACCGGCCGACGTGGACCAGGCTATCTGGGCGAAGATCAAAAACCACCCCTGCTATTCAGAAGAGGCTCACCATTATTTCGCGCGCATGCATGTCGCGGTCGCACCAGCCTGCAATATCCAGTGCAACTATTGCAATCGTAAATATGACTGCGCCAACGAAAGCCGCCCTGGGGTCGTCTCGGAAAAGTTGACGCCAGACCAGGCGCTGCGCAAGGTCATTGCCGTCGCCAACGAAGTGCCGCAGCTTTCCGTGCTGGGTGTCGCCGGACCGGGCGATGCCTGTTACGACTGGAAGAAGACAAAGGAAACGTTCGAACGAGTTGCGGGGGAGATCCACGACATCAAGCTGTGCATCTCCACCAACGGGCTTGCGCTGCCGGATCACGTCGCCGAACTTGTCGACATGAATGTCGATCACGTGACAATTACGATCAACATGGTTGACCCTGAAATCGGCGCAAAGATCTATCCCTGGATCTTTTACCGCAACCGTCGTTACACCGGCATCGAAGCTGCGAGAATTCTGCACGAGCGGCAAATGGTGGGCCTGGAGATGCTGACCGCGTGCGGCATCATCACCAAAGTCAATTCGGTGATGATTCCTGGTGTCAACGACGAACACCTGGTCGAGGTAAATAAATGGGTCAAGGAGCGGGGGGTGTTCCTGCACAACGTCATGCCGCTTATTTCCGATCCGGCCCATGGCACCTACTACGGCTTGACCGGACAGCGCGGCCCGCGGGCGCTCGAATTGAAGGCGCTCCAGGATCGTCTCGAAGGCGGCGCAAAGCTAATGCGCCATTGCCGGCAGTGTAGGGCCGATGCCGTCGGCCTGCTTGGGGATGATCGGGGCCAGGAGTTCGCACTCGACCAGCTTCCCGGAGAGATCACCTATGACGCCCGTAAGCGCGAGGCCTATCGGGAAGTGATCGCCCGCGAACGCGGCGATCACGCGACCGCCAAGAGCGAGGCAATCGAGACAGTCAAAGCAGCCGGCGATGGGTCCCTCCACGTCGCGGTCGCGACAAAGGGTGGCGGTCGCATCAACGAGCACTTCGGCCACGCGAAGGAGTTCCAAGTATACGAAGCTTCGTCGAGAGGCATCACCTACGTCGGGCATCGCAAGATCGAACAGTATTGCCTCGGAGGCAGGGGCGAGGAAGCCACCCTCGACGGCATCATAACTGCGCTGGTCGGTATTGACGTCGTGCTATGCGCCAAGATCGGGGAGTGCCCTAAGACTAAGCTCATGGAGGCCGGGGTTCGGGCAACGGATGCTTATTGCTATGACTACATCGAGACCGCCATCGGCACCCTCTACGCCGCCAAGTTTGGCGTCGAACCACAAGCGGCGACGGCGTGAGCGCTCTTAATCCGACATCTTCAGGAGTTTAAAAATGGCCTTCAGGATCATAGCGTCCCAATGCACCCAGTGCGGTGCCTGCGAGTTCGAATGCCCCTCCGGTGCGATCAGGTTCAAAGGTGAGATCTACGTTATCGACCCGGAAAAATGCACCGAATGCAAGGGTACCTTCGAAACGCAGCAATGCGCGGAGGTTTGCCCCGTGCCGAAGACCTGCGTCCCCGCCGCACCTGCGATTTGACCTTCAGCATGGTCGGGGCTCCTGCGGAGAAGCCTTCAATGACATCCTGCAAGGAGGAATGCCCATGGGCCTTGGACGTGAACAGGAGGTCGAAATTCACAGGCCTCCACGATTTACACCCGGCGAGCGGGTGCGGGCCAGACTTCACGTAAAGAATGACGGCACCTATGCTGGCAAAAAAATTGGCGAAAATTTGGTGCGGAAGGGCGACGAAGGCTATGTGCGCGACATCGGCACCTTTCTCCAGCAGTTTTACATCTATGCCGTCGAATGGGTCGAACGTGGCACTATCGTCGGCATGCGTGCCCGTGAACTGACGAGTCTAGACAACGCCGCTGCTTGCGGCCCTGCTGAAATCGCGGGGCCCCCAACGAAGGAATAGCGACATGAAGATAATGATTCGCAGAACGAGCGCCGGCTTGTCGGCTTACGTACCAAAGAAAGATCTCGAAGAGCCGATCGTAGATGTCGAGGCTGATGACATGTGGGGCGGCACGATCACTCTCAGGAACGGCTGGAGACTCGTCTTGCCCAAGCTATCGCGGGATACGCCTCTGCCGATCACCGTCCACGCAAGGAAGATTCCTGACGAGGACTGATGCTGCAAACGAGAGGTAAGAGAAACCAGCATGAACAAAATTTTAACCTCGGACCGTCTCCTGATCATTCGCAACGGTGACGCCGAAAAAAGACTTAGGCTGCTCCAGGAAGCGCTCGCTGCGGATCGGATCGTTCCCTATCTCGGTCCAGATCTCCTTCGGCTGCAATCCACGGAACCACCTGTACCGGACACCCCGGAAGCCGTCTCCGCGGCACTCAACGAACGCACACCTGCCCCTTCCAGGATACGCAGCAATATGTGGTCAGTCGCGCAGTTTATTGAACAGCGACGGCATCGCCGGACGCTTCAGGCCTGGATGGCAGAAATATTTGGAGCACCCGTGGCGCCGACCGCCCTCCACGACTGGCTCGCAACGCTGCCGCTCTCCCTTATCGTCGACGGCTGGTACGACGGGACAATGCGTGCGGCTTTCGCGAAGACCGGTCGAACGGATGTCGTCGAGATTCAGGGCGTCACGCGTGCAAACGGCGGCGGCGACATTTGGACAAAAACTTACGATCTGTCCGGGAGAGACGTCGAATGCGTCTCAGCGCCAAAGACGGTCCTCTATGCGCCGTACGGCAGTGTTATACCAGCTTCGAACTTTCTGGTGTCCGATTCCGATTACGTGGAAGTCCTAACCGAAATCGATATCCAGACGCCAATACCTGGAATGGTGAAAGAACGGCGTATAGATCGCGGTTTTCTTTTCATTGGCTGCCGCTTCAACGATCAGATGCTCCGGATCTACGCTCGACAGATCATCAAGCGCTCTCACGGCCCCCACTTTGCAGTACTTGATGCGGAAGGCCTTACCAAAAACGAGCGCCGTTTCCTTGCAGCAAGCGGAATCACGGTGGTCGACCTGCCGATCGGCGAAGCCGCGGCTCTGCTTGTACCATTTGGTAGCAAGGCGGATGGTGACCATGGCCGCACGGCTTCCGCTTCGAATCTCTGTAGCGGCTAGAGTGCCGCAGATTGAAAACGTTCTGTTTCTGCCAAGTTCGAATGCCATACTGCCCACGTTTGCTGGCGTGGGGGATTGCGGGTGGGATCAATGGCGATGAGCGAGCGTGATCTTTAGCGGATCGAGGTTCTGTCGCAGGTGATCGACGGAAGATCGGCGACGACCGCAGATTACTGTTCACTCAATGTCAATCGAAGGACCGATTATGAAGAAACCTAAACCATTCCCAATACAGCGGCAGAGCCGCGGCCGGAATCGCCAGAAATAAGCCTCGCATCGGCCACCGGGTGCTCCACTCGTGCGCCAATAACACGCGTAATCAACGGGATCGAGACGGCACACGCTTTACGGTCTTGCGCTTATTTGTGATCTGAATCCCACAATATGGACTTCGATACTTGGTGTTTCCAAGTGACAAGCAGTGTGGCCAATAATTCTAACCGCCTAGCTCTGCGTCTTCATACTTCCAGAAATGATGTCCCTGGCGGCTGAAAGGAACGCGTCCATTTGGGTTCTGGTGCCGATGCTGACGCGGATAAAATTTTCCAAACCGGCATCGGGAAAGACGGCTACAAGTATGTTCTGCCTATCCAAAGACGCTTGCCACCATTTGCCATCTCGTCCGGGTGGCACCCGAGCTAGCAAAAAGTTTGTGTGGGAGGGAATGACAGAAAAGCCCAATTGAGACAAGGCAGTGGTCGTTCTGTGTCTTTCATGTTTAATATATCTGTGGTTCTCGTCGTAGTCGGCGCGGTGCGAAAGGATACTAATGCCCACCGCATGGCCGATCACGTTCATGTTAAAGACATTTTGCAGGTTGCGTAGCCTCCCAATAAGTTCGGGATGACCAAAGCCGAAACCGACGCGAATTCCCGCGGCTGCAAAGCCTTTCGAAAGTGTTCTCAATACTAGAAGGTTTGGATGACGATCGACTAGGCGCAGGGCATCATCGGGTGCAAAGTCGACATACGCTTCATCCACCACTATCAACTGGTCCGATTGCGCGACGAGGCGGTCGATTTCAGCCACCGGAACGAATGTTCCCGTTGGATTGTTCGGATTGGCCAGCAGTATGAATTTTGCATCTTTTGCTGGACCAAGAAGCAGCTGCTCGATTGGCAGAGAATAAGACTCGCCCCATTCGATTTCGAGAAATCTGGCACCCTGCAACTTGGCCAGTTTGCGGTTAAAGGAAAAACCTGGCGATATCATCGCAACGCTATCTCCCGGGTCGAGGAATGCTCTGTAGATGAGCCCAAGCAGCTCCGACGAGCCGTTCCCGGCGACCACCTGATCCTGGGAGAGGCCATACGCGCTGGCGGCTGCGTCGCGCAAGCTCAGATTGTCATCTTCGGGATACAGATAATGCCGTTCGAGGGCCGCCAGCGCACTTTGCAACACCATCATCGGCAACGGAAACGGATTCTCATTCGTGTTTAGTTTAACGCAGTTCGCATCTCGCCCCGGTTGATTGGAGGGTAGCGCATTTAGCTGTCTCGCCATCGGCGAAAGAGCCGAAAGCACGGCTTGCAGCTTTGCATCAGCCATATCTTTTCTCCGTTTCAGTAAGCCGAGTCGTGAGCGCGTGATCGGCCGTCTCCTGTTGAAGCCACATCGGACGTTGGCGCGGGCCGCCTGCGGGCTGCTACGGTCGCCGCGTAGTTAATAGGCCAAGGACCGCCGCGGCCGCTTCAAGCCGCCAATGGTCAAGCCTCCCCACTCTCACACTCATGCGTCACTTGCTCCATTCGCCTTTCGAGGAACTGTTCGATCTCAAACGCCAACGCCGCAGGGTCGTGGCCAACCGTTTCGAGATGTAATTCAGCGCCCTCAGGGATTTCGTACGGCGAGGAAACGCCGGTGAAATTGGCGATCTTGCCGGCGAGCGCCTTCCGATAAAGCCCCTTCGGATCGCGTCGCGCGCATTCCTCAAGCGGCGTGTCGACGAGGATTTCAATAAGCTCCCCTCCTCCATCAGCTCGGCGACCTCGGCAACGCGGCGGATGTTCTCGACGCGATCGGGTTGATTGAAGCCAGGTCGCGATTGAGCCCGTGGCGCACGTTGTCGCCGTCGAGGATGTAGGTGTGCTTCCCGTGGGCATGCAGCAGCCGGTCGAGCGCATTGGCGATTGTCGACTTGCCGGAGCCGGAAAGTCCAGTGAACAAAAGGACGGCTGGCTGCTGACTCTTCATCGCCGCGCGCGCCCTTGTCAGCGTCGGTCGCCTGCCAATGCAGGTTGTCGGCGCGCCTTGCCCAGCTTTGGCTGCCACTGAAATTGAAGACCCCGGTCGGCCCTTGGGCTTTGCGAAAGAGCTCGGGAGGATCGACGTGGTCGATGAGTTCCAGCTCGTTTTCCCAGCACAGCTTCCACCGCACCTCAGAACATGCAAAGACCTCCTTTGGTATTTCCTGCTGCTGTTTTTGAAGCCCGCACTGTGCGATCGAAGCAGTGGCCGCCCCGATGCATGTCGGCGCCGTTGCTCTCGGGTTCGCGCTATAGCCAGTCCGGATCGTCAAATGTTTCGCCGTCACTCGCGTCTGAGATCATTCCTAATGCATCATCACGGGAGATTGGTAAAATGGATTGTATGAATGGAATTATCGATGCTTTGTATGTCGAATATACGGGTTTCTTAGACTTTGACGTGACCTCCCTGGCACTCGCGGCGTAAAGACGACCGCGCGTCCCCTCCAGCGGCCGAAAGCAGGGATGCGTTGGACCAGTTGACCCAACTGCGCCCTCCCCGGTTTACCCACCTATGTCCCGGAGTGGCGATGAACGGTCGCCAGCTAGTCCTTCGCGGTTTCTGATGGAACTTCATCAGGGACGCACGTTCTGTTTATTGAAGCTAGCGATCTACGTCCTATTCGCGATCGTCTGCAGTGGCGCTGGTAGACGCGACTTTCATGGCACGATCGCCGCTATCGCTACCGGTCTCGTCTATGCGGCTTAGTAAGCTGAAAATATCTTGCAAGATCTCTTCATCGAAAGTCCGCAACTTCACGATAGTAGCCAGCAGCAGAACCGCTTTGGTTTCAGTTTCGCCCCAAAGATAAGGTGCCGCCGGGGCGATAATCTCTTCCGGAGTGGCATCCAAAACCTCACACAGATGAATCAGTCGGCTCACGGTCAAGCGGGATACTCCATTTTCGTACCGGCCGTAGACCTGCTTAGTGATGCCAAGCAAGGGCGCCAGTTTCGAGCGCGGGAGTTTTCGCTTATCGCGGGCTTCGCGAAGGCTGATGCTGATCAAGTTTTCGAGTTCGGCGCTAAGTGCAATCCGTCCGTCAAAAGGTTTTCGATAGACCGGCTTGTCTATGCCTGGATCATCGACTTGTTGCAAACCGAGTTCATTAATCCATTGCTTCAATGGTGGTCCTGACATTGCTCCGACTGAGGTAAATGCGCCAAAGCTCTTTATACGGAAAGTGATGTGCTTGGAACCACCAATGTTTCGTTTCGATCTAATTTGGCGCATTTTGGGCCACGCGGACCTCACCCGATAGCTATCGTTCACCAAAATATATAAGTGATCGCAAGTACATAGACATAGATCATACCGAAATCGCTTCACGCAAGGATTATCCACTTGCGCCAAATTGGCTATGACCCTCAGTGATTTTGGTGATAACGGTCGCTTCATTTCCTCGTCTAGCTCCCGGGACGTCGTGTGCGGGCATGGTGGCCTTTTGTCCTGCACGTGGAGCTCTCGGTTCACGGCAGACCAATCACGGCTCCGCGCGCTGGCTGCTCTGGTGTTTGGTTCCGGCATTTGATGGTGCAATATTTTCCTTGGCATGGAGGGAAGCACTATGGGCCAGGTTCTACACGGGAGCGCCACGACGACAGAGGCAATCCGTCGAGCAATAGTGAAGAGAGCCTGAAAACGCTTTCGAAGCGATACGGGATCAACCAGAAAACCGTGGCGAAATGGAAGAAGCGGACATCGTTGGTCGACCTTCCTACAGGCCCAAAGGACCCGCACTCGACGACCCTTTCCCTCGAAGAAGAGGCCGCTATCGTCGCCTTCCGCCGGCACACGTTGCTGCCGCTCGATGATTGCCTCTACGCTCTTCAGCCGACCATTTCACATCTGACGCGTTCGTCGTTGCACAGGTGTTTGCAGCGCCACGGCATTTCACGTCTGCCGGAGGTCAGAGGCGACAAGGAGCCGAAGAAGAAGTTCAAAAGCTATCCGATCGCTTACTTCCACATCGATATTGACGAGGTGCAGACGGCTGAGGGCAAGCTCTATCTCTTTGTCGCAATTGACCGAACATCCAAGTTCGCGTTCGCGGAACTCTACACCAAAGCCGGCAAGATGAATGCCGCTCAGTTCTTGCGCAATCTGATCGCGGCAGTGCCCTACACCATTCACACCGTTTTGACCGACAATGGCATTCAGTTCACCAACCGAGCTTGTGATCGAAATGCCTTCCAGCACATCTTCGATTGGGTCTGCGACGATCACAGCATCGAGCATCGCCTGACCAAGGTGAAGCATCCCTGGACCAACGGACAGGTCGAACGGATGAACCGAACGATCAAGGAGGCGACCGTCAAGCGCTTCCACTACGACGATCATGCGCAGTTGAAAAAACATCTGGCCGACTTTATCGACGCCTACAATTTCGGGCGCCGGCTCAAGACGTTAAAGGGCCTTACGCCTTACGAGTTCATCTGTAGACGATGGACTTTGGAGCCGGATCGATTCATCATCGACCCCATCCATCAAATGCCGGGACTAAACACCTAGGCGATGCCCTTACCTCTGAACGGCGACAGCCATGAACAGCGTTTCCAGTCTCAGCGACTCGACCCCG
Organism: Rhizobium sp. K102; assembly: GCF_022385315.1. Classification (NCBI taxonomy): domain Bacteria; kingdom Pseudomonadati; phylum Pseudomonadota; class Alphaproteobacteria; order Hyphomicrobiales; family Rhizobiaceae; genus Rhizobium; species Rhizobium sp. K102. Next base: position 292,671 of record NZ_CP092432.1, read on the forward strand.
TTTTCGCGGAACCTGATCGTGATGTCAAAAGGCTGTTTCCGAGCCGAATGGCAAAAAGGATCGGCGCGATGGAACGGAGGCGCGGAGAGGACGGGCTTAGAATTCAGCAATCGAAATCAAAGCATGCGCGCCGGCAGCTCGAATACCCACATGGCATTGAGCGGGAAAACCCAACGAGGGAGTTTAACACAGACCCTACTGTCGAAGCAAAGCGCATGCAAATAGACTTGGCGTCGCTCGCCGACGAATCGCTCGAGCATCGAGCGAGATCAACGCCAACCAAAGATCGAAAAATTGCGCAATCGGCGCGTATTGTTGATCAGACGGAAATTCGAGTGAAAAACTAAGTTGTGAGATTGCGGGTGTCTGCACACCGACGACAGCGCGTCGGCTGCGACAGCTATCACCAATACTGCTAACTACTGGTCGGGGCGTCATAGACAAACCCAGCTCACTTCACGGGCTCCGCTACATCACTGATACCTCTGTCGCTCTCGTCGTCATCGGGGATCATTCGCTGCAGGAGCCGAATAAGATCGCGCGTCGTGCCGTTCGGAAGTCTCCTGAAGAATCCTCGCCAGTGTGAGACAATCCTCGGCCTCCTCCGATGTGCGGCCCCAAAGATGTGGCGCAGCTTCAAAGATCATATCGATAGGCATGAAGCCAAGAATCTCACACAGATGGATCATCCGAGTAACAGTCATTTTGGAAAATGCCCGCTCGTAGCGTCCGTATACAGGGATGGACAGACCAAGCATTGGAGCAACGTCTGCGCGAGACAGGCCCTGCGCTTCGCGTGTCTTTTTCAGGAACGCGCTGATCAATTCCTCCATGTGACCCAACGATGTAATTTCGCCGCCGAAACCTGGCTTTCGATAGATCGCCTTGTCAACCTCCGGATCGGCGGTGCTGACGAGGCCTCTCGAACTTCTGTAGCTTGCTAGATCTTCCGTCACCGCACGTCCCTGTTTTCCTGCCACTCGTTGTAGGCTTGAGCCAACCTGAACCGATTTGAACCACTTGTCATCGCCACACTACAACCGTTTTAAATACCCATTTTGGGCATTTTTTGCGTTATAGCAAATATTTGAGAGTTTAGCCAAATTGCTTCATGAATGCATTCAAAACAGTCTCGCTAGACCGGTGGCCCAGTTCCATGAAAGATGAGTCGGCTATGGCCGCACCCGCCACTGAAACATCTAGGTTGCGTCGAATTTGAGCGAAAATTCACATTCAATGCTCAACATCTTCTAAGCGGTCTTCGTTGAGGACGATAAGACATAATCCTCGAAAACCGATCCATTTCCCCGTCCCACGATATCCCATTTGGCTAGCTGGGAAAGCTCCGCCGTGCTGGAAATCACTCAGCCAAGAACCCATATCGGTTACCGCTCCCGCTAGCGTGTAGGTTCGATGCTCTCTGAAAATTCCGGCATCATGGAGCAAGTGCCACAAACGTGAACTTTGCTAAACGAAGCCGCCACCTTATCGCATCCACACAAAGGGCTTGAAATAGTCGACCGTGAGGGTTATATCTTTGTGAGCAGCAGACAACGAGGCTTCCGAAAGGTCGCTGTTGCAGGTGCACCCTTAGAGGTCGGTACACCACGGTAGGGCACACGCGTTCGGCGGAAACGCCATGGGAAGGCTCCTTTAGGGGGCCTTTTTTGTTTCTAGGGCACCCTTATTTGCTGGAAATGAGCCTTTTTTACGAGTTGGCAGACGTTACACCTTCGCTTGATGCGGCTGAAATTAATTTCTTTCTGATCAGCGCTTTTTACCACCAGTTCTACGTTGTGTTCGTCTGATCTGCTCGGGAAAAGGTAATAAACAACAAGATCATTAAGGCCAGAGGTCAGGACAGGGCCTGAAACGGCAATGTTACCTGCCCAGTAAGGCATACAGAGGTAGGCACAAGATGCTCGAACGTGAATCTACCTTGCGGATGTTCGATTGTTGGGAACGAGTCGTTAATAGTCGTCATGAGGCGCGGTCACCCGAAGACAGCTCTCACGATCTGGACCCATTCACTGAACTGGATTATAGATTGCGCTGGGTAGTCTGGCTCTGAGACATTGAATTTTCTCCCGATATAAGGGCACGGGTTTGACAACCTTACGAAAGTGCTAACCCCTGAACGTGGTTTCGTTCTCCTGGTAAGGGTCCTTTCATGTTCAAATCGATACGAATAGAGCACTGACCTTTCGCTTCCGTCCTTACGACGGAGTTGTCTGCTTATGTCTCGCGTATGGACCGGAAGCCTGAACATGCTGCAGGAGCGAATTCCATCCTGAGACCGAATTCCTACGACGCTTTCTCCGCAGGAGACCGGAGGTTCGAAATACGACCAGTGCGCCTGGCCTGACCCGAGAGAGGCTTCGGGCAGCCGAGGACGACACCTACGGCCTGTTCGTCGACTTCCGTTGGCCCAAGAACGTCGGGAAGCCATATTGCCCTCGCTGTGGCTGCCTGGCGCCGTACGGCGTCGTCGTTCTGATGCTCGGAGCCGGAATGCCGCGCCGAATTTTCGGTTTTCGCCGACCGCAAGCTTTCATTCAAGAAGATCATCATGGCAATCTGGGAGGAATCACGGCCGCCAAGGGCATGGCGGCGCTCCATCTGAGCCGCAAGGTCAACGTCCAGTACAAGAGTATCCATCCGGCGAAGGCCGCGGCACTTATGATTTCGGCTCGTCTGCCATGATGCGTTCGAATCTTGTCGCGATCGCATTGCTCGTCGACAAGGAACTGCCGAACACCTCCTTCCCAGGTGCGGATATCGGCGAGGAACTCCTTCAAGCTTTCGATGCCCCGGTCGGTGAAGGTCGTGATGCCCTCTTCGCTGCCGTCATGGGCATGGATCATCTCACCACAGTCGATGTTGTCGGAGTTGCTGGCGACCTCCTGGATGAGTTCGAGGTTCTCGCCAATCAGCGTGGCGACGTAGTTGATCGTGTAGACATGCGTCGGGCGCGCCATCAGGCCGCCATCTGCCGGGCGCTTCCGGCGGGCCAGTTCCACGGCAGCAGTTCCGGCAGCCGTGATACGGGAATGCCAGGCATGCGGGCGAGCACGTCCGCCAACCAGGCCTGCGGATCGATATCGTTCGTCTTTGCCGTGACGATTAGGGAATACATGAAGGCAGCACGCTCGCCTCCGCGCTGGGAACCGGCGAATAGCCATGCCTTTCTTCCGAGAGCAATGCCCCGTTCATTCTGCCCATGTCGGCGATGAAGTCGAGGTTCACTATCGCTGGCATCCATATTTTGGCCAGAAGGTTTCCATTCGTCGCGTCGAAGAACGAGCGACAGGCCGGTTTTTGAAGGTTCTGGGGCCGACAGGTGTCGTCATCGCGATCTCAGGGTGGATGATCGATCCCGTGGTCTGCCGCGGCATGACCATGGGAACGCCACGCGTCGATCTTGCGACGCTAATCGAATTGAACAGGCTGGTCTCTGGCGGCAGCAAAGCGGCACCCTTCCGAAGTGAACGTAGAATCACTCAGGAGGACCATGATGAGATCCCGCAATACGCTGGTGCCGGCGTCGGGCCGGCAGCTCGACCTGATATTCGAGGAGCTCAACGATGACCATCACTGATTTGATTCCGACAGCGCTGCTCGCGCGCAAGGCCGTCGTTTATGTGCGGCAATCCACTCAGTCGCAGGTTATAACCAATCTGGAAAGCCAGCGACGGCAGTATGATCTTGTTGACATTGCGCGACACCACGGCTTCAGCCACGTCGAGGTGATCGACGACGACCTCGGGCGCTCTGCCAGCGGAACCGTCGCCCGTCCGGGCTTCGATCGTCTCGTCGCCCTACTGTGCGCCGGCAAAGTTGGTGCCGTTTTCTGCTTCGATGCTTCACGGCTTGCGCGCAACGGTCGGGACTGGCATCACCTGCTCGAACTGTGCGGCCTGGTCGAAGCCCGCGTCATTGACCATGACGGCGTCTACAATCCATGTCGACCCAACGATCGGCTGCTGCTGGGAATGAAGGGCAGTATCAGCGAGTTCGAACTGGGCGTGCTGAGAGCCCGGATGCTCGATGCCGCCAGGTCGAAGGCGCGCCGTGGCGAACTGCGACTTTCTGTTCCGTTCGGCTACATTTGGCATCGGGAGGCCGGGCTTGGGCTCGATCCTGATCTGCGTCTGCAAGAGGTAATTCGATCCATCTTCGCCCGCTTCCACGACCTTGGAAGCGCGCGTCAGGTGCTGCTGTCGATGACGAAAGATCACATTCACTTCCCTCGGCCGTCGGATGAAGGGCGCATGACCAACTTCGTATGGATGCCAGTACGTTATCGCAATGTGATCGGCATCCTCAAAAACCCCTTCTACGCCGGCGTTTACGTCTATGGGAAGAGCGAGAAGCGGACTGCCATCGTCGATGGATGGGCTCGGCGCAGTTACGGGCACGGCAAGCCCGTCGGTACCTGGGAGGTGATGATCCGGGACCATCACGAAGGTTAAATTAGTTGGGGCGAATACGAGCGTAACCAACAGCAACTGGCCCTCAATAATTATGGCCGATCGGGTGGGACTAAATCGGGCCGCGGCGGCAAAGCATTATTATCAGGTCTCCTGACCTGCGGACGGTCTGGACGGCGACTGAGTGTTGCCTATACGGGAAATCCACAAAATCCTGTCTATCGCTGCTATAAACAGAACCTGATGATGGGCTTGCCCCGTTGCATGACGTTCGGCGGCTCGAAGGTCGATGCGGCGGTTGCGCGCGAGTTGTTGCGCGCGGTAGAACCATTAGCGATCGAGGCGACTTTTAAAGCAGAGCGGATGCACCGGGAGCGACAGGAAGACCAGCGCCACATTCACGATCTGGAGCTACAACAGGCCCGCTACGAGGCTAGCCTCGCCGAGCGCCGCTATGCGGCATGCGATCCCGACAACCGCCTGATAGCTGCACAGCTTGAGAAGAATTGGGAAACGGCGCTACGCCGCGTCCGTGATCTGGAAGTGCGCAGGCCTACCGAAAGTCCTTCAACCATCGAAGTTGACCCAGGCCACTTTCGCAAACCTCGCCGACAATCTGCAGGCGGCCTGGGAGTCGCCGGATGTCACCATGCGCGTGCGCCAGCAACTGCTACGTACATTGATCGCCGACATTGTTGTCGATGTCGATGATGAGGTGCGCGACGTGGTGCTGACCATCCATTGGAAAGGCGGTCAGCATTCGGAGCTCAAGGTTCGCAAGCCCCAGACGGTTGAACACGGGTGCGCCACAACGGAAGATGCTTTGGCAGTGATGCGGAGCATGGCAGGACGCTGGTCCGATGAACATATCGCCGCGTCGCTCAATCGAATGGGAATGCCCACGGGGCAAGGAAAAACCTGGACTGCACACCGGGTCGCTTCAGTAAGGCGGGTCCGGGCCATTCACGCGTACAAATCAGCCGATAAAGAGGGCGAATGGCTGACCATGACAGAGGCGGCGGCGGTTTTGGGCGTGACCAACCACCGAATACGCCACCTGATCAAGACGAACGTGTTGTCTGCCGAGCAGGTGGTTCCCGGCGCGCCGTATCAAATCCGGGCCAGCAATCTGACTTCGGCAACCGTCCAAGCCGCGATAGCCCGAAAGGGCCGCCCGTGTCGCATTGCTGACACCGAGACGCTTCCAATGTTTACAGATACTTAAAGAGGGAGTGCACAATGACTCAGGTCCGGCAACGCCGCGCAGGGCTCGTTCGGCGGCATTGTTCGTCAGACACAGTCTGCCGTCGTCGAGGAACCGGGCGAAGGCTTCCCAGCGACCCTCCTTCTCGAACATGTAGTTGATCGCCTTGGCGACGGGGTTGTGCTTCGACATTTGCCCGCGCTGGGCCATGAGCCAATCGTGCAGTTCTTCGACGAGCGGGCGAGCATGTTGCAGCCTCGCTGCGAGCCTATCCTCGGCAGGCATTCCGTTTATGCCGCGCTCGATGTCGAAGAGCGCGTCGATGCGGGCAACGGCCTCAAGCGCGACGGGCGATATCTCGTGGGCAGGTTTGCCCTTGCGCACGTTGCCGGCGATGTCAGCGAGTTCGAAGAATTTGCGCCGCGCGTGGCTCCAGCAAAGTGCGCTGATCACCAGCGCGGGGCGGCGGTCGGCACGATAGAGGTCGTTGTAGCCGCCATAGGCATCGGCTTGCAGGGTGCCGTGCCATCCGGCGAGATGCGTGTTGGGGTGGGTCTTCTCGCGATCGGGAGAGAAGTGGAAGAGTGCGGCGGGAGGCGCGCCGCCCGCGAAAGGGCGGTCATCGCGGACGTAAGTCCAGAGTCTCGCCTGCTTTGTTGCTCCCCTGGCCAGAAGCGGCACGGTGGTGTCGTCACCATGCAGCCGCTCGGCGGCCAGAACATGGGCACGGATCAGGTCATGGATCGGCTGCAGGGCCGTCGTGCAGGCTCCGACCTGATCGGCCAGTGTGGAGAGACTGAGAGCGACGCCTTCCCTGGCGTAGCGCTCAGCCTGGCGGTTCAATGGCTGATGTTGGCCGAACTTCTCGAACAGGATCGTCGCCAGCAGGTGCGGTCCTGCCCATCCCCGCGTGTCGCATGGAAAGGGGCCGGTGGCTGGCTGATCTTCTCGCAGTCCCGGCAGGTGAACTTCTCGCGCACCGTCTGGATCACCTTCCACTGGCGCGGAATGATCTCCAGCGTCTCGGTGATGTCTTCGCCCATCTTCACGATGCGGTGCGAGCCGCAGCAGGTGCAGGTCGACGGGGCATCGATGACCAGGCGCTCGCGCGGCAGGTGCTCGGGAAACGGCTTGCGGGCCGGCCGGCGGCGTTCGAAAGCGGAGACATTTGTGATTCTCGTCGCCACGCGTTCCGCAGCGATCTCGTCTTCGGTGGCGTCGGCTTCAAGTTCTTCGAGCTGCAATTCCATTTGCTCGATCAGCCGGGCGCGGCGCTCCGAGCTCTGGCCGTACTGCTCGCGACGTATCTTGGCGATCTCGAGCTTGAGATGCCGGATCATCGCCTCAGACGTCGTCACGACCGCGCGCACCTGTGCGAGGTCGGCCTCGGCAGAGGCGGCACGCGCTTCCGATGCCGCAAGCGCGGCGCGCAGACTGGCTATCTCCGAAGCAGCATCATCCATGGCCGAAAGCTACCATGCCGCATGCCGAAAGCCCAACAAAAACAGAGGAATGCAGGCGGTCAGCCTGCCTTCGAAGGCCGCTGCGTCCAGCGCGGGTTGCGCCAGTCGATCCCTTCCAGGAGATAGCCGAGCTGCGCCGACGATACAGGCACGGCGGAGCCATTCTGGCTGACCGGCCAGATGAACTTTCCAGCTTCCAGCCGCTTCAGGTAAAGCGACATGCCGACGCCGTCATGCCAGAGGACCTTGATCAGGTCACCCTTGCGACCCCGGAAGCAGAAGACTTCGCCGCCATGAGGATCGCGGCCAAGACCTTGCTGAACCTTCAGCGCCAGGCTGTTCATGCCGCAACGCATGTCCGTCACCCCGCCCGCGATCCACACCTTTACCCCCGCGGGAAACGCGATCATGACCCATCCACGACGGGCAACAGGCGGGCAAGAATGGTCGGATCAAGCGAGGCTGGGATCGTCAGCCGTCGGCCATTCGGCAGGCCGATCTCGATCGTCATGTCGTCTTCAAATCGCGGCCGTGAGGCTACCTCGCAAGATGCCGCCGCCGGTGGCGAAATCGTAAGTGGCACGAAGCCCGTTGTAGCGGAACTGCTCAGAAGACCACTACGGTATTCCCGACGCCAACGGGTCAACAATGACCGTGACAATCCATATCGCCGCGCCGTCACCGAGCCTTTCCGAAAGCCTTGTAGACTTTCCTCGACGATCCGAACCTTCTCTTCGTCCGACCAATCCCGTCGGCGACCAAGATCGTCGACGGACAAGACCTCAATGGGGGAAATGATTGTAGCGCATGACATAAGGCATGGACTTAAAGCCAATCAGCAAGTCAGGACAGACGGCCTTCGCCGGATGGGTACGTACAAGACCGCCTACTTCCTGCTGCAGAAGCTCCGGGAGGCAGCCGACCTTCGCCGTGATGCGATCAAGCTGCACGGTACGGTGCAGATCGACGGCAAGTATGTGGGCGGCGTCCTCCGCAAGGTGACAAGAAGGAAGAGCGCAAGGACGGGCGCAAGAAGGAAAATCAGAACGGCAAGCGTATGTGAGTTCTGGCGCTGAGGGAGGCCAACCGCCATGCACCGAACAGAACGGTGACGCGGGTGATCCTGGACGAGAACGGCAAGGATGCATGGGCGGCCGTCGCCAAGCATGTGGAGCCGAAGGCGCTCCTGATCGCTGACGAACACAAGGCGCAACCAGGGCTTTGAAAGAAAGCGCTGTATAGATCCACCTGCTCCGCCCTTTTAGTCCGCTAGCAAAAGGCGGTAGGGGACCGACTTTTCGAAGCGGTTTCCTGCCGGCCGACAAGGGCTACGGCAGCGCTGAAATCCTCGCCAAGCCGGTCGAGTGTAAGGCTTCGGCAACATCGCGCCGAAGAACAACTGGAAGGCTCAGTCGTCTTCTCACGCTGGGTCTATCGGCAGCGTAACCTCGTGAAACGTCAAAAGCATCGGTTCGATCGTAATTGACGCAAAGCTGACAGTCGTGTGCGATCGCGCACATTGACAGGCTGGCATGATGCAAGCGCCGACGTGCATTGTGACCTCAACCCAAATCACTCCAATGCTGGGTTGGCCTTCGGACGGATCGCTCGCAAGGTTGACGCTGTTCAAATACTAGGCGGAGTGGCACAATCCGCGACTCCCGACACACGGTGAGCACCGGAAGACGCCTTCTGTCGCCATTGAAACATTCACTAACAATGATCTGGTGGCACACCAATTGCTTGTAGGAGCCCAGATCTCTGCCAGCAATGGTTCCGGTCCAAGCTCCAGTGGCTACTATCGACGATGACCAACACCTTTAGATGTAAGGCCCATCTTCGCCCATGTCGTACCGTACGAACGGAGCTCGTCAGCGATCATCACGCGCGGCGGCGTGCAGCCGATCCAAAGAGCTTTGTCACCAGCCACTGCTCAGCGCGGGAGCCTCTTCAGCTTTGGACCAAGACGTTGAGAGCGATGCCATTCTGGCCGACAGCGCCGCCGGAGCCAATGTTCTTCGCGCGCGATCGAAGTAACCGACGTTCAGATGTCAGGTCGCCACGAATGAGACTGCTTCAAGGGATTCCAGTGGGAGATCGCCTTGCCGAGTTAAGGCTCCCACTGGCACACGGTTTCATTGGTCACGCCGGTGCCGCATGTTGGCCGCCGCAATCCGCTAAACTTAACGGTGCCTTAGAACCTGAAGAGACACAGCGAAATCGGCCTTTTGTTTGGCACCGGTTGGACTAGGCCCGTTTTCGTTTTCGTCTCAAAAGTGGAGATGCGATATGATTTCGAATCACCAAGCCGACGTGGTTGGCGATAGCGACAAGCTCATCGAGCAAGCGCTGCGAGCTGCCATGGATACTGCTCTAAGTCCGGCTGCGCCGGCTCACCTGCGTGGAGCGCTGGACGCGGCAGTGTTTCCAGGGGGCTCCCGGATGCGCCCCAAGCTCTGCTTGAAAGTCTCCTATGTGTGCGGCGAAAAAGATCCTGAGCTGGCGACAAGAGCCGCGGCAGCAATTGAATTGCTGCACTGTGCCTCGTTGGTGCATGACGACTTGCCTTGCTTCGATAACGCGGCGCTACGCCGCGGCAGACCAACGGTGCACCGGCTTTTCGGAGAGCCTATCGCCGTTTTGACCGGCGATGCCTTGATTGTGATGGCTTTCAAATACCTCAGCTTGCAGGCTGCGCTAACACCTGAGTTGGGCGCGCGCATGATCGAGGTGGTTGCGGAGGCGGTCGGCCCCAGTCACGGACTGATCGCCGGACAGTCGATGGAGGCAATGACGCACGTCCCAATCGACCGCTATCACCATTACAAGACCGGCTCCCTCTTTGTCGCGGCGGCCACTTGCGGTGCCCTGGCAAGTGGTGCAGATCCGGCCCCATGGTCTAAGGTGGGGGAATTGCTCGGGCACGCGTATCAGATCGCCGACGACATCGCAGATACAGTCGGCCGCGCAGAAGTGCTTGGCAAATTGCCTGCCGTGGACACGCAGCTGAATCGACCCAGTATCGTTCGCGGCCAAGGATTGGACAGCGCAGCCGCCAGATTTTATGCGTATCTCGAACAGATAGGTGACACCATTCCTGCCAGCCCTCAAAAACGGTCCTTCGTTGACTGGCTTAATCATGCACTTTGCAAAGGCGTGGCTGGACCGGGAAAAGCCGGTCTGATTCAACAAACGGCGCTGGATTGCGCGCCTTTGTAAGCCCGAGTTACGGTACGCATAACCTAGCCGGCGGCATCATTACCGCTTCATCGTCAACAGCTGCTTCATGAACATTTCGTTCCCTGCATCGAACCGCTGGGCCAAGGTGGATTAGAGGTCTAGCTTTAGCGTTAACGGTTTTTGCAACCAGCTTGGAGGGCCGGCCGACAGAGCGGGCGACGCCGGCATCATCCGACTGGCGGATGCGCGGAGGGCAACAAGTGCGCGGAGGGCAACAAGCGCGCCTGGCGCAACGTCGCCAGATCAGGTGAGCCGGTGCAAAAGCAGGCGACGGCCAACTGGCGGATGACGACCTCGAAATGCGCAACGACCGCTTCGGTCGATACCGTAGCCGCCGGCAGCACGCCGGCTGCCTGCCCGGCAATGTCCGCACCCAGGCGAATGGCCTTGGCCACGTCGACGCCGTCGCGGATCCCGCCGGACGCGATAAGCTTCACCGTTGGCAGTGCCCGACGGACCGCCTGCAAGCTGGCCGGTGTCGGGATCCCCCAATCGGCAAACGCCATCGCCACTGCACGGCCGGCGGCATCGCGGGCGCGCTCGCCCTCCACCGCGGCCCAACTGGTGCCGCCGGCTCCGGCGACATCAATCACCTCAACACCCGCCTCGACGAGCGCGCAGGCCACCGAGGCGGACAGGCCCCACCCGACTTCTTTGGCCACGATAGGCACGCCCACGCTACGCGCGGCGCGAGCCACCTGCGCCAGTACGCCGTGCCAGTCGCGGTCGCCATCCGGCTGTAGCACTTCCTGCAGCGGATTGAGATGGACGATCAGCCCATCAGCCTCCAGCGCATCGACAGCCCGGCGCGCCAGATCAAGGCCGTCGGCCTCGCGCAGTTGCGCAGCGCCGATATTGGCCAGCAAGGGAATGTCAGGCGCCAGGCGGCGTAGGGCGCGCGTCAGCCCCTGGGAATTGCGCGATTGGAGGCTCACGCGCTGCGAACCGACGCACATGGCGATCCCCAAGGCTTGCGCCGCCTCGCTCAGGTGCCGATTGATGGCCTTTGCGCGTGGCATTCCGCCGGTCATGGAACTGATCAGCAGCGGCGCACGTATGGGCTTGCCTAACAGCGATGTGCGCAGTTCGATCTGCGTCAGGTCCAGCTCGGGCAGTGCGCAGTGTTCGAACCGGATTTGCTCCCAGCCGGCAGCGACCGTGGCTGGCGCCGTTCGCCGATCCAGCACGAGGTCCAGATGGTCGTCCTTGCGCCGGGTCAGGGCGTCGTCGCACCCGCTCGCTCGATCCGCCGTATTGGGCGTTGGCGTTGCGTCGGATCGGACCGAGGGCGCCGCGCGCACGCCGCCGCCTCCCGCGCGTTCACGCCGGCGCACGCTGGCCTCCCCCCGCCGCATCGTTGCCGTAGCGGCTGATCGAGGTCTGGTAGTACTTCGCGCGAATGACCGCCATGGCCTCGATTAACGGTCCCCATGGTGCAGGAAAGCGTTCTTTCACCATCACTCGGTGCAGCATGCGCGCATGGCCGACCAGCTCGTCGTTGAGGAAATCCTCCACAGGCATAGCCGGATAACGCTGCAGGAGCAGGATGGCAGCGTTGTCGGCTTCTCCCGCCGCCCTATCCTTGGCGCATCCATGCAGATCGTTCTGCAGGCGCCCTATCGTGGAGATGAGCCGCAGCACCTGGCGAAACGCCGGACGCGCGCGCAGGGTCGCCATGTCCAGCCCCCATAGCAACGACAGGCAACAGAACACGTTCGCGTAGGCGATCGAATCGATGGAATTGTGCAAGTATTCGGCGTACGACCAGCGTTCAGCCCCCGCCGCCTGCGCGGGTCCGGCGCGCAGCGCCGCGCAGTAGCACCGGGTATCGTTTAGAAGCTCAGTATAGTCGCGCCTATCGTAGGCGAGCGCGGCCAGGGAAGCGCGCAGCACAGCGCAGCCCTCGAAACCGGGGACCGCGCATGGCACGCCCTGCCCCAGCGCCTGCTCCACCGCGGCCAGCTGCTCCGGCGCGATCAGGCCAAGGTCGTTGCAATCGTCGAGCCAAAACAGTAGCGCCAACTCGCGATAAAACGCCACGATCAGCTTTTCGTCCTGCGGATCTCGGCCGGTGCGGGCGCTGATATCGTGCAAGCTCGGTTGGATACACTGCAGGATGTACTGTCCGCCCCTAACTGCTTCTACGGCATGCTCGTCGGCGAATCCGGTCAGGGAACGCCCCCACTCCAGTACTTGCTGCAGCGCGCTTTCCGTCGGGATCATTGCGCCATTCCTCCTGCTCCCTCGGTCGGGATGCGCCGCCCCCAACGAAGAGCCAGCCACAAGCCGGCGAGTTCGATCACGCGCACGACCCGGGTCGGGCAATACAATTCCTTGCCGATCCACAGCGGCGTCTGCGGCAATTCATGCGCCTCATGGCGAGCGAGCATCCACTCCAGCGCGTGCGCGACCGCCAGCGCGATGCGGGCGCGCCCTGTCGGCTCTTCGCGCCCATCCATCACGTGCAACGCGAACAGCGCATAGGCGGTTTCCTCAAATGTTGACGCGCGACCCGCGCCCCAGCCGCCGTCGTCGCGCTGCGCCTGCAACAGCGCCGCCAGCGCGCGCTCGTCGCGCCACTGGGGCGCGCCTTGCGCGAGCGCAGCGATTGCATGCGCGGTGGGATACAGCCACGAAACATGCCATTTGTCATTGTCCCATAGACCGTCCGCGTTGCGATTGGCCTCAAGGTAAGCGCTGGTACCGGCGGTGGGCTTTCCCAACAGTCTGAACGCATGCAGGGCGTGGATGTTGGTCGACACCGAGGCATTGCGCTCGCCGGGGAAGGTAACGAACAGCCCGCCGATTTCGAAGTGGCGCAACGCGTTGGCAGCCGGGTTGCGTCCTGCTAGGTGCAGGATGCACAACGCAACAGCAGTGTCGTCCGCATCGGCCGCGAAGTGCAAGGCCGGACCCAGACCGCGCACGCCCAGACAGGCATCGAGCTGCGCGACGATCACGCGCACCGCCTCGGCGAGCGCGGGATGCGAAAACAACCCGGCCAGATGCAGAGTGTACAGCGACCAGCATGGCTCGAACACGTTGATCGGCCAGACGCTGGGAACGACACCTTCGATGCCGCTGCGCGCCGCGCGCGATGCGGCCTGAAGATACCTGTCGGCACGCTCGACCTGTGGCGCGCTCGCCTGTGTGAGGGCGTGCGCACGCCACGCGGCGGTTGCCGCCGGGCTGATGCCGATGCTGCCGTCGTCGTCCAGGCATGCCGTGGTCGGCGACGTCCCCCAGGCTTCCCAGGAGTGCAACAACGGATGGCCGCTCGGCAGCGGTCCCACCGTCCCCAACTTAACCAGGCACGCTTGCCGCAACGGCAACAGCGCCGGGTAGCGCGGAAACACCACGTCGCCCACCAAGGATGTGGCCTCGCCGGAGATCTGCGGCAGGATCAGCTCCGCGCCTACCGGCGCGTCTTCCGGCACCGCATCCGCGTAGGGATCCGGCTGGCGCTCGAGGAACCGCGTTGCAGCCTGAACTGCGTCCGCAGCGCCGGGAAGAGGATCGGCACGCCGCAATGCAAGCAACGCCGCCCACGTGGGTACATGGCGGAACAGTGGGAAGTCAGCACTTCCCCACCCGCCATCGGCCTGTTGCTGCGCCATGAGCCACGCGTATCCGTTCTGCCGACCGGTGACGTTGCCGCTGAACTGCAAAACGCGCGCCGTGTCGTAAACGGACGGACTCACGCTGCCGCCATCGCGCGTCTCGTTCAGCAAGTGGCGCAATTCAGAAAGGATCTGTTCGGACAGCGCACTCATGCGGGATGTTCCCTCTGCAGGCAGTTGACGAGAAGCGCGGCGAAGCGCACCTATGCTGGCGGCGGTCCGCGGTGGGCAACCGCTCCGATCTGCGCCGTGGAATCGAACACAATGTAGCATCTAGCGGTGCCGCCGGCCGATCGCAGCGGTACGGCGGCGCCTCCGTGCGGACCGGCGCCAATGCGCACGGCGCGTGCTTGAACAGATACCCTTTTGGCCCGCTGCACGGCCTGCGCCAACCGCTCCGCACGCGGGCGCAGCGAGGTGATGGCTTCCTCGGCCTCTGGCCATAGGCCCGGCACTGACTGGGGCGCTGCATGCAGCTTCGTGATCGGCACGCCGGTTGCTTTCTTCTCCGCCGCATGCTTGCCGGGGGCTTGCCCAGCGTCGCGTCATCCGCTGGCGTGTCATCCTCGACCACCTACAATACAAGGCCGAAACAGGCGCGATAGCGATCCAGTGCGCGGTACAGAGTAAAGCGCGGCATCCTCCGCGACGGCGCATAGCGCGCCAATGCCTATGGACGCGCGCACCGGCAATCCGCCGCACGCCTGCGCGCCCGATCCGCCGAACGGGGAAACGCCAGTTCGGTCGTCGTTTAGCGTGGAACCCTTCTGCATGTTGTTCATCTCCTTCTACCTGACAGAGAATGCCGCGGCGAGCGGCGAGCCGCCGCGGTGCTGCCGGCGTCGCACCGCGCGCGCGCGCCGAGTGCAGCAATGCCGCCCATCGTCGTCGCCGCTGCCTCTTGACACGGGGCAGAGGATCCCAGCTCATGAGAATCCGATGCGGACTGTCATGGACGGATGTGCGGTCGGGTAATAGCGCCGGCCTTTTTCGACGCCGCTCATCAATCGCGGCCGCACCCCGGCCTCCTGCATGGTCAATGCCAAGGCGATGCTGAACTGCACCAGCTCCAGCCATACAAGGTGATAGCCCATGCAGACGTGTGGGCCGGCACCGAACTGCAGCATGTCCACCGGCCGGATCGGCTCCGTGCGTTGCAGCCACCGCCCCAGACGGAACTGATCGGGCGCTTCGTGCAGCAGCGGCGAGGTCGAGAAATGCAGTAGTGGGATGCACAAATGAGTGCCCGAAGGAATGCGCCGCTGGCCGAGTTGTAATTCCTGCATCGCGCGACGCGGTACGAGCGAGGAAGCCGGATGCATTCGTAGCGTCTCCCGAAACAGCGCCTCTGCGACCGGACATTGCGCCAGGTCCTCGTGCCCGGTCGGCACCGCGCCCACGCGTTGCGCCTCTTCGACCAGGGCGTCCCACAGCTCTGGATGCTGCGCCAGCTCGATCACCATCCAGGCTATCGTCGAGGCGGAGGTCTCGTGGCCGGCAAGCAGCAGCAAGCGGATATTGGCGACCAGGACGTCATCGGAGAGCGCGCCATCGCTGCAATCGAAGGCGCTCACCATGTCGTTGATCAACCCGGTGCGCGCGGCGCGCGCGCGCGCGTCCCGGATGAACTGGCGCGACTGCGCGTCGATCCAATCGCGGGCGGCGCGGCCGCGTCGCAAGGGCATCCCCGGCAGGTCGATCGGGGGCGCGACCATCAATTGTAGCAGTTGCCGATACTTGCGATGCCACTCCGACAGGTCTTGGGCGGGGATGCCCATGAGACTGAAGGTGAGTTTGAGCATCAGGTTGCGGGTGTCTGGCAGGATAGCGACTTCACCGCGGTCGCGCCACGCCTTGACCTGAGCCCTAATAATTGGTTCGAACAGCTCGCCAATGCCGGCCTCGGTCAGACCCCTCGGCAGAAACGCCGCTTTTATCCCATCGCGCGCCTGCCGGTGCGCGCTACCGTCCAAAGTGACCAACGTTCCGCCAAGGATGTCGGGCGCGATCTCTTCGATCAGTGCCGAGGACACTTCCTTGTGCCGGAGCAATGCGAGCGCATCTGGATCCAGGCATGTCATCAGGTGTCCGGCCGGGCCGAAGTCCAGCCAGAAGTGGCTGCCTAGGGTCCTTTCCGCGCGCCGCAGCAGGCGCGGCAGATCGCAGACGATGGCGGGAAGATGCCCGACCAGGGGAAAGCGCCAGGCATGACCGGGATGTCGTCCCGTAGCCGGCGCCAGCGGTTCAGCGGGTTGAGCAGCATGTCCATCACCAATGCGACGCTGCGGCTGCTTCGGCGGCGTCACCGGCCGGCCGAGCCGCGCTGTTGCCACCGTCGGCGTAGGTTGGAACATGCGCCAACATGCCGCCGTCGATGCACACCACCTGGCCGGTGATGAACGCAGCCTCCTCCGAGAGCAGGAACGCGACCAGCGCGGCTACGTCCTCGGGGCGGCCGACGTGCGGCAGGAGCTGGTGCCGGTGTAGATGCCGTTGCATGCACTCGTCCAGCTTGGCGAAGAGACGTTCGGTCATGACAAGACCTGGCGCAACCGCGTTGCAGCGGATCTTCGCGTGTCCGTATTGGGTGGCAAGCGAGGCCGACAGCATGTTCATTGCGGCCTTCGACGCGGCGTATGACGTCAGTGCGGTGTCGCCGCTGAGCCCTTGGCACGATGACATGTTCACGATCGCGCCACCACCACGGCCGATCATTTGTGGGATGGCCTGCCGGCAGCAAAGGAGCGTGCCGCGCAAATTGGTCGCCATGGTCTGGTCCCAGACCGCCACGTCCAGGTCGAGGATCGCGCGGTCGTGCGGAGTCAAATGCATGGCGCTCGCATTGTTCACAAGCACGTCGACCCCACCGAAGCGCCGCTTCGCCGTTTTGAACAGCTCTGCCACCGCCTGCGCATCTGCGATGTCCATGGCCACGGCCAGCGCTTGGCCCGCTTCGGCTGCGATCTGTGCGGTGCAGGCGATGGCAGCGGGGCCATCAATGTCGGCCACCACCACTCTGCCGCCCTCGCGCGCGATGGCGAGGGCGCATGCCTTGCCGATCCCGGCGCCGGCGCCGGTCACCACGGCCACCTTGCCTTTAAATCGTTCCATCATGTTCTCCTGGATTGCGTAGGTCTTTCGCTGCATGTCGCTCAGCGTCTGCCGGAGAGGGCGTAGGGCCGGGGTTGGTGCAATGGTCATCGCCGGCTTCGCTTTCGATCACCCGAATGGCCGCGACCGGGCACTGGCTGGCTGCTAGGCGCACGGCGGCGTGCAGCGCCTGCGGGACCGTCGCCATGCACACTTCCGCCACGCCGTCCGGCTCGCGCTGACGAAAGGTGCCCGGCAGCGTCAACACGCACTGACCAGTGGTTCCGCACAGGTCCTGGTCGACCACGACGCGAACCTCAGCCGCCGCCTGCGCGTGCAGCCGCACCGGCAGCGCGCGGAACGTCCTAAGGAACGCTGAGGGCTCCCGGGTCGGCTGCTCGGCCAAGGCCGACGTGGGGAAGCGAGCCTGGATCTGCGGCAGGCTCTCGGCCAGTTGCACCCTGGCGAGTTGAGCACCTAGGCAGAAGTGGATGCCGTGGCCGAAGCTCAGCATAATCTTTCCGTCGCTCGACATGCCAGGCCTGGTGCCGTAGAACCGCACCGGATCGAAGCGGTCGGGATCAGCGAAAGCGTCCGGGTCGCGATTGCCGGCCGCGATCAGCACGCGCACGTCCGCGTCCTTCGGGATCACCACGCCATGCAGTTCGATGTCGCGCTGGGCGATACGCGGAATGGAGCTGAACATGGCGGGCGCCTCGCAGCGCAGTACTTCTTCTACAAATGCCTCCACCCCTGCGGCGTCTCCCTGCAGCCAGTGCCGCTCCTCGGGGTAGGCCAGCATCGCCAGCACCGCATGGTCGATAGTCGCAGCAGTGGTGGCGAAGCCGCCCAGCAACATGCCCCACAGCATGCTGATCAACTCCGCGTCCGAGAGCGTATCGGCGTCGTCGGTGTGTGCGCCGACCAGTGTCGACACGATGTCGCGGCGGGGATCGGCGCGCTTGCGCAGTATGAGGTCGCCGAAATAGGCCTTCACCCTGGCGCTGGCCACGTCCGCCGCGGCGAGCTGTGGATCGCTGGCGTGCGGGCTCAGGCCTTCTAGAATGGCGCTGACGATCGCTGAGAGCTCGAAAACGTCGTCTTGGGGCATGCCGAACAATTCAGCGAAGACAAGCATGGGCAAGGCCAGTGCGAATTCCCGATGCAGGTCCACCGCCTCTCCTCGCTCCAGTGCGGGCGCCATGCCATCCAGGCGAGCTGCGACGATGCGCGCGATGCTCGGCCGCAGGTTGTCGATCTGGCCCACGGTGAAATCGCGCGAAATCAGCCGGCGCAGACGCGTATGCGTCGGTGGTTCCTTCATGGCTAGCGTAGACGCCAGCAGATTGAGCGACAGGCTGCTCGCCGCACGCGGGAAATAGCGCGCCAGTTCGGATGGCGCCGGCCCCCGAAACGCATCGCCCGTAGCCTTGAACGCCCAGTAGATGTCGGCGTGGCGGCTCAACAGAAAGAGGCCCGACGCCGCGCGGTGCACCGGATCGTGCTCTCGCAACCACCGCATGAACGGGTACGGGTCTTGGATGCATGCTGGCGACGCCAGCTCGGCGAAGGCGTCGTGGCATGCTGCCGTGGTGTCTTGCACGTCCATCTTGATTACCTGTCGAGTGGCTGATCTGACCGGTGCGCGCCAGGCGCCGCCAAATGAGAAGATTGCGATGCCGGGGGCGTCCGCACCAGAGCACCGGCATCTCCTCGAACCCGCCGGTGATGATCTCCTTGCGCAACTTCAGTTCTTCGGGCGCCACGGCCAGGCGCAACGCGGGAAAGCGCTGGAAGATCGAACCGAATATGGCCTTCAGTTCCAGCCTCGCCAGCGCCGCCCCGATGCAATTGTGCTGCCCGTAGGAGAACGCCAGGTGGGGATTTGCGTCGCGTCCGATGTCGAAGACTTCCGGGTCTTTGAAATGGCACGGATCAAACGAGGTCGCCGGCAGGCCGACCAGTACTTTGCTCTCCGCGGGTATATGCACGCCCGCGATGGTAACGTCGGTCCGGGGATAGCGCATGATGCCGTCCCACCCCGCGCCAGGCGAATACATGCGCAGTATTTCTTCCACCGCCTTGTCAACCAGGGAAGGATCGCGGACCAGGCGTTCGCGCTGTTGCGGATGGCGAAACATGGCCAGCAGGCCGAATTCGATCTGCGCGACGGTGCTCTCGTGCCCCGCCACCAGCACGCCCGCCGCGAGGCCGATCGCCTCTTCCTCGGTCGCTTTGCCCTGGTCGACCGCGGCTAGCAGATCCGTCAGCAGGTTATCGCCCGGATCCTGTCGCTTGCCCCGTATTTTGCCGTGGATGTAGGCGCGGAGCTCTTCCCAGGCCAGGCCGGACGCGCTGCGCGGGCCGCTTTCATGCTGGTGCGTCATCACCTCGTCGGAGAGCCCTGCGAAAAAGGCGTGTTCCTCGAAGGGCACGCCCATCAGCGCGCTGATTACCTTGGCCGGAAGCGGAAAGGAGAGATGGCGTCGCAAGTCTGCGGGCTGGGGCTGAACCGCCAGCGTATCGAACAACTGCACGGTGATCGCCTCGACCTGCTGCGTAAGCAGCTTCACCCTGCTGTTGCTGAAGGCCGGCGCCACGATCGTGCGTAACCGAGCATGCTCGTCCCCTTCGTGCGAGACCAGCCATCCCGGCGAACCGAGAATGACCGAATCGGGGGTGAAATCCGCCGGAGGCATTCCCGCGGGCAGGAATGCCGCGTCAGACAGCACCGCCTTGGCCTCGTCATAGCCTGTCACCCACCAGCATTCGTGCCCGGACGGAAGGCGCACGCGGTGGATCGGACCTTTGGCGCGTAGCGCTAACATCTCGGGCGAGGGCTCGATGTGATCGACCCGCCACATCGGCAGCGTCGGCAAGGATTGTTCGGACATGGTGACGCTTCACTCTTTAAGCCCGGAAGGGGCGGAAGATGATGGGCAGACTGCGGGCAGCAAATGAGTTAAGGCAACGTGTAGACCACGCCCTCTGCGGCGATTGCCAGCGCCAGATCCTCCGGCCGCACGAACGGCGGGAAGACACTTCCCAATTCCAGGCGCGCCAGCGCAGCGCCCAGGCACAGATGCGGCCCCTGGCCGAGCGGCAGGTGCGGGTTTTGCAGCCGGTTGAAATCGAACATGTCGGTATCGCCATAGGTCGGCCGACCGTAGGAATTGGCGCAGCAGGTTCGACCGCACCCGCCCACCGACCCGTCCGCAAACAGAACTTCCAGTCCAGTCCCACACCCCCGGCTTCCCGCCTGGCTCAAGGTCTGCCGCTTTGGCTGTACCGCTCGCGACGTGGGCGATTGTTGTGGGTCGCAAACGAAGAACTCTAGATCGCATCTAACACTCCTCACATTTTCCCGGCACACACAACCGAGCCACTATCATTGCCCAGCAAACCATCGGAACTCACGAGACGCGAACAGCGATGCGCCGCCCGAAGACCATCGCGCTGCGATTGGCGACATACCGTGACCAGAGCAAATCGCGTGCCGAAGTGAATTCGTGGGTTCAGCAGGCATTTCGTAGCAGCGCGTAGTGTCAAGCTCCCGCCATTCAGTCTCAATGCCGACAACCGCGGAGTACATGTCTGACAAAAGACTGCTCTAAGCCGGTCTGCGTCCGATAGTCGGCGACCTGCATGGGATGCCCTCGCGGCGGGCTTTCGTGCAACAATCCGCGCCATCTTCGACGTCGAAGTTGCCCCGCCAGTTTTCGTCCGATGGGCGGGAACGTCGTCGACTGCGCCGAGGCCGCCGCGTTAAAAGCGCCGGCTCTGGGCAAATCAGACTGGACCCGCCTCGACCCTCCGGTAGTAAAGTTTGCGGAGCTTATTTCCGCCAAATGCAAGTTCTGAGCTTGTAGTCATCTCGTTGACGTTGTTCTTAATGTTTCCACCCCCGCGCTTACCGAGACGGTCGAGCTTCTCGATCGGCGTAGGTAGAAAAGGCAACGGGAAACGCTCAAATTTCGAAGCATGTTCTCTTCCGGAAACATGTCATCTAATCAGGAGCGGCGGTCGGCAACAGTCGCCTGAGTCGGAGGTGCTTTCTAAACCAGACGATGCCCAATCCAGAAGCCTCCTGCCGAAGATGAAGCAATCGGGAGACCAATGCAGCATCTCATGGACCGCCGCACCGTGGTGAAGAAAGCGGTCCTCGGTTGCTGGAGGTTGTTGAGTAGTTCCATGACATCGAATTGAGCTTTAGCCTGATGAATTGGGTCAATACCTACACCGCTAACTAAGGGGTGCGCCGTTTACGCCTTAGGTCAAGCTGGGGGACGTTGGACTGCTCTGACCTGCCCCTGCGAATTTCCTCCAGAATTGATTAGAGTCCGGCCCATCAAAGGACGGACGAATGAAGAAGCAGAGATTTACCGAAGAGCAGATAATTGCGGTGCTGAAGGAGCAGGAGGCTGGTGCGAAGGCGGCCGACCTTTGCCGCAAGCACGGATTTCAGAAGCGACGTTTTACAACTGGAAAGCCAAATACGGCGGCCTGGAAGTCTCCGAGGCCAAGCGGCTGAAGGCGCTTGAAGATGAGAATGCCAGGCTGAAGAAGCTGCTCGCCGAGCAGATGTTGGACGCAGCAGCACTCCGCGAGCTTCTTTCAAAAAAATGGTAGGGCCTGTCGCGAAGCGTGACGCCGTCACGCATCTGAAGACCGTCATGGGTCTTTCGGAACGGCGGGCCTGCCAGATCATATCCGCCGACCGCAAGACGATCCGCTATCAGTCGAACCGACCGCCGGAAACCGAGTTGCGAGCGAAGCTGCGCGACCTCGCCAATGAGCGGCGGCGTTTCGGCTACCGGCGACTGTTCGTCCTGCTTCGGCGGGAGGGAGAACCGTCCGGGGTCAATCGCATCTATCGCCTTTATCGGGAGGAGGGTCTCTCTGTCCGCAAGCGCAAAGCCAGACGCCGTGCTGTCCGCACGCGTGCTCCGATTTCTGGTCGAAGCTAAGGCCAATGCCCGATGGTCGCTAGACTTCGTGCACGACCAGTTCGCTTGCGGAAGGAGGTTTCGCGTGCTCAACATCGTCGATGACGTAACGCGCGAATGCCTGGCGGCGATCCCGGACACGTCGATCTCCGGCCGCCGTGTCGCCAGAGAACTGACGACGCTGATCGAACGACGCGGCAAGCCGGGGATGATCGTCTCCGACAACGGCACTGAACTCACCTCGAATGCGATCCTCGCGTGGTCGAAGGATCACAAAGTCGACTGGCACTACATCGCGCCGGGAAAGCCGATGCAGAACGGCTATGCCGAGAGCTTCAATGGTCGGATGCGCGACGAACTGCTCAACGAAAGCCTGTTCTTTGGCCTCAATCATGCCCGAAGCGCCATTGCCGAATGGGCGGACGATCACAATAATTTCCGGCCGCACTAATCGCTCGGATATCAGACCCCGGCAGATTATGCCGGGACCATCGCCGCAACCGGCTCCAACGCTGCGCAAGATGAAGGCTTCGCGTTTCCGCCGGTTGCTCACACCGCGCCACTTGGCGTATTCAAAACCGCCGAGGCTCTAATCGCCGCCGGATGAAAATTCAGTGGCAGGTCAGCTCAGTTTCATCGCGATCATGTTTTTGTGGCTGGTTTGCCTGCCGAGTTCCTGAATGTATCGACCTGTCGCTCTCGCGCGTGGGCCGGAAGGACATAAATAGCAGGCTCAAGAAATAAACGACCTGAAGGAAAACCGAAGCCGCTAGTGTTACGGCGAACGCTTTGAAGATGGAAAGCGACGCGGCGTAGGCCGAAACAGCGCTGGTGCACGTGACCAGTAGCAGGATGCAAAAAAAAGTTCTAAAGGACAAAGCCTTGCTCCCGTTCGTTCGTCCAATACTTGAACTGCGTCGACGCTGACGTTTCGCCCGATTCGTCCACGCTATGAACGTGCATGACTTCGCCGTGAGTGCCATAGGTTGCCAAAAGTTGGGTCAGCGCGAATACGCCAAAGTGACGACTTCTTCTTTCGCGGCTTCCGACTCGGCAAATCCTGTTCGCCAGACTCCGAAGGCCGCCGCCATAGCGAGCAACAAGGCGGCGCCAGTATCTCTCCGGGATACGCAATAAAATCTGCCGCTTCCTATCTATTGCATTTTTGTACGTTCTCCGCTGAGGTCGCGATCGGCTTGTTTGGTGAGACACCTTGGTCATGCACCAAGGTCGCTAATCAGGCAAAATAGATTGATTGGATGCCATCATCCGCGTTTTGAATAACGCTAAAAACGCGGCACCGAAAACGCCTGGGGACCGAGCGCGAACTCGCGACCGCGGCTTTCAGCACACTTTAAGTCAGCCAACAGTGAGCGCGGCTGTTGCCCCGGTTGCGCTAGCCAAATGTCGTGATGCTCGGATGGAACTCGCCGATTGCAAATTTTCTTTCTGCTTTATACGTCGTAAGGGGTGCCTTGATAGAAGCTCCACTCGTTAGCTTCGAGTTCAGGCTCTCGCGTCTGCAGCATGGGAAATGATTTCTAATTCTGCCGGGTATTCGTACAACGTACAGATCTCGTCAAACTTGGAACACGCACCCGTTTGCATAGTTTGCCCAAGGTCGGGATCCGTTCCGCAAATTTGGGACAAATTCGAGCCATACGTGCGGCGACGCCGATGGCCGCCGCGTTCGATTGCTGAACCCGCTTAGTCGACTCGCGGCTGCCGGTATGGTCTAACATCGTCGCGTTCATGTTTGGCCCGGAGTTGGTATGGGGGCTGGCCGGAATAAAAACACGCCCATTAAAATATCTCAATAGAATCAACTGGCTGGGCGACATCGGAGCGACGCGTCCGGAGCCTGGCTTGAATTGAACCGAACCGAATTGGCGCAGGACCATTTACACAGCACGCTGAAATCTGCATATTGCCGCGCGTTGTCGCTATCCCAAGTTGATGCACGAGTCGCTTTCGCTCCCGTCAAAAGCAGCTGGGCACGAGCTCTTTTCAAGAATTTAGAAGGCAAGGATATGGAAAATTTTGTGTATCTGTTGGAGCCAGAAAGTGCGATCTTTCGCGCCGCTGAGCTCCCTGATCGCAACAGCATTGCATCGATCGCCGGTTTAATTGGCAGTGATCTTATTCAGATGATCCGCTTCGACGACATGCACTCGCTATTTGTTGGCGAAGAAGCTTTGCGAGTTGGGTTAACCGCCTTTACGATCTTTGACGGGTACCCGATCCCTCTTGCCGGGCAGATAGCGCTTTTGGGAGGCGATGGTAGTAAACCTTATCGTTCGCCGTCAATAACGATGACGGAAGCCGCGCGACGTTTTGAATGTTGCCGGCCGGTGCTTGATCCTGTGTTTGTTCCGATGGACCGAGTGGCGAACAAGGGCCTCATCGTTGCGGGCGCACTGGAAGGCCTGCAAGTGCGTATTGATCGCCGCTCCCCGGTGCTCCTATGAGCGCAATGACGAATGATAGGATCCAGGAGAATGAACTCTATCGCGCCGATTCGCTGAGAGTCCGCGAGCGTGGCGACATGGGCTCGAGAAACGGAAAGCTGACGCCTCAAAGCGGCGTTTACTACGTTGCCGAAGGCCTCCCGTTCAACTGGACAAAGGTCAACACTGAAGGTCGGAAGACGTTCAGTGCCGGTCTCCAACTACTCTGAGGACTATCGAAGAGACATATGATAACTCTATCGGCGGCTAACACGTCGTTGCGCAGCAATTGATCTTTGATCTTCCCTCAGATTGCTACACTCAGACTGCTCGATCGGCGCCGCAGATTGAAAGCCTGCGTTTGTCCGTTTGGCGATAACTGGGAGGCGGGATCGCCTCCCCGCTGCACGGGCGATCGAGTGATTGAAAAGCCGGCTTCAACTGTCACTTGCTCAAGCTGGCACAACCTTTGAATGCTCGCCTTGCGGGGATCAAAGCAGCCAACTGAATTCGATTATTGGAGAAAGCGACGAAGCGCATGCCAAATGTGCATCACATCGGGGTCTCGACGGTGGCGGTGCCAGCTGCGGACGCCGCACGTCAAACCGGCATAGCCGTCGACCACTGCGACGATTGCCAAACACGCTATTTCAGCCGACCATGCCAGATGGGTCTCAAGTTATATTTTGATGACTATGTGCTCTTCCGCGTTTTTTCGCGCGCACTTGAAGAAATTGAGATGGGGATTGCCACCGCGACCGAGGCAACCGGCCTTTCGCTTAGGGAGCTGCGGGATATACCAGCCCGCAGTTTCCCGGCAAGGCTTATCCGCGCTTTTGCCCTGCAAGAGGCGAGTGATTGCGTGCCTGATGCGGAGGAGCAACTGTTGCGCGATATGCTCCTAGGGCATGTGCGGCCAGGCGACCCTGAGGGCGTGCGTTTTGCTAAGATCATTGCGCGACGTTCCATGCGCGAAGACCACCTCTGGCGGGATCTCGGCTTGCTTGACAAAGCCGAACTTAGGAGATTGCTGTTCGCGCATTTTCCGGCGCTGGTGGCAGGCAACACCAACAACATGAGGTGGAAGAAGTATTTTTACCGCAAGATTTGCGAAGCTGAAGGCTTTTCCCTTTGTAGCGCTCCCAGCTGCAAGGAATGCGGCGATTTTAATGAATGCTTTCTCCCTGAGGAAAGCGGAAGTCTTTCTGGAGCGGCAGAGTTCGTCGGGCGCGAGATCTTGAAAACGTGAAGGCCACAGATGCAACTTGGCGGGCTTGTCCGGCGACGTTGAACCGATACGGGGGATTATTGCTCCCGATATTACGACTGTGCGGGCACGCGCAAATGCCACTTTCCTAAAGATGAGCGGTGATGTCGTCGTCGGATAATGATCATCGGTCAATTCTGATAGCACCTACTAAAATTGCCTTAAGCTCTTCGCCGTATTCGACTACGCGATCCACAATTTGTCGGAGCTGAGCGTATGGCCGGAAAAAAGCGTCCGCGACTAGCGCTTTAACTTGATAGCTTGCTCACGATCTTTGCTGTAGCCTTCGAGCATTTCCTCAGAATCTGGCCCGCTGACGATCGAAACCGGCTCCGTTGTCAATCTCAGCCAATGGCGAAACAATCCGGGCCTGCAAGACTGCAGCTGCCAAGCTGTCGGCATTCCCCCTATTTGTTCATGGAGACAGCATAACAGCGAGTTTGTTGTAAGCGACAATCTCTACTGTGCCTTCATATGCGTTCTGCTGATCATCCGGCCTTGATTCGACGCGTGGTGCGAAGCCGATCGGCCGTCAAGACGGTACCGATCTGCTTGGCTCTACGACTTGCCACACTACTTCTGTCCCTCGCCTGAGATGTAAGGATACGGACGAGATTTGTTGATCTTTGACGCAAGCGATTTCCAACCGACAAGACCTCGCAGCCGCTTCGTCCAGTTTGGCGGTTTCGAGACAAGAGTTTGTCGATCCCGCCTTCGAAAGTTCGGAACTAAATAGCTGAAGATCAGCAAAACAGCTGTTTTATATGCTGCTGCCCACATGGCACGGGTTTTGAAGATTGCCATGCGAGGCGGCGCGAGCTGCCTGCCTTTTACTCAGCGATGGATGGAACGAAAGAAGGAAGGCGATATGTCAGATTTGCGTCAAATCGCATTTTACGGCAAAGGGGGGATCGGCAAGTCCACCACCTCCCAAAATACGCTCGCAGCGCTTGTCGACCTCGGGCAGAAGATCCTGATCGTCGGATGCGACCCGAAAGCCGACTCCACCCGGCTGATCCTGAACGCCAAAGCACAGGACACGGTTCTGCATCTGGCAGCGCAGGAAGGTTCGGTGGAAGACCTTGAGCTCGAGGACGTGCTCAAGGCCGGCTACAAAGGCATCAAGTGCGTGGAGTCCGGCGGTCCGGAACCGGGCGTCGGCTGCGCCGGGCGCGGCGTCATCACCTCGATCAATTTCCTTGAAGAGAACGGTGCATATGACGATGTCGACTACGTCTCCTATGACGTGCTCGGCGATGTGGTGTGCGGTGGCTTTGCGATGCCGATCCGTGAGAACAAGGCCCAGGAGATCTACATCGTGATGTCCGGCGAGATGATGGCGCTCTATGCCGCCAACAACATCGCCAAGGGCATCCTGAAATATGCCCATTCCGGCGGCGTGCGGCTCGGCGGCCTGATCTGTAACGAGCGCCAGACGGACCGCGAGCTCGACCTCTCCGAGGCGCTGGCTGCCAGGCTCAATTCCAAGCTCATCCACTTTGTGCCGCGTGACAACATCGTCCAGCACGCCGAGCTCAGGAAGATGACGGTGATCCAGTACGCGCCGGACTCCAAGCAGGCCGGGGAATATCGGGCGCTAGCCGAGAAGATCCATGCCAATTCGGGCCAAGGGACCATTCCGACCCCGATTACCATGGAAGAGCTCGAAGACATGCTGCTCGACTTCGGCATCATGAAGAGCGACGAGCAGATGCTGGCCGAACTACAGGCCAAGGAGTCAGCGGTGGTTGCGGCTCAATAACTGCCGCTGTCGACAGGACGCGCTGGCCCTTGCGCCAGCGCGTCCTTCCAAGAAAGCCGCTTCGGCGACGACGACCTAACCCGAACCTTGAAAGGGGGCAGGGGCCCATGAGCCTTGATTACGAGAATGACAGCGTTTTGCATGAACAGCTCATTGCGGAAGTGTTAGCGCAATATCCAGACAAGGCGGCGAAGCGCCGCAAGAAGCACCTCAGCGTCGCAACGAGCGGCGACGAGCCTGGCGATGAGCCGAAGGCCCTTTCCGAATGCGACGTCAAATCGAACATCAAGTCCATTCCGGGCGTGGCATGTGCCCAATAGGACCACGCTTTCGAAGGAAAAAAACGTGTCAAATATTGTATGTGAACGTGACACGGACTGCAGGCGAAAGTCTTTGCGCGCACCGTCGTCGATTTTCGTTCCGAACACAAATAGCGGGGCGCAGTTGCCTTGGTATACTATCTACCCAACAATACAGGAGTTTTCTCCAGAAATCGGCGCCCACACTTATGAGCAATGGCTGAGAAGCCAGGGAACTGATGACGCTGTCTCGCTCTATCTCCACATTCCATTCTGCCGCTCGATGTGCTGGTATTGTGGTTTTCCGACTAGCATCACTCGTCGGGACACTTTGATAACCGATTATCTAGCAATGCTGCGCGAGGAAATCCGCCTGGTCGCCGAGCAAGTGCCGCAGGCACTCTCCGTGGGTGACGTGCACTTTGGCGGCGGATCCCCGACCATTATGCCATCGGCAGACTTCCTGTCGCTAATGGAACTCCTGCGCGGCCGTTTTGCGCTTGAGCGAGGTGCAACCATTGCCGTTGAGGTCGACCCGCGCACGTTCACCACCGATATGGCCGAAGCCCTAGAAAGAACCGGTGTGAATCGCGCAAGCGTCGGTGTGCAGAGCTTCGATCCCGTCGTACAAAAAGCGATCAACCGGATTCAGAGCGAGGCGCAAGTGATGACCGCCGTCGAAAACCTCCGCCTGTATGGGGTCAGGCGTATCAATTTCGACTTGATGTTCGGTTTGCCGAACCAAACCGTCCAGTCCTGTCTCGAGAGCGCTATGTTAGCTATTGCGATGCGTCCCGACCGCCTCGCGGTTTTCGGTTATTCCCACGTTCCATCTTTTCGAAAAAATCAGCGCTTGATTGACACAGCAGCACTGCCCGATATAGCCGCGCGAGCTGAGCAGGCCTCAGCCATGGCCGATACGTTAGTTGCAGCAGGCTATCTGCAAATTGGTCTCGACCATTTTGCTTTGCCGGATGACGAGCTTGCAATAGCACAGAGAGCTGGTCGTCTGCGCCGAAATTCGCTTGGTTACTCTGCCGAAACCTGCTCAACTGTCATCGGTTTGGGCGCGTCCGCCATTGGTCGTTGCGGCGACGGTTACGTTCAAAACGATCTCACGCAAAGCTGTTATAACCGGCACATAGCATCCGGCCGCTTGGCGATCTCAAGGGGCTACCGTTTAGCTACCGAGGATCGCGTAAGAGCTGCAATCATCGAACAGCTCATGTGCTACGTGGAGGCGGACATATCAGCAATCTGTACGGCTCAGGGATTTGATCAGACCCATCTAGTGAGTTCAGCTAAGCAGCTAGAGATTCTGGCTGAGGATGGGATCGTTGAGTTTGACAACGGTTTAGTCAGTGTGCGGCACGAACGTCGCTCTGCCCTTCGCCATGTCGCTGCCGCGTTCGATGCTTATCTTGGCCGCCAGCCGATCTAGACTGGCAAACGGAGGACCTTGGAGTGATCACTTAATCGAGCTCGAGTTCGTCGAGATGTTAGGCAGGAGGCAAGCCCCCAATTGCTCGATTTTAAATCGATCGCTGAATTCGCAGTCCATGGCATGTGTCGGTCTCGATCGCGTCACAGTTCAGCTCTCGCCACTGGCAAAGAAATCCGCCGTCAAATATCGTGAAAGGTCTGGCGCAGCACGGCTTCACCGGCTCGGTTGCGCGCGCCAACTTGAAGCAGGCGACACCTTCGTTCAAAACGGACCAGACGCCCGGACAGTTCAGCTTGACGCCACCAATGCGGCTTCGATTGCGCAGGCGGCGGAGACGCGCATCCAGGAAACCTGCGGCAGGCTCGATGTTCACGGTGGCGATCGAGCGCGGTTAAATGCCTAGAACATGGCCTAAACACTCTTGTCGTTGATCTCGACGAAATGGGACCGTGTTCGGACCCCAATTATTTGTCCTTGCCGTACACAGGTGATGCTGCCGTTGGCTCCACTACATGCCCAGGGCGACAGGTTGTTGCACTGCGACAGGTCACCGTTCAAACCGCTCCAGCATTGTTCTCAACTGCGCGTTTTGCAGCCTTAGCTTTCTGGCTAGCTGCCTCCTGAGCACCCTGATGTCTTCGTCGAGGCTCATCTGGTCCGCAGTGTGAACTGCCGGGGCAGCGTTTGCAATCGCGGCTGATGCCTTCTTACGCGGGGCGACCTCGAGAGTTCGCTCGAGCCTCGTAGCATCGTGCCCAGCGGCGATGTCGGTACTAAGCCCGCCGAATGGAGGTGGATCGGCCGCCTCAACGTTTTTGGCATCTTGGCCTTCGACCTGATCGTGGCCACCGATTCCGACTTCCTTAGAAACAACAAACTCGGTGGAAATTGCAGGAGAATGGCCGTGACGGGGAGGCCCCTCGCTTGCCGGTCGAACGGCGCTTATCAGGCTCTTCTCGGCAGGCGTTTCGGTCGGACCGGCAATGGCCAATGTGTCCGGCGTAACCTTCTGGTCCGAGCCGTTTTCTCGCTTTTGTTCGCGACCCGGTGAGATCAGTCGGGCAAGAAGTTTCCAGGGAGACGCCATCTATCCGACCTCGCGTTTTATCCCGCAAGCAGGCAGTGAGTTTGGGGTCCGGCAACAGCATTACCGTTGCCGAATTGTTTGTCTCGATAAGAATGTAGATCCGGTCGCTTATTGACCGGCTGCTTATATCAATCGAGCTTGAGCCGTTTGCGCAGATCTTCATTTTCAGCGCGAAGTTTTCCAGCAAGAAGCTTGCGCAGCCGCTGATTTTCCTCTTCCAACTGCAAAAGGTCTGCCATTTCATCGCTCGCCGTCATCGGGGCAGCCGGCGCTGCCTGCACAGCCTTTGGAGCACGGCGCACAGGTGCGCGTTTGGCGCTCGCCGTGGCTTCGATAGCCTTTGTCTTGCGCCCTCTCCTCTTCACACCACCGTCCCCGGCCAGCGCAGCTGCCGGCTCTGCCGTAGCGTCAGCTAACGCGGTCTCGAGTGCCGCGACTTTTTTGGCGCGCGGTTTGCGCTGTTTCTTCGGCGCATTAGGCGTTTCGACAACGGTCTGTCCATCGACCTTGGTTGTCGTATTAGTCTCGTCGGCCATGCTCATCTCCTGTGTATCTGATGCAGTTGTCGACGGCCCGAGAGGCGCTGTCAACAACTGCTCGGCCTGATCTTGTTCCGGCAAAGACATTTCGCTGTCGGGTTTGCCACTCTGAGAGCTACCTGACAGAAAAGGCAATGCCTCTTCCTCTAGATCGCGCGCGACTGACTTTAGATCCACATTGCCCCAGATCGAGTTCGATCTGGCATCAAGTTTTCGCCTGCCGTTCTTGTACTCGACGGCAAAACTGCGTTGCACTTTTTTCAATATAAGAGGCCTTGGAGAATCCACGGGGTGGCTGATGTTATGCTGGAACAGCACGAATAGCGCCTACCGGACTACCAGTCTATACCCACGGTCTAGCCTGAGGCCAATTTTTTAGCGCCGCATTATTTTTTGGAGTTACCGCGGCCTCTGCCGATTTATCGTCCCGGTCCCTAAAGTGGTGAAGGAGCCGCGCACCAACCCAGGCTTCTCCTTCGTCGGCTGGCGCTTCAAAGACCAGATGCTGCGCACTTACGCCGGGGAAAATGTTGAAGCGCTTGGCCCACGTTTCGCGGCACTCGCAGCGGCGGTGCTGACCAAGACCGAACGCAGTTTCCTTGCAGCTAGCGCCGCCATTAGGCTCATTGATGTGCCGAGACGAACATGCGGCTTGGCTTTGTCGGCTGAAACAAGAGTAGCGAAGGAGTGTTGCTTTTATGACAAGACACGAGGAGTTTGTCGGTCGAATGTCACAGGCGGATCTGCCTTGCACACGGCCGCCATAGAGAGAAGGATGGGGTCGCCGCTCGCTTCACTGCTGAGTCACGCCATCGTTTTCGTGAATGCATTCCATCCAAACAATCGATTTTACTGATCGAAACGGTTGCCATTAGAAGACGCTGAAGAAGCGTTTTGTAAAAGCCGTAATTCGGAGTTCTTAAAATGGGTCCTCGGGTGCCGTGGAGACTGTGCTGGGAAAACGAGATGAGGCAGTCGGTCTGCTGCCTGGTCTCGATCGTTATCTTGCGCTCGACGTGATCGGGTAGAATCTTGGTCGTTGCTTCTCGACGTTTCAGTGGGCTCTCACGGGACGCACTTTTGCCCCGGTCGATGCCGCCTCCTATTCGTCTTCACCGCGCGCTGGTCATCTTTCTACTGCTTCCCCTTCTAGCGTTTGTTGCAGATCGGTTCTCACGCCGTGGGCGCCGTTCGACGTGATTATCAATGGCGGCCCCACCGCGTGGGAGCTGAGTTCGGTACTGGCGCATATGCGAATGACGGAGGCCGGCGGCGGAATTCTGTGTGCTATGCCTCGGAGCCAACGCAGGCGCACTCGCCGCTGCAAGGATACGGTCTGCGACCTTTGCAGCGACCACCAAACGTCGTTGTGGCTGTCGGGCGGAAAGATGAAGGACTGGGTAATGTGGATACGTTACGCGGCGTTACTGCCGCAAATGCTTCGGTCTGGGGCTCTGTTAGCGCCGATTGTCGGCAATCTCACCGATCCGGTCACGATCTGATTTCGGCTTCGACCCGTGAGCTCTAGCTGCACTGTCAAGCGCCACCCTATGAAACTGCGAAAGCCGGTGGCCAGACCAGAGCGACCTACCTTTCGAAACGAACTGGAGAGCAACATGCTGTGTCTAGGGCTCAGTGGCGGTCTAAGCAGAGTCTACGAAAATTCGTTCGATCTACCGAACACCTTTATGCACGATGGGGCTGCGGTTCTCGTTCGCGACGGGCGAGTGATAGCGGCGGTCGAGGAGGAGCGCCTTAACCGGATCAAGCACTCCAACAAGTTACCAACGCGTTCGATTCAATATTGCCTCGCATCTGCAGGTGTTCACCTGAGCGACATCGACCGCATCGCGTATTATGCGACCGAGGCCTATTGCAACGCTGTGCTCGAGCGCGTGCGCCTCTCTCACCCAAGTACCCCAATACCGGACGCGAGACTGTTGTTGTGCGGATTACTCGGGCAAGAATTTGGTGCCGAAATTGATCCCTCACGTGTGTCGTTCGTGAGCCACCATATGTCGCACGCGGTGAGCTCGTTTTTCATGTCGGGCTTCGAGCGAAGTTTGGTCCTCTCAATTGACGGCGGTGGAGACTTTCTTTCGGGGCTTTTGGCGATTGGTTCCAGCACGGAGATTGAGCCACTCGTGACATTTCCGGAGAATGATTCTCTAGGGCTGCTATACTTGGAAACGATCCGCTACCTAGGTTATGGCGCGTTCGATGAATATAAGATCATGGGTCTGGCACCTTACGGCAATCCCGCTTCGTACCGCGAGATCTTCGAACAATTTTACGAACTCCTAGACGACGGTGGTTATCGGGTCCATCTCGACCGAGTTGGTCCTACGTTGCTCAGTAACATTCAAATACGCCAGAAAGGCATGCCGTTCACGCAGCAGCATAAAGATGTGAGTGCTTCACTGCAGGAAGCACTGGAACGGATCGTGTTCCACGTCCTACGGCATTACACCAAGGTTACGGGCATCGAACGACTGTGTTTGGCCGGAGGAGTGGCTCACAACTGCACTTTGAATGGCAAGCTGCTGTACTCGGGGATGTTTGACGACATCTTCGTGCAACCGGCTGCCCATGACGCTGGCTGCGCACTAGGCGCCGCATTGATGGCGTCTCATGATCTGGGGCATCCGGCACCTCGTGAGCGTTTGCAAAACGTCTATTGGGGACCCGACCTGGAGAGCGAAGGAAGCGTGGAGGAGGAACTTTTTGCTTGGGGCCAGCATCTCGAAATTGAACGGAGTGATGACGTGACAGGCAAAGCAGCCGAATGGATTGCGGATGGCGCCGTGATCGCCTGGGTGCAGGGGCGTTCGGAGTTCGGTCCACGGGCGCTAGGCAACCGGAGTATTCTTGCTGATCCGAGGCCGGCGTCAAACAAGGATCGAATTAATATGATGGTCAAGAAGCGGGAAGGCTACCGCCCATTTGCTCCCTCGGTATTGGAGGAGGACGCCGTGGAATTTTTTGATCTGCCAGGTACCTTGCGCAAATTTCCTTTTATGAATTTCGTAGTGTCTGTGCGCGAACCCAAGCGTAGTTCGCTAGGCGCCATCACGCACGTAGATGGTACGGCTCGTTTGCAGACAGTGTCACGCGAGACAAATCCCGCATATTGGGAGCTAATCAATGCTTTCGGGAAGCGAACCGGCGTTCCGATCTTGCTCAACACGTCGTTTAACAACAACGCCGAGCCGGTAGTGGATTCGGTTAGGGATGCCGTAACGACTTTTTTGACGACCGACCTGGATGCACTTGTGATCGGTCCATTTCTCGTCAAGAAGCGAATCTCAACGATGGAGGAGTGGAATAAACTAGCAGTTTCCTTGCCACCTTACGCAAGTCTCCATCAGGCGCGTGCATATTCCACCCTGGATCGGCAAGAGACTGTATGTGAGATCCGCACAGGCGCCTCCAGCCTGCAGGCCGTGCGTATTTCACCGGAGTTGTTTGAACAGCTAATTAGGATTGAGGGAGAAGCCCTGGTTGGCGACATTTTGGATGGAATCGCGCCTGTTTCAGGTAGTCGTGAGACTTTCCTAAATGAACTTCGGCAGATTTGGGAGCAGCGTTGCATATGCTTAAGCCCGGTACGTGGCCGCAAATCACAGGTATCCGTCCCCGCTGAGGCCTCGGTGACTAGTGGGCTTTCAGCATAGCTTGGGGTCGCGTCGTTACGCCAAACAAACTCGCGAATAGCAAAGCCCGCGACCGACAATGCGCCGTGCCCACCTAATCGCACGGCGACGCGTCAACAACCATGTCGAAAGAAGGGCCAAATGGCTCGGTATTTCAGTGATATCCTGTCCGAGCTCGTTCAGCAGGGGCACTTCGAAAAGTTAAGGAGACTGTGATGGATCCGGTGTGTGAGTTAAACGTACATCGACAGATCGTTTCGCTTCTCGATAAGCCTAACCCTGTAATCTTTGACATTGGGTGCAATGACGGAAGCGATGCTCAACGCTTTCTGCGCCTTCTTCCGAGCGCCCAGCTCTATTGCTTTGAGCCAGACCCCAGAGCCGCTGCACGCTTCAAGGAGAAAATGGGTTCTGATCGGGATCGGATGAGGCTATCCGAGGTTGCGATCAGCGACCGAAACGGGATGATCGAGTTTCATCCCAGCAATGGCAATGACAGCGCTAAGGAATGGGATCTCTCGGGCTCGATACGCCGTCCCAAGAACCATCTTTCTGAGTACGAGTGGGTTCGGTTTGACCCTCCGATTTCGGTTGAGACTAGGTCCTGTTGACAAAGTGGATTCCCAAATCAGCCTAGGCGTGATTCAAGACTGCTTTTTAGGAAGCAGCTATGGCACGAGGCGATTTGAGTGATGAGGAATGGCGGATTGTCGAACCGCTATTGCCGACCGAGCGTGGTCGCAAGTCTCGGCCATCCCACGACAACCGCCGCTTTTTTAACGGGATGCTCCATGTTCTGCGCGTCGGCTGTCCGTGGCGCGATATGCACGAGCGATATGGAAAGTGGAATTCGGTCTATGTTCGTTTCCGCCGCTGGGCCGAACAAGGTGTTTGGGACGCACTTCTGGAAACGCTTGTCGAACTTGGATTGACCGATGACTGGCAACATATAATTGACAGCACCACGGTTCGCGGCCATTCGCAGGCTGCGGGCGCTAAAGGGGGACTTATAAGGAGGGTTTTGGTCGATCACGCGGCGGCTTTACGACAAAAGTCCATGCCCGCGCAGACGGTCAGGGACGTCCTCTCGGCTTTGTCCTGACAGGTGGCGAGGCTTCTAATTATAGCTAGCGCCGTTCCAGCGCTTCTTACCATACCCGTTGGCAAACCTAAATCATTCCTTGCTGACAAGGGCTACGACGGCGACTCCGCCCGCGAAGAGTTGCTGATCCACGGCATTCGGCCCGTGATTCCGCCAAAAGCGAACCGGAAAGACCCGCCTTCCTGCGACTTCAAAGTTTATAAAGACCGCAACCGCATCGAACGAATGTTCAACCGGCTCAAACAGCTCCGACGGATTGCCACCCGTTACGACAAGACCCGAACTTCCTTCGAAGCGTTCCTTTTGCTGGCCGCCGCAAAAATCTGGCTGCCGCACTTCATGGAACGCCTTTAGCCCAGCAATGGCTCAAATCGCCTGTAAGCCCACCATCGCCTATCAACCGGAACCTTCGGTCCATCCGATGGTGGGGATGTGAAGACAGTCATTATTGTTTCATAACCGAAATCCGAGATGACCTCGGATGCGACTACCTCCATGCGTTCGCGGTCATCATCGCTGAAATCGGGATCGACCAAGAATTCGAGGACAATCTCGTTGCCACTCCAGCCACACGTAACGGCGGCGAGCGTCGATGATACGGCCCCGAGCAAGGCGCGTTGCACACTAAGTCGAAGTCGTATTTCCCGATCAGCTCCAGACATCAAATCCTCCGTTAGGAGCCATCTTATCGCATTATCACTGCTGACTTTGTCAACAGGACCTAGGAGTGGAGGGTGACGTTTTGCTTAAAAACACAAGCCTATAGCCGGTTCCCTTTTTGGGATTCAAGAACCGCGCCGAGTTTGCCGGAGGCTTCAACTCATGAGAGATTGGAGCCGATATGAGCAAGACAACGAACAAATTCTCGCCTGAAGTCCGTGAGCGTGCCATCCGCATGGTGCTGGATCACGAAGCCGAGCACCCGCGCGGTGGGCTGCCGTTTCATCTATCGCGGCCAAGATCGGCTGCTCGCCGGCCACGCACGCTGCACGAATGGGTGAAGAAGACCGAGGTCGATAGCGGTAAGCGAGCAGGCCGGCCGAACGATGTCGCCGAGAATATGAATGCTCTTGAGCGGGAGAGCCGCGAGCTTCGTCAGGCCAACGAGATTCTGCGCAAAGCGTCGGCGTATTTTGCCCAGGCGAAACCTGCCACCGGAAAAGACGCTCGACAGCTTTGATTTTGATGCAGTCCCTATGGTCTCCAAGGCCCAGGTCATGGCCATTGCCGCTGCGACAGCTGGGTCGCGAAAGGTGCCAATATCCTCATGTTCGGTCCGCCGGGCGGCGGAAAGAGCCATCTCGCCGCGGCCCTCGACCTCGCGCTGATCGAGAACGGTTGGCGGGTGCTGTTCACTCGCACGACCGACCTCGTCCAGAAACTGCAGGTCGCACGGCGTGAACTCCAGATCGAATCCGCCGTCGCAAAGCTCGACAAGTTCGATCTGCTTATCCTCGACGACCTGGCCTACGTCACCAGGACCAGGCCGAAACCCGCGTGCTCTTCGAACTCATCTCCCAAGATATGAGCGGCGGTCCATCATCATCACCGCCAATCAGCCCTTTGGAGAATGGAACCTCGTCTTTCCGGACCCGGCCATGACGCTTGCCGCGGTAGACCGACTTGTTCATCACGCTACGATCATTCGAAATGAACGTCGAAAGCTAATGGCGACGTTCCGCGATGGAAGCTAAACGTGGTCGACCCAGCCGGCTTGCGGCCATTACCTCTATCTCATTGCAAACGATGACACTGAAACGTCAGGAATCCGGTCTTCTCCATACAAGGCAGCCGATCGAACAAAATGTCGTAGCCTGACGGGAGACGCAGGGGTGTCCCTCCCGCACGCGGCGCCCTTTGCTATCCCGGATGAAGGGGATGGCGGCAACGACATGCGCAAGCCCACTGAGGATAGAAGGACTGGGTGAAAAGGCGCCCCTGAAAACAGTGGGTTTGGCGACACTTGTTGGCTCGGGCAGGCAAGACGTCGTCTACATGCATCAAATGGATGACTCGCATTTAAACAATAGATTTCACCAATTTTCGCGGATGCTCCATAGACGGCCGTCTCCACTCCACCGGGTATGATCCGTTGAAAGGCTCTCAACCAATCCAACAACGCCTGTAGCCCCGAAGCACTGGCGGCGGGAATGGCATCAATCCTACCTGGTATCGCCTGGCCTTAGTCGAAGAAAGGAAACGTCTCATGAAGGTTATTGGTTACTACGTCATCGTTGCAGCGTTGCTCGCATTGACATTGCGGGCCGGGCCGTCACTTGCAGCAGATGATCGTAACCAAGATTGTGGCCCGGCGGCAAGTGACCCCCGCGCAAACCTGAATGGTGCTGACAAAGCCCATTCAGCGGAGCACACTCAAGACTTCAATTGCCAAGATACTCCTGCCGAAGAAGGTGAGTGCTACGAGTGCGTCTTACCCCCCGAAGTACATATTGAAGGCGCCGAAGTGATCGACGTCGCAGACCGAAACCTTTATCCGCGGAAAACACTGCTACTCGCCAGAATGATCAGGCACCACTGAATTGTGTCGGTTGAAGGTAGCAGTAAGACCATCAAAGCCACGGCGGCTGGAACATCGATACTTTCTCAATTTTAGGCGACCCTTTGCTTGCTGATCTCTCGTGGCGGCGCACACTGCGAGACCAAGCCTTTTCACCTTTTATCTCGCCACCTCGCTATGGATGAAGACATGCGGTTCAAGGGCCTTGATCTGAATCTCCTCGTCGCACTCGACGCCTTGATGACCGAGCGTAATCTCACGGCGGCAGCGCGCAGCATCAACTTGAGCCAACCGGCCATGAGCGCGGCCGTCGGCAGGTTACGCACCTATTTCAATGACGACCTTTTTACCATGGTCGGTCGCGAACTCGTTCCAACCCCGCGTGCGGAGCGGCTCGCGCCTTCGGTCCGCGAGGCTCTGCTTCACATCCAGGTTTCGATCATATCCTGGGATCCGTTTTGCCCTGCTCAATCGGATCGCTGCTTCAGAGTCATTCTTTCCGATTACGCCGCACTCGTTTTTTTTGAAAAGGTCGTGACGCGTGTCGCCCGAGAAGCGCCCGCCGTCAGCTTCGAGTTGCTGCCGATCGCCGATAACTACGATGATTACTTGCGGCGCGGTGACGCCGATTTTCTCATCTTTCCGGAATTGCTCATGTCGCGCGCACATCCTAAGGTGGCGTTATTCGAGGAGACCCTCGTGTGCGTGGGCTGCCGCTCGAACAAGCTACTCTCGGAGCAACTTACACTCGAGAGGTATATGTCGATGGGGCACGTTGTGGTGAAGTTTGGGAACGCTGCTTCCATCGAGGAATGGTGTTTGCTTGGGCACGGGCTTAAGAGACATGTCGAAGTAGTCGTGCAGGGCTTCAGCATGGTTCCGTTCATGCTTTCAGGGACCGAGCGCATAGCGACAATGCCCTTACGCCTGGTCAAGCAGCTCGAAAAGACAATACCCCTGCGGATCGCTGACCTTCCGCTACCTTTGCCCGCGTTCACACAGGCCCTCCAATGGCCCGCGCTTCACAATAGTGATCAGGCAAGCCTCTGGATGCGGGACGTGCTATGCCAGGAAGCATCCCGCATGCCTTCGCCCCATGAGGTAATGAGACGTCTCAGGATTTCCTAGCATTCTTTCGTGGTTTTGTCGTTCGGCGTGATTCATGGCGTCGGAATGAGGAGCCTCTTTGAAACGCCGCCGCTACAGTCTCACGGATGATCGATGATCCTGTCGCCGCTGGCCCAACAGCCGCGCTGACTGACGACCAAGTATGGAGGAACTGGACAGATGCTCTCCTACGCCCGCCGTTCAGCCGACCAATGAAACAACCTCCTCGACAGTTTGTCGACGACGCAAGTCGAAGGTTCACGCAGCTCCAATCGACATTAGCAAGGAGCGGCAAACCAACCCCTAATATGGGACGGGTTCACCACATCCGAGCCGTGGCGCCAGATTGCCCTCCGGTAATACCTCAACGTCTTTATTTTTGCGGCAGAACATTCTCACTGCCCTTTTCCACCTGATCGATCACGAGCAGCTTTACCGGCTCGGTGCCGTTGTTCGCCCCTTTATGCCATATGCCCCAGGACTCGACGATAAAATCCCCTGCCGTGAAAATGCTTTCTTTCCCAGATTCTGTATTGGTGACCGTGATCTCCCCCGAAAGCACATAGCCATAGCGCTGATAGCGATGCTGATGAATTGGTAACGTCGCACCGGGCGCAATCTCATAAATCGAAGCGATGACCTCGACATCCTTCCGTGGAACGATGATGGGCTGACCGGCAATCGTACGATCGGTCCTTAAGATAAGCGTAGCCGCGACCGCTTTGTTTTCGAACGCGTTCGCGGGACACGCCAGAGCAAAGAGCGCCGTAGCGATTGAGATGACCTTCATTTGCTTTTCTCCTGATACACGCCGGATCTTCCTGAAGGGTGTTTGCTTCCGAGTTCGGCCAGTTGCAGAGCGAAAAACCTGCATCGTCTCGCCGGCGCCGACATGGGTTCGTTTGTTCCCGGACTATGATGATTATCTTCAGAGCTCTGCGGGTCTTTTCAAGACACTGCATCGCAATACCCCTCCTGGCGTGGTGGCGAGTGGCGTCAAGACATCAGGCGCCGACGCAACAGCGCTGCCGACAGGAAGAACGGCAAAAGCGCGTAGATGCAAAGCGCGCCTATATGCAGGCCCATGCTGCTCGCGGGGCGCCCAAGCATTGCCGGGCGTATGAGGTCGATCGCATGCGCTAGAGGCAAGAACTGCGCTACCTGCTGAAAAGTCTGGGGCAGTTGCGTGATTGGAAACACCGCGCCGCACAAGAACAGCATTGGTGTGAGGACGAGCGTCTGGTAAAAAATGAAATACTCGTAACTGGGCGCAAGCGCCGTGACTACCATCGCAAGGCTCGCGAATGCAAATCCAGTGAGCATGATAATTGGCAGCACATAGACGACTGATGGCCACGTCGCATAGCCTAGCACGGTGGCGACGATTATGATTCCCGTACCGGCAAGAAATGCCTTGCTCGCTGCCCATGC
The DNA here is from genome assembly GCF_022385315.1 of Rhizobium sp. K102. Lineage (NCBI taxonomy): Bacteria > Pseudomonadati > Pseudomonadota > Alphaproteobacteria > Hyphomicrobiales > Rhizobiaceae > Rhizobium > Rhizobium sp. K102. The sequence goes on from NZ_CP092432.1 coordinate 333,320, forward strand.
CAACTCACCCAGGATGATGTCCCCAAGTGTCATTTGTGTGTAGAGCATGGCTTCCCAGGTGCGTTGGGCGTGCATTCGCGTAAAGGCCGCGTAAATCGTCTCGAACGTCGCAGACGTCATCGCGCTTGTCGCCACCATGCCGCCCGCCAAGAATGCAACGTAGGTTGTGCCGTCAACGCGACCCACAATAATTCCGAGGCCAAGGCCGAGGCCAAACAGGTAGATCATAGGATCGGCCAGACTTCCAACAATTGACGCAAGTGCTACTTTCTTCCATGCCAGATAGTTGCGTCGCCATATCGCAATCCAGTTAAAAGCGTTGGCGGGCAGAGCCGCAGCACAACCTTCATCCATCGTTCACTTCTCCATCTCGCGCCCGGTCAACCGCAAAAATACATCCTCAAGATTCGGCGGACGCTGCAGAATGCGCAAGCCCGCGCGCTGCCGTAACCGCACACGCACCTGCTCCGGGTCGGACACATAGCAAAAAAGGGTCTCGCCGCTAATTTCGATGCGATCGGCATATGGCCCGACCAGCGATTCCAACTCATGCGGATCGCCGCCGTAGATCTCAATGACTTCGCACCCGATCAGTTCATCGATCAGGTCATGCGGACGCCCTTCGGCAATGCTGCGACCTCCTTCGAGTACGCAGAGTCGATCGCATAACCGTTCGGCTTCTTCCATGAAATGGGTGGTCAAGATGATCGTTTTGCCGCGCGTAAGCAGGGAACGCAGGCGCTCCCAGATCAGGTGGCGCGCGTGCGGGTCGAGACCGGTGGTCGGCTCGTCCATGACAAGTAGCTGCGGGTCATTGATCAACGCACGCGCTAGCGTCAGGCGCCGCTTCATGCCGCCTGAAAGTTCAGACACACGCGCATTCACCTTGCTCTCTAGGCGTGCAAACTCAAGGAGCGACGACATGACCGCCTCGACTTTGCGTGTATTCATGCCGAAGTAGCGGCTGTAGACCAGCAGATTCTCGCGCACAGTGAATTCAGGCTCAAGGTTGTCGAATTGCGGCACCACGCCGATACCCTTTCGCGCCAAGCGAGCCTGGGCAGGCACCGGCACGCCGAGCACGGTAATCTTCCCCGCATCAGGGGCTGTCATGCCAAGGATCATGCGTGCGATCGTGCTCTTGCCCGCGCCGTTCGGTCCAAGCAGCCCGAAGCATTCCCCGGGGAAACGCGGAACGATAGCGCGCTGACCACGGCCTTGTCGCCATATGTCTTACTTACGTCGGAAAAATCTATTGCGGTCATGAACATGCGCTCATCTGACCGTCGGGCGCCGTTGACCGGCATTTCTTCGGTTGGTTGGGTTCTTCCTGGTCCATCGCACCGTATGTGTTCATTGCGTCTCCATTAAAGGGCTGCAGCAGAATCCGGGAAAACGCCTCGTCCGTGGTAATTGGCACTCGTGTTGCAGAGCAGCCGAATGTCCCTGAGCTTGTTACATTCGAAGAGTAGCTCGGCGCCTTCACGGAGAGAGTGCCTGGGATGGTCTGAAATCGTGCAGATTCATCGAGATGGACAACAGCCGGAATTCTGTCCTGGCATCTCATCCGGGTCTGATGGTTAAACAACATTTCGCAATCCGGAGTTCGAGGGCTGACTATATAAGGCGCACGGGTCCTCCAGGCAGATCGGCGCCACGAGGCGGAGCCACGGGCTGCGGTGGCCGCGCGGCACCTATCACGAGGATAGTTCTTGCAGGGAAATGCCCTGTCATTGGAACGAGACCGGAGCCCTCGACGGATTCGAGAGAACTTTCAGCATTGCACCCCAGCCGTCGATGATGATTTGATCAAGAACGCGTGGATCCGGACCGTGTTGCGCCAAAGCGGCGCCAATCGCGTCGAGATTGTCGACAGTTTCATATCGCGGGTTGCTGCCCCGCTTCTCCTGCTCGACGCAGAAGGCGAGCCACCCATTCTCGACAAGCGCGTCCGCTCCGTCATGGGTCAATTTGATACCACAGATGCGCATAGTGTCTCCATGTCTGAACGTCGAGGGTTGAGCCGTTAGGAGGCAGAAAACGGATTTCGGAAACAGGCGAGCAAGCAATCTTCGTTGACCGACTCACCCCGACACTCAAGCCGCTCTACCTCGAGCAAAGTTTCGTTCAGCATGCCGAGGATCGTCTCAGCACCAGCAACGTGGCCCCAGCGACGACAGTTGGCGTCGCGCGCCGATCCGAAAACCAGATATCCATCTGGCGCAAGCATCCGCACTAAATTCCGAACAGCCCCTCTCATCTCGGCTATTCCTCCGATGTAGTAGAGCACTTCCGCCACAACGATCAGATCAAACCTCTCGTCAGGTGAAAACTGTTGAACATCAGAGACTATCCAGCTGATGTGCGGAGAACCCCTTATGCGTCGACGCGATCTTTCTATAGCCTGAGGCACAACATCGATCACGGTGAGCCGTTTGCAGTGGGGGGCTAGCTGCACCGTAAATGCGCCGGCAGCGCATCCCACTTCGAGCGCACTTGAGATGGATCCCTGGGCAAGCGCCAAGCGGAGCATTTGCGTGTGACGCTCACGCTCGAATGGATTGGCGTCGAGTTCCCATGGATCGGGTGCAGCCAGTTCCCGATTCAGCAATTGATAATTGTCGCTCTGTGTCAACTCGTTCACCTCGGTAAATAGATCTTACTCGTCGCTGCACATGCAGTCAGACGTCGTTCGCCTGGCAGGATGGCGGGCGGGCTTGAGCCTTCGAGGCGCTGTCGCATGTCCAGAACATTCTGTAGTGCGTGCATCAGCCGTCGGATGTTGATTCGAGTTGCCAGCAGAGCTGCGCGACAGCCAGTCGCTATTGCTCAGCGTGCACAGCGCGTAGGCTTTCAAGGGCAGTAGCAGAAAAATATTGATGAATGTATGCAGAGAGAATCCGAGGAACCGTAGTTGGCGGGCCCGAAGCGCTACAACGCTGCAGCGGATCATCGTCATGGCCACAATCATCAGGGCTGCCAACCAAGGCGCGGTGCCCGTCAATGCAAGCTGTGCGAGTCCCGTCAGCACTGATAGTGCCAGAAGCAGCGGTCCGAGGTTCTGTCCGACGACGTCGAGCGTAAGGAAGCGATTGAGGGTGGGCAGCAGGCGCAGCCCAAGCAACGTGTCCCGGAACGTGCTCCGCGCCCAGCGTAGTTGTTGGCGCAGATACGGTCCTAGCTTGTTCGGAACGACTGTCGCTGCGATGGCGCTCGGCACGTACTCTGTTCGAAAGCCTGCCTTCAGCATGAGAATGGTGAGATGCCGATCCTCACCGAAATCGCTTGGCTTTCCCCGAAAATACTGTGACTCGTACTGGTCAAGCAGCGAAGCGAGCGCAGAGCGACGGTACATAACACATGGACCGCAGCAGCACATAACGGCACCGAAGCGAGCTTGTGCCGCACGCTCCTCGTTGCAAGCCAGCCAGTACTCCATGTCGATCAAACGGGTCAGCCAACTGTCGTTTCGGTTGCGGGCCGTCAACTGTCCCATGGCCGCGCCGACAGCCGCATCTTGCATTTTAGGCACGAGCTTCCTGATGACATCAGATGCGAGGATCGTGTCGGAGTCGACGTTTAACACCATATCTCCAGCAGAGCGGCGTATCGCAGCGATCTGTGCCTTCCGTTTGCCGACATTCTGGGGAAGCAGGAGAATATTGAATCTGGGGTCTCGCGCGAAGGCCTCGTGCACAAGTCGCAAAGCCTCGCGATTTTCGGAACCGTCATCAACTAGGTAAACCTGCAGCCTTCCCCCGTATTCCTGACCCGCAATAGAAGCCAGGCACTCCGAAAGCGTGCGGGGATCCTCGTTGAAGCTTGGCACGATGACATCTACGCTGGGCAGCTCGTCAAAGCCGCCCAAGCCGTGGGACGCCAATGAAACATCGGTCGGCAGAGAATAAACGGCCTGCATGCTTTTATATGCAGTCGAGAGAAGTGCATAAAGCGAGACGGCGACAGTGCTGGTTGTGTCAAGCATATCCATCGGATCTTCAGAACTCCCGAGGAAGCGAGCGAAATACAAAGCCGCGATCATGCAAAGCTGGAATTATGCTAGATAACGCCATGATAGTCTGGTGGCGCAGACTGTGGTCAGCTCCTTGCTGCATTTCACTGGAGGGACAACCGTCGTGCAAGAGCACGATTGACCCCGGCCGGACAGACTGCAGCACATCATTAACAATGGCGTCGGCCCCGGAAGAGACCAGTCTCGCGGATCTACCGACCAGTGCACGGCAGTGAGTTCCGCATTCGCCGAAGCCTTGAGCACTTCTTCGGTCCAGATGCCGTAAGGAGCTCGGATGTGCCGCACCACCGCCTGAGGCGACGCCATTTTTATGGCTCTGTTTGTCTCGAGTATCTGACGTTGCACCTCGTCGGGTTCGCAGTCAGACAGGTCTGGATGCGTCATTGTGTGGTTGGCGACTTCATGCCCCTCTGCAATCATTCGCTGGATCAATTTCGATTGATCGGCCAGGAACTCGCCGATGACGAAGAATGTTGCCGGCACCCGGTGTTCAGCCAGAATATCGAGAATCTCCGGTGTACAAAATGGATGCGGACCGTCGTCGAACGTCAAATAAACGCTGTGACGACCAGTGCCGTCATCGCGCTCACCGTGCACTTCGCACGAGCAATCGAGGTGCGTCATTGCTCTCGTCCTTTCCGGTAAATTATCCTGGTGGCCATTCGGAGACCGGCCGCCCAAAGGTAGGATGATGACGCCGCGCGTGGACGCAGGTCGAAACGCGCGTGTGGCAGCGTGTAGCGTACGCCGTTTCCCAAAATAGCGGTCACCAGACCGCCTCGTTTGAATCTGTCAATACGCGGCTCGTTGCGGACTGTACCGAGTGCGAATGTAAATTCCCTCGACATGGTCGGAGTTGCGATTCCTTTTCCGCAACGGTTCCCAACGCACGTAAATCGCATGCAAAGGCCTCATAATCTTTGCCGATTTGCCAAAACGATCGATCTTGCGATCAAAGTGACGATTGGTCGCGAACCCCGACCTATCGACGATTGCAAGATGATGCAATGGGCTGATCGAACGCTTATGCTAGCATTACATTCCAAAGCCACACATTTGACCCCTCTACACCACTGGCGCGCCATCGACGACTTGATTTCCGTCAAGATGCTCGTCTAATGGATCATGCCATTCAATTCGTAAAATCGATTGTTTGGATGATACCCATCCACGCCATAGATAAAATTCGAGCCACAGTTCCTGCTAACGGACCGAGCCTGTTGTCGTGGCTGACGCCGGATTTCCGTCGTCGCTCCCTTGACGAACTTATCATGGCTCGGCATTGGCGGCTTTCTAACCTACTCTGGGTAAAGCTCCGGAGCAGATTGAAACCTTCCGGAAGCCTGAAAGCGCCGGATAGAATTGATCGGCTATGGCTGTCAAACGACTCGAGGAACTAGTCCCACTTGCCGAATTGAAGAACGGACCCCATCGGTTTGCGTTTCGTTAGATCCGAGCACTGGCCCCAATCTTCCGCAGACGGTCGGAGCGTCGCTTTTGGCTAAGCCGATAACTGTCGCCCGGATGGTGACCACCGTCGAGAGGTGAAAGCAGGCGGTCCAATAATGCTGTGACGACCACGCGACTATGGATCGAGCTGTTGTCGTAGCGCGGAACACATTTGGAAAACAAACGGGCGCGATGGGCCTCCAAGTGGAGGTAACCGAGCTCGTCTGAATCAACAACCTGGGCCGCGGCACGATCATCGACTGCTTGTCCAGCGAGCCGCAGTTGTGAGACTCGCCAGCATCGCCGCCACGGTGGCAGCCGTGACGCAATGGTGGCCACACTTATCCATCAAGCGGATGGAGATTATCCAAACAATCGATTTTACGGATTCCCCAGGATGCTCCAGAAGACGCATGAAATAGAGATCAGGTAGCGGGAAAGGACGGGAATTGGCTAGATCGGCGCCACCCTCGATGAATCGGCGAAGCGCGCCAACATGAGCCGTACCGCAACGTAAGCTCCGGCCTCTCGCTCCGAGCCAAGTGCGATGCCGATGGGTTGGATCGGGTGCGAGATAAACGACTGAACGATGACGGAGGGCTATGCGGCGGCTTCAATGCCCGGACTGAAAAGGCGTATGGCGCCGCAACTTCCAGTCTGGCGTAAAATGGTAAATCTGTGCGACGAAGGGTCATGCATAAAATTGGCGGGAATCACGAGCGTTGATGCAGGTCCGGGAATTGATATGCAAAATTTCAGCAGGATTTAAGCCGATGCGCTTTTCCAGAACAAGGCAACGAACATGCTCGCTGGCGACCTGAAGAGGGATCGGTATGTTGTTTCTCGACGGCGGACTGGTTTCGGTGATTGTCTCTGGTCGCTGGCGGCAGCTTGGCGCTATGCACAGCGAACGGGGCGGACGCTGGCCATCGATTGGCGTGGCTCCTGCTATCTCAATCAACCCTTCACGAACGCTTTTACGGTGTTCTTCGAGCCGATTCAAGATATTGCTGGCGTACGGGTTATTTGCGATGACCAGATCAACCAGTTCTCATTTCCGGGACCGTTCTTCCCATCATGGTGGAACAAGCCCTCAATCGAGAGCGTTTACCGCCCCGATGAGCAAATTTTCCGGGAACGTGACGAACTGACCGAGCTTCTTCAAGCCCAGGACGATACTGATGCCAACACGGTAGTCTGTGATGCCTGTTTAATGTGGCGGTGCGACCAAGCTGCCGAACGCCAGATATTTCAGAGCCTCAACCTTAGACCTGAAATTCAGGCTCGTATTCACGCCATCTATCAGGAGCACTTCAAGGGGCGCAGTATCATCGGTGTGCACGTACGGCATGGCAATGGCGAAGATATAATGGACCATACGCCCTACTGGGCCGATCCGGAGTTGGCCTTACGCCAGGTGTGCACTGCCATCGAGAAGGCCAAAGCGCTACCGCATCGACGCCCTGTGATGGTTTTCTTGTGTACGGACAGCGCGCAGGTACGGGACCATTTACTCGGTGTGTTCCCCGATCTAATCACTATCCCGAAATGCTTCCAGGCGGCCCAGGCCGGGCCATTACACAGTGCATCGCTGGGAGTGGACGGTGGTATCTCTGCTCTTACAGAGATGTACCTTCTCGCCCGATGCGATACGGTAATTCGCTTTCCGCCGACCAGCGCCTTTACGCGCTATGCCCGTCTCTTCGTGCCACGTGTTATTGAGTTCGACTTGAAAAATCCGACTCGCTTGATCTTGACTGATGAATCGTCCGAGCATGAGCCGGCTTGATGAACCGGCACTCCGCTGAACAAATTCTCGGCGCCCTCGCAGGATTGAGGAGAGGTGTTCACTGGATCGCGATGTGGGCGCAGCACCCGACGAGACAAGGCCGGGGCGCATCTTCTCCTAGCGTCTCGCGCGTCCAAAGGCTTGCCGGATCATTGTTGTGAAGGGTAGCTATTGGGCGCCTTCGGTGAATGGAAACGGCACCGTGCGCTCGACCCGCACCATTGGCATAGCAAGCTCGCACGTCGGCGATTCCGATGGGATGAGGACGTTCGCGCGCCACAGCCTCGTCGGCGCCTTAGCCGACGCCCTGCCTGATGCGAGGGCGTTCGTCGGGCTTGGTCGACAGATCGCCATCAAGCTGATTTCGTGCTCTATGCGGTCGTGGGCGTGGCCGGTGCCGTTCTTTATTCCCGCATCCCGACACGTCTGGCAAACCGCGCGACCACAGAAGCCGCCGCCGCGCTAGGTCCTTAGCGCCCATCGTCCTTGCAACTCGCAACTCACTCAGCCTCGACGCATTCGCAGGCGTGATAACGCCGGCTGCGAAAGACAGAAGATGCACTGTTGTAGTCTCCGGCTCCCGCCGCTGCTTGCATGACGGCTTGCGCCAGTCGTTGACAAAACTCAATTGGCCAGCCAGCATTTCCGTTGCCCGGCCATTTGTAATGATTAAGTCTGAGGTGGTGCCATGCCTCGCATGATCAGGTTCATACTCACGCGTTTGGCGACGGGGTTCGCAATTGGATCCGCCGTGGGCTTCTTCGTTTGGCAAAATGGATTTGCCGCGGCAGGCACGCTTGAGAATTATCTCGCGAAGGGCCTGTTCATCTACCTCTTCGCAAGCACCATCAGCATGGGTTATCTCGCGACGGCCCCTCGAAGAATAGCGCCGGACGCTCTCCGTCGCATGTTGGTGCTCGTTGCGCCCGTTCGTCTGCACTTCCCTATTAAGCCCGCCAGTCCGACGGTATCCGCATGTGTCGTCAGCGCCACCGTTGATGCGGACAAGGCCTGAAGCAAGCGATGAAGACAGTCGAGATCACAAAAACAATCCGTCCTGGTGCTTTTTTGCGCCTGGCCATAACGGAGCAAGCGATCGCCATATTGACGGTTGTCGAATTCCGGCGCGGTTATCGCCCTGCCCCGAGGTCAGCACGCCTTCCGCAGCAGATCGACGCTGTCAACCACGACGACCCTGCCTCTGACTTCGACCCCTGCAGGACCGAGGGCAGCGAAAGCCCGCGAAAGGGCTTCGGGCGCAACCCCGAGTTTGCCGGCCAGAATTCTTTTCCGGTAAGGCAGGCGAAAGGTGGCCTGCGATGCTGAGGCCGGGCAGCGGCTGACGAGGTAATTCGCAACACGCTGTGCAGCCGTGTGCAGCCGGTCTCCCGCTATGCAATCCATGGCACCGAGCAGATGCCGGGCCATGATGCGCATGACGTTGCGACGCATGACGGGGTCCCGGTCGGCAAGCGCCCGCAACTCCACAAGGTCGAACAACGCGACCTCTGCGCCGTCGGCGGACCATGCGCTGTAGGTGTAGGAGCCGCCTGCCGACAGGAGATATTCACCGAACGTCTCACCCGGTTCGCAGATGCAGATATCTGCCTGGCGCCCCGCGGATTCCGACTTCGAAAGTCGCACGAAGCCGCGCATCACGCAATAGACGAACGACGCCTGCTGGCCCTCGGCGATGATCCGCTCGTCCGGTGCGAAGATCTGGAACTGAGCCGTGTCGGCCAGTTCTTCTATCCTTGCTTTGTCCAGGCCGTGAAACAGGTCAGATCGCAAAAGTATGGGATGTCTCGATAGCATCGATCTTCCTTTCGTTTCGGCCGTGAGCGGTTCAAGGTCTTTTGCAATCGGTTTCGTCCTCGACGAGGATTCGCCAAGCTGCTCCTTCAAGGTCCTCGTACTGGCGGCTCGTCAGCGACCAGAGGAACGCCAGGAGACCCATTCCCCCCATCAGCAGTGCGATCGGCATCAGATAGATCAGCATGTTCATGCGGTTTCAACTTCCGCACGTCCGCCGGCAAGCGGCTCGCTCCGTAGGCCGAAGGCATTTAATCGCAGCGCATTCGTCACGACGATGATCGACGAAGTCGACATGGCCACCGCCGCTATCAGCGGCGTTGCCAGGCCGGCGATTGCGATCGGTACCGCAAGCACGTTGTAACCGATGGCGAGAGCAAAGTTCTGGCGAATGAGGCTGGCGGATCTTCGTGCAACGGCGATTGCCTCAGGAACGGCATCGAGACGATCGTTGAAGAAGATAAGGTCGGCGGCTTGCCTGCCGACGTCGGATGCGGTTGCAGGCGCCATCGAGACCTGCGCGGCGGCCAGCGCCGGTGCGTCGTTGATCCCGTCGCCGACCATGAGCACGCGATAGCCCTCGGCGCCCAGCCTCTGGAGTTCCTCGACCTTCTGTTTCGGCCCCAGGTCGCCCAGAGCTTTGCCGATACCGAGAGCCCGCGCTGTGTTGTCGACGACGGCCTGCCTGTCGCCGGATACTATCAACGTTTCGATACCGGCTGCAGCGAGCTGGCGGAAAGTCTCCGCGGCGCCCGGACGAAGCGTGTCGTCAAACAGGAAACGGGCGAGATCGACGCCGTTTTTCGACAGGACCACCTCCGAAAACGGAGTATCGCCCGCGGGCGTGAGCCCGGTTCCGCAGGCAAAGGCCCGGTTGCCGAGCCGATAGAAGTCCGCTCCTTGCCAGGCTTCCAGCCCCCCGCCGGCGATTTCCGTGACCCTGTCGAAGGCGAAGGGGTAAGAGATGTCTATGTCCCGCACCAGACCCTGGGAAAGCGGATGCCGTGAATGCGCCGCCATTGCGCAAACGATGGCTCTATTGCCCGCGATCGAGTCGATTCGGACGAGGCGGGGCCGGCCCATCGTCAGGGTGCCGGTCTTGTCGAAGGCCACGATGTCCGCGTCGGCCAGTCTTTCGAGCGCCGAACCGTCCTTCACCACGATGCCCCTGCGGAAAAGTTCGCCGGCGGCGACCACCTGGACCACCGGTACAGCAAGGCCCAATGCGCAGGGGCATGTGATGATCAGCACCGCGACCGCGACCAGCATGGCCTGTTTCCAATCGCCCCCAAGCAAGCCCCAGGCGAGAAAGGAGGCCAGCGCCAACAGGTGCACGGCGGGAGAATAAAGTGCTGCGGCGCGATCGGCGACCCGGCGATAACGAGCCCTGCCGCCCTCGGCCGCTTCCATCAGGCCGATGATCTCGGAAAGAAGCGAATCCCTTGCCACTTTGGTCGCCCGCAGGACGAGCGAACCGGTCAGGTTCATCGCACCCGAATTCAGCGCGCTGCCTGCGGCGACGGCGACCGTGCTGCTTTCACCGGTGACGATGGAGAGGTCAACATCGCTCTCGCCGCTGACGATCATGCCATCGACGGGAATGCGTTGGCCGGCGGCAATCGCGATGTTATCCCCGACGGCGATCTCTTCGACCGGGATGTAGTGCCGCGACCCGTCCGGCATCATCAGCTGCGCCCCGCGCGGCGCCAGTCTGGCAAGCCCGTTGATCGCGGCGCGGGCTTTTTCCCGCATCACATGATCGAGGGTTCTGCCGATCAGCAGGAAGAACAGCAGAGACACCGACGCGTCGAACCAGGCATGTTCGCCATGGTGCATGGTTTCCCATAGGGAGACCGCATAGGACAGCGTCACTGCAAGCGAGATCGGAACATCCATGTTGGTGCGCCTACGCTTGAGCCCGCTCCAGGCCGATTTGAAGAAGAAGCGTCCACCATAAACCAGCGCCGGCGCCGCGATCATCGCCGAGATCCAGTGAAACATGTCGCGCGTGGCCGCATCGGCGCCCGACCATACCGACACCGAGAGCATCATGATGTTGGCGGCCGCAAAGCCGGAAACTCCAATCGCCAGCAGTAGCTGGTTCCGGATCCTGTCGGTTTCGGGTGCTGTCGACGTGATGAGATGGGCGCGGTATCCGGCCAAGGTGATCGCGGCGAGGATTTCGGAGGGATCGGTCGCCTTCGCCTCGATCTCTTCCTGATAGACGCAGGTGACACGCCGGGCGGTGAGATTGACCCGGGCTTTCCTGACGAACGCAAGCGCCGACAGCGCTTTTTCGAGGGTCAATATGCAGCCGCCACAGTGGACGTCGGGTACGCTGAGGTCGATCTGGCGTAACCCTGCCCCGAGCGGGTGGCTTGCAAGGCATACCTCCTCGGCGCTGGCGGATGTCGCGCTGAGGCCGAGAACGCTTTCCGCATCCATCGAGCAGCAGGTCATTGGCGGAACTCCGCGGTGTCGAAGCGTTTGGCCTCATGCATGACGACCGCCCCGTTCATTCTCGATATGGCCTCGACGATCCAGTCGCCGGCGACAACCTGGTGATCGGCTTCGAACCGCCCTTCGCCCGTCTTCCGGAGCGTCACGCGGAAATCCTCATGATCGCCGACGGGCCGTTTGAAGTTCAGCGTGACATCATCGATGATCGCAGGCGTGCCGGCCTTGTCGTGGATGTCGTAACGGATTTGGATGCCCTTAACGACGAGCGCGCCCTCGACGCCGGAGGCGGCCATTGCCTTCATCGCTGCCGCCCTGGTGTTGAATTCCTGGCTGGCCACATAGGTGTTTTCCACGACGATGCCACTCCAGCTGGACGCAGCATAGAAGGCCATGGTGGCGTTTACGGCGATCACTACGGCGAAGAATGCCGAGGTGGCAAGCAGCACGTGCAAGCCGGTAAAGCCCTGAGTAGAAGTCTTCATTTCACGTCTCCCGGCGCGTTGAACGCGGCGCGATAGCTCGCCCGGTCGGCTTGACCTGCGTCTTGACCTATATCTTCGATGACGAAGAGGAATTCGTTGATCTCTGCCCCGTCTGGGGCGCGCGTGACGAAGACCTTGAGCGTCGTGGCCGCGTCGGGTTCGACGTGAGCGGTGAAGCTGCGGGCATCCTGCCTGCCGAACTCGGGAATGCGCATTGTGCCCCCCTCCAGCCCGACGAGGGTGATGGTCACGTCCCGCGGCTTCGGCACCATGTTGAGGACATGCAGCGTGTAGCCGTTTCGGATGGAGCCGTCGCTTTCCAGAACATATTGAGGGTTCCGGTCGTGGATAACGTTGAGCCTGAGCCGATCGCGTAAGGCGAGATGGACGACCATGGCGACGCCGATCGATGCCCAGACGACACCGTAGAAGACAATTCTTCGGCGGAAGATGATGCGCCAGTCGAAATTCCGGACAGCTGGCATGAAGCTTCCGTCGTCGTTTCGGACATTGGAGGGCTGGATGGCTGTCCGTCCTCCGTCAGTAGCAAGCGACATGTTGCTCGAATATTCCTTGAGCGTCGCATAGGCGATCAGGCCGTGTGGCTTCCCGAGCTTGTCCATGACGCCGCCACAGGCGTCGATGCAGAGGGCGCATGTGATGCATTCCATCTGCTGGCCGTCGCGGATGTCGATCCCCATCGGGCAGACGGCGACGCAGGCATTGCAGTCCACGCAATCGCCCACCGGCAGACCCTGAGCCTTCTTGCCATGGCGCGACCGCTGCTCGCCCCGCCAGTCGTTGTAGGTGACAACAAGCGAATTCTCATCCAGCATCGCGCCCTGAATGCGCGGCCACGGACACATATAGGTGCATGTCTGTTCGCGCATGAGGCCGCCAAGCACATAGGTCGTCGCGGTCAGGGTGGCGATCGTGGCATACGCAGCGGCAGGAGCGCTGCCGTCAAACAGTGAAGCCGCCAGGCTCGGCGCGTCGGCAAAATAGAAGATCCATGCTCCGCCCGTGGCGACGGCGATCAGCAACCAGATCGCGTGCTTGATCACCCGCTTCCTGAGCTTGTCGAAAGTGAAGGGGTCGGCATCGAGCTTCATCCGAGCGTTTCGGTCGCCTTCGACGGCGCGTTCGACGACGATAAAGAGATCGACCCAGACGGTCTGCGGACAGGCATAGCCACACCAGGCGCGGCCGACAGCGGCGGTGAGGAGAAAGAGGCCGAAGCCCGCCATGACGAGCAGGCCCGCCACATAGTAGAATTCCTGCGGCCAGATCTCGATGAAGAAAAAGAAGAAGCGCCGCGAGGCGAGGTCGACGAGGATTGCCTGATTGGGCGCATAGGGACCGCGGTCCCAGCGAATCCACGGCGCGAGGTAATATGTGCCAAGCGTGAGCAGCATCAAGACCCATTTGAACCGGCGAAAGGGCCCTTCGGCTCGTTTCGGAAAGATCTTCTTGCGCGGCGCATAGAGAGACTGGCGGTTGCGCCGGGCGTTGACGGGTTCGACGCGAACGTGGTCAATGTCATTTAGATTAGGGCGGGTATAGAGATTCATAGGACCTGTCCGATTTTCACCACTCTTTTCCCAGCCGTGGCGGATCCGTTCCTTGATGCAGATCAAGAACGACCGTGCAGAAGCGAAAAGGCCACGCCCCAGAGTAAGGGCGTGGCCGGAGGACAGCGGCGGAGAAACCGCTGGGACGTCCTCCACAGGAGCTGAAACTATCGGCTCGTCTGCTTGTGGTCTTTGAGGCAGATCAAACTCACCATCGAATTGCCGATTTTTGCCGGGTCGTCCTGCTCCGAAGACGCAGGCATCTGTTGGGCGCGGGCTGAGACACGCGATCGGATAACAGTACGCGGCGCGCCGTAGAGAGGGAGGATCGGATTGCGGTCGTGGGCTGTCATGTCTTTTCTCCTTACGTGCCGCCGCCGAGCGCATGAACGAAAATAGTAAGCTCGTTTACCGTTGTGTCCCCCAGGCGCGCTGCCCAGGCAGGCATTACGCCATGTTTGGGAGAGGCAACCTGACGAAGGATGGCGTCTTCACCCCGCGACTTCAGCCAGATTGCGTCGGCGAGATCCGGCGCACCCATTTCCACCTTTCCTTTGGCGTCCTCGCCGTGACATGGGGCGCAATTGTCGAAGAAAACCTGTTTTCCGGCCGCCGCCAGACCGACATCCGAGGGCGTATTGGTCAGCCCCCAGACAAAGGCGGCGACCTGCTTCATCTGGATGGGCTCCAGAACACCGGCAAAGGGCGGCATTTCGGAGGAATGGCTATCCGTATCGCCGTCGAAGCGGATGCCATGAGAGATCGTGGCCTGGATGGCATTCAGATCCCCGCCCCACAGCCAGTCGTCGTCGTTGAGATTCGGAAACCCCGGACCGCCGCTCGCTCCCGATCCATGGCAGGGCGCGCAGTTCACCTTGAAAGCGGATGCGCCGCCAGCGATCGCGAATTTACGAAGAGCAGGATCCGCGTCGATCTCCTCCACTGTCTTGGCAGCGATCAGGTCATGGAACTCCGTCTGCGATGACTTAGCGAGATTGAGGTCCTGCTGCAGCTCGGCGCGCGTTGAATAACCGAGATAGCCGTTAGTGGCGGAAGTGATCATCGGGATGGCCGGGTAAGCGATGGCGTAGCCGATCGCCCAGAGGATCGTCACGTAGAAGGTCCAGATCCACCAGCGCGGCATGGGATTGTTGAGCTCTTGGATGCCGTCCCATTCATGACCCGTCGTTTCGACGCCGCTCAGTTCATCGATATGCTTTTGCGACATCTCAATCGTCCTTCAAGGGAATATCGGCGGCATCTTTGGCCGTCTGCTTGCTACCTGGGCGAAGGGTGAGCATGACCGCGCCGACGAAGAATGCGGCCATTGCCAGGAGGCCCCAGCTGTCGGAGAAGTGTCTCATTGCAGTGTAAGTTTCCATGGATCACCTCACCGGTAGCCGGTCGCGTCGTCATAGGTCGAGAAATTAACCAGCGTTCCGAGCATCTGCAGGTAGGACACCAGCGCGTCCATCTCGGTCAGCCGGGTTGGATCGCCGTCGAGATCGCCGACATTCGCATTTGGGTAGCGCTTGAGTAGAGCCGCCGTGTCCGCGTTCGGATCGGCCTGGGCTCTCATGTCGGCCTCGGCATTCGCCAGCATGTCGTCGCTGTAAGGCACGCCCACGTCCTCATTGGCCTTGAGGTCCTCTCCGATACTCCTGACCGTCACCTCCTTCTCTTCGAGGAAGGCGTAGCTCGGCATGATTGATTCCGGCACCACGGCCCGCGGATTTGCGAGATGCTGGACGTGCCATTCGTTCGAGTAACGCCCCCCGACGCGGGCCAGATCGGGCCCTGTCCGCTTGGATCCCCATTGGAACGGGTGGTCGTACATCGATTCCGCGGCGAGCGAATAATGGCCGTAACGTTCGACCTCATCACGGAACGGCCGGATCATCTGGCTGTGGCAGAGATAGCAGCCTTCACGGATGTAGATGTTCCGTCCGGCGAGCTCTAGCGGCGTGTAGGGCCGCATGCCTTCCACTTTTTCGATCGTGTTCTGCAGGTAGAACAGCGGTGCGATTTCAACGATGCCGCCAATGCTGACGACCAGCAGCGAGCCGACCAGAAGAAGCGTCGCGTTCTTCTCGAGGGTCTTATGTTTATCAAGTAACGATGCCATGTCTCACCTCACTCGGCAGGCTGTGCCTGGGGCACCAAACTGGTCGGGATTGGCGCTTCGTCGCGCAGGTGGCCGCGGATCGTCATGAACACGTTCCAGGCCATGACGAGGCCACCCGCTAGGTAGAGTGCTCCGCCGACGGCACGCAGCACGTAATAGGGGATCATCGCCGCGACCGTTTCAGCGAAGGAATAGACGAGGAAGCCCTGGGAATTGTATTCTCGCCACATCAGCCCCTGCTGGATGCCCGCGACCCAGAGCACCGCGGCGTAGATCACGATCCCGAGCGTCGCGAGCCAGAAGTGCCAGTTGACCATCCGCAGGCTGTAGAGGCGCTCGCGCCCCCACAGTTTCGGCGTCAGGTAGTATATCGCCCCGAAGGTGATCATACCCACCCAGCCAAGTGCTCCGGAATGCACGTGACCGATCGTCCATTCGGTATAGTGGCTGAGCGAATTGACAGCCTTTATCGACATCATCGGGCCTTCGAAGGTCGACATCCCATAAAATGCGATGGCGACGATCATCATCCGGATGATCGGGTCGGTGCGAATTTTGTCCCAGGCGCCCGAAAGGGTCATCAAACCGTTGATCATGCCGCCCCAGGAGGGCATCCAGAGCATGACGGAGAAGACCATTCCGAGCGTCTGCGCCCAGTCAGGCAGCGCCGTGTAATGCAGATGATGCGGGCCGGCCCAGATATACATGAAGATCAGGGCCCAGAAGTGGATGATCGACAGCCGGTAGGAATAAACCGGCCGGTTGGCCTGCTTCGGCACAAAATAGTACATCATCCCCAGGAAGCCGGCGGTGAGGAAGAAGCCGACGGCGTTGTGGCCGTACCACCATTGGGTGAGTGCATCCTGGACGCCGGAGAAGAGAGAATAGCTCTTGGAGCCGAGGAACGACGCCGGAACAGCGAGGTTGTTGACCACATGCAGCATCGCAATGGTGACTATGAAGCTGAGATAGAACCAGTTTGCCACGTAGATATGCGGCTCTTTGCGCTTCAGGATCGTTCCGAGATAGACGGCCAGATAGGCGACCCAGACGATGGTAAGCCACAGGTCGACGTACCATTCGGGCTCGGCATATTCGCGCGACTGATTGATGCCGATCACGTAGCCGGTCGCAGCCATCACGATGAACAGCTGGTAGCCCCAGAAGACGAACCAGGCGAGTGTTCCTCCGAAGAGACGCGCGCGACAGGTGCGTTGCACCACATAGAAGGATGTCATGATCAGCGCGTTGCCGCCGAAGGCGAAGATCACCGCCGATGTGTGAACCGGCCGCAATCTTCCGAAATTCCAATAGGGCGCGATGTTGAGGTCGGGAAAGGCGAGCTGCAGCGCGATGATCACGCCGACGAGGAAGCCGACGACGCCCCAGAACACCGTAGCGATCAGGCCGTAGCGGATTACCTCGTCGCAATAGCCCGTAAGCTCTGTTTTGCGCTGTTGGCCCGTCGGCGAAAACTCTGCGTTTCTGACAAGCAGCAGCGTTCCCGCAACCAGGCAGAGGCAAAGTATACCCATATGGACTGCAAACAGATGATCGTGCGCGAATGCGGCCGCGAGCAGCGCCAGAAACGCTGCGACCGCGATCACCATCGTTTCTGTCGTGTAATTCATGATGTCGTCTCCAGTGCGCAGACGACCGCCTCGCGGCCGGCTTTCTCGGATTTCGAGGCAGGACTGTCACGAAGACGGGAACGGCTCCTTGATCTACATCAACAAGCGGACTGGAAGCGGTGGACGAACCGACGTTGTTACACTCTGTTGCAAACTTCCCCCTTTGGCACCGCCCGCTTACTCCCGTGTGACGCAGCTGCTTTCTACCGCACCCACTGCCACAAGGGGCGATGAAGATGCTGTGCAGAACAACCACGCGTTCGACAATGGCGCGAAGGGGCGCGAAGCCATACATGCCGGCCAATCCCTCTCTTCGCTGTTCGTAGGCTCGGCGGCCGAGGCCGTCGCAGCCGGTAAGGCGATTTGGTGGGAGGGTGATAAGCAACCATCTTGTCCAGGTGGAAGAAGGTGTCGTGCGCCTGCTTCGTATCATCGGCGAAAGATCGTCGGGTGATAATCGCTCTTCAATTCGCCGGCGATCTCAACGGCGCGTCGCTGCAAAACGATTTCCTATTTACGGCTGAGGCCGTCACGAAATGCAAGATCCGCCGGATATCGCACATGAGTTTCCACGGGGAAGTCGCTCGGTCTAATGCGCTCGCTCGACCTAGCTCTCGTTGCTCTGGCAGGAGGCGGCCGCTTCGCATGAACAGATGGTGCTGTTGCCGAAGAAGAACGCCGAGGAGCGCCCCTGCAGCTTCATCGTGAAGCTTGCATTCCGGCGCAACCCGCGTCCGCCAAGGTCCGTTGCGCGTTTCCATGAATCGTCAAGACATTGCGGATCATCTCGGCCTGACCATTGAGACCCTGGCCCACACCGTTACGAAACTTGCGTCGCGCAACATCGTTATTCCCGAGGGCAGGCACGACCTGCGGAACGTCAATCTTGCCCGCTGGTACGGTTATCGGGCGACACTGATGATTTTTCCGAGGATTTCTGTCAGAGGGTAAACCTCAACACACGCGACAAGCCGCGGGATCGACATTCATGCCCTCCGCGAACTTCTCGACGCGATATGAGCTCAGTCACGGCAATCCTAAGCTGTTCAGCAGCGCCGACGTTCGCCGAGCGTGCTTGTCCTTCGGTGATTCCTACATCGCTTGCAGGCTGCCATGTCCCTCGCAAGGGCGCTGGGCAAGCAGGCAAAAATTGGGACCTTCTGCCTTTTTTCCCCGAATTTGACGGGCGTCAAAGAGCCCAATTCCGGCATCTGCTAAGACACATTCATGAGGCTGATTGGGTCTCGCAGAAAAGGAGCTTGCAAATGCGGTTAAAATTCGGTCTGATCGCTGCAGCGGCAGCCTTGATTGTTTCGGCAGCGCCGTTGATGGCGGCCGACCACCAGGTTCGGATGCTCAACAAAGGCACGGAAGGCGCGATGGTGTTCGAGCCTGGCTTCCTGAAGATCGCCCCCGGCGACACCGTCACCTTCATCCCCACCGACAAGGGCCACAACGTCGAAACCTTCAAAGGCCTCATTCCGGATGGCGTTGCCGACTTCAAGTCAAAGCCGAATGAGCTATATCGCGCGAAATTCGATGTTCCAGGCGTCTATGTCCTGAAATGCACCCCACATTCCGGCATGGGCATGGTTGCCCTGATCCAGGTGGGTGACAGTCCGCCCAATCTCGAAGCGATCAAGACTGCAAAGGTGCCGAACATGGTGCGCAAGCGGCTCGATGCCGACCTCACAAACATCACCCAGTGAGACACAGCAGGTGCGGATGACCGCGCAGCCCATGACGATGGCTTTCGTGGCAGCTGTTTGCCTCGCCAGGAGCAGCTGATGCTCAGTGAGCATCGAGCAGAGCCAGGCGCTGTCAGGCAAGACGTCCAAGGCAGTGGTCGGACACGGTTGTCGGCAAAGCCGATGCCGAAACCTGGTGGGACCGTCGAGAAAGTGAATGTGGCCTGTGAAAAGAGCTATGATCTGCACGGCAGACCTGTGAAGGAACGCGTGGGCAAGATCACTAGCCCGGCGGCAATCTCGCTGACGACGAATATAACGAGGTCGTTTTTTTGCGCGGCAGTCGCGAAGGAGATGCCAGCCAAAACCCGGGGTCTCGTTCTGGTTACCCAAGAATTGCACGGAAGGCGCCGTCGAACGTTTGATCGAAATCCCCGCGGCAGGCAAGTCCTACAACTAGGAGACCCCTGCCTCGTCCTTCGACGTGCTCGAACAACCGCGTTCGTGAGAGGGCGAGAGCCGTCGATCATGTGGCGCTCGGTAGCTCACCTCGCGAAAAGGCTCCTTCAGGCGCCTGCGCGGCCGCCATAATCGCGATGGGCACAACTCTGCGGACCGGCGCTTGCCCACGCCACCTTAAAGGTTCGACGTCAGTCGCCAACGATACCCTGGGCCGGGGCCTGCCGAGATCGAGCTGTATTTGAATGAGCCGAAAAGCTCGACGATAACGACCTCGACGTCCAGGCGGTGATACGGGCGCCCATCTACTTGTGACAGGGCGGCCCGATGACCGTATTTGTGAGTGCGCCCGCCCTGCTTCACACGAACTTGCGACGTCGATCCTCCTCGACGTGCCGTTGTCGACGGGACTCCTGGGAAGATAACTGCAGGGTCCTCGATCGAGAAACGGGAACTCGATGTCTTCTCGCGCGGCCTTTGATGCGTTTCGTGTCGCCGGAACCGATGCACACTTCCGGCGACAAGTACTAGGCTGCCTTGCTGTGCGTGTGCCCGTGCGAGCTAAAATAGGCGTCGAATGCCGCCGCGACTGCACGGACCATGAAGCGCGCCTCCTCGCATACGACAATCCGCTCACCGCTGATCGTCACGACGCCGTCGGCCATGAGCTCGCCGAGACGGTCGTTGCGCTCGACAAGGAAGCCGGTGTCGAAACCCGATCCGCTGCTCAACTGGCCGAGATCGGCTTCGAAATCGCACATCAGCCTCTCGATGACCCTCGCCCGAAGCTTGTCCTCCTCGCTGAGAAGATATCCCTTGGCGGTCGGCAGCACCCCGAAGGCAATTCGCTCGGCATAGAGGCCGAGAGGCACGTGGTTCTGCATATAGCCGGCCGGCAGCCGCCCGATCGCAGATGCGCCGAGGCCGATCAGGCTATCGCAATCATCCGTGGTATAGCCCTGGAAGTTTCTCCTCAGCGTTCTGTTGCGCGCGGCGAGCGCCAACTGATCGTTCGGCAGTGCAAAATGATCGAGCCCAATGCGCAGATATCCGGCCTTCTGGAGCTCCTCGGCGATCACTTCCGCCTGCTCGTTCCGCTGTTTTGCGTCCGGCAGCGATGCTTCGTCGATCAGGCGCTGATGTTTCTTAAAAGCGGGTATGTGAGCGTAACCGAAAACGGCGAAACGTTCGGGACGCAGTTCTGCAGCCAGCCGGACCGTCTCGATGCAAGATTGGACAGTCTGTTTCGGAAGGCCATAAATTAGGTCGAAGTTGATGCTGCTGACGCCTGCTGAGCGCAACCCGGCGACCGCCCTTTCCGTCTGCTCAAAGGATTGCAGCCGCTTGATACCGGCCTGCACGATCGGATCGTAGCTCTGGACGCCGAGGCTTGCGCGGTCGACGCCGTTTTCGGCGAGCGCATCGATCATGGGGGCGACCAATGTGCGAGGGTCGATCTCGACTGCGACGCCGGCTTTCGCTTCAAACGTGAAGGCACTCCTGAGCTTTGCCATTAGAGCCGAAAATTCCTGCGGCTTCATGACCGACGGCGTGCCGCCGCCGAAATGCACGTACTTGACGGGCACGTCGTTTCCGGCCGCAAAAGAGACGAGCTCGATCTCTTCCTTCATCACGTCGAGATAGTCGGCGACCGGAGCGTCTTGCCGGGTGATGGTCGTGTGGCAGCCGCAGTACCAGCATATCGAACGGCAGAACGGGACGTGGAGATAAACCGAAACCGGGCCAGCCGCGGCGATATGGGCGAGATTGCCGGCATATTCATCCGGCCCCACGGCTGCAGAAAAAGCCGCCGCCGTCGGGTAACTCGTATAACGCGGAACCCGCGCATCGCCGTATTTGGCGATCAGATCATCAGACATTTTCGCATCCCTTTTCAAAACAGGATGCTTTATGACCTCCGGCCGCGCCGGCTTCCTTGTCCCAAATCAATGATGACGTCTCAGGCCAGAATCAGCCGGATCTTTGTCCGCTGTGAAAGTCAGCACTTTCGAACCCGCCTAACATCTCGTTCTGACATGGGTCGAGCCGCGGTCCCGGCTGTTCGAAGAGACGTGCCACAAGGAAATGAGCAAGAATGACTGATACGCAAAACGGGTGAAACAAATTGGTGTCCGCGTGCTGTCGCCGGTCGAGCCATCCCACGGTTTCGGCTCGCTCCATGCGCTGGCCCCCGGCGATAGTTTGTTGATCGCCAGTGGAACTGGTGCCGGCCTAACGGCGGGAATCTCGAGCGAAGCCTACCGAAACGCGGAAGTCGTGGTCGTTTTCCAATTCCACAGGCCCTCGCCGCGGCCGCCGACGTGATCGTCAAGGTGCGCCTCGATCAATGAGGTCGCCCTGCTGTCGCCTGAAAAGACGCTGATCGCTTTCTTCTATCCCGCAGCCAACAATGAGTTGCTCAAGCGGGCTCTGCATTCGGGCGCGAATATAAGCGCCATAGACATGGTCCCGCGCATCAGCCGTGCACAGAAGATGAATGGGAAAGATCGGGGTTACCGGGCGGTCATCGAAGCGAGTGCGAACTTCAGGTGTTTCTTCACCGGGCAGATCACCGCGCGGTATTTCTAGGGTCTCCTCAGTTTTACGTCGCCTTGAGGTCCGTCAGCACCTTGTCAAAAGCATCCTTGACCGGCTTTGAGATTTCCTCCACCGCCCTGCTTGAGAGCACCCGGACTTCCTTGGCGTGCTGCAAACTTGTCTCAACGCGCTTGCGGAAAAAGGTCGACTGCTGTTCGAGGATCTGCGACGGCGAATTCGCGCCCAGCAAAGCTTGCAAATGTGAGAAGCTGGCCTCGGCGTCGGCCTGCAGTGCAGCGATCGTCTTCCACCACAATTCGTTGCCGAATAGACTTGTCGTTTCGAGGATCGGAGGCAGCATTTTCTGTGTCGCTTCAGCGCCGGACGCAAGTTTCAAAAGAGCCTCTGTCACCTTCTTGTTCCCCTTTTCAACAGATGCGCCGAACTGATCTGGCACCTTGAGCGACGATGACCCCGGGTTTTCGATCGTTTCAAAGGATCTTTCGGAAATCTTGGTCATTGCATTTTCCTTCTCTTTGAGTTGGTTGCAAGCTGTGACATCGGGATTGACCCTTCCGCCGGCGGATGCATGGCCGCTTGGTAGAACGCGGATCCGATGACGAACGGTCAGGTGGCCTCCGTTCCGTTCGTTTCATGAACCGGCATCATGCAGACTGCTTTCTGCCGCTTGTAACCAGGGATCAGCAAACACCATGCCAACTGCTCCGACGCGCCAAGAAGATGATTTTCTTTTATCAATGGGCGGGTTGAGGGCAGGTTGATGTGTATTTGACGGAGAGACCGGCGAACAAAACGTTCCAATCACGACAAACCTGACAAAAGTGGCGGATGCCCGACATTTGCGAGAAATGTCGACGGTTGCGCTGGGGACAAGGGAATTAGCATGTAATTCAACCGCGCTCAGGATCGTCCTGTGTCGGATCGTATTGAGCCTGCGGGGTGGAAAGTGGCTTTGCGGTCCTCGCCGCAAGTGCCTCCGTCAGCTGCGCACTGGTGCTTACCTTGACGGTCAGCTTGCGCGAGACATTGCGTGCAATTGCAGTGCCTTCTTTGCACCGGCCGCCATTGATTAGAACCGCCGCATCCGCGGATCAGGCATGGGACACGAACGGCACGATCTGTGGCGATCCAATCGCGGGGCATCTGCCTTGGCAACCGGATAAGTTCATCGCCGAGGGCGACGAGACAGCGATCGCCACTTCGCGCTTTTAAAAAAGTCCTATTGAAAGAAGCGACGAACTAGCCACCATCGCAGCGCTAACTTTGTGGATGGAATGCCACACGAAGTAACTACGTTCGTTCGTTTGCGCAGACGACGAGCAGCAGGAGACAACAAACGATCTGAAGGTAACAGCGTTGACTTGTTCGCGAGATCACGCAGTAACCTTGTCTGCCGCGACATGGGTCTGACAGTTCTTCGGGCAGACGCGCGCGCAGGCGCCGCAACCAATGCAGCGGCCGGCCTCATCGACAACCATGATCATACGATTGAGCTCGCCATCGAAGTCTTCCTCCTCGTCGTCGCAGATGCCGAGGATTTCACCCGCTTCACCGACGCCATAGAGGTGCATGACTTCGCGAGAGCAGGCTTTGAAGCATCGGCCACAGCCGATGCAGGTTGTAGCATCGATGCAGGTCAGGTACTCCGGCACCCAGCTGGAGCCGTCGCGCGTGACGAAAGGGCCAGTCATCGTGAATTCTCCAATGCAGCGAGCTCTTCCTTCGCAGCGTTCAACTCGGCGAAGGCGTCGAACGTCTCTCCTGCAATGGTCTTGATTCTAGCCCAATTAATCGGAAGGTCCTCGGCAAGATCGTGCAACTCCATCTTCGCAGCGGCGGCGCGGGACTGCAGCTTGCGGACCTTCTTCAGCTGCTCCACAATGTCTGACATGATCTCTTTCCTCGAAAATTGATTTCATGATGCCCGCGCCACGTCGGGATAGGTTTCGATAACTTCAATAGCGTCATCGACCATTTTCGTGCCGGTCTCGGCGAGCTTGCCTAGCGTCTCAAAGCCGAACCGGTGGACATCGCGCAGGGTCTTCGACAGAACGACCAACCGTCCAGTCGTGAAAAGCAAGCGGCCGAAGCCCTCATGGCCGATCGTCATGATCGGCGATGCCAACAGGCCTGTGCACTCTTCGATCACAAGCCCCACGCAACTGTAAAAATTCTGTAGCCTCCACAGCACATCAGGATCCGGATCGCCTATGATCGGGATCTTACGGCGCTGCTCCTTGGTGAGGATGAAGTCGGCCAGCAGGTCAGCGTCCGATTTGCCTTCCCACGCCCCATGGGCATCCTGAGCGCGGATGAGCCTTATCAGGCATCTGAGAAAAGGGGTGGCGAGATCCCCATCTTCGTTGACAGCAGGGCCATTCGTACTTCCTGTCAATGTACCCATTTCTTAGTCCTCCTCATCGAAAGGCTTCTTTTCAATGGCGCCTGCTTCGGTCAGCGCCGTGAAGCTCGTGCGCCAGAGCGTTGGACCTGAGGAAGCCGATCCGCGATTGTCCCAGGAATTGCCCTCACAGCCGAGAGGCCCATGGATCAGGTGCGCGACGTCGGTGATCGGCTGCAGCACGATCTTGGCGCCATCGAAAGCGCATCCGCCGGCTGCCGCCCCGGGATCAGCGGCTTCGAACAGCCGTTTTTGCGCGCCTTGGAATCCTTGCTGCGGTTCTTCTCGCAGGCAGGCTCGTCGAAGACATCCTGGACTTTAGCATTGAGCAAGGGCATTGCGGTCTCCAAGTTCAGATGAAGGCGGCCGGCCTCACAAGGCCGACCGCCGCCGCTCCTAGCGGGTCAGGTCGTAAGAATAGTCCGTCACACCCGGCTCGCTCGTCTCGCGATCGAGCTTGTCGAAGATCTTGTCGAGGATCGTCGTCAGGACGCGCAGGCCGCCTTGGTAGCCCATGAGCGGGAAACGGTGGTGATGGTGCCGGTCGAATATCGGAAAGGTCAGCCGGATCAATGGGGTGCCGGTGTCGCGCTCGAGATACTTGCCATAGGAATTGCCGATCATAAGATCAACCGGCTCGGTAAAGAGCAGCGAGCGCAACGCCCACAGGTCCTTGCCCGCCCAGACCTGGGCATCCTTGCCGAAGGGCGAGGATGCGAGCAACGCCTTCATCTCGGCTTCCCAGGCCGACGTGCCGTTGGTAGCAAGGCAGTGGGTCGGCTCACCGCCGGTTTCCAAGACGAACCGGGCAACGGCGTAGACGAAGTCAGGATCGCCGTAGATCGCGTATTTCTTCCCGTGCAGCCAGGCTTGGCTATCTGCCATAGCGTCGACGAGACGGCCGCGTTCCAGGCCGATTGCCGGAGGAATTTCCTTGCCGGTAATCTCCGAGACCTTCATCAGGAATTCGTCGGTCGCCTGAACACCCAGCGGATAATGGAACGAAGCCGTAACCTGACCGACCTCCTTGCAATATTCCAGCGTTTTGCGCGTGTTATAGTGCTGCAGCGACAGGGTCGCTTCGGCATTCAACGCCGTTTTCAAGTCCTCGATCTTCGTGCCGCCGTCATACATGCGGTACGTACCGTCAGACGGCGTGTCGAACTGGTCGGAGGCATCCTGGATGAAGATGTAGGATACGCCCATCATGTCGAGCAGGCGCTTCAGTTCGCGGTTGTTGCCGACGCAGAAGCCGTCGAAGCCGGGAATGATGTTGATGGCTTGAGCAACCTCCTTCCGCTCGTTGCCTTTCCAGAAGTTCTCCAGAATGCCCTTGATCATGCCGTCATAGCCATCGACGTGGCTGCCGACGAAGGCAGGCGTGTGGGCGAAAGGAACATCGAAGTCGTGCGGGACCGACCCTTCGTTCTTTGCGTTTTCGATGAAGCCGTGGAGGTCGTCTCCAATGACTTCGGCCATGCAGGTGGTCGAGACGGCGATCATCTTCGGATCGTAGAGCTTGTATGTATTGGCGAGCCCGTCGACCATGTTCTTCAACCCGCCGAACACTGCCGCGTCCTCCGTCATCGAGGACGAGACCGCCGATGAAGGCTCCTTGAAGTGACGCGACAGATGCGAACGGTAATAAGCGACGCAGCCCTGGCTGCCATGGACGAAGGACATCGTTTGCTCAAAGCCTGCGGCTGCGAAGACGGCACCGAGCGGCTGGCAGGCTTTGGCCGGGTTCACGACCAGGGCTTCGCGGCCCAGGTTCTTTTCGCGATACTCCCAGGTCTTCGTGAAGTCGTTTTGATCGGCAACGACCTGATCCGGGTGGGGGCATTCGAAATTGGCTTTCTTCTCGGCGAGCATCTGCCTGTATTCCGGCTCGCGGAACAGGGGAGCATGGTCGAGAACTTTTTCCGCCGACTGCGGCATAGTAAGCACCTTTCTTTTCATCGCGCCGCACCGGTGGCGGCAATGGGATGTCATCTGTCACGAGTGCGGATCAAGTCCGATAGGAAGAGCCTGGCCTGCCCCTTCCCAAGACAGGCCAGGCTCTCATTCGGCCGCAACCGCCTCAGCTGGCGCGGCCTCTTTTTTCCAGGGGACGTCGTAGAGATCCCACACCGGATTATTGATGGCCAGATCCATGTCGCGGGCGAATATGGCGAAGCCGTCATAGCCGTGATACGGGCCGGAATAATCCCAGGAGTGCATCTGGCGGAAGGGGATGCCCATCTTCTGCACCGGATACTTCTCTTTAATGCCGGACCCAACAAGGTCGGGGCGGATGCCTTCGATGAACTTTTCCAGCTCGTAACCGGTCACGTCGTCATAGATCAGCGTACCCTTGTTCACATAATGGCCGGTGCGCTGATAGTCGTCGTTGTGGGCGAACTCGTAGCCGGTGCCGACGATCCGCATGCCGAGGTCCTCATAGGCCGTGATGACGTGGCGAGGACGCAGGCCGCCGACATAGAGCATCACCGTCTTGCCTTCGAGGCGCGGCCGGTACTTGTCGACGACAGCATCGACCAGGGGCCGGTACTTGGTGATGACAGCCTCGGTCTTGTCGACGATTTCCGGACCGAAGTGCTTGGCTATTTCGCGCAGGGAGGTTTCGATCTGGGACGGACCAAAGAAATTGTATTCCATCCACGGGATGCCGTATTTTTCCTCCATGTGCCGACAGATGTAGTTCATCGAGCGGTAGCAGTGGATGAGGTTCAGCTTGGCCTTTGGCGCGCGCTCGACCTCAGCGAGCGTGGCATCACCCGACCAGTTGCCGACCACGCGCAGCCCCACCTCCTCCAATAGAATGCGCGTAGCCCACGCGTCGCCACCGATATTGTAGTCGCCGACGACGTTGACATCGTAAGGGCCGGTCTCAAACTCGACTTCGTTCTTGTCGAAAACCCAGTCACGGATGGCGTCGTTGGCGATGTGGTGGCCGAGCGATTGCGAGACGCCGCGGAAGCCCTCGCAGCGTACCGGCACGATCGTCTTTTCGTGCTCCTTGGCCTTCTTGCGCGACACCGCCTCAATGTCGTCGCCAATCAGCCCGATCGGGCATTCCGACTGCACGCTGATGCCGTTGTTGAGGGGAAAAGCTCCTCGATCTCGTCGATGACCTGTTCAAGCTTCTTGTCGCCGCCGAACACGATGTCCTTTTCCTGGAAGTCTGAGGTGAACTGCAGCGTCACGAACGTGTCGATGC
Source organism: Rhizobium sp. K102 (assembly GCF_022385315.1). Taxonomy (NCBI): domain Bacteria; kingdom Pseudomonadati; phylum Pseudomonadota; class Alphaproteobacteria; order Hyphomicrobiales; family Rhizobiaceae; genus Rhizobium; species Rhizobium sp. K102. The sequence continues at coordinate 360,999 of NZ_CP092432.1, forward strand.
CCGTCAGGCCGACGTAGTAGTTGCGGCGTTGCGACCAGGAATAATGACCGCAACCGACCGGCCCGTGCGAGATGTGGACCATGTCCTTGACCGGCCCCCATACCACGCCTTTGGAACCGGCATAGGCGCAGCCGCGGATCGTCATCACGCCCGGAATGGACTTGATGTTCGATTTGACGTCGCATTCGGAAAGGGCCTTCGGCTCATCGCCAGGCTCGTCGCCGCTCGTTGCGACGCTGAGGTGCTTCTTGCGGCGCTTCGCCGCCTTGTCTGGATATTGCGCTAATACTTCCGCAATGAGCTGTTCATGCAAAACGCTGTCATTCTCGTAATCAAGGCTCATGGGCCCCTGCCCCCTTTCAAGGTTCGGGTTAGGTCGTCGTCGCCGAAGCGGCTTTCTTGGAAGGACGCGCTGGCGCAAGGGCCAGCGCGTCCTGTCGACAGCGGCAGTTATTGAGCCGCAACCACCGCTGACTCCTTGGCCTGTAGTTCGGCCAGCATCTGCTCGTCGCTCTTCATGATGCCGAAGTCGAGCAGCATGTCTTCGAGCTCTTCCATGGTAATCGGGGTCGGAATGGTCCCTTGGCCCGAATTGGCATGGATCTTCTCGGCTAGCGCCCGATATTCCCCGGCCTGCTTGGAGTTCCGGCGCGTACTGGATCACCGTCATCTTCCTGAGCTCGGCGTGCTGGACGATGTTGTCACGCGGCACAAAGTGGATGAGCTTGGAATTGAGCCTGGCAGCCAGCGCCTCGGAGAGGTCGAGCTCGCGGTCCGTCTGGCGCTCGTTACAGATCAGGCCGCCGAGCCGCACGCCGCCGGAATGGGCATATTTCAGGATGCCCTTGGCGATGTTGTTGGCGGCATAGAGCGCCATCATCTCGCCGGACATCACGATGTAGATCTCCTGGGCCTTGTTCTCACGGATCGGCATCGCAAAGCCACCGCACACCACATCGCCGAGCACGTCATAGGAGACGTAGTCGACATCGTCATATGCACCGTTCTCTTCAAGGAAATTGATCGAGGTGATGACGCCGCGCCCGGCGCAGCCGACGCCCGGTTCCGGACCGCCGGACTCCACGCACTTGATGCCTTTGTAGCCGGCCTTGAGCACGTCCTCGAGCTCAAGGTCTTCCACCGAACCTTCCTGCGCTGCCAGATGCAGAACCGTGTCCTGTGCTTTGGCGTTCAGGATCAGCCGGGTGGAGTTGGCTTTCGGGTCGCATCCGACGATCAGGATCTTCTGCCCGAGGTCGACAAGCGCTGCGAGCGTATTTTGGGAGGTGGTGGACTTGCCGATCCCCCCTTTGCCGTAAAATGCGATTTGACGCAAATCTGACATATCGCCTTCCTTCTTTCGTTCCATCCATCGCTGAGTAAAAGGCAGGCAGCTCGCGCCGCCTCGCATGGCAATCTTCAAAACCCGTGCCATGTGGGCCGATCGAGCCAAAGGAAAGATCCTTTTGTTGGGTTTCAGAAAGTTACTCCGAACCACCACAGGAAACTGCCAAACAAACCTAATGTCGCCGATCAGACAAAGCCGACAGACGGTGTCGTGATGGCATCACTTGCACCGCTAGAGCAAATCCTGCTCAATCTGGGTCATATCCAGCGGCCTTAAGGTAGTTTGCGCATTCTGCCGCAGTGAAGCGAGGTATCAAGGCCCCGACCGCATCCCATAGAGCATCGATCTTTCGCTCGGCTCGGCCTCGCAACATGGCTTTCAGCTTCGAGAATGCGTTCTCGATTGGATTGAAGTCCGGACTATAGGGCGGCAGGAACATGAGCTTGGCGCCGGCACGTTCGATGGCATCGCGGACACCGGCTATCTTGTGTGCAGGCAGGTTATCCATAATGACGACGTCGCCGATCTCCAGGGGCGGCACCAGCACCTGTTCGACATACGCAAGGAAGACGTTGCCGTTCATCGCGCCATCGTAGACGAATGGGGCGGTCATTCCGCTGAGGCGCAACGCACCGGTGAAAGTCGTTGTTTTCCAATGGCCGTGCGGCACGCCGGCACGGCAAACGCTCACCTCGCAATGGACGTCCGCGCAGACGTGACATCTTGGTCGAGAGGCCGGTTTCGTCGATGAAGATCAGTTTCTCCGGATCGAGGTCCAATTGACCATCGAACCAGGCGCGCCGGCGCTTCAGGACGTCCGGTCGGTCCTGCTCCAGTGCGTGTGCGGTCTTTTTTTAAAGGTCCACCCACGGCCTCGAAGCCAGGCGCCAAGTGCGCTGCGGCTGATCTTCACCTGCCGCTCGACGGACAAGCGCTCAACCATCTCATCGAGCGTCACATCCCTACGCTCGTTGATCAACGCGACAACGAATTCCTCGTGTGCATCCACTGCCGAAGGTCGTCTCCAGCTCTGTGGCAGAGCAGTTAACTCACCCTCTTTCGCTCTTCAATCCAGCGGATCGCCGTCGAAATCCCAACTCCGAAACGAGCCGCAGCCTGTCGAGCCGACATGCCCGCCGCAGACGCTTTCAAAACCCGTATTAGGAGATCATCGCTCAGGGCCTGTCCCATCATCCACCTCTCCGCTGTGGATGTTGAATCAGCTTCGGTCGCTCTCGTCACCTCACAATCGATTCATCAATCGCAGGACATGTCTAGGTCGACCGCGCGCCAGCGCGACCGCGACCATCAGCAGGACAAAGAGCTTTGAAAACAGGAGACAATCGCACATCCCTGTAGCCAAGAGAGAAATGGCGTATCGCACGGGAGACGCTGCGAGCGCCCAGTGATAGAGCTTCGCCTTGTGGCTGAACAAGCCAACTTCGATCGCGCAGGCCCGCCGCGCCCGACAGCTGGCCAAAAACAGCGCCAGGAGCTACGACTGGGGCCACGCACGTGAGTATGTCGAGGGCATGTCGCGCATGCTGCAGCAGGACAAACCGGATGGCCACGTCTTGGCGACCGGCGAGACGACGAGTGTCGGCCAATTTCTCGAGCGGGCTTTTGCCGACTTGAACATTACTTTGGAATGGAAGGCGTCCGGCGTCGACTGGCTACGACTCCGCGTCCGGTGCCTGCCTTGTTGAAGTCGATCCTCGATACCTCCGCCCGACGGAAGTTGATCTTCTGCCGGTGATCCGACCAAGGCCCGCCAGAAGCTGGGCTGGCAACACAAGGCCCCGGTTCAGGAGCTCGTCGCCGAGATGGTGCGCGAGGATGTCAAGCACTGGAAGGCCCTGAACAGCCGGGAAGAGCTCTGAGTGTACGACTTGTCCAACAAGAAGATCTGGGTTGTCGGCCATCGCAGTATGGTCGGCAGTGCGCTTGTGCGCAGGCTCCGATGCCGTGCTCTGCGGCAGTGGCGTCAGTTAGCGGGTCGAACGAGGAGCGCGGATCGTGAACCCGCGAGCGCGCAAAAATACGGCATTAGCCGATGATGTTCATACTTCCACCAGGTGCCCGGATTGCGGTACCGAGGCTTCGGGGCATATGTTCCTGATGGTCCTGCTTGTCTCGAATATCTCACGCTTGACGTCTAAGCGTTCGCAGATCGAAAGGTGCGGGATGTGTCATCGTGTGGGTCGGTCCGTCATCGAGGGTTAAATAGACGCACCGATCACTGGGCCGCCACCGTCTCTTCGGATAACTTCAGCTATGGGACCATGCTCTTTCATAGCTCAGGGCCATTCCGCTCGATCAAGGTCCCCGATGGCCAATCACTCATTGAGCATCCTATTGGGAATACTACCAAAATTACGTTTTCACAGCGCGTCGGCGGGAGGTTGAGATAAACATCGGCAAGGGTGGATCGCACGCGTACCCCTTCCAAAACCGTCGCAAGACCATTTCGGCAGAGCCTGAGAACAAGGTTGCGCAACGCCTGCCGAACACCGCCGAACGCAAACCGAACGCCAAGTTGCTGCAGCACTGGGTAAACAATGCGCATCGAATTAATGCCGTACCCCTCAAGATCTGGACGCACGCCCCACAATCCAAGCTCGCATACGAGTAGATCGACCTCGCCAACCCGAACGAAACGACGCAACAACCCCATGTGAGCGGCCACACCGTGCGCATCATAGCCTATTACGCGAAGCTCGGGCCTAGCTCCTGACCAACTACGAGCACCTTCGAATGGAAGGGCGTTGTAAGCTCCAGTTGGCCCATAGGTCTTCCGAAAGAAATCTGCGAGCTCCGTGTGGTCAGAGAGCTCCAACTCGTTTTCCCAGCACACTTTCCACCGCACCTGAGGGCTCATACCTAAACCTCCACTTAATACTCTGTCCAGGCGTCGACAGAGCAACTACTTGATACGCACTCGTTGGGGCGCTTCTAATGGCACTGGTATAAGCTGGTGAAATCATTTGTTTGGATGGAACTCATCCGTCCAATGGATGCGTTCCAATCAATCGGCCTGCCATCGGCTGCCGACGCCAGATGAAGCGGCCGGGCTCCAACTTCTTCGTGAACATGCCGCCTTGTCCATCATGCTGGATCATCTTGATCAGGCATCCAGGACATTGAACTGAAAAGTTGACCATGACTGAGAGGCTCGCTACTCAGGCAGAAGCAAGCCAAAGACGTTTTCGGCGATAATCAGGCAAATTGTCGAGATCACATTAGAACCCTCGGCGGAACCGGGCTGGTCTATCCCGGCGTCGAAAGTCGTCGAACGACCCGACCTGGCGGAGGGGTTTTTTCGGAATGTTCGGTTTGCGACAGTCTGATTCCACACAAAATGGGACGCGGCGATAGGCAGCAGCATTCTCCTGTTGAATCTGAAAGGGGTTCCCCTCGCAAAACGCCCTGGTTCGCTTTGGCTATCGCAGCCCATGGACCGGCACGCTGGGTATCGGCGAAGATTGCCAGAGGACATACTTGCCTGGCGATCCCGACCTCGGGAGAAGATGATGGGTACAGGAATGGATTCGCAGATCAGTGCGTTTCCGGTGCAAGCTTTTAGGACCCCGGACACAGCAAACGCCTCCCAGGACTGGCGAGGCGGCCGCGAGATCGCAATTTTCTCCTAGATAACGGTATGAGGTGATCGTCATACCCTGGTCACCGGATGCCGATCGTCACGCACATGGTCTGGTACAGAGCCGGCGGCGCCGATGAGCCCCCGAGGAAATACTTAGTGACTGGCACGGTTGTTGCGTCGTCTCACGAAAGACAGCCGTTAACGAGAGGTCACGATGATGGATGTATGCTCGATGGGGATGGTGTTGTGCGGTGGGTACCTTCTTGCTGCATCCGCAGGCAGACTCGGCGGCGCTGAGAATGTCTTATCTGACTCGCCTTTGTCCGCGGCTGATGTATCGAGTTTCGAGACTTTCATAGTTCGCAGCCCACCGACATCACTCAATCTGGATCCATTTTATGCCAAATATGCTGACGCAGCGGGCATACCTATTATTTCGTCAAACAAGGTTCCAGACACGGCACTATTGATCTCACGTGACATTGTCCTCTACATGTTGTCAGAACGCCGTGATGTCCGCGATGCTTTAATCCAGGCTGGAGCGCGGGTGGGCGTCATGGCAATTGACGAGACGACGACTGATATTCCCGAGCAGCGGGATTGGAAGAAGCCTCTTCCCGATGATCCACGTCTCACCCCTGACGAGCGGCGGGATTACGCCAACACGATCGGCAAGATGACTGCCCGAGACTACTGGGCACAAAGGGCGCGCGGCATGGGCGGGCTCTACACGACGGGAGCTGTGGAGAATTTGATGGGCGTGCCGGGCACGCGGTATTACGGCGGGAACATTCTTGTTCACGAATTCTCACATAATATTTTCAACGCGCTGCGCACGGTAGATCCTGATCTCGTTGCACGAGTTGAACGTGCCTATTCGCACGCCTACGAGAAAGGCCTCTGGGCGTGTTCCTATATGGAGAACAACGTCGATGAGTATTGGGCCGAGGGCACGCGATTTTGGTTCAATACGAACTTGGCTTACAGCCGAGGCAATCTCACCATTGCCACATCAGAAGATTTCGAGGCTCACGATCCAAGCCTCTATAATATCATGGCCGAAGTCTACCGCCATGACCACCACATTCTGGCGGATGTCTATTACCGGCATTCGGCGAAGTCGCAGTAATGTCCTTTGGTATTGACTGCCGGCCTCATGCTGCAATCCCGCTGGAGACCCGAACTATCGCTGATCGTCCGTAATTTGTCAGAGCCAGCCATAAATTTGAGTTTCCGTTCAATTGAAGCGCCCATGTTGTTCCCACGGGTGCATACCAAGTACTTCGTGGCCGCTGGAATTGGCTCCTTGTGCAACATCGAGACCAAATGACCTGCCACTGAATTTTCATCCGGCGGCGATTAGAGCCTCGGCGGTCTTGAAACGCTCCCAAACGTTGGACCACCGGATGCTAGAGTTTTCCGGCTTCATTCAGGGAGGCGGGCTGGTTGCGCCTCCCGAATTCACCAACGAGATCGGCACCTTGTTGCCGATCGCACCATGAGGTCTTTCCTCATTGTAGTATCTACGCCAATCCTCCATCTTTTCGCGGGCATCCGCAAGGGTCAGGAACCAATGCTGGTTCAGGCATTCTGCACGGAAGCGGCCATTGAACGCTTCGATGAAAGCATTATCAGTCGGCTTGCCGGGGCGTGAGAAGTCCAACGTCACACCCTTGGAATAGGCCCACAGGTCCAAGTCGCGCGACACGAACTCGGTCCCTTGGTCGACACGGATCGTTTTCGGATAGCCGGCTTTTTGGCACACCCGTTCAAGGGTTTGCACAACGTCTTCGCCTCTATAGCTATGACGTGGATCAAGCACCGGCACGTAGCGCGAGAAGGTGTCGACCACCGTCAGCACGCGCAGTTTCTTACCCGTTGCGAGTTGGTCGTGAACGAAGTCCATCGCCCAGACGTCGTTGGGTCCGACGGCCATGTGCCGATCCTCGCGAAGCTTGGCTTTTACCCCCCGCTTCGGTGTCTTGTTCCGCAACTGTAGCCCCAAGTCCCTGTAAATGCGGTAGGTTCGCTTGATGTTGGTGCCCCAACCCTCGCGTTCCAACAGCACATGCACGCGGCGATAGCCGTACCGCACACGGATCTCGCAGATCTCGCGAATACGACGTTCCAGACCGGCCTGATCAGCACGGCGAGAGGTATAGTGGTGAGTTGATCGATCGAAGTTCAACGCTCCACAAGCACGTCGGATCGAGATCGCCCAATCGCAGCACATGCCTTTCACCATCTCCCGCTTCCGAGCAGGCCTTAGAGCTTTCGGCGGATGACATCCTGCAACATCTCGCGGTCCAGCGTCAGATCCGCGACGATCTTCTTCAGGCGCGAATTCTCGTCCTCGAGCTGTTTCAGCCTCTTCATCTCCGGTGGCAGCATGCCCGCGTATTTTTTCTTCCAGTTGAAATAAGTCGCCTGGCTGATCCCCGCCTTCCTGCAGATTTCAGCAACCGACACGCCTTCATCACCTTGCTTCAGAATGAACGCCTTCTGAGCGTCCGAAAACTGCGACGCTTTCATCGTCTTCTGGTCCCTTTCCCAGCCAGGAAAATGCACCGGAAAACTCTAACCAAAATTGGTCCAGTTTGAAGGGTTCAGATCAGCATCAGCCGCAACTTTCTACCAGCGCCGTCGCTTATCCGATCCGACGACCATGTCTATTTTGTGGGGGAGAACGGTGTTGCCGGTGGTCATGTTGGCGATCGGTGCTTGTACGTTCGCAGGCCTGTCCACGTTTTAAAGCATATATGCCGAAACGCGCGGACTCTCACCGAATGTCTTCTTTCTGACATTCACCGTCACGACTGTCACATTGCGATTCTCCGTCGCGGGTATGATCGGTAAGTTGCCGCTTGGGCGCCTAGCACTCACCCTCTTCGTGACGACACTGATTGGGATCGGACTTTTGGTTTTGAACCCGGGAAGCGAGCTGCTGTACGTCGTCGCCACCGTTCTCTTTGCGATAGGCTACGGTCTCACTTATTCGACCTTGAATGCGATGGTGGTGAACCTCGCTGGCGAACGTGGTCTGTCAATCTCAACGGCCTCCCAAGTCTTTACACTCGCTTATTTTCGTGGGTTCGTTCGAATTCCCGTATCTCGGTGGCACATTAATTGCTGTTTATGGCATCGACGTTGCCATGCTCGTGATGGCGGGTCTGGTCGCTCTCAACATCGCAATCGCCAGTCAGACATTGTGGAGGGCGGTGTAGGAGACAGACGTCCTTCATAATGATTTCCGTATCGCTGCCCACGTGCCCGCCCAACCAAAGGAAGTGTGTTTATGCAAGTGCTGGATCTCATCGGTATAGGCATCGGACCCTTTAATCTTAGTCTTGCAGCACTCGCGTGTCCGACGCCGCTGCGCACTGCCTTTTTCGAAAAGGAAAGCGGCTTCGATTGGCATCCTGGGCTGCTGCTGCCCAACAGTCGCCTGCAGGTATCTCCGCTGAAGGACTGTGTGACACTTGCAGATCCGACCAGTCCGTTTTCGTTTCTCAACTACCTCGCGGTGCATGGACGGCTGTACAGCTTCGTAAACCGGTGCGACGCGACCACGTCGCGAAGAGAGTTCACACAGTATTTCCAATGGGTTGCGCATCAGTTGCCACAACTCCGGTTTGGGGAGGAGGTTACCGACGTAACCAGATTAGACGAGGGTTACCGCGTGACGACGACTCGAGATCACTACCATGCACGCTCAGTTGCGATTGGCGTCGGTGTCGTTGCAACAATTCCCGAATGCGCCAAACCTTGGCTGGGCGAGAAGGTCTACCATGTGGCGAGCTATCTGGATCGGCCACAAATCGACATCGGTGAACGCGTATTAGTCGTTGGTGGGGGGCAGAGCGGTGCGGAGGTTGTTGAACACCTATTGGGCAGTCCGGGTATCGGTAAAATTACATGGGTGACGTCACGCGGGAACCTGTTCACGAGGGATGACAGCTCTTTTATCAACGTGTCATACACGCCGTCTTACAGCCAGCGCTTTCATTCGCTGCCACTTAAAAAACGTCGCACTATTGTCGACGACGAAAAACTCACCAGTGACGGCATTTCAGCAGAATTGAGCAACCGCATTTACGAAACTATCTATCACCGCAGCGCGACTGGCAATATTGACGATGTCATTCAACTGCTACCCGCAGTCGTCATGAAGGAGTTGTCTCCTCATGCGGACGGTTGGCACGCGCTGTTGGCTTCGCACGGCACCTGTCAGCGACCGACTGTAGTGGCTGATCGGGTCGTACTCGCCACCGGTTTCGAGCCTCGCCCGCTAGCGTTTATCGATCGCCTATTGGCTTCCGCTTCTATGGAAGGCGGTCTGCCGGTCGTGAAGGACGATTACTCCGTTCAATTCGAGGACAACGCCCCCGGCCAGGTATATCTGCAAAACCGATCCCCAGTCCAAAGTGGCTTGCAGAGTGTGAATCTATCGCTCGTCGCCTACCGAAACGGTCGCATCATCAATAGCCTGCTTCGGCGTGAATACTATCTGAACGTCCCAGATCGGCCGATCCTTGGGTGCCTAGGTTTACTTCCCGCTCAAGAGACACAAAACGCAAGATAACACTCCAGTGCAGTGCAGCTCGGGGCGCCTGCTCACGACGCAGCTTTACCAGGCGGCTTTAAATCTAAAAAGGAGTTACACATGTTAACCAAAGAACAAAAATCAACATGGGATGACGTTGGATACATTAGGATTGAGTCATTTCTCGATCTAGAAAGCCGAGATAAACTTTCAGCTCTTGTGGCTGATGTTTCGTGCTGGGAGACAAGTGAAGACAAATGGCTGATATGGTTCGAAAAAACAACTGTCGGTAGGAGGATCATTTCGAAGGTCGAGAACTTCCTCGAATTTAACGCCCCCGTGCGTGATTTACTGCTGGCTGACCACCGTATCGAGTTGATCGTCGAAGAGTTACTGGGGGAAGATGCCCGCATGCTCAAAGAGTTGCTGATCTTTAAGTACTCCGACAGCGGCGGCTATCGCCCGCATCAGGACATCTACCATATCCCACATAAGCTACCAGACCGGATGGTGCACGCGATTGTTGCAATAGGCATCGACGATTCCGGCCCAGACAACGGAGGGCTTTTCTTCAGCCCCGGGAACCACAAAAAGGGCGTGTTCCCAATGGACGCCGGCGGCGTAATGTACCCCGAGGTCGCGGACAGGCTGGCCTGGGAGCCCGTAACGTGGAAGGCCGGTGACATTTTCATCTTTGACGACTATGCCCCACATTACTCAAAGCCCAACAAAAGTGAAAATTCTCGAAGGGTGATTTATCTCGTGTTCCAGCGTGCCTCAACTGGTGGGCCAACGAGGGCCGAATACAACAAACTGAAACGCGCCTACAACCCTCCCGAGGGCAAGGTCTCCAACATCGACGAGCTCAAGCCGCCGAACGGCATTTTCTATCGCGATTGAAGGCAGAGGACAGAGGCAAACATGTATACGAAACAGATCGACCGCTCAATCATGCGCCAGGAGTATGGCGTTCTGGTGTGCCGGTTACTTGAGCATCTACCGCAGGCAGTCGCAACGGCTTTCGGCACATCGATTGTGGAGGTGGTACCTGGCGATGCGGTCGATCTTCATTCGCACCCAGAGCACGAACTCTGGGTATTGATCTCGGGCAGCGGCGTGTTTCAATCCGATGGAGAAACCTCCGCAGTCAGTGGGGACACGATGGTCTATATAGCGCCGCACCAAAAACACGCGATCAAAAATAGCAGCCCTCAAACCAGCTTAAAGTTCCTTTCGATATGGTGGGATTGAATTGAGAGCAAACCAACATACTTTTTTTGCCTGCTCGGCGCCGCCGTGCCCGAACGGCAAGCTGCATCTTGGGCATATAGGTGGCGTGTACCTTCTCGCCGACGTGTTCGTACGCTACCACCGCATGGTAGGCAACGCGGCCTATCACGTGACAGGTGCGGACGAACATGGCACTTACACGCTGGTGAAAGCCCGAAAGCTTGGCAGGCCGGTTGATGACGTCGCACACATGCACATTGAAGAAATTCTGCAGTGTCTGCGGTCAGTTGATATTGAACCGGACGTATTTGTAAGGACTTCAAGCGAAGACCACAAAGACCGCAGCTTGGCGATCTACGACCAACTAAGAGCGTCCGGCTACGTTGAGCTGCGCGACGGAGAGCAACTGTATTGCGGGACGTGCGAAGAGTTCGCCGCAAACTCACTCGCGGTCGGAGAGTGTCCAGCTTGTAACGCGCCAACAGATAGTAACCTTTGCGAAGATTGCGGCTCGGCGCTGCAACACAATCTACTACGCAACCCGATTCACACGACATGCGGCCAGAGCCTTATCTTGCGCCCGATTCGACAGGTTCATTTTGAGCTTGAAAAATTTGCTCCGGGGCTCGATCACGCCATTGAGGCGAGCGGATGGCCGGAATCCATAAAGCGCAAAGAACTTGACTGGCTACGGTCAAAACTGATGGCATTGCCGATGTCGCGGCATTTCGACCGTGGTGTGACTTTGAACTCCCCGGTGGAGGTGGCAGGCCAAACTTTAATGACTTGGTTTGAAGGATTGTGGTGCTATGAGACAGGAATCGAACGCCTCTGCAAGCAAAATGGCGCAGATCTCGATGACACTATGCGCAACGCGAGCACGAGACTCGTATTCTTCATGGGTCAGGATAACCGGTTTTATTACACGATCGGCGTTACTGCTAGTTTGTTCTCGCGCGGTTATGCGATTCCATACAACCATGCAATTCAGGACTTTTATAAGCTCGAAGGCGCGAAATTTTCTACTAGCCGTGACCACGCTGTGTGGGCTGACGAGGTGGCAGCAGATATCGACACGAACGTGCTGCGCTACTATTTGGCTAGCATCGCCAAGCCATTTGGCGCAAACGACAACGATTTTCTGATCGAGGGGCTGCTTCAGACCGCGGCTAGAATTCGTGCTTTCGAAACGGCTTTGCGCAAGTACGCCGGATGTAACGAGACGCTGACGGCCGACAAGCTGACAGTCGAGCAGAACCACAATGTTAAACGATATTCCGAAGCGGTGCAGGACTTGCGCGTCTGGGATGCCATGGACGCCATAGACGCCTTTTTCGACGTTGCGTCTTTTTCAAGGGCAGATACCTCAGTCAGCGCAGCGGAAGTTTCCGTATTTCTAAGCCTTCTTAATCCTGTGACCCCGATGCTTGCGGCGCGGTATGGTGCTTTCTTTTCGGAGCCGGATGGCGGCCGGGGCTCGATGGCGGCACTATCCGGCCAAGCACCGGCTTACGCAAACCGGTTGATTTCCCATTGTTTAGCGACCCGATTCCGGAAGCCTTCATAGAGGCTTATGAAAGACGATTTAGGCAAGTCCGGCCGAATTCTTAGCTTTTAATGACGGCAACCGCTTTGACGATCCCGAGGCGAGTAACGCGGACGCCGACCGGATGACGGCATCTCGATAGCGGAGAACGCAAGGCGGCAGTCGGGCGACCTACTTCGTTCCGAAAGGCCCACGACGGCTTTCTGGCGTGCGACGGCGTCGCGCTTGGCGGCGGGCCTTTCTATTTTTTAAGGAGCTCGGGAAGTGGGGCCGTATCCAGGATCTGCTCGGCGAGCAGTCTCTTCAGTGTGGCGTTCTCTTCCTCAAGCGCCTTCAGGCGCGTTGATCTTTTCATCACAAATTACTGGCACGCCACCAATATCTTGAACATGCTTCCAAACAGAAGGAGCCCGCCAGTCGATAGCCAGCGTACGGCAAAGCCTCTCCGGTATCGCGATATGATGAACCTACTTCCGCCCATCCGTTCACTAGCATTTCATGTCGCTCGGTGACGCCGCTCCACATCGCCTATTGCTAAGGTGCCATTCGATATTTAAAGTGGATTATCTGCAACTATAACGTCTATCGTAACTATGCGGCCTACTTAATTGATCACCAAACTAACCTAAGCCTTTTTGACGAACCTTCATTGGATCTATGCTGGAAGGTTCTGTACTGGAAAAATCGATTGTTTGGATATAAAATATCCGTTGTTTGGATGTGACTAAAGATGCGTTTCAAGGGCCTTGATCTAAACCTGCTCGTTGCATTGGATGCGCTCACGACCGAGCGCAACCTAACGGCTGCCGCACGTAGTATCAATCTAAGTCAACCAGCAATGAGTGCCGCCATTGGTAGGCTTCGGGACTATTTCCGCGACGAATTGTTTACAATGAATGGTCGAGAACTTCGGCTGACGCCCCGTGCCGAAGGACTTGCCTCGGCAGTGCGTGAAACTCTCTTGCAGGTACAATGCTCAATCATCTCTTGGGAGCCGTTTAACCCGTCGAAGTCTGACAGATGCTTTAGAATAGTTCTGTCCGATTTCATGATGCTGATATACTTCAATAAAATCATTGAGCGAGTTGCTCGAGAAGCGCCCGCAGTCAGCTTTGAGTTGCTGCCTTTGGATAGTGATCCGTACGAGATGCTTAGCCGCGGTGACGTCGACTTCCTCATCGTGCCTGAATTTTTCTCTCGGGCGCACACCCGAGTGCAAAACTGTTCACAGAGAAGTTTGTATGTGTAGCCTGTTCGACAAATGTGGACCTACCTTCAGCGCTGACGATCGAGCAATATGTCTCCACGGGACACGTCGCTGCCGCGTTTGGGCGCTTTTTGAAGCCATCGGTCGAGGGCTGGTTCTTGCTCGAGAATGGTATTCAGAGGCGGGTGGAGGTCGTCGTGCAAGGGTTTAGCTTAATACCACCAGTCCTGCGTGGCACGAACCGCATAGCTAACCTACCGCTTCGCTTAGTCGAGCATTACGAAAGTACTTTCCCTTTGCGGATCATCAACCTTCCGTTACCGCTCCCCGTCTTCACAGAAGCTGTTCAATGGCCAGCGCTCCATAATGCCGATCCAGGGAGCATCTGGTTCAGGGAGATATTGGTTGAGGAAGCTTCCCGTATGATGTCCTCCAACGCACCTAAAATACATGGGTTGCTACAACAATCCGGTTCCTGACCAAGGTTCCTGCTTGAGTAAGATCCGCCCGAGCCCGAATAAGTTCAACAGCCACCAAAGAGGCTTTTCAAAGGTATCCATCCGGGGAAGGCCGCTGACCTTGCCCCCAAGTTTTATCCAGTTTTGAGTTCGCTCCGACGGTTTTGGGTTGCTGTATTTGCGGCGGTAGCGGCGGGTTGCGGTGCGGAGCAATTGTGGTCCCCCAGCACCCTTCGATTTGCCGCCGAAGGTGCTAGACAGCACGTCGCGCAATCGTCCGAAGGGCGGCCGATCGGCGACGGGCGTAGCGCTCAGCTTCGTCGATAAAATGGCCTGCGGGTCACTCACAGGTGGTGCCGTCTTCAGCTAATCGGCCGCGTCGCGGGTCGTCGCTCCCAATGCAGCCCAGCTTCCTAGGTTTCAGGATGGTCACGGCAATCGCGCTGCCTCCTGAACCATTATATCTCGCATCCAGATATTTGCCGGATCTTTGTCGTGAAGTACCGGCCATTGGACTGCCTCGGTGAATGTCGGCAGCGCTATCGGGGGCGCAGTCATCCGCAATGGTATCGTGTCCTCAAAAAGCCCAACTAGTCGTAACGGAACGGTTGCGATGCGATCGGTGCCCATTAGGGCGGCGGGGATCATGCTAAAGCTTGAAACAACGACTTCGACCCGCCTCTTGAGGCCATGCTCCTGCAAGAAGCAATCTTCTATGGTAGGCTGCTGCGTCCGACCGAACCTAACTACCGCGTGCCCCATTGAAGAATACTCCTCGGCAGTAAGGGCTTCCTCAAGTTGTTTGTTATTACTGCAGCCGACGCAAGTCAGTCGTTCCTGAAATAGATCTATCTTAGGGTGCGCGCTCGACATGAATAGCGGTGGGCTAATAAGGAAGTCTACGTCGCCGCGTCGCAAAAGCTCGTCTGGATTGTCAGTAAGAGGCAGCAAGTCAAAACTAATGCCGGGTGCTTCCCGCGCAAGACGCTCCAGTATCTTCTGAAAAAGAACAACTGTAACGAAATCGCATAAGCTTACTCGGAAATGACGATCTGATTGATCAGGAGTAAATTTATCCCAGGGTATGATATTGAGCCGAATATGCTGTAAAGCCTCACGAATCGCAGGCGCGAGGTCTTCCGCACGCGGAGTTGGAACGAACTCACGACCACGCATCGTAAATAGTTCATCGCGGAAATAGGAGCGGAGCCGGCGGACAGCTGCACTCATTGCGGGCTGGCTCAGATTAATGCTACGTGCCGCCGCAGTAAGGTTGCGCTCAATCATTAGTGCATCGAGCGCGACAAGGAGATTTAGATCGAGGCCCTTAAATCGCATATCTTTTAACTATCCAATAGTGCAGCCCATTCCACAATGGCTGTTCCTACGGCGATGGCTGAATTCGCCTTGACGCTCCTCAATCGATTTGAGGGCGCGGCCACAGAGACTTAATCTCTGTGATCGGAAAGCAACCTGAGGCCAGTCCAGATTAAGCCATAACTCCAGAGTGAACGCTCGTTGCAGTGTAATAGGAAGCCTCCAATGGCAAATCACCAAACGCCAGCTGGCAAAGAAGATAATTAGCACCTGCTTCCTCGACATGATCGAGAAGATCTTGCCTAACTGAAGCAGCAGTACCAACTACGCACAACTGACAGTCTACTGCTGCATCAAAATCCGGCGGGAGGTTCTGAGGAGTCTGTATCCCGTTAATCTCGTACAGAAACCTAAAGCTCCGAAGCCACCGTTGATAAGCCGGGGCCGCGAGCGAAATGGCATGCTTCGTCGTGCTGCCGGCCACCACCATTCGGACCAACCCAAGGAACGGCGCCCGTTTCCTGCCCCCGGCGGTACGTCTCTCGTGTGCTCGGTAGGCATCAGTGATCTGGCGAACAGCAGAAGCAGGGCCCCCGCAGGCAAGATTTGTATCGTTCTCAGCCGCCCAGCGCGCAACCTCAGGACGACTGGTTGTAATCCATCTCGGAGGCTGAGGACGTTGGTGTGGCCGCAACATCAACGGGACTTTGTCTAGTTCAAAGTGGTCGCCTTTGTAGGAAAGAGCCTGAGCTCCTTCCTTCATCGCTTGGATGACGATCTCGCTGGCTTCGAGATAGCGCGATGTCGCCACCTCCTCATCAATACCGAAAAAGCTCCATTCGATTGGTAAGGAGCCGCGCCCCATGCCCAACTCGAGCCTGCCACCGCTCAGATGATCCAGCATGCAAATTTCTTCAAACGCACGTAACGGATGATAAAGATTCAACAGCATAACCAAAGGACCGAGACGAAGATGCTGCGTGCGCTGAGCTACGCTTGCTAGAAATAGATTCGGCGAAGGTCCTCTGCCGTGGGGAGTACAGTGGTGCTCTGCGACGTGATATCCATAAAAGCCAAGGCGATCGCAGACCTCTGCCAACTTCATCCGATCTTCATACTGGCGCCCAATCTCCCTTCCGTCTTCGTCCAAATGGTCGAAGATACCAACCATCAGCTTTGCGGGAAGAGAGTTTGTCATTTAAATGTCTCCAAGTTTGGCGGCGAATTTTCGGTGACCAAGACCGGAGGGTGGCCCCGATGTCTTTCGCCAGGAATCATCGAAAAGCTGCTGGTTCTAAAAAACGATGCTGACGCCGATGAGCTAATCATAATGCTCACGTTGAAATGACATTGAATCATTCGTATTCATGTATGACTTCGCGGTGGGTAACACCCCATCTCGCATACCCACAGCTCCGTTCACTTTTGAGAAGCCAAGGATTGGCAAGATCGGATAGTGGTTGTTCAGCTTTTGTGGCGACCCAAATGTGTTAAAGCTGGTATTCGGTTTAATGCGACGAGGCTCCTGCAGTAGGCGAAGAAAGGACCCAGAGCTATGTCTCGGCGCTTGATTGGCAGACGAGAGCGCCTTCTGCAGTTCCACGTTGGCCATGTTCGTCTCCATTTACCGGCCAGGTCTGTGACCTTGCCCTCGGCTGCTCTCGGTGGAGCAACATCATGGGGTCCCCAATTCATAATCGAGGTGTTTAATAACATCCCATGGCTTCGTAAAATTGATTGTTTGTATGGCATTGATCCACCAGGTGAATAACCAGGAATCTTCACCGTCAAAGGGTTGCTGATCGAACTAGCATACGGTCGACCCAGGCGAGATCACGGCCCCTTCCGAAGGTGGAAGGATCAGGAGCCAGTGCGGTTTTGGCCGCAGCGCAACAGCGCCGATACCAGAAATAGATGTGACGCAGTTGGCTTCCGCGTCTTTCGTGCACGCTGTTATATGTCCTTAACATTCCCCATCTTAACTTCATAGGATCACAGGTTTTACGATAGGGAAATTGCTCTCAACCCTTCAAACTGGACCAATTTTGGTTAGAGTTTTCCGGTGCATTTTCCTGGCTGGGAAAAGGAACGGAACACGATGAAGGCATCGCAGTTTTCGGACGCTCAGAAGGCGTTCATTTTGAAGCAGGGTGATGAGGGCGTCTCGATCGCGGAGATTTGTCGCAAGGCGGGGATCAGTCAGACGACTTACTTCAACTGGAAGAAAAAGTACGCCGGCATGTTGCCGCCAGAGATGAAGAGGCGCAAGCAGCTTGAGGACGGGAATTCGCGATTGAAGAAGATCGTCGCGGATCTGACGTTGGACCGTGAGATGCTGCAGGACGCCATCCGCCGAAAGCTCTAAGGCCTGAGGGGTAGCGGGAGGTGGTGTCATGTGCCGCGATTGGGCGATCTCGATCCGGCGTGCCTGTGGCGCGTTGAACTTCGATCGGTCGACCGATCACTACATCTCTCGCCGCGCCGAGGCCGGTCTAGACCTGTAAGCGCGGGTGCGCTACGGCTATCGTCGCGTGCATGTGCTTTTGGAACGCGAGGGTTGGGGCACCAACATCAAGCGAACCTATCGCATTTACAGGGACTTGGGACTGCAGCTGCGGAATAAGACTCGGAAGCGCCGTGTTAAGGCGAAACTTCGCGAGGATCGGCAAATGGCTGTCGGACCAAATGACGTGTGGGCGATGGACTTCGTGCACGACCAGCTCGCAACCGGAAAGAAACTGCGGGTCCTGACGGTGGTCGCCACCTTCTCACGCTATGTTCCCGCGCTTGATCCGCCTCACAGCTATCGAGGTGAAGATGTCGTGCAGACGTTGGGACGGGTGTGACGATTTTCGTTATAGTGCGCACTATGAGTCCGATTACGCAACATACGTATTGAACCCTCATTCTCTAATCGAGGCGCCGTTACGTGGAACCGCATTTCCTTTCCCGAAGAAATAACCTACCTCACGGCATCTCTATGAAAGGTGACGAGGCGTTAGGTTTGACTGGCCCGTCCACGCGTCTGTAACGGCTGCCCGATCTTCCAAAGCATGCTTGTGTCGATCTCAAGCTCGACTCCAACCTTGCCCGCACCTGTGACTACGGTAGGATAAGAAAAAAGGGCGGTGTCGATCAGTACAGCGATCTTCTGGAGACCGAATGGTGATACGCTTCCTGACGGGTAGCCGAAGAGATCGAGTACCTGTTCTTTCTGAGCAAGCTCGGCTCGTTTCCATCCATACGTGCCAGCAACCGCTTTCATGTCAATCTTTGAAGGTGATGGCAGCAAAACGGCACAAAGGTGGCGCGCAGGATGAGACCGGCGCATCACATCGTTCGCTTTCTGCTCGGCAATAATCATCGTCTTTGCAACGCGCCCCACGGGAACGCCGATAGCAGAGGCTAAATCGGAAGGAGATGTAATAGGGGTGGCGAACTCACTATAGCGCCACAATCGTACCGTCGACGCTCCGATCTGGTGCAGTTCAGCAAGTACGTTCGGATGAACGTCCAACATAGTCGTTTCCTTCCGGTTCACCTGGTAGGACGATCGAGGATAGCTGTTTCAGCGACTGCGAGTACAGCCCTCTTGCGAGTAAGTTTCAGGCGGTTCGCTCCAAAAGCTGCCTAATGCGGCGGCGACCCTCGTTCCCAAAAATACTGAAGTAAGCCTCCAGGCACTTATCGCTATCGAGCATGAAAGGAGCATCATATTTGGTGATATGCCGAATAGCCAAGGCTGGAACCGTTGTGTCGAGCGGTCGAAACATCCTGTTGTGCAAACCGGGCTCCGGGCAACCTGGATAAAATTCACCGATCATGAAACCTTCCTGAATGAAGTCGGGCTTCAGCCGTTTTTGCAGTTGACCAATCCTGATGATCTCTCCTTCATCCTGTATTCCAGGAAGGGCAATGATAATGGCCTTATAGATCCAGTCGCCCGTTCGATCGTTGAAGGACTTTACGGGTTTCATCTGGCTGAAGACGGCGAGCATACGCGCCAAATCGTTTTCGATTTCGTCAACTGCAACAGCTTGCGACGCGGCAACCCGTAAAAGCCCCTTCGTCAGAGCCTCGGGAACGAAAGGGCAAACGCTCCCGTCCCGACCTAAATGAGGATGTGGATTGGAGAGGAATTCTGAGGCATACCGAGCAAATTTCTGAAGAGCTGCGTTTGCATACTCATCATAGGCGTTGTATCCCGCATCAATATTCTTTTCCAGAATTTCGCCCACTGTCATCAATGGACCAATCGTCCCGAAAGGTTGGCTGTAATCTTTCCAAATCTCTTTATTCATTTCGGATCCCTGGTTCGAAAAGCCACGTGCAAAACGGAAGGTCGGGCTCTTGCATGCCAGCTCGGGCGGCGGGCGAGCTGGTCGGGGGCCAATCAAGAGACCGACCTTCCATCGGAAGCGAAGCTCCCGAATTTTTGATAGCACTCGTAGTTACACTTGTGTAACTGTTTTTTTAAATGGATGTGAAAACAAGAGCGGGGGCTCGTGCACGATGAAGGTTAGTCTCACGACCGCCCGCAAATTCTTATATTCGTCGTAGTTATGAAGACATACATATGATAAATGTCGCCGCGATGGGATCCGGTAACAGGCTTTGGGTGAAAACAGAACGACCCATTGCGCAGAGGCGTGGCCGTGACGAAGACAACACGAAGAAAAATATATACGCCAGAACAGATCGACGTCGGCGTAAAGCATAAGCTTGAGAAAATTCGACTCGTTTTTGTCAGATCTCTTTAGCGAAAATTCCGAAGAAAAACTATTCCTGAGGAATATTCTTGGATTGATGCTTAAAGTATATCATATGGACGCCAATAACAAACCCATGACGAAGATGCAGGCGTGTCGCTATCTGCCTTTCAAAAACCAGACTGTTTGCCAAAAGTATGTCGAGGCAGCGCATTTGCGTGGGTTCATCGACATCACTCGGGATAAAACGGACAAACGGCGTCTGATTGTTGTTCCAAAGGAGCCGTTGGTTGTCTATGTCAATGAATATATAGCTGACTTCCTTGATGACTGCCGTAGAGCGATTGACAGTGCCGCTCAAGTAGCTACGCTTCCTGAGGAAGGGATGGCAACGGCAAGTTCTTCATCTATTGATAAATCGCCAGCGTCTTCTGGGGCACCTGTGGGTTCCTCTCAAAAGAGAGTCGATCGAAAAGCCAGGAAATTTTAGCGAGTTTTATTGTGGGAAAGCAAAAGTAAGAAGCCGGTCTCGCGCGCGTTTATCCTTTCATCAATCAAATGTTTCCTCCGTAAACAAGCTTCATCGAGGTAACCCGCTTCGCTTAACCGGCCTGACGGCCGGTGCAGGCGCTGCTAGGGGGAGCGGCTGTATCGTCGTTTCGGCCAAGAAACTGCGCGGGAAGTTCGGCGGCATCCTCAGCCTTATCACCTTGGCATTTACGCTATCTTTTTAGGCGAGGCGGAAACCGCTGACGCGGTCCTCCATCTCTTGGTCGAGACAGTGTGACCTGCCACTGAATTTTCATCCGGCGTCTGACCTGCCACTGAGAATTTCTGAACCGCTCCCAAACGTTGGACCACCGGATGCTAGAGTTTTCCGGCTTCATTCAGGGAGGCGGGCTGGTTGCGCCTCCCGAATTCACCAACGAGATCGGCACCTTGTTGCCGATCGCACCATGAGGTCTTTCCTCATTGTAGTATCTACGCCAATCCTCCATCTTTTCGCGGGCATCCGCAAGGGTCAGGAACCAATGCTGGTTCAGGCATTCTGCACGGAAGCGGCCATTGAACGCTTCGATGAAAGCATTATCAGTCGGCTTGCCGGGGCGTGAGAAGTCCAACGTCACACCCTTGGAATAGGCCCACAGGTCCAAGTCGCGCGACACGAACTCGGTCCCTTGGTCGACACGGATCGTTTTCGGATAGCCGGCTTTTTGGCACACCCGTTCAAGGGTTTGCACAACGTCTTCGCCTCTATAGCTATGACGTGGATCAAGCACCGGCACGTAGCGCGAGAAGGTGTCGACCACCGTCAGCACGCGCAGTTTCTTACCCGTTGCGAGTTGGTCGTGAACGAAGTCCATCGCCCAGACGTCGTTGGGTCCGACGGCCATGTGCCGATCCTCGCGAAGCTTGGCTTTTACCCCCCGCTTCGGTGTCTTGTTCCGCAACTGTAGCCCCAAGTCCCTGTAAATGCGGTAGGTTCGCTTGATGTTGGTGCCCCAACCCTCGCGTTCCAACAGCACATGCACGCGGCGATAGCCGTACGTAAGCGCCCGGTGAGGGCCGTCTTGCGAGGTTGAGACGAACATCGGAAGTCCTAGTGCAAACACTAGGAGTAGTCCTATGACGAAGCATCCGATTGAAGTGATCACGTCTGTCGAGCGCCGACGGCGCTGGTCTCGGGAAGACAAAGAGCGGCTTGTTGCGGCCTGCTTTGAGCCAGATGCGGTGCTTTCCGAGATTGCCCGTGCGGCCGGTATCCATGTCAGCCAGCTTTTCCGTTGGCGCAAGGAGCTTTGCCAAATCGAGGAGCCGAAGACGGAAACGGCGAGCACGTTGGTGCCGGTGATCCTATCCGAGGCCGCGCCTCCAGCCACGCCCATTCCCTCGGGGCCGCCTGCCCCATCGCAGTCCCGCCGGAAGCGTAGCGATGTGACGATTGAGCTGGGTCGGGGCCGTCGTATTCGCGTGGACAGCGACATCGATACCGAGGCGCTGGGCCGTATTCTCGATGTCGTGCTGGAACGGAGATGATCCCGGTTCCGAGTGGTGTGAAGGTCTGGCTGGCGACAGGCCATACGGACATGCGCAAAGGCTTCCCCGGCCTATCGCTGATGGTGCAGGAGACGCTGAAGCGCGATCCGATGTGCGGACACCTGTTCGTGTTCCGCGGTCGCGGTGGTGGCCTGATCAAGGTCATCTGGCATGACGGCCAGGGAGCCTGCCTGTTTACGAAGAAGCTTGAACGCGGACGCTTCGTCTGGCCGTCGGCGGCAGATGGATCGGTGGTGATCACACCGGCGCAGCTCGGTTATCTGCTGGAAGGTATAGACTGGCGGATGCCGCAAAAAACCTGGCGACCGACGTCGGCAGGATGAGCAAAAGCACTGGAATGGCTGGGTCGAATATGATTCCATCCTACCATGAACGATGCGGCCGAACAGCTTCCTGACGATCTTGCCAGTGCGCTTGCACTGCTGGCGCAAGAGCGTGCCTGGCGTATGAAAGCCGAGGCGGAAGCCGCCAGTGCCAAGGCGCTCGTGTCACATTCAGAAGCGCTGATCGCGCGGTTGAAGCTGGAGATCGAGAAGGTTCGCCGTGAACTTTACGGCAGCCGGTCCGAGCGCAAGGCGCGACTTCTCGAGCAGATGGAGCTGCAACTCGAGGAACTCGAAGCCGACGCTGGTGAAGACGAACTGGCGGCGGAGATTGCTGCCAAGGCTTCTACAGTCCGGGCGTTCGAGCGAAAGCGTCCATCACGGAAGCCGTTTCCCGAACACCTGCCGCGCGAGCGCGTCGTCATCGCCGCCCCGACGAGTTGCCGCTGCTGCGGTTCCGCCAGGCTGTCGAAGCTCGGCGAGGACATCACCGAGACGCTGGAGGTGATCCCGCGCCAGTGGAAAGTCATCCAGACTGTGCGGGAGAAGTTCTCCTGCCGCGAATGCGAGAAGATCACTCAGCCGCCCGCACCTTTCCATGTGACGCCGCGCGGTTTTGCCGGGCCGAACCTGCTGGCGATGATCCTGTTTGAGAAGTTCGCCCAGCATCAACCGCTGAACCGCCAGAGCGAGCGCTATGGCCGAGAGGGGATCGACCTCAGCTTATCGACACTGGCCGACCAGGTCGGTGCTTGCGCGGCGGCGCTGAAGCCCATTCATTCGTTGATCGAGGCGCATGTTCTGGCCGCCGAGCGGCTGCATGGCGACGACACCACCGTGCCGATCCTGGCGAAAGGCAAAACCGATACGGGGCGCATCTGGACATATGTCCGGGATGACCGACCGTTCAGCGGGCAGTCACCACCGGCAGCTCTTTACTATGCGTCGCGGGACCGGCGGCAGGAGCATCCCGAGCGCCACCTGAAGACCTTTACCGGCATTCTGCAAGCGGATGCTTATGGCGGCTACAATCCCCTGTTCAAGGTTGACCGCGATCCCGATCCGCTGACGCAGGCACTGTGCTGGGCGCACTCACGCCGCAAGTTCTTTGTGCTCGCTGACATTGCCACGAATGCCAAACGCGGCAGCCGTGCCATGCCGATCTCGCCGCTGGCGCTGGAGGCTGTCAAACGGATCGATGCCCTGTTCGACATCGAGCGGGAGATCAACGGGCTTGCCGCCGACGAACGCCTGCAGCGCCGTCGCATCGACAGCCTCTCACTCGTCAAAGAACTCGAGGACTGGATGCGGACCGAGCGGGCAAAGCTGTCGCGCAGTTCTCCTGTCGCCGAGGCTATCGATTACATGCTGAAGCGTTGGGACGGCTTCACGTCATTCCTGGAAGATGGGAGAATTTGCCTGACGAACAATGCAGCCGAGCGGGCGCTGCGAGGCTTTGCTCTCGGAAGGAAGTCATGGCTCTTCGCCGGATCGGATCGTGGTGCTGATCGCGCAGCCTTCATGGCGACGCTGATCATGAGCGCAAAGCTCAACGACATCGATCCGCAAGCCTGGCTTGCTGATGTCCTCGCCAACATCGCTGACACGCCGACGAGCAAACTGGAACAATTGCTTCCGTGGAACTGGACGCCGACGGCGCTGGATGCTCAAGCGGCCTGACCTGCGTCCTTCACCGGATGCTTACAGCCGTACCGCACACGGATCTCGCAGATCTCGCGAATACGACGTTCCAGACCGGCCTGATCAGCACGGCGAGAGGTATAGTGGTGAGTTGATCGATCGAAGTTCAACGCTCCACAAGCACGTCGGATCGAGATCGCCCAATCGCAGCACATGCCTTTCACCATCTCCCGCTTCCGAGCAGGCCTTAGAGCTTTCGGCGGATGACATCCTGCAACATCTCGCGGTCCAGCGTCAGATCCGCGACGATCTTCTTCAGGCGCGAATTCTCGTCCTCGAGCTGTTTCAGCCTCTTCATCTCCGGTGGCAGCATGCCCGCGTATTTTTTCTTCCAGTTGAAATAAGTCGCCTGGCTGATCCCCGCCTTCCTGCAGATTTCAGCAACCGACACGCCTTCATCACCTTGCTTCAGAATGAACGCCTTCTGAGCGTCCGAAAACTGCGACGCTTTCATCGTCTTCTGGTCCCTTTCCCAGCCAGGAAAATGCACCGGAAAACTCTAACCAAAACTGGTCCAGTTTGAAGGGTTCAGATCAAAGTGCACAAGATGGTGGCGAATGGGAACGTAGGGTCGTCGCCTCGATCGCCAAGAAATTGAAAAGGGGCCAGCGAGGAGCGCCTTTTGGCTCGCATCGCCGGGTCCGCGATCAAGGCCCTCGACGGAGCGGTGCCGAAATTGCCGAACAGGCGATACTTTCGGCTCTGGTCCGCAAATACAAGACTGGCGGTTCCTAAGCAGCGAGCCCAGGCGGTGCCACGTTCCTCCTACGGCATTTCATTATCCACGCATGTTGCCGAGGCTGCTGAGCCTGCTCGAATTCCGGAACAATGCAGCACATCGGGTCCGCCATCGCGGCGCTGGAATGGCTCAAGCGTCTGATCGACGAGGACGACAGACGGATCGACCCGTATCGATCCGAGACCTGGCTGTAGGCCTGAAGGCCTAGCATCCTGCCGTATTTCACGTTTACCAGGGCGTGGCCTTGTCCCTATTGGCAGATGCTATGGCCGGATGTGTCAAGTAAAAGATCCACCGGATGCGAAAAGAAACACGAGACCTATTGGGCAATGCTTGGGCGGGTCCCGACGCTATGGCGATCTCAGACCTGCACTTGTTCCGGCCCAGGCTGTGGCCGACAGCGATCGTCTCGCGGGGCCGTTGCGACAGGAGGATAGCTGGCAAATCTCAAGCTCACCTCGACATCCGGTTACGCGAGCTTGGCCGCGCCAGCTCGGGCTGTTACGATTCCGGGCGGCTCGATTGCGAAGGCGACGTCCAGACGTGGATGCTGCGACTGGCTTCTGCGAAGCATTCAGTCATCTGCGTACAGGAGCGCCCTGCGATGAACGTCATCCTCGCAGAAGAGACTAGCTTTGGCCTGCGCATGATGGCCGATGCCACAGACACCCACACCTTGTGGGTGTTAATCCGTGTTCGACAGTGGCATGTCGAGAGCGAAGCCTACGACCGGGCGCTAGCCAGGGTGGTCGAGGCGCAGGCGGGGTTACCGATCCATGGGCACTCCGGCTTCGAGCGACGGCCTATTATTTGCCGCCACAGCGCAAGGCGACGGCCCGCGGCACCAAGCGGCGCATCCGCGCCCACTATCGTGCGGAGGGCCACCAACAATTCACCAGGTTTCAGAGTGAATCAGCAGCAACAAAAATCGACGGCAAACTCGATGGGGGCTACGCGGATGGGGGCGCGCTTACTGAGCGCCGAGTCTCAACTGTACCGTCGCCACCGAACTTTGGAGCTGTCGATCCTGTTCAGGACGTTCATTCAGAACCCTACTCGGTTTGTCGTGCTTGCGACAGCGTGATGTGCGGTTTGGCACGTCTCGGCGCTCTAGGGCAGCCATTGAATAACATACAGAACAGTTTTCTGATGCTTTTCGCTCCTTCTGCATTGGCACGAATCTTGAACCTTTTTGTTGCGCGCCGCTAGGAGCTCCCAACGGGGACCTTGGCATCTTCTCAATCCAGCTCTGAACGGAGACACCAATGATGAACAACATGGCAGCCTATCGTGTAACCGAATTAACCCCTCAAGAAGCAGCTGAAACCTCCGGAGGTTGGTATTTTTGGGTTTACTTGTTTTTGCGACGTTACGGACACTTGTTTGGTTGATAAGCGAGCTGGCTCTCGATGGCTCCTAGTGACTACAGACTAGCAGTTCCCCTTTCTGCTGAAACGGCCAGCTGCACCGCAGAAAGCATACTGGCGCGACGATCAGGACGATCCTTGAGCATTTATAGGGCGATCTTGCTCTTCGTCGCCGCGGCATTTGGCTCACTGCCACTCGTTACCATCCCGGTCTCCATGCAGAGTGTCGGTACTATTCGCCCGATCGTGGAGAAGACGCCCCTGATAGCGCCCGTCTCCGGACGCATCTCCCGTGTCCTTGCCTTTGAGAACGATGTCGTTGCTAAGGGGAAGGAAATAATCGCCTTTGACGATCATGTAATCGAGGAAAAGCTCAGCGGGGTTTTAGCCGACATTCATGCCAAGAGCGATCTTGCCCATGACTTCCAAACGCTGATTTCTTCCGGCGCAAGGCTCAGCGTCTCGCCCCCCCTCCAAACCGAATCCGCGACGGCTGAAAGGGTGCATTTTCTCAACTTGCTGCGCGAGAACCAAAATGCGCGCAGTAACGCCGCGGCGGAACTCGACCGCGCAAAGCGACTTGTCTCGGCTGCTGCGGCGCCCGCGAAGACCGTTGACGAGAAGGCTTTCGCTCTCCAAAATATCGAGGTCCAAGGCGAGATCCTCGTGCGACGCAAAACCGCTGATTGGAACCAGAAGCTCCTTGATGCTAACCTGCGCTTAAAGGAACTCACGGCCACCTTGCATCAGCTCGAGCACGAACGGGACCTGCACCGCATCCGCGCCCCAGTATCGGGTGCTCTCGAGCAGTTCTCCGGCCTCGCGCACGGAAGCTACGTGCAGAGCGGGCAAACCGTTGGTTGGATCTCGCCGAACGACGATCTGGTGGCGGAAATCTACGTCTCCCCCAACGACATTGGCTTTGTGCAGCCTGGTCAGCCGGTGCGGCTCCAAGTGGATGCCTTTAACTACAACCAATGGGGTGTCATCAAAGCAAGGGTGGTCGAGGTGGCGCAGGACTTCACTCTGCATGACGGGAACCCGGTCTTCAAGGTCCAGTGCGCGCTCTCTCGCAGCGAACTCGCGCTGAAAAGCGGGGCCATCGGCCACCTGAAGAAAGGCATGACCGTGCGGGCTCGCTTTCTGTTGGCCAATCGCACTCTCCTGCAACTGCTCTACGACGAGGCAGACGATTGGCTCAACCCGATGCTGGCGGGGCGCTAATATTGTCCCAACAGCCAGCGAGCCTCCATGTCGAGTAAGGCCATTAAGTTCAAACAGCGTGACATCACGGATTGCGGCGCCGCCAGCCTCGCATCTGTCGCAGCCTTCTATGGCTACAAGTTGCCATTGGCGCGCATCCGCCAGTATGCGTCGACCGACCGCTCCGGTACGAGTGTGCTGGGGCTCACGGAAGCGGCGCAGAAGCTGGGCTTCATCGCGAAAGGCGTCAAAGGTGGCTTCGACAGCCTGTACAAGATCCCCAAGCCCGCTATCGCGCACGTCGTCAAGGAGGACCTGCACCATTTCGTAGTGGTCCATGCGATCGACGCCAAGTGGGTCATCGTCATGGACCCGGCCTTGGGCGAAATCTGCAAAGTGCCGCATCAGGAATTCATGGAGCAATGGACCGGCGTTCTGGTTTTGCTGGTTCCGGCAGACACATTCAATCGTCGAGACGAGACCACGTCGCCCCTCGCCCGATTCGCCCGCCTACTCGCGCCACACCGCACGGTGATGGCGCAGGCTCTCGTCGGCGCTCTTGTGACGACCGTCCTCAGTCTCTCGACGGCGATCTACGTTCAGAAGATCGTTGATCACGTGATCCCAGCGGGAAACCGCAACCTGCTCAACTTGATGAGCATCGCAATGCTGCTGATCCTAGCGATACAGATCCTGATCAACCTCCTAAGAGGCCGACTCGTCCTGCAGACGGGGCAGAAGATCGACGTATGCTTGATCCTCGGCTATTACAATCACATCCTGGCCCTGCCCCAGAAGTTCTTCGATAGCATGCGCATGGGAGAAATCGTGTCGCGCATGAACGACGCTGTGAAAATCAGGAGCTTCCTGAACGACGTTTCGATAAACATGTTTGTTGACATTTTAATGATACTGTTCTCGTTCGGAATGATGTTCATCTATTCCTGGAATATTGCTTTGATCGTGGCGCTCGCCATTCCAATGTACATCCTGGTATATTGGGCCATCAATCGGATGAATCGAAATCTCCAACGAGTTATCATGGAAAATGACGCCAAACTCGAGGCGCAACTGGTAGAATCACTCGGAGCTGTCTCCACCATTAAGACTTCCGGCGTCGAGAGCTTCGCAAACTTCAAAATGGAGACCCGCTTCGTAAAGATGCTGCATTCCGTCTACAGCTCCGGGCTGATCTCAATCTGCGGCGACAACGCCTCGACGTTGCTGTCGGTCCTGTTCACCATCGTGCTGATGTGGTTTGGAACCACGCTTGCGCTCGAACAGGCCGTCACGCCCGGCGAATTGCTGTCCTGCTATACGTTGCTTGGCTATATCACCCGGCCGGTCGCCCGCCTGATCCAGACCAACCGGATCGTTCAAGACGCGTTTATCGCGGCGGATAGACTTTTCGAGATCTTTGAACTGGAGTCGGCAAGCAGCAGCGGCATCGATGCTACGAAGACCGATCTCGGAGATATTCGCCTGGAGAACGTCACATTCCGCTATGGCGCGCAGGCGGAGGTTTTCAGCGATCTAAGCGTCTCCTTTCGCCAAGGAGAGTTGACGGCCGTCGTGGGTGAGAGCGGCTCGGGCAAAAGCACCCTTGCGGCTCTGCTGCAGAATGTCTACCAGCTTGAGGATGGATGCATTCGGATCGGCCAATATGCCCTCCAGGATTTCTCGAGCGCATCACTGCACAAGGTCATGGCTGCAGTACCGCAATCGATAGACGTCTTCTCCGGTTCCGTGATCGAGAACATCGCCCTGGGCGAGTTCGAACCGGAGTTCGATAAGATCGTACGCATCTGTGATCGAATAGGACTGCGGGAGTGCATCGAGCGCTGGCCCGGGCGGTTCCAGGCCCATCTGGGCGAGAACGGGGTTCGCCTCTCCGGAGGTGAGAAGCAGCGCCTCGCATTGGCTCGGGCCCTGTACCGGGATCCCGACGTTCTAATCCTTGACGAAGCGACCTCCTCTCTGGACTCGGCAGCCGAAGAATTTGTGCTGCGGGTTGTTGAGGATCTGTCTCGCGCTGGGAAGACCATCATAGTCATCACTCATCGGTTGAGCACCGTTCGTGGGGCGGACAATATTGTGGTCCTGGACAAGGGGCGGGTCATTGAGGAGGGAAAGCACGCTGACCTAGTGAGAACTGATGGCCCTTACGCTCGATTATGGCGGGCGCCAAGGTCGTGATCCGTGTAGGCCCTGTCGGCTCGAGGATTGAAAACGGTTGTGAACGTCACGGTTAAGCAGCATGGCAACATTGTCGGCTGTGAACTTGAAGCGGCGGTGATCGGAACGTGGGCGATGGACTTCGTTCACGACCAACTCGCAACGGGTAAGAAACTGCGCGTGCTGACGGTGGTCGACACCTTCTCGCGCTACGTGCCGGTGCTTGATCCACGTCATAGCTATAGAGGCGAAGACGTTGTGCAAACCCTTGAACGGGTGTGCCAAAAAGCCGGCTATCCGAAAACGATCCGTGTCGACCAAGGGACCGAGTTCGTGTCGCGCGACTTGGACCTGCGGGCCTATTCCAAGGGTGTGACGTTGGACTTCTCACGCCCCGGCAAGCCGACTGATAATGCTTTCATCGAAGCGTTCAATGGCCGCTTCCGTGCAGAATGCCTGAACCAGCATTGGTTCCTGACCCTTGCGGATGCCCGCGAAAAGATGGAGGATTGGCGTAGATACTACAATCCTGTTTCATAACTCCCATCTTCCTATGTCA
This sequence comes from Rhizobium sp. K102, assembly GCF_022385315.1. NCBI lineage: Bacteria > Pseudomonadati > Pseudomonadota > Alphaproteobacteria > Hyphomicrobiales > Rhizobiaceae > Rhizobium > Rhizobium sp. K102. The sequence goes on from NZ_CP092432.1 coordinate 391,083, forward strand.
TCGAAAGGAATAGATTTTCCTGATCTGGAGGCGATCCCGCGGGGTGGCGAGGGTTCTTCCGTACACGATCGAGAATCTGACGTGCTTGCGGGGTCGCGAGTTTGGAACGGCTGAAGATCCATGGGCCATCGGGTAGCGGATGAGCCCCCTTAATATCGCCAGCCTCGGCCGCCAGACGCAGCGTCTTTGGCGATATCCCGAGTAACTTCGCCGCACCGCCCAGATTAAGCCATGGCTCAACCCCGTCGATCTGCGGACGGAAGACCGGAATCTTGCGATATGACCTCAGCGCGGTGACCCGCTCCCGTGTCCAGCGATTGCCATTGCCGGTCGTCAGTCCGTTGCGATTGAGGACACCGGCAATCACATCATCATTGGCGATCAAGACGAGCTGTTTCACAGCGTCGACAATGTCGTCAGGGGTCGCATTTCTTTGGCCACGGTGTCGCTTCGGCAGGCGCAGTTCGGTGTGGACGCCTCCAACCCAATGAATGACGAGGACGATCTCAGAGGTTCCATCATCGAGATCGGCGACCACTTCATTGATGAGCGTGCGCACGATGCGCTTCTTCAGCCTTGCATCGGTTGTCGGCGCCGTCCAGACGGCGCGAAGGTTTCCCGCAAGTGCGGTTACCTGTGATGCGGACATGGGGAACGGATGCGGCGTAACTGTCCGATGTTTGGCAATCTTGGCCTCGATCTCACCGACGCCAGTCAGCGCCTTGTTCCAGCGTGCTTCCAGCTCCGACGTCACCAGCCTATTCTCCGGATCAGCCGCGTCATATTGCCGGAATGCCCGGTCGGCTACATAGCGTGCTGCCTCGAGGTCGCGCATCAGGGCATCCTGAACCTGATCGCGTTGGTTGGCCATATTGCGTTCCGCCTCGACGGCGGCGGCAATGGCTCCTGGCTCGACCACGCCGAGAAGTGCCTCTTCGATCGCGTCATCGACCCGCAGACCGCCGAAGGCGATGCAACGTGGTTCGCCGTTGTCGAGCAACCCTCGCCAACAGGAATAGCGCGGGATGTTATGGTTGGCTCCTGTGTAACGAACCGTCAGCTTCCGGCCGCACCTTTTGCAGCGGAACAGGCCGGCAAGCAGAGCGCCGCCATGCTTCGGCGCTCCATGATGGCGACTGGCCGGTACATTGTCGCTGACCATCTTGCGGATCTCCTCCGCCCGTTCCCAACTGATGTAACCTTCGTGCGCATCCGGGATCAGCGCCAGCCATTCATCACGCGCCTTGCGGCGAATTCCAGATCGGCCATCGTATCCTGGTACGGAACGACTCTTACCATAAGCATAAGCGCCGCCGTAGATCGGGTTCGCAATCATCCGGTGGATGGTGGCATAATTTGGCCTGCGCCAGATGACGTCACCGTTGGCGCACCTGACGGGCAGGTCCAATCCCTGCTCAAGGAACCATAGCAAGGCCTGCCGGGCACTCCCGAGTTCGGTGACCTTGTCGAAGACGAGTGCGATGGCTTCCTGGATGCGCCGATTGGGATCCTTCTCGATCCTGTCACCGGCCTTTACGAAGCCGGCCGGAACAGTGACGACGAGTTCACCGCGGCGAGCCTTCTCATAGCGGGCGGAAAGGGAACGCTGACGCAAGAGATCGAGTTCATACTCGTTGAGGCTGCCCTTCAAACCCAAGAGCAGGCGGTCGTTGCCCTGGCGGGGCGCATAAACTGCTTCCTGGTCGACCAGGACGGTATCAACAACGCGGCACATCTCGATGAGTTGCTGCCAATCGCGGCTGTTCCGGGCGAAGCGCGATACCTCACGCGCGGCCACGGCGCCTACCTTGCCAAGGCAGACTTCCGCCACCATCCGATCAAATCCAGCGCGGGTCACGCCGCCGGCGGCCGAACGACCAAGGTCGTCATCCACCGTCTCTATATGTGACCATCCAAGCGCTGCCAGACGGTCGCGCATGGCGTACTGGAGGGCGCTGCTCTCTCGATTGTGCAGAACCTGGTGAGCCGAGGACTGCCGAACATAGAGGATGGCCTTCCGCTCCAGATGATGCGGCGCGATCTTCTCATGCATCATGACCGGCCTCCTTCTGTTGGCAGGCATGTCCGCACTTTGCGTGATCGACGAACAGCCGCACGATGAGCACCGTCAACGCTTGGCGGGTCTCCTCCGGCAACTCCGACCATTGCGGCGTCCCTGCCGTCTTCCCCCGCTGCGGGGCCGAGAACAGATCGAACTGGCATGTCATGGGCTGGCGAGGCATGAACATCTCTCCGACTCGTTTCGTGAGAGACCAATGCTGCGCCCATTACCGAAGATTGCGATGAGGCATCAGCGTCCTTCAGCAATCTTGCCAAAGAATGCAGGCTTGCGAGATCGACGTGCGGGACCGCCAGGCTGCGCCAACAACCACTCACTGATCGGTCGAACATCCACGACGGGACCTCAAGAAGTCGACCAGAAGAAGAACCAGAAAGGCTGCAGCGGAAAATATGCGTCCCTTTAGACACCGCCTCATGCACGTGAACAAGCCGTCCGGACCAGGGATGCCACGGATACAGAAGCTCGCGAACCTCGGTCCCGTGGGTGTTCTGTCGTCGTGTTGTACAATGAGGAAAGACCTCATGGTGCGATCGGCAACAAGGTGCCGATCTCGTTGGTGAATTCGGGAGGCGCAACCAGCCCGCCTCCCTGAATGAAGCCGGAAAACTCTAGCATCCGGTGGTCCAACGTTTGGGAGCGTTTCAAGACCGCCGAGGCTCTAATCGCCGCCGGATGAAAATTCAGTGACAGGTCATTTGAAGGCCAACCACCTACCTTCCTGCCGAACACTGGCAGACCAGAAAACAAGGGGCGCAGCCAATACACGTCGCTTGATCAGTGCTTGTGAGATACGCCGGAGCCAAAGAGGAGCCGTAGTGAGTAGTGAACGCACTGTCATGCAGGTTCCTCCATGTCGCCCCCCCCCCGCGCCAAGAACGCTAGGGCACACCCCCGGATTGCTTGATTGCTGGGCAGATTAGCGAAGAATTCCGCCCTATATGAGCCGTTTCAACCGCACTTAAACGCGCGCTACATCTGAATAGGTCTTAATTGTTGTTAAGCCATTATCGACCAGGCCAGTTCCCGCCTCGGCGAGCTTTTGGAGGTTGTCGAAGCCAAATCGATGTACGTCGCGGAGCGTCTTCGAGAGTACTACGAGCCGCCCCGCCGTGAGTAATATCCGACCGAATCCCTCATGGTTCACAGTCAACACCGGTGACGCCATCAGTCCGGACTGCTCCTCTATAGCAAGTGCTACGGCGGCATAGAAGATCTCAAGCCGCCACTGCACCTCTAGGTCAGGTCCCCCGATGAGAGGAATCGCCCTACGCTGCTGCCTCGTCACGATGAAATCACAGAGCAAATCGGTGTCCGATTTCTCTTGCCACAATTCAAAGGTGTCTTGAGCACGCATCAGACGCAAGAGGCACTTAATGAAAGGCGTGGCGAGAGCATCTTTCTCATCTAATCGAGCATTGTTGGGGACAGGGGTGACGTTTGACATCAGTTAAAATCCTCCTGAGTGTTGGATGCGGTTTGACTAAGGGCCACACCCGCTTCCGGTAACACCATCCCTTAAAATGGTGCGGCAGATGGGACCTGTGGCGACGCAACTTGGCCCGGACGAATGACATGGCCCCTCGAAACGGGGCGGCCGCAACAACAACGGCAAGCGGCGGGCAACGCTGGCGGGCTTGACGAAAAGCGCTTCACAAGCGAGATTCCCGTCGCGATAGTCCAGTGGCGGTAGGTTTCGCCGCGAACTCCACCCTCAACCAACCTATTCGCCGCCAGGTGTAAAACCGTGTCTCGGGCTTTCGAATTGAGGATCAGGCGGGGGGTGGAATCAGCTTTTCGAGGTCGACAAGGACAGTGAGAGTATCTTGAGAGGCCGTGTACTTGCCGATCCCCCCTTTTCCGTGCGAACTGATGCAGACCTGCCATGTATTTTCCCTTCAAGGTTCAAATCGACTTCGACCGGACGCCACACGTTCCACCAGGCGATTGCCCGCCGCGTAGTTCTGGGAGTTCAAGACTCATGCCAGTCTCCTCCGCTGAGGTTCGGAACACGGCATCTGTATTGTTTCCAGCTTCTTAGCTAGCCCATGAAGAATTGATCGAGGACAACGTTGTCGTGAACCGGACAAGACGCGGTGGGGATCGAAGAAATGGCATCCCGGTGCAGCGGCGGAAGCCTATTCTCCGGCCACGTCAGCAACAAATGACACCCGCCGAAGCCGCTCCGCTCTCAATTCGCGGATTGGGCGCAATGTCCGGCCGCTTGCCGAGGTGCAGCCGGTCGATCTTCTTTGCTTGGCGATCACAGCGCCTCCCAGTGATGGACTCCGAGACCCGCATGCATCACTGGCTGGAGCTCCCTTCCTCGACAGTTAGCGCCGTCATTTGGGGGAATGCCGCGGGCAAATGGAAAGCGGCATAGGCCCCCGCGACGCCGGCGACAGCTCAACAACGCTCTGAATTTCCACAGTGAACGGCTGTTAGACGTAGCCGGCAAAGGGGAAGCTCACGAAGATCAGATGGCCCTTCAGGGCCGGGTCCTGGTCCGATGCCCACCGGATCGACCGGCCGCAAGGTTTTAGGACCGTTTCAACAACCAGCCCCTGGGCGCCTCGGCGGCGTGTATCTTAAGTTGCCGGCGTGCGTCGGCCGCGTTCACTCTCTATCCGCACCAGAACACGGCACCCGGGGGATCATGCTGCCGGCACGACCTAGCTGGCCGGTACCGTCGGCGCCGGCAAGAGGATGACTGTGGCAGCGGCCGTCATGGAGCAGTGCTGCCTCGGTGTGACCGCTGAGGCGATACTCGCTGTTTCCGGTCATTGCTTAGCACAGGCCGGAAAAGCGTTTCTGGTACCTTAGCGAACGCTCGCGATTTTAGCAGGGACAACGGGACCTGGCGGCAAGCGGACCCCAAACAAGTGCGAAGCAAACCGAATCTTTGGCAACCTCAAAGAGGGTGGAGTCGATACCCTGGGGGTCAAGCGCCCGCGTCGTCGCGGAGCATTGGGCGCGAGGGGTTTGCGGATTCTCGATACGTGATTGGCACATCAGTCGGACCTCAGCCGATCTTCGTGCAAAAGGATCCTTTAAAAATGGGCCCCTTAACGCGTGCCTTGGCATGCTTGCTTGCTGACGAAGTTTAGGTTGAGAATTGAACACCGCTAGTTATTCGCAGGATTGCTCGGCAAACGAACGAGGCGGGGTGGCGTTCCAAGCATGAGCTGGGACAGATAGGGAATGTCGCGCACGCTCCAGCGAACTGCTAGTGCTACGGCAATGATCATCGTCCCGAGAATTCCCGCCGCGCCAGACCTCATTGTGGGAGCCCATTGTTCTCCGTATTGTATCAAATCCATGAGACGGAATACCGTAGCCTGCACCAGGTACAACACGAGCGTGCTCTGCCCCACTTCCACGGCGATAAAGCGAACCACCCGGTTCGAGCGTCCAATTTTCCAGGATTGAAGCAGAATCTCGATCATCACTGCAGAGGCCACTGTCGAGCCAAAAAACATCAGAAGGATATCTTTTGCCGACTGCAGATCCTGGATTAAGGCGAGATTGTTGTAGACATAGGTGTCCTCGCGCCACGCCATGAAGCACAAGCTAGCCGCGATAGAGGCGGACATCATCAGGAGTGGCTTATGATACCGCATTATGCTCGTCCACCAATCTCTCGACTGCGCAAATGAAAATCCCATGCAGAAAAAGGGATAGGTGTACTTTATGAGAGGGAATATAGAAAACGTCACGGGGGCAACTGCGACCAGTATGGATGAGACAAGCAAAGAGCGTGCCGACCCGGAGTTGAAGATCGAAATAAGTTTGACCAAAAGAAAAGAAGCAAACGCAGCCCAGATGAACCAGTATGTGCCGACGAAATCGTGCATGAATTGCAACAGGTTGCCAGGTGCGTCCGGCGGCCGGGGAAACATGAGCAATTTGACTGCCTCCAAAAGGGTGCACCAGAACAGCGTCGGCACCAGGAGCTGCAGCGCGCGATCACCGATGGCTTGCCTGAACGATTTGCCTAGTAGCCCTGATCTAGAGAGATATCCGCTTATCGCCATAAAGAGAGGCATGTGAAACATGTAGATCGATTTGAAGCATGCCGAATCCCAGAAGCCATCACCCTCGTAAAAGATATATTGTATCAGGTGACCGAAAATCACCAAGACAATGAGTATTCCTTTGGCGAAGTCTAAAGCTAGATCGCGATCGTCGGCCTCTGGCGCCTCAGGCACTGTCTTTCCACCTACAATTCTTGCTCGCATTCTCAACATCTCACGATGCCTACGGGAGCCTTTGAAAGCGGCATTTTCCAACCTCTCGTTCATCATGCAGGCTAATCCAGCTTCCGATCAGCGCTCCGACTTCGGCATGCTGAACGACGGCCAACGGTCATACAATTTGCCTGGGTTCCAAGTTCACAGGGCGACCGTGGCGACTTAGGCCCAGTAGCCGTTTTCGGCGTGTCCATTGGCTGTTTTTCGCCGCAACGTACGCCCCGCCTAAACTCGCTGCCGCGCAACTGCTTGGGCTGCCACGTCGTCGAAATCTTCTAACGGACATTTGCGCGTATGCAAGTAGCGCTGCTTGACTCTGCACTCGGCTATTGTTGCGATTGCATATGATTCTCCATGCCAAACTTGCGCGACACCGTATCAAAAGAACATATTGCCGATTCAATGGCTCCTAGCCGCTGTGGGTATCGTCTATCACCTACCGGCGCTTGGGTGTGGATCGGCACCCCAGCGCAACCCCCCAGACGCTGGAGATTTGCTCCATTAGATCCGCCGCCCAACGTGTCCTATATGGCAGCCTCACCATTGTAAAATTCATGCTCCTAATGACACGCATCTGCGGTATGGATGAGTATCGCGGACCCTTGACAACCTTGAGCGGAAGGTCGGTGAGTATCGCGATACACGAGGCTTTGGCCGCGATCGCCGCCGTTTTGGATCGCCGCCAATGATAGCTGGACGTTGGGCTGCCATTGTCGATCCGTATGCGACGTTTGTCGATACGTCAGAGACGACCGTGGTCCCAATCCGTAGGAAGATCGCAGTAAGCGTCAAGATATGCGGGATGCAACGGCCAGTGTCTGGGGATGCGCTCCCCTGTCAAGGTCGAGACCCCCTCCTCGATCAGTGGCTTTCCCTTTTTGGGATACCTCTCCTTCGGTGGCGAAAGAATGAAACCGGGCTGGATATGTCGCTGGTCATTTCGCGCGATTCAAATTGGCGCAGACTTTGCGGCTCGCTTGACGCGACGATCCCCCTGAGCTGAAGAAGGCCGGCCGCAATAGCGCCGAGCATTGGCGCACATATATAAAGCCAGAGTTGAGAGAGTGCCGCCCCTCCTGCGAAAAGTGCTGGGCCGATCGATCGTGCTGGATTCACAGAAGAACCCGAAACGGTGATACCGCCAAGGTGGATCGCAACTAAGGCAAGTCCAATCGCCAATCGTGCAACAGCGCCGCGTCCAGCCGTGCATTTGAGGAATACAGTTACGAACAGGAACGTGGCGATAAACTCGAATAGGAACGCAGCTCTCCATCCGTAGACTACCCAGCCGGTTTGGGCGAAACCTTCTAGGGTGATATCGTAACCGCCGACCTTGTTCATAGCGATAAGGTAGAGCGTGCCTGCCGCCGCGATAGCTCCTGCACATTGGGCGGAGACATACGCGAGAAAGTCCCACACTCTCAATCGGCGCGACACGAGGAAACCCAGGCTGACCGCCGGATTGAGATGCGCGCCCGAGACTGGGCCAATCGTGTAGGCCATTGCAACCACGGTCGTCCCGAAGGCTAAAGCGACACCCAACAGGCCCACCTCTTGACGCATATAAAGCAATGTGCCGCAGCCGAGGAAGACAAGTGTGAAGGTCCCGAAGAATTCGCAAACATACTTTTTCATTTTTCACTCCATTGATTTGACCCCACGTACTTTTCGGTGTCATCCTCGTGCCGCCAAGCGTTCCGCATGCACCGAACCAATCATCGTGTCAGGTCCCGAAAACCTCCGTAGTTGACTTCAATTGCGTCCTTGTCCGACGAGATCGGCATCAGAGCCTATGGTCAACCAGCGTCACCGATCACCAGCAAACGTCGTACCAAATGAAATATGTTGCGCATCACAGCGATCGCTCTGATGACGTTCGGTCTTAGGTTCGAAAGTGCCGTGAACAGGATAGGCAGGCGAACCGTACCGAGACGTATGGACCCGAGCTGGGCTACGAACAAATCGCCAAGCAGCCCATCCTCAAATTATCGAAACAACGACCCTCTTCATGGCTCCAAGCGGAAGGTGGTGCAAAGCAGGAACCAGGACAAGGGTTGATAAGACCGCCAGGGACGTTCACGAGAAGTCGAGTAACGCCCCTTAGCCACGAACAGGCACATGATCCTTGGCGCGATTTGAAGTCCGCGTGAATTCCCTTGTCCCCAGCGCAACCGTCGACATTTTTCGCAAATGTCGGGCATTCGCCACTTTTGTCAGATTTGTCGTGACTGGAACGTTTTGTTCGCCGGTCTCTCCGCCAAATACACATCAACCTGCCCTCAACCCGCCCATCGATAAACGAAAATCATCTTCTTGGCGCGTCGGAGCAGTTGGCATGGTGTTTGCTGATCCCTGGTTACAAGCGGCAGAAAGCAGTCTGCATGATGCCGGTTCATGAAACGAACGGAACGGAGGCCACCTGACCGTTCGTCATCGGATCCGCGTTCTACCAAAGCGGCCATGCATAGTCCGCCGGCGGAAGGGGTCAATCCCGATGTCACAGCTTGCAACCAACTCAAAGAGAAGGAAAATGCAATGACCAAGATTTCCGAAAGATCCTTTGAAACGATCGAAAACCCGGGGTCATCGTCGCTCAAGGTGCCAGATCAGTTCGGCGCATCCGTTGAAAAGGGGAACAAGCAGGTGACAGAGGCTCTTTTGAAATTTGCGTCCGGCGCTGAAGCGACACAGAAAATGCTGCCTCCGATCCTCGAAACGACAAGTCTATTCGGCAACGAATTGTGGTGGAAGACGATCGCTGCACTGCAAGCCGACGCCGAGGCCGGCTTCTCACATTTGCAAGCTTTGCTGGGCGCGAATTCGCCGTCGCAGATCCTCGAACAGCAGTCGACCTTTTTCCGCAAGCGCGTTGAGACAAGTTTGCAGCACGCCAAGGAAGTCCGGGAGCTCTCAAGCAGGGCGGTGGAGGAAATCTCAAAGCCGGTCAAGGATGCTTTTGACAAGGTCCTGACGAACCCCAAAGCGACGTAAAGTTGACTCGGCACTAAGATCAGGGCTGGACGAATCATGATCGGAGCCGCTTTCGAGGAGACAACATTATGCGGCCGACTGATGTTTCATCTGTTCGCGGCGCTGGCGAATTCCGGCGTGATCTGGTCAGAGAGCGGACCCGTGCCGGCCCGGAGGAACGTGGTAGGCGCGGCGGCGGCCGCCGCAGATAAGCTTGCCAGGGCCTCATCTGGTGGCTGGCCACAAAGTGCGCGAGGCCATCGCACCTTACGAGGCTCTTAGATGGTTACATGTGGGGGATAGTAAAATGATTGTAGCTGTTCCAAATAGCGGGGCGTCACGGATTAACCAATCCGGTGTAGAAGCATTACGAGAATTTCCTAACTTTCCGATAGGCGGGATCTTGTTCAAGGATATAGCGCCTATGCTGGCTGGTAGAGGTGCATTGGGCGAAGTCGTTTCTACCGTCGCAAGCCAAGTGTCGGGAACAGAAATCGATGCCATTTTGGCGGTTGATGCGCGTGGTTTCATCTTGGGCGCCTCATTGGCTGATAGGCTCGGTTGCGGTTTCATCATGGTAAGGAAACCCGGTAAACTGCCGGGGGACGTCCTCTCATTTGAATACAGCTGTGAATACTGCTCCGGAACCCTGGAGGTAACTGCCGGCCTCATCGGTGACGGCCTGCGATGCCTGATTGCTGATGACCTTCTAGCGACGGGTGGCACTGCTCGGGCGACTGGGAATTTTGTCAAGTCCCAAGGCGGAGAGATCGCCGGATACGCATTCATACTCGAAATCGAAGTTTTGAAAGGCAGGCGTCAATTGGACGACGCACCAGTGATCAGTGCGATGACGTGCTAGCGCAGCAACATAGACGTAAGGAGGCAAGCGCATGAATACCCCTGATTGGCTTTCGACACCGCAGGACGTGCATGTAGCCAGTCAGACGCTACAGGCCCTCGTCACAAGTGAACTTTCGAAACGAGTCGTCTCGGAAAACGAAATTAAAACGATCTATCTGTTTCTAACCCGCAAGTGCAATTTGGGATGCCACCACTGTTATATCGCAGGCGTCGGGCCCAAGGCCAAGGGCATTGATTTCAACCTGGAGGCGATCCAAGGACTGATCGAGCAAGCACTACCCAATGGGCTGCGCAAGGTTAAGGTTTCCGGGGGTGAACCGATGGTTCACAAGGAATTCATGGCAGTCATGGAATATCTCGCATCCTGTGGGCTGAAGGAGCTGATTTTCGAGACGAATGGAACCCTCTTTGACGAGTTCACGATCGAGCAGCTAAGTAGGCTCCCCAATTTGACGGTCTTCATCAGCCTCGACCATTTCGACCCAGAGGCGCACGACGCTTTCAGAGCAAAATCGGGTGCGTTCGCCAAGACTGCGATTGTCCTGCAGCGGCTTGGAAAAACTGACATCTCTACGGTGGTAACGACGACTGCCTATCGCAACAACTATGACAAGGTGATTTCGATTATAGATTTGGTGCTCGGCTGGGGCATCAAGAAGCATCGGACGCTGCTCAACATACATCCGATGGGCAACGCGCGCAGCCATGAGGACAATGCGATAAGCTTGGAGGAATGCAAGCTACTGATAGGCGATCTTTTGAAATCTCCCCATTTTGAGAGTGGCGCTGCATACATGACTCTGCCGCCGGCTCTGATGCCTCTCAAGTATCTGAACGGCGTGCATACTTGCGGTTGGGGCGACAACGTACTGGGCATACTGTCGAACGGACAAGTTTCGATGTGCAGTGCCTCCTACGATGATCCGGAAATGATCGCCGGCAATGCCTTCGAAATGCCCTTGATGGAAATCTGGCGCAACAGCCCGTTCTTCCATGAGCTACGCGAGGTGGTGAGTGGCGAGGTTAAGGGCGTCTGCGGCAACTGCGTGTTTTATCCAGTCTGTCGCGGCGTCTGCAAGATGAGTAGCTGGTCGCACTATGGTGAAAAGGACGCGCCCTATCCGCTGTGCCAGGAACTTTACAATAACGGAGGTTTTCCGGAGTACGCCCTGGTGGACCCGACGAAAGATTCCACCTACCGCCGCGGAGTTATAGCGAAAGAGCGTCGGCCCGCCGCCGAAGCTCCTGTCTATAACTTCTCGGAGGAAATCGCGGCTGCTGCGCAACACACTCACTAACGCAGGAGGCGCGACGTAATAATTGCTGTGTCGACGACGTAATTTAACCAGGTCAACAAAAATAACGTGGAGGATTGAGGATGAGCAGAGCTTTCCGAGGTGCGGCGGGTGTGGCGCACACACTTGCGAACAACGCGATACGATCCGGCAACAAAGCAGCCGCCCAGCAAGCCCAGGTGATTTCTCGTCTCGCGGAAGGACTCGCCCGGCTGCAGGCGGGTTTGGATGACCAAGCTCAGCAATTGACGGCTGGCCTTGTAAAATTAGAGCAATCGCTAAAGGTGTCACGCAGATCGCAACGGTCGAAATCCGGCTCACTCGCTGCTAACGGCGAACTACAAGACTACTACGTTGATATAACCGCCTCGAAGAAATTTGGCAAAGCCAATTGGCCGCGCGCCGCCGATTCAGGTCTTGTAGGACGCCGCATTGGGCGAGGACCGGTTAGGATGACTGGTTCCGACACACAATCGGCAAAGGCGGTTACCGCCGCATTCGCCAAACTTCTCTCGGCTCAGGCACAATTGCTGCAGATACGCAGTGAAGTGGAAGACCTCAAGAAGGTTCAGAGGTAGCGGCAATGGCTAGTTCCCGACTGTTTGGCTACGCCGTTGACGAAGAGGATGGCAAGCTGGTAATCGTGATTGACGGATTGCTTGCCGAAAGTTGCATCCGGCAAATTCGGGACAGCGCCCAGACGGGCCGCGGTGGTGAACTCTTGTCGCGATTGCTGCCGGTAAGTTCGGTTTACAAGCTTATGTCTGGACAAGAGGAACGCGCTGAAGAAACGCTCAGCCTTGAACAGTTGCTTGGACAAAACGTCGACCAGAGTTTCGCTTCCTTCGAACAACAGTTCGCCGACCTGAGGCAGACACTAGCCGAATTCGGCAGCCCGGAAAGTTCGAAATAAATCACGCAGCCGTATCAGGAGTCTCCGCGATGCTTCGGTTGTCACCAGAAGACTCTATTTTGCTGATCACCTGCCGGGCCTACCTACGACCCGAGGATGAAGAGCGTTTGGTCCGTCTCTGCAAGGAGCCTGTCAACTGGCCCTATGTGGTATGGCGCGCCGAGCATAATCGGACGGTGCCGCTGCTTGAGAATCACTTGCGCCGCCTCGATTTGTTGACACTATTGCCTACTGAGGCGGCGCATTACGTTCAGTGCTGGACTGTCATGTCAAAGGTCAGGTCCGCACTCGAATTTCGCAATCTGCCAGAAATCATGGATGCGCTGGATCGGGCCGGCATCGCCTGGTTCCTGGTGAAGGGACCAGATCTCGCGCTTCTCCACTATCCCGATCCACTCCTACGGCCGATGACCGATCTCGACATCATGGTCAAGCCCGCTGACGCGCAGCGCGTGCAGCGGCTCATGTTCGATCTCGGCTACCGGCACGGTATTTTCGACCCTTCAAATGGCAACTGGCATCCGGAACGAAAGGAACTCGATGACGAAACCTTCCGCGAAAGTTATTCCTTGCCGGTGTTTGTAAGGATAGAATCCGTTGAATCTCCGTTCCCTGGTCCCGCGGTGCCACGCCAGCTGCGCTACCGCCACGTAAAGGGATACATCGATTCCGCGAAGAAGCTGCACATGCCCATCTTCATTGATATGCATGTAAATCTCTCCGTCGGCATCGATGTCGAAGACATATGGTCAGGCGTGCGTCTTGCAAACGGTCTAGGCCGCATATTGCAGGTCCAATCCGCGACTGGCGCCGTCTGGTTCCTTTCGGCCAGGCTTTATCACGAGGCCTTCCTTTATAATTCGCTTCGACTATTGATGTTCGGCGATCTTCATGCGGTTCTACACAAAGAAATGGCGAATATTAGCTGGGCGGAGGTCGCTGCGATAGGTTACAAATACGAGATGAGGCCGGCGTTATATTTCGTCCTGACGCAGATGAAGCGCATCTGTGGGATAGACATACCGTCCGAGTTCCTAGAGCTCATTCGACCTGATCAAACCGAGGTACCACTTCAACATGATTGGGGCGACGTGTTGCCCAAACTGCTGTCTATTCCCACTGTTAACGATCTTGAGCTGGCGTAAATATGGCGCCCGAGTCACCATATCGTACAGATCCTGCGGCGAACGACCTTCGTATCGCAGCAACCGAAACCTCTGCAAAGTTTGCGTCAACAGTCCATCGGGCCCTCACGCGGTCAGGAATAACGATCCTAAACACGCAGGTGTTCAGCAATGGCCAGATGGCTGTCACTCCGCGCGACGGCGGGCTTGGCGGAAATGTGGTGGTCGTGCAAACATTTCCTGACAGCGTTCATGATCGTCTTTTCGAGTTGTTCCTAGCGCTTGGTGCCGTGCGGGCGCGGGGTCCCCGCACGATTACCGCTGTTCTTCCCTACCTCCCATATTCGCGTTCGGATCGCCCTGCCTTCGACGGCGGACCTGTACCGGTGCGAATCCTTGCGGGGATTATCGAAACTCTCGGTATAGATCGGCTGATAACTTTCGAACTCCATGTTCCTCAGCTGTGCGCCGCATTTGCCTGTCCTGTCGTCAATCTTCAGTTCGCTCCCGCCCTAGTTCGCCATCTCGGTTCTGCGGCCGTCGATGGCGACATGGTCGTTTCACCGGATTTCGGCGGAGCGAAGCGAGCTGAGCACTTGGCGGCCCTGCTCGGCTGCCCATTCGCTGTCATGCGCAAGCACCGCAGAGACGATGATGACTTTCGGGAGAGCGTCGAGATTCTGGGGGACGTTGCTGGCCGGACGATCATCCTGATTGACGACGAAATCAACAGTGGTCAGACGGCTTTTTCAGCCGCCGCACATCTCAAAGCGGCAGGCGCTCGCAAGATAACCCTTGCCGCAGCCCATGCCATATTCACGCCGTCGCTGAACGAAAACTGGGGACGGTCTCAGATCGACCGCATCGTTGTGACCGACAGCGTCGGACGTACCGACAATTTCCCCGACAGTGTCGAAGTAGTCTCGATCGGCAACGAAATTGCAGGCGCGCTGCAGGCACGCTGAGAAGCATTACCTGAAATCTAGCATCACGCGATTAACACGTGGATCGAGCGCCTGCTCGAATGCCTCTTGGGCGTTTGACGAGGGCCAAAGATTGACCTGCAGCACGTCGAAGCGTGCGGCGTGTTCAACGATGGTTCGGATGGCATTTCTCACGTCGTCCGCGCTTTGGGCTATGGTGCCGATCAGTTCAATTTCCCGGTAATGCAGAAAGTTAGCGCCTACCGATAACAAATCGGACGTCGGAATCGATTGGTAGAGTACAATCCTGGCACCGCGTGACGCCGCAGCTATGGCCCCCTGAATGCCTCTGACACCGAAGCGCGTGCAAAAGATGCAGTCGAAGCCCCAGCCATCCGTTAATTTCTCGACGAGTTTCGGATCAGACAGAGAATGAACTGACCCCGTTGCATGGGCGCCGGTCGACATCACAGGCCCATGCGTTGCCACGTCGTCATCGAAAAGGTAAACGTCGCATCCTTTGGTTGTCAGAAGTATCGAATGGAGAAGGCCCATCGTGCCTCCGCCGATGACGGCCACAGTGTCTCCAGCCTTTGCACGCGCCCTATTTATGCCGCGTGCCACGCAGGCGACAGGTTCAACTAACGCGGCACGCTCGGGAGCCAAAAAGGAAGGTACGGAAAAAACCTGATAGGCGGGTACGCCCACAAAATTGGCCAATCCCCCCGGCCCCTGCGGCACCCCTCCTCTCGCTTTAGGATTTAAATATGCACAGTGGTTGTCCAGTCCGAGGCGGCAGGCACGACATTGGCCGCATCTGCGCATTAAAAGCACCGCAACGCGGTCTCCTACGCGCAGGCCATCCGGTACATCGTCCGGCAGAGACACGATCGTGCCTGACAACTCGTGCCCGCCCCAATAGGGGTAAGTCGGCTTGGCGCCCCGATAAACGCGTTGCTCCGGTGTGCAGAGTCCACACAACTCTATCCGCACACCGACTTCGGACGATACGGCGAGTGGAACCGACAATGTCCATTCTTCAACCTTGCGGGGGCAAGTAATTACGAGTCCACGAACCTCCATACGAGACCTCTCGCTCCCCGACACACCGACTATCCTAATATGTACACTTACTTGCATCCAGAATCTAGCCAACAACCACAGGCGGCAGTCAGAAAGCTGATGAAATCACGTGCCTTGCTGGCGGGCTTGCTTATGTCCTGGGTCTTGACAAGCTTCTCGGAGATATCGTCGGCGCAAACGGCAAAGGACGTTTCAAGCGGCAGAAGTGTTCCCTTGCGCAAGGAGCGACGAAACTATTGAAGGTAGAGTGGAGCGCTTGGGCCGCGTCAATGCCACCAGCCTCAAACACGAGCCGCGGTTTACCAGCCCGTTCTTCGATGCATCCTCATCTCTGCGAAGATGCCATGTCGCCTTCCCTCATCTGCCCGCGCGAACCCTCCTAAGAGCCTATCGCCACATCGTCCAAAGCTTCATCCTTCGTGGCGCACCGGTTCGAACCGAACAGACCAACAATCCGAGTCGCACCGAGAAGGATGACGGCAACTAGATCGGTAGTTGGGCGGCCGCAACATCAGAAAGGTCTCAGCGTTTGCTGGACGCGTGCCTGCGATGGCGGTGGTGGCAACGATCTTCTCTGGCTGCCCCAAGCGCGGGAGAGGCCATTCGACGCTAGCAAGAGTTCGCTCGAACCTGATATCCGTTACCGCAACGACTTCGCTGAGACCACCTCCCAGGCACCATTCTACGATGCCGGCGAACAAGGTCAGCGTTGCCTCGTGAACGGAACCATCTCCCCTCCCCTCCCCTCCACTCTTCGAGGTGTCGACGCAAAAGCGAGAACTCTAGACCATCAGGGGATTGGCGTTCAGGCGACCCTTCGGGAGCAGAGACGGAAATACGTCTACCAGCATGGTCGGTCCCATCGCAGACAAATCGCGTGCACATCCTGCAAGTGGTCCAGCCGCGGTGACATCCAGGATGGCAGTCGGGGCGAGAGCGTCAACCCCATCTGCCTCGCACTCGTCGACTACTTCTACATCCCAAGTGCGAGTGGAAAAGATCCTCGCACGTAGCCTATGATCGTCCTGAAGCAGCTACGCTTCGTAGTAAATTTTTGGTGTCGAGATCGCGAATACCTGCATGAATTTCTCCGCCGCCGTTAGGCGCCGGGAACTCTGCACGAATTGGAATCGGGCGTCCGTTGTCGAATGCTTACGGTTTTGTGCGAGTGAGTCGCGGCAAGGGGATCACCGACTTTGCCGAGGTCTTCTGCTTTTCGTCTAAATCGCCGGGGCACATTTGTAGGATTCACAATAAAACACACCATGACCAATCGGTACCGCGGTCTTGCTAAGCTGCAGGATATAAACGGAAAAATCCATTTACTCTACGTTCCGGGTTTATCCACGTTAGCCTTTCGTTAACCTAAAACCCCTTGCTCAAAATGCAGAATCGGCTCTAATAGCTAGTGGCGGAACTTTAGCGGTTTCGCGAAAAGTTCCGCCACTTGCAGGAAATGGATTTTGAGATGGCGAAAACCGCAGCAAAAACAGCGCCGGTCGTCGAAGGGTTGACCGCATTGATGGAGCGTCATGCTGACGCTCTCTCCAGCCAACTTCAAGCACATCATCTCAAGGTCTTCCCGCCGACGTCCGAAAAGGGCATTCGATCCTTTGCACCGTCAGAAGCCTCAAAATTGCTTGGCATCGGTGAGTCTTATCTTAGACAAACTGCTTCGGAAATGCCTGAACTGCACGTTAGTATGAGCCCTGGCGGTCGACGCACGTTCACGATCGAAGATATTCATTCAATCCGTAAGCACCTGGACCTGATTGGCCGCGGGAACCGGCGCTACCTGCCCCATCGTCGCACGGGGGAGCAGCTTCAAGTCGTCTCGGTGATGAATTTCAAAGGCGGCTCGGGCAAGACGACGACAGCCGCGCATCTGGCACAGTACCTGGCAATGCGTGGCTACCGGATTCTCGCGATTGATCTTGATCCCCAAGCAAGCCTTTCCGCACTCTTCGGCAGTCAGCCAGAAACTGACGTTGGTCCGAACGAAACACTCTATGGCGCCATCCGGTATGATGACGAGCAGGTCCCAATCGAGCAGGTTGTCCGAGGAACGTACATCCCGGATCTTCATCTAATTCCTGGCAATCTTGAACTGATGGAGTTTGAGCACGATACCCCGCGCGCGCTTATGAACCGGAAGGAAGGTGACACGCTTTTTTACGGTCGGATCAGTCAGGTCATCGAAGACATCGCGGACAACTACGATGTCGTCGTTATCGATTGCCCTCCCCAACTTGGCTATCTCACGCTTTCAGCTCTGACCGCCGCAACCTCGATCCTCGTCACCGTCCATCCCCAGATGTTGGATGTAATGTCGATGAACCAGTTTCTGGCGATGACCTCGAATCTCCTTCGGGAAATCGAGAACGCAGGCGCCCAGTTCAAGTTCAATTGGATGCGCTACCTCGTCACTCGTTTTGAACCGAGCGATGGCCCGCAGAACCAGATGGTGGGCTATCTGCGTTCGATCTTTGGCGAAAATGTCCTCAATTTTCCGATGCTCAAGACGACCGCCGTTTCGGACGCTGGCCTGACGAATCAAACCCTCTTTGAGGTTGAGCGCGGACAGTTCACGCGCTCGACCTATGATCGGGCCTTAGAGGCGATGAACGCCGTCAACGACGAGATCGAAACTCTAATCAAAAAAGCATGGGGTAGAACCACATGCAGTCGGAAGCACCTCCTTGACGTCACCACGGACGCGCCCGACAGCTCATCAGCTGCTGAACACAGAGCGGCAAAGACTCGCTCCATGCCGCTTCTCGGCGTGACCAGAAAAGAACGAGATCCAGCGACGAAGCTGACTGCAAACATCGGTAACGCGTTGCGCGAGCAAAATGATCGTCTTGGTCGTGCCGAGGAGATCGAGCGGCGTCTCGCCGAAGGTCAGGCCGTGGTTGAACTGAACGCGTCGTCAATCGAGCCGTCCTTCGTTCAGGATCGCATGCAAGGTGATATCGAAGGACTTCTTGCATCCATCCGCGAGCAAGGACAGCAGGTCCCAATCCTTGTGAGACCTCATCCCGTTAAACCCGCGCACTACCAAGTTGCCTTTGGACATCGCCGGCTGCGCGCCGTTTCGGAGCTAGGACTGCCGGTCAAGGCGGTTGTTCGAGACTTGACGGACGAGCAGTTGGTTGTCGCACAGGGTCAGGAAAACAATGAGCGCGAAGACCTCACCTTCATCGAAAAGGCACGTTTCGCACACAAGCTAAACAAGCAGTTTCCACGAGAAATCGTCATCGCGGCTATGTCAATCGATAAAAGCAACTTGTCGAAGATGCTCCTGCTTGTTGACGCCCTCCCCTCTGAATTGATCGATGCCATCGGCGCCGCTCCAGGCGTTGGACGCCCAAGTTGGCAGCAATTGGCAGAGCTGGTTGAGAAAGCATCGCCTCCGGCAGGCGCTGCGAAATATGCTGCCTCGGAGGAGGTGCAGGCGCTGCCGTCGTCGGAACGGTTCAAGGCAGTGATCGACCATCTGAAACCGCGTCGGACTGCGCGCGGGTTGCCAGACGTCCTGTCGACCCCCGATGGCGACAGGCTTGCGCAGGTCACGCAGAGCAAGAGCAAGCTAGAAATTACCATTGACAGGAAAGCCACGCCGGATTTCGCGGCTTTCGTACTCGAGCATTTGCCGGCGCTTTACCAGGAGCATCGCGCAAAGCATCAACGGAAACAGGGAGTGTAACCCGCAAAAGAAAAGAGCTCCCTCAACGTCGCCGTCGTGGAAGCCCTTCTGTCTCTGTAGCAAGAACAGAATCGCATTTCCTCGAATCCTCGTCAAGAGTCTTTGGCGCCGTTTTGGTGAGCGAATTTCCTTTGCCTGCTGAAAGGTGAGAGACAATGCAGTCGGGGAATGTAGCGACGCCGTTCGGGCGGCGGCCAATGACGCTTGCGCTCGTGCGGCGCCAGGCGGCAATGGAAATCAAGCATGGAAAAGCTGCCGATAAGTGGAAAGTGTTGAGAGACGCTTCCGCCGCGATGGAACTGCTCAAGATCCAGTCGAACAGTCTGGCTGTTCTTGACGCACTTTTGAGTTTTTATCCTGACAATGAGTTGCGTCAGGATGCACAATTGATTGTCTTCCCCTCGAATGCCCAACTGGCGCTTCGGGCGCATGCAATGGCGGGCGCAACGTTGCGGCGGCATATTGCCATTCTGGTGGAGTCGGGGTTGATCGCCCGTAAGGATAGCGCCAATGGCAAGCGCTTCGCCCGCAAGGGCGACGATGGCCAGATCGAGAATGCTTTTGGCTTCGACCTGTCGCCCCTCCTGGCGCGATCGGAAGAGTTGGCGATGTTGGCGCAAAGAGTGGCGGCCGAGAGAGCCTCGCTCAGGAAAGCCAAAGAGAGCCTTACAATTTGCCGGCGGGATGTTCGCAAACTTATTACTGCTGCAATGGTCGAGGGCGCCGACGGCGATTGGAAGACGACCGAGGACATCTACATTGCGCTCGCGAGCAGAATTCCGCGCGTTCCGACCCTTGAAGGGGTCACTAGCGTTCTCAATGAAATGGAGATGCTCCGTGAGGAAGTGCTTAATCGTTTGGAAAACCTCGAGAATGCTGAAAAAATTAGCACCAATGCTGCTCATATCGAGCAGCACATACAGAATTCAAAACCCGAATCCGTAAATGAATCTGAACCACGCTCCGAAAAGGAGCAGGGGGCAAAGGCGAGCTTGAGCCATCAGCCGAAGAATGAATCGCAAAGGGCGTTCCCCTTGGGATTGGTGCTCAAGGCGTGCCCGATGATCAGCGACTATGCACCGCGCGGCGTGGGGAGCTGGCGAGATCTGATGTCTGCCGCTGTGGTGGTTCGATCTATGCTGGGGGTAAGCCCTTCCGCCTACCAGGATGCCTGCGAGGCGCTAGGACCGGAGAATGCTGCGGTGGCAATTGCGTGCATCCTGGAAAGGGCTAACTTCATCAACTCTCCTGGAGGCTATCTGCGGGATCTAACGCGCCGAAGTGAGCGCGGTGAATTCTCGCTTGGCCCGATGATAATGGCGTTGTTGAAGGCCAACGGGCAAGGCGGTTTGAGGGCTGGGTAAGTGCGGCTGATCGTTATTCCTGCCGTTGAGGATTTCGGTTGTGGTCAGCTGACCACCAAGCTAACCCCTTGGAAAACACCAACTTTCAAAGGCGGCTTGTCGCAGGCATTGTGCCGGTTACCGTCTGGCTCCCGAGCCAAATGACGCCTCTTCAGGGGAACAGTCGACCGTGATCTCAATACGAACGCGCCCAAGGTCGCGCACGAACAAGACCAGGAGCGAAGTCTTCGCACGAAATGGCAGCCGCCTTTCATCAATTCATTGGCACCGGCGCGGCAAATCGCAAGGCGGCCGGCTGTGCCGGCTAATCGCGAGTGGGCGATGGCGCCGCATGGATAGGACGCAATAGGAACAAGTACCTGCTGCCATCCGCAGCGCCGGAATCTACGGGGCTGATTCGCGGCGGCACTTCCACAACACTGGGAGAATTCATCAACCGCTATCTTGGGCGAGGTGACGCAATGAGCCACTCGACCCTATGGTCTTTTGACCAGGCAAGAATGGCATTCGAGGTGAGTTTGGTGCCGTTGTCGGAGAGATCATTGCGAGTTTCGAGCGAGGCGACGACCGGAGATCGAGGTGTCCGGGGATCGCCGCGAGGCATTCTCGCGTCGCGTCATCGACGATGTTGAGCACGCGAAACCCCCTTCCGTAAGCGAACTTGCAGGCGCGCGCGCACCGATCCTGGCCAACGCGAAGGCTCTGCCCGCTGGTCGCTGGATTTTGTTCGTGACCAAAAGCAAATGATCCAGTGGAACATTTCTCCACCGAACGACTGAGGCATATACCTATCTCGCAAGGCCCAGCCATCGGCACAGTATTTGAGTCCGTTGAAGAAGGTGATGGGTCCAGGCGGCTTGGAGGAGGCATAGCCGTTCCAGCCGCCGAGTTTGGCGATGATCCAAGCGGCCCAGGCGAGCGAAGCTTTGGGATGGGGATTGGATTGCAGCTTGGTCTTGCCCTTGAAGCGGCTTTCGAGGGCGGCGAGCGTGTTGATCTCGTGGGGACTGACTGCCAGGCTTGCCGGGTGAGGATCGCCGCCACTGCGGTCCTGCACGAGTTGGAGGACGATTGCCGCGGCCTTGGCGGCGATGGCGACGAGCTTTTCCAGCCGCGGCGCTAACTGCAATTGGCTGTCCTCGATCTTGAAGCCCTGCGTCTTCATCACCCGGAAGAACTGCTCGATCATCCAGCGCTGCTTGTACCAAGCGACGATCTGCCAGGCGTCAGTCGCACTGGAGAGCGCATGGGTGGTCAAGAGCAGCCAATGCAAGGGCTCGACACCGTCGGGTGCGTCCGGTTCGACGACCTCGACCCAACTGAGCCTAACCCCGTCGGGCAGCCCTTCTTCGCGCAGGTTTTGCGGTTGCCTGATCGTCGCCTGGCCGAAGCGCAGGCACAACGTTGCCTGCCGCGCCGGACGGTCGGCGCGCTCGCGCAGCTCGATCGTTTGGGTGTCGCAGAACCGAACTGTCTCTACGACATCACGCAGTTTAGAGCCGCCGATGAGTGCATGGTCATGCATGACGCGCGACAAAAGATCGAAGCGTTGGTCGGGCAGGTGCGCCCACATCATAAAGAAGTCGCCCTATTGCGCGACCTCGCCAATGAGCGATGGCGTTTCGGCGACCGGCGACCGGCGACCGGCGACCGGCGACCGGCGACCGGCGGCTTCGGCGGGGGGGAGCGCCGTTGGGGTCGACCGCATCTACGGGCTCTATCGCGAAGAAGGACTTTCCGTTCGCAAGCAGAAAAGCCGGGGCGGCACGCTGTCGGCACGCGTGGCCCGATCCTGGTCGAAGCGAAGGCCAATGCCCGAAGCTCGCTGAATCTCGTTCACGACCAGTTCGCTTGCGGAAGGCGGTTTCGCGTGCTCAACTTCGTCGAAGACGTGACCCGCGAATGCCTGGCGGCGATCCCGTGCACCTCGATCTTGCGTCGTCGCGTCGCTCGCGAACTGTCGGTCCTCATCGAACGGCGCGGCAAACCGGGGATGATCGTCTCCGACAACGGCACGGAATTCACCTCGAATGCCATCCTTGCCAGGTCGAAGGATCATAGTGTCGAGTCGCACGGCATCACGCCGGGAAGCCGATGCAAAACGCTAATGTCGAGAGCTTCAACGGCCGGATGCGGGACGAGATGGTCAACCAAAGCCTGTTCCTCGGCTGCGATTATGCCCGAAGCGCCATTGCTGGGCCGACGATTACAACCACTTCCGGCCGCACTCATCGCTCGGACCAGACCCGGGCACGTGATGCAGATACCATTGCCGCAACCGGCTCCAACGCTGCGCGAGATGAAAGCTTCGCGTTTCCGCCACTTGGCGTACTCGGAGCGCGCAGGCTCTAGATGTGAGCTTTCGGGAGGTTGTCCATTCAAAGCGGATTTAGGAGACTGGAGCTATCACACCTCGAGTCGGAAGGATCGCCGCGAATGAACATTCATAAGAATGCCCGACTGACGCCGTTGCGCCGGGAACAAATGGCGCTTGCTGTTATCGAAGGGCATCTGACCCAGGCTCAGGCAGCACAGGCCTATGGCGTCGCGGCCAAGATCGTCGCCCGTTGGGTCGAGCGTTTCAAGGCCGGTGGTCGAGAGGCGATGCTCGATCGTTCCTCCCGACCTCATGCCATGCCCCGGCAGACCAGTCAGGCGCTGGCGGAGCGCATCATCACGCTTCGCCGCCAGCGCCTGACTGGCAAGCACATCGCGAAATCGAAACCGGTGTATCTGCAGCGACGGTGAGCCGGGTTCTCAAGCGCGCAGGCCACTCCCGCCTCAAGGATATCGAGCCGGCCGAGCCTGTGCGTCGTTATGAACGCCAGGCTCCCGGCGAGATGATTCATATCGACATCAAGAAGCTCGGCCGGTTTCATGAGGTCGGCCACCGCATCACCGGCGATCGCACTCGCCAGAGTTCGCGCAGAGGCAAGAGTTGGGGCGCCGGTTGGGAATGCGTTCATGTGGCCATCGACGATGCCTCTCGCATCGCTTTCTCACAGATATTGCCGGACGAGACGAAAGAAAGCGCCGTGGCCTTCTTGAAGGCGGCATTGGCCTATTATGCCAGCCTCGGGATCGCGGTCGAGCGCGTCATGACCGACAATGGTCCCTGCTACACATCAAAGCCATTCGGCCAAGCTTGTCGCGACAACGGCCTCAAGCACGTTCGCACCAGACCATATACGCCTAAAACCAACGGAAAGGCCGAACGCTTCATCCAGACCGCCCTCAGAGAGTGGGCCTACGCCGTCGCCTATCCCAACTCGGACATGCGCGCCGCCGAACTGCCACGATGGCTTCATCGCTACAATTGGCACAGGCCTCACGGAAGTCTAAACTCAAAACCACCAATCACTAGGCTCGCTCTTACCCAGGACAACCTGTTGAGGCTCCACATCTAGTCGCTGCCGGAGAGGATTGAGTGCTAGGTCAGCGGGTCCACTGATCGAGGTTTTTCGCCAAACTCTGCTGTCGTGGGCCAGCAAGTCTTTTGGGGTGGGACGCACTGCCAACAGCTGCTTTTCCGGTGGTCAGCTGACCACAGCTACAACACTCTGAAAAGAAGCGACATTTTCGGGCGCTACTATGGACGGCGCATGACCCGCTCCTCGCGCCACCTCTCACAAGATCGGTTGTGTAGAGATAGGTACCGTCCTGTCGCCGCCATGGGTCGCGGGGTCTTGGCGGTCATTTTTGATCGTACATGACGTTCTAAGGGCATTGGTCATGGTTGCCCGGGTAGAATGGCCGACAGCCCTTCTATGCGGCTGGTGTAGTAAGGTCAGTTGATGCACGGAGCCGATTGAGCGGCTTCGTGTTCGAACGAACAATCGCGGTGTTTGTCACGACTGAAAGGAGACATTGCTTTGTAATCTTAACGGCGGTCTCCGCAGGATGCTTCAGGACGAAGACCTCCCAGGCTTCGAGGACAGTCGAAATTTGCTGGTCGTAAAACGAATGTTTGCAGATCTTCGGCCGTAATCATTCTTGTAGGAAATATAGCTGGCGGCGCGGACAAATGGCTCAATCAAATTGTCGAGCATCCTTGAAAGAACGCCGAAACGCGGACGGATTGTAAAAGAAACAAATACTGTCTGACTGAGTTCCGGCTCGCGCCCGAATTCGTCGTGCAGCCGAGACGGCTTTTTGGTAGCGAGGGGAGCGGCTGTCCTCTGCTTTTACCCGCGCCGCCGAGGGTCATGGCCCGCGCGCCTCTGCGGATCATAA
This sequence comes from Rhizobium sp. K102, assembly GCF_022385315.1. Classification (NCBI taxonomy): domain Bacteria; kingdom Pseudomonadati; phylum Pseudomonadota; class Alphaproteobacteria; order Hyphomicrobiales; family Rhizobiaceae; genus Rhizobium; species Rhizobium sp. K102. The sequence goes on from NZ_CP092432.1 coordinate 415,888, forward strand.
TCACCGCGGCTGAAGCCTTCAGCACGTTCCGGGGGAGGGGGCGAGCAGGCGGAGGAAGCCGGCTCCGCGGCGAGGATGTAGGCGCTGAGCTGAAACCGCGGAGCGATAGCGACTAGCGGTCCTGGCGCTACAGATCCCCAAAGGCCGGACCTGACGGCTATGCAGTCGAATAGCGACAAGAAAAGACTCTCTGCCATCGGGCGTCGGATGAACCATGCCCTCAACGGCGAATGAGGCCAAATCGGTGGGCTTCGTCCAGCAGGACCCGCACCGAGGACGGTTGCCAGTTCTTGCCGCTGCGCACAGGCCGTTCTCCCATCTGGTCCAGTTGCGCGGCAATGTCGCGCAGCGACAGGTTGGGATCGGCAATGGCAATTGCCGCCACCAGCTTCATCAGATAGTCTTCGGGAGCCCGGCGAGGGGATCGAGCAAGGAGTTCCTTCTCCGCGAGCTTTTCGCGTACCATGCGATGAACAGCGCGACGAAGGCGTTCGACGGTCCAGTCGTGGCCACGGCGATTGAGAACCCGCACGACATTGTCCCAACTGTGCTGCGGCCGGAGTTGACGCACCATCGGCAGCCACGTCTGCGCCGATGCAATGAGTTCATCGAGATAGAGCTTCTCCCGTGCCTGCGAGATTGCCTTGATCGCCTCCGGCCGTCGTTCTCGCAGACCGGGATTTCCAGGAAGCTTGCCGCGTGCCTTCGCCGCCTTAATGCCGGCTTTGGTACGCTCAGCGATTAGCGCCCGCTCGAGCTGCGCGACGGCGCCGAGGACCTGAAGGGAAAACATGCCCTGCGGGGTCGACGTATCGATTGGATCGCGGATCGACCGGAAATGCACGCCGCGGGCCTCGAGGTCCTCGATCACCGACAAGAGATGACTGACGGATCGGGCCAGTCGATCGAGGCGCACGACAATGAGGACGTCGCCGGCGCTAAGTTCAGCGAGTAATCGCGTCAGCACCGGTCGAGCCCGCGATGCTCCGGAACCATGCTCCTGATGGATCCGATCGCAGCCGGCTGCACGCAGCTCGTCCAACTGGGCATCGTGGACCTGTTCATCCGTCGACACCCGGGCATAACCGATCAGCCGCTTGGGAGATTGTTGGTTGTCAAATGTTTGTGGCTTTGCCATCGCGCTTGTAACGGCCCTGTCTCGAAGTAGTTTGTACAGATAAGGCATGCGTTAGAAATCGAACAGTTGCAAGCGTGTTTTAGCCATTGAATAGCGGCCCGTCAAACTCAAAATGCTACCGCGGACGAGCAACGGAGCGTCCGCGGTGGCAAATGCGCGTCAGCGGGCTTCCAGGGCGGAAATGCTGGAAAAACAGCGGCTTTGGTGATGGCTGCGGGCGGAGAAGCCTGCTGAAGGGCGCCGGCGCTCAATTCCGGAAATGAGGACCGGCCATGTGTGCCGACGGCGGCCGTCGAATTTTGCGATTGAGAAGTCCGGTCATCCCGGGCGAAATTGCCCTAAATGCCCGGATTTCCGGGCAAATCCGCCGATCCAGGACGACCGACATCGCTGATTTGCGGCGTTATAGCAATCGCTTCCGATAAGCAATACTTATCGGAAGCCAGGTGTGGCCTGGAACATCATTAAGAGTGACGGAATGTACTGCCATATTGGCTTCCGTGACAGAAAAGAACATTGCTGGCTCATATGGTTAACGAGATGCAAACGCCGGCAGCTTCCGCCAAATCGGATGCTGCTGAGGATGGGTCGGTAGACTACCGATTAATTTTCGGAACGGTATAGTAACGGATTGAATTGTTATCTATTCGGGAATTGCGTTGCAAATTGCGCTGCAGCTGATAGTCCAAAAGCAGAACGAAACGGCAAATCAACAATGACCACGTCTCGCCACATCGTGACCCTTTTAAAAAGCCACATCGCCGGCGATGAGGAGAGATTCCTGTCGACCGCTCTGCAGTTGGCTGCCCATGAGGCGCGGCAAGGACATGGCAAGCTGGCGCAGGAAGTCAAGGATCTCGTCGATACAGCGAAGACGCGAGAGCCGAGCATGCGTCGACCGGGTGGAGCGGTCGCACTCGTGCAGCCGAAAGGTGAGCTCGCCGGTCTACTGAGCGCCCGTTATCCCGACATCCGTCTGGCAGACATGGTCCTTGCCCGCCCGCTTCGCCTGCGTCTCGATCGTATTTTGGCCGAACAGCGACAGCAGGCAAACCTGCGTAGCCACGGACTCCAGCCGCGACGTAAGATCTTGCTAGTCGGTCCGCCGGGGGCCGGCAAGACGATGACGGCGAGTGCGTTGGCCGGGGAACTTCACCTTCCCTTATTTACCATCCTCCTGGACGGTCTGATCACCAAGTTCATGGGCGAGACCGCGTCAAAGTTGCGTCTGGTTTTTGACGCAATGACCGCAACCCGCGGCGTATATCTCTTCGATGAGTTCGATGCGATCGGAGCAAGGAGGGGGGACAGGCAGGACGTGGGAGAAATCAGACGTGTACTCAATTCCTTCCTACAGTTTGTGGAACAGGATGAAA
>NZ_CP092437.1:0-643909 GCF_022385315.1 Rhizobium sp. K102
CCCAGGAGCCGCCGAAGGGATGCTCCATGATCGGCAGCAATTCGATATGGGTAAATCCCATGTCGCGGACATAGGGAACAAGCCGCTGGCTGAGCTCGGCCCAGTCGAGATAGCTGTTGCTGTCCTGCCGGTCGCGAAGCCAGGAGCCGGCATGCACCTCGTATACGGAGATCGCGCCTTCGAGCCTGGCCTGCCGGTCGCGGCCTTTCATCCAACCGTCATCGGTCCATCGAAACGGCGTCGACGACGCAACGATGGAGGCGGTGGACGGGGCGGCCTCGCTTGCCCGCGCGACGGGATCGGCCTTTTGCGGCAGGCAGGTTCCCTGCGCGTCGACGATCTCGAACTTGTATCTTTCGCCGGGGGCAAGACGTGGGACGAACAGCTCCCATACGCCGGCCGATTGCCTCAGTCGCATCGGATTGCGGCGTCCGTCCCAAGCGTTGAAGTCGCCGACGACCGAGACACGCTGCGCATTCGGCGCCCAGACGGCGAAACGAACGCCCGGTATATCGTCAATCGACATCGCCACCGCGCCGAGCGTCCGGCTCAGGCTGTAATGGGTCCCCTCGGATATCAGGTGAAGGTCGAGCTCACCGAGCGAAAGACCGAAACTGTAAGGATCCTCCGTGACCTGCTCCCCATCCGGCCATTGGATCCGCAACCGGTATCCCATTCTCGAACCCGTCGTCGCTGCGAACAGGCCGGAGGGGTGAGCGATGCTGAAAGGCGTTACCACCCTGCCGCTCGCCGCCTCGATGAGATCGATCGCTTCGGCGCCTGGCAGATAGACGCGCACGATCGTCATCCCGCCACTCTCGTGCGGTCCGAGGATCGAGAATGGATCGCCATGGCGCCCCTCGATCAAGGCCCAAAGCGCATCGTGGCCGATGCCTGAGAGAAGTTCCGAACGTTCGATATTCATGCATTGACCCCCGCTAAGCGCGATACGATTTCGGTAAGGCCGGCGAGCGGGATCGGCAGCCATTTCGGCCTGTTGCGGGCCTCATAGGCGATCTCGTAGGCGGCCTTTTCGAGAAGAAAAGCATCAAGAAGCCTCCGTCGTTGATCGGGCGGCATGGCAAGCGCCTTCGACGCCGACACCGCCTGCCAATAGGCATCGATAAAGGCCGCCTCGGCGTTGCGTCCGAAACGGGCGATGGCGTCGCGGCGGACCTCATTTTCATGTTCGGTGACAGCGTCATTATCGAGCTGGGCGGTGGCGACGAGATAGCTCAGCGACCTGAGAAGGCCGGCGACGTCGCGCAAGGGAACCGTCTTGGCGCGGCGCTCGGCCAGATTTTTCGCCGGCTCGCCCTCGAAGTCGATGATGACGGCATCGCCCTCACTGACCAGGATCTGGCCGAGATGGAAGTCGCCATGGGTGCGCGTCATCAGCGCATGGCGGGCGTTCTCCGCCAGCGTCGCGGCGAGCTCGACCAGTTCGGAGCGGCGCTCGAGAAGCGGGGCCGCGATCAGGTCGATCGCCGGATCTGCTCCCACCGCGCGTTCGGCGAGCTTCGACAGCGCATAGGCGACCTCGCCGGCAACTGCCTTTTTGATCGCCTCGACTTCACTATCGCCGGCGACGATCGGGCTGAAGGCCTCATCCGCATTTTCTCCGGCGAGCACGACATGCAATTCGCCCAATCTCATGCCGACCATCGCGACGAAGCTGATCAGCGACCGGAAGACGTCGTCGCCGGGCTCGACTGCCGGATCGGCCAGCACCAGCTCATCGGCGCCGCGGCGCAGATTGTTCAGCATCCAGTTCCAGGCGTCGCCCTGATTGCGGATCGCGCCCTGGACAATGATCAGGGTCGAGCGGCGCCCGCTCGAATCGGTATGCGCGACTTCGCCGAGCAGCGGCGCAGTGTGGTCGTAGCCGGCGCGGGTGAGGAACCGTGTCATCTCCACCTCGGGGTGGATGCCGGGGAAGATGTGCCGGATCAGCTTGATCATGGCGACGTCGCCGACGATCAGCGAACTGTTGGATTGCTCGGCCGACAGCCAGTGGACCGGCATATCGTCGGCGACATCAAGCCGGTCGAGCCGCTCAGTGCCGAGAAATTCCAGCGTGCCCGTGCGCCCGGTGATGCGCGAGCGGTCGGCAAGTCCGCGCAGGATGCCGCGCGCCATCGGCTCCACGGCAAATCCATCCGTCAGGAAACCGACCCGCCTGCCCTGGCGAACCCGCCCGAGCGCAAGCTGCTGGGTTAGCGCCGAGGGCTGGGCATCATCCCAGGCGACCGTCAAAGGCAGCTGATAGGATTCGGTATGGTCAGGCAGCACCACCTCCAATTCGCCGAGAACGACACCATCGGCATAGGGGATCGGCGTCGCCGAGATCAGCCGCGCCGCCTGCAGCGGCTGGTCCTTCGCCCCGAACCACCGCCGTCTGGCGAGATAGGCGGGCAGGATTTCGTTGCTCAGCACACGCGCATGGGCCGGCTCATCGACGAGATCGAGCAGGCCGCGGCGGATGACCATCGTCACGAGATCGGGTAACTGTTCGGGCGGCGCCGTGCGCCATGCCGGCGGATCGGCATCGGCTGCCAGCTGGAACCAGAAGAAGCCGTAGGGCGGCAATGTCAGGAGATAGGTCAATTGGCCGATCGGCGGAAATGGCGACATGCCGGTCAGTTCGATCGGCACGCGGCCTTCAAAGCTCGACAGGTCGAGCTCGACCGCCTGCGGCAGCCGCGAGAGATTGGCGACGCACATCAGCGTCTCGCCGTCATACTCCCTGAGATAGGCGAGGATCTTGCGGTTCTCCGGCGAGAGGAAGCGCAGCGAGCCGCGCCCGAAGGCCGGATGGCGGCCGCGCAATGCCAGCATCTTGCGCGTCCAGTTGAGCAGCGAATGCGCGTCGGTGCTCTGCGCCTCGACGTTGACGGCCTCGAAGCCATAGAGCGGATCGGCGATCAGCGGCAGCACGAGGCGCGCCGGGTCCGTCCGGGAGAACCCGCCATTGCGGTCCGGCGACCATTGCATCGGTGTGCGCACCCCGTCCCGGTCGCCGAGATAGATATTGTCGCCCATGCCGATCTCGTCGCCGTAGTAGATGACAGGCGTTCCCGGCATCGACAGAAGAAGCGCGTTCATCAGCTCGATGCGGCGGCGGTCGCGCTCCATCAGCGGCGCCAGGCGGCGCCGGATGCCGAGATTGATGCGGGCGCGCTTGTCGGAGGCATAGGTCTCCCAGAGATAGTCGCGCTCGGCATCGGTCACCATTTCGAGCGTCAGCTCGTCGTGGTTGCGCAGGAAGATCGCCCACTGGCAATTCTCGGGAATTTCCGGCGTCTGGCGCAGGATATCGGTGATCGGGAACCGATCCTCCTTGGCGATCGCCATGTACATGCGCGGCATCAGCGGGAAGTGGAAGGCCATATGGCATTCGTCGCCGTCGCCGAAATATTCGCGCGTATCCTCCGGCCACTGGTTGGCTTCGGCAAGCAGCATGACGCCGGGATGAGTGGCATCGAGGGCAGCGCGGATGCGCTTGAGGATCCCATGGGTTTCCGGCAGGTTTTCGTTGATCGTCGCTTCGCGTTCGACGAGATAGGGGATCGCGTCGAGACGGAAACCGTCGATGCCGGTTTCCAGCCAGAAGCGCATCACCTTTAGCAGCTCCTCCATGACAAGCGGGCTGTCGAAGTTGAGGTCCGGCTGATGGGAATAGAAGCGGTGCCAGTAATAGGCGCCGGCCACCGCATCCCATGTCCAGTTCGATTTTTCGGTGTCGAGGAAGATGATGCGCGTTTCCGGGAATTTCTGATCGTTATCCGACCAGACATAGAAATCCCGCTCGGGTGAACCCGCCGGCGCCTGACGGGCGCGCTGGAACCAGGGATGCTGGTCGGAGGTGTGGTTGATGACGAGCTCGATGATGACGCGGATGTTGCGCTGGTGGGCGGCGTCGACAAAGGCCCTGAAATCCTCCAGTGTCCCATAGTCGGAGCTGACATTGCCGTAATCGGCGATGTCATAGCCGTCATCGCGGCGCGGCGAGGGAAAGAAAGGCAAGAGCCAGATGGCGTTGACGCCGAGCGCTGCGATGTGGTCGAGCTTGGCGTGCAGGCCGGCAAAATCGCCGACGCCATCGCCATTGGCGTCGTAGAACGACTTGATGTGCAGCTGGTAGATGATCGCATCCTTGTACCAGAGCAGCGGCTCGGTGTTACCGGGATTCATCGTGTCCATTCATGCCTCCGCTGCGCGAACGCGCCAGATCGCAAAGGGCAGAATGTGAGGATTGAGACTGATAGTCTGCCGTTTGCCGTTCCACCTGAAACGATTCCCGCCGACCAGATCCTCGGCGTCGAGCGCGCCGCCGTCCCCGAGCGACCACTTCCAGAGCGGCAGCTCGACGTCGCTTTGCTGGAAATTATGAGGGTCGAGGTTGATCGCGATCAGCAAAACATTGTCGCGCGCGCGGCTCGCCTTCTCGAAGAACAGGATGTTGTCATTCCAGGCGGGGAGCAGCGTCAGCCCGAGATGCGAATGCAGCGCGATATTTTCGTTCCGGATGCGGTTGAGCATCCTGATTTCGGCAATGATGTTGCCCGGCCGGTCGTAGTCCCAGGCGCGGATTTCGTATTTCTCGCTGTCGGCATATTCCTTGCGCTTAGCGTCGGGGCGCCCCTCGCACAGTTCGAAACCGTTATAGACACCCCACAATCCCGACAGGGTGGCGGCGAGTGCGGCGCGGATCAGGAAGGCCGGGCGCGGCGCGTTCTGCAGAAAATCCGGGTTGATGTCGTGGGTGTTGACGAAGAAGTGCGGGCGGAAGAATTCCTTCGGCGCCGTCTCGGTCAGCTCGCGCATATATTGCTCGAGCTCCCATTTGGCGTTGCGCCAGGTGAAGTAGGTGTAGGACTGGGAGAAGCCGATCTTCGCCAGCCGGTACATGACCTTCGGTTTGGTGAAGGCTTCCGACAGGAAGACGACATCGGGATGGCGCGCCCTGATATCGCCGATCAGCCATTCCCAGAACGGAAAGGGCTTGGTGTGCGGATTGTCGACCCGAAACAGCTTGACGCCTTGGTCGACCCAGAGCTGGACGATATCCCTCAGCTCCACCCACAGGGAAGGCAACGCGTCCTTCGTGTAGAAATCGACATTGACGATATCTTCGTATTTCTTCGGCGGGTTCTCGGCATATTTGATCGTGCCGTCGGGGCGCCAGTCGAACCAGCCGGGATGCTCCGTCAGCCAGGGATGATCCGGCGAGGCCTGGATGGCGAGGTCCAGCGCAATCTCCAGCCCATGCCGGCCCGCCTCCTCGACCAGCCGGCCGAAATCCTCGAAATCGCCGAGCTCGGGATGGATGGCGTCGTGCCCGCCATCTTCCGAGCCGATGGCATAGGGGCTGCCGGGATCGCCGGGTGCGGCCTTCAGGCTGTTGTTGCGCCCCTTGCGGTTCGTCGAGCCGATCGGATGAATGGGCGGGAAGTAGAGCACGTCGAAGCCCATGCCGCGAATATCGGCCAGCCTCGGAATAACGTCGTCGAAGGTGCCATGCCGGTTCGGATCGCCGCTCTGCGAACGCGGGAAGATCTGATACCAGCTGGCGAAGGCCGCTTCCTTGCGTTCGGCATCGACAGCACTCGTCGTGGAGCGAAGCCGGAACGGCCGCCTGTCGGCCCTGTTCATCAGCTCGGATGTTTCGGGGGCGAGCAGGATCGCTGTGCGCTCGGGATCGGAAGCCTTTTCGAGATTGTCGATCAGAGCCTGCAAATCGGCGCCGAGCGCTGCCGGCGCCTGCGCCTTCGCGGCGCGAACGAGGTTCAATCCCTCCTGGAGCTCCAGCTTCAGGTCCAGTCTCGCATCGTTCTTCTTGGTCAGCTCGTAACGGAAGATCGCGAACGGGTTCTTCCACGCCTCGACGGCGAATTCGTAACGCCCCATGCGCTCCAGCAGGAATTCGGCCCGCCAGCGGTCGTTCTCGACCAGTTGCATCGGCGTCTCGTTCCACTCCGCCATGGCCTCATGCGGCCGCCAGAGCAGGACGGCTGCAAGCGGGTCGTGACCATCGGCGAATATATCCGCCTCGACGGTGACAGTCTCGCCGACCACCCGTTTGACAGGAAAGCGTCCGTCATCAACCCGCGGCACGATGTTTTCGATAGCAAGCCGCGCCGACGCCGTCGCCTGCTCGACCTCGAGGGCGGGCCTGGATGTGATCGGCTCCGGCGCCTTGCCTTCAATCACCCGGGTCTCGCCTGCCCGCAGACGCAGGGCCGCGCCATCGGCGGCGACGGGTAGAAAACCGGAGGCGGCCTCGCGAAGCGCCGTCACCGGCGCAGGCGCGCTTCGCCTGAGGTCCCGGTTGAGCAGGATGAAGCGCACATCGGACGCGCTGCGAAGATCCTGCGCCTCGGATTGGACAAGCACCGAAACCGGCCCGCTGGCATTGCGGATCAGGCGAAGCGACGGAGCCCGCGTCTTGCCGGCCTTGACGATCTCGCTGTTGGCAAGACGGATCTCGGATGAGATGTCGAAGGCGAGATCATGACGCAGCTTGCGCAAGCCCGAGCCATCGCCGTGCGTGGGATCAAGCGGCGTCGCCGCACCATATTCGAAACCCATGGGAACCATGAGCCCGCCGCCGAGCGAAGCGGCAAGCCGCAGCGCTCTGATGGCGCGCCGCTCGAGGATTTCGCGGCTCTCGGTCCCATGCGCGATACGCTTGGCGAAAGGCGGCTCGGGAAAGGCGATCTGCCAGCCGAGCGGCTCCTGGATACGATGCTCCTCGACGAACCATCTCTCGTCGAGATCCCACCAGGCCATCGATGAAAAACATCCCGCGAAACCCGCATCGGCGATGGCGCTTCTCACCGCAAAATCGGTGCCGGGCGTCCAGGCGAAGAATTGCACCTCGGCCTTCTCGCGCACGCCCGCAATCAGCGATTTGAAAAAGGCCGGTGCCGCCCGATCGATCCCGAGCACCCTATACCCTAAGAGGCCGGCGTCGGACAGACGCTGCAGCCGCTCCGTCCATTCCACCAGCAGCTGCGACTGCTGCTCCGCGCCCACCGTGGTCATCGGCTCCGGCGGGTCGAACGGCGAGCGCCGGGGATCGACTGGGCGATAGCTCGCTTGTGGGTCCCGCGCTCTCCCGTCGAGCATCAGGTCCATCATCAAGCCTACGCCGCTCTTGCCGGCGATCTCCGCCAGCCGCGACACTCCATCCGCAACCGCGCTTTCGAGCTGCAGTTCAGGATCGAGGCGATCAAAGTCTTGAGAGGAAAAGACGCTGCATTCCCCGCCTCTGTTAAAAAGGGGCGCCGTCAGCACATGGTCGAAACCGATATCCGCCGCATGGTCGAAAACCTCGCGCCATGCATCGGCCCCTTGGAGGAGCAGCGGATTGACATAATAAATCCGGGGTGGGGTGCTGAGTGCACCCTGCTTCACAGAGAATAACATCGGCCGCCGCCTCGCGTTTGCTTTTCAGGCAAACTTCCTTTGGCGGAGGTTGTTCCACTCAACACGTCAATTTACGGCTGTACGAGCGTCGCTGCCGCCATGGGATGCCAGGTCCGCTCAATCACATTTGTAGGTTACGCGCGCCCTGTCGAACCGGCGCGCGGCGATATCTTCCTTGTGCATGATCACGTAATAGGCGCCCGGTTGCGGGATGCCCGCATGGCGGTCGACGCCGATCTGCAGGACGAGCTGCCAATCGCCGGCGGATTTCAGCAGTTCCTTTGCAGCATCCGTTTCCCAGGCCTCCCCCCTGCCACAGTTCACACCATTGGCGGCCAGCTGACTGCAGGCCTGGAGGCGTGCTGCAGCGTCTGCGGGAAGCCGCCGAATTGATGATTGTCGCGATCGATCGCATCGGGCGTGCCGAACTGCTCCAGCCATTCCCGATAGGCTTCGTCATCATAGCCTTGTCGCTGCCGACGAATGTGCTATTTATGTAGCACAAATCAGAGGTGCTCCGATGACCAACACAGCAAAGATTCGCCGTCAGGGCGGCGCGACCGTATTTAGCATTCCTCCCGCGCTGTTGAAAATGCTCGGCGTGGAAGTCGGTGCGGAGTTGACCTTGGTCGTAAGCAATGGAGCGCTTGTCGCAACGCCAACGCGAGCGAAGAAGAGATACACGTTGGCGGAGCTCCTCGAAGGGGCGGATGAGATGTCTGAGCTGAACAAGCAGGCTGCCGCCTGGAACGTCAGCCCGCCTGTCGGTAATGAAGTATCCTGATGGTCCGCAGCAATGCTCCGAAGCGTGGCGACGTCTTTCTCGTCGACCTGAATCCAGTCGTCGGGAATGAAATGAAGGATGGACATCGATGCGTCGTGATCAGCCCTCGCGAGATCAATCTCGTGGGACTGTGCCTCACCGTCCCCATTACTACGGGAGGCGTGTTTACTCGTAAGGCTGGACTGGCTGTGAACATCTCAGGCCATAAGACGACCGGGGTCGCTCTCTGCAATCAAGTCAGAGCTCTCGACATCATGGAGCGCGTAAGACTTAAAACCGCTCGGCTTGTAGATACGTTGGACACCCGCACGACTGACGAGATCGTCGCCAGAGTGGTCAGCATAATCGACCCCGCCTGACCGCCTCGCCCGGCGACTATCAACTTTCATTCGGAGGCGGTTGCTCGATGGAGATTTCACAGAACTCGGCAAATTCACTGCGACTGCAAAGGCGATCAGCGTGAACCCAACGATAGAATTGCACTCCCTATCCCGGACTCGACGAGCGGATCGTAATCGTCAGGGCGGGAGACGAAGTGGATGCCGTGTTTGTCAGGACCGAGCGGTTCAACGCCCTGATCGATACGCTCGGCACCCCTGAGCTTTGCCGGACGGCACTGGATCTGTTGGAGGAAAAGGCCGAGGCCCGTGCGCTGATCGTCGTCAATTCGCATATGGATTGGGATCACTTTTGGGGAAACGCCGCCATTGCAGGGCGTGCTCCCATCATCGCGCATGCCGCAGCACTCGACCGTCTGCGCGATCCCACGACACAGCAGGTCCTGACGGACAAGGCCGGCGAGGAATCGCGGTTTCGCGATGTGGATATCATCGGCCCCGACATCACCTTCTCCGGCTCGATGGTCCTGAATGGCGGCGACCTGACGCGGGAGATCGTCTGCCATGCAGACTTTGCGCCCTATAACGTCGCCACCGTAGATCATGAGGCTGTCGGAATCATCGACTTCGACACCGCCCATCCCGCGCCACGCCTGTGGGATCTCGCCTATGCGGTCTATCGCTGGGCGCCCCTCTCCGATCCCGCCAACCCGGCTGTCGTATTTGGTCTCGACGAGCAGCTGCGGCGGGCGGAAATCTTCTGCAGCGCCTATGGAGCGACAGTCGAAGAACGGCGCCGGCTTCCGAAAATGATCTGCAGGCGGCTTCAAGCCCTCGTCGACTTCATGCTGGCAAGTGCCGCAGCCGGAGACGAGACCTTTGCCGAGGACGTCTCGGCGGGAGACGCACGCCTCTATCTGAACGACATCGGCTATGTCGGCATGCACCGCGATCGGCTTTGGAAAGCGCTGTTCTGACTAAAGCGCGTCGCGATCTTTCAGATTCGCTCCTTGCGCTTTAGCTCTTTATTTTCGCGCATGTCGTTGCCGCAAAACCGCTGCACACTTTTGCGCGACATGCTTTAAAGCCACTTCCTCCGCCGAAAGAAGGTGAACAGGCTGAGGCAAAGGACACCGATGACGCCGAGCACGACGAAATAGCCGTATTGGAACTTCAGTTCCGGCATATCGTCGAAATTCATCCCGTAAATGCCGGCGATCGCCGTGGGGACTGCGAGGATCGCCGCCCAGGCGGCGAGTTTGCGGGCAATCGCCGTCTGCTCCGTCTGGCCGATCATCACGCTTGCCTCGAAGGCGAAGGCTAGCACCTCGCGCAGCGCGTCGATATCTTCCTGAACCCGGCGCACATGATCGGTCACATCGCGAAACAGCGACTGCAGCGTCGGATCCATGCCGGGAAGGTCGATGTGCTCGTATCGCCGGCAGACATCCACCAGCGGCACCACGGCGTTGCGCAGCCGCAAGAGCTTGCGCCGCAACAGGTAAAGCCGTTCGATGTCGGATTTTGCCAACTGTTCGCGCAGCACCAGATCCTCGAGCTTCTCGACCTCCTCCTGCACGACCTCGATGACGGGCATGTAGTTGTCGACGATGAAATCGAGGATGGAATAAAGGATGTAGTTCTCGCCATGGGCAAGCGCGGTGGGCGTCGCCTCGCATCGCTGCCTGACTGCCAGGTAGGAAGAGGACTCTCCATGGCGAACGGAGACGACATAGCCGCGGCCGACGAACAGATGCGTTTCGCCGAAGATGATCTCGCCTTCCTTCATATGGGCGGTGCGGGCGACGATGAACATCGCATCCCCGTAAATCTCCAGCTTCGGGCGCTGATGGGGCTGCGCCGCATCCTCGATCGCCAGCGGATGGAGATTGAACTCGGCTTGCACCTGGTGCAGCAGCACTTCATCCGGCTCATGCAGGCCGATCCAGACGATGGCATTCTCGCGGCTGCGCCATTCGCCGGCTTCTTCTATCCTGATGTCGCGAATGCGCTGCCCGTGCTGATATACGGCGGCAGCCACCACGCCCCGCCGCTCATGCCGCGGCGATGCAGAGCCGCTGCCGGCCTGCGGGGAAACACTGTCCGGATCCTTCAACCGTTCCAAATCCTGCCGCCCTCCATTTCCAGACATGGCCTCGCCATGGCCGGCCTCCTCGCCGGCCCGCGTGGTGGCGATCATAATGCTATTTCACCCAATATGCATCCGCCTTGGCGGAAGCGGATTCAGCGCAGGACGGCATCAAGTATCCGTGGAAATATCGTCCCAGTCCTGATCCATGTAGCCGATCAGCCAATTGAGGGCGTAGTGGCGTTCGTAAACGACGCCCTTGTTCAATCCCGCCGGCGGCTCCTCGCCCTTCAGCCGCGCGTTCACGACAGCCCAGTCGTAGCGGTAGATCAGGTCGGCAGCGTCGAGCAGGTCTTTCTGCGGGCGCAGCTTGGCGCGGCGCATCAGCCCATCTGTTCCCAGTTCACGGAGCGTGTTCGCGATGAACGGAACATCGCAAATATGGTCCGGACGTTCGAGCTCAGGCGTTATTCCGAGCGCCCACAACATGACATGCACGCCTTCGTAGCGCCAGGTGAAGTTCACCCGGTCCTGCTGCGATGGATCGGGGTCGTCCATGAACGCCCGTTCCTTGGGGGTCAAGAAGCTTGCCGCATCGAACTGCCGAATGAGGGTCTGGCCCATCGCGTGATCGCCGGTCTCGCCTTTCACGGCAACGATAGCAAGCGCGATAGCACGCTGAACGACAGCTTTGTTATCACGGCGGCTGTCGCTCTCGGCCTCGATCGTCGGCAGATGATCGATGGTCGGCACGCCTTCCGACTGAAGCTGGGCGATAGACCGGGCTTTGCGGGCCTGCGCCTCGTCCGGGGTTTGAGAAACGGCCGCCTGTACCGGAAGGATCAATGCAAGAAGGACTGACAATATGCGCTTCATCATTACTGGCTCCTGTCATCCCTGGCGACTATCGATAGGCATTTTCCTGTCTGAGCGGGATCATGAACACGCAAGGGGCGGCGAGTTTCCGGAAAACTGGTAAACGGCCCTGTTACCTTCCGGAACACATCGTTAAATCTTTTTCGTTACAAAGAGATAACGTCAAGCCGGCATGACGCCGGGGACCGTTCGGTGGGGACTTGAATGCGTCGTCCAAACATAAAATCGAGTTTGCTGTTGATCTTCAGCGGCATCGCCCTCCTTTTCGGTCTTGTCGCTTATCTCGCCGTCGATGGTCTTCGAAATACCAACGGTTCCACCGAGGAAATCGCGACCCGCTGGCTGCCGAGCGTGCAGGCTTCGCAGGCGATCAATCTCAACATGACGAATTTGCGCCTCGCCTACCGCGATCACGTCATCGCGCAGACCGAGGCGGAGAAAAAGACGCGCGAAGAGTCCATTGCCGTCGCCGAGAATGCCATTCGCAGATCGGTGGACGCCTACCTTCCGCTTGCTTCCTCCGACCACGAGCGCGAGCTGATCAAGACGATCAAGGAGAGCGTTGAGGGCTACATCGCCAGCAGCTCGCAATTGCTCGCCCTTTCGCGCGCCAACAAGACCGAGGAAGCCGGGCAATACCTGGGCGCGGGGATGCGCTCCTACTCGGACACGCTGAAGGAAGCGACGGCGAGCCTCGTCGAACTGGATGTCAGCGGCAGCAACAAGGCTGCCGAACTCAGCAAGGAAACCTTCGCCTCGATAGAATTCTACCTTCTTGCCGCGATCGGATTTGCGGGATTGCTCGTTCTCGGCGCCGTCGCCTTCGTGCTGAAGAGCATCGCCAACCCGATCACCGGCATCACCGTCTCGATGCGGCGCCTGGCCGAGGGGGACACCGGCTCGGAAATCCCCTTTGCCGACCGCGCCGATGAGGTCGGCTCGATGGCTGCGGCAGTAGAGATCTTTCGCCAAGCGGCGATCACGAACAAGCGGCTGGCGCTGGAAGCCGAAGAAAACCGCAACAAGGCGGAGGCCGAGCGTGTTGCCGCCCAAAAGCAGGCGGAAGAAGACGCTTCGGAGCGGCTGCGCATTGCCACCTCGGGTCTTGCAGCCGGTTTGAAGCGGCTCGCCGCGGGCGACCTCGCCTTCCAGCTCAACGAGACCTTCGCTCCCGATTTCGAGGCGCTGCGCCACGACTTCAACCAGTCGGTAACGCAGCTCGGCGCGACGCTGAGAGCAATTTCCGAAAGCATCGGCACGATCGACGAAGGCACGCGGGAAATTTCTTCCGGCGCCAGCGATCTTTCCAAGCGCACGGAGCAGCAGGCCGCCTCGCTCGAGGAGACCGCCGCCGCCCTGGAACAGATCACCGCCAATGTGTCGAACTCCAGCAAGCGGACCGAGGAGACACGCACGGTCGCCACCGAGGCAAATCGCAGCGCCGGGATCTCCGCAGAAGTCGTCTCCCATGCAGAGGAAGCGATGGAACGCATCGAGACCTCGTCGCAGCAGATTTCCAACATTATCAGCGTCATCGACGAAATCGCATTCCAGACCAACCTTCTGGCCCTGAATGCCGGCGTCGAGGCGGCGAGAGCCGGTGAGGCCGGCAAGGGTTTTGCCGTCGTTGCCCAGGAAGTGCGCGAACTCGCACAGCGCTCCGCGAGCGCTGCCAAGGAAATCAAGGGCCTGATCCAGAACTCCTCGAAGGAGGTGGAAAGCGGCGTCAAGCTGGTGCGCGATACCGGCCAGGCCTTGAAGACCATCGGCGGTTTCATCACCCAGATCAATCACCATATGGATTCGATCGCCACGTCTGCGAAAGAGCAGTCGATCGGGTTGAGCGAAGTGAACGTCGCGGTCAATCAGATGGACCAGACCACACAACAGAACGCAGCGATGGTGGAACAGTCGACGGCGGCATCCGACTCGCTCGCGCAGGAAGCCCAGAAGCTTCGCGAACTGATCGCCCAGTTCAGGCTCGACGATGCGGCCCACGGCCAGTCGGCAGCTCTTCGCTCGACGGCGAGGACGATGGCGCAGCCGACAACCCGCGCGGCCATCCATGCGGTGGCGGCACGCCGCTGAACAGGGGCGAATGACGGATCCCTACCCTGACGGCCGCTCACGCAAACATAATATGAAGGCGCCCGGCCAGGACCGGACGCCTTCATTTCATCATGACGCGAAGGCCGGATTGCGCCGCGCGCCCATTCTCAGCACGAAATAAATCGCTCCGCCAATGGCGACGCCGAAGAACCAGCCATAGGTGCCCCACCAGTCCGGCAGGATCGAGGTGAAGGTCGGCAGGATCGAGGAAAACAGTGCGCCCACCGCAAATGCGATGAAGGCGTTGCCGTGCCATCCGTTCTGGAACCGGAACTCGCCATTCTCATGGTAGAGCGCTTCGACGTTCAGCTGGCTCTTTCGGATGAGGTAGTAGTCCACCATCATGATGCCGAAAATCGGCCCCATCGTCGATCCGATGAAATTGACGAAATGCGCCGCACCCGTCTCCCAGGGAGCAAACGGATAAAGCACGAGCGCGATCAGCGCGGCAATGTATCCCCGCGTTTGAAGTTGATCTGACGCGGGAAGACATTGGCGAAATCGAACGCCGGCGACACGAAGTTCGCCACGACGTTGATGCCGAGCGTGGCGACCGCGAACGTCAGCGCGGCAAGCAGCGCCAGGAACCAGCTATCAAATTTCGCCGATATCATTTCCGGATGCAGCAGCACCTCGCCATAGACGGTGAAGGCCGCTGTGGTCGTGACACCCGCAACAAGGCAGAAGGCCAGGAGATTGATCGGCAGCCCCCAGAGATTGCCTTTCCTGAGCGCCTTTTCGCTCGTCGCATAACGCGAGAAATCGCAGAAGTTCAGGTAGAGCGCTGCGAAATAGGTGATCCAGGTGGCGGCCACCGCGGCAAGCGCCGCAAACGAGCCGGGCTCGCCCGGCACGCCGGCATCTTTGGTCTTTTCGATCAGCACATCGCGCGGGATTTCCGAACCGAACGAGAAGGTGCCCGACTTGACGACCAGATAGACGGCCAGGATCAGCATCATGATCCAGACGGCGGGGCCGGCCCAATCCTGGAACTTGCGGACCGTTTCCATCCCCCGCTGAATGATCAGCAGCTGCAGCGCCCAGACGATGACGTAGCAGATGAGTTCGAGGGTCGAGTGGCCGAGCATGTGGCTGTTCTGATGGAAGGCGAGCAGGCTCTCGTTCCTGATCAGCAAGGCGACGATCGCGCCGGATGCGGCGGCGGTCTGTGCGCCGTACCAGAAGCAGGCGACCACCGCCCGGACCAGTGCCGGGACATTGGCGCCGAAGGTACCGAAGGAGGCCCGCGCCAGAACCGGAAAGGGCACGCCGGTGCGCACGCCGGCATTGCCGACCAGGCTCATCAGAAAGAAGATCACGAGGGAGCCGATGCCGATGGCGATGACGAAATTGACGAAGCTGCCGCACAGCAGGAACAGGCTCGCCGCCAGATAATAGCCCCACAGGCTGTGGACATCAGACGTCCAGACGTTGAAGATGCTGAACGCACCCCATTTACGCTCCGCGGCGGGTGCAAGGTCCTCGTTATACAACGAGGGAGACGGATCTCGAATGCTCATGAATGCCCTCCCATATCCCCTGTGGCGACTCGACCACGGGAGGAAGTCTGCGCTTCATTTAGGCATCTGACAATTTAATAGTCACATTGTACACAATGCTGATGGCCGCACTGTACAGATGCCTCTGGGCCGCGCCGCGGACACGCTGTAGCCGCCGCCTATCGAGCGGCGGCGACCCGTCCGGCCAGTCGAAACGGACTTGCGACCGCCGCCCCGGCAGCATCGAAGACGAAGGCGCCAACGTCGCCGGCGCTCGTGCGCCGGCCGCTCTCGAAGGAGGCGAGCTGGACGCCGAACTTGGCAAGAGATGCATAGCGATCGTGCCCCAGCCCGTCGGATGCTTCGATCGACGTGATGTCGATAACCCGAAGCCTTTCCTTCATGGCAGCCTCCTCGATGACGGGATCATTGATATCGAGACGCCCGACGCGCGGGCGCTCTCCCGCGATGAAGCTCGATGCCACGAGCGCCCGATCATCCTTCGAAACCAGGAGGGAGATCGGGATCGGCATCTGGCCGATATCCGTCAGTTGGGAGCGGAACACGTCAACGTCGATATCGGGGGCGGCGAGCACCACGGCCAGCTTTCCGACGACCTCGTCGCGATGCTGCAGCTTGAGCTGCCGTACCGTTTCCATCACCAGGAATCCACCCATGCTGTGTCCGAACAGAATGATGCGCTTCACCTTGCCCGAGGCCGAAAGCGACGTGACGAGAGAGTCGAGTTCGCTGCGCGAGGAAAGCGCGGCGTCACGGTCGGCGACATATCCCGCGACCGATGCGGCCGAAGGCCAGGAAAACAGGATCGGGGCGCCCGGTATCTTGGCGTCCGCGGCGATCTGGGCGGTGCGATAAAGTGCCTCCTGGTAACTGTAGTTATAGCCGTGCACGAAGATGCCGATGGTGCCGTCGGGTTGCACGGAGCCTAGCGCCTGCTTCACGAAGGCGTCCTTCGGCAGCGGCTTGCGCTCGACGACGGCAAATTGCCGTTCCGGGTCCGGCTTCATCGTCGGGTAGACGATGGCGGTGTCCTTCCTGCCGGGCGGAACGGAAAACGTGTATTGCTCGTATGTCAGCTTCGCGGCCCATGTGCCGCCAAACCCGCCCCGTACGCTATCGGGCGCTCTGTTGGTCGCGGCCAGGACGTTCACCCGATCCGGAACCGTTTCAGAATGAACAGGCTCACTGAGATGAACGGGCTTCAAGACTTCAGGCGATGGTCTCGTGGCGCAGCCTGCAAGCACCGCCAGGCCGATCGCTACGATAACGGCCGAGCCGGCGTTTGGCAGCCTTTGAGAGTACCGTTCCCTCATCGATTCGTTCCCCTGGAAGCCGAGCTATGCAGCCGCCGACATGGCGGCTGCATTTGATAGCCGTCAAAGCCCGTCTTCATGCTTCCGCCGCGGCGTCGGCCCGAACCCCCTCGTCCCTCGGGATTCTGAACCAGGCGACGTAGAGCGCCGGCAGAAATAGCAGGGTCAGTGCGGTTCCGATGACGATGCCTCCCATCATGGCGTAGGCCATCGGGCCCCAGAAGATCTCGCGCGAGATCGGGATCAGCGCGAGGGTTGCGGCCGCTGCCGTCAGCATGATCGGTCGCATCCGGTGTTCCGTCGCCTCGATGACCGCCTGCCACGCCGCGACACCTTCGGCGCGCAGATGTTCGATCTGCACCACCAGGATGACCGAGTTGCGGATCAGGATGCCGATCAGCGCCAAAATGCCGAGGATCGCGACGAAGCCCATGGGGGCATTGCTCAGCAGCAGCGCCGCGACGACGCCGATCAGCGCCGTCGGCGCCACCGCGAAGACCAGGAAGAGGCGGCTGAAGCTCTGCAGCTGGATCATCAGGATCGTCGCCATCGTAAACAGCATCAGCGGCGCCACGGCCGCGATCGGCCCCTGGGCCTCGGCGCTGGATTCGACCGCGCCGCCGACTTCCACCTTGTATCCGACGGGAAGGTTCTTCTGGAACTCTTCGACCTTCGGCTTCAGCTGGTCGACGATCGTGGCCGGCTGCGTCGAGCCGATGACGGCTGCCTTGAGGGTGATGGTGGGTTGCCGGTCGCGACGCCAGATCGTCGGCTGCTCGAGCTCGTAGCGGAAGTTCGCCACCGCCGACAGAGGCACGACCTTGCCGTTGGAGGTGGAGAGCTGCAGGTTCTGCAACGTCTGGATGGAATCGCGCTCGGATGCCCTGGCCCGCCCGACGACGTTGACCAGGTAGATGTCGTCACGGATCTGCGTTGCCGTCGAGCCTTCGACGATGCCGTTGAGAGCGGTTGCGATGTCCTCGGAGGAGACGCCGAGCTGGCGCGCCTTGTCCTGCAGGACATCGACCTTCACCACGCGAGAGGGCTCGTTCCAGTCCAGAACCATATTCGACAGCAGCGGATGCGAACCGACCACGCCGGCAAACTGCTGGGAGATGTCGCGCACCTTCTGAATGTCAGGGCCGCTGATGCGGTACTGGACCGGCTTGCCCACCGGCGGACCGATGTCGAGAAGCTTGACGAAGGCGTCGGTGCCGGGGAAGGTCTTTGTCAGATAGGCCTGCAGATCGGTCCGCACCTTGTCGCGCACCTCGAGCCCTTTGGTGACGATCACCGTCTGCCCGAACGACACGTCCGGCGTCTGCACATCGAAGGACAGGATGAAGCGCGGCGCGCCCTGCCCGACATAGGTCGTCCAGTGATCGACATCCTTGTTGTCGGCCAGCATATCCTTCTCGAACTTGGCCATCTGCCTGTTGGTCTCGGCAATCGAGCTGTTGTGCGGCAGATTCCAGTCGATGACGAGCTCGGTTCTGTCCGAATTCGGGAAGAACTGCTGCTGCACCAGGCCCATGCCCCCGACCGAAAGGGCGAAGACGCCGACCGTCAGCACGATGGTGATCCAGCGCCAGCGCATCGCGAGCTTCAGCAGCCAGGAGAAGATGGCCGCGAAGCGTCCCTTCTTCTCGTGATGCGACTTCATCGTCTTCGGCAGGATGGTAACGCCGAGGAGCGGTGTGAACAGCACCGCCACGATCCAGGAAACGACCAGCGAAACCGCGATCACCACGAACAGCGTGAAGGTGAATTCGCCGGCGGCGCTGTTGTTGAGACCGACGGGGATGAAGCCCGCAACGGTGACGAGCGTTCCCGTCAGCATCGGAAAAGCCGTCGACGTATAGACGTGGGTCGCCGCCTTCCTGAGATCGTCGCCCGCCTCCAGGCGTGCCACCATCATCTCGACGGCGATCATGGCGTCGTCGACGAGCAGCCCGAGCGCGATGATGAGTGCGCCGAGCGAGATGCGCTGCAGCGAGATGCCGGAATATTCCATCACCACGAAGGTGATGGCGAGCACGAGGGGATGGAGATCGCCACGACCATGCCGGCGCGCAGGCCGAGGCTGATGAAGCTGATGACGAGAACGATGACGATCGCTTCGAAGAGCGCGCGGGTGAAGCCCGAAACGGCTTCGTCGACGACATGCGGCTGGTCGGATACGCGGTGGACATCGACGCCGATTGGAAGATCGGCAACGACGCGGTTCATCTGGGCGTCGAGCCCCTCGCCGAATTCCAGAAGATTGGCGCCCTGCTTCATGCCGATGGCAAGCCCGATCGCCGGCTCGCCGTTGAAGCGGAACAGCGCCGACGGCGGATCGACGTAGCCGCGCGTGATCGTGGCGACGTCGGTCAGCGGGAAGAAGCGGTCATTGATGCGCAGGTTGATCGACCGCAGGCTCTCCTCGGATGTGAACTGTCCGCTCACCCGCAAGGCGATGCGCTCCGGACCGGCATCGACGAAGCCGGACTGTGTCACGGCATTCTGGGCCTGCAGCGTCTGGATGACCGACTGCTGGTCGATGCCA
Source organism: Rhizobium sp. K102 (assembly GCF_022385315.1). NCBI lineage: Bacteria > Pseudomonadati > Pseudomonadota > Alphaproteobacteria > Hyphomicrobiales > Rhizobiaceae > Rhizobium > Rhizobium sp. K102. The sequence goes on from NZ_CP092437.1 coordinate 19,009, forward strand.
AGCGCCGCGATCTGGCGGGTGGAGAATTCCAGATAAATCGCCTCGTCCTGCGCGCCGATCACGTCGACCTTGCCGACATCGGGCACCTTCAAAACCTCGGAGCGGGCATTTTCGACAAGATCGCGAAGCTGGCGCTGCGTCAGCCCGTCGCTGGTGAAAGCGTAGATGTTTCCGAACACGTCGCCGAAGCGGTCATTGAAGAAGGGACCGACGACCCCGCTCGGAAAATCGCCCTTGATGTCGGCGATCATGTTGCGGATGCGCAGCCATGTCGGCGCGACATCCCTCGCCTTGGTCGTCGGCAGAAGCTCGACGAAGACGGTCGTCTGGCCGGCGACGGTCTCGCTCTTGGTATAGTCGAGCGATTCCAGTTCCTGCAGCTTCTTCTCGATCCTGTCGGTCACCTGCCGCGTCACTTCTTCGGCGGAGGCACCGGGCCACTGGGCGGTGATCACCATCGTCTTGATCGTGAAATTCGGGTCTTCCTCGCGGCCGAGGTTCAGGTAGGAGAAGGCGCCTGCGAGAATGAAGACGATCATGAAGTACCAGACGAGCGATCGATGTTCGAGCGCCCAGTCGGAAAGATTGAAGGACTTCACTGGCTGATCTCCTGGTCGATCCTGATGGCCTGGCCATCTTCAAGTTTATGCACGCCGGCCACGACCACCCGTTCTCCGGGTGCGAGCCCTTCGGTGACGCGGACAGTGCCGCCGTCGACGACCTCGCCCGCGATCTTCACGCGGCGCAGCGACACTTTTTTGCCGGGCACGTCGACGATCCAGACGCTCTGGCCGTCGCTGCCGGCAAGGATGGCCGAGGAAGGCAGCACGATCTCCGGCTCCGCGGCGATGGTTGCAGCCGCAGTGATAACCGAGCCGAGCCGGAACGCTTCAGGCGGATCGGCGAGCGCGATTTTGGTTCTGCTGGTGCGGGTGGCGGTCTCCGCTTCCGGCGCGATCTCACGCACGACCCCCGAGGTGCGGATTGTCGGATCGAGTTGCAGCGTCACTTCGAAGGGCGCGCCGATCTTCAGTTTCTGAGCGGCTGCCTGCGGCACGTCGACGACGGCGTCGCGTTTGTCCGGCCGGGCAATGGTCACGACCGTGTGGCCGGCCGACACGACCTGCCCGACCTCGGCCGACGTCGCCGTCACAACCCCATCGAATTCCGCCCGAAGCTGCGCATAGCCCAGCTGCTCCTTGGCCTTGTCGAGATTGGCCTGTGCCTTGGCGACGGCGGCCGCGGCCGTCCGCCTCGCCTGCTCGGCCTCTTCGAGCGAGGCTGCCGTGCCCGAGCGCGAATTCCACCAGCGCGCGCTGACGCTGCTCCGTGGTCACCGCGTTTCTAAGCTGGGCATCGCTGTTTTCCACATCGGACTGGGCGTTGCGCACGGCAAGCTCCAGCGCCACCGGATCGATGGCGGCCACGACGTCACCCTTCTTGACGACATCGCCGACATTGACATTGCGGGCAATCATTCGCCCGAGAATCCGGAAGCCGAGTTCGGTCTCGATCGTCGGTTCGATCGTTCCCGTCAGGCTGAGGCTCGTGGCGGGCGTCTGCCTGACTGTCGTCGACAGCACCGGACGAGGCGTGTCCGTCTTCTCTTCTGCCTTCGGCGCGCAGGAGGAGACCAGGGCCGTGCCCAGCATAAGTGCGACTATCTTTAGACGAATACTCACTTGGAAGCTTCCTTGACGTAAGACACGATCTCACCGGGCCTGAGGAACTTGGTGCCGTCGGTCACCACGACCTCTCCTGCCGACACGCCCGACTTCACGACGAAGCTGCCGGTCTCGTAGCCGGCGACGTCGACCGTCCTGGCCGAAACGGCGGAGGATGCCGGATCAACGATCCAGACGGCCGGCTTGCGGTCCTTCGAGGTCATTGCCGACCAGGGCAGCTGGATGACGTCCTGCGAGAGATAGTTGAACCGCCCGACGACGGGAGCGCCCAGCGGAATGGGAGCATCGCTCGTTATCGCCACCTTGACTTTGATGGTGCCGGTGGAGGAATCGATCGTCGGCGAAATCTCACGCACTTTCGCCGTGATCTTCTGTGTCGGATCCGACAACAGAGTTACCGTGCCGTCGCCGTCGATCGGACGCAGGAAGGCGCTTTCCACCACCTCGAAGACGGCATCGCGGTCGCCATCATGGGCAAGCGTGAAGACGACCTGGGCGGCCTGCGCCACCTGCCCGACCTCGGCATTGCGGGCGGTGATTACCCCGTCGGCGTCGGCTTTCAGCTCGGTGTAGGACAGGCTGTCCTGGGCGGTTTCGAAGAGCGCCTGCGCCGATTTCGTCGATGCCTGCGCCGTCAGAAGCGCCTCTTGTGCCTGGTCGAGCGCCGCACGGGTCGTCACCTGCGTTCGAAACAGGCTCTGCTGGCGGTCGAATGCAAGCTGCGCCTGGGTCTGCTGCGCCTCGGCCGACTGAAGATTGGCCGCGGCTACATCCAGGTCGGCCTTCTGCTCTTGCGGATCGATGCGCGCGAGAAGCTGCCCCGCTTTCACGGACTGTCCGACCTCGACCAGCCGTTCGATGATCTTGCCGCTGACGCGGAAGGACAGATCGGTCTGGACACGCGCCCGCACCTCTCCCGTGATCGCACCGCCCTGAACCAGCGGCTCAGGCTTGGCGACGACGACACCGACCTGCCGCGGGGTCGGCTCGGTCGGTCCGCTCTCATCGCTGCATGATCCGAGACCGATGGCGCATACGATCGCTGTGGCGATCAGAATGGTTCTCATAGTTGACCTCTTGCTCTCAACGGCAGCTCCTATATAATTGACTGACGCATTAGTCAATGAAACTTTGCGCCGCGGGGAAGAGGGCGCACGCAACAAGGGGGAGGCAGGAAATGGCAACTCAGAAGAAGCTGACGCGGGCGGAACAAAAGGCCCTGCGGCCCGTCCAGATTCTGGATGCGGCCTTCGAGGAATTCGTCAGAAGCGGTTTTGCCGGCACGCGCGTGGAAGACATCGCCGACAGGGTCGGCGTCACCAAGGGCACGGTCTATGTTTACTTCGAGACGAAGGAAAAGCTCTTCGAAGCCATGATCAACCACTTCTCCGTGCCGTTTCAGGAACTGCTCGCGATCGCCGATCGGCTCAGCGGCAGCGCTACCGACAGGCTGATTTCGATTCTCGGCCTCTTCTACGAACAAATTCCCGAGGACCGCGCGACGCGTGAGTTGACGCGGCTGGTCATCTCGGAGGGGCAGCGTTTCCCCGACCTGATCGATCGCCACCACGATCAGTTCATTGCGCCGATCATCGCCAAGATCGACGCCCTGATCCTGGAGGGCGTGGCGTCGGGCGAGTTTCGCCCAATTCCGGTGGAATTCTCCGACATCGTGGTCGCGCCCATCCTGACGACGACGGTTCTGCGGCTGATATTCGACGACCGCCGCGTGCCCACTCCCAACAAGGAGGCCTTCCTGCGGACCTATTTCGACCTGCTGTTCAACGGTCTGCTTGCCAAGCCTCACTGATCGGCAATGGCTCCCGGCGCCTGCATTCATCGTTCGTTTGCGGCAGCTCTGCAGCCGGTTTTCGCCGAAAGCGGAAAAATAGGCTGCGAGACACGTAGCTTTTCTGAAGTCTTTATGTGAAAACATCGAGTTAGCTAGCGCCTTCAAAGGCGTCACCTGAACTCGTGACGGAATAAAGTGGAACGCAAAGTCAATCTCAAGGATGTCGCGCGCGACGCTGATGTATCGCTGAGCACGGCCTCGCACGCGCTGAACGGAACCGCGCCGCTGACGATCGAAGTGCGCGAAAGGGTTCTGGATTCGGCCAAACGCCTAGGTTACCTCGAACGCCGGAGAAAGAAGGCGACGATTGCCGCCTTGCGCGTGTTGCTTCTCGCCATTCCGGGCGATGCTGCTCCGGAGAGCGACCTCAACCTGGTGAGCTGGACAATCCTCAACGGCCTTAGAAAGGAGTGCGAGCGCCGCGGCATCCGAATCGTGCCTTTCGTCAGCACCGGCCGGCGCATCGACGGCGCTGAGGTCCGGCAGATCGCGCTTGCGGAGCACGCCGACGGCATCGTGGTCCTGAACGACGATCAGCCGGAACTGATCCGCAGTCTCGCTTCGGCCGATATGCCCGTCGTCATCGTCAATGGCGAGGATCCGACCATGCTGGTCGATACGGTGACACCCGAAAACCGCTTCGGCGCCCGGCTCGGCATCGAGCACCTGCTGGCGCTCGGGCATCGCCGCATCCTGCACCTGACCTGGAAGGGGCGCACGACCATCCAGCGCCGATATGACGGCTTCTCCGATGCCTATTTCGCCGCTCAGCTTCCGGTGCCCGAGGAGATGCTCGTCGAGGCCGAGGGATATGAGCCCCGGCACGGCGAGGCTGCCATCAACGCGCTACTCGATCGCGATCCGACGATGAAAGGCGCCACCGCCGTCTTCTGCGCCGCCGACAACCTGGCGCTCGGCTGCCTGAAGGCACTGGCTGATCGCCACATACGCGTGCCCGAGTCGATCTCTGTCCTCGGCTTCGACGACATCGTTCCCGGCGAATTCAGCCGCCCGCCGCTTTCGACGGTCCGCGTGCCCACCGACAAGCTCGGTGCCGCAGCGCTTGCGCTTATCGAACAGAGGCTGATCGCCAACGACCCCCAACGACCGGCCCATCGCCTGGAGCTCGGATGCCATCTCGTCCTGCGCGGCAGCGTCGCACCGCCTGGTTAAACCGCCGGGAAGACCGGGAGTCGAACTCCAAAGCTCGGATTAGCGCAAACGTTCGGCCCGCAGCCGGGTATCCCGCGGACTCTCACCAAAGGTGCTGCGGTAAACAATGGAGAACCTGCCCGCATGGGCAAAACCCCATATCGCGCAGATTTCCCGGACGGATTGCTGGTTCGTCGGATCCCGCAACTGCTCGCGGGCGGCCTGCAGTCGGATCGTGCGGAGGTAACCGGCCGGCGACGTCCCCGGAAAGCTTTGAAGCCCGTCTGCAGCGCGCGCAGGGAAACACCGACATCATCGGCAACCATCGTCATGGTGAGAGGTTCCGCGATATTGGCATGCATGTAGTCGATCGCCCGTCGGACATGCCAAGGTGCAATCAGCGACACTTTCTTTTTTTCCAGATGGTCGGAAAGACGGTGTCGGGCAAATCGGATCACCAAGTGAGCGAGGGTCTCGCTCATCGCCGCTGCGGCAAGGGGTGAAGATAGAAGCGGGCCGCTTTCGCGCATGCCCTGCACAACCGTCCGGGCCAGATTGCCGATGAGCTGCCCGGGCTGGGTCGAGAGATCCAGGACGGGCTCGAGGTCGAGCGACTCGGAGAGCGGCGTCTCCACCAGCGAAGAGAGCGCTCGCTTTACGACCTTCCAATCCAGGAAGAGGACATCCGAGCGATGCGGGCCACCCTGGATCACGCGATCGCCGGCCTCATGGTTGTTGGCCATGAGAAGGTGGCCAGCCCCGCTTTCGACCGTTCTCTTGCCGACCGACAAGCGAAAAGAACCTGTAAACGGCATGTAAAACGCAAGATGTTGCGGGCTTTCGTCGAGCGTTCGGATTGTCCAGGAACTCTGATATACGGAATGAAACATCGTAAATGTCTCAGTCCTTCTCAAATCCGCCGCCCAGGCAAAACTCCGGTCGTTACTCAGCGGCTGTCCGCCGAAAACCCCATAGCCTGTCGAAAAGGCCTGAACCATCGATTCGAAGTTCGCGCCTTCATGCGTCGGCACAAAACCGTAACCCTCATGCTCCGGAGCGCGGGCCGTATTCTCAGGTCTCAATGATCTCATGCAACTCGATTCTTTTCCTTGCCACATGACACCTCATCTCGACTGGTATGACCAATCTCGATGAGGTAAGCAGGACCGGCTAACCACGGATGACTTCCTTGCCCCGTAGAAGCAAAGCGTCCCTTCACCTGCTTCACACTCACAGTGTAAATCAAAATGATCGGAAAATGAAGTACGTTCCTCTGGACCATGTCGCCCCACATTTTCTGCAAGACACACAACCGACGCGGGTGGCTTCTCGCAATGAACGGGACGTCTTGCGGTTGATCTGGAAGTCACCCGGCATTGAGCGCTCCGACCTGACCGAGCCGCTCGATCTGACCCAGCAATCGCTGCACAGGATCGTCGGACGCCTTCACGAGCGGGGAATGCTCGTCTTTTCCCAATCGGAGAACCGGCGGGCGGGACCGCCGAGTCCGGAGCTGACGCTCCGAAAGGACTGGTGTCTGACGCTCGGCATCTCCGTCAACGTCGGCTCCATCGGCCTTTGCCTCATGGGGTTCGGCGAGCCGTTGGAGAATATGGAAATCCCGCAGACCGGCGCCTCGCTATCCCTGGAGATGGACCGAATCGAAGCGGCGGTCGAAGACATTCTTGCCCGGCGCGGCGCGGGGCGGCGCGATGTTCTCGGCGTCGGCCTGGCGGTCGCCGGCCACCGCATGCTGGAGACGGCATTCAACTGTCCGCTGCCACTCGCCCATTGGTCGCTGATCGATCTGGCGCCCGTGCTTGGAGAGCGCCTTGGTCTGCCGGTCTGGGCTGACAATGTCGCCAGGACCGCTGCCTTGGCGGAAGCAATCTTCGGCGTCGGCCGCGATGTCGCCGATTTCGCCTATATCGCCCACCTTCATGGCTATGGCGGCGGCTTGGTTTGCGGGGGCATGCCATTTCGCGGCAGCTTCGGGAACGCCGGGGAATTCTCCGTTCTCTTCGGACGTCAGGATTACGACGATCGACCCGCACTCAACCAACTGCTCGAACATCTTCGCACCAAGGGGCGCCTGGGGCTGACCCTGAAGGACCTGAAGAACGAACATCTGGTGGATTGGGACGGCGTCGAGGAGTGGATCGACCGTGTCACGCCGGCCCACAATCGGGCCATCAATGCGATCTGCGCGATCTTCGACCCGGCTTTGATCGTGCTGGGCGGCGAGCTTCCGCATTCCCTTGCAAGAATGCTGATCGAACGGACCGAATTCAATAATCTGCCTCGGCACGGCGCACTGCGCGACGTTCCGCGGCTTGCCGTGGCGCAGATCATCGATGCCCCCGGCGCGATCGGTGCGGCCTTGATCCCGCTCTTCGAAACCGTTTTGTGATATTTCGCCCGCAGCAGGGTGCTGGTTGCGGGCATCGCCTCACACGACATTGAAGCGGCTCAGGACCGACATTGCGCGGCGGCGTTGCCATAGCTGAGGCAGTCTTGCGAAAAGCGGCCGCCTGGGAGACGCCGGCGTCACCCAGCTGAAAGCGGCCGATCAGCTCGCGAAGGCGGCCGGCCTCGCCGGCAAGCGTGCAGTTGCAACGCTCGGGAGGATCTCCCGTCTCGACCCCTGGTCGGGGTTATGCGCCAGCTTCGCCTACTTCATCCCCGTTCCGGCAATGCCCGTCGTGATGTATTTCTGCAGGAACAGGAACACGACGGTGACAGGCAGCAGGCTGAGGAAGGTCATCGCCAGGATATAATGCCACTGCACCGAGAACTCGCCCTGGAAGGCGTTGAGGCCCACTTGCAGGGTAAAATTCTCGCGGCTGTTGAGGACGATGAGCGGCCAGAGGAAGTCGTTCCAGCGCCACAGCACGGAGAAGATCGCGAGGACCGCGAGAGCCGGCGCCGTCAGCGGCAGGATGATGCGCCAGAAGATGCAGAATTCGCTCGCCGCATCGACGCGCGCCGCCTCGATCAGCTCGTCCGGAATGGTCAGCATATATTGCCGCAGCAGGAAGACGGCGGTGGGCGAAGCGATGGTCGGCAGGATGACGCCCCAGAGATTGTCGGCAAGCCCGACCCCGACGATGACCAGATAGGCCGGGACCATGACCACGGCGAGCGGGATCATCAGCGTCGAGATGATGATGACGAAAACCGTCGTGTCGCCGCGAAATTTATATTTCGACAGGGCAAAGGCGGCCATGGCGTTGACGATCAGCGTCAGCAGCGTCGCAACGACGGTGACGAACACCGAATTCTTCAGGAAGGTCAGGAAGTTGAAGCGCGTCAGCGGATCGGTGTAGTTTTCGGTGGCAACCGTCATGTGCTGCACCGGCGTGATCCCCTTCACGTCGACGCTGACCGGCGGCCCCGGATTTGCCGGATCGACCATCTGGGCCTTGAGGCCGATGCGCCGAACCATGGCCATCTCACGCTGTTGGCCGTCGATCGTGACTTGCCAGAGGCTGAGCGGCTTGTCGAAGCCGGGCACGGTCTGCTCCACGGCGGCGCGCGGCAGCAGCGTTGGCGGAAAGCGGGTGATTTCGGCCGCCGGCTTCAGCGAGGAGAGGCCGGCCCAGAGGACGGGAACGAGCACGGCGAGCGTGCCGCCGATCAGCCAGACCCATGACAGAATATCGGTGATGTCGATGCGTCCGGCCCGGCGCGTGCGCGTCATGAAGCGGATCGGGTTCATAGAGCTGTTCATCTCAGGACTCCATTCGCTTGCCGAGGCGCAGCTGTATGAGGGTGAGAACCAGAAGCACCAGCCCCATGAGAACCGAGGCGGCCGAGGCAAGGCCGAAGAGGCGAAGATCGCTGCTGAAGGCCATCTGGTAGATATATTGGACGATGAAGCTGTTGGCCGTGCCCGGACCGCCGCCATTCGTCAGAACCCAGGCCTCGTCAAAGATCTGCACGGACTTGATCATCAGAAGGATGAATACGACAAGCAGGTTCGGCGCAAGTAGCGGAAGCGTGATTCTGAAGAGCGTGCGGCGCGGCGAAGCGGCGTCGATGGAGGCGGCCTCGTAGAGCTCCTTCGGGATCGCCTGGAGGCCGGCAAGCAGGATGAGGGTGTAGAAACCCATGTGGAACCAGACGGAGACCACCACGACGAAGAAGCGCGACCAGCCGACATCGAGCAGAAAGATCTCAGGGGGAACGCCGAGCATCTGGAAGAAGGCGTTGAGCAGTCCGTTGCGGTCGAGGAACCATTTCCAGATCAGGCCGATGACGACGGGTGACAGCAGAACGGGGTAGAAGAACATCGCCCGGAAGAAGCCGCGCGCAAAGATTGCCCTGTTGAGGATCAGCGCCGTGATCAGCGCCACCAGCAAAGTGGCGGTGACGTTCAATGCGACGAACCAGAGCGTGTTCCACGCCGCCGTCCAGAACAGCGATTCCTGGCAGGTGCCCGGCTGCAGGTAATTGCCGCAGGAAAGCAGGGCGCGGAAATTGTCGAAGCCGACGAAGGGCCGCTCCGAAACGAAAAGATTGGTGCCGCCGGTGAAGGCGTAACCGACCGCGATGGCGATCGGCAGGAATGTGAAGATGGCGAAGAGAACGAGGTTCGGCGCCAGGAACAGCCAAGGCATGCGCTTGCGGCCGAAGAGCCGCTCGAACGCATTCATCGGCGCCTCGACCACCTTCATCGCCGTGTCGCCCGCCTGGGAGAGCAATGCAGCAGCAGCGGCCATGGTCAGCGCCTCCCCTGCCCGGATCGGCGGGCAAATGCCAGGCCGCTTTCGGGATCGAACAGATGAACGCGGGCCGGATCGGCATCGATCATGATCCGGTCGCCCTGAACAGGCGCAAAGTGACCGGCTTCATGGATGATGATCTGCTCCTCCTGCCCGGCAAGATTGCCGTAGACATAGGTCTCGGTGCCGAGGCCTTCGTGATACTGGACGACGAACGGCAGACCGCCCTCGCTGGAACGGGAGAAATGCGCGGGCCTTATGCCGGCAAGCACATCCTGTCCGACGGCGACGCCCCTGGGGTCGACATCACTGACGATCCGGCCGCCGCTGACGACATCGATGACGACGCCGCTGTCACCGATGGCGGCGACCTTGCCCTTGACGATGTTCATGCGCGGCGAGCCGAGGAAGCCGGCGACGAAGAGATTGCGCGGGTGGTCGAAGAGTTCGAGCGGTGCGCCGACCTGCTCGACCCGCCCGGCGCGCAGCACGACGATCTTGTCGGCCATCGTCATCGCCTCGACCTGGTCGTGCGTCACATAGATCATCGTCGTCTTGATCTCGCGGTGGAGCTTGGTGATCTCCGCCCGGGTCTGGACGCGCAGCGCCGCATCGAGATTGGAAAGCGGCTCGTCGAAGAGGAAAATATCCGGTTCGCGCACGATCGCCCGGCCGATCGCCACGCGCTGGCGCTGACCGCCGGAAAGCTGCTTCGGGCGCCGGTCGAGATAGGGTTCGATCGCCAGCATCCTGGCGGCTTCGGCGATGCGAGCGTCGATCTCAGCGCGCTTGAACTTCAGATTCTCCAGGCCGAAAGCGAGATTCTTGCGCACGCTCATATGCGGATAAAGCGCATAGGACTGAAAGACCATGGCGATCTTGCGCTCGGCCGGCGAAAGGGCGCTGACATCGCGGCGGCCGATCGCAATTGCGCCCGACGTGACCTCTTCGAGGCCGGCAATGACGCGCAGCAGGGTCGACTTGCCGCAGCCCGATGGGCCGACGAAGACGACGAACTCGCCGTCCTTGATATCGAGATCGACGTCATGCAGCACTTTGACGGAGCCATACGACTTGTTAACGGTGGAAAGTTTCAGTTCTGCCATGCCCCACTCCCATCGGGTGCCGCCGTTTCGAAGACGACGTCGATTGCGTTCCAGCCTTGCGGCAGCGGTGTCGGCCTTGTGATCCGCACCTCGTTCATCAAGATCCCGGTGACATCAGCCGCGTAGACGGCGGGCATTCCGCCGGGATAGTTCTGCAGGCCGATCACCCGCCCGTCCGCGCCGCGCGTCCAGGCATTGGCGCGGCCGCCGCCCTCGGCCTTCGGCGCGAGATCGGCATTTGTCGGGCGCAGGTCGTAGGACTGCGCGGTGCCGAGCTTACCGGGCTGCTGATCGATGGCGATCCGGGCGAGCGACACATTGCGGATGCCTGCCGGCGCGGCCGCGATGACAGTGATCGCTCCCTCCATGCGGCCCGTTACGTCCTCGACAATGAGATTTTCGACGGCGCCCGCAGGCCGTTCGGCGATACGGTCGACGATATTCACGGTCAATGCTTCGCCCGAGCCCCAGAAACCATCCGGCGTTTCGCTGCACTCTACGGCAATCCGGGAAAACCTCACATTCGATATCCGGCCGCCGTCGCGGGAGAAGATGCCGAGCGCCCTGTTGGAAGACGAAACGCTGCAGTCCTCGAACACGACGTTGCTGACATCTCCATGCGTTTCCGTGCCGATCTTCAGCGCGCAGCTGAGGCTCTGAACAGCGCAGCGGCGCACGACAATGTTCTCGCATCGTCCGATGGCCACACCGTCAGGCCCGATGCTGGTCTTCAGGCAGATGCCGTCGTCGGCCGTCGATATCCTGCAATCCTCGATGACGGCGCTGCGGCAGGCGTCGAGCACGATGCCATCGGTATTGGGAAGGCGGCGGTCGTTTTCGATCGTGACGTTGCGGACCGCGAGATCGGTGCAGCCGACGAAGTGCAGCGTCCACATCGGCGAGCGGCTGATGGTGATGGAACTGATCTCGACCTCGTCGCAGTCTTCGAAGACGACGACGCGCGGACGGAATTCGGCCGGGATGAAGGTGCCGACGCTCTCGTCATCTCCGATGATGAAGCTCTCGCAGCCGGCCTCGATGCGCCCTTCCCCGGTCAGCCCGATCCGTCGTGCGCCCTTGGCGACGATCATGCCGCGATCGGATTTTTCGGCGATCACCGAAACCGTGGTATGCGCGTAGGCCGCATAGTCGGGGACGGGACGCAGGACGGCGCCGGCTGCAAGATGCAGATCGACGCCCGAAAGGAGCTGGAGCCCCCGGCAGAGGTGGATGCCCGCCAGGAGCTCCAGGCGTCCGCCGCCGGAAGCTGAAAGAGTGTCGATTGCCGCCTGCAGGCGATCGGTGTTGTCGCCGTCGAATGCCTCGATCGTGACGAGGGAGGTGGCACTCATTGGCGTCGGCCGCTCTCGATAAGGACTTCGGTCAGCAGCAGCATGGTCAGCGCCTGGCCATAAGGGGTCGGCAGGTTCGGAATGCGCCGGTAGAAGTCGAGGTCATGGCCCATCGGCGTGCCGTCCGAAACGCCGTGGACGACGCCCTCCTCGTCGATCTGGGCCAGCACGGCCTTCAGCGCGCGCTCCGCATGGACCTTCTCGCTCTCGCCGAGAATGCCGGCATCGATGGCGCGCAAAATGCCGTAGGCGATGCCCGCCGTGGCCGAGGTTTCCAGCGGCGAAGAGGGATCGTCGAGCAGCGTCGTGAACATGCCGTCCGGCCGCTGATATGCTTTCAGGGAACGCACCTGGCTGACGAGGACGTTCGACAGGAACCGCCGGTCCTTCTCGCCGAGCGTCGGCACGAGATCGAAGAGTTCGGGAATGGCGACGGTGATCCAGGCATTGCCGCGGGCCCAGAAGGCATTGGCGAAATTGTGCCGGCCGTTGAAGGTCCAGCCGTGATACCAGAGCCCGCTCACCGGATCGGAGAGATAGCGGGTGTGGATGACGAACTGGTAGACGGCCTCGTCGATCCAGTCGTTGCGCTTGCAGAGCACGCCGGCCCGCGCGAGGAACAGGCAGGCCATGAACAGCGTGTCGTCCCACAATTCGCCGTCGTTGAGGCGTTCCTTGACGACGTGCTGGAAGCCGCCCTCCTCCGTCTTCGGCAATTCCTTGACGAGCCATTCGGCCCAGTCCTCGACGAGGGCGCGAAAGTCAGGACGATCGACATGCTCGACAAGGATCGCGAGCGGCAGCATCGGCGCCGTGCTATTGATCTGGCGCGGCGGCAGGCCGCGGTCGATCTGGCCGCTGTACCAGACGACGAGCTCCTGCAACGCCTTCTGGTCATTGGTGGAGATTGCGCGTCGGAGAAAGCCGTAAAGGCCGACACCGACTTCCCAGTCCCACTCGTCGAACTGGATTCCGGAGGTGGCGCTTCCACTGACGAGACCTTCCTTGATGCCTCGGAGCCGGCTGAAAGCCGTTGCCACGCGATCAATCGTCGTCAGGAGGGCGGCGTTATCGACAGATGCTGTGTTCATGCTGGAGACCTATGTTTCAGGAATAAAAGGGTCCGTCAGTGCCGGCGCCGGAGGCAGCACTGTCGTGGGTGAGGATCGGGTGCGGCTGATCATGGGTGAACGGCCGGGGCTTGCCGCCGATGGAAAGGCCGTCGGCATAGGAAAGAGAGAGCGCCGCGCCACCCGGCGGCGTCAGCGTCAGCAGGCGGCGCGCACGGTCGAAGGCAACCGTTGTCTGGCAAAGGCGTTCGAGGAAGGCCTTGAAGGCGTCGCCATTGCCGCATCCGACGATGGCCGCCCAGCTGCCGAGCGGCCCGTAGGAGCGCGCCTCGCGGCCGGCGGTCGGCCCATCGGCGATCAGTTCCAGGCCGTTAGACGCCCAGAGGGCTGCAAATCCCCTGCCCGACCGGGCGATCAGCCATTTGTCTTCGACGATGAGATCGTCGAGACCGTCGCGGCCGATATAGGCATGCGTCCATGCATGCCGCGCGTCGCTTGTGTCCTCGATCAGCAGGGCGATATCGCGATGCTGGGCAACCCGCGGCAGGATGCCGTTGCCGGCCCAGTAGGACGGCCTTTGATTGCCCCACGGATCATCTTCGCCGGGATGGTTGACCCACAGCCTCGCCATCGGATGGCCGGCGAGCCGGATATCCAGAACATGCTGCTGGTGCCCCTTCCGGCCAGTCTTGTGATCGACGACCGTCGAAAGCTGCGCCGCCTCGTTCTTGAACAGCACGAGCTTTCCGCTCTCGAGCCCCTGGCTGTAACGCGCCTCGACGCTTCTTCCCCGCGACAGCGAAGCCAGCTCGGCGAGATCGGCCGGCGGCTCATAATCGCCGGCGCAGAACATCGTCAGTGCCGCAACGCCGTTGTTGAGCCAGCCGGTGCCGAAGGCCACCTGGGCGAAGGGGGCAAGCTCGGTCAGCGGGCCGGCGCGCAGTTCCTTGTCGTAGGCGCGGCCCTGCGAGCCGGAGGGAACGCCGGCCAGCGTATGAAGGGCGATCATGCGGAAGATGAGGTCGATCTGACCGCGGGCGCGATCGGCGATCCCGCTCTCCGCCCAGCGCTCCAGCGCCAGCAGGCCGATGAAATCGATCGGGTAATAGGCGGCCGAATTCCACTCCGCCAGGCCATGGGCCTCGACGCTGTCGAACCAGCGCCCGAGCCGCTCGACGGCGAGTTCCGCCTGCTGTCGTCCCGTGCGGCCCGAGGCCGAAAAGATCGCGTCCGGCAAGAGAAGCCCGGCCAGCAGCTGGCTGGTATGGAAGCAGAGCACATGGTTCTCGCTCCAGAACCACATCGCGTCATTGCCCGGCTCGTCGACCCAGTAGCGGTAGGAAAGGACCGAACGGCGGATGCGTTCGACCGTCGCCTCCGGCATCCGGTCGCCATAGGCGCCGAGCAGCCACAGGAGCGGCACCATGATGAAATCGGAGCAATCCTCGCGCGCATCGATGGAGGCGAGCGTCGCGTCGACGATGCGGTCGAAGCTTTCCGGATCGAGATGGCCGGTTTCCATCATCGCGATCAGCCGCCCGGCGCGGTTGGCGCCGAAGCGGGCGCTGTATTCCAGCGCGTGGCGCTTGCGGGCGGCAAGCGATGCCTCTTCCGGCAATGGCGAGATGCTGCTCATGAAGGCGGCATCGATGACGCGGGTGACCGAGCCTGGCCCGGAGCCGATCGTCATGTGGATGCCGTGATAGCCGTCGGTAATGCCGCAGACATCCTCGGCGACCAGACGGTCCTGATGGGCGTGAAGGGTTAGTTTCGAATGCGCGAGAACCGGCCGCTCATGGCCATGGCCGACGACCTTGAGTTCGACGGGCAGGTCGCGCTCGGGCGCCGTGTCGAAGATGATCTCCAGCGGCTGATTAACGAAGACGTCGCGGGCCGGGCGTACGCCGCGCGAAAGCGCTTCCAGTTCGCGCACCTCGTCCTGATCGAGTGCGACCGGCAGCAGCACGCAGAGCGGTTCCTTGTCCAGCATTTCGAGCTCGAAGAACCAGCTCGTATCGCGTTCGGCGAGGTCTTCGGTATGGACGAGAATCTCGTTGTCGCCGGCTTCGAGCGGCAGCGCGATCTCGGTTGCGCTCTCGGTGTTGCGTTTGAACGGCTCGAAACGCACGGCCTCCTGGCCGTTGACCCATATGCGAACGCCGCCGCAGGTCTTGAGCGCGAGATTGAGCCGGCGCGGCGCGTCCGTCCTGAACGTGCCCTTCAGCCATCGGCTGACATGCGTCGGCACATGCCAGAAGCTGGTGAATTCGACACGGCGGTTCGAGCCGGGAAGATAGAGGCTTTCGGTCGGCCAGGACGTGTCGGGGGCGAGCTCGCGACCGACCATGGTGGACCAGAAGGCCTTGCGGCACGGCAGGTCGCCGACATCGACGAAACCGTTGATGAAACGATAGTTCACGCGATCTTCGGCCGGGGCCGGTTCGCCGGGAAAATAGCGCTCGATGAGGGCGGAAACGGCCCATGCCGTGATCGTCTGCCCCTCGGCGACGCCATAAACTGGCACCATGTCGTCCGGCTGCTTGATGCTTTCCGTTTTCACAGATCGCCTCCTCCGCAATCCTATGAAAATATTTTCATTAGGTGATTTGGGTGCGTTATTTTTGAAAATTGCTCAAAAACATCGCCATTCGCTTAGAAAATAGCTTGACGGGACGAATGTCAAGTATATGAAATTCACTTATCGATGGCTGATGCCGCGATTGATGAAAATGTTTTCATGGGAGGATGAAAATGAAAACCTATCTTTCAGGGGCTTTCGCACTGGCGCTGGCCACCGTTTCTTTCGCTTGGTCCAGCGTGGCCATGGCTGAAACCCAGACGATCACCTTTCTCTTCACCGACGACGACCAGGCTTACGTCGAGCGGATGGAAGCGCTGAGCAAGGAATTCGAGACCGCGCATCCCGACATCAAGGTGAACTTCGTCTCCTCGGGTTATGATGCCGTCGCCAAGCAGCTGCCGGTGCAGCTCGCCATCGGCGAAGGTCCCGACATCGCCAAGATCACCGACTGGCAGCTGGCGCCCTATTACCTCGACATGCGGCCGCTGATGAAGGATCCCGACGGCTTCGCCAAGCTGCACGGCGACAGCCTGAACACGCTTCGCTTCCCCGGCGTCAACGATCCGAATTCGATCAACGGCTATGTCGCGTCGCAGACCTTCAACCTGCCCTTCGTCAACAAGACGCTGTTCGAGCAGGCGAAAGAACCGCTTCCGAAGCCGACCGCCACGCTGAAGGACATCGTTGAAGCTTCCGCTCGCGTCGCCAAGGCGACCGGCGCCCAGATCCCCTTCACGATGGACCGCTCGGGCCACCGCTTCTCCGGCGCGGCCTTCTCCTACGGCTCGAACTACGTCAAGGACGGCAAGTTCTCGTTCCCGGACGATGCCGCCAAGCACTACATCACCGATCTCTACAACTGGACGAAGGATGGCTCTTTCCCGAAGGAAATGTGGGGGGCTGCCGGCGGAACCCAGTACAAGAACATGGGTGACGAGTTCGTCAACGGCAACGTCGTGACCTATCTTGCCGGCAACTGGATGGTCAATCCGTTCCAGAAGAAGATCGGCGACGCCTTCGACTGGACGGCGATCAGCGCGCCCTGCGGCGATGCCGGCTGCTACGCGATGCCGGGCGGCACCGCGATCGTCGGCTTCAAGCGCACCAAGCATCCTGAGGCTGTCGCCGCTTTCATCGAGTTCCTCGGCTCTGAAAAGATCCAGCGTGAAATCGCCGAAAACTACGTCATCCTGACCGGCGCCGACATCAAGGATCCGCAGTACAAGCTCGAGAGCCAGAACGCCAAGGAGGCCATGGCCGTCTTCCTTTCGGCCCGCAACAGCGCGCCGAAGGCAGCCCGCGACCTCGAACGCCTGAAGGGTTCGTCCGCCATCTATCAGCTCATCGTCCAGCGGATGAGCCAGCTGATCGTCGGCGAACTTTCCCTTGAAGAC
The DNA here is from genome assembly GCF_022385315.1 of Rhizobium sp. K102. NCBI lineage: Bacteria > Pseudomonadati > Pseudomonadota > Alphaproteobacteria > Hyphomicrobiales > Rhizobiaceae > Rhizobium > Rhizobium sp. K102. The sequence goes on from NZ_CP092437.1 coordinate 35,925, forward strand.
ACGTTCAAGGCGATGAGCGCGGACGTCGACAAGGTCAACGTGGCGCTCGCCGCCAACAAGTAACCGGCCGCGCCTGTCTCCCACAGATTGCGCGCTGCATCAGCCACGGCCTCGCAACGGGCCGTGGCTGATCGTTTTTTGGCGGCCTCTGACGAGCAGGCACCCGCCGCGGCAGATCGGCGCGGATAGAAAGGTTGGTTCTTTGCCGTCGTGACACGGACTTCGCGAGCGGTTATAGCCGTTCGGCCTGCGCGGCGCGCTGGCGTCAGGCTCAACTTACTGAAGCCGGCAAACCGGCGGCAGTCCAGCACATTGAGGTGCATCTCCATGCCACTCGGCTCCGAGCATCCGCTGCGAAGGGAACTTCACAACGAGCTCCATGCGCGCCCGTCGCTTTATTTCGATGGCGATACCGACGTCTGGCACGTCGCCATCGTCGGCGAGAACGGCCCTCCTTCGCCGCCGGATTCCCTGCCGGGACTGGAAGATGTGACCACGACCGGCGAGGGCAACCACGGCATCGGCCGCGTCGGCGACGGCCGGCTGAAATGGGAAGCCCATACCGAGTTCCTCACCCTCACTTTCGTCGTGCCGGCATCGGCCGAACCCGGCAGCAACCCACCGGAAGCCTTTCGAGCCTGCTGCGGCCAGATTGGCGGCAGGATCATCGCCGCCGTGCGCGTGCTGGTGCGTGACGAAAAGGACGGGCGCATCCTGGAAAAACCCAAGCTCGACTATGTCGCTTCGCGGGTCGGCGGCGGCGACGCGGATGTGCATTCGAACTTTCGACTGACCGATAGCGGGTTCCTCGAGTTCCTGTTCTTCAACCGCAACCTCAACGCCTATCGCACCGGCCGCATGGTCCGGCGTTTCCTGGAAATCGAGACATATCGGATGATGGCGCTGCTTGCGTTGCCGATGGCGCGCGAGACTGTGTCGAAGCTTTCCGCCTTCGACCAGCGCCTCGATCTCCTGATCGTCCATATGCAGAGCGCTGTCAAAGTGGACAAGGCGCTGTTATCCGAGGTGACCAGGCTCTCCTCCGATGTGCTCAACTTCTCGGCACTCGCCCGCCACCGCTTCGGTGCGACGAAAGCCTATGCCGAGATCGTGGCGAGCAGGCTGTCGGAGCTTCGTGAAGAACGGGTCGAGCAAAGGCAAAGGCTCGGTACGTTCATCGACCGGCGCTTCCAACCGGCTGTCCGCTCGGTCTATGCGGCAGAACGGCGCCTCGACGAACTGGCGGAACGCGTCAGCCTGGCCGGAGACCTGCTCAGAACCACCGTGCAGGTTCAGCTCGAAGATCAGAACGCCTCACTGCTGACCTCGATGGAAGAGCGGGCGCGCATCCAGGTGCATATCCAGCAGGCGGTCGAAGGCTTTTCGGTCATTGCCATCACCTATTACACCGTCGGCCTGGCGAAGATCTGTCTTGAGAGCATCTCCGCCTTGGGTGTCGACCCGCACGTGACGAAGCTCGCCGTTCTCGGAGCCATCCCGCTCGTGTTCTTCGCCGTCTGGACCGCGGTTCGCCATGTCCGCAGAAGCATCACGGGCACGCCGCATGGTCCGGCAGCCGGAAGCCATTGACGCGACCGCCGCCCTTTCGAGGCGGCGGCGTTCTCTTTGCTGCGTTAGAGCCTTTCCTGGTTAGATTGAAGCATTCTTGCGACGGCATCACGTCTTAGTTTTCGAGGTATTACCGCCCGCCGAAGCCAGAGCCGACGGTGATGCCTTTGTAGATCACCCGCTGCAGCACGATCGCGAGAATGACGCCCGGCACCATCGATATTGTCGCGCCCGCCATGATGTAGTTCCAGGAGGTGCCCTGCTGGGTCTGGAACAGAGTGAGTCCGAGCGGCAGCGTGGCTTTGTCGAGGCCGCTGGTGGCGATCAGCGGCCAGAGAAAGCTCTTCCACTGGGCGATGAAAGTGAAGAGCGAGAGCAGGCCGATTGCCGGCATGGCAAGCGGCACGATGACGGTGATCAGGATGCGCAGGCGCGAAGCCCCGTCCATCATCGCCGCCTCGTCGAGATCCTTGGGAATGCCGAGGATGAACTGCCGCAGCAGGAAGGTGCCGAACGAAGAGAAGGCGACCGGCAGGATCATACCGTGATAGGTGTTGATCCAGCCGAGCTTGCTGACGAGGAGGAAGAGCGGGATGACCAGCATCACCTGCGGGATCATCAGCGTGCTGAGGTAGGTGAGCAGCAACCCTTCCCGTCCGGGAAACCGCAGGCGGGCAAAAGCATAGGCCGAGAGGCAGGAGACCACGAGCACGATCGCGGTCACACCGCAGGCGACGATGAAGGAATTCATCAGGAAGGTGCCGAAGGGCAACGAAACCAGCGCCTCGACGAAATTGCCCCACTGATATTCCTCAGGCAGGATGCGCACCGGCACGGCCAGCACTTCGGTATTGGAGCGCACCGCGTTCGACACCATCCAGAAGAACGGAAAAAGGAAGAGCAGCGCGACCAGCGAAAGGCCGGCATAGCTGAAGAAGGTGCCGATCCGCCGCAGGATGCGGCGCCGGTCCGCAGAGACGGAATGCGGATGCCGTGAGGTCGCGTCAGTCGTCATAATGCACCCATTTGCGCTGCATGTGGAACTGCAGGATGGTGAGCGCCATGATCATGACGAACATCACCCAGGCGAGCGCCGAGGCATAGCCCATCTGGAAATTGGTGAAGCCCTTCTGGTAGATGGCGAAGCCGAGAGTGGCGGTCGCCGAGCCGGGGCCGCCGCGCGTCATGGCGAAAATTTCGTCGAAAACCTGCAGCGAGGTGATGGCCGTCATGACGGTGGCGAAGAAGACCGTCGGCGAGATGAGCGGCAGGCGGATGCGCCAGAAGCGCCGCCAGGGCCCCGCCCCGTCGATCATCGCCGCTTCGAGATAGTGTTTCGGCACCAGGTCGAGCGCGGCGTTGAACATCACGACATTGTAGCCGACATTGGCCCAAAGCGTGACGAGCACGACCGCCTGCATCGCCCAGCTCGAACTCAGCAGGAAATTCGGCAGGCCGAGGCCGAGCCAGCGGATGACGTTGTCGGCGAGGCCGTCCGGCGTGAAGATCAGCAGCCACACCACAGAGGCTGCGATCGTCGGGGTGAAGGTCGGCAGGAAGAAGATCACCCGGAAGATCGCCTTGCCGCGCTTGAGGCTCGATATCCAGACCGCGAGCGTCAGCGAGAAGATGATATTCAGTGCCAGATATTCCACCGCGAAAAACAGCGTATTGCCGAAGATGGTGTAGAAAGCGGGATCGACGGTGAAGAGCTTGATATAATTTTGGAAGCCGACGAAGGACGGCGTCGTGAGCAGCTGCCAGTTGGTGAAGGACAGTGCCAGCGACGCCAGGATCGGCAGCGCCATGAAGATCATGAAGCCGAGGAAACTCGGCAGCAGGAACAGCATGGCCGTCTGCGTCTCCGGCTTCAGGAAGCGCCGTGGCTGACCGGGCTGCAGGGTAATTTCGGCAACGGCGCTTTCCGACATGTCTTCCTCCATACGCGGCAACTTGTGCCGCCGCGCTCTATTGCTGCGCGAGGCTCTGGATCGACTCCATCGTTTGCTTGGCGTCGGCGCTGCCGCCGAAGGCGGGCGGGAAATACTGGTTGAACAGGTTTTCCACCGCCGCCCAATTGTTGGTGATCACATAGGGCACCGAATGCGCCAAAGAATAATCGAGCGCTTCGCCGCCATTGGTGATGTCCTTGGCCGCCACCTTGTACCAGGAGGATTGCGAGGCCGAGCGGGCCGGCAGCGCACGGCCCTGTTCGGCGAGATATTGCAGCGCCTCGGGGCTTGTCAGCACCTGGATCGCTTTCCAGGCGGCATCCTTGTTCTTGCTCGTCGTGGCAATGCCGAAGCCGGAGCCTGCCGTGACCGCGGCAAGGTCCTTGTCGTCTTCGCGCGGCAGTGTGGTGAGGCCGATCTTAAACTTCGCCTTGTCCTTCATGCCGATGATCGACCAGGGACCATCGACATACATGGCGACATTACCCGAATTGAACCGACCCTGGATGAATGTGCCGACGTCGGCGCTCGACGGCACCAGCGGCGCGATCTTATCCTTGGCGGCAAAGCCGATCACTTTTTCGGCTGCGGCAATGGCGCTCGGATTGGTAAGATCGAGCTCGCCAGCGTCGTTGACATATTTATCACCCCAAGCCGCCGCCAGGACAGAATAGTTCTGCGGAGTGATGCCGAAGCCGTACTTGCCGTCCTTCGTCAGCTTCTTGGCGGCGTCGGAAAATTCGGCGAGCGTCCAGCCCGGCTTCGGCAACGGAATGCCTGCAGCTTCAAGCGCATCCCGGTTATAATAGACGACCCAAGGACCAACGTCATAGGGTAGACCATAAAGCTGCTTATCAACCGACATGCCGCCGATGATCGATGGCGTAAAGGCGCCGATGTCGAATTTGTCCGCCGCGATCCGGTCATTCAGCGGCTCGAGCAGCGAATAGAAATTCGGCATGCGCAGCGACTGCATCGAAACGATGTCGGCGAGCTGGCCCGACGCCGCCAGCACCGGCAGGCGGGTCCAGTAGTCGACCCAGCCGGTCGTCGTCAGCGTCACCTTGATATCGGGGTATTTGGCGGTCACCATGTCGGCCAGGTGCTGCCAGCCCTTGGTATCGGCCTCGGAACCAGTCCACATCTGCCAAGTCAGATTGATCTGCTCGGCCGATGCTGTTGTGGCAAACAAGCTGCCGCCGACTGCGGCAAGCAAAAGCGTTTTCTTCAGAACCTTCATGGGTTTCTCCTCCCTCCATGACGCAATGAACACGCGAATGCGACCGAGTTCACGCCTTGAGGACGATCTCGATCACCGGGACGGTAACGTCAGGTTGCCGGACCGGCAGTTCGAGCGTGATCATGCCCTCCGGCACCATCACGCCGATATTGGAATCCACGTCCTTCGTCTGGCTGAGCCAGCGCACTTCGCTGGCGTCGTGCAGGAACTGCGCATAGGCGATCCTGTCGGCGATACCTTCGATATGAATATGGCGGTAGGGCCAGTTGTAGACATGGAGATAGAGGCGGTTGCCGCGCTGGGTGTATCGGCAGCCGGCCGGCGCCGGGAAGCTGGACGGACCGGCTCCGTAGATCGAGCGCCCGTTGACGGCCATCCAGTCCTGGTAGACTTCGAGGGCGGCGATGGCGCGCGCGTCGAAGGTGCCGCGGCCGGTCGGGCCGACATTCATCAAGAGGTTGCCGCCGAGCGCGACGGAATCGATGAGCAGCTGAATGATCTGCTCAGGGCTCTTCCAGCTGTCCTCGTCGCGGTGATAGCCCCAGGAGCCGCTAAAGGTATGGCAGGCCTCCCAGAGCACTCCCTGGCTGGCAATCGCAGGCGCCACGCGCGGCGTATACTGCTCCGGCGTCGTCACATCGGGCAGCTTGCCCGGCGGCAGGTCGAGTCGGTTGTTGACGATGATTTCGGGCTGCAACTCACGCACCAGTTCCAGCAGCCGCTCGCTCTCCCAGTCCGCGCGCCCCTTGCCGGGCAAGCCGCGATATTCGCGGCCGGGGTAGCTGAAATCGAACCAGATGATGTCGACGCGGCCGAAGCCGGTTAGAAGCTCGCGCACCTGTTCGCGCATATAGGCGGCGTAATTGGCGATGTTGCGCCCTGAATTCAGCGCCTCGGCATCGGGATGGTTGCGCAAGGGATGGTGGACATCGATCGGAAATTCAGGATGGTGCCAGTCGAGCAGCGAATAATAAAAACCGATCTTCAGCCCTTCGGCGCGAAACGCTTCGACCAACGGCGTCAGCAGATCCTTGCCGCAGGGCGTATTCGGCGCCTTGTAATCGGTGACCTTGCTGTCCCAGAGGCAGAAGCCTTCGTGATGCTTGGTCGTCACCACGACATATCTCATGCCGGCAAGACGCGCGCGGCGCGCCCAGGCCTTGGGATCGTAGAGATCGGGATCGAAATTCTCGAAATAGCGCTGGTAATGGTCGTCGTTCAGCTCTTCGCGGTTCTTCAACCACTCATGCCGCGCCCCCAGAGCATACAGGCCCCAATGGATGAACATGCCAAGGCGATCATGGCTGAACCAGGCGTGCTTGCCCGCCCCCAACGATTCAGGATTTTCCGGCTGGCGTTCCGAACTCGTCACAGGTTTCTCCTCCCTGTTTTCCGGCTCGACATCATATCGAACCGGTTCGGTGACTGATCATCTTGCTTGATATCGTACCTGTCAAGCCGAAATTCGAAAATCGTAAAACGCAGTGCCTCTCGCATAGATCATGGGCCTATCATGGGGGATAAGTTGCACAGACGAAGGAAATCTGACAAAAGGAAAGCTTTAGAACCGGTTCGATAGACATGACGACCATACGAGATGTCGCGCGCCTTGCGGGAGTTTCGATCTCGACCGTCTCGCTCGCGCTCAACAGCCCGAAACGGGTCGGCGCCGAGACGCTCGACCGCATCCAGCAGGCGATCAAATCCACCGGCTACCGCATCGACCCGGTGGCCCAGACGCTGGCGCGCGGGCGCAGCTCGCTCATCGGTTTCGTGTCGGCCAATCTCGGCAACATGTTCTTCGGCGATATCCGCCGCGAGATCGAGCATCAGGCGCTCGACCACGGCTATTTCGTCCTGATCGCCGACTCCTCCGGCCGCGCCGACCTCGAACGGGCGCTGTTGGAGCGGATGGAGGCGCAGAAGATCGCGGGTATTGCGCTGGCGACAAACGGCCACGGCGAGGAATACGCCGCCTTCCTGCGCGACTTCAAAACCCCGATCGTCATGTTCGACCAGAAGGTAGAAGGTGCAGAGCGCGATTTCGTCGGTTCCGACAATCCGCTGACGACGACCATCCTGACCGAGCACCTGCTGCAGCTCGGCCACCGGCGCATCGCCTTCATCTCCGGCCCGAGCGGCCTGCACACCGCCGACGAGCGCCTGAAAGGCTTCATGGATACGATGGCGGCCGCCGGCGTCGATGTCGATCCTTCGCTGGTCACCGAAGGCGGCTACACCAGGACCGGCGGCCATACGCAGGCAATGCGGCTACTCACCCGCCGCGACCGGCCGACCGCCATCATCGGCGCCAACAACATGATGGGGCTCGCGACGCTGCAGGTGATGCAGGAAATGGGTTTCCGCTGCCCTGAGGACGTGTCGCTGGCGATGGTCGACGACGTGCCCTGGAGCAATGTGATCACGCCGCGCATCACCATGGTGGTGCAGGATGCGCAGAAGCTCGGCGAACTGGCGGCGCAGCGGCTGCTCGCAAGAATATCAAGCTCCGACGCGGCCGCGGAGCCCCCGCAGGATTTCATCCTGACGCCGAGATTCGTGCGGGGGGAATCGACCAGGCGGCTGTGAGGACTTGCCGCTCGCCATTGAAAGATCCGAGAATTTGTCATACATGTGTGATGAATCGTAAACTTCGGAGTGCCGCCGGCATCCGGATCAAGGCCGATGCGGGGTGAAGGCGTGGCTATGCAGGGGAAGGATCGCGGCAGGGGCTCGGGGTCGCTGGTCTCACGGGTCGGCGAAAGCCTTCGGCAAGCCATCTTGAGCGGCCAGTATGCCGCTGGCGACAAGCTTCCGAGCGAGCATGAACTCACCGAAACGCACAGCGTCAGCCGAACCGTGGTGCGGGAGGCCGTTGCCGCGCTGCGGTCCGACGGGCTGGTCGAGGTGCGCCAGGGTGCCGGAATTTTCGTGATCAGCCCCGACCCGGCGCTGTCGGGCCGGAAGGTCGACAAGGCCCGCGTCGCGTCCGATCTCGAAGTGCTCGAAATCCGCACGCCCGTCGAAATCGAGGCAGCCGGACTTGCCGCGCTTCGCCGCTCACCGGCGCAGGAAGAGGCGATCTTCGAATGCCACCGGAAAATCCTCCATTGCATCGAGACGGACCAATCCATCCGCGAGGCGGACCTGGAACTCCACGTCGCCATCGCCGAGGCGACGAACAATCCGCTGTTCAAACACTTCCTGGAATCCCAGGGCGCGGCGATCATCCCGCAGTCGAGGCTCGTCCCGGAAACCCGAACCGCCGAGCAGACCGCCTACCGCAAGCTGATCCATCGCGAACATGAAGCGATCATCGTCGCGATCTCCGACAGGGACGATCAGGCGGCGCGCAACGCTATGCGCGAGCATCTGGTCGGCAGCCAGGCGAGGTATCGCAACCTGCTGAAGGATCTGCGCAGCTTTACAAGCTGAGGCCGGCTCAGGCTCTCCGGCCATCATCACCCACCTCCCGCCGGTCGGCGTAAGTAAATCTGCTGGCCGATTGCATCGTCGCGTCTATTGTAGCGGATACTGCGCAGCCCCTTATGCGCATACGGCATGGACGGGCTGTTGCCCGTCTGCGGCTGAAAGCTAGTTGAAAGCTTCGGCGTCATAGGAAAGGGCAGCATCGTGGAGGAGACACGGGTCAAAGGTGGCGAGACGACGATGCGGGTAAACCACTAGGAGGAGATTCCATGCGTTCTTCACGCAGCCTTTTTCACACCGTCACTTTTTCCGCCCTCTTGGCCGCGGCATCGCTGACCACCAGCGCCGCCCAAGCAGCCGACAAGATCACCATCATGGTCGGCGGCTACGAGAAGCAGATCTACCTGCCCGCCAAGCTCGCCGAATCTCTCGGCTACTTCAAGGACGAGGGTCTCGATGTCGAGCTTCTGAACGAAACGGCCGGCGTCGATGCCGAAAATCAGCTGCTGGCAGGCGCCGTCCAGGGCGTCGTCGGCTTCTACGACCACTGTGTGGATCTCCAGGCCAAGGGCAAGTTCGTCGAATCCATCGTCCAGTTCAGCCAGGCGCCGGGCGAGGTCGAGATGGTGTCGAGCAAGCATCCGGAGATCAAGTCGCCGGCCGACTTCAAGGGCAAGAGCCTCGGCGTCACCGGTCTCGGCTCGTCGACCAATTTCCTGACCCTTTACATGGCCTCGAAGGCCGGCCTGAAGCCGGGCGATGTCGTCACCATTCCGGTCGGCGCCGGCGGCACCTTCATCGCCGCCATGCAGCAGGATCAGATCCAGGCCGGCATGACGACGGAGCCGACGATCTCCCGGATGATCAAGACAGGCGAAGCGAGCGTTCTCGTCGACATGCGCACGGTCGAAGCGACCCGTCAGGCGCTCGGCGGCACCTATCCGGCCGCTTCGCTCTACATGGAAACGTCCTGGGTTGATGAACACAAGGAAGGGGCGCAGAAGCTCGCCAACGCCTTCGTCAAGACGCTGAAATACATCAACACCCATTCGGCCGCCGAAATTGCCGACAAGATGCCGAAGGATTTCTACGTCGGCGACAAGGACGGCTACATCAAGGCTCTCGAAGAGGGCAAGGGCATGTTCACGGCCGATGGCGTCATGCCGGAAGACGGCCCGAAGACGGTGCTCGCCGTGCTGTCGGAATTCTCCAAGAACGTCAAGGGCAAACAGATCGATCTTTCAAAGACCTACACGACGGAATTCGTCAAGAACGTCAAGTAAGTCAGTCGCGCCGCTCCCGGCTCCCAAGCGGGAGCGGCCCCGTTCGATCATGGGCTTTGCGTGCGCGCCCTCAAAGCACGCCTCAGGTATCACCATGCAACAGGACAACAACCAGGTCCCGGCGATCGAGCTGATCAATGTCAGCCGCCGCTTCGTCTCGCCGACCGGCAAGTCGCTCACGGCACTGCGGGATTTCAACATGACGGTCGCCCGCGGCGAGTTCGTCGCCGTCGTCGGCCCGACCGGATGCGGCAAGTCGACGACGCTCAATCTCGTAACGGGCCTCGCACGCCCCTCCGCCGGCGAAGTCCGGCTGATGGGCGGGCCGATCACCGGCATCGATCCGCGCGTCGGGTTCGCATTTCAGACCGACGCGCTCTTTCCCTGGAAGAACGTCATCGACAACGTCATGGCCGGTCCGCTGTTTCGCGGCAAGTCACGCGCCGAGGCTGAGAAGATGGCCCGCGACTGGCTGGTGCGCGTCGGTCTTCCGAAGTTTCTCCACCATTATCCGCATCAGCTCTCGGGCGGCATGCGCAAGCGCGTCTCGCTGGCGCAGACCTTCATCAACGAACCTGAGATCCTGCTGATGGACGAGCCCTTCTCGGCGCTCGACGTGCAGACCCGCACCGTCATGCACGAGGAACTCCTGAAGCTCTGGGCGGAGCGCAAAGCCTCGGTGGTGTTCGTGACCCACGATCTCGAAGAGGCGGTGGCGCTTGCCGACAAGGTCTATGTGCTGACCGCCGGCCCGGCCACGGTCAAATCGGTCTACACAATCGATCTTCCCCGGCCGCGCATCGTCTCGGAGATCCGCTACGAGCAGAGCTTCATCGATTACTGCAAGACGATCTGGGAAGACCTGCGCGAAGAGGTCGAGACCAGCTACCGCCGCGCAAGCGAAGCGGCCTGAGGGAGGATATCATGGCACACATCACGCTCGAGGCCGGTTCGGCCGCTCTCTTTCGCCCGGGCACATCGGATGCCGAAATCGAAGCCTCCGCACTGAAGGCGATGCGCCGGCGCAACGCACTGGTGCGCTTCTGGCAGATCGCCATCCTGGTCTTCGTAATCGGCATGTGGCAGCTCTCCTCCCGCATGCAATGGATCGATCCGTTCTTCTATTCGAGCCCGAGCGGCGTTCTCGAGCGTCTCTATGAATGGGCGACCGAGGGCACCACCGAAGGGTCGCTGTGGTACAATCTCTGGGTAACGATGGAGGAGGCGCTGATCGGCTTCTTCGCCGGCTCGATCACCGGCGTCTTCGTCGGCATCGGCCTCGGCCGCAACCGCTTCCTGTCGGATATCTTCTCGGTCTACATCAAGGCGATCAACTCGATCCCGCGCGTGGTCCTTGCTCCGATCTTCATCATGATCATGGGCCTCGGCCTGCCGTCCAAGGTAGCGCTCGCCTTCATCATGGTGTTCTTCGTCGTCTTTGCGAATGCCTTCCAGGGCGTGCGCGAGGCCGACCGCAACATGATCGCCAATGCCCGCATCCTCGGCGCTTCGGATTGGCAGGTGACCCGCACGGTGGTCATTCCCTCGGCGATGAGCTGGATCTTTGCGAGCCTGCATGTCTCATTCGGCTTCGCGATCATCGGCGCGATCGTCGGCGAATTCGTCGGCGCCCGCTTCGGCATCGGCCAGCTCATCTCGATCGCCAAGGGCACCTTCGACGCGGCCGGCATGTTCGCGGCAATCCTCCTTGTCATGGTCGTCACGCTCGTTGCCGAATACATCATGACGCTGATCGAGAACCGCCTCGCGAAATGGCGCCCGCAGCAGCAGCTCGATACGCAATAATCGGACCTGCTTCCTCCCAAGGCAGATCGAAGGGAAGGCCGGGCGCAAAGCCCGGCCTTCGTTTTTTGATGGCAAACTCGGCCAACTTCCCTTTCGTCATGCTCGGCCTTGTGCCGAGCATCTGCCTCCGTTCGATAGGACAGCAGATCCTCGACACAAGGCCGAGGATGACGCCGGGTAGAGAGCGAGGAGCGTCATTAACCGGGGGCGGCGCTATACCCGGTCTTATTTCATTCGATGAGCCTCCGATCTAAGCGAGCGGCAGCCGCACCGTCACAACGAGACCGCCGCCTTCCGCATCGCCGAGCGACACCGAACCTCCGGCCCCTTCGACCACCTCGCGAGCGATCGCCAGCCCGAGGCCGCTTCCCTCGCTTTCGGTTCCCATGATCCGGTAGAAGCGTTCAAACACCTGTTCGCGCTCACTCTCGGGAATGCCCGGACCGCTGTCCTCGACGGTGATGACTGCGCTTCCGTCCGACTGCCCGACCGAGACGGTCACCCGTCCGTCCGCACCGCTGTAGCGGATCGCGTTGTCGATGAGGTTGACCAGCATCTCCCGCAGCATCGTTCCGTCGCCCTCGACTGTAACGGGGCCGTCCGCTTCCAGGCCGACATCGATGTTGCGTTTCAACGCCTCTTCGGCATGCGCTTCCAATATTTCGCGGGCGGCCTTGCAGAGATCGGTCACGTCGCCGCGCGGGCGCCGGCTCCCAGGCTCGGCCCGCGACAAGGTCAGAAGCTGGCCGGCGAGGCGCGAAATCTGCCGGGTGCTGGCGCCAAGCGCGGCAAGCGCCTCGTCGCGGCGAGCCGCATCGCCTTCGCGGGCCGCCACGCTCGCCTGTGTCGAAATCAGTGCCAGCGGCGTTCTGAGCTGATGCGCCGCATTCGATACGAACCGCCGCTGCGCGGCCATCTGGCTCTGCACGCGCTCCATATGGTCGTTCAGCGCATGGACGAGCGGGCGCAGCTCGCTCTGCACCATCTCCGGCGGCAGCGGATCGAGACGGTTGCGGCCGCGCGCTCGCACGGCGTCCCGCAATCTCAAAGCCGGCGCAAGGCCGCGCTGCAGCCCGAGGATCGTCACCAGGCTCGCCAGGAAGACGAGCACGAACTGCTTCGAAAAGTCCGAAAGCCACAGCTGCCTGCGCATCGCATATTGGCTGTTATGCGTCACCGCGACCGTTACGGAAATCGTGCCGTCATCGGGAAGCCCGACGATGGGATGGTCGAGCATCAGGACGCGCACATCGGCGCCGTGGAAGGCGCGATCCTCGCCGACGCGCTGGGCCGCCGGCAGCGGCAGGTCGGGAAAGCCGCTGACCAGATTGCCCCACACGGTGATGACCTGGTAAAAGACGCGATCGCCGAAACCCGTATCGAACATCTCGAGTGCTGCGGGCGGCACATCGACCTGGACATCGCCGCCCTCGTCGACGCGCACCGCCTCGGCAATGACGCGGGCCGAGGCCAGAAGCGTGCGGTCCGTCACCAGTTTCGCCGTCGCATCGGCCGACCAGAAGCTGTCGTAGAGATTGAAGCCGATCGCGCCGAATAGCGTCAGCAGCACCAGCGACAGCAATTGCACCCTGAGGCTCTGGCTGAGCCGGCCAATGGCGGCGACGCTCTTGCTGAAGACGCTACTGAACATGTCTGAGGAGATAGCCGAGGCCGCGCAATGTCGCGATCTGCACGGAGCTGGCCTCGAGCTTCTTTCGAAGCCTGTGGACATAGATTTCGATGGCGCTCGGATCCGCCTCGTCATCGAAACCGAAGACGCTTTCGGAAAGGGCGGCCTTTGAGACCGTGGTGCCCAGCTTCATCACCAACTGTTCGAGAACGGCATATTCGCGCGGCGTCAATTGCAGCGGCTCGCCTTCGACGAAGAACTGCCGAGCCCCGCCGGAAAAGCGCAGGTTCCCGACGGTGATCTCGGACGATGCCCGGTCCTGCCCGCGGCGCACCACCGCGCGGATCCTCGCTTCGAGTTCGGCGATTTCGAAGGGCTTGGCGAGATAATCGTCGGCGCCGCTGTCGAGCCCCGCCACGCGGCCGTCCAGGCTTGCATTCGCCGTCAGGATGATGATCGGGAGCTTGTTGCCTGATTGTCTCAGCCGTTTTAGGAGCGTCAATCCGTCAAGCTTCGGCAACGAAAGGTCGAGGATCATCGCCGAATATTCCGCCACCTTGAGCAGATGTTCCGCGTCTTCACCGTCATAGGCAATGTCGATCGTATATTGCGCCTGCCGCAGGGCTTTGCCCAGCCAGGCCGCCAGATCCTTGTTGTCCTCCACCACAAGCAGTCGCATACGATCCCCTTAGCACGTGCGGATGGGCTAGCGGAAGCGCGCGCATGGGAGGCCGGCCATATTCGACATCGCCTGCCGCTCCGAGTATCAGCGTGTCCTCAACCGTCATTGGCGCGAATTGTCCGCTATTTGTCCGGCCCGTGCATTTTCCTCTGTCCTGGGATCGCCGAATATGTCTTCATGTTCAACATCCATGGAGCAAGAAATGTCCCGCCATGATACCATCCTTCTCGTCATCGACGCTCAGGAGTCCTTCCGGCGGCGCGATTATTGGGATGAAAGCCTCGCATCCGCCTATATCGAACGCCAGCAGGCTCTGATCGACGGTGCGGTGGCCAAAGGAATACCCGTCATCCAGATCTTTCATGTTGATGGAAGCGGGCCGTTTTCGGAAAGCTCGGGCTTCGTCAGGACACTCGCCCCGCTCACGATCGCTCCCAAAGCCACCTTCAGGAAGAGCCGTCACAGCGCACTCGTCGGCTCCGGGCTCGACGTCTTGCTGACCGAGAATGGCGTGCGTCGCATCATCGTCTCGGGCATCCGCACGGAACAATGCTGCGAGACCACGACTCGCCATGCAGCGGATCTCGGCTACCAGGTCGATTATGTCGGCGAAGCGACCCTGACCTTCCCGATGACCGACGCGGCGGGACGCACCTGGAGCGCTGGAGAAATCCGGGGCCGCACGGAACTGGTCCTGTCGGGCCGTTTCGCCAGGATCGCCACCGTCGAGCAGGCGCTGGCGGAGCGCGGAGAGCCGCTCGCCGCATGACGGAAGTCGCGCAGCCCTTCGATATCTCCGTCTTCGTCGTCGTGCCGCCGCGCGTGCTGCTGCTCGACGTGGCCGGCCCAATCGAAGTGCTGCGCAAGGCGAATCTCGAACAGCGGACGGTGCGCTTCAGCGTGACCTATATCGGCCCGTCGGCAACGGTCGGCAGCTCGATCGGCCTTGCCGTCACCGGCGTCGCCCCCCTGCCGGAGCGCTTGCCGGATCAGGCGCTCGTCGTCATCGCCGGCAGCGCCGACGCGCCGATGGAGAACAACCGTCCATGGGGCGAGCAAGAGCGCGCCGCGCAGGCCGCCATCGTCGCATGGCTAAGGTGCGCCATCCGTCCGGGGATCCGGCTGGTCTCCATCTGCTCCGGCGCCTTGCTCGCCGCCGAAGCCGGAATGCTCGATGGCCGCGAATGCACCACCCATCATGGCTGCATGGAGGACCTCGCGAGGCTCGCGCCCACCGCACGCATTCGGGACAACCGTCTCTATGTCGAGGACGGCGAGCGTCTGACGAGCGCCGGCATCACCGCCGGCATAGACCTCATGTTGCATATCGTCGCCCAAGCGGCGGGACATGCCTGCGCGCTTGCAGTGGCCAGATATCTCGTCGTCTATCTCAGGCGCGGCGGCTCGGACCCGCAGCTTTCGCCGTGGCTCGAAGGCCGTAACCATATCCATCCGGTCATTCACCGTGCACAGGATGCGGTGGCCGCCGACCCCACTCGCGACTGGTCGGTTGCCTCGCTTGCGCGCCTCAGCGGCGCCAGTCCACGGAACCTCTCGCGGCTGTTCAACGAGCAGACCGGCATGAGCGTCACGGATTTCGTCAACCGCATGCGCGTGGCTCTCGCCCGCGAAATGCTCGCCGGCTCTCGGCTGGATATGGAGGCCGTGGCCTTGCACGCCGGCTTCGGCTCGGCCCGACAGCTGCGCCGAGCGTGGAATCGGCTGCACGATAGCCCGCCGAGCGCGGCACGGCCGAGACCGGCCTTAGGTTCATAGAGGAAGAGAAAGAGCGGCGGGCCTGGCCTCGTCTTCGACAGTGACAGCCTTGCGGTTTCCCGCGCCAAGATCTCCCGCGATAACGCGCAACCTGCCGAGGATCTCCAAGGTGTCGCCAAGGGGCGCGGCGCTCGATGAGCGGGTGTCAAATCGGCATGTCGGAAGGAAAATGCAGATGCAGCCCAGTCGTCAATCCCGGGCCACTTTCCCAACACGCCTGCACGGGGACCGACCTATCGCTGCAGGAGGCTCGTCTATCCATTGCGGTAGTTGAGGTGTGTCGGATACGGGCCTCATTCACGCTAGCCTCCAAACGGCAATGGGTGCTTATATGGCGAGGGTCGTATTGCCCTGTACCAGTTCCAGCCGGGCTTGCCAAAAATCCGGCATGGGCTCTGCCTCCGTTATCTGCAACAGCGCCTGTGCGGCCTTCTCGCCGATTTCCGTGCGGGGCACATCGATCGTGGTGAGCCGTGTTCGGACCGCATTGGCGAGCGATGTGCCGTTGAAGCCGACCACGGAAATCCGCTCGGGCACCGGAAGTGCGGCTTGATGCAGATAGGACAGCCCGCCCAGCGCCATAGCGTCGTTGAGGAAATGGATGCCATCGATTTCAGGATGCATCCGCATGAGTTGCTCCGTCAGGAAGCGTCCGGTGGCTGCTTGCCGAGGCCTGTCTTCGCAGGTCATGCTGACGAGATCGATGCCGGCGGCCGCAAGCGATGATTTCAACGCGAGATGACGCCGGCGGGCGCTGAGGTCCTTGTCGAGTTCGGCGCCTACATAGGCAATACGCCTCAGGCCGCGATCGAGGAAATGTTTGGCAACCAGGCGCCCTGCGTCCTCATGCGATGGACCGGAGCTGAAATCCAGCGCATGCCTGTCGCAATCCCAAAGCTGGATTGCCGGGCAATTCCGTCGCGCCAGAAGAGCTTCCGCATCAACACTCCTTGCCATGCCGCCGTTCAGCAAGAGCCCGGCCGGCTGGAACGACAGCATTGCCCGGATCAGGTCCGCCTCGACGGAGGGATCAAATTGCGACTCTCCGATGAATGTCTGGAACCCCCTTGGCCTGAATATGGCGTTGGCCCCGCTGAGGACTTCCGCATAGACGATGTCGCTGATCGAGGGGATAATGACCGCCACGATCCGGC
This sequence comes from Rhizobium sp. K102, assembly GCF_022385315.1. NCBI lineage: Bacteria > Pseudomonadati > Pseudomonadota > Alphaproteobacteria > Hyphomicrobiales > Rhizobiaceae > Rhizobium > Rhizobium sp. K102. The sequence continues at coordinate 52,446 of NZ_CP092437.1, forward strand.
TTCTGCGCGAACTCAGTGTACCGGCGAGGCTGTTGGGTAGGTATCCAAGCTCGTGCGCCGCCTGCCTCACCCTCTGCCGTGTTTCCTCCGAAATGTTGCCTACCTCCCGCAACACCTTCGAGACAGTCATTTTGCTCACCCCCGCCTTGGCGGCCACTTCAGCTAGGGTGACGGTCTTGGGGCGCTCTGAAGCCACGATCTTCTCCCGCTCTTCGATGCTTATGAATTCGCTTGACGCAGCATTATGTTATCGATAACTTTGCTTAAGGTTAGCGATAACCTTAAAGCTGGCAGCATGCAATCTCAAGCCTTCCGAAAGCCGTCCAGTCGGCGCAATGGAAGGCTTTTATGCTGGCGATGGGAGGTCCGGCACACGGGGTTCGCAAGGCTTCGAAGCAGAAGCGAGCGAAAGCGTGACCGTTTGAAATCATCCAGAGGAGGAAGATCAATGAAGTTTTCAAATAGCATCCGAACCGCACTCGCCGCGATCGGGATCGTCGCGGCCGGCTTGGCGTCTGCTGTCGAGGCGAATGCCGTCACGCTGAACGATATCATCTCGCGTGGCACCGTCCGTATCGGCGTCCTGACCGGCGCGCCGCCCATGGGAATGGTCGATGAAAAGGGCAATCCCACCGGCTACGATGTCGATGTCGCGAACCTGATCGGAGGCTATCTGTCGCTGCCGGTCGAGCTTGTGCCGTTAACGCCGCCGGCCCGCATTCCTGCCTTGCAGACCGGTAAGGTGGACTTCCTCGTCGCCACTCTGGCGCCGACGGGAGAGCGCGCCAAGACCGTGATGTTCACCCAACCCTACAGCGCCTTCAACATGGACATTATCTCCGGTCCGGACCAGAAATTTGCCAAGCTTGCCGATCTCGAAGGCAAGCGCGTCGCCGCCAACCGGGGTTCGTCGCAAGAAACAGCGCTCCGCAAGGCTGCGATTCCGGGTCTCGAAATTGTTGTTTACGAAGATGATTCCACAAGCGCGCAGGCGCTGATCGCCGGCCAGGTTGATGCCGTCGCGCTGCCCTCGACGGTTGGCGATGCTATAATCAAGCAGCGCCCGGATGCCGGCCTGCAAGTCGGCTTCACTTTCTTCCAGCAGGGAAACTCGATGGCGACCAAGCTGGACGATTTCGAACTGCGCCAATGGCTCAACACCGCTATCTACCTGATGAAGATCTCCGGCGATCTCGACAAGATTGCGACCAAGTGGACCGGCCGGCCGATGCCGACGCTGCCGACGTTCTGACCGCAGTTCTCAAGAATCCGCCGGCCAATGCTCCGGCGGATTTCCCATAACCACGGAGTCCTCATGTCCTACACATTTCAGTTCGGCGTGCTGGCCCAATACCAGGAGCAGATCTTCAGCGGTATCTGGCTGACGATCAAACTTTCGGTGCTATCGATCATTCTCGGCTGCGCTGCCGGCATCGCGCTTGCCTCGGTACGCTCCATCTGGGGCGGTGTGGTCCGCCTTCTCGTCGATGCCTATGTCGAGATCATCCGCAATACGCCCTTCCTGGTCCAGCTGTTCATCGTTTATTTCGGCCTGCCGGGCCTCGGCCTGCGCGTCGGCGCCGATACGGCTGCGCTGATCGGGATGACAATCAACCTTGCCGCTTATTCAACGGAGATCATTCGGGCTGGCATCGAGGCAATCCACAAGTCGCAGATCGAGGCCGGCGAGGCCTTAGGGCTTACGCGTTTCCAAATCTATCGCCATGTCATCATCGTGCCGGCGATCGCCAAGGTCTATCCGGCGCTGTGCAGCCAATTCGTCCTGATGATGCTGGCCTCCAGCATCTGCTCAGCCATCTCGACCCAGGAACTCGCCGCCTCGGCTGCCTTCATCGAATCGCAGACCTACCGATCCTTCGAAATCTATATCGCGGTCACGCTGATCTATCTTTCCCTGGCGCTGGCACTACGCGCCGCCCTCGCCCTGATCGGCATGTGGCTTTTCGGCCGCCGTGTCGCCCGGCGAGCGATGACGGCGCTTCCGGAGGTGCAGGCATGACCCTCACGACCTTTGGTGCCGATCAGTTCGGCTTTCTTCTTCTATCGCTGCAATGGACGCTCCTGCTGACGGTTATCGCGCTGATCGGAGGCGGTCTGCTGGGCTTTGCCGTTGCGTTGGCCCGTACGGCACAGCCGAAACCCGTGCGAATTGCGGCAGCCACCTACATCCAGGTCATCCAGGGCATTCCGGTGCTGATGATACTGTTCCTATCATATTACGGTCTGAGCCTCGCCGGCTTGGAACTGCCGCCTCTCTTCGCGGCAGGAGCGTCAATGACGATCTACGCCTCCGGCTATCTTGCGGAAATCTGGCGGGGCTGCATCCAGGCAGTGCCGAAGCAGCAATGGGAGGCTTCGGAATCCCTCGCCATGACCAGATTGCAGCAATACCGCTATGTGATCCTACCGCAGGCCATGCGCATCTCCTTGCCGCCGACCGTCGGTTTTGCCGTCCAGGTGGTGAAGAACACCTCGATTGCCTCGATCATCGGCTTCGTCGAGCTTGCCCGCGCCGGGCAGCTCATCAACAACGCGACGTTCCAGCCATTCCGCGTCTTCCTCGTCGTTGCCGCGCTTTATTTCGTCGTCTGTTACCCATTGTCCCAGCTCTCGCGCTTGCTGGAAAGGAGGCTTCATGCCGGAAGTAGTCGTTGAAAACGTCCACAAGAGCTTTGGTGCTCTCGAAGTCCTCAAGGGAGTATCTCTGACGGTGGGCCGCGGGGAAGTCTTTGCGCTGATCGGTCGATCGGGCTCGGGCAAAAGCACGCTTCTGCGCTGCATGAACGGCCTGGAAAAGATCAATTCCGGCCGCATCGAAATTGCCGGCCATACACTTGGGCAAGACGCAAAGGCACTTCGCAAGCTCCGCACCGATGTCGGCATCGTCTTCCAGAGCTACAATCTCTTTCCGCATTTGACGGTGGGCGAGAACATCATGCTGGCGCCGAGGATCGTCAAGGACGTTGCGAAGGCAAAGGCCCGCGAGGTTGCCCACGAGGTACTTAAGCTCGTCGGTTTGTCGGAAAAGTTCGACTCCTACCCGGATCAGCTTTCCGGCGGCCAGCAGCAACGCGTCGCCATCGCCCGCTCGCTCGCGATGCGGCCGAAGGTCATGCTCTTCGACGAAGTGACATCGGCCCTCGACCCAGAGCTCACCGAAGAAGTGCTCACGGTGATGGAACAGCTCGCCCGCGACGGTATGACCATGATCCTCGTGACCCATGAAATGGCTTTTGCCAGGCGCGTCGCGACGCAGACGATCTTCATGCACAAGGGAAAAATCTGGGAACAGGGACCGTCTGCAGCGCTCTTCGCCGATCCACAGACGCCGGAACTGCGGCAGTTCGTGAAATCCGACGTCAAATAACGGATTTTGCACCTTGTCGTTGCGTGTTGATCCCACCCGAGACCGTCTTCGCCATTTTGATCTTGTCGAGTGGCGGCGACGCCTGTTCGCGTGGCAAGGTATCGCTAGCGTCTGGCTCAGATGAATATCGTTTCGTCCTAGGCGTGTTCGTCAGCGGCGGGAGCGGCGGCGACGTTCCGATCTCCGGCGCCCGGCGCCTCGGCTCCCCAGATTTCGATCTGCGTCAGCGCCGGAAAGGGCGAGACATCCTCGGCCTTGATCAGGCCATGCAGCTCGACCCATTCGACGACGCAAGGCTCGATCGGGAAGCCCTGCGCGACGCCCGATTTGACCAGCGGGAAGGAAAAGGTTCTGCCGTCCGAGAAGGTGACGCTCGCCTCTTCCCACCAGGAATCATGCGGGAAATCGGCGCGGAGGTAGAAGACGATCTCGTCGATCCGCACCGGCCGACCGAACTCCACCGTCAGCGCGGCTTCGGGATCGCGATTGATGCCCCAGCTGGTGTAAGGCCAGAATCCATGATTGTCGTTGGCCTTTTCGCCGTCGATCGCGTTGCGCGCGGCAAAGACCGCTTCGCCGCGGGTCTCGACATTGGCGCGCGCATGCGGGAAGAGCGCCCGATTGGCATGATCGTCCCAGGGATTTAGAGCGAGATTGCGCCGCTGGGCGAGTTCGTCGGGCCGCGCCTTTCTTGCCGAAAGCCGGTGAATATCGCCCTTGAAGGCATTCGGCGAATAAGACTTGCGCTTATCGCCGAAAGGCACGGCGAGCGAGTAGGCGCTTTCCCTGATGTAGACCAAAGCGGAGTGGATTGCGCTGTCCAAAGCGAGAAAGAGATGCCCGGGTTCGGAAGCCTCGACGACGACACAGTCGCCCTCGCGATAGTCCTGGCGATAGACCAGGAAGGTCTCGTCCCGCCCTGTGGAACTTGCCCGCACGAATCCATCGGCATCCACGATCTTCAGCGTCAATTCCATGCTCGACCTCCTCAGAGCATGATGCCGAAAACTGTAAGCGGTTTTCGGACAACATCATGCTCTAACTTTTTAATTTATCTGCAATTTCAGTCGCTTCCCGGCGAGCGGCAGACGCAGCCGGTAGAGCTTCTCGGGCCAGGCCGATCTCAGCCTGGCATCATTCACCTCGATCTCGTCGATTTCGATTTCGCCGGCGCCGTCGACAAAAATGCTGCCGAGATCGGGTAGATCGATCCTGCTCTCGGTGATAACAGGCGCGAGGCACGTCATCAGCGACAGCACCACCGGCCGGTCGCCGTCATGGGTATCGACGATCTCCACGTCCCGGTCCCGATGCAGGGAGACCACGCGTCGATAGCTCCGCAGCTCCGCTTCCTCGGGATAGGCGCCTGCGATATCGAGGGATATGCGCGCGCTCGCCTCGGCGAATTCGACCTCGACATCCTTTGCGCCGAAGGCTTCGCCGGCGGACTGCATGACACCTGAGAAAGTCGGCACGTTGTGATAGGCCGACTGCATCGTCCAGATCTCGTAACGCCGCGGCGAGAAGGTCTTGGCCGTATAGGTCTCGACGCCGACATCGATCAGGAACGGACGTCCGTTCTTGTAGAGCGTCACGCTGCCGACATCGTTGTGATTGTGGCCCTCGCCATTGTTGCCGCCCTTGACCGCCAGCGAAAACTGCTCGTCGCGCGCGACGAACAGGCCGATGCCGGGATAGAAGATATCCCGCCCGGACGCGGCATTCGGCTCGATCTTCGGGATTGCCGGCACGGTCAGCAGTTCCTGCACGCGATACCAGAGGTTCCATTCCCCCGGCAGGTGCGGGCTCTCGGCGTCCGCCCGGTCGGCCGCGGCGAAGGCCGCCAGCATTTCGGAGCCGACCGCCTTGCCGAACAGATATTCGCGCGCGCTGCAGGGTTCGACCACTGCGGAGGAATCCGCGAAGTTGAAATAATGGCGGCCGGCCACATGCATATGAGCGATATATTCGGCCATGTTGCGGATCTTCGGCTGCCGCCAGATCCCGTCGAACAGGCCGGGCGCGACGCTATCGAGCACGGTCAGCGCGCCGTGCAGGCAGAGAGCGGCGTGGCGGTAATAGACCACGCCTTCCTCGCAGGCGCCGTCCTCGGCATAGTCCTTCAGGAAGGCGTCGAGACTGCCGAGCGCCCTTTCGATGACGGCGTGGCGCGTCGGCTGATCGGTCTTCAGCGAGAAGGTGGTCAACAGGATGTTCTGGGTTATCCAGGCGGTCCAGTTGTTCATCCGCCCGTCGCCGCTGCCCATCCACCAGAAATGCCGGCTGAGATAGGGCGTCAGGATGCGGGCCTCGATCTCGCGTTTCACACGCGCCGCAATCTCCGGGCTGATGCCGTCGAGCGCATCGCCGAGCAAGGCGACGATCGTTGCCAGAAGGGCTGACGTTTCGGCGGCGAAGAGATCGACGACCGGCTGCGAAGTATCAGGCAGCGGCAGACGCGGGCCGCCGCGCCCATAGGCATTGTGCGCCGGAAGCTGCCAGCCGCTTTCCTCCGCGATCAGGAAGACGCCGTCGACAATCCTGGGCAGGAACCGCCCGCTCCCTTCGACGAGTTCACCCAGCACCAGATCGTTGAGCATCCGCCGCCGGGTGAAATAAAGCTCCTCGAAACGCGAACGATTGCCGGTCGCCGTATATTCCCGGTAATCCGAGGCCGTGATCAAAGACCATGCGCGCGCAAGCGCGGCCTCGGCGTCGCGGACGACCACGTCCCGCACGGCCTGCGGCACCGCTTTCCATCTCTCGCGATCGGAGTAGACGGCTCCCGGCGTGAAATCGCCGAGGATGTCCGGCAACGCGCCTGAAATCTCGCTGAACATGTCCCTCCCCGCACTGGAAAAGTATCGACGGGCGCCTGGCCTTCACCCCCCCACCTATCATATGTTTCCGGCACTTGCCATAAAATTTGTATGATCTATTCAGAACTTGTTTGACCAATACCGGAGATGTGCTATGTCCTTGGCAGGAGGAAGAACAGGCGGCACCCATCCGCCCGAACGGCTCTGGATTTAGGCTAGAGAAGCCCGGAAGCCGCCAACTGCAGAATGCCGACCAGGAGGAGCATCGGTGTCCATATCGAATTCGGTCATCGCGACGGATGGCGCCCCGGCAACTCCACGCCGGAAGGTCGCGGTTCTGTCCAAGCGCCAGCGCAAGATCCGCAGCGCGCTGGTCGCCTATTCCTTCATCGCGCCGAATTTCATCGGCTTCGCCGTCTTCACGCTCGGCCCGATCCTCTTCGCCTTCGCGCTCGCCTTCATGCATTGGGACGGCTCGAATGCGATCACATTCGCCGGACTGGACAATTTCTGGCGGCTGTTCGACGACAAGGCCTTCGTCGCGGCCTTCTGGAACACCATCATCTATACGGTCGCCTCGGTGCCGGCGACGCTGCTCTGCGCGCTCGGCCTCGCCGTCCTCCTCAACCAGAAGATCGCCGGGCGCAATTTCTTCCGCACGGCGATGTTCTTCCCCTATGTCGCCTCGCTGGTCGCCGTCGCCGTCGTCTGGAATATGATCTTCAACCCCGAGATGGGGCCGGTGAACATGATCCTCTACACGCTCGGCCTTGACCCCAAGAACATGCCGGGATGGGCGGCCGACCGACATTGGGCGATGGTGACGGTGATCCTGTTCGGCATCTGGAAGAACATGGGCTATTACATGGTCATCTACCTGGCCGGCCTGCAGGGGATCAATTCCGAACTCTATGAGGCTGCCGATCTCGACGGCGCCAATTCCTGGCAGAAGTTCATCCACGTCACCGTGCCGCAGCTCGGGCCGACGACCTTTTTCGTCACCGTCATGCTGACGATCCAGTCCTTCAAGGTGTTCGACCAGATCTTCATGATCACCCAGGGCGGACCCGGCACTTCGACGCTCGTCCTCGTCTACCACATCTATAACGAAGCCTTCATCTCCTGGGATCTCGGCTATTCCAGCATGATTTCGCTGGTGCTGTTCTTCCTCGTGCTCGCGGTCACGGTCTTCCAGTTCCGCCGCCAGAGGGAGGACGAGGCATGAGGATCGCCGGACGCAAGATCACCGTCAAAACAGTCCTCCTCTATGCGATCGTCATCACGGTGACGGTTGTCATGCTGATGCCCTTCGCTTGGATGCTCTCGGCATCGCTGAAGCTCAGCCGCGACGTGTTCGCCTTCCCGATCGAATGGATACCGTCGCAGCCGCAATGGCAGAACTACGTCGATATCTGGACGAAGATCCCGCTTGCGCTCTTCATCTACAACACCTCGAAGCTGACGATCATCGTCACGCTGCTGCAGCTTCTGACGTCGAGCTTTGCCGCCTACGCCTTCGCCAAGCTCAATTTCCCCTATAAGAACACGCTGTTCCTCGGCTATATCGCCACCATCGCCATGCCCTGGCAGGTCTATATGGTGCCGCAATTCCTGCTGATGCGCGAATTCGGCCTCAACAACACGCATCTGGCGCTGATCTGCCTGCAGGCCTTCACCGCCTTCGGCGTTTTCCTGATGCGGCAATTCTACATGTCGATCCCGACCGAGCTCTGCGAGGCGGCACGCATCGACGGCATGAACGAATATCATATCTGGGCGCGCATCATGCTGCCGCTCTCGAAGCCCGCCCTCTCGACACTGACGATCTTTACCTTTGTCAGCACGTGGAACGATTTCCTCGGGCCAATGATCTATCTCACCAAGACAGAGCTGAAGACCGTCCAGATCGGCCTGCGCATGTTCATCTCGCAGTATTCGGCCGAATATGGGCTGATCATGGCGGCCTCCGTCGTCGCCCTCGTTCCCGTTCTCATCGTCTTCCTCGCTCTGCAGCGCTTCTTTGTCGAGGGCATCGCCTCGACGGGACTGAAGGGTTAAAGCCATGAATGCCGTTTCAACAGTCGCCCCGCAGCCGATCACCGACAAGGAAGTAAACGCCGCGCTCGATCTCGCCGTCGCGCAGGTCAGGCGCAATCTTCCCACATTCACCTACGCCGCGCAGAACCATTCGAGCGTCAACAACTTTTATCCCGCTGTTGCCAACGACCAATGGACGGCCGGCTTCTGGCCGGGCGAGCTATGGCTCGCCTTCGAGCACAGCGGCGATCCTATTTTCCGGCATGCCGCGCAGATCCAGGTCCAGTCCTTCCTGCATCGGATCGTCAACCGCATCGAGACCGACCACCACGATATGGGCTTTCTCTATTCGCCCTCCTGCATCGCCGCCTGGAAACTCGTCGGCGACGAGGACGGCCGCAAGGCGGCGATCCTCGCCGCAGACCAGCTGATCGAACGCTTCCAGCCGATCGGCCAGTTCATCCAGGCCTGGGGCCACAAGGGCAAGGCGGAGGAATACCGCTACATCATCGATTGCCTGTTGAACCTGCCACTTCTCTATTGGGCCAGCCGCGAGACGGGCGACCCGAAATATCGCGAGATCGCGCTCACGCACGCTCGCACGACGCTCGCCCATTCGGTGCGGCCGGACGATTCCACCTATCACACTTTCTACATGGACCCGGCCACCGGCGCGCCGGTGCGCGGCGCCACCAAGCAGGGCTACCGGGACGACAGTTTCTGGGCGCGCGGGCAGGCCTGGGGCATCGCAGGCATGGCGCTCTCCTACCGCTACGAGCGGATCGAGGAATACCGCCGGACCTTCGATCGGCTGCTTGGCTTCTATCTCAACCGGCTGCCGGCCGACATGGTGCCCTATTGGGATCTCGTCTTTTCCGATGGCGACGGCGAGCCGCGCGACAGCTCGTCCGCCTCCATCACCGCCTGCGGCCTGCTTGAAATGGCCGATCTCGTCGGCGCCGAAGCCGCCGAGCGCTACCGCATGCTGGCGCGGCGCATGGTGAAGAGCCTTGCCGATCACTATGCGGTCAAGGATCCCGCAGTCTCCAACGGCCTGGTGCTGCACGCCACCTATTCGAAGAAATCGCCCTTCAACACCTGCCGTGGCGAGGGCGTCGATGAGTGCGTCTCCTGGGGAGATTATTATTACATGGAAGCTTTGACGCGCCTTTCGCGCCGCTGGTCTTCCTATTGGTGACGTCAGGAGAACCCGATGGCCAGCATTTCGCTTAAAGACCTGAACAAGACCTACGGCGCGCTCACCGTCGTCCACGATATCGACCTCGAAATCGCCGATAAGGAATTCATCATCCTGGTCGGCCCCTCGGGCTGCGGCAAATCGACGACGCTCAGGATGATCGCCGGGCTCGAGGAGATCTCCGGCGGCGAGCTCCGGATCGGCGGCGACGTCATGAACGACGTCCCCTCCAAGGACCGGGATATCGCCATGGTCTTCCAGAACTACGCACTTTACCCGCATATGACCGTCTACAAGAACATGGCCTTCGGCCTGCAGCTGCGCAAAGTGTCGCGCGATTTCATCGACAAGCAGGTGCAGGACGCCGCCAAGATCCTCGACATCACCCATCTCCTGAACCGCAAGCCGAAAGCGCTTTCGGGCGGTCAGCGCCAGCGCGTCGCGCTCGGCCGCGCCATGGTGCGCAACCCGGCCGTCTTCCTGCTCGACGAGCCGCTGTCCAATCTCGACGCCAAGCTTCGCGGGACGATGCGCTCGGAAATCACCAAGCTGCACAAGCGCCTCAATGCCACCTTCATCTACGTCACCCACGACCAGGTGGAAGCCATGACGATGGCCGACCGCATCGTCGTCATGAAGGACGGCCATATCCAGCAGGTCGACACGCCGCAGAACCTCTACGACCGCCCCGTCAACATGTTCGTCGCCGGCTTCATCGGCGCGCCCCAGATGAACATGCTGCCCTCGATCATCCAGCGCCGGGCCGGGCGCTATGTCGCCGTCTTCGATGGCCGCGAGTTGCCGCTGCCTGATCATTTCGACAAGAGCAGGATCGCTCCCTACGAGGGCCGCGAGCTGGTGCTCGGCATCCGCCCGGAAAACTTCCACGAACTGCCGCCGGCCGACATTCCGGCCGAGAACCTGGCCCCTGTGAAGGCGGTGGTGGAACTTGCCGAACCGATGGGCTCGGAAGTGCATCTGAACATGGTGGCTGGCGGGCGCAATCTCATCGCGCGCGTATCGCCGCGCTTCCGGCCCGATATCGGCGAGGAGGCGACGCTTGTCGCCGACATGAGCAATGCGCAGCTGTTCGACAAGGAAACCGAACGATCGATTCTCTACTGAGCGCCTGGGGAGACGGCCATGCAGTGGTTGCGGGACATGTGGACGAAAGAAGGGCCGGGCATTCCGAAGGATGCGCCTGCGAAGACCGGCCTTGCCTTGTTCGCCGATATCCTCGCCCGCGAATGGTGGGAGATGGTCAAGCTCAACATCCTGTTCATCCTGGCCTCGCTCTTCGTGGTGACGCTCCCGGCAGCACTCGCCGCCATGGCCCGCGTCTCGGTCGCCTTCGTCGAAGATCGCAACACCTATCTGCTCAGGGAATTCTTGGAAGCATTCCGGCAATATTTCTGGCGCGCCACCGCCTGGGGCCTGGCCTTGGCAGGCGCGCTTGCGATAGGCGTCCATGCGATTGCCACCTATGGCGCCGGGGCGCGCGGCAATCTGATGCTCGCCGCACCGCTGGCGATCGCGCTCGTCGCGACCGCCTTCCTTGCCGTGCTCGCCTGCCATCTCATCGTCTTGATGGTGATGCGCGACTTGCCGGCGCTGCGGCTCCTTCGCCTCGCCGCGCTCGCCTCCATCGCCCGCCCACTCCCCGCGCTTGCCGCGCTCGCGATCAACGCCACGCTGTGGCTGGCGCACATCCTCTTCTATCCGGTTTCCGTGTTCATGCCGGCGACCTTCAATTTTTCACTCGGAATGTTCGCCGTCGCATTCGGCGTCCATCGGGCAGTGGTGTTGGTTCTGGACCTGCCAGAGGCAATGCGGCCGCGCCGACACTTCATAAAATAACTGATCCAGAGACGATCCAGGGAAGGAGAACAGGAATGTATTTGGACAAATTCGGGAGGACGGTGAAACTTGCCGTGGCAGGTTTCACTCTGGCCGCGACGACGGCCGGCGCAGCGCTTGCTCAAGACGCCGTGACGTTGAAATGGGCTTTGTGGGACTGGGACAAGACCGCCTATTACAAGCCGCTGATCGAGGCCTATCAGGCCAAGCATCCGAACGTGAAGTTCGAGCCGATGGATCTCGGCTCGCAGGACTACCAGCAGATGATTTCGACGCAGCTGACCGGCGGCTCGAAAGATATCGACATCGTCACCATCAAGGACGTGCCGGGCTATACCAATCTCGTGCGCGCCGGCAACATCGCCGATCTCAGCGGCTTCGTGAAAGATCAGAAGATCGATCCGGCACCCTATGGCGGCCTGATCGAAGAGCTGACCGTCGACGGCAAGATCTATTCGCTGCCGTTCCGCTCCGACTTCTGGATCGTCTATTACAACAAGGACATTTTCGACAAGGTAGGCGTCCCCTACCCCACCAACGACATGACCTGGGCGCAGTTCGACGAAACGGCCGAAAAGCTTGCGGGCGGCATGGGCACCAACAAAACCTATGGCGCGCTGCTGCATACCTGGCGCTCAACCGTCCAGCTGCCCGGCATCCTCGACGGAAAACACACGCTTGTTGATGGCGACTACACCTTCCTGAAGCCCTGGTACGAGCGCGCGCTCACCCTGCAGAAGGATGGCGCCATCCCCTCCTACGCCTTCCTGAAGACATCGAATACGCATTATTCGGCGCTCTTCTTCAACGGCACGATCGGCATGCTGCCGATGGGCACCTGGTTCGTCGGCACCCAGATCGCCAAGGTCAAGTCGGGTGAATCGAAGAGCAAGAACTGGGGCATCGTGAAGTTCCCGCATCCCGACGGTGTGGCCGCCGGCACGACAGCTGCGCAGATCTCGGGGCTGGCGGTCAACGCCAATTCCGCCCACAAGGATGCCGCGCTCGATTTCATCAAGTTCGTCACCGGCCCGGAGGGCGCGGCCGTCATCGCCTCGACCGGTACCTTCCCGGCGCTGAAGACCGCCGATGTCAGCGCAAAGATCGCGTCGACGCCCGGTTTCCCGCAGGATGAGGCCAGCAAGGAAGCGCTGATACCGGCCAAAGCCTACCTGGAAATGGCCGTCAATCCGAACGCCGCGAAGATCGAGGTGGTGCTCAACCGCGCCCACGACGCGATCATGACCGACAACACCTCCGTCGATGACGGTCTGAAAGAAATGACTGAAGGCGTGAAAGCCATCAAGTAGTCTCACAAGATATCGGCGGCCGCGGGTCAACATCGGCCCGCGGCCGAATTTGTTTTTACGAAATTCCGAGTTGACGATGATCTACGATCCTACCAAGGCCAACCCGCTTTCCGGCAATCCGCTGACGACACGCGACGATCTGGCCAAGGCCGTCATCGACCTCTTCAAACCGCTCCTGCCCTATTTCTCCGAAGGCGGCGCACGTGTGCGCCTCGGTGCTGCCGGCGCGATCTTCGACCGGGCGGCGGCGGATCTGGAAGGATTTGCGCGGCCGCTCTGGGGCATCGTTCCTCTTGCTGCAGGCGGCGGTCATTTCCCGCATTGGGATCTCTATCGGCAGGGGCTCGCAAACGGCACCAATCCCGATCATCCCGAATATTGGGGTGATCTCGCCGATCGCAACCAGCGGCTGGTCGAGCTTGCCGCCGTCGGCTTTGCGCTGGCGCTGGTGCCCGAACATATCTGGGAGCCGCTTGCTGACAACGAGAAGAAGACGGTCTCCGCCTATCTTGTCGCCGCGCGGAACCTGGAATTTATCGACAACAACTGGAAATTCTTCCGCGTCCTCATCGATCTCGGGCTGGAGCGTGTCGGTGTGGCGTTCGACCAAAGCAAAACCGTCACCTATCTCGACGAACTGGAAGCTTTCGATCTCGGCGACGGCTGGTATCGCGACGGGCCGGTCCGGCGGGTCGATCACTACATCCCCTTCGCCATGCATTTCTATGGCCTGATCTACGCCGTGCTGGCGCGCGGCGACGAGGCGCGCAGGGACCGCTTCCGCGATCGCGCCAGGACCTTCGCCGCGGATATCCGCCACTGGTTCGGCCCGGATGGCGCAGCCCTTGCCTTCGGCCGCAGCCAGACCTACCGCTTCGCCGCCGGCGGCTTCTGGGGTGCGCTCGCCTTTGCCGGCGTCGAGGCGCTGCCCTGGGCTGAGATCAAGGGCTATTACATGCGCCATATCCGCTGGTGGTCGGCGCTGCCGATCGCCGATCGCGATGGCGTTCTCTCCATCGGCTACGGCTACCCGAACCTTCTGATGAGCGAGAGCTATAACTCTCCCGGCTCGCCCTATTGGGCGCTGAAATTCTTCCTGCCGCTCGCCCTTCCTCACGATCACCCCTTCTGGGCCGCCGAAGAGGCGCCGCAGCCGGAATTCTCAGAGCCGGTGGCTTTGAAGCCGGCCGGCATGGTCGCCATGCATACGCCGGGAAATGTCGTCGTGCTCTCCTCCGGCCAGCAGCACGACAAGATGCGCGGTGCAAACGAGAAATATTCGAAATTCGCCTACTCCACCCGCTATGCCTTCAACATCGAGGCCGACGACCGGAACTTTGCCGCCGCCAGCTTCGACGGCATGCTCGGCCTCTCCGACGACGGCGTTCATTTCCGCATGCGCGAAACCCTCGAAGAAGCGCTGATAGCGGGCGACCGGCTCTATTCGCGCTGGCGCCCCTGGCAGGACGTCAGCATCGAGACATGGCTCATCCCCGCAAACCCCTGGCACATCCGCATTCACCGCATAACCACACCGCGGGCGCTGAGCACCATCGAAGGCGGCTTTGCGATCGAACGTGCCGATTTTAATGCCGATCGATCCGAACAGGCGGAAGGTCGGGCAGTCTGTTACGGACAAACGGATGTCAGCGCCATCGTGGATCTGTCATCCCGTCCGAGGGCCGGCCACACGATGAGCCCGATCCCCAACACCAACCTCATCCACGCCAAAACCCTGCTGCCGCAGCTGCGCGGCGAACTCGGCCCGGGAACCACCGTGCTCGTCACCGCGGCGATGGCCCTGCCCAGCCGCGAGAACTGGGCCGAGGCGCTGAGCAACCCGCCGGCTAGTCCGGACACTACCGAGCTGGAGCGGCACTTCCGTGAAAACGGCGTGCGCGTGCCGGCATTCGCCCTGAAGCTTTAGGATTGTATACCTGAAGCGCGAGGAGCGAATCTGAATGATCTCGACGCGCTTTAGCCCGCCGCACGCAACTCATCGTACACCTCCGCGCCGATGGGAAGCCGGAGGGTGAACGTCGTGCCATTCCCGCGGCTGCTCGTCACCTCGATCGTTCCACCATGAAGCTCGATGATCTGTTTGACGAGATTGAGGCCGATGCCGGTGCCGGCAATGCCTGTGGAGCTTCTGGCGCGGAAATAACGCTGGAACATCTTCGGGAGGTCGTCGGCGTCGATGCCGATGCCTTCGTCGCGCACAGTGATGCAGACGCTTTCTCCTTCCTGCCACCCTGTGACGTGAACATTGGGAGAATCCGGCGCGTATTTCACGGCATTTGAGAACAGGTTGCTGAAGACCTGATCGAGCGCGGGGCGATCACCATAAATGGTCTGAGGAATCCGGTCGAGTTCGAGCAGAAAGCGATGGGATCGCCGGATGCTTTCCTGACGCGCACTGCAGGTTTCGATGATTTCGGCAATTGAGCACGGCTTGGGTATGATGGTGATCCGGCCATGATCCAACCGCCCGGCGGCAAGAATGCTTTCCATCAGTTCGAGCATACGGGAAACCGAGCTGCGGATCTGGTCGGCCTTTTCGGCAAGGAATTCCGGCGTCGCCGCCTCCTTGCGGCGAATGAGCCGCTGCGCTGCGCCGTCGATCACCGCCAGCGGGGTGCGGAACTCATGCGAGGCCATCGAGACGAACTGGCGCTGCAACTCGTTGATCTGCTTTTCCTGTTCGAGCATGCGTTCGAGTTCTTCCGCCTGCCGCGCCAGTTCGACGGTGCGGGAGCGCACCATCTCTTCCAGCGTATCGCGGTGCTGCAGCAATGCCTTTTCGGCACGCTTGGCCTCGGTGACGTCGGCGACGGCCATCAGCGATGCCGCCTTGCCCTTGTAGTTCAAGCAGGTGGAATAGACGGTGACTTCAATGGCGCCGCCATCTGCCTTGAGGTGGCGGGAGGAGCAGGTCGTGGCGGCTGGATCCTCGGCATCGAAGACGGCAGACGTGGCCCGTCCGGCGTCCTGCGGCGCCTGGATGTCACGCAGCGTCATGGTCAGGAACTGCTCCAGACGATAGCCATAGTGATCGATGGCAGCCTGGTTGACATGGAGGAACTTCAGGGTATCGCGGTCATACACCCACATCGGCATCGGATTGCCTTCGAACAGCAGCCTGAACGACGCCTCCTGCATCTTGAGATCGGTGATATCGACTCGGATGCCGACGCTGCCCCCTTCGGAGATCCGGCGTTCCTCGATCCGGATCCACCGGTTTCCGGGCAGACGCTGCTCGTGTTTGCTGGTGGGCTCGGCATGATGGGCCAGCCGCTCCTCAAGCCATTCCTCTTCGCGCCCGACCGCCTCCGGATACTGGCCGCGTTCGAGGCCTGCACGCAGGCGGTCTTTGAAGCGCATCCCTTTGACAAGCATATCGCCGCTTTCGGCGTAAAGCTGTTCGTATCGTCGGTTCCACAGGACGAAGCGGTCTTCGGCGTCGAACAGGACGAGGCCTTCCGGGACGACTTCGAAGGCTGCCAGAAGCCGGGCATGCGCCGCCCGCGCCTCCTGCTCGGCGCGTTCTGCCTGGGCGTGCGCCTCTGCAAGGGCTTTTTCCGCGAACCAGGCCTGTGTGATATCCTCATGGGTCGATACCCAGCCGCCTCCCGGCGTCCGCTGATGATAGCCGCGGATGATCCGGCCGGATTTGAGTTCCTTGATCCAATCCTGGGGCACGTCACCGATATTGGTCGCTTCGGCCCAGGCGAGATAGTCCGACGTCGAAGTGGCGGGAACGGCACCGACCTCATGTCTCAGATTCAGGATGTCTTCCAGGGACTGCCCCGGATGGATGACGGCGGGATCGAGTCCGTAAACCTCAGCATAACGATTGTTCGAAAGAAGCAGCCGGCCGGCCTCGTCAAACAGGCACACGCCCTGTCCCATGCTGGCAAGCGCGGTGTCGAGTTGCTCGTTGCGCCGCTGCAGTCGCGCCTGCGCCGCGCCGAGCTCGATATGTCGCTTGATGCGGGCGACGAGCTCGGCGGCGGCCACGCGGTTGGAGACACAATCCACCGCACCGGCGGCAAACCCCGCAATCTTGCTTTGCTCGTCCTGCGGCGAGACCAGTATAATCACAGGGATATCACGCGTTACGGCGTTTTCCTTGAGACGCCGGCAGTCTTCGAGATGGCGTCCCTCCGACGACAGGGCGTCGAGCAGGATAAGGTTGG
Source organism: Rhizobium sp. K102 (assembly GCF_022385315.1). Classification (NCBI taxonomy): domain Bacteria; kingdom Pseudomonadati; phylum Pseudomonadota; class Alphaproteobacteria; order Hyphomicrobiales; family Rhizobiaceae; genus Rhizobium; species Rhizobium sp. K102. Next base: position 69,251 of record NZ_CP092437.1, read on the forward strand.
GTAACGGCCGCTTGGCGACGCATTCGTGAAACTCATCTCGATCGAGGTGAACGCTGAGCACGATATCGTGTTGATCAAGGCAATCGCCAAGTCCGGGCAGGCCCGTCAACGCACCACCCATTGCAGAGATCATGTGCAGCTCGTCGGACAAGACCACTCCCCCGTTCGCCCAAGTGGCCGCGACTATAGGTCGTATGAGTTAATAAGCGACTTACCGCTGGTCGGCATGCCATCGTGGCCTGTTTCATGGTCAGGAAATGGTTAGTGGGTGGCGGCTACTTCTTGAAATTCCGGAAGAGTTTAGCGCTCGACGCTGCGCTTGCATCGGCCCATCGGTGGCATGACGGGAACACAGTATCTGCCGGTGCGTTCAGCAAAGCACCGGCTTCAGGAGGTCCCAATGCCAGCCAATGTTGCCACTTCAGCCTCCGATCTCGAACCGCGCAAGGGCAGTCCCAGCCCGCGGCTCGACGAGCATGAATTCAAGCGGCGCTTTCTCAATCAATTTCAGGATCCGGCCTACGGCAAATTGCAGGAAGAGCTTGCGCGACTCGCCTCGGCAGCCTGGGAAGCCTACGCAAATTCGCGAAAAAGCCCGAAGACCCGCAAGGCCGGCCCCGGCTTCGCCGATCCCGATTATGATCTGGCTGAAGACTGGCTGGCGGCCCGCGATGCCATCCGTGACGCGCAAAAGCGGCATGACGATCCGAACGGGCCGACCCGTCTGCTTCTCGTCAACGGCTCGACGCGCAGCGAACACACCTGCCCGGGCGAGATTTCCAAGAGCTACCGCATGGTCGATATCGCCAGGGAGGTGCTGGAACAGCAGCGCCATGTGAAGATCGAGATCCTCGACTTGAGCCGGCTCGCCTCGGAATACGGCCGGCAGATCCATCCGTGCAAAGCCTGCTTCTCCACGGCGGCGGCTCTCTGTCACTGGCCCTGTTCCTGTTATCCCAACTATTCGCTCGGACAGATCCATGACTGGATGAACGAGATCTATCCGATGTGGGTCGAGGCGCACGGCATCATGATCGTCACGCCGGTGCACTGGTATCAGGCGCCGTCATCCCTGAAGCTGATGATCGACCGGCTTGTCTGTGCCGACGGCGGCAACCCGGATCCGACGAGCACCCATGGGAAACATGCCGACCAGGCAAAACAGCTGGAGATGCACGGATGGCCCTATCCCCGCCATCTGGAAGGCCGCCTGTTTTCCGTCATCGTTCATGGTGACACGGAAGGTGCCGAAGGTGTCCGCAGGAACCTTTCGGACTGGCTGAGATCGATGGATCTTATACCAGCCGGCCCACTTGCGGAAATCGACCGTTACATCGGTTACTGGGAACCCTACGCGACAAGCCATGCGGCATACGAGAAAGACCAGGCGATGCAGGAGGAAATCCGCAATGCGGCGCGAACGCTATACGAAGCCGCTGCCGCCAGGCGCCAAGGCCGCCAGATCGCTACCGGCGCCGGCTTGCGGCAGCCGCGTCAGAAATAGCGACACGAACGCCTCTTGCTGGCCGGACCTTCGCTGCGGCCACCGGAAGGGAACACTATTGTCCGTTCTCGATATCGCGTAGCAGATCCAGGCCGCTTTGATATTTTTGCTTGTCTTTGCCGGCCTGTTCGGCCTGGCGCAGATTGTCTTCGAGATCGGCCCATTTGACAGGCAAAGCGAGCGAGTTTGCTGCCGCACGCCTGACGAATTCCTCGTCCGGCTCGTCGGGCCGCCGGGTCAATGCATCCACCGCAGAGATGATCGCCGACGGGAAGCCTTCCTCTTTCAGCCTGTCGAGCGTCCAGCCATTGCCTTTTTCGGCGACGTCGTGAAGGTAGGCGACGGTTCGCGCCTCGTCGCCCGGCACGAGAAGCGCGACCCGCTGACAGTGCTCGAAGAAGGGCCGTCCGGTTTTGTCCGTCTGGCCGTCATGTGCCTCCATGGCGATCTGCATGGCGTGGTCGAGATGCTGCATGACGATTACGGTCCTTCGGTCTCTCTGATCTTCTGCCGCGAAGGTTTCTCCCCCGTGGTTATCTCGATATCGGGCGGCGTCGCCCCGGCACCTTGACCAAATCCGGGGTGTGGCCGATCGCGATCGCCGCTTTCCCCGGCGCCTTGAAGCAGCGCCGCGTCGTCCCTGTCGTCTTGATCGAGCAGGTCCTGCAGCGTCTCATCCTCGTCCTCGCCAGCCAGCTCGTCGCAGGCTTGCATCCAATGACGCAGGTCCGCCCCTTCAGGGCGGCCTTCGGCCTCCCAGATTTCGTAGGCCCGCCGGCGTATCTGTTCGTGTTTGTCTGTGGCCATGATCTTCTCCAGGTCCGACCAGACCTCGCAGTTTGGTTTCGCCTCGAGCGGCCGTGTTTCAAGGCGTGTTGATGGTGGGAAGAAAATCCTCCACCTGCTTGCGCTCAGCCTTTGAAAGCGTCTCCACCCGCTCCTGCCAGAAGCGTTCGGCCGCCGGCGGATCCACCTCCCATTGGCGAACAGTGGTGATGTTGTCGTCGATCTTGGACCGGCGGCGCCCGCCGAGGCTCAGATACTCTTTCGCGAGTTTCAGGCTTGGCGTTTCGGTGCCGCTGTCGCGATCCGATGTCGAACTCGCATTGCGCCGGACTGCGTCCGATGCATTCTGGCGATCGACCTCGGCCCGTTGCGTGTCGAAGGAACGCGCGTCGTCGGTTCCGCTTTCGGGTGGTGTGTTGGTTTTCGAAGTCGTCATGGATCACCTCTCGATGCTGTGATCCATTAACCTTCGCCAGCTGTGAGAGTTCCGCACGCCGGCGATTGATTTGAGCGGGTCAATCAGTGAACGGCCATGCTTACCATGCGATAAGGGTGCACGGCCTCGAACTGCGAGATCATCGCCGTCGCCTGGAGCAATACGCGCTCGGCATTCTCGGGATCGTCCCGGGCGAGTTCGTCGGCGTTGACGCGGATCGCTTCGGCCATGTTGTTCGACAGTACAGCAAAGTGCATATTGCCCTCGACGAGGGCCTCGCGCGCCGTATCCTCCAGCGTACGAGCGATGTCGACGAAGATTTCCTCGCGTTCCTCGATAGTGAGGTCTTTGATTATATTGGTCTTCTCTTCCATGTCACTCACTCCTAAAAGAACGTGGGCCTAAAAGAACGTGGGCCTAAAAGAACGTGTGACGGTGATCGAGCTCATCGAGCCTCGATCGCCTGAGAGCTAGGAACGCCGAAATCCGGATTCAAGCCGGAGCACAGTTTTGAACTCGTCTTCAAGACGAGGGGACGACCATCGTCATTAGTTCGAACGCAGGAGCCGGTCTTCTGTTCCCCGCGGGGCCATTAGCAGTCGCCAGCAGCGAGTGCTAATTTTTCTGCGCCGCCCCTTGAAATCGAAAAACCATCGAACCAGATCAATCCCGCAAGGCGCGCGACCTTGCACCCACCCGGACCTCGTCATCCGGTCCGGTCTGGCGAACAACGTCATCATTGTTTGTCGATGGAGGAAGACATGTCGTTCCGACCGCTTCATGACCGCATTCTCGTCCGCCGCGTCGATTCCGAGGAAAAGACCAAGGGCGGCATCATCATTCCCGACACCGCCAAGGAAAAGCCGCAGGAAGGCGAGGTCATTGCCGTCGGTCCCGGCGCCCGCAACGATGCCGGCCAGATTCAGGCGCTCGACGTCAAGGTCGGCGATCGCGTCCTGTTCGGCAAGTGGTCCGGCACGGAAATCAAGATCAACGGCGAGGACCTGTTGATCATGAAGGAAAGCGACGTGATGGGTATCATCGAAGCCCAGAGCGAAGGAAAGCAGGCCGCCTGAACCCTCAGGACGTGGTCAATGCTAGCTGCCTATGAAGGAGTGAGGACATGGCTGCTAAAGAAGTCAAATTCAACGTCGAAGCCCGCGAGAAGCTGTTGCGCGGCGTCGACATCCTGGCCAACGCCGTGAAGGTGACCCTTGGCCCGAAGGGCCGTAACGTCGTGATCGACAAGTCCTTCGGCGCGCCGCGCATCACCAAGGACGGCGTTTCGGTCGCCAAGGAAATCGAACTCGAAGACAAGTTCGAGAACATGGGCGCCCAGATGGTCCGCGAAGTCGCTTCGAAGACCAGCGACATCGCCGGCGACGGCACCACGACTGCGACGGTCCTCGCCCAGGCCATCGTCAAGGAGGGCGCCAAGGCCGTTACCTCAGGCATGAACCCGATGGACCTGAAGCGCGGCATCGATCTCGCCGTCGTCGCCATCGTCGCGGAACTGAAGGCCAACGCCCGCAATATCTCCAACAATTCCGAGATCGCCCAGGTCGGCACGATCTCCGCCAATGGCGATGCTGAAATCGGCCGCTTCCTGGCGGAGGCGATGGAAAAGGTCGGCAATGACGGTGTCATCACGGTTGAAGAAGCCAAGACCGCCGAAACCGAACTCGAAGTCGTCGAAGGCATGCAGTTCGACCGCGGCTACCTCAGCCCCTATTTCGTCACCAATGCCGACAAGATGCGGGTCGAGTTCGAGGATCCCTATATCCTGATCCACGAGAAGAAGCTCTCGAACCTGCAGTCGATGCTCCCGGTTCTCGAAGCCGTCGTCCAGTCCGGCAAGCCGCTCCTCATCATCGCTGAAGACGTCGAAGGCGAAGCCCTTGCAACGCTCGTCGTCAACAAGCTGCGCGGCGGCCTGAAGATCGCTGCCGTCAAGGCCCCCGGCTTCGGCGACCGCCGCAAGGCCATGCTTGAAGACATCGCCGTGCTCACTGCCGGCACCGTCATCTCCGAGGACCTGGGCATCAAGCTCGAATCCGTGACACTCGACATGCTCGGCCGCGCCAAGAAAGTGTCGGTCGAGAAGGAAAACACCACGATCGTCGACGGTTCGGGCGCCAAGTCCGACATCGAAGGCCGCATTGCCCAGATCAAGGCCCAGATCGAAGAAACCACCTCCGACTACGACCGCGAGAAGCTGCAGGAACGCCTTGCCAAGCTCGCCGGCGGCGTTGCCGTCATCCGCGTCGGCGGCTCGACCGAAGTCGAAGTCAAGGAAAAGAAGGACCGTGTCGACGACGCGCTTCACGCAACCCGCGCGGCGGTCGAGGAAGGCATCCTGCCGGGCGGCGGTGTGGCCCTGCTGCGCGCCGTCAAGGCGCTTGAAAAAGTCCAGACCGCCAATGCCGACCAGCGCGTCGGGGTCGACATCGTTCGCCGCGCACTTGAGGCGCCGGCTCGCCAGATCGCCGAGAACGCCGGCGCGGAGGGCTCGGTAGTCGTCGGCAAGCTGCGCGAAAAGACCGACTTCTCTTATGGCTGGAACGCCCAGACGGGTGAATATGGCGACCTCTATGCGCAGGGCGTCATTGATCCGGCCAAGGTCGTTCGCACCGCGCTTCAGGACGCGGCATCCATCGCCGGTCTTCTCGTGACGACGGAAGCCATGATCGCCGAGAAGCCGAAGAAGGATGCCCCTCCGGCAATGCCGGGCGGCCCCGGCATGGATTTCTGAGACGAAAGGTCGCCGGCCCGCCCCGACAGGATGATGTCCGGGCGGGCTGTTTTCCGAGGGAATTAAGATGGTTCAAACGATCACAAACCGATCGCAGGTGCCGCTGGACTCCCGCGATCTGGCAACCTGCCAGCAGGTCTTCGACAAGCTCAGCGCCGACTACGCGATAGCAAGGGACAGCGCCGAAGCCGAACGAATGGCGAGCATCATCATCGAGCTCTACCGACAGGGCGTGCGCGACCCCAACCACCTGCAGTCGATGGTCGAGGCGGCCCGCGGCCTCTTCGAAGCGAGCGAACGCCCGCCTACTGCTCGGGGAATTTGATCATGGTACCGCCGCCGGTCGCCTGGTCGGTCGGGAAGACTTCTATCCTGGAAACGTCAACGAAGACGGGAAGCTCGATGGCGTTGGCGATGATCGAGGCGATGTGAGTCGGTTGGATCGGGCGGTAGCCGTCATAGAGCAGCGTCCGCGCCTGGTTGCCCGCCATTGCGGTTCGATAGAGGTCCGTCTGGACGCGGCCCGGCACGACCTCCGTCACGCGCACCGAGCTTCCCAGCAGATCGCAGCGCAGATTGTCGCAGAACAGGCTGAGTCCGGCCTTCGAAGCGCCATAGGCGGCCATGTTCGGATATGGCGCCTGGCCGCCGCTTGAACCGATATAGAGGAGGTGGCCACGCTTTCGTTCGACCATTCCAGGCAGAAAGGCGCGGGTCAGATGCATCGGCGCCTTGAGATTGACGTCGATCATCGCATCGATCTCGGAGGGTTCGATCTCGGCGAAAGTCGCCCGCGTCGAGAGAATGCCGGCATTGTTGATCAGGATGTCGACATCAACGCCATCAAGCTGCCGCACGATTTCAGCGGTATCGCGAACATCGGCCTGGATCGGCTTGGCTCCGCTCTCCTGGACCAGTTCAGCCAGTGCCTCGGCGATTCGGCCGACGGCATAGACCGTCAGCCCCATGTCGCGCAACCTGCCGACGGTGGCGCGGCCGATGCCGCTCGTCGCACCCGTGACCACGGCGACCCGATAGGGCAGCGGCTCAGACATAGATGTAACCTCCGCTGACGACGACGTTTTCGCCGGTGGCATAGGTGTTGCGGCTCGACGCCATCATGACGATCCATTCCGCCATCTCGACCGGCTCCGCCGCACGGCCGAGCGCGCTGGCCTTGGCCAACTCCGGCAGGAATCCGAGTTCCTTTGCCCGGTCCGTCGCAAAACCGGCGGGCGCCACGGAATTGACAAGGATCTGATCCTTGGCGCATTCCTGGGCAAAGGATTTCGTCAGGCTGACGACGGCCGCCTTGGTTGCGGCATAATGGGCGTTTTGGGGTGGGCCTTGAAAGCATCGACCGAGGTCACGTTAACGATCCGCCCTGTCACCTCAGGTGCGTTCACGTGCTGGCGCATATGAAGGACGGCGGCGACCATCATATGATAGGTACCCTTGACGTTGATCGCATTTTCGAGATCCCACTCCTCGTCGGTGATCTCAAGGATAGGCCGCCGGGGATAGATGGCAGCGCTGTTGACGAGCACGTGGATGCGGCCGAGTTTGCCGGCGATCTCGTTAAACCCGCGATGCGCCGTTTCTGCCCTGGAAATATCGGCAATGGCCGTTGCGACCTCGGCGCCAAGCGCGCGCAGCGCCGCAGCCGAGGAACCGAGCAGTTCCTCGTTGCGATCGATGAGCCCGATCCGGGTCGCCCCATGTGTGATCATGAGCTTCGCCGTCGTCAATCCGAGCCCGGAAGCGCCGCCGACGATGATTGCGGTCTGGTTCTTCAAAGTTCCACCTCGTTGTTTGGCGTTGCGCCGTCAGCATTGTATGTTATCACTTATATGCCAAGCTTGGCAAAGCTCAAGTGCATTCTGAAGGTTTCGAAATGATTCCACGCCTCCAGCCGAAGGTTTCAATCCCCCTGCCCCCCGCGGGTTTCTTCCAGCGGCTTATCGAGGCGGGGTTTACCGGCGATATCGAAACCGGCGCGGCAAGCCGAACCGTGTTTTCGACCGACAATTCCATCTACCAGGTCGAGCCGACCGGCATCCTTTTTCCGAGGGCCGTCGAAGACCTGCAGGTCGTGGCGGCCGTGCTGTCGCAACCGGCCTTCCGAGAGATCAGCATCGCGCCGCGGGGCGGCGGCACCGGCACCAACGGTCAATCCCTGACATCGGGCGTCGTGGTGGACTGTTCGCGGCACATGACGTCCATTCTCGAGATCGATCCCGTCCGAAGGATTGCGCGTGTCCAGGCGGGCGTCGTCAAGGATCAATTGAACCGGGCATTGAAGCCCCATGGCCTCTTTTTCGCCCCCGAACTCTCCACCTCCAACCGCGCCACCATCGGCGGCATGATCTCCACCGACGCCTGCGGCCAGGGTTCGTGCCTCTACGGCAAGACCAGCAACCACGTCCTCGGATTGCGCATCGTGCTTACGGACGGGTCCGACTTTTGGTCGCGCCCGCTCGACGCGAAGGCGTTCGAGGAGATCGCGGCGCGAGAAAGCCGCGTCGGCGAGATCCACAGGACGGTCGAACGGATCGGCCAGGAAAAACACGAGCGGATCGCCGAAATCTTCCCGAAGCTCAACCGTTATATGACCGGCTACGACCTCGCCCATGTCAGGCGCGGCGACGGACACTTCGACCTCAATGCCATACTCTGCGGTTCGGAGGGAACGCTGGCGATGATCGCCGAGGCGGAATTGAACCTACTGCCGATCCCCGCCCATGCGGCGCTGATCAACATCCGCTACGACGACTTCAACACCGCCTTGGAGGATGCCCGCAACCTCGTGGCGCTGAACGTCGCCTCGGTGGAAACGGTCGATGAGAAAGTTCTCGGCCTCGCGAAAAGCGACATCGTCTGGACCGGCATTGCCCGCTTCTTTCCGGACGATGCGGGCAGAGCGACCAACGGCATCAATATTGCCGAAGTGCTGGCCGATGATGAAGAGGAACTCGAACGCAAGCTTGCGGACGTGACCGCCGCTCTCGACACGGGCGCGAACGCCCGCCATGCCGGTTATACGATCGCCCGGGGCCATGCCGATGTCGAGGCGATCTGGTCGATGCGCAAGCGCGCGGTCGGCCTGCTCGGTAATGTGGAAGGGCCGGTCAGACCCATCGCTTTCGTCGAGGATACGGCCGTGCCGCCGGAAAACCTGGCGGCCTATATCCGCGAGTTCCGCGCGCTTCTCGATGGCGCCGGCCTTTCCTACGGCATGTTCGGCCATGTCGATGCCGGCGTCCTGCACGTACGGCCGGCGCTCGACCTGACCCGCGACGATCACGTCCGGCTGGTTCGGGAGGTCAGCGACGCCGTCGTGGCGCTCACCCGCAAATATGGCGGCGTGCTCTGGGGAGAGCATGGCAAGGGCGTACGTTCGGAATATGTGCCGGAATTTTTCGGCGACCTCTATCCCAGCCTGCAGGAGATCAAGCGGGCTTTCGATCCGGAGAATCGGCTCAATCCCGGCAAGATCGCAACCCCTTCCGCGGAAGTGCTGACGAAGATCGACGATCCTCCACTGCGGGGAGATATCGACCGCATCATCGGCAACGAGATCCGCTCCGCCTTCGATAACGCCGCCTACTGCAACGGCAATGGCGCCTGTTTCGATTTCGACGAAACGAGCCCGATGTGCCCCTCTTACAAGGCGACGCGCGACCGGCGATTTTCGCCCAAGGGCCGCGCCGCGCTGATGCGGGAATGGCTGAGGCTGCTTGCCGAGAAGGACATCGATCCCCGCCAGGAGGCGATGCGCCTGCGGCGGAGCATTCCGTTCGCCAGCCTGGCGCGGCGCGCCTTCAACTCGCTGAATCCGGCAAACCGGGACGATTTTTCCCATGAGGTGCGCGCTGCGATGGACACGTGTCTGGCCTGCAAGGCATGTGCGGGGCAGTGTCCGGTAAAGGTCAGTGTGCCGGCCTTCCGCTCGAAATTCCTCGAACTCTATTACGGACGCTACCTCCGCCCGCTGAAGGATCCGCTAGTCGCGGCGATCGAAACCACTCTGCCGCTCGTCCGGCGCATCCGGCCTGCCTATAATCTGGTCGTGGGCACGCGCGCCGGCAGGACATTGATGCGTGTCGCCGGGCTGACCTCCCTGCCGCATCTGCCGCGGATCTCACTCGCCAGGGAAGCCGCGCGCCTCGGCGTGCCGCTTGCGACCGCTCAAGCGATCGAAGCTCTGCCGCCGCAGGAAAGGCAGCGCAGCGTCGTCTTCGTCGCCGACGCCTTCACCGCCTATTTTGATCCGGACGTTGCGCTTGGCGCAATCGGGCTCGCCAGGAAAATCGGGCTCACGCCGTTCCTTGCGGCCTCCCACACCAATGGCAAAGCCCTGCATGTTCATGGCTATCTCGGACGCTTCGAGGCGGCGGCCAAGCGGACGGCGCGCTATCTTGAGCGACTGGATGATACAGGCGTGGCGCTCGTCGGGCTCGATCCATCGATGACGCTCGCCTTTCGCAGCGAATATAAGGGGATATCGAAGGCGAATGTCCTGCTCCCTCAAGAATGGCTGGCCGCCAACCTCGACCGGCTCACCGCCTCGCCTTCCGCCGCCGAAGGCAAAAGCTTCCGCTTGATGGCCCATTGCACCGAGCGCACGAATGCACCGGCCTCCGTCGCACAATGGCAAAAAGTATTCGAAATGCTCGGCATCGACCTTCAGGCGGCGCAAACCGGCTGTTGCGGCATGGCAGGCACCTTCGGCCACGAGGCCCGCAATCGGCCGATCTCCGAACGTCTCTACGCAATGAGCTGGAAGCCCGAGCTTGATGCGGCCGGCGAAGCCGATATCCTCATGGCGACAGGATATTCGTGCCGCTCCCAGGTAAAGGAAATCGACGGCAAGCGTATCCCGCATCCGTTTCAAGTCATCAACCGGATAATTTCTGAAAAGCCGGACATCTCGCGATCATATGTGGCATGACATGTGATATGTGCTAAATTCGATCGTGGAAACCGGAGCGCACAAGTGTCAATCATCACGCAACGAGGCAATCTCGCGGAAATCGTCGTTGCGAAACTGACGGAGCGCATCGACTCCGGCCTTTATGCGCCCGGCGAGAAAATTCCGTCAAGTGCCCAACTGTGCGAGGAATTCGGCGTTTCCCGAACCGTCATTCGCGAAGCGCTCACCTCCCTCAAGGTCGGAGGTAGGGTAACCGCGCGCCAGGGTGCCGGCGTCTATGTCTCCGAGAAGGATGCAAAGACCCTCAATTTTGAGATCAGCCGCATCGAGGATATTCGCTCGGCGATGCAGATCCTGGAATTGCGCCTCGGTGTGGAGATCCAGTCCGTCGCGCTTGCGGCCGCAAGGCGCACGCCGGAGGCGCTGGCCGAAATCGCCCGCGCCTACGACACCCTCGAAAACCTCGTCACCGATGATGCCGTCGTCGAGGCCCGTGCCGATTACGAATTCCATCTTGCGATCGCCCGCGCCACCCGCAATCCGCATTTTCCGAGTTTTCTGGAAGCGGTGATGGAGAGCATCAATTTCGATCTGGTGCTCAAGCATCGGCAATCGGCGCGCGGCTATAGCGGCTATCTGAAGAAGATCAACAAGGAACATGCCGCCATTCTGGCCGCGATCACCCAGGGTGACGTCAAAGCCGCGAAGAACGCGCTGATCACCCATCTGGAGGAAAGCCTCCATCGTTACCGCACGATGCTCGACGAGCCGGCGAGCATCGAAGCAGAGGATTGAGCGCGCCGCCTGATTTTTCAGGCGGCGCATTCCCCGCAATCATTTTCCCTGAGCAATCGCCTGCTCACGGATTTGCGTCAGGGTCATTTTCGGCGTCAGCGCTTCCGGGTCGATCCGGATTTCGATGAGGCCGGGCTTGCCTGATGCTTCGCAGCGCTCGAAAGCGCCGGCGAAATCCTCCGTCTTTTCGACGGTCTCACCATGCAGGCCGTAGGATCGCGCCAGCGCGGCAAAATCCGGGTTCGTCAGCTGGGTGCCGGAAACACGGCCGGGATAGCTGCGCTCCTGATGCATGCGGATCGTGCCGTACATGCCGTTGTTGATGACGAGGAAGATCGCCCGGGCGTCATATTGCATCGCGGTTGCGAGTTCCTGGCCGTTCATCAGGAAACATCCGTCGCCGGCAAAGGCAACCACCGTGCGTGAGGGATCGGTGATCTTGGCGGCGACCGCCGCCGGCACTCCATATCCCATGGAACCGTTGGTCGGCCCGAGCTGGGTGCGGAACGATCGATACTGATAGAAACGATGTGCCCAGGCGGAATAATTGCCGGCGCCGGTGGTCAGGATCGCATCGGGTTTGAGATGGCCGCGCAGCCATTCCATGATATCGCCCATCTGCACCGGACCCGGCACCTCGGGATGGACGAGGTTTTCCAGGTAGTCGGCATGGACCGTTCTGGTCCACTCCTTCCATACCGGCGCGACGGACGGCGTCAGCTTGGCCGCCTGCGAGAGGAATCCGGCGACGCTGGCATTGATCGGCAGGCTTGCATGATAGACGCGCCCGAGTTCTTCCGCGCCCGGATGGATGTGAACGAGCAATTGCTTCGGGACGGGAATGTCGATCAGCGTATAAGCGCCAGTCGTCATCTCCCCGAGGCGGGCGCCGATCGATATCAGCAGGTCGCAATCCTTGACGTGCCTGATCAGCTTCGGCCCCGCGGCAAGGCCGAGATCGCCGGCATAGTTTTCGTGGCGGTTGTCGAATAGGTCCTGACAGCGGAAGGACGCGGCGATCGGCAGGCTGAAGGCCTCGGAAAAGGCCTTGAGGTCATCCACGGCCCGCTGCGTCCAACCGCCGCCGCCGACGACGGCCATCGGGCGCTTCGCCTGGGAGAGAAGGCTGAGCAATTCCTCCAATTGCTGTTCGCCGGCAAAACCCTCGACCTTCTTGTAGGGCGGCGCGTCGGCGACGTCGACCATATCGGTCAGCATATCCTCAGGAAGGGCGACGACCACCGGGCCGGGGCGGCCGTTGACCGCGCGATGGAAAGCCTGGCTGATGAGCTCGGGAATGCGGGCGGCATCCTCGATCTCGACGATCCACTTCGCCATTTGCCCGAACATGCGACGATAATCGATCTCCTGGAAGGCTTCGCGCTCCATCTGGTCGCGCGCCACCTGGCCGATGAACAGGATCATCGGCGTCGAATCCTGGAAGGCCGTATGCACGCCGATGGAGGCGTTCGTGGCGCCCGGCCCGCGGGTCACGAAGCAGATCCCGGGTTTGCCGGTCATCTTGCCGTAGGCTTCCGCCATGTAGGCGGCCCCGCCCTCCTGCCGGCAGATGACGAACTCGATGGCGTCTTCGGCACCGTGAAACGCGTCGAGGGCGGCAAGATAGCTTTCACCCGGCACGCCGAACACGCGATCGACGCCGTGGATGCGCAAGGCATCGACGAGCACCTGGCCGCCGCTGCGCTTGGATGTTTCGTTTCTCATCGGGTTCCCCTCTGCTGTTTGTTAGATGACGGCGTCTTCGAGGAAGGGCCGGTTTGCCGTCACCCGCTCGTAGCCGAATGGCGAAAGATCAAGCGTCCTGAAGCCGCCATAGGCGATCAGTTCCGAAAGACCCCGCCCCATTGCGGGCGACTGCTGCAGGCCGTGGCCTGAGAAGCCGTTGGCGAAGAGAAAATTCCCGACCTCCGTATGCGGTCCGAGGACGACATTGTGGTCGAGGGTGCAGTAGTCGTAATGGCCGGCCCAGGAGTTGACGACCTTGATCGCCTCGAAGGCCGGAACGCGGTTCGCCAGGACAGGCCAGATTTCCTCGTCGAATTCGTCATGCATGACGTCGAAATCGTTGGGATCCACTTCCGGATCATGTTTGGGATAGGTTCCCATCAGATAGAACTTGCCTTCCGGCCGGAAGAAGACGCCCGTGGGGTCGATCGTCAGGCCAACCTTGCCTTCGAGCGGCGTACGGCAATCGACGACGAACAGCGAGCGCCGGCGCGGTTCGATGGGAATATCGAGACCCGCCATGCGAGCCACCTTCACGCCGTTGGTGCCTGACGTGTTGACCAATGCGCCACAGGCAATCGTCTGGCCGCTCTTCGTCGACACGGAGACGATGCGATCAGCCTCACGGTTTACAGCGATCACCTCATCCTCGATATATTCGACGCCGAGCGACCGGGCCTTCTTGCGGAAGCCCTGCAATAGGCCGACGCTGTCGAACCAGCCCTCGCCGCGTTCGCCGGTGCTGCCGAGCGTCAGCCCTTCGAGATTGAGCCACGGGAACCGCCGGCCGAGGCCATCGGGGTCGAGCAGCGTCACTTCTACGCCGCAGGAGATTTGAGTCTCGTGATTGCGCCTCAGGACCTGATCGCCGCGTTCATCCTCGGCGAGGAACAGATAGCCGGCCTCGTGAAAGCCGATCTCCGGCGTGTCGTCATCGACGGCGACGTTTTCCTTGAAGTTGCGGATAAACTCCGTGCCGAACTGCGAGACCTTGACGTTGATCGCATTCGAGAACTGATGGCGGATGGAGCTGGAGGAGAGCGCGGTTGCCGAACGCTGATAGGTCCAATCCTTTTCGATCACCAGCACCGAGCCCTTGAAGTCGGTATTGGTCGCGAGAAAATAGGCGGTCGAACTGCCGACCACCGCGCCGCCGACGATCACCACGTCATAGGATGACTTGGAAGCTTGCATCGCCTCTCACTTCTTCTCGTCTTCAAAATGGCCGGCGGCGGCAAAACTGCCGCCCTGGAAGCGAACCGCCGGATCGTTCGGATCGCCCTGCTTGGTCTTCGCGAAGACCTTTTCTTCGTAGTCGTCGGCGCTGTCTTCCGGCTTGTAGCCGAGGGAAGCCGCCGCGCGGTTGTCCCAGAAGGCCCGGCTGTTGTGGGACATGCCGTAGGCGACCATGAAGCCGACGCGTTCGGCCGACAGGCTCTTTTCGACGAGCTGGCGGCAATCGCGATAGGAAAGCCAGGTGATGAGATGGCGCCGGTCCGTCGGCTCCGGGAAGGAGGAGCCGATGCGCAGGCTAACCGTCTCGATGCCGAACTTGTCGAAATAGTAGCGGCCGAGGTTTTCAACGAAGGTCTTGGACACGCCATAGAGGCTGTCGGGGCGGGTCGGCGCGTTGCCGTCGATCGTCTCGGTGCGCTCGTAAAAGCCGATGGCGTGGACGGAGCTGGCATAGATGATACGCTTGACGCCGTGCCGGCGGGCCGCCTCATAAATATTGTAGCTGCCGACGATATTGGCGTTGAGAATGGTGTCCCAGGCAGCCTCGAGGCCCTGGCCGCCCATGTGGATGATGGCGTCGCAGCCCTCTACGGCCTTCGAGACGGCGTCGAAGTCGGAAAGATCAGCCGGAAAATCCTCCTCGTGCGGCGCAAGGTTCTCGCAGGGCTTGCGTGCCGACAGCCTGACGATCTTTCCAAGCCTGGTTCCGGACTGGCGCAGTTGGGTTCCAAGAGCACCGGCCGCGCCGGTCAGAAGGGTGCGCTGAAAATCGGTCATGGAATTTCCCCGTTAGCGAAGTTTGGACAGCGCATCGGCGGTGCGCTCGATGGCGATGGCAAGGTTTTCGCGCGATGTTGCGAAAGAAAGCCGGATATAGGGCTCGACGCCGAAAGCGGCACCGGGAACGGTGGCGACCTTGCCCTGTTTCAGGAGATAGGAGGCCAGTTCCGTGTCGCTGGAAATCCTGGCACCGTCAGGGGCCGTCCTGCCGATATGGTCGGCGCATTTGGGGAAGAGGTAGAAAGCGCCTTCGGGAGCGCGCACTTCGAGGCCCGGTATCGCGCCGAAGCCCTTGGCGACGAGCTCGCCACGCGCCTTGTATTCGGCAACCGCGCTGGTGACGAAGTCCTGAGGGCCGTTGAGGGCGGCGGCAGCCGCGACCTGGGTGATGGAGGACGGGCAGGTCGTGCTTTGCGACTGGAGCTTATTCAAGGTCTTGGTCAATTGTTTCGGGCCGGCCGCATAGCCGAGGCGCCATCCCGTCATCGCATAGGCTTTCGAGACGCCGTTGATGATCAGCGTACGCTCTTTCAGCTCTGGGCAGGCGATGGCGAAGGAGGTGAACGGCACGTCGGCGCAGACGATATGCTCGTAGATCTCGTCCGACATGATCGCGACATGGGGATGGCGCGCCAGTACCGCGCCGAGCGCCCTCAACTCGTCCGCCGTGTAGATCGCGCCCGTCGGGTTCGATGGCGAGTTGAACAGGAACCAGCGCGTCCTCGAGGTAATCGCCGCTTCGAGGCGTTCCGGCGTGATCTTGAAGGCATTCTCGACGCCGCAGGCAACGATCTTCGGCACGCCGCCATGCAGGATGACGATGTCGGTGTAGGAGACCCAGTAGGGCGCCGGCACCACCACTTCGTCGCCGGACTCCAGCGTGGCGAGGAAAGCGTTGAAGAGGATCTGCTTGGCGCCGTTGCCGATGGAGATTTCATCCATGGCATAGTCGAGACCGTTCTCGCGCTTGAACTTGGCGACGATCGCCTGGCGCAGTTCCGGCAGGCCGTCCGGCGCCGTATAGCGCGTGATGCCACGCTTCATCGCTTCGATTGCAGCTTCGACGATGTGAGCGGGCGTGTCGAAATCGGGCTCGCCGAGCGACAGGTCGATGACATGCTCGCCCTTGGCCCGCATCGCCTTGGCGGCCATGGAGACCGCCATCGAAGGCGAGGACTTGATCGTCGCGACACGCGCGCTTTCGAATGCAATCATATTCATGCCTTGCCTCCCTGGGTCCGGCTCCGGCCGTAGGCGCCAGCCTGTTCTTCGGTGATGTATCCATGCCTGAGATCGTGTTCGACCGCCTCACTCGGGCGGGCGGCCGGATCGCCGTAACCGCCGCCGCCCGGAAGCGAGAGAACGAGGCGGCGGCCTTCCGGCACGAACTGCAGCCCCTTGCCCTTGAGAACCGTGCCGTCATCGAGCGCAACGGCGCCTGCCGCGCCGTCCAATCCGCCGTCACGACCGCGCGCGGGATGGCCGAGCCTGTCGAACATGGCGGAGAAACGGAAGCTGAAGCCTTCGGCCGCCTCGATCTCGATCATCTGGCCGAGACCGCCGCGTTGCGCGCCGGCGCCGCCGGAGCCCTCGCGCAGTTCCTTGCGCCAGACGATCACCGGGCCGACATTCTCCGTCGCCTCGATCGGCATCGTGTGCACGCCGCTCGGAAAGGCGGTGGCGTTCAAGCCGTCGAGCGAGGCACGCGCACCGGAACCGCCGGAATTGAACATCAGGATTTCCGCGCCCTTGCCGCCGATCTGGTCGGAAAGCGGGCGCACGCTCATATGCAGATTCCAGAGCGCGCTCGCGCCCTCCGCCGGCACCTGCCCCGGAAGCGCCTGATGTAGCGCGCCCAATACGAGATCCGGCACGAAATGGCCGAGAACGTGTCGGACGGCGACCGGCGCCGGCCGCTTGGCATTGAGGATACAGCCTTCCGGCGCCACCACGTCGAAAGGGGCGAGAGAGGCGGCGTTGTTCGGAATCTCCGGCGCCACCACGCATTTGATGCCGTAGCAGGCATAGGCCTTGGCATAGACCAGCGGCACGTTGATGCCGAATTTGCTCATGCCGGAGGTGCCGTCGAAATCGACGACGATCCCCTCGGGACCGATGCTCAGCTTCGCGGCAAGATGCACAGGCTCGTCATAACCATCGAGATCGAGGCTGTAATTCCAGGAGCCGTGCGGAAGGTTCCTCAGCCGCTCCAGCGTCGCTTCGCGGCTGTGCTTGAGGATGAAGGTGCCGATCGTCGACAAGTCGGAGAGATTGAATTCCGTCAGCATGTCGATGAGCCGGCGATGGCCGGTCTCGTTGCAGGCGGCGAGCGCATAGAAGTCGCCGACGACCTTGTCGCTTTCGCGCACATTGTTGCGGACGATGTGGATCAGCGTCCGGTTCAACTCGCCGCGCTCGAAGAACTTCATGATCGGGATGAAGATGCCTTCTTCATAGACCTCACGCGCATCCGGGCCGAAGCCGCGGCCGCCGACATCGACGACATGGGCGGTCGAGGCGAAATAACCGACCAGCTTGCCGTGATGGAAGGAGGGCGTGACGACGGTGATGTCGTGCAGGTGGCCCGTCCCCTTCCACGGATCGTTGGTGATGTAGACGTCGCCTTCGAAGATATTCTCCGGCCCGATGTCGGCAATGAAATGCGCCACCGATTCCGCCATGGCGTTGACATGGCCCGGCGTGCCGGTCACCGCCTGCGCCAGCATGCGGCCGTCGAGGTCGAAAACGCCGGCCGACAGATCGCCCGCCTCGCGCACCGAGGTGGAGAAGGCCGTGCGGATCAGCGTCTGCGCCTGCTCCTCGACGACAGAGATCAGCCTGTTCCACATGACCTGCATATGGATATCGATCATGGATTGGTTCATGTGACTATCCTCAGATCCGGGTTACGAGCAGGCAGCCGTCGCGTTGGACGACAGCTTTGAAGGAGGCGGTGAGAACCGCCGAGGTCTCGCGCTCGACGATGACGGCGGGACCCTTGACGACGTCCCCCGGCTTCAGCCCGGTCCGGTCGTGAATGCCGGCTTCGAGATAGGCGCCTTGCGACGCCTCGAACAGGCGGCGGGTCTTGGCCGGCCGCAGGACATCGCCCTCGGCGACGGAGGCGATGCGCTCGACCGGCGGCAGCGGCGAACTCGCCTTGACCGACCAACTGACGATCTCGATATCGAGGCCCTCGATGGCGCGGCCGAAGAAGCGCTCATATTCGCGCTCGAACGAGGCCGCGATCGCCTCGGGGCTCGTTGAATCGAAGTTGTCGTCGGCAAGCGGCACCGGAATATCCCAGCCCTGCCCGGCATAACGCATGAAGAGCGTGCGTTCGATCACCGGCGCGCCGGCATCAAGCCCGCCTTCGACGAAGCCGAGCGCTTCGGCCTTCATCGCTTCCAGCAGCCGGTTGGCTTCGGCATATTCGAAGTTCGACAGGTTGAAGACGGCGCTGCGGACCGATTCATAACCGAACGGCGCCTTGAGGAAGCCGATCGCCGAACCGACGCCGGCGCCGGGCGGAACGAGAAAGGTCGAAATCCCCATCTTTTCGCAGAGCCGCGCGGCATGCAGCGGTCCGGCGCCGCCGAAGGTGATCATGGTGAAATCGGAAATGTTCTTGCCGTTCTCGACGGTATGGACGCGGCCGGCATTGGCCATGTTCTCATCGACCATCTCGCAGGTGCCGTAAGCGGAAGCTTCCGGCTCGAGACCGATGACCGCGCCGATATCGTCGCTCATCGCCTTGCGGCTCGCCTCGATGGAAAGCGGGATGGCGCCGCCGGCGAAATTATCGGGATCAAGCTTGCCGAGGATCAGGTCCGCGTCGGTCACCGTCGGGTTCTTGCCGCCGCGCTGATAACAGGCCGGGCCGGGCTCGGAGGCCGCCGAATGCGGCCCGACCCGGATCTGGCGCATGCCATCGATCGAAGCGATCGAACCGCCGCCGGCGCCGATTTCGACCATCTCGACAACAGGGATGGAAATCGGCATACCGGATCCCTTGCGGAAGCGATAGGTGCGCGCCACTTCGAAAGTCTTGGCAGTCTTCGGCACCTGGTTTTCGATCAGGCAGATCTTCGCCGTCGTGCCGCCCATGTCGAAGGACAGAACCGTATCGAGTCCGTATTGGCGGGCGATGTCGGCCGCAAAGATCGCGCCGCCGGCCGGCCCGGATTCGACGAGGCGCACCGGAAACTCCGAGGCGCTCTCGACCGAAACGATGCCGCCGCCGGAATGGATCATAAACACGGGGCAGCCGACGCCGATCTCCTTCAGCGACACGACGAGACGGTCGAGATAGGATTTGATCGCCGGCTTGACATAAGCATTGGCGCAGACCGTGTTGAAGCGCTCGAACTCGCGCATCTGCGGCGAAACTTCCGACGAGATCGAAACGGAAATATCGGGAAGCCGCTTCAGGATCGCGTCGCGGACGGCAACTTCATGCGCGCCGTTGGCATAGGCATGAATGAAGCCGATCGCGACACTTTCATAGCCGCCTTCTGCGATCTGCTCGGCAGCTGCGGCGACCGAGACTTCATCCAGATCGAGCAGGATCTTGCCGGCCGCATCGATGCGCTCACGGATGACGAAGCGGTCGGCGCGGGCGATCAGCGCCGGCGGCAGGGAAATATTGAGATCATACTGCTCGAAACGGTTTTCGGTGCGCATCTCCAGCACATCGCGAAAACCTTCGGTCGTCACGAAGGCGGTCCTGGCGCCGCGCCGCTCGATGAGGGCGTTGGTGGCAAGCGTCGTGCCGTGGATAAGGATGCCGATCTCCGAAAGAGCGATGCCCGCCATCTCGGCGACTGATTTGACGCCTTTCAGGATCGCCCGCTCCGGGGCCGTATAATCGGTCAATATTTTCGTCGAGTGAAGCGTCCCATCGAGGTCGAGAGCGATATCCGTAAAGGTGCCGCCGATATCGACGCCCACCCGGCAGTTTCGTGGCGTGCTGCTCACCGTCTTGTTCCTCAGTTTCTCGCGTTACAGACCGCGCTCATGCGGCCCCGCATCCAGCCATTCTTCACTGTTGCCAGCGCCGCTGCAACATTTCCGCTTGACGATCTTCGTATATGTCACTTATCATATAAGTGTCAATTGGCAAAAAGACCGAAATTCTCGGGGCCCGCTTTTCCAGGCCCTTTCGGGAAGGACGAATTACTGAATAAAAATAATTACTTCGCGTGATGGCGAAGGGTGAATGCAGGCCGAACCCGCATCCCAAAAGACAAGAACATGAGAGTTGCTTCAACCAGAGGGAAAGCACAATGAAATCCATCTCAACGCTTCTTACGGCGACCGCACTCGCCTCCGCCCTACTCTTTTCCAACGCTTTCGCCGCCGACACGATCAAGATCGGCGTCGCCGGCCCCTATACCGGCGCCAATGCGACCTTCGGCGAGCAGGTGTTCAGCGGCGTTTCCGCCTATGTCACCGACGTCAATGCCTCAGGCGGCATCAACGGCAAGAAGATCGAACTGGTGAAGGGCGACGACGCCTGCGAACCGAAGCAGGCCGTCGCCGTAGCCAACCGTTTCGTCGACCAGGACAAGGTCCAGGCCGTGATCGGGCATTTCTGCTCGTCCAACACCATTCCCGCCTCCGAAGTCTATAATGACGCCGGCATCCTCGAAATGACGCCGTCCTCGACCAACCCCACCGTGACCGATCGCGGCTTCGACAATCTGTTCCGCGGCTGCGGTCGTGACGACCAGCAGGCGGTCGTGGCCGGCAGCTTCATTCTGGACACGCTGAAGCGGGACAAGATCGCCCTCATCCACGACAAGGACACCTATGGCCAGGGCCTGGTGGACGCCGTCAAGAAGACGATTGAAGCGCGCGGCGTAAAGCCGGTGATGTATGAAGGTCTCACCCGCGGTGAACGCGACTTCAATGCGCTCGTCACCAAGATCAAGAGTTCCGGCGCCAATGCCGTCTATTTCGGCGGGCTCATTCCCGAAGGCGGCCCGCTGATCCGTCAGTTGAAGGAACAGGGTGTCGACTTGGTTGTCGTCAGCGGCGACGCCTTCGCCCAGGCGGAACTCGTCGCGGCCGCCGGCGGCGCTCAGAATCTGAAGAACGTCTACTATTCGGCGACACCCGACCCGCTGGCGGATCCGTCGACCCAGGGCGTCCAGGATGCGTTGAAGAAAGCCAACATCACGCCGGCCAACTACGTGCTCTACGGCTATGCCAATGCGCAGGCGGTCGTCGCCGCGCTCAAGGCCGGCGACGAGCTGAAGGCCCAGGCCGACTATCTCCGCAACAACACCGTCGATTCCGCCATCGGCAAGATCACCTGGGACAAGAAAGGCGACATCAAGGACTTCAAGTTCGTCTTCTACAACTTCGACGACAAGGGAACCCCTGTCCTGGTGAAGTAAGGCAATTTTGCCGGATCGGCCGGACCCTCAAGGTTCGGCCGGCTTATCCATCCCCGAGAAACATAAAAGGGGTTCACCATGGACTTTTACATCCTGGTTCAGCAATTGTTCAACGGCATCACGCTCGGCACCATCTACGGCCTGATCGCGGTCGGATATACCATGGTCTACGGCGTCATCCGGATGATCAACTTCGCTCATGGCGACGTCTATATGGTATCGGCCTATATCGCCGCAATCACCCTTGCCGTGCTTGCCTATTTCGGCGTCCAGTCGGTTCCTTTCGCCTTGATATCCGTGCTGGTGATCAGCTGCGCAATCACCGCAGTCTATGGCTGGGTCATCGAGCGCGTGGCCTATCGGCCGCTTCGCGGCTCGACCAAGCTTGCCCCGCTCATCTCGGCGATCGGCATCTCGCTGATGCTGCAGAGCTACGTCCAGATCGCCCAGGGCGCGCGCGACCAGGGCGTGCCGACGCTGATCCAGGGAGCGTTCCGTATCGGCAACGATACCCACTTCGCGCAGATCACCTATATGCAGACGGTCATCCTGTTCGCGTCGCTGATCGCCATGGGCCTGCTCACCTATGTGATCAACTATACCAGGATCGGCCGCGAATGCCGCGCCACCCAGCAGAATATCCGGATCTCCGCAATATTGGGGATCAATACCGACCGGATCATCTCGACGGTGTTCGTCATGGGCGCGGCCACCGCCGCCGTCGGCGGGACACTCGTCACCTTCAATTACGGCTCCTTCAACTTCTTCATCGGCTTCGTCATGGGCATCAAGGCCTTCACGGCCGCGGTTCTCGGCGGCATCGGCTCGCTGCCCGGCGCCGTGCTCGGCGGCATCGTCCTCGGCCTGACCGAGGCGCTGTTCGCCGGTTATGTCAGCACCGACTACAAGGATGTCTTCGCCTTCGCATTGCTCATCACCCTTTTGTTTTTCCGACCGTACGGCCTGCTCGGCCGCCCGGAAATCCAGAAAGTCTGAGGAGGAGCAGGAACCATGGAACCCAATCGCCTCCTCGCGCTGTCCAAGCAAGCGCTCCTCACCTTCACGGTCTCCATCATCTTGTTTGGCCCGATCTCCGGCCTGGTGCTCGACGGATTTTCGTTCACCAACGAGCTGACGCGGGCGCTGCTACTCGCCGCCATCGTCACGGCCGGCCGATCGGCGCTGTCGCTGTTTCAGATGAGCAGCCTCGGTCGAAAGCTCGGCCGGCGCTTGGCAGGCAGCGGCGCGGGCGTGACCGTGATGAGCGGCAAGGAAAAATCGCCGATGCTCGTCCTTACGCTACTGTTTCTCGCTGGGCTGAGCCTGCCACTTTTTGCCGACAAGTATTTCCTCGGCGTTGCGATCCTCGCCCTCATCTATTGCCTGCTCGGCCTGGGGCTCAACATCGTCGTCGGGCTTGCCGGTCTGCTCGACCTCGGCTACGTCGCCTTCTATGCCGTCGGCGCCTATCTGCTGGCGCTCGGATCGCAATATCTCGGCCTGGGATTCTGGAGCGCGCTGATCCTTGCTCCGTTCCTCGCCGGCCTTTGCGGCATGATCCTGGCCTTCCCAGTCCTCAAGATGCATGGCGACTATCTTGCCATCGTGACCCTCGGTTTCGGCGAGATCATCCGCCTGGTGCTGAACAACTGGCTTGAATTCACCGGCGGACCCAACGGCGCTCCGGTTCCACCGCCGACACTTCTTGGCCTCGAATTCACCCGCACGGCCAAACAGGGCGGCGTTCCCATTCACGAATATCTCGGCATCGCCTATAATGGCGACTACCGGTTCTGGTTCCTCTATTTCGTGCTGTTTCTCGTCGTCTGCTTCGTCATTTACGCGGTGGAGCGGCTGCGTGTCATACCGCTCGGCCGCATGTGGGAAGCGCTGCGCGAAGACGAGATCGCCTGCCGTTCGCTCGGCGTCAATCACGTCTTCACCAAGCTCACCGCCTTCATGCTCGGCGCTTCCACCGGGGGGCTGGCCGGCGTTTTTTTCGCGGCACAACAGGGTTTCGTGAACCCGACCTCCTTCACCTTTTTCGAATCCGCGCTCATTCTCGCCATCGTCGTGCTCGGCGGCCTGGGATCGACGGCCGGCGTCATCGCGGCGGCTCTCGTCCTCACCATTCTTCCCGAGCTTTTGCGTGAGTTCGCCGAATATCGCGTCCTGGTCTTCGGCATTCTGATGGTCGTCATGATGATCTGGAAGCCGCGCGGGCTGGTCCGCATCAAGCGCCCGGCCTTCTTTCCGAGCACGGTGGAAGAAGGCGTCGGCAGCGAACTGTCCTTCCCGAGCAAGGCGGAGGCGGGGCGATGAACAAAGCCATCCTCGACGTGCAGAGTGTCACGATGCGTTTCGGTGGCATTGTCGCCAACCGGAACGTCAGCTTCACGGTCGAACGCGGTGGGGTGACCGCGCTGATCGGCCCGAACGGCGCCGGCAAGACGACGATGTTCAACTGCATCACCGGCTTCTATCGCTCCAGCGAAGGCCGCATCATGCTGAACGGGCGCGATGGCCCGACCGATATCGGCGAACTGGTGACGAAACCGGTCACTGGCGGCTCGCATCTCGTCACCCGCGCCGGGATCGCACGGACGTTCCAGAACATCCGCCTGTTCAAGGAAATGTCGGTCATCGAAAACCTTCTGGTCGCCCAGCATCTCGCAACCCACAACAATATTCTGAGCGGCGTTTTCCGCACGCCGGTGTTCCGCAAGGCAGAGAAAGAAGCGGTCGACCGCGCCTATCATTGGCTGCGGCAGATGAATCTCGCCGAAGACGCCAACCGCCTTGCCGGCGAGCTGCCTTATGGCCGGCAGCGCCGCGTCGAGATCGCCCGCGCCATGTGCACGGCTCCGAGCCTCATATGCCTCGACGAGCCGGCCGCCGGCCTGAACCCCTCGGAAACCCAAGATCTTGCCGAGGTCATCCAACGGCTCTGCGCCGACCACGACCAGACGGTCCTCGTCATCGAACACGACATGGGCCTCGTCATGCGCATTTCGAACCATATCGTTGTGCTCGATCACGGCGAGGTGATCTCCGACGGCACGCCTGAACACGTCGCCAACGATCCGGCCGTCGTCGCGGCCTATCTCGGCGTCAGCGAAGAGGAGGTCCATGCATGAGCCAGCCGTCCCACACGCAGGCGCCGCTTCTCGAATTCGCCGATGTTCATGCCCATTACGGCCCGATCGAAGCGCTGAAAGCCGTCAACGTTCATATCTCGGCCGGTGAAATCGTCAGCCTGATCGGCGCGAACGGAGCCGGCAAGACCACGCTGCTATCCTCCATCTTCGGCGCGCCGCGCGCCTCGTCGGGCAGGATATTGCATCGCGGCGAAGACATCTCCCGCATGCCGACCAACCGGATTTCCCGGCGCGGCATAGCACTCGTTCCCGAGGGGCGTCAGATCTATCAGGAAATGTCCGTCGAAGAGAACATGATGATGGGCACGACGCCGATCGGGATGGCCTGGTTCGAAGAGGATCGGAACACCATGTTCGAGCTCTTCCCGCGTCTCAAGGAGCGCCGCAACCAGACAGCCGGCACCATGTCGGGCGGCGAACAGCAGATGCTCGCCATCGCCCGCGCGATGATGGCGCGGCCGGAACTGATCCTGTTCGACGAACCGTCGCTGGGGCTGGCGCCGCTGATCGTCAAGCGCGTTTTCGAAGTCCTGGGAGAGATCGCGGCGATGGGCAAAACCATATTTCTCGTCGAGCAGAACGCCAACCATGCCCTGAAGCTCTCTCAGCGCGCCTACGTCATGGTCAACGGCCGGATCCATCTCTCCGGCGACAGCGCCTCCCTTCTCGACAACCAAGACGTCCGCAAAGCCTATCTCGGACTCCACTGAACGGAAGACCTTCATGCTGCACAAGAACCTGATTGCCGGGGAATGGGTTGCCGGCGATGCCTCGCTGAACATAAACCCGTCCGACACCAACGACATCGTCGGCGAATTTTGTCGCGCGAGCGCCGACGACGTCAGGACCGCCATCGCGGCGGCAAAATCAGCCCTGCCGGCCTGGTCGCAATCGCCGCTATTGGCGCGTCACGCCGTCCTGAAAAAGACGGGCGACGAGATATTGGCGCGTAAGGAGGAACTCGGACGCCTGCTTGCCCGCGAGGAAGGCAAAACCCTCGCCGAAGCGATCGGCGAAGTCAGCCGCGCCGGCCAGATTTTCGATTTCTTCGCCGGCGAGATTCTCCGGCTGTCGGGAGAAACGCTTCCGTCGGTCCGCCCCGGCGTCGGCATCGAGATCACCCGCGAACCGGTAGGTGTGGTCGGCGTCATCACCCCGTGGAATTTCCCGATCGCAATCCCTGCCTGGAAGATCGCGCCGGCGCTCGCCTATGGCAATGCGGTCGTGCTGAAACCTGCCGATCTCGTGCCGGGCTCAGCTTGGTCCCTCGTCGAAATCCTCCATAGGGCAGGCGCGCCCGCCGGTGTCGTCAATCTCGTCATGGGGCGCGGCAACGTGGTCGGCCAGACCATGCTCGACAGCCCCGATATCAACGCCCTGACCTTCACCGGATCGGCAGCGACGGGAAAACGCGTCGCGCTCGCCTCGATAGAGCATAATCGCAAGTTCCAGCTGGAGATGGGCGGCAAGAACCCCTTCGTCGTGCTCGACGATGCCGACCTCGACGTCGCCGTCGAGGCGGCCGCCAATTCGTCCTTCTTCTCCACCGGCCAGCGCTGCACGGCATCCTCGCGGCTGATCGTCACCGAAGGCATTCACGACCGCTTCGTGGCGGCGCTTTCGAAACGCCTCGAGGCTCTTGTGGTCGACGATGCTCTGAAGAGCGGCACGCATATCGGCCCGGTCGTCGATGAAAGCCAGCTGAAACAGGACATCGACTATATCGACATCGGCCGAAAGGAAGGCGCAAGGCTCGCCTTCGGCGGCAACAGGCTGGAGCGGGCAGCACCCGGCTTCTATCTCGAACCGGCGCTCTTCACCGAAGCGACCAACCAGATGCGGATCGCGCGGGAGGAAATCTTCGGCCCGGTCGCCGCCGTCATCCGGGTGAAGGATTATGACGAGGCGCTCGCCGTCGCAAACGACACCAGCTTCGGCCTGTCCTCCGGCATCGCCACCACCAGCCTGAAACACGCGACGCATTTCAAGCGCAATGCCGAAGCCGGCATGGTCATGGTCAACCTGCCGACGGCCGGCGTCGACTTCCACGTGCCGTTCGGCGGCAGCAAGGGCTCGTCCTTCGGCCCCCGCGAACAGGGCCGGTACGCTGCCGAATTCTATACCTCGGTCAAAACCGCCTACACATTCGCATAAGGGAATACCCATGAAGATTCTCGTGCCCGTTAAACGGGTTGTCGACTACAACGTGAAGATCCGGGTGAAGCCGGATGGTTCGGGTGTCGAGCTTGCCAATGTGAAGATGTCGATGAACCCGTTCGACGAGATCTCGGTGGAAGAGGCGCTGCGGCTGAAGGAGGCCGGCAAGGCGGAAGAAGTGGTGGTCGTCTCGATCGGCCCGGCCAAGGCCGAGGAGACGCTGCGCACGGCGCTCGCCATGGGCGCCGACCGGGCGATCCTGGTCGAGACCGACGATCAAGTCGAGCCGCTCGCCGTCGCCAAGATCCTCAAAGCGGTCGCCGATGCCGAACAGCCGGGGCTGATCATATCAGGCAAGCAGGCAATCGACGACGATTCCAACCAGACCGGCCAGATGCTGGCGGCATTGCTCGGTTCGGCCCAGGCAACTTTCGCCTCGAAGATCGAGATCGGTGACGGCAAGGCTGAGGTCACCCGCGAGGTCGATGGCGGCCTGCAGACGATCGAGATCAAGCTGCCGGCGGTTGTGACCACCGACTTGCGCCTGAACGAGCCGCGTTATGCCTCGCTGCCGAACATCATGAAGGCGAAGAAGAAGCCGCTCGACAAGAAGAGCCCGGCCGATTTCGGTGTCGACACGACGCCGCGGCTGAAGATCTTGAAGACCGAGGAGCCGTCCGGCCGCAAGGCCGGCGTCAAGGTCAAGTCGGTCGCCGAACTGGTCGACAAGCTCAAAAACGAAGCCGGCGTGCTGTAAGCCAGGAAAGAGAGAACACGATCATGACCATTCTTCTTCTGGCCGACCATGACGGCAATCACCTCTCCGACCAGACCGCCAAGGCGCTGACGGCGGCAAGCCAGATCGGCTCCGATGTGCACATCCTGGTCGCCGGCAAGGCCGCCAAGGCGGCGGCCGATCAGGCTGCCAAGCTTTCCGGTGTGACCAAGGTGCTGCTGGCCGAAAGCGACGCGCTTGCCAACAATCTCGCCGAACCGCTGGCCGATCTGATCGTCTCGCTCGCCGGTTCCTACGACGCGATCCTGTCTGCCGCCACCTCGGTCGGCAAGACGGTGCTGCCGCGCGTCGCTGCCCTCATCGATGTCGCCCAGGTCTCGGAGATCATCGAGGTCGTCAGCCCCGATACCTTCAAGCGGCCGATCTATGCCGGCAATGCCATCCAGACGGTGCAGGCAAGCGATGCCAAGAAGGTGATCACCGTGCGCACCGCCTCGTTTGCTTCCGCCGCTGAAGGCGGCTCGGCAACGGTGGAGGCGATCGCAGCGATCTCCGATCCGGGTCTGTCGCGCTTCGTCGCCGATGCGCTGTCGGCCTCCGACCGTCCGGAACTGACCTCGGCGAAGATCATCATCTCCGGCGGCCGGGCGCTCGGCTCGGCCGAGAAGTTCAAGGAGGTCATCCTGCCGGTTGCCGACAAGCTCGGGGCTGCCGTCGGCGCCAGCCGGGCGGCCGTCGATGCCGGTTATGCGCCGAACGACTGGCAGGTCGGTCAGACCGGCAAGGTGGTGGCGCCCGATCTCTATATCGCCGCCGGCATCTCTGGGGCGATCCAGCATCTGGCCGGCATGAAGGATTCGAAAGTGATCGTCGCCATCAACAAGGACGAGGAGGCGCCGATCTTCCAGGTCGCCGACTACGGCCTCGTCGCCGATCTCTTCGACGCACTGCCGGAATTGGAAAAGGCGCTCTGAGCGGGGCGGTGCCAACCGCGTCGTCGATTAAGCGTGATTTGATGTCAGCACGGGTGGCGCCACCGTCGCGATCGCCTCACCGTCACTCGGAAGCAGCCGCGCCACGGCGCTCAGCAGATCGGTCTGCGATATCAGGCCGACGATCCGATGATCGTCATCGACAATGATGACGGCATGCGTGCGCCCGTCCGTCAGAACGGGCAGCAGCGACAGAGCGGCGTCCGAAGCTCTCGCCACCGCCGGCCTGGAGATCGCATGGGCAATCGTATCGCCGCTCGCGAACAACTCCCGCAGGCCGACGGTGCCGACGAGACGGCCCTCCGGATCCTTCACCGGCAACGTCCGGATATTATGCTTCAGGAGAAGATGCCGTGCGGCATCCGGTTCCGAAGCCTCGCCGATAGCGATCACATCGCGCGACATGATATCGGCACAGCTGATCTTGCCGTTGGAGCGGATGGCCGCTTGCAACTCGACCTGCTGCAGCAGCCGCCCGAGATCGGCCCGATCGATATCGAAGGTTTCATCGAGCGCTTCCAGGGCGGCATCGACATCCTCCTCGCGAAAGCCCACCCGCACCGCAGACGGCAGGTCGACCGTCTGATGGGTATTCTCCGCCGGCTTCGGCACGACATGCGGATAATTCCGCTTGGAAAGCTTGTGGAACAGCAGGCCAAGCGCGACGAGAATGCAGGAGTTCAAGGCGACGGGCACGAAGGGAAAGAGGAACCCCCAGCCGGCAACGACGGGACCGCCGAGCACTGCGGTCAGCGCCGCAGCCCCTCCGGGCGGATGGAGGGATCGCGTGAACGACATCGCGCCGATCGCCAGTGAAACTCCGACGCCGGTTGCGATGATCGGGTCACGTATGAAGTAAGCGGCAATGATGCCCATCATGGCGGAAATGGTGTTGCCGCCGATGATCGACCATGGTTGCGCCAGCGGGCTTGCCGGCACTGCGAAAAGCAGCACTGCCGAGGCGCCCATCGGCGCGACGATCAAGGGAAGATGCGGTCCCTGGCCGAAAAGATAGCCGCTGATGACGCCGGTGAGACCGATGCCCAGCAACGCGCCGAAACAGGCGATCAGCCGCTCTCTTAACGTCGCACCGGCCAGGATGGGCGAAAACAGGCGAAAGCGGCGAAAACGGCTCTGCCCCATCTTTGGAGAAACGGGATATTGCATGCAAAGACCAATTGGAAGCGAGGATTGTCTGGCGGGCGAAAGAGGAAGACGGAGAAACTAGTTTGTCGCCAACCTCATGTCTCTGCCTTTGGTCGCGCTGAGGACTTCATGGAAGGCGCTGAAGGCGCTGGGGCGGCTATCCCTGCGGGACACTAGCAGCGTCTCGACGGGGCCGAGCTGATGGGTCGGGAGAGCCGCCGGCCAGTGCATGAGGTCGAGCACGGATTTCGGCATCACGCCTGCGGTATTGCCGGTCGCAACACTCGCCAGGATCGCGTGGTAGGAGCCGAGCTCGCTCGTCGGCAGGGCGCTCGATTGACGCGCCCAGTTTTCGGCGATCCTGCGATAGGTGCAGCCGGGCTCCAAAGCGGCGAGCGCCCCGACACGCAGGTCGGCGGCGGATTTGATGGCGGGATGCCCAGACGGCAGCACGATCAACAGATCCTCAACGAAGACCGTCTCCATCGCCAGCGCCTCGAGCTCGACATCGAAATCGCGGTCATCTTCGCGCATCGTCTTCGGTGGCCGGGCAATCAAGGCGCAATCCAGTGCGTCGGCCAGAACATCGCGGGCGAGATCGCGGGACGCCCCCATCGTCAGATGCAGCGACACGTCAGGCCACATCTGGTTGAATTGCGTCAGCGCCGCCGGCAGCCTGCTTGCCGCCGTGCTCTCCATCGTTCCGACTCGCAATGTTCCCGATGGGGCGAGAGGCCGTACGGCTTGGCGCGCTTCGAGCGCAAGCGCCATAAGCCGGTTGGCATAGGTGAGAAACGTCTCGCCCTCCCGCGTCAACGTCATCTTCTTGCCGTCACGGCTGAACAGGCAAGCGCCGAGGTCTTCCTCCAGCTGCTGGATACGTGTCGTCACGTTCGACGGCACCCGCCCGACGGCCCTGGCGGCCTTTGTAACGCTCCGGTCGCTGGCGACGGCGAGGAATATCTCGATCGAGGAAAGATCCAATGAAAATCTCTTTTTCAGAATTTTGATGATTTATCATTCTCTATATAAAAATCATTGCATCCGCTCAAGCAGGTTTCTGCGCCGCACAGTTCCGCCTCGCCATCCCGGCTTGTCGGGGCTGCATGCGCGCTATTCAGCGCGTGGACACGCCGGCGATGCCGAAAAAAGGATCGTGCCGCCGCCGAAATAGCCAAAGAAGTCTCAGCCTTGCCTCTGCGGCAGGGCAATTGCGGCTGGCATGACGTTTGCATCTGCAAGCTATCTGCAGAGCGATCGTCGACGACCAATGTTGCACCTTATTTTGACCTGCCTTCTTCTGAGCGTCGCTTCAGGCTTGAGCATGCGACGTTTTCTCCTGCCGTATTTTTCTGGCGGTGATCTCGCCGCGAAATCCGCCCCCGTCACGATGGTCGCTAGTGCGGTCTTTCTGGCGGCAGTCGCCTTCACCCTCTCCGATCAGGATCTTTGGGCGAAATCGGTCATCCTGATGCTCTGCCTTTCGCTGGCGGCAATGTTCGACGACGCCAGACCCAGGCTGACCATCAGCCTTTCCGCCGTCTGCTTGGCCGCTTATCTCGGGCTGCGCTCGATCAACTGAGCATCCGCTCTGCCTCGTGACCAGGCAGACGGCGATGGAGCCGTTGCGAACGTCGTTCTCATTCCATCACGCGGCTCGCAGACTCCCTCGCAAACAGGTTGTGCCCATCCATATCGTGCGGAATTGCCTCATTGGGTGAAGGACAATTTTGACTAATCCCAAAAGGATCTTCGTAGAAGAATAGTTTCGTAATATTATTCTCATCCTCTGAATATTTGTCGGAGCGGACCGCTCAGGAAAGAGAGGGGCGATGAGAGGAAACGAACAGCGAAGAAAGATCTGGTCGCAGTGGTATGCTTGGTATCCCGTCTTGCCGCTCGACGACACCATCTATTGGCTCGAGACCGTATACCGGCGAGAATCTCCGGACGGTTTCTGGCAATATCGCTCATTCCGGCCCGAGTGCGAGCGCGCTCAGGCTCATGCATCGCTGCCCCTCAGTCCCGGTGCTTAATGCATGTCACCCGGAAGTGTGCAGCGGTTCCGGGACAGCGACATGCATAAAACAAAGAGCTAAAGCGCGTTGCGTGAATCATATTTGATGCGACGCGCTTTAGAGCTCGTCCAGCTCAGCCGAGCGTGTGACTGACGAGCGCATAGGTCTTCGGCTCGTGCATCCCTCGGCGTCCCGGAACCGGGAGCCAAGGGTCGCCCCGCGACATGGTCGTCACGATATCATAAATGGGAAGACCGCAGCGGGAGAGGAAACCGGCAAATGTCCCGCCTTTCTCGCGTGTATCGAGGCGCAAGAATGCTCCAGCATGCTCGACAGCATGCGGGTGGACGACGGCGATCGCATCGGCGTGATTGCTTGCCACGACCGGACCGATGACATGGCCGCGCCCGAACCTTCGGCAAAGCGAGAAGGCCTCGATCCGGCCGGCGCGGATCAGGACGAAAAGGCGCCGCGCCGCCCGCGTCGCGTTCAGCCCGAGATTGCGCCCGGCAACCTGATCGAGCGCGTGGCCCATCAGCCATTGCCCGGCGCCGTTGGCCTGCAGGCGCGGCGAGGTGATGACCATGCCGATCGTCGCGAATCGGTCGCCATAGGGAAACCACATCGCAGAGCCGAGGATGCGGCCGATTTCATCGATCGCCGCAATGCCCTGGCCGAAGTCGCGCAAGAACTGCCAGTCTTCGCGGCGATGCGGCCAGGCGACCGACATTGAGAGCGCATGCAGCTTATCGATATCGACGCTGTCGATGTCGGCAATGCGCGTCTCGAAACTGTCGATAAACCTGGATTCGGATGTCAGTGCGCTCACTCCCACCCTCCTGCCGCATTTTCTGGCAACGTCCCCCAGGAAACGCCGCCCCACGGAAAACTGCCTTATCGAGATTAGGACGGATCGCGCGATACAATTCACTGGCGACGCCCGCGCAAACACAACAATCGACCAAAATCGGATGCGCTTTCGGCAAATAAAGCCTGGGCCGGTCTATACAGTCAAAGGCCAGACCCAGACCGGCCGACGACGCCGTTGACCGCAAGAGCCCGGTTGCACCCCGACATCCCGTGCCGTGAGGACGCCCATGCAGGCAATTGAAATTCTCGAAAGGCTGGTCGGCTTTCCCTCCGTCGTCGGTACGCCGAACGGCGAAATCGTCGCTTGGATCCGGCACTATCTCAAAAGTCACGGTATTGCCGCCACCGAGCTTCCCGGCCCCGAGGGTGACCGCTCGAACCTCTTCGCGACGATCGGGCCGGTCGAGGTGCCGGGTTATATCCTCTCCGGCCATATGGACGTGGTTCCCGCCGCCGAGGCCGGCTGGAGCAGCGACCCGTTCCGCCTGCGCGCCGAAGCGGACCGCTTCTACGGCCGCGGCACCACCGACATGAAGGGTTTCCTCGCCGCCGTTCTTGCCGCCGTCCCGATGCTCGCGGCGACGCGGCTCCGTCGGCCAATCCACCTCGCCTTCTCCTACGATGAGGAGGCCGGCTGCCGCGGCGTCCCGCACATGATCGCACGCCTGCCGGACCTCTGTGCGCCCCCGCTTGGCGCGATCATCGGCGAGCCGAGCGGCATGCGGGCAGTCCGCGCCCATAAGGGCAAGGCCGCCGCCCGGCTGACGGTCAGGGGCCGGTCCGGCCATTCCTCCCGCCCGGACCAAGGACTGAACGCGATCCATGCCATGAGCAGCGTCCTGGCTTGCGCCAATGCCGAAGCCGCCCGGCTGACACACGGCCCATTCGAAGATGTGTTCGAGCCGCCCTATTCGTCTCTTCAGGTCGGCACGTTGAAGGGCGGCCAGGCGGTCAACATCATTCCCGACACTTGCGAGGCCGAGTTCGAGGCAAGAGCCATTTCCGGCATCGATCCGGCCATACTGCTGGCGCCGCTGCGAGCGGCGGCCGAGGCGCTGCCGCATCGCGGCTTCGAGGTCGAATGGCGCGAACTCAGCGCCTATCCGGCCTTATCGCTTGCCGCCGATGCGCCGCTTGCGCGCCTGCTTGGCGAACTGACCGGCATCGAACCGCTTGCCGCCGTCAGCTACGGCACCGAGGCCGGCCTTTTCCAGCGCGCCGGCATTGATGCGATCATCTGCGGGCCGGGCGATATCGGCCGGGCCCACAAGCCGGACGAATTCATTCTCGCCGGCGAACTCCTGGCCTGCCAGGCAATGGTCGAAGCCCTCGCCCGCCGCTGCACCGCCTGATTTGCTATTAAGGAGCCGATGCAATGACCTTTCTCTTCAATTCCGACGCAAAGCGCGGCGCCATGTTCGCCGAAGCCTTCGCGCGCGAACTGCCCGACATCGCCTTTTCCATGAATCCGGCATCGGTCGAACCGGAGGCTGTGCGCTACCTGATCACCTGGACCGTGCCCGACGATCTCGCGCGCTACAGCAATCTCGAAATCCTCTTCTCGATCGGCGCCGGCATCGACCAGTTCTGCATCGATGCCGTGCCGGCCCGGGTCAAGGTGGTCCGGATGGTCGAGGACGGCATCGTCAGGATGATGCAGGAATATGCGACGCTCGCCGTCCTTGCGCTCCATCGCGACCTGCCGGCCTATCTCGACCAGCAGCGACGCGGGCTCTGGCAGCCGATCCACCCGGTACAGGCCGCAGAACGCCGCATCGGCGTGCTCGGTCTCGGCATGCTGGGAAGCGCGGTGCTCGAACGTTTGCAACCCTTCGGCTTCCCGCTTTCCGGCTGGAGCCGCAGCCCGCGCGCGATCGGCGGCGTGCGCTGCCTGAGCGGCGGCGAAGGTCTCCATACCCTGCTTACAACCACCGACATTCTCGTCTGCCTGCTGCCACTGACGGAGGAGACCCGCGGCTTCCTGAATGCCGAGCTCTTCGCAAGGCTGCCGGCCGGCGCCGCGCTCGTCCATGTCGGCCGCGGCGCGCAGCTCGATCATCAGGCTCTCGTCGACGCGCTCGATGCCGGGCATCTCTCGGGCGCCGTCGTCGATGTCACCGATCCCGAGCCGCTGCCTGCGGACCATGCCTTCTGGCGCCATCCGCAAATCCTGCTGACGCCGCATATTGCCAGCGTCACCCAGCCCGAAACCGCCGCGGCGGCCGTGATCGACAATATCAAACGGCATCGGGCGGGCCTTGATCCGATCGGGCTGATCGACCGCAGCCGCGGCTACTGAATCATCCGCCCCAAACGTAAACCCCGAAAGGAAAGCCATGTCCCTGCTCAAGACGATTGACACCAACCCATCCCACGCGCCGCGCGAGTCCGGCCCCCTTCCCGAGCGCCTGATCTCGGGCAATCCCACCTTCAAGACCTGGGCGCAGGATGTCGCCCGCGCAGAGAGTATTCATACCGGCGTGTGGGAGGCAACGCCCGGCGAGACGCGTTCGATCAAAGGCGAGACGTTCGAGTTCTGCCACATCCTTTCCGGCCTGGTCGAACTGACGCCGGACGGCGGCGAGCCGGTGGTCTACAAGGCCGGCGACAGTTTTGTCTTGAAGCCGGGTTTCGTCGGCGTCTGGAAGACGATCGAGACGGTGCGCAAGATCTACGTAACCGTGACGTGACGCCGTAGAATTGACTGGTGGCGGCGGCGAAAACGCAATTTTTCACCGCCTCAGCACCGCCGGTCGATGCATGCTGCTCGCTTTCCCCGGTTAGGCTTGTCTCAGCCCATCTTGAGGACATGCGATGACACTCAGCTTCGACCCGAACACGATTTCCTTGCCTGTCGGACATTTCATCGGCGGCCGGCTGCTTCCTGCCGAAGCCGTCATCGACATGCATCGCCCGTCCGACGGCAAGGCCTATGCAGGCTGCCCGCTTGCCGACGATGCCCTTGTCGACCACGCCGTCGAAACCGCCCAAAAAACGTTGAAGACGAGCAATTGGGGTGGCGTGCGGCCGCGCGAGCGCACCAAGGCGCTGCAGCGCTGGGCGGACCTGATCGAAGCCGAAGCGGAGACCCTCGCCAGGCTCGAAGCGCTCTCCTCGACCCGACCGGTCGGCCAGTTGGTCCCCGGCGATATCGCCGTCACCGCCGAGCAGATCCGCTTCTTCGCCGAATTCGCCGACAAGGAAGGCGGCGATCTCGTCCCGACCGACGACGAAAATTTCGGCATGATCGTGACGGAGCCCTACGGCGTCATCGGCGCGATCACGCCGTGGAATTTTCCATTGTCGATGGCGGGGTGGAAACTCGCTCCGGCGCTGGCAGCGGGCAATGCGGTGGTATTGAAACCATCGGAGATGACACCGTTCTCGACACTCTATCTTGCCGAGCTTTCGGTGCGGGCCGGCTTGCCCGCCGGCCTCGTCAACGTCGTCCTCGGCGACGGCCCCACCACGGGAACTGCAATCACGGGACATCCGGGCATTTCCAAGGTCAGCTTCACCGGCTCGACCGCAGCCGGCGCGGCGATCATGGCCAATATCGCCCGAACCGGCGTGAAGCCGATGACGCTGGAACTCGGCGGCAAGAGCCCTCAGCTGGTCTTCGCCGACGCCGATCTCGATCTCGCAGCAGGCGCGATTGCCGGCAGCATTTTGTCCAATGCCGGCCAGGCCTGTGTTTGCGGGTCCCGCCTTATCGTCGAGGCGAAGGTGGCGGACGGGCTCGCAGCCGCGCTTCTCGAGAGATTGGCGGCAATCCGTCCAGGTCCCACCTGGGAGGAAACGACCGACTATTCGCCCGTCATTTCCGAACGCCAGATCGCCCGCATGGATGGCATAATCCGGGCCGCGATCGAGGGCGGGGCCGAATGCCTCACGGGCGGCGGCCGGCTCGACCGCGAAGGTTATTTCTACGCACCGACGCTGATTTCCGGTGTGACGGCAACATCGCCGGCGGTTCTCGAGGAAATCTTTGGACCGGTGCTGACCATCCAGACCTTCGAGGATGAGGAGGAGGCGCTGACGCTGGCCGACCATCCATCCTATGGGCTGGCCGCCGGTCTCTTCACCCGCGATCTCGCGCGGGCGATCCGCCTCACCCGCCGCCTGCAGGCCGGCACCGTCTGGGTCAACCGCTACGGCCGCTCGCGCGACCATATCCTGCCAACCGGCGGCTACAAACAGTCGGGCATCGGCAAGGATCTCGGCCGCGAAGCCTATCACGCCAACCGCAAGAGCAAGAGCGTGCTCATCAGCCTTTAAGGAGCTGCGATGAAGACTTACAAAATCGCCCTTCTGCCCGGAGACGGCATCGGCCGCGACGTGACGGAAGCAGCCTGGGCCGTGCTCGAAAAGACGGCCGGATCGAGCGGGTTTTCTCTTGAGGCAACCCGCCTCCCCTGGTCCTGCGACTATTATCTCGAAAATGGCAGCATGATGCCGGCCGACGGCATCGAGACACTGCGGTCTTTCGAGGCCATCCTGCTCGGCGCCGTCGGGTGGCCGCGAAAAGTGCCGGATTCCGTATCGCTGCATGGGCTGCTCCTGCCCATCCGCAAGGCCTTCGTGCAATATGCCAATATCCGCCCGCACCGACTGTTGCCGGGCGTACAGGGGCCGTTGCGGTCCGACGGCTTCGACATCCTCTGCATCCGTGAAAACACCGAGGGCGAATATTCAGGCGCCGGCGGCCGCGTCCATCAGGGCACGGACAACGAAGTGGCTGTCGAGACCGCGATCTTCACCCGCACAGGGGTCGAGCGCATCCTGCGTTTCGGCTTCGAGCAGGCGCGCCGGCGGCGCGGCAAGCTTGCCTCGGTGACGAAATCCAACGCGCAGAAACATTCGATGGTCTTCTGGGACGAGATCACCCACGGCCTCGCTGCGGAATATCCCGATGTCGAAGTGACCAGCTATCATATCGACGCCATGGCCGCCCGCATGGTCATGGCGCCCGAAAGCCTCGATGTCGTGGTCGCCTCCAACCTGTTCGGCGATATCCTGACCGACCTTGGCGCCGCGATCCAAGGCGGGCTCGGCTTTGCGGCATCCGCCAACATCAATCCCGATCGATCGGCGCCCTCCATGTTCGAACCCGTCCACGGTTCGGCGCCCGACATCGCTCATCTCGGGATCGCCAATCCGATCGCCGCCATATGGTCGGGCGCGATGATGCTGGAACATCTCGGCGAGACGACCGCCGCCGGAAAGGTGATGGCCGCCATCGAGGCGACGACGGCGCGCGGCATCGGCGCAATTCCCGGCAAAGACAAAACCGACGCGATCATGGCATCGGTGCTTTCCGCACTCGGTTAGCGCGTCGCGCAAACTGGGCAGTAATTTAAAAGAGCTTTGACGAAAGGGGAGAAAATGAACGGATTGAGAGACGGCAGCCTGCTTCGCCAGCAAGGTCTCATCGACGGCGAATGGTGCGGGGCCGCAGCGGGGCGCACGATCGAGGTGGCCGACCCGGCGACGCAGCACGTGCTGGGCACGGTGCCCGATATGGACGGAGCCGATACGCGGGCCGCAATCGCGGCGGCGGAAAAAGCCTTTGGCCCATGGCGGGCAAAGACCCATGCCGAGCGCGCCGCCTTGCTGGAAGCCTGGCATGATCTGATGCTCGACAATATCGAGGACCTGGCGCTGATCCTCACCAGGGAACAGGGCAAGCCGCTTGCCGAAGCGCGCGGCGAAATCCGTTACGGCGCCTCGTTCGTCAAATGGTTTTCCGAGGAGGCGCGCCGCATCGGCGGCACAACCATTCCCTCACCGACAGCAGATCGGCGCATCGTCGTCCTCAAGGAGCCCGTTGGGGTATCGGCGATCATCACGCCGTGGAATTTTCCCAATGCGATGATCACCCGCAAGGTGGGACCGGCGCTCGCGGCGGGCTGCACTGTTGTCATCAAGCCATCGGATTTGACTCCATTTTCGGCGTTGGCGCTGGGCGTCCTGGCGGAGCGCGCCGGCATCCCCAAAGGCGTGATCAATATCGTCACCGGCATGCCGGCCGGCATCGGCGACGAACTGATGGCCAACCAGACCGTCCGCAAGATTTCTTTCACCGGCTCGACCCGCGTCGGTTCGCTGCTGATGCGCGGCGCGGCCGACAGCGTCAAGCGGCTCAGCCTCGAACTCGGCGGCAATGCGCCCTTCATCGTTTTTGACGACGCCGATCTCGATCTTGCCGTGGAAGGCGCAGTCGCCTCGAAATTCCGCAATGGCGGCCAGACCTGCGTCTGCGCCAACCGCCTTCTCGTCCAGTCCGGCGTTTACGAGGCCTTTGCCGCCAAACTTGGCGCGCGGGTCGCGGCCATGAAGGTCGGGGCCGGTACGGATGCTGGTACGGATATCGGGCCGATGATCAACAAGGCCGCGATCGAGAAGATCAAGCGTCACGTCGACGACGCGGTCGAAAAGGGAGCAAAAATCCTCGCCACGGCGGGTTCGATGCCGGCCGGCGATCAATATGCGGCGCCGATGGTGCTTGGCGGTGCGACGAC
Organism: Rhizobium sp. K102; assembly: GCF_022385315.1. Lineage (NCBI taxonomy): Bacteria > Pseudomonadati > Pseudomonadota > Alphaproteobacteria > Hyphomicrobiales > Rhizobiaceae > Rhizobium > Rhizobium sp. K102. The sequence goes on from NZ_CP092437.1 coordinate 108,218, forward strand.
CGACATGCAGCTCGCCAGCGAAGAGACATTCGGGCCGGTTGCGCCGCTCTTTCGCTTCGACACAGAGGAAGAGGCGATCCGCATCGCCAATGCCACCCCCTTCGGCCTTGCCGCCTACTTCTACACCGAGAGCCTGAAGCGCTCCTGGCGTGTCGGCGAAGCGCTCGAATTCGGCATGATCGGCCTCAACACCGGTGCTATTTCCACCGAGGTCGCCCCGTTCGGCGGCGTCAAGCAATCCGGCCTCGGTCGCGAGGGCGCGCAATGCGGCATCGAGGAATATCTGGAAGTGAAGAGCTTCCACATCGGCGGGCTTTCCTGACCCGCGCAAAAACAACGGGCGCCGGAAATTCATTCCGGCGCCCTTGCTACATCTATGTTCTGGAAAGATCGAACCGCTCTCGCGTGTGCGCCGCTTACTTGAAGCGATCAAGCGTCTTGTAATAAAGCCCGACCATCGGCAGGAACCATGGCTTGCCGAAATGACCGGGAACGGCGGGCCATTCAAGCCCTTTTACCGGATTGCGGTCCGCCTTGCCCATCATGGCATCGGCCATGATCATGCCGAGATGGGTGGAAAGCTGGGCGCCGTGGCCGGAATATCCCATGGCGTACCAAACGCCGTCGACATAGCCGGCACGCGGATAACGGTCCTTGGTCATATCGACGAGACCGCCCCAGCAATAATCGACTTCGACACCGGCAAGCTGCGGGAAGATCTCGGCGAGACTGGCACGCAGAATATCGCCGCTCTTTGCGTCCGATCGTTGATCTGACGTGGCGGAAAAGCGGGCGCGACCGCCGAAGATCAGCCGCTTGTCCGGCGACAGCCGGAAATAGTTGCCGATGTTCATCGACGTGACGCAGGTCCGGTTTCCCGGCATCGTCGCGGCGATTTCGGCATCGCTCAGCGGACGGGTTGCGATCAAGAAGCTGCCGACGGAAATGATCCGACGACGGAAATAGCCGAAGAGCGAGGGCGTGTAGGCGCCGGTCGCAACCAGCACGTGATCGGCGGTGACGGTGCCCCGCGCGGTCTCAAGGCTGTGGCGGCCGTTACCCTGCCTGTGGGCGGTCACCGCAGCCTGTTCGTAGATCGTCGCGCCGTGGCGGACGGCCGCGGTTGCAAGCCCGGCGACATAGCGGCCCATATGCATCATCGCGCTCTTCCTCGATAGCATGGCGCCATGGAAAGGCGACCCGACCTCGCTCTTCAGCTCGTTTGCCGTCAGAAGCGCCGTGTCCGGATCGACTTCTCTGTGCACAGCTTCGAAATTGCGGGCAATCGCCTCGAAGTGCTGCGGCTTGGAGGCAAGCTTCAGCTTCCCGGCACGACGGAAATCGCAGTCGATCCCCTCTTCGGTGATGATCGTCTCGATCGTATCGATGGAATCGTCGAACGCGCGGTAGAGCGCAGCGGCCCGCTCAGGGCCTAGCGCGGCCTTGGCGGACAGGAAGCTATGCGCAAGTCCGTTGTTGAGATGGCCGCCATTGCGTCCCGATGCTCCCCAGCCGACGCGTTCGGCCTCCAGCACGACGACCTTGACGCCGGCTTTCGCCAGCTGGCGCGCCGCGGCAAGCCCGGTGAAGCCGGCACCGATGATGGCGACGTCGTAATGTCCCTCGACAGGACCTTGGGCCGCATCGGCAAAAGCGCGGGCCGTGTCGTGCCAGTAGGATTGGAACTGCATCCGCTTGTCTCCGTCAGAGGCCGACGACGCCAGGCAGGCCCGAGATGTGAGGGATTTCGACATAGCCGTAATAAGGATTGGCCGGCTCGTGGCCGCGATTGACCCAGACCTTATTCTTGATACCGAGATCATGCGCCGACATCAGATCGTAGCGGAAGGAAGACGAGCAGTGCAGCACGTCCTGCGGCCCGCAGCCGAGCATATCGAACATATATTCGAAGGCTTGGAAACGCGGCTTATAGGCATTTGCCTGCTGAGCCGTATAGACCGCGTGGAAGGGGGCGCCGAGCTTTTCGACATTCGACATGATCTGAGCGTCCATGGCGTTGGACAGGATGACCAGCGGAATTTCCCGCGCAACCCTAGCAAGGCCCTCGGGTACGTCGCGATGCGGACCCCAGGTCGGTACACGCGCGTAAATCATTTCCGCGGCTTCGTCGCGAAAGGTCACGCCGTTGCGCTTGCATGTCCGCTCGAGCGAATTGTGCACGACTTCCGCATAGGGCTTCCAGGCGCCCATGATCTCGTCGAGACGATAAGCGGCGAAATTCTTGATGAACTCCGCCATGCGCGGCTCGTCGAGCTGGTCGCCGTAAAGGTCGCGGGCTGCTTCCGCCATCTGAAAATTGGTCAGCGTGCCGTAGCAATCGAAGGTGATGTATTTCGGACGGAATGTGGTCATCTGCATATCCTCGAACGATCTGAACTAGGGGAAACCTGTCCACCATCATAGGCACCGCTTTGCTCATGGCTTGCCTGAATTGGCGGCATCGGAAGCAGAATCTATCGTATCGAAAGCGGGGTTTGGCAGAAGGTTGCGCGCTGCCGCAAACGGATCATGCCGTCACGCTCGATGGTCCACGAAACGAGGACGGGTTCAATCGTGATCGTGGTGATGATGCGAGGGAAGATCGAGGCCGAAGGTCTTGACGAGATCGGCCACCTGCTCCGGGCTGAGGAAGCGAGGATTGAGGTTGCGCAGCAGCAGATAGAGCTTCGCCGTTTCCTCCAGTTCCTCGGTTGCGAAAACCGCCGCCTCCAGAGTGTCACCGGCGACGACGGGTCCATGATTGGCCAGAAGCACCGACGAATATTTGCCGGCCAGCCCGCGGATCGCATCGGCCACCGCCGGATCGCCCGGGCGATAATAGGGCACCAGCGCCGTTTCGCCGGCGCGCATGAGATAATATGGCGTCATCGGCGGCAAGGCGGCGCGCGGATCGATCTCAGGCAGCATTGTCAGCGCCACCGCATGGGTGGAATGAAGATGGACGATGGCGCGGGCGCTGCCGCGTGTGTCGTAGAGGGCGGTGTGCAGCGGGATTTCCTTGGTCGGTTTGTCGCCGGACAGGAGCCGGCCTTCGGCATCGAGCCTTGAAATACGGGCCGGATCGAGAAAACCGAGCGAGGCGTTGGTCGGCGTGACCAGCCAGCCGCCGTCCTCCAGCCGCAACGATATGTTGCCCGACGAGCCGGGCGTCAGCCCGCGCTCGAACAGCGAGCGGCCGTATCGGCAGATTTCTTCACGCTGGCGCGCGTCGGACATGACACTTCCTCCAATATCAGGCAGTTGCCCCCTCGATCAGTTCAAAGCCGAGATCGACGGCCTGGGGCGGCGCGTTGGCGACGATCAGCTGCGCGGCTATCTCACCCGTCGCCACGCGCGGCGTCCGGATCGTCGACAGCGGCTGCGGTATCGCCCGGCCGATATCGAGGCCGTTATAGCCGAAAATGGCGAGCTGCGACGGGATCGAAATCCCCTGCGCCAGACAATGAAAGTAACCGCCCAACGCCATGTCGTCATTGGAAAAATAGACGGCATCGAGATCGGTCGCCCGTGCAAGCAGTCGCTCCAGGCCCAACCTGCCGTTCTCCACCGAGGAAGGGCCGCCAAGAATTTCGTGGTCGACCAGGGGCGTGCCGTTGGCGTCGAGCGTTTCGCAAAAGCTGGAAAAGCGCTTGCCGGCGCGGGTATCACGGTTCAGGTCGTGACCGACATAACCGATCTTTCGGTAGCCGCGCCTGAGCAGGAAGGCAGCGCTCTCCCGCCCGGCCGCACGGTTCGAGAAGCCGACCGCGATGTCGAGGGCATCCCCGTCCAGATCGAGCAGTTCCACGACCCGGCAGCCGCTGGCGCGCAGCATCTTCGCCGTGCCTTCGGTATGTTCGTATCCTGCCAGCATCACCGCCGCCGGCCGCCAGGCGAGCATCGCGGCGGCGAGCGCTTCCTCCTTGCCCGGATCATAGTCGGTGACCGAAAAAACCGCCTGATATCGGTTTTGCTCCAGAACGGCGCTAGCGCCGCGCAGCACATCGGGAAAGACGATGTTGGACAGCGAAGGAATGACAAAAGCGACGAGGCGCGAACCGGTGGAGGCCAGCGTTCCGGCGATCCGGTTCGGCACATAGCCCAACCGTTCGACGGCGGCCATCACCCGCTCCCGGGTCTTGCCTGAAAACGAGCCATGATTGCGCAGCACGCGCGACACCGTGCTCTCGCCGACGCCGGCCGCTTCTGCGACCTCCGCAAGGGTGACCGTCGCCTGGTGTTTGAATTCCATAGTCAATTTTGAACCCGACATGAGGCAGCTTCCGGCGCGAAGCGGTCTGACAACACCCTCGCTAGGCGGGCTTCATTTTTCACTACTTCAGGCAAGAAGCAAGATTTTTTTGGCAGCGCTGCCAAATTGCGGTTGGCAGCGCTGCCAAAATAAGTTAACCAGAATGGCAGCGCTGCCAAAGCGGCTCAGCGTGCCGCGGGAGGACCTGTCGGAGACCGCGGCAACGATCGGAGGAGAGAATCATGACGCTGCATACAGAGGCGCCAATCGCTGGCGCATATCCCGCAGAGGCGACCGAAGACCGGGCCTATGGCAAGGTATTTTGGCGCATCGTGCCGTTTTTGATGTTGTGTTACGTCGTCGCTTATCTCGACCGCGTCAATGTCGGCTTCGCCAAGCTGCAGATGTCGAGCGAGCTCGGCCTCTCGGAAGCTGCCTATGGAATCGGCGCCGGTATTTTCTTCATCGGCTATTTTCTGTTTGAAGTGCCCAGCAATATCATCATGAACAAGGTCGGCGCGCGGGTCTGGATCGCCCGCATCATGATCACCTGGGGCGTCATCTCCGCGGCCTTCATGTTCACCTCGTCGGAAACCGTCTTCTATGTCCTGCGTTTCCTGCTGGGCGTGGCCGAGGCAGGATTTTTCCCCGGCATCATTTTATATCTGACATCCTGGTATCCGGCGCATCGCCGCGCCAAGATCATCACCACCTTCATGTCCGCAATCCCGGTATCCGCCATTTTCGGCAATCCGCTTTCGGGCCTTCTGATGGACGGCTTTCACGGAACGCACGGGCTTTCCGGCTGGCAATGGATGTTCCTGATCGAAGCCGCTCCGGCCATTCTTTTCGGCATCGCGACGTTCTTTTATCTTGATGATAGGATCGCTGACGCGACGTGGCTGGACGATGAGGAAAAGCGGGTGCTGACGGCCAATATCGAAGCGGAGAATCAAGCCAAGACAGCAAGCCCGCACAGCATCTCGGGCACGCTGACCGACCGTCGCGTCTGGCTGATGTGCCTGATTTATTTCTGCTTCGTGCTCGGGCAATATGGCCTGAATTTCTGGATGCCGACCATCGTCAAGGCGTCGGGCGTCAGCGGAAATCTCAACATCGGCCTCATCTCCGCTATTCCCTATATCTGCACATTCGTCGCGATGTTGGCGCTCGGGCGTTCTGCCGACAGGCTGCGCGAACGCCGGTGGCACCTCGTCGTTCCGGCTCTCATCGCCGCCGGCGGCTTCGTTGCCGCAACGATCGCGACGAGCACGACGGTGTCGATCATCTGCCTCTCGCTGGCCGCTGCGGGTGCCATCAGCTGCGCACCGCTCTTCTGGTCGCTTCCGACCGCTTTCCTCGCCGGCACGGGCGCTGCGGCCGGCATCGCCTGGATCAATTCGGTCGGCAATCTCGCCGGGTTCCTCGGACCGTTTCTAGTCGGCTATCTCAAGGACTTCACCGGCAACAACAGCGCCGGCATGTATCTGTTGGCGGCCGCACTGGTCATCGGTTCGCTGGCCGTGTTGACGGTCCCCGCGAAAACCGTCAATCGCTAAACCACAGCCCCTCCGGGACGGCTTCCGGAGGGGCACGGATCTTTCCTCACGAGACTGGAGAACCTCCTCATGACACCGCTTGCTGAAAGCCCGGGCCTTGCCGTCGTCGTGGCCGTTATCGGTCTTGGTTCCATGGGGCTGGGAATGGCCCGGTCCATGAAGCGCGCAGGTCTCGATGTCGTTGGATATGACATAACCCCGGCAGCGGTGGACCGCTTCGCCGCCGAAGGCGGGCGTGGCGCGGCGACCCCAGCCGACGCCGCCAAGGACGCCGACATTGTCGTCTCCGTGGTGGTCAACGGCGCGCAGACCGAGACCGTGCTGTTCGGACCGCAGGGCGCTGCGGATACGATGAAGCCTGGCGCCGTCTTCATCTCGTCGGCAACCATGGATCCAGCCGTTGCACGCGATCTGGCGGGGCGGACGGAGGCCCTCGGCCTGCACTATCTCGACGCGCCGATTTCAGGTGGCGCGGCCAAGGCCGCGCTTGGCGAGCTGACGATCATGGCTTCCGGCTCGCGGCAGGCTTTCGATACGGCCCGCCCCGCCCTCGATGCCATGGCCGGCAAGGTCTACGAGCTCGGCGGCGCCGCCGGAACGGGCGCTGCGTTCAAGATGATCAACCAGCTTCTCGCCGGCGTGCACATCGCAGCCGCATGCGAGGCGATAAGCTTTGCCGCCAAGCAGGGCCTCGACCTCGCCAAGGTTTATGAAGTCATCACCGCCTCGGCCGGCAATTCCTGGATGTTCGAAAATCGTGTCCCGCACGTGCTGGCCGGAGACTATACGCCGCTCAGCAGCATCGAGATCTTTGTCAAGGATCTCGGCATCGTCCAGGATATGGCCCGTTCAGAGCGTTATCCGGCACCGCTCGCGGCAGCGGCCCTGCAGATGTACCTGGCGGCCGCCGGCGCCGGCATGGGCCGTGACGACGATTCCTCGCTCGCCCGGCTCTATGCCCAGCTTTCCGGCGCGCAATTGCCCGGCCCGGTCAAAGAACCGCAGAGCCGATAAGGAATATCGATATGCCCGCTTTCGCCGCCAACCTGACGATGATGTTCAACGAATGGGAATTCCTCGACCGCTTCGACGCCGCAGCCGATGCGGGATTTTCCGCCGTCGAATACCTCTTCCCCTATGAGGCTGCACCGGAGGCCATCGCCGAACGGCTTGCCCGCAACAATCTGCGGCAAGCCTTGTTCAATTTGCCGCCGGGCAACTGGGGTGCGGGCGAGCGCGGCATCGCGGCTCTTCCCGGACGATTCGACGATCTCAAAGCGAATGTCGAGCGGGCATTGGACTATGCGGCAGCAACGGGCGTCAGGCGATTACACCTGATGGCGGGTATCGCCGACCCTCATGATCAGGAGGCCGCCTCCTCCTACCGGCGCTCCGTCGCCTACACTGCCGGCCGGCTTGCGGAAAAAGGCATCGATCTCCTGCTGGAGCCGATCAATGGGCGCAACATGCCGGGATACTTCCTCAACGACTTCGCCGCAGCCGAGCGGCTGATCGCCGAATCCGACCTGCCGAACCTGAAGCTGCAATTCGACATCTATCACCGCCAGATCATCCATGGCGACGTCGCCATGGCGTTGCGACGCCTGCTGCCGATCACAGGCCATATCCAGATCGCCAGCGTGCCGTCGCGCAACGAACCGGACGGGGAGGAACTGAACTATCCCTACCTGTTCGGCGAAATCGACCGCCTGGGTTACGACGGTTTCATCGGCTGCGAATATGTCCCGCGCGGCCAGACACTTGACGGCCTTGGCTGGTTCAAACCTTTTGCACGGAGCTAGACGATGGCTATTTCGCTTGGATCGATCGCAGACGACTATACCGGCGCGTCCGATCTCGCCAACACGCTGACGAAAAACGGCCTGCGCACGGTGCAGACGGTCGGCATTCCCGATCCGTCACTCGCGCTGCCGGATGTCGATGCGGTGGTCGTTTCGCTGAAGATCCGCTCCGTTCCGGCTTCGGAGGCCGTAACCGCTGCGACCAAAGCGGAGCGCTGGCTGCGCCAGCAGGGCGCGGGCCATGTGCTTTACAAGATCTGCTCGACCTTCGATTCCACCGATGCGGGCAATATCGGTCCCGTTACCGAGGCCTTGAGCGAGGCGGCGGGCGGCGCCGGTGTGCTGGTTACACCGGCCTTTCCGGAGACGGGGCGCACCGTCTATCTCGGCCATCTCTTCGTTGGGGGCCAGCCGTTGAACGAAAGCTCGCTCAAGGACCATCCGCTCAACCCGATGCACGACGCCAATCTCGTGCGCGTTCTCGCCCGGCAATCGCGCGGCGCCGTCGGACTGATCGATCTCGCGGCCATCGCGGCCGGACCGGCCGCCGCCAAGGCGAAGCTCGACGCGTTGTCCACGACGGGCGTGACCATGGCTATCGCCGACGCGATTTTCGAGCGGGATCTGGAAACGCTGGGCGAAGTCGCATTGGAGACGCCGGTATCCACCGGCGCGTCCGGCCTCGGCCTCGGCCTTGCCCGCGCGCTCGTCCGCTCCGGTCGGATATCCGGCCGCACCACAGCTGAAGACGCCATTCGCCCTGTGGGCGGGCTTTCGGCGATCATTGCCGGCAGCTGTTCGCACGCGACGCTGCGCCAGCTCGAGGTCGCCGAGCGATTGATGCCCGTGCTGCGGCTTGATCCGGAGCGGCTACTGGCCGCCGGTCCGGATGAGATCGCCGCGGCGATTTCCTGGGCCGGAGATCGCATTTCAGCCGGCCCGGTGGTGGTCGCCGCGAGCGCGGCGCCCGAAACCGTCTCCCGGCTGCAATCGCAATTTGGGCGGGAGGCCTCCGGCTACGCGATCGAGACCGCCACGTCGATCATCGCCGCCGAGCTGGTGGAGAGAGGCGTGCGACGCCTCGTGGTCGCAGGCGGCGAAACCTCGGGAGCCGCAGTCGACAAGCTCGCCATCCCGGCATTTCTGATCGGCCCCGAAATTGCTCCCGGCGTGCCGGTGCTGCGCACCGTCGGCAATGCGCAGGGCGATATGCTTCTGGCGTTGAAATCAGGAAATTTCGGCGGCGAAGATTTCTTCGCCGCAGCGCTGGCGATGATGCAGTGACAGCTCTTTGGCCTGCAGCACACGCGATGCAGGGCAATGTATGGAGCGGCCTTCATCCCCAGCATAAGATGCGGCGACCCGTGATCGCAAAGCCATAAGATACTGCCTGAACCACGGCCTTCAGACGATCTGCCCGCCGGCGCTCCGGCAGACTGGCGGGCAGGACATCAAGGACGGCCCATGCAAACACGTCAAATCGAAATCGCCGCATTCAGGCCCGAACATCTGGACGCCGCCGTCGCGCTCTCCCGCAAGGCCGGCTGGCCGCATCGGACGGAAGACTGGCAGATGGCCCTCGCCTTGAGCGAGGGGATAGTCGCAATCGAAGACGACAGGGTCGTCGGCACCGTGCTCGTCACGCCATACAAGCAAGATTGCGCGACGATCAACATGGACATCGTCGACGAAACGATGCGCGGGCGCGGCCTCGGCCGCAGCCTGATGGACGCAGCGCTGCGGATCGCAGACGACCGGCCGCTGAGACTGGTCGCGACGACGGCCGGCCTGCCGCTCTATCAAAAGCTTGGTTTCCACGAAACCGGAACCGTGCTGCAGCACCAGGGTCTTGCCGGAAACATTCCTGCGCCGGCCGGCACGGACGCCGCCGCTGCCGACGATCTCCCTGCCATCATGGCACTCGATCGCCTTGCCTTCGGCGCCGACCGCGAAGACCTGCTCTCCTATCTCGCCAAGGTCGGCGAGTTCGCGGTCATTCGTCGCGACGGCGGCGTGCAGGGCTTCTGCTGCCTGCGCGCCTTCGGGCGCGGCGAGGTGATCGGACCCGTGGTTGCTGCGAATATCGAGGACGCCAGGAAACTCATCGAACATCACGTCGCCAGGCGGCCAGGACGCTTCCTCAGGGTGGACACCACGGCCGCGGCCGGACTTTCCCCATGGCTCGCCGAACACGGCTTCGCCGAGGTCGGCGGCGGCATCGCAATGAAGAATTCATCGGTCGGCCAAGCCGCCGCCCCTGCTGCCACCACCTTCGCCCTTGCCAGCCAGGCGCTCGGCTGATTTGGAGACCCCCATGTACGCCAACTCGCTCATCGAACTCGACCGCGCCCATCTCATCCATCCGGTAGCCTCCTACCGCAGTCATGAAAAACATGGCGTGCGCGTGCTGGCCTCGGCCAAGGGCGCAACGGTCACCGACGCCTCCGGCAAACAGCTGATCGACGGCTTCGCCGGCCTCTGGTGCGTCAATGCCGGTTACGGCCACGAGAGCATCGTCGAGGCAGCGGCCCGGCAGATGCGGGAGCTTCCGTACGCAACGGCCTATTTCGGCCTCGGCTCTGAGCCGGCGATCCGACTTGCCTCGGAACTCGCCGATCGGGCGCCAGGCGATCTCAACCATGTCTACTTCACCCTCGGCGGCTCCGACGCAGTGGACAGCACGATCCGGTTCATCCGCTACTACTGGAATGCCCGAGGCCGTCCCGAGCGCGACCAGTTCATCTCGGTCGAACAGGGATATCACGGCTCCTCGACGGCGGGTGCGGGATTGACCGCACTGCCTGCCTTCCATGCCGGCTTCGGCGTTCCCTTCGACTGGCAGCATAAGATTCCGTCTCACTACGCCTACCGCAACCCCGTCGGCGATGATCCACAGGCGATCATCGAGGCCTCGCTCGCGGCGCTGAAAAGCAAGGTCGAGGCGATCGGGCCGGAGCGAGTCGCCGCCTTCTACGTCGAACCGATCCAGGGTTCGGGCGGCGTCCTCGTACCGCCGAAAGGCTGGTTGAAGGCGATGCGCGAATTCTGCAGCGAGCACGACATCCTTTTTGTGGCAGACGAGGTGATCACCGGCTTTGGCCGCACCGGGCCGCTTTTTGCCTGCAGCGAGGAAGAGGTCGTCCCCGATTTCATGACGACCGCCAAGGGCCTCACCTCCGGCTATGTCCCGATGGGTGCCGTGTTCATGGCCGATCACATCTATGAAACGATTGCCGAGAGCGCCGGTGCCACCGCCATCGGTCACGGCTACACCTATTCGGCCCACCCCGTCAGCGCCGCCGTCGGCCTCGAAGTCTTGAAGCTTTACGAAAACGGCCTCCTCGACAATGGCGTCAGGGCTGGCGCGCGGCTGATGCAGGGCCTCCAATCGCTGAGAGATCACCCACTCGTGGGCGATGTCCGTGGCCGCGGCATGCTCGCGGCCGTGGAACTGGTGGTCGACAAAGGCAACAGGACGCCGCTGCCGCCATCCGCTGAACCCGCCCGCCGCATCTTCGATCGCGCCTGGGAGAACGGCCTCGTCATCCGCGCCTTCGCCAACGGCGTCCTCGGTTATGCGCCGCCGCTATGCTGCACCGGAACGGAAATCGATGCGATCGTCGAGCGCACGCGCATCACGCTGGACGAGACGCTTGAGGACCCGGATGTGCGCCGGGCGCTGCGGGCTTGAGAATACCGCGAAACTGCCGGATTCGGTATTTTGTGCCGCTTCATGGCGTCTTTTCAGAGAATCCGGCGCAGTGCAGGTGACAAACTGAAATCGACGAAAGGCCTTGATCCCGGCAAAGGCGGGCCTTCCATACAAGAGCGGGACGATGATCCCGCCGGGAACAGAATATTCTTCTTTGAGAAGCGTGCTCCCATGGGAGCCGAACACTGGGGAATGCGCGTGAGCAAGAGCCTTTCGGATTTCAAGTATATGACCTTCGACGTCGTCGGCACGCTCATCGACTTCGAGGGCGGCATCAAGGCCTGTCTCGCCGAGATCGCGGCCGAAACAGGAAATGATATCGATGGCGAACGCGCCCTCAGCCTCTATCGCGAGGCCCGCTATTCCGACGACGCAGACCTCTTTCCCGACGACCTCGTGCGCGTCTACCTCACAATCGCGCCGACGCTCGGTCTTCCAGCCGATCGCAAATATGGCGAGCGGCTGCGGGACTCGGCGAAAAGCTGGAAGGGCTTCGCAGACAGCGCCGCAGCACTGGGAACCCTGGCGAAAAATTACCGCCTCGTTGCGATGACCAATGCCCGCCGCTGGGCCTTCGCTTTCTTCGAGAAGGAGCTCGGCAATCCTTTCCACGCCACCTTCACCGCCGACGATACCGGGACCGAGAAACCCGACCCCGCCTTCTTCGAGGCGGTCTTCGCCTACATCGCATCGGAAGGGCATTCGAAGGATGACATCCTGCATGTCGCCCAGAGCCAGCATCACGATATCGGTATCTCCAGGAAGCTCGGACTGACCAATTGCTGGATCGAGCGGCGGCACGCTGAGAAGGGTTACGGCGGCACGATCGAGCCGGCCGAGTTCACCACACCCGACTATCATTTCACGTCCATGGCCGGCCTTGCCGGTGCCGTGGCCGCCGAGCGCGCCTGATTTTTAAAACCGGATCGGGCTCGCCCAGCACGGCCGCCCGCCACAGAAGAAAAGGGGAATGAGATGAACGACAAGATCACCAATTGGACCAGATCCGACGACGCCATGGTCGAAACCGCCATCCGTCGCGGCGCCACCCGTCGTGAGCTGCTGCATATGATGCTTGCGGGCGGCGTGGCCATGTCCGCCGGCGGGCTCGTGCTCGGTCGCGCCAGCAAGGCGCTTGCCGCCACGCCTGTTTCCGGCGGGGCGCTGAAGGCGGCCGGCTGGTCGTCCTCGACGGCCGACACGCTCGACCCCGCCAAGGCATCGCTCTCCACTGACTATGTCCGCTGCTGCGCCTTCTACAACCGTCTCACCTATATCCAGTCGGACGGTACGCCGCGGATGGAACTCGCCGAATCTATCGAAAGCGGCGATGCGAAAGTCTGGACGATCAAGCTGCGCAGCGGCGTAACGTTCCATGACGGCAAGCCGCTCACTGCCGACGATGTGGTCTTCTCGATGAAGCGCCATCTCGACCCGGCGGTCGGCTCCAAGGTTGCCAAGATCGCCAAGCAAATGACTGGCTTCAAAGCGGTCGATAAACTAACCGTCGAGATTACGCTGGAAAACCCCAATGCCGATCTGCCGACGATTCTCGGCATGCACCACTTCATGATCGTTGCCGACGGCACAACCGATTTTTCCAAAGGCAATGGCACCGGCGCCTTTGTGCGGGAAGTTTTTGAGCCCGGCGTCCGCTCGATCGGGCTGAAGAACAAAAACTACTGGAAGACCAACCACCCGAACGTTGATTCTTTGAGTTCTTTGCCATCAGCGAGGACAATGCGCGCATTAATGCGCTGCTCTCGGGCGATATTCACCTCGCCGCAGCCATCAATCCACGATCCGTGCGTCTGATGGATGGCAAAGACGGCTTCTTCCTCTCCAAAACGACGTCCGGCAATTACACGGATCTGAACATCCGCCTGGACATGTCTCCCGGCGACAAGAAGGGCTTCGTGGAGGGCATGAAATATCTGATCAACCGCGAGCAGATTCAGAAATCGGCCTTGCGAGGCTTTGCCGAAATCGGCAATGACCAGCCGATCTCGCCGGCCAATTTCTATTACAATGCCGACCTGAAGCCGAAGGCATTCGATCCGGAAAAAGCGAAGTTCCTATTCGAGAAGGCAGGCCTTCTCGGCCAGTCGATCCCTGTTATTGCCTCCGACGCAGCCAATTCCGCAATCGACATGGCGATGATTGTCCAGGCCGCCGGCGCCGAAATCGGTATGAAGCTTGACGTCCAGCGCGTACCGTCCGATGGCTACTGGGACAATTACTGGCTCAAAGCGCCGATCCACTTCGGCAATATCAATCCGCGTCCGACACCCGACATATTGTTCTCGCTTCTCTATGCGTCTGACGCGCCTTGGAACGAGAGCCAGTACAAGTCAGAGAAGTTCGATCGAATGCTTATCGAGGCCCGCGGCTCGCTCGATCAGGCGAAGCGCCGGGAGATTTACAACGAAATGCAGGTCATGGTGTCGGAAGAAGCCGGCACCATCATACCGGCCTATCTCTCCAACGTTGATGCGGTGTCGTCCAAGGTCAAGGGCCTTGAGTCCAACCCGCTCGGCGGAATGATGGGCTATTCCTTCCCGGAATATATCTGGTTGGAATCCTGACGAGGCACCTGGCCGGGAACGGGATTGTTCCCGGCCATCCTCGCCTTTCGTGAATAAGCTGTCGGACTTCGGCCGACGGGGAGCATGAAGATGAACAATCCGATCCTGTCCCTTATAGCAAGCAGGCTGCTGATCTCAGTCGTCACGCTGATTATTGTATCCTTCGCGGTGTTCTTCGCCACGACGATGCTTCCGGGCGATACGGCGTCCATCCTGCTTGGGCAGGCGGCGACGCCGGAGGCCGTCGAGGGACTGCGCAAGGCGATGCATCTCGACCAGCCGGCTTTTCTCCGCTTCGTTTACTGGATGAGGGGGCTATTGTCGGGCGACCTCGGCACTTCCTACGCCAACGATATGCCAATCGCTGACCTCATCGGCGGCCGCTTTGCAAACTCGATGAAGCTGGCGGGCATCACCGCCTTGTTTGCGGTGCCGATCGCGCTGACACTCGGCATCACGGCAGCCATGATGCGAGGATCGCTCTATGACCGTGCAGTCACCGTGCTTACGATTGGCGTAATATCGGTGCCTGAATTCATGATCGCGACGTCGGCCGTCCTGTTCTTTGCGGTCCATTTGCAATGGCTTCCGGCCATCTCCCTGACCAATGAAGCGAAAACCTTCACCGATATGCTACGGGTCTATGCGATGCCGGTAATCACACTGACCTTCGGCGTATCGGCGCAGATGATCCGGATGACGCGGGCTGCCGTGGTTGAAACCCTGAACACGCCCTATGCCGAAATGGCATTGCTGAAAGGCGCCTCACGCAGCCGCATCGTTTTGAAGCATGCATTGCCGAATGCGCTCGGCCCAATCATCAATGCGGTTGCGCTGTCGCTTTCATATCTGCTCGGCGGCGTCATCATCGTCGAAACGATCTTCAACTATCCGGGAATCGCCAAGCTCATGGTCGATGCGGTCGCAACGCGCGACCTGCCGCTCATCCAGACCTGCGCGATGATCTTCTGCGTCGGCTACCTCATCCTCATTACACTGGCCGACATTGTTGCCATTCTTTCCAATCCGAGGCTGCGATGACATCCCATATCGAACAACGGCCCGCTGTGGCCCGCCGGCTTGGCTACCGCTTCAATCTCGTTGGCTTCCTAGGACTTGCCGTCATCCTGTTCTGGGCCTTTATCGCGATTTTCGCGCACACGCTCATCCCCTATCCAGTGGGCGAAATCGTCGATTACGACTATTTCGGGCCGATATCCCAGCAATTTTGGATGGGATCAGATTATCTCGGCCGTGATGTCTTCTCGCGCATCCTGATGGGCGCGCGCTACACGGTCGGCATCTCTCTTGCGGCAGTGACGATCGCCTGCTTCAGCGGCGTCGTACTCGGCATGATCGCGGCCGTCGCCGGTGGTTGGCTCGACACGTTGCTCTCCCGTTTCCTCGATGCCATGAATTCCATTCCGTCCAAGCTCTTCGGCCTAGTCGTGGTTGCAGCCGTCGGATCGTCGATCCCAGTGCTGATCCTGACGCTTTCGGTGATTTATATCCCGGGCTCCTATCGTTTCGCTCGGGCGCTCGCCGTCAACGTCAATTCCATGGACTTCATAACTGTCGCCCGCATCCGCGGTGAAAGCACCCTCTATCTGATCCGCTCGGAAATTCTGCCCAATATCGTCGGTCCCGTACTTGCCGATCTCGGGCTCCGCTTCGTCTTCATCGTTCTCCTGCTCTCCGGCCTTTCCTTCCTTGGACTGGGCGTGCAGCCACCGTATGCGGACTGGGGTGCGCTCGTGCGTGAAAACATCGGCGGCCTGCCATTCGGGGCTCCCGCCGTCATGTTCCCATCGCTTGCCATCGCCAGCCTCACGATCAGCGTGAACCTGCTGATCGACAACCTGCCGCAAAAAATCCGGGATCGGAGCGAGTGATGACCAATCTTGTCGAAATTCGTGACCTCCGGGTCGAAGCCACTACCGATTCCGGCCGACGCGTCGAGATCATCAAAGGTGTCAGCCTCAACATTGCCGAGGGTGAGATCGTCGCGCTGATCGGCGAGAGCGGCTCCGGCAAGACGACGATCGCACTGACCCTCATGGGTCATACCCGCCCGGGCTGTCGCATCGCCGGCGGCACTGTGTCGGTCGCCGGCAAGGATATGGTGGCGCTGAGCGAAAAGCAGCGGGCCAAACTGCGCGGCACCGAGGTCGCTTACGTGCCGCAATCGGCCGCTGCCGCTTTCAACCCGGCCACATCGATCATGGATCAGGTGATCGAAGTCACGCGTATCCATCAGCTGATGTCGCCGGAGGATGCGCGTGCCAGGGCGATCGAACTCTTCCGGGCGCTGTCCCTGCCCGAACCGGAAACAATCGGGAGCCGTTATCCGCACCAGGTTTCCGGCGGTCAGCTGCAGCGTCTGGCAGCCGCCATGGCGCTGATCGGCGACCCGACGCTCGTCATTTTCGACGAGCCGACGACGGCGCTTGATGTGACGACCCAGATCGAAGTGCTGCGGGCGTTCAAATCGGTTATGAAGAAGGGCGGCATAGCAGGCGTCTATGTCTCCCACGACCTTGCCGTCGTCGCACAGATTGCCGACCGCATCGTGGTGTTGAAAGGCGGAGAGACCCAGGAAACCGGCACCACCGAAGAGATCCTCAACAATGCGAAGCACCCCTATACGCGGCAGCTGCTCGCTGCCTTCGAGCCGAAACCGCGCGACACGGCAAGCATTGCCGAGAGTGCGACGGCGCCGCTCCTGAAGATCGAGGACGTCGTAGCGGGTTATGGGCAGCGCCAGGCGGATGGCCTGCCTCTCGTACGCGCGGTCGAGCATGTGAGCCTGACAGTGGAAAAGGGACGCAACCTCGGCATCATCGGCGAATCCGGTTGCGGCAAATCGACTCTCGCCCGCACCATTGCCGGCATCCTGCCGGCCGCAGCCGGCAAGATCGTCTTCGACAGCACGGAACTGCGCCGCAATGCGCGCGAGCGTTCGCGCGATCAACTGCGCGAGATGCAGATCGTCTTCCAATATGCCGATACCGCCCTCAATCCGGCGAAATCCGTCGAGGATATCCTCGCCAGGCCGCTGGTGTTCTACCACGGCATGGATCGACAGGCGCAGAACATCAGAATCGACCAACTGCTCGACATGGTGCGCCTGCCCCGCAACCTGCGCCACCGCAGGCCGGGAGAACTCTCAGGTGGACAGAAGCAGCGCGTCAACTTCGCCCGGGCGCTCGCCGCCGATCCGAAGCTGATCCTTTGCGACGAGATCACCTCGGCCCTCGACACCGTTGTCGCTGCCGCCGTCATCGACCTGCTCAAGGAATTGCAGCGCGAACTCGGCCTCTCCTACATCTTCATCAGCCACGACCTCTCGGTGGTGGAGGCGATCTGCGACGAGATCGTCGTGATGTACGGCGGCCGGAAAGTCGAGGAAATCACCCCTCGAAAGTGAAGGCGCCGCAGCATCCCTATTCGCAACTGCTGTTCTCGTCGGTGCCGACGCTCGATCCGGCGTGGCTCGACGGGCTCAAGCAGGATCCAGAACTCGTGCGGGCCTATTGCCGGCACTGAGGTCAGGCCCGATGGTGCGGCTCGCGGTAGACTGGCTTGTCTAGACGATGCCGCGCCGCCTGATGCCTGTGCGCACTTTCTTCAACGTGGGAGCGCGTTCAGTGCGGAGGACATGTGCAGGACACCAAGCTCAGGGCTAGTAAGTACCGGCACCGATGCCTCGCCCATTTTATTGAGAGCATTCGCCATTGACGCTTGAGCAAGAACAACCACGTCGACGCTGCCCACGAGTGAAGCGAGGCCTTCACGTATCATTGCATCATGCGCCGCCCTGTCTCCGCTTCGCAATTTTTCAAAGGCGCCATCACAAAGACGACCGGTCACGGAAACCCTATGCCCTATTCTTTGAGCATGGCGTTCAATTAGCCGGGTTGTAGGATTCATTGTCGTAGCCAGAGTTGCAAGGACGCCAATTCGATTTCCGCGTCGGATCGCCTCAATCGCCATGCCATCATCTATCCGGAAGAGCGGTACGGGGCAGAGCGGCATTGCCGCATCCACCGCAGGACCGAGCGAGGAACAGGTGACGAGGACCGCCGAGGCCCCTGCATCCACCGCCGACCAAATGTGACCCGCAAGTCGCCGCATAGTTTGAGGTGACAGCGCGCCTTCGCGAATGGTGTTTCCCAGCAGGCTCTCATCTAACATGTTGAACGAGCGCCAACCGGGCAGATGGGGACCGACGAGTTCGTTAAATGCAGGGATGATCCCGGGAACCGTATGGATCATGGCAAGCGCAGGGGAGTCATTAAATTCCGTAGGCATGGCTTAGATCTCTATTTTGGTTGTGCGCGCTCATCAATTGGAGCCGGCAGCAGTCGGGTTGATGTGGCCCTGAACCCGGCATCTGTCGTGCTACGACCGGAAATCGATCCAAAACCACTGTCGTCAGACGATGCTTTACAACTTACCTGCTCAACGGCCGAAGTTTCGACTGTCATGTCGCCGAACACGGAACTTTCCGCCGTCCCTGCATTTTCATTTGATGCATGCTGCTCGCCTTCCTCCGGTAGCTTCACCTGAGTTCACTTCGAGGACGCGCCGTGACACCAATCTTTGACCCAGGCAGTCTGCCCCTGCCCGGCCGGCTCGCACCGCCGTTCCAACTCGATACGATAGTCGTCATTGCCTCGGATGCTTCTGCCGGAGAGGCAGCAGACAGTGCCGTATAGCTCGGTTCCAAATCAGTTCAGGTCAGTCTCCATGTCTCCACTCCTCAAACGAATACACAGCGACGAAAGAACTCCCCGCCAAGGCGGATGTCGTCGTCATCGGCGGCGGCATCATTGGTGCAACCGCGGCTCTCTTTCTGGCGGAGCGGGGACTCTCGGTCGCTCTGGTCGAAAAAGGCCAGGTCGGCTGCGAGCAGTCGAGCCGCAACTGGGGTTGGTGCCGCCAGCAGAACCGGGATGAGCGGGAGTTGCCGCTCTCGGGTGTCGCGCTGCGGCTCTGGGGTGAGTTTGAATCCAAAATTGGCGAGGACGTCGGTTTCCGTCGATGCGGTTTGCTCTACGCTACCGACAATCCGCAGCAGCTGGCGGAATGGGAAGCATGGCGTGATACGGCCCGCCAGTTCAACGTCAATACGAAGATGCTGAGTGCCGCAGAAGCGGCTGCCGCAATCCCGGCAAATGGTCGCCGATGGCTCGGCGGGGTCCACTCAATTGACGATGGCAAGGGAGAGCCTGCCATCGCCGCGCCGACAATCGCTGAGGGCGCTCGCAAACTTGGAGCGACGGTCCATCAAGAGTGCGCTGCGCTAGGTCTTGATTTGGCGAATGGAGCAGTTGCCGGGGTGATCACAGAAAAGGGGACAATCCGGACCCAAGCCGTTCTCTGCGCCGGCGGTGCCTGGACATCCATGTTCTGTCGCCAGCACGGAGTTCTGTTTCCGCAAGCGAGCGTGCGCCAGACAGCGCTTCGTACGCGGCCCACAGCGAATGTGGGCGAGGCGATCTATACGCCGGACTGCGCGCTGACCCGCCGGTTGGATGGCAGCTACACGCTTGCGATCAGTGGCAGGGCGATGCTCGACATCACCCCACAAGGCATACGCTACGCCCGCTGGTTCATGCCGATGTTCATGAAGCGTCTGAAAGCGGTGCAGTTCGGCATCGGCAAATCCTTCCTCCAGGGTCCGGAAGCATTCGGAAGCTTGAACAAGAGTAAACCATCGGCCTTCGAGCGGATGCGCGTTCTTGACCCGCCGCCGAGCCGCCGCACGATTGCGGCTATTTTGAAACGGGTCACCGAGCAGTTTCCTGCATTGGCGGGAGTCGAACTCGCCGACAGTTGGGGAGCCTACGTGGATTTCACGCCGGACGCGGTGCCAGTCATCTCGCCAGCCGACGGTGTGAGAGGGCTTTATTTGGCCGCGGGCTGCTCCGGCCATGGCTTCGGCCTTGGCCCGGGCATCGGCCGCCTGGCGGCCGACCTGGTTGCCAATGATACACCCTGTGTCGACCCCACCCCTTCCGCCTGTCGCGCCTCCTTGACGGTTCGAAGGTCAAAGTCGGCGCAATCTGATCGTGAGGCCAAATCCGGAGAAGGCCGTGGGGTGCCAGGGGAAAGCTAGCGGAATGGATTACGACGTAATCGTGATCGGCGGCGGGCTGGTAGGCATATCGATAGCCTGGGGCCTGTCGAGATGCGGACAAAGGGTCGCAATCGTCGACGAAGGCGACTTGGCAAACAGGGCCGCCCGGGCAAATTTCGGTCTCGTCTGGAGCTCAAGCAAGGGCCTTGGCAATGCCGCCTATTCGCGGTGGTCGCGAACCTCGACGGCGAACTGGCATCGGCTGGCAGCCGAGCTCAAGGCGGAAACCGGCATCGACACCGGTTTTGTCCAATCGGGCGGTTTCTCAATTCGGCTCACGCCAACGGAGCTGGAGCGCGGCGTCGCATCCATGACGAAGCTCGCCAGCCAGCCGGGAATGGAGGCGGAAGGTACTCCGCCGCTCGAATATGAGATACTCGATCAGGCGGAGACACGCCGCCGCGTGCCACTGGTGGGGGAGACAGTGGCAGGCGCGATTTTCAGTCCTCTCGATGGACACGTCAACCCGCTGCGGCTGTTCGCGGCCTTTCACAAGGCGCTGCAGCAGCGTGGTGTTCATTATCTGCCGCATCGGAAGACGACGGCGATCCGCCATCGGGCCGGTGCGTTCGAATTGACTGGGGACGGGTGGACGCTTACTTCCGGCAAGATTGTGCTTGCGGCCGGCATCGGCAACACCGCCCTCGCGCCGATGGTTGGGCTGAACGTTCCGCTCTCGCCCAGCCGCGGCCAAATTATCGTCACCGAGCGGCTGAAGCCCTTCCTCAGCCATGCCACCGGCTACCTGCGGCAGACAGACGAGGGCTCAGTGCTGATCGGCGAGAGCAAGGAAGCGACGATCGATCACCAGCGGCCGCGAGGGCCGATTACTGCGGTCCTGGCCGAACGCGCTGTGCGCACATTCCCACTTCTCAGGGATGTGAAGGCGGTGCGGACCTGGGCGGCGTTCCGCGTCATGACGCCGGACGGCTGTCCCATTTACGAGCAATCGGAGAGGTTTCCGGGTGCTTTCGCATTCGCCTGCCATTCCGGCGTAACCCTGGCGGCGAACCATGCGCTGATTCTGCCGCGGCAAATTTCGGCCGGCGAGTTCTGCGCAGATCTCTCCGCATTTCATTCCCGGAGGTTCCGTGTTCCGGCGGCTGTCTGACAGAAACGAGAGTTCGATTTCATTCACATTCGATGGCGTGCCGATGACGGCCCGCCAGGGTGACAGCGTTGCTGCCGCGTTATTGGCCGCTGGACATTGCTCCACGCGGCAGACCCCGGTAACCGGCGCCGCCCGCGGTCCCTATTGCATGATGGGTGTGTGCTTTGAGTGCCTAGTCAGAATTGATGGCCGTTCAAATCGGCAGGCTTGCATGATCGCTGTGACCAACGGGATGCTTGTCGAAACACAGGATGGCGCAGCTGGAGCGGAAGAATGATGCAAAACATTCACAACGCGGCCGATCTAGCCCCTCATTACGACGTTGTTATCGTTGGTGCGGGGCCAGCCGGGCTCTCGGCAGCCATCGAAGCGTCGAACCACGGCCTCGTCGTACTGTTGGCCGATGAAAACCAGTCCCCCGGCGGACAAATTTATCGGTCAGTCGAGCATGCATCAGATGCCGATCTCGGCCGTATGGGGCCGGACTACGCTACCGGTCGGACGCTCCTCGAACGATTCCGGCAAGCGAAGGTGAGCTATGCCCCCAGCGCGACGGTGTGGAGCGTCGGGCCCGCTGACGAGGAAACCGGCGACGGAGTGCATCCACTCGAAGTCGGCATCTCACTCGGCGGCATAGCTCAGCCGATCGCTGCCCATCGGGTGATCCTCGCAACAGGCGCGCTCGAGCGTCCGTTCCCAATTCCTGGGTGGACCATGCCAGGGGTCATGGCCGCGGGAGCAGCGCAAATCTTGATGAAGGCATCGGGCCTTGTGCCCTCGGGGCGAACCATCCTCGCCGGGACCGGGCCGCTGATCTATTTACTTGCAAGTCAACTTCTTCGGGCAGGCGTCTTTGTCACGGCGGTTGTCGACACTACGCCAGCCGAAAATTGGCGTTCCGCACTCCCTCACGTATTTTCCTTTGCCACGTCACCCTATGCGCTTAAGGGTATGAAGCTTCTACTCGACCTTCACCGTCGAACCAGAGTTATCCGCGGAGTGACGGCGATGGAGGCGATTGGCTCGAGACAATTCAGCACGCTGCGTGTTCGCAAGGGCAACAAGTCCCTACACATTGAAGGCGACCTGCTCCTTCTGCACCAAGGAATTGCGCCGAACCTCAATCTCGCGCTAGCGGCTGGCTGCGACTACCTCTGGGACGAGCGCTTGGCAGCCTTCCGCCCGGCCGTCGACGTTTGCGGCGCAAGCTCGGTTCCGGGGGTTTCGATCGCCGGTGATGCGGCGGGAACTGTCGGGGCGGTTGCCTCGGCATCGCAAGGAGAGCTTGCGGGCTTGTCTGCGTCACTCGCTCTAAATCGCATTGGCCGCGGTGCCTACGAAAAGCGCCGAAACCAACTCGCGCGGAAGCTCGCGCGCGCCCTTAGGGGCAGGACTTTTATAGAGCATCGGTTCCGGCCCGGCGAACGGTTTCGTGTGCCAAAGGACGACGGCACCATCGTCTGCCGCTGCGAAGAAATCGAAACCGGCAAGCTGCGAGAAGTCGCGGCGCTCGGGGCGCCGGGCCCTAACCAAATGAAGGCGTTTACACGATGCGGAATGGGACCATGTCAGGGGCGCCTGTGCGGTCTGACCGCCGTTGAACTGCTGGCGCAATGCCGTGGCGTTCCGCCAGGCGAAGTCGGTTATTATCGATTACGCCCTCCGGTCAAACCCGTGACACTTGGCGAGCTGGCCGCTTTGCCGCACACGGAGACAGCTATCATCGCCGTCGCCGGATCCGTCGAAAGGCCTTACGACGGCGCGCAGGGCGAGCTTCGCCCCCCACGACGGGCGCCAGTACCGTCGGCGCTAACTTGTCCGATTTTGGCCGCTGACCGGGTTGCCGTAAGAGCGTTCTCCCCGCGCCTGGCGGCGGCAGCCGAACTTCATGCGTTCGCTGATGAGATCCCAGCGAGTACGGCACCAGATGGGAAGCACGGTATCAGCGATCGGCTCGGACGTAACAAGGGGTATGCCCGTCGCCGATCGCCTCTGCCCTGACGAAACCCTGCTCTAACCAGAAAGGCTCTAATGCGGGAAAAGCGTGGTCAGCGGCATGTGGGCTTTGATGATCGGCGATTTCAGGACGACGAAGCTGAAATATTTGTCGATGCCGACGTCCATATCGGTGAGCCGCTCCATGATCGTCTGGTATTCGTCGATTCCGGCGGTGACGAATTTCAAGAGATAATCGTAGCCGCCCGAAACCAGATGGCATTCGATCACCTGGTCGACCTTCTCGATCGCCGCGAGGAAACGGGCGAAGTCGATCTGCCGATGGTTCTTCAGCGTAATCTCGGTAAACACGGTGAGCGTCTGGCCGAGCTTGCTGACATTGATCTGAGCCGAATAGCCTTCGATGTAACCTTCGGATTGCAGCTTCTTCACCCGCATCAGGCACGGGCTCGGCGACAGATTGACCAACTCGGCGAGTTCCACATTGGTGACGCGGCCATTCTTCTGCAGTTCGTAGAGGATTTTTATGTCGATCCGATCGAGTTTCATCACGCGCCTTCGTGTGCTTGAGATCGCCAACGACGCAGCAGATTATGCTGCGGCTTTCCAACGTCGAGCTTAACACATAGCAAGGCGGTGTCGATCAGGTTGAGGCACATGACGAAGCAGAAACGGCTGCCGGACTCCCCACAGGACAGAATCTTCTGCTGTCGCCGGCCGATCTCCGGCAAAGGCGAAGCGTCGGATCCGCTCAGACTAGAGCATGTTGCGCAAAAGTATGCAGCGGTTTTGCGAGAACGACATGCACAAGAACAAAAAGCTAAAGCGCGGGCGACGCGCTTCAGGATCGAAACGGAGACCATGCCATGCCCGCACCGCTCACGCTCGTCGACACCACACCGGAACTGCCTGCTGCCGCCGATGCGGTGGTGATCGGCGGCGGCATCGTCGGCGTTTTCGCCGCCTACTATCTCGCCCGGCGCGGATTGAAGGTCGCCCTCGTCGAGAAGGGGCTTGTCGGTGCGGAACAATCAAGCCGCAACTGGGGCTGGTGCCGCCAGCAGAACCGCGACGCCCGGGAATTGCCGATGTCGACGAAGAGCCTCGATTTGTGGGAGCGCTTCGCGGCCGAAACCGGCGAGGACACCGGCTTCCGCCGCTGCGGTCTCTTCTATCTCAGCAACAGCGACGAGGAGCTTTCCGGCTGGGCTCGTTGGGGCGAGTTCGCCCGGTCGGTCGGCGTCACGACGCATATGCTGAGCAGCGCCGAGGCAACCGAACGCGGGCGTGCTACCGGCGCCGTGTGGAAAGGCGGGGTATTTTCACCGACCGACGGCACCGCCGATCCGGCAAATGCGGCGCCGGCCGTCGCGCGTGCGATCATCAAGCTCGGCGGCACGGTGCATCAGTCCTGTGCGGCCCGCGGCGTCGAGATCGAAGGCGGCAGGCTTTCGGGCGTTGTCACGGAGCATGGCACGATCCGGACAAAAATCGCGATCCTCGCCGGTGGCGCCTGGGCCTCCTCCTTCTGCCGACAGCTCGGCATCCGATTTCCACAAGCCTCGATCCGCTCGTCGATCCTCTCGGTTTCATCGGGTGCCGCCGGCCTGCCGGATGCCCTGCATACATCCGCGGTTTCCGTGACACGTCGCGGCGACGGCGGTTACACGCTTGCGATCAGCGGCCGCGGCCGCATTGATCCCACCGCGCAGCAGTTGCGTTTCGCGCCGCAGTTCCTCCCGATGTTCGCCCGGCGCTGGCGAAGCCTCGCACCCGGCGGATTGGAGGGATTTCGCTCGGGCCATGAATCGCTGGCGCGCTGGCGGCTCGACAGCAAGACGCCGATGGAACGCATGCGCATCCTCGACCCGGCGGTAGACGAGGCCACCGTTGCCCTCACGCATGCGCGGGCGCTCGAGCTTCTGCCCGCCTTGAAGAACACCGGCATCAACGCGGCCTGGGCGGGTTATATCGACAGCACGCCGGACGGCGTGCCGGCGATCGGCGACACCGCCCTTCCGGGTTTCATCCTCGCTGCGGGCTTCAGCGGCCACGGCTTCGGCATCGGGCCCGGCGCCGGTCATCTGATTGCCGATATCGTCACCGGCAACGAGCCGATCGTCGACCCGAAGTCTTATCACCCCGACCGATTTAAGAGATCAGCCTGGGGCAAGGTCGCCGATTTCTAAGGCTCGGCCCGCGGGACAGCCAAAGATATTCCCTCAGGAGGCCAGGGCGATCCGCTGGCTGGCGGTCGTTGACGCTCTGCGGGCGTCGGCGGTCTGGAAGCGGGAGATGCGTTCGTTCAGCAGTTCCACCTGCTGCCGCAGCCTGTGAATTTCGGCGGTATTTTCCTCGACCATGGCGGCGTTATGCTGGGTGATATGCTCGATGTCGCGAACGGCGTTATTGACTTCGTCGATCCCCTTGTACTGAGTGCTCGTCGCCGTCGAAATGACCTGCACCAGCCCGTTGATCGAGGTGAAGTGCTCCATGATCGCCGCCAGCGCCTGGCCGGTCTCCTCGACGAGCTTGACGCCCGTGCCGACCTGCGATGCGCTGTTGGAGATAAGACCCTTGATCTCGCGCGCGGCGGTGGCGCAACGCTGCGCGAGCTCGCGCACCTCCTGTGCGACAACGGCAAAGCCCCTGCCCGCCTCTCCGGCCCGCGCCGCCTCGACGCCGGCATTCAATGCGAGAAGATTGGTCTGGAAGGCGATCTCGTCGATCACGCCGATGATGCTGGTGACCTTGTCGGACGACCGGTTGATGGCGTCCATGGCGTCGACCGCCTTGGCGACGACGGCCGCGGAATGCTCCGCCTGCCGGTGCGCCTCGGCGACGGACACCGATGTCTGGCGCGCATTTTCCGCCGTCGTGCGGACACTGGCCGTCAGCTCGCCGAGCACGCGTGAACTGTCTTCGAGAGCGGCCGCCTGCTGTTCCGTGCGCCGCGCCAGATCGTCGGCTGCACCCGAAAGATTGGTGCTGCCCTCGGCGATTTCATAGGTGGTGTTGCGGACCTCGGCGAGTGTGCGGCGCAGCGCATCGATCGCCTGGTTGTAGGTCCTGGCCATCGCGACATAATCGGCGGCCAGCTCCTCGCTCATCACGGCAGCGAGGTTGCCGTCGGCGAGTTTGCCGAGCATGTCGGACAGGGCGTCCAGGGCCTCGCTCTGCTCGGCTTCGATGCGTGCCTGCTCGGCTGCGCGGCTGGCCTGTTCCTGTTCGTCCCGCGCCCTGTTCGCTTCAGCGACCTCTTCGAGCCTCGTCTTTTCGAGCGCCTGGTCGCGGAAGACGGTCACGGAGCGGATCATATCGCCGATTTCATCGCCGCGCTTGCCATCGCCGATCGGAACATTGAGATCGCCGGCGGCAAGTCTCGTCATCGTCTGGGTGATCCGCTTCAGCGGTCCGCGCAGCGTCTCGATCAGCATCAGTCCGCCGATGATGGCAAGCACCGTGCCGGCAATCATGGCCGAGAGCGACATCGTGGCCGAGCGCTGGCTGATTTCCTTGCCGCTCTCCTGCGCCGTGCTGACGAACTGTTCGAGCGTGTGGCTTGCGGCCGCGACCAGCTGGGTCGCTGCCTGCTTGTTGCCCTGCCATTGATCCGCGATCGATATCAGTGCCGAGGTCCCCTTTTCGATCAAGGCAAGGGAAGGCTCGATCTTCTTGGCAAGATCCTTCAAAGCGGCGTTCTTGCCGCTCAAGGGCTCGAGCTTTGCAGCGCTTTCGCGCAAGGCCTTTAGATCCACCAGAACTGCATCGCGCGATTCGGCATCGACCCGCCTGTTCAGTTCGCTCAGGTGCAGTCGCAGATCGTCAATCGATTTGAACGCGGCATTGACGATCGCCACCATCGAGCGAAGCGTTGCTATGCTCGCATCCATGCCGGCAAAGCGCTCGATCGCTGTATCCGCATTGCCGGAAGCAAGCTTTGCAAACTGCTCCTCGAAACGCTGCAGATCCTGGTCGACGGGAGCATAACCGTCGAGCGACAGATTGACGCTGTCCTTCGCCATCGCGGCAAGCTTGTCCAGAACCGGCTTTAGCGGGGCGATCTGGCTTTTCGCCTTGTCGGAGCCAAGCGCCTCACCCTCGCCGACTTCCTTGACGAGCGGCGGCAGAAGGCTGGCTATGGCCTGGCCAAGCTTCTGAGGGTCGGCGGCGGCGGCGGTCGCCTTGCGCAATTTCGCGATGCGTCCCGCGAGATTTTTATAGGCCGAGGCGTCGAGAAGAAGCGCCCGGACGAAGGCCTCCTTGCCGTTGGCCTGGTCCTGAAGAACGTCGAGCTGCTTGCGGGCGGTCTGGCTTTCCTTGAAAAGTTGCGCTACCGCCCCATCGATCGCCAGTTCGGTATTGGCGCGCTCCTGCGCCACCGCCCACAGCGCGTCAGCGCCGCCCTGCATCTTGCCGCCGAGTTCGCGCACGGCGGAGATCTGCTGTTTCTGGGCGGGACTGATCAACATCGCATCGAGCGTCGCCGCACCCTTCTGTTGATCGGCGATGCTGGCGACCAGCCGATCGCGGGTCGCCTGTGTCGGCAGGTCGGTAAAGGCGGTCAGCGAGGAGCGAAGCTGCTGGAAACTGGAAAGCGTATCGATCGTTTGCCGCGTCAGCGTCATCTGGCCGTTCAGCGTGCCCGCGGTGAAATAGCCGAAAAGACCGATGCCCGCGATGAGAACGATCAGAGGCACCACAAAGAACAGGACCTTCGTCACGATCCGCATACGCTGCAACAGTCGGTCAATCAACGACATAGGAAGCCCCCGCCCCAGGAAAATCGCCTCTTTCTCCGGTGCGCTCCACCATCCAACGGCACGCTTATGTGCGAATTGACCCGTTCCAGTCGGCGGCTGCCCCCGAGGCCATCACGATAGGCACAACTACTAAAAAAATGGTCAATGGTGTCGAGTTCGTTCGCGAGGATGACCGAAGGCATATTTTTTCTGCCTCTTCTGCCCCGATTTGCTGGCAACCTCGCCCTTTCCTCGACGTCATCCTCGGCCTTGTGCCGAGGATCTGCTGCCCTATCGACGGATAGCAGATGCTCGGGACAAGCCTGGACAAGCCCGAGCATGACGAAAGAGGGCTCTGTCAGCGGTCTTGAAGGCGGACTTTTGACGCCCTCGTCGGTTTCGGTCAGCCAATCGCCATCAGGCTTGCATTGCCGCCGGCAGCGGCGGTGTTGATCGAGGTCGACACCTCCTCCAGCAGCCAGTTGAGGCAATAGGCCTCGGCATCACTCGTCAGTTCCTCGGTGGTCGCAGCCTGGACCAGCAGAAGCGGACCGGGCAGCGCGGCAATCTTCTTGTTGACGGCGAGAACCCTGTCGCGATCGCCCTCGACGAGCGCACCCGAGAAAGGCCCGTCTTTTTCCCAGTCCGAGGCCCAGGAAATCCTGCTGGCGACCGCCGCCGGAAGATCGGCGAGCACCGATTTCGAGAGGGAACCGGCATCCACCGCGACATGATTGCCCGTTGCAAGGGCTGCGGCGATCTGACGATAGAGCCCGCTCTCCGTCTGCGGCACGAGCAGAATGCGGCCGCGCGGATGCAGCGCGTAAAGATTGCGCTCGCCGACCGGGCCGGTGAGCTCACGTTCGAGCCCAAGTGCCGAGCGGCCGGCATAACCGCGCGCCGCCTCCCCTTCGCCCGACAGGCCCTTCGTGTCGAGCCAGACGATGTAGTCGCGCAGGGCAAGGTCCGTATGAACCGAATTCTGCTGCGGCGGCACCGGGGCGCGCTGCACCAGGCGACCGATATAGAGCGGGCCGCCTGCCTTCGGACCCGTTCCCGACAGGCCGCGGCCGCCGAAAGGCTGGACGCCGACGACGGCACCGATGATGTTGCGGTTGACGTAGAGGTTGCCGGCCTTGATGCGGCTCGTCACATGCGCGATGGTTTCGTCAAGCCGCGTGTGAAGTCCGAATGTGAGGCCGTAGCCCGAGGCATTGATATCGTCGATCAGGCGGTCGAGGCCGTTTCTCTTGAAGCGGTAAACGTGCAGGACCGGTCCGAAGACCTCCTTGGTCAGATCCGACAGCGACTTGATCTCAATGATCGTCGGCGGAACGAAGGTGCCTGCCGCTGCACTTTCGGGCAAAGGCAGTTGCTCCACCTTGCAGCCGGAGCCGCGCATCTGCTCGATATGCTGGTCGATCTCGGCCTTGGCGCCGTCGTTAATGACGGGGCCAACATCGACGCTCAGGCGATCGGTTCGGCCGACCGTCAGTTCACGGAAGGCGCCCTTCAACATGGCAAGCGTCCTGTCGGCGACATCGTCCTGAAGGCATAGCACCCTGAGCGCCGAGCAGCGCTGGCCGGCGCTGTCGAAAGCAGATGCAATAACGTCGGCCACGACCTGCTCGGCCAATGCCGAGGAATCGACGATCATACCGTTCTGACCGCCGGTTTCGGCGATCAGTGGGATCGGTTTGCCGCTCGAAGACAGCCGTTCGGCCAGCTGCGCCTGGATCATGCGGGCGACCTCGGTCGAGCCGGTAAACATGACGCCGGCGGTTTCAGGAGCCCCGACCATGCCGGCGCCGAGCCGGCCGCTGCCGGGTACGAATTGCAGAGCGCCGACCGGCACGCCCGCCTCGTGGAGAATCTCGACGCTCTCCGAGGCGATGATCGGCGTCACGCCGGCGGGCTTGGCCAGCACGGGATTGCCCGCCACGAGAGCGGCGGCCACCTGTCCGGTGAAGATCGCCAGCGGGAAATTCCACGGGCTGATGCAGACGATAGGCCCAAGCGGCGCGTGGGACGGCCCAAGGGTCTTGCGCGCCTGTTCGGCGTAATAGCGCAGGAAGTCGATCGCCTCACGCACTTCGCCGACGGCGTTGGCCGCCGATTTGCCGGCCTCGCGCATGACGATGCCCATCAGGGTCTTGATGCGGGCCTGCATGATGTCGGCCGCCCGCTCCAGGCAGGCCGCCCGTTCGGCCGGCGGCACCGCCGCCCATTGCGGTGCATAGTCGGCCGCCATCACAACGATACGGGCCGCCTCCTCGACCTTCAACTCGGTGACCGTGCCGACGACGTCGCGGTGATCGGCAGGATTGAGAACGTCGCGCGTCACTCCATCGGTGGAACCGTCGGCGAGGATCGGAAGCGCATGCCACGGGCTCGCGGCCGTGGAGGCGAGCGCCTGCGCCAGATCCGTCAGCGTCGCCTCGTTCGAGAGATCGAGCCCGTCCGAATTGGCGCGAGCATGGCCGTAGAGCGCCTTCGGCGCAGCGATCTGCACATGAGGAGCGCCGACGACAGGCATGGCCGCAACGGTCTCGGCGGGATCGGCGATCAGCGCCTCGACCGAAACGTTCGGATCGGAGATGCGGTGCACGAAGGAGGAGTTGGCGCCGTTTTCGAGAAGGCGGCGCACCAGATAGGCGAGCAACGTCTCATGGGTTCCGACTGGCGCATAGATGCGGCAGGGCCGGTCGAGCTTTTCCTTGCCGACGACCTCGTCGTAGAGCGGCTCGCCCATGCCGTGCAGGCACTGGAACTCGTATTTGCCGACCGCGAAATCGGGACCAGCGACATGATAGATCGTCGCCAGCGTCTGCGCATTGTGGGTCGCGAACTGCGGGAAAACCGCATCCGGCGCACCGAGCAGCTTGCGCGCGCAGGCGATATAGGCGACGTCGGTGTAGATCTTGCGGGTATAAACGGGATAGTCGTCGAGGCCATCCAGCTGGGCGCGCTTGATTTCTGCGTCCCAATAGGCCCCCTTGACCAGACGGACCATCATCCGGCGCCCGGAGCGGCGGGCGAGATCGATGATGTAATCGAGCACGAAGGGGCAGCGCTTGCCATAGGCCTGCACGACGAAACCGAGCCCGTTCCATCCGGCAAGCTCCGGCGCGAGGCCGAGCTCCTCGAGCAGATCGAGCGAAAGCTCCAGCCGGTCGGCCTCCTCGGCGTCGATGTTGAGGCCGATATCATAGGTCTTGGCGAGCACGGCGAGCGCCTTGACCTTGGGCAGCAATTCTCCCATTACGCGACCGGCCTGCGCCCTGACATAGCGGGGGTGCAGCGCCGAAAGCTTGATCGAAATGCCAGGGCCGTCATAGATGCCGCGTCCGTTCGAGGCCTTGCCGATGGCGTGGATCGCCTTTTCATAATCCTTGAAATAACGCTCGGCGTCGGCGGCCGTCGTCGCGGCCTCGCCCAGCATGTCGTAGGAATAGCGGAAGCCGCGCGCTTCGAGCGGCCGGGCGCGCTTCAGCGCCTCCTCGATCGTCTCACCCGTGACGAACTGCTCGCCCATCATGCGCATCGCCATGTCGACGCCGCGGCGGATGACCGGTTCGCCGGCCCGCGCAATCAGCCGCGTCAGCGCTGCCGACAGGCTGCGGGCGTTGACCGTCGACGTCAGCTTGCCGGTGACGACGAGGCCCCAGGTGGCGGCGTTGACGAACATCGATTTGCCGCCGCCGATATGCGAGGTCCAGTTGCCCTCGGCAATCTTGTCGCGGATCAGCGCGTCGCGGGTGTCGGTATCGGGAATGCGCAACAGCGCTTCGGCAAGGCACATCAGCGCCACGCCTTCCTGGCTGGAAAGCGAATATTCCTGCACCAGCCCTTCGACGCCGGTGCCCTTGTGCTTGGCGCGCAAGGCTTCGATCAGCGTGCGAGCGGTGCTGCGGATGTCATAGCGTTTCGCCTCGGAAACGCGCGCGGCCGCGACGAGGGGCGGCAGGCATTCGGTTTCCGGACGGCGATAGGCTGCCGTGATCGCCTGGCGAAGTTCCGATTGCGGCCGGATCGGCGGCGCAAAAGCGGCGAACGGCGCGCCGCCGGCAGGTTCTTTGGAGGATGCGGGGTCGATCGCTGCGTTCAACATGGGAAATCCCTGATCAGTGAATATTTCGTCTAACGGATAAATGGAACACCGGGCTCATCATCCCAGGTGGCATCGTCCGTGAAAATCGGGCCGGAATATTCCGTCTCGCGGAGCGGGCGCGCATCCGGCTTGTCGCGCTTGAGGGTGAATGCCGCCGCCACGGCTTTTATCGCCAGTGGTCGATAGTGAACGAGCAGATCCGGCTTTTGATCCTCACCCGTCTCTTTCCTGTGCATGTCACTCCCCATTTTGCGTTCGGCGCCGATAGCGGTCCCGGCAAGCTGCCGGCCGGTTGGACGCGTTCCTCCATTGCCGGCACATAACCTATCACAGGCACAAATCGCGATCTTACTTGATTTTCGCTATTTTCAGGCTGTATGAACTTATTAATTCGTCCATGAGAGTTCAGATGGCTGCAGAAACCGATTTCTTTAGTGAATTAGACCAATTCGACAGAAAGATCCTTGCCGCGCTCGCCGAGGACGGCAGGCTATCGATCACCGATCTCGCCGCGCGGGTCGGATTGTCGAAGACGCCGTGCCAGATTCGCTTCAAAAGGCTGATCAGCGACGGCTATATCGAAGGCTTCAAGGCCGTCCTCAATCCATCGAAAATGCAGCTCGACCACATCGCCTTCGTCGAGGTGAAACTTTCCGACACCCGCGAGGATGCACTGAGAAGCTTCAACGAAGCCATCAAGAAGATCCGGGAAGTCGAAGAGTGCCACATGATCGCCGGCCGGTTCGACTATCTCCTGAAGATCCGCACCCGCGACATCGGCCGCTACCGCCGCGTTCTCGGCGAACGCATCTCGACGCTGCCCCATGTTGCCAACACCTCGACGAACGTCGCGATGGAGACGATCAAGGAAGGCTGGGACAAATTCGGCTCGAGCCTTTCGTGAAGGAAGACGGCTGCCGACAGTCCTGCTAAGCCGATATTCAGCGCCTGAATCTGAGAGCGAGGATCAAGATGGACCAAGCCAACAGTCCGAAAATGTCGGCGAACGTCGAGAGGGAGGGGCGCAGGCTGCAATACCTCCCCTGGGAGCGCATCGCGGCAGACCTCGACCATCCCGCTCACCTCGCCCGCAAGGCGGAGCTCAGGCGGTCATGCGGCGCGGAATTGGCCGAGACGTCCTACATCGCCGAAAATGCTGCGATCTTTACCGAGAGCCTGGCGATGGGCGAGCGGTCCTGGATTGCGGGGCATGCACTCGTGCGGGGCGATGTGATCCTCGGCGAGGATTGCTCGATCAATCCTTATGCCTGCGTTTCCGGCAAGGTGACGTGCGGCAATGGCGTGCGGATCGCTTCACATGCATCGATCGTCGGCTTCAATCATGGCTTCGACGATCCCGATCGGCCCATCCATCGCCAGGGCGTCGTCAGCATCGGCATTGTGATCGGCGACGATGTCTGGATCGGCGCCAATTGCGTGATCCTCGATGGCGTCACGATCGGCAACGGCGCTGTCATTGCTGCCGGGGCGGTGGTCACGCAAGACATTCCTGCGCTTGCGATTGCCGGCGGCGTACCGGCAAAGGTGCTGCGGAGGCGGGGCGCACCCGCCAGGAAATCCGGCGTTGGAGACATCGAAGATCGACTGGTCAGGCTCGGGCAGAAGGCGAAAGAGCAATGGCCTGATATCCTTGCGCGCTGGAAAACACCTGAGGCCTATGAATCGCTGGAAGCGGACGGGATCAGGCGGCCGGCGATCCGGCATCTCTGCGATGCCATCGAGATCGCGGCCGGCTTCGATCAGCTGCCGCCCGGGCTCGATGCGGCGCAAACCGTCGAGCGTCTCCAGGGTCTTCAGGATCGAGAGACGGGTCTCTTTCCGGAAGCCCATTCGCGTGTGCCGGGCCGGGCGTCGAGAGACGATCCGAAGGCGCTCTACAATGTACTTTCGGTCGGCTATGCGCTCGAACTGCTCGGCTCCGGGCCACGGCAATTAATCCAGGCGGTTCAGATCGATGCTCAGGAGCTGGAGCAATGGCTGAACGCCCTGCCCTGGGCGAGCCGGGCATGGCATTCCGGCAGCGTCGTCGACGCCATCGGGACCGCGATGTATTTCAACGCCAGGTATTTCGGTACCAGCGGGCCGCGACAGGCGCTCTTCGAGTGGCTGAGCCGCAATGCCAACAGCGTTTCCGGCCTCTGGGGCGAGCCGACCGCGCTGGAGGGCTGGCTCCAGCCGGTGAATGGATTTTATCGCCTGACGCGCGGCACCTATGCCCAGTTCGGCATGCCGCTTCCGCACCCGCTTGCCGCGATCGAGACGGTTCATCTGAATTATCGCAACCACAAAGGCTTCGTTGCCGAGAAATACAATGCCTGCAACCTGCTCGACACGATCCATCCTCTCCTGCTGATCGGGCGGCAGACCGATTACCGCCGGACCGATGGCGAGGCGATCGCCCGCAGTCTGATATCGCGGGCACTCGACAGATGGCGGGATGGCGAGGGCTTCCCGTTCGCCGACGGTGGCGAACCGGGCCTGCAGGGAACGGAAATGTGGCTTTCCGTCATTCACCTGGCGGCCGACTTCCTCGGCCTGGCGGATCAGTTCGCCTTCATGCCCAAGGGCGTTCACCGGACGGCAACTCCGGGGCTCGGCCTGTGATCAACCGTGCAGCGAGGCCGTCAGCCAGGCGGCGGCGAGATTGCCCGCGTTGCTGCGCTTGGCCTTGATCGGCACGATCACATTATAGCGGCCTTCGGCGGCAAGCTCGGTTTCCGAAGTGGGCACCAGGGTTCCATCCTCCAGAAAGGTGCCGATCAGCATGCGCCAACCAAGAGCGATCCCCTGCCCCGCGCGCGTCGCCGCGATGCTTTCGGTGTAATGGTTGAAGCGAAGCGACGGCTTGATGTCGATATTGCCGCCGGTCAGCGACACCCATTGCGCCCAGCCATACCAGGAACGATCGAGCACATCCGTTTCGATGAATTCGTCGGCGGAGCCGAGCGGGCCATCTCCCCGACGCCTGAGGTGGTCGGGAGAGCAGACCGGGCAGACGACGTCGCCGCGTGAGGCAATGACGGTTCCATCGCTGAAGGGAGGCACGCCGTATCGGATCGCCACGTCGATCTCTCCATCGTCAAGACTGATCGGGTTATCCTGGGATATCACCCGCACGAGAATACCGGGATTGGCCCGGCGGAATTCGGCAAGCCGCGGCAGCAGCCAGAAGGAAGAGAAGGCGACGGTCGCGCCGATCGTCACCACATCTTGGCTGCGCGACTGGATCGCTTCCACGCTTTCCGCGATATCGGCAAAGCTCTTCGCCAGCGTCGCGCCGAGGCTGACGCAGGCCGGCGTCGGTTCGATCGCCCGGTGTTTGCGCAGGAAGAGCGGCTGGCCGAGTTCCTCCTCCAGGGCGGCGATCTGCCTGCTGACGGCCGCCTGAGTGACGCCGAGCTCCGTCGCTGCCAGCGTGAAACTTTTCCTGCGCAGCACCGCTTCCAGCGTCACCAGCGCCGTCAGCGACGGAAGCCGTCTTCGAAATTGCATCACGAGACTCCTATTCGCATGATAAAAACTTATGCGAAGCTAATTTTTTATGCCGTTGAAAGCCCGGCGCTGCAAGCGCAATCTAGGGAAACTCTCACATAAGGGGTTCTCATGCTAAACAGACTTCCTTCTTCCATTTCGGCACTTCTCGACTCCCGCGCGGAAGGCCATGCGCTGCCGGCCGGCCTCTACGTTAGAGAAGACGTGTTCGAAGCGGATATCGATGTCTTTTTCCACAAGCACTGGATCTGTGTCGGCCTCGACTGCGATGTTCCGGAGCCCGGCGACGCCACCGTCGTCGACATCGGCACGACGAGCCTGATCCTCCTGCGCGACGACGACGGCGAAATCCGCGTGCTGCACAATGTCTGCCGCCATCGCGGCTCCCGTCTTCTCAACCCGGGCAAGACGATCGTTTCGAAGCTCGTCTGTCCCTATCACACCTGGACCTATGAGCTGACGGGCGAGCTCAGCTATGCCCCGCACATGGGCAAGGATTTCGACAAGGACTGTCACGGTCTGAAGCCGGTTACCTTCAAATCGATCGGCGGCCTGATCTATGTCTGCCTGTCCGACAATCCGCCGGAGGACATTGCCGGCCTCGAACAGGCGATGGTCGAGCGTCTCGCGCCCTACGACATCCGTAATGCCAAGATCGCCCACCAGACCGACGTCATCGAGGACGGCAACTGGAAGCTAACGATGGAAAACAATCGCGAGTGCTATCACTGCTCCGCGAACCATCCCGAGCTCTGCGTCTCCTTCGTCGATCTCGATTTCGGCTTCGATCCCGAAACGCTGAGCCCGGAGGATCGCGAACAGGCCGAGGAGCATTTCCGGCTTTACGAGGCACGCACCCAGGCATGGGAGGCCGATGGCTTCCCTTCGGCCGCCATCGAGCAGCTCTCCGACTGCGCCACGAACTTCCGCACGCAGCGGCTGATCATATCAGGCGCCGGCGAATCCCAGACGCATGATGCCACCGCCGCATCCTCCAAGCTGCTCGGGCAGATGACCCGCAAGGATCTCGGCGACACGCATCTCTGGGGCCATAACAGCTGGAACCATTTCATGGGCGACCATGCCGTCGTCGCAACCGTCATCCCGCTGTCAGCCGGCAAGACGCTGGTCCGCACCAAGTGGCTGGTCCACAAGGACGCCGTCGAAGGCGTCGATTACGACCTCGACAAGCTGACGGATGTCTGGGTCGCAACGACGGATCAGGACGCCGACCTCGTCGCCCGCTCCCATGCCGGCGCGCTCGATCCCGCTTATCAGCCGGGTCCCTATTCCCGCTTCTCCGAGACGAACCTCGACAAGTTCGCCACCTGGTACATCGACCGGATGCGCGCTCATGGATACTAGAACCCCGCAAGTGCTGCTCGAAAAAGCCGCCCGTCACGACGCCTGGAATCCCGAGGAAGACGATACACTCGTCTGCCTCGACGTCCAGCAGGAGACCCATGACGTCAAGACCTTCACCTTCGCGTCCCCTGACGGGAAGCGGTTCGCCTTCAAGGCCGGCCAGTATTTCCTGTTCGACCTGGAGCATAATGGCGAGCCTGAAAGCCGCTGCTACAGCATCTCCTCTTCGCCGCATCGCACGAACGCCTTCTCGGTGACGGTGAAGCGCGTTCCCGGCGGCAAGATCTCCAACTGGCTTCACGACACGCTGGTGCCGGGAGCGTCGGTCAAGGCGAACGGCCCGCTCGGTCATTTCGTCCGGTCCGAGGCATCGAAGCCGAAGCTTCTGCTGCTCTCCGGCGGCTCCGGCATCACGCCCGTCATGTCCATTCTGCGTGAACTCGCCGACAGCTGCGCGCCCGCCGACGTCGTCTTCCTGCATGCCGCGCGCACGCCGCTGGATCTGATCTTCCGCGACGAACTCGCCTGCATCGCCCGCAGGCTGAAGGGGCTGCGGCTGCATTTTCTGCCGGAAACGGTTGCAGGCGAGCCCTCCTGGTCCGGCCTCACCGGCCGCATTTCGGCGGATTATTTCAGGCTGGCGGTTCCCGATATCGCCGACCGCACGGTGATGTGCTGCGGCCCCGCTCCGTTCATGGCCGCAGCGCGCGGCATCGCCGCCGAACTCGGCGTTCCCGCCGCTCATTATCTCGAAGAAAGCTTCGACGCCGCCGTCATCGACGAGCCTGAAATCCCCGCGATCCAGGAGGCGGCCGCCAAGGTCTTTCAGGTCACCTTCTCGAAGCAGGCCCGCAGCATCGAGGTAACAGGCGACCAGAGCGTGCTCTCCTGCGCGAAGAAAGCGAGCGTCAGGATCCCTTCCTCCTGCGCCAACGGCGTCTGCGGCACCTGCAAGTCGAAGCTCACGTCAGGCACGGTCGACATGAACCACAATGGCGGCATCCGCCAGCGGGAGATCGACGCCGGCTTCTTCCTGCCCTGCTGCTCGAAGCCGCTCAGCGATCTCGTCATCGAACGCTGAGCGACGCCGCGTCAGTCATCGATACGGGAACTGCCCGGACACTGACGCTTCAGTGTGCTCTCAAGGCCGCCGCACGATGCTGCGAGGGCGTTTGCCCGAATGTGCGCTTGAACGTTCTGGTGAACTGCGAGGCGTTTTCAAAACCGACGTCCAGCGCGATCTCGATGAGCGGCGCCTTCGACTGGGCGAGGATCGATTTTGCCCGTTCCATGCGTACCCGATTGTAGGCCTTGGCGGGCGACATTCCCGTCTTTTCGATGAAGATCCGCTCCAGCTGCCGCCTTGAGAGCCCGACCATGGCGGCAAGCTTCTCGATCGGCATGCTGCCGTCGACGAACTGCTCCATGGTGATCATCGCCGCCTTGACGCGGGCGTCGTCATAGTCGTCATAGAGCGGACGCCGCGGCTGAACATCCGATGGCGTTCGGGCCTTCTCGATCTGAAGCACTTCAAGCGCGTTTCGTTCGGCATCGCGGCTGATGTATTTTCTGACGAGCAATGCCGCCATGTCGGCAGCGCTGCTGCCGCCGGCGCAGGATCCGCGCTGCCGATCGAGATTGAAGAGCCGGTCGGAGCGGACGGCAAGCTCCGGAAAGCGCTCCCGAAACTCCTTGTAATGCAGCCAGCTGACGCAGGATTCGTGCCGTTTCATCAGGCCCGCCGCCGCCAGGATGAACGAACCGGTGCACACGCCGATCAGCGGCACCTTCTTCGCATCCGCTTGCCGCAGGAAGGTGATTGTCTGCTGGTCGACGGGATTTTCGACCGTCAGCAAGCCGCCGACGACCACGATATAATCGAACCTTGACGGGTCGACGAAATCTGAGGTCGGCGCCACCTGGACGCCGCAGCTGGAGGTAATCAGATGCCGCGTGCTGCCGATCACCTGCCAATCGGCGAGCACCCTTCCAGAACGATCCTGTTCGTCGCTGGCAAGCCTGAGGGTATCGACGAACAATGCAAAGGCCGACAGCGTGAAGGACCGCGACAGAACGAACCCCACTTTGAGTCGGGCTGCCTGCTTTGCGCCATCGTCAACCACCCGATGCTGCTCAGGTCGCATGTTCATCTCCTGCCATGTGGAGCCAGTCGACGGCCGGCATCAGGAAAGCGCCGGGCGGAAACTGCAAGTCCAAACTATTCATGACTTCCATCTTATTCCCCAAGTGAGCGGCGCTCTGCCATATTCGGTCAGTCACCATGGTCAATAGCATGATGGCGATTGCTGCATGATTGAGGTCGCGATATCGACCGTCCTGATCGCGCCGCAGAACATTCCTTCGAGCCGGCCTGAACCCGCAATGCCCGCGACGACGGCCACGCCGGACGCCGCCGTCAGGCTCAGCTTGATCCGCCATGATGGTCGGAAGCGCAAAGGGAGGACGGATCTTGAACAACATCTCTGCCGTCGCGCAGAAAGCCTCCCACAAAGTTTTCATTGCTGTTACTCCTAGCTTCGTCCCTTCTCCATCGACGTCTGCAGGCGGTGATCTTCAATTTCCGCGACCAGGGCTCATCCCTCGCGGCCCGCACGCAATTCCTGAAAGCGGATCACCAACTCGATGCCGAGCCAGGCGATGGGCTCAGGCGGCAATCTCGTCGGTTCCGGCTGGTTCTTGAATTTGTCGAGCTCCGAGCTGGCAACTCCTGTCGCAAGATCTGCCGCCATCATCCCGGCGAGCGTGCTCTTGACGGTGCCGAGACCGTTTTCGCAGCAGGCGGAGAAAAGTCCTTCCTCGACCTCGCCGAACGCCGGAACATGGTTTCGGCTGAGGCAGAGCGCACCCGCCCAGCTGTATTCCATCGGCAGGCGCTCCAGCCCGGGGAAGCGGGCATCGAACGACCGGCGCTGTTCGGCGGCGATGCCGGCGACCCGCTTCTCCGACACTTTGAGGCTCGGGTCGTAGGTGAACCGCGTCCGGACGACGATCCTGGAAAGCCCGTCTTTGGTGATCTTGCGCACCGTTGCGCCCATGGGGTCGGCCGGCAGCAGCGCCCAACGATCGACGCCGGTGACATCACCGCCGAATTCGTTCTGGGAAAAAGCCGATGTCATCGACGCATAGGTGAAGATGTGCATCAGCCGGCCCCGGAAGTGGCCGAAGCTCTGAATATGGCCGTTTACCCCCAGAATGACCTTGGGTGCAGAAACGGACCCGCGGGCCGTCTTTGCCTTCCAGGTCCGGCCTTCACGGGCCAACTCCAGGACCGGCGCGTGCTCGTGGATGATCACCTTGGAGGAGATCCCGCGCGCCAGGCCGCGAATATAGTCGGCCGGCTGGATCATCACCGCACCCGGCGTATAGAGCCCGCCGAGATAATAACGCGAGCCGGTCAGCTCCCGCATCTGAGCGGCATCGAGAACATGATGTTCCTCGCCGATCTTTTCGAGCGACTTGCAGTAATTGTCGTTCAGGCCCATCCCCCGCTCGGAGGCTGCGGCATTCACCTTGCCCGCCGGATCGAAGGTCTCGCGCGACAGGCCGTATTCGGCTGCAATATCGGCCGCGAAGGAGATCGCCAGACGGTTCTGACGGATCTCGTCCTTCGTCGCCGCTTCGTCGGCCACCGAATACTCACCCGAAGACAGGTTGTGCGGCACGTCGATCATGAAGCCGGAATTCCGCCCGGCCGGCCCCTCGGCAAGCTCACGAGCATCCAGGACGACGATCTTGTCCTCAGGCCGCGATTGCGAGAGACGGCGGGCTGCCGACAGGCCGGCAAATCCGCCGCCGATGATCAGCCAGTCCGCCGTAATGTCGTACTCAAGCGCCGCGACGGGAAAGGTGCGTTCGCTGGTCGCCTCCCATCCCGAAACGCCGGTGTCGGTCGGCAGGTGCTTGATCACATGGCGGCTCATCGGATCGTCTCGTCGACCGACCGTTCGGATATGTCGATCCAGATGGTCTTGAGTTCGCAATAGTTGTCGTGAGCGAAGACCGACTTGTCGCGGCCGCCGAAGCCGGACTCCTTGTAGCCGCCGAACGGCGTGGTGGCGTCGCCTTCGCCGAAGCAGTTGACCGTGATCAGGCCGGCGCGGATGTCGCGGGTAAGCCGGATCGCATTGCGCAGGCTGCCGGTATAGACGGATGCCGTCAGGCCGTAATTGGTGTCGTTGGCCAGAGCGGTTGCCTCGGCGAGCGTGTTGAACGTCGTGACCGACAGGATCGGCCCGAAGATCTCTTCCTGGAAGAGACGGCTCGCCGGCGTCACACCCTCGACCAGCGTCGGCTCGATGAAGATGCCATTATAGGTTTCGCCGCCCTGGGTTACGGACAGCTTTTCGGTCTTGGCATCGTCGAGGAAGGATTTGACCTTCTCGAAGTGCGACTTGCTGACCAGCGCACCGATACGGTTTTCCGGATCGAGCGGATCGCCTGTCTTCCATTCGCGCATATAGGCGCCGATGCGCTTCATCAGCTCGTCCTTGACCTTGGCATGGACGATGAGGCGCGAGGTGGCCGAGCAATTCTCGCCCATGTTCCAGAAGGCGCCATTGACGACCTGCTCGGCGACGAGGTCGAGGTCCTCGGCATCGTCGAGAACGACGGCGGGGTTCTTGCCGCCGCATTCGAGCACGACCTTCTTGAGGTTCGAATCCGCGGCATAGCGCAGGAAGCGGCGGCCGGTCGGCGTCGAGCCGGTGAAGGCGACCATATCGACATCCATGTGCAGGCCGATCGGCTCGCCGACTTCACGGCCGGAACCGGTCACGACGTTGAAGACGCCGGCCGGAATGCCGGCTTCGAGGGCGAGTTCGGCGACGC
Organism: Rhizobium sp. K102; assembly: GCF_022385315.1. Taxonomy (NCBI): domain Bacteria; kingdom Pseudomonadati; phylum Pseudomonadota; class Alphaproteobacteria; order Hyphomicrobiales; family Rhizobiaceae; genus Rhizobium; species Rhizobium sp. K102. The sequence continues at coordinate 149,916 of NZ_CP092437.1, forward strand.
GCAGCGTCGTGAGCGTCGTTTCCTGCGCCGGCTTGACGATAACCGAGCAGCCGGCGGCAAGCGCCGGACCGATCTTCCAGGCGAGCATCAGCAGCGGGAAATTCCACGGCAGCACGCATCCGACGACGCCGATCGGCTCACGCACGATCATCGTCAGCGCGTTGGCGCCGACAGGAGCGGTGTTGTCGTAGAGTTTGTCGATCAGTTCCGCGTGCCAGCGAAGCGTATGAATCGTGTCGGGAACGTCGACCGTCTGGCATTCGCGGACCGGCTTGCCGCTGTCGAGGCTTTCCATGACGGCGAGTTCGTGCCGGTTACGCTCCAGGAGCTTGGCAAGCTTCAGAAGCACTTCCTTGCGCTCACCCGGCGAACGAAGCCGCCAGCGTCCGTCGTCAAATGCCTCTTTCGCCTTCTCAACGGCGAAATCGACGTCACTGGAATCGCAGGCTGCGATTTCGGCCAGGACCTCGCCGGTGGCGGGATTGGTCGAGGTGAAGGTCTTGCCGGAATTTGCCGGACGGAATGCGCCATCGATGAAGGCATTCGTCGGAAGTTGAAGACCGGCGGCAATCGCCTTGTATTCGGCTGCGGTCAAAGGTTCATGCATGGTTAGCTCCCGACGTGATCTGGCCGATCGTGCGCTTCAACGTGGAAACGACGGTCTCAAGGGTTCTTTTCTCTTCGGAGTTCAGTCCGCGCAGCGGCGCCCGCACCGGACCGGCTTTGAGGCCGATGATCTCGCATCCGTGCTTGATCGACTGGACGAATTTCCCGCATTCGAGGAAGTCCATCAGCGGCAGCATCGCGCTCATGATCGCCCGGCCCTTGTCGAAATTTTTCTCGATGACGCAGGCCTCATAGAGGGCAACATGCTCGCGCGGCAGGAAGTTGGAGCCGGCGCAGACCCAGCTCTTCGCACCCCAGGCGAAGAATTCGAGCGCCTGGTCATCCCAGCCGCAGGACAGCGATATGTGGGGAAACTTCCGGGCGAGCCGATGAAGATTGCCCATGTCGCCGGAGCTCTCCTTGATGGCGACGACGTTCTTGGACTTGCCGACGCGGGAGAAATATTCCTCGCCCATCACCACACCCATGCGGGCGGGATAGTTGTAGAGCATGATCGGCAGGTTGACGGCGCGATCGACCGTCAGGGCATGGACCGCGTTCTCGCGCTCGGTCGGCAGCGCATAGGGCGGCGACGACACCAGGATCGCGTCCGCGCCGATTTCCTTCGCAGCCTTGGCATATTCGACCGAATCCTCGGTGCGCGTGGCGCCGGTGCCGATGATGAGCGGCAGCCGCGTGCCGATCACCTCTTTGGCATAGGCCGCCAGCTCGAAACGCTCCTGGCTGCTCTGGGCGTAATATTCGCCCGTCGAGCCGCCGACGATGATGCCGTGGACGCCCGCCTCGATCAGCGACTCGAGCACGGCGGCGAAGCCGGCCCGGTCAATCTGACCATTTCGATCGAGCGGCGTTACCGCCGGCGTGTAGATCCCCTCAAATTTCACGATGACTTCTCCAATAATTGCGTGGCTGGACCGCCCACGAAGGCGTCCGCCTTGAGGCCTTGCGGAGCGATGAACATCTCCATGTTCTCGCGAGACAATTCCCAGTGTTCAAAAACGAGATCGACGACGGCATCCTCGTCGTGAGCGCTGAGCGCTGCGATAAAGCCGTCGTGATGGTCGACGGCCAGTTGAAGCCGCCGCCTCATATCCTCGTTTTTCGGCCGGAAAAACGTATGCCCGATGCGAGCGTGGTCGATCAGCAGCCGGCCGAGGCTCGGCTGCATGTAGACGTTGCCCGACATCTCGCCGAAGATTTCGTGAAAGCGATTGTTCTCCAGCACCATCGCCAGAGCATCCATGCCCTCGCTGGCGGCGCGGAACCGCTCCTGGGTCTGCTTCAGGTCCGACAGCTGCGCCGGCTTGAAATTCTGCACGGCCAGACGGCCGATCGCCGCATAGATCATCGGCGCGACGAGGAAGAAATTGCGCAACGTCGAGTGGTTCATCGGGATGACGCGCGCACCCCTGTTCTCGCGGATATCGATATAACCCTCTCCGGCAAGGCGGCGGAAGATGTCGCGCACCGGTGTCCGGGAAAGCCCGTATCTTTCGCTCAGACTGGCCTCGTCCAGATCGGCGTCCGGGTCCAGTTCCATCGTCAGAATCTGGCGTTTCAGGTCGTCGTAGAGATTATTCTTGGGTGTCTTCGCCATCGTCGATCTCCGGCCATTCGTTGCTCTACGCCCCGAAGATGGCACGTCTCTCCGGAGGAGTCAATAATTGTGTACTTTGTGTACACAATTATTATTCTCAAGATACACAATAGCCGATGCTTGAGCGACCGCGATATTCGTCCTACGTCAAGTTGCTCTGTGAAGTGAGAGGGGAGGCCGTCCTGCGGCGTCGGCAAAACGGAATTGCTGCGCGATCTAGAGCAATTCCGGGAAAAGTGCGAAGCATTTCCCAGGTAATGGCGAAGCGCTTTTGCCTGGGATTGCGTTAAAACAAGAAGTTAGAGCGATCCTGCGCTTCTATCAAAAGCTGAACCACGCTAAGTGTCCGCCCGCACGAACAGAGCATCCCGGTTTTCGCATAACCACAGACGCTGCTTCGTTGAATCATAAATTCGGATTTAAGGCCGGCGGGCCTAAGATCATCCTGTTCTAGGAAAACGTGAGCTGCACCTTCATGGCGGAGCTTCTGTCATTGGCATGCTCGAATGCCTTGTGGGCATCTTCGAAAGGCGTAATCGCAGTAATCAATGGCTTCACATCCATCCTGCCGCTATTCAGCAGATCGACCGCAAGCGCAAAATCTGCATCGAACCGGAACGAACCTAATAGCTGGATTTCGCGTGTGATCAGCGCATTGATCGGGATGGCGAACTCTCCACCCAGGCCGAGTTGCACGACGACACCACGGGGGCGAATGGCCGGCAGTGCCTGTTGCAGGGCCAGGTGATTGCCGGATGCTTCGAAATGGACGTCGAAATGGCCTTTCCCGGCGGCATAAGCCTGCATGGCATTCGGCTCGGTCTTCAGGTTGATCGTCCGGGTGGCACCACATTGGCCGGCAATCCGCAGCGGGAAGTCGTGCAGATCGGTAATGACGATTTCGCGTGCTCCGCCGAGACGCGCGCAAATCGCCGACAGAACGCCGATAGGGCCGGAACCGGTGATCAGAACCTTCTTGCCGAGAAGAGGCCCGGCTATCCTGGTCGCGTGCAGGCAGACGGCGAGAGGTTCGGCCATCGCGGCTTCGGCAAAGGTAACCGAGTCCGCAATAGGGAACATCTGTTTGCAGCGCATCGTGAGGCTTTGCCGAAAGCCACCCTGATCGTGCGGCATGCGCATGGCGCTTCCAATGAAATGCATGTCGATGCAATGGTTCTGCATGCCGGCCGCGCAGTATTCGCAGCGTCCGCAGGGTTGGCTGGGGTTGACGGCGACCCTTGTGCCGACGGAAAGGCCGGTCACGCCCTCTCCCACTTCGACCACAATGCCGGCCACCTCATGGCCAAGCGTCATCGGTTCGCGGATACGGATCGTCGCCGTGCCGCCCGTGATTGTAGTAGTGAAGGTCGGAACCGCAGATTCCGCCCGCCGTGATGGAGACGCGAACCTCGCCCGCACCCGGTGTGCGGACCTCCACAGGCTCAATCCTCAGATCCTTCGGAGCGTGAATGACGACGCCTTGCATGGTTTCGATCCTATGTGCCAATGGAAATCAGAGAACGGAGATCATGCCGCCGTCGACATAAATGATCTGCCCGTTGACGTAATCGGACGCGGAGGAAGCGAGGAAGACCGCCGTGCCTCCGAGTTCGTCGGGGCGGCCCCAGCGTCGTGCGGGCGTGCGACCCTTGACCCAGGCATCGAACTTCGGGTCGTTGATCAGCGCCTCGTTCATGTCGGTGATCATATAGCCCGGGCCGATGGCGTTGGCCTGAATGCCGCGTTCGGCCCACTCGGCGGCCATCGCCTTGGTCAGCATCTTGATGCCGCCCTTGGCCACCGTATACGGGGCCACGGTGGCGCGCGCGAGTTCGCTCGTCAGCGAACCGATATTGATGATCTTTCCGTGCCCGCGTGCCGCCATCCGCCTCGCAGCTTCGCGACCGATCATGAAAGCGCTTGTCAGATTGGTATCGATCACACGGCGCCAGTCGGCTGTCTCCAGGTCCAACATCGGCTTGCGGAATTGGATCCCCGCATTGTTGACGAGAATATCGACCTCGATCCTGGCCTCGTCCAAACGAGAGAATGCACCAAGAACAGAAGCTTCATCGGTCACATCGAAGGCGGTGCCAAGAACCTCATAACCTCTGCCGCGCATTTCTTTCAATGCGTCTTCCAGGCGCCCGGCGTCGATGCCGTTGAGAATGATCCGCGCGCCGGCATCACCGAGCGCGGATGCAATGGCATTGCCCAAACCGCGCGAGGAGCCGGTGACCAACGCAGTTTTGCCATTGAGATCGAACAGTTTGCTCATGATTCAGCCTACTTCAAAGTTCGGACGCGCGGACGCTCAGATCGGATCGTTCGAAGACCTGGGGCAGTAACTCCGTGCCGAGCCCCGGTCCTTCCATCGGCAAGACATAGCCGTTCTCGATCTTAGGAACCTCGGTGACAAGTTCCTTGTACCAGCCGGTATAGAAGGCGCGAACGGATTCCTGGATCAACGTGTTCGGCTGCGAAAACGATGAATGAACGGCGGCGACATAGGCGACGGGACCCGTACAATCGTGCGGCGCATAGGGACGATGATAGGTGTCCGCAAGGGAGGCAATCTTGCGCCCCTCGGTCAGTCCGCCCGTCCAGACGAGATCGGTCATCACGACACCGATGGCGCCGGCTTCGAGCATGTCCTTATAGGGAAAACGCGAGCCCAAGGTTTCCGATGCGCAGATCGGCACCCTCGTCGAAGCGGCAAGTTCGGACAAAGCCGAAACCGAATTCATGCGTATGGGATCTTCATACCATGTGGGATCGAAGGCTTCGAGTTCGTGTGCGATCTTCTTGATGGTCGGCAGGTTCCACAGGCTGTGGAATTCCACCATGATGCTCATTTTGTCGCCGACGCGCTTGCGGATCGACTCGAACGGCATCACCGCGGTGCGCAATTGCTCCGCCGTGATGAAGCGCCCGTCATTCTCGATGGCCGGAGGATCGAACGGCCATATCTTCATGGCCGAGATCCCTTGTTCGAGTAGGCTTTCGGCCAGCGCGCCAGCGTCGGTCATGAAGCCCTTCAGATCTTCATACGGACCTTCGGCATCGCGGAAATTCCACGTATCGACCGGCTTGATTTTGTTGGAACGGACATATCCATAGCCCGCACAAGTGTTGTAGACTGGAAGGCGATCATGACATAAGCCGCCCAGCATCTGATGGACCGGCTGGCCGCACACTTTTCCGAATATATCCCACAGTGCCAGATCGAGAGCCGACGCCGCGCGATATTCCGCACCCGTCGACGCCTGCGCCATCGGCAGATTGACCAGTTCGCGCGAATGCGCTTCGATCCGCAAGGGATCGCGGCCGAGGAGGCGACCGGCCAGCACATCGTGAATATGGGCTTCGACGGATCCGGCTCCGTAAAAAGTCTCGCCCAGGCCTACGACACCAGCGTCGGTTTCGACGTGGACCCAGAGAACATTGGCAAATTCTTCCAATCGGAAGGTGCGGATGGCGGTGATCTTCATTTTGCCTCGCGCAGGAGAGTTATGAACGATGGACAACGGCCCGATGCCGAATGCCCGATCGCTGGAGGTTTGAAAAATGTCGTGATATATCGTGAGACAAACAAAGGCGGCGATGCGCCTGCCACCGAGTTGGAGCCGAAACATATCCATGACGACCGAAGACGACACCGAGGCCGACACCGCCGGCCCGCGCCGCAGCCAGACTAACCTGATGGAAATTGCCTATGAACGGCTGGAACAACTGATCATCAAATGCGAATTGAAACCGGGCTCGTTCCTGTCTATCCAGGACTTGCAACGGATGACGGGCTACAGCCGCACGCCGATCTATCAGGCAGTGAACCGCCTTGCGACCGACACTCTGGTAATGATCCATCCGCGCCACGGCGTGAAGATTGCGCCGATCGATCTGGCGAGGGAACGGATGCTTTTGCGATTGAGGCGCGACCTCGAACGCTTCGTCCTGACGCTTGTGGCCGAACGTTCCAACAGCACCCATCGAACGCAGATGCTGCATGTCACGCGAGCCCTGCGCGATCGACGGGAGACGATGACCATCGACGAGTTCAACGTCTTCGACCGGCGCATCGACAAGCTCATCCTCGTAGCGGCGGGCGAGCCCTTCCTCGAGCATACGCTGCGACCGCTTCATACGATCTTCCGCAGGATCGGCTGGATTCATCATCTCCATATCGGACATGAGCAGAGTCTTCTGCGCACCATCGACTGTCACTTGGATGTACTGGATGCCATCGCTTCCCGTCACGTCGAACAGGCAATCGAGGCTTCGGACCAGCTCATCTCTTTCGTCGAGGACATGTTCGGCGAGATCGAACGACAGATCGATCCTTCCGCGCTCGACTGCAGCATCGAGCCGCTGTTCTCGCGTTGACGGAGATATGGTGCGGCGGGCGATCATCATTGTATCCGCTTGCCCGTCGCGGCCGAAAACAAAACTGCCTGCGAACTGTCGATTAGGAGATAGACGTCCCGCCCGAGTTGGAGGTCGCAGTAGCCGGGCAAGGTGACCATGACCGCATCCATGTCGCCATCGTCGTTGTGCGCGGTCCTCCCTTCGTCGAGCCGGACCGCCACGACGGATTCGGCGCCGATATGCTCGACCATTGCGACCGTCCCCTTCAATGCGCCGCTTGCCGGCACGGTCGTCAGCGAAATAGCATTCGGGCGAATGCCGAGAAGCGCGTCCGAAGCTGCGGCTGCGCTGGAAAGATCGACCGGGATGGCGACGGAGCCAATCTTGATTCCGCGTCCCTCCAGCTTGCCGGCGATGAGGTTCATCGGCGGCGTGCCGATGAACCGGGCGACGTAGGTATTGGCCGGATCGGTATAAATCTCGCGCGCCGTGCCGAATTGCTGGATAATCCCGTCCCGCATGAGCGCGATCTTCGTGCCCATCGTCATCGCCTCAACCTGATCATGCGTCACATAGACAAAAGTGCCGCCGATCTCCTTGTGCAGGCGTGAGATTTCCGAGCGCATCGAGGTGCGCAGCTTGGCGTCGAGATTCGATAAGGGCTCGTCCATGAGGAAGACTTCCGGCTCGCGCACCATGGCGCGTCCGAGGGCGACACGCTGGCGCTGTCCCCCCGAAAGCGTCCGGGGAAAACGGTCGAGCATTTCCGTTAGCGCCAAGATGCGCGCGGTCTTTTCGACTTTTTCCACGACGCGCGGCGAAGTTTCGATCCTGCGCTTGGCGAATCCACCGAAGAGAGGCAAGTGATGCCACCAGCGGAATTCCTGCATGAGCAGGGGAAGGACATGTTTCGGCGGACGGAAAGATGGGGGTAGAGTGCGTAGGACTGGAAAACGAAAGCAATGTCGCGTTCTCCCGGAGGAAGCTGATCGACGCGGTTGCCGCCGATCTTGATCTCGCCGCCGGAGATGCTTTCGAGCCCGGCCAACATGCGCAGCAATGTCGATTTTCCGCAACCGGACGGTCCGAGAAGAACAAGGAAATCGCCCTTCTCGATGGAGACGTTGATGTCGCGGATAACTTCCTTGGCACCGAAACGCTTCGAGATGTTGTTGAGTTCAATAGCAGACATATCGGTTTTCCCATCAACCTTTGACGCTGCCCGCCGTCATTCCGGCGACGACGTAGCGTTGGGCAAAGAGGTAGAAGACGACCGCCGGCAACGTGTAGATGACACCGACCGCCATGACGGAGTGGATAGGCGTGGAAAGTTCGCCCACGAAGCTCGCGAGCCCGACGGAGGCCGTTCGCAGGCTCTCGCTGCTGACGAGGGTCTGGGCGAACACGTATTCGTTCCATCCGTGGAAAAAGGAGATGACCGCTGCGGCTGCCAGCGTCGGCGCGATCAGGGGAACGACGATTCCCAGAACGATGTCGAACCGCGAACATCCGTCCACGCGTGCCGCTTCCTCGATTTCGATTGGAATGCTGTCGATCGCCCCCTTGATGATCCAGGTAATGACGGGAACGACGAAGGCCGTATTCGCGAGCACTAGACCAAGGATGCTGTCGAGCAGGTTCAGGTCGCCGAAGATCGAATAAAGCGGCACGACCAGCATCGCTTCCGGCAGCATCTGGGTCGCAAACAATGCGAAGCCGAGAACGGCAAGACCGGCAAAGCGGAAGCGCGACAAAGCATAGGCCGGCAGCACCGCGAGCAGAATGCTCAATATCGTCGTTCCCGCAGCAACGAGAAAGCTGTTGCGCAGCCACCTGGCGACCGGGATGGTGCTGAAAACCTCGAGGTAAATGCCGATCTGCGACCAGTTCGGCCACAAGCGCGGCGCGTCCGCAAACAATTCCGAAGACGGTGTCATCGAGGTGACGAACATCCAATAGATAGGAAAGGCGGCGAGCCCGAGCATCATCAGAACGGCGATGAGGCGGAAGTGTTGCACATTGCGGAGAGCGTTCATCAGCGCCGCCCCTCTGCTTGTTCGGTCATCCGGGTGACCTTGTAGTAAATCACGGTGATCAGCAGGGCGATCGACAGGCCGATCATCCCCATGGCAGCGGCGCTGCCAAGATCGCGATAGACGAAACCTTGCCTGTAAAGCTCGATCACAAGCGTATTGGTCGCTCCGATCGGGCCTCCCTGGGTCATCAGCCAAATCAGGTCGAAGCGGCGCAGCGACCAGATGGTGACGAAAAGCGTCAGCATCAGAACGGTTGGCTGGATCGTCGGCCAGACGGCCGTCTTGAAGATATTGAAGCGGTCAGCTCCATCGATGACCGCGGCTTCTTTCAATTCATGCGGTACACCCTGCAGCGCGGCAAGAATGACCACCGAAGAGAAGGGGAAAATCTGCCACACCGTCGTCAGCAGAATAGCCGGCAGCGCCAGCTTCGGATCGTCCAGCCAGTTCTCGCCGCTGAGCGGCAGGCCGAGAGCCTCGAGGATATGATTGAAGATGCCGTATTGCGAATTGAAGATCCAGGTGAACACCAGCGCAACGGCAACCGAAGGAGCGGCCCACGGCACGGTAATCAGCGCGCGGGCGACACCGCGCCCGACGAAGGGCGAGTCCAGCAGCAGCGCCGAGCCAAGGCCGATACCGATGGCGAACACCACACAGGCCACCGTATAGATCGCCGTGATCCACAAAACCTTCCAGAGTTCACCGTCCTCGATCAGGAAGGCGTAGTTGTCCGCCCCGACAAAAGGACTGACGCCGGGAGTAAGCAGGTCCGTGGCGGTAAAGCTCAGGTTGAACTGCTGAATCAGCGGATAGAACTGAAACAGAAGCAGGTAGACACCGACCGGTGCCGCAAACAGGTAAGGTGTCCACCGGCTGCCATCGAGCCTGGGCCTGGCGAGATTTGCGCGTTTCATCAAACATTCCCCGATCGGTACATGGTCCGATAGTCGGAGGCTTCACCGGCGTTCGGGAAGCCTCCCGATTCCGCTAGCGCAACACCCGGCGCTCGACGAGTTTTTGAGCGCGATCCATCGCTTCCTTCGGATCGGCGTTTTCCTGAAGGACCTTCAATACCTCCTCGAGCACGATCTGCTGGATTTCCGGCGTCTTACCTTCCTGTCCGATCACGAGTTGGGGCAGCGCGTTCTCCATCTGGCCTTCATAAACTTTCAGCCACGGCTGCTTAGCGAGTTCCTCGGGTGACATGTCGAGCTTCGTGCCGACGCCGGTGCCCATGGCGGCCTGCAGGGACTTTTGGTTTTCGGGCGCATAAGCCCACTTGATGAAGGCGCCGGCGGCATCCTTGTGCTTGGTATTGGCATTGACCACCAGCGCCGTCATGATGAGACCCTGCGCCTTGTCCGGGAATGGCGACGGCGCGGCCGCGAAGGGCAGTTGCGGCGCATTCTGATGGAAGATCGCCGCCACACCGCCATTGTCGACGTTCATGGCAATCTTGCCCTCCCAGAACATCCGGCGGTAGGTGGCCGCGTCAGCGCCACGCGGCGTGACGCCGGCATCGTAGACCTGCTTATAAGCCGTCACACCCCGAATAACGTCCGGGCTGTTGAGCGTCAGCTTGCCGTCCTTATCGCTCCAGCGCCCACCGAAGCCGAAAACGTAGTTGCAGAGATCCTGCCAGAAGCCTGCACGCTCCGCCATCGTGGCGCGATAGGCGTAACCGAATTTGCCGTCCTTGGTCTGGGCCTTGGTTGCAGCCAGGAAGCTGTCGAAATCCGTCGGCGGCGAAGGCACGATGTCTTTGTTGTAAAGCAGCGCATATCCTGTGGTGTCGAACAGCAGGCCGTACCGAACACCCTTCACCTTCATGAACCTGTCCGGCCCCAGGAACTCGTAGCTCTTGTCATCGACGAGACCGTCAAGCGGCAGCAGCCTTCCGGACGGAATGGCAGCAAAAAAGTCCGTCTGATCGAACCGTACGAGATCCGGACCGCCGCCGCCGCCCATCTGGGTGAATACGGTATTGGCAAGGCTCGAGAATGGGATCGCAATCGGCTCGACCTCTACCTCGGCCTGGCTTTCATTGAACCGCTGTATCCAGGCCTTGACCCGGTCGCCTCGACCCGCTTCGGCAAACACCGCCGCCGCGAATGTGATCTTGTCCTTCGCAAAAGCCGGTGCGGATAGCGGAAGCAAACTCAGCGAAATGGCTGCGGCCGCTAGATATTTCATTGAACTCTTCATCGATGGGTCCTCCCTGATATCGATCGGCGCCCTTCTCCAACGCCGATGATAGATCGTAGAATGTCGTGATATTTCACAAAAGTCAACGAGGAAGGAGTTAGTCGGCAATCGCCGACGGACGCTGGCAGCGGCCTTGGTGAATTTCATGGGAGAAGAGCAATGGAGAAATAACGCGAGCCTGGAGGCTGATACCGAAACGCGTGAGAGACTTTCAAACGATATTGCGGGGTCTGTTTTAATTTGGAACGGAATTCAGATTTCAGGGCAGCCCGGCCTAAGACCATGGTTGTTCTAACAGACCGGCGACAGCCTCGAAATGCTGATGGAAGGGGTAGGCTCGGCGCGGGCAGACTGTCGAAGCTCACGTCAGCGCGTTCGAGCCCGGAAATTATCCAGTTCATCGAGCCGCAGGGAATGTGCGGGAGGCAGCGAACAGCAGTGCGGCCACGGGAATATTTTGCCATCCCGGTGGCGGCAGGTTTGCCGGGGGCGCCGGGGTCGGCGCCCCCGGTTAATCACGAAGCCAGAACGCCGCTCTTCTTGGCGGTCCAGGTGGCGATATAGTCCATCAGGCCGGGGTTGAGACAATCGTACGGCTCGATACCGGATGCCTTCAACTGCGCTCTGACGGCGTCCATCTTCGAAGGATCGAAGCCGCTTTCGATGATCGACGACACGAAGGCCGCAAAGCCGGGCTTGGCCCAGCCGCTCTCCTGGAAGCGCTCCGGATGGACGAAGGACAATCCCTGGAAGGGATGTTCGCGCTCGACCGGCCCATACATATGCACGCCGCATTGCTTGCAGGCGTGCCGTTGGATCAAGGCAGCGGGATCGACGACGGCGAGCTTGTCGCCGTTCTCCAGCACCTCGACGCTCTCGGTCGGAGCGACCGCCACGACCGAAAAGACTGCTCCCTCGGGCTTCCAGCACTTGGTGCAGCCGCAGGCGTGATTGTGGGCGATATCGCCCTTGATCCTGACCTTGACGGGACTGCTCGTGCAGTTGCACACGAGCGTCCCGCCTGTGAAAGCAGCGTCAGTCGCTCGAAAGCCTGAATCCACCGCCGGATGAATGGCTATGCTGCTCATTGCTTTTCTCCCTTCCTCCCTGGCCGTTTGCGTTATGCCCGGCCGAGCTCGCTAAAATCAGTTCTCCAACCTCTGCGCGTGCCAGCGCAGATGATCGTCCATGAATGTCGAAATGAAAAAGTAGGAGTGGCCGTAGCCTTCCTGCATGCGAAGCTTGAGGGGAATACCCGCTGCCTCGCAGGCTCGCTGGAGTTCGTCGGGACGCAGCCCATCCTCCAGGAATGAATCCGCCGTCCCCTGGTCGACGAAGAGCTCGGGGAAGCGATGCCCGTCTTCGATCAGCGAGCAGGTGTCATAGGCCCGCCAGGTGTTTTCGTCGGCGCCGAGATATTTCCGCAAGGCCGGTTTCGACCAGCCGGACACCGAGGGGTGGCTGATCGGCGCGAAGGCCGAGCAGCTGCGGAACCGGTCGGGGTTCTTAAGCGCGACCGTGATCGCGCCGTGTCCACCCATCGAGTGGCCGAAGATCCCCTGGCGATTCATGTCGACGGGGAATTCCGCGGCAAGCAGGCGCGGCAGCTCGTCGGTGATGTAGCTGTACATGCGATAGTTCGCCGAAAACGGCGGCTCGGTGGCATCGACGTAAAAGCCGGCGCCCTTGCCGAACTGCCAATTGTCGGGCTCATCAGGAACGTGATCGCCGCGGGGGCTGGTATCCGGGCAGACGACGATCAGCCCGAGTTCGGCGGCAAGCCGCCGATACTCACCCTTGTCCATGACATTGGCATGCGTGCAGGTCAGGCCGGACAGGTACCACAGAACCGGGCGCTTGCCCTCGGCCGCCTGCGGCGGCACGAACACTGCAAAGGTCATGTCGCAGTCACAGGCCTCGGAGCGATTGACATAGACGCCCTGAGTGCCGCCGTAAGACTTGTCGATCGAGATGGTTTTCATGGCTTAGTAGACCACCACGCCGCGGATGCTTTCACCCTTGTGCATCATCTCGAAGCCCTTGTTGATGTCTTCGAGCGGCATGGTGTGGGTGATCATCGGGTCGATCTGGATCTTGCCCTGCATGTACCAGTCGACGATCTTCGGCACGTCGGTGCGGCCGCGTGCGCCGCCGAAGGCGGTGCCCATCCAGTTGCGGCCGGTCACCAGCTGGAACGGACGGGTGGAGATCTCCTGGCCGGCGCCGGCAACGCCGATGATGATCGATTTGCCCCAGCCGCGGTGCGATGCTTCCAGCGCCTGGCGCATCACCTTGGTGTTGCCGGTGCAGTCGAACGTATAGTCGGCGCCGCCGATCAGGTCGCCACCCCGCTTCGTCATGTTGACGAGATAGGGCACGATGTCGTCGCCGACCTCCTTCGGATTGACGAAATGCGTCATGCCGAACTTCTCGCCCCAGGCCTTGCGCTCAGGATTGATGTCGACGCCGATGATCATGTCGGCGCCGGCCAGGCGCAAGCCCTGCAGCACGTTGAGGCCGATGCCGCCGAGACCGAAGACGATGGCGGTGGCGCCGATCTCGACCTTGGCGGTGTTGATCACCGCGCCGATGCCGGTCGTCACGCCGCAGCCGATGTAGCAGATCTTGTCGAAGGGAGCGTCGGGATTGACCTTGGCAAGGGCGATCTCCGGCAGCACGGTGTAATTGGCGAAGGTCGAGCAGCCCATATAGTGGTGGATCTTGTCCTTGCCGATCGAGAAGCGCGAGGTGCCGTCCGGCATCAGCCCCTGGCCCTGGGTCGAGCGGATGGCGGTGCAGAGATTGGTCTTGCGCGACAGGCAGGAATAACATTCGCGGCATTCCGGCGTATAGAGCGGAATGACGTGGTCGCCCTTCTTGACCGAGGTGACACCGGGGCCGACGTCGACGACGATACCGGCACCCTCATGACCGAGAATGGCCGGGAACAGGCCTTCCGGATCGGCGCCCGACAGGGTGAAATCGTCGGTGTGGCAGATGCCGGTCGCCTTGACCTCAACCAGCACTTCGCCGGCCTTCGGGCCGTCGAGCTGCACGGTCATCACTTCCAGCGGTTTTCCGGCCTGCGTGGCCACGGCGGCGCGTACGTCCATTTGATAATCCTCCTGTTAATTCAATTTCGGTTGTTAAATATGCGGAGATACGACCGAGAGATCGAAACGATCCACTTCGGCCTCACCTCGTTCATCCCGGCTCGACCTGACACCACACCGCAAGAAGCGGCTGGGCCGTACACCTTATCGCAAAGGATTGCCCGGCATCATTCGCGAAGACCGTACCGGTCGCGGCAGAAAACCACTGGGAATCGCCAAGGCAGATTTCTCCCGGCGAAAGCAGAATGAAGGCGCGCGGCTGCGTCTGAACATGATCGGGGAAGCGGGTGTAGCGATCCATGTAGATCACGCCGACCCGGAGATCGGCGCGCTCTTCCATGCCGCCAGGGCCGACCAGAACCGCATGGGAGTGAGTATTGCCGAAGTTCAGGCTTGCAAACGGGCCAGTGCGGCCGCGTCTCCACACCAGCCTGCCGGCGAGACTGTTGAACTGATCGGCGATTGCCTCGTATTTCCGCCCGGATTTCGCCAGATAGCTGACGGCGTCATTCAGCCCTTCGGGCACCCCCGGGAGAGGGCTTCCTTCCGGGCGCACCTTGCCTGTCTTGAGCAGTCTTTGAAGGACCTTTCCGGCAACAAAACTGGCAACGGCGGGAGCGTCGGCCGACAGCATCAGCCCACCGATATCGTTGAGAAACTCCTGCAGCGGCTGGGGACGCCTTTCCCTTCCGATGTCGTGCAGCCGGATATAAGCCGGCTTTTCGTCATCGTTCAGGAGAAGGTCAGCACCAGGTCTGATTGGACGTCCCACCACGCGCACCACGTTCGATCTCCCGTTAAAGCGCCTTTTCCAATTCCGGCAGTGCGTCGAAGAGATCGGCGACGAGGCCGTAGTCGGCGACCTGGAAGATCGGCGCCTCCTCGTCCTTGTTGATGGCGACGATCACCTTACTGTCCTTCATGCCGGCCAGATGCTGGATCGCCCCGGAGATGCCGGCGGCGATATAGAGATCGGGCGCTACCACCTTGCCGGTCTGGCCGACCTGCCAGTCGTTCGGCGCATAACCGGCATCGACGGCGGCACGGCTGGCGCCGACGGCAGCCCCGAGCTTGTCGGCAACCGGCAGGATGACCTCCTTGAACTTCTCGGCCGAGCCGAGCGCCCGGCCGCCGGAGATGATGATCTTCGCCGAGGTCAGTTCCGGACGGTCGGAGGCCGACAGCGCATCGGCGACGAAGCGCGACAGACCCGGATCGGAGATCGCTGCGATCGCCTCCACCGTTGCCGAACCGCCTTCCGCGGCGGAGGCAAACGAGGCGGTGCGCACGGTGATCACCTTCTTGGCATCGCTTGCCTGCACCGTCTGGATGGCATTGCCGGCATAGATCGGCCGCTTGAAGGTATCGGGGCTGACGACCTCGATGATCTCCGAGACCTGGGCGACATCGATGAGGGCAGCGACGCGCGGCAGCACCGTCTTGCCGACCGAGGTGGCGGCAGACAGGATCGCGTCGTAGGAACCGGCGAGCGAGACGATCAGATCGGCCAGCGGTTCGGCGAGATTGTTGGCAAGCGCGTCGCTTTCGGCCAGCAGCACCTTGGTCACACCGGAAAGCTTGGCAGCCTGATCGGCCGCCGCCTTGGCGGCCTTGCCGGCGACCAGGATGTGCACATCGGAGCCGATCTGGCTTGCCGCCGTCAGCGCCTTGGCGGTCTGGTCGGAGAGGTGATTGCCGTCATGGTCGGCCAGAAGAAGAATGGTCATGATCGTGTTCTCTCTTTCCTGGCTTACAGCACGCCGGCTTCGTTTTTGAGCTTGTCGACCAGTTCGGCGACCGACTTGACCTTGACGCCGGCCTTGCGGCCGGACGGCTCCTCGGTCTTCAAGATCTTCAGCCGCGGCGTCGTGTCGACACCGAAATCGGCCGGGCTCTTCTTGTCGAGCGGCTTCTTCTTCGCCTTCATGATGTTCGGCAGCGAGGCATAACGCGGCTCGTTCAGGCGCAAGTCGGTGGTCACAACCGCCGGCAGCTTGATCTCGATCGTCTGCAGGCCGCCATCGACCTCGCGGGTGACCTCAGCCTTGCCGTCACCGATCTCGATCTTCGAGGCGAAAGTTGCCTGGGCCGAACCGAGCAATGCCGCCAGCATCTGGCCGGTCTGGTTGGAATCGTCGTCGATTGCCTGCTTGCCTGATATGATCAGCCCCGGCTGTTCGGCATCGGCGACCGCTTTGAGGATCTTGGCGACGGCGAGCGGCTCGACTTGATCGTCGGTCTCGACCAGGATCGCCCGGTCGGCACCCATGGCGAGCGCCGTGCGCAGCGTCTCCTCGGCCTTGGCCGGGCCGATCGAGACGACCACCACTTCTTCCGCCTTGCCGGCTTCCTTCAGCCGCAGCGCCTCTTCCACCGAGATCTCGTCGAACGGGTTCATCGACATCTTCACATTGGCAAGCTCGACACCCGAACCATCCGGCTTCACCCGGATCTTCACGTTGTAGTCGACAACCCGTTTGACGGGCACGAGAATCTTCATTTGCAATCCCCTTTGTTATTCCGAATGTTGGGCCCTTACAGCGCCGGCGTCTTGCCAGACAAGCTAAGGACACCGCGAGACCTGTGCCTTGCGCTAGTGCGGCCGATCAGAAAGCAATGCCCAGAGGGCAAAGAGCGGTGTGTCGACCGACCTCATGGCGTGTTTGATCCCTGGGATATTATAGAACGATCCGCCGATGCCAGGCGAAAACCAGTTCCCCTCCCCCTGCTTGAACTCCCCCTCGGAAAGCACGAGATAGACCTCCTCCGGCGCATGATCATGATTGGGATAGCGCACATGCGGCGCCATCAACGTCACTCCGAGCCACAGGTCGCTCCGCTCCTCCAATCCGCCGGGGCCGATGATCATCGCATTGGCATGCCAATCGGCAAAATTGTCGCTGGCGGAGTGGTCATACTTGGTGCGCCGACGCCATTCAAGCATTGGCTCGATGCCTTTGAACGCCTCGACCAATCGCCCCAGCGAAGGATCATAGGAGGTATCAATCGCGAGCGCCACATCAAGGTGAGCGCAGACCGGCAACCGGCTCCCGTCCCCCGCCCGTCTGGCCCCCGGCTGCTCCAGCCTTGCGAGAAACTGCCGGATCGAGCGCCGGGCTTCCGGGGCCGTCGCAAACCTCTGGAAAGCCTGAGACGCTGCGTCCAGGAAAAGCTGCAGGCTCTCCCCGCGTAAACTCATGCCATCCCCTCCCTAAAACAGGACGATTTTAGCCCGGCCAGCCAGTGGCCTCTCCTGCAATCATATATCTTTCGCGAGACGCAGGCCGTCATAGACCGCGGCATGCGTGTTGCGCGCAGCGACAGCGTCGCCGATCCGGAACAGCTGGAATTTGCCCTCGGGATTGCGAACGACCGACTGCGGTTCGCCGGCCAGAAGCTGGTCGTGCGACATCTCGCCGAAGTTGCTCGAATTGGGCTTCAGTTCGAAATAGAGCTCATCGAGCGGAATGGTCCCGTGATTGACGATGATCTGATCGTAGCTGCTCTGCTTGGCAATCCCGCCGTAATCGCTGCCGACATGGGCGACGAGTTGATTGCCGCTCTTCTCGACCGCCTCCAGGCGATAGGTGACGGTGAAGGTCACGTCATGCTTCTGAAGGGAGCGCATATAGGGCACGAGGTTCATCGCCATAACCTCCGGTGCGAAGGACCGGTCGGGCGTCATGATCTCGACCTTGGCGCCCGCCTTGGCGAGAAATTCCGCCGCCTGAAGGCCGGCATGGTCGCCGGCATCGTCGAAAATCAGGACGTTGGTGCCGGGCTTCACGTCGCCGGAGATGATGTCCCATGAGGAGACCACCAGCTCATTGCCTCTCGAAAGAACTTCGGTATGCGGCAGGCCGCCGGTCGCGATAATGACGACATCGGGGTTTTCGGCTTCGATCGTGTCGGCTTCCGCCCAGGTGTTGAAGTGGAAGGTCACGTCGTATTTATCGCACTGGCTCATGCGCCAGTCGATGATGCTGATCATCTCCCTGCGGCGTTCGCTCTGCGCCGTGAGGCGGATCTGGCCGCCGGGATTGTTCGCCGCCTCGAAAACGACGACCTTGTGGCCGCGCTCCCCGGCGACCCGCGCCGCCTCAAGACCGGCCGGACCGGCGCCGACGATAACGACCTTTTTCTTCACATCCGCCTTGGCCAGGATATGCGGCATGGTCAGCTCGCGGCCGGTGGCGGCATTGTGGATGCAGTAGGCGGCTCCGCCCTGGTAGATGCGGTCGAGACAGTAATTGGCGCCGACGCAGGGCCGAATTTCCTCTTCCCGCTTTTCGATAATCTTGCGGACGATGTGCGGGTCGGTCATGTGGGCGCGGGTCATGCCGACCATGTCGACCTTGCCGGCCGCGATCGCATGGCGCGCCGTGGCGACATCGGGGATTTTCGCCGCATGAAAGGTCGGAAAATCGGTCGCGGCGCGAATTTCGCCGGCGAAATCGAGGTGCGGGGAATTCGCCATTCCCTGGATCGGGATCACGTCTGTCAGACCGGCGTCGGTATCGATGTGGCCTCGGATCACGTTCAGGTAATCGATGAGGCCGCTCTCCTTCAACCGCCTGGAGATTTCGATGCCTTCGGCCTTGCCCGTGCCGCCGGGAAGACATTCGTCGGCCGTATAGCGCAGGCCGAGAATGAAATCGTCGCCCACCCTTTTCCGGATCGCCTTGAACACGTCGAAACAGAAGCGCAGACGGTTGTCGAGCGAACCGCCATAGAGGCCATCGAGCTCATTGGTGAGCGGAGACACGAACTGGTCGATCAGGTGACCGTAGGCCTCGAGTTCGACACCATCCATGCCGCCGGCCTTCATGCGCTCCGCGGCATCGGCAAAATCCTTGATGATGCGCTCGATATCCCAGTCTTCCACCTTCTTCGGGAAGGCGCGGTGGGAAGCCTCGCGATGATGCGACGGCGCCACAACCGGCAGCCAATCGCCCTTGTCCCAGCGCGTGCGCCGGCCGAGATGGGTGAGCTGGATCATGATCGCCGCCCCCTCTTCGTGCACCGCATCGGTCATTTCCCTGATCCAGGGGACGATCTCGTCCTTATAGGCGAGGAGGTTGTTGAACACCGGCGGACTGTCCTTGGAGACGGCCGCCGAACCCGCCGTCATCGTCAGGGCCACGCCGCCCTTTGCCCGCTCTACCGTATAGGCGCGATACTTTTCCTTCGGCATACCGTCTTCCGGATAGGCCGGCTCGTGAGAGGTCACGATGATACGGTTGCGCAGCTTCAGATGCTTGAGCTGGTAAGGCTGAAGGAGAGGATCATTCGACATGGGCCGTGGTTCCGGATTAAAAACGACGAGGGAACGCTATTCGCAATGTACACAGGTGTCAACGTGGAAAACAGCGAAGTCATTGGTATAGACACATATGTACATTTTTCTTGTGCGCCGCCTCGTAATTTGATAGGAGAGAATCCATGGATCAGGCTTTGAATGACACTGGCCGGCGCGGATCGCAGGAGGGATGGCTGGAAGCAGCCTACCACTCCCTGCTCGAGTTGGGCGTTGACTCAGTGAAAATTCTGCCCTTGGCGAAGAAGCTCAATCTGTCGCGGACGAGCTTCTACTGGTTCTTCAAGGATCGAGAGGAACTGTTGAGCGCATTGGTGGCGCGGTGGCGCGACAAAAACACCGGCAACATCATCAAGCAATCCGAGGCTTACGCGGAATCGCTCGCCGAGGCGATGCTTAACGTCTTCGATTGCTGGCTCAACACCGATCTCTTCGACGCGAAATTCGAGTTCGCCATCCGCAGCTGGGCGCTGCAGTCGGACGAGCTTTTGGCCGAGGTTCAGCAGGCCGACCAGATCCGGCTGGAGGCGTTGAAGCGCATGTTTATGCGGTTCGGGATACCAGAAACGACATCGGATGTCAGAGCGCGAACAACATACCTCGTGCAGATCGGGTACATCTCCATGCAGTCGAGGGAGGATATCGCCGTCCGCATGAAACGGATTCCGGAGTATATTGCGATCTACACGGGCGAAGTGCCGCAGCAGAGGGAGCTTGACCGCTTCTTCTCTCGGCATGGCTATAGGCCCAGTTAGAGGAAGGCCGGAGATGAGCGTTTCCTTGAGGATCGGCATAATCGGTGGCGGCGGCTGGCTTGGCGGGGCAATCGCCGGCTCGATCATTGATGCCGGCCTGGTCGATTCTCGAAATCTTTGCCTCTCCTATCGCGGCGAGCAGCCGCGCCGTTTCCCGACCTCCTCCTGGACTTCGGATAATCAGGCGCTTGCCGACCGCTCCGACGTGATCATTCTCTCCGTCCGCCCCGGTGACTGGCATGGCCTGAGGGTCGATGCCGGCGGCAAACTGGTCCTCTCAGTCATGGCGGGCATCCGACTGGACGCCCTCTCAGAACGCCATAACACGGGTCGCGTCGTCCGCGCGCTGCCGAACGCCGCCGCCGAAGTGGCCAGATCCTATACGCCCTGGATCGGCGCGAGCGGTGTCACGGCAGATGACCGGGCCATTGTCGGCGCCATTTTCGAGGCTTGCGGGTCACAGGACGAAGTCGCAAGCGAAAGCGACATCGACTACCTCACGGGCCTTTCCGGATCCGGTCCGGCATTTCCGGCACTGCTCGCTGCCGCCATGATGAGCGACGCCGTCGCCCATGGCCTTTCGGCACAGATTGCGCGGCGCGCCGTCAATACGGTGCTGGTCGGCGCCGGCCACCTGCTGGAACGTCGCGACGAATCTCCTGACGATACCATTGCGGCCTTTCTCGACTATCGCGGCACCACCGCGGCAGCGATCGAAGGCATGCGCGACGCCGGGTTCGACGCTGCGGTGGCAGATGGACTATCGGCAGCATTCAAGAAATCGGTGAGTATGGGAGACGCTTCCTGACGACCGTTGAGGGTGGGTACTGCGGCACCCCACCTGGCTAGATCAGCCGCTAACTAGAGGGAACTAGAATGAAGAAACTACTCGCATCGACATGTTTGACGTTCGGCCTGCTCGGCGGCGCGTCTTTTGCCAGCGCCGCAGAATGCGGCACCGTCACCATCGCCAGCATGAACTGGCAGAGCGCCGAAGTTCTCTCCAACCTGGACAAGTTCATCCTGAACGAAGGTTACGGCTGCAGCGCCGACATCACCGTCGGCGACACCGTCCCGACGATCACGTCCATGGCCGAAAAGGGTCAGCCTGATATCGCTCCTGAAGCCTGGATCGATCTGCTGCCTGATGTCGTCAAGAAGGGCACGGAAGAAGGCCGCATCGTGCAGGTCGGCTCGCCGCTGCCGGACGGCGGCGTGCAGGGCTGGTGGATTCCGAAATATGTCGCCGACGCCCATCCCGACATCAAGAGCATCGGCGACGTGCTGAAGCATCCGGAACTCTTCCCTGATCCGGAGGACCCGAAGAAGGGGGCCATCGTCAACGGCCCGCAGGGCTGGGGCGGCACGGTCGTCACCTCGCAACTCTATAAGGCGTTCGGAGCCGAGAAGGCGGGCTTCACCCTCGTCGACACCGGCTCTGCCGCCGGTCTCGACGGTTCGATCGCCAAGGCCTACGAGCGCAAGGAAGGCTGGGTCGGCTACTACTGGGCGCCGACCGCGCTGCTCGGCAAGTATCAGATGGTCAAGCTTGAAGCCGGGGTGCCGGAGGATGCCGCCGAATGGAAGCGCTGCATCACCGTTGCCGACTGCCCCGATCCGAAGCCGGCGGCCTGGCCCGTCGATCACGTCGTGACCCTCGTCGCAAAGCCCTTTTCTGAAAAGGTCGGCCCCGAGGTCATGGATTATCTGAAGAAGCGTTCCTGGAGCAACGACACGGTCAACAAGCTGATGTCGTGGATGACCGACAACCAGGCGACCGGCGAAGACGGTGCCAAGCACTTCCTGAAAGAAAACAAGGACATCTGGACCAAGTGGGTCTCGCCGGAGGCAGCCGCGAAGATCGAAGCTGCTCTCTAAAGCCAAAAATTGCGGTGCGCGAAAAGCGCACCGCTTCTCACGCGCCGACAAAATCAAAAAGACTGCCACGGCTGTTTGATGAAAGGGGAACCGAGATGGAATGGTTTTACAAATTCCCGCACATGAACGATGACGCGCTTCGGAATTTGAAGAAGGCGATCGATGACGGCTTTCGCGGATTTACCCGCAGCTATGGCGACGGCATCGAAAGCCTGTTCGTGCCGCTGCAGCATTTCCTTATCGCCGCCGAGCGCTTCATGACGCAGACACCGTGGCCGATCATCACCGCGATCATTCTGGCCATCGCCTGGTTTGGCAGCCGCAGCCTGAAGATTGTCGCCGGCTGTCTGGTGACGCTGATGCTGATCGGCTATTTCGACATGTGGGACGATACAATGCGGACGGTCTCGATGATCTTCGTCTGCACGGTTCTGTCCATCGCCATCGGGATTCCGATGGGAATCCTGATGGCCCGCTCCGACCGGCTGCAGCGGATCGTCAATCCGATCCTCGACGTCATGCAGACGATGCCGAGCTTCGTCTATCTCATTCCCGTCGTCATGCTGCTCGGCATCGGCAAGGTGCCCGGCCTGATCGCCGTCGTCATCTACGCCATCCCGCCGATGATCCGCCTGACCGATCTCGGCATCCGGCTTGTCGACAAGGACGTGCTCGAAGCCGCTGACGCCTTCGGCACCTCGCGGTCGCAGAAGCTGTTCAAGGTGCAGCTGCCGCTGGCGCTGCCGACCATCATGGCCGGCATCAACCAGACGATCATGATGGCGCTCGCCATGGTGGTCATCGCCTCGATGATCGGCGTCCAGGGCCTCGGCCAGCCGGTGCTGAAAGCGATCGCCAACCAGTACTTCACGCTGGGCATTTTCAACGGCCTTGCCATCGTCGGTATCGCCATCATCTTCGACCGGGTCAGCCAGGCGTATGGCAAAAGGCTCCAGAAGCATCGGGAGACCGTCCATGGCTGAGCAGCATTTCGGCGGCATCAAGATCCGCCACCTCTACAAGATCTTCGGCCCCAACCCCGCCGCCCATGTCGAGGCGGTGCAGAAGGGCCTGACGAAGACCGAGCTCAACCAGAAGCACGGACACGTGCTCGGCCTCCGGGATATCAATATCGAGATCCCCTCCGGCTGCATCCAGGTCGTCATGGGCCTTTCGGGTTCGGGCAAATCGACGCTGATCCGCCATATCAATCGGCTGATCGACCCGACGTCCGGCGAAGTGCTGGTCGACGGCGTCGACGTCGTGAAGATGAACGAGATCGATTTGCGAACGTTCCGCCGGCAGCAGACGGCGATGGTGTTCCAGAAGTTTGCGCTGCTGCCGCACCGCAACGTCCTCGACAACACCATCTTCGGCCTCGAAGTACAGGGCATGGAGCGGGCGAAAGCCATCGACATCGCCATGCGCTGGCTGGAGCGGGTCGGGCTCAAAGGCTTCGAGCAGCGCTATCCCAACCAGCTTTCCGGCGGCATGCAGCAGCGTGTCGGGCTGGCGCGGGCGCTTGCCAACGATGCGCCGGTGCTTCTGATGGACGAGGCCTATTCGGCCCTCGACCCGCTGATCCGCACGGATATGCAGACGGTGCTTCTCGACATCCAGAAGGAAATCAAGAAGACCATCGTCTTCATCACCCACGATCTCGACGAGGCGCTGCGCCTCGGCGACCAGATCGCCATCCTGCGCGACGGCGAAGTCATCCAGCAGGGCACCAGCCAGGACATCGTGCTGCGCCCGGCCGACGAATACATCGCCAACTTCGTCAAGGAAGTGAACCGGGGACGGGTCGTCCATGTCGAAGCCGTCATGACGCCGCTGCATTCCGCCGCACCCGGTGGATTGACGATCGTATCGGGGACGACGGTCGAAGAGGCCGTCCGCATGCTGGCCGCCACGCCGGACGACGATGCCAGGGTGGTGTCGCCGTCGGGGGAAACCCTGGGGCTCGTCACCTTCCGTCAGCTCGCCGGCGCGATGGTGAATTCGCAGGAGGTCGCTGCCCGACGCGAGAATACCCTTTCGGTCGCGCTCTGACGCTCCGCGCGCGGCCTCTTTCGGGTTGGCCGGCGACACCGAGTTTCGGTGCCTCGCCGCGCCACTCCAACCGGCAAGCCGGTTGTCTGAGACATTACGATGTCGAAACTTTTTCCGCGTCTGTTTTCGCCCGTCAGCCTGCGCAGGCACAGCTTGCGCAATCGGATCGTCTTCGGGCGCATACGGCAAACATGGCCAGGGACGGCGTGCCGGGTGACTAGCACGTCGCCTATTATGGCGAACGCGCCATCGGCGGCGCGTTGTGACGATGCTTCACCCGATCCCTTGATCGGCGCGGACGTACCGCTTCGCCGTACCTTGAAGAGGCTCGGAGTCAAGTGGCTGCTGGAGATCAGCGTGCTGGAATGGCACGGCAATGGCGTCACCTAGCTCGAGTTCGCATTGGATCTCTGATGCGCAGCGGCGAAGACGGGAGAGCGGAGCGCCGGCCTGTACATTTTGCGCAGGACCAGTCCAGACTGCGTCGCGAAAAGCCGATCGACCGACAATATCGACGCGCGACAATTGCTCCATTGCAGCGGAACACTAAAGTAACCGTGACCGAGGCCATGATGGTCTACGGTCTGAAAGCCAAACCCCTCTATCGATCACCCCAAATGATTGGAGGGGCTGCATCCATACGCACCCCATCCCGTGCGTATGCAAACTGCCTGTCAGCCTGCCGAAGGCTATCTCGAGCGGTCCACTTTAGAACCTTCGGCAGGCGACTTTTGCATGGCGCATTAAAGCGCGCCGTCTGTGCAAGCTGGCTAATCGTTTCATCATCGGATTACCATGAAAAACAGCAGCGCCAAGGCTTGCCAAGTGCTGCCGGCTCTGTCAGTTCCTGCCGACCGGCCAGGAAAGTCCGACCAATGGGCATTATCGATAAAACATTCGAAATCTTCGCTTTTCCGGCACCTGCCAGTTTCGGTCTCGACTCGAATTCGCCTGGCCGAACACCTTTCGACGCCCGCATCCGGTTGAAGCCTGTCCGCTACGCCGCCACGTGCTGCGCTGAGCCCGCATTTTCGCTAATATGCGCCCAGGGCCTCGCACTTCGTTTCATCCAACGGGCCCTGATCAAGCGCGGAGAAGAAGGATAATGCCGGCGACTGCGGCCAGAAAGAGGGACGTACATCATCTCGACCCCGTGCAGCCAATGCATTGCGCCGTCTTCGGTCAGGAGAAATGACGAGAACAGCATGACGGAAAACAGCGCAAAGCCATTCTTATTCCGATTCCATGGTTCGTCCTTCGACAACATGGTGGAAACGCTCGGGGGGCATTCGGCGCGTTTGATGCCGAGCCTGTCGGCCGCGCCAAGGACTTCCATTGGGGATTGGACTTTTCGGTGGCGGACAGCGCGGTCCTGCTGACCGGCTATCATGAGGCCGAGTTCCAGTTCAACATCGAGCCGACCGTCAGCACGGCGGAGTATCTGTCGCTCGTCGTCCCGCGCCGCGGCGGCATGGGAGTGACCTATGGCGCGCGCAAGGCCGAGGCCGGGCAAGGGAAATTGCTGCTCTATAACAATTTCGAACCCGATAGCGTTCTCATGCATGGGCAGAGGAATGTCATCGACGAACTTCTGATCAACTGGCCTGTTATCCTCCAGACGATCGGCGAGACGTTCGAAATGCCGTTCAGTGGTTCGCTCGACCTGCTGCCGGAACTGGATCTATCGACGCCGGTTGGCCGGACGATCGGCAATCTCACCGAAACGATCATATCAGGAATGCGCGACGACGGCCCCTTGCTGCAGTCGCCGATCGCCATGGCGCACATGACGCAGGCGCTGGCCGATCTGGTCGTGCGCATGGTGCCGCATCGGCTGTCGCATTTCCTCGACAAGGGGCCGGCCCTGATCGCTCCGAGGCATGTGCGCAGGGCGATCGAATTCATGCAGGCCAATATCGATCAGCCGATCACCATGCCGAAGGTTGCCGAAGCGGCCGGCGTCTCGAGCAGGGCGCTCGAAACCGGTTTCCGCGCCTTCAAGGGAACGTCTCCCGCCGCCTATCTGCTGATGCTTCGCCTGCGCGCGGCGCGCCAGGATCTGCTCGACCCGGAAAGCAAGGAGACGATGAAGGCCGTCTGCCTCAAATGGGGCTTCTTTCATTTCGGCCGCTTTTCCGCGGTCTATAAAACGACCTATGGGGAATATCCCTCAGACACGAGGAAGCGCGTCAGCCGTCGATAAGCCGGCCGGGATCGCCGTCATCGCAAAACCACTGCAAAATATTGCGCGACCTGCTTCAGGACTTCACCAATCTGTAGAACGCTCGCATCGTCCTCGGATCCCGCTTGACGATCTCAAGCGTGTCATCACGCTCGGCGAGCGCGTTGAGTTCCCGCAGCACAAGCGCATGCGCGATCCCCAGACTGCGTGCGAAAGACCGGCTGTCAGATGCGATCTCGAGCTCCGCGGCGACGAGCAAGCCGGCCTGCACCGACGTCAGCCCGGCATCCCTCTCCTGCGCCGCAGCGACAAGGGCGAGAAATCGGCCGGTGTCGGATGCCTCTTCGCTCATGCGGCATGTCGCCGGCGGAAGGAAACCATGATCGATTTCGAGGTCGGCGTATCGCTTTCCTCGCCGGCGCTGCCAAGCGGCACGAGCACGTTCAGCTCGGGATAATAGCCGGCGATGCTGCCCCGCGGAGTGTCGTAGGGCACGAAGCGGAAATCCCGTGCGACGCGCTCGATGCCGTCATCATGCTCGCCAACCACATCGACGCGGTCGCCGGCCTCGGCATTCATCGCCTTCAAGTCCTCCGGATGAATGAAGATGACCTGCCGCTCTCCGTAGACGCCGCGGTATCGGTCGTCGAGGCCGTAGACCGTTGTATTGTACTGATCGTGCGAGCGGAACGTCTGCAGGGCGAAACGTCCCTCGCCTTTTCGCGCCCGCTGATGCACCGTCTGTTCGGGAAGCGCCTGGCAGGCGAATGACGCTTTGCCTGTGGACGTCTGCCACGCCCGATGGGCGGCGGCGTTGCGCAGGTGAAAACCGCGCGGTTTGCGCAGGCGCGCATTGTAGTGTTCGAAACCGGGAATGGTCGCCTCGATATGATCGCGGATGCGATCGTAGTCCTCGGCAAGTTCCGCCCAGTCGACCACGGAAGAGCCGACCGTTGCTTGCGCAATGCCGGCGATGATGGCGACTTCCGAGAGGAGATGGGTTGAGGCCGGACGATTGATGCCGGCGGAACCATGCACCATGCTCATCGAATCCTCGACGCTAACGAGCTGGGAATTGCCGGCCGCGTTGAGGTCCATCTCGGTCCGTCCGAGGCACGGCAGGAGAAAGGCCGTCTCGCCAGGCATCAGATGCGAATGGTTGGGCTTGGTTGCGATATGCACCGTCAGTTTCAGCCGCCGAAGCGCTTTCTCGACGAGTGCGCTGTCGGGCGTGGCGCGGGCGAAGTTGCCGCCAAGCCCGATGAAGGCCTCGGCCGAGCCGTCGAGCATCGCTCCGATCGCGGCAAGCACGTTGTGGCCGTGCCGGCGCGGAACGGTGAAGCGGAAATGCTTCTCCAGCGCATCGAGGAAATCGTCCGACGGCTTTTCGTTGATGCCGACGGTTCGATCACCCTGCACGTTGGAATGGCCGCGCACCGGGCAGAGGCCGGCGCCGGACCGGCCGATATTGCCGCGCAGAAACATAAAGTTGGCAATCTCTCGAATCGTCGCCACCGAATGCAGATGCTGCGTCACGCCCATCGCCCAAGTGCAAATGACCCGTTCGGCAGCGATATAGACATCGGCGGCCCGTTCAATCTCCTCCCGGCTCAATCCCGATTGGTCTTCGATGTCGGCCCAGCTCGTCGCCTCCACTGCCGTCCGGTATTCGGCAAAACCCGCGCAGTGTTCGACAAGAAATGCATGGTCGAGGACCGGCGGCAGACCGGCGGCGACGGCGGCGTCTTCCGCAGCCAGCACGGCCTTGGCCATCCCGCGAACCGCGGCCATGTCGCCGCCGAGATGCGGCTGGAGATAGTGGCTGGCGATATCGGTGGACGCACCGCGCAGCATCTCGATCTTGTCCTGCGGATCGGAGAAGCGCTCGAGGCCACGCTCGCGAATGGGGTTGAAGACAACGATGCGCGCGCCGCGAAGTGCCGCCCGGCGCAGATCGCCGAGCATTCTCGGATGGTTGGTGCCCGGGTTCTGCCCGATCACGAAGATCGCGTCGGCCTCTTCGAAATCCTCCAGCAGAACGGTGCCCTTGCCGACGCCGACCGCCTGGCGCATGGCGATGCCGCTGGCCTCGTGGCACATGTTGGAGCAATCGGGAAAATTATTGGTGCCGTAGACGCGTACGAACAGCTGATAGAGGAAGGCGGCCTCGTTGCTGGCGCGGCCTGATGTATAGAATTCCGCACGATCGGGATTATCGAGGCCCTTGAGAATGCTGCCGATCTCGGCAAAGGCATCGTCCCATGCCACCGGCAGGTAGCGGTCGCTTATTGCATCGTATCGCATGGGGTGGGTAAGGCGGCCGTTGAGCTCAAGCTCGTAATCCGACAGCCGGCGAAGCTGCGATACCGTGTTTTCCGCGAAAAAGGCCGGCGTTGCCCGCTTCTCCGTCGCCTCCCAGGCGACGGCCTTGACCCCGTTCTCGCAGAACTCGAACGACGATCCGTGTTCCGGATCGCCCCAGGCGCAGCCCGGGCAATCGAACCCATCCGGCTGGTTCGCCTTCAGCATCGTTCGCGCCCCGGAGATCGGCATCCCGCTTTGAAGCAGCTGCTTGCCGCAGCTCTTCAAAGCGCCCCAGCCGCCGGCTGCCGCCGATTTCTTCCCGATGAATTTTGTGTCCATGCGCCCTGTATTGTCGAAGCGCGGCAAACATCAAGGCCGTCCGCGCGATGGATTGATAGAAAAATCCTATCAAGCGCACGGATTGGGCGCGGGAAGCGGCGCGCATTAGCCGGTTTCCTTCAGCGCATGCCCATTCTCGCGCGAATGTGCCAGGATGCGATTGCGGCCCTGGGTCTTGGCCTCATAAAGCGCGGCGTCGGCCTCGGCCAGCAGCCGGTTCGGGCTGGCGCGCAGCGTTGCCCCTGTCGCGCAGGATATGCCGATACTGGCTGTGACCCGCCCGAATTCGCTGCCGGAATGAAGGATATTCTCCGTGGCCAGACGGCGGGCGAATTGCTCGGCGACGATCATTGCACCCTTGGCGCTGGTGTCGGGAAGGAACACCACAAATTCCTCCCCACCATAGCGCGCGACGATGTCCGCCGGCCGGCTGACGGATTGGCGCAGGCACTTGCTGACGACGCGCAGGCATTGGTCGCCGGCCGGATGCCCATAGGTATCGTTATAGGCCTTGAAGCGGTCGATATCGACCATCAGCAGGCTGAACGGCGTGTTCTTCCTGGCGCTACCCGCGGTCTCACGCGCGAAGATTTCATCGAAGGCGCGGCGATTGACGATGCCGGTCAGCCCGTCGGTTTCGGCCAGATTCCTCAGTTGCTCGGCCGAGAGCCTGAGCGCGATTTCCGCCTGTTTCGTCGCCGTGATGTCCGATACGACAGCCATCGCCGTGCCATCATCTGCCAGTCGCGTCCGGATGCTGCGCCAGTCGCCGTTGTGGAGTTGAACCTCTTCGTCCTTGTTGCTGTGCAACGTCGCGCTGGTCAGCTTGATCCACTCTTCCGGATCACCCTCGACGACGCCCGGCCGCTCGCCGGTTTCGACGACACGGCGCAGGATGTCGCTGATATGCGCGCCGACCACCCGGGCATCGCCAGACAGCGGAAAGGCGCTACGGTACTGATCGTTGCAAAAGACAAGAAATCCCTTGCTGTCGTACATGGCGATACCATCGGACATGCCGGCCATCGCATGCGATAAGAGGTTCTTGCTTTCACGCAACTCGCGCTCCAGGGCCGTGCGCTCGGTCACATCTCGTGTTACGCCGGCAAGGCCGATCACTCGGCCCTGCTTGTCTCGCAACGGAACCTTGGATGCGAGCAGGAATCTGCCTTCAATATATTCGGTGGAATCAATCAGCGGCACGCCGGTGTCTATGACCTGCTGCTCGAGATAATAGAGTTTCTCGGCGAGCGGCCGCGACATCAGATTGAAATCCGACAATCCGATCATCTCCGCCGTCGTCCTGAACCGGAAAAGCCGGGTCATGTTTTCATTGACGGTGATGAAGCGGCTGTTTCGATCCTTCACATAGAGATAGTCGGGCGACTGCGAAAATGCCGTCACCAAAATGCTGCGTTCGAGCTCCCAGTGCTGTGTCTTCAGCAGAACGAAACCGCCCAGAACGGTTGCCAGGCAATTCAACGCGGTCAGGGGAAAACCGACGCCGGCGAGCACATGCGCGGTCACGAGAGTGGGAAGCAGAGCCATGGATAGAACCAGTGCAACGCCAAGGGCGAGGCTCAGCAGCGCAACGTCCATGAGCACCGGAGATCTCTTGCGGGTCCAGAAATGGCCGGCCAGGCCGATGCCGGCGGCAGCAGCCATCGTGACGATCCCGTCGACCATCGCCGTGCCGCCGATGGCAAAGCGAAAGGCCATCGCCAGCGATGCGGCAAAAGCCGCCGCGATCGGCCCGCCGAACATGCCGGCCAATGCAAGCGGCGAAAAACGCAGATCGATATAGATGCCGGGATGAAATTCGATGGCGAGCAATATCGATCCGATGGAAGCGCCGCCGGCCATGATTCCGAAGGCGATCCTCTCCTGCATGAAGGACCGGCGCTGAAACTGAATCGAAAAGAGCGCCCAGAGCGACATTGCCAGGCACACGAAGGAAAGGTTGCCACCGAATTGCGTCCAGATGCCATTCACTGCGTTGGATCCACCTTCCCAAACCATGTAACGAACGTGTTATACGACGACACTGGTTTGAGCTTCGTTAAATCGGAGGGTGACGAATTCTGCGTGGTGTTCCACTTGTGTGCGAACATCTTGTCGCCGCAAGGGTTCGCGGGCGCGCGCGACCGCAATGCGCGCGGCATAGGCGGTCGCCAATCCCCGTACCAGACGCATGCCGAGCTACACCGCGTGCCGGTTCTGCCCTTCACCTCCGCTAGCGTGCGATCCCAACGCGACAGACCAGCCGGATTTCCACGCCACACTCCCGGGCATCACGAACGATTTGGTCCGGCGCATCGGCTGACTGCGATCAGTACACTTGCACGCCGCGCCGCCCCAATTCGTTGAAGATATCTTGCGTGGCCGGCTTCGGCGAAAAGCGGCCTGCCTCTTTGAGCGCCGGCAGATCGAGCAATGCATCGACGTTTTCGGACGGGACGTTGATGCTGACGCGCTCGAGCTTTTTCAGCGGAACGAGGGCGCGGATATCGACCTTGTCGATCATAGAATTAACCGAAAAGTCTTTCAGGTTGGGGCAGAAACGGATTCCGGAGAGATCCTTCACATCGAAGGCGTTTTCTTCGCCGCCCCAAAAATACCAGGCAAACGGATAGATCGCCGCGCCGCCATCGAGCTCAATATCCTCGACGGAGGCCAGCAGTTCCTCGGTCAGGGGATAACGGACCAGATAATCCAGCGCTTCCGGGATGAGTTCGTAGCCATCCTTCTCCAGATCGACCGCACGCCCAAGCACATGGGTCGCAAGCTGTTCCGGTGTGCCGAGATCAAGCAGTTTCGCATAGAGAAGCGAGGACAGCACCGCCAGCTTCAGGTTCGGATCCGAGAAAGGCGCGCCGCGAGCGCCGGCCACAGCCGGGTAAGGCGGAGCGCTCGGCTCCGCATATTCAGCTTTTGGATTGAAGATGGCTATATTATAGACCTTGTCGAACGTGATGCGGACGGACAAGGTGCCTTCCGGCAGTTGCTTCATGCCGAAACGAGCACCCCCACTCGTCGCGCTTTCCTTACCGATCTCCATATCCGGCACCGTGGCGCGGAGGTCCGCTAGCGATATCGCCATGGGAATGCCGGCGATGGTATGCATGAAGCGGGAATTGAAATCGATCCTGCCGATCAGCCCTTTTCGATCGATCCTCACGATAACGCCATGCGTGTTTTCGAGAATGTCGACTACGCCGCCCTTATGCGGCGCCGGCGTACGCCAGGCAGAGCCCATCGCCTTTTCGACCGCCGACATCGGCATGCCGGGCCGTAGCGCTGCAAGTGCTGCGGCATCAACCGGTTCCTTCGACGCCGCCACGCGTTCACCTCCTGCTGCCAGGGATAGGGCAAGTACACCCGCGCCAATCAGGAATTCCCGCTTTTGCATGAACCTCGCCTCTCGCCGAGCAGACACTGTTTGTGCCGGAGGTTTCTACCGGCTTTCTCAATTTTTCGAAAGCAGTGCAGTCTCACTTAGCTTGGACTTAACGGGGCGGAAGCAATGCTGGGCTGGAAAAAAGCCCGACGAGCAGAGCCAGAACCGGAATGGCGATGATATCGACAGCCCGTGTCGGAGCGCCATATTATCTGTCACGTCGCCATAAGTGAGAGCCTGCGTGAGCGTTCGCGGTCGATGTAAAACCCTCAGACGGGACGACCAAACTCGTACCGGTGGCAGGCAAATATAGGGTACTGGCAGTTGACATGAAGACGCGACACTGGGATCGCAGGGGAGACGGCGGGCTCACCTTTACGGAACTCGGGTTTGGCACGGCGCCGCTCGGCAATCTCTATCGAGCAATCACCGATGACGCGGCCGCAGCCGTATTGGACGCAGCCTGGCGCTACGGCATCCGCTACTTCGACACCGCACCGCTCTACGGGCTTGGCCTCGCGGAAAGGCGGGTCGGCCGTTTCCTTGCAACGAAAAAGCGCGAAGACTTCGTGGTGTCGACAAAAGTCGGCCGGATCATGAAGGTCTGCCGACCCGAACAGCGGACCGGCATCGGCAAATTCTTCGATACTCCCAGTCGCCGGGAAATTTTCGACTACAGCTACGATGGAGTCATGCGGTCGTTCGAAGCATCTTTCGAGCGCACGGGTCTCGACAGTTTCGATATTCTGTTCGTGCACGATCTGGATGTCTTCAATCACGGCACACAAGCAGCCTGCGACCACTATGTCGGGCAATTCATGAGCGGTGGATATCAGGCAATGATTTCGCTGCGCGACCAGGGGGTCGTGAAGGCAATCGGTGGCGGTATAAACGAGTGGGAGATGTGTCAGGCGCTTGCCGAACGAGGGGATTTCGATCTGTTCCTGCTTGCCGGACGCTATACTCTGCTTGAGCAGGAGGCGTTGGAATCCTTTCTCCCCATGTGCGAAGCGCGCGATATCGGCATAGTGGTCGGCGGCCCGTATAATTCCGGCATCCTGGCGACGGGGCCGATTGCTGGCGCACAATACAACTACTCCGACGCCCCTTCAGAGATCGTCGACAAGGTTCGGCGCATAGAGCAAGTCTGCCGAAAACACGACGTTACCCTGTCAGACGCGGCGCTCAACTTTCCGTTCTTCCATCCGGCTGTCGTTTCCGTTATCCCCGGTGGCCAATCGGTCGTTCAAGTGGCGTCAAACATCCGTGGGCGCAGCACACCTATCCCTAGCGCCCTGTGGGAGGACCTGAAATTGTTTGGCTTGATGCGCGCCGACGCGCCCGTCTGCGAGGGATCGAACAAAACGCGGTGACTTATCTGCCCCTGGCGCTCGTCGGACCGCAAATCTTTCAAAGGGAAGTCCGTTTACTTTGCCGCCGGCAAGGTCATATTTTGCGGCATGGCACCGACCATGTTGCCCGATGGCCGCGCCTGCCTTTTCAGCGGCGGAAGCCGTTCAGCGCCTCAGCGAGCCGCAGCCAAAGATCGTGCGGCGGCGGCGGAACCGGCCGCGAATCGTCGCCGGAGGGCCAGAGCCCGGTCTCACTTGGCCCAACCGCCGCCAGCATTCGCCGGAATTTTGACGCTTTGCTCGTAAAGCGCTCCGCGCCCTGTTCTCCGAGCACGGTGCGGACTGTCGCCATGGCCAGATTGAAGTTCTTCTGCAGCGGTCCAAATGCGCCGCGGTGCTTGTCGCGCATGCCGCGATGCAGATCGCCTTGGGCGAGGGCTGCCATCGCATCGTTGAAATCGGTGAGGTTATTGTCGATCAACGACATCAGTTCATTGAGCATCGTCGCCGAACGCCCAAAATCCGGATCCGTATAGTCGGCATTCATTCGCCGCGTCAGATCGCCGTTCATGGCAGCATCGGCGAATGCCGCGATGTCAGCACAGAATCGGGCCTTCTGATCCTCGAGGTCCACCGCCCTTTCGGGATCGCGAGGATCCCGGCCTTGATGCGTCGTGTTCGGTCCGGAGCTGTTCACTGTCTCGACCACGCACCAGCCTTAGCGCAACACGCCGCCGTCGTCGGACTCGTGACGGATCAAGAGAGCAGCAATGCCATGCACCATATTCTATTCCCCACTGACCAATTGCGCCGCTGCCGTTCATGAGTGCGCCGGCGCCAGTTTTGCCAAAGGCAGGACCATCCAAGGCAGCGACGCTTTAAAAAAGTCATTCCTTGCCCCTACCGCCGGATAATTGCCGCGCAGAACGGACAGCATCAGCGCTTTTTGACCCTGATCCGGCAGCCTGCAGCCATGGCGTCGGATCATCGCCGCCGGTTCGAGGCGCAGCCTGGACCACCATCCCGGTCAGTTCCTCCTAATCGACCCGCTTCAGGTCTTTTGGAACGCCATATCCCGATCCGTCGTACCGCAGCCGGCGTTTGTCGATCGTCGTCTTATCTTCGCTGTTGCAATCATTATCCGTTCCGACCCTATTGACGGATGTCGTCGTTTTGTCGGTGACAAGGATGTCGGCAACCGCGTCTTTCGCCGGTGGGACCATCGCAAGCGTGCGCGTGGTTTCGCTAAACTCACCGGCGCAGACGGTGTCCCATTCTCCCTGACTTTCGCGAACGACAATGTTGTCGAGCACCGGCTTCAGCCGATCACCTTCGATCGAAAAGAGCCATAAGGTCGTTTCACCAAATGGATTGGCGCGCGAGCTGCCTTCCCGCGAAATACGCAGGCCGAAAGCCGTTCTCTTTGGCGCGAGCTGATAGCGTGCGGTATCGAAGGCGACGCTTCGTACACGAAAGGCGTCGTCGGACATAAGGCCGTCAAGACGCAGCCGCTGCCTTACTTGCAGCTTGGTGCTGTCGACGACGAGCAGTTCGATATCCCCTTCGTTTTCCGAATCCGACTGCTCTGTCATCAACGGGACCGCAATCAGCATCAGCTGGGGCTGAGCCGGCCAAACCCGGCATATCACCGCATGCGGATCGCCATCAACACTGTCGCCCTTGGGTAGCGTGATGGATGCCCCCTCGAACAGAAGAGTACCATCGTCGGCATTTGTCGCGCTCGGATAGGCACGCCGTATGATGTCTGCCGCACGGCCGGCGCATTCACTCTGCCCCGGCAATGCCGCCGGACCGCCGAGCCCGATCAGAACGATCGGTGCGAAGAACAGGGTCCGGACGTTCCAAAACCGCTTCATTATTGATCCTCAGCAAAACCGGCCATGCAAAATTAGGCGCCGCCGAGGACCTTCGGCAGCGGGCTTCTTCCTTGCGGTGGGCGTAGAAATTCTTCAGTACGCAGCATTGTCGCCATGCTGATAGAATGTGAATGCGCTGCCGTCGTAACGGTACGCATGACGGTGGGTCGCTATCCTCGAAAAGAGCCGGCGTGCACAGCCAGTAGTTCCTGTTTGCATAGTAACCCACGCCATACTGTATCCAGAACTCTCGCAAGCTCTCCGGAATGCGCCCAACGGCGCTTTCCGCTTCGGCCTCGGCGACCCTTCTTGCCTCGTGGGGTTTGCCTCGCGTCCCAAGAGACTCCGCTGCAGTCATTCGTATCTGAACCGTGATCAGAAAATGAACCAATACTCTCCGCCTCGTCGGAATCTACCAGCCGCGGCCTCATCGGCTCTGTGGCCCGATCGTTCGGCGCGGCGTCACCGTACCGAGACCACGTTCTCCCCGAGCGGGGGGTATAGTCGTAATAGGTTGGCGGTTCCATGGAAGCCAGAAAGACCAGATGCTCGACCAATGGCATCTTCTGAAGATTCTGCAAAATGTTGCGGCCGCCTAAGCTAAGTGCGGGCGCGAAACCGTAGATTTGGCCGCATGCGAGATGCCCCAGAGTTTCCAAAGCCTGAGGCATCATGTTTTTCCGATTTTCATCTTCCCACGGCGGCGTGACCGGAGCGAATCGTCCTGAGAAGCGCAGACCCAGCATGACCTTATCGGTCCATTCGCGCTGGTGCTCCTCATTATACCCGCGCGGATCGACACGCACCTTGCCCATCAGGAGATTTAACCTGATCATGGCATCGCCATACCAGATATCGACTTCACCGAAGGCGGTGTAGCCGAAGGCATACATCTTTTCAGGATTAAGCTCCGGATCTCCGCGGAAGACATAGTCCAGCACGGGCTTCGG
Source organism: Rhizobium sp. K102 (assembly GCF_022385315.1). Taxonomy (NCBI): domain Bacteria; kingdom Pseudomonadati; phylum Pseudomonadota; class Alphaproteobacteria; order Hyphomicrobiales; family Rhizobiaceae; genus Rhizobium; species Rhizobium sp. K102. The sequence continues at coordinate 186,265 of NZ_CP092437.1, forward strand.
CAATGAAGGATTGCAAAGCCAGTACTGACCGCCGGACCAGCTGCACCAGCCATGATCGCTCCAGAAACGCAGAAGAAAATCCGGCAGCTTCCCGCGATAGCCCTCTATCTCAGCATCGCTCGGGCGGATGATATTGTCGATCTTGTAAGCCGAGAGGAATTCGTCGAACCACTTGATCTCGAAGATGTTGTAGTTTGATTTTTCAGCCACGTCCTGGTTTCCGAAAAGCATTGTTAGGGGAGTTCTCGAAGGCGTACTTTAATCGATGGAGTTGCACCTAAGGCGAAGCGCACATCAATTATCGATCAGACGGTCATGGCCGATCGTACGAACAGCTTCGAGATGCCCAAAGGCACCCCGTCCCAAGGGTCCCATCTGCGTCAGAACGCCCAGATATTCGATGAAGCCGCCCATTGAAAAATCCTTAGCGGCGGCGCCGCCGCCGAGGCGGAAATGCGGGACCATAGTATAGACCTGATTGGCATCAATCGGCCCGAGCCGCCGGCGTACGGCATCGAAAACTGGCTTGCCGGTCGTAGAATCCACCCAGCCGTTAATATCGAAAACACTGGCGTCCACGGCGGCAGCTACCGCATATCGTCATCGAATGGAGGGATGCCCTCGATGACCTTGGTAGTAATGTCAGTCGTAGTGACGGTGCCACTATTCACGTTGAGCGTGATCACCTTAAATTTGGAATGCCAGATGCTGACTTCGCCAAAGGCATCACGCATGAAGGGCACCATTCTTGCGGAGTCGAATTCCGGATCGCCGGCAAACAATGTATGGAGAACAGGCATGATAGGCTCGGGATCGCAGATCCAGTAGAGACCATCACGCCACTGCCCGCGTCCATGTTCAATCCAGAAATCAACCATGGCGTCAGGCAACTGCCCGCGGTAGCGCTCAGCCTGCGAAGCGGAAACCGCTATACCGTCTTGGAGTGGTCCGAATTCATCCAGTACTTCCCGCAGGGGGCGCCGAGGTGTAGCGGCCATGTTGGCTCCAAATTCTTGTCGTGAGGCCACCAGTTGCTCATCAGCCACTCGATTTCGTTAAGGCGATCCTTTGCCGCTGCTACCCTTGAACGGCCGGGCCGAAAGGTCATTCGGGATATCGTATTGATGCCAACCCGCATCATCCAAGATGTAATAACGAAGTCCGTAATCGAAGACATAGAGCTTGTCGTTCTGTACGAAAATCGCGCTCGGCTGCAGGACAAAGGGGGCGGTGCGCATCTTTACCTTGGGCACAAACGGCTTTGCCAAATGCCCATCGAACCGGAAGAGTTCAGTCCCTGTTGCAAGGACCAGATCACTACGCCAACGAACGCCGTCCTTGAAATTCTTCTCGCGGTCGGCAATCGACGAGATATCGGCAAATCGGTCATCGAGGCTTGGCCGCCGGCAGTCCTTTGAAATCGCGCTCCAGCAGTTCAGGCGGAATTTCGATTTCTGTCCAGCGTTCACCATCGAAGGTCTGAACGCCATGTTTCGTATCGAAGTAATACAGCACATCGTCAACAGCCTGGACTTTGAGCGGGTTGGGAATATTGCGATTGATGCTCGGATCAAGGACGGGTTTCAAAGGAGACAGCAGATGTCCATCGAACCAATGCAAAGCATAATCCGATGCGATCACCATCCGATCCTTGAATTTCGTGATCGAGCGCAAATTCTCGTCGTTTCCCTTGAAGGAGACGTCCTGAAAACCATGTTCGGCGTTGCCGAACAAAATGACGCCATTGCCGCCAACAGCCCAGACCTTGTCTACCGACTCGATGAAAATGTCCGAAAGCGTAGCTGGTTCTGCATAATATTTTCCCGAGCGCGGCTTGGCTATAATCCGCCACTCCTGTCCGTTCCAATGATAGAGGCGGCCTTCCAGAACACGGCTTGGCCCCTCTGAGGCCCGTCGAATGGCTGCTGCCTCTTCATTCCGACCGGCTAGGTAAAGGCGGCCCATCTCCTCCTCCTCTTCCTCGGTCAATTCCCTGTTAGTGCTTGCCGGCGAATAGGTCACATTCATATAGAGATCGCCCTCGGTGGAGCCACTCAAATCTCCGAAGACGAGGTAATCGTAGGTTGCTGGTGCTTGCGGCAGCTTTTCCTTGTGAAACCAGCCGGTGTCGGAATCAGTCAGGCGGTAAAGCTGCGAATGATAACCAGTGACGAACAACGCATCCCCAATCAGTACGATGGAGTTGACGTACCCGAGATCAGTCGCATCGTCGGAATAGACGCCCGCCCCTTCAATTTTCCGGTGCGAGGAGCTCTGTCCCATCGGCAGTGTATAAACATCGCCTTCATCGCTGAGGGCGTAGATGATCGGTCGTCCATCCTCTCCGATTTTGCCAGTAAGACCATCGATCTTGCGCGGAACGTCGGAGCGGGACCATGGCTGTTCCAATCGCCCCTCGTAAACGAGGATATAGGAGTCCACATCCTCGTAATCCTTGCCGCTGAACACGACGCAGAATGTGTCTTTCGCCAGGGCAATGGCGCAGTCAAGTCGGAGTGGATCGAATGGCTTCATGTTCGTAACTTCAATAAGTGCCTTCCTTCAGGGCATCACGCGTGCCCGCCTCGGAAATTTAACGCGAAAGTAGATCTCGTCCTGCGAAAGCTCACCGAGGCTTCGGCGAAGCTGCGGCGTGAGGGTTTTGCCGCTATCGTCGTAAATCGCCTTGTATGAATCCGTGCTGGTTGCCGCCAACAACATGGTCCAGATGTCCTCCGGCGCGGACTTGGCCTCCAGAAACAACTCAACTGCATTTTGCGGCATGTCCATCCTAGCCGCGCGATAGATCTCCTCCAGATCATGGGGTGGGGGATCGGTTCGGCTTCGGCTCGTCAGACCCATAAGCGGTCCGACATCGAGCGAAAATGTGAAGTGCCGTCCTGTCTTGTTCCAGAGATCAACTCGAATATCCGAAGGCGGCAGGGTCATCGGCATTCAATTCCGGTACATTGGTCAGTGTCGGGCGGAAGAGGCCCTCGAAAAGAGCCGGCGTGCACAGCCAATAGCCCTGTTTGCATAATACCCCACGCCATATTGCTGATCGGCCTCCAGATCGACTTTCGAGGTCGCTAATCAAACGTCAGCCAAGGAACTCCCTGCACCAGCCGGCCTCCATGCTCGCAGGCATCGCCGAAGCGGGCGATCTTCTTACCGCCGATATTGGCAACCGACGATCCACTGGTAATGCCGGCTGTCGTCGGAACGCCGGCGCACGTGCATTTATCGCCTAACGTTGCGATTGGCACGCCTTCGACGCAGACGAAAGACTGAGATGTCGAAGACACCGGCCCCCCGATATGCGGCCGCGGACCGGGATCAACCATCGGGCAAACATGCATATGGCCTTTGAGAGTAACCGGACTGCCAACCAACGTGGAATTCCTCGTCTTCGAAACCGCTTGCGATATTGTCAGTCTTGCCTATGACCCCAACCTCAGAGCATCAGCCTCCAACTGTTCTGACAAGCTTCGGTGGAAATACCGAGTTATCCATGAGTTGCATGCGGTGCGCCTGGGCCAGGATTGCCATATGGGGAAGAGCGTCATAAATCTTAATACTGTCAGCAGTCCGGTTACCACCGAGGGCAAGAATGGGCCTGAAACCGTAGATCTGACCAGCTCGCAATTTTCCAAGCTTTAGTTTTGCTGATTTAAAGAGTTCCTTTTCCGCCTCTATCGAGAACGTCGAAGGATGGGTCATCTGCCAGTAGCAATCGGCTCAAGATGGTCACACTCGGATCAATATGAGGTTTCGGATTGAACATCGACCGGCAGGATATCTGACCGTTAACTAGATCTATTCTGACGTCGCGATATTGCTCATTCCACGCAACGATCTCACCAAATGCGCTGAAACCGATGGCATGAGTTTGCTCCGGAATTATTTGTGCGTCATCATCTAAGACTTGGCTTATAATCCCCCGATACGACTGCGGAGCACACAGCTGAAAGTATCCGCCGAAAAACGGGCCTGCCCCAACTTTCTCCCATAGATCAAAAACGCCCCCTGGGATTCGCCCTTCATACGACGAGCGATCTATGTCGAGACCCACTGCCTCTTCGACATTCCCACCGGAGAATTTTTCGACAACTGAATTCAACCTATCGCTATATTTTTCCATCTATCTTCCTGCGAGTTAACGGGTGATCAAGACATTGGCACGGAGCCAGTCGATTGACCGGGTTTGCCGTCGGACTGGGAACCCGGGGCCGCGGACGGATTTCCAGATTCGGAAGATCCGTCTTCGTCGCAGATTTTCAAGTCCGCGTTCATGCCTTCTCCCTTCTCTTTTGCTTTTTCCGCGTGTTCCCTGAGTTGTTCCAGTCGTGTCTTCTCCGATGTGTCACCCGTCTTGGACCATTGTGAGCCAATCGATCTGTTTGCCGATCTCGGTCCCAGGCCTCCATTATGTTCGGAAATTTTTCCAGTTCCACCAGCTGACAGGTCGGGCGTATGGATGACATCCATGGTACCCAGCTCTTTTTGGGCTGCGGCTCTTGCAGCCGTTTCGTCGAGGCCTTCTTCGACAAGATCAACGGTCTTGTTATCAAGCCACTTACTCCGTGCGGTCGCTCGATCCACTGCATCCTTGGCGCCTCGACCGATATCCTCATACGTATCCATATTTTTGAGGAGCGTGTCCGGCGAAATCTCGTTGATGGCGTCCTGTTGCTCCTTGAGCTGCCGCCTGAATTCATTAATTTGATCGGAATTCGATCCCTGTGGTGGTTTGAAGCAATCGATCTCTCCGCAATCCACGCAGGGCTTTGCAGCTTCCTGCTCCTTGGTCTCGGTCTCGGCTGCTTCGTTAGCACCCTCCATGTAGCTCGCGATCGCTCCTGCCGCCGCGCGGCCTGCCATGCCCCCGACCCTCGACCCGATCGCACGACCGATCCAAGCTCCAACCGGCCCACCAAAAATGCCTCCAATGACGCCGCCTAAAGCGCCGCCTGCGATTTGACCACCGTACTGGCCTACAGTTTCTGCTGCCACTGAGGTCATGACGCCGCCCCATTGAAGGCGTTGCCGGAGCGTAGCGCGTCAACCGTATGGCCAATCAGTTGCTTGACCCGGGTGTCAGGCGAGGCTCCCTTTTCCTGGATATAGCTTCGCACTTCCGGAAGATCCGCCGCCTTGCCGTCCGACACAACCATTACATATGCCCAACGCGCCCGTCCTCGCTCGGTCCGAATTCCAAGCTCATCGGCCGTTTGCTCGCTCGCCAGCGTAGCACCCCACACGAAATCGTCGTCCACGCCCGAAAAATGCGGCGGCGTGTTCTTTTTCAAGAAGCGCGCGATCCGCAGCCGCGAGGAATGAAGCATGGCTGCCTTCAACCTCTCCATCTGATCCGGTTCCAGCCGGAGCGGACCGATGGTCGCATCCGGCATGTTGTCAGCCTTACGCGCCCGCCGAACACCCCCATAATCCGGCCCATTGAAAACGACGCCATCTGCCGGCCCGAGAAAACGGGTGAACTGCGACCTTGTGAGGATCGGCAGCACCGCGCCGAGAACATTGGGATCCCAGTGGCGGAAGAGAACCCGCTCATAGCGCTGCTTTTCCGTCCCGCCCTGCTGTTCACCCCCACGCCTTCGCGTGGAATCATGACCTCGTTCAGCGTCCGGAGATGTCGGTAGAGTGCGTCTGGCCCTGCAGGGCACGACCAATAGACCGCGCAGTTGTGATGCGTATCGAGCCATTCGACATGTGATCGCATCGATGCCGACAACGCCTCGGCCATCCATGGTCCTGCACGACGAAAATCGAGAGGTACCCCCTCCAGAAACAGCGAGCGGCAGGATATTGCTTCGGACGCAAGTGCATCCGGCAGATCGTCAAAGGCGCCGCCGTCCAGCACCACGACGACAGGCCCGTTCATCTCATCGACAGCCTTCCTTAGCACTCGAGCAGGCTCGGCGATGTCCGGCAGATCGATTACTGGGGTCGCTTCCATCATCACATCCTTACAAATGGCGTGGACGACTTCGACATCTGCCGCAGGCAAGACGGTTCCTGGCCGGGACCACCTTTCTTGAAGTTGATTTGATTGCCTTCGATATCGATCTTCAATGCATAGAGGCGGATGCCGGTCTTGTTGATTTCGATGTAGCCGCCGGGAGCGGACAAGAAGATCTTGTCTTCCGCGAAGACTTCCCACACCTTTGATTCACCGCGGTATTTTTCACCTGCCACGAGACCATATAGCTTGCCGACATTGACGGTGATCTTCTCGCCAACGACCGTGCCCTGGGCTTTTCCGATATTGGTATTCTGTTCCTCGCCGATCGTGACGTTCTGTACCTTTCCAATCGCCAGATTCTGCTGCTTGCCGACGTTGATCATCTCCGTCTGGCCAATATTGGTGACCTTGCTCACCCCGATCTGCTCAGCCTTCGCGACACCGACGCTGGTGGACTGAAACGATCCGACAATCGTGTTCATGATGCCTGGCAACGGAAACAGGTTCGAGGCGTCCTCGCCGACGCCGGTACCGGAGCCGGCAAGAGCCGTGCCCGCATCCGAGCGCGGGCTGGGACCTGAGACGACGCCCTGGCGACTACCAAGCCCGCCGATACTCAGGAAGCCCAGCGCAGAGGAAGCAAGCGTACCGACAAAAGCACCAAGGCCAGGCCCGCCACCTCCGGCAATCTGGCCGGCCTGTGAAAGCAGGCTCGCCGTTTGGCCTGCCATTCCCTGCACGGAACCCATCAACGCCATCGCCATCGGTCCCGTTCCACCGACGACGGTGTTCATCGAGCCGCCGACCTCGTGTTTCTGGTTGCCGCCCACTTCGACCGTCCGGTTGGCGCCGATCGCCGAGACCTCATGGCGGTCGATGCGCTTGGTTCGGTCGTTCAGCACGCGGGTCGTCTGGTCCTTCTGGGCATGGAAGAACATGTTCTCCTGGCCGGCCTCGTCTTCGAAGGTCATTTCGTTGAAGCCGGTGCCCTTATGGGTGTTCGAGCGCATGACCATGCGCGTCTTGTTGGCTGGCAGATCGTAAGGGACCGTGTTGCTGGGATTGGGCACCACACCGGTCACCAGCGGCCGATCGGGGTCGCCGTCGACGAAGGCGACCATCACTTCCATGCCGATGCGCGGAATGACCTGCGCACCCCAGGTGCCGCCGCCCCAGACCTGGCTGACGCGCACCCAGCAGGTGTCGGAACCGTCCTTCTTTGCTTTGCGATCCCAGGGGAACCACAGCTTGATGCGGCCGTATTGGTCGGGATGGATCTCCTCGCCGGAGGGGCCGGCGACGATCGCCACCTGCGTGCCCTCGATGCGCGGCCGCTTCGTCTCGCGGTGCGGCGTCATCGGCACCCGCGACGGCACCGCCTCGAAGGTGTTGGTGTATTCCGGCTCGTTGCTGTTGGTCTCATAGGAGCGGTCGACGACCGTATGGGTCGCCTTGACCACCACATGCTCCTCATAGACGTGGTCGGGATGAGCGACCTCGTAGGGGGTGAAGCGGCGTCCCGCCTCCAGGATGCGGGATGTAGAACCGCCGAAGACCCGGTCGTGATCGGCTTCGGAGGCCTGCATTCTCAACTTCTCCGCCCGCTCCGCCTCGGCAACGGAAGAGATGCGCGCCGGATATTCGTAAAGCTCCCGCTTGGTCGCCTCGGGCATCTGCACGAGCGACTGCGTCATGGTGCCGGGCACCATGCGTGGGGTTTCGAAGTTCCAGTCCGCACCGGCCCGCTGGCCCGGCACATAGGAATAACGCCGGCTCCACTCGGTGATGTGATTGCGGTCGGCCGAGCCCTGCGCCAGGCGAACCCGACCCTCCCCCTGCGCCGAGGGCGACGGGCCGAGCCAGGATCGGGCGCTGTCGGCGACATGCAGCTTGTGTTTGCCGTCCTCATGGGAGAACCAGTAGAACAGGCCGTCCTCTTCAAAGCGGCGGGTGAGATAGGCAAGGTCGGTTTCGTTCCACTGCACCGAATAATGCTGCGGCGGTGGTGGCGTGATCACGCCCGACGTGTCGGGCGCCGGAATGCCGTGCTCGGAAAACAGCGTCTCGACGATGTCGATCGAGGTCTTGTCCATCCAGATGCGGCAGTCGGAGCGGCGCGACAGCAGCCACATCTGCGGCCGCAGCACCATGGAGTAGGAGCGCAGCCCGCGGGTGATCGGCGGCCCCTCGTTGAGTTCGGTCACCAGGCCGTTGAACGGCCGGCGCACGGCGCCTTCGCCATCGCCCTGTTGCACTTCCACGGAGACATCCATCAGCCGGCCGATCAGCTCCTCCGGCTTGACCGACGGCTTCTTGGCGCGCGCGGAAACCTTGATTTCGAAGAGCGAAGAAATGCCTTCATCGATCGCCACGCGCTCCGGCAGAAGTTGGTCCTCGCCGAGCGGCGAGACGATCTTCAGAATGCGGTTCGCCTGGATGAAGTCGGCGGCAAGGGATTGCAAATCGTCCATAAGGTCACGTTCCGTATTGGAAAGCCGGATTACTGCTGCTGTTGCGGCCGGGGATGGGTCTTGAAATACTCCGCCAGCGCCTGGAAATATTGCCCCAGCATTTGGCTATTGGCCTGGTCGGACACGCGCATGTAACTTTCGACGAGCGCGTCGCGCTTGGCCTTTCCGCCTGAGCTCTCATAGAATTCCGTCAGCACCGACAGGTCTTCGGGCGGCAGGGTGGCCAGCACGAAGGTCAGCCGCGCCTTTTCGTCCGCCCGCGCCATGTCCTTGGGAAGCGGCTTTTCGTTTTCGCTTCTCGCACGCAGCGACGCGATCACGGCTTTCATCTCGGACTGCAGCTTGTCCTGCGAAACCGAGGCCAGTTTTCCGGCATCGGCGCTGGAAAGGGCCTCCAGGGACAGATACATGGCTTGCCAGGTGACGGCACTTTCCACGGCAAGGTCCGGGCCGGCCATCAGATCGGCAAGCGCTTTGATACCCGGACCTTTGTCAGGGTCGGCAAGGCGTGTTTCGATCTCCTTCGCGCCGGCCTGGTCCTGCGCCTGGTACATGCGCGCGACCTTTGACTGCCCCTCGTGCCATGCCGCGGCCGCTTTGGCGAAAGCCTTGGGATCCACGGCATCGCTGCCAGCTTCAGCGACGGCTTTCGAGATTTCGGCAAGCATGCCGTCGGCGTCGAAGGAAGACCGCGCAGCGGTCTCGAGCAGCGGCTGCGCATCCGAAGTGGGAACGCTCCGGTCGGCGGCAGCTTTGGCGACGCTTTCGACCGCGGCAGGCGTGGCGGAGAGGCGCGACGACACCGCTTCGATCTGCAGCAGGGATTGATCGGTCGAATCAGACGCGCCGACCATGGCGGCAGCGCTCGCGGCCATGACACCGACGATCGTCACCGCGGCCAGCGGCCATCGCATGCGCCCCAACAATCCTTGCTTGAGAAGACCGGTCAACAGCATCGGCACCGCCTTAGATCATCCTGACATCGGTGAGCTGCTTCGGCCGCGCATCGGCGGAAAGCCGGTTGATGATCTGTTCCGCCTTCACCATCTGGGCGCCGCTGGTTGGGTCGATAAACAGCTTTTCGACAGAATTCTGCTCCGGGTAGAAAGAGGAATTGCCGGTGAAACGGCTGAGCGTATTGATGCGTTCGCGGACGACCGATCCGATATTGTCGTATTCGATACGCTGACCGGGATCGTAGGGCTGGAAGGGCCGGCCCGTCAGGCGCGGCGAAATGGATTTCGGATAATCGGTTGCCGAGGGCAGCTGCGGGATGGCCTTCTTGCTGTATTCGATGTCGCGGCCGATGCCGCCAACGGTACCGCCGGTGGAAGGCGCATAGGTCACGAGCTTGTCGGAATCCAGAACCGCGCTCATGTAGAACAACAGCTCCATCTTCTGGGAGAGGCGGTTTTCGTCCACGCGCCGGCTTTCGGGCGGATTGCAGAATGGCGTCTGACCGACAAGATCGGCAAGCCTGGATTTGCCAGCTTCGCTGATCGTATTGTCCTGCTGCACACCCCTGATGAATTCGTGCACGCAGACGTGGTTGATGGCGATGAAATCGTCGATCCGCGTCTTGAAGTTGAGGGCAGTCGGCGCAGAGGCGACCGGCGCGCTGCTCGTCAGTTTTTCAGCAGCGCTGGTCACCTGCTTGTTGGCGAGCTTCTTGGCTTCGTCGAGGACGCCGCCGAGCGCAAACATCACCACCTTGTTGCTGGCGGCGGCATGCATGACGTTGAAGGTGCGGTTGAGATTGTTGTTGCAGATCACGCTCAACGCGGCGCGGCCGGCCAGCACGCGCACCGAAGTGGTCGCGAAGGCCGCCATCATGATGCTGCCCGTCAGAATCGAAGCGGAAAACACGAAGAGCTCGGCCAGCATGCGGTCGCGGGCTTCCTGGGCCTTTGTGGTTTTCTGAAAATTGTCGATGGCGAGATCGTAGGCCCTGACATAGGGACTGGAAACGTTCGCCTCCCATTGGGACTTGTACTTGGGGAGTTCTACCAGAATATCGTTCAAACGCTCAGTTGCAGCCGACACGATCATCTCCATTGTCAAAGCGCGAGGACGTCTCTCAACTCATCTGCGGAAACAGCATGTTTCAGCGCCTTCCCCAAGGCAGGGGGAAGATAGCCGGAAACATGGAGTTGCAGTGCCAGCCGCAAGGCCGGCACTGCCGATGTCGAGAGGCTTAAGCGGCCTTGGTGGTCGCCAGATCGTAAGACGCGATCATCGGCGACTGCGGCGAGTGCTTGTCGTCGTAAGGCGTGTACTTCACTTCCATCTTGGTGAAGTTCAGCTTGATCGTCTCAACCGGGCGGTCGCCGTTGGAATCGATCGAGTAGCTGGCGATCAGCGTGTTCTCGAGCGAATACTCGATATAGGTGTCGCCGGGATTGCCCGTGGTGACGAGATGGATGACCGAGCGCTTGCCGGTGCGGCCCGAGCAGGCCTCCTGGAAGAGCTTGGTCGACGAGGAGTTCGCTGACCTTGGTGAGGATCACTTCCGAAACGGTCGGCTCGGAAGCTTCGCGGTTGGCCGCAGAACCAGCGGAGGTGTTCATGTTGCGGGACACGTTCCAGTGGATGGCTTCGATGTCCATCCACTTGCGATGCTGCTCGTGAGTCGCATCACCCTGGATACCGTCGATCTGAAGATAAATCGGCATTCTGTAAGCTCTCCTATTGGCGGTTGAGTGCCTAGTTGCGTCTAAGGCGTAGTCGCCTTTCTTCGTCCTGCTCCCCGAGTGCGTTTGCGGCTCGGGGCTACTTCATCCGACAACCGGCTTTCCCCGGCGTGCCGAATTCCTGCGGGGCGGCCTCTTCGACATCGAGGTCGAAGCGTTGCCCATCGTAACCGATGGTGATCCCCGTAATTTTCTTCCCGGCCGCGACGGCATCGAGGAAAAACGTCGAAAGAACAGGCAGGAGGTCGCGCGCGATCATGACCTCGATGGCGCGGGCGCCCATCTCGCTGGTGCGGGCGCGCGAAATCAGCGCGTCGCGGGCTGCCGGCGACAATGAAAGAGTGGTCCCGTAAGTGGCGGCAACCCGCTCGCGGATACGGCCGATTTGGATATCGACAATGCCCGACAGCGTCTCCGGCCCGAGCGGCATGAAGGGCAGCACGGTCGTGCGGCCGAGGAAGGCCGGCTTGAAATGCTTCTGCAATTCCGGCAGCAGCATCGCTTCCAGCCCTTCCGCCTCCGGCATCGTCTCGGGATCGGCGGCAAGTGCTGCGATCATTTCCGAACCGGTATTGGCGGTCATGACGATGGTGGTGTTCTTGAAATCGATGTCCCGGCCTTCGCCGTCGCGCAGCGTTCCCTTGTCGAACACCTGGTAGAAGATTTCCTGAACGCCGGGATGGGCCTTGTCGATCTCGTCGAGCAACAGCACCCCATAGGGTCTGCGCCTCACCGCCTCGGTCAGCACGCCCCCTTCGCCGTAACCGACATAGCCGGGCGGCGAGCCGAGGAGCATGGAAATCTTATGCTCCTCCTTGAACTCGGACATGTTGATGGTCGTCAGGTAGCGGCTGCCGCCATAGAGCATGTCGGCCAGCGACAGCGCCGTTTCGGTCTTGCCGGTGCCGGACATGCCGACCAACAGGAAGACGGCCGGCGGCCGGCGCGGATCGGAAAGTCCGGCGCGCGAGGCCCGCATGGCCGAAGCGATGCGTTCGATCGCAGCGTCCTGGCCGAGCACCCTCTCCTTCAGGCGGGCATCGAGCGTCTTGACGGTTTCGATCTGGTCCGCCAACAGCTTGCCGACAGGAATTCCGGTCCAGCGGGCAACGATCGATGCAACGACCTCCTTGTCGACAACGCGCGGCAGCAGGGCCGTTTGATCCGCCACCGCCGCGAGTGTCCGTTCGGTCACGGCAAATGCGGCGCGCGCGGCTTCCGCCGTCATGGCCTGCGGCGGGAAAGGCGCGACATTCGTGCCGTCGCCGCCATTGTCCGCCGCCGCCAACGGGACGATGGCATCGTCCGGCGAGAAGAATTCCTCCAGCCGGTCGGCTTCCCGGACCAGCCGGTTTTCTTCCTCGAAACGCGACCGGAGCGCTTCGATCTCCGCAACGATCTCCTGCTGCTTGCCGGCGATTTCGCCAAGCCGGGCGGCCTTTTCCGGTGTCTCGGGTTCTCGCGCAAGCCAGTTCGCCTCGGTTTCCAGGAGATCGCGCTCGTCGGTAAGCTGTTTCAAAGCCTCCGGCCTCGTCTGGCGAGCCAGCGCCACGGCAGCGGCAGCCGTATCGATCAGGCTGATCGCCTTATCGGGAAGCTGCCGGTCCGGCAGGTATCGCGCCGAAAGGCGGACGGCGGCGACGATCGCCTCGTCGCGAATGCGCACCTTGTGATGGGTTTTCAGGCTTTGCGCCACGCCCCGCAGCATCCGGATTGCGGCCTCTTCGTCCGGCTCGCGGACATGCACGGTCTGGAAGCGGCGGGTAAGGGCCGCATCCTTCTCGATGAAGCGCTTGTATTCGCTCCAGGTCGTTGCCGCGATCGTCCTGAGTTCTCCGCGCGCCAAAGCCGGTTTCAGAATATTTGCGGCATCGCCTTGCCCTGCCTGTCCGCCGGCGCCGATCAGCCCGTGCGCCTCGTCAATGAACAGAATGATCGGCTCCGGCGACGTCTTTACCGCGTCAACCACGCCATGCAGGCGCCGTTCGAACTCGCCTTTGACGCCGGCGCCGGCCTGCAGAAGGCTCAGATCCAGCAGCAGCAGCTTCACATCCTTCAGCCGGGCCGGAACATTGCCGGCGGCGATCTCCAATGCGAGCGCTTCGGCCACCGCGGTCTTGCCGACACCCGCCTCGCCGACGAGGATCGGATTGTTCTGCCGACGGCGCGTCAGGATATCGATCAGCTGCCGCAACTCAGCGTCGCGGCCGATAACAGGATCGATGCGGCCCGCGCGGGCGTCCGCCGTCATTTCGTGCGTGTAGAGCCGCAGAAATTCATTGCCTGCCGATGTCGCGGTGGGCACGGAAAGCTGGTCCGACGGGCCAGCCGCCGCCTTCTCCAGCAATTTGTCGAGCATTGCCCGGTCGAGATTGCGTATCGAGGGGGCAATGCCGCGGACAACCACCCGCAATGCCGAATCGCCGGTCAGGGCGGCGAGCAGGTCGGCCAGCCGCACGACATTACGGCCGCACTGCAGCGATGCAACCAGGAAGGATTCCCGGCCAAGGGCCAGCAGGTTGGCGGAGAGCGCCAGCGCGGCGCCGGCCTCGCGCGGAATGTCGGCGATCGCCGCGTCCAGCTCCGTTCTCAGCATTTCAGAGGAGAGCTTGAGCTCTTCGAAAACGGCCGAAAACGCCGCAATATCAAGAAGGGAGCGAAGCCAGTGAGCGACATCCACGACAGCATGCTGATGGCGCACGGCGAGCGAAGCCGCTGTCTCAAGTCCGACACGTAAGTTGGGCTCAAGCGTTCTTATCAGACGATTGAGATCGATATTCGACATCCGCAAGTCCCGTTTATTCGACGAAATTCAGTGCGTCCTCGTGATGCGAAGCAACAACTAGGGCGCTCATAAACCCTTGTCCAGAAGAAAAAGGACTCTATTTTTAAAAATGAGCATTACAGTAGTCGTCATAAATTCGTCATCATCGGGAGATGGTTGACAAGCCAATACAAGCCGCACAAAATGCCGACCCCGTCGTAGTATGTTTAGAGTTTTGAGGTATTTAACAGCGTGAATGTTAGAGAAATCATAGATCCACTTGAACAAAATTATCCGTGCGGAGAAAACGTTCGGATCAATACTGCGTCACGTGAAATATACTATAGAATTAAAGACGCCAGAAACGCCGCACGTACAGCCGAACGTAGTATTTCACCAGGCGACGTTATTGCGCTTGCACCCGCGTGGCACGATGTTAGCAATCTTGGATTGCAAATCCTTTCTTCCCAGAGCAAGGACATAGAAGTATTGGCCTGGCTCGCCGAAGCGCAGCTGCGGCTGCGCGGCTTCTCAGGATTGCGCGACGTATATGTTGCAACCGCGTCGCTTTTAGACAAGCATTTCGACACTTTGCACTCGATCGGAGACAGCGATTTCGAGGAGCGGTTCGCTCCCTTTGCGGGTCTTAACGGCGTGGGCGGCGAAGGAACGCTTATTCAGGCTATTCGATTGACTTCGTTGATCCCGGACGGAAAATTCGCTCAGTTTTCGCTCTGGGATTTCCAGCTTTCGCAGCGGTCGAACGAAGCCGAGCGGCGCAAGGAATTGCAGCAGGCGGCGGGAGAAGCCGGTGTCGCACAGATGTCGGCCCATCTCAGGGTGGTGACAGAGTGCATCGCCGCTTTCGACCGCATGATCGAAATACTTGATCAACACTGCGGGGATCAGGCGCCGCCGAGCTCGAATACACGCAATGCTTTGCAGGAAGCGGCATCTGCAATCCGGATGCTCGCCGGCATCGAGGCTCCCTCGGCCATCGCCGAAACCCCTGCCTCGCAAGGCTCGGAGCCGCTGCCGGCAACCGATATCGGTGAGTCCGAGGCCGCCCGCGTGCGGGCCGTCGGCGCGGAGATGATTCGTTCACGCGACGAGGCCTTCGAACTGCTCGCTGCCGTTGCGCGCTATTTCCGTCGTACCGAACCCCATTCACCGATCTCCATGTCGATCGAGACCTTGGTGCGTCGCGGCCGCATGGATTTTTCCGAGCTTCTTGCCGAGCTCCTGCCTGAGCAGCACACGCGCAATGCAGTGCTGACGGCGGCCGGCATACAGCCCGCAACCGACAAGGGAGGCTAGCGGCCTGAGGTCGGGCTTGCCCGGCCGCAATCTGGAGCATCCGCAATTCGTAATCCGCCGATGAGACGAAGGAGAGCCTCGATGGCAAGTGTACATGAGAAACTGGAACGGGTTCGCAAGCCGCGGGTCCATATCAAATACGAAGTGGAAACCGAAGGCGCGATGGTGGTGAAGGAGCTGCCTTTTGTCGTCGGCGTGCTCGGCGACTTCTCCGGCAATCCCACCCAGCCGCTCAAGGCTTTCGGCGAGCGCAAGTTCGTCCAGATCGACCGCGACAATTTCGACGACGTCATGCGCCGCATGACGCCGGGCCTCACGCTTTCGGTCGAGAACACCCTGGAAAAGGACGGAACGGAGCTTCCGGTTTCGCTGAAATTCGAAAGCATGGCCGATTTTGAACCCGGCGCGGTCGTCGATCAGGTGCCGGCGCTGAAGGCCCTGCTCAACGCCCGCAACCAGCTGCGCGACCTGATGAGCAAGGCGGACCGCTCCGAGGAGCTCGAGCGCCTGCTCGAGGACATCCTGCAGAACAAGGCCGATCTCTCGCAGCTGGTGGCCCAGCTTGGCGGCGGCAAAGCCGGAGAGGCGAAGGACGTTCTCAACTGAGTGCCTGGGATCGCGGGCCGATCGCGGCCCGCGCGAATTCCTGAAGAGTCGTTGTCCGGCAGCGGCCCCTTTGAAGGGAACCCCTCACAGCCCGAGGGCCGCCGCTTTCGCAAAAAAGGATCGATAGATGACCGCCGAAACGCAATTGCAGACAAAGGAAGACGTAGGCTTCGCACCCGATGAGAACCTGCTCTCGAAGGTCGTTGCGGCAACCCGCCAGACCGAGCCCGACCGTGCGCAGGATCTTCTGCGCACCCTGACTGATCAAGCCCTGAAGGGCACCGTCACCTATGATCGTAACCTGACGATCACCTTGAACAACGCCATTGCCGAGATCGACAAGGCGATCTCGAGCCAGCTCGCGGCGATCATGCAGTCGCCGGAATTTACCAAGCTCGAAGGCGCCTGGCGCGGCCTGCATTATCTCGTCAAGAATACCGAGACCAGCGCCAACCTGAAGATCCGCGTGCTCAACGCCTCCAAGCGCGACGTCGCCAAGGATCTCGCCAAGGCCGTCGAATTCGACCAGTCCAGGCTCTTCAAGTCCGTCTACGAAGACGAGTTCGGCACACCAGGTGGCGAACCGATGGGCGCGCTGATCGGCGACTATGAATTCGACAATTCCTTCGACGACGTCCAGCTTCTGCAAGGCGTCTCGATGATCGCCGCCGCCGCCTTCGCCCCGTTCATCTCGGCGGCCAGCCCCCGCATGTTCGGCTTCGAGGATTTCCGCGAGCTGGCAAAACCGCGCGATCTGGAAAAGATCTTCGAGACGGTGGAATACGCCAAGTGGCGCAGCCTGCGCGACAGCGATGATTCCCGCTTCGTGACGCTCGCCATGCCGCGTGTGCTCGCCCGCATGCCCTACGGCCCGAAGACCAGCCCGATCGAGGAGTTCAACTTCGACGAGACCGGCGGCTCCAAGACCGGCGAACTGCCGCACGGCTCCTATTGCTGGATGAACGCGGCCTATGTGATGGGCACGCGGCTGACCGAAGCCTTCGCCAAGAATGGCTGGTGCACCGCCATCCGTGGCGCGGAAAACGGCGGCAAGGTCGAAGGCCTGCCGATGCACATCTTCTCCAGCGATGACGGCGATCTCGATCTGAAATGCCCGACGGAAGTCGGCATCACCGATCGCCGCGATGCCGAACTCGGCAAGCTCGGCTTCCTGCCGCTCTGCCACTACAAGAATACCGACTACGCGGTGTTCTTCGGGGCGCAGACGGCGCACAAGCCGAAGCTCTACGACCGGCCCGAGGCAACCGCCAACGCCGCCGTTTCAGCCCGCCTGCCCTATATGATGGCGACCTCGCGCTTTGCCCATTACCTCAAGGTCATGGGCCGCGACAAGATCGGCTCCTTCATGGAGGCGGAGGATTGCGAGGCCTGGCTCAATCGCTGGATCTCCAACTATGTCAACGCCAATGACGACGCCGGCGAGGAGTTCGCGGGCGAAATATCCGCTGCGCGAAGCAAAGGTTACCGTCCAGGAAATCCCCGGCAGGCCGGGCGCTTACAACGCCGTCGCCTGGATGCGTCCTTGGCTGCAGATGGAGGAATTGACGACCTCGCTGCGCATGGTCGCCCGGATTCCTTCGAAGAACTGATGAAATCAGAGCCCGGCGCGGCGGTTTTCCGCCGCGCCAAGCTCTTGCGAAACATTTGGTCAGGTCGACGATGGGTTCCAGCACTGAATGGCGGCGCCAGGCGGATCAGCTGATTACGCTGATCGACGAGGCGCTGAACAGGCAAGTCAATGCCATCCTCCACCATCCCGATTTTCAGGCGATGGAGGCGAGATGGCGTGGCCTTGCCATGCTCGTGCGCGAGGCAAGCCGCAGCGGCGAGGTGAAGGTGAAGCTTCTCAGCGTCAGCTGGCGTGAGCTCGCGCGCAGCATGGAGCGTGCCAGCGATTTCGACCAGAGCCACCTCTTCGAACTGATCTACAGCCGCGAGTTCGGCATGCCGGGCGGCGAGCCCTTCGGCCTGCTGGTCGGCGACTATCATCTGTCTCCGCGCGATCCCGTCGACGGCGATCCGGTCAGCACGCTGTCGCAGATCGGCATGGTGGCGGCTGCCGCCTTCTGCCCCTTCGTCGCGGGTGCGGCGCCGCTCTCGATCGGGCTGGAAGACTTTCACGAGCTGAACCGGGTCAACGACTTCTCCTGGCTTGCCACGGAGACGGACCGCATCCGCTGGAACGGTCTGCGCGCCCGAGAAGATTCGCGGTTCCTCGGGCTCGTCGCGCCGCGCATCCTGATGCGCTCGCCGCTTGCGCCGCATGCGCGCGATCGCAATGACGGCTTTCCCTTCCGCGAAAGCATTGCTGCCGACGGCAGTTCGCTGCTCTGGGGCAACGCCGCTTTCGCCTTTGCGACCGTCGTCATTCGCAATTTCATCGCATCCGGCTGGTTTGCGGAGATCCGCGGCGTCACGCAGGATGCCGTCGACGGCGGCCTGCTGAGTGCAGGCGAATTGCCGCCTTATGATTTCGGCACGGAGAGCAACGGGCTTTCCGCCCAGGCGCCAGTCGAAATCCAGCTGACCAGCAGCCAGGAGCAGCAGCTGTGCGACCTCGGCATCATCCCCGCCGCGACCACCTATCTCTCCTCTTCGGCGGTCTTCAATTCCAATCAGTCGCTCCATGCACCGCCGCATTATTCCAACGAGCATGCACGCCAGAACGCCCGCCTCGCCGCCATGCTGCAATATGTGCTCTGCGCCTCTCGCTTCGCGCATTATCTCAAGGTCATCATGCGCGACGAAATCGGCCAGCTCTCCGATGCGATCTCGATCGAGCGCAAGCTCATGGACTGGCTGACCGCCTATACGCTCGGCAATGACGATGCCGATATCACGCTGCGCACCCGTTTCCCGCTGCGCTCGGCCGGCATCGGCGTCGCCGAAATTCCGGGCAAGCCCGGCAGCTTCTCCTGTACCGTCCGGCTGCAGCCGCATTTCCAGCTCGATGACGTTGCCACCAGCTTCCACCTTATCGCCGAGACCGCAACCACGGGCCAGATTCTGAGCCGCCCGGTCGCCATACCCGAGAGGATGTCCGCATGACGCTTTCCGCCAGCATCGCCCGATCGCTCAGCGACAACGCCCTCGAGGACGCGCTCGAGGAGGTCAAGACGCATCTGAAGGGCAAACCATCGGATCAGGAGGCGCGGCATCTCTATATCGATCTTCTCGTTCTTGCCGGAGAATATGAGCGGGCGGACAATCAGTGCAGCCTTGCCGCCACCCTCTCCCCCGACGCGACGATGGGTTTCGCCTTGCTGCGCAACGAGCTTCGGGCGATGGCGGCGCGCGACGCCTGGTTTGCGAGCGGCGGCGTGCCGGAGTTTCCGCAGGGACCGAGCGAACTCGATAAGCTCGCCGTCCGCCTCGGCATCGCCCATCGTGATGGCGATGCCGAGGCGGCGATGACCGCGCTCGCTGCGCTCGACGAACTCAGAAGCGAGCGCCCGCTGATCTGGAACGACAGGGCGGTCTCCGATTTCCGCGACCTCGACGATCGCACGCCACACGCGCTCGAAGTCGTCATGACGGGCGGCGGCTATCTCTGGATCGACTTCGCCAAGATATCAGCCCTGTCGATCGAGCCGATTGCCCGGCCGCGAGATCTCGCCTTCCGTCGCGCCGAATTGACGCTGATCGACGGCGCAGCCGCGTCGGTGCTTCTGCCGGCGGTTTATCATGGCACCGGCAAGGATGCGGCGCTCAGGCTCGGACGCGAAACCGAATGGGTCGAGGAAGCGAGCGGCATCACCACCGGCCGCGGCCAGCGCTGCTTCCTCGCCGGCGACGAACTCGTCTCCTTCCATGACACCCAAAGTCTGGAGATCTTGCCGGCAAGCGCTGCCGGCAGGCAGGTCGCGCATGGTTGATCCGCTCGAACGCTACCGGCTGCGCGACCGCGTCCTGTCTCGCTCGATCCTCGACAGGCTGATCGATGAGGCCCCGGATCGCGCCGTCGATCCGCCGACGAGCTTCGTCGACCAGGTCCGCGAGGTCAGGGAGGCGATCCGCCGCGATCTCGAAGCGCTGCTCAATACGCGTCGCTGCCCGACAACGCCGCCGACGGCCCTTTCCGAATTGCGGGACGCCCTGGTGAGCTATGGCGTAGACGGGATCGTCTCGGCAAATTTGATGACCGACCAGGCGAAGCTCAAGCTCGCGGAAGCGATCGAGCGGCGGGTTGCGCTGTTCGAGACGCGGCTTGCCGATATCAGGGTGACGATCCTGAAAAGCCGGACGATGACGGAGCGGGCGTTGCGCATGCGCATCCAGGCGACCTTCCGTCTGCATGAGGGCATGCCGCCGATCAGCTTCGAATCGACCATCGATCCGTCGACCCAGCGTGTCCTCGTGGAGGCGGCGCATGGCTGAAGGTTTCCTGCACCGCTACAATGAGGAATTGCTGGCACTGCGGCGCCGGGCCGCGCGCTTTGCCGACGCTTTCCCCAAGATCGCCGGACGCCTGCGCATGACCGGCGACGTCGCCGACGACCCGCATGTGGAACGCCTGATCCAGAGTTTCGCCTATTCGGCGGCGCGCGTGCGTCAGAAGCTCGACGACGAATTTCCCGAACTGACCGATGGCCTGCTTGAAACGCTCTATCCGCATTATCTCGCACCCCTGCCCTCGATGAGCATCGTCAAGTTCCGCCCAAGCGACACGCTCGCCTCCGTCCAGACCGTGCCCCGCCACACGGAGGTGCTCGCCGAGCCGGTGAGAGGCGAGGCCTGCCGCTTCCGCACCACGCAGGACGTCGAGATGGCGCCGATCGAGATCGCGGGCGCTGTGCTTTCCGGCCAGCCGATCAATGCGCCGCTTTCGTCCTATGCCGGCGTTGCCGGCTGCCTCAAGCTCTCCATCCGCTCTCTCGATGCCCGCAAGCCCCTGGGCAGCCTCGGCCTGAGCCGGCTGCGCCTGCATATTCCCTCTGCCTGGCAGCAGGCCGTGGCGATCTACGAACTGCTTGCCAACCACACGCTCGGCATCGCGCTTGCCAAACATGCAGACGACCGTTCGCCGATCTTCCTGCCGGCAGGGAACCTGAAACCCGTCGGCTTCGAGCCGGAACAGGCCATGCTGCCCTATCCGGCGCCGAGCTTCATCGGCTACCGGCTGCTCACCGAATTTTTCGCTCTGCCGCGGAAATTTCTTTTTCTCGATATCGAAGGGCTCGAATCCTGGCGAGGGGAAACGCTGGAGCTCTTCGTTTACCTCAAGGAAAGCGACGCGAAGCTGGAGCGGGCGATTTCGGCCCGCGACTTCGCGCTCAACGCCACGCCTGTCATCAACCTGTTTCGCCAGGTCTGCGAGCCGATCGCCATCGATGGCACCCGCACGGAATACCGTCTCCTGCCGGATGCGCGGCGTCAGAAGACCCGCGAGATTTACTCGATCGACCGCGTGTTGCTGACCGGATCGCGCGGCCAGGAGGAATTCTGCCAGCCCTTCTTCGGACGATCGCAACGGGCAGGCGCGAGCGCGACCTACTGGCAGGCCTCTCGCCGTTTCGACGAAGACGACGGGACCAGCGATATGGATATCGCCTTCGTCGATCGGCAGCGCCGGTCGCCCGGTCCGGTCGACGCGGTGGCGAGCGTCGATACGCTCTGCCTCAACCGCGACCTGCCGGAACAGCTTCCCTTCGGCGGTGGCCACCCCTTGCTGCAGCTCGCCTCCGGCCACGAGGCGGTCGCAGGCGTCGAGGCGCTGATCCCGCCGACACCGTCAGTCAGAATGAACGATCAGGATGGCCGGAACTGGCGACTGATGTCGCATCTCCTCCTCAATCATCTGTCGCTGTTCGACAATGAGGGAGCCGCATTGAAGGACATCCTGTCGCTCTACGCCTTCCGCGATAGCCCCGAGACCAAGCAGTTCGCCGATGCGCTGGTCAGGATCAAGGCCGCCAATTCGACCGCCCGTCTCGGCAGTGGGGGCATGGTGCCCGGCACCGAGATCGCGCTGGAATTCGATCCGGCCGCCATCGACCGGCCGTCGGCCTTCCTGTTCGGCAACGTGCTCGACCGCTTCTTCAGCCTCTACACCTCGGTCAACAGCTTCACCCGGCTCACTGTCGGCATGAAGGGACAGTCGAGGCCGATCGCCCGCTGGCCGGCGCGCGCCGCCGAACGCCCGCTTCTCTGAGAAAGGACCGCCAGTCGATCATGGACATGCAAGGCGCCAGCAAGCCAGACGCGCTTACCGACCTGCTCGAACGCGACCCCGGCCGCTTCGAGCCGGTGACGGCGTTTCGTGTCGCGCAGGCGTCGGTAGGCGAAGGACGGCTTGACGTCGCCTCCCATGTCGGCGTCTCGCCGGCGCCGCTTGCGATCAGCGGATACAGGCGCAAGGCCGGCCGCGCCACCGTGCGCAGCGCGCTTGCCAGCCTCGTCGGTGCGCTCGGCTCCATGCCATCGGCCTATAACGAACTCGTCATGCGCGAGGAGCGCAACCGGTCGCGGGGCTTGGCGAGCTTTTTCGATCTGTTCGGCGCGCGCATGGCGGAGCTCTTCGCCGACGCCTGTGAGAAATACCGGATTGCGAGGCGCCTGCGCTGGGGTGGTGCTTCGGCAAGCAATGCCTTCGTCACGACGCTGCTCGCGCTCACCGGTTTCGGCACCAAGCGGCTCGTCGAAAAGAGCGGCGTCGACGAGGAGTTGATCCTGCGCTTTTCCGGTTTCTTCGCGACGCGCAACCGCAATACCGTCAATCTCCGCGCCATGCTGACCGAATTCAGCGGCCTGCCGGTGGAGATCGAACTGTTCCGCGGCCGCTGGCTGAGCATTCCGCCGGAAGAGCGCAGCCAGATGGGCCAGCAGCAGGGCGTGCAGCTCGGGGTCAACGCCACGGCCGGTGCGGCCGTCCACGATTTCAGCGGCGGCTTTCGCGTCGTCATCGGCCCGCTCGGTTATGCCGATTATCTCACGCTTGCGCCGGGCGGACGGGCCATCACCGAACTCTTCGCGCTCACTCGGCTCTATGTCGGCTCAGCGCTCGAATTCGACATACAGGTCGTGCTGAGGAAGGACGACGTTCCCTTCTGCCAACTCGGCCAGGCAGGTGATCCGCCACGTCTCGGCTGGAACAGTTGGGCGAGGGTCGCACCGGCGGCAAAGGACAGCGGCGATGCGATCATCGTCGAGCGCCTGTCGGCCGAGATGCGGTGAGGAGGCGAGGATGCGATGCGGCTCGAACTGAGAGAGATCACCAGCGACGCGGCGACAACGGCCGGCCGGCCGAAATGGTTCTTCGAACGCGGCCGGCGGACGCTTGGCCGGGCGCCCGATTGCGACTGGCAGCTGCCGGAGGACAGGCGCTCGATTTCGAAACTTCATTGCATCATCGAGCGCGACCGCGACGGCTTCCTGTTGCGCGACCAGAGCGCCAACGGCTCCCGCGTCGACGGCGTTGCCGTGCATGAAGGTCAAATCGCCCGGCTTTCCGACAGGTCGCGGCTGGAGATCGGCGGACTTGCTTTTTCCGTCCACATCTCCGGCGACAGGGATCGCGAGATCGAGGACCCCGATGCCGGGCTCGTCTTGAGCGACGAACCGTTGACCATTTCCGCGATCCTTGCCGACATCGCGCCGGGCGGCCATACCGCAAACGGCATTCTCGGTGAGCGCACGGCCGATGGTTGGAGCCTTTCCGAACAGACCGGCAAGAAAGGCGCGGCGTCATCCCGCAATGTCGAGATCGGCTGGAGCGGCCCCCCGGAGATTCGCACGATGACCCAGCTTCTGCCGGAAGACTGGAATTCGGAAGAGACCGAATATGGCAGTCATCTGGAACACGGCCCCGCCACCCATGTCGCAGTCCCTATCGCCCAGCGCCGGGCCGCGCCGCTGACCGACATCGTCAACGACAACGACCCGCAGCCCGAATCCGACGGTTTTCCGGCGCTGATCATCGGCCGGCCTGCAGCCCTCGCCGACAGGCTGGAGCCATTGCTCGGCCGGCTCGAGGAGGCTGTCGAAAGTGCCTATGGCGTCTTCGAGATGAATGCACCGCCCTCCGGCAGCCAGCCGGACTTGCCTGACAGGGAGGAGGCACTGCTTGCCCGCATCGAGACCCTGCTCGGCCAACAGCTCAAGCTCAATACCGCGCTCGGCGCCCTCGCCCAGGCGGCGGCCCAGCTGGAGCCGCGCAGCCTGGAAGCGCGTGTCGAGACGGGCGGCTGGCGTCGGGACCGGAACTACTGGCGGGCCTACCGGGCGCAATTCGAAAAAGACGGCAAAAGCCGGTCGATCCAAGACATTTTTCGCGATGCCATGATGGCCGCGATCAACGGCAGAGACACAGGGCCTCGTCCGCAAGACAGCCAGGAAGGACAAGACGCGCATCATGAGGAATGAGAACCGGGTGGCCTGGAGCGAGGGCATGTTCCTTCGCGTGCAGCATTTTCAGCAGGCGGACCGCTGGACCGAACGGCTCGTGCGAACCGCCACGCATGGGCTGGCGCCCTATCCCTGGGGGATATCTGAGATCGGCATCGACCGCGGCGCGCTGGCGATCGGGCAGTTCGCGCTGTCGAACCTGCGCGGCGTGTTGCCCGACGGGACGCCGTTCGAAGCGCCTGTCGATGCCGACCTGCCGCCGCCCCTCGATCTCGACGAGAACACCAAAAATGCGATCGTCTATCTAGCGCTTCCCGCCCGTCAGCCGGGCAAGGCCGATGTGGCATTGAACGGAGGCGCCGCGCGCAACAGCGTCCGGCTCGT
Organism: Rhizobium sp. K102; assembly: GCF_022385315.1. Lineage (NCBI taxonomy): Bacteria > Pseudomonadati > Pseudomonadota > Alphaproteobacteria > Hyphomicrobiales > Rhizobiaceae > Rhizobium > Rhizobium sp. K102. Next base: position 210,844 of record NZ_CP092437.1, read on the forward strand.
CGCTTCGCCCTACGAAGCGCCCGACGCCAACGTCGAAACCGATTTCATGGCGCCGATCGATGTCGGCCGCCTCAGCCTGCGTTATCTCCGGACCGGCGACGAGCTTGCCGGCTATGAGTTGATCGGGCTTGCCCGCATCATCGAAGTCCGTTCCGACAGAGCTGTCATTCTCGATCCCGACTACATCCTGCCGAGCCTCAACTGCACGGCCGCCGGTCGGCTGAACGAATTGATCACCGAGCTTCTCGGCATCGTGCGCCACCGCGCCGAAGCGATCGCCGAACGGATCGGCGATCCCACCATCCGCGGCACGGCGGAGGTCGGCGATTACCTGCTCCTGCAGATCCTCAACCGCGCCGATCCGATGCTGAAGCATATCTCGGCCAATGCGACGCGCATCCACCCGATCGTCTTTTACGAGCACTGCATCCAGCTCGCCGGCGAACTCGCCACCTTCACGACCGAACGCAAGCGGGCGAGCGATTTCCCGCCCTACCGGCACGACGACCTGAAGGCGACCTTCGCCGCCGTCTTCGACGATTTGCGCGCGTCGCTTTCCTCGGTGCTCGAACAGGCCGCGGTCGCGATCGAGCTTGCCGAACGCCGGCATGGTGTCAGGATCGGCACGATCAACGACCGCACCCTGCTTCGCGATGCCGGCTTCGTGCTCGCGGTCCGCGCAGAGATGCCGGCCGAGGACGTGCGACGCAAGCTGCCGGCGCAGATCAAGGTCGGCCCGGTCGAGCGCATCGCCGACCTTGTCAACGTGGCGCTGCCGGGCATTCCCGTGCGGCCGCTGCCGGTGTTGCCGCGCCAGCTCCCCTATCGCTCCGGCACCATCTACTTCGAACTCGACACCAAGAATCCGCTCTGGAAACAACTCGACACCTCCGGCGCCATCGCCGTGCATCTCGCCGGCGATTTCCCCGGGCTCGAAATAGAACTGTGGGCCCTTAGAGAATGAAGAACGAACCCGCTTCCAACTGGCAAAGCCTGCCGACCATCGTCGAACTCACCGAGGATGGCGTGAAGAAAAAGCAATCCGCCCGCAAGATGGCGGAGATGCTGGACGACGTTCTCGATTTTCCCGAAGGCGAGAAGGCAACGGCATCGGCGGCAGCGCCCGTAACGGGCGGAGCATCGGTCGAAACGCTCGTCCGGGATTTCCGCTTCGGCGCCGAAGACGTGCCGACCCTGGTGCGCTCGGCCGCACCGCTGCTCAACCTCGCCCATGGCCTGCGCTACACGGAAGAGCAGCCCGATATCAATGAGCTGAGAGCCGTGGCGATTGCGGCTGTCGGCCGCTACGAGCGGGATCTCGCCAGCGCGCGCATCAGTCCCGAACGGGCGCGCGCCGCCCATTATGTCGTCTGCGCGACGGTCGACGACGTCGTGCTCAGCAAGGCCTGGGGCGTGCGCGCCGGCTGGGCGCGCTCCGGCCTCGTTTCCACCTTCCATATGGACGTGACCGGCGGCGAACGTGTGTTCGACCTGCTCGACCATTTCCACCAGAGCCCCGGCGCCAACAAGGACCTGCTGCTCCTCATCTATCTCTGCCTGTCGCTCGCCTTCGAAGGCCGCACCCGCGTTTCCGCGCGCGGCGCGCTGGAACTCGCCCGCATCCGCGACAGTCTCTATAAGACGCTGCTCGGCCAATACGGGGTCTTCGAGCGAGAGCTTTCCCCGCATTGGAAGGGCGTTTCCGCCCGGCACCAGCCGCTGCGCACCGCCGCCGCCCTTTGGACGTTGCTTTCCGTCCTGACGCTGATCCTGGCGTTCGGCTACCTGTTCTTCACGCTCTCGCTGAACCGCGCCTCCGACGGTACTTTCGAGCGTCTTGCCAAGCTGCCGCCGCGCGAGACGCCAAGTGTGCTGGTCAAGGTGCCGGAGCCGCCGCGCGACCCACCGCCTGTTGTCGTCGCACAAACGCCGCCGCCTCCGCCGCCGCAGGTGAAGCCGCCCAGCCGGCTCGACAATCTGCTCGCCTTCCTCCAGCCGGAGGTCGAGAAGAAACTCGTCACGCTGTCGGATTCGAACGGCAGGCTTTTGGTGCGCATCAGCAATTCCGGCCTGTTTGCCACCGGCAGCGCCGAGGTCAGCGAGAAGTTCCACGATCTCCTGCAGCGGATCGGCGGCGCGCTCGCCGCGGAGAAATTCCGCGCCGTCGTCGTGGGCTATACGGACAATGTGCCGATCCGCACCATCCAGTTCCCATCCAACTGGCACCTGTCGGAAGCCCGCGCCAAGGCGGTCGGCGAGATCCTGGCGTCGTTCACCGGGCCGGGCGCGATCCTGACCGAGGGACGCGCCGACAGCGATCCGATCGCCGGCAACGATACGCAGGAGGGCCGGGAGATGAACCGCCGCACCGAGATCCTGGTGCTGACCGATCCGAGCGAACGGCTGAGTGAGGCCGGGTTCAAGACACCGCCGATCGAGGCCGAAAGACCGAATGCACCGGCTGCCGCCGCGGGAGGCGCTTCGCGATGAATCCCTTAAGTTATTTCTACACGCTACGCTCCTATGTGGAGGCCTATGCCGGCCTTCTCGGCCGCCGCTTCATCTCGATCATCTGGGTGGCGGCGATCTGCGTCGTCATCTGGTTCTACGGCTATCTCGCCGCCTATGGCGACTTCAAGCCGCTGGCGAGCGCCTCGGCGCGGCTGACGCTGATCGGCATCGTGCTCGTTGCCTGGCTCGCTTACCTCCTCTTCACCGTGATCCGCGACCGCCGCCGCGACAAGCAGCTCGTCGAAGGGATCGAGCGCGACCCCGAGGCCGAAGCGGCGGCCAGCCAGCAGGCTGAGGTCAGCGAGATCCACGGCCGGCTGAAGGAGGCGTTGCAGCTCCTGCGCCGCATCACCAAGCGACGCTTCGGCTATATTTACGAGCTGCCCTGGTACGTGATCTTCGGCGCGCCGGGTTCCGGCAAGACGACGGCGCTTAGCAATTCCGGCCTCAAATTCCCGCTCGGCGATGCGCTCGGCAGCAATTCGATACAGGGCATCGGCGGCACGCGCCACTGCAATTGGTGGTTCACCGACGAGGCGATCCTCATCGATACCGCCGGCCGCTACACGACGCAGGACGATCTGAACGGCACCGCCAAGGCCGGCTGGGAAGGTTTTCTCGGCCTGTTGCGCAAATATCGCCGGTCGCAGCCGGTCAACGGCGCGCTGGTGACGCTGTCGATCGGCGATCTCTTGACCCGCGACGCCGAAGCGCAGCGCGAGGAAATCAGAGCGATCCGCCAGCGGCTGTCGGAGCTCGACGAACTCCTGCATGCGCGCGTGCCGGTCTATCTGCTCCTGACCAAGGCCGATCTCCTGACCGGCTTCGTCGAGTTCTTCGACGGCTTCAACAAGAGCGACCGCGAGCAGGTCTGGGGCACGACCTTCGGGCTCGACGAGAGCTACAAGGCGGTGAACCTCCCGGAACGCTTCATGGAGGAATTCACCCTGCTCCAGCAGCGCGTCGACGCCATGTTGATCGAACGCCTGCAGCAGGAGCCCAATCCAGAGCTGCGCGGCCGCATCTTCCGCTTCCCGGCCGAGCTCGTCTCTTTGAAAGAGCGCCTGCAGGAGGTCGTGACCGAGCTTTGCTCCGGGTCGAAACTGGTGGAAGCGCCGCTCTTACGCGGCATCTATTTCGCCTCCGGCACGCAGAGAGACGAGACGGTTGCCGTTCCCCGGACGCGGCGCAGCTATTTTCTCTCGCGCCTCTTCAAGGAGGTGATCTTCGGCGAGGCCTCGCTGGTCGCGCGTGACAAGCGGCTTTCCGGCCGGCAGCTGCTGTTCCGCCGGGCTGCCTACGCCGCTGCTGTGCTGCTGCTTGCCGTTGTGCTGACGAGCTGGACAGCCACCTACATCCAGAACACCACGGCGCTCGCCGCAGCCGAAAGGCGCATCGATGCCTATGAGCAGCTGGCGCGCGGCGTGCCGGTGCGCGACGTTTCGGATGCCGACTTCCTGCGCATCCTGCCGGCACTCGACAATCTCGCCGCCGTCAGCACCGATTTTTCCAAGACCCGCGTCTGGCCGGTGAGCCTCGGCCTCGACCAGGAGGGCAAGGTCGCGAGCCGCCAGCGCGAAGCCTATCAGCGGGCGCTGAACACGCTGCTCCTGCCCCGCATGCTGGTGCAGCTCCAGAAGGAGATGACCGAGACCACCGACGTCACCCGGACCTTCGACGCGCTGAAACTCTACGGCATGCTTGGCGGGCTCGGCCCGATGAGTGTGGATTTCGCCTCCCTGGAAGCGGAAGACATGTTTACCAGGCTCTATCCCGACGAAGGCCGTGCCGCGGCGCGTAACGCGCTGATCACCCATGCGGGAGCCATGGCGCGCGGCGTGCTGCCGCCGATCGAGCTCGACAAGACGCTGATCGCCAAGGCGCGCGACGTCATCCGCTCGCAGAACATCGCCAGCCGCGCCTATGAGATCCTGGCGGAATACCGCGCCTCCCGCGCCCTTCCCGGCTGGAGCCCGGCCGGCGCGCTCGGTCCGCTCGGCGAACAGGCATTCGAGCGGACCTCCAAGGCGCCGCTTGGCGAGAGCATCCCCGGCCTTTTTTCCGCGACCGGCTACCGCACCGTCGTTCTGCCCGAGATCAGCGAGGCCGCGCGCGAGGCACTCGACGAGCAGTGGGTTCGCGGCGTCCCCAATCCCGCCGGCGTCACGGTCGACACTGTCGCCCAGGCCACACTTCAGCTCTACTTCGACAGGTTCGATCAACGCTGGTCGACGCTGTTGACCGATATCAGGGTCAAGCCCTCGCAGACGATCAGCGACGCGGCGGAGACCACCCGCATCCTGGCCGGCAAGCCCGGCCCCGTCGAGGCGATCGCGAACTCGATCGCCGCCGCCACCGATCTGCGCGGCCCCGGCGCCGAGATCGCCTCGGCTGCCGGTGACAGTTTGACCGACTCAACCACGGCGCTGAGCAGCGCCGCCAATGCGCCCGACCCCTTCGGCAATCTGCGAGAGGCGTTGAAGGCGCCAGCCGGTCAGTCGCCGCTTCCCGACCAATCGAAGGAGGCGCCGCGCTCGGAGATCGGGCAGCTGGAACCGATCCTGCAGAGGGTACAGGAGCAGCTTTCGCGGGCGACGACCTCCACCGCCGAAGTGGCGAAAGTCTTCGACGTCGACAGCCAGCTGACCGATGCCAACCAGGACTTGCTGCAACAGGCCCGCAAGCTGCCGGCGCCGGTCGATACATGGATGGCAGGGCTCGCCGCCGATGTCGGATCGCTGGCGGTCAAATCCGCCCGTTCGCGCATCACCGACGCCTGGGCCGCAGAGGGGGCCGGCTTCTGCTCGAACGTCGTCGCCGGCCGTTATCCCTTCGATCGCAAATCCCCGCGCGACGTGGCGATGAGCGACTTTGTCAGGCTGTTCGGACCCGAGGGACTGTTCAAGACCTTCTTCAAGGAGAAGCTGGAAGCCTTCGTCGATACAAGCGCTTCGCCATGGGGCTGGAAGGGCACCTTCGGCGCGGCGAGCATTCCGAGCGCGGCGATCGCCCAGTTCGAGAACGCCGACAAGATCAACCGCGCCTTCTTCCCGGCCGGCAGCGAGAACCCGTCGATCACGATCAACATCAAGCCGGTGTCGCTGACCGATGCCGCCAGCGCGGTGATGCTGGAGATCGAAGGCGAACGCGTCGTCTATTTCCACGGGCCGATCCAGTCGAAATCGATCACCTGGCCGTCGACGGAAGCGAGCAACGCCTCGCGCATCGCCTTCCAGCCGGGCGGCTGGCAACAGGCCTTGACGGAGAACGGCGACTGGTCGCCCTTCCGGCTGTTCGACGATGCCAGCGTCACCATACAGGGCGACGATCTCTTCCGGGCAAAATTCCAGCAGGACGGCCGGGCAGCGGAGTTCGACGTACAGTTCGGTTCGGTGCTCAACCCATTCCGGCTGGAGGCGCTTGGCGCCTTCTCATGCCCGGCGCAGTTCTGAGCGGGCTGACATGAACGAGCGCGCCACCCTCGAGCGAAACCCTGCTGAAACCGACAGGATCGGCTTCTACGGCAAGCTGCCGAGCCATGGCGATTTCGTTTCGATGGGCCTCGGCCATAGCTTGCAATCTGCGCTCGATGCCTGGATGCAGGCCGGCATGCAGGCGGCTCAGCAGGAACACGGCGAGGATTGGAAACGCCGCTTCCGTACAATGCCCGCATGGCGTTTCATCATCGAGCGCGGTCTCTGGGGGCCGGCAACCGTTGCCGGCGTGCTGCTGCCAAGTCTCGACCGCGTCGGGCGCAGTTTTCCCCTCGTCATCGCCGCGCAGCTTCATGGCTTTGTCGAGCATCCACGCCAGCTCTATCTCGACGACACGTGGTTCACGGCGGCCGAGGCGATCGCCGAAAGCTCGGCCAAGCGGGATTTCGACATCAACCATTTCACCGCAAGCCTGAAGCGGCTGAGGACCCTGCGCCCGGCCGACCTCGCGGAAAACGAGATACTGCGGAACGACGCCGCCAGCCGCGGCACGCTCTGGTGGCGGATCAGTCCCGAAGAGCGGCGCGCCAAAGGCTTTCGCGTCAGCGGCGCCCCCGAGCCCGGGCATTTTTCGAAACTGCTGCACGAAGTTTCCCCCGCTTCGGCAGGCCCGCAACCCGAAACGACGGAGACACCGCGTTCCGCCGGCATCGAAGCGCCTCATCCTCTCGTCTTGCGGCACAGCCATGCCACGCACGCCGGCACGCGGCTCTCAGTCAATGCCGACGCGCTGCTCGTTTCTGAAACGCCCTCGCTCTTCGCCGTCGCCGATGGCGTCGGTGACAGCAACGCTGCCGCGGATGTCGGCAAGATCGCGGTTCATGTGCTGGCCGAAACCGCCAAACAGCAGACGATCGAAGCTCTGGTGCAGGAGATCAAGGGCAAGCTTGGCCGTGCCCACGGCCTGCTTCAGTCGGCCTATCTTTCCGAGACCTCGCGAGCCGGCGGCCGCCAGTATCGTCGTGCTGGCCACGCTGCAGGAGAGCTGCGCTCTGCTCTGGGCCGGCGATGCCCGCTGCTATCTTCTGCGGGACGGTATGATGCGCTGCCTCACCCGCGACCATGTGGAGATCGGCCTGCGGCGCACACTGTCGCGCGCGATCGGACTGCGCGGGCATCTCGTTCCGGAAGTCCTCTCCGGCGGATTGCAAGTCGGCGACCGGCTCCTGCTTTGCAGCGCGCCGCTGCCGAGCGCCGTGTCCGAGCGCAGCATCGCCGAAATTCTCCTTTCCGCAACAATCGAAAAGGCGGCCGACATCCTCGTTCAGGAGGGACTGATCGCCAATTGCCGCGACAACCTCAGCGCCATTGTGATCGACGTGAAGACCGATGAGCCATGACCCTCCGGAAGCGGCTTTCCAGGAGATCGCGCGGCGTTTTTCGCATCTCTGGCAGGCGTTGAATGCGGACAAGGCGTATTCGCCGGACACCCGAAAGATACTGATAGACAGGGTCCGGGATGCACTTGACCGGGGCGAGGCCCGCCTCAGTGAGTTGGATACCGCAATCATTGCCAACAGTTTCGTGCAGGAGACGCTGGTTCATGATGGCGCGGTCATCCAAGTCTACCGCGCCCGGCATCGCGATCTCGGAACGCTTCACGCGATCAAGATGCCGCGGCCCGAGCATGCCGACGATCCCGTGCTGAGGAAACTCATGCTGCGCGAGGCGGAAATCGGCATGGCGCTGCGCCATCCCCACATTGCCGCGACGCAAACCATTCTGCGTCTTGCCGACGGACGTCCTGCTCTCGTCATGGAATGGATCGGAAGCCGGCTTGCGGAGCTTTTGCAGCAAAGGCCGTTATCCCCTGGCGACGTGGCCTCGCTCATGACATCGGTGTTTTCCGGCCTGGACGCGATCCATGCCGCCGGTTTCGTTCATTGCGACCTGTCGCCGCTCAACCTCCTATCTCAAGGGGATTTCTCTCGTTTGAAGATCGCCGATTTCGGCGTGGCGCTCGAGGCGGGATGCCGTCATCGCCAATTCGATCTCGCTTTTGCCGGCCGGCCGGATTTCGCCTCTCCCGAACAGACGGACGGCAAACCGCTCGACGGACGATCCGATCTCTACGCGGCCGGGCTCCTGCTGTCCCTGTTGCTCAGCCATTGCACGGAACACGACGAGAGGTTGGAGGCTTTGGCGATCCGCCTGTCCCAGCGGGATCCGCAAGACAGGCCGGAAAATGCAAAGGCCGCCTTGCATCTGCTCGGCGGCCCCGTGGAAAGTCCAGTCGATTTTTAGTTGCCGCTCGAGCCGGGGATCGGCGCTGCGGCCGTCGGCACGCTCTTCTGGTAGACGTTGAAGAGCTTGGCGAAGTCCACCAGGCTGGCATTGCTGGCGTAGATGATATCACCGTCCATCATCTGGAAACGCTGCATCAGCGCCAGATTGGAAACATCCTTCATATTGACGCGGTAGATCACCGGCTTGCTGCTCACCACGACCGGCGCGGCAGTCTTGGCATTCGCCGCCGCCACCTGCGTATAGACCGGCTGATTGCGCAGCACATAGAAATTGCTGGCATCAGCCCGGTCGTCGAGCAGCCCGCCCGCCCGGCCGAGCGCCTGGGCCAGCGTCAGCCTGCCCGGCTCGAATTCGAACTCGCCGACACTCTTGAAGGCACCGAAGGCGGTGAAGGTCGGTGAATCCTTGTCGACATAAATCTGGTCGTCCGGCAGCAGATAGACATTCTGCTTGCTGTCGTCGATGACGCGCTGCAGCGGCACGGTGGCGTGCTGTTTGCCACGCATCAGCGTGACGGTGGCCGATCCCGGATCGGAGGAAGCGCCGCCGGCAAGTGCCACCGCGTCGAGCACGCGCTCCTTGCGCGCGGTGAGCGGGAAGCGGCCGGCGGAGCGCACGTCGCCATTGACGGTGACGCCGCTGGAGGGTCTGTCGACCACGGTGACGACAGCCTGCGGATTGACGGCCGAGCCCTTCAGGCCGGTGACGATGCGCGTCTGCAGCGCCTCGGTCGAGGAATCCACCACGCGCTGTTTGCCGATGAAGGGAAGGGTCACGTTGCCGGTCGAATCAACGGTGAAGCGGCCGAGATTGAGGGTCTTGCTCTCAGTCGAGGAGAAAAGCCCATCCTCGCCGGGATCGAGAATCGTCACGTCGATGACGTCGCCGCGCCGGAGCCGCGTGTCGGCAAATCCGTTCGAGCGCATGACGCTCAGCCCGGGATCGCTGGCAGCATAGGCAAGCGGAGTAACGGCAACCTGGCCCATCGGCGCTTCCGACAACCTCACGACCGGGATTCGCTCGTTGGTTTGCGGTGAGGTGGCGTTGTAGAAACCACCGGCAGTTGGGCCATCCGATGGCCGGGCACATGCGCTGAGTACCGCGACAACGATGAACGGCGCCAACTTTCGCATCACGTATCCTTTTGGCAATATTGAGAGAATCAAAAAATAGCAACGGCAGACGACCGAGCAATACCAGTTACGCGCGAAAAATCAATTGTGACAGCTTAGAGGCAGACAGCTGTGGCTAATTGGCAACCATATGGAACCAAATCCTTCGCCCGCCTATTCGGTCGAGATTGGTTTGAACCCCTGCGAATGAGTAAAATGGCTGTGCACATCAAGCGAATCTACGAGCCGAAGACAGACGAAGACGGCACGCGCATTCTGGTCGACCGGCTGTGGCCGCGCGGGCTAAGCAAACAGGATGCCGCAGTCGATATTTGGTTGAAGGATATCGCGCCAAGCCCCGCGCTGCGCCGATGGTTTGGCCACGATCCGGCCAAATGGACCGAATTCCAGCGTCGTTATCTGGACGAGTTGAAAAAGAATTCAGCGAGCGTCGAGGAGCTCGAGCGCCGGATCGGGCAATCGGACGCTACACTTCTCTATGCTGCGAAAGACCTGCACCACAATCACGCGATCGTGCTGCAGCGTTTCATCTGCAAGGACTGAAGCAGCTGTGACCGGCGCCGATGACAAGTCGTCGCCTTCCGTCAAAAAAATTCCGGGAACCTTTTGCGCCGCTCCGCATCCAATGCTCGCTTCCGAAGCGCGGCACCGTTGCCGCTGGCAAGCATTCAGTCACATGGACACAAGGGAGACAGATCATGTTGAAACGAATCTTGGGCGCCGCGCTCATGGCCGCATCGCTCGGCACAGCTTCGATGGCCGCCGATGCCAAGCCGACCGATCCTCAGATCGCTCATATCGCCTATACGGCCGGGCAGATCGATGTCACCGCTGCAGAACAGGCTTTGAAGAAGAGCAAGAATGCCGACGTGATCGAATTCGCCAAAACCATGGAGCGCGACCACAAGGCCGTCAACGAGCAGGCGCTCGCCCTCGTCAAGAAGCTGAAAGTGACGCCCGAAGACAATAACATCAGCCAGTCCTTGTCGACCCAGGCGAGCAAGGAACTGACGACACTGGGCGCGCTCGACGGCGCCGCATTCGACAAGGCCTATGTCGAAAACGAAGTCGCCTACCACAAGTCGGTCAACGAGGCGCTTTCCACGGTGCTGATCCCTTCGGCGCAGAATGAAGAGCTCAAGTCGCTCTTGGAAACCGGCCTGACCCTGTTCAAGCAGCACCAGATGCATGCCGAACATCTCGCTTCGACAATGAAGTAGGTTTGCGATGCGCCTGCTGACGAAATCGCTGCTGCTGTTTGCGCTACTTTGCACAGACAGCGGCATTGCCTTTGCTGCGGAATATCAGGTCAGCATCGCCGGAATGAAATTCAGCGCATCGCCGGCCGAGCTGCATGTCGGCGATGTGATCGTCTGGCGAAACGATGATATATTCAGGCACACGGCAACCGCGCGTGACAAGAGCTTCGATATCGACCTGCCGCCGAAATCAGAAGGCCGCATGACGGTCAGCCAAGCAGGAGCCGTCGATTTCTATTGCCGCTTTCATCCTGCCATGACCGGCAAACTGGACGTTCGGCCATAGGGCCGGGCTTCAATCAAAGACTATAGGCGGAGAATCCCCATGACAGCCATTCCGGTTCCGACCGAGCGACTTCGGCAGCAGATATCGGCACTCTCCGACGCCGATCTCGTACCCTTAGCGAAAATGGGTGACGAGCCTGCCATCCGCATCCTCGTTCAGCGCCACAACCAGCGCCTCTTCCGCACCGCGCGCGCCATTATCCGCAACGACGCGGAGGCGGAAGACGTCGTCCAGGCCGCCTATATCAAGGCATTCACCGGTCTGGCCGCGTTCCGCGGCAATGCGCAGCTTTCGACATGGCTCACCCGCATTGCGGTCAACGAGGCGCTTGGCCGCGTGCGGCGGCGAAAGAACACCGCCGGGCTTGAGGAAATCGACATGCAGACGACATCGCCGGGTGGCGAAATACTCCAGTTTCCCTCCTCCTTGTCGGCAACCGATCCGGAAGCCGAACTGTCACGGAGCCAGGCGCGGCATCTCCTCGAAAATGCGGTCGACGAACTTCCTGACGATTTCCGCGCCATCTTCGTGCTGCGGGATGTCGAGGGCATGAGCACCGACGAGGCCGCCGCTCACCTGGGAATAAGACCCGAAACGGCCAAGAGCCGGCTGCACCGGGCGCGGAAGATGATGCGGCAATCGATGGAAAAACGGCTGTCCGGCGCCTTCTCGGCCCTGTTCCCGTTCGATGGCGCCCGTTGTGCTTTCATGGCCGATCGTGTCATCGCCGCCCTTCGTCATGAGAAGTCGGAGACAGATTGAGCCGCGGAAGGCGGCCTGCGACGCGTCAGCGCGAGGCGGGCAGGCCGTATATCTTCTCGATATCGTCGAGCATCAGATTTGCCGCGAGAATGCCGCCGGCCGTATTCCAGACGGCGTCGCTGACGGCGCCGACCTTGCCGGCCTTGACGACAGCAAGATTGTTCCAGAGCGGGTCGGACGTCCAATCGGCCGCGGCGGCGGCCGTCTTGCCGTCACCGGTGTCATAAACCAGGTAGAAGAGCCGATCGCCTTCGAATTCGGGCGTGCGCTCCTTCGTCACCTCGTCGGCGAATTCCATCCGATCCTGGTTTGCCGGGCGCGCAAAGCCGATCTGGCTCAAAACATTGCCCGCAAAAGTATCCTTCAGCAGGATCCGCGTTCGCCCCGGCATGAAGCGCACGAGCGAGATCTTTTCGGCCTTTTTATCCCCCAGCGCCTTGCTGATCGCGGCGACGCGGTCGTCATAGGCCTTGAAGGCCGCTTCCGCCGCCGGCAGTTTCCCGACGGCGGCCGCGTAAAGCTTCATGTTGCCTTTCCAGTCGCTTCTAATTCGTTCGGAAAGGACCGTGGGCGCGATGGCCGAAAGCTGCGAATAGATCTTCTCCTGCCGGAATTTTGTGCCCAGGATGAGATCGGGTTCGAGCGAAGCGATCAGTTCGAGGTTGACGGCCAACTCGTCGCCGACGACGGTTACGCCCTCCATCCGCTGGGCGATGTGGTCGTACCAGGGTTTACCGAGCCAGGACCGCACGGCGCCGACCGGCTTGATGCCCATCCCCAACAGCGCTTCCGTTCCCTCGTTCGTCAGCACGACGATCCTCTTCGGCGCATCAGGCACATCGGTAACGCCCATGGCATGGGTTACTTCGCGCGCGCCGGCCGCAGTTACGGCGATGAGGGACAGAATGGCAGCGAACGCCGCCAGCAGAATGGATTTCGTACGCACACAGGCCTCGAACTTGACAATTGAATGATTTTTCGACCAATCGGTTGGATCATAAGATGAGATACATTGTCCACTTAAAGTCAAGCTGAAACTCGTGCGCTCTATCCCCTCTCCACGTCTTCGCGGCCGATGACATTGCTGGCGATCGCCTTGTCGGCGATCCTCATCCTTATCGTCGCAGCCAGCGTGGCACTGGGATATCGGCAATATTGGCCGGCTGCGATCTGGAACGCGGTCTTCGCTTTCGACGGATCGGAAAGCGCCGTCGTCATCACCACGCTGCGCATCCCCGGGCTCTTCTCGCGCCGCTCGTCGGCGCCGCTCTCGGTGTCGCCGGCGTCCTCACTCAGACGCTGGCGCGCAATCGCATCGCCTCCCCCGACACGCTCGGCATCAATGGCGGCGCAGCTCTCGCGGTCGTCGCCTCCAGCATCTGGCTCGGGATCGGCTCGATTGCCGGAATGTCGGTGGCGGCTATTTCGGGCGCACTGGCGACCAGCCTGCTCGTCTTCGGCGTCGCCGCCACTTCGGGAGGTTTCTCGCCGATCCGCATCGTCCTTGTCGGCGTGACCGTCGGCGGTCTGGCATATTCGATCGTCCAGATCATCCTGACCACCAACGAAGCCCAGCTCAAGGAGCTGCTCTTCTGGCTGACCGGCTCGTTTGCCGACCGGCCGATCGCCTTTGCGATCGGCGGCGCACCCGTGGTCCTCGCCGGGCTGGCGGCCGCATGGATGCTCGCGCAGCCGCTCGACGCCCTCCAGGCCGATGATACGACAGCAGCAAATCTCGGCGTGCCGCTCGCCGTCGTGCGCTGGGCGGGGTTCCTAACGATCTCGCTGCTGACGGGAGTTGGCGTCTGCATGGCCGGTCCGGTCGGCTTCGTCGGTTTCGTCGTGCCGCACCTCGCCCGATGGCTCGTCGGCCTCAGCCATCGCCGCCTCATCGTCACCTCGGCACTGATCGGCGCCATCTACGCGACTGCGGCCGATATTCTCGCGCGTTTCATCATTTATCCCGCCGAAGCTCCGGTCGGCGCCATCACCTCCACCGTCGGCGGCATCACGCTGCTCATCCTGCTTAAACGGAGAGCGGCATGACCTCCCCTGTCCGGTCACTCGCAGCCTCCAGACCCCTGCTGACGCTCGCGGCGATCGTCCTCCTCTTCCTCGGTCTCGCTTCGACCGGCGTGGCATTCGGCTCCACCTGGATCCCGCTTGCCCAGGTTTGGGACGTCCTTCTCGGCGCCGAGATCCGCGGCAAAACCGTCATCGTCCTGCAGTTCCGCCTGCCGCGTGTCGTGATCGCTGCTCTGGCGGGCGGCGGCTTTGCGGTCGCCGGATATCTTCTCCAGCGCGTCACCCGCAACGAACTCGCATCGCCCGGCATATTGGGCGTCGTCGACGGCGCGGCGCTGGCGGTCGTCTGCTTCCTTGCGGCGCTCTCCAATCGAGTCGAACGCGCTCCTCACCTCGGTCGCCTATCAGCCCGTCGCCGCGGTTGCCGGATCGATAGCGGCGATCTTCGTCGTCTTCACCTTTGCCGGCCGCCAATCGGCGTCGGCGATCCGTCTGCTTCTCTTCGGCACCGCCGTTGCCGCGGTGCTCAAATCGCTCACGGTCATCGCCATGCTTGTCGGCCCGGTCTACCAGGCAGGACAGGCCGCCCGCTGGATCGCCGGCGCAGTCAACGAGATCAATTGGAACGAGATCCGGATCACGGCGATCGGCATGCTCCCGCTGACCCTCATCGTGCTGATCGTCGCCCGCAGGCTGCCGCCGGCCGACCTTGACGAGATGTCGGCCAGAAGCGTCGGCCTCAACCTGCCGAGCTTCCGCATTCAAATCTTTGTCCTTGCCGCGGCCATCACCGCACTTTCGGCCGCCTTCGTCGGCGGCGTCGGCTTCATCGGTCTGATGGCGCCGCATCTGGCGCGCCGGCTGATCGGGCGAGGCGTCCATTTCGGCCTGATCGGCAGCTTCTTCATCGGAGCGTCGATGCTGGTGGGCGCGGATCTTATCGTCCGGTTGCTCTTTTCACCGACGGAGGTGCCTGCCGGAACGGTTCCGGCCGTCATTGGCGCTCCGTATTTCCTCTATCTCCTGATGAGAAACCAGCGCCATGGCTAGTGCGACCACCACCGGAAACGTCATATCGATCGAGGGGCTGAGCCTGGATTATGGCAAGGTCAACGTCCTGCATTCCCTGTCACTCGCCATCCCCAGGGGCAAGATCACCGTGCTGGCGGGCGCGAACGGCTGCGGCAAATCCACCCTGCTGAGAGCGATCCGCAGGCTGCACAAGCCCAGCAAGGGCGAGATCCTCCTTGAGGAACTGAGCCTTCACAGCCTCGGGGAAAAGGCGCTCGCCAGGAAGATCGGGCTCTTGACCCAGAGTCCTTCAGCCCCTGAGGACATGACGGTGCAGGAGCTCGTCCGGCTTGGCCGCTATCCGCACCAGACGCTGCTGCAGCCCTGGAACGCCGGCGACGCGGAAGCGATCGAGCAGGCGATGGCAGGCACCGGCGTCGGGCATCTGCGTGACCGCAGGCTGGGCTCGCTCTCGGGCGGGCAGTTGCAGCGCGCCTGGATCGCCATGGTTCTGGCGCAGGAGACCGACATCATCTGCCTCGATGAGCCGGTCAACCATCTCGATCTCGCCCACCAGCTCGAATGCCTCGAACTGGTCGACCGTCTCAAGCAGCAATTCGGCAGAACGGTCGTCCTCGTCCTGCATGACCTCAATCTCGCGGCGCGCTACGGCGACACGCTGGTTTTTCTGAGGGGCGGCGAGATCGTCGCCACGGGGGCGCCCGCCGATCTGGTCACCGAGGCGATGGTCTCCGACGTCTTCGGCGTGCAGGCAAGGGTCATAACCGATCCTGTTCACGGCCGGCCGCTCTGCATCCCGCTGCGCCTTGCCGAGACCTCATCCGAGTAGGCGGCCTCGCCGGCAAGGAGCGCGCCGACCAATCATTCCGCTGTCACCCCTCGATAGACAACTGGCAGAGCTCACCGGTCAATCTGTCGAGTTCGTGCAGAACCTTTTGGATGCGGGCGCGTGCCTGAAGCATCTGATCAATGTCGGAGCCTCCGGATGGTCCGGCTGCGGTCTGCAGGTCATGAGCATTCGACGTGATATCGGAGACTGGATTTGGGAACTGGATGATTTCAGCCATTCTCATTCATTATTTTCATTGTGCCTGGGAGGATGGAAACTCTCATGTCTCCAGGATGCGGCGTGGGTTCATTGCCGATCGACCGGAACGTCTTCGCTTTTCATTTCAATGTGTTGCGCTCGTCCCTGCACCCAGTAAACGCCTTGTCAACCTTAACAAACTCCTACTTTTGCCCCTACTGGCGGCTCAGTTCCAAGCTTTGCTGCGCCGATCGGACAGCGTTGCGAAATTCGGATAACGCAACCGTCAACTTTGAGAACCGTTCAGTCTCTGCAGCTTAAGAACCGGCAAAATGCGGAAATCCCGGCCGCTTGCCATGCTTCGAAGCGAACTCGCAAGCGGTCGTTCTTTATCCGCGCGGCGTTATAGGCGCCCTCCTGCAGACTCGCCCATCGAAGAGCCCAGCCAGAGGGCCATGATTTCCGTCTTCGGCAGGGCTTTGCTGTAGAGGAAACCTTGCGCCGACCCGCATCCGTTTGCGGCAAGGAAGGCTGCCTGCTCGGCGGTTTCGACGCCTTCCGCCACTACGCTCTGGCCGAGACAGCGCGCGATGGAGAGGATCGCCTTCACCAGTTCCTCGTTGCGCTTGTCGGCGCTGTTGATGAAAGACCGGTCGATCTTCAGCGTGTCGATGGGAAAACGGGCCAGATAGTTCAACGCCGAATAGCCCGTGCCGAAATCATCGATGGCGATCGAAAATCCCATGCTCCGAAGCTCGGAGAGCATCTGCAGCGTTTCATCCTTCTGATCCAGAAGCAGGCTTTCCGTGATTTCGATTTCGAGCCATTCCGCGCGGCAGCCTGTGTTCTCGAGAATCTCGGCGATCGACTTTATCAATCCGGCGGACTGGAACTGCTTGACCGACAGGTTGATTGCCACCTTGTGCGGTATCCCGCCGTCGGCATTCAGCTCGGCGGCCGTCTGGCATGCCTCGCGCAGCACCCATCGGCCGAGCTCCACGATCAGCCCCGTGTCTTCCGCGACCGGAATGAAGCGGACGGGGGAATCATGCCCATCACCGGGTGACGCCATCTCAACAGGGCCTCGGAACCGATCATGGCGCCGCTGTCCAGGAGCACCTTGGGCTGGTAGTGCAGCTCCAGTTCACCGCGCTCGATGGCGCGGCGCAAATCCGATTCCAGCCGCATGCGCTCTTCGGCGCTCGCCGTCAGGTCCTTTGAATAGAAGCGAAAGCTGTTTCGCCCCGAGCGTTTGGCGAGATACATCGCGGAGTTGGCGTATTTCACGAGATCGTTGACGTCAGCGCTGTCATCGGGATAGAGCGCGATGCCGACGCTGCATGAGATGAATACTTCCTTGCCATCCAGCAGAAAGCCTTCCTTGAACCTCTCGAGGATCGTGCCGGCAATCCGGCCGAGGTCGTCGCCCTGGCGGATGTCCGGCAACAGGATCGCGAATTCATCGCCGCCGAGACGGGCGACGGTGTCGTAGTCGCGGACACTCGCCTTGAGGCGGGCCGCCGCCTGGCAGAGCAGTTGATCGCCGACGGGATGCCCCATCGTATCGTTGACCACCTTGAAGTGGTCGATGTCGATCAGCGCCACGCCGGCCCGCTGACCGCGCGACACGGCTGATGTGATCATCTGCCGCAGCCGGTCGTTGAACAGCGATCGGTTCGGCAAGGAGGTCAGGGGATCGTAAAAGGCCATCTGGTGGATTTTCTGGCGCGAGACGTTCAATTCGGTAACGTCGCGTGCCACACCGAGAACCCCGACGACGCCTCCCCCTGCATCCACGACCGGCACCTTGCGTGTTTCAAGAAGAACAGATTGCCCGTTCTCCCGGGAAATGACCCATTCCTCATCGCTGAGGATGCATTCTCCAGCCTCGAGAGCCGCCTTGTCCGATTCCCGAAAAAACCGCGCCCTTTCGATGTCGAACAGCTCGAAATCCGTTTTCCCGACAACGTCGGCTTCCGCCAATCCCGTCAGCCGCTCGAAGGCGTGGTTGCACAGCAGGTAGACACCGTCCATGTCCTTGACCCACACCATGTCGGGCATGGTCTGAAGCACGCTGAGCAACTGCATTCGCACGAGGTTGATGGCGTCTTCCGCCTGCTTCCGCTCGGTAATGTCGCGCGACAACGCCAGGAGCGTGGTCGCGGCAGCAGGATCGGCGCTCGGCCGTCTGGCCACGGAGAGTTCGAACCACCGCATCTGACCGTCCGGCAAGCCGATGCATATGCATCGGCCGTAGGCAACGCCCTCTTTGCCGGCCTCGCGCAACGCCTCCATGGCGATGGCGGCCTGATCGGGCGCAAGGACGTCGTTGACCGTCCTGCCGAGCAACATCTCCTTCTGCTGGGCCAGCAGTTCCGGATTTCGTGTCCAGACCTGAAGATACCGGCCGTCCTCATCCACCTCGAAGAGGACGTCGGGAATGGCGGTGATGATCCCCTCGGCGAATTCAAGCGCCTTCTTGAGATCCCGCTCCGCCCGCTTGTGCTCGGTAACGTCGACGATGGCGCCGATCACGCCGGCGGCATCGCCATCTTTCCCCGACAACGCCACCTTGTTGACGACGACGTCGCGCACCGTCCCGCCCGCCGTGGTGATCTTGGTCTCGCAATCGCGGGCTCCACCCCTTTCCGGCAGAGCCGCGTCTTGCGCCAAATGCCATTCCGCCTGATGTTCCGGATTGAGATCGGCGTCAGTTTTCCCGATGATCTCCTCGCGCGCATGGCCAAGCAGGTTCTCGAAGGCCCTGTTGCAGCCGAGGTAACGCCCATGCCTGTTCTGGTAGAAAACCGGAAGAGGAAAGGCGCCGAGCAAGGCTTCGAGCAGGGCTTCCCGATCGATTGCCGCGTTCTGATGCTGCTCTCCGTTTCGCCCGTGGTCATGCCCCCGCGCAGGAAGGGCCGGCTGCTGAAGCGACTGGGACAAGGTCATCGTGGATCTCCCTCAACCATGGGAAACAACCAGATGTCTCATTCACCCGGTCGAGAATTCTTTAGCAAAGGCCGCCCAAGTCATTTGAGGGGAAAGTTATGGCCTGAAGATCGGATCGCAAAGGCACCGGTCCGCCGCGATCCGAGCATGTCGGCTTGGCATTGGATATTGCGGTCAGAAAATTAAGAGATCGCTGTGGTCTTCGGCAGCTCAGCAACTTTCGACGCGCGAACCGGATCGGGTCGGCGCATTATGGATATTCATGATTCTCGTGACCTCAAACGCTGCGTCCGAAAGGCCTGGCGATTGGGTCGGAAAACAGACGAGCGGCTATCCGTTGACGGCTGGACGACGATCTCGAGATCGGTTCGGCCTGCACGTCAGCGACGTGAACGCCATTCTCCCGGCCCGCCGCACCCGCCGCGCGGGGCCGGGTGCCATGATGGCCGATATCTCTAGCAAATGATTGTAAAGACTCGCCGGACGGCATCACCGTATTTTCCAAATCCGAACCCCCACCATTCGCGCTTCGTCAGAACAAGACAGCCCCGGCCGAGCGGCCTAACTTCGGGCCGGAAGGTTATGCCCGGCAGAAGGGCATGACTATCCATAATTCGCAGAGATGTACGATAAGCGCAGCAAATGGCGCGCCGCCAGTCCGCTGGCGGCTGAAACTCACAAGATTTAACAAAGGCTTAAGCTTCGTTGAAACATCTTGCCATCACGATTTTCATTCCGGCGTGTTGGTGGTTTTTTGAAGTCAGTTTTATTATCTTCATTGGGTCGATGCTTGCACACGCTTCGCGGTCTCGGAAGCGACAGAACCGGCAATGTCGCGATCGTCGTCGCCCTCAGCCTGGTGCCGATGCTCGTGGCAGTCGGCGCGAGCTTCGACTACATCCGCAGCTACAATGTCCGGCAGAGGATGCAGAGCGACCTCGACGCAGCCCTGATCGCCGCGGTCAAACAGATCGACAATGTCGAGGACACGGACGCTCTCAAGACGAAGGTTTCCGACTGGTTCCACGCACAGGTGGACAATAGCTACACGTTGGGTGAGATCGAGATCGATACGGCCAATCACAACATCACGGCGACGGCGAGCGGCACCGTTCCGACCACCTTCATGAAGATCGCCAACATCGAGACCGTCGACGTCAGCGTGGCGAGCGCCGTCAAGGGACCGGCCACCTCCTATCTCAACGTTTATATCGTCATCGACACCTCGCCCTCGATGCTGCTGGCGGCAACGACATCAGGCCAGGCGACAATGTATGCCGGCATCGGATGCCAGTTCGCCTGCCACACCGGCGACGCGCACACGATCGGCAAGAAGACATATGTCAACAACTATGAATACAGCTCGGAAAAGAAGATAAAACTGCGTGCCGATGTCGCCGGCGACGCCGTCCGCGAAGTGCTCGACATGATCGACGAATCCGACGCCAATCACGAACGGATCAAGGTCGGACTCTACAGCCTGGGAGATACGCTCACCGAAGTTCTGACCCCGACGCTGAGCACGGATACGGCGCGTACCCGCCTGGCGGACGCGAGCTACGGCCTCACCAGCGCGACCTCGAAGGCCGCCACCTATTTCGACGTATCGCTTGCAACGCTCAAGCAGAAAGTCGGCGCCGGAGGGGACGGAACCACCTCAGGCTCGCCGCTCAAGCTAGTTCTCCTGCTGACGGACGGCGTGCAGTCGCAGCGCGAATGGGTCACCGACGGAGTGGTATGGAGCAAGGGGAAGGCGATTTCCGGCTCATACTGGAACAAGGTGGCGCCGCTTAATCCCGAGTGGTGCGGCTATCTGAAGAACCAGTCCAACACCATGGCGGTGCTCTACACCGAATATCTGCCGATCACCTCGGACTGGGGTTACAGCGCGACCGTCGGCTCGACCATGGCCAGCGCCAACTGGAAGAACACCTGGGGCGGCACCATGGACAGCGGCGTTTCGAGCAGCATTACGCGGCGGGATTACATCCCCTATGCGCTTGCCGGCTGCGCATCGTCGAAGAGCCTGTTCATCTCGGCGTCGTCGTCGTCTGAGATCACGGAAGGCCTGTCGACGCTCTTTACCCAGTACCTCTCTTCCGTCCGGCTGACTCAATGACCGCAAGGAAACGCTTCGCACCGTTTCGCCGGCTGCTCGGCGATCGCAAGGGGGTGGCCGCTATCGAATTTGCGATCCTGGCCCTGCCGCTCTTCATCATGATATTCGGCATCATCGAAGTGTCGCTGATGTTCTTCGTCAACTCCGCGCTGGACGCTTCGGTTCACAAGATCTCCCGGATGATCCGCACCGGCGAGGTCGCCTCGTCCAAGATCACACTGGCCGGATTCAAGAGCAAGATCTGCGACGACATGCTTCTGGCCTTCAGCTGCTCCAGCGGTCTCGTCGTCAAGGTCAGCGTGCTTTCCGACCTGTCCTCCGCCACCAGCGCCGATCCTATCGACAACAACGGCAACCTCACCGTCACCGAGACCTACGATATCGGCAAGGGCAGCGACTACATTCTGGTGCAGGCATTCCTGCCCTGGGGAGCCACGGTCAACTTCTTCAGCCTGTCGAGCGCCAAGCTCTCGGACGGCAACTATCTCCTCGGATCGTCCGCTCTGTTCCGCAACGAGCCCTTCTGACATGATGATGAAACGAAGGCTCCCTCTTATCAGCTTCATCAGGTCCCGTATCCGCCGGCTCGCCCGCGACCGTTCGGCCGCTTCCGGTGTGGAATTCGCATTGGTGCTGCCGATCCTGATCGTGCTGCTGTTCGGCACCGTCGATCTCGGCCATGCCCTGACCGTCAGCCGCAAGATAGACGAGATCGCTTCCAGCACGAGCGACATGATCGCCCAGCAGAGCACCTGGACGAAGACCGACGTCGCTAAGCTTCTTTCCGGCGCAAGCTTCATCCTGCAGCCCTATGAAACCACCGGGCTGACCATTATGGTCACGGTCAACGATGTCGACAACAGCGGCAAGGCAACCATCAACTGGTCGGCCGCGTTCAACACCTCGGCGCTTGCTTCCGGCACGGCAAGCGCCATCGACATACCGAAAACGATACAGGAGACCGGGGTGCAGGTGGTGGTGACCCGCGTGCAATATCGATTGACAACGCCCGTCTCGGCATTCTTTTCAAACTTCACCGGAATGGACGGCTACAGCTTCGACCACCATTTCTTCACTCGTCCCAGGGTCAGCGACACGATCAAATACAATTGAGCCGCAGGCTGCCCGTCTTCACTGGTCGCAGGACCCGGCCAGCCATTGCAGCTTCGTGGCGCCTGGCTGCACAGCTACGACTATCACTACCAGCCTTTACTGAGTGGAACGAGGCTCACCCGGCGAGCTTGACGATGCCGTAGGGATTGAACTTGAACTCATCCACTTCATAGGTGGAATCGAACGAGAGCCTGGCCCCGCGCGCCTTCAGTGTCGGATCGAGCCCCTGCTCGGCAATCTCGTCGGCAACCGCATCCATAATGGCAACGACCTTCCTTTCACTGCCGGCGGTCTCCGGCACATAGACTTCCGGCAGCCCGACGAGATGGAAGCCGACGCTCTCCAGATATCCCCGCGCCGAGAGCGGCCGCTTGGCGAAAGCGAGCCGGCCGATGCGCTGCTGGGCGAGCGGATCTGCCGCTTTAACCGCCTCCGCACCTTGGCCGATCAGCGCTCTCCATCGATCGAGGCCATGGGCGATGCCGGCGCTTTCGCCTTTGACAGCCACCGCTCCCGCCGCGATCAGTCGCTCGACGAGGCGCAGCGCCGTCATCGACACCTTTACCGTCTCCGCCTGCGCCATGCTCGGCCCGAGCACATAGAGGACGGATTGATGATCGGCGACGGCTTTCTCATCCGCCTCGTTCCACGCATCGGCCTCGACCCGATCCCAGCAGACATCGAACGATCGGCTCATGCGATCATCCGGCTCTGCCTGCGAATATTCCTCGTCGGCGCTGAAATCCATCGGCGAAGTCCCGAATCGCTTGGGTTGTTGCCTCGGACAAGCGGCTGAGGTCGCGATCCTTCCCGAGGAAACACAGAACGTGCCGGGGCGTCACCGAGGACGCCTCCTCCCGGATCGCCGATTCCGGGCTCGCTTCCCCGGCGAAAGCCGGTTTCCAGCCGATCATGGCCCACAAGGACCCCAAGAGCGAGCGACGCAGGATATGCAAGATCGATGCCTCCGTTCGGCCATATGTTTACAGCCTCCGCTTGTAAACATATGACGCCCGAAACGAAAGCGGGATCGTCGCCGCAGCCGATGCGTCGCGCGCCTTTTCTTCAGGCCCAGATGTCGCCTAGGGTAAAACCTTCGGTGAACGGATCGTGATTATCGAGGACGAGGGTATTCAGGCCCGAGATCCAGCTGGTGCCGGTCAGCGTCGGAACAACGGCGGATTTGTCGCCGATCCTGGCTTCCTCGACCAGCCTGCCGGTATAGATATTGCCGAGAATCCCTTGATGCTGGAAGTCCTGATGGAGCGGCAATTCGCCCTTCGCATGAAGAACGGCCATCTTGGCGCAAGTGCCGGTGCCGCAGGGGCAGCGATCGAGCGCACCCGTCCAGGTGGCGGGATCGTCCCAGGAAAGATCCCCTGTCGCCATCGTCACCGTGTTCTTCCAATCGGCGTTCGGATCGTCCGTCGGCCCCGACAGCTGCGAGATCGAAATGCCGACGCCGGGGTAATGCGGATGGGCAACCGGTAATTGTTCGATGGCCGCCTGCCGGATCATCGCCGAAACGCGCGCGATCTCCCGCCCATGGGCCGGGATCAGCTCAGGGCCTTTGAACTGCCTGACATCGGCGATGACATAGAACATGCCGCCCCAGCCGACATCGACCGTGACCTTTCCGAGATGGGGCACATCGATGACGGCATCGAGATGGCGGCAAATGCCGGGACGTTCTTGAAGGTCACGTTCTTGACCGCCTCGAGCACCAGCTCGGTGACGGGCTCCTTGATTGTTGACACCAATGTACATTTTTCCTTTCGGCGTCTCGGCGCTGTTGCTAAGGAATTCCATGGGCCGGAACATCGACCGGCCGAGAAACCGGGCCGCGCCAGATGTCTTCAAAGCATCAGCGGTCAAGGAAACACAGGAAGGGAGATTTCAGATGTCGGATGAGGTTTTACTCGACCAGGCTGAAGCCGAGACCTTGGCAATACGAGCCTGCCGGGCAGCCGGGGCAGCGCAATCCACCGCCCGCTCCCTGGTGGACGCGACCTTGTCCGCCGCGCTCTTTGGACCTGCCACCCTCGGATTTCCGCACATGGTGGATTATCTCGACAGTTTTCGCGAGGGCCGCATCAACTGCGACCCAACCCCCAGCTGCGAGCGCCCGTTTCCCGCCTTCTTCGTCGCCGACGCCGATCGCGGCATCGCGCAGCTCGGCTTCGATCTGGCGTTCGACGATCTGGCCGAAGCGGCGCGCACTTTCGGCGTCGCCGTCTTCACGCAGACGAACAGCTACACCGCGGGAGAGCTGGGCTATTATGTTCGCCTGCTTGCCGGCGAAGGGCTTGCCGGCATCGCCGCGACCAATGCAAATGCCATGGTGGTCGCCAAAGCGGGCGGTCCCGCCGTCTACAGCACGAACCCGATGGCCTTCGGCTTTCCGCTCGGAGAAGGCTCGCTGCCGCTGATCATCGACCAGGCCTCAAGCGCCACGGCCTATGTCAACATCGTCGCAGCCGCAGCCGAGGGGCTCAGCATTCCGGAGGGATGGGCGGTCGACGAAACGGGCATGGACACACGGGATGCCGCAAGAGCACTGGCCGGAGCCCTCCTTCCCTTCGGCGGGCGCAAGGGCGCCAATGTGGCGCTGATGGTGGAAATGTTGTCGGCCGGACTGTCCGGAGGCCCCTGGTCGCTGGACACGCCATCTTTCAGATCGGGAAGCGCCAGCCCGGCGGTGGGATTGACCGTCATCGCAATGATGCCCGGACGCCCCGACGATGGACTCGTCGATCGCGCGCATCGCCAGGCAGCCCGGCTCCAGCAACACGGCGTGTTCATACCTGGCGTCGATGGGATCGAATATCCAAAATCGCCGTCTCAGAGCCTGAAAGTGCCGCGCGCGGTCTTCGAGACCATCAAGCATATCGCAGACGCCTGACGTACCAGCATCGATCGATCGCGCTTTCACGCCACGGCTTGGGCCCCGGTGATTTCCACCAGTGACCCGCACATGAAGGCCGCCTCGTCGGAAGCGAGGAAGGTAACAAGGGCCGCTACCTCCTCCGGTCTGCCGATACGGCCATAGGGAACGAGCCTGTCGAGATCGGCGATCGTCCGGCCGGAGCGGGTAACGCCCGCTTGCAGCATCGGCGTATGGATTTCGCCGGGGCAGACCGCATTGACCCGGACCTTATCGGGCGCATAGTCGCGGGCAAGGTTCTGGGTGAAGGCAGCGACGGCCGCTTTCGTCGTATTGTAGGCGATGTGGTTCGGCGCGGGATAGAGCCCCCATTGCGAGGCAGTGTTGACGATCGCACCGCCGCCGGCGGCGATTATATGCGGTAGCACCGCCCGGCAAAGATGAAACATCGAATCCAGGTTGACGGCGAAGCTCGTGCTCCAATCCTCGTCCGACAGCGACAAGAGATTTCCGCGCCGGTTGATGCCGGCATTGTTGACCAGCACGTCGAGCCGTCCCTTGACCGCAAAGGCTTTCGCGATGAGGTCGACGCATTCCGATTTCCGTGAAATATCAGCTCCGATGGCAATCGCCGATCCGGCAACGGCTTCTATGCCGGCGGCGACGTCACCCGCCGCCTCGGCGTTCGCGTCCGTCACCACCACCAAGGCGCCCTCATCGGCCAGCCGCTTGCAGATGGCCGATCCGATGCCGCCTCCGCCGCCCGTCACGACGGCGACCTTGCCCAAAAATCTCTTCATAACGAACCTCTTCCCTTTGTCCTCACGCGATTGCGGATGCAATATCGCTGCCAGCTACCGCTGGAATTCCTCTACCTGATGTAGCTGCCGCCATTGACGTCGAATGTCGCGCCGTTGACCGATGCCTGCGACGGGCGAAGCAGGAAGGCGACCAGCTCGGCGATCTCGGCCGGCTCGGCCATCTCGGCCGGCTCGGCCATCTCGCCGATCGGAATGTCGGCGACAGCAGCATCCTTGCCGTGCCTTGCCACAAAATCCTCGGCCATATCGGTGCGCACCCATCCCGGCGCGACGGATACGGCGACCACACCGTCGCGGCCGAAGCTCCTCGCGATCGACTTGGTGAGATTGACCAGTGCCGCCTTCGTCGCCCCATAAGGCATGGCGTCGGCCGCGTAACCGCGCTGACCGGCGCGGCTGGCCATATTGACGATCCGCCCGCCGCCATGCTGCTTAAAATGCACGAGCGCCTCTTTGCAGAGATCCGCCGCAGCAAAGAAGTTCACCTGAAACTCCTTCTGCCAGGCCGCCCGCCAATCGGCCGGATCCGCATCAATCGAAATCTCGTTGCGGACCCCGGCATTGTTGACGACGGCATGGATCCTCCCCGCCGCCGAAAGCGCGTCGCACCAAAGCGCAAAGGCGCCGTCCGGACTGGACAAATCCGCCTGAACGATCAAGCCGTTTCCGCCGAGTTTGCCGAGCAGGGCTTCCGCACGCTGCCTGTCGCGGCCGTAGTGGATGACCGGCCGCGCGCCTTCCGCCGAAAGGCGCTCGACGATGGCTCCGCCGATTCCCCCGGAGGCCCCGGTGACGAGGACAGTCTGGCCGGCCAGAGGTTGAAGGTTAGACATTGCAGGCTCCTATCCGAGCAGGCCGACCTGCGGCCCCCATGTGTCAGAGAGCGCAAAGCCCGCGGCGAAGGGATCGTCGTCGGACATGCGCAGCTGCTCGCGACCATAGACATAGGCGCGGCCGGTTATTCTCGGCAACACGGCGCGGCGGCCGCCCACCTCGGTTTCGCCGATCGCCTCCGCCAGGAATTCGCCGCCAATGATCGACCGCGACGTCCTCGAGTCTCCGACGGCGACCTCACCGCGAGCATAGAGGGTCGCCAGATTGGCCGAGCTGCCGGTGCCGCAGGGCGAGCGGTCGACGCGGCCGGGCTGCAGCGTAGTACAGGTCCTGACCGTCCCATCAGCCTCGCGGCCGCGGAACATCACATAGGCGATCTCGTTGACGCCGGTTAAAACGGGATGGGCGACCGAGATCTGCCCGGCAAAAAGCGACTTGAACTCGATGCCGGCCTCCGCCAGCAGCCGGGCATTGGCCGGCGTGATATCGAGGCCGAGCTGGTCGACATCGACCAGTGCATAATAGACGCCACCGAAAGCGACATCGACCTTGATGCGGCCCCATTTCGGCGTCTCCACCTCCCTGTCCAGCGCTTCGGCAAAACTCGGCACATTGTCGAGGCTGACCGACAGGCAGCCGCCGCCGCGACAGGTGGCGCGCGTGACGATCAGGCCGGCCGGCGTGTCGAGGCGGACGATCGTCTCCGGCTCCGACATCGGCACCCGGCCGCTTTCGAGAAGGGCGGTGACCACGCAAATGCAGTTGCTGCCGGACATCGGGTGGGCGCGATCGGCCTGCAGCACGATGAAGCCGGCGTCGGCATCGGCGCGGGTCGGCGTGACCAGCAGGTTCACCGACATGGCGACGTTGGCGCGCGGCTCAAAGGTGACGAAGCGGCGCAGGCTGTCGTCGACCGTGTTGATGTGGTTCATCTTGTCGAGCATGGTCGCGCCCGGTATTTCGGGCGCTCCCGCCATGATGACCTTGCCGATCTCGCCCTGGCAGTGGACCTGCAGCAGGTCGAGGCTGCGGTCCCAGTTCATTCGGCCGCCTCCGGCTTGATGTACCAGCCCCAGGGATCCTCGCTGGCGAAGCGGGTGATCTGCTTGGTCTCGAGATAGTTGTCGAGGCCCCAGCGGCCGAGCTCGCGGCCGATGCCGGATTCCTTGTAGCCGCCCAGGGCGCCTCGGTGAAGGTCGGCTGCGAGCAATTGATCCAGACGATTCCGGCGCGGAAGGCGGCCGCGACGCGCTCGGCCCGGATGTCGTCTTTCGACATGACGGCGGCGGCGAGGCCGAAGCGGGAATCATTGGCGAGTTCGATCGCCTCTTCTTCGGTCTTGAACGGCCGGATGCAGACGACAGGCCCAAAGATCTCCTCCACCCAGGCGGCGCTGTCGAGCGGAACCTCGGTCAGAACGGTCGGCTGGAGATAATAGCCCTTGTCGAATCCTTCCGGGCGGGCTCCGCCGCAGGCGACCGTCGCACCCGCCTGCCGCGCCGCCTCGATCGCCGCGACGACCTGCTCGTGCTGGCGCTTGGAAACCAGCGGCCCCAGGAGAACGCCCTCGTCCAGGCCGTTGCCGATCTTGATCTTCTTCGTTTCCTCGATCAGCCGCGCGAGCAGCCGCTCGTAGATGGCGTCCTGCACGAGGACCCGCGATGTCGCCGAGCAGACCTGGCCTTGATTCCAGAAGATGCCGAACATGATCCATTCGACGGCCTTGTCGATATCGGCGTCCTCGAAGACGACGAAAGGCGACTTGCCGCCGAGTTCGAGGCTGACCCGCTTGATGTCGCGGGCGGCCGCCGCCATGATCTTCGAGCCGACCGGCCCCGAGCCGGTAAAAGCGAGCTTGTCGACTTGTTTATGATCGATGATCGCCTGGCCGGCGACCGAGCCGGCACCGGTCAAAATATTGAGTACGCCGGGCGGCAGCCCGGCTTCGTCGGCAACCGCCGCCAGTTCAAGCGCCGTCAGCGATGTCAGCTCGGCGGGCTTCAGCACCACCGTGCAGCCGGCGGCCAGTGCCGGGGCGACTTTCCATGCCGCCATCAGCAGCGGATAGTTCCAGGGGATAATCGCGCCGGCGACACCGAGCGGCTCGCGCAGCGCCTTGGAGGTAAAGCGCTGATCGGGAAGCGCGATCGTCTCCTCGGGATTGTTGTCGAGCTGTTCGGCGAGACCCGCGTAGAAATCGAAGCAGCCGGCGGCGTCGGCGACGTCCCAATCGGCCTCGGGGAACGGCTTGCCGTTGTCGAGGACTTCGAGGCGGGCGATCTCGGCCTGGCGGGCGCGGATGCCATCGGCGATGGCCCGGAGATATCGGGCGCGCTGAGCGCCCGTCAACTTCGGCCAGCCGTCCGTGTCGAAGGCGCGGCGCGCTGCCTTGACGGCAAGGTCGACATCTTCGGCCGTTGCGGCGCCGATCGTCTGGATCACTTCTTCCGTTGCCGGGTTCGTCACCGTGCAGGTGCCGCCCTTGACCGGCTTCACCCACTGTCCATCAATGTAGAGTTCGCTTCGCATGTTCACTCCCTTTTGCCTTGCGTCAGCGCCGCGCTTAGAAGCGGTCGACGCGATAAGGTTTCATGTCCACGGGCGGCTCACCGCCCGTAACGAGATCGGCCATCAAGCGGCCAGTCGTGGCGGCATAAGTCAGACCGAGATGCCCATGACCCGTCGCGTACCAGACGTTGCGGCGCTTGGCGGATGGACCCATGACCGGAACGGTGTCAGGCAGTGCCGGGCGGTGCCCCATCCATTCCGTCGCGCCTTCGGCCTTCAGCTCCGGCAACGCTTCTCGAGCCCGCTTCACCAGGATCTTTGCGCGCCGATAATCCGGCGGCGCGTTGAGGCCGGCCATTTCGACCGTGCCGCCGACACGGATGCCGCCTGCCGTCGGCGTCACCATGAAGGCGCGCGCCGGCCAGATGATCGAATGGCGCATCGAAATGCCGGGTTCCATGATCTGCGTGTGGTAGCCGCGTTCGGTTTCGAGCGGGATAGGCTCCCGCAGCAGGGCGGAAAGCCTCGCGGTGAAGGCGCCGGCCGCAAGCACGACCTTATCGGCCGCAACGCTGCGCCCATCCGCCAGGCGGAGGGAGACGCCGGCCTCGCTTTGCTCGAAATCGGCGACATCGCCTTGAACCATCCTGCCGCCGAGCGCCTGGAACTTTTCGGCAAGAGCAAGAACGAGCTTGTGCGGATCGGTGATCGACCGATTGTCGGGAAAGAGCACGGCCTTGCCGATCTTCGTGGTCAAGGCCGGCTCGAGATCCCGGATGGCATTGCCGCCGAGAATGTCGTATCGGAAGCCGAAGCGCTCCAGGATTTCGATATGCTCGCGATCGGCCCTGAACTCGGCCTCGTCGGTATAAAGGCTCAGGCACCCCTCGGCTGTCAGCATATGCGTCAGCCCGGTCTCCTTCAGCAGCGCATCCAGGTCTTGGTAGACGCGCCGGCAGAGCACGGCGCCGGCAGCCTCTAATTCCCTCAATTTTGAGGGGCGGCTGGCAGCCAGGAATCTCAGGAACCACGGCACGAGTTTCGGCAGGTAGCCGGGCCGGATGCGCACCGGCCCTTCCGGGTCGAGCAGCCATTTCGGCATCTGCGCCCAGATGCCGGGGCGCGAGGCCGGCATGAATTCGGTGACGGCGATGCTCGCCATATTGCCGTAGGAGGCGCCCATGCCTGGGGCGGCCCTGTCGAGCAAGGCGACGCTATTGCCCCGGCGCTGGAGTTCATAAGCGATGGTGGTGCCGATAATGCCGGCGCCGACGACCACGATGGATGACACGGAAACCTCGCAATTTCAGAGATTTCGGGACGGCAAGGCCGCCCTGGACCTGTTATGCGTTACCAGTTGAGGATCGGCTCCATGGCTGCCCTGAATTCGGCCTTTTCCTCCGAGGTCAGTTCGCCGAGCGGCGCGCGGCACTGCCCCACGGGCAAGCCCTGAAGCTCGCAGCCATACTTGATCTTCTGCACGAACTTCCCGCTCTCCAGGATGTTCATCGCCCGATAGAGGGTTTTCATCATCTCGCGCGCCTTGCCCAGCTCTCCCGTCTTGTAGGTTCGGTCGAGATCGCAGCAGGCCTTGGCCATGCAGTTGGAGGGGCCGCAGATCCAGCTTTCCGCGCCCCAGAACATGAAGTCGAGCGCGATATCGTCCGAGCCGCTGACGAGTTGGATCTTGCCCTCATAGCGGCTGGCGATGTCGATGGCGCGCTGCAATACGCCCGAGCTTTCCTTGATGCCGATCACCTGCGGATTGTCGGCAAAATGATCCATCAGCTCGAAGCTGATGTCTGAACCATCCTTAGCCGGATAGGAATAGAGGACGAGGTTCACATCGACGGCCCCGAGCACTGATTCATAGTGCCTGATCAGTTCCGCCTGGGTCGGACGGGTATAAAAGGGCGGTGCCAGCAGGACGGTGTCATAGCCGATATCTCTGGCGAGCGCCGTCTGCTCGATCACCTCGCGGGTCGCGGGCGCATTGGTGCCGGCGATCAGGATTTCGCCAGGCCTGGCAAACTCCTTGACGAACTGCAGCACGTCACGGCGCTCTTCCCTGGACTGGCTGAAATATTCGCCGGTCGATCCGTTCGGCACCCAGCCGGTGACGCCTGCCTCGCGCAGATGCGTCAGAAGCTTCTCGAACGCCCTGAAGTCGATCTTATTGTTCGCATCGAAGGGTGTGATGAGGGCGGGCATGACGCCGGAAAGTTTCATGGGATGTCTCCTGTCCTGGGAACGACGGTTTTCAGATTGCGAGCTTCTTGAGGATGCGTCCCTCGATGAGGGAGACCGCCCGCGTGAGCGGGAAGGCGATGACGAAATAGATCAGGGCGACGACCGTCAGCACTTCGACGGGACGGGCCGTGTTGTTCGAGATGTTCTGGCCGACGAACATCAGGTCCGCCATGCCGACGGCGGAGACGAGCGCGCTCTCCTTGAACAGGCTGACGCAGTTCGACAGCAGCGTCGGGATGGCCCGCAGCACCGCCTGCGGCAGCACGACATTGACGACCTGAACCCTCTGCGGCAGGCCGAGGGCGACGCAGGCATCGAGCTGCTCCCGGCCGATGGATTTGAGGCTGGCGCGGAAGGTTTCGCTGGTGATCGCTCCCATGTAGAGCGTCAGCGCGATGACGCCCGAGGTCAGGTTCGAGAGCTCGACGCCGAGGATCAGCGGCAGGCAGAAGAAGATCCAGAAGAGCTGGATGAGCACCGGCGTGCCGCGGAAGAATTCGACGTAGACGCCCGCGACGGCGCGAAGGACGATGTTGCGGGACGTGCGGGCAAGGCCGACGAGGAAGCCGAGGGAGCATCCAAGCACGACGCAGATGATCGTCAGCTTGATCGTCATCCACAGGCCGAGCAGGAGCGCGTTTTCGAAGCGCAGCAGGATCGAGAAATCGAGCATCATCATGCTGGCCTCCTAGCTGACGAGGATCTGGCGGCGGCGTTCGAGCAGGCCGACGATCTGGGTTATCGGGAAGGACACGGCGAAATAAATGAGAGCCACGACCGTGAAGGTCTCGATCGGGCGATAGGTTTCCGTCGCCAGTGTCTTGCCTTGGTACATCAGGTCCTGGATCGCCACGATCGCAACCAGCGCACTCTGCTGGAAGATGACGATGCCGTTGGTCAGAAGCACCGGGATCGAGGCGCGGAACGCCGTCGGGAAGACGATGTAGAGCACCCGCTGCAACGGATTGAGACCGAGCGCGATGCCGGCGTCGAGCTGTTCGCGCGGCACTGCCTGGATCGAGGCCCGATAGGCTTCGGCGTTGAACGCCATCAGATTGAGCCCGAGCGCCATGATGCCCATCGTCATCGGGTCGAGGAAGACGTCGAACAGCATCGGCACGCAGTAAAAGATCCAGACGATCTGGACGATGGCCGGCGTGCAGCGGAAGAATTCGACGAACAGCATGAACGGCAGCCGCACGATCTTGATCGAGCTCATGATCAGCAGGGCCAATCCGAAGCCCAGAACGATGCCGATGACGTTCGCAGCCGCCGTCAGCTGCAGCGAAACCCACAGCCCCTGCAGCAGCGGAGCGATGGAGACGGCGTTGAAATCGAACGTGTAGTTCATCTGAGCCTCCTACTGCTTGATGTGGAAGACGCGGTCGATGAATTCCTTGGTGCGTTCCTCGCGCGGAGCGCCGAGCACCTGCTCGGGCGGGCCGTCCTCGACGACCACGCCGCCGGCGCAGAAGATGACGCGCGACGCGATGTTCTTGGCGAACCACATGTCGTGGGTGACGATCATCATCGGCATGTCCTGGGCGGCGAGCTGCAGGATGACCTGCTCGACCTCGCTGACGAGCTCTGGGTCGAGCGCCGAGGTGACCTCGTCGAACAGCATCAGCTTCGGATCGAGCATCAATGCGCGGGCGATCGCCACGCGCTGCTTCTGGCCGCCGGAAAGCTGAGCCGGATAGGCATTGGCCTTGGCGCCGAGCCCGAAGCGCTCGAGCAGAGCCTGGGCGCGGGCGGTCGCCTTCGCCTTGCTTTCTCCGCGCACTTTGCAGGGTGCGAGGGTCAGGTTCTGAATGACGCTCAGATGTGGAAACAGCGTGTAGTGCTGAAAGACCATGCCGATCGAGCGGCGGACATTGGTGTCGATCTGGGTCTTCCTGGCAGCGCCGTCGGAGGAAATATAGGCCTTGCCATCGAAACTGATCGAGCCGCTGTCGATCTGCTCCAGGCCCATCATCACCCGAAGCAGCGTGCTTTTGCCGCCGCCGCTCGGGCCGATGACGACGACGCGTTCGCCGGGCTTCATTTCGATGTCGATGCCTTTCAGCACCTGGATTGCGCCGCCGCCATAGCTTTTGTGGAGCGCCTGCATTTTCACGAGGGGAAGGCTGAAGGACGTGGTCATGGCCAATCTCCGATGATCGAAGCTTGAAAAGGCCGGGGCGATCGTCGCACCGGCCCCGGCGAGGTTACTTCGCGCCCTTGAGGACTTCGTCGACGGCTTTGCGGATCAGCTCGTCGACATGGCCGGTGGCGACCCTCTCTTCGAGGAAGATATTGATCACTTCGACATCGGCGGACGAAAGCTGATGCGGCAGGCCGAAAGCGACACCCTGTTTGGCAAGGGCCGGCGTCGGGTTGAGCGCAACCGCCCAATCCGGATTCGACTGGGTGAAGAGCTGGTTGGTGTCGGAGGCGTCGACCAGGATGTCGGCGCGTTTCGAGGTGACCGCCAGGCGGGTCTCGTCGTTGCCGGGCAGGCGCATGATCGTGGCGTTCTTGACCGCCGCGGAAATGGCCTTGTCCTGGGCCGTGCCTGACATGACCGTAAGAGTTACGCCTGCTTTGTCGATATCGGCCACCGAAGCGGCGCGGGCCGCGATCTTCGGATTGTTTTTATTGTAGGCGAGCGAGATCTGATATTCCATCGCCGGGATCGAGAACTGCACGGCCATGGCGCGTGCCGGCGTCCGGTTAAGCGCGAGCGACAGATCCCATTTGCCCGCCTGCAGACCGGCGACGATATTGTCCCAGGTCGTATCGACGAATTCAGGCTTCACCTTGAGGACGTCGGCAAACTCCTTGCAGAGATCGGCGAAGAAACCGGTGTACTCGCCCGTCGCCGGATCGCGCATGACATAGGGCGGCGCGACAGCCGCGCCACAACGCAAGGCGCCTGCCTTCTGCACGCCCTGCCAATATCCCTCGGCGGTCTGGGCGTGGGCGGCGGCTGCGGAAAGACCTGCCATCAGGGCGAGCGCGGGCAGCGCCCGCAGGGCGGACGTTATCAAAGAAAGCATTGGGCATTCCTCTTTTGTTGTGCGCGAAGCGCGCGGTTCCACTCGTCGGCTCTGGCCGTTTCTGTTGTTTTTCTTGTCGGCTGCGTGTCGACTGGAGAGAATATGTCAACTGCGTGTCGACAAAGTCAAGCGGAAAAATTACATTGCCGACACGCTGTTTTTCTGGCCCAATGGACCTGACGTCGAGAGAAAGGGACTTAAGTGTCTGAAGAATCGGAAGTGAAACGCATCCGCGGGACCGGCTGGAAAAACGTCTATGAAACGCTGCGCAACGAGATTCTGTCGCTCGCCCTGCCGCCCGGCCAGCTTCTCGACGAGATGACGCTGGCCGAACGCTTCGACATGTCGCGCTCGCCGGTTCGCGAAGCGCTGATCCGGCTCGGTGCCGACGAGCTGGTGGTGACGCTTTCCAACCGCAGCACGATCGTCGCGCCGATCGAAGTGGCGACCTTTCCGAAATATGTCGAGGCGCTCGACATCGCGCAGCGGATGAATACGCGGCTGGCCGCGGCACTGAGAACGGAAGCCGATCTGAAGATCATCGCCAAACGGCTGAAGTCGTTTGAGGCTGCTGTCAAGACAGGCAATCACCTCGCCATGTCGGAAGCCAACAAGGAATTCCACATGGCAATCGCCCATGCCGGAAAAAATCAGTATCTGGCCTCATTCTACGAGAAGCTTTTGTCGCAGGGCCAGCGCATGCTGCACCTGCATTTCGAATATCTGGAGCGGACGCACGAAGGCTATCTGCTGACCGACGAGCACACGCTGATGCTCGACGCCATCAGGGAGAAGAACGTGGATCTGGCCGACGAGCTCGCCCACGCCCATACGCGCCAGTTCCAGGATAATTTCATCAACTTCATGCGCGAGAACTACACGACGGATGTCGCGCTGGGACCGCTGCGGGCTGCGGAGTAACGACGTGATGATCAACAGCATTGGATTCGTCGGCACCGGCGCGATCACCGAAGCGATGGTTCGCGGGCTTCTGTCCGCACCGGCCTACGCCTCCGAGATCCACGTATCGCCGCGGAGCGCGCACATTGCCGCGACATTGGCGCAGGAGTTCACCGCCGTCAGGATTGCCGGGGACAACCAGACTGTCGTCGATCGCAGCGACATGGTGTTCCTGGCGATCCGGCCGCAGATCGCCGAGGAGGTCGTACGGGCGCTTTCGTTCAGAACCGGCCAGGTGGTCGTCAGCCTGGTTGCGGCGACCGAGCGCCAGGCTCTTCTCGATTGGATCGGCGCCGGCGTGCACCTCGTCCAGGCCATCCCCCTGCCCTTCGTCGCGCAGCGGCAAGGCGTCACCGCCATCCTCCCGCCCGATGCCGCCGTCGCGGCGCTGTTCGATACGCTCGGAACCGCCGTCCAGTGTCAGTCGAAAAAGGAATATGATCTGCTCGCGGCGGCGAGCGCAATGATGTCGACCTATTTCGGCATCATGGAAACCACAGCCGTCTGGCTGGAAAAAAGCGGCCTGGAAAGGCCGAAAGCAAATGCCTACATCGCGCCGCTTTTCGCAAGCCTGGCGCAGAAGGCCAACAGCCCAGGCACCGAGCCGTTCAGCGCGCTAAGCCGCGAATTCGCCACCAAGGGCGGATTGAACGAGCAGGTTCTTTCCGACGTCGACAAGAAGGGCGGCCTTGCCGCGCTGACCGCAGCGCTCGACGGCGTGCTCGCCCGTATCGAGGGCCGCAGCAGCTGAAGCGCATGCACCCTAAGCGAAAATCCCTGACCGTCCTTTTCACGGTCGCCGCGATTTTGAACCAGACGATTTTGGCGCGCGCCGAAGCGGTGGAGCGACCGACCATTTCCGCCATCATTCTCTCCGTCTCACCTCGGACCGTCCGTTGGGCCACCGTCCACAAGGCTCCCGATCCCGGGGAAGACGATCCCTATTACCACGTCGAGGTGATCGAGAAGGAGCGACGCGCGCCGCCGTGGCAATTCAAGCGGCTTGCCACCCATGTCGTGGTCACGGCCGATGCGTTGAACAGGAGCCGCTCGCGACAAAAAGCCAGGAGCTATTTTTACAAGGATATCGAATTCCGGATCGCCTACCAGAACTGGCGCGTGCAGCCTCGCCCGCAGCGGGAGGCGGGTGTTTGCCGCACGACCATCCTCGAATGCGTCGGCATCGCCGGCAAGCGTGACTGATTCCGCTCCACCAACGAAAATTCGCGGTTGCAAAAATCGAAGAAATGCAATTTAGCTCTGGCGATGAGTCAGAAAACTACTTTTGCTAGAGAAAATATCCTCGCCCGGCCCCCGGCGGCGGGGTGGCCGAATGTCTCCGGCCTGCCGGCTCCGGCCGATCCCGATCGCGTCACCCCCAATTAGCTGATCTGACGAACCGTGACGTCCCGGCCGCTCTGCGAGCAGAGCGCGGCGGGGCATATTCCATGAATTTCCCCGCATCTACTTTCAACACAAGGACATCTCCATGAAGCATCTGCGCAATTTCCACCTGATGATGGCAAGCACCACGTTCCTGACGCTGGCCGGCCCGGCGCTCGCCCTCGACGGCGCGGATATGATGAAGAAGCTCAGCGCCGCAACCAATGCCGGCGGCACGGTCATCACCATCGAGAAAGCCGAAGTCGACGGCGACACGGTGACGGCAACAGGCGTCCAGGTGGGATTTGCGAACCTGCCCGGCGATACGCTGAAGATCGGCGACCTCACCTTCGAGGGCGTCGAGGAAAAAGAAGGCGGCGCCTATTACGCCAAGACCCTTTCCTTCCCGGATGTCGATATCAGCCAGGAGGGAGGACGCTTTTCGGCCAAGGAGATTCTGTTCACCGGCCTGACGATTCCCGCGAATGCGACCGGCGAGACGCTGGACGATATCCTCCTCTATGAAACTGCCAGCACCGGGCCGATCGCGCTCAACATCAAGGGCAAGGATGTGCTTGCGATCGAAGGCGTCGAGGCAAACATGGGGCGCCAGGACGGCGGCTTTGCCTACGACGCCAACGTCGCCGGCTTCAAGGCCGACCTGTCGCAAGTCGAGGACGCGGCTGCGAAGGAGGCCATCGAGAAGCTCGGACTGACGACGCTCGACGGCACCATGACGATGAAGGGAAGCTGGGAAGTCGAAAGCGGCAAGGTTGTCCTCGACGAATATGCTTTCGATTTCAAGAATGTCGGCCGGCTGAACTTCGCCGTCGACTTCTCCGGTTATACGCTCGGCTTCATCAAGTCGCTGCAGGAGGCGGTCAAGACAGCCGAAGCCAATCCGAACAAGGAAGAGGCCAACCAGGCCGCCGGACTTGCGATGATGGGGCTGATGCAGCAACTGACGTTCAACAGCGCCTCGATCCGCTTCGACGACGCCTCGATCACCAAAAAGGCGCTCGACTATGCCGGCGCGAAGCAGGGCGTCACGGGCGACGAACTGGCACAATCGCTGAAGGCGCTGGTTCCGATGATGATGGCGCAACTCAACATGCCGGAACTGCAAAACCAGATATCGGCAGCCCTCAACACCTATCTTGACGGGCCGAAGAGCCTGACGATCAGCGCCGCTCCGGAAAAGCCGGTTCCCGTGCCGATGATTGTCGGTGCTGCCATGGGTGCGCCGAACACCATTCCCACGGTGCTCGGCGTCAAGGTATCGGCGAACGACTAAGTTAAGATCAACTGCCGGAGGCGGGTCCTTACCGATCTGCCTTCGGGATCATCTTTCCAAAACCATTGCGCGCATTTTCTGAAATTGCGTTAAAACGTCGGCGGCGTGCAGGCGCTGATAACCTCGCAGGGCACCGGTCCGACGCAGCGGAACCGATGCGGGCGCCGGCTTTCGAAATAATAAGCGTCGCCCGGCCCAAGGATACGCCGCTCGTCGTCGACCGTGACCTCGAGGTCTTCCCGAGAGCACGATCCCGCCCTCCTCTCCTTCGTGAACAAGGGGAATTTTTCCGGTGTCGGCAGCCGGCTGGTAGCATTCCTTCAGTATCTGCAGGCTGCGTCCGAACAGGGTTTCACCGACTTGCTTGTAGGAAATGGCGCCCTTGCCGATCTCCACCAGCTCCTCGGCGGCGTAGAAGGCCTTTTTCGGACGCTCCGGTTCGAAGGCGAAGAATTCCGCCAGCCCGATCGGAATGCCGTCGAGAATTCGCTTCAGAGCTCCGACCGAAGGGTTGGAGGCGTTCGATTCGATCAGCGAGATCGTCGAGTTCGGCACACCGGTGCGTTTGGCGAGCTCACGCTGGGAAAGCTTGTGGGCGAGGCGCAGATGGCGAAGGCGGCTGCCGATGTCGACTGACATGATGGATCCGTTTGCGTTGTCCAGAATATCCGAAAACCTACCTTCTTATCTGTTCCATTTCAATAAGTTGCGCCGATGAAGAAAAGGACTTGTTTGAAGGATAGAAATTGCCATTCTCCAGGCGATTTCAAAGGAGGCCAGGATGGACCAGATCAGCAAGACGAATGCGCCCGTACTCGAAAATTTCTGGATGCCGTTCACCGCCAACCGGCAATTCAAGGCCGCGCCGCGCCTGCTGGCCGCTGCCGAAGGGATGTATTACACCGACGTCGATGGAAACCGGGTGCTGGACGGCACGGCCGGGCTCTGGTGCTGCAACGCCGGCCACGGCCGCAGGAAGATCGCCCAGGCGGTCGAGCGGCAGCTTGCCACGCTCGACTATGCGCCGACCTTCCAGATGGGGCATCCGATCGCCTTCGACTTCGCCGCAAAACTTGCCGCCAACGCACCGGGCGGGGCTGACGCCAAGCTCGACCGGGTCTTCTTCACCGGCTCGGGCTCGGAATCGGTCGACACGGCTCTGAAGATCGCCATCGCCTACCAGCGCGCAATCGGCCAGGGCACGCGCACCCGGATCATCGGCCGCGAAAAAGGCTATCACGGCGTTGGCTTCGGCGGCATTTCCGTCGGCGGCCTCGTCAACAATCGCCGGGTCTTCCCGCAGATCCCAGCCGATCACATGCGCCATACGCTCGATATCGAGCGCAACGCGTTTTCGAAGGGGCTGCCCGCTCACGGCGTCGAACTGGCGGATGATCTCGAGCGCCTGGTGCAACTGCACGGCGCCGAAACCATCGCAGCCGTCATCGTCGAGCCGATGTCGGGATCGGCCGGTGTTGTCCTGCCGCCGAAGGGTTATCTGGAAAAGCTGCGCGCCACTGCCGACAAGTACGGCATCCTGCTGATTTTTGATGAGGTCATCACCGGCTTCGGCCGTCTCGGCACGCCTTTCGCGGTGGATTACTTCGGCGTCGTACCCGATCTCGTCACCACGGCGAAGGGCCTCACCAACGGCGCCGTTCCCATGGGCGCGGTCTTTGCCAGCCGCAAGGTCTATGACGGGCTGATGGTCGGACCGGAAAATGCGATCGAGCTCTTCCACGGTTATACCTATTCCGGCCACCCCGTCGCCTGCGCCGCCGGGCTCGCCACGCTCGAAATTTACGAGGAAGAAGGCCTGCTGACGCGCGCAGCCGAGCTGGCCGACTATTGGCAGGACGCCCTCCACTCTCTGAAAGGCCTCGCGCACGTCACCGACATCCGCAACCTCGGCCTGGTCGGCGCGGTCGAACTGGCGCCGCGTGACGGCGCTCCCGGA
Source organism: Rhizobium sp. K102 (assembly GCF_022385315.1). Classification (NCBI taxonomy): domain Bacteria; kingdom Pseudomonadati; phylum Pseudomonadota; class Alphaproteobacteria; order Hyphomicrobiales; family Rhizobiaceae; genus Rhizobium; species Rhizobium sp. K102. Next base: position 250,730 of record NZ_CP092437.1, read on the forward strand.
ACACGCGCCTACGACGTCTTCGTCGACTGCTTCAACAAGGGACTGCTGATCCGCGTGACCGGCGACATCATCGCGCTGTCTCCACCGCTAATCATCGAGAAGGGCCAGATCGACACGCTCGTCTCGGTGCTTACCGATGCCCTGAAACGCGCAGCCTAGATCTGCATCCGGGGCACAATCCCGTTGGCGATCGGACGCCCGGTCCGTCGCCGATGGAGCCATCCGGCCGCCGAGGCGGAGTTCAGCGCTTCAGAGTCTGCGAGGGCAGCTCACCGAAACGCTTCTTGTATTCGGCGGCAAAACGCCCGAGATGGGTAAATCCCCATCTGAGCGCGATATCGGCGACGGCCTGCTTCGCACCGGATTCAAGCAGGTCGCGACGGGCAGCGACCATCCGGATTTCATGGAGGTAGGCGATCGGAGTGGTATTCCTGAACTGCCGAAAGCCCTGCTGCAAAGTCCGAATGCTGACCTTGGCTGCCGTCGCGATCTCGCTGAGCGAGATCGGTTCGGCGATGTGCGCGTGCATGAAATCGATGGCCCATTTCACATGGCGTGGAGCCGGCGCGGGTGCAGGAAGCGTCAGCTCGTTCGAGTAGCGATGCGGAAAATTCTCGAGAAGCAGATAGACCGTCGCGTCGCAGAGCGCGCTGACTGCCAGCGGCAACTCCTGCAGCAGCCCGCCCCCGCCAAGTCCGCGATGCAGGTTCGTAACGAGTTGTTGCAACAACAGCCCCGGGCCAGCCGTCAGATCGATATGGGGATGAAAATCGGCGTCACCGGTTATCGTTCGTTCGAACATATGCGTGAGGTGCGCGTTGATCCTCGCCTGATCGACGAACAAGCCGAGATGGCGGCGACGGCCAAGCAGGCGGGCGCCGGTGGCGCGACCTGCTCCCAGAATGGCGCCGCGACCGGGAACTGAATGGATCGCCTCCTGCCCGGCATTGAAGACCGCATCTCCCTCCACCGGCAGGAATATGATCACTTTGCCGCTCGGCGCCTCCCGCCTGAGCGAGATCGCGCCCTCATAGGCGCAATCGGCTACGGCCAGATCTCCCGCCGAGACGAAATTGCAGCGATATGCGATGGAGGCATTGGCTTGCGCCGCAGCCTTGATCGGAGAGGTCGAGGTCGACAATATTTCCGAGAGGGCATCCGGGTCCGTTCCGCTGTATGCCCTTTCCGAAAAGATCGGGCTCTGCGCCGCCGGATGGTGGAGGAAGCCGCCAGCGGCATGTACCTCGGAATTAACGGACATTAACGACCTCGAATTTTTCCTACGAGTAATAGTCGATTCCCGTAGATAAACACTTCTCTTTTTGCGTTCTTTCAGTGGGATTTCAGGCGTAGCGACTGATCGCAAGATCCCGCGCGTCGATCTCAGGCGTGCGGGCGCCGACGAGGTCACTGATGAGTCTTGCCGAGCCGGTGCTCATGGTCCAGCCGAGCGTGCCGTGACCGGTATTAAGAAAGAGGCCGACGATCTTCGTCGGACCGATGACCGGCGTACCATCAGGAGTCATCGGGCGCAGACCCGACCAGAAGGAAGCCTTGGACACATCGCCGCCGGGAAAGAGATCGGTGACGGAATGTTCCAGCGTGCCGCGGCGGGCGAGGCCCAGATCGTTGGTATAGCCTGATATCTCGGCCATGCCGCCGACGCGGATGCGGTCGCCGAGCCGGGTGATGGCGATCTTGTAGGTTTCGTCCATGACGGTCGATTCCGGCGCGCGCGACGTGTCGGTGATCGGGATGGTGAGCGAATAGCCCTTGACCGGATAGACCGGCAGGCTAATGCCGAACGGCTTGAGCAGCAGCGGCGAATAGCTGCCGAGCGCAACCACCACCGCGTCCGCGCTCATCCGTTCGCGCTCGCGATCGGGATCGCGATCGGTGACGATCCCGCGCACCCGGCCGGCTTCGACGTCCAGGGCCTTGATCGTCGTGCCATAGGCGAAGCGGACGCCGAGCGCCTCGGCTTTGGTGGCCAGCGCATTGGTGAATTTGAAACAGTCTCCGGTTTCGTCCTTCGGCGTCAGAAGGCCGCCGACGATCTTGTCGCGCACATGTCTCAGCGCCGGTTCGACACGAATGCAGCCGTCCTGGTCCAGCACCTCATAGGGGATTCCGTCTGCAGCCAGCGCCTTGACGTCCTTGGCCGAGGCCTCGAGCTGCTGCGGCGTGCGAAACAGCTGCAGGGTTCCCTGCATGCGTTCGTCATAGGCAATGCCGGTCTCCGTGCGAAGCTCGGCGAGCGCGATGCGGCTGTAATCGGCAAGGCGCAGCATCCGGCTCTTGTTGATCGCATAGCGCTCGGAGGTGCAGTTGGACAGCATCCTCGTCATCCAGGCGAGCATGGCCATGTCGAATTTTGGGCGCAGGATGAGCGGCGCATGCTTCATGAACAGCCATTTCATGGCCTTCACGGGAATGCCGGGGGCTGCCCAGGGCGAGCAATAACCGAAGGAGACCTCGCCGGCATTGGCAAAGCTCGTCTCCAACGCCGGCCCGGATTGCCGGTCGACGACGGTCACCTCATGACCTGATTTGGCCAGCTGATAGGCGGATGTGACGCCGACGATGCCGGCACCCAGAACGATGACTTTCATGATTTCCTCAAGAACAAAACCGGCCGGCTTCAGCAATAGTGCCTGTCGTAACGATCGCCCAGACCGGTTAGTATTTCGTAAGATATCGTTCCGGCATCGCTCGCCACGTCTTCAAGCGTCTGGTTGGGGCCAAGCACTTCGACAAGGCTGCCGAGGCTCAGCGCCCCTTCGGGCAAGGCCGTGATATCGACGGTCGCGCTGTCCATCGACACGCGCCCGACGATCGGCAGACGGATGCCCTTGTGAAATACGGCGCCGCAGTCGCCGAGACTGCGCGGCAGGCCGTCGGCGTAGCCGGCGGCAATGGTGGCAAGGCGGGTCTCGCTGCGCGTCACATGCGCGCCGCCATAACCGATCTTGGCGCCTGAAGGTACTGTGCGCGTCTGCACGATGGCGACGTCCAGCCTGACGACCGGTTCCATCGGGTTCGTGCCGCCGGCATTCGGTGCGCCGCCATAAAGGGCGATGCCCGGGCGGGCGAGCACGCCATGATAGGCATCGCCGAGGAACACGCCGCCGGAATTGGCGAAGGAGATGTCGAAGCCCGGAAATTCATCGGCAATGCGCGCCATCTCGGCAAACTGTTCGCCGTTCTGGCTGCTCTCCAGGTCGTCGGCGCAGGCTAGGTGGCTCATGATGAACAGGATTTCGACATTGACGCCGTCGCGAAGGGCTGCCGCCAATTCGGCTCGCTCTTCCCAGGGAAAGCCGAGCCGCGACATGCCGGTATCAAATTGCAGAACGGCCGGCAGGCAGCGCTTCAGCCGGCGCGCGGTCGCCGACCATTGCCGCCATTGCGCGAGCGAATTGAGAACCGGAACGATGCCGCTTTCGGCGCAGGCGACCTCGTTGCCGGGCTGCAAGCCGTTCAGCACGAATATCTGCGCACTCTCAGCAAGGGCCGGCCGCAGCCTCACGGCCTCGACGAACTGGGCGACGAAGAAATGCCTGCAGCCCTGATCGTGGAGCGTTTGGGCGACCCGTTCGGCACCGAGGCCATAAGCGTCGGCCTTGACGACGGCTCCCGCGCGCACCGGCGCCAGCATCGATGCAAGCTTCGAATAATTGCGGCCGAGTGCTGCAAGATCGATCGTCAGATAGCCCGTGGCTCCCTGCGTGATCGTAGCGGTGCGTGCGCGGGAAACCAAAATATCGCTATCCATGTCCACCCCATCTCGATATCAGGAGCTTATGAAATAATGAGCGAAATTGCCGATGATTTTGTCGTTGATTATTGCGAATTTTACATATTATTCGCATAATCAACCAAGATGTGAAGGAAACCGTCATGCCCGCCCTCGATACGGTCGACCGCAATATCCTCAGGCTGTTGCGCCTTGACGCGCGTATGAGCAACGCCAAACTCGCCGCCGAGATCGGCCTTTCGCCGTCGGCCTGTCTCAGACGCATCAAGATCATGGAAAAATCAGGCGTCATCCGTGGTTATACGGCGCTGGTGGACACCGGCAATGCCGATGAGATGATCGCCGTGATCATCAACATTACCCTCGAGCGGCAGACGGAGGACCATCTCGACCGTTTCGAGGCGGCGGTCCGCCGGCATCCGGAGATCCGCGAATGTTTTTTGATGACGGGCGGCTCCGACTACCTCCTGCGCGTCGAGGTTGCCAGTGCGGGCGAGTTCGAACGCATCCACAAGGAGATCCTGTCGACCCTGCCCGGCGTCCTCAGGATCCATTCCAGCTTCTCGATCCGCAACGTGCTGGCAACACGCACCAGGGGCCGGCGCTGAACCGCGGTCCCCACGCTCATATCAATTCAAGCGCCGTGGCCTTGGCGACCGCTTCGCTTGTCGTGGCGACAGTCAGCTTCCGGCGTGCCGAGGCGAGATAGAGCTGCACCGCACTCACCGAAATGGACAGTCGGGCACAGATCTGCTTTGCCATTAGGCCGCTGGCCGTCATTTCAAGACATTGCAGTTCGCGGCGCGACAATTGCGGAAAATCCGCAATCTCCCTCATGCCCGACAGCACCATGACCCTGTCATGCAGATGGTGGGCGAGAAACTGGAGGTCGCGCATGCTGTCCATGCGGAACTGCCGCCAGTAGGCATCGGGATGATTGGAGGTCACGGTAAACAGCGATCGCTCCCCCTGAGGTCCCCGTACCGGCAGGGTAACGCCTTGCCGGCCGACACCGAAGGCCATCGCCTCCTTGAAGAAACCATAGGCTCGGCCTGAATCCCATTTTGATGCGGACCATTCCACGGGCAGGAAGCCGCGCCGGCCGAGACGCACGACGGGGTCGATGCTGAAATAGTCCCGGTCACGATATTGTTTCACCCACTCGGGCGGGTAGGTCAGCATCAGCAATGGATTGCTGTCCGCCATTCCCGAGGAGCGGGTCACATGCAAAACCATGTGCGATATCGCATAGATGTGGCGGACTTCGTCCAGCGTCGTTTCCAGATCCTGCAATGTCGGCGCCGCGGAGATCCGGTCCAGACAGTAGAAAAAACGAGAACTGCTCAGCATGAGATGGACTCGTGGTTGCGTGATTTCATAACTGCTCGCAATGGTAACATTTCGCGATTACCGAGAACAGCATATTTTTTGGCAACCATGACGCGCCATGAAGAACAGGTTAAAGACCGACGAGACTATCCCTGCCGGGCGGGACAGCGACTGCGCTTACCGCATGCCGCCGTCGACAAGGGCTCCGGCGGGATAGGGAGAGGCTTGCTCCAGAAGTCGGAACAGATTGGCCCGAAGTGTCCGACAATTGTCCGCAGTCACATCCCATAGTCCGACATACAGCTTGCCGATCTCGGGCCGGGATCGGGCAAGCGGCGTCGGCCTCCAGCCGATCCTGCGGTATACGGCGACCATAGCGGCGTCATAGACGCCGACAATGCTCTCGATACCGGTGTCGAGCGCAAGATCGCAAAGCCCTGAAAGCAGCTCCGTGGCGACTGCGCGCGATTGCTCCATGTGTCCGGCATGCGGATGAAGGCAAAAGCGGGTACATTCCCAGGTCGTCGGGCTATCGACGTCAATAGGCTGATCGAAGAAATGCCGGAACTCGCTTTTGAGCATCGTCGCTCCCGTGGTCGGCAGCAGGCGCAACGAACCGGTCAGCGTGCCGGAAGGTCGTTGCGTGACGAGATAGACGGGATCCTCAACCTCGTCGTATCGGTCCCTCTCCCATTGATCCCGGACATCGACCTGCCATCCCAGCCGATCGCGAAAAACGGCGGCACGAGCCCGAAACATTTCATCGAAAGCACGTCGATCGGTCTCGAGCATGTCTTTGGTGAGTATCCGCAACATATCCGTCCCTCCTGATGTTCTGACGTTTCACAACAGGAGGCCGAGCGGGCACAATCTGGATATTTCACTAGGTTGACCGGTGCTTGGCTTTGCAGTCCCCTTCCATAAGAAGTTTCTGATGTTCGTCGATCGAAAGCTCTTGGTAATTGCCAATTTTAACGCAACAACGGGGAGGATTGTTGATGACCCACGACATGGCACGCGGCAAACGTATTCGAGAGGCGATATCCCGCGGCAAGTTCCGGAAAGTTCACGCCCTGGCGGCCGAACTGGACGTGTCCGTCGCCGCCGTCTCACGCTGGCAGAATGGCGGTCATACCTCGCTGGAAAGCGCCTGCGCGCTCGCCGACCTGCTGGATGTCTCCCTCGACTGGCTGCTGCTCGCGCGCGGCACAATGGACTGGCATAGGAACAGCGCGATCTCCGCCACGGAATTGCAAATGGTACTGGCGTTGCGCAACCGGTCTGCGGCAACACGCTCCAATCTCGTCGGGCTGGTCGAATCCATCCCGCCGGAACACCCGTAACGCCAAGCGCAATTCTCTGGGATTTTTTGACCTGAGATCAACACGTTTAGGTTGATAAAAAGCAGAGCCTCGACGATCTTTCTAGTTAAAGGTTCAGCGGCGGCGAGGGCGGGGCGGCGGGCGGCCAAGCCACCCTGCCCCTCGCCGCAGAGACCTTGTGTTCACTCTCAACGCCCATTCGGCCGCAATATTTCTCCCATCCGGGTCCGGATCTGGTCCCGGTAAGTCTCAACCGATTTTGGAGTCAGTCAATGACAGTTGCGCTTTGGAGTCAGTCAATGACGGGTGCAAACCCGGCCCATATCGGCGCCAATGCGCCTACAGTCAAACCGAGGCCCGCCTTCGCGCAGACCGATCTGGTCGCATTGTCGCGCTATTTTTCTCTTCTGATGATGCGCAACATCACAAGCGATGGCTATGTCATCGAGCATCCCACATCGCCCGGCGTCTTCTCTGCCCCCGGCTGCGTCATCGCCGCACCCTCCTATCCAGCGAACACGCCTGGGGTCGACCAGGACTATGTTTTCAACTGGGTCCGCGACGGGGCGATTACGGCCATCGAGATCGCGCTTGCCGGCTTGCTGCCCGTTCCGGGCGGAGTTTTGCCGAGCCTGGTCGACTACGTGAACTTCGCAGCGCTCTGCCAGGCGAATGCGAAGAATTCCGACGCCGTCACACTTGGCCACGCCTGCTTCACCATCACCGGCGAGGTTCGTCCGTGGTCGGAGCAGAATGACGGGCCGGCCATTCAGTCGATTGCGATCCTGACCCTGTTCGATCAGCTGGATGGCGCCACGCAGACCATCGCCAAACAACTGGTCCAGGCCAACCTCGCTTATCTTCTCGAAGTTTACCAGAACAAGACCACAAATCTCTGGGAGGAATATGAGGGCTATTCGTTTTTCGCAAGAGCCGTACAGCTGCGCTTTTTCCGGGAAATTTCCACAAACACGATCGGCATTGCGGTGCCTGCCGGGGTGGCCGACGCCATCTGCTGGCTGGAAAGCCAGCTGGCAACCCACTGGAACGGGCAGCTCTATGTGAGCATTCTGGATGCCGCGGAGCAAGCCGGTTACGACGCGAACATCGATATCGTCTCTTCGGTCTGCTATGGCGGGATCGAGCCAACCGATACCAAGCTTTTGGCAACGGCGGCCATCCTGCGGCGCCAGTGGGCCGATCCTTCGTCTTCGAACTATTACCCGGTCAATGGCGCCGACGCGGCCAACGGGCTCGGGCCACTCTTGGGGCGCTATCCAGGCGACCATTACGATGGCGATGTGGCGGCGCCGGTTGCCGGCGGGCATCCCTGGGCTCTGTGCACCGCCAACTTCGCCGAGTTTCAATATCGGCTTGCCAATGCCATCGATGCCAGCGGCGCTATCCCCCTCGATCAGTTCTCCGAACCCTTCTTCGCGGAACTGGGACTTGGCGCATCCAGCAGCGCCGCCGACGCGTCGGCTGCCTTGCGGGCTTCGTCTGACGCCATGCTGCGCGCCATCGTCTATCACAGCGATCACTATGAGCTGAGCGAACAGTTCGATGGAACCGTTGGCTACGAGAAAAGCGTCCGGAATCTGACCTGGAGCTATGCCTCCTTTCTCTCGGCAGTCAGAGCCCGCGCCGCCGCCCCGGCCGCCAAGTCCAAACCCCGAAACTCTCGCGGCCCGAAATCATGACGATTGAAGGCCGCAAGGCCTGAAATCTCGATTGCTTCCAGAACGGCATGGTTCGCAAAGCTGATGCAGCTTTCCGGGATTAATGGAGGACCAAGGTGCTTTTTCCCCTCGAATCGGCGATAAGAGCCGATGCCAAGACCGTCGCAGAGTCTGGCGACTACGATATCGTGATCGTCGGAAGCGGCATTTCCGGAGCAATCATTGCCAAGCAGGCTTCGGAAGCGGGCAAACGTGTCCTTATCCTTGAAGCCGGAACCGGTTCCAATGTCACTCTGGCAGGCTATGACAATCTGCTGACGACTTTCTATTCGGCAGCCTCCAAGGACAACCAGTCGCCCTTTCCGCTGAATGCGAACGCGGCCATACCCCGCAGCCCGCAGCTTCGCAAGCTGCAGGCGGGGGAAACCGATAGCTCGAACTATATCGTTCAATCCGGCCCTTATGTCAGTGATACGGTATATACCCGTATTTTCGGCGGAACGACCATGCACTGGGAGGCGAAAACGCCCCGCCTGCTTCGCTCCGACTTCAAGACGCGCACCATTTTCGGCCACGGGCTGGACTGGCCGCTGAGCTTTGAGGAAGTCGAAGAGGATTACCGCTTGGCCGAGCGGGAAATCGGCGTATCGGCGAATGTCGAAGATCAGCAATATCTCGGGCAGACCTTCCCGGGCGACTATGTCTTTCCCATGCGCGGCCTGCCGCTTTCCTATCTGGATCAGCAGGTCAACAAGGGCATCGAAGGCACCAGTGTCGAACTTTACGAAAAGACCTATCCCCTGAAGGTCAGGCCCTATCCGCAGGGGCGCAATGGCATACCCAACCCGGCCTATGACGGTGGGAAGGGCTACCGTCCAATCGGCGCCGTCGATACGCATCAGGTCGAAGAGGGCGGCCGGTGCCAGGGCAACACCAACTGCGTACCGCTCTGTCCCGTGCAAGCGCGCTACCACTCCGGCAAAACGCTTGCCAAGGCGTTCGCGGCAAACGGGAATGGCGGCGAGCGGCTTGTCGAACTGCTGCCGCAGGCGGTCGCATCGAAAGTCAACATCGATCCGGATAGCGGGAAAGTCCGCTCCCTCGAGGTCAAGATTTACAAGGACCCGGCCTCGCCGGCCCATGAGACCATCACCGTCAAGGGCAAGGTTTTCGTGCTTGCGGCAGGCGCCATCGAAACCGCGCGTCTTATGCTGGCCTCCGGCCTGCGCAGCACCAGCGGTCTTGTCGGACGCAATCTGATGGACCACGCCTACCTGCTGAACTGGGCACTGATGCCGGAGATCTGCGGCACGATGCGCGGAACCAGTTCGACGGGCGGTATCGTCGACCTGCGGGACGGCCCCTTCCGGGAAAAGCAGGCCGCCTTCGCCATCGATATCCATAACGACGGCTGGGGTTGGGCCACGGGTGCGCCGACCTCCGACCTTCTGGAACTGGTGGATGATCGCAACCTCTACGGCGCGGATCTTCGGCGCGGCATGGTCGACCAGGTTTCGCGGCAGTTGCTGCTGGCGTTCATGATCGAGGTCATGCCCGTCGACAGCAACCGCATCACGGTGGATCCGCAATATACCGATGCTCTGGGCAACATGCGGCCCATTCTGTCCTTCACGGTTCCGGAATATACCATGAAGGGTGCCGCCTATGGCCGCCAGTTTGCGCGCACCGTCTTTGCGCGCCTGGGCGCGCAGGACCATACCCATTACGACCCCAGCGATTACGGCTATGTGGCCTATGAGGGACAAGGCTATGCGATCCGCGGCGGCAATCATCTGGCCGGCACCCATATCATGGGAACGACGAAGACCAATTCCGTCGTGGACAAAAACCAGCGCAGCTGGGACCACGAAAATCTCTATCTCGTGGGCGGAGGCAGCATGCCGACGATCGGCACGGCCAATGTCACCTTGACGCTGGCCGCCATGTGCTTCCGAAGCGGTCGCGACATTCTGAAGTCTCTGCATTGAACCAAGACCGGCATCCGCTGCGCGGAACGAACCTATGGGTTCGATGCAAGCGACACGAAGCCGGCCGGTGCACCCAACTTATCTTTCACGGAGCATGAGCATGGATTCCTACAGTATCAAGACGCTCGATGAGCTGAAAGAGTTTCTCTACCGGGCGATGCAGCTCGAACATGCGACGATTCCGCCGTATCTGACGGCGCTTTATTCGATCAAGCCCGGCGTCAACCAGGATGCGACCCAGGTTCTGCGCGTGATCGTCGTGGAAGAAATGCTGCATCTGACGATCGCGGCCAATATTCTCAATGCCATCGGCGGCAAGCCGGATCTTGTGAGGCCGGATTTCGTAGCCAGCTATCCGGCCGCCCTGCCGGACGGCGAGACCGATTTCAAGGTCGGCATCCAGGCATTCGGCCGTGAGGCGCTGGCGACTTTCCTGAAAATCGAGCGGCCGGCCCAGCGTCCTGAACATCTCGTCGGCAAGGGCCTGATGTACCGCAAAACTCCCGCCGATATCACCGCGCTTGCCAGCCATCCGCGGCATGAGGAGCTCCATTTCTACAGTATCGGCGAGTTCTACTCGGCCATTGCGGAAGGCATCAAATATCTGGAAGCCGAAGCGCATAAGGCGGGCACGACCATCTTTACCGGCGACAGGTCGCGCCAGATCACCTCGGAATATTATTACTCCGGCGGCGGCGAGCTGTTTCCCGTCACCGATCTGAAAAGCGCCCAGGAAGCCATTGAGCTCATCATCGAACAGGGCGAGGGGGACGGCGGCGGCATCTACGACGGTGACGACCACGAACTGGCCCATTACTATCGTTTCGAGGAACTGGTCAAAGGCCGCTACTACCAGAAGGGCGACCAGCCCGGCCAGCCCACGGGTCCGCACCTGCAGGTCGATTGGGAGGGCGCCTATCCAATCAAAGAGAACCTGAAAGTGGGGGATATACTCGAAGGTTCGGAACTGCGTGAGGCGGCGATCGCCTTCAACACGCGCTATGGCGAATTTCTCCAGCTTTTGACGCGTGCCTATAACGGCCAGCCAAACCTGCTGCTGGAAGCCGTTCCGATGATGTTCGAATTCCGCAACATGATCCTCGAACTCATCCGCAATCCGCTACCGGGGCATCCCGGTAAGAACGGCAGCCCCACCTATGAGATCCCCGGCGGCATCAAACAGCCAGCCATCACCCGGCAGGCGGAGGTGAACGCATGAGCAGCCGTTTCGAGCCATTTCTGGGTCTTTCCGTCGAATTGACGGCCTTCTCCTACTTCGATCTTCTGGGAACCGGCCTGGCAGAACGCTATCTCGCCACGCTCGACACCGTGGTCGGCAGCGAGATCACCGACGCGCTGCTGGCCGCTTTCACCGCCTTGCCACCGCCGGAAAGTGAGGCCCGTATCCACGCCGTGCGCACGACCATCCTCGGCAATGAATTGCTCGGAGACGTCGCCCGCGCGCTGATCAAGCTCTGGTATTCCGGCACTTGGTTCGAGCTGCCCTCCGCTTGGACGGAGCGCTTTGGCCCCAGGCCTGCGAATACCACCTTCGTCGTTTCTCCCGATGCCTATATCGAGGGTCTGCTCTGGAAGGCGATCGGAGCTCACCCTGCGGGCGCCAAGGGGCAGGGTTTCGGCTCCTGGGCCTTTCCGCCGAAAATTCCGGCTCCCGCCCCCGTTCCAAAACCTGACCTGACGCCACTTCCGCTTGTCCTTAAAGAACTGGATCAACGCCATGACGAATTATCTGCATCGACTGACGCCCGCTAAGGTCTGGCTCGGCGTCATCCCCACGCTCTGGTGGAATGACGATTTCATCAACATCGACATCGGCATCCCCTACGAGCAGGCTCTGAGTGAAATGGCGCTCGCCGGCTATGTCGGGTGCGGCGTCGGCCATAAATATCCGACGGATCCCAAAATATTGCGCCCTGTCCTCGAGCTCAGGGGATTGCGGATTTCCGAGCCTTGGGTGAGCACTTACTTCACCATCAAGGCGATGAATAGTCACACGCTTGAAAGCGTCGATGCTCAGCTCGACTTCCTCGAAGCCATGGAAGGCGGCAGCGACGATCCGCGCAGGGCCGATCTTGTCGTCGCCGAGTTTGGCGGAGCGGTCAATCCGCTTCCGGTCGCCCTGTTTCCCAATTGCCCCGAATTCTCCGAGGACCAGTGGAAACAACTGATCGAAGGTCTGCACGCAGCCGGAGAGAAAGCCAGGGCCCGCAACCGCCGGCTCTGCTATCACCCGCATCTCGGAACCGGGGTGATGAAGACGGAAGCGATCCACCGGCTCATGGACGAGACGGATCCTCGCCTGGTCAACATGCTTCTCGACACCGCGCACCAGGCGGCGGCGGGCGTCGATCCGCTGGCGCTGGCCAGAAAATACGCCCACCGCATCAAACATGTTCACCTGAAAGACATTCGCGCCGAGGTGGTCACGAAAATGCACAAGGGAGAACTGTCCTTCCAGCAAGGGATCGAGGCGGGGATCTTCACCGTGCCCGGCGACGGCTCCATAGAGACCTTTCCGGAAATCCTCGATGCGTTGGCCGAGGCGGATTTCGCCGGTTGGATCTGCATCGAGGCGGAGCAGGACCCGGCCAAGGCCAATCCGCTGCAATACGCGAAAATGGGCCGCGAATATCTGCGCAAGCTACTTGGATGGTAGCCCCGCGCGGACCGTTTGTTTCGGCCCGATGACAATGTGAAGGAGGCGGGGACGGATCTCGCCCCATCACAATGCCGGGCGAGAGATCACCCTGAACCACGCATTCCTGGATAGCCACAGCTGGAGCGATGAAGATGGAAGAGGCACGCAGGCGAGATATATATTTCAGCTTCTTTATGTTTACAGCGGACTTGAGGCCGAATGATGCGGCCTATACCCAGGTTCTCGTCAGACATCTGAAAGCTCTTACCGACGTTGGCTACACCGGCTTCGATGTGCATATCGCCCCAGGACCGGCCCATGTCGGTCATCATGCTGAGGTCGAAAGCTACATCAGCCTCAGACGAGCCTTCGATCAGGCCGGCTTCCGGGATGTGAAGTTCACAACCAATGTGGGGACCACCCGCACCTTCGATCCGACCTCACCCTACGAGGAACAGCGCAAGCAGGCTCTGTCCTATCTCAAATCCCGCGTCGACATCACCTCGGTGCTGGGCGGGGAGAATACGATCATGTCGGGGCCGTTCCTCTACCCCTATGGCATCTTTCCGTTGACGGACGACGGTGAAGGGATCTGGAGCGACGCGCTTCAGGATTGGATGAAGCCACGATACGCGGCGGCGGCCTCCATCTTCCGGGAACTGGCACAATATTCCGCCGAGAAGCGGGTGAAGCTCGCCATCGAACCCGTCAAGAATTGGGAAACGCCCGGGCCGACCATGGTCTCGGAAGCGCTGGATTTTCTCGAAAACGCCGACATCCCGGTGTGTGGCGTCACGATCGATACAGCCCAGGTCGTGATGGAAAGCCAGGGCCCGGCAATCTTCAGGAAAAATGTCGCCCGGGCAGTACAGCAAAGCCGGCTGAATTACGTTCATATCTCAGCGCCGGACCGGGGCGCTGTTAGAGATAGCTGGATTCCTTGGGAGATCATGCTGGACGAAATCGAGCCGGTCTATTCCGGCCCCTATCTCGTCGAAGTCTTCAACGCGATTCCCCCCTTCGAGAGCTCGATGAGAATGACGCGCAGACGCTTCTGGCGGCCCGGCGAGGACGCGCCGGAGGCTGATGTCGACAGCGCCTACGACGTTGCGCGCGCCGCCCTGAGGACATTGGAGGAAAAGATCGCGTCCCACGGCCGTCGATCTCATCCGTGATGGTGCTCCGGCGCGCACATGTTGGAAACAGCCCGGGAATGCTGGGGAACCATACCTCCGCCATCCCCAGGTGAACGTCAAACCTCAGCAAACGACCTTCAAACAGGGAGATACCGATGGTGACGCAATTGCCGGAACCCATTAAAATCGTCAGGCGAGCAGGCGATGTCCGTATTCATACTTTCATTTCAGCTTTCACGGGTGACAATATCGCCAATGCAACGCACATCATCGAAAGCAGGAATAAGCTTGTCCTTGTCGATGGGCAATTCCTCGTTCCCTATGCGCTGCAATTCAGGGCGTATGCCGATAGTATCGGCAAGGAGATCGACCGGATTTACCTGTCGCACAGGCACCCCGACCATTGGTTCGGCCTGGGAGCGGCATTCAGCGACATTCCGATTCATGCATTGTCGGAAACGAAGGAGTTCCTGAGGCAGCATGGGCAGGATTCCCTGAATGACCATTGGAAACTGGGCAACCTCGCTCCGACGAGCTTGGTAATTCCCGAAAAAGCCGTCCGTGCCGGCCATGAGATCATCGACGGAGTCAAATACGTCTTTGATGAAGTCGTTGATACGGAGATCGATTTTCTCCTCACCATAGGTCTTCCTGACGTGGGCGTTTTTATTGCGCAAGATCTGATCTACAGCGGAACGCACCTTTATCTGACGAAATACATGGAGCATTGGATCGGGATTTTGCAGGGCATGCTGCTGTCCGACTATGACCTGTTCCTTCCCGGTCACGGCTTTCCGGCTGACAAAAACGAAGTTGCCAAAAATATAGAGTATTTGTCCGTCGCCATGGAGGCCGCCGGCAACGGAATCACCAATGATGCTTTCAAGCGCTTCCTGCTGGAAAGATTTCCCGAACGAAAATGCCCCGGAATATTCGACATATACATACCGCGCTTATTCGATAACGCGAGCGAGTTCTAATATTCGTCAATTCTCGTCAACAGGGGAGCCGTTGGAACATGGGCGATACATACACGGTTGGGCAATATCTGGTCGACAGACTTCGCGAACTGGGCCTGGGGCACCTGTTTTCCGTGGCGGGCGATTATTCGATCGAATGGGTGAACAGCTATGTCGAAAAAAGCGGTATTCAGGTCATCGAAGAGGTGAATGAACTGAATGCCGGTTATGCGGCCGACGGCTATGCGAGACTGAAGGGAATTGGTGCGCTGTGCGTCACCTATTCCGCAGGCTCGCTTTGCGCAACAAACGCGATCGCCGGATCTTACGTCGAGAAAGTGCCGGTCGTTCTGATCAACGGTGCGCCAAGCATCCAGAAAACGCTCACATTCGAGCAAACCGGCTACAGTTCGCATCACTTCATCAGCGGACGGGAAACGGATCGTCAGGTGTTTGAATACATAACCGCCGCTACCGTCCGCATCGATAGCCCTCATCTTGCGCCAATGCTCATAGATTATGCGCTGACACAGTGCATCACGGAAAGACGTCCTGTTTATATCGAGTTGCTGGAGGATATGGTGGACCTGGAATGCACGCGTCCGTCGAATGCATTAAAGGCGGCGCCTGATATATCCGACGAGGACAGTCTCAATCAGTCGATCGCACAAATCAGCGAAAGATTGCAGAATGCCGCCAAACCCCTGATCTGGATCGGCGTCGAGATCGACCGGTTTGGACTTCGCGAGCAGGCGGAGCGGCTCATTCGGGATCTCAAAATTCCCTACGTGACCGAGCTTTTGAGCAAGGCCATCCTGTCGGAAGACGATATCCAATTTGCCGGGGTGTTTGACGGCAAATCGTCGTCGCCCTATGTCCAATCGTTGGTCAAAGACTCCGACTTCGTATTGGCGCTGGGCGTCTGGTTGACCGATATCAACGATTTGGGCTGGCCTATCGATCTCGCTAAAACCGCATTCGCCTCCTGGGATACAGTGAAATACGGCACGATCTTCAACGCACAGGTGTCGCTGGCGGATCTCGTCAACGGCTTGATCGACAAAAGGCTGACATGCAAAGCCCAAGGTCTTCCGTCGAAAACAGCCCGGCAGGCGCCGGTCGTGAACCCGGCAGACGAAATTACCTATCAGGGCTTCTATGATTTCATTCGGCAGCAGATCGACGGAAATACCATCGTTGGTGCCGACGCCAGTTTAAATTATTTCGGCAGCCTGCTTCTGGAAGTGGGGGCTCGCCGCGGTTTCATCGTCCAATCATCCTATTCGGCGATCGGTTATATCGGCCCGGCCGCGACCGGGGTTTCGCTGGCGAAGCAAGCTAACCAGAGGCTGCTGGTCTTTGCCGGGGATGGCGGGTTTCAGATGACCGCTCAATGCCTCTCGACACAAACCCGTTTCAATCTCAACCCGATCATCTTCGTGATGGACAACGGCATCTATGGCGTGGAGCAATGGCTTGCCGATGCATCGGTTTTCCACGGCAACAAGCCGTTCTACAATTCATGCATCCTGCACCGATGGAATTACAGCAAGTTGGCAGAGGTCTTTGGCTGCCAAGGCTGGAAAGTGGATACCTATGGCGAACTGCAGGACGCCATAAACGGCGCCAAAGAAAACCTGAACAGTCCGTCCATCATCCAGGTCGTCGTGCCTCAGCGGTCAATCCCCAATAATGCGAACTGGAAAGCAAGCTAGATGTGAGCGTCCAACAGGTTGTTCATCCGGCGGCAGGCAATGAACTGCCGTCGCTTGATCGCTCCGACGTTATCGACCGGCCCCAATAACTTCCGCCCGCTCGCAATCGAATATCTCCTGCTCCAAACGCGCCGACAGGTCGGCAAACGACTGCGGTCGTCCGAACGCATAACCCTGGAGGGTGTGGAACGCCGAGAGCGGCAAGCACGTTGGCATGCTCGAGGGTTTCCACGCCTTCCGCAATCACCTCCATATCCAGCGCCCGCGCTATGTCGACCAATGAGCCGACCAGCCGCCGGCTGGGCACCGATTGCAGGATCGGCGTCACAAGCTGGCGATCGATCTTGACACGATCCGGCCGCAGCTCGAGCAAACCCAGCAAGGAAGCATGCCCGGACCCGAGATCGTCGATTTCGATGTCGATACCGAAAGACTTGATCGCCTGGATGTTCTGCCGCACCTGGTCACTCAGGCTGTCCAGGAATATCGTCTCTATCAGCTCGAAGCTCAACCGGCCGGGCGGGATGTCATAGCCGTCGAGCTTCGCCGTCAGTTCGGGATCGTCGAGACGATCGGCGGAAAGATTGACGGACACCCGGATGCCCTCCAGCGGGGAAGCGGAGGATTTCATGTCCGACAGAACAGCCTTCAGAACGACATCGTCAAGCTCTGCGACCAATCCATTCGACGAGGCGATGGACAGGAAATGCGCCGGGGCGAGAATTCCGCGAGTGGGATGATGCCACCGCGCCAGCGCTTCGACACCGCTCACCCGGAAAGATCTGGCGTCGACCTGCACCTGGTAGAACGGGCGGATCTGGCCGAGCGCCAGCCCGGACCGCAGATCCTGGGCGAGCTGCCTTTCGTTCGCCAGGGTCGACGCCATATCGTCGGAAAAAACCTCGGCCCGATTCCGGCCGTTGCGTTTGGCATGATACAGCGCCAGATCGGATTGAGAGAGCAGCCTGGCGAAATCGGCGCTCATGGCGCTGGCAACGCCAATCGAACACCGCACGATGAGCATCTGATCGCCGACAGGAAGCGGGCTCTCCAGACGTCTCTGAATATGATCGAGCACCGCAATCGTCTTGTCACATTCGTCCTCGGTGATGACGACAGCGAACTCGTCGCCGCCGAGCCGTGCCGCGACGTCACCAGTGGAAATGGCCTCCAACAGAATTTTGCTGACGTGACAGAGAACGAGGTCGCCGACCGCGTGCCCGAAGCGGTCGTTGATCTCCTTGAAATGGTCGACGTCAATATGAAGGAGCGCAACCTTGATGCTCTCCTGCCTGGCAAGTTCGGACAGGGCGAAATCGAAGCTGCGCCGATTCAACAGGCCGGTGAGGTGATCGTGATCGGCCGCGAACCGCGCCTCCGCCCGGCTCCTCTCCAGCTCCTTGTTGAGAAGCACGTCGTCCGTTACATCCCATTCGGCGCCGACAAAGCATGGGTCGCCGGCGGCATTGACGAAATAACGAGCACGCGAACGCAGATAGCGGGTCGCTCCATCCGGCCGCATGATGCGAAACTCGGAGGCATAATCCGATTTGGTTTCAATCGCGCGGAGAAAGATTTCATTGGTCGGCACGAGGTCGTCCGGGTGGATGCTGTCGAGCCAGATGACATCGAGCGGCGCTTTCGGAATGCCATAGATCGATTTGAGCTGTTCATCCCATCGCGTCTGATTTTTGGCGATATTGTGCTGCCAGATCCCGACCCCGGACGCTTCAAGGGCCAGTCCAAGCTGGCGAAGCAGGTTCTCAAGCTCGACATTTGTTCTGGATCGTTTGCTGCTCAAGGCGATCTCGCTGTTTCGTTCGCCCGAATGTCGCATTGAATATTTTAAAGAGTGCTAATCGAGAGCAAGCGCGGCGGCAATCCGACCGTCGCCGATCGCAAATCGGCCGAAATGTGTCCGTGACCTCTGATGTCGAACCAGGGCAGCTTGCGGCAACGAGCTTCCTCCAGCGGGAATGTTTCCCTGCAGGCGAGATTGACGACGGCCGCAATTTACCTCTGCATCGCGGGCCGCAGCGCGACCACCTGCGACGGCATGCTGCTTTCCAAGGAGCGCGTGTTGTACTGGGCATTCACGGGGTCTCTGTCATCCAATTGGAACTGATTGACCAGCTGGCGCAGGCGGCTTGCTTCGGAGGCTAGCGAAGAGGCGGCGGCCGTGGACTGCTCGACCATTGCCGCATTCTGCTGGGTTGCCTGATCCATTTGATTGATAGCTGTGTTGATCTCGGAAAGCCCGGTCGCCTGCTCGCGCGCCGAGGTGGCGATCGCGTCCATGGCTCGGTTGATTTCGGCAACGCGTTCGCCGATCGATTTCAGTGACGTACCGGTTTCGAGAACAAGTTTCACCCCATGTTCGACTTCGGTCGATGAATTCTGAATAAGGCCTTTGATTTCCTTGGCCGCTTGTGCGGCACGCTGCGCGAGTTCGCGGACTTCTTGTGCGACCACCGCGAAACCTTTTCCTGCCTCACCGGCTCGCGCTGCCTCGACACCGGCGTTGAGCGCCAGGAGGTTCGTCTGGAAAGCAATTTCATCAATGACGCCAATGATGTTGGAAATCTGCTGCGAACTGTTCTCGATGCGTCGCATGGCCTGCTCGGCCTCCGACACGACTGTTGCCGAGCGCTGGGCGCTGATATTGGCTTCTGCGGATATATTGCGCGCCTCCTCGGTGCGCTTCGTCGCCATCGCGACATTCGAGGTAATCTCGTCCAACGCGGCTGCGGTTTCCTCGAGCGAAGCGGCCTGTTGTTCGGTGCGCTTCGACAAGTCCTGGGCACCGGATGCTATTTCACCGGTGCCATTGTCTATGCTGTGTACGGTCTGCAGCACCGCGCCGATCGTGGCGCCCAGTTGCCGCAGCGAGATATTGAAATCGTCGCGCAATGGTTCGTATTCAGCGGCAAATTGCTCCGAGAGCTGAAAAGATATGTCGCCAGCGGCAAGGCGCCGCAGACCTCCGCCCAAGGTCGTGGTCGCAAAGCGCAACTGTTCGGCTTCGCGCTCGGCGCGCCGTTGGGCTGCGGCGCGCGCCACCTCGCCCTCACTGCGGGATTCGGCAGCTTCCCTCTCAAGCCTGAGAACGTTGAGAGCATTCTGACGAAACACTTCGACCGCGCCAGCCATTTCGCCGATTTCGTCGGCGCGGCCGGCATAGGGAATATCGCTCTCGAGATCCCCTGTCGACAACCGCTTCATGGCGGACGCCGTATTGCGGATCGGATTGGCAATGCCGGAAATCGCAAAAACGATCCCCGCTAGAGCGACCAGCAAGGCGAGAGAGGCGATCGCGGCCGTCATCATGAAAGCCGACTTCGCGGAGGCATCGCTTGCCGCTACGAAGCTTTCCGTCTGGCGGAGAATGAATGCCACCAGATCCGCCACCCCATTGTTCACCAGTTCGGCCTGCGGCACCATCTTCTCCTTAAAAAGCCGGACTGCCTCGGCTGTCTTGCCGCTATCTTCGAGCGCTGTCATTTCCTCCGCCAACGCGCGGTATTTTTCAAGTTCGGGCTTTATCTGATTGATCAGCTGGCGTCCGCGCTCGGTGCGCACGCCGTTTTCGTATTCACCGACAGCCGTCTTGAGCCCCGCGGCAGCGGCCGCGATCGCCTGCTTTCCGGATTTGTCGTTTTCCACCGTGTCTTCGAGCAAATACCGGGTGTGGGCAAGTTTCAGATCAAGAAAGTTGGCCTTGATTTCACGCGCCGTCACCAGCCGATGCACCCAGAACGTACCGACCTGTTCGGCATTTGCGCGAAGCGAGGAAATGGTGTCCAGCGAGACGTAGGACAGACCAACTATGAACGTGCTGATGATGGACAGCTTTAGGATGAGGGCTTGCTTGATACTCGGGCGTTTCATGCGGGTCTCCTCTTGGGACGGTCGCTGCCGGTTAGGGCAAAATCTCCCATCGGATTCGATAATTTAGTATTAACTAAACAGAGAGATTCGTTCAGGGCTCGAAATCGCTGGTCGTCGCATTTACTTTT
This sequence comes from Rhizobium sp. K102, assembly GCF_022385315.1. Classification (NCBI taxonomy): domain Bacteria; kingdom Pseudomonadati; phylum Pseudomonadota; class Alphaproteobacteria; order Hyphomicrobiales; family Rhizobiaceae; genus Rhizobium; species Rhizobium sp. K102. The sequence goes on from NZ_CP092437.1 coordinate 271,290, forward strand.
GCGATCATTCCGAAAGTCAACTCCCCTCAAAGTTACTGGAATATATGCAGAATTACGACTTCACCGTGCGTGGCGATCTGTGCGACGGGCGCCTTCTGACTCCTGCGCGTCGCGATTCGCCAGACGGAACGAATTGGAGTGCAACCAGCCAACTTAATGCCTTCAACCGTTGAACGCGAGCGTGCACCCTTCCATGTGGTCGCAGGGCCTAAATCCACGTGGCCACTTTATGTGCACTGCACAAATATGGCGCTCCGCGAGTGCGCCCCGCATTCGCAATCGCCCAAATCGTGATCATATTCTACATTTGCATAATAAATAATCATTGACGAAATTTCCGCTTTTCCTGTTTTGCTTCCGGCGGTTACTCGCCATCCCCTGGAACTGGCACGCTGATTGCAGGTTCTCAAACGCCCGGTCAACGGCGACTGAGGCAGAGAGGCGCGGCATAGGCGCCGACTTCGACACCGACGTCGCAAGGTTTTTGCTGTCCGGGATCTCCCATCCCGAACACAGATGCCGGCGGCGTTTTTTTGCGTCCGAATTCACCAAGCAGAGGGGAACCTGCAGATGAAAAAGCTTTCGACGACTGGGATTTCGACAACCGGCATTACCCGCCGCAGCATGCTCAAGACGACAGCGGCGGCCGCCCTGATCGGCGCCGTCAAGACCGCCTTTCCCTCCGGCGCCTTCGCAGCCGGAGCCGGCCCTGAAGTGAAAGGCGTCAAGCTCGGCTTCATCGCTCTCACCGATTCCGCACCGCTCATCATCGCCAAGGAGAAAGGCTTTTTCGACAAGCACGGCCTGCCGGAAACGGATGTCGCCAAGCAGGCCTCCTGGGGCGCGACGCGCGACAATCTGGTGCTCGGCGGCGCGGCCAATGGCATCGATGGCGCGCACATCCTTTCGCCGCTCCCGTACCTCATGCAGACGGGCAAGGTGACGCAGAACAACAAGCCGGTGCCGATGGCGATCCTTGCCCGGCTCAACCTCGACAGCCAAGGCATTTCCGTGGCCAAGGAATATGCAGAGACCGGTGTGCAGCTGGATGCCTCCAAGCTGAAGGCCGCCTTCGAGAAAAAGAAGGCGGAAGGCAAGGAGATCAAGGCCGCCATGACCTTCCCGGGCGGCACCCACGACCTCTGGATTCGTTACTGGCTCGCCGCCGGCGGCATCGATCCGAACAAGGATGTTTCCACAATCGTCGTGCCGCCTCCGCAGATGGTGGCCAACATGAAGGTCGGCAACATGGATGTCTTCTGTGTGGGCGAGCCGTGGAACGAGCAGCTCGTCAACCAGGGCATCGGCTTCACCGCGGCGACCACCGGCGAACTCTGGAAGGGACATCCCGAAAAGGCGCTCGGCCTGCGCGCCGAGTGGATCGAGAAGAACCCCAATGCCGCCAAGGCCCTGCTGATGGCCGTGATGGAGGCGCAGCAATGGTGCGAAAGCATGGAGAACAAGGCCGAGATGGCCGAGATCCTCGGCAAGCGTCAATGGTTCAACGTTCCGACCAAGGACGTGCTCGGCCGCCTCAAGGGCGACATCAACTACGGCAACGGCCGCGAAGCCAAGGCCACCGACCTCTATATGAAATTCTGGAAGGACGGCGCCTCCTATCCGTTCAAGAGCCACGACACCTGGTTCATGACGGAAAATGTCCGCTGGGGAAATCTGCCTGGTACAACCGACATCAAGGCGCTGGTCAACCAGGTGAACCGCGAGGACATCTGGCGGGAAGCCGCCAAGGATCTGGGCGTCGCAGCCGCCGACATTCCCGCTTCCTCGTCGCGCGGCAAGGAAACCTTCTTCGACGGCAAGGTCTTCGATCCTGAAAATCCCTCCGCCTATCTCGACAGCCTTTCGATCAAGGCCGTCTCCTGATCCCGCCTCCGGCGCGCGAACGGCGCGCCGGCCTTCCATTCCCGTGAGGAGCGCGCTGATGTCCGCCCTGGCAAATAAAGAAAATCCCTCGATCGTCGCGTCTGCCAAGCCGGCGGCGAAGATTCTGTCATTCTCCGGCAAACAAGGATCGCGGATCGATTTTCGCCGTGCGGCGCTGACCGCACTTCACAATGTCGCTCCACCGGCCGTCGTGCTGGCACTCGTCCTCATTCTCTGGCAGGCGCTCTGTTCATCGGCGGATGCCTCTCTGCCGTCGCCGCATCAAGTCTGGCAGGATAGCTACGACCTCATCGCCTATCCGTTCTTCAACTACGGTTCCCAGGATATCGGGCTCGGCTGGCGGGTGCTGGTCTCGCTGCAGCGCGTGGCTTATGGTTTCGGCCTTGCCGCAGTCACCGGCATCATCATCGGGGCGATCATCGGCCAATCGGTCTGGGCGATGCGCGGCCTCGATCCGATTTTCCAGGTGCTACGCACGGTGCCGCCGCTCGCCTGGCTGCCGCTGTCGCTCGCCGCCTTCCAGGATTCCAACCCTTCGGCCATCTTCGTCATCTTCATCACCTCGATCTGGCCTGTCATCATCAACACCGCCGTCGGCGTCCGCAATATTCCGCAGGATTATCGCAACGTCGCCGAGGTGCTGCGGCTCAACCAACTCGAATTCTTCTGGAAGATCATGCTGCCGTCGGCAGCCCCTTACATCTTCACCGGCCTCAGGATCGGCGTGGGCCTGTCCTGGCTCGCCATCGTCGCGGCCGAGATGCTGACAGGTGGCGTCGGTATCGGCTTCTTCATCTGGGACGCGTGGAACTCCTCGCGCCTTTCGGACATCATCGTCGCGCTCGCCTATATCGGCATCGTCGGTTTCGTTCTCGACAAGCTGGTGGCCGCGCTCGGCAAACTCGTCACCCGCGGCGCCATGGCCAACTGAGGACCATCCTGATGAACGCCTATCTCAAGCTCGATCATATCGACAAGCATTTCGATCGCGGCGGCGTGCGCGCCGAAGTCCTGAAAGATATCAACCTGACGATATCCGAGGGCGAATTCGTCTCGATCATCGGCCATTCCGGCTGCGGCAAATCCACCCTGCTCAATCTCATCGCCGGCCTGACCCCGGTGTCTTCAGGCGCCGTGCTCCTGGAAAATCGCGAGGTCAACGAACCGGGTCCGGAACGCGCCGTCGTCTTTCAGAACCATTCGCTGCTGCCCTGGCTGACGGTCTATGAGAACGTAAATCTCGCCGTCTCCAAGGTCTTCGGCCGAACGAAGACCAAGGCCGAGCGGCATGACTGGGTCATGACCAATCTCGACCTCGTGCAGATGGCGCACGCCAAGGACAAGCGGCCCGCGGAAATATCGGGAGGCATGAAGCAGCGCGTCGGCATTGCCCGCGCGCTTGCCATGGAGCCGAAGATCCTGCTCCTCGATGAACCCTTCGGCGCGCTCGACGCGCTGACGCGCGCCCATCTTCAGGATGCCGTGATGGAAATTCACGCCCGGCTTGGCAATACGATGGTGATGATCACCCATGATGTCGATGAAGCCGTGCTGCTCTCCGACCGCATCGTGATGATGACCAACGGCCCGGCAGCCCGCATCGGCGAAGTGCTCGATGTCACCATGCCCCGCCCCCGCAATCGCATCGAACTCGCCTCCGACAGGACATATCTCAAATGCCGCGAGGCTGTGCTGAAGTTCCTTTACGAACGCCACCGCTTCATCGAAGCCGCGGAGTAGACGCCGCGGCGATTGCCAATCGGTCCGCGGTACGCATACTGGCCTGATGCAGCAATCAGACGATCAACCGGCCGCCATCGATGTCGCGCTCTGGCAATATCCGCAGAACGAAGGCGATGAGAAGCGCTGGATGCGATCTCTTTCATCGAATGAGCGGGAGCGCGCCGCGACCTACCGGTTCGAACGGGACCGGACCTCGTTCATTGCCGGCCGGTATCTGCTGCGGCAACGGCTGGGCGTCCATACGCAAACTCCGCCTGACAAGCTCGTGTTGGTGGCGGACGCATACGGCAAGCTGAAGGTCGTGGGTCATGATGGGCTGCAATTCAGCCTTTCCAATGCCGACGGGCTGGTGGCGGTCGCGATCACCTCAGGATGCGAGGGCATCGGCATCGACTGTGAACGCGCCGACGCCGAAATCGAAGCGGCGGCGTTGGGAAGCTATTGCAGTCCGGACGAACGGCGTTGGCTCGATCAATTGCCTGCGGGCGAAGGGCCGCGCGTAGCCGTTGCATTTTGGGCGCTCAAGGAGAGCCATCTCAAGGCACTCGGGGTGGGCCTGCGCGAAGATCCCCGCAGCGTCGCCTTTTCCTGGCAGGACGGCATCCCTGTCATGGTTCAGAGCGGCGAACCGGACCGGCAATGGCATCACTGCCTGATCGAGAGCGGCAGCCAGCACGTCGTCGCGCTGGCTGTCCGCTCCCAATCCGGCTCTCCAGGCATTCATGTCCTGACGTTTCAGGACGACAGCATGCCGTCCGAATAGCCGGCCCGGAGCTGATGCGGCATGGCGGAAGCTGCCTCCGTCGCCCAGACCAGCTGTGCATTGTCGGGTTCGGCATCGAAATGCTGCCGGCCGAGAAGCGCGTTGACGATGCTTGCACTGCGCCAGGCCATCAGGCTGAGCTGAGAGTCGGCGATGCCGTGCGAGTATCGGCCGGCATTCTGTGCGAACAGCCGGTTTGTCCTCGGGCCAGTCCACTGCATCGTGTAGTCGTCGTTCAAGGTGGGATAGCCGTTTCTGTCGAGGCTGATCCTTTCGCTGAGCGATCCGAGCGCATCCGGCGGTCGGAACCTGTAGCCGGTTGCCAGCACCACCGCATCGGCATGCAGGACCTCGATCCCGCCGTCGAAGTGGTTGCGAACGATCAGCCGATAGGCATTGCCGTTCCGCTCCATCTGGATCACATCGCGGTTCGGCGACAGAGATGCATTCAGCGTGTTCGGCTCGAGATATCGCAGCGCGTAGAGGCGACGGTAGATCGAGTGGATCGTCGAGATCGACAGGCCGTCGCTGGTCAGGATCGAGTTCTTCAGCGCCGCCTGCTTCTGCTCGCCGCTGAGCTTCAGATAGGCCTGCACATATTCCGGCGAGAAGACCTGGTTCGAAAACGGCGTGTCGTTGATCGGCTCGAAATTGTGGCGCCGGCTGATCCAGGTCAGCTCCTTCATCGAGCTGGCATCCCCAAGCAGCGCTTCGACCACCTCGCCGCCGCTCTGGCCGCCGCCGACCACGACGATGCGGGCGGCGAGAAGATCCTTGAGACGCGACTTGGCCTCGCTGTTGTGGAAGCAATCGGGCCCAAGGAAGGGTTTCGCCCAATCGGGCACGAAGGGCGAAGATCCCGTGCCGATCACCAGGTTCTTCGCTTCTTCCTGGCCGTTGTCGAAGCGCAGGACGAAGCGGTCGTCGCGGTGCTCGACATCGCGGATCTCCGTTCCGTAACGCAAACCATCAACACCGTTGGCGACCCAGGCGAGATAGCGCGCAAATTCCTGCCGGGGAACGGCCTCGTAATTGGCGTTCAGGAAGGCGTAGAGCCTCTTATGCGCCACCAGATAGGAGACGAATGACCAGCGGCTTGTCGGCAGGACCGGGGTGACGAGGTCCTTCAGGAAGGACGATTGCAGCTCGACGCCGGGCATCATCATGCCGGGATGCCAGTCGAACGAGGCTCGCCGCTCGAAGAAGCGGCTGCGCACTTCGGGCACGGATTCCAGCAGGCAGGCAAGGCTCAGATTGGAAGGACCGATGCCGATGCCGGCAAGATCGAGCGACTCGTTGAGGGCATCCCTGCGGGTAAAAGCGACGGTCATGCGTTATCCTTCTCTGTTTCCTTGAGACGCAGGGCAAGCCTTGAGTGGAAGGCGGGAGACCCGATCATGTGCAGATGGTTGGTGCCGGTGATGATTTCGGCCGCACGCGCCCGCGGCGACAGGCGGCGCCAATCGATCAGGTTGAGGCCGCGGTTGAGGCTGTCGTCGGCCGCCCAGGGATAGATCGGCACGTCATGGGGAACGAGCCGATGCTTGCGGAAGATCAGGGCATTGTCGATTAGCACCCAGAACGTATGTTCGCGGCTGCTGATATCGGGCCCGTCGGTCGGAAGCGGATCCTTCTCATCGCCGACGAAGCGGAGAAACTGCTCGTAAGTATCCGCGTCCATCGTCGAAAGCAGCCGGTCCCATTCGGGGCGCATCGCCGTTTTCTGCAGCCATGCCTGCACGTCCCGATGCAGCGCGTCGCGTTCGCCGGGCCGGAAGCGCGGCTTGGCGCCGATCGCGAATTCCGAGCCGAGATCGCAAACGTCGACCATCGCCATCATCCTGACGTCGACCTCGTTGCCGAGAGTGCGGGCAGCCTCATAGGCGAGAAGCCCGCCCCAGGACCAGCCGAGGAAATAGCAGGGCGCACCTTTACTATGCGTCCTGATATAATCGACATAGCTCTCAATGATCTCTTCGATCGGTGCGCCGACTTCCTTCTTCTCCGAAAGCGAATGGCAAATGAAGCCGGTCGCCGGCTGGTCGGCGCCGAGATAATCGACGAGCTTCACATATTCGCGGGTGCTGACCAGAAGCCCCGGGAAGCAATAGAGCCGCGGCTTGGCGCCGGAGGCGCGCAGCACGATCACCTCGGAGAGATCGCGCTCCTCCCCTGCTCCATCACGCCGGCAAAGGCGCGAATGGTCGGGTTGTTGAAGATATCGGCGACCGTCAGCGGAACCTTCGGCCGGCGCTGCCGCAGCTGCGAAAGGATGCGGATCGCACCCAGAGAATTGCCGCCGATCGTGAAGAAATTGTCCTCGACGCTGATCGCTTCCAGCTTGAGAACCTGGCGCCAGACATCCAGCACCTCCTCTTCGAGCGCTGTCGCCGGCTCGATGATGGCGCGTTTGACCGGCTGGGGTGCCGGCAGCGCGAAGCGATCGAGCTTGCTGTTCGGATTGGTCGGCATCCTCTCGAGTTCGACCACCGCCGCCGGCACCATATAGGATGGCAGGCTGCGTTCGAGTCCGGCGCGGACCGTCTCGACATCCAGCCTTTCATCCTTCTTCGGAACGACATAGGCAACCAGCGCTTTTTCGCCGCCGGCATCGTCATCGCGCAGCACGACCAGGGCTTCGCCGACGCCGGGCTGCTGGAGCAGTGCGGCTTCGATCTCGCCGAGTTCGATGCGATAGCCACGCAGCTTGACCTGATGGTCGACGCGGCCGACGAATTCGACCGTTCCGTCCTCACGCCAACGCGTCAGATCGCCGGAGCGATAGAGCCGGCCGCCTTCGTTGGAGAACGGGTCGGGGACGAAGCGGTCCGCCGTCGTGTCCGCTTTGCCGAGATAACCGCGCGCAATGCCCTCCCCGCCGATATAGAGTTCGCCAGTCACGCCGATCGGGCACAGGTTGAGGTCGGGGTCGAGCACATAGACACGCCGCAGCCCGACGGCGCGGCCGAGCGGGGCATAGACGCCCTGGAACTTCGTGCCGGCCCTGACCTTCCAGACCATCGGCGTCATGATCGTTTCGGTCGGTCCGTAACCGTTGATCAGCCACTCCGATTTCAGCGCCCGCGACAGAAGATCGAAGGTCGACTGCGCCAGTCCCTCGCCGCCGAAGGAATAGAGCCGCATCGGCGGCGCGCAGTCGGTGATATCGGCCCATTCCGCCAGTTGCTGCAGATAGGTTGTGGGGATGCTCGCATTGTTGGCGCCATGCTTGCGCATCGCTGTCAGCGTCTCTTCCGGCGTCCACAGCGGCTGGTCGGGAAGAATGATGCTGCCGCCTTCCATCAGCGGGTTCATCCACCGCTCATGGCCGCCGTCCGAACTGAAGGGCAGGAAGGGCAGCTCGCGCGATTCCGAGCTCATGCCATAAACGCGCGAAGTATTCTGCAGATGATGCGTCAGCGGCCCGTGCTCGACGGCGACGCCCTTCGGCAATCCCGTCGATCCCGACGTGTACATGACATAGGCGAGCTGGTCCTTGTGCGTGGGGACATAAAGCGGCGTATCCGGCTCGACGTCGAGATCGAGCTTGTCGAGTTCGAGGATAATGGCATCGAGCTCCTCCGGCAGGCGATGGCGCAGCCAGCTATGGGTAAGCACGATTTTGACGCCGCCATCGCGCAGGATGTGGTGGTTGCGCACCGGCGGATGGTCTGGCTCGACCGGAATATAGGCGCCGCCGGCCTTCAGCGTCGCGAGGATGCCGACGACCGCCTCCGGCGAGCGCTTGATGAAGATCGCGACCGTCACTTCGGCGCGAACGCCGAGTTGCCGCAGCCGATGTCCGAGGCGGTTGGTGCTCGCCTCCAGCCAGCCATGGCTCCATTCCTCGTCGCCATAGACGATCGCGGTCTTGTCGGGCGTGCGGCGCGAATGGGCCGAGATCAGCTCGTGCACCGGCCTGTCGTCGTTGACGACGTCATCCTCATAGGGCGCCGACAGCCAGTCGAGCTCGTCGCTGCCCATGAGTTCGATATCCTTGATCCTGAGATCCGGCTTAGCGACGATCTGCTCCAGCACCAGGCAAAAATGCCGGGAGACACGGGCAATCAGGGCGCCGTCATAGAGATCCCCGGCATAGTCGATCAGCCCGTGCGCGGCGCCATCGGCACGCGCCTCGATCACCAGGGAAAGCTCGCTGTCGGCGCGTGCGCCTGACGGCTCCAGGTTCGTCGCCTGCCTTGCGACGGGATAGGGCTCGCGGAATTCGAACAAAGCCTTGACCACGGCCTCCTGGGCGGCGGCCTCGTCGACGACCAGCTCCTGCGTGATGCGCTCCAGCGGCACGAGGCGGGCAAGCCCCTCCTCCGTCACCGACGAGATCGCCGCGACGACATCGTCGAGAGAATGCCTGGAGGTCAGCGAAAGCACGAGGGGAAGAACCTGCTCGGCGCGGCCGCGGCTGGCGAAATGTTCGGTGCGGGGCCGCGCGACGAGGAGGCCGGTCAGCAAGGCGTAGTTGCCGCTGTAGCGCGCCAGCAGAGCGCAGAAAGCGGCATGAAGCACGCGCTCGACCTGAACGCCCTTCCCCCGGCATGTCGTCCGAGTTTATCCCAGAGGCCGGACTCGATCGAAAACCGATGTTCGGCGCGTGCCACGCCGGCCAGGCCGCCGCTGTTGAAGCGGGTCGGGAAGGTGGAGGCCGCATAGTCGAGACCGATCGCATCGCGCCAATAGGCAAGCGCTTCCCGCGCCTCATCCGTCTCCAGCCAATCGGCCTCCCGCGCCCCGGCGGCGATTTCCACCGGATGCATGTCGCCGGCGGGTTCGCCATCGAGAATGCGGGCCAGCGAGCCGGCAAGAACGGATTTTTCGCGGTCGTCGCAGATGATCGGATGCAGCACGATCGTCAGCAGCGACTGGCCCTCGGCAAGCCGGATGATCTGGATACGCGCACCGGGACCTTCCAAGAGATCGAAGCGCTTGTCGCGGAAAGCCTTCCGTGCGGCCGCTGCATCGGGCTCGGAAACGGCCGCGCCATCTTTGCCGAGAATCTCGATCGGCACCGCGTTCGACGCGCCGCGATATTGCTCGATGCGGCCGCCCGCCAGCCGGCGGAAACGTGAGGCAAGTGACGGATTCTGCGCCACGAGCGCCCGGCAGGCGCCGGCAATCGTCTCGATATCGATTGCTGCGCTCAGTCGCAGCCCGATGACCTGGTCGGGAAAGACGGTGTAATTGCCGATCTGCTCCAGCGACCAGATGCGCTTCTGCGCAATGGTCAGCGGAAAACTCTCGAAGACGGCATCCACTGCGTCGGTCGGGCGGGCATCGGCGAAATTGGTGATCTGCTTGTTCATCTTGCCATCCAGACGGTTTCAGAGACGTGCGTCAGCGGCCATTGCCGAGCGCAGGGAGAGTGGGCGGGGATCGGTCCAGATTTCGCGGATATGGGCCAGGCATTCCTGGCGCGAACCGGCAAAGCCCGCGGCCTCCCAGCTCACCGGAATCCGCTTGTCCTGCGGCCAGACCGAGTAGTGGCGCTCGGTGTCGTAGACGACGATCCAGAGATCGTCGCGGGGCTCAAGATTGTCCATTCGAAGCTCCTGCTGAGATTGACGTCATGCGCAAATGACGGATCGGGCAGGTTGCAGTTTAGAAAATTGATGAGAATTTTTTTCTTCGCTTAACCCTAAATCTGGCCAGAGATGGATCGTCATTCTACCAAATCGGCACAGGAGCGGGCTTCATGCTCGCAGCGTCAAAAGCCCTGTCGATCAAGGAGAACATCATGGATTTCGACGCCGCCAAACAAAGGCGGGCTCTGCAGTCGCGGAGCTACATCAAACTCGCCCCTAATCTCGTCCATCTGAAAGCCGCGCACGGACACCACGAAGCCGCCTTCGAGGTCGAGGCCGGCGTCGCAACGATTACCTTCTACCACGGCGAGCCGCCGCAATCGGCGGAGCTTCTGATGGCCGCCGCCGAAGCGGTGACGGCGGAGGATCGCTCGATCAAGTCGGTCGCCTTCGAAGGCCATCAGGCAAGTCTTCCCAGACATATTTCGAGCGCGGGAAAGCTCGATTCCGCGATCCTCTGGCAATGGCCGTCGCTATGGCTGCCGCAGCTCTCCTATCCGCTGCCGCCCGTACGCGAGATGACCGCGGGCCGCTATCATCCGCGCCGGCCGGCAAAGCCGAAGGGCACCGTCTACCAGCGGTTCATTCCCTGGCTGGAGCGGGACATCGCCTTCCGGGTGGCCGATCCCGAGACCGATCTTGCCGCCTTTCACCGCTGGATGAACGACGAACAAGTCAACACGATCTGGGAGGATGCGGGCTCGCTCGACAAGCACCGGGAGATCCTGGAAGAACGGCTCGCCGATCCGCATGTGCTGCCGCTGATCGGCAGTTTCGCCGATATCCCCTTCGGCTATTTCGAGATCTACTGGGCCAAGGAGAACCGCCTCGGTCCCTTCTACGATGCCGACGATTACGATCGCGGCTGGCACGTGGCGATCGGCGAACCCGATTATCGCGGCAAGAAATGGATCAGCGCCTGGCTTCCCTCGCTGATGCATTTCATCTTCCTCGACGATCCCCGCACCCAACGCATCGTCGGCGAGCCGCGCGCCAGCCACGAGCAGCAGATCCGCAATCTCGACCGCTCGGGGTTCGCCAAGGTCAAGCATTTCGATTTTCCGCATAAGCGGGCGCTTCTCGTCATGCTGACCCGCGAGCGCTTCTTCGGCGACCATCTCTGGGTGCCCGCATCATGAACGATATGAGCGAGATGAGCGGCAGCCTGCGGAAGCGGCGGCTTGCGCCGGAAGATCTTGCCAGCCCGCAGCTGTTCAGGTTGCTGCTGCGGCTCGGGCTGCCCGCCATGTTCGGCCTGTCGATCAACGCCGCACATCACACGATCAACATGATCTTCGTCGGCATGATCGGCGAAGACCAGATCGCCGCGATCATGATCGTTCTGCCGATCCTCATGCTCGTCGCCGCCTTCGGCGAAGGCATCGGCGTTGGTGTGGCGACGGAGGTCGGACGCGCGCTCGGCGCCGGCAACCGGTCGAGAGCCAGCACCCTTGCCTCGGTCAGCCTTGCCGCCGGCATCGCCTTCGGCGCGGCAAGCGCGGTGGCGATCGTCGCCTTTCCCTCGGCCCTGCTGTTCGGCGCCACGGCCGCGATCGAGCCGCTCGCGCAGCATTATCTCCTCATCATCGCGGTCTCGATACCGCTGACGATGGCGCAGATCATTCTCGATTTCCTGGCGATCGCCGAGGGCAATGCCCGCTTCAGCATGTGGACGCTGGTCGCCTGCTTCGCGCTGAACATCATTCTCGACCCGATCATGATCTTCGGCTTCGGTCTCGGCCTGCAGGGCGTGGCGATGGCAACCATCCTCTCCCAGCTCGTGGCGCTCTCAATCTACGGCGCCTATCATGCGAGGCGGCTCGGGACGATCCGGCTGACGCTCGGCTGGCGGATCGCCGATATCAAGCACCTCAAGCCGGTCCTTGCGGTCGGCGCGCCGACGACGCTGACGAGCCTCGCAACGGCTGGCGCGATTGCTGCGATGCTGTCGGTCGCCGGCACTTATCACGGCGAAGACGGCATCGCCGGTGTCGGCATCGCCTTGCGGCTGCTCGCGGTCGGCGCACTCCCGGTCATCGGCATTTCACTCGGGGCGCAGTCGATCCTGAGCTTTGCCTGGGGCCGCGGGGATATATCCCGGGTGCTGGCGGCAGCCCGCATGCTTTCCGTGGTCACGAGCGCGGTCGGCGGCGTCTATGGACTGACGGCGACCATCTTTTCCGAGCGTCTTGCCTCGTTCTTCACCGACGAAGCTTCCGTGCTGACGATCGCCGGCCAGGCGATCATTGCAACCCATCTTCCCTTCCTGCTGTTCGGCCTGCGGCAGACCGTGCTGATCCTCTTCCAGGCTCAGGGCAGGCCGAAAGCCGCGCTTGCCGTCGGCCTGGCGCAAAACGGGTATCTTCTCTTTCCGCTGCTTGCACTCCTGCCGCCCTTCTTCGGCTTTTCCGGCCTGCTCGCAGCCATGTTCCTGGCCTCGGCGCTAACCGGCCTGCTGTCATGCTTCTGCCTGGCGAGATCGCTCAGCGCGCTCCGGCAGCGCTCGGCCGACGATCTCGCCGCCCTCAATCCTTATCCCAGCTTTTGTCCATGAGAGGATTATCATGAACCAGTCGTTCAGCCCCCGCGATCTTGGCGCCCATGCGGCCGCCGACGATCTCTTCACGCCCGTCGATCCGGCGGCCTTCAACGCCGTCTCGCCGCCGATCTTCCAGACCTCGCTCTTCACCTATGACAGCTACGAGGCGATGGAGGATGTCTTCGCCGGCCGGACGCGCAATTTCATCTATTCACGCGGCGACAATCCGACCGTTCGCGAATTCGAGCTGCTGGTCGCCCGCCTCGAGGGCGCCGAAGACGGGCGCGCCTTTTCCAGCGGAACGGCCGCCATCACCGCGACCATTCTCAGCCTGGTGGAAGCGGGCGACCGGGTCGTTGCCGTCCGCCACCTCTATAATGACGTCTACCGCCTTCTGGTGAAGCTGCTCGGCAGGCTCGGCGTCACCGTCGATTTCGTCGATCCCTCCGATCATGACGAGGTGCGCAAGGCGCTGCCGGGCGCCAAGCTGCTCTATCTCGAAAATCCGTCTTCCTTCATCTTCGAGCTTCAGGACATCGTGGCCCTGTCGGCCATGGCGAAAGAGGCCGGTGTCACGACCATCATCGACAATTCCTGGGCGACGCCGCTCTTCCAGAAGCCGATCCAGCATGGCGTCGATATCGTCATTCACGCCGCCTCGAAATATCTCGGCGGCCACAGCGATACGGTCGCCGGCGTCGTCGTCGGCACGAAGGAGGCGATCGCGAAGATCAATTCGACTTCCTATCCCTATGTCGGCGCCAAGCTCTCGCCCTTCGAGGCCTGGCTGCTGCTGCGCGGCATGCGCACGCTGCGTGTGCGCCTCAAGGAGCACGAGCGCAGCGGGCTTCTGCTCGCCGATCGGCTGAAGCAGCATCCCGACATCGCGCGCGTCCGCCATCCGGCCTTTCAGGATCATCCCGGGCGGGCGACGCTGTCAGGTTATGCCGGCCTCTTCGCCTTCGACCTGACGCCCGATATCGATGTCGCGCGCTTCGTCAACGCGCTACGCGAGATCCGCCTCGGGGTCAGCTGGGGAGGACCAGAAACGCTGGTCGTTCCGGCCAAGGTCGCACTGCAGATCCCTGACCGGATGACCACCTTCATCCGGTTCGGCGTGAGCGAGCAGACGATCCGTTTCGCTGTTGGACTGGAAGAACCGGAATTGCTGTGGAGCGATTTGCAGCAGGCGCTGCACGCCGCGAAGCGGTAATATCCCGCGGGCGCTCGTGATCGGGGCGGGCGGGCTCGGCGATTGCCAGGTGGCAGTGCTGCTCCGCCGCCTTGATCATGAAGTTGACGAGGGTTCTGGAGACGCCGAGTTCGGCGGCGATATCCTTCTGCGGCACGCCGTTCAGGCGATGGCGGATGAAGGCGTCGTTGGTGCGCTTCGGCAGCGCCTCAAGCGAGGCAAGCACATCGCGCAGGGTCTCTGCGGCGACCAGTTGATCGAGAACGGTGGGGATAGGCGCCGTCATTTCTTGAACCTGGTCAATCGACCTATAGTTGTTGACCTGCTGGCGTCGTCGGCGGCTCTCGTCGAGGGCGAGATTATATACCATCCGGAAGGCGTAACCGATCGGGCAACGGATGTCGTCGGTTTTGACCCCGTAAGCTTTTATCACTCCGTCCTGAAATATATCCTCAGAATATGACCTTGATTTGACAACGCTTTCAATCGTTTTAAGGAGCTTATCCTTGTTTTCGATCATGGCGTTGACCACGGCATTTCCATTCACATCACGATGCGATGCTCGCATTGTCCTGTACCCTTTTTACAAATGGAAAATCAGGCTCTGTCGTTGCTGGTGAGTGCGGTCTTGGCGTTCCTTTCTCGAAGGAAGCTACACGATGTGATTGCAGTGTCTATTTTAAGGTGATAACAGGAGTCAAGTTTAAATCGACCGAACGAAGGCGAGAAAAAATGGGACGAACAGTTGAGATCCTGACGGGCAAGGCAGAGCTCTGCCGATCGATCATGGGGGCGCTGCCCGACTGGTTTTCAGAGCCGGACGTGATCGAGGCAAGCGCCCTTGCGGTCGAGGACCTGCCGGTGTTTGGATATATCGAAGCGGATGTCGTCACCGCCTTGATCGCCTTGAAGCCGCACCTGCCCGGCGCCGTCGAGATTGCGCTGATCGCGACGCGGCCCGAATATCATGGCCGCGGCGCCGGGCGCCATCTCGTCGATGCGGCCGAGCGCTTCGCCCATGACTCCGGCGCCCGGCTGCTGACGGTCAAAACGCTGGCGCCGCGCGGCCGCCACGAGCCGCAATTCGAGGCGACGCGGCGCTTCTATGACCGGACCGGCTTCGTGAGGGCCGAGGTCTTTCCACAACTCTGGCATGAGGACCATCCGTGCCTGTTCATGGTCAAACCGCTCACGGAGACGCAGCCGGGCAGGACCGCGCTTTGAGACGACGTGACTTTCTTCTTGGCGCGCTGGCGATGACCGGCGCGCCCACCATCGCGCGCGCCGGCGATGCCAACATCGTTTCACTCGACTACGGACTGGCGTCGACGATGCTGGCGCTCGGCAGTGTGCCGCGCGCAATCGCCTCGCTCAGGAATTGGCCGGAATGGGTGGTCGAGCCGGCGATGCCCTCAGGCGTCGTCGATATCGGCACCACCGCCGAGATCAATCTCGAAATCCTGACAAGTCTGCGGCCATCGCTCATCCTCAGCACGCCCTTCCTTGCGGCGCTGGACGAAAAACTGTCCCGGATCGCGCCGGTCGAAACCTTCACCGTCTATGCCGAGAATGGCGAAGCGCTCGACCGCTCCTACGCCGAAACACTGCGTCTCGGCGCCATGGTCGGGCGGCAGAGGGAAGCGGAGGCATTTCTGTCCCGCGCCGACGCCACGTTCGCCCGGCTACGCGACCGGATGAAAAGCCTGTCCGCGCGCCCGGTCGCCGTCATCAACTTCATCGACCAGAGGCATGCGCGCATCTATGGCGGCCCCGGACTTTACGGCGGCGCCATGCGCCGGATCGGCCTCGAGAACGCCTGGAAAGGCGAGGCGAGCTACTGGGGATTTCAGACGATCGGCCTTGAACAGCTCGCCGAACTCGATGAAGAGGCGCATCTCGTCGTCGTTTCGCCGCTGCTTCCGCCCGATGTCCTGACCCGGCTTTCCGAAAGCCCGCTCTGGACCAGCCTTCCCTTCGTCCGGCAGCAGCGGATCTCGGTCGTTCCAGGCGTGCTGATGTTTGGAATGGTCCAGGAGGCCCTGCGCTTTTCGACTTTGATGGTCGATGTTCTGGAGGCTGCCGCCTGATGAAAGCGCAAATTTCCGGCTTTGGCGCGCCCGCCCTCGCGGCGCTGTTGCTGTTTTCGGGCCTCGGCCTGGCTCTCCTCGACCTGCTCCCGGCGCTGCCGCATCTGGAGGCGGCCGGCGGATACGACGCGCAGCACCTTCTCCTTCTCTATTCGACGCTTCCGCGCATGGCGACGGCCTTGATCACCGGCGCCGCCCTAGCGCTGTCGGGCACGATCCTGCAGCAGGTGCTGCGCAATCCGCTGGCTTCGCCGACGACGCTCGGTGTCTCGGCCGGCGCCAATCTGGCGCTGGTATCCGTCATGCTCGCCTTTCCGTCGCTGACGGGATGGGGCCGCGATGCGGTGGCGCTTGCCGGAAGTGCCGCTGCCGCCTTCGCCATCTTCTCGATCAGCGCCCGGCACGGATTTTCGCCCTTTTCCCTCATCCTGTCGGGCATGATCATCGGCCTGTGGTGCGGAGCGGCGGCGGCCATTCTCATTCTGATGAACGATCAATATCTCTCCGGGATCTTCATCTGGGGCGCCGGATCGCTCTCGCAGCAAAGCTGGGCGATCCCGATATCGCTGCTGCCTAAGGTCGCCCTGCTCGCCGGCCTTGCCTTCCTCGCTGCGAGGCCGTTGGCGCTGAGCCAGCTCGGCGATGCCGGCGCGACGAGCCTCGGTCTGCCGATCAAATGGGCGCGCGGCTTCATCCTGGCGATCGCAATTGCGCTGAGCGCCCTGGTCACCAGTGCCGTCGGCGTCATCGGCTTCATCGGGCTCGTCGCCCCGCAGATCGTTCGGCTTGCCGGCGCACGCCGCGTCGTCAGCCAATTGATCTGGTCGCCCATTGCCGGCGCCGGGCTTCTTCTTCTGACCGATGAGGCGATCAAGCTCGTTGCTCCCGGCGACT
The DNA here is from genome assembly GCF_022385315.1 of Rhizobium sp. K102. Classification (NCBI taxonomy): domain Bacteria; kingdom Pseudomonadati; phylum Pseudomonadota; class Alphaproteobacteria; order Hyphomicrobiales; family Rhizobiaceae; genus Rhizobium; species Rhizobium sp. K102. The sequence goes on from NZ_CP092437.1 coordinate 288,010, forward strand.
TCGTGCCGACAGGGGCAGTAACCGCGCTACTCGGCGGACCGATCCTGATTGCGCTTCTACCGCGCCTTGCCACGGCAACCCGCGCGCTGCCCGGCATGGCTTCGCCAAGAGTTGCGGTCGGCAACAGAACGGCATCCCTTGGCGTGCTGCTGCTCTCGGTCGCCACGCTGGCAGCGGCAGCGATCTTCTTCGGCCGCGCGCCCGACGGAAGCTGGGCCTGGCTGCCGGCCGCCGCGTGGGATGATATCCTTCCCCTCCGCCTGCCGCGCGTGGCCGCCGCAATCGGCGCCGGAACGGTGCTCGGCGTGACCGGGCTGATCCTGCAGCGGCTGACCGGAAATGAAATGGCAAGTCCCGAGGTGCTCGGTGTTTCGGCCGGGGCAACGCTCGGTGTCGCAGCGGCCATGTTCGCCTTTGCCGCGCCGGGCCTGACCGTCCAGCTTGCCTTTGCCGGCGGCGGCGCTCTTGCGGTTCTGCTGCTGATCTTCCTCTTGAGCACTCATTCGGGCTTCGGCCCAAACCGTGTTCTGCTCGCCGGCATCGCTTTCGGCGCGATCCTCGATGCCGGGATTGGCGTGCTGGCGGCAAACGGCGATCCGCGCGGACTGGCGCTGATCCGCTGGATGTCGGGCTCGACCTATTTCGTCGACAATAGCGTTGCCGCAAGCGCCATGCTGATAGCACTTGCCTGTCTCATCGCGGCCTTTCTCGCCAGCAGATGGCTGGCCCTGCTGCAGCTCGGCTCGGAAACGGCGAGCGAACTCGGCCTCAGGATTGCTCCGGCGCGCGGCGTCCTGTTCGGTCTCTCTGCGATCATGACGGCAGCAGCGACTCTGGTGGTCGGCCCGTTGAGCTTCGTCGGACTGATGGCGCCCCACCTCGCCCATGGGTTTGGGCTTCGCCGTCCCTCGACCCAGCTCCTCGCCGCTGCGCTGATTGGGGCGACCCTGCTCGTCATTGCCGACTGGGCCGGGCGCATGATCGCCTTCCCCTACCAAGTCCCTGCGGGATTGATCTCGGCCCTGGTCGGGGCGCCGATGCTGCTGTTCGTTCTGCGGCGGCGGCCTTGAGAGGCCGCCGGCTTCATCCTGCCAATGCTTCGGCGTCGGCCCCTGCAGGGATGCGCAACGGAGAGGAAGGGTCGGTCGCAGCGCGCCATACTGCCTCGACGACGTCTCCGGGCTGTGTCAGGGCGGACTCCGACTGCCGCTCCCACGACGCGAACACGTCCGCGACGATCGACGAATAGGCTTCCGGGAAGCCGCCCTGTTGTTGAATCCGTGAGCGGGCCGTATCGCCGAACTGCGTCTCCGGTGCGCGCCCTGGAAGCACGATCCTCACGCGCACATTGAATGGCTCGAGTTCAAGCGCGGCAAACTCGGTGAACGCGTTCACCGCGGCTTTGCTGGCCGTATAGACCGAGAGGAGCGGGAGCGGCTTGAGCGTCACGCTCGACGTGACGTTGATGATGACCCCTTCCTGCCGCTCCCGCATCTGCGGCAGAATCGCCTGCGTCATCGCGATCGTTCCGAGCGTGTTCGTCTCAAAAATATCGCGGGCGATCTCCATCGGCGTTCCCTCAACCGCATTGAGCCAACCGATGCCGGCATTGTTTACCAGCACATCCACAGGACCTGCGGCATCAATCGCGGCGCGGATGCTTACGGGGCTCGTGACATCGAGCGCAACGATCTTGAGGTGGTCCGAGGTCGGCAGAAGGTCTTGGCGAGGCGTTCGCATGGTGGCGATCACCTTCCAGCTCTGCGCGAGAAAGAACCTGGCAACTTCCAGGCCGAACCCCGACGAGCATCCTGTAACGAGAACGGTCTTCATATCTGTCTCCTATCAATACTGAGAGCGACAGATGTAGACGGCGATATCGCTACTGAATATAATGCATCGTCCTTGTTTCATTATCAGGAGTATCGATGAGCGACCCTTTGGCTGATATCGTCACACTGCTGCAGCCAGCGGCGCGCTATTCAAAGCTCGTCAGCGGCGCAGGGACGTGGCGCGTCGAGCGCCAGGAGACGGGTCAGCCCTTCTACTGCGTCGTCCTGGAAGGTTCTTCGCGGCTGAGCGCGGAGGACAAGCAGATCACACTACGCGAAGGCGACTTCATCCTGATTCCGGCGGCCCATGCCTTCACAATGTCGAGCCTCGATGACGGATTATCGCCCGGCATCGATCCCCTCACCGTCACCGTGCTTCCTGAAGAAACCCGTCACGGCGATCCCGAAGGGGCTCCGAATGCACGATTGCTGGTCGGCCACTTCGCTTTCGGCTCGCCCGATGCGGCCCTGCTGGTTTCCCTGCTGCCGCGGATCATCCATATCCGTGGCGACAGCAGACTGTCGGCGATCGTTCAACTCGTGACAGACGAAGCCCGCGCCGAACGGCCGGGAAAGAACATGATCCTGGCGCGGCTGTTGGAAGTCTTGCTTGTCGAGGCGCTGCGCTCGAATGCCGGGGAGAAGGCGCCGCTCGGCATCCTGCGGGGTTTGAGCGATACACGCCTCGCCCTGGCCATCCGCCGGCTGCATGACAATCCGGCCTGGGAATGGACGGTGGAGCAGCTTGCCGGCGAGGCTGCCCTTTCCCGGTCGGCGTTTTTCAACCGCTTCCGCCGCGCTATCGGCCTGACGCCAATGGAATATCTGATATCGTGGCGCATGGCGCTCGCCAAAAATCTGCTAAGGCAGGAGGATATCGGAATTCAGGAGATTGCCGAGCGCATCGGCTATGGCTCGGCAAGCGCGTTCAGCACGGCATTCACGCGCTTTGCCGGATTGCCTCCGTCAAGATATGCCGAGCAGACAAAGACCATTTCAAACGCCGCCGCCTGACTGCGAGCGGCGTCAATGCCGTCCGTCCGGCAGCGGACAGGCTTCGCCGCAGCCGCCGACGCCCGGCAGATTATAGCGCAGGCAGCAGACCTTGCGGCGGGCGAACTCCAGCCCGCATTGCTGGCGCGCCATGCGGATCATGCCGAACATCGGGTTGCGCCCGCCGCCCGGCCACTCAGCATCGTTCAGCAGCGCCAAGCCGCCCTCGACGAGTCCGGGCTCGTGCCGGTGAGCGATCTCTTTGAGGATCCAGGAGAGATAGGCCGCGGCGTTGTTCCAGAGAAGCTTCGGCGCGACGCCGGCATTGGCAGCGATCGCCGCAATGACCGGTTCGGCGTGACCGAGCATCAGCCGGTGAAGCTCGGCTGTCGGATCGGCCGCAGCCTCCGGGCGATCGGACATCACGAATGCTTCCGGCTCGCCTGTCTCACCGTTGCAAACGAGCGACAGCCGGTCGATGTCCAGCGGTAGCGCGATGCGGTTCACGAACATGTGGACGCTCGGAGCGATCGTCAGCATGCTGAAATAATAAAGCGTCCACATGGAGACGATCGCGCGGCGATCGCTGCCCGGAAATTTTTCGGCATAGCGGGCGATGATGCCGTCAAAAACGTCCCGGTCGCCAAGGTCGCTGCAGGAAACGACGATCCCGGTCGGTGGCGGAGAGGCAAGCAGCTTGCCGCGGCAATAGGCGAACGGGCCATCGCCCACCAGACCGTCGAGGTCGACAGCCTGGTGGGCGACAGGATGATCGGCGATCGAAGGGCGCGAGACCGCCCCGTTCATCTCTGCCGCCATGGTGCTACCACCGATACTTCAGGGTGCCGGTCATGTTGCGACCCTGGCCGAGGTAGCAGAAGCCCTCTTCGCAGACTGTTTCGCGCTGATCACCGATGTTGCGGATATTGAAGGCTGCCGTAAGTCCTTCATATTTCTTGTCGACGGCGCCGAAATCATAGGCGAGTGCTGCGTCCACATAGAAACTTGCGGAATTCTTCGAGGTGTTGGCGACATCCGTCCAGGTCTCGCCGATGTAGCGTACGCCGGCGCCCATCGACAGACCGTTGAAGGGGTTGCTTTCCTGGAAGGTATAATTCGCCCACAGGCTCGCAACATGGGTCGGGGTGATGGCTGGCGTATTTCCGACGTTGTTGCCCCCGGTTATTTCCGAGTCGTTGTAGGTGTAGGCGGCAATAATATCGAGGCCGTCGGCGATTGCCGCACGGGCTTCAAGCTCGATACCCTTTCCCGTCACCTCGCCCTGGGAGTCGTAGGCGAAGGTCAGCGGGTCGGCAAGCCGCGGCTTGTTTTGCTCGACGATGTGATAAGCGACAGCCGAGAGCAGGATGTCGGAGCCGGGCGGCTGGTATTTCACCCCGAGTTCGAATTGCTCGCCCTTCGTCGGCGGAAGAATCGTGTTGGTTGCCGACCGGTTGGTGACCGGATCGAAGGAGGTAGCGTAGGAAGCAAATGGCGCGATGCCGTTGTCGAAGAGGTAAAGCGCGCCGGCCTGCACGGAGAAGGCATTTTTGTCGACGTCTTCCGAGCTGACCGTGGGCAAGGTCGAATCTCGCGTCTGGTTCACCCAGGTCTGCCGACCGCCGAGGTTGAAGCGCCAGTTTCCGACCTCGATCTGGTCCATGACGTAAATGCCGACCTGCCGCATGTCGGCCTCGGACGCCAATACATTATAATCCGGCGTAGCGCCCGAGACTCCATAGGTCGGATTGGCAATATCGAAGTCGAATGCCGGATCTGCGGCTCCGGCGCCGTAGCCAAAGCTCGACTGGAGATTGGTGTAGTCGAGCCCGAACAGCATCGTATGCGCAAGCGGGCCTGTATCGAACTTCGCCTCGAGCTGATTGTCGACCTGGAAAACGTTCATTTCGTCCCGGATCGCGTTGGTGCCGCGATGCGCGACGGTCCCGGTCCAGCTGGCAACACCCAGGTAGCGAGCCTCCAGATCGAGATGCGAATAACGCAGGTTCTGCCGGAAGGTCAGGCCGTTGTCGAATTCATGCTCGAATTGATAGCCGACTTGCTGCTGCTTGACCTTTTGATAGTCATAGTCGGGATCGCTCGCCCTGAGATCGAGAATCCTGCCGTCCACCGTTGTGATCGCGCCGACATTGGCGTCGATCTCGTCGGACTGCGCCAGACCATACACCGTGAAAGTCGTGCCTTCGTCAGGCTTCCAGGTGAAGGACGGCGCGAACAAATAGCGGTCGTCGGCAATATCGAAATTCGTGTCGCCGCGGCGGGCGACACCAACGATGCGATAGAGAAAATCGTCGTTGCCCTCGCTGATCGGCCCACCGAAATCGAACATCCCCTGCACCCGGTCCTTGGTGCCGTAGGTAATGCCGACTTCGCGGATCGGCTCCTCGGTCGGAAGCTTCGATATCTTGTTGACGAGGCCCCCCGGTGAACCGGAACCGTAAAGAACGGAAACCGGTCCCTTGATCACCTCGACGCGCTGCAGCTGATAGGGATCGGTGCGGAACATCCCATAATTGATGTAGGGCTGGCGCAATCCGTCACGATAGTCACCGACCGTCGTGGCGTTGTAGCCGCGAATGTAGATCTGGTCGAAACGCGGGTCGAAGCCGCTCGTTCCCGTCGTCACGCCGGCGGTGTAGCGCACCGCCTCGATGACCGTCTGCGCGCCGCGCTGCACGATTTCCTTCTCGGTGGTGACCGACACGGAACGCGGCGTCTCGACGAGCGGCGTGCTGATCTTGGTCGCGCCGGCGCTGTTTTTGGCGGTGACCGACGTCCGGTCGGTCTTGCTATCAGAGGCTGCACCTTGGATGACGATCGGTTCCAGCGTCGTCGCCGTGTCGCCGGTGGTGGCGCTCTGGGCGGAAGCCGGCGATGCCGCGATGCCGGTCAGGACGATCGCCGTCGTGGCAAATAGGGTATCTCTATAAATTCGTGATACATTATTAGAAACGTTCAAAAAAACACGCGCCATTGCTTGGTCCCTACGTCATAGATGCGCGCGGAACCTATGGAGCGAAGAAAGCCTTGTCAACATAAGATGATTATTTTTGTCATCTTTTAATCGATGATTTTTGCATGTGCGGCGTTCCCGAACAGGTTGCACGCGTCTTCGAGGCTCGGCCCGGTCTCTGCCTTGGGTTCAACCGCACAAACACCAAATTGGAAGTGGGCAATGCGCTCGCCGGGGACGCCGTTTTTCGCGAGGGATATGGCTACGAAGCCGGTGCCCGACGCGCCACCACCAGCCTGACCATTTGACAGATATCCTACGGTCAGCCTTTATCGGCGATGCGAGAAAGCGACCCGGCATTGACATTGAAATCGATGAAGCCGCTCACGCGCGCACTGCTTTACGGCGGTCAATGATATCGACCTGACAGTTGCCGCCGGGAGACGCTGCCTAAGTTTGCTTAACAAACGAGCTGAGCTTTGGTTCGCCAAAGGGGCGTCGAACCGCAAACCTCTACCATCCCAGTCGGGCCGATATCTTGCTGGCGGCCTCCTTCAGCAGAACGATAAAGCGGTCGACGTCGCTTTTTTGCGTGCGGAAGGCCGGTGCGCCGACATTCACTGCGGCGATCACGGATCCGTCGAATGCCAGAACCGGCACTGAGACGGAGACAAGCTGCTCGCTGACTTCACCGTAACTCACACAAAATCCCTGGCGGCGGATTTTATCCAATTCGGCGACCAACTTGCTGCGATCCGTGATGGTGCGCTTGGTCAGCCGGGGCAAGGTCTCCGGGATCATTTGCAACTGCACCTGGGGGTGGAGATAGGCGAGAAGCACCTTGTACGAGCCGGCCGTGAGCGGCCGTCTTCGACCGATCATCGCCTGCACCCGCAAGTCGCGCATCGGTTCGAACTTTGCAATACACAGGGATTCGCCATTGTCGATGATCCTGAGCTGGGTCGTTTCGTTCGCCTTCTGGCCGACTTCTTCAAGAATAGGATTGGCTATTCGCACCAGATCAACTTGTGTCGAGGCAGCGGTTCCGAGAATGATCGCAGTCGTCCCCAGCCGGTAAGTGCCTGTATCGCTCTTCCGCACCAGGCCGCGCCGTTCCAGTGTGCGTAACATGCGCAAAATTCTCGGTTTGGTTTCCCCGAGGTTCTGCGCCACCTCGGTCAGTCTGATATCCGGGTTTTTGGCGACGTTCAGCAATACCTCGATGCAGACATCAACAGATTGCACGATATCGCTTTTTGATGGTTGTCTTTTGTCCATGGGACCAGAATTTTCTCCGCGACCAAGGCTGAAGGAGTGGCATAATTTCAGGTTACGCTTATCGTAACGCTCTTGTTTTCCGTTTGACAGCCCCCTTGAGGCCCCCTTACCAATTTGTGTCAAGAGCGGACGGGAACCTGCTCGCACCGACCGGGCAAGGTCGGCCCAAAAACGCTAAACCGGGATGGAAGAAATGGCCGCAAAAACATTGACGCGGGCAGCGATCGGGCTGCTTGGCACGATTGCTATTCCTGCTATGGTCGCCGCACAGGAAACCCGGCTGACGATCGGGATGTCGACGACGCCGACGACGCTGGATCCTCATGAAGACAGTTCGGCGCCAAACAATGCGACCTCGCGCCATATCTGGGACAGCCTCATAAACCTCACGGGAACGTCGGCAAATGCGCCGGAACTCGCCACCGAATGGAAGGTCGTCGACCCGACCCACTGGGAATTCAAGCTGCGGAAGGGCGTGAAATTCCATGACGGCAGTGAGTTCAACGCCGATGACGTCATCGCTTCGCTTCTGCGTGCCCGCGACAAGCCCAGCCAGAGCTTTGCTTCCTACACCCGCAATATTGTCAATGTCACGGCCACCGATCCCTATACCATCGTCGTCGAGACCAAGGTTCCGGATCCGATCCTGCTGAATTCCGTCAGCCGAATCCGCATTATCAGCGCCGATTGCAAGGAGGCGCCGGTCCAGGATTTCGACAACGGCAAGTGTGCAACCGGAACCGGGGCCTATTCCTTCGTCTCCTATTCGCCAGGCAGCAACCTGACCTTGAAGCGCAATGACAGCTATTTCGCTGGCCCCTCGCACTGGTCGAACGTTACGCTGCGCTTCCTGCCCGATGACGGCGCCCGTCTGGCATCGCTTCTTTCCAACGAGATCGACATTGTCGAAACCCTTCCTGCCGATGGAATGGCACGCGTGGAAGCGAGCGATAATCTGCAAGTCATCAACGGCCTGTCTTCCCGCTTCGTCTATCTTGGCCTCGATGTCAGCCGCGATGTTTCGCCTTTCGTGAAGGCTGCGGATGGTTCCGATCTCGACAAGAACCCGCTCAAGGATGAACGGGTGCGTCGGGCAATGCTGATGTCGATCAACCGGCCGGCAATCGTCGACCGCGTCATGCAGAAGAACGGCACGGTGGCCGATCAATTCGTCACCCAAGGCTATGCGGGCTATTCCGAAAAAGTCGAGAAGGTGGGTTATGATCCCGCCGCCGCCAAGGCGCTTCTGGCCGAGGCCGGTTATCCCGATGGCTTCAGCCTGACCCTGCATGGCCCCTCTGGCCGTTATGTCAAGGATGCCGAAGTTCTGCAGGCGGTCGGCCAGATGTTCACGCGCATCGGCATCAAATCGAAAGTCGAGGTCCTGCCCTGGTCGATGTATTCGGAAGCCTATTCAAAAGGCACCTACAGCACCTATTTCGGCTCCTGGGGTGTGAACACCGGCGAAACCACCAATCCGACTGTCGCGCTCGTCGCGTCGCGCGACGAGAAAAAGGGGACCGGCAGATATAACGGCGGCGGCGTGTCCGATCCGAAGATCGACGAGGTACTGGCCAAGGCGAGTTCGACACTCGATGAAGCTGCACGCGCGCTGCTGCTCGAGGAGCTGTCGACCGAGACCTTCAACAACCTCTGGCTCCTCCCCATGCATTACGAAAACGTCGTGCTGGGTGCAAAGAAGACCGTGTCCTACACACCGCGCGGTGACAAATATACGCTCGCTTACGACGTGAAGCCGGCGGATTAATGCATGTCGTCCAAAAGCGTACAGCGGTTTTGGGACAAATAAAGATTTGAAGTGCGTCGCATCGATCCAATCGATGCGGCGCGGTTTAAAACAGCAGCATGGGACCGCCGAGGCCGCCCTTTCTTCATCTCCCAGGAGACATTCATGCAGGAACTTGGAACGGGCGAAGCCGTCGCCCGGGCGAAGGCCATCTATGACTATGGCCAGACGGCCATTTTCGCCTCTCAGGCCGATCCTCGCCTCCATATGGTGCTTTATGTGCCGCCGACGGCGGCAGATGGCCGCAAGCTCGACCTCCTGGTCGCGGTCCACGGCACCGGGCGCACATCGGCTATCGATTTCCGCGACGGTTTTGCCGAATTCGGGCTCTACAACGACTGTGCCATCCTTTGCCCGATCTTCCCGGTTGGCGTTCTCGGTGATGGTGCGCGTTCCGGCTACAAGTTTCTCGAGGAGGGCGACATCCGCTACGATCGCGTCGTCCTTGCCATGGTCGAGGAAGTGGCCGAAAAATACCGTCAGGACTGGTCTAAATTCGCCATGTTCGGCTTCTCCGGCGGCGGCCATTTAGTGCACCGTTTCGCCATCCTGCATCCGGAAAAACTCTGGGCGGCATCGATCGGCGCACCGGGTTCCGTCACCCTTCTGGATCCGACGCGTGACTGGTGGGTCGGCATCCGGGATCTGGAGGCGCGCTTCGGCAAGGCCTTCCGGTCGGAAGAACTCGCCAAGCTGCCGGTGCATATGATCGTCGGCGACGCCGATCTGGAGACCTGGGAAATCACCCATAAGCCGGGCGGCAAATATTATATGGATGGCGCAAACGATGCCGGCAAAACGCGGCCCGAGCGGCTTGCCGCCCTGGCGAGCTCATTCCGCGAAGCGGGTGTCGACGTGACGTTCGATCGTATTCCTGGCGTCTCTCACGACCGAATGAAAGTTCTCGGTCACGTCAAAGCCTTCCTGGCAAAGGTGCTGAAAGAGCGGCGCGCGAAATGAGAAATGCAACGATCGTGGCGCCTCAGCCGGAGGCAGTCGAAGCCGGCGCGGAAATTCTCGAGCGCGGCGGCAATGCCATCGACGCCGCACTCGCCTGTGCCTTCGTCCAAGGCGTGGTCGACCCGCAAATGGCCGGCATCGGCGGCTTCGGCTCCATGCATGTCTACATGCCGAAAAAGGGCGTGCACGAGATCCTCGAATTTTATGCGCGCGCGCCGCTCAAGGCTGCGCCGGACATGTGGCTCGACAAGATCAAGCACCAGAGCCGCGACGGCTTCGGCTACGTCCTTGAAGGCAATATCTCCGATATCGGCTACCTTGCCGTCTGCACCCCCGGCTCGCTGAAGGGCTATGAGACCGCGCTGCGCGCCTACGGCACCTTCGAGTGGACCGATCTCATCAAGCCGGCCATCCGCCTGGCCCGCAACGGTTTCATGATCCGAAACCACATGCATTGGTATTGGGCCAAGGACCAGGCGAACGACGGTTTTGCCAACACGATCGACAAGCTGCGCTTTTCCGCAACGGGGCGGAAAACCTACTTCGACGCCGACGGCGTACTCAAAAACGTCGGCGACCTGCTCGTCAACAGCGATATGGCACAGACCCTCGAACGCATCGCGCAAAGCGGCGGGTCAGACATTTTCTATCACGGCGACCTGGCCGAACAGATCGCCGACGATTTCAAGGCAAATGGCGGTTTGATCGATCGGGAAGATTTGGCGCGCTACGAATTGTCGAAGGTAAAGCCCGTTTGGGGCGACTATCGCGGCAACCGCATTGCCACCTCACCGCCTCCAGGCTCGGGTTTCCCGATGCTGGAACTCCTGCATATCATGGAGGAGTTCGACGTCGGCTCGCTGCAGCATGGCAGCGCGGAGCATATCCGCATCCTGTTCGAAGCCATGAAGCGAATGACGATAGACAAGGACGCGCATATGGGCGATCCCGCCTATGTCGACGTGCCTTATGAAAGGCTGCTGTCGAAAGAGCATGCGCAGGCGCATGCCCACGCGATCAAGGCAGGCGAGGTCGCCAGCGTTTCGCGTCTTGATGGCTCGCAGCGCGACACCACCCACATCTCGGTGATAGACAAGGACGGCAACGCCGTCGCGATGACCCACACCCTCGGCAGTCCCTCGGGCGCGATCACCGATGGCCTCGGCTTCATGTATAATGGCACGATGAGCCGCTTTAATCCGGTTCCGGGCAAACCCGGCTCCATCGCGCCCGGCAAGCGGCGTCCAAGCTCGGCGGCACCGACGATCGTCTTCAAGGGTGACGAGCCCAGCATCGTCATCGGAGCGCCGGGCGGCAGCTATATCGCACCGGCCGTTGCGCAATGCCTGATGAACATGATCGATTTCGACATGTCGGTGCTCGAAGCCGTCTCGGCGCCGAGGATCGTAGGGGTGTCAAACACGATCGACATCTGCAATCGTATTCGACACTCTGTCGAGGACGAGCTGCGGACGCAGGGCTACCAGGTGGCGCGGTCGCCGCAGACATACGCATTCGCCGCAGTCCACGCGATCAAGATTGAAGGCGGTGTCTCTAAAGGAGCCGCCGATCCGCAGCGCGACGGGATGGCGATCTCCGTCGCCTAAGGAGAGGTTCTATGATCACATCCATTATCCGGCGATTGATACAGGCGCTCTTTGTCATTGTCGCGATGACGATCATTGTCTTCATCGGCGTCAATGTGATCGGCAATCCGGTCGACATCCTCATCAACCCCGACGCCAACCAGGCGGAGCGGGCACTCGTTATCGCGCATTACGGTCTGGATCAGCCGCTCTGGAAACAGTATCTGCTGTTTCTTCAAGGGCTTCTGCACGGGGACTTCGGCAACAGCTTCGTTTATGGGCGGCCGGCGCTGGGTCTGATCCTCGAACGTCTCCCGGCAACGCTCGAACTGGCGATCACGGCTCTCGGCATCGCGCTCTTGTTCGGCTTGCCGCTTGGGCTGTATGCAGGGCTTTACCCCAATCGGATTTCCTCCAAGCTCATCATGAGCGGCTCGATTCTGGGCTTCTCGCTTCCGACCTTCTGGGTCGGCCTCATGCTGATCATGGTGTTTTCCGTCGAGCTCGGCTGGTTGCCGACGAATGGCCGCGGCTCGACGCAGGAACTGCTTGGTGCACAATGGTCGTTTCTGACCGGGGACGGCATCCGGCACCTCTTATTGCCGGCCTTCAACCTGGCTCTGTTCAAGACGTCGCTCATTCTGCGGCTGACCCGTGCCGGCGTGCAAGAGGTCCTGCCCCAGGACTATGTGAAGTTTGCCCGCGCCAAGGGGTTGCGAGAGCGGCGGATCATTTCCGTGCACGTTCTCAAGAACCTGATGATCCCGGTGGTGACCATCATCGGCCTCGAGTTCGGCTCGCTTATCGCCTTTTCGGTCGTCACCGAAAGCATCTTTGCGTGGCCGGGCATGGGCAAGCTCATCATCAACTCGATCAACCTTCTCGATCGCCCGGTCATCGTCGCCTACCTGATGATGATGGTCCTGCTCTTCGTCGTCCTCAACTTCATCATCGATATCTGTTATACCCTTCTGGATCCGCGGGTCCGGCTGGAAGGAAAGGCTTGACCCATGGCCGAACCAAACACGCAAGACACAAGCGCTCCAACGCCCGAACCCAGTCGTCTGTCGAAAGGGATCGCGGATTTCTTCAGCTCTCCGGCAGCCGCGATCGCCTTCCTCACGCTGGTGATCATCTGTTGCCTGGCGCTGTTTGCGCCATGGATCTCTCCGCAAAATCCCTATGATTTGATGCAGCTCGACATCATGGATGGTCGACTGCCGCCGGGGTCCGAAATCCATGACCGGGCTTGTCTATCACCTCGGCACCGACAGCCAGGGCCGCGATATCCTGTCCGGCATCCTCTATGGCCTGCGCACCTCTTTGCTGGTAGGCGTTCTGTCGGCTTTCGCTGCTGCCATCATCGGAACCTCGGCCGGATTGTTCGCCGCTTACATGGGAGGGCGCACGGAAACCGCGATGATGCGGCTCGTCGACCTGCAGCTCTCTTTTCCCACCATATTGATGGCGCTGATGATGCTCGCCGTGCTCGGCAAGGGCGTGCCCAATGTCGTGATCGCACTGATCATCGCCGAGTGGGCGACCTATGCCCGCACGGTCCGCGGCACCGCTCTGGTCGAGCGCGAGAAGGAATATATCGAGGCGGCCCGGATGCTGCGCCTGCCCGGATGGCGCATCCTCTTCAGGCACCTGCTGCCGAACTGTCTTGCGCCGGTCATCGTCATCGCCACCATGCAGATCGCCAGGGCAATCGGCCTCGAAGCAACCTTGTCCTTCCTCGGTCTGGGTGCATCCGTGACCGAACCCTCGCTCGGCATGCTGATCTCGACCGGCTACCAGTATCTTCTGACGGGCCTCTACTGGATCAGCTTCTTCCCCGGCATTGCGCTTCTAATCACGATCGCGGCGATCAATCTCGTCGGCGACCGGCTGCGCGATGTGCTCAACCCGAGGAACATGTCATGACCCCATTGCTGCAAGTGAGCAATCTCGTCACCGAATTCGGTAGCGGCAAAGGTCGCCCCAGTCTTTGCGCCGTCAACGACGTATCGTTCACGGTGGAGCGCGGCAAGGTTCTTGGTCTTGTGGGGGAATCCGGATCCGGAAAGTCGGTAACCGGCTTCTCGATCATGCGGCTCCTCGATAGACCCGGCCGGGTGGCCGGCGGCCAGATCATCTTCGACGGCGCCGACATCGCGAAATATTCGGACGAGGAGATGCGGCAGCTGCGCGGCAAGCGGATCGCCATGGTATTCCAGGATCCGATGATGACTCTCAACCCGGTCCTGACGGTCGGTACGCAGATGGTGGAAGCCGTCCAGGCACACGACCGGGTCTCGAAGGATGCCGCCCGGCAGCGGGCGCGGGATGCTTTGGCGCTGGTCGGAATACCAAGCCCTGAAGAAAGGCTTGCCGCCTACCCGCATCAGTTTTCCGGCGGAATGCGTCAGCGCGTGGCGATTGCCATTGCGCTTCTTCACAAGCCCGACCTTATCATCGCCGATGAACCGACAACAGCGCTTGATGTGACGATCCAGAGCCAGATCATTTCCGAATTCCAGAAGCTCACGGAAGAGGGAAATACGGCGGTGATCTGGATCACCCACGATCTGGCGATCGTCTCAAGATTGGCCGACGAGATCGCCGTCATGTATGCCGGCCGCCTCGTCGAGACCGGCCCAGTGGGCAAGGTTCTGACCGATCCTCACCATCCCTACACCGCCGGTCTGATCGCATCCGTTCCTTCGCAAAACAGACGCGGAGAGCCCCTCCACCAGATTCGCGGCATGACGCCGGCAATCAACCGCCTTCCACAGGGATGCAGTTTTCGTACGCGCTGTGACCGGACGACTGACGGCTGTCTGGTCATGCCGGCGCTCATGCCGGAAGGCGACCGCTCCTTCCGCTGCATTCATCCCGTTACGAAAGAGATAGCATGATGACGGCGATCGCCACGCCCCTGATCGAAGCGAGGAACGTGTCGCAGCGCTTCGGAGCCAAGCTCGACCTGGCCGCCAAGATCGCGCATAAGCTCAAGCTGGCCAAACCGGCACCTGTTGTTCAAGCGCTTGATAACGTCAGCCTTAGCATTCGACCCGGAGAGGTTGTCGGCCTTGTCGGCGAGAGCGGCTGCGGGAAGTCGACCCTCGGCCGCGCCATTGCAGGGATCACGTCGCCCAGCCACGGCCACATTCTCTGGAAAGGGATCGACCGAAGCGCCATGTCGAAAGGCGAGCAGCATCAGTTCGGTCTCGCCAGCCAGATGATCTTCCAGAACCCGATGGCGGCTCTCAACCCGCGCATGACCATCGAGGAGCTTATCTGGGAAGCGCCTCGAACGCATGGACTTGCCCGCTCGACGGAACGCGACGCCTATGTCGACAGATATCTGATGCTGGCCGGTTTCGACCCGGCCATGAAAAAGCGATACCCGCACCAGTTTTCCGGTGGCCAGCGGCAGCGCGTCAATATTGCGCGCGCACTCGCCGTGCAGCCGAAATTCCTCGTCTGTGACGAAAGCGTCGCAGCGCTCGACGTCTCCATCCAGGCTCAGGTCATCAACCTGTTCATGGAACTTCGCGACAAGCTTGACCTGACCTATTTGTTCGTCAGCCATGATCTCGGCGTTGTCGAACATATTTCCGATCGCGTTGCGATCATGTATCTCGGCCGGATCGTCGAAGAGGCGCCCGTCGAGGAGGTTTTCAGCCGGCCCAATCATCCTTACACGAAAGCGCTCTTGGCCGAAGTGCCGCGCATCGAACCCGGCAAGCGGCAGTTCAAGCCCGTCGATGGCGAGCTTCCCAGCCCGATAAACCCGCCGGAAGGCTGTCACTTCCATCCGAGATGCCCGTTTGCGATGGATCGCTGCCGTCTGGAAGTGCCCGCAAAAGGGAAGTTGCACCGGGGCACCTGTCGGCTTGCCATCTTAACGATGCATGACCCCGAACTCGCTCCTGGAACCGTGAGCGCAGTCGACCGCATACGCAGATATTTTCGAAGCGGCGTCAGGACTGCTGACAAGGATCCATCCGTTCAAGTGATCTGCGGGTTGCAGGGTGTAGCGTTCTCCTCTCGATTAACGATCGAAGCAAATATATCCAGAAGACCGCAACTCGATCCCGGTCTTTAGGAAGCGAAATAATTTTCTGTTGTCGCCAATGAAAAATCTGATTTACTGATACTCCGCTGCTTTGGCTTTGAGGGGGATATTGCCGATGGTGGGGACCCGCAGGGATATTTTGCTTGGTGGTTTGGCGTTACTTGGCGCCGCTGCAGTTTGGAAACCGGCATTCGCCGCAGCCTCGTCCTATTTTGACGGCACCCTCGTCGACAATGGCGTGACGTTCCGAAAGACCAACCTCGCCAAGATCGACAGGAAGTGGCACCGCCAGGTCGTCAAATATTTCAGCAGCGAGCCGATCGGCACCGTCGTCGTCGATACCAGGCACCATTTTCTCTACGTGATCATGGAGAACAAGACCGCCATCCGCTATGGGGTCGGCGTCGGCCGCGAAGGCTTCAAATGGTTCGGTCGCGCCACGATCGACGCCAAATCGCTTTGGCCGCGCTGGACGCCGCCGCCGGAGATGCGCAAGCGCCATCCTGAACTGCCCGAATTCGTCGCGGGCGGTTCACCGAAGAATCCGCTCGGGCCTCGCGCCATGTATCTGCATCGTGACGGCGCCGATACCGGTTATCGCTTCCACGGCACGCTGGAGCCATGGAGCATCGGCAAGGACGCCTCCAGCGGCTGTATCCGCATGTTCAACGAAGACGCCATCGATCTTTACCAACGCTGCCCGATCGGCACGGCTGTACAGATTCTGCCGCATATTGCCGACCAGGCCGAAAGCACCACGCAGGTCAGCCAAACAACCCCGGTCGAATAAGGAACCTTACCCTGATGTCTGCTACGACCGGATACACGAGCCGCCTTCTCGCCGCGGCCATGCTCCTGGCGCTTGCCGCCTGCTCCACCACCGAGATCGCCTCCCTGGAAGAACCAACTGCGGCGCCGATGACCGGCCAGACCAATGATCCGGCGCCGGGGTTCGAAAACGTCGCGACCGGCAGCGAAGAGGATTTCATCCTCAATGTCGGCCGGCGGATCTATTTCAAGCAGGATTCCGCCGCCCTCGATTCCGTCGCCATGGCAACGCTGGATAACCAGGCCGCCTGGCTCACCAGAAACCCGACCTGGCTGCTCAAGCTGCAGGGATTTGCCGACGATTCCGGTTCTGCCTCCCAGATGGAAACGCTGTCGCAGAAGCGCGCCGATGCGGCGATGGCCTATCTCGCCTCGAAGGGCGTCGACCCGAAGCGCATGTGGGCCAAGGGCTATGGCAACGATCGAGAAGTTCGCGACTGCACGGACCGCTCCTGCAAGGTGCAGAATCGGCGTGTCGTCACCAACCTGCGTGCCCAGCCGGACGCGGCCTGATCGCAGATTGGGCCAATCGACGCTTGCGTAGACGCGCCAGCCGTATCCCGGGCCTCTATTCTAGGAGGGCGGCAACTCGTAGCTGGATGGTGACGGCAGATCGAGCACGAACCTGATATCCGCAGCGTTCGCCGCCACGACCAGCTGGTAATTGCCGGCTTCGGCACGGAAAGCGCCGGCTTCGACGTCGAAATAAGCGAGATCGCGCGGCCGGATTTGCATTATCGCCGTGCCGGTCTCGCCGGGCTGCAGCGATAATTTGGCGAAGGCGCGCAGCTC
Source organism: Rhizobium sp. K102 (assembly GCF_022385315.1). Lineage (NCBI taxonomy): Bacteria > Pseudomonadati > Pseudomonadota > Alphaproteobacteria > Hyphomicrobiales > Rhizobiaceae > Rhizobium > Rhizobium sp. K102. The sequence continues at coordinate 305,123 of NZ_CP092437.1, forward strand.
CTTGTCCGGCCGCGCCACTTTGGTCTTCGGCGAACGCACATAGAGCTGCACTAGTTCGGAGCCGGCCCGGTCGCCGATATTGGTCAGGTCGACGCTGACGGTGACGCCGTCGGAAGCCATTTCGCCGGCCGACAGCCGCGGCTCGCTCCAGCGGAAGCGGGTATAGCCGAGCCCGAAGCCGAAGGGGAAGAGCGGCTCGACGGCGTGTGTATCGTGATGACGATAGCCGACGAAGACGCCTTCGGCGTAACGCACATGCCCATTTTGGCCGGGATAGACGGCGGGATCGCCCGTCATGGCGGAATTGTCGGTCAGCGTCTTCGGGAAGGTCTGCGGCAGGCGCCCACTCGGCTCGACATCGCCGAACAGGACATCGGCGACGGCATTGCCCAGTTCCTGCCCCGGATACCAGATCTGCAGCACGGCGCGAACCTTGCCGAGCCAGGGCATTTCCACCGGACCGCCGGTCTGCAGCACGACCACCGTGTTGGCGTTGGCGGCCGCAACCCGCTCGATCAGTTCCTCCTGCCGGCCGGGCAGCCGCATGTCGGGCAGGTCCAACCCTTCCGTATCCCATTCGCCGTCGCGGCCGACAAAGAGAAGCGCCACATCGGCATTGCGCGCCGTCTCGACGGCCAACTCGATATCGGTCTCGCCGAGCGGCTTTTCGACGCCGAAGCGCACAGCGATGAGGTTGATGCCCTCCTCGGTCGCGGTGGACGGCTCATATTCGACGGCGATCTTGTATGACCGTCCGGCCTCGAGGGAGACCGCCCCGCGCTGCTCGTCATTGGCCGTGCCGAAATAGTTCTCGCCGCGCGTCCAGCCGTCACGGCCATCGACCGTCAGCCGGCCATCGACGAAGAGCCGCGCCAGTCCGGCATTGGTCATGCCGAAGACATGATCGCCGCTCTCCTCCGGCACGAACTGCATCGTCATGCGGGCTGAAAAATCGGCAGGGTCGAGATCGCCCGACGGCAGCTCGAACCAGAAGAATTCGCCCTTGTCGACCGTTTCGACATGCAGCGGCTCGCCCTTGCAGCCGCGGCCCTTGAAATATTCGACCGAAATCTTGCCCTTGAACACGTCGATCAGGCGGTTGTGGCGGCAGCCGACCGCGTGGCTGATGCTGTTGGCGTTGGAGAGGGCGGCGCGGATGCCTTCGAGCGGGCTCACCGTATAATGCGCGGCGATCTGCGCGCTGCCGCCGCCCATGACGCGCGCGCTTGCGGCATTGGGGCCGATGATGGCGATGCGATCGAGGGAGGTTTTGGCAAGCGGCAGGATGCCGTCATTCCTGAGGAGCACAGCGCCTTCCGCGCCGAGACGCCGGATCAGCGCCCTGTCTTCCGGCAGGTCGACCGCCCGTTCGCTCAGATCGGGTTTCTTCTCGAACGCACCGACCCGCTCGAGGAGAAGCAGCATGCGCCGCGCCGCAGCGCGTACCGTCGCGGCCTCGACCTTGCCCTCGCGCACGGCCGTGACCAGTTTGTCGCCGCGGTCGCGCGCCGGACCCGGCATTTCGAGATCGAGGCCGGCATTGATCGTCTCTTCAGTCGAATGCGAACCGAACCAGTCGGACATGACGATGCCGTCGAACCCCCACTCCTCGCGGAGCAGCTTGGTCAGCAGCCACTGATGCTCGCTCGTATAGGTGCCGTTCAGGCGGTTATAGGAGGACATGACGGCCATGACGCCGGCGCGACGCACAGCTTGTTCGAAGGGCGGCAGGTAGATTTCGCGCAACGTCCGCTCGTCGATATCGGAAGACATGGTCTGCCGCTCGATCTCGGATTCATTGCCGGCGAAATGCTTGATCGTCGCTGCGATCCCCTCGCCCTGCACGCCCTCGATATAGGCAACGGCCAGCTCGGCGGTCAGCATCGGGTCTTCGGAGTAACATTCGAAATTGCGTCCATTGAGGCCGGAGCGATGGATGTTCACCGTGGGCGCCAGCAGCACTGCGGCACCCTTGCTCTTTGCCTGGCGCGCAAGGGCTGCGCCCATCTGATGGATAAGTTCGGGATTCCAGCTGGCGCCGAGCGCGATGGCGACGGGAAAGCAGGTCGCCTTGACGCCGGCGACCAGCGAGCCGGCGCCGCGCGCGCCGTTCGGTCCATCCGTCACCTTGATCTTCGGCACGCCGAGACGCTCGACCGGAACCGTCGTCCAGAAATCGGCGCCGGACAACAGCGAGACCTGCTCTTCGAGCGTCATCTGGTCGAGAATGGAATCGATCATGCAAACCTCCCTGCTACGACTCCGGATCCAAGACGCGATCCGGGCGCTTTGATCATTAAACCTACCGATTACTCGGTATTTTTAAGATGTCAACTGCCACTGTCTGGTGTATGGGTAGAGAGCTTGCAGGGCTGCAGCCTTGCCGATTGGCGCGTCGCCGTTAAAAGGAGGCAAACGGAAAGAGACGATGGCAGAACAAGGGACCGGCCCGAGGGAAAAGCAGCGGCGCAAATCCAGCAAGGGGGAGGCGCGCCGAGCGGAAATCCTTGCGGCGGCGATGCGCCGCTTCGCCGAAGACGGCTATCAGAATGCCGCCATTGGGGATATCGCCCAAGATGTCGGCCTGTCGCTGCCCGGCCTGTTGCACCATTTCCCGACCAAGGTCGATCTCCTGCTCGCCATTCTGGACAAGCGCGATTTGGAAAGCGCAGATTTCATCGACCACTATCGTTTGGACCTTCGGGGCCTGCTTAAAGGCATGGTCGCCGTCTTCCGTCGCAACGCCGAAATGGTCGAGGTCACCAGGGCTTTCGCCATCCTCAATGCCGAAAGCCTGATGAAGGACCACCCCGCCAAGGCCTGGTTTCTCGATCGCGCCACGCAGATGCAGAAGCATATCGCCGCGACCTTCGAACGCGCCGCCGCCGATGGCTCGTTCGCCAAGAACATCGATAGCAAGGCGATGGCGGCCGAACTGATCGCCGTAATGGACGGCCTGCAGATGCTCTGGCTGCGCGACCCCGATCGCTTCGATATGGTCGGCGGGCTCGAAGCCTATGTCAGCCGCCTGCAGACGAGCCTCGGTCTGGATGGCTGAACGCGGATGGAGTGCAGATCGCAAGGCCTGGCATTTGTCGCCTGCCGGCGGTTGCCTGCTCCCCTCATGCGTCCCCTGGCGGTTACTCATTCCTTGCCGGCGGCGACTTCAAGCAACGGACATCCTACCCGACATTGCGCGGTGGCGGCTGAGGGACTTGGTAAGGCGGCGACATGCCTTTGGAGCGTTCTCGAATATAGCAGGCACAGAGATCCTTCAGACCGCGGTATGATCCAAATCCGAGAAAGCTGCTCAGCCGTATAACTGTCGTTTGCGAGACGCCGCATTTTTTTGCGACTGAAGCAGCACTTTCGAAGGCCACCATCTCCGGATGCTCAAGCATCCGCCTTGCAACCTGTTCCACCTGGTTAGGGAAAAAGATCCTTCCTTCGGCAATGGACTGCTTTAGTTCCTGAAAGGTTTGAGGACGTTGATCTTTCATAGGACGCGTGGCTGACATTTGGCGCCTCCGTGGCAGATGCATTTCGCGCAGGACAAGTCGACTCTGCATTCGGGGAGTCGGGCGATGCAGGCGAGCCACGAGGAGCGAACTGCATCGCCTTGACGTCAATCGACGGCAACTGGCCTGCCTGTCTGCCAGCTCACTGTGGCGGCCTCCGCTAGTTTTTGAGCCTGAAGCCCATCCAATCCACCTGGCCTCGGCGATGGGTTGCCGCTGTCGATCGTTTCGATGAAGGCATTGATCTCGTTGGCATAAGCCTGCGCGTAGCGTTCGAGAAAGAAATGTTGAACGGGATCGCCGCTGATGCCGTTCGCATTGGAAAGCTCGACGCTCGTCGCGGCGATATTCTTCGCTGCAAGCATACCGGCAGCACCATGGACTTCGATGCGCTGGTCGTATCCATAAGTCGCCCGGCGCGAATTGGTGATGACAGCAATGCGGCCCGAAGCCGTCTGCATCTGGACGGCGGCGGTATCCACATCACCCTCGGCCCCGATCGCCGTGTCGACGAGAGACGACCCAAGCGCGTTCACGACGACGAATTCCTCGCCCATGAGGAAGCGGGCCATGTCGAAGTCGTGGATCATCATGTCGCGGAACAGACCACCGGAGGATTTGACGTAGTCGGCAGGCGGCGGCGCTGGATCCCGGCTGGTGATCGTCACGATTTCGATTGCGCCGACATCACCCCGACGCAGGCGCGCTTCCACACTCGCGAAGTTGGGGTCAAAGCGGCGATTGAAGCCGATCATCAAGGTCGACCTGTTTTTCTCAACGACCTCGAGGCAGGTATTGATGCGCTCGACCGACAGGGATACCGGCTTTTCGCAGAGGATGGCCTTGCCGGCGCGCGCCGCCGCCTCGATGAGATCGGCGTGGCTCGGGGTCGGCGTCGCGATGAGGATCGCATCGACGTTCGAGGAGTTGATGACATCCTCCGCCTCGGCAACCTCGGCGCCCGTCCGTGCGGCAAGCTCTTCTGCTGATGCCTTGAAGGCATCCGCGACATAGGCAAGCTTCGCATTGGGGTTCGCCGCGATCGTTGTTGCATGCACTTTGCCGATCCGGCCGGCGCCGATCACTCCAAATCTGATCATTGATGTCTCTCCATTATATGTAAGTCTTGACTATCGAAACCTTCAAACGGTGAAGGCGTCGCGGAAGCGGGCAAGCGCCGTCTCGTCGTCTCCGGACGCCCATGCCTCCATGCCGATCGTGCCGCGATAGCCCATGTCCTTGAGCGCGCGGGTAATTGCCTTGTAGTTGATCTCGCCGGTGCCCGGTTCCATGCGACCGGGCACATCCGCCACCTGGATTTCGCCGATATAGGGCAGCGCGCGCCGGCATAGCTCGATCAGGTTTCCTTCGCCGATCTGGGCATGATAGAGGTCCAGATTGAGCTTCAACGCCGGCCGGTTAACGGACGAGACGAGCGCCAGCGTATCCTCTGCCTTGGCAAACGGCGTCCCGGGGTGATCGACTGCCTGATTGAGGTTTTCGAGCACGAAGGTCACACCCTCCTGCTCACCGAGGTCGGCGATGCGGTTAAGCGTATCGCGCGCCTTGAGCCACATGGAACCAGTCACTTCGTCAGCCTTGACGACCGGCAGTCCATTGCCGTCGAGACCCGTACCGTGCAGGTTGAGACGTGGGCAGTTCAGCTCCCGGGCAATCGGGATCGATTGCTTCGCGGTTCGCAGCAATTCTTCTGCGCCATCGTCGTCGGCGAGCGTGCCGGTCACATAGCCAGTCATCGACGAGAAGACCGCCCCGGATCTCGCAAGGGCTGCGATGTCATGCTTCGTCCAGTCCCAGATCTCGGCCTGGAAGCCGAGTTCGGTGATCCGCTTCAGCCTGTCGACAACAGGAAGCGACTTGAAAACCATCTCGGCGCAGACCGCGAGCGTGAAGGGGGATGAGATATTCGATGAACCGTCGTTCATGACCGTTTCCATGTTTGATGACTGAGAAAGCGGGCAGCCTTTGAAAGCCAATGGTCGCCGCCTCCGGGTAAAGCCAGGACGCTAGATGGTACCGCCGAGCTCATCGGAGAGTTGCTGCAGTTCCTTGCCGCCGGCCATGAGGTTCTGAAGTTCGTCCATCGCGATATCCGCCTTGGCAAAAGTGCCGAGCGTCTGGCCGCGATTGAGAATGGTGAAGCGGTCCGCCACGGCATAGGCATGCCGAACGTTATGGGTGATGAAAATCACGCCCAGTCCGTTCTGTCGGACCTGGTGGATGTATTTCAGCACCATCGAGGTTTGTGCCACGCCGAGCGCCGATGTGGGCTCGTCGAGAATAAGGATCTTTGCGCCGAAATAGACCGCGCGCGCAATCGCAACGCATTGGCGTTCGCCACCGGACAAGGTGCCCACCGCCTGATTGGGATCGCGGATATCGATGCCGATTTTGCTCATCTCTTCACGGGTGACATCGTTGCAGTGCGCGAGGTCGAAGTGACGGAATGGGAAGATGCCTTTGCGCGGCTCCCGCCCCATGAAGAAATTACGGGTGATCGACATCAGCGGAATCATGGCGAGATCCTGATAGACCGTCGCAATCCCTGCATCGAGGGCGTCGCGCGGGCTGCGGAAATTGACCGGCTTGCCTTCGACCAGAAACGCACCTCCGCTTGGTCGGACGACACCGGACAGCGTCTTGATCAAGGTGGATTTGCCCGCGCCATTGTCTCCGAGGAGACAAAGCACCTCTCCGGCCGACACTTGCATCGACACGCCGTTGAGAGCGATCACGGAGCCGTAGTGCTTGACGATATCGGTTACTTCGATGATCGGTGTTCGGTTGTTGACGTCTGGCATGATCAGCGCTCCCCGGTAACCTTGCGGCGGATGAAATTGTTGAAGAGAACAGCCAGCAGCAGCATCGAGCCGAGGAAGACCTGAAACCAATCGGAGTCGAACCTGGTATAAGTCAGGCCGATGGAAACCGAGCCGAAGATGACGGCTCCGAAGAAGGCGCCGATCGCCGAACCATAACCGCCTGTGAGCAGGCACCCGCCAATGACGGCGGCGATGATCGCCTCGAACTCTTTCTGAAAACCGCGCCGGGCGTCGGTTGAGCCGGCGTCAAGCACGGTGATGATGGCGACCAGCGCGGCAGCACACGCCGTCAACGCGAACAGGCCGGTTTTCACCCTATGGACCGGGACACCTGAGTTTCTTGCTGCATTCGGATCGCCACCGGCTGCGAAGATCCAGTTGCCCATGCGGGTGCGCAGCAGGACCCATGTTGCAGCCAGGGCAAGCACGACGAACCACAGGACCGACACGGGGATGCCCGTGACCTTCGGCAGGCCGTTCGGGAACTTGTCGATCAGGTCGTGATCTGCGAGCCAGACGAATACGCCCCTCAGCGCATCGCCGGAAAAGAGCCCGAGCAGCGGACTGTCCTTCACATGGTCGCCGATGCCGCGAAGCTGCGTGGAGCCGCCGGTGGCCCATTTCAGACCAACGAGGGTCAAGCCGCGCAGTATGAAGAGAAATGCCAGGGTCACGATGAACGACGGCAGCCTGGTGTGAATGACTATCTGCCCATTGATCGCGCCCATGAACGCCGCAAACAGCATTGTCATGACGATGGCAACCGAAAGCGGTTGACCAAAATTGGTCAGGATGACGCCGAAGATCAGTCCTGCAAAAGCCACCATCGAGCCGATCGAGAGATCAAACTCTCCGCCGATCATGAGCAGTGCCGCCGCAATGGCGAGGATTCCCAATTGCGATGCCGGCGCCATGATGGTCATCAGGCCCGAAAGAGAAAACATCGTCGAATCTGCAGTGAGAAAGAAAAAGACGATGACGAGAACAAGGCCCGCCACGGCGCCCAATTCGGGCCGCCGCATCATATGTGTTAAAAAACTCACTTGTTTGACGCGCTCATCGACCGTCGGCGCGGCCGCCGGGTTCTGCTCAAGCGAAGCCATAACTCCTCCCGTGGAATCTTTGTTTTGAGGTAGCGGCGGCGCTGCTCGGCAGCGCTCTGTCAACGAGGCCCCTCCCCTTGAGGGGAGGAGATTCTGAGAGAATGCCTTCCGTCAGTTCTGGTCAGCGAATGCCCTTGGCGGAAAGATCGACGACCTGGGCGGCCTTTTCCTTGGTGATAAGGTTGGGGCCGGATGGCACATTACCTCCAGGGATCAGCCCGTATTTGGCGGAGTTGGCCAGAAACACGACAGGCAGATAGCCCTGCAGGAACTGCTGCTGATCGATCGCGAACGCTGCCTTGCCGTCGGCCACTGCCTTCAGGAAATCTGCCGAAAGGTCGAAGGTCGCAACGTTGACCTTGCCGGTCATTCCGACATCCTCGACAGCCGCCAGAGACGGCTCGCCGGCGGTGCCGGCGCCGAGCGCCATGACGGTATCGACAGCGGCATTGGAACTCAGTGCCGCTTTGACCTTTGCCCGGACGTCGGCCGGATCGTTGCTGACGGGCAGAACCGTAACCTTGCCGCCAAAACCGTCTGCAAAGCCCTTGCAGCGCAGATCGAGCGCGACATTGCCGACCTCCTGATTGACGCACAAACCTTCTTTGCCGCCCAACTCATGCAGCTTTGCACCGGCGGCCTTGCCGGCGGTGTATTCGTCCTGGCCGACATGCAGAAGCGCCCCCAATTCCTTCGAGACGTCGGATCCGGAGTTGATCGAAATAACCGGAATGCCGGCGGCCACGGCCTTCTTGATGGACGGGCCGAGCGCCGAGGCGTCCGGAATGGAGACGATAAGGCCGTCAGGCTTCTGATTGATGGCCGCATCGATGAGCTGCCCCATTGACACCATGTCGAAGGTTTCCGGCGCCCGATAGTCGACGCCGACGCCGATATCCTTGGCAGCTGCGTTGACCCCGTTCTTAACCACGGACCAGAACGGATCATTGGCCTGGCCATGGGTGACGGCAACGATGCGAATGTCCGCTGCGTTGACGATTGCTGAAGAGCACATGAACGCGACCGCGGCCCCCGCGAGAAGCGATTTCAAACCAAATTTCATTTAACCCTCCCAAAAACAGTCCGCGTCATGCGGACCCGCGATTGCTACCGGTTGCAACTCCTTTGCTACCGGTAGCAAACTCCGACAAGTTACTTTATTGTCGGCAAAAATCAAGCATCCATTCCATTTTTATTTTTTTGTGGAATATTCATTCCAGTCGGCAGGAGATAGGCATGCGCAAACGGGCGACAGCGAAAGAGGTGGCGGAAGCCGCCGGCGTATCGAAATGGACAGTTATCCGTGCGTTTACACCAGGTGCATCCATCACCGACGCCAGCCGGCAAAAAGTGCTTCAGGCCGCCGAGGCGCTGAACTATTCGCCGAACTTGCTTGCCCGCAGCCTCGCGACAAACATCACGCATCAAGTGGCGGTTTTCGTCGACGACTTCGCCAATCCGCACAAGCTTCCGGTTCTGGAAATGCTCACCGAGCGCTTGCAGGCGGAGGGACTATTGACGGTATTGATCAATATCAATCGGCATTTCGATCACGTTCACGCGCTGATCAATGCCGACCAACGGCAATTCGACGCCGTGATTCTGTTCGGTACGGCATTTCGCGAGGAAACTCTCGGCGATCGACGCCTCGGCCCAGGTTTTCCGCCGATGTTCGTTCTTGCAAGAGACAGCCAGATTCCCGGTGTCCCTGCAGTCGCCTGCGATGCTGAACTCGCCCTCAGCCAAATGGTCGATTACCTGTTCGACAAGGGGTATCGCCGTCCGGGTTTTATGACGGGAGCAAGAACCCTGTCGACGGCACTCGGCAGGCGCCATCACTACGCGAATTTCTGGCGACGGAAGGGCGTGTGGAGCGTCGTAGAGCTGAACGCAGACCGATACAGTGCCGACGCGGGCGCCGAGGCGGTGCGAACCTATCTAAGCGCGACCTCCTCCTCCTCGCGGGTCGATGTATTGATGTGTGAAAATGACATTCTGGCGTTAGGAGCCATGGCCACGGCCCGCAGTGAATTTGGTTGCCGCGTTCCGCAAGACCTTGCGGTGGTCGGCTTCGACAATATCGAGCTCGGCGCGGCGCCCGCCTATGGCCTGACGACTTACGAGCAGCCCACTTATGAAATGATCAACACGATCGTAGAGATGATTATCGGAGCCCGCGCCGTCGAAACAGTCACCTTGCCAGGGCATCTGGTTCCCAGGCTATCCGCCTGATTGCCGGTTGACGGGGACCGCGCCAGATACGACTTATGGCATCAGCGCCGGAAACGGATAGGCCTGGGAACCAGCCCGATCGGACGGGCTGGTTCGCGTGACGGCGCGGATCGGGAGCGGTGAACGCCAGCATCCGCTGGGCGTCATCTCAACAGCAGTCTCAGATCCTTTGCAGCTTCCAGGTCCTGATCTCAAACGGCATGATCTCCGCAGGTCCTTTCCGCTCCATCGGCTCTTCGAGAATGTTGAGCGGCTGCGAGGCCGACCATCCGGACGGCAGCGCAAGGGAGAGGCGTCCGCGCCGGCCGGCAGGTTCGTAGAGGCGCAGGATCAGGCCATCACCCTCTTCCGCCGGTTTCAGGCCGGAAAAGGCGACGGGAGTGCCGGCGACGGTGAGCGGCGCGAAAGTGCCGGCTGAAAGGCCCTGGGCCTCGTTGGTCACGAGCGGCTGGTTGAGATCGATTGCCTCATCGAGAACGCCGCCTTCATGCCAGGCGCCGTCATGCGGCATCAGCGCATAGGTGAAACTCTGCTCGCCTTCGTCGGCCAATGGATCCGGATAGATCGGTCCGCGCACCAGGCTCATGCCGATCACATTGCCGCGGGCGCTATGACCGTATTTGGCATTGTTGAGCAGTGCCACGCCGAAGCCCGGCTCGCTGATATCGACGAAACGATGGGCGACGGCCTCGAACATCGCCTGTTCCCAGGAGGTATTGGTGTGTGTCGCCCGCTCGACGATGCCGAAGGCGCATTCGAACGTTGCTTTGCGGGCCTTTACATCGACCGGGTTAAGGGTGCGCAGCAGCGTGCGGCGGTCATGCCAGTCAATCGTCGTTTCAATGTCGAGCCGCTTGGCATTGGCGCTGAGCACGTAGGTCTGGGTGACGCTCGAATTGCGGTAGCGATGAACGACGCGAATCGCCGCGCGGTGCGGGCCGCTTTCGACGAGGCTGATGCTTTCGGTCGCGTCGAGACGGACGGCCTTTTCGGCATAATCGGCATCGATATCCCAGGCCTCCCAGTTGCGCGGCTTGTCGGCCGGATAGACCCAGAGCTGGTTTGCCGAGCCGTCGACTGCTTCGCGGCCGCTCGCCTTATGAACGAGGCTCGCAACCGCGCCGTCCCTGCCGATGACGACCGCGAGATGATCGTTTTCGAGGCGATCGGAACCTGCCTTCAGCCCGCCCGCCGGCTTCAGCGCTTGCCGGTCGAAGACCGCAACGGACAGGGGGGCGACGATATCGGCGGCCGCGACGACGGTGCCGTCGGCGAGCGTGGCGCTCAGCGGCCGCGGCGCAAGCGACGGATTGACGACGACAAGCGCATCGCCGACGCTACCTTTCGGCAGACGGGCCGACAGTGCCTGCAAGGCCTTGGCCTGTTCGGCCTTGGCATGGTCGATGACACCGCCGAGCTCCTGCTCGGCATCCTGATAGACCTCGCGGATGCTCGAGCCCGGCAGAATGTCGTGGAACTCGTTCTTCAGCACCACCCGCCAATCCGCTTCGAGGCTTTTGGGCCTGTCGGCGCCCAGCAAATGCGCGAGCGACGCCAGGGTCTCGGCGGTGATCAGCGCGCGTTCGGCGTGGCGGTGCTTGCGCTTGACGCCGCTTTGCGACGTCAGCGTGGCGCGGTGCAGTTCGAGATAGATTTCGCCGTCCCAGACGGGAAGATTCTTTTCCCGCGCCGTGCCGTGCGCCTGCTCGTAGAAGCCCTTGACCGTGCCCCAGCGCGCCTGCGGAATGGTGGGGAAATCGCGCAACTGCACTTCGCGCTCCACCATTTCGGGCGTGACGCCGCCGCCGCCATCGCCATAGCCGACGGCGAGAAGCGAGGTGTGATGCTGCACCTTGCCGCGGAAATTCTTCCAGGTCGGCAGATAGCAATCGGCCTGTACGAAGCCGTTATAGCCCTGCATCGGATTGTCGAAGGTGTGGGTCAGCACCTGGCTGCCGTCGAGGCCCTTCCACCAGAAAAGATCGGAGGGAATATGGTTGGTCTCGCTCCAATTGACCTTGATGGTGAAGAAGCTGTCCATGCCGCCCTGCCTCAGGATCTGCGGCAGCGCGCCTGAGAAGCCGAAGCAATCCGGCAGCCAGCACACCGTGTGACGGAAGCCGAAAGTATTTTCGAAATAGCGCTGGCCGTAAAGAACCTGGCGGACGAGGCTTTCGCCGGTCGGCATGTTGGTGTCGGGCTCCACCCACATGCCGCCGACGGTTTCCCATTTTCCTTCCGCGACCTTCTGCTTGATGCGCTCGAGAAGCTCCGGATCCTCCTCTTCCATCTGCGCGTAATAATGAGCGGTCGACTGGTTGAAGCGGAAATCGTCGGAGCGCTCCATCAGCGACAGCGCCGTGTTGAAAGTGCGCCGCATCTTCCGCCGCGTCTCGCGATAGGGCCAGAGCCAGGCGAGGTCGATATGCGCATGGCCGGTCAGAAGCAGCTCGCCATTCGGGGGAAAGCGCTTCTGCAGTTCCTTCAGCCGCACCGTCAGGGCCTCGAAGGCGGACGCCGCCGAAGCACTCTGCTCGTCGGTGAGACCCGCCGGGTTCGCCTCAAGCTCCGGCAGTTCCCAGATCTTCTGCTGCATGACGGCATCGGCGGTGCGGGAGACGTAGGCCGCCGTATCCGACGGCCAGTCGAGGCTGCGCAAGGCGTGCTCGGCGGCGTCGACCAGATGCGGCACGACTTCATGATCACCAAGCACCTCGATCGCCTCGGAAACCTGCTTCAACAGAAGATGCAGGCGATGGGCCGGACCGTCGAGCCAGATGAAGCGGGCCTTGTTCAGTCTCGGCGCCCGGTTCGGTTCGCCGAAGGGAAAACGCGCGACGCTTTCCGTCGCGATCGAAAAGCGGTGGCCCTTGACGGGAAATTCCTGATGATAGGGATCGAGCCCGAATGTCTCGCTCTGGCCATCCGGATAGCTCAGCGTGATCAGGCTCTCGCCGCCGAGATCGAGCTGCAGGCGGATATCCTCGAGCGGCCAGCCCGCCGGCGCCTCGGTGGTTGCGGCAAAATGCACGACGCCCTGGCGATGCGGCCAATCCTGGTGATGGCCGATCGGCTCGCCCTCGAAGGTCCAGCCCTCGATCGGGCTACTCTGCCGATCCCGCCAATGCGCCAGCTCGGCGATGCGGACTTTGAGGCGATCGAGGCGTTGGGCAATGGTCAGAGGCATGGTCTATCCCTGTTGAAAAATCGGCGGCGAACGATCCGGAGTCATGGCTTTGGGAGATGAAGATGGTGCGACAGAGATCGCGATATGCCGGCCCCTCCTCCCAGCGGGTCCTGACGGAGCTTAGATTAAGTAACTTTGATTTGCCGTCAAGTGCGAAAGGAATGTCGCTCGCCGGAGAGGCATGAGTGAGTGACTTTGTCATAAAGGTGCGTCCGTCTCTAAAGCCGTGGTGACGTCAGAGGCTCGATGGACATGTCAGTTCCCGCATTAGAATGCGCACGGAGATAGGGTTGGCAGGCTCGGCGAACGACATCTGCAGGTAGGCGCGTGCGCCGGTTGCCCGCACGTCTATGAGAAAACGCCGGCCGCCGTCGCGTGGCCGCAAGCGTGACCCGTCCAGAAAGCGCAGCAGGCCCCACGGCCCGGGCGTGCTTTTTTCTCAACCGCACTACCGCTATCGAAGGAGATTTCGAAGCCGCGTGATGGCAGATCGCCCGGCCAGCTAAAGGTCACTGCCCCGCCTGATGTGGTAACCGGCGCGTGTGCGCCGCCGATCGAGATGGTAGCCGCACCGCGTTGTGCAAGTGCCTCCAGCGATACAGGCAGATGCGGCGAGGTTCCCTGACGAAAGAGCGCGTCGCCGATTGCGGAAGCTTTCTGAAAGAACGTTGCACTCTCGGGCGCATAACCAGAAAGCCGTGCTCCCGGTTTCCAGCGCCACGGCGTCGTTGATATATCCATCAAAGGCGCCAGTTGCGTCCGGAAATAGGTCTCCACGAGACCCTTGGGCGCGAAAATGCGCGCGACTTCAGCCATATCCGCGTCCGACCCGTCAAAGAACGGATAGCGGCCTGCGACAGCAGCCTGGCAGGCCATAGCGATCTCGCCCCAAGCCCCTTGCGGCTTTGCTGTCGGGACAGGATCTTCGGCCTTTTCTACCGCCTTTGGAGATGCCGTCTGCGAGATCACGTCTTCGACCATTTGTACGACGAGGAGCGGGGCTTGCTGCAGGGCGACAACAGAGTTGGCACGCTCCTGCGCATCCATCAGCGACTTTTTGCCGATTTCGGAATTTCCGTCGAGAAGGGCAAGCGCGACATTCAGCGACACAAAGAGGCGCGAGATTTCCGACATGCGACCCTGCTCCACGAATTGGATGGCAGGTCCGAGTGTCGCGGCAATTCGAAGCTGGTTCGCATGGCTGCGGCTGCGGTCGGTGCCCCCCGCCTGACGCCATGCCTCGCGGATCAGGGCCGAGAGCGGGGAGTTGGTGGCGCTTAGCACACCGCTGACAATAACCGCGCTCGGTTGGTCGGTGAATGGCCGAACACGAAGATCGCCGAGGTACTGAGACCACGTCTCCAGCGTCCGCTTCTGAAGGAGGTCCATAACTGCATCAGCACTTGTCTCGTCTCCGGCGTCTAAGAGGACGGTAGTTTCGGCTTTCGCCTTCCCGATCGCCTCTTCTGCCGCGCCGGAGCGCGCGTAAGCCCATCCTGCCTCAGTGTAAAGACCGGGCACGGCCTGCTCGATGGGCAGTCCGGACCTGCGGATCAATATCTTGTCGAGACCAGGTGCTGCCTGCCCGAGAGACCAGGCAGGCAGGCCCGCAGTTTTCTCGGCGCGGGCGAGCTCCAGCATGGCGCGCTCGTTTGCTAAGCCCTCTGAAGCAAACTGTCTTGCTTGAGCAATTGCTTCGGGATCCGGCTCTTCAAGATCTGTCGGAGGTCCGGACATGGCCGCGACATGCATTGCCATGCCGGCAAGTCCGGGAAATGTCTGGGCTCGATCTTCGATCCAGCCCGCCAGGAACCGCGGTTGCCAGTCCGATGTGCCCTTCAAGATGGACCAGGCGCGTAAGGAATCGTAAAGTGCGGTCGCCTCTCCTTCCGTGGCGAGAGCAACACCAAGGGCTTCGGCAAGCGGGCCGCTGGCCAGGGCGTCGACGGCTTGGCCATAGCGCCGGCGTGCCGCTTCTGCCGGATCGAAAATCCCTAAATGATGAATGAGACCAAGGGGTGAACGCTGCGCATCCTGCTCAACAAGTCGAACTCCTGCAAGGAATGCATCGAGTTGGGTTGCGCGCGCCGCCGGTGTTGCCATGCGTCCGGCTTCTACGACATGTGCGACATCGGGCAGTTGCGACAAAAGCCGCTCACGAAACCGCCATTCCGCCCATGCTGCCCAAACCACTAGAATTGCCAGGAAAAGTCCGATCACAAGAGCAGCAAGACCGCGATCCGCGAGGGTTTTATGCTGTGTGCCCGATAGAAGGGCCGCCTGGACAGCGTCGTTACAGTGACCGAGGAAGCGGGCGAGATCCCGGCTCGCCGGCCCTGCCTTCGCTGCCGCCCTCGCCCGTTCGGCGAGGCTGCTCGCCGCCATAACGCCCCCGATTGGAAGAGCGGCGGCCAGAGCGCGCTCCCATTTTCGGATCGACAATGCCGGATTGTTACGCGCTCGCGCATCAACCAAAGCAACAAGGGCATCGCGGGCATCCAGGAGCCAGTCCTGCGGGACCTTCCTGCGCCGTGCTTCCGTCTCGAACGCGGCGACGAGGGTCCGTGCCATTGCCGCAAGCTCGCGCGGATCAGGTTTCTTTTCGCTTTCGGCCCGCCTTGCAAGGTCCAGCAGGGGCTGTGCCAGTGCGGCAAGCACATCTGCTTGCATAGGGGCTGGACCCGGCGGTTCGAGATCCCCCTTCACAGCTTGCCCTCAGCCGCCCATTTTCGCAGCAGCGCCTCGCCTACCTCGAAATGCATAGAATCTTCGCGGCTATAGCCCGCACCCCAATACCAGCCAGCCTCATTGAAGAACTCCGCGAGCACCACGAGCCCGAATTGCGTGCTGTTATCGCCCATGTTGTCGAGGTTCTTCTTGAGCGTCAGGTCGACGGCCGCCCCCCACGCATGTGAGGACACCGACTTTGCCGACCCCCGTACATACCTTGCACAGAGCGCGCCCGCGGTTCCGATTGCGGCATGGATGTCGGGCTCTTCTTTTTTAAGGCGCGCCATGATCTGCTGAAGCGAATCGAGCGCCGGTCTGATCATGGTCAGACGAATACCCCCGATGTCGCGGGTTTCGAGTGCATGCAGCAATTTGGGATTGGTGACCGGTGCACAGGTGGTTGAATAGGTGCTTCTCGGTTCGCCCAATATCTGTCGCAACACGGCCGGGGTCGGGCGTATGACATTCTCGTTGAAACGCTTCTTGGCCAGTTGCATCGGTTCAGTCAGATTTCCTTCTTCCTCACGCGGCGCCATACCGCCGAACTGGTCCGTGAAGAGGGGTGAAGGTGCTGTCTGTTGGATGGTTTGCGGATTGATGACAGGCGCTGTCTGAGCAGGCTCGGGAGGTGGAGCTTTTTCCAACTCCATCACCCTGCCGCCGACATCCGCCATCTGTCCTTTGAGGGTGTTCAATTCAGAGCGCAGCCCCCGAATTTCACCGTCCTGCTGGGCAAGTTGCTGTGTGAGCCGATCTATTTTGCCCGCATTCGGATCACGCTCCGTATCTTGCAAGAGATTTCCGACAAACGCAAAGATGACGGCTGCGAGAATGATGCTCATTCCGATGACGATGGCCGCGATGGCATTCATTGGCCTCAAGATACCGCAGCTCCATCAATTTGGACGACAATCACTGAGACGTTGTCCGGAGCACCGTTATCGAGTGCAGCGCCGATCAATCGCTGACAGGTCACCGCCGGCGTTGTAACGGAAGCCACAAGGGCAGCGATCTCGGCGTCCGCCACACAGTCGGTTAGCCCGTCAGAGCAAAGAATGAGGACATCACCCGGGCAAAACGAAACTTCCGCGGTTTCGACCACAAGATGATCGGACGCTCCAATCGCGCGAGTTACAACATGCGCTTGCGGGTGCTGCCAGGCCGCAGCGGGAGAAAGGCGCCCATCGTCGAGAAGCTCCTGCACGACCGAATGGTCGCGCGTCAGCTGTTGTAATTCACGTTCGCGCCAGCGGTAGGCCCGGCTATCGCCCGCCCATGCAAGCGAAATAGTGCCGCCCTGCAGAA
Source organism: Rhizobium sp. K102 (assembly GCF_022385315.1). Lineage (NCBI taxonomy): Bacteria > Pseudomonadati > Pseudomonadota > Alphaproteobacteria > Hyphomicrobiales > Rhizobiaceae > Rhizobium > Rhizobium sp. K102. The sequence goes on from NZ_CP092437.1 coordinate 322,041, forward strand.
GCGCAGCCACCACGGTTGCACCCATCTGCGCCACGTCGGCCGAGGTTGCCCATCGCCGAATGGCGGAATTGGCTGCCTCGAGCGCGCCCACCAGATCGGCGCTCGAAATTGGCGTATGGGGAAGTAGGGCTAGATGCTCGATCACAAGGCCTGCCGCGACGTCGCCGTGGCCATAACCTCCCATTCCGTCGGCAACGGCCCAAAGCATGCCTGTGGGATCTATGAGTATCGCGTCCTCGTTGCGGTTGCGAACATGACCGGTGTGGCTGAGCCCGGCCCCTTTTGGCCTGCCCGGCCAGCTCGGGACCCGCGTCGAGGGACTATCGGGATACTCCGGGGTCATGACCGGAAGAACCTCATCATTCGCTCCGCCGTGAGGGCCGCCACGGAAGCGGTTGCACCCACGGTCATCCTATAGTAATTTTTTGGCCAGGCGAAACATTTTTGCCGAGAGGAACCTAAAATGAAGCGCCTGCTGACTTTGAAGCTGCTGGTGTCTCTCGCTTTATTCTTCACGTTACAAAGTGAATTGCGTGCACAGGAACTAAACGAGACGGCGCTCAAGGAACGTTTCCAGAGGCAAATGGAATTGTTCAAGGCGGCCACGCTCGGGCCGTCCCGCGGCCTCGTGCTGACCAATTCCGGGCCGGCGCCGGAGGCAACGCCAGTGCCGATCGCCACGCCCGAGACTACGCCAGCCAAGGTCGGCTCTACTCAAGCGAGCAGCAATCCGGGCGCTTCGGCAAATCCGGCGAAAGAGGAAACTGTCGAGGCCAGCCCGACCTCTGGAAACGGGCCGGCGGAGACTTCAACAACTGCAGCAGCGACGATAACAACACCGCAGACATACTGGAAGCTGCCTGACGATGATCAGGTTAACTACCGCGTGCAGTTTGCCTTCGATTCCTCTGCCATCGCACCCAAGGAGAAGCCGATGCTGCAGAAGCTCTGCAGTGTGGTGAAAGAAATGGATATCAAGCTCATTCGCATTGTCGGTCATACCGACGCCTCCGGCGGAGCGAGGTACAACCAGAATCTCTCCACGCTGCGTGCAAGGGAAGTGGCGCGCTTCTTCACAGAGGATTGCCAAATTCCTCGTGAACGGCTCGAGGCTGTTGGCGTTGGCGAGCAGTTTCCGCTCGATGCACAAAAACCGAGAGCTGACGAGAACCGACGCGTCGAATTCCAGGCAGTCAGCTAAACGCGCACAGCAGCCGCAGATGCGATCTAATCGCTATTCAAAGGCGTAGGTGAAGCCGTCCGCAGACGCTCCGACCGTCGCCTTCGTCAAACGCTTGCCGTCCAGCGCCCAGTTCAATATGCCAGTGCTGAGGGCCGGCAGAAGCGTGTTGGTCAAGATCGCATCGATCATGCGACCGCCCGACTCCACTTCGGTGCAGCGCGCCTTGATCAAGTCGATAACGCCCTCACCTATGACCAGTTCGGCGTTGTGGCTCGTACGCAGTCGCTCTGCGATCTTCGCAAAATTTGCCTGCGTGATTGCTTCGATCATCGAATCCGAAAGGGGATAATAGGGCACGACGATGACGCGCCCTGAGGAAGGCGGCCGGGAACACCTGCAGCAACGGTGTCCGCAACGCGGCTTCGAGTTCCTCGGTTGGCGTGCGGGAGAGCCCGTTGCCGGTCAGCCTCATGATGACATCCGATCCGACATTGGAGGTCAGCAATATGAGTGTATTTCTAAAATCAATCCGTCGACCCTCGCTGTCGTCCATCATCCCCTTGTCGAAGACCTGAAAGAAGATCTCGTGGACATCGGGATGCGCTTTTTCGACCTCGTCGAGCAGAATGACGGAATAGGGCCTGCGGCGAACGGCCTCGGTTAGAATACCTCCCTTGCCATAGCCGACATAGCCGGGGGCTCCCTTCAGCGTCGAAACCGTATGAGCCTCCTGAAATTCCGACATGTTGATGGAGATCAGGTTCTGTTCGCCGCCGTACAATGCCTCGGCAAGGGCGAGCGCCGTTTCCGTCTTTCCGACACCGGACGGTCCACAAAGCAGAAAGACGCCGACCGGCTTTTCCGGCGACCCTAATCCCGCGCGGCTGGTCCGTACCCGACGTGCGATCGCTTCCATGGCAAGGTCCTGACCGACAACGCGTTCGCCCAGAATTCCGGCGAGCTTGAGCGCCCTTTCAGTCTGGCCGGCGAGCATTCGCCCGACCGGAATACCTGTCCAGTCCTGGACCACCGAAGCGACCGCGTTGCGGTCTACCGACAGCAGCATCAATGGCGTTTCGCCCTGCATTTCGGCGAGTTCCTGCGTCATCGCCCTTAGGCGCACAAGGTCGGCATTTCCGTCGGGGGCTTCCTTTTCGCCTTCCGGGGGCGCTGAGGAATTTTCGTCGGGGACCGTCGGATTGGGCGCGGTAGCGCCCGGTTGCGACAACGCCGCATCCAGGGGAACTCCCTCGCTGCGCAGCCTGGCCCGCAGGTCGAGAACATCAGACACCAGCAACCGTTCCTTTTCCCAGCGGGCTTGCGCCTTGGCTAGGGCCGTCTCCACCGCGCCAAGGGCGTTGTCGACTCTCAGCTTGACGCTCTGCAACCTCAATGCCGATGGACCTTTCGCGGCCGATGATCCCCTGCTCGATCTCGAGAGCCTGTTTGCGTCGCAGAAGATCTTCAACCTCGGCCGGCGTTGCGTGCTGTGATACGGCCACGCGCGCGCAAGCGGTATCAAGCAAACTGACTGCCTTGTCGGGCAACTGACGGGCCGGAATGTAACGATGTGAAAGGCCGACCGCCGTTTCGATCGCCTCGTCGAGGATCTGAACCCGATGGTGTTTCTCGAGGATGCCCGCCACGCCGCGCAGCATGAGAACGGCGCTTTCTTCGCTGGGTTCCTCAATCTTGACGACTTGGAAGCGCCGGGTCAGCGCCGGGTCTTTCTCGATGTGCTGTTTGTACTCCGCCCATGTCGTTGCGGCGATCGTGCGAAGTTCGCCGCGCGCCAATGCTGGCTTCAAAAGATTTGCGGCGTCTCCCGTTCCAGCAGCCCCGCCCGCTCCGATCAGCGTATGTGCTTCGTCGATGAAGAGGATGATCGGCGTTTCCGATGCCTGAACCTCGTCGATCACCGTCTTGAGGCGTTTTTCAAACTCGCCTTTGACGCTCGCTCCGGCCTGCATCAAGCCCACATCCAGCATGTGGAGCGCGACCCCTTTGAGGGGCGGCGGCACGTCCTCTGCCGCAAGGCGAAGCGCAAAGCCCTCAACGACCGCCGTCTTGCCGACCCCGGCCTCGCCCGTCAGAATCGGGTTGTTCTGCCGTCGGCGCATGAGGATATCGACGATCTGGCGAATTTCCGGGTCGCGACCCACAACCGGATCGATCTTGCCTTCTCGAGCACGCCTGGTCAGATCAGTCGCATATTTGGCCAACGCGGAATCGCCGCCAGCCGGTCGCTCCTTTCGCACCGGTTGTCCAGCTTCGCGCCTGCCTTTATTTTCAAGCGATTGCGACAGTACGTCGTCCAGGCGAGCAAGGACGGAATCGGTTTCGATCCGGTCGAACTCACCGCTGATCTTCAACAGCAAGCCATCAAGCACCGGCACCTTTCGACAGGCCAGAAGGACGTAAGCGCCGCGCACCTCTTCTGAGCCGAATTGAAGACTGCCGAGACTCCAGGCCTCCTGGACAGCGTGAAATATGTGGTCTGAGAACTCTTCAATGGACGTCGCGCCATAGGGCAGCTTGTCGATCGACCGCGCCATGTCGGCTGCAAGGCGCCCGAGGTTCACGCCAGCGTCGGCAAGGATCAGCTGGAAATCCGCGCGGTCGACGAGCGCCAGCTGCTCGATCCAATGCACGAGTTCGACATAGGGATTGCCCCGAAGCTTGGCGGCGTCGGCTGCCGCCTTGAATGCGCGCAGACATATCGGATCAAGCTTGCCGATGAGTTCTTTACGTTTGAAGCTGTGAGAAGACACGTTCTGCTGCATGCCGGTCGGCTCCTGCCAGGTGCTCTCGAATGAACGAGCCTAGTCTTCAATCTCAATGGCAAACTGCCACATTATAGTGTTCTTGACAAATATTCGAACCGCATGTCTTTGATGAATAGTGACCGCGTGGTTTGGAGTTAGCAGATGATTGACCCATTGCCCGGTGACATCTTTCGCAAGAACCAGGTACTCAACAATACCTACGAGATCGAGGGTGTGCTCGGCCGCGGCGGAACGGGCGAAGTCTACCGCGCCAGCAACAAGATCACCGGCCGTGTCGTGGCGCTCAAGGCACTCAAGCGGGAGCTGTCCGCCGATGCCGGCTATCTGGAATTGATGAAGCGGGAAGAGGAGATGCGCGGCATCTCGCATGACGCGGTCGTGCGTTATACCGACTGCAGCCAGACAGCCGAGGGTTACGTCTATCTGGTCATGGATTACGTCGCAGGTACGCCACTCAACGACTATCTCGAGCGTGGCGGGATTTCTTCCAGAGACCTGCTGGTCGTGGCCCAAAGAGTGGCGGAGGGCTTGGTTGCGACACACGAACGCAAGATCGTCCATCGCGATCTGTCGCCCGACAACATCATCTTGCGCAGCGGCCGGCCGGAGGAAGCCGTCATCATCGACTTCGGCATTGCCAAGGACAGCAAGACGGGCGCACGCACAATCGTCGGCAAAGAGTTTGCCGGAAAATATGAATATGCAGCGCCCGAACAATTGCACGGGCAGGCCGAGCCGCGATCAGACCTTTATGCCCTCGGCGCATCCTTGCTTGCGACCTTTCGCGGAAAAATTCCCAACGTCGGAACGAGTTCCGGCGAGGTTGTCCGCTACAAGGAGCGCCGGCTGGATACAGCGGGCGTTCCGGAGCCGCTCAAGGCGTTGATCGACGATCTCACCCAACCCGACCCATCGCGACGCCCGCCAACGGCTGCGGCCGTCGTCAAGCAGGTGGGGGAGATGTTGCGGACCAATCGCAGTGGCCGGAAGGAAGGTGGGAGTGGCGCCCGTCCGGGCTGGTGGCACTGGCCGGCAATCTTAGCCACTGCTGTCGTAGCGGCGATCGCGGGACTTTGGTTTGCCGGCTTTGGCGAGAGCCTGTTTGTGAAAAGCCTTCCGGTCCAGGCACCCTATAAACTCAGCGCCGGGCTCGACGGGCAACACCAGCCGACCTTGTCCGGCTTTGCTCCCGATGCCGACCAGCAACAGGCGATATTGGCGGGTTTTTCGCGCACAGCCGGGCTGCCGGCACCCACGGGTGCGCTTACACTTGCGAAAGGGGAACCTTCCGAGCGCTGGGCACAAGACATCGACAGCTTTTTCGCCGCCGCCGACGGGCTCGACGAGTGGAGGCTCGATGTCTCGGACCGCACCGTCCGCCTGACCGGCCTTGCTCCCGACAAGACAACACGTGACACTGTCGTCAGCCGGTTCAGCGAGGCGAGCAAGGCCGCCGGCTATCAACCTGTCGTGCGGATTGCCGCAGGACCGAGGAGCCTGACGCCCGACCAGTTGAAATCTGCCATCACACCGTTGGAGACCTGCGGTTCGCTTGTCGTCCAGACACCGGAAGGGGCAAACTTTCCTCTTGGCTCGACAGTCGCCATTCGGGGAAACGTTGCGGCAAGCGGAGATATCGAAGCGCTCCGGCAAAGGCTCGCACCGCGTCTGGGTGATCGCGATCTGCGATTTGATACGACAGTGCTCAACAAACAGTTGTGTGTCGTCCAGTCATTGTTGCCCGATGTGCCACAAGGGCCGATGACGATCGTGCTCGGTTATGGTGACAAATCCGAACCGAACATGTCCGGCATCTACTCGGTTGGCGACAATCCGGTCATCGATGTGCTGGCTCCGGCCGCGATCACGGATGGCTACCTCTGGGTCGCGATTGCCGATGTCACCGGCAATCTGTTCAACGTCCTTCCCAACATCAAGCGCCCGGACAACGCGCTTGCCAGTCTCGGGACGGTGTCCGATGGCATGCGTACCATCCGTGTCGCCTACTCCACCGCAGATGGAGCGACCGATCCCGCAAAGCTTTCCTTCGCGGTCGACAATACGTTCGGTAGAAGCCTGATAATCGCGATGCAGACCGACCGTCCTCTGTTCTCGCAACTTCGCCCCACAACTGAATCCACAAAGTCCTTTGCCGAGGATTTACATGCGGTTATTGCCAGCGGGAAGGTTTCGATCCTATCGACGACGACCCGATTGATCGACACTCGGAATTAATGCCGCTCGTCGATAAGTGGCATTAGTACAGAGCGAAATTTTATGCTAAAACAGGATCGCGAGAAGAATATTCGGTAAAGCGGGGGATCTGTTGTTCGACTCTGCGCTCTGGTTGAATCCGATAAACGGTGACAACCCGTCCGGCGAAAGCCTACGGAACGACGGACGATTCCACGAGCTCGAACGCCTCGTACAGCCCCAGATCGAAATCAGCCGCGACGAGCGCAACAACCCCGTCGCACGAACGGAAGTGCCGGTCGACTGGTCGACCGTGCTTCGCAAATCAGAGGAGCTGCGAGCGCACGGGCGCGATCTCAGGCTGCTCGTGATTGTAACGCGTGCCCTTGCGAATGAGCGAGGACTGGCCGGCCTCGCCAACGGATTGAACCTGATCGGCCAAACCTTCGACATGCACTGGCAGACAATGCACCCGGAGCTTCGCGACGGCCTGCCTCCACGCGAAGCCGCTCTTCGCCGCATCAACGCACTGATCCAGCTTCAAAATGACAAGGATGGTCTGCTCGGCGATCTGCGCAAAATGACGTTCTTTGCGCCTCGTGGCGCTGGCCCGGTGACGGGACGCGATCTGGAGCAGGGGGCGGTCGACAGCCGCACCGTTCTGAACGAAGCGGCGCCGGGTTTGAGTGCGGCCGAGAAGGCCTCGCTTGTCAGCGAACATGAGCAATTGGTCAATCGCGTGCGGTTCGGGTGCGCGGCATTTGCCGAACAGGCCGCTGATGAAGCCGCGGCGCTGGCCGCCGATGCACGGGCTGCTGCTGCAGCTCTGGAGGCGGCCGAACAGTCGCTCAACCTGCAGATCGGCGGCGACTTGCGCGTTACCCTGCCGGATCTGAGCCGGTTTCTGCAGCGCGTGGCGGCGACCCTGGAGCGTACCAAGCTTAATGCGCAACAGGAGAGTCAGAAAGAGGACACTGCCGGCGACGAACCTGCGTCGGCTGCCACCAGCGCTGCGCCAGACCGGGCCCCGAACCAGCCGGCAACAGTCTTCCCCTCCCGTCTGAGCTCGCGAGACGAAGTCACGCGCTGCATCGACCTCATCATCGCCTTTTACGACCGTACGGAGCCATCAAGCCCCATTCCCCATCTGGCCCGCAGGATCAAGCGAATGGTGCCAATGGATTTTCTCGAGCTCATGGAGGACCTTGCTCCTTCCGGGCTGAAAGAATTCCGGCTTCTGGCCGGCGTTTCGGAAAGCAAGAAACCTGCCCCTGGGACAAAAGGTGACCACCAATGAGCGAAACTAAGGCGAAGGTAATCGAACGCAACAGGGCGCCTCGCGTCCAGATCGCCTATGAAGTGGAAACATATGGCAGCCCGACCACGATCGAACTGCCTTTCGTGATGGGGGTGATGGCAGATCTTGCCGGTGCGTCCCAAACGCCAGAGGCACTCAAATCCGTGCGGGACCGGACCTTTGTCGAAACCGACGCTAACCGGTTCGGTCGCTTCATGGAGGCACTGAGCCCGCGGGTCAAGGCGCGGATCAAGAACACGCTTCCCCAACCGCCCGGCGAAGAGCGTGACGAGGAACTTGCCGTCGACCTGACCTTTACGAGCATGGGTGACTTCGCTCCGGACCGGATCGCCGAACAGGTTCCGCAGCTCGCCGAACTGTTGAAGATGCGCCGCCAGCTTGAGGAATTGCTGGGCTTCATGGATGGCCGCGTCGACGCCGAAAAGCGTATCGCCCAGCTTTTGAACAACGAGCCCCTTTTGGCAAAAATCGCCGACCAGGCGATTGATGATGGCAGCAAGTCGGAGGGCTGAAACATGGCCGAACAGGAAAGAACCGCCGCTGTCGACGTCAAGGAAGCCGAAGGCGTCGATCTTCAGGAATTCAGCGACCTTCTTGAAAAGGACTTCAAGGTCAAGAAGGATGACAGCGACAAGCTGCAAACCCTGGTGCAGAATCTTGCGCTTGCAGCGCGCGCGCGCTCGCAGTCGACGACAATTTCCTCGAATGCGATCAAGTCGATCAAATCCCTGATCTCCGGCATCGACAAGCTTCTGACCGAGCAGGTCAACGAAGTTCTCCATGCGCCCGAGGTGCTGCAGCTCGAGGGAACATGGCGCGGCTTGTGGTATCTCGTCAACAACACCGAGACGGATCAGAAGCTGAAGATCCGCGTCATGAATATTTCAAAGGAAGCCCTGGCCGACACGCTCGAAGACTATGAGGGCCAGATGTGGGACCAAAGTCCCATATTCAAGAAAGTCTATACGGACGAATATTCCATGCTTGGCGGCAGCCCGTACGGCTGCCTGATCGGTGCCTACGAGTTCTCCAACCACCCGAAGGACGTCGCTCTCCTTCGCAACATGTCCGGCATCTGCGCGTCGGCGCACACGCCCTTCATTGCAGCCGCCGCCCCGCGACTCTTTCGCATGGAAAGCTGGCAGGAACTGCCCAACCCCCAGGATCTGCAACAGATTGTCTCGTCGCCCGCCTACGCGTCCTGGCAGTCGCTGCGAGAGAGCGAGGATGCGCGTTACATCGGTCTGACGATGCCCCGGGTCCTTGCGCGCCTGCCCTACGGCGCGGAAACCATTCCGGTAAAGAGCTTCGCCTTCGAGGAGGATGTCCAGGGCGATCATCATCGCTACGTATGGATGAATGCCGCCTTCCCGATGGGGGTCAATATCAATCGAAGCCACAAGCTGTTTGGCTGGGGCACGCAAATTCGCGGCGTCGAGAACGGCGGAGCGGTCATCAATCTTCCAGTCCACAATTTCCCGACTGACGATGGTACCGTCGCGATGAAATGCCCGACGGAGGTCGCCATCGACGATCGCCGCGAGGCAGAGCTTGCCAAGCTTGGGCTCATGCCGATCCTGCATCGCAAGAATACAGACATCGCAGCCTTCATCGGTGCGCACTCGCTACAGGATGACGAGACGCGCGCCGGGCGCCTGGTCGATCCGGATGCACAGGCCAATGAGCGCCTGAGCGCAAATCTGCCGTATCTTTTCCCGGTTTCGCGTTTCGCCCATTACCTGAAGGCAATCGCCCGCGACAAGATCGGTTCGTTCAAGGAGCGGTCCGACATGCAGATCTGGCTGACGGAGTGGATCAATCGCTACGTTCTTGCCAACCCTGCCTTTGCCGACGACAAGGCCCGCGCCAAACGGCCGCTGGCTGCGGCCGAGGTTCAGGTCGACAGCGTCGAAGGCCGCCCGGGATGGTACAATGCCCGGTTTTATCTGCGCCCCCATTATCAGTTGGAAGGCATCAATGCGTCACTGCGTCTCGTATCGGAGCTGCCGTCGACGAAGAGCTGAATTCACAAGGGAGGTTATTCATGAAAATTGACGGTTTTCTCAAGGTGCCGGATATCACGGGACCGAGCGTTCGCGATGGCCACGAAGACGAGATCGAAATCCACGGCGTGGAGTTTGAAATGGTCGCCCCCTACGATCCCAATTCGCTCTCGCGACGGGGCCGCGTCAGTCTGGGCATGATCAATTTCATCAAGCACTATGACAAATCCTCGCCCTATCTGAAGAAGGCGCTGTTCGCCAACACGCTTCTCGGCGAGGTCAAGTTCTCCGCGCGCAGAACGATCGAAGGCGAGACGAGCGATTATCTGGTCGTTACGCTGAAGGAGGCTTCGGTCACCCAGTACACTATGAAGCCAAGTGAGGACGAACCCGATCTCATCGAGGAGCGCGTCGGCTTCGCCTACAAGAACATCACGTTCAACTATGACGACAAGGACGAGGTCGAAATGGATGTCTATGTCGGCAAGTGACGGCTGGCGAAAAGAAGTTGGAAGAGAGTTGAGACCGCTTGGCGGGCACCAGCGCGCAACCCGCGAAACGATCCAGCCATCCTTGTGGGATCGCCTGGTCAATGATTTGCCGGGGCTCGGCTCCGAGATCAAAGATCTCCGGCAGATGTTGCAAAGCGAGATAGACGCAGAGCGGCTGGACGCGATGGTGGCCGGCGGCGTCGGGCAAATAGAGTCGGCGACGGATCTCAGTTTCGAGCAGAAGAAGAACATCCATCGTCTGCTTTCACTGGAACGTCGTCGTCTGGAACTGGAAAGTCGCGGCGTGGTCGTTTCGAGCGATGTGCTTCGTGAAGCGGTGCGACGCGACATCGAGGCGCTTTTCAATGTGCAACGTTTCGAATCCTCGCCCCTTTTGACCGATGCGGAGGCCGAGCTGGTGGGCGAGAACCCTCCCTCGCTTGAAGATTTTCCGCTGGTGCGCCGCAGTGTAGTCAATTACGGCGTGCCGCCATTTTCGGGCCGCTCATCGCGTGATTTCGACCGTGAGGAACTCGCCAAGGAAATCGCACAAGTGCTTGCGGCATTCGAGCCCCGGCTCAAAGAAGGCGCAACAAAGGTGACCGTCAGCCTTGGCGACAAGTCGATTGGCCTGAGGATCGATATTGACGCGCTTCTCCTGACGACGCCCGCGCCAGAACGGCTACGCATCCGCACCATTCTCGATCTCGACAACGGCTCGGCGAGAACCGAGTTGAAGGACACCTGAAATGGATCGGGTCTTCCTTGAATATTATGAGGAGGAACTCAGCCATATTCGCGCGCTTGCCGCCGAGTTTGCCCATATGCACCCCTCGATCGCGCGCAATCTTTCTCTGGACACCATTCCGTGTCCGGACCCCTTTGTCGAACGGCTTCTTGACGGCGTCGCGTTTCTGGCAGCCCGCACCCGCCAGAAGGTGGACGCAGAAAGCACGCGCTATGTCCGCAGCGTGCTTGAAAACTTCTATCCCGACCTCGTCTCGCCGGCGCCGGCAACGGCCATGGCCTTGCTGAAGCCCGGCCAGCAAGTTCAAACCATGTTTGCCGGTCACCTTTTGAAGCGGGGAACGCGGCTCGTTTCGAGCGTGCGGCCTGGAATTTCGACAAGATCCATCTTCACCACGGTCCAGGACGTGACGCTCTGGCCGCTTACAATCAGCTCCGTGACCTACATACAGGACCGAAGCGCACTTGCGGCGGCGGGGATCGGCGCCATTGACGGGGTTGCCGGCGCGTCCGGATTGAGCATCACCATCAATCGAACCGGCAGGGGCAAGCTCGCCGACTTGACGCTCGATCGCCTGGACTTTTATTTCAGTGAGAAGAGCAAGGCGCCATTGCTCTTCGATACGCTATTTGGCACCTGCGCTGGTGTTGGGGCGCGCCCGGAGGGGCGCGACACCCCCCTGAAGCCGCTGCCCGCGCTCGAGATGGTCGGCATATCTGACGACGAGGCGCTCATGCCTCGCACGCGCGAAACCTTTGAGGGCTACCGCCTTTTGCGCGAATATTTTATCGCCCCCGAGCGGTTTCACTATGCGCGTGTGACGGGGATGCGGCCGGTCGTTCGCCAATGCGGCGAGAGGCTGGAACTGGTTTTCCTGCTTCGTCGGCCCGTTCCGGAGCTTGCCGGCCTCACGGCCAAGGATCTGGAGCTTTTCGCAACTCCGATCATCAACCTGTTCGAGCGCTCCTGCAGCGTCATCGAGTTCGATCCGCGGCGGACCCGGCAGGTCCTCCACGCCGATCGAACGCGGCCGCGCGATTTCGAAATCTATCGCGCGGTGCGTGTGGAAGACGCCGATGGCGAAGGCTCCGACGCCGAGATACCAGCTCTTTTCAGTCTCGGTCAAAACCGAACAAACGGTTGGGTCTATTTTACAGAACGTCGCCCACGGCGGCCGAGCGAGGACGAGCTTCGTCAGGGACAAACCCGCACATCCTATGTCGGAGACGACGTCTTCATCTCGCTCTCACGCCCGGCACAGTCGAAAGCGGGGCGACCGCTCAAGCGAATTGAGGTGACGGCCCTTTGCACCAACCGGGACTTGCCGATACTGGACGACACGCCCTCCCTTACGCTCGAAAGCGGCGATCCTGTCGAGACCGTGCAATTGCTTGGCGCGCTACGCCAGCCCTGGCCTGCCATTCCGGCAACGCTTCCGGCCGGCGCCGTCGAAGCCTCAAGAGCCGATGAACTCGCCTGGCGCTTTATCGCGCAATTGTCGCTGAATTTTCTCAGCCTGGCGGAGGAAGGCCGCGGGGTCGACCCTCTTCACGCCCTGCTCGATCTTTATGCACAGCGGGGAGATCCAAGCCTCTCGCGCCATGTACGCGCCATTGCGCGAGTTCGAGGCCCGGCCTCTCATCGAGCGCCTGCCGATCGCTGGGCCGATGTGCTTTGCCCGCGGCAGCGACATCACGCTCCATGTCGACCAGTCGGTGCTTGCCGGGCATAGCAGCTTGTTGCTTACGGCGCTGCTCTCGAGGCTCTTTGCACGCTACGCGGCGATTAACGGATTCGTGCGCACAAGAGCGCGGATCCTGCAGAAACAGGAGGATGTGCTATGGCCGATAACGCCGGGCAACCGCTTCCTGATCTGAAGAATGAAGTCGTCGGATCTGCCGAGCAGTTCGACTTTTTTGAGCTCCTGCGGCGGCTCGAGAATACGGACATGATCTTCGGTCAGGCAGGCCCGCCGCAGCGGGAACCGGCCCGGCTCGGACAGCACATACGGCTTGGTTTTGCCGTGCAGGACATCGCAAGGCTCGAGCCTTCCACCGAAACAGCGCCCGCCCGGGTAACGGTGGCGACGATCGGCTTGCTCGGTCCCGAAGGTCCGATGCCGCTTTATCTGACGCGCTGGGTGCTGGATCGCCTGTCGCAGCGATGGTTTGCCGGTGCCGACATGCGCGAGGTCAGCGACACCACGTTCGTCGACTTCGTCAATGTGCTTCAACATCGCATGATCGCACTCTTCTACCGGGCGTGGGCGGATGCGCACCCGGCCGTCCAGATCGAGCGCGCCGAGGGCGGTCGCATTCGTGCCATGGCGGCGGCCATGGCAGGGATCGGCCTGCGAGGCAGGGCTGAGCGTCAGCCGACCGCGATCGACCTGACGAAGCTTGCTCACGCCGCAGCCCTTGCCCATCAAGTCGACGGGCCTGAGAGGCTCACGCAGTTTCTTGGCGATCATTTCAAGGTTCCTTTCAAGCTTCGCGAATTTGTCGGTGTCTGGATGGACATACCGCTAAGGATCCAGTCCCGCCTTGCCGGCGCCCACGCACAGCTTGCCAGAAGCGCCACGATCGGGCCGAGAACATTCCAGCGACAGCAACGGATCGAACTTTCCGTCGGACCGTTGACGCTTGGAGATTACGCAGCCTTTCTGCCTGGCAGCGAGCGTCGCGCAACCTTGCAAACGGCAATCCGCGATCTGATGGGAAACGGGCTCGATGTGGATGTCAGGCTCGTGCTCAAACGAGACGAGGTTCCCGCAGCCAAGCTGGGACAAGCGCGGCTCGGGCATATCGCTTGGCTCGCTCCGAAACAGGATCGAGGCGACGCAGCCGATTTGTGCATGCGCACCCTCGTTGGTTTTCGTCCTGAGATTGCGGAGGCCACCGCATGGCCTTGATCCTTACCCTCGAACAGTCCCCCAGGCCCCAGGCCGTGCGCCAGATGCGGCTCGTCGAGGGCGAGCTCGTCATCGGTCGTAGCGCAGACGCCGACTGGCGGATCGACGATCCGGACATGTATGTTTCCCGTGCCCATTGCACCATTGCTTGCGTTCACGGTCGATATCAGGTGACGGATACGTCAAGCGGCGGCCTCTTCGTAGACGGGGCGCGCGCACCACTTGGAGCGGGAAATTCCGCCCCGTTGCATGACGGCGCCCGGCTGCAGCTCGGCAATTATGTCGTCCGTGTCGAGCTGCAAAGCATGCAGGCAGAGCGCCCGTCTGAACAAACGACATCGCCGCCGCCGATCGGCTTCGAAGGGGATTCTTTCTTCTCGGAACGCATCGAGCGGGTTGAATCCCCCCGGCGACCCGCCGGATTGCCTGACCCGTTCGAACACCCCGCTGCGGCGCCGTTTGCCGATCCCGACCGACAGGAGCCGAAAAAAGCGCGCCCCTGTTCGACGATCCGTTCAGCCTCGACCCGCTACCGGCCCAGCGGCAGGACAATCGGGCCTGGGATCTTTTTACGACGGGCACGGCTGCAGAGCAGCCGGCTCCGGAGCTCGCCACACCACAAGTCGGGCCGCAAGCCAATCCGGAACCACAGACGGAGCCGAGGCAGCAGAAGACAGCGCCGATCGAGACCGACCTGCGCGACGCCTTTCTGCGCGGATTGGGCTTCCGTGGCGAGGAGTTTCCGTCTGCCGATCCCGTCGTCCAAATGGAGAATTTTGGCCGGGAGTACCGGATGATGCTGGAAGGGTTGATCCATCTCCTGCGCAAGCGGGCCGAAGAAAAGGGCGAGGCCCGGATCGCACAAACTGTTGTCGGGGCCTCCGAGGTCAACCCTCTCAAATTCATGCCGACCGTCGACGACGTCATCGCGACGTTCCTCACGCAACGCAATGTCGGCTTCCTGCCGCCCGAAGCGGCGATCAACGGCTCCATCCGCGATCTCGCCCACCATCACGTGCGCACCTGGCGCGGCGTCCAGGCCGCGCTGGCAAGGATGGTGGAGCGCTTCGATCCGGCGGCGCTAGAAAGCGAATTGAAGTCTCAATCGGCCTGGGACGCGCTGCTTGCCGGCGGGCGACGGGCAAAGCTCTGGGAACTTTACGAGAAACGCTATCGCGAAATTGCCAGGAGCGCATCAACGCGCTTCCTCGGCGAAATCGGCAGCGATTTCCGGGACGGCTATGAAGAGAGGGAGAAAGAATGATGCTTAACCGACGTGGTTTCTTGATGATGCTCGGTGCGACAGGCTTGATTTCCGGTTGCATGAGCGGTCCGCCAAAATCCTCGACCGTGACCGTAAAGGCGACAGGACAGGCGGGGATGAATCTTGCCGCTGATGGCGGGGATCGCCCGGTGACCGTGCTCGTCCTCAGGCTCAAGGATGTCGGGAAGTTCAATTCTGCCGATATTTTCGCCCTCCAGTCCGACCCTGCTTCCGCACTCGGGGCAGACCTTCTCGGCTCCGACCAATTGACCGTCTCTCCCGGCGGATCGGCCACCAAGACGGTGGCGTTCCCGCCGGAAGCCACGTTCCTCGGAGTGGTCGCGTTTTTCAGGACGCCCGGCGGCCGTGTCTGGCGACAGGCAGTCCCGGTCAAGCCGGAATCGACGGTGACGGCGAATGTAGCATTGAGTAGCGGCGGCATGGCGCTCGCGCTCGCCTGAAAGGAGGGCGTTCCAGCATGACGGATACGAATAAGGTGCTTTGGTCCGAGGGACTCTTCCTTCGGACGCAGCATTTTCAGCAGCAAGACCGGTATACCGAGGCCCTGATACGCGGCGCGCTGCAGGCGGGGAGGTTGCAGACCTTCGGCTTTAGATCCCTTACGCTGGATACCGCACAGCTTGAAGCAGGCCGCGTTGCCGTCTTGTCGGCGCGCGGCATTTTTCCGGACGGCACGCCCTTTTCCATTCCCGAGACGATGGATGCGCCGGTGCCATTGACCATCACCCGCGAAATGGGTGCGGGGGCGGTGCAGCTTGCGCTGCCGCTGGAACCGCCAGGCGGCGCATGTTTCGATGCCGCTCATAACGAGCCGACCGGAGCCCGTTATAAGGGACAGATCGAACGCGTGCGTGACGCCGTCAATGGTGGCGCCGATCCCGAAGAGATCGAGATCGCCCGCCCTCAAGCCCTGCTCCTGTCGCCGCTGCAGGCGACCGGCGGCTATACCGCGATGCCGGCTGCGAAGGTCGACGGGCTGCTGGCCGACGGCAGCGTCGCGATGGGGAAAACTTTCTGCCACCAGCCATGACGACCGGAGGCGTGGCCTTCTACGGCCAGTTGATGCAGGAGGTGATAACCGGGCTCGACCGCATCGCCGAAGCACATGGCAAGATGGTTCTTGGTGGCGCCGGCCGCAGCGTGGAAAATCTGCTGGTCCTCGAACTTGCCAACACGGCGCGTCCGCGGCTGGCCCATATGCTCCCCCAGGAGGTTTTTCACCCGGCTGAACTCTTTCTCGAGCTGAGTGGGCTTGCGGGGCGAATGGCGACCTACGGCTCCGGCTCCCGACGACTGACCGAGCTCCCGACCTATGAGCACATGGCGCCGGGACCTGCCTTTGCGGCGCTCGCAGACACATTGCGTTCGCTGCTGCTCAGCCTGCGTTATGTCGAGCCGAAGTCGCGGGCACTTCCCGTGCTCAAGCACGCGACCAATGTCTGGAAGGTTCGGGTCGACAATCCCGAATTGCTGACCGCCAGTCGCATTGTCGTGCGGGTCGGATGTGACATGTCCGAGGAGGCGCTGCGCAAAATCTTCGTCGATCAGGTGACGGTGGGTGCTGCCGACGAATTCGAGGCCCTGTGGAAGTCACGACTGCCGGGCATCCGTCTAAAGCCGCTTCATTCGCAGCCCCGCGAGATCCCCTATGACGGTGACCGTCTCTGCCTTGAACTCGATCAGCGCAGCGAACATTGGGAATCCCTTCTGCGTTCGCCCGGCTTCGTAATCGGCGTGTCCGGCGTTTTGCCCAGCGAACCGCAGGTCGACTGCTATTCGGTTAACAGGTAGCGCCATGGCAAGTGAGGATCCATTCGGTCTTTCAGGCGATAAGGGTCGTACACGCATCCGCCCCCCGCCCCCGGCGAGCGCAAGACAGCTTCCTGCTGGCGGAATCCTGGCAAGAAGGGCGCGGTCTCATCCAAACAGACTGATCAGTGCCTTTGCAAAGTTGCTCGAATTTGCACCGGAACTCGAAAGTGCGTTGCCACCGAGCAATCCAGAAGTGCTGCGAACGAGACTGATGGAAGAGCTCGTTTCAGCGCGAGACGCTGCGGTGGCGTCGGGTTCGGCCCTTGCGCGGGCGGACTCGGCTGCCTGGGCTGTCGCCTCGCTTCTCGACGACCTTGCGCTGAACACGCCCTGGGGTGGAGCAAGCGCGTGGCCGCGCCAGCCGCTGGTCGTCATGCTCCGTGGCGATGTCGATGCCGGAGCGCAATTTTTTGCCCGGTTGGAAGAATTGGAGCGCCATCCCGGTCGTGATCAGGAATTACTCGAGCTTTATTATTTCTGCCTGGCGCTTGGTTTTCGCGGCAAGTACCGTGTGCCCGGCCGTGCTGGCGACCGCTCGATCAGCGCCGTTCGCGCCGCCGCGGCTCGTTTCCTGCGTGACGCCGATGCTGAAGCTGCCCCGCTCTCGCCCAGATGGGAGGGCGTTGCGGCGGCTGACGAGCCATCCCGTTTTGCCGTGCCGATCTGGGTCCTTGCCGTCGTTGCGGCAGCGCTGTCGACGGCAATTTACATGTTGTTGTCGATGCGGCTCGATACCAAGGCTGAGGAGCTCGCAACGCTGGTGCGGGCACTGCCGCCGCCCGAGCGGGCGGAAATATATCGCCCCGAGAAGCGGACACCACCGCCGAACGCACCACCCGTAGAGCCCGTTATTTTCCAATTGCTGCCGGAATTTCGCGCCGCAGCGCCCGCTTCCCTGCTGCCGGCCCTGAAGGGAAATGAAAACGCCTCTTCGGTCACGCTTCTTTTGCAGTCAAGCACACCGGAGCTTTTCCAGTCTGCCAGACCCGAATTGACGAAGGGCTTTGAACCCCTCGTTGCTTCCATTGCAGCGGTTCTCAAGCAGAATGCGGAGCTGATCGGCGGTATTACCATAACCGGGCACACCGACAATGTCCCGCTGCAAGCGAGCAATCCGCTGTCCAACAACCAGCGCCTTTCCGAAGCCCGCGCTGCGACGATTGCCTCATTGCTGGCCGCCTCCGGCGTGCCGACAGGGCAGCTGAAATCGCAAGGACGCGCGGCGACACAGCCGCTTGCCGCAAACGACAGCCGCGAGGGTCGGGCCGCCAACCGCCGCATCGAAATCCTTATTCAAAAGAGGCTCTGAGATGGCGATCTTCCGGTTCCTCTGGGCTGTTCTCACCTCTCGCTGGCTCTGGACCTTCATCGGGCTCATTTTGCTGTCCCTCATCGTCTGGATATTCGGTCCTATCGTCAGCGTCGGAGACAGGGCGCCGTTTGCTTCCGAGATCGTGCGACTGGTCATCATCGGCCTTTTGTTCCTCGTGTTCATCATCTGGTGGGTTGCGGCGCGGCGGCGTGCGGTGCGCGCCAACCGTCTCTTCGTTTCCGAGATTGCCCCGCAGCCCGAGGCTCCGCCAAGTCCAGCTGAAGAGGGCGTTGCCGCCGTCGGAGCGAAATTCCGGGAGGTCATGGCGGATCTCAAACGCCAGAAGGTCGGCGGCCGAAAGTTTCTCCGCGAGATGCCTTGGTATGTCATTATCGGCCCGCCTGCGACGGGCAAGACGACAGCCCTCCGGCAATCCGGATTGAGTTTTCCAATCGATCTCACCGACGACCTTCATGGCGTCGGCGGCACGCGCAACTGCGATTGGTTCTTCACCGAGGAGGCGGTGCTGATCGATACCGCCGGTCGCTACGTTCAGCAGGAGAGCCAGCCGGAGGTCGATGCAGCGGAATGGCTGGGCTTCCTCGATCTCTTGAAAAAGCACAGGGGCCGTCGTGCGTTAAATGGCGTCATCGTGGCGCTCGGCATAGACACGCTCTCGGAAGACGATGCCGCGATCCGGATGCATGGAAGGCAGATCCGCAAACGCTTGACCGAGCTTCAGGAACGCATCGGCATCCGCTTGCCAGTCTATCTCATGCTGACGAAAGCGGACCTGATTAAGGGCTTCGAAAGCTTCTTCGGGGCGCTCTCGACGGCCGATCGTGAACAAGTGTGGGGAGTGACCTTCCCGCCACGCGCCCGCATCGAGGGCATCGAAGTCACCGAGGAATTCTCGGCCTTGGCCGGCGTGCTCGAACGACGTCTCATTCCGCGCCTCGAAGGCGAGGAGAACCTGACCGCCCGGGCGGAAATATTTCGGTTCCCAGCCCAGGTCGAAAGCCTTTCAGAACCAGTTCGTGTGCTGATCGAGACCGTCTTCGGCGAAAGCAAATATGCGGAAAGCGCCTGGTTGCGGGGTATCTATCTGACCTCCGCCACTCAGGAAGGTACGGCAATCGACCGGCTGACGGCAGCATTGGCCTCATCCTTCGGCCTGCCTGCCCAACCCGCTGCACCTATGTTGCGGGTCGAAAAGCGCAGCTTCTTCCTCAAAGACCTGCTGACGAAGGTCATTTTCAAGGAGGCTGGCCTCGGCACCTTCGATCCGGCTGCAGAGGATCGGCGTATCTGGATCTGGCGCGGTGCCGCCGTGGCAGCAACAGCATTCGTGGTCATCGCCGGCCTGTTATTCACGATATCCTATCGGAAGAACGACGCCGCCCTGGCGGCGCAGGCCGAACAGCTCGAGGCCCTGCAGCTTCCCCTGACGCCGGTTGCGGCACGCCAAGCGCCGGTGGATCCCCTCGACCTTGATTTGGCGCTCGAAGCCGCCACGGAAGTGGTGAATGCACGGACCCACCAGCCAGGCGGAATAGCCGCCTTAATAGGTCCTTCCGCTGAAACCGAAATTCTCCAGGCGCAGTCGGACGCCTACAACCGCAGCCTGCGCAATATATTGGAGCCACGCATGGTCGCGCTGCTCGAGGCGACGATGTGGCGGCAGATCCGCGATCCCGAGTTCCAGTTGGGGGCGCTGAAAACCTATCGCATGATGACCGGCCTGTCGCCGATGGACACGGACTTCGCCAAGCAATGGTGGACGGAGAAATTGCCTGAATCGGCGCCCGTGCCACCTTTCAAGACCGAGATGGCAGCAGATCATCAGCTTGCAGCGATCGACAATATGGCAACGGAACAGGCCTTCGTCGCTCCTGACGAAGCGCTGGTAGGCGAAGCGCTCCGCACGATCTGTTCGATCCCGCTGCCGGTGCGCGCCTATAGCGCGCTGCTCTCCGATCCGGAGGTCACGTCGCTGAAGGAATGGATCCCGGCAGATCATGTCGGCCCGAACGGCCTGAAGGTTCTGGCGCGGCGCTCCGACAAGACGCTGAGGGTCGGCATCAGCGGTGCCTTCACCTATGACGGATTCCACAACGTGATCCTGACCCGGATTGAAGACGTCGCAACGCAGGCCGCGCTGGACCGCTCGGTTTTTGCCGGCGGATGCTCCGAGAGCGCCAGCCCGTCGGTTGCCACCCTCTCGCAAGATATCCTCAAGCTCTACTATGACGACTATATCGCCAAGTGGGACAGCTTCATGCGTGACGTCAGGCTTGCACCGCTGGCTGACCTGCAGACGGCCAGCGAAAACCTCAAGGATCTCTCCAGCGCTGATTCCTCAATGAAGCGTCTGCTGACCGCCATCGTGCGCGAGACGGAACTGACCCGTGCCGATGACGGAGGCGGCGGCCAGGCTCCTCCGCCAGGAGCATCCAAGCTTTTGTCCAAGCTTGGCAAGATCGGCAAACTCGCCGCCAAGGGCGTGAAGATAATGCCGAAAGCCGGCTCTAAGTCGGATGTCGATCTCTCGGGCGCGCTGGTCGCCGAGCATTTCAAACCCATCAGAGCGGCCATTGCCGAGGTCGATGGCCAGCCTCCCGCGCTCAATGATGCAGTCGCAGCCTTGACCGCGCTGTCGAACATGCTTCAGACCGTGTCGGCAAGTCCGGATGCGCAGGATGCAATGAAAAGACAGGGTGGCCTGGCGGAGCTGACCGGGGCAGTGGCGAAACAAGCCGTGACCCTTCCCGATCCGCTGGACGACTGGCTGGCCGGACTGGCCGGCAATACGAGCGCGCTGGCAACAGGGGCGGTCACTTCTGAGCTCAACGCCATCTGGCGTGCCGACGTGCTTCCCTTCTGCCAGGCGGCGCTTACCAATCGCTATCCGTTCGTCCCCGACAGCGCAATCGATGTCAATGTCGTTGATTTCCAGCGCGTCTTCGGTCCCGGCGGGCTGATCGACAGCTTTATCAATAATAATCTGGTCAACTATATCGACACGACCAGTCACCCCTGGAAATGGCGCTCGGACATCAAGCTCGATCCCCGGCCTCTGGCGGCGCTGGAGCAGGCGCGGCTGATCCGCGACAGTCTCTTTCCGGGAGGCGCGGGGCCGATCCTGACCTTCACGCTCGAACCGAAAGATCTTTCGCCGACAGTCAGCCGCGTGACCTTGAATGTCGACGGTCAGAGTCTCTCCTACTTCAACAACCCGACGCGCCCGCAGCCGATGACCTGGCCCGGCAAGGATGGAACCGGCGTGATCACCCTCGCCTTCCAGCCCCTCGACGGTTCGCCGGAAGTGATGGTCAGCGAGACTGGAAGCTGGGCGTTTCTGCGGATGCTGCGCGCCGGTCGGCTGAGCGGGACCAATCTTGCCGAGCTCTTCAAGCTGCGCCTTGCTGCCCAGGGCTACTACGCCGACTTCGAGCTTCGCGCGGCAAGTGTCGCCAATCCCTTCGACTTGAAGATGTTTGCGAGGTTCTCGTGCCCGACGCAGCTTTGATCCTGCCCGGATTTTTCGGAAAGCTGCCGGCGATGGGCGATTTCGTCACACGCAACCTGCCGGCCTCCTTCGTCCGGCGGTGGGATCGGTGGATCAGCCGGCATCTGGTTCACCGATTTTCGCAAGGGCCGATGGAGAGCGCTCCGGTGCTGCGATTTCTGCTCGGCGGAGAGACATTCGGCGCGATGACCGGCGTGATCCTGGCAAGCGCTGATCGTGCGGGCCGGCGGTTTCCGCTGACCATCGCAGCACCGCCCCCACTTGCCGCCATCGAGATTGCAAGCGTGGCCGCAGAATGGTTCGGTCAGTTGGAGGCGACAGGGACGTCAGCAAGAGACCATAGGATGGACGGCGACGCGTTGGCCAGCGCCCTTGCGGCACTGCCTTATCCGGCGGCCAAGGCGTGCGACGGCCCGGTTCGGGGCATGGTCTTCTGGACATGGGGAGGTGAGATAACTGCGATCGACGCTGCCATGCCCGAGGCCGCGCTTGGGCAGTTGTTCCCCGAAGATGAGAGCCATGTCCCATGAGGATCTGGAACCAGACCGGTTACCCGACCGAATTCACGATGGGCATGGACAAACAGGGCCTGGAATACATCGTCGTTGTCGTCAAGGGAACCTTCGACTTTCCCGATGTCGGGGGGGCGTCGCGCAGAAATCGCCCGTGCAAGTCCCGCTGGTCATGGCCGACACCTACACTGGCGAACCGGGTTATTCGGCAACTCTTTGGGAATCCGACTTCGCGTTCCGCAAAACCTTCTGCGACGTCATCGCCAATGGATGCGCCTACGCTCCACAGGGCCGTCCAGCAGACCGCGTCACGGTCGGCATCAAGATTGGAAACTGGTCAAAGGTTTTCGAAGTCCTCGGTCAACGGGAATGGCGTGCTCGAGGCCCGACCTTCGTCGCGACGGCTGCTGAACACTTCCTGCGTCAGCCCTTCTCATACGATACGGCTTGGGGTGGTGTGGACCGGCTCGATCCTGATGAACAAACGCCTGCAAGTTACAAGCAAAACCCCTACGGCACCGGTTGGGCGCGCACGAGCAATCAGCGCCTTATTCCCGGCCTAAGGCTGCCGAATACGCAAGCAGTAAACGAAGAGATCCGCTCGCCGTTCGGCGACTATCGGCCGATGAGTTTCGGCCCTTATGGTCGGGGTTGCCCGGGCAGGATCGAGTTCGCGGGGACCTATGACCAGAACTGGATCGACAACATCTTCCCATTCCTGCCTCCCGATTTCGATGAGCGCTATTTCCAGATGGCGCCACCCGATCAGCAGATATCTTACCCCGAAGGTGGTGAGCAGGTGATACTCATCAACCTCACTCCCGAGGGAAAGACCTGGTTTTTGCTGCCCGATACGGCACTGCCAATGACGATTTTTCGCGATAACGAGATAGTCCTCGACAAGATCATCCGACCCGACACGCTGCTGTTCGACATCGAGAGCAGGCGCTTATCAATGGTCTGGCGAACGGAGGTGCGGATACGGAAAGTCATCACCGAGTTCGAGGAGGCCTGGGTCGGTCCTCCGACTGCGACGATGAGAAGGGCTCGGGAAGAAGGCAAGCAATATATCCGGGACGTGGCAACGCAGAAGGAAATGGTCGCTGATGATGAGGTGAGCGCATGACGACCCGTGCGCTTGACGTCCTCTCCTGCGGGATGGTGACCGCCGTTGGTCTCGATGCGCCTTCGGCCTGTGCTGCCATACGTTCGCGCATTGATGGATTTCAGGAAACCCGATTTCAGTCAGGCCCGGATGAGCCGATCATCGGCGCTCCGATCCCTTTGATGCCCGAAGTTGTGGGCGAGCAGCGAATGGCATACATGGTGGCTGCCGCGATCCGAGAAAGTCTGGATGCCTTGTCCACCCCGCGTGCAATGGCCACCCAACTGGTACTCTGCGTTCCCGAGGAGGGCCGTCCGGGTTCTCCGATAGAAGACAGCGTACGGCTCGTACGCCGAATTGGCGATCTCCTTGGAAATTCTGCCACCGGCCCCACGCGCGTGATCAGCGAAGGAAGGCCGGCAGGACATGCCGCCTTGCGAACGGCAGCGCGATTGTTGGCCGATCCTGACACGGACCACGTCGTCATCGCCGGTGTGGATAGTTATCTCACGGCTGGAACGGTCACACACTATCTGGCCG
This sequence comes from Rhizobium sp. K102, assembly GCF_022385315.1. Classification (NCBI taxonomy): domain Bacteria; kingdom Pseudomonadati; phylum Pseudomonadota; class Alphaproteobacteria; order Hyphomicrobiales; family Rhizobiaceae; genus Rhizobium; species Rhizobium sp. K102. The sequence goes on from NZ_CP092437.1 coordinate 345,769, forward strand.
AGAACCGGTTACTGACACCAGACAATGCCAACGGTTTCATTCCGGGCGAAGCCGCCGGCGCGATCCTCTGCGGCCGGGCGGGACAGGGCAGTTTCCAACTCGCCGGGCTAGGGCTCAGTCGAGAACGGGCTTTCATCTACAATGGGCTCGATGAGGACGGGCTGCATCTACCATTGCGTGGCGATGGGATAACGGCGGCTTACAGGGAGGCCTTGGCGGAATGCGGGATCGAAATGGCGGATCTTGGCTACAGGATCGCAGATCTCATCGGTGAGCAATATTGGTTCAGACAATCGGCCCTTGCGTCGATCCGGCTGGTGCGCGGGGCCCACGATTTTCAGGATATCCGGTCTCCCGCCGAATCGCTCGGCAATGTAGGTGCCGCCGTCGTGCCTATCATGGTCGGAATGGCGATGACCGCCGCCGCCAAGGGTTATTCGGGTGGCAATCCCGTTCTGATCGAGGCATCCAGCGACAATGGTGCTTGCGGTGCTGCGATCTTCTTATCCAGGGTTCCGTGATGGGAAATGTCTTTGCAAACGGATTGGAGATTTCGGGCAAGGACACCGATGGGAAGACCATCGCCGCATTCCCTGACACCTGCTTCACTCCGCCTCAGACGCCCGCGACGCCACCAGGCGTCCCAGTTCCCTATCCGAGCTTCGGCACGTCGAGCGACACCGACAAGGGGACTAGCACCGTCAAGATCGGAGGCAAGACGGTCAACATCAAGAACAAATCATATCTGTCCAAGACAACCGGTACGGAAGCCGGTTGCGCACCAAAGAAAAACCTCATTACCTCGAAGAATACCGGCAAGGAGTATTTCCACTCCTGGTCGAATGACGTGAAATTCGACGGCGAGCCGGTCATCCGCTTCAGCGACATGGCGACCAATGACCACGCATCGCCTCAGGCCGGTACGCCGCCTTGGGTTCATGTGCTCTCAGCAAATGTCGGAGGAATAACGTGCGGCACACTCCTGCAGAAGATGAACCTACGGCTGCATCCGCACAACAAGAAGAATTGTCCGCAGGGATATCAGTCGGAACACTACGTCGGAAATGAATACTTTCAGCCCGATCGAGCTCATAATACCTCGTACGATCAGTGGAAGGACTACAGTGTGAACAAGGCCCCGTGTGTCTGCATCCGTTCGATGAAGCACAAGAAGGGCGGCGGGTTCCAGGAAACCGGCAAAGGAAGCCGCAAGGACACTCCCCATGACACGAAGACGAAGGCGGTCAACGACTACAACGCAAAACTGGAGGCACAGACTGGCAGGTCGCCCAAGCTACGGGGGGCTGTCGCCAAGGGAACGAAGTCGATCTCCGAACAACACAAGGAGTGCAAGAATTCGAGCCCTGCCACGCAAGAGAAGGTCGCGAAATGCCTGACTATGATATTTATGGCCTATATTCAGAGCGTCGTCGGTCCTCCGCCTCCCAAGAAATCGATGGAGGAGCTTAATGAGATGCGGACGATGCGTCACAGGACAGTGGCATGACCGGGCGCAAGACAATAGATGGGGTGCCCTCAGAGGACGTCTATCTGGAGGTAATGCGTGGCTTTCATCTTGGCGGCACGATTTTTGGCGTGTCGATTGAACTGAGCGATGAATATAGAGAACGTGGGCGTTCCTATCTGCTGTTGGTGGAGTTTACCGGGCGGAGCGCCCGGTTTCACGTGCTGTTGCAGCTAGAAAACCAGATGTTGGCGCACATCAGCAGTTCGCAGGATGATCATGTGTTTCTTGAGGTCGGCGGCCTGACCCATTTCCTGCGCGGCGGTTCGCACAGCACCGCAAGGGCCCCGGAACCCTTCTTTCACAAGATGTTCCGTCTGCCTGATGGGGCGCTCTTCATTTACGGCGAGGACGGCTGCGTGTGTCGTTTTGATGGCATTTCGTGGCAGCCGATCCAACCCGTGGTATCGTCATTCCTGAGAGCGATGCATGGGCCGTCGGCCGAGCTCCTTCACGTGGCCGGTAACAACGGTACCCTCCTCCATCTACAGGGGGACCGTTGGCGGCAGGTCCCGCTCAATTTCAACCGCTCAATCGAAGCGATCCATGTGTCCCCCAACGGGGCGATCAGCATCGGTTGCGAAGACGGCATCTGCTTTGAGTACCGGGACAATCTGTTGAAGGAGATTAAGGCGCCCGACAGTGATTTCATGTCGATATGTGACTTCAAGGGCGCGCGGTTTTGGGGTGACAATCACTTCGGGATTTTTGTCGAAGACAATTACGTCCTGAAAGAGTTCAGGGCTTTGGACTTTGCCTATGCGATGCAGCCGTCGCCCGATTTGCTCGTCGTCACCGGGTGGAAAGAGATCTTCGTGTTTGACGGAAATTCCTGGTCGGGGTTCGAATTTGGCTACGATGGACAGCTGTACATTCAGGTCATCGATATGAGCAGGCGTTATCTCTGAGCGCTTGCGCCGTTGGCGGTCAGATATTCCCTGACCTTGTCCGGGTCCAGTTCTTTCACAGGGATCAATCGTCTGGCGCTCAGCATCCGCACCACAAACAGCTCGCCTGCCTCGGGAAATTCCGCATATCGTTCCTTGGCGATCTCCTGCCCTGCCTCCCCCGCCACTCGTAACCCGTCCAGATGGGCCTCAAGCCGCTCGACCAGGCGAGCGAGCCGCTCCTCATCCATGTCAGGATTTTCGTCCGGATGAAGCAGATGATAGTCATAGACGGTCCATAGAAACGCCGCCATCTCGGCATGTTGGCGGACAATATCGCGAAGAACGGGCGCGGCTGGCATTAGTTGAGGTTCACCGATCCACCACGGACGCGATTGGCCGCGCTAGCGTGGCTCGTCACATAGGTGCCGCGGATGGTGATGTGCCCGTCCTTTTCCATGATGATGGTCGCCTTGCCGCAACGGAGCTCGATCCGCTCCTCGGCGGTGATCTGCACGCGCTCGCCGTCACGGACGACCGTTGGCGTCGAAGACCTGCGGGCCGGATCGATGATACGGCCTACGATTAGCGGTCGCGACGCATCTCCGCCTTCGAAGAGCAGCGCAACTTCGGCCCCGACCATCGCGGAGGTAAGCTCGGCCAGGCTTCGCGCACGTACGGCAATTTCCTCAGGATTGCCGGGATAAACGACCAGGGGCACACCTGCATCGAAACCGAGCAGCAGCCCGATGACCACTCCCTCGATACGCTCCACTACATCGGACATATGATCCTTCCTCAATTATGATTGATCTTGCTGCCCTTCCATGTGACCTCTCCCGAGGCCTTGCCGTTGAACTTGCCCGAGGCGTTGATCGAAATGTCCTTGCCTTCGATCGATATCGTGCCGTCCTTTTTCATCGCGATGCTTGCCGACCCGCACTTGATCACGACCGAGTCTCCAGCTTCGATCAGCAGGTCCTGTCCGATCTTGATCGCTCCATCCTCGCCCACCTCGACGAGACTGCCCTTGGCGACTTTCACCGCCCGGCTGCCGCCAATTTCCGTCGCATCGTCGTCGCCGATCTTGGCGCTGCGCGCTTTGCCGATGCTGCTCGTCTGCCCGCCACCAATCGACACGCTCTGGTCCGAACCGACGTTCCAGCTGTCGGAGGCGCCGATGTCGTGGCTCTGGCCGGCACCGACGCTGACGGAACGGGACGCGCCGATCGTATTCGATTGCGTCGCGCCGACCGATCTGGTCTCTGTCGCGCCGACGCTATCGACGCGTGCGGCGCCAACCGTTACTGTCTGGACGATTGCGACGGTCTGGGTATGACTGGCGCCGATCGTCTCCGTCGAGTTCGAGCCGATACTGATCGTCTCGTTAGCGCCGACGGTCAGAGATCGGTTGACCCCGACCGTCTCGGTATCGTTCGATCCGATATTGACGGTGCGGTCGACACCCACCTTGGTCGTCTTGTTGTTGCCGACATCCTCGTCCAGGTTCACGCCGACGGAGTGTTTGGCGTTGTTGTCGATGCGATCCGACTGATCGTGTTGGACGAGCTTGCTGCGATCGTGCTTGATCAAAAGGTTGTGGTCCTTCTGCGCCTGGAAATAGACCTCCTCCGATCCGGCTTTGTCTTCGAAACGCAATTCGTTCCAGCCACCGCCCCCCGGCGAGGAATTCGTCTTCAATCCGGATTGCGTGGCGTTTCCCGGCAACTCGTAGGGCGGCATTTCCTTGCCGTTATAGACCCTGCCGGTGATGATGGGTCGGTCAGGATCCCCTTCGAGAAAGTCGACGATCACCTCCTGGCCGATCCGGGGAATCTGGATGAAGCCCCAGCCGGCACCGCTCCAGGTCTGCGACACGCGCACGAAACAGGAACTGTTCTGATCCTTCTTGCCAAGGCGGTCCCAGTGGAACTGCACTTTCACGCGTGCATATTTGTCGGTGAAGATCTCCTCGCCCGCTGGACCGACCACGGTCGCGGTCTGTGGCCCGCGCATGACCGGCCTTGTCGTGGTGCGCGGCGGCCGATAACTGATGGACGTCGGAGCGACCTGAAAAATTGCCCGGAAGGTTTCTTCCCCTGCATCGGCGGCAGGCCGGTAGCCGGGGTCGAACAGACGGTAGTCAGCGCGAAGCACGACATATTCCGCGTTCTGATCCTTGCGAGGAAAATTTTCAAGCTTGAACGTGGAGCCCGATGCAAGTCCACGTACCGTGCCGGCGGCAGCGATCCGCTGATGTGCCGCCTGAATCTCCTCGCGCCGAACGACGGCAACCGCATCGCCGCGGCCGACCGTCAGATGCGTGCCCGGATGGCGATAATGCTCACCCTGCGCCTCTGCGTGAGAGAAAGGTTGCGCCGATTGCGCCATGAGGTCGGCGCCCGGCTTGGTGAAATCGTAGTCCGTGTGAGCGAAAATGCCGGGCTGGACGGAACTGGTCGAAACCCAGTCCGTCATATATTCCTCATCCCGACGCACGGGATCGCCCTCGGCCCGGAACTTGACGCTCGCATAGCCTGGCGCCGGCTTCAGCTTGTTCATTGCATCGGCAAGGACGAGGGTGTGTTCGCCCTCGGCATACTCGAAGAAATACATGATGCCTTCGTGCTCGAGCAGCCGCTGCACGAAGTCGAGGTCGGTTTCGTCATATTGCACGCAGTATTCCCTCGCCTCGTAGGAACCCTGCAACCGCTTTTCGAATTTTGCCACCTTGTATTTCGAAAAGATCTTCTCGACGATTTCGACGACGCTCATATTCTGGAAGATACGGCAATCGGTGCTGTTGCCGAGCAGCCAAAGCCAGGGCCGCACCTCCGCCTCGTAGTAGGCAAACCTCTCCGCGATGCGCGTCAGGCGAAAATCCGTGACGAGCCCGCTGAACCAGCGCTTCTTGTCTCCGCTTTCTCCTTCAACCGACAAGGGTTTTCCGAGCAGCTTCAATGCGTCGACATTCTCATCGGAACTGATGAAGCCGACAGTGAAGGCAAAACACCGGCTGACCTCATCGCCGCCGATGAAATGCGTGAAGGTCAACGCTTCGGATCCGAGCGGCGTCTGGACGGTTGTCTTGCGATCATCAGCCATGCGGAGAATGCCCCTGTCTCGTGACGCCGGCGATCCTGATGGAGAAGCCTAGCACAAAGGTCCGTCGCCTCGGAAGTGACATCAACAGTGCAACCATCCGATGCCTGTCGCGTGGCCGTCCGGTAGACCACAACGCCTGAAAGAAGGGGATCTGTCTGAGCTGCGCAATCGGGCGCTGCGAAAATGTCATACGCGGGCGATCGATCCCCCAAGCGCGCGATCAGTCCTGACAGAGAATGCGAGCTCTTCAATCGCCAGTGCCGCTTCACGCGCTCCATTGGCAAAAACGATGCGAGCTGCTCGCATACGATACTGGGTGAGAAAATCTTCCGACAGGGCGAGTCCGATGGCCTCGTGCGCTCGCTCGACATCCACCGCTCTCAGACAAAGCCCCAAACCGGAGCTTTGCGCATAGGCGGCTCTGACGGCCTGCTCGTCCATCTCGGGCGCCTCATTAGGAACGAAGATTGCCGGGATGCCGCCATAAATCAGATTCGTGGAAGCTGTTGTAGCCGGCATTCGTGATCATCAGGTCGACGGCGTTGAAATATCTGGCGATCGGATAGATCGCCTTTTGCACGGTGCCTCCAATATGAGCCTCGCGCTTCGGGGCGAGGGGATTGACCGCATCGATGATCTGGACGCCATGTTTGAGCAGCCCGTCGATGATCGCCGGCCGCAGCCGGCTGACGTCGAAATTTCGTTCGGAACCGAGCTGTACGACGGCGACGAGACCGGCAGGATCGACACCGAGAGCCGAGGCAGCTTCTGCCCGCGAGAGCCAACCGTCATTGTCAACGAGGAGGATTGGAGAAACGCCGATCACGCCGGCGCGCAATTGCGCGGTGATGCCATGATCTTCGTCCGCAGCGAACTCGCCCGGCTCGATCACCATGTCGAACCGATGCTGCATCGACGGATCGAGACCATGACGGGACGCCCACATCCCGCGGCGGATCCAGACCCAGTTCAGATCGGGACGGGCGGCCAGCACTTTCAGCAGGCCGGGAAAGGGATGGTTGCTGTCGAAGACGACGCTGTTGATGGCAAACGCCTCCACGGCGGCCAGCAATTCCTGTGCGAAGACCTCATTCCAGCTGTCGTCCGTGACACCGATCTTCGGGGCGGACGGTATGTAGTCGACCGGGTGCCCACGTGCTTCGATAATCGAAGATCCGGCCGACATTGTCAGGAAAACGGGCTCCATGTCAGGCGACATGCGCTCGGCGATTGCCATCAATCGCGTGATGTGGCCAAGGCCTATGCCGTTTGTCGCGACAAACAGGACACGCCGCCGTCCCATCAGCGACCGTTGCGGTCTTCCCGGCCCGGAACTGACCGTTGCGTGCCCGCTCGACGCGGAGAAAGCATCAGCGTCAACGACCTTGCCGACGGTGGCGAGCGCGGGAGGCGAGCTAAGCCCGAGTTCGTCATAGACCGCACGCATTCTTTCCGGGTATCGGCTCGTCGAAAACTTCTTCTCGACCAATGTGCGCGCGGCTGCCGACTGTGCGCTGAAGGCCTCGGGAGAGGCGAGAAATCTCTCCAGAACGTTGGTTGTTTCTTCAGGTCGGCAATAAACCGCACCATCTTCGAACAGGTCCCGAAACGATGGGTCCAGAATGGTCACAAGCCCGCTCGCCATCGCTTCGGCAATGCCAATGCCAAACGCCTCAACCCACTGCCGGCTGTGAAAAAACACGTAAAAATCAAGCCTGTTCAGAAACTGAGGCACACCGCTGTTCGAATAGGGCGAGATGTTCCAGTTGGATCCAATCAAAGGCACGATCTGGTCTGGCACACCGCCCATGACCTTAACCTGGACATTGCCAAGGTCGGGATAGGCCGCGCGCAAGTCAGCCTCGCTGTCCGGCCATTTCAGGAGATCGCGACGCGAATGTCTGCCGATAACCGCCCGTTCGCGGGGTGGCTGCGTGGTCCTGATCGGCCACTCGTCAAGGTCGACGAGATTGAAGAGATCATGACGCAAGAGCTCAGGTCTGCCGGCGATAATGTCTTCGAACTGATGGCGCACCTTGGGGCCGACCGGTGCGAAGATGACGGGCGCCCCGAACATTCTCTCCAGATTTCGTTTCACTACGTCGATATTGTATTGCGCATTCCCCACTCCGTCGAAGGGCGGATGCTGGACCGAAAGGAGGACGACCTTCGATCTGAGGCGCAGCGGCCGTGTCGGCATGTGCGCGAACGCCAGGGGATTATGCGCGAAGAGAATGTCGCACTCGACTGGCTCCTCGCCCGTCAGCCACGGCACCTCCTGACGCTCAAGAACGTCGAGAAGACGTTCCTCGAACCGCCTGGAACGGATGTCGGAAACGCCGAGAAATGGAATCAGAGCCGTCGAGAGGCCAAATTGCCGAGCGGATTGGATCTCGACCCGCACCGCAGATGAGGAGCCGCCGTAAAATCGAGGATCGGCTGCATGGACAATATCAAAATGCATTCGAAAGCCAGATGGGTGCAACCCGATTCAATTCCCAGTTGACAGGTCAGTTGCTTCAATAAGCGCTGCCGCTACGGCCGAAAGAAGAGTTACGTTGGGGACTGTCCAAATTCCTGACTGCAACGGGCTTTGGCTTGACCGACCGGGTGATCCTTGATGCCGCAACCGGGACATAGGAACTGTTGGGATAGCTGCTGATAAAATTGCGATAGGCTTGATCGGTGTTGCTTCGCCGTGCGTTGCGCCAGGCCACGTCTTCAGCGGCGGTCGACGCACCTCGGTAACCGCTGATCATCGATGCCAGCGTCATATTCGAGCCTTGAGAGGTGCATGAGGCAAGTATCAGCGTTCCGAGGATAGAGATCTTGCGAAGCATATATTGCCCTCCCCGCAGCTTATTTTAGTAAGCATTCACAAACCACGAAAGTCAAGGCCAACAAGGTGAAACTCATTATTTTCGATGGCCCGATGCGGCCTTGAAGGACTTCTCCGGCCTGTCAAGCAACGAATAGATGCACGTTTCAACCTTGAAGATTAATCAGCTGTTTGTCTTAAGTGTGCCCGCCTTTTCGCTATGACAATTGCTCGGCAAGGAATTCCTCGAAGCTCAACCCCAACGTCACCTCACGCGAGATCGCCCATTTTCGCAAAATAAGGTCGTAACGCCTGCGCACATAGTCCTGATATTGGCCGGACGAAAGCGACGGAAGGTGGTGCACCTGCGGAATGAATTCGGCCGGCGTCTCTGCCCGGGACATGAGTTCCTGATGGAAATCGGAAAGAACGATGATCGGATATTCGTTCTTGGCGGTGCAAATCTTGCGGATGGACTCAATGGCTTCGAGAAAGCCGTCTGGTCTTGGCCCGAGCCAGGTGACAAGCGTTCGAGATTTTGCGCGGTTGTGCGCGTCGGCAATCATATAGCGGAGTTCCTCGGGCATTGTCTGCTCGCGCCTCAAAAACGCGAAAGCATCGAAAGGCATTCTCATATTGAACAAGCTGCGCAAGGGAGTGGTCGGTAAAACCATCTGGTGGGTCTCGGTGCAAAGGACTGGCTTGTTCGATATCCTGGCAATCTCGTTCGCCTGCCGAAGATTACTCTCGACAAAGATTTCCGCATCACACTGCCGATAGAAGGCGGCTTTGAACCTTGCGTGGGTGCCCCGCCGCCGACGCTCCGCTGCGCTCGGCAGATCGAGCATGATGAGCTTGCCGTAGTCGATCGCATTTGTGCGAAGCCAGGTTTCGGTCAAGGACCTGTACTTTTCGAGCCGGCTGGTGACGAGATAGGCGATGAATCGCGTCGGTTTGTGAAGCGCCCGTGCATTTCTCAAGAAGCCTTCATAGGCCGGGCCATCGTCATTTTCCGTATCGGTCGGGTCGAGGCAGAGCACCCCGTCAATGTCGATGCACGCCTTCGATAACAGGCCATGATGCATGAAATTCCACTGGAACAGCCTTGGCTGTTCGACGACCTCGAATATGACGTCGACATCATCGACGCTATCGGGCAGGCCATAGACCGCCGCGAAGACAAATTGAGCGCGTGTTTTGCATGTCGTCAATTTGGCTTTGGCTTCCCGCATGGCGCCACCGGTATTGATGCTGTCGTCGAGGACAAGAACCTTTCGAGCGTGCGATGCGCTCCTGAACGAGGCCGTATTCTTCGTTGCACCGAACGAATAAACGCGGCCTTCGATGAAACTGTCCAGGTCGGTCGTCGGTAGGTTGGCGACAAGGCCGAGCATGTTGGCGGCCAGCAAGCCGCTGCGTGGAATGCCGACGACCAGATCGATCTCGCGAGGAAGCATGTGCAACCCGTTGACGATCGCCTTGTGAAGATCCGATATCGAGCGATACTGCATCCGCATGCCGATGCCCCCGTTCAGGTCAGCTCCGGACCGTCATTTGCCGTTCTGTTCCAGGAAGAGATCGACCTGAGCCTCCATCTTTTGCCGTGTTGCCGTGTCAAGTTTCTTGCCGATCGCCGCGCGCGCTTCATCGGCTCGATTGACGCCCAGCTTTTCGGCCAGCACCCCATAATAATAGGCAAGCGGCACATCCGCCTTTCCCGTGAAGCTGCCTTTGTCGTAACCGAAGGCAAGATCGAGGTTGGCCAGTTCAAGGCCGCGATTGGCAGATAACTTGAAAAGGGAAAGCGCTCGATTTCGATCAGCAGGAAGTTTATCGGCGCCTTTCAGGTACAGCCTCGCGGCATAGTAGGGGGCGTATTTGTTGCCCATGTCCGTTGCCTTGAGCAGGGTCTCCAAGCCACGTCCAAGGTCCTTTTTGGTGCCCTCTCCGCTGATATAGGCCTGACCCAGATTTGCCATGGCGTCGATCTGGCCAGTATCGGCCGCCGCGATGTAAAGCGCTACCGCCTGCGAGGCATCCTGCTTTACACCCGTGCCCAGCCTGTAGCAGTCACCCAGCGCCGTGATAGCGTTCGCCCATCCGCTGGAAGCGGCAAGACGATACCAGAGAATGCCTTCTTCCGGCTCCCTCGAGACACCTTGGCCAAGAATATAGGCCGTGCCGACGTTCGTGCGTGCGCGCAGGTTCCCCATTTTTGCGGCCGCCATGTAGTAGGAGAGAGCCTGATCGTAGTCGACCTTCCGGCCGATCCCCATGCGTGCCATATAGCCGAGGTTGACGAGAGCCGCGCTATACTGATGACCGCCGGCGACTTTGTAGAAATACTCCGCCCAGTTGTATCGACCGGCGATCTCGAGAACGCGACCAAGCTGATATTGCAGCCGGGGATTGTTCTGGTCTGCTGCAAGCGCAAAGGCGCAGGCCCGCAACGCGTCGCGCACATTGACGAGACCATTACTGACGCCGGGGACTTGTCGCTGCGGATCGTTCGGGTCAGCACCGTAAAGATCGCATTCGGTCACAAGACTGCGCATCCCGCCCGCCGTCTCGGGCAGTAAACTCGGCCACATCCTGAACGTTTCGCTTACCGCTCGCTCGCCCGATTGCTGGAAGACGAACTCCTTAGCCTCGGAGTCGCCCGCGCTCGGCACCTGGCTGGCAATGGATGAGGCGACAAGACTTTCGCGGACATAAAGCCCGCGTTTCGAAAGGGCAGCAACCTGGACACGGCTCTTTTCTTCCGCCTCCGCCGCGTGCGCGCTTTGGGGAAAGATCTTTGCGAAGCGCTCGAAATCGGCAGGATCTGGACTATCCTTGATGAAGGTCCACAGCACCTCGTCAATATTAACCGGACTCGAGGTCTCGGTGGGCGGAACGACGGCTTCCGCGTTCAAGATTGCGGCCTGTGGCCGGAACACGAACCGCGTTTCGATCGAGCCGGTGATCCAAGGTATTTGGGCATTGCCGGTCGCTTGCCTGACATCGCCGCGAACCGTTCGAAACGTGTCATAAACATCTAGGTTCGGTCGCTGCAGGGCATTGGCGAGCGCCGACGAATAGGGACTGTTCAGCCCGGTGCCATCATAGGCGACTTCACCGGCACTCGTTGCATAAGCTACCAAGACCTGCCCGCTTCCCGCCTCAGTATCTGCCAGCCCCTGACGAAGGCCTTGGAAATTTGCAGCCGGATTGTTTCGGCATGCATCAAGAATGAAGAGCTTCAGCCCGACAGGATCGTTCTTGACGATATCGATGAGATCATTGAGGACGAGTGCATCGGCGACGACCCGTTGCGCAGAGCTGGTATCGACGTCCACGGGCAATAGGAGATTGCGGCCACTGGCCTGCAAGGCGTGGCCGGCATAGTAGAAGACGGCAATATCGGCACCGACCAGATGCGTCCGAACGGTCTCTTTGAGATCCTTGACCGCCTCTTTCTTCAGGTCGTAAAACAACAGCACATCGAAATTCAATTCGGTCAGGGTATTGGCGATCAGCTTGGCGTCATTCTGGGGATTGCTCAACGGCGCAAAAGGATAGTCACTATTGCCAATGACGATTGCCGCGCGCTTTTCTGCGTGAGCAGATCCCGTGAAGACTTGACACGCGATCAGCAGGAATAAGCAGATAAGAAAACGTGGAACTCGCCCCAGCGCAGATGTGGAAACCATCACTATCGCTCCAATGAGAAGACCATGCCCGAAACCATTGGTGCAAAGCCTGAACCTTGCTTGTCTGCCTGCCACTCCCGTGATCGAGAATTTGAAGTGTATAAGCTTCCGGATAATCTCACCAGTCTACCTATTTACACACCAAGCGGTAGCCGTTCTGCAATACAGCAGACGTGGGGCATCGACACCTCAGGCCGCCGCGTCACCTCGGCGATAGAGGTCCTTGCTCCGACCGCCGCGTACCGACGGTGAGCATGAGGCTCAAGACACAAGAGGCTGCCTGCTCCACATGGCGGATGTGTCTAAAATCTCACACCCATGCGCTCTCGCCTCAAGTCTAAGATAATTCGCCCAGTTCATCATCTCGGGATTAGCGAGCTCAGGCTGTTGCCGATCGAACATCAGCCGAGCGGCTCTGTGGCATCATCGCAGTCGACAAGGATCGGAACATAGACGTGCCAAGCTGCGGCGACCGCCCCTTCAGCCAAGAACGAAAGCCGAGTTTGGCCTTCAAATACGACCTGTCGTCCTGACGTGGCAATTTCGGCGATCCTCATCATCATTCGACCGTCTTGGCCAACTGCCAAGCTCCGCCTGATCCATATTCCCGCATCATGTCCTCAGCGCTCGGCACGCCTATCGCGTCAAAGAAGAGAACATCCGTATCGTCGGGAGAGCGCTCGGCAATTACCAGAGTGATGGTGGTTTTGCCGGAACCAGAGGCTCCAATCAGTATCGCTGCGGGCATGGTGTCCTCCGCTCGAAAGCCGGCGCCGCGCTTTAAACGAATAACGGAATCTTGATCGGGCGCAACAGTTTACCGATCGCCGCATCCGCCTATCTGCAGGGTAATCACACTGAAGACGCTGGCTCTCAGCCGGCGATGGAGAGGGTGGGATGCTCCAGATTCGCAAATCATTGGCAGCCGTAGCAGCCGTCATCGCGGTTGCCTTGTCGTTGTCTTCCTGCACGACCAGCTCAACCGAACTCGTTGCAAACCGGCTCGGTTGGATATAGCAGCGTCGATTATGGGCTCAGACCTGCCTGCCGCGACGGTTTTGGCAACGATCGTCCCTGCAGCTATTAGTAGCAACCGCTACTTGGAAGTGCGTCGGGCCCTATCGTGCAGATCCAGGAGCCATCCGGATCGAGTTGGCATTCACTCCAAAGCGCTATCTGCCAAGCCCGGGTTGCCGGGGCTTTTTGTGCCTGATCCGTCGAAGCGATCTCGGCAAACGTTAGCCGACTGGCATTCGCAATGCCTCACTCGCCGTAGTGGCCAATTCCGATGATGGCGGTCATGACAAAGACGCAGAATCCAACGGCAATGCCGGCGAAAACTCCAGCAGAATCCGGTCATCTTAGCAATGAAAACAGTAGCTGCCGGAGGCACCACCAGCAGAAGGAGCGCTTGCACAACACCGAAAGCGCTATCCTGGATACCTTCGGCGACCTATTGGAGCGCAGTGACCCACAAAAATATGCCGCCGAAAACAATCGAACCAGCGCAGGCACCTAGAGTCCAGCCGTAGCGTCTTGCCACATTCGCCAGCTCCCAGAGAGCGGGAGGCTAGGCGAGCATCCACGTGATAAAATCGATCAACGTCCGCATCCGCGGACCTTTACGCAGAAATATTTCGAGCCGGTAAAGCTGACCGGTCAAAGTCGAGACATCGAAACACTCCACGTAACGGCCTCCCATGCCGTGGGCCTCTAGGGCACCCAATGACGCAGCGTTGGCTTCGAGCAACGAACACGTTGGTTATGCGGGTCGAGTAGAAAACTATTACGAACACCTGCAAGCGTGATACACACCGCAATAGTGCTCTAGGAAAGACGGTCATGCGGTATCTTCGGTCAGGGCCGCGTCGGCTTCACACCCAGGAGATGGGCGGTCCGCGCGCCAAAACGGTGGGGCTCAGGTCGGGTGAGATCGCCGACCGGAATATTCGCGTCATCCTGGAAGCGATCCGCCGGCATGGGCCGCTGACGCGTACCGAGCTCGGGCGGCATAGCGGGCTGACCGGGCCCGGCATCACCAATATTCTGCGGCGGCTGGCGGATGAGAAGCTCGTCACCTCGAACCGGCGCAACGGGCTTGGCGGCGGCGCCACGGCGACGGAATTTGCGCTGCGGCCGGAAGGCGCTTTTTCGGTCGGGGTCAAGCTTCGCAAGACGCGCGGCGAGATCGTGCTCGTCGATCTGAGCGGCCAGGTGCATGACCGAGCCTATTTCGATGTGGAGCCGGCGGACAAGGTCCAGCTGGTGCATGCGGCCGTCCGCGACATGGTCGACCGGCACGCCGCTCTGCCGGTCATCGGGCTCGGCATCGCCGCCAACGACTGGACGGAGGATGAGAGCGACGCCATCGCCGCGCTATCAACGGTCGCGCGGCCCTATGTCGAGAACGAGTGCACGGCGGGCCTTCTTGCCGAACGCACGATCGGCAGCGCCCTGCCGGAGGGCGGGCTTGCGATGATCATCATCGACGACGACGTGCAGGCAGGCTTCCTCATCCGCGGCATTCCCTATTCCGGCGTGCATGGACGGGCGGGCAGCATCGGCGAAATGCTGACCGGGCCGGACAATGTCCGGCTCAATACCGTCGTCGGCTTCGGCTCGCTCCGCACGCGCATCGGCGAGGAGGATTTCGTCCGGCTGCTGAACGGCGAGGAATTCTCCTGTCCGCTGCTGTCGCAATGGATCCGCGAGGCCGCGGGCCATCTGCTCGATCCGATCATCGCCATGGCCGGTTTCTTCGCCCCGAGCACCGTCATGATCGGGGGAGACCTGCCGCAGGGCGTGATCGAGGCGCTGATCCACCAGCTTTCCATCGAGCGGGGCGATACGTCGACGCGCCCCATCATCACGCCATGGATTTCGCCGATGCGGCCGGCAAGCTTCAGCGGCGGCGGCGTGGCACTGGGTGCGGCGCTGCTGCCCTTCCTCAACACGCTGCTGCTGCCGCCGGCTTCGGCCTAAAGCAATTCCAGGAAAAGTGCGAAGCGGCTTTCCGTCCGGAATCGCGCCAAAGCAAAAGGTTAGGACGGACCTGCTTTTCCGTGGAAAGCTGAACCGCCCTAGCCAAGCGCCTCATCGGCGTGGCTGAGATCGGAGGCCAGCGCCTTGTCGAGCACCTTCTGGATATTCGCCGCGCGGCGGAAAGACGGCTCCTGGGTTTTGCCCGCGCGCACCGCCTGAACGAAACGCTGATAGTTGGTCTCGACGGGATCGAAGGGCACGTCGCGCCAGGTGGCCGTGTGTACGTCTTCGCCGAGGCAGGCGCGCAGCGTCGATTTTCCGGTATCGTAGATCATCTCGACCGAGCCGGTTTCGCCATAGACCCTGAGGCGCAGCTGATCCATCTGGCCGGCGGCGGTGCGCGTTGCCTGGATCGTGCCGATCGCGCCATTGGTGAAATCGACATTCATCGTGAAGCTGTCATTGGCATCGAGATCGTACTCGCCGATCTTATGGCCAGGCGCCTTGTCGAAGGTCTTCAGCCGGGCGAAGACATGGGCGACGTCGAGGCCGGAGCCGTAGGAAGCGAAATCGACGATGTGGATGCCGATATCACCGAGCGCGCCGTTCGAGCCGTGCTTCTTGCTCAGCCGCCACAGCCATTTGCTTTCGCTCTTCCAGTCGCCCCAGTGACGGCCGACCAGCCAGCTTTGCAGGTGCGACGCCTCGACATGGCGCACCGCGCCGATCTCGCCGGCGAGCACCATCTGCCGGCCTTTCTGCAGCGCCGGCGAGTTGCGGTAGGTGAAGTTGACCATGCCGACCTTGCCCGCCCGCTCGATCGCCTCGGTCATTTCCATGGCCTTGACAGCATCGGTGGCGAGCGGCTTCTCGCAGAAGACGTGCTTGCCGGCGGCAATCGCCTGCAGCGTCGTGGGATGGTGGATGCTGTCAGGCGTGACATTGGCGACCGCATCGAACTCGCCCCAGGCAAGCGCATCCTCGAGCGAGAGGAAATGATTGGCGATGCCGTGTTCGGTGCAGAAGGCCGCGAGCCTTTCCGGAACGACATCGACGCCGCCGACGACGCTGACGCCTTCGATCGCCTTGAAGCGTGCGGCGTGCTGGTTGGCCATTCCGCCGGTGCCGAGAATGAGTAAACGCATCTTCTCCTCCACAGAGTTGGGTTTCCGGCTGCCGCCGGGCAAAAACCGCCGCTTGCGGTCACGGTTATCCGCGATCGCTCAGGCTCTTCCCCGGGAAAATTGCGGGGTGGCTGCGCCGCGCGTCCAGGAGAGATGCTCCGACGTGGCTCGCGAAGTCGACTCGATTTTCGCCGGCGGCGCGCTAGCTGGTGTTGAATGTCGCCAGCATCTCGATCCTCCCAAAGCTCTGGCTTGACATCAAATCAAAGTAACTTAATCTAATTAATGCAGCACGGAAATGAGGAGAGGTCAACTGACCGCCAGGCTGTAATCGTTCAAAATGGGGAGGAGACCCATCATGAAGAGCGCGACCGTCAGCGCATTGACGCTGAGCACTATCTTATTTTCAGCATCCGCCATTTTTGCCCAGGAACTAGCTAGCAAAGACCGGATCGGCCTTGCCGATGCGGCCAAAACCCTCGTCGTCCGCCTGACCAACGACAGCCCGAACAACTCCGACCCCGCCATTGCGGAGGGCTATCAGAAGCTGTTCGTCGAATTCATCAAGAAGCATCCCGAGTGGAAACTGCAGATGCAATTCATGTCCTCCGACATCGGCACCGAGCAGGCCAAGATGCTGGAGCAGGCCAAGGCCGGCAATGCGCCGGATTGCGCCGCTGTCGATTCTTTCGTGCTGTCGCAGTTCATGGTCAACAAGGTGCTGGCCGACTTCACGCCCTACTTCTCGAAGGAAGAAGTGGACGACCTCTTCCCCTTCATCCGCGCCGGCATCACCGACAAGGACCAGACGGTGCGCGCCTGGTGGTGGGATACGGACCTTCGCGTGCTCTACCGCAACAAGTCGATTGTATCAGATGCGCCTGAGACTTGGGACGACCTGAAGAAGGCCGCCCTTGCCTCCACCAAGGAAGGCATGGAAGGCGTGCTCTTCAACGGCGGCCGCTGGGAAGGCACCACTTTCGACTGGCTGGCCAATTACTGGGCGCTCGGCGGCAAACTCGTCGACGACCGCGGCAAGCCGGTGTTCGGCGAAGGCGAGAACAAGGAAAAATTCCTGAAGGCGCTGAATTACTTCAAGGATCTCGTCGATTCCGGCGCGGCGCCGAAGCGCGTCAGCACCATCGCCAATTACGACGACATGAACGCTGCGGCGGCAGCCGGCACGACCGCCCTCTTCATCGGCGGCAACTGGCAATATGCGCAGCTGAAGACGACGCTGGAGGAAGACGAGTTCGCCAACTGGACCTTCTCGCCGATCCCCGGCCCGACGGCCGATCAGCGCTCAACGGGCACCGGCGGCTGGACCATTGCCTCCTTCAGCAAGGACAAGGACAAGGTCGAGATGTGCGCCAACCTCGCCCGCGAGGTCTATATGGGCCCGGCCAATGCGCTGCAGCAGCAGCTGCCGACGCGCAAATCGCTGTTCGACAAGTACGAGGTCTTCTCCACCGAAGCCAACAAGACCTTCGCCCAGGCGCTGGTCAACGGCCAGGCCCGCCCCGGCGTGCCGATCTATCCTGAAATATCCAACCAGATCCAGATCATGATGGGCGACGTGCTCTCGGGCACGAAGAAACCGGAAGAAGCTCTGGATGCCGCCTTCAGCGCGGCGATGGAGGCCTACAAGCGGCTGTGATGCTGCGGCGTCGCTAGCCGGCCCCTCATCCGGCTGCCGCCACCGACCGGGGTCGAGCCACGTGTCTCGACCCGTCCTTCGGACCCCCGCACACGGGGCGAAGGGGACAAGCCGCAAGCTCGCCGTCCCTCACCAGCGCCTCGCAGGGCACGTCCCCTCGCCCCGTTTACGAGGAGAGGGTTAGGGTGAGTGGCAGCCAGCGGCAGCTATCTCCGCCACTTCAGATAACGACGGCGCCTGGCCTTGAGGCGCCGTCGAAAGTGCCAAAACCCGGACAGAGAAGCCAATGAGCCCCATTGCCATCGAGGCCGACAGCCCGCCTCAAAGCAGAACGTTCATGCGCCGTTTCGCCGGCGCGCCACTGCCCTGGATCATGCCCGTGATCATCGTCATCGGCGTATTCTATCTCTACCCCGTCATCGATGTTTTCCGGCTTTCCTTCACCAACGCGACGCTGATCGGCGACAATCAGGACTATACGCTGAGCTCGATCACCAATGCGCTGAGCTCGCCGCAGTTGCCCGACATTTTATGGGCGACGCTGATCTTCGTCGGCGGCAGCGTCATCGGCCAGCAGATCCTCGGCCTTGCCGTCGCCGTCACGGTCATCCGCGGCGAAAAGCGCGGCCTCTTCGGCACGACGATCCTGAGAACGACGGCGCTCGTCGCCTGGGTCGTGCCCGGCATTGCCGGCGGCATCATCTGGCAGATGCTGTTTTCCGAAGCGCCCTACGGCGCGCTGAACAGCATTCTGAGGCTGATGCACATGCCGACCGTTGCCTGGCTTTCCGATCCCGCCATCGCGCCATGGTCGACGCTAATCTCCAACATCTGGCGCGGCACCGCCTTTTCCATGGTCGTCATGTATGCGGCGCTGAAGGCGATCGATCCCTCGCTTTATGAAGCCGCCGAAGTCGACGGCGCCACCGCCTCGCAGCAGTTCTTCTTCGTCACGCTGCCGCAACTGCGCGCCGCCATCCTGGTCAACATGATCCTCATCACCATCCAGACGGTGAACACCTTCGATGCGATCATCACGCTGACGGGTGGCGGTCCCGGACGGGCGACCGAGGTCATCTCGCTCTACGTCTTCAACATCGTTTTCCGGAACTACGATCTCTCCGGCGGCAGCGTGCTCTCCGTGCTGATGCTGATCATCAGCCTCGGGCTCGCCTTCATCTACGCCTCGTTCCTGCCGAAGGAGGAAGAGCAATGAGCCAACGCACCGGAACACGGCTCGGCGATGCCATGAGCTACCTCTTCATGCTGGCGATGTTCATCTTCTTCGCCGGCCCCCTCACCTATCTCCTGTCGATGGCGATGCGCGACAAGCGCGAGATCTATCGCGGCGCGGCGCGTTACATTCCCAACAATCCGACCATCGACAATTTCATCACCGTTCTGAACAACAGCTATTTCCCGATCTATCTCTGGAACGGCCTCAAGCTCGCCGCGCTCAGCGGCTTCGGCGTGCTGATCGTGGCGCTGCCCGCGGCCTACGCCTTTTCCCGCTTCAATTTCCGCGGCAAGGGCCTGTCGATGATGGGCCTCCTGCTTTTCCAGATGATCTCGCCGCTCGTCATCATGGTGCCGCTCTATCGCTACATGAACCGGCTCGGAATGCTCGATACGCATTTTGCCGTGGTCATGGTCTATATCGCGCTCGGCGTTCCCCTTGCGACCTGGCTCTTGAAGAGCACGGTCGACGGCATTCCGCGCAGCCTCGACGAGGCGGCGATGATCGACGGCTGCAACCGGTTCTCGGTCTTCTGGCGGATCATCCTTCCGCTGTCGGCGCCGGGCATCGCCTCGGTCTTCATCATCACCGTCATTGCCGGCTGGTCACAATTCCTGGTGCCTTTCCTGCTGCTCACCAAAAATGACCTGATGCCGATCGGTGTGGGAATCTTTAACTTCCGTGGCATGCAGACCAACTCGTCCATCCAGCTGCTTGCCGCCGCCTGCCTGATCTCGGTCGTTCCGGCGATCGTGGCCTTCCTGTCGCTGCAGAGGCTGATCCTCGGCGCGATGACCAGCGGCGCGGTGAAGGGATGAGTCGGTCTGCTTCATTCTTGACGCGTGAGGAAGGATCGAACGCATGAACCAGACGCTCGGCGCCAGGCTCTCCCCGGATCTGACGGGGGCCAATGTCGAAGATGCGGGCGAACACAACAGGGCCGTCGTCCTGCGCTGCATCCATCGTCAGGCGCCGATCTCGCGGGCCGAAATCGCGCGGCGGACCGGTTTTACCAAGCCGGCCATCGCTCGCATCGTCGACCGCCTGCTCGACGAAGGCCTGATCATGGAAGCCCGCCGTCGCCACGGGCTGCGGGGCCAGCCGGCAATCGAGCTGGAAATCAACCCGGATGCCTCTTACGCCATCGGCATCAATATCGATCGCGACCATCTGACGATCCTCGCCGTCGATGCCGTCGGCAATGTCCGCGCCCGGGTCCATCATGAGAAGCGCTTCATCCTGCCTGGTGAATTCATGCAGCTGACGGCGGACGCGATCTCGCATTTCCAGCGCAACCGGCTGATCGACGATGCGCGCCTTTGCGGCATCGGACTTGCGGTACCGGATTGGCTTGGCGAAATTTCGCTGCTCGGCAAGCCGGATGCCTATCAGGAATGGACGGAGTTCGATGTGCGCGCCGCCCTGGGGAACCTGACGCAGCACCCCGTCTTCATCGAGAACGAGGCCAATGCCGCAGCCCTTGCCGAACTCGATTACGGCCTCGGCGCCGAAAGCAGCAGCTTCTTCTATATCGCCGTCAATGCCTGCCCGGGCGGCGGCCTGGTGCTTGACGGTAACGGCCATCGCGGCGCCATGGGCCTCAGCGGCGAGATCGGCTGGCTGCCGATCGCCGATGGCCGCGACGGCAAGGGCCAGAAGGTCCACCTTCTCGGCGAGATCTTCTCGCTGTTCTTCCTCTATGATTTCCTGGCCAAACACGGCATCGAAGTGAGCGTTCCCCAGGACCTGCTGACGCTCGACGCGCATGGAAGGCGGCTCGTTTCGCGGTGGCTCAAGGAAATGAGCGCTCATCTGGCGGTCGCCGTCAAACATATCGCGATGATCGTCGATCCCGATGCCGTGCTCGTCGGCGGCAGGCTGCCGATCCGCATCGTCGATGAATTGCTGCGCTATGTGCACGAGCATCTCGACGCCGAGGATACCAACCTGCCCTCGCTGCATCGCGCCTCGATCGGCGAGGACGCCTCGGCGATCGGCGCGGCGGCGATGCCGATGGCGGCCGCCCTGATGCTCGCATCGGCGGATGTGGCGCAACGCACCCGCTCGCCGCTCAAACTCATGGATCGGCTGAACAGTTGAAACGGCCGCAAGGCCCGGGAGGATATGGTGAAGATCGGCTTCTATACCTCGACATTCAATGACCGCTCGCTGGAGGAAGTGGCGGATTTCGCGGCCTCGGCCGGTTTCGACGCCATCGAGATCGATGTCGGCGGACATATCAAGACACCCGATCGGGTGGCGGACGCCGTCGCGCTTGCGAGGCACCGCGGCCTCTTCGTCTCCTCGATCACCTATTTCGGCAACCAGCTCGATGCCGACCGCGACAAGCGCCGGGAGCTCAGGGCGAGGACGGCGGAGTTCGCCCAGGCGATCGGCGAGACCGGCGTGCCGATCTTCGTGATCTTCCCCGGACGGGACGACAGTGCGAGCGACGAGGCTAACTATGGCGATTTCGCCGACTTCGCGAACGGTCTGATCGCCGAGACGCAATCCTCCGGCCTCACCTTCGCGATCGAGAACTGGCCGGGACCGAAAGACAATTTCATCGCCACCACGCCGAAGGGCTGGCAGGAACTTTTCGCCAGAATCCCGGATCGCCGCTTCGGGCTCGAATTCGATCCCTCGCACCTCATCCGCATCGGCGTCGATCCCTATCAGGCGATGGAGACGGTGAAGGATCGCATCGCCATCCTGCATGCCAAGGATACGGCGATCGACAAGCAGGCCCTGCAGGCGATCGGCTATCACGGCAGGGGCTGGTGGCAATACAAGCTGCCGGGGCTCGGCCTTCTCGATTGGCCGCGTTTCCTCAGCCAGGCGCGCGGCCATGGCTTCGATGGCACGCTCTCGATCGAGCATGAGGATGCCGCCTATGGCTGGCCGGGCAAGGATCTCCATGCACGCAAGGAGGGCGAGCGCCTCGGCCTCGATTATCTCAAGAGTGTCTTGAACGGACTTTGACGGCGAATTCTGGAGGAGTTTCATGGCCCATGTTTCGGTCAACAATGCGCGCAAGGATTACGGTGCGTTCAAAGCCATCAAAGGCGTGTCGGTCGATATCGGCGACGGCGAGTTTGTCGTTCTGGTCGGCCCCTCCGGCTGCGGGAAATCGACGCTGCTCCGGATGATCGCCGGCCTGGAAGGCATCACCTCGGGCCAGATCCAGATCGGCAAGCATATCGTCAACGAGCTGGCGCCGAAGGATCGCGACATCGCCATGGTGTTCCAGAACTATGCGCTCTATCCGCATATGACGGTCGCCAAGAACATGGGCTTCTCCCTGCGGCTGAAGCGCATGCCGAAATCGGAGATCGACCATCGGGTCGGCAATGCCGCGAAGATCCTCGGCCTCGAAAATCTCTTGGAGCGCTATCCGAAACAGCTTTCGGGCGGCCAGCGGCAGCGCGTGGCGATGGGCCGCGCCATCGTGCGCGATCCCGCCGTCTTCCTGTTCGACGAGCCGCTGTCGAACCTCGACGCCAAGCTGCGCGTGCAGATGCGCTCGGAAATCAAGGAACTGCACCAGCGGCTGCAGACCACGACGATCTACGTCACCCACGACCAGATCGAGGCCATGACCATGGCCGACAAGATCGTCGTCATGAAGGACGGGCTGATCGAACAGTCCGGCTCGCCGCTCGAACTCTACGACCGCCCGAGCAATCTCTTCGTCGCCGGCTTCATCGGCTCGCCGGCGATGAATTTTATCGAGGGCAGCATGGCAGAAGACGGCTTCAAGACCGTGGACGGCGTGGTGCTTCCGAGCGAGCGGCGCCCGGCAAATGCCGTCACCTATGGCATTCGCCCCGAACATATCAGGCTCGACCCCGATGGCATCGAGGTGACGACCATCGTCGTGGAACCGACAGGCTCGGAAACGCTGGTCCTCGTCCGGCTGGGAGGGCAGACGCTCACCTGCGTCTTCCGCGAGCGGATCAGGGCGGCGCCCGGCGACATACTGAATATCGCGCCGATCCACGATGCAGTGCACCTCTTCGCCGCGGACGAGCAGCGCATCACATCAGGCGAAGCGCCATTGAGTTAAGCCCGCCGAATGCCCCCTCCCCTTCGGCCGGGCGCCGCCGGGGGCGCGTTTTCCACGCCCCCGGCCCCAAATGGCTCAGGCCCTTTCAGACATCGATGCAGTGCTGCCCAAGTGCTTGAACGCGCAATCAAAAGGTTAATATCCGTTAACCTTAAAATCCTTGGCCGGTATCGGAGAATCGCGGATAATAACGGTTAGAGGGGCTTTTGCTCCCGAAAATCGTTATCCGAGAGATTGCCGCCGATGAACGCTAATTTGAACGCCCTGAAGGCCGCGCCGCTCTATTTCGAGGATCAGATTCTCGAACATGGCGACGTGATTTCGAAGAAGCTGCATCTGCTCAGCGTCCAACGTTTTCCGCCCAATGCGAAGAAGACGCTACGCAGTTTCTCGCTCGCCGAAGTCGCCAATTATGTCGGGGCGTCGCAGAGCACGCTGAAGAAACTGCATCTCGAAGGCAAGGGCCCCTGCCCCAAGACCTCGCCTTCCGGGCGCCGCTCCTACCGCGCCGGGCAGATGCTGGAGCTCCGGCGCTATCTCGACGCACATGGCCGCTCCGAGAGCCGTATGTATGTGCCCCATCGCCGCGACAATGAGAAGCTGCAGGTCATCGCCGTCGTCAACTTCAAGGGCGGCTCGGGCAAGACGACGACGGCTGCCCATCTCGCCCAGCATCTGGCGCTGACCGGCCACCGGGTGCTCGCTGTCGATCTCGATCCGCAGGCATCGCTCTCTTCGCTGCACGGCTTCCAGCCGGAATTCGACCAGGCCTCCTCCCTCTATGAAGCGATCCGCTACGACGGCGAGAAGAAGAAGCTGTCGGAGATCATCCACAGCACCAATTTTCCCGGCCTCGACATCGTGCCGGCCAATCTGGATCTGCAGGAATACGAGTACGACACGCCGCTCGCCATGGCCGACAAATCGAGCAATGACGGCAAGACCTTCTTCACGCGCATCTCGCGCGCGCTCGCCGAGGTCGACGAGCGCTACGACGTCGTCGTCATCGATTGCCCGCCGCAGCTCGGCTACCTCACGCTGACGGCGCTGACGGCGGCGACCAGCGTATTGATCACCATCCATCCACAGATGCTCGACGTCATGTCGATGGGACAGTTCCTGCTGATGCTCGGCGGCATCCTGAAGCCGATCCGCGCGGCCGGCGCCGAGGTGAACCTTTCCTGGTACCGCTATCTCATCACCCGCTACGAACCAACAGACGTGCCGCAGGCGCAGATGGTGGGCTTCATGTCGACCATGTTCCACGAATTCATGCTGAAGAACCAGATGGTCAAATCGACGGCGATCTCTGATGCCGGGATCACCAAGCAGACGCTTTACGAGGTCGAGCGATCGTCAATGAACCGAGGAACCTATGATCGCGCGATCGAGGCGATGGACGCCGTCAATGCCGAGATCGCCGGCCTCATTCACCAGGCATGGGGGCGGTGAATTTGTCGGCTGACAAATTCACCGTTTCCATGAAGCAAATCAATGGAATGACTGCAATCGGAGGAAGCGATGGCACGGAAAAATCTGCTTGAGGGGCTCACCGAGATGCCCGAGAGCGCGGGCGCGCCGAACTATCCGATGCGCGGGGCAGGCCGCTCGCTCGTCCGCTCGCTGGATGAGCTGGCCAAGCAGGCGGAAAAATTCCTAGAGGGCGAGGCGGTGGTCGATCTCGACCCCGAGGTCGTCGAGGCCTCATTCGTCAAGGACCGGCTGTCGGAGGATGACGAGGCGTTCCGCGCGCTGGTCGAGGCGATCCGCGCACGCGGGCAGGACACGCCTATCCTAGTGCGCCCCCATGGGAAGATCGACGGGCGCTATCAGGTGGTCTTCGGCCACCGGCGCCTGCGCGTCGCCCGCGAGCTCGGCCGCAATGTCCGCGCCGTCGTCAAGGCGATCGACGATCGTACCCATGTCATCGCTCAGGGCCAGGAAAATTCGGCCCGCGCCGACCTCACCTTCATTGAGCGGGCGCTTTTTGCCCGGCGGCTGGAGGAGCTCGGCTATGACAGGGAGGTAATCTCGACGGCGCTCGCCGCCAATGCTGCCTCGGTCTCGAAGATGATGTCGGTCATGGAGCGGCTGCCGCAGGAGGTCGTCCAGGCGATCGGCCCGGGCCCCGGCGTCGGCCGCGAGCGCTGGGTGGAGCTGTCGCTGCTTGCGGGCAAATCGGCCAATGCGGCAAGTGTCGCCAAGGTCCTCGAAGACGACAACTTTCATCAGTTACCTTCCGACAAACGTTTCGAAGCGCTCTATGCGGCGCTGAACAAAAGCGCGCGGCCGGTGAAGAAAACGGCAGCGGCAAGGAAGGTGACATGGCAGCCGCTGGACAAGGCGGTCCAGGCGGAAATGAAGAATGACGGCAAGGCATTCTCGCTCTCGATGAAGGCGAGGAATGCCGGCCGCTTCGGTGAATTTCTCTCCGGCAGGCTGGATGCGCTCTATGAGCAATTCCTCGCCGAGGAGGGCAAACAAGGAGACTGAAACCGCAAAAGAAAAAGGCCCCCAAACGAACGAGTCGTGGAAGCCCTTCTCACATCCTTAAGCAAGACAGAGAATCGCATTTTCACGAATCCCCGTCAAGAGTTCCTGAAGCGCCTCCCGTGTCTTTTCAGATGCGGCAATGACGCTGCAGTGCCCTCAACCCTCGCATCGTTTCGGTGAGCGGATTTCTTTTGCCTGAATAGAGGTGAAGGAAATGGAGAGTGAATCTGTGACGACGCCCTTCGGGCGGCGGCCGATGTCGCTTGCCCTGCTGCGGCGCGGCGAAGCGATGGCGGCCGGAACGACGCGCAACAAGTGGAAGCTGCTCAGATCGGTCTGCGAGGCCCGGGCGGGGCTCGGCGTGACCGACCGGGCGCTCACCCTGCTCGATGCGCTGCTGAGCTTTTATCCCGAGGACGAGCTCTCCAGCGAAAAAGGGCTGGTGGTCTTTCCCTCGAATAGGCAGCTTTCGCTGAGAGCACGCGGCATGGCCGCCGCAACGCTGCGCCGGCATCTCGCCGTGCTTGTCGAGGCCGGCCTGATCTCCCGCAAGGACAGCCCGAACGGCAAGCGCTATGTCCGCCGCGACAGGGCAGGCGGCATCGACGAGGCCTATGGCTTCAGTCTCGCCCCGCTGCTCGCCCGCGCCTCGGAGATCGAAACGATGGCGGCCGGGATCGCCGCCGACCGGCAGAGGCTGCGGACAATGAAGGAACGCCTGACGATCTGGCGGCGCGACATCGCCAAGCTTCTCGCCGCGGCCGTCGAGGAAGCCGTTCCCGGGGAGTGGGAGCGCGTCGCCTCGCTGTTTCATGCACTGCTGCAGCGCATCCCGAAGGCGGCAACAGTCGAAAACCTCCCTCCGCTCCTCGAAGAGCTGGAAACGATCCGTCTCGGCATCATCAACACATTGGAATCACATGTGAAAATACAAATTGCGAGCAGCAATGAATCCCAGTTTGAGCGCCACATACAGAATTCGAATCCCGAATCCTTATCTGAATCTGAACCAGGCTCGGAAATAACGCAGGACGCGAGGCGAGATCAGCCGGGGCAGGAAAGTCGCAAGCAGGGCAGGCGAGGGGATGGTCGGCAGGAAGTCCGCGCTGACATCCGGTTAGATTCCGCGAGATTGAAATCCTTCTCTCTCGCCACGGTGCTGCGGGCCTGCCCTGATATTGCCGGCTACGGACCGGGCGGCACGGTCGCCAACTGGCGTGATCTGATGGCGGCGGCCATGGTCGTGCGCACAATGTTGGGCGTCAGCGCTTCGGCCTATGAGGAGGCAATGGCGACGATGGGACCGGAAAATGCCGCCATTGTCATGGCGTGCATCCTGGAAAGGGCCGGGCAGATCAACTCCCCGGGCGGCTACCTGCGGAACCTGACGCGGCGGGCCAGAATGGGCGAATTCGCACTCGGTCCGGTGTTGATGGCGCTGCTCCGCCTCAAAGGCCGGTCTTCCGGCGGGATCGACGCATGAGTGCGAAGCCAGCGCTTCCATGGAGCGATTGATATCGACGATGAAGCGGCCGATATCGCTGAGTGCTGCGCCGGTCTGGCTGACCAGTTCGACGCCGGTCGCGACCTTGGCAGACGACTGCCCGATCAGTTCCTTGACCTCCCTGGCGGCCTGGGCGGAGCGCTGCGCAAGTTCGCGTACCTCCTGGGCAACGACGGGTGCGCGCGGAGGCCGGTCGACGGTATTGTCAGCGCGGCGCGGCCTATCTGCTCATGGACACCATCTCTATTTCTTCGATCGCGCGTTATCCCGCTCGGGCTGAAGCGTTCTTCTTGCTGAGGAGGGCTGCACGGATCTGTTCGTTCTTGCTCAGAAGCGGAGGCGGGACAGGGGCGGGCTGTTCAGGTACCTCAGCCTTGGCGGTGCCCTGCTTGAGGCTCAGAAAACGCTTTTGCGCGACAAGCCGGTCTTCCGACGACAGCGGTTCCACCGGGTCGCCGTCGAGGCCGTGGCGCATGGAATCGGGCTGGGCGCTGGCGAAATAATAGCGCCGGCAGTGGACATAGGCGGCGGTCGCACGCCTCAGCGTCGTGACGCCGGCATCGGGCTTCAGGAGCGGGCGAAGTTCGTTGAAAAGGCCGACAGCAAAGGGGAGGATCGGATCTCCCGCTTTGGCAGGAAGAACTCCCACCGGCCGGATCAACAGCATGTTGATCGCGTTTGCCTTCTCCACGTCGAGCTCGCTTGCCGCAATCGGTCCGCGGCTGACCTTCCAGGGCTTATCCATGTGTCCTCCATGCGACGTCCATAACGACCGACTATGATGGTATCTTGACGACAGGGCGAGTAACGGAAGTCGCACGTCGCCGGTTCCGCTGCAAGCGTCTAAGAAGCGGGAGGCGAACCGCCCCCGGCGAAAACTCTTTCAGGGAGGGATATAGCCCGATGTTATCGCCGGCGTGTGATCTAATCGTTTTTTTGAGAAATGTAGGATTGACCTGCCGCATCGATTACACTTCTTATCCGCGGCCAAGATCAAGCGACCGGCCGCAGGGAGGATATATGCGGGTTTTCTCGAGCATTGACGAGCTGCGCCACACGCTCGATGCGCTGAGGCGGCAGGGAAGGACCGTCGGTCTCGTTCCGACGATGGGTTACCTTCATGCCGGTCATATGCAGCTTGTCGCACGCGCTCGCGCCGAGAACGACATCGTCGTCGTCTCGATTTTCGTCAATCCGCTGCAGTTCGGCCCGGCAGAAGATCTCAGCCAATATCCGCGCGATTTGGAGCGCGACGCAGCCATGCTGAAACAGGCCGGAGTCAATTTCCTTTTTTCGCCTGGCGTCGAGGACATGTATCCCCGCCCGATGCAGACCATCGTCGACCTTCCCGATCTCGGCCGCGAGCTGGAAGGCGCGGTGCGACCCGGGCATTTTGCCGGTGTTGCGACAGTCGTCTGCAAACTTTTCAACATCGTGCAGCCCCAAACCGCTTATTTCGGAGAGAAGGACTATCAGCAGGTCATCATCATCAAGCGCATGGTGGATGATCTGGCCGTCCCGGTGCGTGTCATTGCGGTGCCGACCGTCAGGGACAGCGATGGCTTGGCATTGTCGTCGCGCAATGTCTATCTCAGCGAGGCGGAGCGGCATGCCGCGGTGATCATCCCGCAGACCCTCGACGAGGCGGAGCGTCTCGTCGCCGATGGTCTTGCGGATGCCGCGGAGCTCGAAGAAAAACTGACGGCGTTTCTCGGTCGCGAACCTCTCGCAAAGCCCGAGGTCGTTGCGGTAAGGGACGCCTCGACGCTGCAGCCGGTGAATTCCATCACCGCGCCGGTCGTCGTCGCGCTTTTCGTGGGGATCGGTTCGACACGGCTTCTCGACAACAGGGTCATCGGGGGCAACAGGCTTATCGGCGAGCGGAGCTTGCCGGGAAAGGGAGTAAGCAGATGAGTGCGGTCGGATCCCACAAGCGTCTTACGCCAGCCCGCATCTCGGCCATGAAGGGCGGCAAACCGATCGTCTGCCTGACCGCCTACACCACGCCGATGGCGCGTCTGCTCGATGAGCATTGCGACCTCCTGCTGGTCGGGGATTCGCTCGGCATGGTGCTCTATGGCATGGAGACCACGATCGGCGTCACACTCGATATGATGATCGCACATGGCAAAGCTGTCATGCGCGGTGTCGCCAAGGCCTGTGTCGTCGTTGACATGCCATTCGGCAGTTATCAGGAATCAAAGGAGACCGCCTTCCGCAACGCCGTCCGCATTCTACAGGAAACCGGCTGCGACGCCGTCAAGCTGGAAGGCGGCGAGGAGATGGCCGAGACCATCGCCTTCCTGACGAAGCGCGGAATTCCGGTCATGGGGCATATCGGCCTGATGCCGCAACAGGTCCAGACCGCCGGCGGCTATCGATCCGTCGGGCACTCCGAACACGAGACCTCGAAGATCCGGCGCGACGCGCATGCCATCGGTGGCTCGGGAGCCTTCGCCGTCGTCATCGAGGGCACGGTGGAACCGCTCGCTCGCGAGGTGACCTCAGCCATGCACATACCGACCATCGGCATCGGCGCCTCCGCCGCCTGCGACGGCCAGGTTCTGGTCTCTGACGACATTCTGGGGCTCTTCAACGATTTCACGCCACGTTTCGTCAAGCGTTACGACGAGCTCGGCAAGAGAGTCGCGGATGCCGCTGCCGCCTATGCTGGCGAGGTGCGCACGCGAAAATTCCCGGCAGCCGAACATACGTTCAAACGCCGCTCGTAAGGCGAGGGGCGCCGCCCTTCAAACGCGCGGGATATCCACAATCAGAGACGGTTGTACGATTCGCGTCGGAAAATGTCCCCTGCCGCTCCCGCGCGGCGGGGCATTTCCATGTCGTTAAGGTTGCCGCCATAGCGCTGCTCGAAACCAAAGAGAGATCTGAATTTCGAGCCGATGCCTATGCCCCCTCATTTGTCCTTCCTTTCCCGCCTGATCGATGATCGCGACGGGGCCGTCGCGATTATCGTCATCTTGGCCGCGGTGCCCATGCTTCTCGCGGTCGGCGCATCCATCGACTACATCAGAGCCTATAATGACCGGACGGAGCTGCAGTCGGCCGCGGATTCGGCCGTGCTCGCGGCCGCTGCCAAATACAAGTCCGGCATGCCGGAAGCGACGACAGCGAAGACGATCAACGCCTTCCTGTCGGCGAATGGCGAGTTCGAGACCGCCGTCGCCGGCAAGCCGGAGGTGGCGAGCGACGAGTCGGAACTGTGCCTCCACGTGGCGGACACCGTGCCCACCACCTTCATGAAACTGGCCAATATCCAGTCTGTTCCGATCAGTATCCGGTCCTGTGCGGCTTTGCCGGGAGTAAAGCGGTTGGAGATCGCTCTGGTGCTCGACGTGTCGAGCTCGATGATCGAGGAGAACCGCTTCACGCCGATGCAGACCGCGGTCGCCGGCTTCCTCCAGGCCTTTTCCTCCAACGCATCGCTCGTCGACAAAACCAAGATTTCGATCGTGCCCTTTTCCAGCCGCGTCAATTTCGGCCTGGCGAACACGGCATGGCTCAAATCCTACAATGGAACGGCTGCGGTTCCCAAGCGCTGGACCGACCCCAAATCGGTCTACACCTCCTCCAGCTACAAGCTCTCTTACTGGATCGACGGCGTCACGCCTGTCATGTCCACCTCCAAGAATTACTACTGGATGGGCTGCATCGAGCCACGTGCCGACATCGAGGTCAGGGATACCGGTGCGATCGGTGACGGCATGGGCGACGCGCCGCCTGGTACCTCCGCCTTCGTCGCCATGGACGCCAATCCCAAATCGGGAACGAGTTTTTGCCCGCCACCGGTCACGCCGCTGACCGGCGACTTCGCCTATCTTAAAAGCGTCGTGAAGAACCTGACATCCGAAGGCTCCACCCGGCTGGATGCGGGCGTGGTCGCGGGATGGTATACGCTCTCGCCGAAGTGGCAGGGCGTGTGGGGAGACGAAACCTCGCCCGCAGAGGTTTCCGATTCCGTGCATAAGGTCATGGTGTTCATGACCGATGGCGAAATGAACACCAAATACGACCCCAACGACAAGTTCGACTGGATCTGCTCGCAAACTAAATCGTCGGCGTGCAACGCATTCGCCACCGCTGCGATGCAGACCGCATGCACGGCGATGAAGAAGAGCGGCATCGAAATCTATACGCTTTCCTACAGCGCCGATGCCGATGTGGTGAACATCCGCAACTGCGCCACCAACACCGCGCATTTCTTCACCGCGTCACCCGCGACGATCAAGACCGTCTATGAAACGATCGCGGTTGCCATTCGCGGCGATACATTGCGGCTCACGCAGTAATCGCCGACGTTGCGCTTGTGGCCCGAGACCCCTCCCCAACCCCTCCCCACAAGGGGGAGGGGCTAAGGCTAGCCGCATGCTCTGTGTCCAAAAGTGAATGCAGCGGGGGCCGCAGGTTAAGCCCCTCCCCCTTGTGGGGACGGGTTGGGGAGGGGTCTTAGGCGCCAGCCAAAAGCCATCATCCGTTACCCCCAGCATACTGTTCCCGCATCGTCTCCGCCGAGCGGCGCACCGCCTCGGCGACCTCCTGCAGCTGCTTGGCCATCGGCGTGGAGTTGCGCCAGACCATGCCGATGGTTCGCGATGGCTGGGGTGACGGGAAGCGGGAGATCGAGACGCGGGCCGAGCGCGTTTCGACGGGAACGGCCATCTCCGGGATCAGGGTGACGCCGATGCCGGCGCCGACCATCTGGACGAGGGTGGAAAGCGAGCTGCCTTCCATGATTTCCCGCGGGCGGGCCGGCCCGACCTTGCAGAATGACAGGGCCTGGTCGCGGAAGCAGTGGCCCTCTTCGAGCAGCAGCAGCCGCATTTCGCGTAACGCCTCGCGTTCGGGCACCGGCTTGCCGCCGTCCTCGTGCCGCCTGACCAGCACGAATTCTTCCTTGAACAACTCGAGTTCGGTCAGCGAAGGTTCCGACACCGGCAGCGCGACGATCGCCATATCCAGCTGACCCTGCGCCAGTTCCTGAACCAGCTTGGCCGTCTGTGTCTCGCGCACCTCGATCTGAATCCCCGCGAAGCTTTTGTTGAGATCGTTTATAATCGCCGGCAGCAGATAGGGTGCGATCGTCGGGATAATGCCAATGCGCAGGCGCGTCAGGAAGCTGTCGCGAGAGGCGCGGGCAAACTCGCCGAGCTCGTCCACGGCGCGCAGGATATCGCGGACGCGCAGCGCAAAGGTCTGGCCGAAGGGGGTGAGCTTCACCTCACGGGCGCTGCGCTCGAAGAGTTCGCTGCCCAACTCCTGCTCAAGTTCTTTGATCTGCATGGAGAGCGCCGGCTGGGAGATGGCGCAGGCATCGGCGGCACGGCGAAAACGACCATCCCTTGCCAGGGCTTCAAAATAACGTAGCTGTTTCAGGGTAAGATTTTTCATAAGCTCAGCTTATCGCAGCAATCAGTAAATCCAACTTAAAATTATTGAACGCTTCCGATATGAAGACTGCAAGGGAGAGAGTGGGGCGCCAGCTCGGCTCATCTTTTTGAACCGCAGACAGATCAAGCAATGAAGGAGACGATCATGGACAACCCCACTGACACCGCAGGCAAATGTCCTGTGGCCCATGGCAATACGCCGCGCGGCCGAGCCAATCGTGACTGGTGGCCGAGCCAGCTGAACGTGCAAATTCTTCATCACAATTCCGGCCGCGCCGATCCGATGGGCAAGGATTTCGACTATGCCGAGGAGTTCAAGAAGCTCGATCTCGACGCGCTGAAGAAGGATCTTCACGCGCTGATGACCGATTCGCAGGATTGGTGGCCGGCCGACTTCGGCCATTACGGCGGCCTGTTCATCCGCATGGCCTGGCACAGCGCCGGCACCTATCGCATCACCGACGGGCGCGGCGGCGCCGGGCAGGGTCAACAGCGTTTTGCACCGCTGAACAGCTGGCCGGACAATGCCAACCTTGACAAGGCCCGCCGTCTGCTCTGGCCGATCAAGCAGAAATACGGCAACCGCATCTCCTGGGCCGACCTTCTGATCCTTACCGGCAACGTCGCGCTCGAATCCATGGGCTTCAAGACCTTCGGCTTCGCCGGCGGCCGCGCCGACGTCTGGGAGCCGGAAGAGCTCTACTGGGGTCCTGAAGGCACCTGGCTCGGCGACGAGCGCTATAGCGGCGAACGTCAGCTGGCCGAACCGCTTGGCGCCGTGCAGATGGGCCTCATCTACGTCAATCCCGAAGGCCCGAACGGCAATCCTGACCCGGTCGCTGCAGCGCGCGACATTCGCGAAACCTTCGCCCGCATGGCGATGAACGACGAGGAAACCGTGGCGCTGATCGCCGGCGGTCATACCTTCGGCAAGACGCATGGCGCCGGCGATCCGTCCTTCATCGGCGCCGAGCCAGAAGGCGGCGCGATCGAGGACCAGGGCCTCGGCTGGAAGAGCTCGTTCGGCACCGGCGTCGGCAAGGACGCCATCACCGCCGGCCTCGAGGTTACCTGGTCGCAGACGCCGACCAAGTGGAGCAACTACTTCTTCGAAAACCTGTTCGCTTTCGAATGGGAGCTGACGAAGAGCCCGGCCGGCGCGCATCAGTGGCGGGCCAAGAACGCCGAAGCTTCAATTCCGGATGCCTATGAGCCGGGGAAGAAGCATGTCCCGACGATGCTGACCACGGATCTTTCGCTCCGCTTCGATCCGATCTACGAAAAATCTCGCGCCGCTTCCTTGAAAATCCGGATCAGTTCGCCGACGCCTTCGCCCGCGCCTGGTTCAAGCTGACCCACCGCGACATGGGCCCGAAGGTGCGTTACCTCGGCCCCGAGGTTCCGGCCGAAGACCTGATCTGGCAGGACGTGATCCCGGCCGTCGACCATCCCCTCGTCGACGACAAGGACATTGCCGAGCTGAAGGCAAAGGTTCTCGCCACTGGCCTTAGCGTCCAGGAACTGGTTTCGACCGCCTGGGCGTCGGCCTCGACCTTCCGCGGCTCCGACAAGCGCGGCGGCGCCAATGGCGCGCGCATCCGCCTTGCTCCGCAAAAGGACTGGGACGCCAACCAGCCGGCCCAGCTCGCCAAAGTGCTCGGCGTCCTCGAAGGCATTCAGAAGGACTTCAATGCCGCCCAGACCGGCGGCAAAAAGATCTCGCTTGCCGACCTGATCGTGCTTGCAGGTGCTGCCGGCGTCGAGAAGGCTGCCGCAGCCGCCGGCACCACCGTCAGCGTGCCCTTCACGCCGGGCCGCATGGATGCTTCCGAGGCCCAGACCGACGCGCATTCCTTCGCAGCGCTCGAGCCGCGCATCGACGGCTTCCGCAACTATGTGAACGACAAGCGCCTGCAGTTCATGAAGCCGGAAGAAGCACTGGTCGACCGCGCTCAGCTGCTGACGCTGACCGGTCCCGAGATGACCGTCCTCGTCGGCGGCCTGCGCGTGCTGAAGGCAGGCAACCCCGAGCACGGCGTCTTCACCTCGCGTCCCGAGACGCTGACGAACGACTTCTTCGTCAACCTGCTGGACATGGCCACACAGTGGGTTCCCGCCGGCAAGGAAGGCGTCTATGAAGGCCGCGACCGCCAGACGGGTGCGGCCAAGTGGACCGGCACCCGCGTCGACCTGATCTTCGGCTCGCACTCGCAGCTGCGCGCCTTCGCCGAAGTCTACGGCCAGGCCGACGCCAAGGAGAAGTTCGTCAAGGACTTCGTCGCCGCCTGGACCAAGGTGATGAACGCCGACCGCTTCGATCTCGTCTGATCGGTTTAGCAAACTTTGCCCGGGCGCGGTTTCGGCTGCGCCCGGACTTTTTTGTCTCTATCGGATGCCTTGTGTTTCCGCGGTGTCGATGCTCCTGCCTCACCAAGTCAGTTTAGGTGGACGTAGGCACCACCTCTCCTCCCTCTCATTCCTGTGCTCGTCACAGGAATGACGGAGGAGAGGTGGCGCATCCGACCTCAATAACCAGTCTACGAGTCACTGGTGAGGAGTGTGGGGTTGGCCTCCAGCCATTTTTTTTCGCAGCCGTCTCGTTTCCATTCGACGTCATCCTCGGCCTTGTGCCGAGGATCTGCTGCCCTATCGACCGGAGGCAGATACTCGGGACAAGCCCGAGTATGACGGAAGAGGGAGCCCGAGCCATTCTTTCCCGAATCGTTTTCCGCACCCCCGGAGCATCCGGTCCTCTACGCTCAGACCGTCCCAGCCACGCCGCGAACTTCTAGCCATGGCGGACCTCACATGCGATAGAAGATCCACACATTTGGAGGAGTGGACATGAACGGTTTGCAAGGTAAAGTCGCGGCCATCACCGGAGCTGCCTCGGGTATTGGATTGGCGTCGACCGAAGCGATCATCTCGGCCGGCGGCACGGTCGTGATGATCGATCGGGACGAGGCGGCGCTGGACGCAGCCTGCGGCCGGCTGGGAGAGAAGGCGATCGCGCTGCCGCTCGACCTTCTCAAACCCGAGGATTGCGCCGGCCTGCTTGACGGCATTCTCTCGAAGGTCGGTCAGGTCGACATCTTCCATGCCAATGCCGGCACCTATATCGGGGGAGATCTGGTGGATACAAATCTCGACGCGATCGACCGCATGCTCAATCTGAACGTGAACGTGGTCATCAAGAACGTCCGCACGGTCATGCCCCACATGATCGAGAGAGGGACGGGAGACATCATCGTCACCAGTTCCGTCGCGGGCCAAGCCGCGGTTCCATGGGAGCCGGTCTATTCGCCGTCGAAATGGGCGATGCATTGCTTCGTCCAGACCATGCGGCGGCAGCTCCTCAAGAACGGAATCCGCGTCGGATCCGTCTCGCCAGGCCCTGTCAGCAGCGCTCTGCTGAAAGACTGGCCGGAGGAAAACCTGCGCAAGGCAAAAGAGGCGGGCGCGCTGATCGAACCTCGCGACGTCGCGGAAGCCGTGCTCTTCATGCTGACCCGGCCGCGCAACGTGACCATACGCGACGTGGTGATCCTGCCGAGCTCCTTCGACATCTGACACGAGGCCGTATATCCGGGGAGGGCACGCCCCTCTCCGCACGGGTTGACTGCGCGGGAGGCGGAGCCGGCTTCCCAGCGCAATCGTCAGGCCGTCCAATCCTCGACATCAAGGCCATCCACGCGCCGGAACTCCCCGACATTGTTCGTGATGAGAACGAGATCCCGGGTCTTCGCCTGGGCGGCGATCAGCACATCGTAGGGACCGATCGGCGTTCCCTTTGCCGCCAATGCTGCGCGGATCTCTCCCGATGCCAGCGCATCTTCGCGCTCGAAACCGACGGCGGGGAAATCCGCCATGAACAGGCGCAGGGTTTCGAGATTGTGGGAGATTTTCGCGCTCTTATAGGCGCCATAATAGAGCTCATGCATCACGACAGTCGAAAGCCCGATCGATCCCTCGTCGCTGTCGACCACGCGCTTCAGCAGCGCCTCGGATTTTCTGCCGATCAGCGCGATCACCGCATTGGTGTCGATAAGATGCGTGATCACTTGAAGAGGCCCTGAAGACCCGGCCTCTCCTGATCCTCCGGCTGCTCCCGCCCTTGCGCCAGAAAATCGTCACTCAGGCCGCGTTCGAGAGCGCTCCTCAGCGACGCCCAGCGCATGCCGGGATCGGCGCGCGGCCGCAGAATGACCGCATCGCCTTCACGCGTTACCTCCACCTGGTCGACATCGAAGCGGAACTCCTTCGGCAGCCGGACGGCCTGCGAATTGCCGGATTGAAAGACGCGCGCATATTGCGGCATGGAGAGGCCTCCGCGATTTTGTATATACCTCTCAGTATATGCGTGATCAGCGGTGTTTGCGCAAGAAATCTCTGCGGTTTCCGCTAGCGCGGCACAACACCGAAAGGCGATAGCGACAGCAGATCCGGATCTTTCGTCGCCGTCGCCTTCGCCACCTCGGCATGGCCCATGCTGTAGCCGTAGGACAGGACGCGGACGCCGTCGATCATGAAGAACTGCGCCTGATCCAGGCCGGGCCGCAGCGTGCCCGTCACGGTGACGGTTTCGTAGATTCTATCAAGGTGCAAAGGCTCTTGCGGAACGACGCGAACCAATTGGTTGGGCGGCGGGGAGGGCATGTGGCTGCAGGCCCCGGCCCAGGGCACCAGCATGAATTCATAGACGAGATCGCCGTCCTGATCGATCGGCAGGACGAAGCCCGTCAATTCGACCGGATGCGCCTCGTCACGCCAGGCGAGGGTTTCGCCCTGAGGGCCGCTGACCGTTCTTGGCGACAGCGGAACTGTCGCCCTGGCCTGGTCGGCCGGCCGCAAGGCGCTCCAGAAAATCGGCTGCGCCGCAGCGAGGACGCCGGACACCGGCCATGCCGAGCCGAGCGTGAGCATCGCGAACATCAGGAATTTGTGCTTTTTCATCGCATCTCCGGGCCGGCCGCTTTAACAGCATTGCCGCTTGCCCGAGATGCTAACCGATACCGCTCGGCCGTCAAAGCTCTCGGTGGTGTCGCATCCGATTTAACCAACGTCATCCTCGGCCTTGTGCCGAGAATCTGCCGCACCTCAACCGTAGCAGATGCTCGGGGCACAAGTCCGCGCATGACGAAAGGGACGCCAGCAGGCATCGTCAGCAATCAAGAGATCCCGTGTGGGGTGGGCACGGGATCTCCCTGCCGGATCGGTCGGACCCTTACTTCTCCGGCATCATCGAGGAATGGTGGGAGGTGATCAGCCAGTTCCCGCCCTTGAACTCATAGGTGTAGGTATAGCGGGCCGGGACCTTCGAGCCGTCCTTCATGGTGAAGGTGTAGGTGCCGGTGTCGATCGCCCAGTTGCAGCCGGTCTTGATGGTGCGGCTGTCGATATGGCCCTTCGGCCCCTTTTCCAGGAAGTGCTTGAAATAGTCGATCCGCTCTTCCTGGGTGAAGCGCGGCTTGTTTGCCAGCGTCGCCAGCAGCACGGAGTCCTCGCTGTAGTTATTGGCGACCTCCTGGGGATTGAGCGTCGCCAGCGAGGCGTTCCAGCGGTCGAAGAGCTTGGCGACCTGTTCTTCGCTCGCCGGCGCGCAGGTCGCCGTTTCGGTCGCGTTGGCGGACTGAACCTGGACGAAACCGATGACAAGGGCGGCAGCAATGATCGTACGCATGTTTGAGTTCCTTTGTGG
Source organism: Rhizobium sp. K102 (assembly GCF_022385315.1). Lineage (NCBI taxonomy): Bacteria > Pseudomonadati > Pseudomonadota > Alphaproteobacteria > Hyphomicrobiales > Rhizobiaceae > Rhizobium > Rhizobium sp. K102. The sequence goes on from NZ_CP092437.1 coordinate 383,965, forward strand.
CGGTTCCGGGCGACATCGCATCGGTCAACCGCATGACCGATAGTTAAGCGCCGGAACACCGCGGCCCCATCTGCTGGGTGGCTTCGATCCGATCTGCCGAACGGCATAGATGACATTCCCGCCGGAATGACTATCGTGCCCGCGTCATTCATTTCAGGAGTAGTCCCCGCTGGATGGAGCACAATAGAGATACGGCGCATTCGCCTGATGTGGCGGAGATGAGGGCGCTTTACCGGGCGGCGGAAGCGCGGGCGGCGCGGCTGCGGTTCATCATCGAGACGCGCACCCTGCTAGATGCGCAAGCCTTCGAAACCGCAGCACCCGAGGTCCTCTCGCGGCTTGCCGATTTCGCAGGCGCAACGCTCGCGACACTGACCTTTCCCTCACCGCAAGGAAAGACGCCGACGCGGTTGGCGATCGGCAAGCCGACCGCCAATGACACCATGCTCTTCGCTTCCGAGGAAGGCGCCGCTCTTTCCCTGACGCTGATCGGCGCGCCCAGGGCGCGCGCCATCGACGCCGACGACCGACAGACGCTGGAGGTGGTGGCGGGGCAGCTCGCCGATGCCTGCCATCTCGAGCGGCAGGCGGCGGAAAAGCAGGCGCTGCTCGGCGATCTCGAACGGCAGCGCAGCGAACTCGCTGCGCTCGTCGCCCAACTGATCCAGGCGCAGGAGCAGGAAAGGCAGCGAGTGGCGCTCGATCTTCACGACGGCGCAGCACAGCTTGCCGCCGGCCTCAGCTACCGGCTGCAGGATCTCGCCGCCCGCATCGGCGAGCCGCATGCGCTGAAGCCGGAGATCGATCAGCTTGCGGCGTTAGCCCGCCGCTCGGTTGCCGATCTGCGCGCTGCCATCGCCGATCTCCGCCCACCCGAGCTCGACGATCTCGGCGTCGCCGCAGCGCTCCGCACCCGCCTCGACGCGATCGACGGTATGGAGGTGATCGCCGATCTCGATGCCGGCGCCGATCGCTGGCCGGCGTCGACCGGCATCATCTTCTACCGCGTCGCCCAGGAGGCGATCACCAATGCGCTCAAGCACGCCGAGGCGAGCCGGCTTATCGTGCGCCTTTTCGAGGACGGCGCGGGGCAGGCTCATCTTGAAGTGATCGACGACGGCAAGGGTATCGGCGAGGCGCGCCATCCTGGAGTTCAGGGAAGGGGAGCCCGGCTCGGCATTGCCGGCATGCGCGAGCGGCTGGCGCTGCTCGGCGGCCGTTTCGAGATCGGCGCCGGCGTTTCCGGCGGCACTCATGTCCGCGCCGCAGCGCCGCTCAAGCAGGAGACGGCGGGATGACCGCATCCATTCTCGTTGCCGACGATCATGATATCGCCCGCGCCGGCCTGATCGCCATGATCGGCGGCCAGGAAGATTTCCATGTCGCCTTCGATGTGCGCGACGGCGCAGAAGCGGTGGAAGCCGCAGCCCTTCACAAACCGGATCTGGCGCTCCTCGACATCCGCATGCCTCGAATGGACGGCCTCGCGGCCACGCGGGAAATCCGGCGCGTCTCGCCAGGTACACGCGTCATGATCATCACCATGCATGACAGCCTCGATTATCTCGAAGCGGCGATCGAAGCCGGCGCCACCGGCTATCTGCTGAAGGATGCGAGCCGCGAGGATATTCTGCGCACGATCCGCAGCGTGCTCGAAGGCGACGCCTTCTTTGACGGCCCTCTGGTCGCAAGGCTGCTGAAGCGCGCCACCACCAAGCAGCAGACCAGCCCCAGCGCATTGGAGACGCTGACCGTGCGCGAGCGCGAGGTGCTGACGAAGGTGGCCGAGGGCCTGACCAACAAGGAGATCGGCCGCGCCCTGAAGATTTCGCCCGGCACGGTCAAGATCCATGTCGAGCGCATCATCGCCAAGCTCGGCGCCGGCGATAGGACGCAGGCCGCCGTCATGGCGGTGCGCGGCGGGCTGGTGCAGACAGCAAAGGAAGAGCCATGATGCCCCGCTTCGCCGACCTGCCGCTTCGGGCAAAGGGCATCGTCATCATCATGGTGCCGCTGGCGCTGCTCTTGGCCGCTCTCGCCTCGGTCTTCATCGCCGACCGGCAGAGCCGTATTGCCGAGGACCAGGTGCGGGTGACGCTGGAGATCCAGTCCGGCATTCAGGAGCTGCATGCCCTGATTGCCGAAGCGGCGACCGCCATGCGCGGCTATCTCCTGACCGGCAGGAGCGATTTTCTCGATCCCTTCAACCGGGCAGAGGACAGGTTGCCCGTCGTGCTCGACGAGGTCGGCCGGCGCTTACGCGACGAGGAGCAGAAGGCCCGCCTCGAGCGCATCCGCGCCCTAGTGGACGCCAAAGTCGACCGTCTGCAGCTCCTGAAACAGGCCGACATCCTGCGCGCCGGCGGGCGCGAGGATCTGGCCGCCAAGCTCATCGAGGGCAAGCAGGTGCTGGACATGCTGCGGCAGGAGATCGACGCGATGAACCGGCGCGAGGCCGATCTCCTCAACGCCAGGACCCAGGCCGCCGACCGGGTCCGCACCCTGTCGCGCAGCCTGATGATCGCCGCCGGCTTTCTCGGCTTTGCCGGCGCGCTCGTCGCCGTCTTCCTGTTTTCGGCCAGCATCGTGCGCCGCGTGCATGCGCTGAAAGCCGAGGCGCACCGCCTCTCGCGAGGCGAGGTCGTGACATCGGCCGATCCCTTCCGCGATGAACTCGGCGATCTCGGACAGGCGCTCGCGGATGCGAGCGTGCTTCTGAAAAAGCGCGAGGCCGATTTGACCGAGAGCGAGGAGCGCTTCCGCCAGCTGGTCGAGGGCGTCAGTGATTACGGCATCTTCGGGCTCGATCCCAACGGGCGGGTGGTGAGTTGGAATGCCGGCGCCGAGCGTATCACCGGCTACCAGGCCGAGGAGATCGTCGGCCAGCATTTCTCCCGCTTCTATCCCGCTGAGACCAGGGAGACATTTCCGGCGGAGGAACTTTCCAAGGCAGCCCTTCACGGACGCACCGAAGCGGAGGGTTGGCGCCTGCGCAAGGACGGCTCGCGCTTCTGGTCGCATGTCGTCGTCACCGCTCTTCACGACGACACGGGACGGCTGCGCGGCTTTTCCAAGATCACCCGCGACATTACCGAGCGCAAGCAATTCGAGGAGGCGCTGCTTGCCGCCCGCGAGGATGCGGTGCGCGCCAGCAATGCCAAGAGCGAATTCCTGTCGCGCATGAGCCATGAGCTGCGCACGCCGCTGAATTCGGTGCTCGGTTTCGCCCAGCTTCTGGAAATGGACCTTACCGATGCCGATTCACGCGAAAGCGTCGCGCAGATCCTGAGAGCCGGCCGGCATCTGCTGAGCCTGATCGATGAGGTTCTCGACATGGCGCGGATCGAGGCCGGGCGCATGGATCTTGCCGTCGAGCCGCAGCCCGTCGCGGAGGTGATCGAGGAAGCGGTGTCGCTCGCAAGGCCGCTCTGCGGCAAGCAGCAGATCCGCATCGAGATCATCGAGACCGAGCCGGATCTGACGGCGTTCGCCGACCGCCGGCGTCTCCTCCAGGTGTTGCTCAACCTTCTTTCCAATGCGGTGAAATACAATCGCCCGCGGGGCAGCGTGACCGTCAGCCACCGGGTGCTTGATGACCGCATCCGCATCGAGGTCAGCGATACCGGCCCCGGCATTCCGGCCGAGCGCGTCGCGCGGCTCTTCACCCCCTTCGACCGGCTGGGCGCCGAGCGCATCAGCCAGGAGGGAACCGGCCTCGGGCTGGCGCTCTCGAAACACCTGATCGACGCCATGGGTGGCACGCTCGGCTTCAGCTATCGGGAGGGCGGCGCAGCGTTCCACGTCGAGCTGCCGCGTGCGCCTGCGGCGCTGCGGGAGGCCAAGGCGCAAGACGTCGCGGTGCCGTAAGTCTCCTCCGTCATGCTCGCCCTTGTACCGAGCATCTGACCACGGTAATTGCTTGGCGGGAAAAGATTTATTTTCAGAAACTTAACTGGGCCGGCGTAGATCCTCGGCACAAGGCCGAGGATGACGTCGCGGGTTTGGGCTCCATGACAGATACCACCGATACCCTGCGCGCCTCGACGATCCTGATCGTCGATGACGAGCCTGCCAATGTTTCGCTGCTGGAGCGCATCCTCAAGCGCGAGGGCTTTACGGCGCTGATCAGCACGACGGAGCCGCGCGGGGCTCTGCGGCTCTTTCGCGAGCATCCCGTCGATCTCGTCCTGCTCGACCTGATGATGCCCGATCTCGATGGTTTCGCGCTGCTGGAGACTTTCGCAAGGCTCATCCCCGACGACAGCTATCTGCCGATCCTGGTTCTGACTGCCGATGCGACCCTGCCGACGCGCCGGCGCGCGCTTTCCCTCGGCGCGAAGGATTTCCTGACCAAGCCCTTCGATGCGATCGAGGCGGTCCTGCGCATCTTCAACCTGCTCGAAACCCGCATCCTGACGCTGGAGCTTTCCAGGCACGGACTGGCGACGCCGAAAACGGAACGTCCGCGCATCGATTGATCTGTCGCCGATCCGTGCTCAGATTCGGCGGGTCCAATCTCAGGTCAGGGATTGACCCAGCGGCAAAAGGAGAGGGCGCCGGCTTCGTCATAGCCGAATAATGCTCTGCGATTGTCCTGCTGCCGCAACTGGAACCAATCCAGCGTCCGAGCTCTAAAGATCAAGACGCCGAAGCGCGCCTTTGCCTCTGCCTCATCCGCAGGCTCCGCCGCCGTGTCGATCGTTTCGAAGGCGCGTTCGTCCCCGGGCGGGCCGCCCGTATAGGTCATCCGCGTCCGCGCGGGCAGCCTGTCCCATGCGGAGTCAGCCACTCCGCTTCCCGGCCCGTGAAGCTCGACCTTTCCCTGAAGCCTAAGTTGCCGCCGGCTTTCGGCGCTGAAGCCGAGGACCGTGACATACGGATTTGCGAAAAGCTCCTGCCATTTTGGGCTGCGCGTATCCGTATGAAACTCGAGGCGCCGCGCCGGTCTGGCGCCGCCCCGCAGCACGACCATGCGCGCCTGCGGCCGGGCATCGGCATCGACGGAGCAGAGGTTGAGATAGCGGAAACCCGACTGCGGGTTCGCCGCAGCCGTTTCGAGCTCCGCCCATGCCGCGGCGTCGATATCGGTCAGATCCACCGGCAGGTCCCAGGTCAAACGGAACGGGCGATGCCGCCGTCGACGCGGATGTTCTGGCCGGTGATGTAGCCGGCCCCCTCCGACAGGAGGAAGGCGATGGTGGCCGCGATTTCCTCGCTGGTGCCGTAGCGGCCCATCGGAACGCTGTCGCGCCGCTCCTCGGTGGCGGGCAGGCTGTCGATCCAGCCGGGCAGGACATTGTTCAGGCGGATGTTCTTGGCCGCATAGCTATCCGCGAAGATCTTGGTGAAGCTTGCCAGCCCTGCCCGGAAGACGGCCGAGGTCGGGAACATCGGCGAGGGTTCGAAAGCCCATGCCGTCGAGATATTGACGATGGCGCCGCCGCCCTGGCTTTCCATGATCGGCGCGACCAGCCGGATCGGTCGCACCGCGCTCAGGAAATAGACCTCCATGCCCTTGTGCCAATCCTCGTCTGAGATCTCGAGGATCGGCGCGCGCGGGCCGTGGCCGGCGGAATTGACCAGTGCGTCAATGCGCCCCCATCGCTCCATCGAAAGATCGACGAGCCGCTTCACATCGTCGTTGGACTGGTTGGAGCCGGTGACGCCGACGCCGCCGAGTTCCTTTGCCAACGCCTCGCCTTTGCCGGAGGAGGACAGAATGGCGACACGGTAGCCGTCCGCAGCGAGCTTCCGCGCGGTTGCGGCGCCCATGCCGGATCCGCCTGCGGTGATGAGAGCGACTTTTTCTTCAGACATTGAAATCTCCGACTGCTGAGTTGCGAAGCATTATGCCAGATATGCTCTCTGCTTTCGCGCGAGAAAGAAACATGCGAGACTGTAGAAAATCTACTGGATAAGCCAATGATCCAATCCCGCCGCGCGCTGCCGCCGTTGAATGCCTTGCGCGCCTTCGAGGCTTCGGGCCGCAGGCTGAATTTCCGCGCCGCCGCCCAGGAACTCGGCGTCACGCAGGGTGCGATCGCCCAGCAGGTCCGCGCGCTGGAAGATCAGCTCGGCCTCATGCTGTTCCAGCGCCTGCCTCGCGGCCTTGCGCTGACAGCGCAGGGTGCGGCCTACCTCTCTGACGTGACCCGTGCCTTCGATATGCTTGGCGAAGCGACCGGACGGCTTCTGGCGCGGCCGGAAACCGTGACGATCAGCGTCACCCCGACCGTCGCCGCCAAGCTTTTGATCCCGCGCCTCGCCGAGCTCTACAGCGCCCTTCCCGACGTGGATCTGAGGACGGTCGCCACCGAGGCGCTGTCGGATTTCGACCGCGACCAGGTGGATATCGCCGTGCGCCTCACCAGCCAGGCTTTCCCGGCGGCGCTGGAGGCAAGGCTGCTGTTCCGCCAGGAACTGGTCGCGGTCGCAAGCCCGCATCTGGTCAAGGGCCTTACCCTCCCCCTGAGCGGCGAAGAGCTTTGCAAGCTGCCGCTCCTGCATGACTCGCACGATCGCTGGGGCGTGTTCCTCGGAATCCGGGAGAAGCTGCCGGGCGCGGCCTTCAACCACACGACACTGGCGCTGGATGCAGCACTTGCCGGCCAGGGCGTGGTGCTCGCCTGCCAGGCTTTCGTGGCGGCCGATCTCGAGGCCGGGCGGCTGGTGCCGGTGACGGATGCGACGGCGACCATCGGCGCCGATTACTTTCTCGTCCGCAAACGCTCATCATCGCCGCGAAAGGCCGTCGACGCGGTGTGGGACTGGTGCGCGACACGACTGTCGCTCACCTGACTGCCTGGTGATCGAGGCCGGCCATGAGCCGGCCCATCATTTTCAGAACATGGTGTTCTTGTTGGCGGCCTCTTTCGGAACCGCCTGGATCACATCCCAGTGCTCGACGATCTTGCCGTCCTTGACGCGGAAAATATCGACGATCGCCTGGCCGCGATCGTCGGTGCCGTTCGTCGCATGCACGTGCAGCCAGACGAGATCGCCATCGGCCGCAGTGCGAACGATTTCTGCCTTCGATTGAGGGTTTTCCTTGAAGAAGCCGGTGAAGAAGGACACGAGAGGTTTCTTGCCATCGGGAACCTGAGGATTGTGCTGCCGATAATCGTCCGCGACGACCGAAGCGGCCTCGATATCATGGCTGTTGAAGAAGCGATCGTAGAACACCACCACCAGCTTCCGGTTGGCTTCCTCGACCTTTAAATCCCGAGAGGCGGCGAAGGCGCCGGAAGGCATGGCGATGCCCGCCAGAACGGCGAGTGCGCAAAGCGATTTCCCGAATGTCATGCATCAAACTCCTTGGTATGAATCCGCGATCTAGTCTAAGAAACAGACTATGAGGCTTGGTCTAGGACAGCGCGAAATGCCCAGCAAGAAGGCAGTTTTCAGTGCCGAAGTCAGCGCGCGATGACCAAGAAGGAGGAAGCGATGCCCGGGAAAACCGATCCGGCGGGAGAGCGGCCCGGGCAGGATGCCCGATCAGGGGCGTGCTCGACCGCATCGGCGATCAGTGGAGCCTGCTGACGCTCGAGGCGCTGGAAACCGAGAAAAAGCGCTTCAACGAGTTGCTGCGCGAGATCGGCGACATCTCCAAACAGATGCTCTCCAAGACGCTGCGGCATCTGGAGCAGGACGGCTATATCAGGCGCACCGTCTATCCCGAGGTGCCGCCGCGCGTGGAATATGAGCTGACAGAACTCGGCCGATCCTTCCTCGCTCCGATGAAAACCCTAATCGCATGGGCCGAGCAGAACCATCCCGAGATCATTCGATCGCGGCTGCGGCACGACGCCGAGTAGGGTTGAATAGGCAAGAAGCAATGTCGGAGCGTATCCTTCGAGGCTTCGGCCTTCGGCCTGCGCACCTCAGGATGAGGGACGTTGGTGGAGGCCGCGCCAACAACAGCGGACGTTGATGGATGCCGCGACCTCTCTCCGACCTCATCCTAAGGTGCCCCGCAGGGGCCTCGAAGGACGAGGTCGGCCACCGGCGGCTAGTGGACGCAAGAAGCAAGGTCGAAGCGCGTCCTTCGAGGCTTCGGCCTGCGGCCTACGCTCAGGATGAGGGAGGTTGGTGGATGCCGCGCCGATATAACAACGGACGTTGGAGTATCCGCCAACGCTCAGGAGAGCCTCATCCTCAGGTGCCCCGAAGGGGGCCTCGAAGGACGAGGCGGGTGCCCGATCAGGCGAGCAGCACCTTGCCGCCTGCCCGGAAGGGCAGGGCGGCTTGCAGCGCCTCGGCGATCCTTTCCAGCGGAAACACCGCCCGCACCTCGGTGGCGATCACCTTCGCGGCGATCTGCGCCGCCACCTCGGAATAGGCGCGCTGGACATTGTCCATGGTTTCGGAATGAACCCATTCCCGGAGGTGGCAAAAGGAAAAGGTGATATCGGGATGGGAGGACCGGAAGGAATTCGGGATGCTCTGGCCGGAGAGCAGGCCGTAATGCACGAAATGGCCACCCGGCTTGAGCGCATCCGCAAGCACCGAGGCGCGCGCGCCGCCGACGCAGTCGAACACCGCATCGAGCCCGTGCCGGCCGGCGAGGCCGGCTGCCAGATCGCTATCCTCCCTGTCGATGACAACAGCCTCGAGCCGGCCGCGCAGGCGCTGGCGGGATTCTTCGCTGCGAACGATCACCACCGGCTCGACGCCAACGGCATTTGCGAGGCCGATCAGGATCGATCCGATCGAAGAGGCGGCGGCATTGACGGCGATGCGCATGCCCGGTCTCAGCCCGATCTTCCCATGCAGCATCAGCCAGGCGGTCATCGGGTTGACGTAGCTGGTCGCCGCCTCGAAATCGGAGAGCGCGTCGGGCACGCGCAGGCACCAGCTGGGATCGGTGTCCTTGAACTCCTGCCACCCGCCGGCGCTGCGCACCGGCAGCACGCGCGTCCCCGGCTTCAGCCCATAGACCGCTTCGCCGCAGGCTTCGACCACGCCGAAGGCTTCGAAGCCCGGAATGAAGGGCAGGGTCGTGCGGCCGGCATAGGCGCCCGAAATGGTGATGATATCGGAAGGATTGATCGAGCGGGCCAGCAGCCGCACCCGCACCTGGTCGTGCCGCAGCGCCGGCAGCGGCGTCCGCTCGATCCCGACGACCTCCTGCGCCGGGCCGAATTTTCGCACGACCGCCTGATATTGCATTTGCATCCCCCACATACTCGCGGTTAGAACAGCCCACCAATTTTGGGTGATCGAATGAGCGTTGACGACAGGCCTTTAGCATCGTTCCGGGTCTCGATGCGAGACATCGACATCTATGGCCATGTCCACAATTCGGTCTACCTCGACTATTGCGAGGATGCCGTCGTCGAGTTCCTCAGGCACCGCGAGATCCTCGGCCATTTCCGTCACACCACCTCGGGTGTCGCCTATCACGTCAAGAAGGCGGAGATCACCTTTCACAACCCGATCGACGTCGACGATGTCGTCGAGGCGAAGGTCGCCGTCGAGAAGATCGGGCGCACGAGCCTCTCCTTTGCGATCGAACTCTTTCGCCGGCGCGACGGCGCCCCCTGCGCAACGGCCGGCCTCGTCTGGGTCTGCGTCGGCCTCTCCGACAGCCGCCCGACGCCGATCCCCGAGGCGACCAGAGCCGCCTTGTCGCAGGGCTGATCCATGCCGATCCATGCAGAGCTTCGTCGACATGCCATGGAGAAACCGGACAAGCCGGCGGTGGTGATCGACGGCGACGCTCTCAGCTACGGCGAACTCTACGCGCGCTCGCGGGCGATCTATCGCTTTCTCCAGGGGCTTCCCGGTACGAACCGCCGCACGATCGATCTGCCAGGCATCGAGAAGCTCGTTGCGCTCAGCCTCGGCAATCATCTCGGCTTTGCCGAATATTTCGTCGCCGCCACCGCCTTGCCGAATGCCTGCGCCGTCATCGATCCGATGATGCCGGCGGAAAGGATCGAGCGCATTCTGCAGCGCCTTGCGCCCGACGTGCTTGTCGTCGACGACGGGGCGAGCGCAAGTGCGGAGATCGGCCGCCGGCTCGGCATATCGGTCGTCATCGCCGGAGCCGAGCCTTTCGATCTCACCGCACCGGGAGAGGACCTGCCGGATGCCGAAGGCATCTTCCTGATCGGCTTCACCTCTGGCACCACCGCCGAGCCGAAAGCCTATTACCGCTCGCGCGAACAGTGGCGCCGGAGCCTCGACCGGGGACGGGTGGTCTTCGACCTCCAGAACGCGCCCTCGACCCTCTGTCCCGGCGCCCTGGCGCATGGCCTGGCGCTTTACGCCCTGGTGGAAGCGCTCGATGCCGGAGCGACCTTCCATTCGGTGCGGAAGTGGGATGCCGGCGCGGTCGCCCGCGCCCTCGCCTCCGCAGAGATCGAACGGCTGGTCGCAGTCCCGACCCATATAGCCGGGATTGCCCGGGCATGGGCCAGCGAGCCGGCGCTCGACTGCCTGCGCGACGTGCTGACCGCCGGCGCCAAGCTGAACCTCAACGAGGTCGAGTCCATGCGCCGCCTCTTTCCCAAGGCGCGCATCCGGGAATATTACGGCGCATCCGAGATCGGTTTCATGACGGTCTCGACGCTTGCCGGCGGCGAGACCGATTTTCCGAACGACCGGGTGGGGCAAGCCTATCCCGGCGTTGCGATCACCATCCGCGACCCTGAGGAAAACGATGTCGGGACCGACGTGCCAGGCACCATCTTCGTCAACAGCGACCTGATCGCCGACGGCTATCTCTGGGGCGACGACGGACAGGCGTTCCGGGTGACACCGGCCGGCGCCACCGTCGGCGATCTCGGCGAGATCGACGCCAACGGCATGCTGCGAGTGATCGGCCGGGCCGGCGGCATGATGATTTCGGGCGGCAACAACGTCTATCCCGCCGAAGTCGAGAGCGCGCTGAAGACCTGCCCCGGCGTCGAGGAAGCCGTCGTCTTCGGCCTGCCGGATGCCTATTACGGCCAGAGGATCGTTGCCGTCGTTTCCGGCGAGGCGATCGACGCGAAAATCCTGGCCGACCATTGCGCGGGCAAGCTTGCAAGGTTCAAGATCCCCAGGCAATTCTACCAGATCGGCGCCTGGCCGATGACGAGCAGCGGCAAGATCGCGCGCGGCCAGGTGCAGGCATCGGTCATTTCGGGAGACGGCCTTGTCCTACGCCTATCAGCCTGACAAGGATTGGCAGCCGGTCGTGGTCGCCGCCTACCGCACGCCGATCGGCCGGGCCTTCGGCTCGCTTGCGACGGTCGCCTCCGAAGACCTGCTCGCGCCGATCATCCGTCGCATCGTTGCCGAGACGGGCATAGCGCCCGAGGCCATAGACGACGTGCTGGTCGGCAATGCCGCCGGCGGCGGCGGTAATATCGCCCGGCTCGCCGCCCTTTCCGCCGGCCTGCCGATCGCCGTTCCCGGCGTCGCCATCGACCGGCAATGCGGGTCCGGCCTAGAAGCGATCATCATGGCCGCTCGGCTGATCCAGGCAAAGGCCGGTTCCTGTTTTCTGGCCGGCGGCGTCGAGAGCGTCAGCACCGCGCCGTGGCGGGCCGAAAGGCCGAAAGCCAACGGCGCCCTGCCGCGCTTCTACGGCCGTGCCCGCTTCTCCCCCGATGCAGTCGGCGATCCCGAGATGGGTGTCGCCGCCGAGAACGTCGCCCGCGCATTCGCCATCACGCGCCAGCGTCAGGATGAATTCGCTTTGCGCAGCCACCGTCTCGCCGTCAAGGCGGCCGAAGCCGGCCTCTTCCGGCCCGAGACCATAGAGATCGCCACCGGCCACGGGCTGATGGAACGGGACGAATGCCCGCGCCCGACGACATCGATGGAACGGCTGGCAAACCTCAAGCCCGTCTTCCTGGCCGACGGCTCGGTGACGGCGGGCAATGCCTGCCCGCTGAATGACGGCGCCTGCCTGGTGCTCGTCATCAGCCGCGGCATGGCCAGACGCCTCGGCATCGAAAAAGGTCTCGCCTTCATCGATAGCGCCGCAGCGGGCGTCGACCCCAACCTGCTCGGCATCGGCCCGGTCGCCTCGACCAAAAAGCTCCTGCAGCGTCAGCCCGATCTCTCGCTTTCCACGATCGACGCCATCGAATTCAACGAGGCTTTCGCCGCGCAGGTCCTGGCATCGCTCGATCAGCTCGAAATCCCGGCGGATACGGTCAACCGGGAAGGCGGCGCCATCGCACTCGGCCATCCCTTCGGCGCATCCGGCGCGATCCTCGTGACCCGGCTGTACAGCCAGCTGATCCGCGGCGGCATTCCCGGCGCCACCGGTCTGGCGATGATCGGCATCGGCGGCGGCATCGGGCTGACGGCGCTGTTCGAGGCGGTCCGGCTTTCGTGACTAGGTGAAGGGCATCCGAGTGAGATCACGGGACGAATTGTTTTCCGCTTACCCTTGAGCCAATCGACGACATCATAGGTCTATTTCTCTGGGAATGGTCCGTCTGTCGCTTAAGCAGGTAACAAACCCAACTCCTCTTTCGGCACGCTCGGGCTTGTCCCGAGCATCTGCCTTCGGTCGATAGGACAGCAGATCCTCGGCACAAGGCCGAGGATGACGGCGAGTCGAGAACGAGGCTTGATGATAAAGTGAGCCGGCGAAGCTTATCACACAGCGCGTTCTGGTGCTTATCCCGTGAGACGCACGTTTTTGACGCCGGCGGACTCCAAATCCTCCAATTCCGCAAGACGTTTCGACCGCAAGACCAGCCGCCCTACTGCCTTCGCATAGGGTGACAGCGACGCAGGGAGAATGGTTCGCGGCCGCGATCCGGCGCATTCTCCTGCGCATCGGTGGCGACCGCCCGCGGCCGGGAGTTTCGCGCGGTGAGGACCCGTACCGATGAAGTCGCTTGCCTCGCCGAGGATGCGATTTCGGCAGCCATCTTCCAGTCAACAGAGGAAAACCTCGCAGAGCACAAGGAGACTACCCATGAAGATCGTCATTATCGGCGGCACCGGCCTGATCGGCTCGAAGACCGTGGAGAGATTGCGTAAGAAGGGGCATGACGTGCTGGCCGCCTCGCCGAATACAGGCGTCGACACGATTACCGGCAAGGGCGTGGCCGAAGCGCTGGCAGGTGCTCAAGTGGTGCTCGACCTTGCGAACTCGCCCTCCTTCGAGGACAAGGCCGTTCTCGAATTCTTCCAGACCTCGGGCCGCAACCTGCTGAAGGCAGGGGCTGCCGCCGGCGTGAAGCATCATATCGCGCTCTCGATCGTCGGCATGGAGCGCCTGCAGGGCAGCGGCTACATGCGCGCCAAGATGGCGCAAGAACAGCTGATCAAAGGCTCCGGCATTCCCTATACGATCGTGCATTCCACGCAGTTCCACGAATTCATGGCCGGCATCGCCCAGTCGAACACCGTCGGTCAGACCGTGCACCTGTCGCCGGCCTATCTGCAGCCGATCGCTTCGGACGACGTCGCCGATGTGATGGCCGACGTGGCGCTTGCCGCACCCGTCAATGGCACGGTCGAAATCGGCGGGCCGGAGAAGATCCGCCTCACCGAGATCGTGACACGCCTCTTCAAGGCAACGAACGATCCGCGCCAGGTGGTGACCGATCCGCACGCCCGCTATTTCGGCGTCGAACTCGAAGACGACTCGCTCGTGGCCGGCCCCAATGCGCGGCTCGGCCGGATCCGCTTCGAGGACTGGCTGAGCCAACAGCCGCCCCAGAAGAAGAGCGCCTGATAGGGATTTGCGCCCGTCGTATCAACTGAGGAGACCAGACATGCCAGGAAAAATCATCTCGGCGGCGGCACTCGCCCTGACCCTGGCCGCCGGCACGCAAGCGCACGCCGGGGACAACAGAGCGAAGATAACCGTCGTTTACGATCAGAAGCTTCCCAATGTTCCCGGCAAGAGCATGAAGGCGGTGCTGGTGGAATATGCGCCCGGCGGCATGTCGCCCGGCCATACCCATCCTGACTCAGCCTTCATCTATGCCACCGTTCTCGAAGGGGCGATCCGCAGCGCGGTGAACAAGGGCCCGGAGAAAACCTATAAGGCCGGAGAAAGCTTCTCCGAATTTCCCGGCGATCATCACAGCGTCAGCGCCAATGCCAGCAAGACCGAGCCGGCAAAACTGCTGGCAGTCTTCGTGCTCGATACCACCGAAACGGAACTGACGATCGACGACAAGTAAGCCGCCCATGATGCCCGGCGGCGCCGGGCATCATCCCCCGCCGCCTCAGGCCGCCTGCAGCGCCAATTCCAGATCGGCGATCAGATCGTCGGGATGCTCGATGCCGATCGACAGGCGGATCGTCGATTCCAGCACGCCGATCCGCTCCCTTACATCGGCGGGTACGCCGGAATGCGTCATGGTCGCGGGATGGCTCGCCAGCGATTCCGTACCGCCCAGGCTGACGGCAAGCTTGAAGACCTGCAGCGCGTTCAGGAATTTGAACGAGGCCGGCTGGCCGCCGCGGATGTCGAAGGAGAAGGTCGAGCCGGCGCCGCTGCATTGCGCGGCAAAGGTGCGGCCGGACGGCGAGTCCGGATCGTGGTAGGGCAGGTAGTGGACCTTCTCGACCTTCGGGTGATCGCGCAGGAAATCGGCGACCGCCCGCGCATTGCTGTTTGCCCGCTCCATGCGCAGCTGCAATGTTTCCAGCGAACGGCCGAGCATCCAGCACGAATGCGGATCGAGCTGCGTGCCGATCGCGCCGCGCAGCGCCTTGACCTGCCTGACGACGGCCTTGCGGCCGAGAACCGCCCCGGCGATCAGATCGGAATGACCGCCGACATATTTTGTCAGTGAATAAAGCGAGATGTCGGCGCCGTGCTCGATCGGCCGCTGGAACACCGGCCCGAGCAGGGTGTTGTCGCAGACGATGATCGGCGTATGCCCCTGCTTTGCGCCGATCGCATCGGCGACGCGCCGGATCATCGCGACATCGACCAGGCTGTTGGTCGGATTGGCGGGCGTCTCGATCAGGATGACGGAGACGCGGCCCTTGGCCACCGCCTCGTCGGCCGCCTTCTGCACCGAATTTTCGCTGACACCATCGGCAAAGCCGACCGCGGCGACGCCGAAATTGAGGAAGGTCTTTGCCAGCAAGGTTTCCGTGCCGCCATAGAGCGGCTGCGAATGCAGGATCGCATCGCCCGGCCGGACGAAGGCGAACAAGGTCGTGGCGATCGCCGCCATCCCTGAGGAAAACAGCGCGCCACTCTCCGTCTTCTCATAGACGGCGAGCCTGTCCTCGACGATCTCGCTGTTGGGATGATTGAAGCGCGAATAGACAAGGCCCGCCCCCTTGCCGGCCGGCGGCTCGCGCCGGCCCGAGACATAATCGAAGAAGTCCCGGCCATCCTCGGCGGAATTGAAGACGAAGGTGGAGGTCAGGAACACCGGCGGCTTGACCGCCCCTTCCGATAGCTCGGGGTCGTAGCCGTAGTTCAGCATCTGCGTTTCGGGATGCAGTGCGTGATTGCCGATATGCGTTTTGGAAGGATGCGGGGCGGTCATGATCGTCTCCTCTGTCGAACCTGCCGAAGCACAAAATACATCAAAACCGCATCGAAGCAGCGGGCATCAATGCCGCTCCTTAACGATCAGCTCATGGTCTCGCCCAAAGTGTCCGCGACATAGGCCCCGCGCGCGCCCATCGGCAGCGGCTGCCCCGTCGTCGTGTCCTTGGCCGTCTGATGCTCGAGCTCGGCGTTCAGTTCCGCACCGACGATGAGGATGACGACGGAAAGCCAGATCCAGATGAGGAAGCCGATCAACGCGCCGAGCGTGCCGTAGGTCGCGTTATAGTTGGCGAAATGCTCGAGATAGAAGGAGAAGCCGAGCGACATGACGGCCCAGGCGAGCGTCGTCAGGGCTGCGCCCCATGTCATCCACCGCACTCTGGCGGGCTCGCGGCTCGGGCCGAAGCGATAGACCAGCATGATCGCAACCACCACCACCAACAGCAGCAGCGGCCATCTGAGAAGGAGCGCCATTTGCTCCTTGAACTGGTCAAGCCACAGAAAGGAGAGCACAAGCGGCATCACGCCGACGAGGGCAACCATGAGGACGGCGAAGAACACTGCGCATAAGGTGAAGCAGAGGCCGATCAGGTTCAGTCGCACGAGGCTCCGTTTCTCATCCTCCTCATAGGCCACGTTCATCGCATCGAAGATCGCGAGCGTACCGTTATGCGTGCTCCAGAGCGCGATAGCGAGACCCACGAAGAAGGTGATTCCGAGCGTGCTCTCGCGTCGTTCGACGAGCGCCTTCAGTTGGTCGGCGAGAAGATCGAAGGCCCCCGGCGGCAAGAGGACGACCAGTTCGCGGAGATGTTCGGATATGGTGACCGGATCGGCAACCAGTCCGTAGAGGGAGACGAGCGCCGCCAGCGCCGGAAATATCGCCAGCAGCAGATAGAAGGTCACGCCGGCGGCAATGAGCGTGACCCGGTCGTTCAGGATCTCGTGGAAGACCCGCCAGAATACGTCACGAAGGCCGCTGAGCGGAATGGCCTCCGGCGTCGCCGCGCTGCGCCCATGATCGTCGTCGCCCCCGGCGATCTCGCTGGTCACCGCGACAGCACCGCGCTGCCTTGCCTGGAGGACAACAAACGCGCCGATCGCTGCGGCCATCACCGTCGCCGCGATCGAGAACCTATTGAGGCGGAGCGCATCTGCCATTACCCTATCCTCCGATTTGCTGCGTGGATAACGCCGATTGCCGCTAAAGGATGCAAGCCGTTGCTTTTCTGCGGAAATTCCCGGAGGCAGGGGAGGGGCCGCTGCAGCCATCGGCGCCTCAGCGGGCATGGACCTGCAACAACCGCCGGAATTATAAATCACTGATTTTATTGCATGCGCTTGGCACTACGGAACCAAAAGCGGACTTTGGTTTCGTTACTGCGGCACACGGGCAACCAAGCTCCGGTTGTGGCTGTCAGAAATTTTCTGCTCCGGAGGCAGAGATTCCGCTCCTCCACGATCGAAAAGAGCAGATTTTGGCCTTGCATTCCGTGGCCGCCGAGGACTCGAACATCTGCCGGACGCAGCCCTGCAGGTGATCTGCGCCCAAGCTCGCTCGAGCGCTTCCGATCCATCAATAACGCCGGCGGCGATGGACGGCAACAGGCGCTGTCGTTATCCACGGTTAACATCATCCCTGATCAACGAACCTATTGCTTCCCTCGGAACGCCATGATCGCCGGTCCCCCGCTCTGAGAATGGCGGTCGTGGCCGGCCAGTTGACGGCAGTAGCCTTGGCGAAGAGGCAAGGCGCTCTTGTCCGAAGACCACGCCGCTCGGTGACGAGCCGCTTGCTTCGGACGACGCGAAGCATGCCGTCGATTTGCCTCAGAAGCTGCTGGGCCACTACCGGAGATGCGGCCTCTGTTATCCGCGGGCAACCATCCGGGCACAAACCCTGATCACAACGGCAGTCTCACCGCAGACTCCTGTCGACGATAACTCACCACTAGAAACGCTACTCCGCATTGGCCGCCGCGGGCCGCCTGCGCGCCCGGACGATTTCCCCGACGTCGTTGTCGTATCGGTCGTCGGGGAATTCGATCGTCCAGACGAGTCGACGCACCGCCTCCGGGGGAATGTTGCGATATCCGAGCTCCTCCAGCCGAAGCAGAAGCAGCAGGTGATCGGTCACGACGATCAACCGCGCATAAGCACTGACCTGGTGCAGAGTCGGCCGCATGGCCGCATAGGATTTGAAGCCGAACGAGGCGGCGATGGCCTCATCGAGATGCGACGACTTGATGTTCGAATATTGCTGCCGAAGAGCCTTCTTCAAAGCGGCGACGTTCGAAGGCGAGAACCTGATGGATGGGTTCAGCATATGACGATCCAGTGCTCTTGGCCGAAGTCTGCCGATTACACCTCGACCGTGGTGAACATGGCCGTCGATAACGCTGTAAGCACACTTCAACCCGGCAGCAGGTTTGGAATGGGCCTCCAGACTCACACTCTAGCCTTCAAAGCCATCTCCCTCAAGGGTGCGCTCATACCGCGCGATTCATAGCCTAGCGATCAGCAGCACTGCTAAGAACTAGCCGCCGGGTCAGCGTTGTCCGCGGACAACCGATCAGCGACTACACGAACAGATCGACTTACTGGCAGGTCAAGCATCCAGCGACGACAGCTTGGAGATTGGAAACTTAGCGTTCAAACGGATGGACAATGTTGGAATCTTGGTCGAAGAGCTGACCACAGGCCTATCGTTGCTGCCGGGCAACGGCGCTGAAGCATGTCCTTCGAGGCTTCGCCCTGCGGGCTGCCCACCACGTTTCGCGGCAGAAAGGCTCCACAGTCAAGAGGTTGAGCGACTGCGGTTCGCGAACCAGCCACGGCCGGTTGTCCGCGGACAACGCGCCCCTCCGCGCCAACTGAAAATCAAAGGCCTCCCCCGCTTCGCCAGCCACTAGCAAAAATGTGGAATCGAGAGGCCAACGCACGAATACCTCGGCTATAAAGGGAATTGCGCATCCCGGAGAGCTCAAAGGCGAGGGGTTTAAGAAGTCGGGACGCAATTGGCACCGGCCTCAAGGCGAGAATTGGCTGATCGTAAACCTGCAAGCGAGCAGTTCGAATTTTGGAGAGAACGGCAAGTTTACGGTGAACCTCGGCGTCTTCGTGGCTGCGGTGGCCTCCATGGCAGGGCAGAACGCGATTGACGAGAAACCTTCGGAGCCGAGCTCCACCCTTCGCACCAGATTGGGAGACCTCGTTTATGGCCGAGACCATTGGTGGGAGGTTACGGCGGCATCGGACCTGGATTTGGTAGCGGCTGATCTGGTTGAGAAGATGCAATCCACTGGCCTTCCATGGCTCGAACGTCACCTCGATCTCTCGCGCCTCGCAGCGGCTCTGAAAGACCGCCCCTCTTTGTTGTCCTTCAGCGCCGCCTTGCTTTCTGGCGACCGGAACGAGGCAACTCGGCGACTGCGGGAAGCCGTTAAACTTCGGCCTGCAGGCAGAACGCATTTCCTCGCCTGGGCAAGCAATAACGGCATTTCGCTTTGAACTCGGGAGATATAAGCGACACAGGTCGACCATCCACTTCGGACCGTCAGCGTCAGCGACTATCGCGAAAACGCGAAACCGGAAGCACTTTGACGATTCCACATTTGCGTAGTGACTGGCCCTGCTCCAAGGCCGCAGTGTCTGCGCGGCCCGGTCCCACCACTGGCTTGAATTTGCCGCATTGCGGCACTACCTCGGGAAATGCTGAAGCGCTGCACCCCTCCTGAGCTGCTTCGGCCGGACGGCACTTCCTCCTCCCATGCCGTCGGCCACTTTCGAAGCCCGGCGCATCTCTCCCGCGCCGGGCTTCTGTCGACCCTGCCCTGTCGGCGCGCCCTGCGATCAGGCGGCCGATGGAAGCGGCGCTTGCTGCACCCTTCACAGATAATCTCCCCGAGCCAGATTCTTGAGCACGGCGGCGCGACCGAAATCTCCGCCCGATCCGGATGCCGAAATGAGAGCGCAAGAACGAGAGCGGTTTTCGTCAGATCATCCGGAGGAGCCCAGCTTTTTCGGCGGCGCCGAAGTGAATGAAAGTTGCCGCCGCGATCGATACTCCGCGGCATCTAATCGCCGTCATGAGATCAACAACATGAACAAGCGAGACAACACATGGACAGGCTTGCGCAATGCCACTGCGGATCACTCCGCGCGAAGACCGCGGGCGATCCACTGATGGTGAGCCTGTGACACTGCCGCGATTGCCGGCGCAGAACTGGCGCAGTGGCGGGCAGCGGCGCGATCTTTGAGAAAACCGAGGTGACGATTGAAGGAGTGCGGAAAGTTTTCGTGCGCGACGCGGCGCAGGGGCGCACCATTCGGTTTCACTTCTGCCCGAATTGCGGGACGTCCTTATACTGGGAAGGCGACTTCAATCCAGCCTCTGCGTCGTGGCCGTCGGCGCCTTCGCGGACCCGACCTTTCCCCGCCCTCGGTTTCCGTCTTCGAACAGTCCAAGCACGAGTGGCTCCAGCTGGCTGACGACATCACGCACGCATAGCGCGGACGGTCTCACCCGACCATCATGAACCGGATGCCGGTTGGCCCGCACCTCAGATAGGTTCGTCGTTCGAAACACGTTCGGCGGCCAACAGAATCAATTGCCGAAGATCTTCTTGCTCGTTTCGAGGCAGATCATCTGTGATGTCATAATAGTCGCCTTCAAAGATATGGATTCTTAATTTGGTGTGGGCCAGCTCCGATTGGGTGGCGCCGACATGTAATGGCACATCTTCCAGACAGCCCGCTCGCCCTTGCCGCTATGTAGCGGAACCAAACGCCATGATTACTTCCGCAACGCCTGACATGGCAATCAAATCAACGTCTTACATTTCATTCAAGGCAACGACAGAACCGAAATCGCGGGCGATGACGCGTGTGACATGATGCAGGATCGCTGCAGCGCTCGCTTGCGCCGTATTGGAAGTGACATCCAGATCCAGGGTAAACCTATGTTTGGGATCGAGAACCCGCGCTTGTCTGCTTTTGTCTAAGGAGGCTTGCACATCCGTTGACTTCAACCGCTCGCGGCGCGTGGGCGTTGAAACACGCGCCAATTCTTCCTCATCGCAAAGCAATCTGATCGGCACCAGCAACGCCTCGCATTGTCGGGCGGCATCGCAGATCTGCTGAAACGTGCGAGCACTGCTCGTCACCTGCTATACCGGCATGCGTGAAAATGAAGTTCGCCGGAGAGGGCCGATAAGCGACAATTGCATCCAACACTGCCTGGCGCACCCGCGCCGTATATTCCCATACCCCCGGTGGAAGAGGCGTTGTTCCGTCGTCGTCCAGGAGACGCAGTATCGGATTGTTGAACCAGTGATTGTCGATGATTTTTGCAGGAAAGAGTGAACTCAATTCAGTCGCGATCGTCAGTTTCCCGACGCCGGGGAAGCCCATCAGCAAAACGAAAACGCCCATGACAGTGTCAGCTTTCCAATTGTCCGCTGAGGACCTGCAGCATAGGTGATCTTTCATATGTCGCAACGCCCCGATCGGCGGCCACATACATATGTTCGCCGAGGCCGCTCACACCACCAGCGACCCCTGCCGTTCAGCGACGGTCACCACTGCCCGTGTCCCGGCGTTGAATTCCAGAAAATCCGCCTCGATGCCGTCGCTGAAGATCACGCCGTGTTCCGGCATTTCGGAGACGATGGTCAACGGCTGGGTATCGGAGACGAGGCCGGCGACGATGGTGGCGCCGGTGGTGCGGCTCGGGAAGGGTTCGCGGACGAAATAGCGCAGGTAATCCGCGTCCCAGGCGAAGGACATGTCGATCGTCCGCTCAGCGGGTTCGAGGCCGAGCGCGCTCGCGGCCCCGAGGCAGCCGGAATAAAGGCTCTTCAGCCAGCCGGTCGAGCCCATGCCTGTCGAGACGATGACGCCGCTGGAGGACTGGCGCTCCTCGCGTTCTTCCGCCTGCAGGAGATAGCGGGCTGAGACATGGCTTTGCGGGCCGATGAAGAGATCGTTGACGGCATGGATGACGGCGCCGGTATTCAGCGTCGCCTTGGCCATGCTGACGCGCTTGATCGGCCGCTTGTTCCTCAGCGCCTCGCCGATCACCTTCGGAAGACTCTTCGGGTTGAAAGGGAGGAGCAGGCCGTCCCAGCGCATCGGATCCGGGTTAACGCCGAGCACCGGCTGGCCATCGAGATATTTCAGCGTATTGGCGACCAGCCCGTCCTGGCCGAGCACGACGACGACATCGTCGGGGCCGAAGACGAAGTTCGGGAGGTAGCGGCGGTCGAGACGCTGCACGCGGGCGACGGCGCGCAGGCTGGCCTCCACCTCGGCGATCGCCGTTTCGTAGCGTTTCTTCTCGGCGAGGTAATCGCTGAAATCAGCGCCTAGATGTTCGACATAGAACTGCGCCTGCTGCACGGTGTTGAACCGGGCGATGAGCTCGTCGAGGCGGGTCGGGCGGACGACGAGGATGATCTTGCGTTCGTCAGTGGCCGGCACGGTCCTTGCCCTCCTGCGGCTGCAATATCTCGCGCAGAAGATCGGGCGAGACGTTGAGCTGGCCGATCTTCGTCGCATTGTCGGCGAGGTCGCGGAAGGCGAGCGCCATCAGTTGGCCGGGCTTCATGCCAACCGAGGCGAGCGCCTGCAGCACTTTCGGATCGGCTACCTCGAAGGATTTCATCATCGCGGTCATCGCATAGGCCTGCGCATCGGCCTCGGCCTTGGCGTTGGTCGCGGCCAGCGTCACAAGATCGCGGTTCTGCTCTTCCAGCGCGATCTTGCCGGCCATTTCTTCGCGCCGGATCTGCAGCTGCCGTTCCTGCACAGCGCGTTCGGCTTCCATCTGTGCCTCGCGCACCTGCCGCCTCTTGTTCTCAAGCGTGATCTCGGTGGCGATCTCGTTTTCCTTGATCGTCCGCTCCTGCTCGATGGCGGCATTGCGCCTGCTATAGATGGCCTCATCGGCCTGGCGGAGCAGGGCCTCGCGGGCATGGGCCTCCAGCGCCTTGGCGGTCTCGGCCTTCGGCATGACGGCGAGCAGCGACAGGCCGAGAATTTCAAGGCCGAGCGCTTCGATCGTCGGATGTACTTTGAGGGCATCCGCCACGCCGGCGACGAGCGTTTCGCCCGAAGCAAGAACCTCCTTCAGCGACAGCATCTGCACCTCGGCGCGCATCGCCACCTGCACGCGGTCGATCACCCGGGTCGAAAGCTTCTGCGGATCCTCCGAAACATAGCGGCCCTTGTGGTCGAGCGTGAAATTCAGGAGCGCTGCCGTGCGGCGCGGCTCGGCGATGCGATAGGTGATCTGCCCCTGCACGGTCACTTCCTGGAAGTCTGATGTCACCAGCGGGAAGATGAAGGGGTCGTTGACGCTCGCCGTCGGCACTAGGACCAGCGAGCTCGACGGCGCGAAATGCCAGAAGGCCAGGCCGGCGCCTTCGCGGACGGCTTTGCCGTTTTGATATTGGATGACGTATTGCGTAGGTTCCGTCTTGATGAAGCGCAGTCCGAACATGACCGTTTCCCTGTTGCTGGCGCGAGCCCCTGCTCGTGTCGAACTGGAGAAAACATGACTTAGTGATAAATGTCAACTAACTTAGTTGAAGATTTACACTAAGGCTGGTGCATGCTATGTTCGCAACATGACATCGTATGACAATGACGCCTTCAAACCGATCGCGACCGTCGATCTCGCGATCTTCTCGCTGTCGCCGGTGGGCCTTTCCGTGCTTCTCGTGCGGCGGGCGAACGCGCCCTTTTCCGGCGACTGGGCCTTGCCCGGCGGCTGGATCCATATTGACGAGGATGCGGATCTGGAGGCTGCCGCCCGGCGCGTGCTGAAGGAAAAGACGGGGGTCGAAACGCCCTATCTCGAACAGCTGCAAACCACCGGCAGCCGCACCCGCGACCCGAGAGGCTGGAGCATCAGCATCGTCTATATCGCGCTGCTATCAGCGGATGACGTCGCCGAACGGCAGGATGCGTTTGCCCGGGAGGCCGAATGGCGGCCGATCGAGGGCGAGGGCGTCGGCTTCCGCCTTGCTTTCGACCATGCATCCCTCCTGAAGGAGGCGCTCGGCCGCATCAGGAGCAAGGTCGAATATTCGAGCCTGCCCGGTCATCTGCTGCCCGTCCATTTCACATTGAGCGAGTTGCAAACGGTCTATGAGACTCTTCTCGGCCGCAAGCTCGACAAATCGGCCTTTCGAAAGCGCATGTCCGAAGCCGATTTCCTGGAGCCGGTCGAGGGCGAAATGCGCCGGGCGAGCAACCGTCCCGCCCAGGTCTTCCGATTGAAGGACACCCGGTCGCTGGCGCTCTTCGACCGGACGATCTGACACCCCCGATCAGGCGTTCAATTGCTGCTGCGTCTGCCGGTCGAAGGCTCCCAACCTGCAACATATTTGTCAGCAACCGTTGCGGAACAATGACCTGCCAGTGAGGTTGTGGATAGGCCAACAAGGCAAAATTCCCCAAGGAGGATATCGCAATGCATATGAAACTCGTAGCAGCTTCGCTTTTTGCCATCGGCATGGCCACATCGGCCTTCGCCGAATCCAATCCGGCGCCGGCCGGCGCCACGATAGACAAAAATGCGGCCGATCAAGGCGGTGGCGCGAGCGGCGACATGAAAGCCAAGAAGCCGATGGCCACCGATACGACCACGACCGGCTCAACAACCGGCGGCACGATGAAGACGGACAAGGTCAAGTGCCCCGATCCGGTGAACAATTCCGACAATCTCCAGACGCAGGGCGGCCGGAGCAATGCTACTCCGATGGACGAAGCCTGCGCAGCCCATAACAATTGACGGCTTGCCTGCCCAGGAACCCCGCTTCGGCGGGGTTCGGGTCTCAGAGAAGCTACTCTCGCCGTTGCCGCGCTGCGTTGGAGGACGCCGCGCCCATGCCGCCCGGGGAGGGGATGCCGCAACCCGGCTAGGGAGCGGAAGATGACGTAAAGGGCCGGCCTGCAGCGCACGCGCCCCATGACTTCCTCCATGTGAGATTCCATAGCGGCGAACTGCACCCGCTTGACTCATCGAAAAGGGATTGATACCGGTATGGGTAATCGATAACCCAAAGCAAGCCAGTGACCGCTTCCCTCAACGACATAGCCGCCCGTGCGGGCGTTTCCGTCAAGACCGTCTCAGGCGCCTTGCATGGCGGCTCCGCGCGCATGTCTGATGAAACCCGGCAGCGGATCAAGGAGATTGCCGAGGAGCTCGGCTATGTCACCAACTTCGCTGCGCGCAGCATGCGACAGGGTTGGATGCCGCTTGTCGGCCTTGTCGCCGACGATCTGATCACGTCCCCCTTCGCGACGGAGATCATCAGGGGGCTCGACGGCGCGGTTCGCGCGGCCGACATGGCCGTCTTCGCCATGACGCTCGGCGGCCACCGGAGCATCGCCTCGATCCTCGACGAGATGCGGCGCTTTCGCCCGCGGGCGATCGCCTATGCCGCCATGTATCACAAGAGCGTCGACCTGCCAGCAGAATTCGCCGATGCGGTCGGCGTCATGATCAATTGCCGGGATGCCAACGACCGCGTGACCTCGCTGGTGCCCGATGAAACGGGCGCGGCGCTCGAGATTACCAACTATCTCATCGATGCCGGCCGCCGCAACATCGCCTTCATCAATTTGCCCGGGCTGCTCGCCGGCGAACTCCGTGAGCTCGGCTTCCGTCAGGCGCTCGATCAGGCCGGCATCGACGGAGCCGGCGCCATCGTGCTGCCTGCCGTCAGCAAGGCGGTCTACAGCGACCGGGCTCACAGCCTCGTGGGCGCGCATGTGCATGAACTGATGAACGGCCCCCGGCGCCCCGATGCCATCCTGTGCGGCAATGACCGCGTGGCCATGGAGGTCTATGCCGCGCTGCGCCGGGCGGGTGCGGCCATTCCCGACGACGTCGCGGTGGCGAGTTTCGACAACCAGGTCGAGATCGCCTCGCGTCTCGACCCGCCGCTGACCACCATGGCGCTTCCCCATCGCGCCATGGGGCGCCAGGCCGCGCAAATCCTGCTTGCCGAAGACCGGGTCCCGGGCGGGGTGCAGAAACTGCCGTTCCAGCTGGTGGAGCGGGCATCCGTATGAATTGAAATAGGCCCATTCAACTGAGGAGGAATTCTAATGGGTAAACGTTTACTTTGGTCACTGGTCCTGTCCTCGGCACTATCAGCCATAGCGGCGCAGGCAGCCGAGAAAACCGCAATCCAGGTCATGCATCAGGGCGACCCCGGTTTTGTCGCCGCCTATGGCAAGGTCGCCGAACGCTTCGAGGCCGCCAATCCCGATGTCGACGTGCAGTTCATCTATGCGCCGCACGATGCCTATAACGAAAAGTTCAGCGCCGCGGTCATGGCCAAGCAGCTGCCCGACGTCATGGAGCTCGATGCGCCGTTCCTCGCCAATTACGTCTGGTCGGGCTATCTTCAGCCGATCAAGCCGCTGATCGACAAGGATGTCGTCGACGACATGACGGAGTCCAACATCGCCCAGGGCACATACCCGATCGACAAGGACCTCTATGCGATCGGTCTGACCGACTCTTCGGTCGTGCTGTACGGCAACAAGAAATATCTCGAGGCGATCGGCGCCCGCATTCCGAAATCCGTCGAGGATGCCTGGACCCGGGAGGAGTTCGAAACCTATCTCGAGAAGCTTTCCAAAGTCGACGGCGTGAAGTGGCCGATCGACACCTTCCGCGGCTACGGCATCAAGACCGAATGGATCACCTATGCCTATGGCCCGATCCTGCAATCGGCCGGCTGCGATCTGATCGACCGCAAGGCCTGGAAATCCGAAGGCACTCTCGACAGCGACGCCTGCGTCGATGCGCTGGCAATGATGCAGAAATGGGTCAAGAACGGCTGGGTCGTGCCGCAATCGGCCGGAACCAACCAGTTCTTCGCCGAAGGCAATCCGGCCGCGCTGGCGCTCGGCGGACACTGGGTCTATGCGGAAGCCGCCGCGACCATGAAGGACAACATCGTCGTGCTGCCGCTTCCGAAATTCGGCGCCAAGGGCGCGAGCCCCGACGGCACCTGGATCTGGGCGGTCACCAAGACGTCTGCGCATCCCGATATTGCAGGCAAGTTCATCAGCTTCCTGCTGAAGGACAAGGAGTTCCGCGCCTACGTCGCAAGCCAGTCCGGCTATCCCGGCCTGAAGAGCTTCGCTGCCGAATCTCCGCTCTATGCTCCCGGCGGCCCGATGGCGATCGCCTTCGAGCAGGCCTCGAAGACGGCCGTCGCCCGCCCGCCGCACCCAGCCTATCCGACCATTACCTCCGCCTTCATGCAGGCGGTCGACGAGGCCTTCAATGGCGGCGATCCGAAGGAGGCGCTGACAGCGGCCGCCGAGAAGATCGACCAGGATATCGAGGACAATGACGGCTATCCGCCGTTCGGCGACGAGCAATAAGCTCGATCGCCCTGCAATGTCCCCGCCGGACATTGCAGGGCGGGACCGGCAATCGAGGCTGGAGAGGAGGAGCCAATGGCCATGCAACAATCGATATCTTCGACATCCGTCCGAAAGGCCCCGGCACGCCGGCATGACAAGGGACGGCTGATGCAGGAAGCGGCCATGCTTGCGCCGGCCGTCATCCTGTTGACGCTCTTTCTGATCCTGCCGTTTCTCCTGTCCTTCTGGACGGCGATGACCAACCAGCCCCTGGTGCCGCGGCCGACGCCGGTCCGGTTCGTCTGGTTCAACAATTTCATCCGCATCTTTCAGGACGACCTGTTCTGGACGGCCCTTTGGAACGTCTCTCGCTTTACCTTCTGGATCATTCCGGCCCAGTGCGGCCTCGCTTTTGCGACGGCGCTGCTGCTGCATCAGAAGCTGCCGTTGCGCAATCTGCTGCGCGGCATGTTCTTCCTGCCGGCGATCACCTCGATGGTCGTGGTCTGCGTCATCTGGGGCACGCTGTTCCAGTATCCCACGGGACCGTTCAACCAGATCCTCGGCTTCCTCTCCGGCGGGGCGATCCAGCCGATCGATTGGCTCGGCGATCCCCAGTGGGCGATGTTTTCGCTCGTGCTGCTTTCGGCCTGGCAGGCCTACGGCTTCCAGATGATCGTCTACCTCGCCGGCCTTCAGAGCATTCCTGATGAACTCTACGATGCCGCCAAGATCGACGGCGCCAACGCTTTCCGCCGCTTCTGGCATGTGACCATGCCCGGCCTCAGGCCGACCCATGTCTTCGTGCTTGTCATCACCACCATCCAGGCCTTCAAGCTCTATACCCAGGTCGCCATCCTCACGCAGGGCGGGCCGAAGAGCAGCACCGAAACAGTCGTGCACTACATGGTTCGCGCCGGCTTCGAAGAGCAGAAGATGGGTTATGCCTCCGCCGTCTCGGTCATCCTGTTCGTGATCGTTCTCGTCATCGCGCTGATCCAGCGCCAGCTCCTGAGGCGCTTCGATGTCTGATATCGCTCTCTCGATCCCGCAGGCCAGCACGGCACGGCCCCGTTCGGCCGCCAGGGTTCTCCGCGCCATCCAAACCGTCAGTATTTTCATCATCGCATTGGTGATCGTCTCTCCATTGCTGCTGCTGGTCGTCGCCAGCCTCAAGGACGACCGGTTCCAGATTCTGGCCGACATGGGCAGCTTCCGGGCCTTTTGGGTATCGAACCCGACGCTTTCGAATTATGCAGAAGTCGGCCACCTCTCCGGTGAACTCGCCTTCGGACGCTACCTCATCAACTCGCTGATCATCCTCGTCACCACGGTTTGCTCCGGCCTGATCGTCAATTCGATGGCCGGCTTCGTTCTGGCCTGGGGCTCGCTCAAGGGCCGCGCCGTCATCCTGTCCGTCGTCATCGCGCTCTACGTGATCCCGCAGGAAAGCATCATCATGCCGCTGGTGATCATGGTTTCGCGAGCGGGTATGTCCGATACCTTCGCGGTGCAGATCGTGCCCTGGGTCGCAAGCCCGCTTTACATCTTCCTGTTCTACCAGTTCTTCGCGCAGCTGCCGAAGGAATTGCTTGAGGCCGCCGAGATCGACGGCGCCTCGTTTTTCCGGGCCTATCGCTCCATCTTCCTGCCGCTCAGCCTGCCCGCGCTCGCCACCGTGTCGATCCTCATGGGCATCGAGACCTGGAACCAGTATCTCTGGCCGATCCTGGTGACGCAGACCGACTATGCCCGGCCGATCGCGGTGGCCATCGCCACCTTCTTCGGACAGGACAGCATCTACTGGGATCGGGCGATGGCGGCCTCCGTTTTGATGATGATCCCGATCCTGGGGCTCTACCTCGCATTCCAGCGCTGGTTCGTGAGCTCCTTTATCGGCTCTGCCGTGAAAGGTTGAATCGATGACAAGCCCAGCGATTTCTCCCTCCGATGAAGCGGGGATTGAGCCGATCCGCGCCGTCCTGCCCGCGGGGTCCACAATCCATGCCTGGATCAGGGCGTCGCATGGCGGCACCCCGGGAAGGCTGGCGGCACATGTCGACGGGAACCCGGCCGGCGCCGTCGAAACCTCAAATCCTGATGAGTTCGAGTTTCGGCCGATGACGCTGGAAAGAGGCGGAGAGACCGCCTTCTCCTACGATCCGGCGACAACCGAGGTCTCGGTCCTCTATGCTTTCCTTGAGCCCCGCGTTCTCGACGAAGGCATCCGGCTGCTGCATGCCCGCCCCGCCAATGCCACCGCCGAAACCCCGGGCGGCTATCATTTCCGCCCGCCTTTCGGCTGGATGAACGATCCCAACGGCTTTGGAAGGTTCGGCGGCAAGCCGCACCTTTTCTACCAGCACTATCCCCACAGCCTTCGGTGGAACAACATGCATTGGGGTCATGCGGTCTCGAAGGACTACCTTCGCTGGACGCATCTCCCGATCTTTCTTTTCCCTTCGGATGAACTTGCCGCCCGGGCCGACGGGCGGGGCGGGGCATTTTCCGGCTCGGCGATCGCTCTTCCCGGCGATGAAGCCGGCCTTCGCATTTTCTTCACCGAGCATATGAAGGACCGGGAACCGGAGGAACAGGTTCAGTTCACCGCCACCAGCCGCGATCTTGTCAATGTCGAGCCGGCGCGCCTGATCCTGCCGGCGCGTCCCGCCGGGCTCGGGCTGACGACCGATTTCCGCGACCCTTACGTCTTCAAGGGCCCCGACGGCAGATGGAAGATGCTGCTCGGCACGCGAGACCGGGAGGGCGGCGTCATCCTGCTCTACGAAACCGACGATCCGGCCGCGGTGGCGGGATGGACCTTCCTCGGCACGCTTCACCGCGAGAACCGCTTCGGGATGACGGCGGCGGAATGCCCATGCATGCTGCCGCTCGACGGTCCCGCCAACGACCCGGCGACGCGCTGGGCCCTGATCTTCGGTCTGCTGACCAGTCGAGACCCGGCAACCGGCCGGCGCAACATGACGCTTGCGACCGTCGGCCGTTTCGATGGCCGCAGCTTTTCCGTGGAGTTCGAGCAGGAGCTGGATTTCGGCACCGACGCCTACGCGTTCCAGGCCTTCGTCGACGAGGGCGGCCCGATCGGCATCGCCTGGCTTGCGAACTGGACGGATGTATCAAAAGAGGTCGACATGCCGACGGCGATGACCCTGCCGCGCCGGCTGGCCTTGCAGGACGGCGCGCTGATCACGCCGCCGGTCTCGGCGGTCGAAAGCCTGCGGCAGCGCCGGCTGGATGCCGGAGGCCTTCTCGACGGCCGGACCGTCGATCTCGCCAACGGCTCCGTCGAAATCCTGCTCACCCTCGGCCAGGCCGGCAGCGCCTTCCGCCTCGATCTCCAACACCCCGAGGCGACGGTCGCGGTTCAATTGAACGAGGACGGGCTGAGTATTCCCTTCTCGGTGGCCAATGCCAAGCCATCGCCCCGCTACATCGCCGCCGGCGCGCACCCCTCGACCATCCGGATCTTTCTCGACGCGGGCTCGATCGAAATCTTCGCCGACGATGGCCGCTGGACGGGAACCAAGCGCCTGCCCGGCTTCAAGGGCGCCAGTGCCGCGCGTCTTGTTGCGCCGGAGGGAAATATTATCGCCGCCGAAATCTGGCAGCTCGGTCTTTGATCTGGAGGATGAAACGAACATGGCATCGGTGACGATCGACAAGGCCCGCAAGCATTATGGCGCCGTTCCGGTGATCCACGGCGAATTCGTCACGCTCGTCGGCCCCTCCGGCTGCGGCAAGTCCACGCTGCTCAGAATGCTCGCGGGAGCGGCGGCGATCGTCTGAACGAGAAGAGATATACTGGGCAATTCCTAGTTTGGCGGCGGCGCTCGCTGCCGGCTCGTGGGACTGCTGTTTCCGAGACGATAAGCTTGGGCTGCCCGCGCGGTGCAGTTTTTGCATTCAAACAAGCGTTTTTTGCCTCTCGCGCGCTTTCTTGGGAGGCCATTAGATTGGCCGTGTTTGAGGGGCGGACGGATGGGCGCGAGATTTGCCGATGTTCCCGCGTTGGCAGGGATCCCACTGTCTTTGGCGGCTTATTTTCTCTTCAGTTCCAGCGACATGCTCGTAAAGGCGTTGACACGGGAAGTCCCGGTTTTCCAGGTTGTCCTGCTTCAGGTGGCCTTCGCGTTCATACCGTTCATGCTTGTGGTATTCAGGCGCGGCGGCTTCAGCACCCGTATCAGAAATCGCTCGCTGGTCGCCATTCGCGGCCTGCTCGCGGGCGTCAATACGCTTTGCGGCTTCTACGCCTTCTCGACGCTTCCCCTGGCGGAGGTCTATGCGATCGTTTTCTGCACGCCGATCGTCGTGACGCTCGCTTCCATTCCCATTCTCGGGGAAACCGTCGGGATGCACAGGATCGCCGTCATCGTCGCCGGCTTCCTCGGGATTCTCGTGATGATCGATCCGGTCGCCACTCATTTCAGCCTGGCGCACCTGTCGGCCTTCGGCAGCGTCTTGGCGAGCGCGGCCGTCGTCCTGATCATGCGGAAAATCGGCAAAGAAGAGGACCGGGTCAGCATGGTCGCAGCCGTGCTGGCCGGAATCCTGCTCGTCGGCTTGCCGGGCGCGCTCATCCAATGGCAGCCTCTGAGCGGCAAGGCCCTGCTCATTGCCGCCGGCTCCGGGTTTTTCATGGGCGTTGCGCAATTCGTCTCGCTCGAAGCCCTCCGCCGGGCGCCTGCGTCTGTAATCGCGCCCCTGCAATATACGATGCTCGTCTGGGCGCTTGCCTACGGCATCGCGATATTCGACGACCCTGTGAAAGCCAATGTGCTGGCCGGAGCGCTGATCGTCATCGCCGCCAATCTTTATAACTTCCATCGGGAGCGCCTGCGCGCCCGGCGGAGCATCGAGGCGTGAGATCGATGAGGCGACCGTCAGGCGCCGAGATTATCGACGAGATACTGGCGAAGGCGCGCGATGGCGGGCTCGTTCCACCGGCTCTTGGAGGCATAGAAATAATAGGAATCCAGGTAGGTTTCCGTCGCAACCGCTTCCACCAGCCGGCCCTGACCGATTTCGGGCGCGACCAGGATTTCGTTGGCAAGCGCCACGCCCTGGCCGATCGCCGCGGCCTCGATGACGATATGGGCATAGCCCAGCTTCTGGCCGCCGAGCGTCGAAGGAGCCTTGACGCCATTGGCGTGCAGCCACCTCACCCATGCGTCGGTGGTCTGCTCGTGAAGCAGGGGAACCGAGAGCAGGTCGCGCGGCTCCGCCACCGGATGGCGTTCCAGGAAGTCGCGGCTGGCGACGGCGATATGCCTTGGCCGATAGAGTTCGACGGAGTTGCTGTAGGCGATGTACTCCCGCCCGTAGTGAACGGCGACATCGGCTTCGAAGCGCCGGAAATCCGGAAGATGATCGGTTGCCCGCAACAGCACGACATCGACCCGGGCGGCGCGGTTGATCTCTTCGATCCGCGGCATTAGCCACGATTTGTTGAGGCCCGGTCCGCACCACACCTTCAGCTGCTGGCGGCCCGACGGGCGAAGCATGAATGTCGCGTCGTCTATATGGTCGAATGCCACGGCGATACGCTCGTGATACTCCTTTCCCGCATCGGTCAAACGCGTCTCGGCAAAGTTGCTGTCGAGCAGTTTGACCCCGAGCCAATTCTCGAGCTTGCGGACATGGCGCCCCACCACGGTGTGGTGGATCGACAGATCTTCCGCGGCCGAGCGGAGACTGCCGAGCCGGGCGACGGCATCGAAGGCCCGCAAGGCGGTGAGCGGTGGCAAATTACGAGGCATCGAACCCACGGTTTCGTAAGGAGGCGGTGACGAAAAGTATCATGTGCATTTTTCGCAGTGTGGTGCATTTCGTGCATTCCGGTTAGCGTTTTTTGCACCTCCCGGGGCTCACGTTCGGCGCGATGGTCTTTCGCATGGAAACAGCTGCAGCGTTTTCGTTTTCCACCAAGACATCGAACCAGAGGATCAACTCCCGTGAGAATCGGTTTTTACACGAACTATTCCAAGGAAACCGCCGAGTTCGCCCATGAGGTCGGCTTCACCAGTCTGCAGCTCTCCGCCTGGCCGGGTTCGGCCCTCGACGCCAATACGACGACCGACGCCGAGCTCGCGGAAATCCGCAGGGATCTCGACAGCAAGAACATCCAGATCTCGGCTCTGGGATATTATCCCAACTACCTGCATCCCGACGATCATGAACGCGAGGCGGCGCAAGCTTACCTGCCCAAGGTTATGAACCTCGCCTCTCGCCTCGGCGTCGAGGTGGTGGCGACCTTCGCCGGCCAGGACCCGCGGCTCAATGTCGAGGAGAACATCCCCGCTTTTAAGGAGCTTTTCTCCCGCTATTGCGATCTCGCCGAAAAATCGAACGTGAAGATCGCCCTCGAAAATTGCCCGATGATCAACGTCGTGACGATGAAGGGCAACAACATCGCCTACAGCCCGGAAATCTGGGACGTGATCTTCGACGTCGTTCCCTCCGACCGCCTCGGCCTCGAATTCGATCCGTCGCATCTCGTCTGGCAGGGCATCGATTACTGCCAGGCGATCAAGGATTATGCCAGCAAGGTATTCCATGTTCACGCCAAGGACATGGAGATCGACCGGAAGATCCTCGCCCGGAGCGGGATTCTCGGGCGCTCCTTTGCGCCGAAAAAGGGCCTCGACCGCCGGTGGTGGCGGGCGCGCGCGCCGGGCTGGGGCGAGGTCGACTGGCCGGAGTTCATCAGCGCCGTCATCGTCTCGGGATACCAGGGCAATCTCGACATCGAGCATGAGGATGACGTCTTCGCGAGCATGCAGACGATCCACTCGATCAGGTCGGAGGCCGACGTGGTCAGCAATTACAGCCAGGAGCGCGCCGGCTTGCGGCTCGGCTACAACACGCTTTCCAAGCTGATCGTGACGTGAGGCGGGGAGGTTCAGATGAGCAATTCAGCCGATATTTCCATCCTTGAAATCGTCGAGCCGACCGAAAAGATCGTGCTCTTCAACGGCAAGGTTCTTTACGGATGGTTCTCGGATATTCCGGCGCGTGACGAAGACCCGTCGTCGCCCGATATCGTCGAAGTCACCGATGGCGTCATCGTCACTCCCGGCAAGGCGGTGGGACATCTGGTTTCGGAAAAATCGTTTCGGAACTACCGCCTCGAAGTGGACTACCGATTGTCCGGCGAGGGCGGTGGCGGAAGCATTCTCGTCCATGTCTCGAAGCTTCGCATGCTTCGGACGAAATCGAAGAATATTTTCCCGCAATCGCTCGACGTGAAGATCCGGCATCATGATGCAGGCGATATCTACTGCATCATCGACAACATCCTCTGTGACAATCCCGAACGGCGACCGCTGGAAAAGGGCCAAAAGCCCGGCGGCGGCGATCAGGATGGCCGCCACATCGTCAAGATCGTCGACGCCGAAGCTCCGCTCGGCGAATGGAACAGGATGGCGTTCGAGTGCAAGGGACGCGCCCTGCGCATCTGGCTGAACGGCGTCCTCGTCAACGACGGTTACGATTGCACGACCGATCACGGCAAGGTCGCGCTGCAGGTGACGGAGCAGCGCGTCGAGTTTCGCCGGGTGGAAGTTTTTCCGTTGTAATCGCCGGCGTCGGCGCGCCGGCCAGCCCCGCGCGCCGATGCACCACAAACCGAAGTCGGCAGGTCTTACCATGTATCAACTTCAATTTCGGGATGTGCTCTCTGCCTGGAACCTGTTCCTGGATGGGCTGCTGCTCACCTTGGGCCTGTCCGGCATTGCGCTTGGCGGCGGGCTGCTGCTCGGCATCGCCGTTGCCGTAACACGCGTCTATGGGCCTGGATGGGCGGCAAGGACGGTCACCGTCTATATCGAGGTCATCAGAAACACGCCGCTTCTGGTTCAGCTCTTCACCGTCTATTTCGGGCTGCCGAGCCTCGGCATCCGCATCCCCGGGCTCTATGCGGCGATGATCTGCTTCGTCATCTATCTCGGGGCATATCTCGCCGAGATCATCCGTGCCGGCATCGAGGCCGTTCCGCAATCCCAGAAGGAAGCGGGTGCATGCCTTGGACTGTCGGGCTACCAGGTGTTCCGGTACGTCGTCCTCATGCCCGCCATCAAGGACATGTTCCCGGCGCTCGCCAGCCAGTTCGTCTTCTTCATGCTGTCGACCTCGGTGGTGTCGCAAATCGCGGTATCCGACTTGTTCCACATGGGCTCGATCGTCCAGGCGATGACCTATCGCGACTTCGAGATCTACCTGCTCATCGGCGCGCTCTATCTGGCGCTCGCCCTTCTCTTCAGGGCCGGTTTTTCCACCATCTACCTGCTGTGCTTTGGAGGGGACGAATGATCCGCGACATCCAACTGCTCGATCTGCTGACGATCGTCGAAGCCGCCGGAACGACCCTTCTCCTTTCCCTGATGGCATTCGCCGGATCGTCTCTGCTCGGGCTTCCGATCGCCGCACTCCGCCTTTCCCGCATCCAGCCGGTCCGGTGGCTCGCGATCGTCTATGTGCAAATCGTGCAGGGCACGCCTCTCCTGGTCTGGCTGTTCCTTCTGTTCTTCGGGCTCGCCACGCTGGGCTTCAACATCTCCGCCTGGCTCGCCGTCTCGATCGGCTTCTCGATCTACGGCGGGGCGTTTCTCGGGGAGACCTGGTACGGCGCCCTGCGATCGGTCTCCGTCACGCAATGGGAGGCGGCATCCTCGCTCGGGCTCGGCATCTTTCACCAGTTCACGCGGGTGATCCTGCCCCAGTCCATCCGGATCGCGATCCCGCCGACGATCGGCTTTGCCGTCCAGCTGCTCAAGAACACGTCGCTCGCATCGACCATCGGCGTGTACGAACTGACCCAGAGCGGTCAATTCCTCTCGGCTGCGACCTACAAGCCGCTGCTCGCCTATTCGATCGTCGCGGCGATCTATTTCGTCATTTGCTACCCGCTCACCACGTGGAGCCGCGGTCTGGAAAGGAAGCTTGATGTCAATCGTTGAACTGAAAAACGTCGAGAAGCGGTTCGGGCCGCTGACGGTGCTGCACGACGTCTCCCTTGATATCCAGCCGGGCGAAATCGTATCCGTCCTCGGGCGGTCCGGCTCGGGCAAGAGCACGATGTTGCGCTGTATCAACGGCCTGGAAGCGATCCAGAACGGCTCGGTCGTCGTCGACGGCATCACCGTGAACGACCCGAAGACGGATCTCAGGAAACTGCGCCAGCAGGTCGGCATGGTTTTCCAGAGCTACAATCTGTTTCCGCACCTGACGGTGGGGCAAAACATCACCCTGGCGCCGAAGCTCGTGCAGGGCCTTCCCAAAGATGAGCTGCGCGCCCTCGCCGAGGAGGCGCTGCGGCGGGTCGGCCTCGAAGACAAGCTCGATCATTTGCCGCGCCAGCTTTCCGGCGGGCAGCAGCAGCGCGTGGCGATCGCGAGATCGCTG
Source organism: Rhizobium sp. K102 (assembly GCF_022385315.1). NCBI lineage: Bacteria > Pseudomonadati > Pseudomonadota > Alphaproteobacteria > Hyphomicrobiales > Rhizobiaceae > Rhizobium > Rhizobium sp. K102. The sequence continues at coordinate 420,260 of NZ_CP092437.1, forward strand.
GCGATGAAGCCCAAGGTGATGCTGTTCGACGAGGTCACTTCCGCGCTCGATCCCGAACTGACCGGCGAGGTCCTGAAAGTCCTCGAGGACGTGGCGGCGGCAGGCATGACGATGATCCTCGTCACCCACGAAATAGGCTTTGCCAAACGTTTCGGCACCAGGGTCGTGTTCATGCACAAAGGCAAGGTGTGGGAGGACGGCCCGGCAAAAGCCGTTCTTTCCGGTCCGAAGACAGCGGAGCTGAGCTCGTTCCTCAGCGCCGTCCTCCATTAATCACCAAGAAAAGGGGAACCTCATGAAAAAGAAACTGATCAAAGCCCTCGCCATCGTTATCGGCGTTGCGAGTGCCGCGACGAACGCCTGGGCCGACAGGCTTCAGGACATTCTGTCGAACGGCGTCATCCGCGTCGCCGTGTCGCTGGACAGCCCGCCCTTCGGATCTGTCGGCGCCGACGGCAAGCCGGTCGGCTTCGATATCGAAATGGCGGAAATGGTCGCCAAGGCCTTGAACGTCAAGCTCGAAACGGTCGGCGTGCCATCGGCCAATCGCGTCGCCGTTCTCGTCACCGACAAAGCGGATCTCGTCATCTCCAACCTTGGCATCACGCCGGAGCGCGCCAAGCAGGTTCTCTATTCCGCGCCCTATGTGAACACGGTGCTCGGCGTGTTCGGACCCAAGAGCCTGCCTGTTTCCACGCTCGACGATCTGAACGCCTACACGGTTTCCGCGACTCGCGGAGCCGCTGCGACGCAAGCGATCCTGTCAAGAAATCCAAGCGCCCAGGTGAAGCAATTCGAATCCGACTCCACCTCCGCAACGGCCTTCCTCTCCGGCCAGACCGATCTGCTGACGTCGAGCACGACAACCGTCGCGGCGCTGAAGAAGCAAAACCCGGACAAGGAAATGGAGCTGCTGATCGCGCTCCGGTCCTCGCCGGCACATATGGCGGTGCGGATGGGAGAGCTGAATTTTCTCGCCTGGGTGAACAGCTTCATCTATTATAGCCAGTTGAACGGCGATCTCGATCGCCTCAGCCAGACCTATCTCGGCCTGCCGCTGCAGCCTCTTCAGCTGGCTCTGCCGACCCGGTAGGCAGTCCCGAAGCGCCGCGAACCCAAGAAAAAGGCACGGCCGCCATAGGGCGGCCGATGCTGGGGTGGGCGGCTCAGGCCGCCTTGCCCTTGCTCTTGACGTTGGCCGAAGATTCCGCGATCTGCGTGAGCTTCTTTTCGGTTGCTTCTTCCTCGGCGAGCGTTGCCTGCGGCAGCGGGACGGCGTCCTTGAGGCCGAGCTGCCTGGCCCAGGCGATCAGCGTGCCGTAGCGGGCGATCTCGTAATGCTCGACGGCCTGCGCGGATGAAATCAGGCCGGCGTCGAGGGCGACCGTGCCCTTGAACTCGTCCATGATTTCCTCGGCTTCGGCGATGAGCCCTGGATGGCTTCGCAGGGTCTTGCCGCGCGCCGGCTTGCCAATCATTTCGAAGACCTGCTCGAGGCGCGCGCCATAGGAGGACTAAATGGCAACCGAGGAGACTTTGAACGACCTCTTTCGCGATACTCTCAAGGACATCGCAAGGCTGACGGCCCATGTCGACGGGAACCCGGCCGGCGCCGTCGAAACCTCAAATCGTGATGAGTTCGAGTTTCGGCCGATGACGCTGGAAAGAGGCGGAGAGACCGCCTTCTCCTACGATCCGGCGACAACCGAGGTCTCGGTCCTCTATGCTTTCCTTGAGCCGCGCGTGCTCGACGAAGGCATCCGGCTGCTGCATGTCCGCCCCGCCAATGCCACCGCCGAAACCCCGGGCGGCTATCATTTCCGCCCGCCTTTCGGCTGGATGAACGATCCCAACGGCTTTGGAAGGTTCGGCGGCAAGCCGCACCTTTTCTACCAGCACTATCCCCACAGCCTTCGGTGGAACAACATGCATTGGGGTCATGCGGTCTCGAAGGACTACCTTCGCTGGACGCATCTCCCGATCTTTCTTTTCCCTTCGGATGAACTTGCCGCCCGGGCCGACGGGCGGGGCGGGGCATTTTCCGGCTCGGCGATCGCTCTTCCCGGCGATGAAGCCGGCCTTCGCATTTTCTTCACCGAGCATATGAAGGACCGGGAACCGGAGGAACAGGTTCAGTTCACCGCCACCAGCCGCGATCTTGTCAATGTCGAGCCGGCGCGCCTGATCCTGCCGGCGCGTCCCGCCGGGCTCGGGCTGACGACCGATTTCCGCGACCCTTACGTCTTCAAGGGCCCCGACGGCAGATGGAAGATGCTGCTCGGCACGCGAGACCGGGAGGGCGGCGTCATCCTGCTCTACGAAACCGACGATCCGGCCGCGGTGGCGGGATGGACCTTCCTCGGCACGCTTCACCGCGAGAACCGCTTCGGGATGACGGCGGCGGAATGCCCATGCATGCTGCCGCTCGACGGTCCCGCCAACGACCCGGCGACGCGCTGGGCCCTGATCTTCGGTCTGCTGACCAGTCGAGACCCGGCAACCGGCCGGCGCAACATGACGCTTGCGACCGTCGGCCGTTTCGATGGCCGCAGCTTTTCCGTGGAGTTCGAGCAGGAGCTGGATTTCGGCACCGACGCCTACGCGTTCCAGGCCTTCGTCGACGAGGGCGGCCCGATCGGCATCGCCTGGCTTGCGAACTGGACGGATGTATCCAAAGAGATCGACATGCCGACGGCGATGACCCTGCCACGCCGGCTGGCATTGCAGAGCGGTGCGCTGGCTACGTCGCCGGTGCCAGGTGTCGAAAGCCTGCGTCAGCGCCAGTTGGATGCCAAAGCTCTTCTGGATGGCCGGACCGTCGATCTCGCCAACGGCTCCGTCGAAATCCTGCTCAGCCTCAGGCAGGCCGGCAATGCTTTCCGCCTCGATCTCGAACATCCCGAGGCAACGGTCGCGGTTCAGCTGAACGACGACGGGCTGAGCATTCCCTTCTCGGTGGCGAATGCCAAGGCATCGCCCCGCTACATCGCCGCCGGCGCACGCCCGTCGACCATCCGGATCTTTCTCGATGCCGGCTCGATCGAGGTCTTCGCCGACGACGGCCGTTGGACGGGCACCAAGCGACTGCCCGGTTTCGAGGGGGTGACTGCGGTGCGTCTGACCGCACCCGAGGAAAATATCATCGCCGCCGAAATCTGGCAGCTCGGTCTTTGATCTCTGGAGGAGCCAGGGGCAGCACAGCCTGCAGAAAGCGGGCTTCCGATTGTGCGGCGCGGGCCATCGGCCTCAGCATGCCGCGGGCGAGGTCATGACCGATCGGCAAATGCCGCCGGTCCAGGCTGAACCGCTCGGTTTGTTCGATATCGTACGGCAACGAAAAGGACTGCAGGAACTTTCCCTCCCATTCCAGGAGAGAAAAATGACTTCCTCGTCTTCAGCAGAGCCTGCGTCGCATTGCAAAGAAATGTCCGCAATCGAGCGTGAGATCGTCGAACTGACGCCGGCGTTGCGCGCCTTTGCCCGCAGGTTTCTGCGCAGTGACGACGACATCGATGATCTCGTCCAGGAGACCTTGCTGAAGGCGCTGAACTCGCTGCACCTCTATCAGCCCGGCACCTCGCTCAAATCCTGGCTTTTCACCATCCTTCGAAATACGTTCTGCACCAATTACCGCCGGCAAAAACGCGAGCCGGCAGGGATGGATGCGGCGATCGAACAGGTTGCGATCGCGCCGACCCAGGAGTGGACGCTGCGGGAGCACGAGCTGCAGCGGGCCCTGACACGGCTTTCCGACGACAGGCGCCGTGCTCTGACACTGGTGGCTGCCGGAACGAGCTACGAGGATGCCGCCAGGATGTGCGGGTGCCGCATCGGCACGTTAAAAAGCCGTGTCAGCCGCGCCCGCGCGTCGCTGTTGGCAATGCTCGGAAACCACCTCGTCGACTGAGCGCCCCACGGTCGATTCATCGGCCGCTCCATCAGGGCTTGGCTTCCCGCGAAAACTGGGTGCTTTGATCGCTTCTGCTGCCCGCGTTCCAGGAAAGCGTAGCGCCGAGCACGATCAAAAGCCCGACCAAGACGATGGCTCCGATATAGATTGCGAAAGCGCGGCGATCCGATTGCTGGCTCATCTTCCTCTCCTTCGGTCTTCGAACCAGCCGAAAGGCGGAATGTTCCGGTCAAGGGATGAGAAGGGATTTACCAGCGGAGCAGGCGGGGGCCGGTGAGCGAACCCAGCGCGCCGGTGAGCAGGATGCCGAGCGAATACCAGATCAGCACGAAGGGCATGCCGTTTTCGGTGCAGAACCAGGAATAGACCCAGGCGCCGGCAGCGCCGGCGGCGATGCCGGCGACGAAACCCGTCAACCTGAGATCCGCGGGTGCCGCCCGGCGCAATGCCCAGACGACACCGGCATAAACGGGCAGCGCGAAACCGAGGATCAGCACCGGGCAATGCAGCGCCGAGGAGCCGAGGATCAGCACCGGATAGGTCTCGACCGGAGCCGTCATGAGCTGGATGGCCGCGACCGCAGCCATGGCGGCGAAGATCGCGGCAAGCACACCGAAAAAGCTTTCCTCGGAACCATCGGGGCGGGAAAGCCGGAAAACGGCTGCAAAGGCGGCCGCGGCAATCAGGGCATTATAGGCCGACTTGATCCAGAAAACCGGCAGCATCAGCACGTCGGACATATCGATCCTGAGCCCAAGAATGATCAGCATCAGCAGCAAAGAGAAAGCGAGGGACGGCACGATGCCGAGCGTGAAGCGACGCCGCAGCGCATTGCGCGGCACCGGCTTCAGGTCCCCTGCCAGATGTTCGATAATGTCGTCCGTCTTTGTCACGATGCGCCTCGCAATCTTTCTCCCAGCGCCTTGAGCGCCCGGTGGATGCCGACTTTCACCGCCGATTCAGACTGGCCGATGCGGTTCGCGGTGTCGGCGATCGACTGGCCCTCGAGCTTCACCTGCCGGATCAGCTCCCGCTGTCTCGGCGGCAGCCCGTCGAGCAACCGCTCGACATCCATGCGGGCCGTCACCGCTTCCTCGCTGAAATCGCTTTCGATCTCCTCGCCAAGCTCGGTCTCAGCCAGCCTGCGACCGCCGCGGCCGCGATGATGGTCGATCAGCTTGTAGCGGGCGATCGAGAAGAACCAGGCGGTGAAAGGTCTTTCCCGGTCATAGGTGGACCGGCGGGAATGCAGTGCCAGCAATGTCTCCTGGACCAGATCTTCCATATCCGCTTTCGTCGCCGCAGCCATCCTGCGGCTGTAGTAACCGACAAGCAGCACACGCAAAGCCGTCAGCAAACGCCGATAGGCAGCCTCGTCCCCGTCAAGGGAGAGAAGCATCAATGCTTTCAGGGCTTCTTCCGAATGGGCGGTTGTCATGCTGTCACGAGTTCATTCGCCGGAAGCGGCCAATTGGTTACAGGAAAGATCAAAAAATTTCGGCATCACAGCTCTATCACATGCGCGTGAAGCTGTAACGCATCCCGGCACCTCTGCGAATAACCGGATGTGAGCCATCGGCAGGCCGCCGGTGGACATGAAAAATCCATTCAGGAGAGTTCCATGACCAAGCTTTTTTCCAGCCTCGCAGCCTGCACTTTCATCGTCGGTCTTTCGCTTGCCGGTGTCGCCTCGGCTGAGGACGCCATGAAGTCCGATACGATGAAGAAGGACAATATGCAGAGCAGCGCGATGTCAAAGGACACCATGAAGACATCGGGGCCCAAGACCGACTGCATGAACAAGGCCGGCATGGAAAAAGACGCAATGAGAAAGGCCGACATGATGAAGGCCTGCGACGCGATGTAGTAGGCGTTTCGCGTCTCCGCGGCCGCTGAAACTTTCTACAGCGCCGCGCGTCTATTTAGACGCGCAAAGGACGCTGTAGCACTTTTGATTGCTGCATAATTTTATCCTTAAATCGATTCCGATTTAAGGAATTATGCAGCGGGCGGCGGCCGCGTCTTCTTCTCCCGAAACGCCCATTCATTCGGAGAACAATCATGGTGACGATCGATGCCGGCCCGACAACCGGCCGCACGCTTATCTACCGCCACAGTCTCCCTGTCCGCCTGTCGCATTGGGTGAATGTGCTTTGCCTCACCGTGCTGCTGTTCAGCGGCCTGCAGATATTCAATGCTCACCCGGCGCTCTATTGGGGCCAGTACGGCGCCGACAACGATCCGTCCTTCATCTCCATGGAAGCAACAGAAGACGGCGACCGGTTGAAGGGGCTGACGCATGTCGGTCCCTTCACCTTCGATACGACAGGTTTCCTCGGCCTCTCCGATGTCGATGGCGAGGCGACGGCAAGGGGCTTTCCGAACTGGCTCACGCTTCCGAGCTATCAGGACCTGTCGAGCGGCCGGCGCTGGCATTTCTTCTTTGCCTGGCTCTTCGTCTTCAACGGCCTTGTCTACCTCGCCTATGGACTGATCAGCCGGCATTTCCGCCGGGATCTTGCGCCGGCTTGCAACGAGCTGACACTTGCCCATCTCGGTCACGAGGTCGTCAACCACGCCCGGCTGCGCTTTCCGAAGGGGCCCGGGGCGCGGCACTACAACACGCTGCAGAAACTGACCTATCTCGTGGTGATCTTCCTGCTGCTGCCGCTGATGATTGCGACGGGTCTGACCATGTCGCCGGGCTTCAACGCGGTGGCGCCCTGGCTGCTCGATGTCTTCGGTGGCCGGCAGTCGGCCCGCACCCTGCATTTCCTCACCGCCTTCTCGCTTGTCGCCTTCGTCGCGGTGCATATCGCCATGGTGATCCTGTCGGGTGTGTTCAACAATCTGCGCTCGATGATAACCGGCTATTACGCCATCGAACAGGGAGACGAACGATGAGCCGCCTGATCACCCGCCGCCGCTTCCTGATCGGCTCGACCCTGACCGCCTCCGCATTGGGATTGAGCGGCTGCGACGCATTGGTCGAAAGCGACCGGACGAAGTCGGTACTGAAGATCGCCGAAGGCTTCAGCATGACGACGCAGCGCTTCCTGCTCGGCGATGACGCGCTGGCGCGAGAATTCACCGAGGCGGATCTCTCTCCGGTCTTCCGCTCGAACGGCACCAGCATGCCCGATAACCCGCAATATCTCGATTGGGTGAGCCGGCAATTCTCGACTTGGAGGCTTGATGTCGGCGGCCTTGTCGAAAAGCCGTCGCAGTTCACGCTGGCGCAGCTGAAGGCGATGCCGTCGCGCACGCAGATCACCCGGCACGACTGCGTCGAAGGCTGGAGCGCGATCGGCAAATGGACCGGCCTGCCGCTCGGCGCCCTGCTGCAGTCGGTCGGGCTGAAGCCGGAGGCACGCTACATCGTGTTTCATTGCGCCGACGAATACGAAAAGACGCTGGACGGCAGCGGCTGGTACTATGAGAGCATCGATCTCGTCGACGCCTTCCACCCGCAGACGATCCTCGCCTATTCGATGAACGGCCGCGACCTTGAGGTGGCGCATGGAGCGCCGCTGAGGCTGAGGGTCGAGCGGCAGCTCGGCTACAAGCAGGCGAAATATCTGACCCGCATCGAGGCGATCGCCGATCTCGGCCAGCTCTACGGCGGCAATGGCGGCTTCTGGGAGGATCGCGGCTACGAATGGTATGCCGGGATATAAGTCACCGGCAGGCTTCGATCCGCCTGTTCACGCCGGCTGTGGGGAAGCTATGTCGGTGAGACCGCGCCTCGATTTCCTGAGAGGCCCGATCAGCCGCTCATATTCGTCCTCTGCCTTGCCATAGGCGTCGGAGGCGAAGTCCTCCAGGCCGGCGCGATCCCTGATGATCACCAGGCCGCGAACGGAGCGGATGAAGCGGTAGCCTTCGAGCAGATGCAAGGCAGTGGTGACGCTCGGCCGCCGCACCGCCAGCATCAAGGCAATGAACTCGTGTGTCAGCGCGAGCTCATTGCCGTCGATTCTATCGTGGCACATCAATATCCAGCGGGCCAACCGCTCATCGATCTCATGGACGGCGTTGGAGAGCGCGGTGAAACCGGCCTGCGTCGCCAGAACATGAACAGCCTTGTGGAGGAGGCTGGCGAAAACCGGCTGCGTTTTCATCAGATCCAGCAGCGCGGTTTGCCGCAGACGATAGGCGAAGCCCGGCACCTGGACTGTGACCTCAGGAACGCTGACGCCTGCACCTATCGCCGCCGCGACCGGTGCAAAGCCGTCGCGGCCGAACAATCCCGCTTCGACGCGATTGCCCTCAGGCGAGATATTGATGACCGAGCCTATGCCCGAGCATGGAAAATAGGCATGCTCGATCACCGCATCTGCCGGGACGATAATGTGACCGCGAGGGATGGCGCAGGGTTCGAGATGGGCGAGGACTGCCGTATATTCGTCCTCCGGCAAGAGACCCAGCAGGCGATTCTCTGTCGGCCGCATCATGGTTTCTGCCATTGTTTGCCCTCCGGCCAGCACGGAATGCTACAGACAGGACAAGCGAATTCCGATCACCAGCTGCGTCCGCCCAAGCCCAACTCACAGGCCCTTTGTTGGTTCCCGCCATCGCCGCACCGCTGATCAATGATCCGCGCGCATATGTCTTTGCGGGCAGAGGTCGCCGAGCACTTCTGTACGCTATTGCACAGTGTATTGCTCAACGATTCTAGATGGTTAGGTTCGCCCGCGACAACGATCGCCTCATCATCGTTGCGTGGACGGACATGGAAGACGAAGAATTGAATTTTCGGAATGAACTTTTGCGCGCCATGGGGCCGCAAGAGCGCGAGCTTCTGCTGCCTCATCTGGAGCCCGTTACCCTGGACGTCACCTTGATCCTGGAAATGGAGGATACTCCGGTCAGCGATGTCTACCTCCTGGAGTCGGGCCTTGCCTCGATCGTGGCGAGATTTCCGGGCGGGCGGGATATTGAAGTGGGGATCGTCGGCCGTGAGGGCATGACCGGCGCCTCGGTCGTGCTCGGCGGCGACCAATCGGCGAACCGCACATTCATGCAGGTCTCCGGGCACGGCTTCAAATTGCCGGCGCGTATCCTCTCTGCTGCGATGGAAGAAAGCCGCGCCCTGCGCCGCCTGCTTCTCGCCTATGTCCAGGCGCTGCTCGCGCAAACGACATCGACGGTCCTTGCCAATGGTCACGCCAAGCTCGAAGAACGGCTCGCCCGCTGGTTGCTGATGGTTCATGACCGGACCGACGGCATGACCATCTGGTTGACCCATGAATTCCTGGCCGTGATGCTCGGTGTACGCCGCGCCGGCGTCACGGTCGCGCTGCACCTGCTCGAAGGCAAGGGCCTGATCCGCTCCACCCGGCGGCAGATCGTCATTCTCAACCGGCGCGGACTGATCGAAGAGGCGCACGGCTCCTATGGAGCGGCCGAGGAGGAATATCGGCGTTTGATCGGCAGGCACCTTGCGCGTTGATGTCGATGCGCAGCCGCCGGCCACGCAATCCGCGTTACGAACCGGCCATTCCGCCTTCGGGCCTGCCGGCGCCTGATATGACCGCTGCGGTCACATCAGGCGTGTTCTGCGCAAGTGCCAGACGACCGACCGACAGCAACTTGTCATGGTCCGTCACGCCATGACGATAGAGTCCGATCAGCAATACCGCGATCTTTTGCATCGCTGCCCCGCGCAACGGTTCACCGGCCTCGGAGCAGATCAGATTCAAGATGGCCCGCAATCGACTGAGATCGGCCAAATCCAATGCTTTGAGATGAATAGACTGACAGTCGGGCATAGCACCGTTCCTGATGCCAGGGCTTCCCATTAGTACCTTCTAATAATGGAACTCGACGAAGCTCGATTCAACTCCCCCCGACGAATTGTACGCAAACGAACACCCTCAATGATAATAGGACAGGTCCGGCCCGAACAACGCTGCGATCATCGCATCGATATCGGCAGGACGGCCGCTGAGAGTAAAGCCGCCGGGCGGCGCTTTGGACCGCTGATCGTGCGCGAAGACAAAGGGTATGCCTCGAATCTCCAACCATTCGTTCAGCCATAGCATAGCCTGATCGGAGATCCTGACGTCGATGATCGCGGCCTCGAACACAAGTTCCTCACTCAAGCATTCCATCGCGCTGGAGACGACGACCGGCCCGGCAATCGAAGCCTGATAGGTTATCAAGGCCTGTCTTGCGTCGTCCGAGAGGAAGCCCGGCTCACCGATGATAAGGATCGTTTTGCCGGCGACCGGACTGAGCGATTTCATGGCGGATGCCCACAATAGCCTTGGTTTGGACGGTGCTCACGCTGTTCAATGGCAACTCAAACCTCAGACGATCCGCTTCCTCGTGCGTAACACATTCAAGCCCGCCGTGCGACGTTCATTCGTCGTTCCTGCCGAACCTGATCCGACCTCGTTGGTTCCACGGCTTTGATGGAGGAAGCCCACAGACCGCTCGCATCCGTACGCTTCCGTACCCGTAGTTGAAAACGAAAATCCGAAGATTAGGATCGGCTTAAGTATGGGGAGGAATGCAGATGAGCCAGCATTCGGGAATTACGAAGCCCGCGCTGCAGCCCGACGACATAGCTATGCTGCATGCCGTGCTCAGGGGGTGGTGCCGGGAAAAATCCTGCGAAATCGGCAGTCCGGCCGCACAGCATGTTGCGCGGGAACTCGTCTCCTGGTTCGAATGCGGCATCCGCAATCCGCATAAGCTCGCTGGCCTGATGCGCCACATGCACCTGGATATGAAAGACTTGCCGACCTCAACAGATGCATCGGGCACGGTCTCGCGCCCAGCCGCGAAAGCCGGCCAGTTAGCGTGCCATGATGCATAAAAGCCGGCGCAGCGACTGCTTGGAAGGTATCATCAGGGAGCTCTTTCGGCTTCGCGCGACGATGGTGCGTGTTGGAACCGACGCGGCCATCACTTGCCATTGATCGCTTTTGCGAACGGATGGCGAACGAAGAAAACCCTGAGATTGCTGCTGCCGACGCAACCGGCGGGCTCTTTCTAAGGAACCGCGCTCTGAATTAAGGCATTGTTTCTGCAACGATGGGGCAGCGCATGCCGAGATTTTATTTCCACGTCGTTTCAGACACCGTGGCGGTGGTCGATTTGGAAGGTTCGGAACTGGCAACGCTTGACGACGCCAGGCGAGAAGCCGTGCAGGATGCAAGAGCGCTCATGAGCCAGGCGGTGTTGGCCGGAAAAGACATTTCGGCGAGACGGATCCACATCTGCGACGAACAGGGGGGTATCCTCCTGATCGTGCAATTTGCCGAGACGATCCGGCGCTCGGATTAGAGCAGAACGCCGAGCGGTTTTCGGACAATCTTGCGCTATTCATTATTCGGGATCCGGGCGTTGTCAGGCCAATCAGCCCTGCAATCACCCGGATTTGGCCGGGCGCCGGATCGGCAGTCCGATCAAACGCTCATATTCCCGCTCGGGAACACCGTAGCTTCCGCCGGCGATCTCCTCCAGCCGTTCCCGGTTGAGAATCTTCACATTGGCGCGGGTCGACCTGATCGCTCTCAGCCCTTCGATGACATGCAATTCGTTCGTCACGCCGGAGCGGCGCACGCCGAGCATCAGCGCCAGAAATTCATGGGTGAGCGGCAGGTCGTGGCCGGCCAGCCGGTCATGACACATCAGCAGCCAGCGGGCGAGCCGCTCATGCATGTTGTAGCGGCCGTTGGCGAGTGCCGACTGCGCCAGCTGGATGTCGCAGCAATGCACATAGTTGAGCAACAGGGCGTTGACTTTTGGAAAGGCTTTCATCACCCGTTCGAAGGCTTCGACAGAGACTTGCAGCCCGCTTCCGGCGACCTGCATGAACGTCCGGTTGGGCGTCGTATCCGTCTTCAGCAGGATATGCGCGCCGGCCATGCCCTCATAGCCGATATGCCCGACCTCGACGGCTTCGTCTTCGGCATTCGATGCGACCATCGATGCGAGGCCGTCCTCGATGAAACACACATGGTCGTTCGGTTGATCGGCTTCGACCAGCACGTGTTTCAGCGGCAGCTGGATTGTCTGCGCGTCGGCGAGCGGCATATCGAAGGCGTCGGCAGGCAAAGCCTTCAACAGCAGATTGTGAATGTGGCGCTGATCCGGTGCGGCCATGACCGTCTCCTTCGGGGAGGGAGCCCGTGCTCATACCGGCAGCCTTCATGATCGCGGTAATGAACAGCTTATGCGTCAAAACAGCCGGCATATCTATATTCGTGGGCGGTTCTGTGCGGTTTTGACCAAACCGGCGAATGGGCGGGGGGATGTGATCATACATGTGGATTCAAGGTGTTAAGTGGGCCTGCAAATGAATAACGTGTCGTGCGGCCGGCTCAGACATCTCTCGGCAATCGAATGACGAAACCCGTGCCCGGCCGTCGATCTTCGATGTGCAGTTCGGCCTTCAGCTGTTGCACCAAGGCGCGCACCACCTTCATTCCGAGGCTTTTTCCGCCGTTTTCGTCGCAGGAAAATGCCGGGGGCAAACCCTTGCCGCCGTCTGAAATTTCCAGGCGGATGTCACTGCCGTCGTTGCGCGCGATGACGCGGACGGCGCCGCCGACATCAGGATAGGCGTGCTTGAAAGCGTTGGTCACCAGCTCGTTGACCAGCAGAGCGATCTGGATTGCACGATCCGCATCGACCATGCATGGATCCGCATCGACGGAGACGGTGTGAAGGGAGGTCGACTGTTCCAGGCGTTGACACAGGCTCGACAGAAAATCAGCGAGATCCACGGTTTCGATATGTGGTTGCCGCCATAATTGATCATGCACCTGGGCGATCGTGCCGACGCGCGCCTCTGCGTCACGAAGAGCCCGCTCGACCTCCGGCTGCTTCGCCGAGCGCGCCTGCATCGCAAGCATTCCCGCAACCAGCGCCAAGCTGTTTTTGATGCGATGGCTCATCTCCCGCATCATGATCTGCTGACGCTCCTGGGCAGAATGCCGATCTGTGTCGTCCCGGAGCACCTTGAGGAAGCCGGCGCGATGATGCTGGGCGCGCAGCGGCATCGTCAGTCCGCTGCCCCAGAAAGTCGTACCGTCCTTGCGTAAGTGAAAGCGTTCGTTTTCTGCACGGCCGTGCTCCAACGCACACTTCATCTCGCGTTCCGGGGCGCCTTCCTCGCGATCCTCAGGCAGAAAAAGAATGCGCGCGTCGCACCCGAGAATCTCCTGTTCCTCATAGCCGAAGATCCGGCAGGCTCCGGTGTTCCAGCTGATGATCAGCCCGTCTCGGTCGAAGGCGAAAATCGCATAGTCGATTGCGCTTTTGAGGATGAGCTGCAGGCGCTCCTCGCTGGCTCGCAGCGCTTCGTCTTGCTGCAGCTTTCGTGTCCGGTCGCGCACGACCTTCATCAGGCCGTACACTTGGCCGCCATGGTTGCGAAGCGGCATCATCAGCCCGGACGCCCAGAACACGCTGCCGTCTTTCCTGACGTGCCATCGATTGTCGTCAGCGCGGCCGGTGGCAAGAGCGAGCCTCATCTCCTTGAGCGCAGCGCCGGCAAGCTGATCCTCGAAGGTAAAGATGACGACGCTGTTCTGCCCGATGATTTCACGTGCTGAATAGCCGAAGAGATGTTCTGCGCCGGCACTCCATGTCACCACCGTGCCGTCGAGATCCATGGCAAATATCGCATAGTCCAGCGCACTCTCGACGATGTGGCGATAAATTTCAGTGTCGTCGCCCGGAAAGGTATATTGGTCCATACCAGCGCACTCCCGGAATTCCATTTTCCGACTTTACCACTTGTGCCGGTGATTTTTTTGCGGCGTGCGCTTGCGTACAAAAGCTGGGGAGGGGCGGCCTGCTGGTCGATGCGAGGTGGTGTCCGGAGCCTTGCAATCAGTGGTCAAGGGGTCCATAATTCCAGCCATCGTCAGCAGACTTTATGGCGCTGGCGGCTGGGAGACGAGGTGCTCCTGCCGAACCAAAGGGCAGGCCATGCGACGTCTTCACACCCAAAATCTCATCCTTTCGCATCTGGCGGATTCGGAGCTTCTGGCTTTGGAAGCGGTTCTTGAGCCGCTCATCCTCCCACGCGGTCTCGATCTCGTCGATACAGGCATGCCGGTAAGTCATTATTACTTTCTTGAAAGCGGCATCGCCTCCATGGTGGCGACAAGTTCCGAGGGCAGAAGGGCGGAGATCGGCCTGGTCGGCAGGGACGGAGTGTCACCGCCGGTCCTGCTTATGGAGGGGAAGCGATCGCCCTTCCAGGTCACCATGCAGGTCGCCGGCCATGGGCGCCGGGTCGAAGCCGCGACCCTCGCAGGGTTCCTGCGCGAGCAACCCGCAGTCCAGGCGCTGCTTTCGCAGTTTGTTCAAATTTTCTTCGTGCAGGTCGCCCACACAGCGCTTTCCAACGCCGTCCACAAGATCGATGTCCGATTGGCGAAATGGATATTGATGTGTCACGATCGGCTGGATGGCGAGGAGATCGCCATTACGCATGAGTATCTGGCGACCATGCTTGGCGTGAGACGATCGAGCGTCACCGACGCCTTACATATTCTGGAAGGCGAGCAACTCATTTACTCCAGCCGTGGCCTGGTGATCATCCGCAACCGCCTTGCTCTCGAAGCTTTCGCGGCCGACGCTTATGACTTACCGGGCATCTCCGGCCCCGCTTCGCCGGGAATCGTCCGCTCGCCCCGTGCGCACGTTGCGGCACATTGAAAGCAGCATGTGTCGCTCCCGACCGCCGACCAGCACCGTCCGCAGCTCCTGTTGCGTTCATGCGGCGCATTGACGCACAACCCGCGGGATGGTAACGATGCGTTAATTGGTCAGGCCAGTTGACCAGCTGCGGCTTGAGGAGAGTCGGCCCAGGGAGGCCATGATGTTTTCGCCTGTTGAATCGCGCCGTCTTTATCGCCAGGTGGCGGATCGAGATTCGCTTGATGATCGCGAGCGGTGAGCTTGCCGTCGGCCAGCGGCTGCCGGCCGAGCGCGACCTGGCGGAGCAATTGTCCGTATCACGCCCGACGGTACGCGAGGCGCTGATCGTCCTGGAGGTCGAAGGCCTCGTCAACATTCGCATGGGATCCGGCATCTATGTGGTGCGCCAGCACGCCGCCAATGCTGCGGCAAGCGAACGAGAGCCCGTGGAGGGACCTTTCGAATTGCTGCAGGCGCGCGCCATTATCGAATGTGCCATTGCCGAGGAAGCGGCGGGCTGCGCCAAGCCGGACGGCATCGCCGGGCTCGACGAGGCGCTGATGCGCATGAGCGGCGGCGTCAATGATGCGAGCGTGGTGCTTGCCGCCGACCGGGCCTTCCACACCGGCATTGCCGCCATCGTCGGCAATGCGACGCTGATCCGCGTGACCGGCGAAATGTTCGACATGCGCATGACCCCATATTTCGCCAGGCTCGCCAGCCATTTCGAGGGGCCGAATACATGGCGCAGCGCTCTCGATGAACATCGGACCATTCGCGATGCGATCGCCGCCGGCGATGCAGCGGGCGCAAAGGCCGCCATGCGTACCCATCTCACCATGTCGCAGAAGAGATTTTCCGAGAGCTTCGGGGAGGAGTTGTCGGGAGAAGAGAAGCGCAGCCACGACAGGGCGCGCGCGAAAGGAACGGCCAAGACTTAACCGAGCTCGGAGGAGAGAGCGATGAAGAGCAGACTGGCAACGATACTTTGCACCGCAGCCGCGATCATGGCGAGTACAGCGATCGCCCATGCCCAGACCGTGCTGAAATGGGCGCATGTCTATGAAACGTCCGAGCCCTTCCACACCGATTCCGTCTGGGCCGCGGAAGAAATCAACAAGCGCACCGACGGCCGCTACAAGATCGAGGTCTATCCGGCCTCGCAGCTCGGCAAGGAAGCCGACATCAACCAGGGCCTCAAGCTCGGCACGGTCGACATCATCATCTCGGGATCGAGTTTTGCAGCGCGCGACTACAAGCCGATCGGCGTCACCTATTTCCCCTATATCTTCCGCAGCCCGGAGCACCTGATCGCCTATACCAAGAGCGACGTCTTCAAGCGCCTCGCCAAGGGTTATGAGGACAAGACCGGCAACCACATTGCCGCCGTCAGCTATTACGGCACGCGCCATACGACCTCGAACAAGCCGATCGCCAAATGCGCCGATATGCAGGGTCTGAAGATCCGCGTGCCTGATGTTCCCGCCTATCTTGCCATGCCGCGCGCCTGCGGCGCCAACACGACGCCGATCGCCTTTGCCGAAGTTTATCTCGCTCTGCAGAACGGCACGGTCGAGGCGCAGGAAAATCCGTTGACGACGATCGAGGCGAAAAAGTTCTACGAAGTCCAGAAGAACATCATCCTGACCGGCCACATCGTCGACCACCTCAACACGGTGATCTCGAAGACCCGGTGGGCGAGCCTTTCCGACGAAGACAAGAAGATCGTCGGCGAAGTGATGCAGGAGGCCGCCGAGCGCACCACCAAGACGATCGCCGGCAAGGAAAACAGCCTCGTCGCCACCTTCAAGGAAAAGGGCATCAACGTCACCGAGGTGGACAAGGCCGACTTCGAAAAGACTGTGATGGAGAAGGTCAAGTTCGAGGACTTCGGCTACGAGAAGGCCGATTGGGAAGCGATCCGGGCGATCCAGTAAACTCGTCAGCGAAGACTGCCCCTCTCACTCTCACCCTAACCCTCTCCCCGTGCCGTGCGAGAGGCCGGGGGCGAACCGAGAGGTTGCGGCATGTCCCTTCTCCCCGCGTGCGGGGAGAAGGTGGCGGCAGCCGGATGAGGGGCAGCGCCTGCCTCAACGAACCAAAGGCCGCGCCGCCCACGCGCCGCGCCCTTCTTCCCCAAAAGGAACAAGGCCGACCATGTCGCAAGAAATTCACACCCCGATCACGGCCGAGGAAATCGGCCACGAGTTCGAAGGCCACGCGCCGACCGCAAATGTCTCGGACTACGCCATCGAGGACTGGATCACGCTGATCGTATTCTGGCTGATGGCAGGCTGCGTCTTCCTGCAATTCTTCACGCGCTATGTGCTGAACGACAGCTATGCATGGACCGAGGAAATCGCGATCAACTGCCTGATCGGCGTCGTCTTTCTGGGCGCCGTCATGTGCGTGCGCACCTCGCGGCATATCCAGGTTGACGTGTTCTATCACTACATGCCGGCGGGGCTGGCGCGCGTGCTTGCCACTTTCGTCGATATCATCCGCATCGGCTTCTTCGCTTACGGCTGTTATCTGATGTGGCGTTACGTCGACATCGTCGCCGACGAGGAGATGGTCACCATCGCACTGCCGCGCAACATCGTCTTCTACTCGGTGCTGGTCGCTTTCGTGCTGATGCTGATCCGCGCGGTGATCGTCTTCATCGCCAATATGCGCCGCGGCTACTCCGTTCTGGAGCGCCCGGAAGAATTCCAGACCGTCGAGGGTTGATCCAATGCTGCTGCTTCTTGGCTCCTTTCTGGTGATGATGCTGATCGGCGTGCCCGTCGCCATCTCGATGGCCGTCGCCTCCGTGCTTTACATCGTGCTCTACGGCATCGCGCCGGACATCATCGTCGCCCAGCGCATGATCGCGGGCGTTGAAAGCTTCCCGCTGCTCGCCGTGCCCTTCTTCATCCTGGCGGGCAATCTGATGAACTCGGCGGGTGTGACCGGCCGCATCTATTCCTTCGCGGTCGCGCTGGTCGGCTGGATGAAGGGCGGGCTGGCGCAGGTCAACATCATTGGCTCGGTCATCTTCTCCGGCATGTCGGGAACGGCACTCGCCGATGCGGCGGGCATCGGTACGATCGAGATCAAGGCGATGAAGGATCACGGCTATCCGGTCGAAGCGGCGGTCGGCGTGACGGCGGCGTCTGCCACGCTCGGCCCGATCTTCCCGCCGTCGCTGCCCTTCGTCATCTATGGCATGATGGCGAACGTCTCGATCGGCGCTCTGTTCATGGCCGGCATCCTGCCCGGCATCGTCATGACGCTGCTGATGATGATCACCGTCGCCGCCTTTGCCTATTACAAGCGCTGGGGCTCGGATGCGCCGTTCGACGTCAGGCAGCTGCTGTCGGCCGGGTTGGAGATCCTCGTCGTGCTGATGGTGCCGGTGGCGATCTATCTGATGATGCGGGCCGGCCTGTCGATGAATGCGGCGGCGGGCATCGCCCTTCTCGTGCTTCTGGGGCTCGACTGGTATTTCGGCTTTTCCGCCGTCATGGCGCTGATGACCCCGGTTATCCTGATCGGCGGCATGACGATGGGCTGGTTCACGCCGACCGAAGCCGCGGTCGCCGCCGTGCTCTGGTCGCTGTTCCTCGGCCTGGTGCGCTACCGCACCATGACCTTCTCGACACTCGCCAAGGCCAGCTTCGATACGATCGAGACGACGGCATCGGTTCTCTTCATCGTCACCGCGGCTTCCGTCTTCGCATGGCTCTTGACGGTCAGCCAGGCCGCGCAGCTGCTGTCCGATGCGATCCTTTCGATCACCGACAATAAATGGGTGTTCCTGATCCTCGTGAACCTGCTGATGCTGTTCGTCGGCTGCTTCCTGGATACGATCGCGGCGATCACCATTCTCGTACCGATCCTGCTGCCGATCGTCGCCAAGTTCGAGATCGATCCGGTTCAGTTCGGCCTGATCATGACGCTGAATCTGATGATCGGCCTGTTGCATCCGCCGCTCGGCATGGTGCTGTTCGTGCTGTCCCGAGTGGCGAAACTCTCGGTCGAACGCACCACCATGGCAATCCTGCCCTGGCTGGTGCCGCTCTTCCTGGCATTGATCCTGATCACCTTCATCCCGGCCGTATCGCTCTGGTTGCCGCAGCAGCTCGGACTGTTGAGATAGGAGGGCCGTGATGCGAACACGTCTGGCACGGCTTTACCAAAAGGGCGATCTCAGGATCGAGGCCGACACCGTTGCGCCCCCGGCCCAGGCCAGGTGCTGCTGAAAATGGCAGCCGCAGGCATCTGCGGCTCCGACCTGCATTATTATCAGGACGGCGGCTTCGGACCGATCCGGGTGCGCGAGCCGATCATACCCGGTCACGAAGCCTCGGGAATCGTGGAGAGGGCAGGGGAAGGGACAGACCTGAAACCCGGGACGCTGGTGGCGGTCAACCCCAGCCAGCCCTGCGGCCAATGCGAATATTGCGCGAAGGGACTGCCGATCCACTGCCTCGACATGCGCTTCATGGGCAGCGCGATGCGCCTGCCTCATGAGCAGGGCATGTTCCGGGAATGGCTGGTCGTGCCGGCCAAGCAGTGCTTCGAAGTGGGAGCGGTGACGACGGCTGCGGAAGCCGCCTGCAGCGAGCCCTTGGCCGTTTGCCTGCACGCGGCATCGCGTGCGGGAGAAATCGCGGGCAAGCGCGTCCTCGTCACCGGCGCCGGCCCGATCGGCTGCCTGATGGTTGCCGCCGCCCGCTATCACGGCGCGGCCGAGATCATCGTGACCGATCTGGCCGATGCGGCGCTGGAGAGAGCCGAGGCGATGGGCGCGAGCCGGACGATCAATGTGTCTCGAGAGGCTGCAGCACTTGCCGAATTCGAGACGGGCAAGGGCTATTTCGATCTCGTCTTCGAATGCTCGGCCGCCGCACCCGCCATCCGCAGCGCCATTGCCGCCATCAGGCCGCGCGGCACGATCGTGCAGGTCGGCGTCACCGGAGAGATCCCGATCCCGCTCAACGCCATCGTCGGCAAGGAGCTGCATATCCACGGCACGCAGCGTTTCGACGAGGAATTCGCCGCCGCCGTCGGGCTGATCTCAAGGCGAGAGATCGATGTCCGGCCGATCATCAGCCACAGCCTGCCCCTCGAAGAGGCAACCGCAGCCTTCACACTGGCCGGCGACCGGACGGCCGCCTGTAAGGTACAGCTTACGTTTTAGAGGCCTGTGTCACTCCGTGCCGGCGCGCCATTCGCGCCAGGCGAGATGGAGCTTCGCGCCGATCGTCGTCAGCGGCTGCGGCGGCAAAGAAACCGGCTTGGCCATCCTGTCATAGACGCGGCCGAGGTCGGATTCGTGTCCCAGCAAACGTTCGGCCGCGGCAATGCCGGCGGCGGTCGAGTTCGATGCGCCGAGGCCGTTGCAGCCGCAAGCGGCGAAAACACCGCGTTCGATCTCTCCGAAGGCCGGCACATGGTTGTGCGTCAGCGCCATCGCACCGCCCCAGCGGTACTGCATGCCGACACCGGCAAGCGTGGGGAAGCGATGGGCGAATTTGCCGTCATGCAGTCGGCCGGCGCTGCGGATGGCGGCATCGCTCGTTTCGATGCCTGGATTATAACTGTATCGCGAGCGCACCAGGATCCGGTCTCCGCCGCCGGCGTTGATCCGCCGCACTGTCGTTCCCATCGGCAGCGCAGGTGTCGCCGCCCATTGTCTTTCGCCGCCGAGCCGTGCCGGATCGAACTCTTCCGTCAGGGATGCGTAAGTGAAGACATGGAGGAGGCGGCCGCGGAAGAAGCCGAAACTTTCCGCATGGCCGTTATTGGCGAGGATGATCTTTGCCGCCTGCACCGATCCATGCGGCGTCTTCAGCAGCCAGCTGCCGGCGAAGCGCTCGAAGGAGAGAACAGGCGTCTGCTCGCAAAGCCGCACCGGCGCCTTCAGGCAGTCGGCCACGCCTCTTACATAGGCGGCCGGCTGGATGATGACCGTGCCGGGCGAGAACAGGCCCGAGGTGAAGGCCTTCGATCCGGTCACGGCCTCGATTTCTTGCCCTTTGAGCAGACGATGCGCTTCACCCATCTTCGCAAGCTGCTGCGAATAGGCTTCGAGATGCTTGTCGCCTTCCGCGCTCATCGCGATGCTGTAGCGGCCGCAGGGATCGAACAGTTCCTTCCCCCAGCCGTTCTCTGCCGCGAGCTCGCTCGCGAGCGCGATTGCCGAACGCTGCAGCAGCACGGAGTTCGCGGAACTTGACTTCCGACTCGCCGCTGAAATCATCCGAGGAAACTTCGTGAGGCAGGTCGATGATGAAGCCGGAATTGGCGCCGGCCGGACCCTCGCCGACGATGCCCGCTTCGAGAACGGCGACCCGCAGCGTCGGATCGAGCCGCGAGAGCCGGTGCGCCGCCGACAGGCCGGCAAAACCGCCGCCGATGATCGCCACATCGGCTAAGATCGCTTCGCTCAGCGCCGGCCGGGGTTTCCGCGGCGGAAGTGTCGCTACCCAACCTGAAACGCCGGCGCGTTTGGGAAGCTTCGATGCGACGAAGACGTTCTTTGCGGCCCGGCTCACTGTCAAATCGCCTCCCGCTCCATGAGCGGCGCGAGCGAGCGCCGCAGCGCCGGGAGCTTTTCGGACGCAAGGGCGCGCAGCGGCTTTCGCGGCACACCGGCGCCATAGCCGACCATATCGGCGGCGGCATAGACCGACTGCACGTAATCGCCTTCCCAGATCAGACCCATCGCCGGCTCCAAAATATTCCAGAGTTCGCGCACCTCGTCCCATTTGCGCTGGGACGCCGCCTCGACGAGAGCGACTGAGGTCTTCGGCGCGAAATTCGCGCCACCCCAGATCAGACCGTCGCATCCGGCATAGAGGGCGTAGGGCACAAGAGGATCGGCGCCGTTCATGACGAAGCGGCCGGTGCGGATGAGGCCTGCCTGTTTTGTGAGGTCCCCGCTGCTGTCCTTGACGGCGGAAAAGCCCGGAATTTCATTGAGCTTGTCGAGAAGCTCAGGCGTGATGGCGACGCCGACCGCCTGGGGCACGTTATAGCCGATGACCGGAAGGCCTGATTTGGCGACCTCAGCGTAGAAATCGAGAATGCCCTGGTCGTCGGTCGGGCCCTCGAAGAAGGGCGGCAGCACCATGACGCCCTCGGCGCCGGCGTCGCGGGCGCGGGCCGTCCGCTCCACCACCTCTTCCACCAGCAAGGCCGAAGTCTGGGCGATCACCTTGGCGCGGCCGTTGACGATCTTGACGCCACGGCGGACCAACTCCTCGGATTCCTGTTTGGAGAGATAGACGTGCATGCCGGTGCCGGAGCTGAACAGCAAGCTGCGCACGCCTGCGGCAAGATAGCGTTCGACATTGGCTTCGAGCCGTCCGTAGTCGATGCGGCCGGCAGCGTCGAACGGGGTGGTGATGGCGAGATTGAGTCCTGGAAAGGGAAAGGTGGTCATCGATAAAATCCCGTTGCGTTTGGCCGAACTGTCGAGCCGGATTGTCTTGAGCTGGGTGATTGATCTCGGCGGCTTAAAGGGTCGGCGTCTCCAACCCTTCGGGGGCCGCGTACATGGCCATATTGCGCCGGGAGAGTTCGATATGGAGACGCGCCAGCTCACCGGAGGCTTCTGCGTCACGCCGCTCGATCGCCTCGATCATCTCCTCGTGCTGATCCGACGCCAGCTCGAGCTCTTCCTGCATGCGCGGCGTATTCGGATGCTGGTAGAAGATTTTGCCGATGCGGGCGTGGTCGATCTGCAGGCGGCGCAGGCTCGGGACGACGTAGACATTGTGGGCCATTTCGCCGATCTGGCGGTGGAACTGGTCGTTGTAGAAGACCCGGCTTTCGACATCGCAGTCCTCGACCGCCTTGCGGAAGGAACGCTGGATCGTTCTGAGGACCTCGAGTTCGCCTTTCGTCCGGTTCTCAGCCGCGAGCTTGTTGGCGGTAATATAGATCATCGGCGCGAGCAGGAAGAAGTCGCGCAACGCCTGATAACTCATCGAGCTGACGCGGGCGGCGCGGTTGGTTTCGAGTTCGATATAGCCCTCGCCGGCCATCTGCCGCATCAGTTCGCGCACCGGTGGACGGGAGAGCCCGAACTCTTCGCTTAACGACACTTCATCCAGCACCGAACCCGGCGGCAGCTCCATCGTCAGGATGCGCCTGCGCAGCGCAAGTTCGAGGCTGGCTTTGCGATCAGGACTGGCAGTCTCGCTATTCATCTCGTCGCAGCTCCTCATAATTCTTTTAGAAGACATTAAGTAGACAATATTAGAGCGTCAAGCCGCAAACCGCTGTTTCGCAGCGCCGAGCAGCCTGACAAACTGCGGTATGGTGCGCAGCGGCCTGCCGAGTGGTCGGAAAAAGTGCAACGCCATGTGGAAACAAAGCGGGCCTGGTTTGTTACTGTTAGACGCGCGCAGGGTGTTCCTGCCGGGCGGCGGCCGAAACGGGAGCAGAATCATGGAGACAGCAACGCAGTGGGCGCTTTTCTTCGGCGCACTGACGTTGGCGAGCTGGATAGCGGGAGGCATTGCGGCCGTCCTTGGAAGTGTCGAGCTCGGCCACCGACAAAGAGCGACAGAATATCTGACGTTCGGGCTCAGCGCCGCCGGCTTCATCTGGGCAGTCGCCATGGCGGCGGTTTTGGTGATCCGCTGACGCGGATTGCGCCGATGAGCCGATCGAAACCTCCCGCCAGCTGCGCCTTCAGCGGCGGGCGGCGATCTGCTCGGCAGCAGGTGGCGGACGGTGGAAGACGCAGACCTGGTTGCGGCCTGCTTCCTTGGCGCGATAGAGTGCCACGTCGGCTTCGTGCTGGAGATTTGCCAGGGAAACGCCGGTGTCGGTCGCCGATTTGAAGGCCACCCCGACGCTCAGCGTCACCGACGGGCCGACGCCGGAAGACGGGTTCGGTAGGGCGGCCGCCTCCACGCTTTCACGTATTCGCTTCGCCACCGCGACAGCCTCTTCTTCTTCCACATCCGGAAGGACGATGAGAAATTCCTCGCCGCCGTGTCGCGAGACGAGGTCGCGATCGGCGCGCACGCAGCTCTGGATGATGCCGGCGACCTTGACAAGGCAGCGGTCGCCTTCGCCATGCCCGAGCTTATCGTTCAGCGCCTTGAAGTGGTCGATGTCGCACATGAGCATGGCGACGATGCCGGTTTCACGGCCGTGGCGCCAGAGGCTCTCGAGCGTTTCCATCATCCAACGGCGGTTGGCGATCCCCGTCAGCGGATCGGTTCTGGCCAGCCGTTCCAATCGGGCATTCGCATCGGCCAATTCCGCGACGCGGCGCTGATCCCTGCAGTCGAGGAGAAATGTCTTCTGCGCCAGGATGTTCATCGTTCGCCTGGCGACCACGGTCGCGATGATCCCGCAGGAAAAGAACAGGGTCCCGGCTATGACGCTGCCCGCGTCCACGAGCGGGTTGTACCATTGAAAGGTGAAATAGAGGCAGAGGGCATAACAGGCGATTGCGATCGTCCAGGCGAGCGGCACGCTGAAGATGGTGATTGCGCTCGTGGCAACGAACAGCATGATGGTCAAATGGCGCTCGTAGAATTCGCCCCCCGCAAAGACGCCGACGAGTGCGACCGACAGCAGGATGACGCACATTCCGCCGAGGAGCGATGCGCGTTGAACCGCCGCCGGGCGCGGCTTGGTCCAGACGAGCGCCGTCAGGATCGCCGCCGGCGGCAGCAGGCAGGCCGGGGCGACCATCAACAGGGCAACCTCACGCGGAAGCAGCATGGCATTCAGCGCCAGCGTCAGAACATCGACGAAGGCGACCCAAGTCATCCAGGAACGGATGACTTTCGCCCTCTGGCGCCATAGCCTTTCGTCGAACCGGCGCCGCAGGTCGCCCGTCAGGCGAATATCGCGGGTTCGCCCCGATAAAAGGCGTTCCACCTCATCCGCCATCGCGCCGGTCAGCGGCCGCGGCGAAAAGGACCCGGCTGCAGAACCTTCGAAGGACGTGCTTTTGGCATCATTCATCTTTGCACTATCTAGCCGCAATCGTAAACTCGGCAAGGTTGCCGCGCGGACGTCCGGATTCCTGCGTTGATATTTTGTAAACAAGTTGATCTGGGCCAGACCCTCTCGGACATGCTACCTACCTTATTCCGAGAGGAAACAGGATGAGACTTAAGCTGGTCGCAGTTGCGGTCGCGGCGCTGGCGCCGGTGGTGGCGATGCTCGTTTACAACGAAGTCGCGCTGCGCCATCAGCGCAATGAAGAAGTGCGCGCATCCGCGGCACAAGCGGCCAGACAAGCATCGTCGGAAGTCGAACGGATCATAGAAGGCCTGCACGCCCTTCTCGTCTCCGTCGCTGCCATGCCTTCCGTCCGGCAGCTCGACGTCCCGGCTTGCAATACGGCGCTCAAGGCGGTTGTCGAAAGCATTCCGAACATCCGCACCATCTTCGTCGTCGGGCTCGACGGACAGCCGATCTGCGGCAGCATGGCTTTTCCCGAGGGCGTGATCTTCTCCGATCGAGACTATTTCCAGCAGATGCTCACGACCAAGGCTTTCGTCGTCGGCACCTATACGCAGAGCCGCCTTGTCGACAGACCCGTCCTGCCGCTCGCCATGCCCCTGATGGACGCCGACGCCATGAAGGCCGTCATCGTCAGCGGAATCCGGTTGGACTGGCTGCAGAACCGCATCACCGAGCGCGGCGTTGCTCCCGGCAACGCGGTGACGATAGCCGACGGCAACGGAACGATCGTTGCGCACGTCCCCTCGCCCGAGCGCTTCGTCGGCACCGTCATACCCGATGCGCTTGAGCGCCTGATCCATGCCGACCAGCCCGACGTGATCGATGTGGTGAGCCAGGACGGAACCGAACGCATCCTCGGGTATCGCCCGATCGCGCTGCCCTCCAGCCCTCTCTATGTCAGCGCCGGCTTCTCCAAGGAGGAAGCTTTCGCGCCGATCAACCGGGCGACGACGATGAATACGCTTGCCATTGTCGGCGGTGCGCTTTTTGCCTTCCTCGCCGCGATTTTCATCGGCAACCGCTTCATCCTCGTGCCGATCTCCAGGATCGCGGATGTGATGGAAAAGTGGCGCAGCGGTCAAACGACGGCGCGCACCGGCATGAAAGGACCGGACGAGCTCGGTGTCGTCGGTGCGACCTTCGACCGGCTGCTTGACGAACTCGATGAACGAAGACGCCAGAGCCAGGAGGCGGAGGAGGAGCGCAGCCTCCTTGTCCGCGAACTGGCGCATAGGGTCAAGAATGGCTTCACCCTCGTTCAGGCGATCGCCCGGCAAACCTTCTCACGCTCCGATCCGGAAAAATACAATTCCTTCGCCGAGAGGCTCGCAGCGCTCGCCGGCACTTATGATCTCATCCTGTCGCGCGAGGGATCGGCCTCGTCTGTCAGGGAGATCGTCTTCGCGGCCTTGCGTGCCCACGTCGCCTCGCAGGCCGAGCGCATTCGCCTGGATGGCCCGGAAGTGGTTCTTCCCGCAGACATCGCCCTGCCGCTTTCGCTCGTGGTGCACGAACTGGCGACCAACGCTACCAAGTATGGAAGTCTCGGAAGCGAAGATGGAACAGTCACCATCGAGTGGAAGCACGATGACGGACGCGTCCTTCTCGTCTGGACGGAAGCGGGTGGGCCGCCGGTTTCGACACCGACGAAAAAGGGCTTCGGCTCGATACTGATAGAACGGGCCTTCCCGGCGAAGGCGCAGGCGCGATCCAGGTCGGACTACAGGCCCGGGGGCCTCGTTTTCGAAGTTATATTTTTGATCGCGGAACCGGTTGCGAGAGGCGAAGTTGACCCTCTGGGTAAGGATGACATGCATGCGAGCGAAACATGAAAACCAAGGTAGTCGTGGTTGAGGACGAAGCTCTACTGCTGATGATGGCGGTCGGCATCGTCGAGGAAGCAGGCTTGGAGGCGCTCGAAGCACGCAATGCCGATGAGGCTCTGATGCTTTTCGAAAGCGTGCCCGGCATTCGGATCCTGTTCACAGACATCGACATGCCGGGAAAGATGGACGGTTTGAAACTCGCAAAGGCCGTCCGCAATCGCTGGCCGCCCGTCGAAATCATCATCGTCTCCGGCATGAAGCAGCCGGACAAAGATGAATTGCCCGAGCGCGGCGTCTTCTTCCCCAAGCCTTACGACACCCGACAGCTCTGCGACGCGCTCGTCAGAATGGCTGCCTGATACGTGAGCCGACGACAGCGATCCGGATGTCGCGCCGCCGAGAGCAGCGGGCGGCATGCTATCTTTCTGCCGTCGAGGGCCGCTGCAAATCGATGCGACTGGTCACGACCGGCTGGCCGGAAGCAGGATCTTGGTCGACGGTCTGCAGTCGAAGCCGGTTCTGCCCGACTTTCTCGATCATCAACACTGCGTCTCGATCGCCGTTGACCAGCCGCGCCCAGGTCACACGCAGGTTGAGGGCAGCACCTTTCCTGCTGCCTGCAAGCTTCGACGGCAGTCCTGACGGCCCGACATAATTGCCGGTATAACGCTCTCCGGCGGCCTTGACGGTCGCCGAGAAGCTTCTGGTGAAAACCGCCAGGCCGCGACACTTCCCGTTCATCGAAACGGTGGATGCGCTGGCATCAGATCGGAGGGTGCAGGAGACCTTCAGATTCGTGCCGCCGATCCGCGTCAGCACCCTGCCAGTCCCGCTCCAGTCGCCGGCCAAAGACTGCAAAAAACCGACCTCCGACGCCACTGCCCCGACAGGCAGGCAAGGCAGCAAGAGAAAAGTTGCGATCAGGACCATACGCATGGCAGCCCCCTGGTTTGCGTCTCCGGACAACAGGTCGGCATGGCAGATTGTTCCCGGCGTCAGATTGTTTTTGCCGCCCGCGCGCGTGAAGGGCGGCCGCTTCCCGACGACCCCGCCGTCGCTGCGGTGGCATCGATTCTTCGCAGCTTGAAGAAATAACGACGGGCGTCGCCCGTAATGCACATCATGCCAGCCAGCTCTTGCCCATTCATTCTGCGAAAGCAATCGACGATCGGCTGCCTGTCGTAACGCATTGCGGCGGTGACGCCATCCCCCGAGGTCTGAAGCGCAAGGGACGCGGTCGTGCCCCTCGCACGCAATGCCTTCTGCAGATAGGAGAACCAGCTCCGGGCGACCCTTGTGCGCCCGAACGGTGCGGCTTTGATGGCCAGCCCGATTGGAAAAATGCCGGGTTCGATGGCGACCAGCCGATCGGCTCGCCACTGAAAGAGGAGGGCGTCCGCGCGCATGTCCGCGTGAAACCGCTTGCCGAACCAGCCAAGGTTCTCGAGAACGCCATCGAGCGGGTGATCCGACGGAATACCAGCCCCCCTCCACAAGCCGATCATCTCGACCGGCTGGACAGGCTTCAGCGAAGAGAACCAGGCCTTCATCTCGTCCTGCCGGCCCATGCTTTCCATCCGTTTTCAGTCACGCGATCGAACCTAACCGCGACAAGGCAAATGGCGCCACCGCCGGCCAGATTATCCGGTTCCGGCGCCTCGGCAAGAAGAGCGTCGTCTGCCAGGGCTTGGATCCCCCGCACGCCGAATGTTCTCGATGCGGCGGTATCACAGTGCTCGCTTCGTTGACAACAGGGCTTCCAGCGACACCGGCCTGAGACCGTGCCCGTCGACGCCGACATCGTACTGGCGGGGCAGGGGCTTCAGGCGGCCATGGGAATGTCCGTGCAGATTGATCGATTTCTTGCCCATCTTGTTCCAGGTGCGGAACGGGTAGTGGCACAGGATCAGCAGATGATCATCCAGCGTCATCTCCTTGTAGTGCTGAACGCTCGCCCATCCCCTCGCCTCCGTCGTCGTCGGCGGATCATTATTCCCGATGATGAGGTGCTTGCGCCCGTTCAGCATCGAAAGGAGCTGGTCACAATCCCCGCCACGGAAGGACATGACGTCGCCGAGATGCCAGATGTCGTCCTGCGAACCAACGATTTCGTTCCAGTTCCGGATCAGCGTCACGTCATGCGAGGCCATGTCGGGGAAGGGGCGTCGGTCGATGCGAAGGACGCGCGGATCTGCAAAATGGGTATCGCCGGTGAAGTAAATCATCTGACAGAGATGGCGCAGCTCGCTCGGTTGGAAAGTCGCCGTTTTTTCAATGGCCGGCTGTCGGGATCGAATGTTTGACATCGGCAAGGGACGGGCTGCGCACGACGCGATAGCGCGCCTCGACGAGGTTATAGACCCCGAAGGCCGCCAATCCGGCCGCGACGGCGATATAAAGGATCGAGCCGAAAGGCAGCTGCCTCACCCATTCAAGCGCGTCCGCCATGCTGCCCGCCTGTTGCGGGTCGACGCGGAAACCCGCATAGGCGAAGAAGATTCCCGTGATCACGAAGACGACGCCGCGGGCGACGAGGCCATAGACACAGACCGTGGTGACCACGCCGCTGGCATCGGCGAGCCTGAGATAGCGCTCGAATTTCCTGGTGAAGCCCTTGGCTGCCGTCACGACCCCGCCGATGATGAAGCCGAGGCCGACGGCAACGGCCAGATAGGCGCCGAACGGCTGCGACATGATCCACTGAGCCAATCCTTTCTCACCCGAGCCTTGGCTTGCGTCACCGCTGAAAAGCGCGTGTGCCAGCGCATATCCGGCAAGCCCGAGGTAGACGACGGCGCTGCCGAAGAGAAACGTGCGGATGGCGACCGCCTTGGCGCCGGTGCCATGTCCGTCGGAATCGGCCAAGGACTGGGCCAGCCGCCAAGCCACGAAACCGAGAAGGCCGATGCCGATCAGCCCCACCCAGACGCGGCCGAACGGCTGTGCGAGCAGCGTCGAAAGCGCCGACTGCGTTTCCGGCCGTCCGCTGGCAACGCCGGAGAACAGGGCCAGCCCCGCCACCAGCAGAAATACGACGCCGCGCGCCACGTAACCGCTCTTGGCAAGCAGGTCGAAACGAAATCCTTTGGCCATGATATACTCCGCGCATCTGTGTGGCTGTCACCCCTAACGCGCCACCACGCGGAAAGTTGTCGTCGAGGAAAAGGCTGCGCTCATGCCGGGAGTTGCCGATGCCGGTCCGTAGCGCAGGACTTCTCATCCACCGCCTTTCCGAGACGGGGCCCGAGGTCCTGCTCGTGCATCCCGGGGGTCCGTTCTGGGCAAAGAAGGACGAGGGCGCCTGGTCGATCCCGAAGGGATTGATCGAAGCCGGTGAAGACGAACTGTCGGCAGCAATCCGGGAGGCGCGTGAGGAGCTCGGCGTGGAAATCCAGGGAGCCTTTGCCCCGCTCGGCGAATATCGCCAACCAGGCGGAAAAATCGTCGTCGTCTGGTCGGTGGAGGCCGAGCTTGATGTCGCGAAGGTGCGCAGTTCAGAGTTTCAGCTCGAATGGCCGCCGCGATCGGGCCGTTTGCAGAATTTTCCCGAAGTCGACCGCGCCGAGTGGTTTCCCACCGCAGAGGCTGAGATCAAGATTCTCAAGGGGCAGGTCGCAATGCTTGCAGATCTGGCAAAACAGCTCGGTCGAGACCAATGAAAGGAGGTATTGCAATCACTCGGTTCCGACAAGAATGAAGGAGCGGTCGGCGGCCTCGAGCAATGTATCGGCGATCAGCCCATAGGATAGGGTTTGGGCCGCACGACGTCTATCTGCGTCGCAGACGCCATCAGCCATTCCGCGATCGGATGGGGATACGCTTTGTTGACGAGCGGTTGCTGGAGCCTAATCGACGCCGGTAATCTCGGGATCGAACACGATGATCTTTTCTGAAGGCGGATTTCCATCCCCGCGGCTCGCAGCCAGCAGAAGTGCTGCGGCGGCTTCGCCCATCTGACGCCGCGGCGAGATCGAGGTCGCGATCCTGAAGGGCAGGGCGCGGGCGACATCGAGTCCGTTGAACCCGGCAATCAGAATTTCGGCGGGGCTGGAAACGCCGAGTTCCAGGCATGCGAAGGCGCCGCCGGTCGCCATGTCGTCGTTGGAATAATAAATGCAATCAAGATCGCGCGTCGCCGCGAGCATCGACATCGTCAGCCGCTTGCCGTGGGCCACCGAGGAATAGGCGGCGTTGAACCGCTCCGCCACGAAAGAAAGGCCGCTCTCGCGCAGGGCCTTCTCAAACCCGGCCTTCCGCTTGCCCGCCCGCAAGTCCCTGTCGATCGCGCTGCCGATATAACCGAATCGCCGCCGGCCTGCCGCCAAAAGCGCTCTTGCCATCTCCTCTCCCGCCTTGCCATGAGAAAGCCCGACGTTGAAATCGATGGGCGTGCCGTCGAGGTCCATCAGCTGGATCACCGGGATCTCCGCATTCTGCAGCATTCTAACCGTTTCTGCCGGCTGATCGAGACCCGTCACGATGATGGCGACAGGCCGCCAGGAGAGCATGTCGCGGATGATCTCGCGCTCTTTCGCCATATCGTAGTCGGAGATGCCGAACACTGCCTGCATGCCGGATCCACGCAGTCCGGCCGAAATGCCCGCCAGCATCTCGGGAAAGACGATGTTGGACATGCTGGGAACGACGACAGCGACGAGGTTCGTGCGCTGCGAGGACAGCGAGAGCGCCAGCCGGTTGCCGACATAGCTCAGCCGTTCGGCCTGCTGGAGCACTTTTGCGCGGGTCTCCTTGGAGACGTCGGCCGCGCCGCGAAGGGCCCGTGATGCCGTCATCTTGCTGACGCCGGCCGCGGCAGCAACCTCTTCCAGTGTGGATTTACGCATCGCACCGATTCCTTAGTCGAATTGCCTCGCCAGCGGCCAACACCAGATTCATAGGCTCTTTTCCAAAAAAGGAAAACACGTACTCTTGACATATGCGACCAAAATAGGCGTTGTTACCGATACCGGTATCGATACCAACGGCAAAATGCTGGAGCAAAGACGGGACGGACAAGGCTTCGAACGTCCTGCATCGTACGAATGTTTGAACGCAAAGATCTGCGGATCAGCCAAGCCGGCTTGACCTGCAGGTTGTAGACCTATCTGAATTCGATCGGACAGATTCCGATCGCGCTGCCAGCTGCGACAGGCACTGACCGCCAGAACAATGCGACGAGCAGCGCGATCTTGCCGACGACACCGGCCGAACGGGAGGAAGAGCCGCAATGCATGTGATGATTTTGGGCGCAGCCGGTATGGTCGGCCGCAAGCTGGTCGAGAAGATCGCGCGCGAGCCGCTGGCTTTCGGCCGGCCCGTCACCCGGCTGACCCTGGTGGACGCCTTTGCGCCGCCGGTGCCGGAACCGCTCCGGGCGGTCTCTACGGCGCTGACGGTCGACCTCGCCGGCGCCGGCGCCGCCGACAGGCTGATCGAAGGCCGGCCGGAGCTGATCTTCCATCTCGCCGCCATCGTATCGGGTGAGGCGGAAGCGGATTTCGACAAGGGTTACGCCGTCAATCTTGACGGCACGCGCGCGCTGTTCGATGCGATCCGCCAGGCTGGTCTGACGAGCACCTATGTGCCGCGCCTCGTCTTCGCGTCCTCGATCGCCGTCTTCGGCACGCCGTTTCCTGAGGTCATTCCCGACGAATTCTTCACCACGCCGCTGACGAGCTACGGCACGCAGAAGGCGATCGCCGAACTGCTGCTCGCAGATTATTCCCGCCGCGGCATTTTCGACGGCATCGGCATCCGGCTGCCGACCATCTGCGTGCGGCCCGGCACTCCGAATAAGGCGGCCTCGGGTTTCTTCTCCAACATCCTGCGCGAGCCGCTGGTCGGCAAGGAAGCCATACTGCCGGTCAGCGACAGCGTGCGGCACTGGTTTGCAAGTCCACGCGCGGCCGTCGGCTTCTTCGTCCATGCGGCGACGATCGATACGGCAAGGATCGGCGCGCGGCGCAACCTCACCATGCCGGGTCTTTCCGCGCTGGTCTCCGAAGAGATCGAAGCGCTGCGCCGCGTGGCCGGCGACAAGGCGGTCGCGCTCATCAAACGCGTGCCCGATCCGGTGATCGAACGCATCGTCGCCGGCTGGCCGACCCAGTTCGACGCCGAGAGAGCGTCTTCGCTCGGCTTCAAGGCGGAGACGAGCTTCGACGAAATCCTGAAGGTACATATCGAGGATGAACTGGGCGGGAGGATAGCATGAGCATATCGGCCAGCGGAGAGGCAAGGATCGCGCTTGTCACCGGCGGCGGCACCGGCGTCGGGCGTGCCATAGCGCGGGGGCTCGGCGCTGCCGGCTACACGGTCGTCATTTCAGGACGGCGGGCCGACGTGCTTGAAAAGGCGGCAAACGAGCTTGGCGGTGAAACCGGCGCGGAGTTCCTCGCGGTTTCCGCCGATGTCGGCGATCCCGCTTCGGTGCGGGCTCTTTTCGACGCCATCTCGGAAAAATACGGACGGCTCGACCTCCTGGTCAACAATGCCGGCGTCACCGTGCCTGGTGTGGCGCTGGAAGAGGTCTCGTTCGAGCAGTGGAACGCCATCGTCGCCGCCAATCTCACCGGCGCTTTCCTCTGCACCCAGCAGGCCTTCCGGCTGATGAAGAGCCAGAATCCGCGCGGCGGGCGCATCATCAACAACGGCTCCGTCTCCGCCACGACGCCGCGCCCGAATTCCGCGCCTTACACGGCGACGAAGCACGCCATAACGGGGCTGACCAAATCCACTGCTCTCGACGGGCGCGAATTCGACATCGCCTGCGGCCAGATCGATATCGGCAATGCGGCAAGCGACATGACAACGAGGATTGCGGCCGGCGTGTTGCAGGCAAACGGCAGCATCGCGGCGGAAGCGACGATCGACCCGGCGCATATTGCCGATGCGGTCGTCTACATGGCGGGCCTGCCGCTCAGCGCCAATGTGCTGACCATGACAGTGATGGCGACGAAGATGCCCTTTGTCGGGCGGGGGTGAGAAGGCGGGCTGTCGCCGGCCGAAAACGACATAGATACAGTGCTTGCGTAATGCTCATGATCTGGGAGGAGGGAGTATGGCAAACGTTCAATTCGAAGATGTCCGGAAATCATTCGGCGCGCATCCCGTTATCAAGGGGGTGGACATCGATATTGCCGATGGGGAATTCGTCATCCTCGTCGGCCCCTCGGGCTGCGGCAAGTCGACCCTTCTGAGGATGCTGGCCGGACTCGAGAACATTTCCGGCGGCGAAATTAAGATCGGCGGGCGCGTCGTCAACACGCTGCCGCCCAAGGACCGCGACATCGCCATGGTCTTCCAGAATTATGCGCTCTATCCGCATATGACGGTGGAGCAGAACATGGGCTTTTCGCTCATGCTCAACAAGGCGCCGAAGGCGGAAGCCGAGAAACGGGTGAAATATGCCGCCGGTATCCTCGGCCTCGACAAACTGCTCGACCGCTATCCGCGCCAGCTTTCCGGCGGTCAGCGCCAGCGCGTCGCCATGGGCCGCGCCATCGTGCGCGATCCTGAAGTTTTCTTGTTCGACGAGCCGCTCTCCAACCTCGATGCGAAGCTGCGCGTCGCCATGCGCGCCGAGATCAAGGAACTGCACCAGCGCCTGAAGACGACGACCGTCTACGTCACCCATGACCAGATCGAGGCGATGACCATGGCCGACAAGATCGTCGTCATGCATGACGGCATCGTCGAGCAGATCGGTTCACCGCTCGAGCTTTACGACCGTCCCGCCAATCTCTTCGTCGGCGGTTTCATCGGCTCGCCGGCGATGAACATGATCCACGGCAGGCTCGATCCGGAAAACCCCAGCCAGTTCGTCGCCGCCAACGGCACGCGGCTGCCGGTCGCCAAACCGCCTGCAAGTGCTGTGGGCCGCGACCTCGTCTACGGGCTGCGCCCCGAATATATCTCGCTCGATCCCAACGGCCTGCCGGCCGAAATCGTGGTGATCGAGCCGACCGGTTATGAAACACATCTGACCGTCCGCCTCGGCGGCAGCGAGGTCAGCTGCGTCTTCCGCGAGCGTGTCGATGCCCGCCCGGGTGAAGCCATCCGGGTGGCGATCGACGCCGCGCATGTTCACCTGTTCGATGCCGAAGGCGGCAAGAGGTTGACCGACTGATGCCATCCGGCGGCGGCACGGGAGAAGAGGAGTTCTCCCTGCCGCCGGAGTGCAAGCATCCCGGGAGCGCAAGCTCCCCCGGAGATGCCAGGCCGCCGTTCACCAAGCGGGAGGTGGATGCCGGAGAATTGCTCCCGCTGTTTCAATGAGGAGGAATCTCATGACGATCAAGAGACGTGAATTTCTTGCCGCATCGGCAGCCGTTGCCGGCGTTGCCGGTCTCGGCATCAGGCCATCTCTGGCGCAGGCCGAACCGACCTACACGCCGGAAAGCGGCGCGAGCCTCAGGCTGCTGCGCTGGACGCCTTTCGTGAAGGGCGATGAGGATGCCTGGATCGCCAATACCAAGAAATTCACCGAAGCCACAGGCGTGGAAGTGCGCATCGACAAGGAAAGCTGGGAGGACATCCGTCCGAAGGCAGCCGTTGCCGCCAATGTCGGCTCCGGTCCTGACCTCATCATGTGCTGGTTCGACGACGCGCATCAATATCCGGACAAGCTGGTCGATCTCACCGAACTCGGCAACTATCTCGGCAACAAATATGAGGGCTGGTACGACGGCGTGAAGGGTTACGCCACCCGCGACGACAAGTTCATCGCCATGCCGCTGACGGCGATCGGCAATGCGGTCGTCTATCGCGACAGCCACGTCAAGGCGGCCGGCTTCAACGAATTTCCGAACGATACCGCGGGCTTCCTTGAGTTATGCAAGGCGATGAAGGCGAAGGGCACGCCCGCCGGCTTCCCGCATGGTAAGGCGGTCGGCGACGGCAACAACTACGCCCATTGGCTGCTCTGGAGCCATGGCGGCAAGATGGTCGATGAAAGCGGCACGGTGACGATCAACAGCCCGGAAACGCTCGCCTCGATCAACTACGCCAAGGAGCTTTACGCAACCTTCATTCCGGGCACGGAAAGCTGGCAGGACGTCAACAACAACCGCGCATTCCTGGCGGGTCAGGTATCGCTGATCGCAAATGGCGTCTCGGTCTATTACACGGCCAAGAACGATCCGAAGCTCGCCGAAATCGCCAAGGACATGCGCACGACGAACTTCCCGATCGGACCGGTCGGCAAGAGCGTCGAGCTTTTCCAGACGAGCTCGCTGCTGCTCTTCAAGCACACCAAATATCCGGAAGCGGCCAAGGCCTACATCAAGTTCATGATGGAAGCCGACCAGATGAACGCCTGGATCCAAGGCTCCAGCGCCTATTGCTGCCAGCCGCTCAAGGCCTTCGCCAAAAACCCGGTCTGGACCGCCGATCCGGTCCACGCACCCTATGCGCGCGCTTCGGAAAGGCTGCGCCCGAACGGCTATGCCGGCCCGCTCGGCTACGCCTCGGCGGCGACCATGGCCGATTATGTGCTGGTCGACATGTATGCCGCCGCCGTTACCGGCCAGAGGTCGCCCGAGGACGCAATGAAGGAAGCCGAACGCCGGGCGAACCGCTACTACCGCGTCTGATCCAGAGTCAGAAGGACGGCATGCCGGCAGCCGGCATGCCGTCCGTCTCTCAAGAACTGAATGCAATCTGGAGGCAAGCAATGTCGACCTTGAAATCCGGGGATACGCGTGGACCGATCTCCTCGCTTATGCAGAATAACAATGTGCTCGGCTTCCTGTTCATGCTGCCGGCCGCGGTGTTCCTTGTCTGCTTCCTGACCTACCCTCTGGGGCTCGGCGTCTGGCTTGGCTTCACCGATACGCGGATCGGCCGCGACGGCATCTTCATCGGCCTGGAGAACTACCAGTTCCTCGCCGACGACGCCGTCTTCTGGCTGTCGGTCTTCAATACCATTCTCTACACGGTCATCGCCTCGGCGCTGAAATTCGCGCTCGGCCTCTGGCTGGCGCTGCTTCTGAACCAGCACCTTCCGTTCAAATCCTTCTTCCGGGCGATCGTGCTCCTGCCCTGGGTCGTGCCGACCGTGCTTTCGGCGCTGGCCTTCTGGTGGATCTACGATTCCCAGTTCTCCATCGTTTCCTGGTCGCTGATGAAGCTCGGCCTGATCGACGCGCCGATCAACTTCCTCGGCGATTCCACCAATGCCCGCATATCGGTCATCGTCGCCAATGTTTGGCGCGGCATCCCCTTCGTGGCGATCTCGCTGCTCGCCGGCTTGCAGACCATCCCGGCCTCGCTGCAGGAAGCCGCCTCGCTCGACGGCGCGACGAGCTGGCAGCGCTTCCGCTATGTGACGCTGCCGATGCTGACGCCGATCATCGCCGTCGTCATGACCTTCTCGGTGCTCTTCACCTTCACGGATTTCCAGCTGATCTACGTGCTGACCAAGGGCGGGCCGGTCAACGCCACGCACCTGATGGCCACACTCTCCTTCCAGCGCGGCATTCCGGGCGGGCAGCTCGGCGAAGGGGCGGCCATCGCCGTCGCCATGGTGCCCTTCCTGCTCGGCGCCATCATGTTCAGCTTCTTCGGCCTGCAACGCCGCAAATGGCAGCAGGGCGGCCAGGATTAGGGGAATAACGATGTCGACCAATCTCAAAACCGCCGATCAGGTCCTGACCGACAATGCCGAGGGCATGAGCTATCTGAACCGGCTGCCGCGCCGCGTGGTGATGCTCTACCTGCCGATGGCGGTCTTCGTCTTCGTGCTGCTCTTTCCCTTCTACTGGATGGCGATCACCGCCGTGAAGCCGAACGAGCAGCTGACGGATTATAACAATTACAGTCCCTTCTGGGTGATCGGGCCGACGCTCGACCACATCAAATACCTCTTCCTCGAAACGTCCTATCCCGGCTGGCTGTGGAACACGATGCTGGTTGCTGTGGGATCGACGGCGCTGTCGCTGGTGGCGTCGGTCTTCGGCGCCTATGCGATCGAGCGCGTGCGTTTCACCGGCTCGCGGCAGATCGGCCTCGTCATCTTTCTCGCCTATCTCATCCCGCCGTCGATCCTGTTCATCCCGCTCGCCTTCATCGTCTTCAAGCTCGGCATCTACGACTCGCGCCTGGCGCTGATCTTTACCTATCCGACCTTCCTCATTCCCTTCTGCACCTGGCTGCTGATGGGCTATTTCCGCTCGATCCCGTTCGAACTCGAGGAGAGCGCCCTCGTCGACGGCGCCAACCGCTGGCAGATCCTGGTCAAGATCATCCTGCCGCTCGCCGTACCCGGCCTGATCTCGGCCGGCATCTTCGCCTTCACCCTGTCGTGGAACGAATTCATCTATGCGCTGACCTTCATCCAGTCCTCGGAGAACAAGACCATTCCGGTCGGCGTCTTGACCGAACTGGTGCGCGGCGACGTCTTCGAATGGGGATCGCTGATGGCCGGCGCGCTGTTCGGGTCGCTGCCTGTCGTCATCCTCTATTCCTTCTTCGTCGATTATTACGTGTCGTCGATGACGGGCGCGGTGAAGGAGTAGCGCCCGGACCGGGCTTATCGGCGACGGGCAAGGCAAGTCATTTTGCCTTGCCATCGAAGCTGCTCTGCAGGCAGCACTGAGAGTGCGGGGTAGCAGTGCGGTTTCGTTCCAACGCGCCGATACTCAGTCGCCCGGTTTTCGGCAAGGGCTCCACCCACCGATCTTGCGTCCTTCGCCTCAGTCGAGAAAGTGCGTCCGGAAAGCCAGGCGCCGGAACCCTCCTCGATCGCCGCAAACCTCTATGGCACGGTCCACGACACGAATATCCTCGACCCGTTCGCCTGAAGGCCACGAGATGGCGCCTATGGCATGCCTCACTTCGGCTTCCCCGTCCCGGACGAGGGTGAGAGCTCCCGGCCCTGAGAGGTCGTTTTCGCTGGAGTGGCTGCGCAAGACTGCGGCCGCACCCTCTTCGACCCCCAAACAGCCGAGGTGTCGGCTCGACCACGGGGGATAGTCGCGGCCGCCGTTGGAATGCCAGAAAATAGTCATCGGCAAGCGGCGGGCATTCCGGAGGGAAAGGAACAGATCTCCCTCGACCGGCCGCGTCACTGCGGTCCAACCCAAGCTGTGTTGGCGGCCTTCTATGGCGATGACGACATCCTCATGCCGCGGGTTCCACGGGAACCGGCTTAGATCCACCGATCCGTCGATCCCAGGAAAGCGGTCGGGCGCCGTTGACCGCGAGGGGTAGCGCAGGCCGGAACGCCCGCGGGCGGAATCGACTTCAGGCGGCGTTGGCGGCGTCTCCCATGCCGATTTGGGCGAGCAACTGATGAGCCCGCCGCGAGGCAGCGAGACGTTGGCATGGTTCGAGATGGCAATGCGGCCGCTCCCGCCGGCGAAGACATGGCGCTGATAGACCCAGGCGTGCCCGTCTTCAACCTCGAGCTCCTTGGTGACGGTCGCGCCGCAGACGGTGCGTCGCAGCCTGGCCCGCAGCCGCCCGGCCTCCTGTTCGACGACGTTCCAGGGCGAATTGGCGGTCCAGCCATGAAGGGGTGATCCCTCTTGGCTGCCTGCAAAGGGTGCGCAGAAGAAATCGCCGCCGAGCGCCATCAGATGCGGCGGCGTGCCGGGCGGCATTATCTCCTCCGTGCCGACCCAGGGGGCACGGTGCAGCAGAGCGATTTCGTGCCCCTCATCTTCCACGGTAAAGCCGTCGAGGATACCGGTCCGCGCATCGAAGCCGAAACGGATTCCCTTGGCACGGATCTCGATCATGCCGCGATATGTTCGCCGGTGATGATATTCTCGACCTCCTGGATCGATGAGGTCGCGGGGCTTAGATCGTCGGCGACGACGGTGCCGCGTCGCATCACCACCATGCGGTCCACCACCTGGAAGACATGATGGATGTTGTGTGCGATGAAAATGCAGGAGTGGCCGGTGTCGCGTGCCTCGCGCACGAAACGCAGCACCCCCTGGGTTTCGGCAACGCCAAGATTGTTGGTGGGTTCGTCAAGGACGATGAGGTCGCTGTCGAAATACATGGCGCGCGCGATTGCCACCGCCTGCCGTTCGCCGCCAGAAAGCGATCCGATCGGTGTGGTGGGCGGAATGTTCTTTGAAATTCCGACTCGCTTCAGAAGATCGGCGGCAACTGCGTTCATCCGCTCCTGATCCAGCCGGTCGAGGAAGCGGGGGCCCGTTCTGAGCTCCCGTCCAAGGAAGAGATTGCGGGCGATGGAAAGCTGTGGAACCAGGGCCGAGTCCTGGTAGATGGTTTCGATGCCGCTCGCGATCGCGTCGTTGGTACTGCGCAACCGCACTTCGCGGCCCTTGATGAAGATCTGGCCGGACGTGTAGGGAACCG
Source organism: Rhizobium sp. K102 (assembly GCF_022385315.1). Classification (NCBI taxonomy): domain Bacteria; kingdom Pseudomonadati; phylum Pseudomonadota; class Alphaproteobacteria; order Hyphomicrobiales; family Rhizobiaceae; genus Rhizobium; species Rhizobium sp. K102. The sequence goes on from NZ_CP092437.1 coordinate 459,980, forward strand.
CGCCCGACAGCACCTTGATCAGGGTGGACTTGCCCGCACCGTTATCGCCGAGGAGACCGACGATCTCGCCCTTTCTTATGGTGAGGTTGACATCGCGCAAAGCGTGGACGCGACCATAGAATTTCTCAATGTGTCGCATCTCGACGAGGGTTTCGGTACCGCTCATCTCAGACCCCCGTATTGTGCCGACGCTCAAGGCCGGCATGGAGCGCCATCATCGCCAGGATGATCGCACCGATGAAAATATTGTAGGCGAGACCGGGCACTCCGATCAGGACGATCCCGTTGCGCATCAGTCGCAGGATCAGGACGCCGAGCATGGTCCCGAGGATCGTCCCGCGGCCGCCGTTCAGCACGGTGCCGCCGATCACCACCATCGCGATGACCTCGAGTTCGTAGCCGGTTCCGGCATTGGGGTTGGCGGCCGAGACGCGGATCGACGAGACGATGCCGGCAAACGCCGCCATCGCGGCGGACAGCATGAACAGGATGACCTTCACCCTGGCGATCGGCACCCCGCGGTTTCGGGCAGCATTGGGATTGCCGCCGGTCGCCTGGATCCAGTTGCCGAACCGGGTGCGGGTCAGGACGTAGTGTAGCGCAAGCGCCAGCACCACGAACCAGATGAGGCTCATGAAAACACGCAGGTTGCCAATATAGAAGTCGCCGACCAGCAATTGCGCCAACCACTGCTCTTCGGCGTCCCAGGTGCGCTGCGGAAAACCGGCCGTCAGCCACAAGGCCGTCCCGCGGATGACCAGCAGCGTACCCAGCGTCACCAGGAATGAAGGGATAGCAAGACGGGTGACGAAGAGGCCGTTGAAAAGACCGATCGCCAGAGCGACGGCTATTCCCGCAAGGAACGCCAGCGGCAAGGGAAGCACGCTCGCATTGAACAAAGTCCACATCACCACGGGGGCGAAGCCGAAGACGGAGCCGACCGAAAGGTCAAACTCCCCCGCGGTCATCAGAAGGGTCATCGCGAGCGCGATGAGGCCGAGTTCGACGGTGAAAGTCAGGGCATTGCCGACATTGATCAGCGACAGGAAGGCGGGGTTGATCGCCGTGAAAACGACCAGCATCGCGATCAGAAGGACGAAAGGCCCGAATTCCGGATAGGCGATAAACGTCCTGACAGGGCTAGGCCTGTCACGCTGCGGAGTAAGAGCGTCGCTGCTTTGCTCGATCATGGTGGACTCTCGCATTGGAGCTGGAATAGGCATCCGCGGCTAGGTACCGCGGATGCCGGGATGACATGCTTATTTGCCGCCCATGATCTTAGCGTAGAACGGCGCCTTATCGGCCTCGTAGAGTGCGCCTGTGATGATGTCGAAGTTGATCGGGATGCCGCTCGCTTCAGACATCAGCGCCGAGAGGCACATGTATGAGGTTGCCAACGGATCCTGCCACATTCCGGCATTCACATAACCTTCGCTGACCTCCGTGGTCGTATCCAACGAGTTGCCCCATCCCACCACCGGAATCTCGCCTTTGGCGATGCCGGCCTGATCCCACACGCGTTTGACAGAACCGGTTACGAGATCACCGAGCCCGATGACGGCATTGATCTTCTTACGGTTGGCGGTCACGTAGTCGGTCATCCGGTTGATGGCCTCGGCCTGGTCGTAGGACGCATCCTGGATTTCCCAGGTGATCCCGAGCGGCTTGAAAACTTCGTCGGCACCCGCTGATTCCTCTTCGCCGTAGCCCGCACCCGGAACTTCGAGCGGCATCCACACGAAATCCCCCTTCTTCACCAGCTTATGGTCGACCAGATACTGTGCCCAGGTGCGGCCGACGACCTTGAGATCGACGCCGACATAGGCTCTCCAGGCCGGCGCCGGGTCCTTGGTGTTGAAGTTGATGACCGGGATGTTGGCCCGGTTGGCCTCGTTGACAACATCCACCAAGGTGCCAGGCCCTGGGCTCGTCGTGCAGATGCCGTTCGCGCCGGCGGCAATGGCGGCGCGGATGGCTTCCTGATGGCTCGGTACGTCGTTCGAATGGAAGGACGTGTTCACCTTCACACCGGTATCGGCAGCGAATTTCTCGGCACCCTGAAGAAAGTAGGTCCAGACCGGATCGGTCGGGGAGCCGTGCGATATCCAGTAAAAGGTTTTGTTCGCCGCACTCTGCGCCATTGCTGCTGCCGGCATCAGCGCCAATGCGGCCACCGCGCCCAGAAAAGTTCGTCTCAGCATGTCCCGTTTCCTCCCTTTGGTTTGGCCGGTCTCTAGCTCCTCCCGGCCGGTGAAAGCTGTTGTATGACGAGCGACGTGGCGGCGGGCGGCCTCCTCATTGCCGATCGACCCCGTCGATGAACTTCTCCAGTTCGCGCGGATCCATGCGGATCAGATTGCAATCCTGCGGGAAGGCACCTCCGGCGACGTCCGCGGCATATTCGGTGAAAGCTGCGATCCGCTCGCGTTGCAGCCGCGCATATTCCGCAGCGAAATCGCGATAGGTTCGGGCGTGCCGCGGGACGTGGCCTTCGGTGTAGCCCAGTATATCGTTGGCGAAGAGATACTGCGCATCGCAGCCAGCCCCGGCCCCCATCGACCATAACAGGATTTCAACCCGTTTGCTGATCTCGGCCGCGACTTCGGCGGGCACCACTTCGATTTCGACCGCGAAGGCACCGGCGCTCTCATAGGCTTTGACCTCCTCGAAGAGCCGCAACGCCGCCTCGGCAGTCTTGCCGACGGCTTTGAAGCCACCGGTCCAGGTGGCGCGGGTAGGGACCAGCCCGACGTGACCAACGACGGGGAAATATTCACGGGAGAGCTTTTCGACCGTCTTCAGCGAGCCCGAACAATAGACCGCGTCGGCGCCGCGGCTCAGCGCATTGCCGCACCAGCGGAGATAATCGTCCGGCGTACCCATCTCGAGATGGGTCTGCCCGGTCATCGAGAAGACCGTCGGCGCAACCGCGCGGTAGCGTGGATCAAGGACGATCTCGGCCGGCACGGAGGCGATATCGATCCCCGCCGCTTCGGCGGCTGCCGCCTCATCGAGGCTGAAATAGCGCAGCATGGTCAACTGGCGCCGGCCTTTCCAGGCGCGCAGGTCGGCCACCGTCGGCAAACGGCGTGATGCGGCGCCCCGGCTCTCCTGTCTCCTCAACTCTGTCATTCGACCATCACCAGGACTTGCCCGTCCTCGCGCCGGACGGAATAGGTTCGCAGGTTCTCGCAGGCAGGCGAGCGCTTGGCCTCTCCCGTTCGATAGTCGAATTGGCCATTATGTCTGGGACACTCGATCACATAGTCGAGCACCAATCCGTCTGAGAGCTCCACCTGCTCGTGGGTACAGAGCCCATCGGTGCAAAAGAATTCGTCGTCAGGGCTGCGAAAGATTGCAAAGCTCCGGCCGCCATGGACCCAGCCCAAAACGTCTTCCTTTTCGATGTCGTCTTCGGCGCAGGCAGCAATCCAGGGCATATGGTCCTCGTTTCCATGTTCAATGGGAATCTCTGATGGCGGGGCGATCATGCAAGGGACCTTTCCGGCACAGCCGCATGCAGCTCTTCGCGATAAGGCTTCGCCCCTTGCGGCAAGGCACGCTTGAGATAATAGCCGGGCTCCCGTCTCTGCCGCATGATCGCTTGAAACATCTCGCGATAGCCGTCCCAGATCGAGGCGTTGGCGGGCGGCAGGTCGTGCTTGATCGCCTCGTGCAGCCTTGCCAGCGCATGGTAAGGTACCATCGGGAACATGTGGTGTTCGACGTGATAGCCCATGTTCCAATAGATGAAGCGGCTGACGGGATTCATATAGACGGTGCGCGAATTAAGCCTATGGTCGAGCACGTCCTCTGCGAGCCCACCATGCTGGAGGAGCCCAGTCATCACCATATGCCAACAGCCATAGATGCGCGGACCGCCGATTAGAAGAAGCGGGATCGCCGCCTTCCAACCGGCACCGGCGATGAGCATGCCGACGCTGGTCAGCATAGCGGCAGCGTAGATTGCCATATGCACCCGCGCCCAGAACACCGCCTTGGGCCATTCGCTCTCGGGCACGTAGTCCTTCTCGTCCGGCGAGAGGGCCCCGGTTGCATTGCGCGCGAGGGTCCTGAGGTTCTGCCAGACCTCGACCACGCCGGTATAAGCGAGCGCTTTCAGCGTCAGCGCAATTGGATGCATCCAGGCGATCTCAGGGTCTCGGCCGACAATGATTGTATCGGTATGGTGGCGGGCGTGGCTCCAGCGCCAGTTCACCGGGTTGCGTGCCACCTGGAACGAGCAGATGTGATAAAGCACGTCATTCATCCAGCGCGTGCGAAAGGCGGTGCCGTGGCCGCATTCGTGCCAGCGTGCATCGCAGGCCGAGCCATACATCACCCCATAGGCAAACCAGAACGGCACCGCCCACCAGCTGCCCCAGAACCAGATGCCGCCAGCGGCAAAAGCCACGTGGAGAACTGCCCATAGAATCGTGTCGCGGATCGCCGGCTGGTCACTGCGCTGCATCAGCTCCTTCATCAGCTTGCGCGGCACGTCGGTGTGATACCATTCGGCCGCCACCAGACCCGCCTCGACGGCTTGTGTAGAGGAAGCACCGGTCAAACCGTAGTCGCGGGGGAGGGCGGCAGACTGCCCGCATGTTTCGGTATTAGCCGAATTGGCGCTCATGCGATCATCTCCGGTGGCGGGAACGAATGCTGCGCTGAAAGCGACTGACCGGTCCCGCTCAGACCGTTCACCTGTATTGCCGCCGGCACCTCGGATCGCTCCGGACACATCACCCGTTCGCCCCTACATCCTATTCATCACACGGGGCCGCTGCGAGATCTGCCGATCCTCGGCCTGCTACTATGATGTTGTAACGACCCTGCTGATGCCAAACTGGGCTGCCGATAGAAGCTTCGCAACTCAATATCACATCAAATCACATCAGTTGCTTCCTCCCATATTGATTGGATTTCAGCGGAACTCCTGGTAATTATCGTATTTGAGAAGCTCATTTCATCATTTCGCGGCACTTACTAATGTTGCAGTGGGATATGATGTGATTAGCCTCATCTTTTGATGTAACAAAACGGTATTTCCCTCAACTTTGCAAAGGGAAGGATCATGAAGAAAACGACGATTACCGATATCGCCCGGACGGCTGGCCTCTCGACTGCAACAGTCGATCGAGCATTGAACGACCGTGGTGGTGTCAGTGCCGCCAATCGCCAGAGGGTGTTTCGCGCCGCGAAGGAACTGGGCTATCTGCCGACCGAGGGGATGCTTGCCTTGCCCTCGCGCCCCGCGCATCTGGAGTTCTTCATCCCCTTTGAGCACAACTCATTCATGCAGGACGTCGCCAGGAAGATCACCAGCTTCGCGTCATCCCTGCCGCTCGTGGCGTCGTGCAATGTCACGGCACTCGACGGCATCGACCCTGACGCGCTCGTAGCGGCGCTGGAAGGTCTTCCGCTCCGGACCAACGGCGTCGGCGTGATTGCCGTCGACCATCCGAAGACGCGGCATGCGATCCGGCGCCTGTGCGAATCCGGCGTCCGCGTCGTGACCATCGTGACGGATGTTCTCTCGACCCCACGCTCTGCCTTCGTCGGCGTCGATAATCTGGTGGCGGGGCGAACCGCGGCGCTGATCATGGGCCTCACGTCGCGTGAGAAGAATGGATCGATAGGACTGTTCCTCGGCTCGCGAACGCTCCACGGACACCAGCAGCGGGAATATGGATTCCGGACGTTGCTGGAGGAGCAATTCAAGCATCTGACGATCCTTCCTGCCATCGAAACCCGTGACGAGAACAAGCTGTCCCAGCCGGCGATGGAACGGATGCTACGCGACACCGACGATCTCGTCGGCGTCTATTGCGTCGGCGCAGGCAGGGCCGGCATCGCCGAAGTTCTGCAAGCAGCGAAAGGAAACAAGCGTCCCTTCGTCATCATGCATGACCTCACTGACGCGACGCGGGCATGGCTGGCAGAAGATCTGATCGACGTCGTGATCGACCAGAATGCGCGCCTGATCGGCGAGCAGGTTGTCATAAGGCTCCTCGGCTCGATCGCGGCAAGCACGCCGACCTTGTCTTTGAAGAACATCGAGCCACGGATCATCTTTCGCGAGAATATCCCACTCGTTTGAAGCAGAGTGATTCCATGATGGGTTGTCGCGCCGGGCAGACGTTGCACTTTCTGCTATGCCATGCCAGAAAACGCGCGATAGTGGAATGTGGCCGAGTCGGGGGTTCCATTGAGTTTGAGTTTGGCAAAGATAGAAGAGCTTGCCCCGGATCAAGGCTCGCTCGCCGCAGCCAAGAAGCTTCTCAAACCCTCGAGCTGGGCGACCCTCGCCCAGGACGGATCGGGTCTCATCTGGGGCGAATGCCAAGGCTCCGGCGCCACGCCCTACAGAATTTCCGTCACCGAGCCCGATGCCGGCTACAAATGCAGTTGCCCCAGCCGGAAGTTTCCCTGCAAGCATTCGCTCGCCCTGATGTGGATGCGCGCTGACGGCAAGGTCGATTTTGCGACCGGAACGGCGCCGGACTGGGTGAACGACTGGCTGTCGCGCCGACGCGGACCTTATGCGGGCGCCCCAACAGCCGGCGCCGATAAACCCAGAGCGTCGATCGCGGCGATCGAGGAAATCGAGGCGGTGGTCGATCCGAAGGCGGAGGCCCGCGCGGCGGCGGCTCGTGAACGCAACCGGCTTGAGCGCGAGACGTCCATCGCCAACGGCCTTGACGAACTCAATACCTGGATTGCCGACCAGATGGATGCTGGTTTCGCCGCCTTTCCGGCCAAGGCGATGGCTACCTGCCGGGTAATGGCTCAGCGCCTGTTTGACGCCAAGGCCTCCGGCCTGGCACTCCGGGTCGATACCATTCCGGCGCGGCTTTTCGCCCGCGCGGAGGCGGCCCGCCCGATTGCCGCCATAGAGGAACTCGGTACCCTGCATCTCCTGGCCGAGGCCTATCGCCGGCAGGATAGCCTGTCCGAGCCGTTGCGCCAGGATCTCAGGCAGATGATGGGCTGGAACGTCACGCGTGAAGCGCTGCTCGAGGATGAACGGGCGCTGCGCGTTTCCGGCGCCTGGCGAGTTTGGGCGACCCGCAGCGAGGTGCAGCCGGATAAGCTCCGCCGGATCGAGACCTGGCTTCACGGTAGCGACAGGCATGCGGTGCTCATCGAATACGTTCCGGTTTCGACGGGCGCCTCCTCAAGCGGCTACAGCGTTGGCGATACTTTCGAAGCTGAATTGATCTTTTATCCGTCGAGCGTGCCATTGCGCGCGCTGATCGCCAGCCAGGCAACCGGCAGCGTCATGTCCGACGCTCCGCTGGCGCTTCCGCGGCACGATCTGGCCGACGCCTATGGCCTTTACGAGGAGGCCTTGACCGAAAAACCCTGGCTCGGCGACTATCCGGTCATGTTTCGTGGGGCGCGGCTCAGGCGCTCGGGCGAAACCATCCACCTCAGCGGGCATGGGATCAGTCTTCCGCTTGCGAAATCGCAATCTGCGGCAAGCTGGCCGCTCCTGCAACTCGAAGCGATCGATGGCGCCGGGCTTTGGGATGGGACCGAGCTGACGCTCTGCTGGTCTGAAACGGCACTTGGACGGTGGACCGCATGAGCTTGACCAGCCTGAAGAACGAGATCCTGCCGAAGCTTCTGTCCGGTACCGGGAGCGGTTTGCCGCTCGATCGTATCGGCGCCACCGATCCGCTGCAGGCGCTGGCGCTTGCTGGCCAGGCATTGCGGTTCGACCGTCCGCCGCCCCCGGGACAGTTCCAAACCGAGGAGGCTATCACTGATCATGCCGCAATCCTGCCGGACGCAGCAAGGAAGCTCTTGCTTCGGCTGCTTTCCGGCAAGAACCAGGCGTCGGGTCAACTGTCCGCGGCAATCGTCCAAAAGCTTGCCGAAAAGAGGCTCCGGCTGCATCCGTTCGACCTGCCCAGGCTCGAACCGTTCGTGAAGGCCCACGCCGAAAATCTCGGAGCGGAAGCGCTCGCCTTTTCCGAGCGTGAAACACCGGTCGCGCAGAAGCAGAATTACTTCGCGCCCGACAGCCTGAGTGACGACACCTGGATGCTTGCGACGCCAGCCGTGAAAGCTGGCTACATCAACGGCCGCAGAGCTTCCGATCCAGATGCTGCGCGGGCGATGGTCGAGGCAGCCTGGACGTCGGAGAATGCCGATAGCCGCGTGCGCCTTCTCGCCGCGTTCCGGAAAAATCTGTCGGAAGCAGATGCGCCGTTTCTGAGGAGCTTGGAGAAGGATCGCGCGCCACGCGTTCGCGAGCTCGCTCAGAGGCTGCTCGTCCGTTTGCCGGGGTTCGAAGGGGACAATCCGGCTTTGCGCGCCGCCCTGGAACGCATCAAGGTTTCAAAGACCGGGCTGATTTTCAAGAAGGCGGCCCTGTCGCTCGACGTGCCCGCCACCGTCCGAGATTTTACAAAGATGAGCTGGCTCAACGAGACCTTCGGCCCAGTCGGTCTGGAGGTTCTGGCCGACGCCTTGTCGATGACGGTAGATGGCGTGGTGGCTGCCGCCGAGAAGCAAAGCGACCTCTTGGCGGCACTGCTTTTCATGGCGACTCAGGATAAGCGGCTGGATATCGTCAAGCTGATCACCGAACGCCATCTCCTCAACGGTTGGGAGGCCTTTCACCAGCTCGATAGCGAAATACTGGCGGATTATCCCGCTGATATGCGGCAGCTCTGGATCGAATACATCTTTCGGCCGGACAGGTGGGCGGCCGACACGTCGCCTTGGGCGATGCGGGGGATGGCGCAATGGCTGGGAGGGCAGACGACGGAAAACGTCTTCGGCGATATCCTGCGCTCCAAGCCGTGGCAGGCGTTGCGCGGGGACAGTGGGCGCTTCGAAGCCGATATCGCCGACAGCATGGCCGTCATGTGCCCGTCATCGATGCGTTCGACGCTGCGCGCCGAGCTTACCGGGTTCGATCCCGCCAAAAGCAGCAATGCCATTCTTTTCCTCGACCTCACGGACAGCCTGGAGACCGCAAATGCCTGAAGCCCAACTTCGCCGTCCTGCAGAGCAGATCTACGCTGGCGAACTGGCCGCCCTTGCGAAGGGCGACGACCGTCCCCGACCCGCCAACTGGAAGCTCTCTCCGCAGGCGGTCGTTACCTATCTCCTTGGCGGAAAGGCATCCGATGGAACGCCGGTATCAGCCAAATACGTCGGAAACCGGCGACTGATCGAAACGGCCGTCGCCACGCTCGCGACGGACCGGGCGCTGCTGCTGCTTGGCCTGCCGGGGACGGCGAAATCCTGGGTTTCCGAACATCTGGCCGCGGCGATTTCCGGTTCGTCGCAACGCCTGATCCAGTGCACAGCCGGCACGGACGAAAATCAAATCCGCTATGGCTGGAACTATGCCTTACTGCTCGCCAAGGGGCCGTCGCCGGAGGCGCTGGTCAAGACGCCTTTGGTGCGGGCGATGGAGGAGGGAACGCTGCTCCGGCTCGAGGAACTGACCCGCATGGGCTCCGACGTGCAGGACACGCTGATCACGGTTCTTTCGGAAAAGATCCTGCCTGTGCCGGAGCTCGATATCGCGATCGATGCCGAACGCGGCTTCAACGTCATCGCCACGGCCAATAATCGCGACAAGGGCGTCAACGAGCTTTCCTCGGCACTGAAGCGGCGTTTCAACGTCGTGGTCCTGCCATCGCCGAACACGCTCGAAGAGGAGACCCAGATCGTCGTGAAGCGCGTCGGCGAGATCGGCACCAACCTCAGTCTGCCGCCGATCCAGCCCGCGGACAAGGAACTCGCCCGCGTCGTTACCCTGTTCCGTGAAATTCGGGACGGCAAGACCCTGAACGGCAAGACGAAACTGAAGACCTCGACCGGTACGCTGTCGACCGCCGAGGCGATCTCCGTCGGCGTTTCGGCCTGGGCGGAAGCCGCTCATTTCGGCGATGGCCGCATCGATGCCAATGCGCTTGCCACCAATATCGTCGGCGCGGTCGTCAAGGATCCGGTGCAGGATGGCGTCGCCTTGTCGGAATATCTCGAAACCGTGGTGCGCACCCGCGACGGCTGGCGCGATCTTTACGAGGCCATCCGCGAGGTAATCTGAACCATGAAGCGGAAGGCGCATCTCTTCGGCATCCGCCATCACGGGCCGGGTTCGGCGGCGCTTCTGAAGGGCGCGCTCGACGCGCTCGATCCGGCCTGCGTGCTGATCGAAGGGTCGACGGAAGGCGATGCGCTGATCCAGCATGCGGCGCTGCCTGGCATGAAGCCGCCATTGGCGATGCTGTTTTACGCGGCCGATGAGGCCGCCAATGCCGTCTTCGCGCCTTTTGCTGAATTCTCTCCGGAATGGGTGGCCATGCAATGGGCGCTTGCTCACGGCCGTCCTGTCCGTTTCATCGACTGGCCGGCCGCCGTGTCCCTGGCGCTGACCAAAGCGGCCCGGGAGGAACGGCTTGCCGCCCTCGAAAGGAAGGCGGCGGAGTTGGCAGAAAATAGCGACGGCGAAGATCCGGAGGAGGGCGCTTCGGAAGCCCCCACGATCCGCCTCGACCCTCTCGATCTGCTTGCAGAGGCCGCCGGATATGGTGATGGCGAGAGCTTCTGGAACGGATTGATCGAACAGCAAGGCAGCGGCCAGTCGCCGCTTGAAATTTTCGCCGCCATAGAAGCGGCAATGACGGAAGCGCGTCAGCATCAGGCGGATGCCGGCGGCATGAGCGATGCCGAATGGCTGCGCGAAAAGCGCCGTGAAGCCTTCATGCGCGGGCATATCCGGGATGCGCTGAAGCAGCATGACGGCGAGGTCGCGGTCGTGATCGGCGCCTGGCATGTGGGTGGGCTGCGCGCCGAGACGACGGTCGCCGAGGACCGCGCGATCGTCAAGGATCTGCCGAAGGTGAAGGTGGAGGCGACCTGGGCGCCGTGGAGCGACGGACGGTTGAGCTACGCGTCCGGCTATGGCGCAGGCGTCATTTCGCCCGGTTGGTATAGGCATCTCTGGAGCCTCTATTCCAGCGATCGTCATGACGGGCCAGAAGCCTTTGCCGCCGTCTGGCAGGCGCGGACGGCAGCTCTTTTGCGGCAGGAAGGTTTTGACGCTTCGACAGCCTCTGCCATTGAGGCGGCCCGCCTTGCGCTCGGCCTCGCCAGCATGCGGGGGCTGAGCGTGCCCGGACTGGCCGAAATGCGGGATGCCTCGCTTTCCAGCCTATGCCATGGCGACGACATCCCGCTCGCGATGATCGAACGCAAGCTTTATATCGGCAGCCGGATCGGCGAGATCGACGAAGCGGTGCCGCAAACGCCGCTCGCCAAGGATTTCGAGCTGTGGTGCCGCAGGACCCGGCTGAAGCCGGAAGAAACGGCAAGCGAGATCAAGCTCGATCTGCGCAGCGAGGCGGGGCTGCTCAAATCGACCTTCCTGCACCGCCTCAACCTGATCGGCGTCCATTGGGGCCGGCTGATCGACGCGGAGGCCGGGCGCGGAACCTACCGCGAAATTTGGAGCCTTGCATGGTCGCCGGACATGTCCGTCGGGCTGGCGGAGGCGCTTGTCTGGGGCCTGACGATCGAACAGGCCGCAGCGGCGGCGACGATCGATCGAGGCAGAAACGTGAATGGAATCGCGGGGCTTTCGGAGCTGGTGCGCGGCGCGCTGGTTGCCGATCTTCCCGAAGCAGCCAGCGCCTGTATCGATCTTCTGCAGGCCGCCGCAGTGCAGAACAACGACATCACCGATCTGATGAACGCGGTCGCGCCGCTCGTGCGCATTGTCCGCTACGGAACCGCCCGCAAGCTGCCGGAGCCGGAGCTTCGCGCGCTGATCACCGCACTCAGCGTCGAAGTCAATGCCGGCGTCCGGATCGCTTCTCGCCAATTGGACGATGATGCCGCGTCTCAGCGCATCATCGCCATGCGCGCCTATGATGAAGCTCTTGGCCTGTTTGGCGATCCCGCGCTGCTCGAGGAATGGCGGCGCCAGCTCGCCCTCCTGGTCGACGACGAGCAGGCGGCGGCCCCGGTCGTGGGCTTCAGTCTCCGCCGTCTGCATGACCTTAGCCTTTGGGACGAGCCGCGGGTCTCGGCTGCCTTCTCGCGGCAGATCGTGGGCGAGAGCCCCACACGGGCCGGCGCCTTCATCGAAGCCTTCATTTCGGGGTCTGCGGAGGTGCTGATCCAGGATCAGACGCTGCTCTTCCTCATCGACGAATGGCTCTGCGGGCTGGACGAGGAGGTTTTCGTGGAGAGCCTGCCGCTCTTCCGGCGTGCGCTGACCGGTTTCGATGCGGTCGGCCGCAAGCGGATCATGGAGCGCATCGCCGGTGGAAGAAAGGAACGATCGGCCGCGCCTGATGTGATCGAGGACAACCCTGCCTTCGAACGGGCGCTGCCTTTGCTGAAGACGATCCTGGGAATGGACGCGCATGACCTCTGAACGTATCCGACGCTGGAAGCTGGCACTTGGCGACGACGACATGGAGGGTCTCGGCGAGCGGGACCAGCGCCTGAGCCGCGCGCTGTCGGTCCTCTACGAATCCGAAGGGCGCAAGGGGCGCGGCGGGCTCAGTGCGTCCTCGCCGAAAGTATCGCGCTGGCTCGGCGACATCCGCGAGTTCTTTCCTTCGCCTGTCGTCCAGGTCATCCAGAAGGACGCGTTCGAGCGCCTCAATCTCAAGGCGCTGATGCTGGAGCCGGAGTTTCTCGAGACGCTGGAAGCGGACGTGCATCTCGTTGCCGATCTCATCTCGCTGCGCGGCGCGATGCCGGCCAAAACCATGGAGACCGCCCGTGCGGTGGTCAACAAGGTCGTCGAGGATTTGATGAAGCGATTGCAGTCCAAAACGGTGGAGAAGGTGACGGGCGCCCTGAACCGTTCACAGCGGACCCGCCGGCCTCGTCACGCCGATATTGACTGGCCGAGGACGATCCGCGCCAATCTTCGCCACTACCAGGAGGATTTCCACACGATCGTGCCGGAGACCCTGGTGGGGTTCGCGCGCAAAACCCGTACGCAGGCCGACCTCGATCATGTCATGCTGTGTGTCGACCAATCGGGTTCGATGGCATCTTCGGTCGTTTACGCATCGATCTTTGCCGCCGTCATGGCGTCGCTTCCGGTCCTGTCGACGAAACTCGTCTGTTTCGACACAGCGATCGTCGACCTGACGGAAGATCTGGCCGATCCGGTCAAGGTTCTCTTCGGCGTGCAACTCGGCGGCGGCACGGATATCAATGCGGCGCTTGCCTATTGCGAGACCAAGATCGACCGGCCCAACAAGACGCATCTCGTTCTCATCACTGACCTTTACGAAGGCGGGGATGCCGGCTCGATGCTGGCGCGTGTGGCAGCGCTCAAGCAATCCGGTGTCAACGTCATCGTTCTGCTAGCGCTCTCCGACGACGGCCGGCCCGGCTACGACGCCCGTCATGCCGGGGCGATCGCCGCTATGGATTGCCCGGTCTTCGCCTGCACGCCGGATCAATTTCCGGACTTGATGGCCGTCGCCCTGACGAAGCAGGATATCGGACAATGGGCAAGCGCAAACGGAATCGGACTTGTGCGAGGTGCTTGAGATCGCGGAATGGCCCCGCATGGGCGGGCAGTGTTGCCTTGACGCAAGCGACCTGCGGTAACTCTGGTATGTCCGGTCCCGAGCTCATCGACAAAGTCGGATCGCACGGTTGCGTCCGCCCCGGCTTTGTCGTCGAACTCGTCAACTCTTGCGGCTTGAAGCCATTCAGCTCAAGCCGATCGCCCTGAGCAGCGCCACGCAGACGACGCCGACGGCGACTGAGACCAGCATCGGCAAGCGCAGGGCAGCGAGTGCGGTAACGGAACAGGCAGCGCTCTCGGCGATACCTGTCGCAAAAGCAGTCGGCGCCACCACGGCCATGAGCACCGCGGGCGGAATGGATTCGATCGCTTTGCGCCTGCCGCCGTCCAACGACACATACCGCAGCAGAAAGAGCCCGCTGACACGGGTCAGGATCGTCGCAGCCGCCATGGCCAGAATGGCGAACAGGGTCTGCAGGTCGAGCGTCATGGCGACACCTCCAGGCGGCGCATACCGCTGAAGGTCGCGGCCGCGACACCGGCAAGAGCACCGGCCGCGACATACCAGACGCCGGGTATGAAGTGATGGGTAAGCACGGCCGCCGCGGCGCTCGCAAGCAGAACGGCGCCGGTCTCGCGCCCCTTCCAGAAGCCCATGACGAGCACGATGAAGACGGCCGGAAAGGCAAAGTCCAGTCCGAGCGTTGCGGGATCGCCGAGGAACGTCCCGAGTGTGGCGCCCGCCAGTCCGGAAAGAACCCATGCCAGGTAGAAGGGCGCTGCCAGCCCGGCAAACCATGCCGGTTTCAGCCTCGCCGCACCGGCGCGGAATTCCGCCATCGCCCAGATTTCATCGGCCAGAAAAAGCACCGAGAGATAACGGGCACGCGGTGAAAACACCTGCATCTTTGTGACGATCGATGCTCCCATCAGCACGTGGCGGATGTTGACGAGAAGGGCTGCGAAACCGAGGCTCGTCCAGGAGGCAGGATGTGTCCAGATATCCATCGCTACGAATTGCGAACCGCCGGCAAAGACGAGCGCGCTCATCAGCCCGGTCTCCAGCGGCGAGAGTCCCTTCGTTGCGGCGACGGCGCCGAAAACCAGCCCGATGGGAATGACGGCGGCAACGAGTGGCGCGATCGCCCGCATTCCGCCTGAAAATTCCGCCCAGATTTCGTTTTTGCGCACGTTCGAACCTCCGCTTGATGCCGAGGTCATAGAGCCGTGCCGAAGCGACGTCTTGAACGAAAGTGATTATCGCGCCCGATACTGGCCTGGGGTTAATCCCGTGCGCGCCTTGAAGTGCCTGGTGAAATGGGCCTGGTCGGCAAAACCGCATTCCAGCGCGACCTCTGCCGGCAGGTCACCGGCCCGCAGCCTGCGGCGTGCGCTCCTGACGCGGACATCGGTAAGGAAAGCGTGCGGCGTGATATGGAATTCCTTGCGGAAGGCGCGGATCAGATGCGCGCGGCTGAGGCCGGCGACGGCGGCGAGTTCTTCCAGCCCCAGATCGGTCGCATAGTGTTCCGTCAGATAATCCCGCGCGCGCCGAACTGCTGAACGCTCCGAGGTGTCGGTCGGCACGATGATCGAGCTCCCATGCTGACGAAACATTGCGTCGAGCACCAGGAACATGCTCTGGCTGGTCTCCAGTGCCCCGACTCCGGCCTCCAAGGTCCGGTGGGCACCAAGAAACGCCGCGGCCAGTTTGGGATCCTGAAGAATCTGCTTGCCGAAGGCCGGCGTGCCGCGGAAGGTGCGGCCGGTGACATCCTCGAGGATTTCGCGAAAGAGCGACAGGTCGGGATAGATCATGCGATAGCGATAGCCGCCATCGGTCGGCGCCCCGTCATGCGTCTCGCCCGGATTGATCAAATAGAGATCGCCGGGGCCGGAGGCCTCACGTGCACCGCAGATCGTGGCGATCTGGCTGCCGCTCTCGATGGCGCCGATGCTGAACGTATCATGGGCGTGCGGTGCGAACTCATGCGTCAGGAAGGTCGCGCTCAGGCATTCCATGCCGCCGAAGCGCGGATCGCGCCAAAAGCGCGTCGTCTCCGCCCCTGCAAGCGGCATGGCTTCGGTCGCCTGTTCCTGGGAAATATTCTGCATCGGGCGGATATAGCAGTTTTTCCGCGACGCTTCTTGAACAAAAGTGATCAGCGAAACTGGCCACATTCTCAGCCGATCGTGTTTTGGAAACGTTGAGCTCGACTTATGCCGCGTTCAGACGTTCGGCGCTAACCGGCATTCCCATATGAAAGCCTTGGACGCGGTCAATGCGAAGATCCTTGAGTAGGGACAATTGTGCTGCCGTTTCGACGCCTTCCACCAGGATCGTATTCCCACGATTGCGGATGAGAGAGACCATGTCCTGAAGCATCGTCAACCCGCGTGGGTTGGAGCAGTCGTGCAGAAAGGTCCGATCGACCTTGACCGTCTGAAACTCGATCGCCCTCAGCCAAGAGAGGCCCGCGAAGCCGGAGCCGAAATCGTCAAGCCAAATTTCGACGCCGAGAGCCCGCAGATCTGCAATGCATTTCAGCACTTCCGACTGCATATCCATGTCCAGGCCCTCGGTGACTTCCAAGGCCAGCCGCGACCCGCAGACCCCGCACCGAGCAAGAATGTCAGCGACGCTCGCGGCGAAGCCGGGGGAGCGCAGTTGTATGGGCGACACGTTGACGCTGACGGTGGCCATCCGATCTGTCATCAATATGTCACGGCACGCCGTCTCGATCGCCCACTTACCCAATTCGAGGATAGCGCCCGTTCGTTCTGCAACCGGAATGAATGTCCTCGGCGAAACCGCAGTACCGTCAGGCATCCTGAGGCGCATCAAAGCCTCGACGGCTTTTGCTCTCTCGTTCGACAGGTCGAAGATCGGTTGGTAAACGAGCGAGACCAGTTTGCGATCAATGGCGGCCGTCAGCAGCGGGATGAGTTTACCAGCATTGTCGTCGGGGCGAGGCAACGAGGGATCAAACCGACGAATGCAATTTCGGCCACTTGCCTTGGCATTGTAAAGAGCAAGATCGGCTTCGCGCACTATTCGCTCCACTTTCTCTCCAACGTCCTCGCGGGTGAAAGCGACGCCGATGCTGACGGTTACGATCGGGCTATCATCTGGTCGCTCGTCATGTGCGATCGCCAGAAACTCGACTTCCAATCTGATCTTTTCGGCCAGACTCATCGCGATCGAGGGAGTTTCAGCCGGCATGACCACGATAAACTCCTCGCCGCCGTACCTGCCGATCATGCCACCGGACGACTCTACAACCGCCTTCAGCGCATTGGCGACGACAGTCAGGCATCGGTCTCCCTCCTGATGCCCGTAGCGATCATTGAAGCGTTTGAAGAAGTCGACGTCGATGAGGAACACGACGAAGTCACGGCCTTCGTCTTTCCAGGCGGCCCAGCATTCGTCGAGCCGCAGATCCAGCGCGCGTCGGTTGTTTATGCCTGTCAGATAGTCGGTATTTGAAAGCTCGAGCAGCGACCTTCCGCGCTCGGAGGCTTCCCAGTGCTGATAGCGAGCCTCCGCCGCGTTCAGCAGCACGTTTCGGCGCTCGACATTCAATCGCCAATTGATGGAAGACGTGAAGACAAAGCAGGAAATGTAGAACATGCCGAAGGCAAGCTTGTAGGTTTGACTTGAAGGAAAATACGCCTCGATCGTCAGAAAAAATGCGCAGAGCACGAAGCTGGAGGTGATCACCGACAGCCGAAACGAGAAACTGAAAAAGAGGTTGGCGCCCATCATGAAGATGGCGCCGAAAATCATATAGTAGGACATGGCAGCGACGTCACGGGTGCCAATCGCCGGGTAAAGCCAGCCCAAATAGCCCGCAAGCAGTGCCGCGGCGCATGTGATGTCGAGCCAGACGATTTTCACTTTTGCCAGTCGCAAGGCTTCGAAAGTCAGCAGCGCCATCGCTGCGACGACGAATCGCGCGGCGATCGTCACAGGCGCAACGTCGGGGATAAGCCACTGGTCGGGAAGTGCGAAGGACAGATAAACGGCGACCGCGATCCAAAGACCATGCCGTGAGCTTTGCCTTCTGGCAGAATCATTTTCGGCTTCCAGAGACTTGCAAACCTCAGCAAATGAAAAGCTGTCGGTTGATTCATCACCCCGCACAGTAGGGCAAGCCGCGCTCATGTAACGATGCCAGCTCGGCTACGATCCAACGAAAATAAACTGCAAGCCATGCTTCGGCGCCCTCCAAAATTTCGTTCGGCAACCTGCAAAGGGTTTGTCTTGTTATTTAACATTCGTAGAGAAGCAGGTTCCCACCCGCAACAGTAGAATTACCCTTATCCCGTGTGGATTCCAGTCGCATCCTATTTCGAGGTTGATTATGCTTAACGCTAGGTCAAGGGAGTCTCGAAATGGCACGAAGTCTTGTCTTGGATGGTGAAAGTCTTGTTGCGCCCGGTGAAATTCGTCAGGCAGCAAGGAGGTTTGCCGCGCCGAAGCCCGGCGACCTGATTGTTGCCAAAGCCGAACTTGCCGTCAGCCTTGACGTGTCGCTCCGTCAGTTCAAATCCGGCGTCGAGCCAGGTGCGATAATCGAGCGGCTCACCGACGCCCTGCATCAGCTGCGGCGCCGCTTTCACCCCGACGTGTGGGACGTCATCGTTCCGATCGCGCAATCTCATCCGGTTGCTCAGTATTTGCTTCAAGATCCATTGACCCGCTGGTCGTTCGAAAAGCCGCGCGGCTATTCCGGCGACGCACGTCTTCTCGACTTCATCTACGGCAGGCCTGAGATCGAGGACGCAGTCGCATCATCGAGCGACTTGGGACGTTCGATCTACGCCTATACTCGAAATGCTTCGTCATCCGTCGCGGTAAGGGAGCGTCGAGACATTCTGGCGCGCCGCGTCGACGAAATCGCTTCGGCTCGGCCTGGTTCCACCGAAGTTCTGGCCATCGCTTCGGGGCATCTTCGTGAAGGGCCTTTGTCGCGCGCGCTCGGCACCGGCGCGATCAAACGCTGGGTCGCTTTGGATCAGGACCCGATGAGCGTCGGAACCGTAGCCCGCGATTTCGCCGGTACGGCCGTCGAGGCGGTGAACGGGTCGGTCAAATCCGTGCTCGGTGGAAGGCATGCGTTGGGAACGTTCGATTTCGTCTACGCCGCAGGTCTCTATGACTATTTGCCGGACGCGGTGGCCGTGAGGTTGACCAGGAAGTGCGTCGGCATGCTTAAGCCTGGCGGCACATTCCTCTTCGCCAACTTCTCCCCGGAAACGGATGTCGATGGTTATATGGAGACATTCATGAATTGGGCGCTGCTGTTGCGCTCAGAACGCGAAATGGGCGCGATCGCCCATGAAAGCGTGACTGGGACGGATGCGAAAGTGTCTGTTTGGTCCGGCTCAAACCGCAGCGTTGTCTACTGTGAAATTAAAAGAAACTAGACCGCGCGTTGGCCGACATCCAATGGCGTATGAGCCATAACGTTGGCGCACGGAAGAGGAGCACGGATGCATTGCAGAACGGCCTCACCGAAGGTTTGCTATTGCTCTTTAAGTCCCGAGTAACTGCCAGATAGCCGGCAATAGATGTCGCGAACCTCGCAGCCGAAGCAGGTCATGGCCGCAAGGGAAAGCGATTGCCCTTGCCGGCGGGGGCGGTTTGACAAGCGCCGCCAGTCCATCATGACCCTTACGGAAGTCGACGGGCTTGGTCGCCACCACGATCCAAGGAACGGCTCGGATCTCACTCCTTCGCCGCTGCTAGCTGAGCTTCCATCCGGCCGGCAACAGCCAGGTAGCGCGGGTGATCCCGGAGCGGATCCAGATCGCTGTCCTTTTTCATCCAAGCCGTGACCGACGCGACGTAGGCGGGCGATCCAGATGCTTGCCGTTCAAGGCAGGCGATGGCCTCCGAGGGCTTGCCGAGCTTTGCATAGCAACAAGCGAGATTGTAGAGGACCCTGAGATCGTCCTTGGCGATTGCGGCGGCACGCGACGCCCACGACGCTCCACGCTCCATCTCGCCCAGATCCGCCAGCAAACAGCCACCGTAGCAAAGAAGGATCGGCTCGTCGGGATGTGCGGCGATCTCTCGTTCTATCAGCCGCAGGCATTCTCGTGCCGACTGCGCTGCTTCCTCCTGGTGTCCAAGGGATACATGGACGGCTCGCAATTGGTCCCAGGCCCGATAATCATCTGGCTTCAAGACGATGGTGCGTTCGTAGAAGCCGCGCGCCCTTTCGAACTGGCCCTGCGCGTGACAATTGCGCCCACGGAAGAAGTTCGCCTCGAATGAGGTCGGATCTCGTTCGAGGGCGAGCTCAAATTCGGCCTCGGCCTCAGCGCGCAGGCCTTTGGTAAACATTGCGATGCCACGCGATGCATGAGCGTCGGAGAGACCTGGATCGAGCTCCAAAGCCCGGTCAGCGTTGTCTATGATGTTGTCATA
Organism: Rhizobium sp. K102; assembly: GCF_022385315.1. Classification (NCBI taxonomy): domain Bacteria; kingdom Pseudomonadati; phylum Pseudomonadota; class Alphaproteobacteria; order Hyphomicrobiales; family Rhizobiaceae; genus Rhizobium; species Rhizobium sp. K102. Next base: position 479,944 of record NZ_CP092437.1, read on the forward strand.
TGTGGCAGTCGGATCGTTGGCGAGCAGGAGGTAGGAGTCGCAGTCGGCCAGTCCGGCATAGGCCCGCGCATACAGCGGATCGAGGTCGATGGCCTCTGCGAACAGACGCCGGGCTGCCTTTATGCTCCTCGATTCGTGTCCACGGTTAAAGAACGATCGTCCCATTAGGTAAGTCTGATAGGCCTCCGGATTTTCGGTTCCCCGCTTGGTAATGGTCTCAAGCTCCTTCGTGAGGAGTCGCACCTTAAGCGCGTCGACAATATGTTTGGAGATTTCGTCCTGCAGCGTGAAAATATCTTCAAGGTCGCGGTCGTACCGCTCCGCCCACACGTGCCGGCCATCCGTTCCATTGATGAGCTGCGCCGCAATGCGCACTTTGGTTCCGGCCTTGCGCACGCTGCCTTCCAGCACATACCGCACTCCTAGCTCGCGTCCCACCTGCTTCATGTCCACAGAGCGGCCTTTGTAGATAAAGCTTGAATTGCGGGCGATGACACTGAGCGCCGACACTTTCGCAAGATCGGTGATGATGTCCTCGGTGATGCCATCACTAAAGTATTCCTGCTCCGGATCACCGCTTATGTTCGTGAATGGCAGCACCGCGATAGACGCGCCTTCACGCTCGGCGGCGGTCGCCGCCGCGGCCCGCTTCGACGACGCATCCTGCCACGGGCGTTCGAAGCGCGCCATATGGACTTGTATTGGCCTCTCATGGTTCTTCACGGAATGTTGGCCGAAATCCTCGAAGTCGATCCCCAACTCGCTACCGATGTGCTCGCGCACAATGCCGGCGATCGCCACCCCACCGGGATCTGCAAGAGATTGCAGGCGCGCGGCGACATTCACCCCGTCACCGTAGATGTCGTCGCCATCGACAACGATGTAGCCGAGATTGATCCCAATGCGATATACGAGACGGCGGTCCTCGGCCTCCTGGGATTCGGCTCTAGCCACCCCGCGTTGAACCTCGGTCGCGCACCTGACTGCATCGGCGACGCTGGCGAACTCCACCAGCATCCCATCGCCCATCAGCTTGACAATCCGTCCGTTGTGAGCGGCAATACAGGGGTCGACCAAGTCATGACGCAGTGACTTGAGGCGGCTTAGCGTGGTGATGTCATCGATTTCCATCAAACGGGTGTAGCCGACGACGTCAGCCAAGAGGATAGCCGACAGCCTGCGTTGCATTGGAACCCCCCACATCCTATTGACCGCAATGCTTGATCGTAGCGCTCAGAATCCGGCGCAATCATGTCGGGAAAACAGCGGACGCTAAAGGTGAGCCGCTAGGTGGCCGCCTGGGTGCAATTGGCTGCTCCCAATAACGCTGACGGGCTCTACGCCGCTGGCGGGCGCCATCCAGACACTGAGGTCCAATCAACCGCTCTTCCCGCTTCTGAGATCCGCCTCCATGCTCTCTCGACATACCTGCCGTCGCCCAGCGGCGGACAAAGTCCTCACTTCGGCAGTCAAGTCTTTACAGCTAACATGTCAGTCTGCTAGATCTGATCTGCCAGATGGGGGAGGAATGATTTTGCCATCAAAATTCGGGCTGTCTGTCGCCCTTGCCACGCCGTTTGACGGCAATAGCGATATCGCTCTCGATGCGATGATTGCGCAGGGGCGGCGGTGCCTTGCTGCTGGCTGCAGCAGCGTGACGTTGTTCGGGACGACGGGCGAGGGCTCATCCATCGGAAGCCGGGAACGCGAACGCGTGCTCGCGGCCTTTCTCGATGCAGGGATCGCGGCAGAGAACATCATCGCCGGCGTCCTGGTCGACTCGGTGGAGGATGCGGCGATACAGGCGGGCCATGCCCTTTCCCTGGAAGCGAGGAATATCCTTCTGGCTCCGCCGTCCTATTTCAAAAATGTCGGTGACGACGGCGTCTTCCAGTGGTTTTCGGCCGTCTTCGCCATGCTGGGCGATCGGGCGCGGGACATCATCGTCTACAATATTCCCTCGATCACCATGGTCCCGCTGACGGTGTCGCTGATCGGCCGCTTGCGGACCGCCTTTCCGCACATTGTCACAGGCGTCAAGGATTCGTCCGGCGACTGGCCGTTCACGGAAAGCCTGCTCAAGGCCCATGGCGACCTCATCATCCTGATCGGCGATGAACGGCATCTTGCCAGGGGCGTACGACTTGGCGGCCAGGGCGCGATCTCAGGCATGGCGAATTTCGTACCCCGCGACGTCAAGCTGATGGCCGAAGACGGCAAGGACGATCCCCGCATCGAGGCATTCGTGGACGAACTGCTCAAATATCCGGTCGTCCCAGCCGTGAAAGCCATGGTGGCACATCAGACATCGGATGAAATCTGGCTTGCGGTCCGTCCGCCGCTCGTTTCAATATCCGGGGAGGGGCAGAGCCAGCTCTTCCGCGCTTTCGACGGTCTTTTCCGGTCGAAAGCCGCATAGGTCGGACATGGTGCTGGAGGAGGCGATGGACGGAACGGACGAGCAGCCGACGCTGCGGGAAAAGGCCTATGCGAGTTTCACGCGCCACCTGCTTGCGCGTGACGTGCGTCCCGGCCAGTTCGTTTCGCAGCGCCGTCTCGTGGAATTGACGGGACTGACGCTCGGCGCCATCCGCGAGCTCATTCCCAGGCTTGAAGCCGAAGGGCTGATCAAGACGGTGCCGCAGCGGGGCTTGCAGATCGCTCACATCGATCTGAACCTCATTCGCGAAGCGTTCCAGCTGCGTGTGTTCCTGGAGAAGGAGGCCGTGGCGCTCTTCACCCGGTCTGCGTCGGACGAGACGATCGCCGGGCTCTTGAAGCAGCATCGGGATATTGCCGAGGCCATCCGAAACGGCGATGCCTCGCACGAATTGGAGCTGCGCGCCCAGGCCGTCGATTGGGGCATGCACGATGCCTTTATCGATGCTCTTGGAAATACCATCATTTCGAACGCTTACCGCGTGAATTCGATCAAGATGCGCCTGATCAGCCAGGATCGCTTTCGCATCGACGGTCACGTCGGACCCGTCATGGGCGAGCATCTGAAAGTGCTCGAGGCAATCGAACGACGATCGGCGGAGGACGCCGTCAACAGCCTTGTCGCACATATCAATCATGCAAGGGATCGTGCGCTCAGGATATAATCGGGAATGAACAGCCGGGGATGAGGAGATCGCCGGCAAAAGGAGGAGGATCAACATGCCATCATTCTTCAATCCGACGCGGCGCGGTTTTCTGGCGGGGACTGCCGCTCTCGGGGCCAGCAGCATGCTCGGCATGCGGCCGGCCGCCGCTGCCGTCGACTGGAAGCGCTTCGCCGGCACCACGCTCGAAGTCAACCTGGTCAAGAGCCCGCGCAGCGAGATCCTGACCAAGTACCTGCCCGAGTTCGAGGAACTCACCGGCATCAAGGTCAATGCCGAAGCAACGCCCGAACAGCAGCAGCGCCAGAAGACGACCATCGAGCTCAGTTCCGGCAAGCCGAGCTTCGACGTCGTGCACATGAGCTACCACGTTCAGAAGCGGCAGTTCGAGAAGGGCGGCTGGCTTGCCGATATCAGCGGTTTCCTCAAGGACCCGGCTCTGACCGATCCGTCGCTCACTGAAAGCGATATTGCCGAAGCAGGCCTCGCCTTCGCCAAGGATACGGATGGCGTCCTGCGTTCGCTGCCTTTCTCGGTCGATTACTGGATCATCTACTGGAACAAGGCGCTGTTCGAAAAGAAAGGGCTTGCTTACCCCACGAGCTTCGAAGAACTGGCAAGTGCCGCCGAAGCGCTGACCGATCCTTCGACCAACACCTACGGCTTCGTCGCCCGCGGCCTGAAGAACGCCAACACGCCGGTCTGGACGACGTTGCTGCTCGGCTACGGTTCGAGCCCGCTCGGACCGGACGGCAAGCTGCGCACGACATCGCAGGAAGCGATCGATGCCGCCACGCTGTACCAGAGGCTGATGACCAAGACCGCCCCTCCCGGCGTCTCCGGCTTCAACTGGGCCGAGGCGCAGTCAGCCTTCCTGCAAGGCAAGATCGGGATGTGGCTGGACGGCGTCGGCTTTGCGCCGCCGATCGAGAACCCGGAAAAGTCGCGTGTCGTCGGCCAGGTCGGGTACGGCATCATGCCGAAAGGCCCGAAGGCGCAGGCGGCGGGAACCTTCGGCGACGGCCTTGGCGTCGTCGCGGCAAGCCAGAAAAAGGAAGCAGCCTACCTCTTCTGCCAATGGGCGATTTCGCACGACATGGGCGCGCGCCTGCTGCAGGCCGGCGCCGGCGTTCCTTTCCGCCAGTCCGTTCTCGAGGATGCGAAGGTCCGCGAAGGCGTCAAGATGCCGGCCGCATGGCTGGATGCGGTCGCCGGCTCCGGCAAGATTTCGCAGCTCGCGCTGCCTGTGATCATTCCGGTCACCGAGTTCCGCGACATCTATGGCGTCGGTCTGACCAACATGATCGGCGGCGCCGATCCGGCAACCGAGCTGAAGGCGGCGACGGCCCAGTTCGAACCCGTGCTGGCGAAAAGCGAGGGATAATGGCGGCGAGCATCGAAACGGCCGCAGCGACCAAGGCCGCGTCCAAAGGAAGGAGCAAACCGGATCGGTTTGCTCCCAACTACTGGCCCTTCGTCATCCCGGCGCTGATCGTCATAGCCGCCGTCATCGTCTTTCCATGGGTCTTTACCCTGTGGATGAGCGTGAACAGCTGGACGCTCGGTCAATCGCAAGTCTTTGCGGGGCTGGATAATTACGCCCGCCTGGCGGTCGACATGCGTTTCTGGGAGTCGCTCTGGCACACGGTGCTCTATACGACGCTCTCCGTGGCGGCGCCCCTGTTTCTCGGGACGCTCGCCGCGCTGATCTTCGATGCCCAATTTCCGTTCCGCGGTCTTTTGCGCGGCATATTCGTGATGCCGATGATGGCGACGCCTGTCGCCATCGCGCTGGTGTGGACGATGATGTTCCATCCGCAGCTCGGGGTTCTCAATTACCTCCTGTCCTTTGTCGGCATTGGACCGCAGGAGTGGATTTATAACCAGAGCAGCGTCATCCCCTCGCTGGTTCTGGTCGAGACCTGGCAATGGACGCCGCTCGTCATGCTGATCGTGCTCGGCGGCCTGGCGGCGGTCCCGCGCGAGCCTTATGAAAGTGCGGAGATCGATGGAGCGAATGTCTGGCAGAAATTCCGTTATCTGACGTTGCCGATGATTGCGCCGTTCCTGATGATCGCCGTGATCATCCGCAGCATCGATGCCGTAAAAAGCTTCGACATCATCTACGCCATGACCCAGGGCGGCCCCGGCACGGCCTCGGAAACGATCAACATCTATCTCTACAACACTGCCTTCGCCTATTACGATATCGGTTATGGCTCGGCCATGGCGGTCATCTTCTTTATTCTGATCGTGCTGCTGTCCTTCGTCCTTATGATGGTCCGGCAGCGGGCGAACTGGTCGAACGGGGAGGGACGCTGATGAAGCGCAAGACGCTCGACCGCATCGGACTGCTGTTCGTCGCTCTGGTGATGATCTCGCCGGTTATCCTGTTTTTCCTCTGGATGATCTCGCTGTCGCTGAAATATGAAATCGACAATGGCGCCTATCCGCCGATCTTCATTCCGGAGCGTTTCGCCTGGACGAACTATCTGAAGGTCTTCGAGGAAAACAACTTCTTCCTCTATCTCTGGAATTCGCTGCTGGTGACAGGCAGTGCCACGCTTCTGGCGCTCTTGATCGGCGTACCCGCCGGATACGGCATCGCTCGCCTGAAGGCGGAGAAGTCGGCGATGGTCATCATGATCGCGCGCATGACGCCGGGGCTGTCCTTCCTCATTCCGCTCTTCCTGCTGTTCCAGTGGCTGAACCTGCTCGGCACACTGATGCCGCAGATCATCATCCACCTCGTGGTCACGGTGCCGATCGTCGTATGGATCATGATCGGCTATTTTGAAACCACGCCGATGGAGCTGGAAGAGGCCGCAAGCATCGACGGCGCCACCCCTGGCAGGTTTTCCGCCTGGTCGCTCTGCCGATCGCGAGGCCGGGCATCGTGGTCTCCTTCATCCTGTCGGTCATCTTCTCGTGGAACAACTTCGTCTTCGGCATCGTGCTCGCCAGCCGCGAGACGCGCACACTTCCCGTCGCCGTCTACAACATGCTCTCCTTCGAACAGGTCAGTTGGGGGCCGCTTGCAGCGGCGGCGCTGATCGTCACCTTGCCCGTGCTGATCTTGACCGTGTTCGCGCAACGGCAGATCGTGGCAGGCCTGACGGCCGGAGCCGTCAAGTGAGCGGGCGAGGCGGCCCTTGACGATTTCCTCCGACTTCAATCCACCCCGCCGGGTCCTGTGTGTGGGCGCGGCGGTTCTGGACACGCTGTTTCGCGTCCGAACTTTGCCCGCCGGCCAGGGCAAGATCCTGCCTTATGAGATGCTGCAGGTCGCCGAAGGCATGGCCTCCAGTGCGGCCTATGCCATCGTCCGGCTCGGCGGCGCCGCCAGCCTCTGGGGCGCGGTCGGCAACGACGCCGCCGGCAAACGCATCATAGCCGATCTCGGCAAGAGCGGCATCGATACGAGCGACATGCTGCGTATCGACGGCGCCCGCTCGGCCATCTCGACGATCCTCATCGATGATCAGGGCGAACGCTTGATCGTGCCCTTCTACGACGAGCGGCTGCACAATACGGTCAGGCCGGTCAGCGCGCAGGAGATTTCTGCCTTCGATGCCGTGCTTGTCGACGTCCGCTGGCCGAAGCTGGCGCTGCGGACGCTGATCGCGGCCGACGAAGCCGGCATACCGGCCATACTCGATGGCGATGTTGCGGGCGAGGGCATCATCGAGATGCTTGCGCCGGCGGCCAGCCACATCATCTTTTCACAGCCGGCGGCCGAGCGGCTTGCCGGGACCGCGGATCTGGTGGAAAGCGTCGGCCTTCTGAAGCGGAAATTCGAACATGCCTTCATCAGCGTCACAGCCGGCGAGAGCGGCTCGCTGTGGTTCGATGAACCAAGCGGCGACATCCGCCATCTTGCCGCTCCGACGGTCAGAGCGGTTGACACGCTTGCGGCGGGCGACATCTTCCATGGCGCTTTCGCGCTGGCGATCGCTGAAGGCCTGCCGATCGAAGAGACGATGCGCTTGTCGTCCATGGCAGCAGCGCTCAAATGCCAGGTGTTCGGTGGTCGCATCGGCGCCCCTACACGAGCGGAGGTGCGCGGTGCTCTGCAATATTGGGACGTCGGCACTTCTCGAAAGGCAAGCGAAATCGCGTCCCGCAGCTGACGCCGAAACATGACATTGTCACCGGACGCGGCGATTGGCCAATTTGCCGATAAACAGCGGCGCGGTTGGGTCCATACATCGCGCGTCCTTTCTGCCGCATGCTGACCAAGACTGAGTTTACGCTCCGAATTTCATAGTAGCTGCCGGCCTGCCGCGATCGGCCGACTGCGTCGTGAATCCCGATCTCAGCCCGTGGGCAGAGAACGCAGAAGCGTCGCGTCTGCGTGTCGCGCTCTCAGGATCAGGACCGACTGCGGAGTGAGGCGACGCGGCTCGACGTTGCCCATCGTTGCAGCCGCCAGGGCATAGGACAGGATCGGCGTCATCATCGTCGGGCTAAGAATAGGCGGGGCGCGATCAGGATCGCGGCGAGTGCCCCGATGACGGCGGCGAAGCCCCAGCCGGCTGACCCCCCAGCAAACGTCGAACGGAAAGTCCTTGGCCGCATCGGGCATCGGGCCCGCTCCCGCCACCTCAAGCCAATGTCTGAGAGCCTCGGGGTCGTCATTGCGGTTCATATCACGGATGAACGGAGGCAATCATCCTCCTCGCAGACCACGAGTTTTCCGGGAAATATTTTGGGATGGGCAGGATAAGCGCAACCTGAGGGAGCATTTCTGCGGCAATGGAACTAACCGCCTCGGCCGGCGTTCGACGAACTCCTGGGTTTGAAGCAGAGGGGAATTCCTTTGAGCGAACTGCAACGTGAGTTCCTCCTGCAAAGAGAGTTTCTGCCGGGACTCCAGGAGGATGAGCGCCTCGAGCCAATGCATGCGCCGCCGTCGGCGGTCTGTCCCGGAAACCTCGAAACGTTACTACAGCCTTGCCCATTGGTGGTCGATCTGGACGGCACCCTCCTACGATCAGATCTGCTGATCGAAACCGCTTTCTCCGAACTGGCTCGACGCCCTCACTCGGCTGTGGATCTCGTCAAGGCCCTGTGCGGCGGAAAAGCCTGTCTGAAGCACCGTCTTTCGCAACCAGTGGATTTCGATCCGGCTCTCCTTCCGTATGACGAGGAGGTCTTGAAGGTGATCCGGGCGGCAAGGGAGGAGGGACGACCTATCTATCTCGCTTCAGCGAGCCATGAGCGTCTCGTTTCCGCAGTTGCCGAACATCTCGGCCTTTTCGACGCTTGGTTTGCAACCAGCGAAACAACGAACTGCGCTGCCGATGTCAAAGCGGAACAACTCGTCGCCGCTTTCGGAAAAAGCGGGTTCGACTATATTGGCAACGATGTGGCCGATCTTCCTGTCTGGCGCCATGCCGCCAAATCCTATGCCATACGGACATCGCCCGCGGTCGCGCAAAAACTCAGCCGACAGTGCGCCAACGTCCAACATCTTCCGTGTGAAAAGGCGACCTGGCGCACTTGGGCGCGGCTGTTGCGTGTGCATCAGTATGTCAAGAACGGGCTGGTCTTTGTCCCGCTTGTGATAAATCAGCTCTTCGATGTCCACAGCATGGTCAGCGCCGGTCTGGCTTTCCTTGCATTCTCACTCTGTGCTTCCGGCGTCTATATCCTCAATGATTTGGTGGATCTCCAGGACGACCGCGGCCATCGCACGAAATGCCGCAGGCCTCTTGCTTGCGGTGACATCCCGCTTTCGGACGCCATTGCCGTCATCCCAATCCTGCTTCTCCTATCGCTCATGGTTGCCGTCATGGTGACGCCAGGGTTCGTTCTTGTGTTGGCGGGATATTTTGCATTGACCACCGCCTATTCGTTTTTCTTCAAGCGCAAGATGATCCTGGATGTCGTGGCCCTTGCATCGCTTTATACCACGCGGGTGATCGGAGGGGCCGCAGCCCTCTCTGTTTGGCCATCGCCTTGGCTCCTTGCCTTCATGATGAGCTGGTTCCTCTCGCTCGCTTTGGTCAAACGGTACACCGAGTTGATCGGACGTCGCGCCGCGCGCCTGCCGGACTCCAAGGGCCGGGACTACAGGAAGGCCGACATCGGCATGGTGGGTGCCTTGGCAGCGGGGGCGGGGATGAATGCGCTGACGCTGTTTGCCCTCTATGCCGCGAGCGATAACGCGCAGGACATCTATGCCCGACCGGGAATGCTGTGGCTCGCGGGGCCGGTCCTCGCCTGCTGGATCGCGCGCATCCTCATGCTCGCCCATCGGGGGCAGATGCATGATGATCCGGTGGTCTTCGCTATCAGGGACAAGGTCAGCCTCGCCACGCTGGGGGCCGCCAGCCTGTTCGTCGTTGCCGCGATGTGAGGTTCGTGATGGGCTCGCAGTTCCAGCAGCGAAGCACTCCCACCGGCGTCGCGGTCCGCTATGTCGCCTTCGCGATGCTCTCCACCGCCGCCAATTTCTTGGTCCAGGCGATCGTTCTCCAAATAGCGCCGTGGCCGGGCCTGATGCCATCGATCCTCGCGGGCACCGCCGCCGGCTTCGCCCTGAAATATGTTCTCGACAAAAATTGGATCTTCTTCGACCGTTACTCCTCGCATGGCGACGAGATGTCGAAGGTTGCGCTGTACGGCTTGTTCAGCGTGCTGACGACGCTCATATTCTGGGGGTTCGAAATTGCCTTCTGGACACTCTGGAAGACGGAACTTGCCAAATACACCGGCGGAGCGATCGGCTTGGCGATCGGCTATGTCTCGAAATACGCTCTCGACCGAAAGTTCGTCTTCAAGCCAAGGGAGGCGTGACGGACGATGGAGGGCTGGGGACGTTATCCGCGTCATGAGAGCGAGGTGTTGAACTGCCGGTTTCCGGAGGCCCTGAGCGGGATTGCAGCATCGCACCCAGGTTTGATCGCTCGCGGCAATGGCCGCTCCTATGGTGACGCTGCGATCGGCGAGCATTCCACCTTGATGTGTGGTGGATTGAACCGGATGAAAAGGTTCGATGCTACCGATCGCGTCCTCACCGTAGAGGGGGGCGTCATGCTTTCCGACGTCCTGCGTTCGCTGGTGCCCCGCGGCTATTTTCCGCCGGTGGTTCCGGGCACGAAGTTCGTCACGATCGGCGGAATGGTCGCATCAGACGTTCACGGCAAGAACCATCATTGCCATGGTGGATTCGGCGATCACGTCGACGAACTGAAGTTGGTGACCGCCAGCGGCGAGATCCTCACCTGTAGCCGCTCGCAGAATACGGAGCTTTTTTCAGCGACTATCGGCGGGATGGGCCTGACAGGCATCATTGCCGAAGCAAGCTTTCGCTTGAGGCCGATCGAGACCGGTTGGATCACCCAGAAGACGACCGTAGCCGAGAATCTCGGCGAAGCATTGAGGGCGCTGCGGCAATCGGAGGACGCGACCTATTCGGTGGCTTGGATCGATTGCCTGTCGAAAGGCGCTTCTCTCGGACGGTCGCTGATTTTTGCGGGCGAGCACGCAACACAGGAGCAGGTCGGTGAGACGCCGAAGGCCGATCGTTTTCCTTCGCCAACCAGCGCGGCCCTTTCCTTGCCGCTCGATATGCCCGGTTGGCTCCTGAACAGGGCGAGCGTTGCCGCCTTCAATGAGCTCTATTTCCGGTCCGGTATTCGCAAGTCGGCCAAGCCCTTGTTGGTCCATTGGGATAATTACTTCTTCCCTCTCGACCGCATCCTTCGATGGAACAGATTGTACGGCAAAGGAGGCTTTCTCCAGCATCAATGCGTGGTGCCGGATGCTGACGCGCTCCAGGTTCTCGCGAGCATCCTCGACCGTTTTGCGCACTCGGGCAAAGGTTCATTTCTTGCCGTTCTCAAACGGCTGCGAGGCAGTGCTGGTCTGCTCTCCTTTGCTGCGCCGGGCTATACGCTCGCACTCGACCTCCCAGCCACGCAGGACGTGTTGAGGCTGCTCGACGAAATCGACGAGCTGGTTGTCAATGCAGGGGGGCGCCTCTATCTCGCCAAGGATGCGCGCCAGTCGCGCCTTACATTCGAATCCGGCTACCCCAGACTGGACGCGTTCAAAGAGCTGCGAAGAGCAACCGGGGCCGATCGTCGCTTCAATTCCCGCTTGGCAAAAAGGCTCGGCATATGAAGGGGACCGGCAAGACACTGCTCATGATCGGCGCGACCTCGGATATTGGTCGGGCGACGGCAATTGTCTATGCCGAGGCAGGCTGGGCCATTCATTTGGCAGGACGGACGCGCGCGGCCGTTCAACGTGAAGCCGACGACATCGCCGCTCGGACTGGAGCAGCGGTCAGCGTTCATGAGCTCGATATCCTGCAGACCACGCGCTTCGAGGCCTTCCTCGGCGCCGTATCGCCCTTACCCGACACGGTGGTCTGCGTCGTCGGCGAACTGGGTGAGCAGTCGCGGGCTGAACAAGAGCTCGAATATGCCGCCATGGTCATGCGGACCAACTTCGAGGGTCCGGCTTTGCTTCTTGGTCTTCTGGCCGAGCGTTTCGCGGCGCGCGGATCGGGCACGATCGTGGGGACAAGCTCTGTCGCCGGCGATCGCGGACGAGCGTCGAACTATGTCTATGGCGCCGCCAAAGCCGGCCTGACCGCCTTCCTGTCCGGCCTGAGGAACAGGCTGTTCCGGTCCGGCGTGCGCGTGCTGACGGTGAAGCCCGGCTTTGTTCGCACGCGGATGACCGATGGGATGAAGCTTCCGCCGCTTCTCACGGCCGAACCGCAGGAGGTGGCGCAAAAGATTTTCGCGGCCGCCGAGGGCGGGAGCCGCAGTGACGTCGTCTACGTCAGAGCGGTCTGGCGTCCGCTGATGACGGTAATCCGGTCAATCCCAGAGTCCATCTTCAAGAGGTTGCGGCTGTGACGGAACCCACAAATCAGGCCGCCTACGCCATCGGAGCGAGAGGTAGTGCCCACAGGCGACCTGCGGTCTGGATACGGCGATTGCTGTCGGCGGAACTCGCAATCATCGTCGTCGCCTTGGCCTGTGCGGCCATGCTGGCACTGCCGGGCAGGACCATCAATGCCGCTTTCATCAATGACGTGCTGATCTTTATCGACGGTGCGCATCGCATCGCCTTTGGTCAGGTGCCGAACCGCGATTTCCACACGGCGCTCGGGCCACTCGTATTTTACATTCCGGCTGCGGGATATCTTCTGTCAGGAAATTTCGGAGCTGCCATACCACTTGGGATGGCGATCGTCCTCGTCGCTTTCATCCCCGCGATGATCCGCATTCTTGCGTCGCGCCTCGCACCTTCGTTGGCTGCCGCACTCGGCATATTCCTTGTTCTCATTCTCGCGGCTCCGATCAATCTCGGCAGTTCGATCTGGTATCCTTCCTTCGCGATGTTCTATAACCGCATCGGTTGGGTCGCTCTCGGCCTGTTGTTGGTGATGTATCTGGCGCCGCAGTCGCCAAACAGGCGCAATAATATTGCCGATGCTCTCGCGGCCGCCTTTCTTCTGCTTGTCTCGTTCTATACCAAGGTGACCTACGGCCTTGCCGGAACCGGTCTGATCCTGATCATTCTATCGGATCGGCAACAACGCCGCTGGGGCGTGATGGCTCTGCTGCTGACAGGACTGGCGATGGTCGCCATCGAGTTCTTCTGGCGCGGAACTGCCCAGCACATTGAGGATCTGCGGGCGGCGGCGCGCGTCAGCGGCGGTCATGATGTCGGCAGCATTCTGAAAAATCTGCGCGAAAATATGTCCGATCTCGCCGTGTTCGCTGCCGTTGCTTCGCTCGCCGCCTGGCAAAGCCGCAGCTTGAAAGATCTTGTCTTCTGTAGCTTTTGCATCGGCGCCGGCGTGGCGCTCATCAATCAGAACGCCCACAGCTGGGGCATCATCACGCTCTATTGCGGGGCAACCGTGCTGGCGCAGAAGACGGCCTGGCTTCAACCGGACAATGAAGGCGGACGAGCAGGAGGCTTGGCTCGTGCTGCCGGCGCCCTGCCGCTGATCGTCATCTTGTTCCTGTTGCCTCCGATCGTGCAGCACAGCGCGGCCGTCGCCCTGCATACGGCTCTCGCGACCGAGAAGGCGGGGAAGTCTCTCGGGCTGCCGCGATTTGACGATGTCCGGGAAGTCGATCCACCTGGCGGGGAGCCCGATTTCATAAGGCGCTACCTCGATGGCATTGTCAGCGGTGGCGCGCTTCTCCAGTCTCTGCCGGTTCCAGCCGAACGGGTTTTCGTCCTCGATTTCGCAAACCCGTTTTCGGCCGGATTCGGCATTCGCCCGCCCGCCGGCGACACCGCCTGGCTTCACTGGAACCGCAACATCAATGAAAGATCCTACATCCCGCCGGAGGTGCTCTTTGCCGACGTGAAGATCGTCATGGTGCCCAAAACAGGCATCAACAGCCTGCCGTTGCAGGAGCTGTATGGCCCGTTCCTTTCGGCGAATTTCGATGTGGTGCGGAAGACATCCGAATGGACGATTTATCAGTGGCGCCCAGGCAAAGGCGCAAAGTGAGGCACGGTGACGCAAGCATCGACGTCGATACGGGAGAAAGGTACAGCGCGACCGACTGTTCAGTTGAACTGGTGGCGTGCCATTGTCCCCTGCATCGGATTGTTTCTTGCCGGACTCCTCGCACTGCCGGGCGCAACGGTCACAACCAAATACGTCAACGATCTATTCGTCTTTCTGGATGGCGCACATCGGATCGCGGCGGGACAGGTGCCGAACGTTGATTTCCACACACCTCTCGGGCCGCTGACATTCTATATCCCGGCTGTCGGCTACGCTCTGTCCGGTAGCATGGGTGCGGCAATGCCAGTGGGACTGTCCCTGCTGATCCTCTTATTTTCGCTCGTCGCCGCCGAAATCGTCGGCAGCCGAATGCATTGGCCGCTCGGGCTGCTGCTGGCAAGCTGTCTGCTTCTGGTGCTTGCGGTACCTGCAAACCCGGGCGAGCGGATCGGGGAGCTCAGCTTTGCCATGTTTTACAACCGGATCGGCTGGGCGTCACTCGGCTTGCTGCTGGTTATGTATCTGTGCCGCTTGCCTGGCGCCACCAGCGGCAAAGGCGCGGACGCCGCATGCGCCAGCTTCCTCGTGCTGCTGATGCTTTACACCAAGATCACCTATGGTGTCGTGGGCCTTGCTTTTCTGGTGTTCATGCTTTTTGACCGTCGCCAGGCCGGCTGGGTGGCGCTCGCGTTTGGGATCGTCGCCGCTAGCATCCTGGCGATTGAGATGGTCTGGGGCGGAGGGGTCAGCTACCTCCTCGACATCAGTCTTGCCGGGAAGAACAGCGGCGGCCTCCCGACGATGACGGCTATCGGTCACGTGGTACGGAATAATTTCGCCGACCTTCTTGCTTACCTGGCTGTCGCCGTCATCCTTCTCATCCTGACACCAACCTATCGGCATCTGCTCTTTGTCGCCTTCTGCATGACATCAGGAATCCTCCTTATCGAGCAGAACTTCCAATTCTTTGGGATTCTGACGCTGGGCGCGAGCGCTGCCGTGCTGTCGGAAAGTCTCTTTCGCGACGAGCTTCGCTCTCGGTATGCAAGAGCGCGGATCGCCCTGCCGCTGCTCGTAGCATTTCTGCTCATGCCGGCTGCGGTCGGCAATGCTGCGTCGCTTGCCGTTCATGCCTATTATTCGGCCGGCGGACGAGGCGAAGCTGTTCCGCTGCCTGCCTTTTCCGGGGTTCGGCTTGTTGAGATGTGGAGTGCCGGCCAATTCGAATATTTCCAACGTTACAACCGTACACTTGCCGACGCCTCGGCCGCCCTTTCGCAGTTGGATGCCGGGTCTAAGCGTGTTGCCGTTCTGGATTTCGTTAATCCGTTTTCTGCCGGCCTCCGTCTCACGCCGCCGGCCGGAGATAGCGTCTGGTATCATTGGGGACGCACTCTTGGGCCTGAGTATCATCCAGCCGCGAAAGAGATGTTCGCCGACGTGGACCTGATCCTCGACCCGAAGTGGCCCATAGAAATCTGGACCGGAGACGGCATGCGGGACATCTATGCGCACTATATAGCCCGACACTATGACCTCGTGCGGGAGACCGCCGATTGGCGCATCTACCGCAGAAACCCCTCCTGAGCTGGAGCAGATCGTCTTCCGAATTCTGAAATGACCAGACCAGCGAGCAGCAGCACGAGCGCCCACGCGTATACAGATCCTGCCGTCAGCTGGTCAGGCGGGGAGCGCCGAAGTAAGCGGGCGGCACCGAAAAGCGTTGGGCTACGTTTTCCTGGCTTGTTAGTCGGTCCGCTTCGCCGGCCTCACGGCGCAATGGGATCGATGCTGATCTCCTCCAACCAGATCGGTGGCTACACGTTAGCTGCCGCTTTCAAGAAATGGCCGTTCCGGTCTTAGCAAAGGCCGGAACGGCTGTATTCGCTCAACAGCTAATGAAGCGCACCGTCCCCTGCGGCCCAATTTGGATACCGACTGGCGAAGACAGGGGTCGGCGCCATGGTGCGCGCGAAGCGAACGTAACGCTCACTCGTGCGTATCTCCTTCAAAATGCAATACCCCGCCGACCGGATTATATTGTTGCCCATCGAACTGGTAAAGTTGGAGCGCCTCGATCGGAAAGATGTCGGAGCCCTCCTTGGTTGTCACCTTGATGCCGTCGAAAAGCAGCGGGCTCCGCCAGCCGTCCATATTGTGGACGACCTTCATCAGTTCCTCGCGGGTCGGCTCCTTTAGCTTTTCAAGTGACTGGATGAGCAGGTCGCCGATCGAATAACCGGTTTGGCCGATCGTGTTGGCGAAGACAAAGTTCACTTTGGCCGACTTGATGGCATCGAGGTATCGGTTGATGCCCTCGTCACTGGACTTCCGGTCGCTGATGATCGGCTTCAGGAAGTCTGAGGTGATGATACCCTTGGCATTTTCCAGGCCAACGGACTGAAGGACCGGATACGAAGACGAAAGATTTGTGACCAGGGTCAACGGCTTCCAGCCGCTTTCGGACTGGAAGCGGATGGCCTCGCCGCCTTGGCGAGGCGCGGCGATGATGACGAGCGTGTTGGCGCCGGAGGCCCTCAGCGTATTGAGCTGGGTTTCTACAGTGGGGTCTTGTGATGTCACAGGTTGACGTTCGACCACTCTAATCGCCGAACCCTCGATCGCGCGGTCGAATGCCTTCATGAATGTTTGGCCCGTTTCCGTGTTCAGATACAGGAACGCGACCTTGGCGTCGGGCTTGTTCATAGCGAGATATTCGGCAAACGCGTCCGCTTCCGTCGAGAAGGACGGCACGAACCCAACTTCCCACTCCGGAGCGTTCAGGGAAATAACCCCGGAATACATGAAGACGTTCGGCACCTTCTTCTGGGTGATGTAGCGTCCGATCGCGAGGTTGTTCGGGGTGGCAGCCGTGCCGACCAAGGCGAAGACCTTGTCCTTTTCCACCATCTTGCGGACATTCGCCAACGTGCGTTGCGGATCAAGGCCATCGTCCTCGATGACGAGTTCTATCTTGCGTGTCTTGCCGTCGCCCATCTTGACGCCGCCTTCGGCGTTGGCCTGTTCGACACGCGCCCTGATGCCCTCGGCGACGCCGCCAACGACCGCGACCGGACCGGTCAAAGGTCCGGTCACGCCGACCTTGATCGTGTCATCGGTGACGCCCGGTGACGGTTCCGCGGCGCTAGCGTGGGAAGCGACAAACAACGCTGCCGCCGCCAGCTGCATCGTGCAGCCCTTCAGTATAGAGATCAGTCTCATTTCAGTTCCTCCCAGCTCAATGGCGGGCTCTCAGCCAGCCGACCTCCGAAAAATCACCGAAAGCCATTTTTCGATGAAACCAGTCACCCCGTTGCGTGCGACCATCATGATGAGGATCAGCGCGAGGCCGTAAATTAGGTTGCCTAAGCTCAGGTTGATATCGGATGCCCAACTCGGTACGAAAACCATGAACAGGCCGCCGACAAATGCGCCGACGATGCTGGTGACGCCGCCGACAATGCTGCCGATCACGATGTTGATCGACAGGATCGCCAGGAAAGACTCCGGGCTGATGAAGCCGCTGACGATCGCGAACACCCCACCGCCCAGTCCCGCGAGCGCCGAGCTGATCGCGAACGCCCAGAGCCGGGTGCGCGTCAGGTTCACGCCAAGCGCCAGGGCAATCTGAGGGTTGTCGCGCTGTGCCCTCAGAGCGCGACCGGCGTCGCCGAACAGCATTCGGGAGACGAGCAATGCACCGACGCCGGCACAGGCGAGCGAGATCAGGTATAGCCAAAGCTCCGGAACATCCGCCAAGAAATCAGGCGTTTCGGGAGCATCGACGGGAAGCCCGGATACGCCACCGGTCAGGCTTCCCATCTTGAGGAGCAACTGCGGGAATGCCGCCGCGATACCGAAAGTGACGATGGCCAGCTGCAGACCTTGGAGCCTGAGCGCCGGAAGGCCGATCACCAGGCCGATGGCGGCGGCGACCGCAGCCGCGGCCGGTAGCGTGGCCAGTGGGGAAATGCCGTAGGTCGCGTTCAGGATGGCGGTAACATAGGCGCCAACGCCGAACAGTGTTCCTTGGGCAAGGCAAATCTGCCCGGCATATCCCATCAGAAGGTTCAGACCCAGGATCGCAATTGTATAGGCGATCGCTATGGCCACTTGCTGGAGTGCGTAGGCCGGGGCGAAGACCGGGATCGATATCGCGACAATTGCGAAGACACCAAGCTTGATCGCGGTTGAGAGGGAAATGTCTCTCATAGTTTTGTCACCTTGTAGGAGCCGAACAGGCCGACGGGCTTCACGAGCAAGATGGTCAACGTCAGCGCGATCGGGACCGCGATACGCATGTCGGCTCCGATGAACGGGAGGTAGCTTGCCCCCAGGCTTTCGGCGACACCGACCGCGAGACCGCCGACGATGGCGCCGAGCGGACTATCCCAGCCACCGAGCGTTGCAGCCGCCAGGGCATAGAACAGGATCGGTGTCATCATCGTCGGGCTAAGGAACAGGCGGGGCGCAATCAGGATCGCGGCGAGTGCCCCGATGACGGCGGCGAAGCCCCAGCCGAGCATCAGCATTCGTTCGACATCGACACCAACGAGAACGCTGCGTGTACGATCGAAGGCAGCTGCGCGCATCGACAGGCCGAGCTTGGTGAAGCGGAAGACAAAACCCATCGCCAAGGCAATCGCCAGGAGGATTGCCAGTGTCCCGACGGCAGAGGCAAGCACGCGGACGTCGCCGATGCTAAAGCCGCCACCCGGAAAAAGGCTTGGGAAGGAAAGCTGTTCCGCCCCCCAAATCCACATGCAGGCGGCCTGGAATAGCACGAGGATGCCTAGCGTGATGACGACGGTCGCTTCCACGGGAGCGTCCATCATCGGTCGGATGATCAGGCGGAATGTCACGATCCCGATGGCGAATGCCGCCACGAGGCTCGCGAGAACGGCGAGCCAGAGCGGCACGCCCCACTGCATCAGTTGCCAGGCGCCATAGGACGAGAATGTCGCCATCTCGCCCTGGCCGAAATTGACGACATTCGTCGCCCTGAAAATCAAGACCAGCGCCAGCGCCAGCGCCGCGTAGATGGCGCCCGTGGTCAAGCCGCTGACGACGAGCTGGAAGAAAAAACTCATCAGGCGACTCCCAGATATGATTTCTTGATGTCTTCGTTGCCGATCAGATCGCTTGCCGCACCGCTCGCGACGATCTGGCCAGCTTCGATGACAAAGGCCCTGTCGGCGTATTGAAGGGTGATGTCGACGTTCTGTTCGACCACGAGCAAAGTCATGCCGGCCTCTTTGTTCAGGGACTTGAAGATCGCCAGGATTTCCTGCGTGATCGACGGCGCCAGTCCGAGAGATGGTTCATCGCACATCAGCAGTTTCGGCCTGGACATCAGAGCCCGAGCCACGGCGAGCATCTGCTGTTCGCCGCCGCTGAGGTTTCCGGCGAGTTGGTTGCGCCGTTCCCGCAATCTGGGAAACGTCTCGTACCAGCGTTCCTTGTCTTGCCTCACCTGCGAGCGGCTGGCCACGATCGTGGCGCCGAGCGACAGGTTTTCCTCCACGGTAAACTCCGTGAATGTGCCGCGACCTTGCGGTATGTGTGCAACACCGAGGGCAAGGCGCGTCTGGGCGGAGATCTTGTCGAGCGCTTTGCCGGCATAGGAAACCGAGCCCTTGAAGGGCAGGAGGCCAGAGACTGCGCGCAGCAGCGTCGTCTTGCCGGCGCCGTTTGCGCCGAGCAGGGCAACGAACTCGCCTTCATCAACTGAGAACGAACAGTCAAACAGTGCCTGCGTCTTGCCGTAGAAAACGGACAGATCTTTGATAGCCAGAAGGGTCATGCCGATTTCCCGAGGTAGGCGGCGATCACCGCATCGTTTGACTTGATTTCGGCAGGAGTTCCCTCGGCAAGGTTGCGGCCGAGGTGGAAGACGACGATCCGGTCGCAAAGGCTCATCACCAAACCCATGTGATGCTCGATAAGGAGGATGGAGAGATTGTGTCTGCGCCTTATCCCGTCGACGAGCGCGCCGAATTCGTGGACCTCGCCGTGGGTCAGCCCGCCGGCGGGTTCGTCGAGCAGGAGTATTTTCGGCTCCGCGGCAAGCGCCCGGGCGATTTCCATCCGTTTCTGCAGGGGATAGGGCAGCGAGCCGGCCGCGCGTGCGGCGAGGTTCGCCATGCCGACCTCCTCGAGCACCGCCATTGATTTTTCACGCGTAGACCGCTCCAGCACTCTTGCGTGGGACGGTGCGAAGATCGCCTTAGCGAAATTTCCGCCAAGCCGGTGATGGGCACCCAACATGACGTTCTCGAGAACCGTCATCGAAGCGTAGATGCCCAGATTCTGAAACGTCCGTGCGACGCCCTTTCCAATCATGTCGCGCGTTTCTACGCCTTCGAGCGGCTGGCCGTCGAGCATGATCGATCCAGTTGCGTAGTTTACGAGGCGGGTTGCCGCGTTGAGAAAGGTCGATTTTCCGGCGCCGTTCGGCCCGATCAGCCCACAGATTTCACCCGGCCTTACGGAAAGCGACACCTCTGTCAGCGCTTTCACGCCGCCAAACTGCACGGAAACATCCCGCGCCTGGAGCACCGGGCGCACCTCTTCGATGCTGCTGTCGTTCACTTTATTCCTCCCTCCTGAAGCGGCTTCTCCTCGATCTGTCGATTTCTGTTGTTGACAGCTCATCCCGCTTTGGATACCTATCAGTATCCGAAGACGTTTCGGTATGTCAAGTGTTAATCGCACTCGATTACTTCCCCGAAACGTCCACGTACCGTCCGGCTGGAGACCGTGGCGGCTAGATTGGCGACAGCTCCCCCAAGGGGGCATGGGAGGAAATCAATGACGGGATCACACACCGAACTGACGGGCGATAACCTCTACCGGGATCCGTATCCCGTTTACGCGCGTCTGCGGGCAGAGCAGCCCGTGGCCTTCTTCGAGGGAACGAAGGAATATTTCATCACTCGGTTCGACGATTGCCGCACCGTCGGCGGCAACGACAAGGTGTTCGGACCGTCAGGATCGACTGACCGGCCGGAAGCCCGCGTGATGGGCATGCCGAACGTCCTGACGATGTCCGGCGAGGACCATCAATGCCTTCGCGAAGGCATCGATCAGAACCTTACGCAGGAGCGCGTGCGCTCGTTCGTTGAAGGTCTGACGCGCCCGGTCGTGCGGCGTTATATCGACTCCATCAAGAAGAATGGAGAAGCGAACCTCACGGTCGAACTCTTCGAGCCGATCTCGGTGCGCTGCATCGGCGACGTCATCGGCCTGACGGAAACCCCCAACGAGACCCTCGTCGAGTGGTTCCATGCGATGGCGCTCGGCCTGCAGAATGTCGGCAACGACGCGGCAATCTGGAAGCGGCTCGACGATGCGCTTGCCGACATCGACAGGCAGATGGGCGATCTTTACCAAGCCTGCCTTTCCAAGCCCAACAATTCGCTTCTGAGCCACGTCATGTACGGAGGCATGCCCAAAGGCGAGGTCCGCAGCTGGGAGGAAATTTCGCCCACCATGCGCGTCATCATCCTCGGCGGCCTGCAGGAGCCGGGCCACGCGGCAGCGAACGCCTGCGCCGGTCTTCTTACAAATGCCGGTCAAGCGAAGGTCATGGCGGAGCAGCCGCAGGAAAACGCCATGCGCGCCTTCGACGAGGGTCTCCGCTGGATCGCTCCGATCGGCGTCACGCCGCGCGTCGCCAGAGAAGATTTCGAGCTCGCGGGAACTGTCATTCCGCAAGGAGCGTCTGTGGCGATCGTCATGGGCTCCGCCAACCGCGACGCGACCCGCTTCGAAGACGCCGACAGCTTCGACATGTTCCGCAAGAAGAAACAGCACCTGTCCTTCGGCTTCCGCCCGCACTTCTGTTCCGGCCATTTCCTGTCGAGGGCGATGGGCGAGATCGCACTGGCGGAGGTATTCCGGCAATTGCCCGACCTCCGGCTGGACCCCGCGCGCGAGATGAAGGGCAAGGGTTGGCGGTTCCGCGGCATTTCCGATCTTCCGGCGAAGTGGAACGCCTAATGTCGCTCATCATCGACTGCCACGGCCACTTCACGACGGAACCGCCGGAGCATCATGCCTTCCGGACGGCGCAGGTCGCTTATGCGGAAGGCAAATCCTTCGAGCAGCCCATCTATCCGGGCATTCCGGACAAGCAACTCCATGACATCATCGAAGCGAACCAGCTGAAGATACAGCGCGAGCGCGGTTCGCACGTGACGCTCTTAAGCCCGCGTGCTTCCGGCATGGGCCATCACGTTCCAGGCGTGGCAGTCGCCAAGGAGTGGTCGCGTTTGTCGAACGACAATGTCGGCCGCATCGTCGACATGTTTCCCGACAATTTCGCCGCTGTCTGTCAGCTTCCGCAGACGGTCGACGGCGACCTTTCCGCTGTCATCGACGAATTGGAACGTTGCGTCGGTAACGGCTTCGTCGGCTGCAACCTCAATCCTGATCCGTCTGGCGGACGCTGGAGCGCGCCGCCGATTTACGATCCGTGGTGGGACCCGATGTGGAAGGCCATGGTCGCCCTCCAGGTTCCCGCGATGATCCACGTGTCAAGCTCCTGCGAACGCTGCCTTCACATGACGGGAGCGCACTACATCAACGCCGACACCGCGGTATTCATGCAGCTCATCCAGGGAGATCTGTTCGAGCGTCACCCGGAACTCAAACTGATCATCCCGCACGGCGGCGGAGCTGCCCCTTACCATTGGGGCCGTTACCGCGGACTGTCGATCATGCTCGAAAAGCCCAGCCTCGACACGCATCTCATGAACAACCTGTTCTTCGACACCTGCGTCTACCATCAGGCTGGCATCGATACGCTATTCAACGTCGTCGACGTCAAGAACATCCTTTTCGGCTCGGAGTTGCTCGGCGCAGTCAAGGCGATCGATCCCGAGACCGGGCATCCGTTCGACGACACCAAGAGATACATCGATCAGCTCGCGCTCGACGACGACCAGAGACATGCGGTCTTCGAAGGAAACGCGCGGCGAGTCTACCCACTGTTGGACAAGAGACTACGCGAGCGCGGCCTTTGAAGCCTCGCAACTATCAGGGAGAAATGAAATGGCTTCGAGCCAACATCTGAGCCTCGCAGGCGGGGCGCAAGGGTTCAACTGGCTACCGATTTTCGTGGCCGAAGAACTCGGTATTTTCGCCAAGCATGGGCTGTCCATCGAATACAAAAAGATGGGTACCGTCGACAAGGCGACCAGCGCCGTACTCGAGGGTGAAGCAGATCTCGCCATCACGCCGCCGGAAGGCGCGGTTTCCGACTTCGTCAAGGGTGGCGAACTGCGTGTGATCGCTTCGAACTCGAACCGCCTGCCGATGTCGCTCGTCGCCCAGCCTTCGATCAAGTCGATCAAGGATCTCAAGGGCAAGAAGGTCGGCACGTCGTCGCTCACCGAAGGCACCGCGATCTATACGCAGATGCTGCTCGCCAAGGATGGGCTGCATTATCCAGGCGACTATGAATTCCAGCTCGCCGGCATCCACACCAAGCGCTGGGAAGCACTCCAGGCAGGGGAGATCGACTGCGCGCCGCAGCCGGCCCCCTGGAATTTCCTGGCCGAGCGGGACGGCTTTAACCTGATCGGCGAGATCAACGACATCATCCCTGAAATCGTCTTCGCCGCCGTCATCGGCCGCAAGAGCTGGCTGGACGGCAACCGCGACAACGTTGTCCGTTTCCTGCGGGCGCTCATCGATGCCTATGCGATCACCAACGATCCCGGTCGGGACGGTGTCACGCTGCCAATTTTCCAGCGGATCACGACGAAGGAGGATATCGATCTGGCGTCACATGGGCTTCGCTATATGCGCGACATGGGTATGTGGCCCAGTGACCTGTCCATTCCACAAGCTGCGATGGACACCACCATCGACCTTATGATCCGCGCGAACCTGCTTGACGAAGCCGCCAGACCTCTAGCGGGGGACGTGTTCGATCGCGGTCTCCTCGAAGCTGCATCCAGCTAAGCGATCTGTTGAGGCGCGTTCCATGGTCACACCAGGAGATTTTCGATGAAAGTAATGACAAAGACCCCGCGGACGGTCCGCGAAATATGCGAGGCGCTGGGTAAGCTCGGCGTCGCCACGGTTCATGAAGCTCAGGGACGGAAAGGGCTGCTGGCCCCGCACCTGCGTCCGGTAATCGACGGCGCGCGCATCGGTGGCACGGCGCTAACCTGCGAGGTTCCGCCCGGAGACAACTGGATGATTCATGTGGCGCTGGAGATGGCCCAGCCGGGGGACATCCTGGTTGTTGCACCGACCTCACCATGCACCGACGGCTATTTCGGCGACCTGCTCGCCACCTCCTGCAAGGCGCGAGGGATTCTCGGCCTGGTGACCGACGCCGGCGTACGCGACGTAGCCGATCTTCGTGCGATGGAGTTTCCGGTATGGGCGAAGGCCATATCAGCCCAGGGCACCGTCAAGGAAACGTTGGCGAACGTTCAGGTGCCCGTGGTCTGTGCCGGCGCCTACATCGAGCCGGGCGACGTCATCGTCGCCGATGACGACGGGGTCTGCGTCGTCAAGCGCGGCGAGGCAGCTCAGGTGCTCGAGAAGGCCGTCAGGCGGCAACAGATGGAAGATGAGAAGCGAGGCCTCTACGAGACCGGCAAGCTCAGCCTCGACATCAACAACATGCGTCCGCAGCTCGAAGCGAAAGGCCTGATCTATGAATAGGGCTACTGAACTGCGCATTCCTCGCCGCGTCGTCACGGGTATCAGGGACGGGAAGTCGGTGTTTGTCAGCGACGGCCCGACGCCCAACGCCCACGCCTACGATTCTGTGCCGGGACATTTGACCTCGGTTCTTTACGCCACAGCCGCCAAACCCGCCCTTCCGCAGGATCATTCGGAGCAGGCCCCACCGCAAATCCTGATCACGCCTGAACCCGGCGCGACGAAACTCATGATCGTCGTCTTCCCGCCGGATTCGGTGTTCGCGGCCGTCAATCCCGCCTCCGCCTTCGAGGAGCAGGTAGTCCACATACCCGGCCTGATCCACGCTTTCGAACCTGACGCGCCGGGCATGCACACCACCCATACGGTCGACTATGACATCGTGCTCGACGGCGAGATCTGGCTCGAACTCGACGATGGCGCTGAAACCTTGCTGAAGCAGGGCGACGTCGTGATCCAGTGCGGCACCCGCCATGCCTGGCGCAATAAGGGCGACAGGCCTGCCACGATGTGCTTCGTCCTCATCGGCGCTGAAAGAAAGTCGTGAGATGAAGCCCGACAACCTCACCCGATCTTTCGACTGCGTGATCGTAGGCGGCGGACATGGCGGATCGCAGACGGCGGCCGCACTCAGGCAGTCCGGCTTTAAGGGAAGCATCGCGCTGATCGGCGCTGAGCCGGAAGTGCCTTACGACCGCCCCTCGCTTTCGAAAGACTATCTGGCGGGCAAGAAGACATTCGACAGGATGCATCTGCGGCCCCAGGATTTCTGGGGCGCGCGTGAGGTGGAATTGTTGCTTGGGCGGCATGTGAGCGTGGTCGATCCCACGGCTCGCACCGTGATGACCGATCGCGGTGAATCTTTCTCCTACGGCCAGCTGGTCTGGGCCGCGGGGGGCGATCCGCGGAAGCTTACCTGCCCCGGCAAAGACCTGACAGGCGTTTTCTACATCCGCAGCAAGGCGGATTGCGACGCACTGCTCGATGTTCTTCCCGATGCGCAAAGGATCGTGATCATCGGCGGCGGGTACGTCGGCTTGGAAGCGGCCGCAGTGTTCCGGGAGATCGGCAAGGAGGTGACCTTGGTTGAGGCACTTGACCGTGTGCTGGCCCGTGTGGCTGGAGAGCCGATATCTCGCTTTTACGAAAACGAGCATCGGGCGCGCGGCGTCGACATCCGCCTCAACAGCAATGTCGCTTCCTTGGAGGGCGTCAACGGCCGCGTGTCGAATGTCGCACTTGCATCCGGGGAGACGATTGCAGCCGACATCGTGGTCGTCGGAATTGGCATTATCCCGTCGGTCGATCCGCTGATCGCGGCGGGAGCCAAGGGCGCCAACGGTGTTGATGTCGATCGGTTTTGCCGCACGTCGCTGCCGAACATCTATTGCGTCGGGGACTGCGCCCGCTTGGAAAATGGCCCGGGCATCCGCATTGAGTCTGTGCAGAACGCGACCGATCAGGCGACCACCGCTGCCAAAGCGATCTGCAACCAGTTCAAGGAATACGATGCAACGCCGTGGTTCTGGTCCAATCAGTACGATCTGAAAATGCAGACGGTCGGCCTCAATTACGGCTTCGACAGTGTCGTCACGAGAGGAGATCCGGCCTCCCGAAGCTTCAGTGTCATCTATCTGAAGAACGGGGCGGTTCTCGCCCTCGACTGCATCAATTCGCCGCGCGATTACGTGCAGGGGCGAAAGCTTGTCGACAGCGCGGCAAGGATCGATGCCGCCGCTTTGGCGGACACATCGAGACATCTCAAGGAAATCGACCTCGTCACGTCGTAAGGCGGTGCAGGCGTAGGAAAGGTGGAAGAAAAATGGCTACCATATCAGTGCGGACCCGGGACGGAGAGATCCATAGCTTCGACGGACGGGTAGGCGCCTCGCTCATGGAGAATATCCGGAACGCAGGACTTGAAGAGCTTTTGGCGATGTGTGGCGGCTGCCTGTCCTGCGCCACCTGTCATGTGTATGTCGAGCAGTTGCCGGGCAGCGCCAGTTTGCCGGTTGCCTCAATCGATGAGACCGAGTTGCTCGAGGGATCTGACTACCGCCAGGAGAACTCCCGGCTTTCCTGTCAGATACCGTTCGATGAAACGCTCAGCGGCATCGTGATCGGAATTGCGCCCGAAGACTAGAGTGTTAGGATGTCGCACGTCAATCTACCGAACATCCCGGGCGGCTGGACGACGCCCGGGTAGACCTGACGATCAGGTCTGCTCAAGCTCAAGGACATTTCCCTCGGGATCGCGTGCGTAGGCGATGAGAAATGGCTTTTCCGCCGTCCCGAAATCCGTGATTTCGCCAATCTGCGCGCCACCCGCTCGAGTGATTTCCGACAGCATACTGCCGATATCTGGTGTCTGGAACGACAGGTGACCGAAACCCGGTTCATTCACTCTCGGCTGCTCTCTATCAAACGTGACTTTGTGTTCGTGTATTTCGAGTGTCGAGTTCGGGGAACTTGAGCCAGATCGAGTATATTTCTGAGTTGGCAATCCCATTGCCTCGCGACACTATTTCTCCCGACAAGACCTTGGGTGCCCGAAGGTGCTCGCACCTCAAGACATTTACGTAGAAGGATGCGAGCGCTTCGGCGTTTCGCGCAACCAAGTTTAAGTGAGCAAGTTTCATGTTGAACACCTCGGCGATGAGGCAAGCATATCGATCGGCAAAGAACAACAAAAAGGCCTGCCTTGAACCGGCGCGGTATCGGATGCACGGGTGAACAATTCCAAGTGAGGAATTCAAAGGTCTGCGGCTTCTTTTGGTGATCAACTGTTGGTCGCGGCCAGCTGGGGCCCAGGAACCGGCGCAGCACGGATCAGCAAAAGCTGCCGCGGACAAAGGTTTGAATCGTCCGAACGCCGATCAAGATAGTCTTGGTATCGGTTGCGGCTTGCTGGAGGTCACCGCACCTGAAATGATGAATAGCGAGCCGTACGTATGGCCCTCGCATGCGAGCCGATGGGATCCGCAGTCTGCCTGGGGGAGGGTAGTCGCCAGGTAGGCGAGACTCCTCCCTCCTGGAGCGGAGATCAGTTGATTATCGGCAGCAGCTTGTTGATCGAGTCCTTCGCGTCGCCGTAGTACATCCGGGTGTTTTCTTTGTAGAACAGCGGGTTCTCGATGCCGGAGTAACCGGTGCCTTGGCCGCGCTTGGACACAAAGACCTGCTTGGCCTTCCAAACTTCCAGAACCGGCATGCCTGATATCGGCGAATTCGGATCTTCCTGTGCTGCGGGATTGACGATGTCGTTGGAGCCGATGACGATGACGACGTCCGTGTTCGAAAAATCCTCGTTGATTTCGTCCATTTCCAGAACGATGTCGTAGGGCACCTTTGCTTCGGCCAGAAGCACATTCATGTGGCCGGGCAGGCGTCCAGCGACGGGATGAATGGCGAAGCGTACGTCCTTGCCGGTCGCACGTAGCTTGCGGGTGAGCTCGGAGACGGCACTCTGCGCCTGCGCAACCGCCATGCCGTAACCGGGAACGATGATGACCGAATCGGCATCGTTGAGGGCCGCCGCAGCGCCTTCAGCGTCGATCGCAACCTGTTCGCCCTCGACAGCCATCGCCGGGCCAGAGGCATTGCCGAAACCGCCGAGGATCACGGACAGGAACTGCCGGTTCATTGCCTTGCACATGATGTAGGAGAGGATTGCGCCGGAGGAGCCGACCAACGCGCCGGTAACGATCAGAAGGTCGTTTCCAAGCAGGAAGCCGGTCGCTGCAGCCGCCCAGCCCGAATAGGAGTTAAGCATGGAAACCACGACCGGCATGTCGGCCCCGCCGATCGCCATGACGAGATGGGCGCCGATGACGAAGGCAATCAGCGTCATCAGATAGAGCGTCCATGAGCCCGCGCCGTTCATGTAGAGCAGCATGAGGACGAAGGAGGTGGCGACCGTCGCGATGTTGAAGGCATGGCGGCCGGGCAAGACCAGCGCCTTGCCGCCGATGCGGCCTGAGAGCTTGCCATAGGCGATAATCGAACCGGTGAAGGTCACAGCACCGATGAAGAC
The DNA here is from genome assembly GCF_022385315.1 of Rhizobium sp. K102. Lineage (NCBI taxonomy): Bacteria > Pseudomonadati > Pseudomonadota > Alphaproteobacteria > Hyphomicrobiales > Rhizobiaceae > Rhizobium > Rhizobium sp. K102. The sequence goes on from NZ_CP092437.1 coordinate 508,259, forward strand.
CCCGAGGAAGATTTCCACCTCGTGGATGATCTGCTCGGCATGCGCAGTGAATTCATGCGCCGTTATATCGGAATTGAGGCCGATCAAGACGGCGGCGAGGCCGACGAAGGAGTGAAGCGCCGCCACGAGTTGCGGCATGCCGGTCATTTCGACCCGCCGCGCCATGACCGCCCCGACGACCGCGCCGATCACGAGCATGACGATGAGTACCGCCGAAAGCCCGACGCCCGGCCCGAAGATCGTCGCAATGACGGCGATCGCCATGCCGACGATACCGTACCACACGGCGCGCTTTGCGTTTTCCTGGCCCGAAAGACCGCCAAGCGCGAGGATGAAGAGAACCGAGGCTGCGATATAGGCCGCGGTCTGGATACCGATAGACATTGTCAATTCTCCCTCGACCCGGTCAGGACTTCTGGAACATGTTCAGCATGCGGCGTGTCACCATGAACCCGCCGACGATGTTGATCGTTGCGATCGCCACGGAAATGGCGGCAAGCGCCGTCACCAGCCAACCGCCAGCGGTAATCTGCAGGACCGCTCCAATGATGATGATGCCGGAGATGGCGTTCGTGATTGCCATGAGCGGCGTATGCAGCGAGTGCGAGACGCCCCAGATCACCTGGAAGCCAACGAAGCAGGCGAGTGCGAAGACGATGAAATGGCCCATGAACACCGGCGGTGCAAAAGCGCCGATGAGGAGCATCAGCAGACCGCCAACGATCAGAAGCCCGACCTGGTTTCGCGTCGCAGACCTGAAGCCGGCGGCCTCAGCGGCCTTCTTTTCTTCAGGCGTCAGCTGCTTGGGCTTTTCCTTGGGTTTCTGGGCGGCAATCGCCTGGATCTTTGGCGGTGGCGGCGGATAGGTGATCTCGCCCTTCAAAGCGATCGTTGCACCGCGGATCACGTCGTCTTCCATGTTGTGGACGATGACGCCATCCCTATTTGGGGTCAGGTCCGTCATCATGTGGCGGACGTTGGTCGAATAGAGCGTCGACGACTGTGCGGCCATGCGGCTTGGGAAGTCGGTGTAGCCGACGATGGTGACGCCGTTGTCGGATATGATTTTCTGCTCTGGGACGGTCAGGTCGCAATTGCCGCCGCGCTCGGCGGCAAGGTCGACGACCACCGAACCGGGCTTCATCGTGGCTACCATGTCGGCAAGCCAGAGCTTCGGCGCGTCGCGGCCCGGGATCAGCGCCGTCGTGATGACGATGTCGATGTCAGTGGCGATTTCGCGGAACTTCTTCAGTTGTGCCGCGCTAAACTCGGGCGAGGAGGGCGCGGCATAGCCGCCCGTCGCAGCACCGTCCTGCTGCTGTTCGTCGAAGTCGAGGAAGACGAATTCCGCGCCCATGGATTCGATCTGCTCGGCGACTTCCGGCCGCACGTCGAAAGCATAGGTGATGGCGCCGAGCGAAACGCTGGTGCCGACCGCGGCAAGACCGGCGACGCCCGCGCCGATGACCAGGACCTTGGCCGGCGGGATCTTGCCGGCGGCGGTCACCTGACCGGTAAAGAAGCGGCCGAAGTTATTTCCGGCCTCGATCACGGCGCGATAACCGGCAATATTGGCCATGGAGGAGAGCGCGTCCATCTTTTGGGCGCGCGAGATGCGCGGCACCATATCCATGGCGATCACGTTGGCGCCAGTCGCTTTCGTTTGGTCCAGGAGGTCCTTGTTCTGTGCCGGATAGAAGAACGAGATCAGCGTCTTGCCGCTCGAAAGCCTCGCCACTTCGCTTGACTCCGGCGGGCGCACCTTGGCGATTACGTCGGCGCTCGCAAAGAGCGCTTCGGCGCTGTCGACAACCGTTACCCCGGCAGCACGGTAGGCATCGTCGGAGAAGCCCGCAAGTTTGCCGGCGCCAGTTTCGATGGCACATTGATATCCGAGTTTCTGAAGCTGGGCGGCGCTGTCAGGCGTCATTGCAACGCGCGCCTCTCTTTCCAGCCTCTCTCGAGGCGACCCTATTAGCACGTATCCCTCCCTTAAAATATGAAAGTGACTGATCCGACGCGACGCTGGGTTTCGGTCCGGCCGAAGCCGAACCAATGAAAACCTTCGCCGCATTCCGTTTGGAAATTTGCGTCAGTACACCACCACGCCGCGGATGCTTTCACCCTTGTGCATCATCTCGAAGCCCTTGTTGATGTCTTCGAGCGGCATGGTGTGGGTGATCATCGGGTCGATCTGGATCTTGCCCTGCATGTACCAGTCGACGATCTTCGGCACGTCGGTGCGGCCGCGTGCGCCGCCGAAGGCGGTGCCCATCCAGTTGCGGCCGGTCACCAGCTGGAACGGACGGGTGGAGATCTCCTGGCCGGCGCCGGCAACGCCGATGATGATCGATTTGCCCCAGCCGCGGTGCGATGCTTCCAGCGCCTGGCGCATCACCTTGGTGTTGCCGGTGCAGTCGAACGTATAGTCGGCGCCGCCGATCAGGTCGCCACCCCGCTTCGTCATGTTGACGAGATAGGGCACGATGTCGTCGCCGACCTCCTTCGGATTGACGAAATGCGTCATGCCGAACTTCTCGCCCCAGGCCTTGCGCTCAGGATTGATGTCGACGCCGATGATCATGTCGGCGCCGGCCAGGCGCAAGCCCTGCAGCACGTTGAGGCCGATGCCGCCGAGACCGAAGACGATGGCGGTGGCGCCGATCTCGACCTTGGCGGTGTTGATCACCGCGCCGATGCCGGTCGTCACGCCGCAGCCGATGTAGCAGATCTTGTCGAAGGGAGCGTCGGGATTGACCTTGGCAAGGGCGATCTCCGGCAGCACGGTGTAATTGGCGAAGGTCGAGCAGCCCATATAGTGGTGGATCTTGTCCTTGCCGATCGAGAAGCGCGAGGTGCCGTCCGGCATCAGCCCCTGGCCCTGGGTCGAGCGGATGGCGGTGCAGAGATTGGTCTTGCGCGACAGGCAGGAATAACATTCGCGGCATTCCGGCGTATAGAGCGGAATGACGTGGTCGCCCTTCTTGACCGAGGTGACACCGGGGCCGACGTCGACGACGATACCGGCACCCTCATGACCGAGAATGGCCGGGAACAGGCCTTCCGGATCGGCGCCCGACAGGGTGAAATCGTCGGTGTGGCAGATGCCGGTCGCCTTGACCTCAACCAGCACTTCGCCGGCCTTCGGGCCGTCGAGCTGCACGGTCATCACTTCCAGCGGTTTTCCGGCCTGCGTGGCCACGGCGGCGCGTACGTCCATTTAGAATTTCCTTTCAATGAAAACCAAGCCTGCTTCGATGGAGCAGTGATCGATGTCCGATGCCGGAGGAACCAGGGAATGAAGTGGGCTAGCCGCGTCCAGGCAAAGGATGCGGAGAGTCCCCCGTGACCGAGATCGCAATCGTAGAAATCGTAGCCCTCCCTCAGGTCGGCGCAGCAACGCTTCACCCCCTAACCGCACTGGATCTTCGTTAACATACCAAATAGCATCTGCATACTAAAAAGTATCTGATATGCTTCGAACAGTTGCGGATCGCTCATGCATCCTCACGAACCTTCACAGCGCTCAGCGAAATCGGCGATGGAAATCAAGGGGCTGATCGCCAAATCCGCAGCCGCTGTCGGTGACGGAGTAGCGGACGCGATCGCCGGCTCGGCGGAGCCGGCCGAGAGCAGCCTGAGGCATCCTGAACAAAAACGGCGCCGTCGCGATAACACGACGGCGCCGTTTCGGGAGGCGACCTGACGGTCTCGTATCACCCCTTGTGTTCGCGGCCTTCCACTTGGATCACGAGATCGACCTCATCGCCGATCATGCCGAGCGCGGCCTTCATGCCGAAATCGCTGCGTTTGACTTTGGTCGTGGCGCTGAAACCGACAACGTGACTCTTATCCCAAGGGTTCTGCCCTTCCTTGTTGAACGTGACGTCCAAGGTCGCGGGTTTCGTCACTCCCGCTATCGTCAGGTCTCCGACGACTTGTCCGGTGTTGTCGGTCGTCTTTTTGAACTCCTTGCCGACAAATGTGATTTCCGGAAATTCCGTGGCGTTGAACCAGTCGGCGCCCTGGATGTCGCCATCACGCTGTTTGTTATTCGTCCAGATCGACGCAACGGTGACCTTGACATCGAGACTGCTGGCGTCCGGCTTGGAAGCGTCGAAATCGAACGTGCCGGAGAACTCTTGCGCGAACTCCGATCACCTTTGAGAAGCCAAGATGGTCGATGTAGAACGCAATACCCGAATGCACCGGATCGATGTCGAATTTCGCGGCAGAGGCGGGCGACACCACGCCGGCGAGCGCCGTCATCGAAAGTAGCAATGCTGCTAGTCGGTATTTCATTTTCATTCTCCTCCTCCTGTTAAACTGGAAAGCTCGATCCATAATCGACGAACGCGACGGCAAACGCCGCTGCAGCCGGCAGTGCAGCCAAGGCGACATGGACGAAAAGGCGTGGAAACGGCCGGGAAAGGCCGAGCTTCAGGCAGATACGTTCCGAGAGCGCCGGCAGCACAGCGCAGAGAGCGAGTACCGCAAGTGCGATGAGATCGGCTTTGCGCGTGATCAGCACGACGGTATCGGCGATGGCGATGAGGCCGCCCAAGGCGCCGAGGGACGAGGCGCCGCCAAAACGGAAGGCCGGCTTTGCTGCGTGAACAATTAGAATTCCGAAGCATCCAGCCGCAAACGTCAGGCAGAGCTGAAACGAGGAAGATGAGGCGCCGAGAAGGGCAATCGGTGCAAAGCCGGTAGCAAGTACGGCAACGACGCCGCCTCGCTTCACGTCCTCCTCTGCGCCTGTTGCTCCGCGCCACATGACCATCCCCATGATCGCCATTCCGGCGACCGCGGCGAGCGCCACTTCCCAGGACGCTGTCCCCAATCGCGGCGAACCGACATAGAATGCGGCCGCGACCGGCTGCAGAAGCGCGAGAAGGCGCACCGCGCGTGGGGCCGCTATCTCGGCGGCGAAGCCGATCGCCGTTCCGACAACGGTCACGTAAAATACCTTATTGACCGCACCGACGGGCGGAAACGTCGGAACTTTGTTGTAGGTGAGCCAATAGGCTGCCAGCAATGCTGCGGGCATCAGGAGGTCGGTCAGCCGAGCCAAGCCACGCCAACGCATCAGGCCCGAAACAAGAACGCCAACAAGCGCCATGACGAGCAGGGACGCGACCAGCGTCTCCTGAGGGGAGTTGCCAAATCCAAGCATGTGGTGATTTTCCGAATTGCCAATCCACGACGTGCCGCTGACGCGCACGACCAGGTGGTGTCTTATCCTGCGGCTCGTGCACTTCGACAGGTCGTCACGATTATGACTTTGTCCATGATCCCCCCATAACCCGCATGCTCCTCAGCAGCGGTCGCCGTTTCCGGTATAAATACCATTCGGTTTTCACATACCAAGTAGTTTCTGGATGAAAGGTAGTCTTTGAATTTCACGATGTCAAGCCGATTTGCGCGGAAAGATTTGCTTTCGCGCGCTTGGCAAGTCCTTTCGACATGGGCCGAGCTGTTGCTCATGCTCAAGAGCGCGCCCGGCCGCGGCGCGCACTTCACATGATCAGATGGTGGATGATTTTGGTTATGCTGTAGCCGCTTTGGCGGGCGTCGATGCGCGTGATGAGCGGTACATTTCCCTCAGTACGACCCGTACCATGTCCCCGGGTGCGCCGTCCTTGAGGAAGCTCGAAATACCGCCATAAGTCAGCTCGAGCACGATACCGCCGATATAGAATGGGCTGGCCGGCGGCTGCAGAACAAGGTTCAGCTTGTCGATAAGGATCTTGCCGACGCCTTCCCACTGATCCCTGAATAGTTTTATATGCCGGTCTCCGAGCGTGTGGTCATGTTGGGCCATCCGAAGAAGCTCTATCGCCAGCATACCCCATCGGCGATCGTCGCCGCGATCGTTTGCCCACCCTGCCAAGACATCGATCAGTCCCATTGGGTCATCGTGCTTTCCGAGGAGTTCGGTCAGCTGAACGACGTCGCCACCCGCGTTACCGGCAAGGAGTTGCAGGAAGATATCTTCCTTATTGGCAAAATTCGAATAAAACGCCCCCTTCGAGTAGCCCGCCTCTTCGGCGATGCGTTCGATCGAAGCCCCGGCATAGCCGTAGCGTGCCATGACTTCGTAAGCGGACGCCAAAAGCTTTTCCTTTGTGCGAGCCTGACTTTGCTCACGTGTCAGCCGTGCCATTCGTAAATCCGTTTCGTGCGTATCCAGACACCGAGGCGTACCTCAAAATGAGGCGATCACACAAGAGCCGTTAGAAGACAAACGAGTGCCCAGAAAATCGGATACTCGGGACCCATCTTCTGCCAGCGCCAATTCTTGCCGTTGATTTTCACAACTGCGTAGCCCGCGCCAAGTAGCACCAGAGCACCGACAAGAGCTGCAACCCGGGGGTATATCGAGAAAATCAGCCCCACGGCCGCGCAGGCTTCTGCAACCATGGTGAGGCCAACGAACAGCTTCCCGGGCCTGAAGCCTGCCGCCTCGAACGTTCCACCGGCCTTCTCATAATGCAGTCCCTTGCCGATGAGATGGGGAACAAGCCAGGCGCCGCAAAGAATGCGGAGCCAGTCAATCAACACGAAGTCCATGTCTCCTCCTTGACGCCGGCCCCTGGCCGCGTTCGCGAGGATAATTGGCAATCCCCGCTTGCCTTTTCAGATACTAAACGGTATTCACAATCCAATTAGGATGTCAATACGATGCGATCTCTGAGTTTGGGAGGGTAAAGCTTATGGAAATGATGCGTGCTGCGCGCCTGCATGCCGTTGGTCAGCCGATGAGGATTGATGAAGTCGAGCGGCCGAAGGCGACCGGAAGCGATGTCGTCGTCCGCGTGAAAGCCTGCGGAATGGTCCCTAATTTGGCGAACGTCCTGGCCAACTGGGAAACCTGGTATCCGCAGATGCCGCTCCCGCCGCGCCCGGCAATCCATGGCCTCGATCCGAGCGGGATCGTCCATGAGGTCGGCCCCCAGGTCGTCAACGTCAAGCCGGGCGACAGGGTGTATGTGAACCCCGGTCGATTCTGCGGCGCTTGCCACCATTGTTCGTCGGGCAAGCCGCAGGCTTGCGAACATTGGACCCTCGGCGGCTACTTCGGCTACAATCAGAAAAGCCTGGAGATGTTCGCGCGCTATCCTTACGGCGGCTTCGGCGAATTCATGCTCGCCCCGCAGGCGCAGGTTATCAAGATCCCCGATAGGATGAGTTTCGTCCAAGGCTCTCGCCTTGGTTATCTTGGCACCTCCTACGCCGCCCTCAAGAAATGCGGGCCGCTGATGGGCAAGAGCCTGATCATCAACGGTGCGACCGGCACTCTAGGGCTGGGGGCCACGCTGTTCGCGCTGGCCATGGGCGTCGCAAAAATCTATGCCGTCGCTAGGGGCGAGACGCTGCTTAAGCGGCTTAAGGCGATCGCTCCCGACCGGATCGTCACATTTTCGAATGTCAATGGATCGTCGAGAAGCTTCGTCAAAGAGCAGACCAACGGAAGCGGCGCCGACCTCATGCTCGATACGCTCGGCGCAAAGGCCCCCTTGGATTCCATGCTGGACGCCATGGGCGGCGTCAAACGGGGTGGTCGCATCGTCAACATCGGCGGAACGTCCGGAGCTTTGCCTGTCGACGTCAAGTGGTGGATGGACGAGCAGATGGAATTGATCGGCTCGGTCTGGTTCACCGCCGCTGAAGGCATGGAAATCGCTGCCATGGTCGAGGCTGGAATCATCGATATGTCGGTCATGTCGCCAATGGTGTGGCCGTTGGAGAAGATCAATGATGCCATCTCCGGCGTCGGCAAGGACGAGGGCGGGTTCACTTACTACGCCATCGAATTGTAGATAGACGCCAATGGCTCACACTTACCGGGTCACGGTGGAGCGGCTGGAGGGCGACGTCCCTTCGGCTGCCGACGAAGCTCTCATTTTCCAAACCACCAACCACGACGATCTGTTCAAAATCCTCTCGGCAGTTCGCCAAAAGCAGCTGTTGCCCGACGATGAGGCAGCAGAGTTCACCGTTGGATTGAAGCTCTTCACAGAGGTTCTCATGAGACACCGAGCGGATACGCCTTTCAAAGAACTGTTCCCGCATATCGGCAGCTTCATGAAGTCCCTGAAACGCTGACGCCGCAGCCGTTCCGACTGCGGCGCAACCGGAGGCAATCGAGGATAATGAGATGAAGACAATTTCGTTCGAACGGTCGTATGGCGGAACCCAAGGTGTCTACGCCCACCGCTCCAACATCTGCAACTGCGACATGACTTTCGCCGTCTATCTGCCGCCGCAAGCGCAAGAACGTCCGTGCCCAGTGGTCTGGTATCTGTCGGGACTGACCTGCTCCCATGTCAATGTCATGGAAAAGGGTGAGTATCGGCGGGCCGCCGCACTCTTGGGGTTGATTGTCGTGTGTCCCGATACAAGCCCCAGAGGCGCCGATGTGCCGGACGATTCCGATAACTGGCAGTTTGGAAGCGGCGCTGGCTTTTACCTCGACGCGACCTGCTCACCGTTCGATGTGAACTACCGCATGTATTCCTATGTCTCGGAGGAGCTTCCCCGTCTTATTGCCTCGGAATTCCCGGCGGACATGGCACGCCAGGGCGTGTTCGGACATTCCATGGGCGGCCACGGCGCGATCACGCTTGCCCTGAAGCACCCCGATCGCTTCCGCAGCTGCTCTGCATTCGCGCCGATCTCGCGGCCCACGGTGGCTGGTTGGTCCCGCCCGGCTTTCGAACGGTATCTTGGCATCGACGAAGGCGCCTGGCGGCAATTTGACAGTTGTGCGCTCATAGAAGACGGCTTCCGATTCCCCGAACTCCTTGTCGACCAGGGAACGGCCGACGCGTTCATCGAGGACGGACTGCATCCCTCTGAACTGCAGAGAGCCTGCGAAAAAGCCGGTATCCGGCTGAACCTTCGGATGCAGGAGGGCTATGGCCACTCCTACTATTTCATTTCGACTTTCATGGAAGACCATTTGAAGTGGCACGCTGAGCGGCTCAACCGCTGATCTGTCGCAATGCCGTCAGAAGGCCGGGCATGGTGCCCGGCAAAATCGAAGGAAGAAGCAATGGCAGATATCGGCATACATCCCCATCTCGATGGGGGATTGAAGAAGGGTGCGGCGACCTTTGCGGGCGGAACGCTGGTCTGCGAATGCACCACGAATCCGGTGAAAGTGAAGATCAAAAGTGATATCGCCCATAATCACGCCTGCGGCTGCACAAAGTGCTGGAAGCCGGAGGGCGCAGCCTTCTCGATCGTTGCCGTTGCTCCCTCTGAAAGCGTTGAGGTGATCGAGAATGGCGACAAGCTTGTCGTCGTCGATGCCAATGCTCTCATCCAGCGGCATGCCTGCAAGGAATGCGGCGTCCACATGCACGGACCCGTCGAGCGCGATCACCCGTTCCAGGGGCTCTCGTTCCTGCATCCGGAGCGCTTCGAGGAGGACGGCTGGGCAGAGCCCGGTTTTGCGGCTTTCGTGTCCTCGATCATCGAGAACGGTTTCGAGCCGGCTCAAATGGACGGTGTCCGTGCCCGTCTTCACCAACTGGGCCTCGAACCTTACGATTGCCTGGCTCCCGGGCTGATGGATTATATCGCCACTTGGACGGCGAAAAGGAGCGGCGCTCTGCCGGCTTGATCTTCAAGTGCCGGGCACAGCCCGGCTTCCCAATGCGCGGCGCTTCGACAAAGCGCGCGGTTTCAGAAGATCCCGCCAGTTAGGCAGACCGAGGTCTGCGGAACGCCAGGCGTCTCGGAGTTTGCGTATTTGTTCGACATGGACTTAGTAGTCTCATCATCACCAGTGTGCGCTGCTATTTCATCGAGAATAGCCACTTCCATGCGGCATGTTAGCAGTTGGTACAAGGTAGCCGCTGGCCCGAGTTCCATAAGCTATCTTACGCCACTTCCGCTCTCACTGCGGGAAATAACTACATCTTATTCCATTATAACGTGCGGCACGAAGCGCGATAGATTGGCCGTTATCCGCGTCCGATCTTCGCGAACCGCAAGACCGCAGGCGCGATCCCCGGCGACCCAGCTGCCGAGCACGGCGAAGCCGCCGTCGCTTTCGAAAAGCGGGGCGTAGGCCTGGATGATGAAACCTTCGTCGCCGTAATCGCCCGGAGCAGAAACCAGTTCCCGTCGCTGTCGAAATATCGTGACGTTCTCACCCTCTCGCGACAACAGCGGTTTGCGCACATAGTCGGTCAGGGTGGAAGCCGCCGGGTCATCGGTGAAATAGCTCGGCAAAAGATTGGGGTGATTGGGGTGGCGCTGCCAGAGCAAAGGCAGAAGCCCCTTGTTGGAAAGCACGGCCTTCCAGGCGGGCTCGACGAAAACATCGCCCGAGCGCGCGAGTTCGCGGGCAAACGGCTCGCGCAGCATGAATTCCCATGGATACAGCTTGAAGCAGCGGTCGATCACCCGATCCTTGAGATCGGTGTAGCGGCCCTCGGCGTCGATACCAATCTCGCGAATGTCGAGAAGCTCGACGCGATGGCCGGCCTGTACCGCACAGTCCATAAGATAGACCGTCGTGCCACGATCCTCCTCATTGTCGGTTATCGCCGCGAAGTGGAAGATCGATTCCTTGGGAAACTGGTCGAACGCCTCGACAAGGCTCTCCTGCAGGAAATTATACTGGTCCGCTTCCTTCGGCAGAACACCCAAAGCGATCTGGTCGGTCAGCCAGTTGAACTGAAAATAGGCGGTCTCGAACACGGAGGTGGGAGTATCGGCGTTGTATTCGAGCAGCTTGGCCGGGCCGCTGCCGTCGTAAGCAAGATCGAAACGGCCGTAAAGGTGCTGGTCGCGACGCTGCCAGGAGCGCTGCACCACATCGCGCAGGTCCTCCGGGATGGCCAGCCTGTCGAGCGACTCTTCGCTGCCGACGATATCACCGACCAGATCCATGCACATGTCATGCAGTTCCTGGCTCGGTTCTTCGATCTGCGTCTCGATTTCATCGAGCGTGAACGTATAGGCGGCATCGTCGAGCCAGTAGGGCTCGCCATACATGACGTGAAATCCGAAGCCGACGGCGCGCGCCTTGTCACGCCAATCAGGACGCGCGGGAAGAGTGATGCGCTTCATGTCAGCCGCCGAAACTGAAGGACGAACGGCCACCGAAGCCCTGCCGGGCGACGGTGCGGGTATTGACATTGACCGGCTTGACACTCTGACGCGAAGGCGCCGTCACGCTGCCGCCCGAGCGAACGGTGGTCGTCACTGTCTGCCCCGAGCGATTGCGATAGATCGGCGTCGAGCCGTAGTAGTAACCGGCCGCTTCCTGGCGCCGGCGATAATCGTAATAATCGCTGACGTTGTTCAATGCCGAAGACAGCATGTAGCCTGCCAGGAAGGGCATGAAGACGCTGCCGCTCCCACTGGCATTGTTGGGGAGAGCGTTGGCCTGCTGTTCCGTGCACTGGCCCTTACCGTATTCGGCTTCGCAGGCGGCCATGCCGTCGAAACGCGGCGCGGCGGCGAGGTGGGCGCGCATCGCATCCTGATAGCTGGCCTGGCAGACCTGCCGGTCCATCCCGGCGGTCACGCATTGGTCGACGGACGTGAACATTATCTCCGAAGGAGTGTCATCGCCGCAGCCGGACAGTGCCAGGGTCGAGGCAGCGATGGTGCCAAGGGCCAGGAAAGGTCGCCTGTGCCCGCTCATGCGTCTGCGCATCTTTTCCTCCCTCAATAGGTCATGCAGGCGGCGTTGAGAATACCGACGACGAGGGCGATACCGCCGCCCCATATGCCGGCGGCGATATTGTCGGCGGTGATCTTTTCATGCAGATCCTTCATGGTGAAGTTCGCAATATAAAAAGCCAGAATCTGCGCCAGCGTGCCGATCACCGCCCAGATGACGTAATCGACGATGCTGACCGAATTGGCTGCCGCCGAAGCCAGAGGCAGGCTGAAACCGACAAGCGCGCCCAAGAATGCCGTAACGGCCGCAAGATTGCCGGCGCGGATGAGCTGAACCTCCTGCTGCGGCGTCAGCCAGGTATAGATCACCGCGAAAACAGCGTATGCGGCTAGACCGACGGCGAAATAGCCAAGGAAGGCAGGCAGGCCCGCCACGTAATCGAGCATCGATAAATTCCTCCGTTAAAATTGATAGGGTCCATCAGACGCGGCGAACATCGGCTGGAGCCAGACCGTAACCGATCAGAAATTCCACTGAACTGCCCGCCTGGCTCTGGCCGAGGTCGAGGTCGCGCTCGACATTGATCAGAAGCATTTCGCGCGTCGAGCCAAGTGGGCGGTAATACAACATGCAGGTCTGGTGAATGGAGCGATGCGCTTCGCCGTCGTCGACCTTTTCGATAAATTCCACCAGTTGGGCGCGTTCCGGGCCGTCGCCCCAGAATCGGTTATAGAGGATCCCGTCGGCATCATAGGATGGCTGGCCGATCAGGCCGGCCGGACCGGTCCAGCGGCTCCATTCGCTCTGACTGGCCGGCACGACGCTGTCCCACGGCTGATAAAAGCTGATATCGTCGATCGCATCACCCGGCTTGCCCGAGGCCGACATCACCTGAATCATCCGGTTCTCTTCATCGTAGTAGCGCGACAGAACCGTGGCGGCATCGAGCGAAACCTCACCGTAGCCGGCAACGATGAACGGCCCGCTCCGTGGCAGCGGCATGGCCGGCTCGCCGCCCAAAGCATCGGCTTCAGAGAGAGGAAATCGATCTCGAACGCCCCGCCGATGGCCACGGTCAAGGGACCGAGCTCTTTTGGCAGGGGTTTTTCGTCCTTGTTTCCGCCGAACCAGCCGATCATGTTTCGTCTCCCATTCTAGCCCAGGCGATGGCACCGGGATCTAGCCGCATTCCGCTGATGTAGTAAAGAGTCTCCCCGCCGCGCATCGGCGTCTCGTCTCGGCAATTAAGATCGGTCACGCCCTCGCTCAGCATGCCCACCAGTGTCACATTGTACCGACGCTTGAGCCTTAAAAATACGTCGCCATAGAGTAGTGGCGTTTGCAAAGGCGGTACCGGCAGGGAAAAGGCCGTGTCTGTAGAGGCGGCCGACAGCAGCCGTGCGGCGATTTCCGAGGAGCCCGGGTCACGCGCCGAACGCGACAGAAGTTCCTCAGCGAGCGAGCCCACCGCCTCGACGCGCGGCCGCAGCTGTTTGACCATCTGTGCCGTGCGGTCATCGGCGAAATAGGCCACGATATGGGCATTGGGCGCATGATCCTCGGCAATCAGGACTGCGGCCAGTGTTTCGTCGTCATTGGCGCCGCGCGCGATGATCGCGCGCGCCTGGGCCACACCGGCCCGCATCAGAGCGTCGGCATCGGCAAGCCGATCGCTTCTGATATAGTCGGCGTAGTCGGCGGCGGGATTTTCCGGCAGATCCTTGGCGACCAGAACGCTCATCGGCTCGTTGGCGTGGCGTTCGGAATGCAGCAGCCGCAGCGTCTGGTATGTCTGCCCCTCTTGCCAGCCTAGAACGATGATATGGCCGGCGCGTTCGCTGTAATCACCCAATCCGCGCATGCGATTCCTCCAGATCGTACCGATAGCTGTCAACAACTTGCCAAGAACTGCAGTAAAGATGGCAATGCCACCGGGAAGAACGACCAGGACGGCGATGATCCGGCCGGGCGCCGACTTTGGAGAAAGATCGCCATAGCCGACAGTCGTTGCAGTGACCATATAGTAATAAAGGAAGTCGACCGGGTTGCCGACGAGATCGCCCTCGCCCGCCAGCATAAAGAGCAGGTAAGACACGATCAGATGGAGAACGAGGATAAGAAAAACGGCTGACCATGCCAATTCGCCGAGCGAAAGATATATACGCCGCAGAAATGAAGCGATAAATGGCAAGCGATTCACCCCCGTTGCTAACGTGCACCCTACCGAAATTTATTTCGCGCGCCAGACCTTTAAGTTGTAAACCGACTACCCAGATATTTTTGACGCTCTAACCGATGGAGGACTTTTTGGAGACCTGGAACCTCACCACTTTAACGCGCCTGTTCGCCGCCGATCCGGAGGCGCTGGGCGATGTTGATGTAGCCGTACCCGAACACGGGGACGTCTTGTGCGTAACGCTGAAGGAAAGAGGCGATCTTGACGTTTTCGTCACGGTGAGCGGCGAGCGTGACATCCTCGTCAGCGTTGTTCTGACGCCATGCAAGGAGGTGCCCAACCGAGAGGCCTTCGAACGCATGGTTCTGAAGACGCACAAGTTCGTGCCACTCTCCAGTTTCGGCATCACCACGATCGACGGTGAGGAATGGTACGAATTGTTTGGCTCGCTTTCAGCACGCTCGCCGGCCGAGACCGTCGTCGAGGAAGTCGCAATTCTGGCTGCCAACGCCGTCGATGCAGCGCATATGATTGAAGAATGGAAAAGCGGGGAGATTGAAGCGTGAGCACCTGGGGAAAGATTTTTACCGCCATTCGCGGCGGCATTAACGAGGCAGCAGAAGCAGCCGCCGACAGCCAATCCATGCGCATTCTCGACCAGGAAATTCGCGACGCCGAACAGTCGCTGCGACGGGCGCGATCCGATCTGGCCGGCATCATGGCATCGAACAAGAGCGTCATGCGCCGGCTTGAAGAAAACCGCGCAAAGGAAACCAAGGATACCGACAGCGCCCGCGCTGCGATCTCCGCGGGCCGTACGGATCTCGCGCAGGGTCTGGCGCAGCGCATTGCCAATAGTCGCGCCGAAGTGCAGCGCGACCAGGAAGAGCTCGATCGGCTGCTTCCCCGCCAGCAGCAGATGCTGCGCACGATCCAGGAAACCGAGTCGCGCATCGCGCAGATGAAGCGCGAGGTAGAGAACGTCAAAGCCAACGAGTCGCTGCTGCGCGCCCAATCGGCGATCGCCCATAACCAGTCGGGCATCAACACCCGTCTCGGCAGCGCCGTGGAAAGTCTCGAACGCATCAAGAAACGCCAGGAAATCACCGCCGGCCGTATCGAAGCCGGGGCTGAACTGGCCGCGCTGGAAAACGGCAGCGATCTCGACCGCCAGCTGCGCGAGGCCGGCATCGGCAGTTCGAGCCAGTCGGCCGACGACGTCCTTGCACAGCTGATGGCGCCGACACGCTCAGCCGAGCCAGTCTTCCTGCCCGCCCCTGCCGGCAACAAGGACCGATAATTCCCGGAGCGGCCGCCCTGTCGGGATTTTTATTCCCGAAGACGGAGCGGCCGCACGTGGAACTTCGATGGATCTCGCAAAGGCGAAGATCTCTTTGCGTCGCGGGGCGCCGATCTCGCGGCTATTGGCGGCCGACGGCTGTTGCCTGCGACCAGACAACCATCCATTCGCCGTCGCGGAGTTCATAAGTATCTGTATGCCAATACTCCCCGGGCGGCACGGCGAGCCCGTTGAAGATGACTTCGAGGCGCGCACGATAACGTATCACGGCAGCGGAGCCATTGAGGCGGACCGCAATGTCACCCGGCTCCCAAGCCCGATACTTGATGCCTCCGGCTGCGATACCGCCTAGATATTCCTCACGCGAGAGGGCTACACCGATTGGCGTGATCAATTGAAAATCATCGGCGTGAAGAGGCCTGGCCGCGGACATATCGGCCGCGACCAGTGCACGCAGCCGGGTGCGCTCGATTTCACGGATGCGGTCTGCTGCAGTTTGATCATTGCTTGTCATTCTCATCTCCTGGATGCATTTGCTCTTCGCCGAGCAGGTCAATTTTGACGACCGGCGGTCACCAGGTCGTTGTCTATCAGGCTCTGACCGCAGGCGCGGATTGTTTCCTCCTCAGGGCGCGGCTGCCATTGCGACATCGCTTCTGCCTTGGCGGTGTTGATGCGCAGGTCCCGTCCAAGCCCCTTGCGCTTGCAGTCAAATCACGCTAGTTGGCATCTGTAATGTTATTACATCACAGCTCGAGCACGAGGCGTGCCGGCAATCGAAAGGTTTCAGTGAATGAACAAGGCGATCACAAGAACTCAGCTACGCCCTGGCTGTATCCGCAACATTGACTTTTGCGGGAACGGCAGGCGCCCAGACATCTTCGGGAAATAATCACAGCCACAGCCATTCGCACGATAAGAAGGGGTCGGAGCATGATGGGTATTTCGATGACGATCAGGTAAAGGCGCGTGAACTGTCGGACTGGGAAGGCGACTGGCAGTCGGTCTACCCCTATCTTGTCGACGGAACCTTGGATCCGGTGATGGCCGACAAGGCGAAACATGGCGACAAGAGCGCTGGGGAGTATCGTGCCTACTATGACACGGGATACAAGACCGACGTCGACCGGATCGTCGTCAACGGAAAGAAGGTTACGTTTTTCCGCGGCAAGGACTCCGTGACCGGAGACTACGAGACGGATGGGCACGAAATCCTCACCTACAAGAAGGGTAATCGAGGGGTTCGTTTCGTCTTCAGGAAAAGCGCCGGTGATGACGCCGCACCTCGGTTCATTCAGTTCAGCGACCACATCGTCGCCCCCGAGAAGGCCGACCACTACCACCTTTATTGGGGCAATGACCGCGCCGCGCTGTTGAATGAGGTCACCAACTGGCCGACCTACTACCCCGCGAACCTGAATGGCAAGCAGATCGTCGAAGAGATGCTGGCCCACTGACGAGCCGAGGCGACCGCACGTCGCCGGCTCGGGGCGCGCAGAGCGCCCTCGCTCTTGTCTTGGCTCGGCGCGGAGCATCAGGCAACCTTCCGCCGGGCGTGTCGAGGAACCTTTGGCAATCACCGAAGTTTGGTTTTTGCAGCCGCCAGCGCGGATGCCTTCGGTGAGAGCGCCTCAAAAGACCGGTGTGAACAGCTGCAATGGCTCGCGCTGCTCGCGCCGCGGCAATCGATGACAACGTGGGAATTCAAATGCACGTCGAAGCGACAATTTTCGAGCCGAGCGACTGGGTCCCGAACAATCAGCGCCTTCCTGTGCTGCTTTACAAGGGGCTTGTTGACGACGACGGACCTTGCGATTTCGAAGATCGCTTCGCGGCAAGCGGTTGGACAGGCATCTGGACAAACGGGGTTTTCGACTATCAGCACTACCATGCCGGCGCACATGAGGTGCTCGGAGTTGCACGGGGTAGCGCCACCCTTCTGATTGGCGGTCCCGGCGGTCAAGCCATAAAGGTCGCGGCGGGGGTTGTTTGGTGCTTCCGGCCGGGACAGGGCACCAAAATCTCGGCTGCACGTCGGACTTCCAGGTCGTCGGCGCTTATCCCAAGGGACAGCATGCCGACATTCAGACTTCGGCTGCATCGAGCGACATGCTGGCAAAAATCGCGTCCGTACCCCTCCCCCACAGCGATCCCGTTCAAGGTCCGTCGGGATTTCTCATCAAGAGATGGCGGTAGCTGTTCGCCGCCCAATCACGCGGCCACCATGACGACTCTCATGCATGCCGCCCGGAAGTGTGCAGCGGTTCCGGGACAACGACATGCATAAAAACAAAGAGCTAAAGCGCGTCGCATGAATCAAATTTGATGCGACGCTTTAGCCGACACCGAGAAACTGCCGGAGCTCGGCAGTCTGCGGATTGGCGAAGACATCCTCCGGCCGGCCTGCTTCGTGGACCCTGCCCTGATGCATGAAGACGACGCGGCTGCAGACGTCGCGGGCGAACTTCATCTCATGCGTGACCATCAGCAGCGTCATTCCCTCGGCGGCAAGCTCGCGCACGACGGCCAGAACTTCGGCGACCAGTTCCGGATCAAGCGCCGAGGTAATCTCGTCACAGAGAAGCGCCGTCGGCTGCATGGCGAGCGCGCGGGCGATGGCGACGCGCTGTTGCTGGCCGCCCGAGAGCTCATCCGGATAAGCGTCGAACTTGTGGCCCAGTCCCACCCGCTCCAGCATCTTGCGGGCGGTAGCTTCTGCCTCGGCCTTCGGGGTCTTCTTCACCACGGTTTGCGACAGCATGACATTGCCGCCGGCGCTTAAGTGCGGGAAAAGGTTGAATTGCTGAAAGATCATGCCGACCCTGAGACGCAGTGCCTTGAGATGCACCTCGTCGTCGAGGAGCTGCGCACCGGCCACGGAGATCGAGCCGCTGGTGATGGTCTCCAGTCCGTTGATGCAGCGAAGCAGGGTCGATTTCCCCGAACCGCTCTTGCCGATAATGGCGATGACCTCCCCCGCCTCGACATCGAGATTGATGCCTTTCAGCACCTCGGTGGCGCCAAAGCTTTTGCGGACTTCAGTGATTTCGATGAGCGACATTGAGCTTCCTCTCCAGGATCTGGCTGCTTTTCGACAAGGGCCAGCAAAGGACGAAGTAGATGAGGGCGACGAGGCCATAGACGGTGAAGGGCTGGAAAGTGGCGTTGGTGACCACAGTGCCGGCTTTCGACAGTTCGACGAAGCCGATGATCGAGGTCAGCGCCGTTCCCTTGACGATCTGGACGGAAAAGCCGACCGTGGGCGGTATGGCGACCCTCAGCGCCTGCGGGAGGATGACGTAGCGCATTTGCTGCAACCGCCCCATACCAAGGCTGGCGGAGGCCTCCCATTGACCTCTGGCGACCGATTCGACGCAGCCTCGCCATATTTCGGCGAGAAAGGCCGCGGTCCACAGGATGAGCGCCAAGCCCGCGGCAAGCCAGGCCGGCACATCGATGCCGAAAAGACCGAGACCGAAAAAGGCGATGAAGAGCTGCATCAGCAACGGTGTGCCCTGGAAGAGCTCGATATAATATTTCGCGAATATCCTGAACGCCTTGTTCTTGCTGATGCGCAGGAACAGCAACCCCAGCCCGACAGCGCCGCCGCCGATGAAGGAGACGAGCGAAAGAAGGATCGTCCAGCGGGTGGCGAGCAGCAGGTTGCGCAGTATATCCCAGAGGGTGAACTCGATCATCGCGCCGCTCTCCTTGAAAAAATCAACCCGCCGACGACCGCCAGGGCCTGCCGGAGCAGGATCGCCAGCGCGAGATAGATGGCCGTCGAGACGAAGTAGGCCTCGAAGGCGCGGAAGGTTCGCGACTGTATGAAGTTTGCGGCAAAGGTCAGATCCTCGGCGGCGATCTGCGACACGACCGATGAGCCGAGCATGACGATGACGACTTGCGACGACAGCGCTGGCCAGATGCGCTGCAGCGAAGGCACGAGGACCACATGCCGGAAGGTCTCGAAGCGCGTCATCGCCAGGCTCTCGCCCGCCTCGAACTGGCCCTTGGGCGTTGCCTGGATACCGGCACGGATAATCTCGCAGCTATAGGCGCCGAGGTTGACAACCATTGCAAGGTTGGCCGCCGTCAGTTCGGAAAGATGGAGGCCGAGCGACGGCAGACCGAAAAAGATGAAAAAGAGCTGGATCAGGAAGGGCGTGTTGCGGATCAGCTCGACATAGGCCGCAACGACCGGCTTCAGCCAGGCCGGGCCGAGTGCCCGCACCCAGGCGCAGAAAATGCCGAGCGAAATGCCGAGCACCCCGCCGACCGCGATAAGCTCCAAGGTGACGAATATGCCCTCGATGATGTCAGGGTAATATTGAAGCAGCCAGCCGAATTCGAAATGGTAGCTCAAGGAATGTCCCCTCTTGCGGTGACGGAGCGCATGTCATCCCGCGAGGCGCGCGGGAGACATGCGCAAGATCCAGGTTTGCTTACAGATCGGACGGCAGATCGGCGCCGAGCCACTTCTGCGATATCGCGTTCAGCGTGCCGTCGGTCTTGGCGGCGGCGATAACGCCGTTCACCTTCTCCAGCAGGCCGGACTGTTCCTTGCTGAGGCCGATGTAGCAGGGCGAGTTCTTGATGAGGAATTTCAGCTCAGGGCGCTTGGGAGGATTCTTGGCGAGGATCGCAGCCGCAACGACGTTGCCGGTGGCAATGATGTCGACCTGGCCGGAGAGGAACGCCGAGATGGTGCCGTTATTGTCCTCGTAACGCTTGATCGTCGCATCGGTTGGCGCGATCTTCGTCAGCTCGAGATCCTCGACGGCGCCGCGCGTGACACCGATGCTCTTGCCCGCGAGATCTTCCGCCTTGGCGACCGCAAGATCGGCCGGTCCGAAAACGCCGTTGAAGAAGGGCGCATAGGCGACCGAGAAATCGATCACTTTTTCGCGCTCCGGATTCTTGCCGAGGCTTGATATGACGAGATCGACCTTGTTCGTCTGCAGATAGGGGACGCGGTTGGCACTCGTGACCGGCACCAGCTCGGCTTTGACGCCCAGCTTTTCGGCAATGAGATTGGCCACGTCGATATCATAGCCCATCGGCGCCATATCGGTGCCGACGCTGCCGAAGGGCGGGAAATCCTGCGGGACAGCGACGCGCAGCGTCCCGCGCGCCGTAATATCGGCGAGGGCATCGGCGTGCGACGGCGCGTTGAAGCCGAAGGTCGCGGCCAGGGCCGCGATTGCGAAGAAGACTCGTCTTGTCAGCATGTGTTCATTGCTCCTTTGAGGTTGTGGTTTTCAAGTCTGACTGTCGGGAGACGGCGGACGCGGCTTTGGGCGGCAGCGACAGGGAATTGCGCAGATCCGAAAGCGGATCCGGGCGCGCCGTGAGGTCGAGGCCCATTTCGACTTCATCAAGATGCTCGACGGAAAGGGCCGCAGCTCTGCCGAAATCGCCTGCCTGCATGGCCTCGAAAATGCGGCAGTGCCCCTCGTGGGATTGTGCCGCATGAAATTCGGATTGATAGAGCATCGAAATGAGGATAGTCCTCGCGGTCAGGTCGCGAAGGATATCGACGATGATGGCGTTACCGCTCAGCTCCGCGACGCGGATATGGAAATCGCCCATCAGATAGGTCAGGCGCTGGCGGTCGCCCGCCGCCATCGCATTCCTCTCCTCGTTCAGATGGGCGTCGAGAGCCTTGCGACCCTCCTCCGTCAGCATGCGCATGCTGCCCAGCAATCCGGCCTCGACGATACGCCTTGCCTCATAAACCGCAATCGCATCTTCGGCGGACGGCTCGACGACAAACCAGCCCCGCCGGGGGCTGACATGCACGATGCCGCGCGTCTCCAGGCGCATCATGGCTTCACGGACGCGGGTTCGGGACACACCGAATAGTGCCGCTAGCTGGTTTTCGCCAAGCCGCGTACCGGGCCTGATCTTGGCGGACAGGATGCCGGAGACGATCGTCGCCTCGATGGACTTCTGGTTGGTCTCGGATGTGTGGCTATCTTGCATACAAGACAGAAAGCAAAGCGCATGCCAGAATCCTGTGCTCAGGATTTTCGGCATGACTCGGATGCTTTGCGGAAAATATGCCTGCCGGGAATGCAGACTGAACGTAATTTAAGCGAGCGCGGCCCCCTCGCCGACATGGACCTTTCGATCTCCGATCGACCTGATAAAGGCACCGGCTCCTGAAGACGCCGAGTGCCGCACGCTTCGCCCCGTCTTAGTTGAAGCTCGAGGTTTTGAGAAATTCGGCCAACCGTTCGGTCTTCGGACGCACGAACATTTCCTTCGGATCGCCCTCCTCGCAGATGACGCCCTGGTTCATGAAGATGACGCGGGACGAAACCTCATAGGCGAAACGCATCTCGTGGGTGACGAGCAGCATGGTCATGCCGTCGGCGGCAAGCCCCTTGATCACCTGCAGCACCTCGCCCACCAGTTCCGGGTCGAGCGCCGAGGTCACCTCGTCGAACAGCATCAGCCGCGGCGACATGGCGATGGCGCGGGCAATTGCGACGCGCTGCTGCTGGCCGCCGGAGAGCTGACCGGGATAGTGGTTGGTGCGGGCGGCGAGGCCGACGCGGTCGAGCCATTTTTCGGCGATGGTGCGGGCCTCCGGCTTCGTCATCTTCTTCACCTTGATAAGGCCAAGCATGACGTTTTCGGCGGCACTCATATGCGGGAAGAGATTGAACTGCTGAAAAGCCATGCCGGTCAACGCGCGCTGGCGGGCAATCTCCTTCTCGCTCTTGCGCCGCCGGCTCGCACCGTCGACGCGATAGCCGATCTCTTCGCCGTCGAGGCTGATCGTGCCGCCCTGGAATTCCTCGAGCATGTTGACGCAGCGCAGCAAGGTGGTCTTGCCGGAGCCGGACGAGCCGATGATCGAAATGACCTCGCCCTCCTCTACCGCGCAATCGACGCCCTTGAGAACCTCATGGATGCCGTAAGCCTTGCGCAGACCCTTGATGTCGAGAATGATCTTGGCCATCGGGAAGTCTCCTCAGGACGGCAGGGCGGTCTTGCGCTCGACATATTTGCCGAAGTGCTCGATGCCGTAGTTGACGATGAAATAGAGTCCACCGGCCAGAAAATAGAACTGGAGGCTCATGAAATTCCGGGAAATGATCTCTTGCGTGCGCAGGAGAAGCTCGGCGACGCCGATGACGGAGAGCAGCGTCGAGGCCTTCACCATCTCCGCCGCCGTATTCACCCAGGCCGGCAGGCACTGGCGCATGGCCTGCGGCCACAGCACGGAGGTGAAGGTCTGGGTAAAGGTCAGGCCGATCGACTTGGCGGCTTCGGTCTGCCCCTTCGGGATCGCTTGAAGCGCTCCGCGCACGATTTCGCCGACATGGGAAGAACAGAAGATCGCAAGAGCGAGCACGCCGGCGGAAAACGGCCCGAGATCGAGACCGACCGCGGCGGAGACGTAATAGCTTGCCAGCACGAGCACGAGCACCGGTGTGCCGCGGATGATATCCGTATAGGCGCGTACGAGAAGGCGTAAAACCACGCCGCCGTAAACGAGCGCCAGACCGACGAAGACGCCGAGGACGGAGCCTGCGAGAATGGCCAGCAGAGAGATCGACACCGTCATGGCGACGCCGTTCATGATGACGTAGCGAGCGATCCAGAGTTGTTCGAGAAAAGTATGGGACATCGGACTATCTCGGCAGGGCCAGACGGCGCTCGACAAGGCGCATCAAGGCGGCGATGAGGAAACAGGTGGCGACATAGAGGGCTGATGTGACCATCCAGGTTTCTATGACGCGGAAGCTCTCGACATTGATCTTGCGGGCGGCGAACGTCAGCTCAGGCACGGCGATGGCGGCGGCGAGCGAGGTGTCCTTGAAGAGCGAGATGATCGTCGAGGAGAGCGATGGCAGCACGTTGCGCAGCATCAGCGGAGCAATGATGGAACTGCGGATCTGCATCCCGGTCAGGCCGATGGCGAGACCCGCTTCGGTCAGTCCTCTCGGAATCGACAGCAGGCCGGCACGGAAAACTTCGGCCAGATAGGCGCCGGAATAGAGGGATAAGACCAGAACGAAGCTTTTCATCTTGTCGAGGCGCAAGCCCATCTGCGGCAGCGCGAAAAAGGCGAAAAGCACCAGGACGAGAATCGGCAGGTTGCGAATGACAGTGACATAGACGCGCGCCGGCACGTGTGCGAAGCGGCTCTTGGATGTCAGCGCGAAGGCTACGATAAGACCGATTGCGGCCCCAATCAGAATCGAGATCACCGCAAGCCCGAGGCTGAGGGCAAGCCCGCTTAAGAGAAAGTCGAAGTTGCGCCAGACGGCAGCGAAATTCAGCGTGTAACCCATGCGGGTCCTTTCAGACCAGAACTGATGCCGAACGCGCGAGCGGTCCGGACGACGTCATGCTCCAACTCTTCGTTTCAGAACCGGATTCCGATCTTAGGCCGAACCCGGCCTAAGATCATCCTGTTCCAGCGGAGCGGGCTTGAGTCCCGCCTCGCATGACGTCACTTGAATTCGACGGGAAAGCCGATCTGCGGCGGCGTCAAGTCTTTGCCGAACCAGGTCTTGAAGGACTTGGCATAGAAGTCGAATTCGACGCCGGTCATGGCTTCGTGAAGCGCGGTGTTGACGAAGTTCAGCCAGTCCTGATCACCGCGTTTGACGGCGCAGGCATAGGTCTGCGGGTTCCAGCCGTAGCCGGCGTCCTTGTAGCGGCCCGGGTTCTGCGTCATGTACCAGGCGAGCGACGACTGGTCCGTTGCGACGGCATCTGCGCGCCCCGACTCCAGTGCCTGATAGATCAGGTCGACGGATTCGTACTGGTCGACGGTCGCCTCCGGCAATGCCGCATGCACCATCGCCTCGGCATAGACATTCTGCAGAACCGAGATGGTGACCGAGGAGCCTGCCGCCTTCAGAGCGGCATAGTCGGCATATTTTCCGTCCGCCTTGAGCATCAGGCCGACACCCTCGCGATAGTAAGGAATGGTAAAGGCCACCTGCTGGGCGCGTTCGCCCGTAACGGTCATGAACTGGCAGGTAATATCGACCTTGTCAGTGGTGATGTTCGGGATGCGGGCGTCGGAGGACTGGTTGACATATTCAATCTTCTCCGGATCGCCGAACAGGGCTTTGGCGATGATATGGCCCATGTCGACATCGAAGCCCTGAAGCTTGTCGTCCGCGCTCTTGAAGTGCCAAGGCGCATTGGTGCTGCCCGTGCCGAGAACGAGATGGCCGCGGGCCAGCACTTCATCGAGCTTGCTGCCCTCGGCGAGCACAGGCGTGGACAACAAAGCGGCGGCGACCAGCGATATCACGCCGGTGCGAAAGGAAATGGTCATGGCGTTCCCCTTTATGGTTGGTTCCCATTATTCCAGTATAATGGACGCATGTCTGTTTTACTGGAATAATGTATCAAGTGCCATCAAGGATGAATTGTCAATGGCCCATGCCGAAAAAACGCGCAGCAGTGCGCGTGGTGATTTTTTTGGCAGTGCAGCATTTTCGACCGCTTCCGAGCGGACCACTGGCTGCGTTCTGACCGCTCGGGGTTGCCAAGATAGTCGAAGCAAAATGCGCGGCGATTATGTGGACTCCAAAGAGGTCGCCCAAGCGACTTCTGGAGAACTCTCCTACAAGAAGTGTTCCCGATCAGTCCGGGGGTGGCGGCTGCCGAACGACGTTGGGCGGTGGTAGGCGGCCTCAGGAACGGAGTAGGATCACTTACCCGCTTTTTAATTGCGCCACTGCTAGCAGCGTATCGGCGCTGATCGCCGCCGAACCGGTCAGAATCGAAAGCGCAGTCGATGTGGTGCCGGTGCCGTTGGCCATGTCATACATGGCGGTGAAGCGCTTGATCAGGTCGTCGACTTTGTCGGGATCCGACAGATCCTCGATGTCGATGAAATTTTCGACCATCTCGGCCTGCTTCTCGACGTCCATGTTCGAGACGTAACTGGAAAGGTTGAAGCTCGTCGTGAAGAATTCGAAAAGCGCGCTGTCGCCCAGAATGTCGTAGGCACTCGAGATCTCCGGCGCCTTGCGTTCGAAATAGAGGGCAAGGCGCACGCCGGTGTTGCTGTCGCCCTGATCATCCTCGAGCGTCAGCCTGACATAGGCATCGACCGTCTCAAGCACATCGCCGCGCTGCTGCACCGTACCGGTGGGATCCGCGGATATATTGCCGTCCTGGTCGAAATTGAACGCGCCGACGAGTTCGGCGAAACGATTGTCGTCGAGCTTGTTGACGTAACTATCTTCATCGTCGAGATCGGACGAAAACATCTTCTCGAGTTGGTCCGACGTGACATCGTCCGGGTCGAGCCCCTTTGCCTCGAGCACGAACGCAACGAGGCGATCATCGGCCAGAAATTCGCTCGCCGTGGTGATCGTCGCCATTTGCTCGCGAAAATAGGTGATCTCGTCATCCGCCGCATCGGTCGCCTCGGTCAACTCGTCGCCCTCGAGGTATCGAATTTTGTTCTGTTTGTAATAGGCGGCATAGTCGTCGACGACCGATTCCGACATGGCCTGCAAGGGAACGGTAACGTCGCCATCGCTGTCGAAATTGAATGCTTTGCGAAAGGCGACGAAGCGATCGTCGTCCAGGCTGTTGACATAGCTTTTCGAGTCCGTGGGATCGCTTTCGAGAATTTTTCGTACCTCGCTTCTCGAAACGCTGTCCGGATCCATGTCAAAGGCGCGCAACGCCATCTCCCACATTTCCGGGAGATCGTCGTTGTCATCATCGTCGTCATCGGCATTCGACACGAGGAAATCGTCGATCGAAGTGACGCTGGCGATGCGCGTCGTATAATTGTCGACGGCATCTTCCGTGTCGGTGTTGGCGATCAACACCTGATAATTCTCATCGAAGGCCGCCGTGGTCGCGGCGGTCTGGTCCGACGTCTGGGCCGTGTCACCATCGGCAAGCGCGCCGTCCTCGTCGAAATTGAAGGCGTCGTGCAGATCGGACAGGCCGATCGCATCGGCGATGTCGGCGCTTTTCAATGCTGCGGAAATGAAGGTGTCGGACTCGTCGTCAGTGAGGCCGTAAGCCGTCCTCAGATAGGACACGAGCTTGTCATCGCTCATCAGCTGATCGACCGAGGTGATGTTGCCGATTTCCGCGGCGAAATAGGTGTCGTAAGCCTCTCCGGTTTCGGAAGAAGCAATTGTCGCCGAGGCCACCGCATAAGCACTGGTCACGAGCGAAATCTGGTCTTCCGACATCAGATCGCCGTCGACCGAGCCGTCCTCGTTGAAGTTGAAGGCCTTTGCGAGGCTGACATAGACGTCGTCGCCGAGCTGGTTGACAAAACTGTCGGCATCGTCGAGGTCGCTCGCCAGAACGTCCTTCAGGAAGCTGGTCGACGTGTATTCGGTGCTGAGGCCGAAGGCCGTCAGCACATAGTTCTTCAGCCGCGAACTCGACAGGAAATCGTCGACCGAGGTGATCGACGCGATGTTTTCCTCGAAATAATCGGTCTCGTCTTCGATGGCGTCCGCCTCGGTCTCGAAGGACTCCTCATAGGCATCCAGCAGGTTGTCGCGCTGCACATCCGATTGGGCGGTCTTCGTCTCGCCGGAAAATTTGAAGGCGGCGGCGAACTCGGCATAACGGCCGTCACTCAAGGAGTTGGCGAAGCTCGATGAATCGCTGAGGTCACTCTCCAGCACCTTCTTCATGAAGGCCTTTGCATAAGTCATGTCCTCGAGGCCATAGGCCTTCATGGCATAGGAGTAGAGCTTGTAATCGACCATGAGCTCGTCGACCGTCGTGACCTGGTCGATGTTCTCCTTGTAATAGGCGCTGTCGCGGGCGACCGTTGCCTGGGAAGCGACGTTCGAGAGACTGGCGCCCAGATTTCGCGCGACCGCGAGATAGCTTACATAGGTGGAAACCAACGTCTGTCCCTCTCACACTTGTTTTATGCAAGACCGCCACGCGTTTCGCTGGCTTGCCTGGCGCGGCGATGCCGCGCGAAAGCCTGCGGCCATCACGATTGAAATTTCTCATCTCTGCGGGAATATCGTCGCCGGTCATGGCGAGGCACAGCCACTGACATGTGGCCGAATCAACTTAATAGAACTAAGGAGTTCTATAATTCATCCAATCGTGAATTGGAAGCCAGGAGTGAGAAATGTCTCTGGTTCGCTCAGGCGGCGCTTATGCCGGCGGCAAAAATCGCAATTGAGCGGCGAAGATGGGCAAGCAGGGCCGCCCGATCGGGCCAGGCCTGGGCACGGCCCTCCGGCGGTCCCATGCCCCCGAAGATCATGTCCATCAGCATCCGGGCTCCGCTCACCGGATCGTCCAGGGTGAGCCGGCCCTCGGCCCGGCGATCGCTCAGCCAGTCGGCCAGTTCCTGTCGGCTGGCAAGCATGCCTTCCCGTTGCAGGATATCGACCAGCTCGGGAAATTGCGCGGCTTCACGGAAGACGAGCTGCAGGAATCCGGCGCGGTCCGCATCTTTGTCCTCGTCCATGTCGATCATGAAGATCCGTTCAAGGCTTTCTGCGATCGAACAATCTTCGGCAGGCCGCGGCAGATCAAGCATCAGGCGCCGATGCGCAGCGACGACGGCGGCGAACAGCTCTTCCTTGCTCTCAAATAGGCGGTAGAGCGTCTGCTTGGAAACGCCCGCTTCGGAGGCGACGACCGCGGTCGTGCTTCCGGCATATCCATATTTCACAAAAACCCGGCGGGCGACTTCGACGATCTGCAGCCGCTTGTCTTCGTCGGTGGAGACTTTCGGCCGGCCTCGTCTGCGCGGCTCGTCTGCGGGCTCATCGATAACTTTCATGATCGTCTAAGCCGCCCTGTCGAAGCGCATGCCGACGACCTGAGAAAACGTACTACGATTTCTGAGGGATAATTTCTTCGGTTGTAGCATTAGCGATTTCGATTTAGAGAACTCATCAGTTCTGTAATGCGTTACATCCCCACCCCCATAGCGATGGAGCGCTTATGACGACCATTTCTGCTGCAACATCAATCTCTTCCTATTCTTATAGCAGGAGCTCGACGTCCGCATCCGAGGACATCCTTTCGTGTAATACGGTTTCAGCAAAAAAATCAACCACAACCCAGCAGTCCGACGAAGACGCCTCCAGCAGCGCCGACAAACTTTTGTCGCAGCTGATGACGCTGTCGATGAACCGCTTCTCGGATCAATCCGGCTCCGGCGGGGAGCAGGATGGCGGCGAAGGCATGGATGTCTCCCAATTGGATACCGATGGCGACGGCTATGTCAGCAAGGCCGAATTCGTAGCGGCCCGGCCGTCCGATGTCACGGAGGACCAGGCCGGAACGCTGTTCGACCGTTTCGACAGCGAAGGCACCGGCTCGCTCTCGGTCGACGCGCTCGCCGAAGCGATGTCCGCCCAGCAATCGGAACGTGCCGACGGACCGCCACCGCCGCCGCCTGCCGATGATGAAGAGCTGTCGTCCATGCTCCCCGATCTCGATACCGACGGAGACGGGCTGATTAGCAAAGCTGAATTCGTCGCAGGCCGGCCGTCGGATGTGACGGAGGATCAGGCCGGCACGCTGTTCGACAGCTTCGACCGCGAAGGCGCAGGCTCGCTCTCGGTCGATTGGCTGACCGAAGCCATGTCCGCGCAACAATCCGACCGTGCCGACGGACCACCGCCCCCGCCCCCGTCAGCCGACGATGATCAGTCTGCATCCCTGCTCTCCGATCTCGACACGAACGGGGACGGGCTGGTGTCGTTGGAAGAGTTCATGGCCGGCAAGCCTGATGACGTCACCGAAAGCCAGGCGAGCCAGCTCTTTGCTCTGCTCGATAGCTCAGGCACCGGTTCGTTGTCCGTCCAGTCCGCCGCACGCTGACGATCGATACGGGCTCGTCGCCTTGCAGTTGCTGGAGAAGCTGCAAGGCGATGGTCCGAAAGCGGCCCGGCAGTTGAGCCGGCAGAGCTTTCTGCCGGGCCGCTTCTTCACGAATGGTGCGCCGTAACCGGCGCACGACGCCAGCGCACGGATGAGCCGCAGCGCCTATCGCCATCACGAGGCAATCCAGACACGCAAATCATCGACCGCCGGCCTTCGTGCGGGCGCGAGAGATGGCGCGCGCCCGCAATCCGGCCCTGGAAGCTCACATGGCATGTTCCCAAACCTGAAAGGATCGAGCCATGAGCATTTTTGGAAGCATGAAAACCGCCGTCTCCGGCATGAGCGCCCAGGCAAACCGGCTGAGCACGGTTTCCGACAATATCGCCAATGCCAACACCACCGGCTACAAGGCCGTTTCCACCTCGTTTTCATCGCTGGTGCTGCCCTCCTCATCGGGCAACTATAATTCCGGCGGCGTCCAGACATCGGTGCGCCAAGCCATTTCCGAACAGGGCGACATCTCCTATACGACCTCGGCCTACGACCTCGCCATCTCCGGAGACGGCTTCTTCATCGTGGAAAGCGCCGACGGTACGCCGGTCCTGACCCGGGCCGGCGACTTCTCGGTCGACAGCGAGGGCAACCTCGTCAACAGCGCCGGATACACCCTCATGGGCTATTCCTATGACTCCGGCGTGCCGGCGGTCGTCGTCAACGGCTTCGACGGGTTGGTGCCGGTCAACGTCGCCCAATCGGGCCTCAGCGCGATCGCGTCGACCAGCGCCTATTTCAGCGGCAACCTGAACTCTGAAGCCACCGTCGTCACCGATACGACGACGCTGCCGAGCACCAATACGACCGGTGTCACCGACGACACCCAGAAAATGTCGCTGGTCGCCTATGACAGCCTGGGCGCTACCGTTCAATACGACTATTATTTCACCAAGACGGGCGTGACGACGGATGCCAACGGCGCCGTCACCGGAAGCACCTGGGAGGTTGCGGTCTACCGCAATGCCGATGCAGCCACCGGCGGCACGACGTCCTTCCCCTATTCCTCCGACGCCGTCAGCGTCGCGACGCTCTCCTTCGACGCCGATGGCCAGCTGACATCTGCGACGGATACCGACATTGTCGATCCGACCACCGCGCAGACGATCAGCATGGACTATTCGAGCTTCACCCAGCTCGCCTCCGACTTCTCGGCGACGGGCTCGGCGGATGGTCAGGCGGCAAGCTCGGTCAGCTCGGTCTCCATCGACACCGACGGAGTGGTGTCGGTCTCCTATGCCAACGGGACGACGAAGGCTCTCTATCAGATTCCGCTTGCGACCGTCGCAAGTCCCGACAATCTGACGCTGCTCAGCGGCAACGTCTATACCGCCAATGGCAGGTCCGGCGTTACCGTCACCGGCTTCCCGCAGACCAACGGGCTGGGCTCCATCCAGTCCGGCGCTCTCGAAAGCTCGAACGTCGATCTCGCCGGCGAACTGACGGAGATGATCGAAGCGCAACGCAGCTATACCGCCAATTCCAAGGTGTTTCAGACCGGCTCCGATATCATGGATGTCCTCGTCAATCTGAAGCGATAGAGGGAGCAGCTGAATGTCGCTCACCTCCGCCTTGAACAGCGTCCAAAGTATTTTCAACAACACCGGCCAGCAAAGCAGCGTCATCTCGACAAACATCGCCAATGTCGGCAATTCCGACTATGTCAGACGGGAAGCGTCGATCACGACGTCGCTTTCCGGAGCGCAGGTCGTCAGCATCAGCCGGGCGCAGGAAACTGCGCTTCTGGCCCAATATCTGCAATCGAATGCCAAGGACAGTGCCCAGCAGACGCTGGTCACCGGCCTCGAAAGCCTCAAGTCGCTGGTCGGCGGCAACGACTACGAGACCTCGCCAAGCACCTATCTCTCGGCATTTCAGCAGGCGCTGCAGACTTTCGCCACCTCCCCGATCAGCACGACCGCCGCGCAATCGGCCGTGACCGCCGCACAGGATCTCGCCAATTCGCTGAATACGGCGAGCGACGGCGTCCAGTCGATCAGAGCCGAGGCCGATGCCGAGATCGCCACTCAGGTCTCTTCGCTGAATACGCTGCTGTCGCAGTTCGAAACGGCCAACAATGCCGTCAAGCTGGCGACAGCGACCGGCGCGGATACGTCCTCGGCGCTCGACGAACGTGAAAAGCTCTTGAAGCAGATCTCGTCGATCGCCGGGGTCACCTCCGTCGTGCGCGACAATAACGACATGGCGCTCTACACTTCGGATGGCACTGTGCTGTTCGAGACCGTACCGCGCACCGTCACATTCGCTTCGACGGCAACTTACGTCGCGGGAACGGAGGGCAACGCCATCTATATCGATGGCGTTGGGCTTGATGCCGGCGAGGGATCGACGACAACTGCCACCGGCAGCCTGCAGGGGCTGCTGCAGCTGCGCGACGAGATCGCTCCGACATTCCAGGACCAGCTCGATCAGATCGCCAAGGCCCTCGTTCAGGTCTTCTCGGAAACCGACGGCAGCACCAGCGCACCGGGGTTTTTCGTCTGGACGACGGCGTCGGGGACATCAGGAGGTACACCGTCGGAATCCGACGACATTACCGGCATCGCGTCCACCATCTCGGTCAATCTTGCCGTTGTCACCAGCGAAGGCGGCGATGCGACGAAGCTGCGCGACGGAACGATCAGCGGCATCACCGATCTCAACACCTCAGGCGACAGCGGCTTCTCCGACAACCTCGATGCTCTCTATACGGCACTGACGGAACAGCGCGCGTTCTCCTCCGAGGCGGGTCTGTCCACGAACCAGAGCCTGACGGACTATGCCAGCGCCTCCATCGGCTGGCTCGAACAATATCGCAGCGACGCGACGTCGGCCTCCGAAACCACGGCCGCCGCCTTGTCACGCTCCGACGAGGCCTATTCCAACGAAGCCGGCGTCAACCTCGATGAGGAGCTGACGCTCCTTCTCGACATCGAACAATCCTACAAAGCGGCGACGAAGATCCTGAACGTCATCGACGAGATGTTTCAGTCGCTCCTCGACATAGCGAGCTAGTCATGAAAGCCTCTTTTGTCTCATCCTCGGCGATGCAGAACGTCCTCAGGCTCACCATCAGCCAGTCACAGACCAAGCTGCAGCAGGCCTCGACCGAGGCGACGACCGGAACCTACGCCGATATCGGCGTGTCGCTCGGTGCCGGCGCCGCCAAATCGATCAATCTCACCAGCGCCATCGACCAGGCCGCCTCGTTCAAAGCGGGCAACGCCGTGGTCGCATTGCGCATGGAAGCATCGCAAACTGCCCTATCGAGCCTCAAGGATGCCGGCGACAGCCTAGTCTCGAACCTGACCGCGCTCCAGGCGAGCCAGGATACCACGAGCATTGCCGTCGCGCTGCAGACGGCAAGTGCCACGATTTCGCAACTGATCTCGACGGCCAATACCTCTGTCAACGGCGAGTTTCTGTTTGGCGGCACCAATCTCGACAACCAGCCGCTGACCGATCAATCCGCCACGGTTTCGGATACGATCGTGACAGCGCTCACCGATTACGCAACCGGCCTCGGAAAAGACGTGAATGAGTTGACCGGCGAGGAGATCGGCAGCTTCATCACCGACACCGTCGAGCCGATGTTCTCGGAGAGCGCCTGGACCGATGCTTCGTCAGGTTGGTCGACGGCATCCAGTACCGATATGACCAGCCGGATCAGCGGATCGGAGACCATTACCTCCTCGACCAACGCCAATTCCGACGGCATGCGTTATCTCGCACTTGCCTCCGTCGTCGTCTCGGCCCTCTTCGGCCAGGATCTCAGCGACGACGCGAAGAGTACGGTCGCATCAACGGCGATCGGTTATGCCGCCCAGGCGACGTCCGGCATCGTCACGCAGCAGAGCCAGCTCGGCCTCTCGCAAGAGCGGCTCGAAAAGGCCGATGACGCCCTCGATGCCCAATCGAGCCTGCTGCAGGGAAAGCTCGTCGATCTCCAGGGGGTCGACACCTACGAGGCGTCGACGCTCGTCAACCAGCTGCAGACCCAGCTGGAAACGGCCTACACGCTCGTCTCGAAACTCCAGAGCCTGAGCCTGGTCAACTACCTCTGACGGATTGAAAATGCGGGAATTCAAGCTGCAAATACCGGCCTTAACCAGAGAGCCCAACACGTCGTGCTCCGAAATCGTCGCGGAGGCAGCCTTCGCGCTGGCCTCCGGCATTATCGACACCATCCCCTTCATCGGCTGCAAGCTTGACGAGCAGCAGGCGCGGGCCTGGCCGCGATCCGGCGTCTTCACCGACGACGGCATCGAGATGACCGGCACGCCGCCTGAGATATTCGAGCTTTGCGAGCTCCTGGCAGGCCATATCGAGAGGGGCTCGTCATTCGACGTCTTCGAGGTTTTCCACAAGATTGCGCGCATCGACCGGCTGATCGACTGGAGCCATGGCGCGGTGCTGTCACCCGAGCCGCATCCGGTAACGCATTGACAGACCGCGTAAAATATCTTTCCAATCGCAGTGCGGCCACGGCCGCACCGGCGGGGGCACGGCATAGACCGGTCTTGCATGTAGCCATCGCGTTGCGCCAACCTGGACTTTGCCATAGGGAGATCGAAGGCGATCGTCGAAGGTCTGCCGGCAATGGTCTTCAGAGACCGAGTGTTCTTGATGTCGAAGCCGCGCGCGAAGCTACCCTTCTCCGAAGAGACCTTGCAGGCCATGCTGATCCGCGTGCTGCGCCCGCTGGTCAGGCTCGCTCTTGCCTCCGGTTTCAACTTCACCGCTTTTTCGGCCGTTCTTCGCCGGCTTTATATCGAAGTCGCCGAGAAAGAATTCGCGCTGCCGAACAAGCACCAGACCGATAGCCGCATCTCGCTTCTGACCGGCATCCACCGCAAGGACGTCAACCGGCTGCGCGGGCAGGCGCTCGATCCATCATTCCTGACCGTGAGCGTCTCGCAGACAAGCCGCATTCTCGCTCGATGGCTTGCCGATCCGCTGTATTGCGATGCCGAGGACAAGCCGAGCGCCCTGCCCCGGACGTCCGGCGATGGCGGCCCGTCGTTTGAGAGCCTGGTGACTGAGATCACCAAGGATGTTCATCCCCGTTCCATCCTCGACGAGTGGCTGGACAGGGGTCTCGTCGTTGTCGACGACAATGGCTGGGTCCGGCTCAATCTTTCCTCGATCGTCCCGAATGCCGGCGACGACGCCCGCCGACATTATTTTACCCGCAACCTTCGCGACCATGTGCAGGCGTCGGTCGTGAACCTGATGAACGACCCTCCGCCCTACTTCGAACGCGCCGTTCATTATGACGGGATCTCACAAGCGCTGGCCAACCGCCTCGACGAGATCGCTCGCGAGGAAGGCATGGCGTTGCTTCTCAAGCTCAACAAGATCGCCCATCAAACCCTTAAGGACGATCCCGGCGGCGACAGCCGCTGGATCGCGGGACTGTATGTCATGACCGAGGAGGCAGACGCCGCTCCCGAGACGGAGACGGACGAATGAGCCCGTCGATGATCTCCAGAAGGCAGTTTCTGCTGGGCGGCATAGCGCTTCAGGTCTTGAGACCGGAGTTTGCCGCCGCCCAACCGACCGGGACGAGCGATCACGGCATCGGCGGGTCCGGTCTTTCCATTCAGGGAGGTGGAGAGAACGAGGATCACGGCATCGGCGGCACCGGCATCGTCGGGACCATCCAGGGTTTCGGCAGCATTATCGTCAACAACATCCACATTCCGTTCAGCCAGACGACGCCGGTCGAGATCGACGGGCGCCGCGTCCCGGCGAGCGCAATGAAGGTCGGCCATGTCGCCCGGGTGCTGCTCACAGGAAAGCGCGCCGCCCGCATAACGATCGTCAGCGAGGTCCAGGGCCGCATCGACCAGATTGCCAAGGGCGGGATAAGAATCCTGTCGCAAACCGTCGACACATCGGGCTTGGCGACGAAAGGCCTGCGGAAGGGCAAGCGGGTCGCCGTGTTCGGCATCCGCAAGCCTGACGGTACAATCCTTGCCCGGCGCATCGAACCCCGCTCCGTTTCCGATGGCGCCCACGTCCGCGGCGTGCCCGCCAAGCGCGGCAACCGCGTTCTGATCGGCGGCCTTTCGCTTGGCACCACGCACGGGTATCTCGCCGGCAAGCAGACGCTCGTGCGCCTGAAGGCGACCGCCGATCGATTGGTCATTACGCGCATCCAGGCCGAGCCCGTGGTGCCGGGCCTGAAACGCGGCGTCGTCAACGTCGAGACCTTCCGGCCGACGGACAGAGACGGGACAGGTTCGGGACGTTACGGATCGGCGCCACCATCTCCGGATGGTCATGGCTTCGTCGATTTCGGCGTTCGGGATTCGAGCCGCATGACGGGATTTCCCGGAGGGCGCGGTCCCGATGGCTTCGGCCTTCGCTCGCCGGACGGTCGCGGAGATGGGCCGCGGCCGGACCACTCGCCGTTCGGCAGAGGTGGGCATGGCGGAGATTCTCCAGGTCCGAACCGGCCCGGCGGCCCGCCACCGAACGACGGCCCACCGCCCGGGCCGCCGCCGGATTTTCCCGGCCAGCCCTGAGCGCGTCATCAAACCCAATTGACATATGGGAAAATTTCCCATTTATTGCTGTTGCGATCCCTGCTTCGGGTGATTCCGACGAAGGGCTTGCCGACTGGCTAACGGGTTCGCCCCACACCCGCTAGCCAATCGTTTGATTTCCCGTCGCTTGCGACCGTCAATACCGCACTGCAGAGGACCGCGCCGTGAAGGCCCCTCGTCTGCTCGATGTCGCCATCCGAACCAAAACTCGCTTCGCCCAAGAGGAAACAGACATTGCTTTTGCTGGAACGCATATCGATGGAGACGGACGGATCGGCCGTCGTTGCAACCTGGGAAAACCGCGCGCAAATCATCGACATTATGCGTAGCGCCCGCGGCATGAGCCAGGAACTTCAGGATCTCTGGAACAAGAGCGGCGGAATGGGCCGGCTCAGCCAGGACGATACGGACAAGCTGGTCGAACTGCTTCGGGACATCGGCGACCTGAATGAAATGCTGATGCGATTGGCCTGAAAGGCGCCGATGCTGCAAACCGGCTGATGAAGGACGTCAGAATTCCCAAGGGGAGATCAAATCAAGGCCTGTCACGGCAAAGTCGCCCAGATTTCGCGTTGCCAGCCGACCGCCATTGACCCGCGCAATTGCCGCGATCATGCCATCCGGCGCCGACATTCCGCGTCCCTGACGCGCCGCGGCGCCCATGATGTCGCCATAGGCAAGAGCGGCTTCTTCGGTCAGACCAAAAATTCGGTCCGCGAAGCGGCGCCGCCAGTCGGAGAGTGCCTGCTCCAGGCGTTCGGCGCGCTGATCGGGCCGGATCTTCTGGATACCAAAAGCGATCTCGGCAATCGTCACCGTCGGCAGCGCCAATTCGGAATCATGACGGATGAGCCAGGCGATTACGGCTTCGCTGGGAGATTTTCTCAAAGTTTCCGAAACGACGTTGGTATCGAGAAAAATCAAAGCTCGATGCCCTTATGAACCTGCCTACCCTCCTTGATGACGGCTTCAAGGTCGATGTCCGTCCCGCTTTGCTGCGTCAGCCTGTTATAGAAGGACGCAGCCGGCTCTCGCCCGGCTTCGCGTATTTCATAGGATTCAAGAGCCCGCTCGACAATGTCGGCTATCGAGCGATTTTCACGGCGGGCAAGCCGGTGTGCGAGATCCCGCGCCTTTGCGCTTCGTACAGAAAGCTGTGGTTCGGCCATGGCTCAGATCTCCTTCGCAATCAATATAAACCCCGGGGTCTCAGCCATCAAGATGGCAGGTGATGGCTTGCCACCGCAATGCGGGAAATGGACCCAATTTTGGACAGTTGACAGGGCCTGTAAATAGTTCGCCGGGCAACTGAGATCTAAAAGAATTAACCATATCGCAGCGTTCTTGCGAAATAATGATCCACGTACATCAGGCATCTCGAAGAAGAGACGCCGCAAAGTTATTTGGAGACGATCTTGGCATTTACTATTGCCCGCAGTTTGGTGGCCTTCGGCGTTGCTGTTTCGACCGGCCTTCTCGTATCGATCGGGTTGCAGCAATCGGCGCTCGAACGGCTGAAGGTCAACGGTCCGGTTTACGAGCAGGTGGTTTACGGCAAGGATCTGATCGCCGATATTCTGCCGCCGCCGCTGTTCGTGGTCGAATCCTACATGCTCTCTTTCGAAGCCAGTAAATTTCCCGAACTGACCGAGACCAATCTTGCCAAAATCGCAAATCTCAAGGCCGCCTACGACGACCGGCGCGCCTATTGGAAATCGACGCGGCTGCCGCAGGCTTTGAAAGACGAGCTCGAGAACGATGTGCTTGCCAAGGGCGATGTCTTCTGGGAGGTGATGAACCGAGCGATTATCCCAGCCCTGAATGCCAAGGACGAAGACAAGGCGCATGGTGCGATCGGGCAATTGCGCATCGCCTTCCAAGCACATCAGGATGCGGTCGAGAAGCTCGTCGCAAATTCCGACGCTTTCCTGAAGGGCGAAGAGAGCAATGCAGCCTCGGAGATTGTCACGTGGACGATCTATGCCGGCGCCGCAGGCTTCGGCTCCTTGGCCCTGCTGCTGGTTGGGCTTTAT
Source organism: Rhizobium sp. K102 (assembly GCF_022385315.1). Lineage (NCBI taxonomy): Bacteria > Pseudomonadati > Pseudomonadota > Alphaproteobacteria > Hyphomicrobiales > Rhizobiaceae > Rhizobium > Rhizobium sp. K102. The sequence goes on from NZ_CP092437.1 coordinate 545,844, forward strand.
CTTCTGCGCCGCCGGGCCATCGTGCCGCTGGATGGCATGAAGGCCTATATGGGCAACCTCGCCGAAGGCGATTTTTCGACCGAGGTTCCCTATTCCGACCGCTCCGACGAGATCGGCGCCATGTCCAAGGCGGTGGCGGTGTTCCGCCGCAACGCGCTGGAACGGCAAGACGCGCAGAAGCGCGAGACCGCGCTTCGCGATGCCGAATTCGAACGTGAACGCAGCCAGATGGCCGAAAAGGCGGCCGAGGAACAGACACGCGAGACGGTCATCGATCAGCTGACTTACGGCCTGGACCAGCTGTCGCACGGCAATCTCGATTGCCGGATCACGACCGCCTTCGCCCCTGCCTACGAAATGTTGCGGGCCAAGTTCAACGACAGCATGAATGCGCTTGGCGCCTCGATGGCGCAGATTGCCCACACGTCCAGACAGGTGGGCAGTTCCTCTGCCGGCATCACCAATGCCGCCGACAGCCTGGCACTACGCACCGAACAGCAGGCCGCAATGCTCGAAGAGGCGACCGCCGCGCTCGGCGAAATGAATGCCAAGGCCAAGGACGCTTCCAATCATGCCGGCAAGGCGACCGGCATGATGGCCGAGACCCGCAGCAGCGCCGAACATTCGGCCGCCGTCGTGCGCGATGCGATCGCCGCCATGCAAAAGATCGAAGGCTCGTCCGCCCAGATCGGCGCGATCGTCAACGTCATCGACGAGATCGCCTTCCAGACCAACCTCTTGGCGCTCAATGCCGGCGTCGAGGCCGCCCGCGCCGGCGAAGCCGGCAAGGGTTTCGCCGTCGTGGCGCAGGAAGTGCGTGAGCTCGCCCTCCGTTCGGCCAACGCCGCCAAGGAGATCAGATCTCTGATTTCCACGTCATCGTCTGAAGTTTCCACCGGCGTGGAACTCGTCAACCGCACCGGCAAGGCGCTTATGGAAATCGAAGGCCAGGTCGAGCAGGTCGCCGGCCTGATCGCCCGCATCGTTTCGGTCTCTTCCGAGCAGGCCGTGGCGATCGGGGAAATCAACGCCTCCGTCAATGCGCTCGATGAGGTCACGCAGCGCAACGCCGCCATGGCTGCGGAAACCGTCTCGGCCTGCCGCGCGCTCGGCGGCCAGACGCAGACGCTGGAAGGCGTTGTCAGCCGCTTCCAGATCGATGCGGCAGCTGCCGGGTCGAGATCGCCGAAAGCGGCTTGAGATGGCCGGCCGGCGAAACGCATCTCGCCGCGCCTGCCCGTCATCTCAGCTCGTCACGGTCGCCATCACTGCAACGCAGTCGCCTGGTTTGACAAGCCCCGGAAAATGCCGGGCGCAGAGAATACCGTCCATGGCGGCGCGGATCTCGCGCGGCGCCTCACCCGTCCGCCCGGTCGGATAGATGCGAGCAATGACCGCACCCTCGGTGACGACGTCACCGAGCTCGATGACGGCTTCGATCAATCCACCCTCCTCCGCGAAGGAGAAACAACGGCCATCCGGCATGTCCAGCCAGGTCGTCGGACCGGTATCGACGGCGCCGGCGACGATCCCCGCATGTCGCAGCACGTTTATCACGCCGCGTTTGGCGATCGCCGCACTTTTGGCGGTCGCGGTGCCGCCGCCGCCGAGTTCGGTGGTGATGAAGATCTTGCCCATTTCCTCGGCCGCCGTGTCGTACATGCCGATCGCATCGATCTCCAGCATCTTCATCGAATAGGGCGCGGCAAACGCCGTGACGAAGTCGAAGGCTTTTTGCTCCTGCTGCTTGTTGGGCAGAATGTGCGCGGCGCAGAAGGGCAGAAAATCGAGCGTCTTGCCGCCGGAATGGAAGTCGAGGACGATATCCGCCATCGGCAGAAGCACACGGCTGAAATAGTCGGCGATCTTCTCGGTCACCGTGCCGTCCGGCCGGCCGGGGAAACTGCGGTTCATGTTGCCCCTGTCGATCGGCGACGTCCTGGTGCCCGCCAGGAACGCCGGATAATTCATCGCCGGCACGATGATGACGGCGCCGCTCACCTGACCAGGCTTCAGCGAGCGGGCGAGATCGAAGAGCGCGATCGGTCCCTCATACTCGTCGCCGTGGTTGCCGCCGGTCAGAAGCGCCGTCGGCCCCTTGCCGTTCCTGACGACCGTTATCGGGATCATCACCGATCCCCAGGCGGAATCGTCGCGGCTGTAGGGCAGCCTGAGGAAACCGTGCTGGACGCCCTCGGCGGCGAAATCCACCGTCGCGCTGATCGGCGACGGCCGCAAACGGGTCTCTGTCATGACAGCCTCAATCCTTGACCATCAGCTTGCGCGGCACGTTGGCGAGGCACTCGACACCGCTGTCGGTGATGAGGATGCTTTCCGTCGTCTCGAACCCCATGTCGTCGAGCCAGAGGCCGGTCATGAAATGGAAGGTCATGCCGGGCTTCAATTCCGTCCGGTCGCCCGGCCGCAGGCTCATGGTGCGCTCGCCCCAGTCCGGCGGATAGGAAAGGCCGATCGGGTAACCCGTGCGGTTGTCCTTGACGATGCCGTATTTCTTCAAGACCGCGAAGAAGGCGTTGGCAATATCCTCGCAGGTGTTGCCGGGCTTGGCGACCGCAAGACCGGCTGCCATGCCTTCCAGCGTCGCTTTTTCGGCATCGAGAAACGCCTGCGTCGGCTTGCCGAGGAAGACGGTGCGCGACAGCGGCAGGTGATAGCGATTGTAGCAGCCGGCGATTTCGAAAAAGGTACCCTCGCCCTTCTTCAACGGCCGGTCGTCCCAGGTCAGATGCGGTGCCGATGCTTCGACGCCGGACGGCAGCAGCGGCACGATCGCCGGATAGTCGCCGCCGATGCCGTCGACGCCACGGGTGCCGGCGTCATAGATTTCCGCCACCAGGTCGCACTTGCGCATGCCGACCTCGATCTTGTCGAAGATGCGGGCATGCATCGCTTCGACGATGCGGGCGGCATTGCGCATGTACTGGATTTCGGTGTCGCTCTTGACCGCGCGCTGCCAGTTCACCAGCGCGGTCGCGTCGACGAAGCGCGCATTCGGCAGGTGCTTTTGCAGCGCGGCGAAGGCGGCCGCTGAAAACCAGTAATTGTCCATCTCGACACCGATCGTCAGCTTGCCGAAGCCGCGCTCCGTCAGGACGCCGGAGAGGTAGTCCATCGGATGGCGCTCGGTCGACTGCACGTAGTGATCGGGATAACCGACGATGTTGTCGTGGCTGAGATAGGCGGTGAGCTTGGCGCCGTTGGCGTCCTGGCCGCGGCCGAACCAGATCGGCTCGCCCTGCGGCGGCACGATCACCGCCTGATGCACGTAGAAGGACCAGCCGTCATAACCGGTCAGCCAGGCCATGTTCGAGGGGTCGCTGACAATAAGCAGATCGACGCCTTTCGCCTCCATGGCACGCCGTGTCTTTTCCAGGCGCGCGGCATATTCGCCGAGCGAGAACTTCAGATGGGGCTGGGTCATATCTCTTCCCTTCTTGTCCGGCGCCGCGCCGGTCAGCTTTCGAATGTGGTGCCGGCATTCGCCGCGCCGGCGCGGGCAAAGGCGAGCGTGGCGATGGCGGTGTCCTGAATGCCGGTTCCCGTGAGGTCGGCGATGGTGATCTGGTCGCGGCTCGTCCTGCCCGGCATCCGCCCGGCGACGATCCGGCCGAGTTCGGCGAAATCGGCCTCCCTTTCGACGAGGCCTGCTTCGATCGCATGGTGCAACTCGCCCAGCCGGCGCGTCTGCTTCAGGCTGTCGGCGACATAGAGGCCGGCGCCGGCGATGGCCGCGGGATCGATCTCGTTCTTGTGCTCGGCATCCGATCCCATGGCCGTCAGATGCTGCCCGGGTTCGAGCCAGCCGGCGTCGATGATCGGTTTTTCCGCCGGCGTGGTGGTCACGATGATGTCGGCGCCGGACATTGCTTGCCGCGGGTCGGATATCGCCTTGACGGGAAAGCCGAGCCTAGCCGCCAGTTCCGCAGCCACGCCCTTAGCCTTGGCCGCATCCCGCGCCCATATCCTGGCTTCACCGATCGGCCGCACCAGCGTCAGCGCTTCGAGCTGCAGCCGCGCCTGCATGCCGGCGCCGAAGATCGCCGCCACGCTGGAATTTTGCCGCGACAGATATTTTGCCGCGACGGCGCCGGCCGCGGCGGTGCGCACGTCGGTGAGATAGCCGTTGTCGAGGAGCAGCGCCTGCACCAGGCCGGTCCGACTCGACAGCAGCACCATCATGCCATTGGTACTCGGCAGGCCGATTTTTGGATTGTCGAAGAAACCGGGGCTGATCTTGATCGCGAAACCCTCGATGCCGGGCACGTAGGCGGTCTTCACATCGACCTCACCCCGATACTCGGGAATGTCGAGCCGCAGGATTGGCGGCATGGCGACCGCCTTCGTCGCAAGCGCGGCGAAGGCCTGCTCGACGCAAGCGACCGCGTCGGCATCGAGCCCCACAACCTTGCGCAATTCCGCTTCCGTCAGAATGATCATGCCGCTCATGGGTTATCCTCTGCGAACGCCGCATCCTCGCCGTTGATCACGCGGCGGTGCTGTTCCATATGGACATTCCGCCCCGAAAGGATCACAACAACCGGGCCGCCGGAGCGGATCTTTCCGGCCAGCAGTGCTGCGATGCCGACTGCGCCCGCCCCCTCGATAATCTCGCCCTCACAGGCATAGGCATGGCGCATGCCGGCGGCGATCTCCGTCTCCGTCAGCAGGACGACGCCGTCGAGAAGCTCGCGGCACATGGCGAAGGTCACGCGATTGTCGAGACCGATGCCGCCGCCGAGAGAGTCGGCAAGGCTCCTCACCTCCTCGACCTGCACCGGCCGTCCGACATCGAGGCTCGCCTTCATCGCCGCGCCCCGTTCCATCGTCAGGCCGATCACCTTCGTCTTCGGATTGACGCCCTTGACCGCGGCGGCGACGCCCGCCGCAAGGCCGCCGCCCGAAAGCGGCACCAGCACCGTCGCCACCGCAGGCACGGCGTCGACGATTTCGAGCCCGAGTGTCCCCTGCCCGGCGACGACGTCGGGATGGTCAAAAGGCGGGATCATCACCAGCCCCTCCTCTCGCACCAGCCGGTCGACTTCCTGCTGCGCCTCGTCCTGCGATCGGCCGACGATGCGCACATCGGCGCCGAGGCGGCGGATTTCCGCAACCTTGTTCTCCGGTACCAGCTGCGACATGCAGATCGTCGCGACCGCGCCTTGCGCCCTCGCCGCGTGGGCAAGCGCCCGGCCGTGATTTCCGGTCGAGGCGGCGACGACGCCGCGCGCGCGTTCTGCCGGTGACAATGACAGCACCGCGTTGGTCGCCCCGCGCAGCTTGAAGCTGCCCGTCGTCTGGTGATGTTCGAGCTTCAGCCAGACCGGAACGCCGGCAATCTCGGCAAGCGATGCCGACTGCACCATCGGTGTTTCGACGACCCGGCCGGCGATCCGCCGCGCCGCTGCGCGAATATCCTCCAGCGAAACCGGCAAGGCGCTGACCATGATCTCAGCCTTCCCCATAGGGCATGGTCATCAGCCGGCCGAGCTCGGGCCGCACCCGATCATCGCCGCAAAGCCTGAGGCAGGCCCAGGCGGTTGCGAGATTGCTGGTCACCACCGGCTTGCCGGTCTCGCCTTCGATGCGGGCGGCGACCTGTGCGGCGCGCAGAGCCGTGCAGGAGATGAACAGCGCGTCGGACTGCGGCGCCAGCGCCTCACGCGCGAAGAGGGCGATCTCATCCGGCGCGATCCGGGCCATCTCGCGGTCGTCGCTCAGGCCGAGGCAGGTGAAGCGGTCGATCGCAAAGCCGAGATCCGTGAAATAATCCGCCATCGGCCGGCTGGTCTCGATCGTATAGGGCGTCAGCACCGAAATCCGGCGGGCGCCGAGCGCCTTCAGGCCCTTCACCGCCGCCGCCGTCGGCGTCACCACTGAAACACCCGGCTTGGCCGCGTGGATCGCCGCCTCGATATTGCGGTCGCCAATGACGACCGAAGCGGAGGTGCAGGAATACATGATCGCATCCAGCGCCTCATCCGGCAGGATCAGCCCGGCGCCTTCCGTCAGCGACGGCTGCATCTTCAAGAGGTTTTCCGGTGTCACCGGATTGGCATAGCGGATGCGGCTGACATAGACGCCGATGCGGTCGCCGGCGACCATACGCTGGAAATCGACTTCGCTCGTGTGGTCGGTCGCCAGGATGACGAGGCCAATGCGCTTTTCCAACGGCCGGTCGTCCAGTCGCGGCCGCCGGCCGGCGGGAATGATCTCGATTCCTGCGGTCATATCAATCATCCATCCTGGCATAACGCTCCTCGAGCCAGCGCAATCCGACAACCGAGACCAGGCTGATGACGAGGAAGAAGACGCCGACGAGCGTCATCGGTTCGATGTAGCGATAGTTGCTGTTGGCGATGCTTTTGGCCTGGTTCATCAATTCCAGCACGGTGATCGCCGAAAGCAGCGGCGTTTCCTTGAACATGGCGATGAAATAATTGGCGAGTGCCGGGATCATCGGCGGGATCGCCTGCGGCAAGATTACGTGGATCCAGGCCTGGCGCGTCGTCAGATTGGTCGCCTTGGCCGCTTCCCATTGTCCGCGCGAGACGTTCTCGATGCCGGCGCGATAGACCTCCGCGGTATAGGTGGCGTAGTGAATGCCGATGCCGATGACGCCGGCGGTGAGCGGCGACAGCCGGATGCCGATATCGGGCAGCACATAGAAGATGAAGTAGAGCTGTACGAGCAGCGGCGTCCCGCGAATGAATTCCGAGACGAAGCCGACCGTCCGGGAAATGGCGACAACCGGGGATCGCCGCGCGATGGCAAGTCCCAGCCCGGCGACCATGGCGACCGCAGCGCCGAGGATGGTGGCAAGAATAGTGATCTTGAACCCTTCGAGAAGGGTCGGCATGATCTGCCAGACGAACTCCCAATCCCATTCCATATGATCAGGTCCTCATGCCGTCGAGGCCGCGTGTCATCCGCCGCTCCAGCAGGCGCATCGCCGCCGAGATGGCGGAAGCCATGAGGAAATAGAGGATGAGGATCGCCGCAAAAGGCACCAGCGTATTGCCCGTCTGCGCCCGCACCACCTGCGCCTGGAAGGTCATGTCCGTCAGCGAGATCAACGACACGACGGCCGTGCCCTTCAAGAGCTCGATCGCGTTGTTGCAGAAGGTCGGCAGCATCAGCGGCAGCGCCTGCGGCAGGATGACGTGGCGCATGCGCTGGTAGCGCGACAGGTTGAGCGCGATGCAGGCTTCCGACTGTTCGCGCCCGACGGCCTTGACGGCGCCGCGCACCACCTCCGCGCCATAGGCACCGACATTCAGCCCGAGCGCCAGCACGCCGGCCTGCAACGGCGTCAGCGTCAGACCGGCAAAAGGCAGGACGAAATAGACCCAGAAGAGCTGGACGAAGATCGAGGTGCCGCGAAAGAATTCGATATAGGCGGTCGCCAGAGCCCGGACGGCAAAGAAGCGCGACAGGCGGCCGAGGCCGGCCATGAAGGCCATGACGAGCGCCAGCGCCGAGCCCATGACCGTCAGTTCGAGCGTCACCAGGGCGCCCTGAAGGATCAGTGTCAGATAGCCGGACCATACCGACATCGGCAACTCACTTCTCTGGAGATCGTGCGGGGCGGACCGGCCATGGCAGGGCGCATGGCCGGTGTGCTCGCATCAGGTTACTTGGCTGCGGCGCAGAGCTTTTCGCGGCTCGTCGACATCGCCGCCTTGGCCGAGAAGCCGTAGGGCTCGATGATCTTGGCGAATTCGCCCGATTCCTTCAGCTTCTTCAGCTCGACGTCGAAGGCGTCACGCAGCGCGACGTCCTGCTTGCGGAAAGCGGCACCGTCGCAATAGACCGGTGCATTGACGACGGGGGCGACGGTTTCGAGGTTCGGATCCTTCGCCTTCGCCATCAGATCGTGGATCGACAGGACCGGCAGCGAATAGACGTCGATGCGGCCGTCCTGCAGCATCTTGATGCCGCTCTGCCCATCCGGAACCACGATGACGCGGTCACGCGGCACGCCGGCTTCCAGCGCCAGCTTCTCCTCCGTGCCGCCGCCCGGCGCGCCGATCTTGGCGTTCGGATTGTCGGCGATATCCTTGTAGCTCGTCAGCTTCAGCGGGTTGCCCTTCTTGAGAGCGAAGGCTTCGGCATCGCACAGGATCGGTTCGGAATAGGCAACGGCGCTGCAACGTTCCGGTTTCATGAAAAGGCCCGCCGTAATCGCGTCATGGCGGCCGGCCTGCAGGCCGGGGATCATCGCGCCGTATTCCGAGATCGAGGCGACCACTTCCTTGACGCCGAGCTTTTCGAAGATCACGCGGGCCACGTCGGGGGCAGCGCCCGAAACCTTGCCGTCGGCACCGACGGCGGTGAATGGCGGCTCGTTGGCGATGGCGATGCGGGCAAAACCCTGTTCCTTCAGCTGTTCGAGCTTGTCATCGGCGGCGGATGCCGGAGCGGCCGCCGTAACCAGAAGCACCGACAGGCTGACGGCGCTCAAAACATATCCTGCTTTCATCGTTCCCAACTCCTCTGGTTTTCTCTTTGCGTTTTGTTCTTTGCGGGCAATGTCTGAGGTCAGACGCGGTGCCCTGCCGCGATGATCTTGCGCAGGAAGGTCTGCGTCCTTTCCTGCGTCGGATTGCGGAAGATGTCGCCGGGCCTGCCTTCCTCGACGATCCTGCCGCGATCGAAAAACAGCACGCGGTCGGCAAAGTCGTGGGCAAAGCCCATTTCGTGGGTGACGAGAAGCATCGTCATATCGGTCTCGGAGGCGAGCTTCCGCATGACGTTCAGCACCTCCTCGACCAGCTCCGGGTCGAGCGCCGAGGTCACCTCGTCGAACAGCATGATCTTCGGCGACAGCGCTAAGGCCCGGGCAATGGCGACGCGCTGCTTCTGCCCGCCGGAAAGCTGCGCCGGCACGCTTTTCGCCTTGTCGGCAAGGCCGACCATATCGAGAAGCTCCATCGCCCGCTTCTCGGCTTGCGGCCGCTTGATGCCCTTGGTCAGCATCGGTGCCAGCGTCACGTTGTCGAGGACGCATTTATGCGGGAACAGGTTGAAGTGCTGGAAGACCATGCCGATCTTTTCCCGCATGCGATGCAGGTGCCGCTCATCGGCCGCCACCAGCCCGCTGCCACCAGGCATGTGGTAGAGCTGCTCGCCGTCGACCTCGATATGGCCGCCGCTGATCGTCTCCAGCGTCATCAGGATGCGCAGGATCGTCGTCTTGCCGGAGCCGGACGGCCCGATCAGCGCCAGTTTCTCGCCCGGCATGACATTCATCGACAGGCCGTCGAGCACGGTCAGCGGACCGTATCTCTTGACGATGTTGTCGATGCGGATGATGGGCGCAGGCATTCATGTCTCTCCTTGTTGAGACAAGCAATGACCTAACGATGACGGCCCACGAAAATCATGTCAATTCGTAAAATAATATCATGACAATTATTCTGCGCCTGCCGGCAAATGCGGCGGCAGCGTCAAATCGCAAGCAGCAGTTCCTCCGGATTTCCCTGCGCCAGCGAGGCAACGATCCCGAGCCCTGTCCGCAGCTCGCCTTCCGTCGTCGAGCCGAGCGAGATGCGCACCGCCGGCGTCCAGCCGTGATCGGTGGTGTGGAAGGATTTGCCCGGCGCGATCGCTACGCCGCGCAGCCTTGCCTGCGACACGAAACCATCCTCCGTATGGCTGCCGGACAGCGGCAGCCATATATGCAGGCTTTGCGGGTGCGTTCGATAGGACAGGCCGGCCAGCATCTCCGCCGCGATCGCGTGGCGTCCGACAAGGGCGCGGCGCTGCCAGTTGACGAGTTCCATCGCCGTACCGTCGCTGACCCAGCGGCTGGCGATCTCGGCCATGGCAGGCGTCGCCATCCAGCTGGAGACGAGATGCCGGTTGGCGACGGCGGCGACATAGCGGTCGGGCGCGACGAGGTAGCCGATCCTGAGGCCTGGAACGGTGATCTTCGTAAAGCTCGTGACGTAGAGCGTGCGCTCCGGCGCGAAGGCCGCCATCGGCGGCGCCCGGTCCTCGATCATCGGCCCGAGAATGTCGTTTTCGATGATCGCTATGTCATGCTTGGCGGCGACGGCAGCAAGCGCCTGCCGGCGTTCGGCGCTCATCAGCGCCGCCATCGGATTGATCACCGAGGGCTGCAGGAAAATTGCCCGGATCGGCCCGGTCCGGCAGGCCTCGTCCAGCGCTTCGGGGATCATGCCTTCCTCGTCGATCGCCAACCCTTCGAGGTGCAGGCCGAGATAGCCGCAGAGCGGCACCAGCGTATGGTGGCTGACCGCTTCGGTCGCAATCGTCGAGCCGGGCGGTGCGACGCTCATCAGCGCCACCGTCATGCCGGAGGTCGCGCCATTCGTCAGGCTGATGTTCAGCGGCGACACGTCGAGCCCGCAGCGCGCCAGCCATTCGGTGGCGACAACGCGGTGACGCGGAAACACCATATTCGGCCGGAACGACAGGGCCGAGCTGGAAGGCAGGTTTTCGGAAAGCCAGCCGAAGGCCTGGCGCATTTTTTCCAGATGGATCTGCTCGCAGACCGGCTTCAGGATCGACAGATCGATCACCTCGCCCAGCCGTTCCGGCAGATAGGGCGGCTCCGGCTCAGGCGGCCGCGTCTGCACGAAACTGCCGCGGCCGATCTCGCCTGAGATCAGCCCGCGGCGGCTCAGCTCGTCATAGGCGCGGCTGACCGTCTGCACGGAAAGATGCAGATCATCCGCCAGCTTGCGATGCGGCGGCAATTGCGCCCCGTCGGAGAGCTTGCCGTCGGTGATCGCGTTGGCGATCTGCTCGGCGAGTGAAAGATAGGCCGGCCGGCGGAGTTGCGAGGGATCGGGGCGCCAATTTGTCATGATTTCAACAGTGCTGAAAATCAGTTCAATTGACAATGCCAAAATGCGCTTTCATTGTCTTTTCGCTGCGTTTGAAATGATTTCTTTCTGAAGAAAGCACCATGAAGCTCGACGCCATCGACCTGCGCATTCTCGACGCCGTCCAGCGCGACGGCCGCATCACCAAGCTGGCGCTGGCCGAAAAGGCCGGACTGTCGCCGACGCCGTGCTGGATGCGGCTGCGCAAGCTCGAAAAGGCCGGCGTGATCACCGGCTACCACGCCCGCCTCGCCCCGCGGCGCATCGCGCCGGTTGCCAGCGTGATGATGGAAGTGACGCTCGCCAATCATCGCCAGGCCGATTTCGAGCGCTTCGAACGTACCATTGCCGCAATCCCCGAGGTCGTCGCCTGCTGGTCGGTGGGTGGCGGCGTCGATTACATTCTGAAGATCATGACGGCCGATATCGACGCCTACCAGCGACTGGTCGATGGGCTTCTCGACCGCGAACTCGGCATCGACCGCTACTTCACCTATATCGTCACCAAGACGGTGAAGGAGGAAATAGTCGTTCCGGTCTCTTCCTTCGCCGCGTCCGGCGATGAGGAAAGCGCTTCCTCAGAACAGGATTCAGATTTTAGGCCGACCCGGTCTAAAATCTGAATCCTGTTCTAAGTTAAAGAGTTAGAGCATGATGTCGTCCGAAAACCGCTCACACTTTTCGGCATCATGCTCTAGACAATCTCTCTATCCGGCGGCTGTGCTTTAGCCCGTTTCTCTCTTTTCGCCATCGCCAAAGGACAATCTCTCGTCCGCTCCTGTGGGAGACTGCATGTCACCGCAACGAGGAGATTGGACATGACTGCCGTTTTTGCCCGCCCCGCCTATCACGACGCGCTGTCGCGGCTCGCCGATCGTCATCTCCTGCGCGATCTCGCCTATGTCGGCGGCCGGTGGATCGCCGGGACCACGGGCAAGAGCTTCGCCGTCACCGATCCGGCTTCTTCGGCGACGCTCACCTGGGTTGCGAGCCTCGGTGCCGAAGAGACGGCAATGGCGATCGATGCGGCGTCGGAGGCCCTTGCCGCCTGGCGCGCGATGCTGCCGCAGAACCGTGCGGCGATCCTGCGCAGATGGCACGCGCTGATGCTTGCGGCGAAAGAGGATCTGGCGCTGATCATGACGCTGGAACAGGGCAAACCGCTTGCCGAAGCGCGCGGCGAGATCGACTACGCCGCCTCCTTCATCGAGTGGTATGCCGAGGAAGGCAAGCGGCTGAACGCCGAAAGCGTCACCAGCCATCTGGCCGGGGCGGAAATGATCGTCCGGCGCGAGGCGCTCGGCGTCGTCGGCATCGTCACGCCGTGGAACTTTCCTTCCGCCATGCTCACCCGAAAGGCGGCCGCGGCACTTGCTGCCGGCTGCACCGTCGTCGCCCACCCCTCCTCGGAAACGCCGCTTTCTGCGCTCACGCTTGCCGAACTCGGTGAACGCGCCGGCATTCCCGCCGGTGTCTTCAACGTCGTCACCGGCCATGCTGCAACGATCGTCGGACGCATGTGCAGCGATGTCCGCCTGCGCGCGATGAGCTTCACCGGCTCCACCGAGGTCGGCCGCCTAATCGCCGCGCAATGCGCGCCAACGATGAAGCGGCTGGTGATGGAGCTCGGCGGCCACGCGCCGCTGATCGTCTTCGACGATGCCGATGTCGCAAAAGCGGTCGAGATCGCCGTCGACGCCAAGTTCGCCACATCCGGCCAGGATTGCCTTGCCGCCAACCGCATCTTCGTCCAGCGGCGCATCGCCGATGCCTTCGCCAAGGCCTTTGCCGCCCGCATCGGCGAGCTGAAGGTCGGCGCAGGGCTTGAGGATGGAAGCGAGATCGGGCCGCTGATGCATGAACGGGCCGTCGTCAAGGTCGAGCAGCAGGTCGCCGACGCGCTGGCGCAGGGCGCCCGGCTCGTCATCGGCGGCAGCCGCCACAAGGCCGGCCGGCTCTTCTATCAGCCGACGCTTTTGACGGATGTGCCGGCGAATGCGCTGATCATGCGCGAGGAAACTTTCGGGCCTCTGGCGGCGCTGACCACCTTCGACACCGAAGAAGAGGTCGTTGCCCGCGCCAATGATAGCGAATACGGCCTCGTCGCCTATGTGGTTACCGAGAACGGCGCCCGTCAGATGCGTCTCGGCCGCGCGCTGGAATATGGCATGGTGGCGGTCAACCGCGTGAAGATCACCGGCGGCCCCATTCCCTTCGGCGGCTGGAAGCAGTCCGGCCTTGGGCGCGAGGGTTCCCGCCACGGACTCGAGGCCTTCACCGAGCTCAAATATCTCTGCATCGACACCGCCGCCTGAGCACCCAATTTCAAGAAGAGGACAGGACATGCTCGACAAAAGCAACGAACTCACCGCCTGGGACCGCGATCACTTCTTCCACCCCTCGACCCATATGGGCATGCATGCCCGCGGCGAGACGCCGACCCGCGTCGTCGCCGGCGGCGAAGGCGTCTACATCACCGACACGAGCGGCCGCAAAAGCCTCGATGCCTTTGCCGGGCTCTATTGCGTCAATGTCGGCTACGGCCGCCAGAAGATCACCGATGCGATCGCCGAACAGGCGAAGAACCTCGCCTATTACCACGCCTATGTCGGCCACGGCACGGAAGCCTCGATCACGCTGTCGAAGATGATCATCGACCGCGCGCCCGATGGCATGAGCCGCGTCTATTTCGGCCTTTCCGGCTCGGATGCCAACGAGACCAACATCAAGCTTATCTGGTATTACAACAACATCCTCGGCCGGCCGGAGAAGAAGAAGATCATCTCGCGCTGGCGCGGTTATCACGGTTCCGGCGTCATGACCGGCAGCCTCACCGGTCTTGCTCTCTTCCACAATGCCTTCGACCTGCCGCGTGCGCCCATCCTTCACACCGAGGCGCCCTATTATTTCCGTCGCCCCGACCGCTCGATGAACGAGGAACAGTTCTCGCAATATTGCGCCGACAGACTGGAGGAGATGATCCTCGCCGAAGGCCCCGATACCATCGCCGCCTTCATCGGCGAACCGATCCTCGGCACCGGCGGCATCGTGCCGCCGCCGCAAGGTTACTGGCAGAAGATCCAGGCCGTGCTCGACAAATACGACATCCTGCTTGTTGCCGACGAAGTCGTCACCGGCTTCGGCCGTCTCGGCACGATGTTCGGCTCGGATCACTATGGGATGAAGCCGGATCTGATCACCATCGCCAAGGGCCTGACCTCCGCCTATGCCCCGCTTTCCGGCAGCATCGTTTCGAGCAAGATGTGGCGGGTGCTGGTGCAGGGTTCCGATGAATTGGGAGCGATCGGCCACGGCTGGACCTATTCCGCCCATCCGATCTGCGCCGCCGCCGGCATCGCCAACCTCGAACTGATCGACGAAATGGAGATCGTCGAAAATGCCGGTGAGACCGGCGCCTATTTCCGCTCGGAACTGGAGAAGGCAGTGGGCAGCCATCGCAACGTCGGTGACGTTCGCGGCGACGGCCTGATGGCAGCCGTCGAATTCGTCGAGGACAGGGATGATCGGAAATTTTTCGATCCCGGCCGCAAAATCGGTCCGCAGGTCGCTTCCGCCCTTCTCGAACGCGGCGTCATCGGCCGCGCCATGCCACAGGGCGACATCCTCGGCTTTGCGCCGCCGCTCTGCCTGACGCGTGAGGAGGCGGACATTGTCGTCAAGGCGACAGCGGATGCGATCGAAAGCGTCTTCAAGGACATCTGAGGAGAGGCCGCATGACGATCCCGGAAAAGATGGCAGCCGTTTTGCTCACCGGCCATGGCGGATTGGAGAAGCTCGTCTACCGCACCGACGTCCCCGTTCCGGCGCCGGCGGAGGGCGAGGTGCTGATCCGCGTCACCGCCTGCGGCATGAACAACACCGACGTCTGGGTCCGTGAAGGCGCCTATGGCACCGAGGACGACCCCTCCGCCGTCTCGACCTGGCGCAGGCAGGGCAATACGCTGACATTTCCGCGCATTCAGGGCACCGATACGGTTGGCCACATTGTCGGCGTTGGCCGCGGTATCGACCCCGCGCGCATCGGCGAACGCGTCATGGTCGACTTCTCGATCTATAATCGCGACGACGACAGTCTCGCCGACATCGACTACATGGGTCATGGCCGCGACGGCGGCTACGCCGAATATATGGCGCTGCCGGCCGAAAACGCCCATGTCGTTGCAACCGATCTGACCGATATCGAGCTCGCCACCTTCTGCTGCGCCTATCTGACCGGCGAGCGCATGCTGGAACGGGCGCGGCTTGCCGCCGGCGAACGCGTCCTCGTCACCGGGGCCTCAGGCGGTGTCGGCTCGGCGATCATCCAGCTCGCCCGCGCCCGCGGCGCCATGCCGATCGCCGTCGCCGGACCTGGCAAGGAGGCGGCGATGCTCGATATCGGCGCCGAAGCGGTCGTAACGCGCGGCAGGAGCGATCTGGTCGAAGCCGTTCATTCCGCCAGCCGCGGACAACCGATCAATGTCGTTGCCGACCTCGTCGGCGGGCCGCTGTTCAACGATCTCCTGAAGATCCTACGCCCCGAAGGCCGCTATACAACGGCCGGCGCCATTGCCGGCCCGGTCGTCCAGCTCGATCTCAGGACCATGTATCTGAAGCAATTGGAGCTGCACGGATCGAGCCAGGGAAGCCGCGTCGACTTCCGCCGCCTCGTCGGCTATATCGAAAGCCGGAAGATCCGGCCTCTCGTCGGCGGTGTCTATCCGCTGTCTGAATTCCATCGCGCCCAGACCGAGTTCATGGCGAAGAATTTCGTGGGCAAATTGGTCGTGGTGCCCGACCGAGGATAAGGCGAGGTTCCGATCGCGCCGCTGGCGAACCTTATCGGCGTATCGGCGTTTCACGGCCATGGACAATCGTTGCGATCACATCGGCCATTCGTTGCGCCAGGGAATCTGGGCGTCTCTGCCGCCTTGAGGGGGGCGAAGCCGCCGGTCGCGCCAGAAGGTCTCTGATGCCGGCCGCCAAGACGACATACCTCACCCCTGCCGAACTCGGAAAGATCCGCCGTGCTGTGGGCATAGCACGGCTGATGGACACCGCAGTCCGACTGCCTTTCATCGGCGTACGGATCGGCGCCGATTCGGTGCTCGGTCTTCTCCCCGGCGTCGGCGACGTCGCCACGTCGCTCATCGGCCTTTACATCCTCAATGAGGCCCGGCGTCTCGGCGTTCCCAACCACAAGCTCGCCCGCATGGCCGTCAATCTCGGCATCGATGCGGCCGGCGGCACGGTCCCGCTGGTCGGTGATCTCTTCGACGTCTATTTCAAATCGCATCGCCGCAACGTCGGTATCATACTCGAACATTTCGGCATCAGCGAAGACGAGCTGAACCGGAGAATCTGAGCCGCTTGTCGTGCTTCGCCTACCGAAGAAGCTGCGCGAGGCCTTTCGAACAGACCACGCCGCCGGTTCCCAACGTCTAAAGTTCAACCAAAGCGCCCGCCGTTTTCACGGCGTGATCGAGGACGAATTGCAGCTTGGCCGCGTGGGCAAAACCCGGCTCATCCGGCTGCCCTTTTTGCACGGCCTTTGCAAATCGCTGGAAATTGGTGATAACCGGTTCGACCTCGATCGTGCGCCAGATCGCCTTGTCGGCATCGACACCTTCGCAGACCCTGAGAGTCGAACCCTCAGGCGTATGCACCACCTCAAGGGCGCCCTTGTCCCCATGCAGGCGCAGCCGCAGCTCGTTCAGATGGCCGGTTGCCCAGCGCGTCGCATGGATGACCCCGGCCGCACCGTTTTCGAGTTCGGCCATCATCAGGAAACTGTCATTTGCGTCGAGGTCGTACTCGCCGATCCGGTTTCCGGGGCTCTTGTCGAACACCTTGAGGTGCGATGCCGCCGCCTTGACGTCGCTTCCGGCGGCAAAAACCGCGAAGTCGAGAATATGGATACCGACATCGCCGAGCACGCCATTGGAGCCATGCTTGGTCGACAGCCGCCACAACCATTGCGATTCCTTGGTCCAGTCGCCCCAGGCCTTCGAGACCAGCCAGCTCTGGAGATAGGACGCTTCGAAGTGGCGGATCGCGCCGAGACGCCCGTCCAGCACCATCTTGCGGGCTGCCTGAAGCGGCGCCACGTTGCGATAGGTGAGGTTTACCATGGTGACCTTGCCGGATGCCGCCGCGGCGTCGGCCATCTCTTTGGCCTCGCGGTAGTTGACCGCCAGCGGCTTCTCGCAGAGCACATGCTTGCCGGCGCCGAGTAACTTCATCGTCGTGGAATAATGGGCGCGATCCGGCGTCACATTGGTGACGGCGTCAAACTCGCCCCAGGCAAGGGCGTCATCAAGCGACGTGAAAGTCAGCGGGATATCGTGCCTGAGCGCGAAAGCCCGCAGCCGGACCTCGTCGGTATCGACGGAGGCGACAATTTTGACGCCGGCGATTTCGGAAAAATGCATGGCATGGGTATTTGCCCATCCTCCGGTTCCGAGAATGATCAAGCGCATTCTTTTGTCCTCATGGTTGTCCAGCGAAGCGTGAGCGGCAGCGAGATCATCGCGGCGTCTTGTGGGAGCCGAACGCGGCGCCCGCGCCCACGGCGTCTCATCTCTTATCGGTAACCGGCTTCGCCGGCCTGGTGCAGTTTCGGGCCGCGTTCGACGATCGGCTCCAGCGCCTTTTCTACCGGCACATTTGGAGCGTCGGTAATGGCAGTCAACGCCGCTTCAGGGTTATACGCCCACTTGACGCCGTTGATCAGCACCTTCTGGACATTGGCGTCGTGATAGGTCGGATAGGTCTCGTGGCCGGGGCGGAAATAGAAGATATTGCCGGCGCCGCGCCGCCAGGTCAGGCCCGAGCGGAACACTTCGCCGCCCTGGAACCAGGAGATGAACACGGTTTCGAGCGGCTCCGGCACCGAGAACTGCTCGCCGTACATTTCCTCGTTCTCCAGCTCGAAATGCTCGCCGATGCCGGCGGCGATCGGATGGCGCGGATTGATCGTCCACAACCGCTCGCGCTCGCCCGCCTCGCGCCATTTCAGCGCGCAGGGCGTGCCCATCAGCCGCTTGAAGATCTTGGAGAAATGGCCGGAATGCAGCACCAGCAGGCCCATGCCCTCCCAGACGCGCCTGGCGACACGTTCAACGACGACGTCGGAGACCGCACCATGATCCTTATGGCCCCACCAGGTCAGCACATCGGTCTCGGCAAGCCGGGCTTCGCTGAGGCCATGTTCCGGCTCCTGCAGCGTCGCCGTCGTCGCGGAGATGGCGGGATCGCTATTCAGCGCATCGGCGATCGCCGTGTGCATGCCTTCGGGGTAAATGCCACGGACGATCTCATTGGTATTCTCGTGGATGTTCTCACCCCACACAATGGTGCGAATGGTCATCATTCTCTCCTTGTCGTTAAACGGATCGAGCCTTGGGAGGAACATCGATCCTGGGAAGGTCAGGCAGCCTGCATGGATTGACGCTCGAGCGCCCGGCCCGAACGGTCGAAACGGTGGACCTGGCCGGCGAGCGGGGCAAGGCCAAGCACCTGGCCCGGCTCGTGACGGGAGACACCGGCCTCGCGCACGATGAGCGGCTCGTCCGCCCCGATATCCACATAGACGAAGCTATCGGAGCCTAGGATTTCCGAATGAATGACAGTGCCGCTCCAAACCGGCGACTCGGGCGCGATGCGAACATGCTCCGCGCGCACGCCGATCGTATGGCTGCCATAGGGCTGCGCCAATTCGCCCGACAGAAAGTTCATTTTCGGCGAGCCGATGAAGCCGGCCACGAAGAGCGAATTGGGGCTTTCATAAAGCTCCAGCGGCGTACCGATCTGCTCGACGACGCCGTCCCGCAGCACGCAGATCCGATCGGCGAGCGTCATGGCCTCGACCTGATCATGCGTCACATAGATCATCGTCGTGTTGTGCATGCTGCGATGAAGCTTAGCGATTTCCAGCCTCGTTGCGACGCGGAGCGCCGCATCGAGATTGGACAGCGGCTCATCGAAGAGAAAGACCTTGGGGTCGCGGACGATCGCCCGGCCGATTGCAACGCGCTGACGCTGTCCGCCGGAAAGCTGCCGCGGCAAGCGCTCGAGGTATGATGAGAGCTGCAGCATGCCGGCCGCCTGTTCGACGCGCTGACGGCACTCGTCCCTGGTACGTCCTGACAGTTTCATGCCGAACGCCATATTGTCGAAAACCGTCATATGCGGATAGAGCGCGTAGGACTGGAACACCATGGCGATCCCTCTCTTCGACGGCGCGTGCTGGTTCACCATCTTGCTATCGAAGGAGAGGGTCCCCGAGGTAATGTCCTCAAGGCCGGAGATAAGCCTGAGCAGCGTGGATTTGCCGCATCCCGACGGCCCCACGAAGACCATGAACTCGCCACGGCGGATGTCCATCGTCACGCCCTTGATCACCTCGAAAGCGCCGAAGCTCTTGCGGATGTTCTCCAGTTGTATCTCTGCCATGTCTTACTCCTTCAACCCTTGACGCCGCCGGCGGTCAGCCCGGAAATGATCCGGCGCTGGAATATCAAAACAAGCACCACAACCGGCACGGTGACGATCACCGACGCCGCCATGATGTTGCCCCAGGGGATTTCGAATTCGCTGTTGCCCGAAAGCAGGGCGATGGCGACCGGAACGGTACGCTGCGTATCCGACGACGTGAAGGTCAGCGCAAAAAGGAACTCGTTCCACGCGGTGATGAAGGCGAGCAGCCCTGTTGTCACCAGCGCCGGCCACATCAACGGCATGAACACCTGGGTAACAATGACCCATGGCGACGCGCCATCGACGATCGCCGCCTCCTCGATCTCGATCGGCAATTCGCGCATGAAAGTCGTCAGCACCCAGACAGTGAAGGGCAGCGTGAAGATCATGTAGGAAAAGATCAGCGCGAAGGGCGTGTTGAAGATGCCGATCCAGCGAATGAGCTCGAAGAGGCCGGCAAGGACGGCAATCTGCGGAAACATCGACACCGAGAGGATGGTCAGCATCAACAGCGCGCGTCCGCGGAAGTGCACCCGTGCCAAGGCGAACGAGGCGGTGACCGAAAGCAGGAGCGACGCTGAAACCACGACGCAGGCGATCATCGCGGAATTCGCAAGACTGCGGACGAACCCGCCCTGACCCATCACAGAAGTATAGTTGCCGAACGAGATCGAGGTCGGCCAATAATCGACTTTGAAGAGGGCCGTGCCGGTCTTCAGGCTCGTGAGGATGGCATAGTAGAACGGAAAGACCGCAATGATGACGATGACCGTGACGAGCAGGTAGAAGAGCGTATTCTTGGCGATCGACAGCAGCATCAGCGTTCCTCCCCGCCGAGCCTGACGCGGCCGAGCCAGATATAGAAGACGGTGACGGAGGCAATGATCAGGAAGAGCACCGTCGATGCGGTGGCGCCATAGGCGAACTTGTCGAAGTCGAACAGGTTCTCGCGCGCCATGACCGACATGGTCTTCGTCTGTGCATTGTTCGGCGTCAGCACATAGATCAAATCGAAGATGCGCATCGCATCCAGCATCCGGAAGATCACGGCTACCATGATGGCCGGCCGGATCAGCGGCAGCGTCAGACGCCAGAAAACCTTGACCGGATTGACGCCGTCGATCTTGGCAGCTTCATAAATGTCTACCGGAACCATCTGCAGGCCGGCGAGGATCAGCAGTGCCATGAAGGGCGTCGTCTTCCAGACGTCGACGATCAGCACCGCGACCATCGCCGTTTCAGGATTGGCGGTCCAGGCAATCTTCTCAGTGATAAGGCCGAAGCCGAGCAGGATATCGTTCAGGATACCGAACTGGTCGTTGAGCATCCAGGCCCACATCTTGGCCGAGACGATCGTCGGGATCGCCCAGGGAATGAGGATTGCGGCTCGAACAATGCCGCGCCCGGCGAACCGTGCGTTCAGCACCAGGGCGACGATCAGCCCGAGCACGGTCTCGATCACGACCGAGAGGAGGGTGAATTTGGCAGTGTTCCAGACGGCTTTCCACCACACCGGATCGGCGAGCAGCCCGCGATAGACGGTCTTGCCGCTCTTCAGCGTCACCCACGACAGATAGTTGTCAAAACCGACGAACCGAGCATTGCCGAGCTCGTTGAGCGATGCATTCGTAAAGCTGAAATAGATCGTTCTGAACAGCGGCCATCCGGCGACGATTGCCAGGATCAGCAGCGTCGGCGCCAGAAACACCCAGGCCGATCGAATGCGCTCCGATCGCAGCTCCGTAGAGGCTCTGAGAATGGAAACCCTTGGTTCAACTGCTTGCGGAACTACGATTTCGGTCATGAAACGCCTATCCCCGTTCGCTCGTCCGAAGACTGGACCGGCGGCTTGAGGCCGCCGGTCGGAAACCTCACCAGGCCTCGCCCTTGAGGGTCGTCAGGTCGGCTTCGAGAAGCTCGAGGTTCTCGGCAGCCGAGCCGCTGCCGGACAGCGTGTTATGCGCCGCCGTCCAGAACTTCGAAGACACCTCGTTGTACTTCACCTTGGCCGTCGCCGAAGGACGCGGCACCGCGTCCTGGAATATCGGTTTCCAGTTCGGCATGAAGGGCTGTGCGGCGGCAACATCCTTGTCGTCATAAAGGTCGGTCAATGTCGGCAGATTGGACAGCTCGACGGCGCGCGCCTTCTGAACCTCTTTCGACGCCAGGAATTTTACGAGCGCAATGGCTGCGTCCTGCTTTTCGGAATATTTCGAAACCGCAAGGTTCCAGCCGCCAAGCGTCGAGGACGGCTTGTCGCCGGCGGCCGCGACCGGCAGCGTCATGACGTCGAACTTACCCTTCACGGCGCTGTCGGCGCCATTGCCGAGGGAATAGGCATAGGGCCAGTTGCGCATGAAGACGGCGTTGCCTGTCTGCCAGACGCCGCGCGATTCTTCTTCCTGATAGGCGAGCACGCCGGGCGGTGAGATCGTGCCGATCCAGCTCTTGGCGCGGTCAAGCGCTGCTGCCGCCTTCTCGTTGTTGATCGAGATCGTCCCGTCCGGCTCGACGATCTGGCCGCCACCCGACGACTTTACCCATTCCAGCGCGTTGCAGGTCAGCCCTTCATAGGAATTGCCCTGGAAGACGTAGCCCCAGAGGTCCTTCTGTCCGGCCTGGCGTTCCTTGTCCTGAACCTCTTTGGCGGTTGCGGCCATCTCGTCCCAGGTCTTCGGCGGCTGCTTGCCGTATTTCTCCAGCAGGTCCTTTCGGTAAAACAGCGCCGGAGCATCGGTAAACAACGGCAGGGCCACGAGCCGGCCATTGACGGTCTGCGACGCGATAATCGACGGGAAAAACTGGCCGGCCACATCCTTGGTGGCCTCCTTGAGATCGATGAACTGATCGGCAAGCTGCGGCGCCCAGATGACGTCGGTCTGATAAACGTCGATGTCCTTGTTTCCGGCGGCAAGCCACAGGCGATATTGGGAGAACTGCTCGCTGCTCGAGGACGGCATCGTGACGAGCTTGACCTGATTGCCGGTCTCCTTCTCGAAAATTGCCAGTTGCTTGTTGAGGAATTCGACGTTTTTCCCCGTCGTGTTGGCGGCAAATGAAATCTCGGCGGCCCGGATCGGGCCGGCGACTGCGATGGCGACTGCGAGCGCGGAAAAGCCTAATGCAAACTGTTTCATGATCTCCTCCCAGAAATTGAAATCGATTTGGCTCGCAGAACATTGCAGAAGGCCTTGGCCGCGTCAATACGCCAATTGAACACTTTTCAGTTGCAGATTACGCGAATTCAAACACTATATACACTTTAAAAGAACACCTATGGCCTTTGCACGCGACGCATCCAGCCGCCAAATTTGAAATCGATTTCAATCATAGTTGAATTGGATATTTGCCCGTTGCGTACCGCCAACACATCGTCCATTGATTGCCCAGATAAAGAAGACACCGATGAAACTTCGTGAATTCGCAAAGCAGCTTGGGCTTTCTCCGACGACGGTCAGCCGTGCGCTCAGCGGCTACCCGGAGGTGAGCGAAGCCACGCGCGCCCGGGTTGCAAGCGAAGCAATGCGGCTCGGCTATCGTCCCGACATCAATGCCGTGCGCCTGAAGACCGGACGAGCCGGAGCGATAGGCGTTATGATGGGACGTTCTGGAGAAATTCATTTCGCTGAATTCGTGTCGGGAATGGCGCAGCGCCTGGAAACGGCCGATACGGATATTCTCATCACACCCATCACCGCACACAATGATGACGACGAGATCCAGGCCTATCGACGCCTGGTCGAAAGCCGCCGGGTGGATGCAGTGATCATTCATTCGCCACGCCCCCAGGACCCTCGGATCGAGATGCTGAACAGCCTCGGCGTGCCTTTCCTGGTTCACGGCCGCTCGGAGACCGAGCACGTTCATGCTTGGCTCGACATCGATAATGAAGGTGCCGTGCGCAGGTCCACCGAACACCTGCTCGATCTCGGGCACCGCCGCATCGCCATGATCAATGGCCTCAGGGGCAAGACCTATTCCATCCATCGCGAACAGGGTTTTCGGATTGCCCATCAGGAGCGTGGACTCATCGCCGATCCCAACATGATGGTCTGCGATAAATTCTCCGACGAGAGCGGCTTTCGCCATGCCCGCTCCTTCCTCGAGAGAGCGAATGCGCCGACCGCCATCGTCGCCGGCTCCACGATGACGGCGCTTGGCGTTTACCGCGCCATCCGCTCGCTTGGGATGACGGTCGGGCGGGACGTCTCCGTTATCGCCCATGACGACGTCTTCCCTTATCTGACGGCCGAAAATATGGTGCCGTCACTCTCGACAACGCGATCCTCCATGCGTGCTGCGGGCACACGTTGCGCCGAGCTGACGCTGCAGCTTATTGCGGGACGCGCCGCCGAGGAGATCCACGAATTATGGCCGGTCGAGCTGATCCTGCGAGAAAGCACTGCGGCCCCGCGCTGACAGATACGGAACTCCGCTTCAGCGGGAGATGGCAACGCGCGCGGCACCTCTCGCACCAGATCTGCGAACAAGCCGGCGATTAGAGTAAGGTTTGCCGGACGGGCCAACCGACTGCGTTGTCGCCGAAGTCCATTAGCCGGCATTTCGCCTTACCCCGCCATTCGCCCTGACGAGCGCCATCAACATCGGGCCGATCGCAAATTCGCCCCTTTCGGTCCTGCGGGTGAGATCGCGAAGATAACCGCCGGGCGAGTTGATATGGCCTCCTCGTTCCAGGATGCAGGCGATCACAGTGGCGGCGTTTTCCGGCCCCATGCCGGCACAGGCTTCCTCATAAGCCGAGGGGCTGACGCCGAGCATCGAGCGCACGACGACGGCGGCCGACATCAGGTCGCGCCAATTGCCGATCATTCCGCCGGGACCGTAGTCAAGAATGGCGGGGCAGGCCTGCAGGACAAGGCCGAGCGGGAAGGATTTCAAGCTGTGGCCGGCAACAGGATTGGCCGCACCCGGCGTATTGCCACCAGGTCGGGCGGAAGGCCTCGGCGGTTTCAGCCTTGGCTCATCTGACGGCTCGGCCATCCCGTCATTGGTTGTCACTGCCTTTTCGCCCCGCTTCGTCTCGAAGCTTGGTTCAAGTTCATAAGTGGAGTCGGGGTTTGAATTCTGTTTGTGACGCTCAATTTGAGACTCATTGGCGTCTATTTTTTCTCTTTTAATATGTCTTTCCAGCAGGTTGACGGCTTCGTCGCGCAGCAGCTCCATCTCGTCGAGCACCGCGGTCAGTTCTTCGATGCCCGCCACCCGCGGAATCCTGGCGACAAGATCGCGAAACATCATCGTCATCTGCTCCCAGTCGCCGGGAACCGCTTCGTCGATGGCCGCCGAGATCAGCTTGGAGATATCGCGCCGGCAGACCGTCAGCCGTTCCCGGGTCGCTCGCAACAGTTCCCGATCCGCGATCGCCTGGGCCGCGAGGTTTTCAATTTCGACGGCGCGGGCGAGAAGCGGCGCGACACTGAAACCGAAGGCCTCGCCGATCGCCCCTGCCCTGTCGCGGCGGGCATAGCGCTTTCCATTCGGGCTGTCCTTGCGCACAATCAGACCGGCCTCGACCAGGACGGCAAGGTGACGTCGCAGCGTCGCCGGCGTCATGCCGCGGGCGCGCAGCGAAAGCTGTGCATTCGAGGGAAAGACGATCAGGCCTTTCTCCTCGGAGATTTCATCATCGGGATAGAAGGTCAGCAGCGCGTCGAGCACCGTCAGCGCCCGATCGGTCACGCCGAGCGCCGGGCGCGCCTCGCAGATCGCCCGAAACAGCTTCCACTTGCTGCGCTTCATCCCCGGCTCGATCGTCTCGGCCAGCTGCTGGCTTGCCAGCATGCCAAGCGACATCGGCCGCCGCCCAAAGGGCGTCGTCACATATCCACTCTCCATTTGCCTTCACCTTCGTTCAGGCAAAAGAAAACCATCCACCAATTTGGTGCCTAAGACGCTTGACTGTGATTCGTGGAAATGCGATTCTCAATGTGCTTAAGATCTGAGAAGGGCTTCCACGACGGCGTCGTTGGGGGCCTTTTTCTTTTGCGCGCTACGCTCCTCTGTGCTTTTTGAACTCCAGGAACAGGCCCTGCAGCCTTTCCTGGACGAATTGATCGAAGCCGGGCGCGGTCTTGCCGTCGAAGACGAAAGTGGCGCCGGATGCTGTCTTCTTGATCATCACAGGCACGCCGCTGACTTCGGATTTGGCCGCCGCCGGCTTCGGCGCC
Organism: Rhizobium sp. K102; assembly: GCF_022385315.1. NCBI lineage: Bacteria > Pseudomonadati > Pseudomonadota > Alphaproteobacteria > Hyphomicrobiales > Rhizobiaceae > Rhizobium > Rhizobium sp. K102. The sequence goes on from NZ_CP092437.1 coordinate 571,381, forward strand.
GGCGTCTTCTTCGTCGCCAAAGCGAACGCCCGGTGAAACCGCTCGTCGCTCGACATCTTGCGGGCGTCGTCCGCGGACAACTCGGCGATGATCTTGCCGATATCGGCGCCTTCGAGCCGCTCTCCGAACTCCAGCCACCGCCGGCGACCGATATCGGGCGCAGCGCCAATGGCGTTGATCAGCTCCAAGGGCACCTGCCGCATGACGATCAGCATTCTCGACAGCGCCGCCTTATCCACGCTGAGAGCGGCCATGATGGTGTCGCGCCCGAAGCCGCGTTCCTCGAGCCGCCACGCGAAGAGCGCGCGCTCGATATAGGAAAGATTGGTCCGGGCGCTGTTTTCCTGTCCCTGGCTGACAACCAGCTGGCCGTCGGTGAGATCGCGAACGACCGCGCGCACGCGGATGCCGATCTCTCTGGTGGCTGCCAGACGGCGATGGCCGTAGGCAACCTGATAGCGTCCCTTTGTCTCCGGATGCGGACGCACCAGGATCGGAACCTGCTGCCCATGTTCGCGGATCTGCTCGACAAGCTCAGCCAGTTCGGCCGCGTCGATCGCCAGGCGGTCGCTGACGAAGGACGCGTCGATGACGCCGGGATCAAGCTCGACGATCATCTGGCCCGCCGCAAGCTGCCGTTCCAGCTCGCTCGCCCGTTCCATTTTCTCGGTGATGTTGCCGAGCGTCTTGGTAATGCCGCCGACCGGCCCGCCGACACGCTCCTGCGGCACGAAGCCGGCGATCGGACGATTGTCGCGTGGCGCGACCGCTTCCACCCTTGCCGGGCTCGGAGCGGAGATTTCGATGAGATTCTTGCGCGCCATTTCTATCTCCTTCCCCAAGTGGAGCGAATATGCGCTTCGATCTCACCATTCACGAGGTTCAGCGACTCCAGCGCCCGGTCATAGGTTCCGCGCGTGAATTGCGACCGCTCGACCTCATACAGGGTCTGCTTGGTGACGCCGGCGTCGGCGACGGCCGTCGACTTCACCATGGCGTTATGGAGCATGCGATTGCCGAAGATCGCTCGCATGAAGCCGGTCATCTGGCTCTGCGGTCCGTCATTCGGCTCGAACCGCGTCACCAGATAGCGCATCCAGTCGTAGCTGGTGCGCCCGCCGGCCTTCTCGACGACCGACATCAGCTCGCTCGTCATCGTCAGGAACTGCGACATCGACATGACGTCGAGCATCTGCGGGTGGACCGTGATCAAAACGGAAGTTGCGGCGCAGAGCGCCGACATCGTCAGGAATCCCAGCTGCGGCGGGCAGTCGATGACGACAACATCATAAAGGCTTTCTATCTCCGTCAACACCTCGCCGATACGGGCAAAGAACATCGTCTCCGCCGTCCCCGACGCCATCGCCTTCGGCGTCTCGTGCTCGAATTCCATCAATTCGAGATTTCCCGGAATGAGATGCAGATTGGGCGTGTAGGTGGCGCGCACGATATCCGCGATCGGGCGTGGTGCCTCGTATCGGATCGCCCCGTAAATCGTCTCGCCTTCGCCGACGTCGAACTCCGGCTGATGGCCGAAAAGGGCAGATAAGGACGCCTGCGGATCGAGGTCGACGGCAAGCACGCGATAGCCGCGGAGAGCCATGAACTGCGCCAGATGTGCCGCCGTGGTGGTCTTGCCCGAGCCGCCCTTGAAATTCATGACGGAGACGATCTGGAGCTTTTCTCCAGGCCTGCGGGCCGGCACATATTTCGGCGTTCCGTTTCGTTCGTCGAGAACTCGGCGGATCCGGTCCATATCGATTGCGCTGTACAGCCGACGTCCGTTTGCGAGCGGATCGGGCCCGTGGCCATCCGCAGCGACCTGCCTGAGATAGCCTTCACCGATGCCGATGAAGGCTGCGGCTTCCGCAGGCGAGAAGGTCCTGATCGTCTTCTGGGAAAGCGGCGGAAAGATTTTCGCCTGATGCTGCTGAAGTTGATAGGACAACTCCTTCGCATCTGTTGCCAGAAGCGAAGGGAGATGCTCTTGATCGTCTTGAAGAGCAAGAACTCGGCTGCATGATCGTTTTCCCAGGTAACTGCGCAATTTTGAACGAAAGCGCTTCAGTTGCGCAGTTACTATATGCCGCGATTCGTGACCGAATTACAAATGCTTAACCAAACCACGCCTCGACGCACACCAAACGGGTTCCGGAATCTGGCAAATTCGCGGACGGATCGGCGGGTGATTCGCATCCGCGCGAGGGCTGAAGGGCAAGGCCTATGCCATCGGTTATGCACATGAAATTCATGAAATTTTTGCGAGGCCGCGGGCGGAGCGGAAAGGCCCGAGCCGACTATTGCCCGTCATCCTTCAGATAGTTGTTGCCGTTGATCACCAGAAGCCCATCCGAACCCTTGTCCGGCCCGAAAATGCTCAGGCTCTCCGTCTTACCGGTCGCGTCGGTCAGATCGAGGCGATAGCCGGAAAGCCTATAGCGGCCGCTGGAGCCGGGCCGATCGCCTGACGCGGTCACACCCGTCCGCGATCCGCCGATTTCGTTCGTCATCGAGGCTCCGGACCAGCGGCTGCGTTCGAAGGTGCCGTTGTAATGCAGCGTCAGCGTATTGCTGGAGGCAACCGATCCCGACGAGGTCGCAGTCATCCCGCTCGAAGCGAAGTTGTAGACCCATTCGCCGTCGAGCGTGGCGCCATCCTCGAACGGCGGCACCGCACGATACTCGTCTTCGTCGATCACCAGGTCGTCGCCTTTTTTGAAAATGGCTTCGTCTCGATCTCGATCGTGCCGTAGGCAGAGGTGACGCTGCGCGTTTCGATCGATCCGGCGGAGGAGAAGAAGCCACCGCCGGTGAGCTTATAAAGGCCGCAGTCGGAGGGGTTTTCCCTGCAGTGCTCGGTCATGCTGCGGCCGCCCTTCGGCAGTTCCGTGCTGAACAGGCCCTTCGGATCGAACATGGTGATCTCGCTATCGGAATAGAAATCCACGCCGCCGAAGAGATTCGGGCGAACACCGGTATCGAGATGGGTGAAAACGCCACCGAGCCCGCCGTCGTCGCTCGCGGGAACGAGATCGAAATCCTTGTCCGAAGGATCAAGCTTCACCGAACGCACGAGGGCCTCGAACTCGGCCTCGGCGCTTTGGCTTCTGTCGCCTTTGAGGTTCAAGAGCACGAGCTGCAGATAGGCCTGCCGCTCGTCATTGGCGATGCCGACGACGATCTGGCTGATGCTGACATTCTTCTGCTGAACGCAGCAGCGTTCCTCCACGCGAATATCGTGGCCGTTTATCGTGACGCCATAATACTTAATCAGGATATCTTCCTTGGCCATGTCGGGCAGTGTTGCGACAAAGGTCTTCACCCCGGCCGGAAGGGAACTGCGCCCTCCCGCAAGCGGCTTGGATATCTGGATCAGAGCGCTGCCGCGCTTGTCATCCCCGGTTTCGGCAAAATCCTTCTGCAGCATGAAAAGATCGCCCTTGCCGGCCATCCTCCAGCCGGAAGCATCATCGGGCAGCGTCACCGTCAGCCCGCCAATATCGGCGGGTGCGGCAAACGCCTGCGGCCAGGATAGAAGGCAGAAGGGGACAACAACGAGTTCCAAGACCGATTTGATCCCGCCAATCCGCTCGATGTCCCTATTGCCCATGCGCCCCTCCCCTGCCGTTTCGGCCACCGCCGGCGGGATTTGGAGCTGGACCGGAGCTTATCAACCCTGGGCTTCATGAAGATTTGTTGAATGTGCCGCACGCCGCAAAGCGCCGGCTTAAAAATCGGGCGATATCAATTTCAGCGAGGGGAAATAAGTGCGGTAGCGCCTGACATCCCGCGCCAAGAGCGGCAGTTGCTGCACGGCTGCGTGAGCGCCGATGAAGAAATCGGGCAGCAAACCGGTGCGTGATCCGCCTGCCTGGCGATATTGCGTGAAGACTTTACCGGCAAGGAACAGGGCGGCTTTCGGCATCGGCGCCATCTCGAGACCGGCTTCCTCGATAAAAGCTTCCAAAGCTTCGATCCTGTCGTATCGCACCGCAAGTTCGGCATAGATGACGTCGTTGACCAGCAAGGGGCCTTCTATGCCCGCCGTCTCGAGCTGGGCTATCGACCAGTCTGCCCATTCCGGGTCGTCCGTCACGAGATCCAGAAGAACATTGGTATCGATAAGCGTCACGGTTCGCCGCGCGTCAAAGCCATGATGGCATCTGTATCGAGGCCCTTTCCGGCATGGCCGCGCAGCCTCTCGAAGCGGCTGGCGGGGCGTTTCTTGTCGGCGCGCACGAGAACCACGCTGCCATCGGCAGCGCGATGAAAATCGACCTTGCTGCCGGGTACGATGCCGAGCATGTCCCGGACCGGCTTCGGAATGGTTACCTGCCCCTTCGCAGTAACAGTCGTGGCCATTCTGGCACCTTTGTAATACTCTCTTTTCGAAGGGTATTACCTCGCGCTGCAAATTTCAAGCCGGCCGTAGGCGCCATCGATTGGAAGAGCCAGTCGGCGAGGGTCTGGCTCGCCGTGCGGGCGCCAGCACCGGGAAGCAGTACATCGCCGGTCAATTCGACGTCGAAATAGCAAACAGATGCATCGGTCGTCACCATCCGTTGGTCTTCGTTTGCGGCGAGATATATCCGCGCGATTTCGTCGATGCCGAACTGTTCCGGGCCGCCGATCTCGACAATATGGGGTCAGAACAAGAACTGCTCGAAATCGTACGCTAAGGTCGAACGAAACATAAACATAAACTTCATGGTCGGGAGGCGCGAAATCCTATAAGCGATTTGGACGCGGACAATATCGCTTCAGCTGAGAAGCCTCCACTTCGCGCTAGATAGCGGACCTCCGGTGCTTGCTCGCCCAAGCGCTGTTGTCGATGCGTTGCAGCCATCTGGAATTGTTGAGCTACGGCGCAAGATTCGCGCTGCTCACGCCGCCAACCCGGCGATCCGCGAAACCAGCCACAGCATCGCGGCGGTCCCGATCACGTAGGCGCCGAACTGACGCGCCGGTGCGGGCGGTATCGTGCTCAGCGCGCCTGCTGCCCGAAGCACGACCAGCGCCGCGGCGACGAAGATCAGCTGTCCTGCCTCGACACCCAGGTTGAATGTCAGGAGGCTCATCGGCACATCGGATTGCGGCAAGCCGATTTCCATCAGGGCGCCGGCGAAACCGAAGCCGTGCAGCAGCCCGAACGCGAAGGCCACGACCCAGGGGTAGCTCTCGGAGAGCCGCCTTTCGCCCCGCTTCATCTTGATCAGTTCGCTTGCGACGAATGCGATGCTGAGGGCGATCGTCGCTTCCACCGGTTTCTGCGGCAAACTGAAATATCCGAGCGACGCTCCAGCCAGCGTGATGCTGTGCGCGATCGTAAAGGCCGTGATCGTCTTGACCAGCATCCAGCGGTCTCGAATGAGTAGCATGAGCGCAAGCACGAAGAGCAGATGATCGAGACCCGAGAGTATATGGTCGACGCCCAGCAGGAAATAGGTCTGGGCGAACTCGAGGCTGGTCTGCGCGCCGGCTGCGGTGAAGGAGGGCGCGTCCGGCATGAGGCGCACGACCTCCGTGTCGCCGTTCTCGTATTCGATGCGGACAAGCGCTTCGGTCATGGTCGACTTGAGGCCGTTGATGCCGATCTCGCCGCCCCTCAATCCCCCTGCACAGACGACGGTCCTTCGCTCCAGATAAGCTCCGTCCACGATCGACCTCGCCGGTTCGGCTTTCTCGATGCACCGCTTCGGCAGACTTGCATAAAGCGCGAGACGCATGTCGCCTTGCGCCGGCACCTTCCAGACGACGACGAACTCGTCCGGAGCGGTTTCGCGCATGTCGAGATAGGCCGGCCTGATCTCATGGGCCATGCCGGACGTTGCCAGGAGCACGGGGATGACCACGGCCAGCAGGGCGCCAAGCCGCGTCATGGGCCTGTTTCCGCACCAGCCGGGCTTTCGATTCTTACCACATAGCGCTTGAGCAGTTCGGCGAATCGCTGGTCTTCAAGGTCCCTGCGCTTGGCGTTCGTCCACTCTCGCGCAACGGCGTCGCGAACCTCGTCGAGCGTCGGCACTCGGCCGGGCACACGCTCCGTCACGCGGACCAGATGCAGCCCGAAGCCGGAATTGACGGGACCCGTCCACTGGCCCAGCGGGGCCTTGTCGAGTTCTTCCACGAATTCGGCGCCGAAGGTTTGGACGATCGATGTCTTGCCCGAAAGCGGCAGGTCGGGCGGAAGCAGCGTGGGGTCGCCAAGAAGGGCGCGATCCGTGGCCGGGTTGGTCAGCAGCACTTCGAGGACGGACGCCGCCTCCTGTGCGATCGTGTCGCCGCGCCGCTGAAGGTTGAGGAACACCTGCTGGAAGGCCAGCATCGGATCGATCTCGAACGTGGCAGCATTGGCTTTCAGATAGGCGGCGAGTTCCGCATCGGTCGCTGTCAGAGATTCGGCGTCGGTCGCATTCAGAAATTCCATCTTCTGGCGCAAGCGGCGGCGAACCACTGTGTCGTCCCTGTCGAGCCCGAGCTCCAGCGCCTGGCGTACCAGAATTTCTTCCTTCACATGGTCGTCGATCAGGCCCTTCAGTTCCTCGGCTGTCGGCGGACGCTGCCAGGTCTTTGCGAACACGGTCGCCATCTGCTCGATCTTCGGCGCCGTGACGACGATGCTGTCCGGCTTGTCGTCCGTATCGGCGCCCAAGAGCCCGTAACCCGCAAAGATCAGCAGCGCGAGCAGCAGGAAGTGGACCAGCGGCTCCCTCAGCAGGCGTTTCAAGAAGATCGTGCTCACGCGTTCGCCGGATGCCGGACCCGACCGTCCGGCTCCCGGTTCAACCGCCGGCATCGCGATCACGGCGTGTACCAGATCGGCGAGGTATAGGCGCGTTCGACGACGGTCATCCGCGTGCCCTCCAGCGGCTTTGTCCCGAACCGTTTGGCGTCATAGGCGGTCCACCGCGGCGTCGGTATCTCGATGACGCGTCCGTAGTAGAAGGCCTTCTGTTTCGGATCGAAGCTCGGATCCTTCCAGACCGCGATCAGTTCCGGCGCACCGATGGTGTTGGTCCAGGTCGCGTTCTCGATGTCGACGGTGCTGCCGACTGATGGCACCTTGCCGTCGGCGCCCGGCTTGCGGTCCCCGCCCCAGGCGACGTCGTACACCTGCTCATGCGTCTCGCCCTTGTCGTCGAGCCAGCCCTTGACGATCTGGTAGCGGTCGAGGTTGGCCCCGATTGGGTCTCGCAGCGCGGCGACGAGGAACGACGGTGCCTTGCCTTCCGGCGCTGCCGTCAGGTCACCGCCCATGGGAACGCCCTTGCCGTAGCCGATCGCGCCGGGATTGCGGGTCTCGGCATCGGCCAGCTCGAAATCCCAGCCGCCGAAGAAGCGCACGGCCATGCGCGGCCCGGTGGTTGCATAGGTCTCCTTGCGCTGCATGGCGTCCCAGATCGACTCGCGGGTGTTCTCCGTCGCCCACACGGCGGCGAAGCCCGACGCGCCGACCTCCCAGTCCATCACCGTGATGCCGGTCTTGGCGTCCTTGACGAACGTTGCCGTCAGGCGTTCCGGGCTCGGCTCCTGCGGCGTGGTCTTTCCGAAGAAGTTTTCCTCTTCCATAGCCGCAAGGCCCGTATGCGCGTCGGAACTGCCGACCAGCCCGAACTTGTAGGGGTTCGTGCCGAGTTCGGCTTCGAGCTTGAGGCCGTTCTTCAGCGCGGACCGTGTATATTCGAACTCGAGCATGTCAGGCGTCTTCGGCACGCTGGCATCGAGATTACCGAAATCCCAGGTCTCGAAATCCGCGAACTCGTCATTGGGCGACAGGACCGGGTGAGCCTCTCCGTCGCCCTTCGTCTGGGTTGTCTCGTAGAGGCGTTCCCACCTGGAGCGCTGCTCGACATATTCCGTGTCGACCGGCTTGCCGGTGAAGGATTCGATCAGCGGGAACATCTGGCCGTTGGACAGATTGCCGTTGTGCGCAATCGCCAGCACGCTGCCGCCGGTCTTGTCCTCATAGGCCTGCATCCACTTCCATAGGTTGCGCGGATTGTCGCTGCCCAAGGGCTTAAGCGTCGTATAGGGCACGACCTGATCGGCCTTGTCGGCATTGTCGCGGAAGACGACATTGCGATGCAGATTGTTGCCTGCCGTGTTCGAAGTCCACTCGTAGCCGATGAAGGCCGTGAACCGCCCCGGATCATTATATTCCTCGGCGGCCTTTATCGTGTCCTGCCACGCGTTTTTGTAGGGACGCGTATCCGGCCCGTAGATCATGCTCTTGGGCAGCGTTCCCTTGCCAAAGCTGAAGATGATTTCGAGCGCCGCCGTGGCGCCCTGACCCGACTTGATCATGTCGTACCAGGTCTTGGCCTGCGGATCGGCGAGGACATCCGGCTTGCCGGCGAACAGGTCCGGGAACATGCCCATGTTGTCGGAGTGGTCGGCCACCACCAGAAAGTCGAGCGGACGTGACAGCTTGGCAGGCTGACCGCTCGACGCCGTGATTTCCTCGCCGCGGGCGAAGCGGTAAGCGTCGCGAGGCGTCAACCGTGCTCCGAAAGCGCCGGCATCGAACGAGGCCCCGGTGTGGAGATGTGTGTCGCCGAACAGCGGCCGGGCCGGAAAATTGCGCCCCGCATAGGGCGAGTAGACAGGTTTGCTGGAAAATGCCTTTCCGGCCTTCGCGCTGTCCAGAGTGCCGATATCGGTGGCCTCCTGAGCCGCAGCCAGCAAGACAGCGCCCAGACTTACGAACCCCGCAATTATCAACTTCGCAGCTGACTTTTTCATCGCTTTCCCCCTTTGCAGCAGTCATACTTAAACCGTCCGGGCCGGTTATTTGTTGATTTGCATCAATGAGCGTCTTGTGACTGCCGGCCATGGTGTGACAACCACCTAATATGCCGGTTTGCCGGGGCTCATTGTAGTATCGTCGGGATTAGTCCGTCTCCCGGGCATTCGGTTGTTCGTGAAAATCTTACTGGCGTGACATTCGCAGTCCAGATAGAGTGCAATGATCGCATTTGCATCGTAGCAAATAAGGAACAGCATGAGAAACTTTTAGTTAGAAAATGAATGTACTCAGCCATGATCAAGCCTGGGCGCGGTTGAGAGCTGGCAAAAAATGCTTAGAGTTACTGGAGGGGAAGAGATGAAACTTGGATCTGCGCGTACTCTGACGTTCATTGGGAGTCTTCTATTTGCCGGTGGTGTCGTGGCTAGTGACATTTATTCACCGATGACGCCGTCAGCTCAGCAAGCCGAAACCGACGAAGGGTGGACGTTCGCATTAGCCCCCTATTTCTGGGCGGCGGGACTTTCCGGCGACGTCGCGCAATTTGGACTACCGACAGTCGAAGTTGACTCGAGTTTCAGCGATATCCTTGACCATCTCGACTTCGGGGCCATGGCGATCGGCGAGGCCCGGTACGACCGTTACAGCATCTTCGGCGATGTCATGTATTCCAAGATATCGGGCTCCGCCGGCACGCCCAGAGGGATCGTGGCCTCCAGCGTCGAGGTCACATCGGAAACGTTTGCCGGTTTGCTCGGCGTTGGCTACTCGATCATCGACGACAACTCCGCGCGCCTTGATGTCGTCGGCGGGGTAAGGGTGTGGTCTGTCGACACCGATCTCTCGTTCAGCGGCGGCATTCTTGATGGCGTGTCGCGAAACGACGGCGCGACATGGGTGGATGCGATGGCCGGATTTCGTGGAAACTACGCGATCACGCCCGAGATCTATCTGACCGGTTGGGGGCTTATCGGCGCCGGCCAAGCCGACCTCGATTGGGACGTCGCCGCCGCGATCGGTTACCGTTTCAGCGACACCATTTCGGCGGTCGTCGGCTACCGGGCCTTGGGTGTCGACTACAGTAAGGACGGCTTCGTGTTCGACGTGGTGCAACAAGGCCCGATTCTCGGAATGGTGATACGCTTTTAACCCGATCAACGCTCAGCCAGGCTTCGGTTGTACAGCCTGACTGAGCGAGCCGTTTTGACGCCTAACTGCGCCCAATGGGAACGAGGCAACTGCGAACAGACGCACCGAAGATCGGCGACAAGTACTACGAGACGAACACCACGAGAAGAAACGCGAAATCCGCAATGGAACCGCACACTCGGCAAAACTTATACGATGTTACGGGCCACACCCCGCCAATTCTGCTAACATATGCAATCCGAGGGAGGAAAACATGAAAATTGGACATCGCTGCGCCGTGGGGATACTCGCCTTGGCAACCTTTGCGCCGATTGCGCATGCGGAGGATGATGCGCGCGCCATTCTCAAATCCATGTCGGATTACTTGGCCAAACAGCAGACCTTCTCCGCAACCTTCAACACCGATATTGAAGTTGTGACACCCGATCTGCAGAAGATTCAGTTCGCGAGCTCAGGTCAGGTTGCCGTCAGTCGCCCGAACAAGCTGCATGCGGCCCGCACAGGCGGGTTCGCCGATATCGAAATGATTTTCGACGGCAAGCAGGTGACCATTCATTCGAAGGACGCCAAATCATTCGCCCAGATCGACGCTCCTGGGACGATTGATGAACTCGTTGTAAAGCTTGAATCGGATGGGCATGCGTTGCCTGGTGCTGACCTGCTGCTGTCGAACGTCTATGATGCGCTCAATGCCGGCGTTGTCGATGCCAAGCATATCGGCACAGGCGTGATTGGTGGCGTGGAGTGCGAGCACCTGGCCTTTCGCAACGCGGATACGGACTGGCAGTTGTGGGTGCGCACAGGGGCGGAACCGCTTCCCTGCAAATACGTGATCACCTCCAAGGCCGTGGCCGCCGCGCCGCAATATACACTGATCATAAATTCCTGGAGCGGAGAGGTGAAGGATGATTTCTCCTTCGCACCGCCGAGCAACAGCAAGCGGGTAGATGCGAAAGCGATGCCCCACATCGACGACATTCCAGAAGGAGCCAGCGAATGACCCGCCGCAAAAAACTTACCGCTTTGGCAGGTATTGCCACGATGCTCCTGGTGGGCGACGTCCCTACCGGCGGAATTGGTTCGTTCATTTCTGAAGCCCAGGCTCGCGTCGGCCGTCCGCTAACGCCAGTGAGCTACGCGGGAGTTGCACGCCGGACGACGCGCCGGGCCGTTGCTGCGGGAGCGGCAGCCGGCACGGTCTATGCTCCGGGCTGCGTTCAGGTTGTCGATGCCTACGGGCGGGTCTATTACCGGTGTCCATGAAGAGCCCGTGGCGCTGGAGAACAAGAACTGCCCGTGCGCCAAGGGACGATGAACCTTCACGCGGCTTGTCGCAAATTCCCCGACAAGCGGAGCGGCCGGAAGCCGTCCGGTAAAGCCGGCGCGGTGTGTCCCAAGTGGAGATGCGCGTGAGGTTAATGTGTTCCCTTTCGATAAGGCGTGCCGACGACGGAGAGCGCGAGATAGTGCCTGACGTTGGCTCCGGCCGCAGCGGCGAGCAGGTCTTCGTCGACGTCCTGAAGAAATCGAACGCCGAACTGTCGCCGAATGACGCGGCATTGGTGACATCGATGACGATTTCGTTTCCCGCCATCGCCGCTTCGAGGCCCCTGCCCGTCACCGTATCGACGCCAAGAGACAAGGATGTGGCCCTGACATCGTGGCCTGCCCGGCGCACCTTCGCCGTGAGTTGCGTTCCGACAACGCCGCTTGCTCCCGCCACCATGATCTTCATATCGACACCCTCTCTATCTCTGCCCAATGCCCGCGGTTCGACAATGACCGTAAAGTTAGAGACCTTCCATCGTGCCTGAGGTCCTGCATCCTAGCCCCATGGGCATAGGGGAGCCAGCCTCCGGTATAGGGTGCGCCATCGGATAAGGCGGCCCCTGCATCCCTCTTCACTCCGAAATCCGGCTACATCCCGCGCAATGCATGGGTTTCCATGAGTTGCGGTTGTGGTGAGGCAGGATTACGGTTCGAACATGAACTCGCCGGCCCCAAAATCAAAAACAACCATCGCAAATGCTGACGACCCCCCGGTTATTTCCGTCCGGCAGGAGCAGCTGATGATGAGCGTCTGGTCGCACCGTCCCAAGCTTTTGCATCTGGGCTTCTTTGTTGCAGCTTATGTGCTTGCCTGCGGCTTTGCTCAATCTCTTGCGATCGTGCCTGGAACCGGCATTTCCATCTGGCCGGCGAGCGGACTTTTCATCGCGACGCTTATTCTCAGCTCCGGCTACAGCTGGCCGTGGTGGGTGGCGGGCGGCTGCCTGGCAGAGATGTTCAGCAATGTCCTCTGGTTTCACAGCCCACCAGTCGCCGCCTTTCTGATCTATGTCGGCAATGCCCTGGAAGCGCTGGTGGGAGCCTGGCTCGTGAACCGCGTCCTGACACGGCCGGTGCGACTGGAAAGCCTGCAGGAAGTCCTTGCTTTCGTCGCGCTGGGCGCCGGGGTTGCGCCGATCGTCAGCGCGACTGTGGGAAGTGCTACGCTTGCCTGGTTCAGCATCCTGTCACAATCCTTCGCGACGGCATGGCCTCTGTGGTGGATCGGCGATGCTACCGGCGTCCTCATTGTGGCGCCGCTGGCGCTGGTCGTGCTCCACAACTGGCAGGGCAGACCGCAGCTTTCGACCACACAGTGGATGGAAGCCTGCGTTCTCGGCCTGATATTTCTAGCCATTGCCGCTCTTTCGCTGAGCGGCTACCTGCCCTTCGCCTATATCATCATGCCGCCGCTTCTGTGGGCCGCGGTCCGCTTCGAGTTCAAGGGCGCGGCGGTGTCACTCGTGCTGCTGGCGCTGATAACGGCAATCTTCACGATAACGGGCGCCAGCCAATTCGCCGGGGATCCGGAGGCCCAGAAACACAAGCAGATCATGCTGCAGCTTTTTCTGGCCATCTCGGCGCTTTCGGCGCTCATTGTCGCCGCCATATCCCGCCAGCATCAACTGGCAGCGCTTTCGCTGCGCCAAAGTGTGGAGGCATTGCGCGAAAGGGAACGGGAGCTCTCGCAGCTCGTCGACATGGTGCCGAGCCACGTCTGGCGTCTGACGCCCGAGGGCGAACCGACCTTCTTTAACAAACGCATGGTCGATTTCCTCGGCCTTGAGGTTGGGGATTCCGACAAACCCGATATGAGGCGGCTGGAAGCGCTCGTTCAGGCTATCGTTCATCCCGATGACGCGGCCGAATTCAGCACAGCGCTCAGCCATTGCCTCGTCACCGGCGAGATCTTCGCCATGCGCTATCGGCTGCGCCGCGCCGACGGCGTTTATCGATGGATGTCGAGCCGAGCCGAACCGTTAAGGGATCAGACGGGCAGTATCCTCCAGTGGTACGGGCTTTGCCATGACATTGACGATCAGGTTCGCGCCGAAGAGGCGCTCAGACACAGCGAAAGGCAGCTTCAGCAGATGATCGATGCCGTTCCGGTCCGCGTGTGGAGCGTGGAGCCTACGGGCGGCTCGATCTACTTCAACAAGCGGTACCAAGACCATTTTCGCGCCGTCATTGCCGATTTCGAGGCTATCGACGAGCCGAGCATCGAAGATTTGCTGCAGCGGCTGATCCATCCCGAGGATGCACCCAAGGTTCAGCATAGTCTGCGGAACTGCTTCGAAACCGGCAGTGGCACTGTGATGCGGTTTCGCTGGCGCGAGCAGGACGGCGTCTATCGCTGGGCCGAATGCAGGGTGGAGCCGCGGCGCGATGATGACGGAAAGGTCGTGCAGTGGTACGGGGTTTCTCTCGACGTCGACGAAGAGGTCCGTGCGCTGGAGGGCTTGCGTGACCGCGAGCGCGAGCTCTCGCAGCTCGTGGACATGGTCCCGGTTCACATCGCCCGCATGGCGCCCAACGGCGAGCCGACCTTCTTCAGTAGGCGCACCCTGCATTCCATCGGGGTCGATGATGTCGCAGCCTGGGACAAGCCTGATATCAGCCGCTCGGCGGCCATCATCAGTGCGACCGTCCATCCCGAGGACGGACCCCGCATGAGAGAGGTGCTCGCTCACGCGCTTGCGACCGGCGAGCCCTACACGATACGGTATCGCCGGCGTTGGGCGGACGGAGAATATCGCTGGATGGAAGGTCGCGCAGAGCCTTTGCGGGATCAGAATGGAGCGATCTTGCAATGGTACGCGGCGGCGGTCGACATCGATGACGAGGTGCGCGCGCAACAGGCCCTGCGTGAGCGGGAACGGGAGCTGTCGCAGCTCGTCGACATCGTACCGAGCCTTCTCTGGCGCTTGAACGCGGAGGGGGAGCCGACCTTCTTCAACAAGCGGCTGATCAATTTTCTCGGTCCCGATATTGCAGACACAGGCAAGCCCGGCATGAACCGGCTAGCCGCCATCATCGAAGCCGCCATCCATCCCGACGATGCGCAAAGCCTTGCCGAGGCGCTGAGGCATTCCTTCGCCACCGGGGAGCGCTTCTCGAAACAGTATCGTCTGCGGCGCGCGGATGGCGTCTACCGCTGGGTCAGAGGCAGCGCCGAGCCGTTGAGGGACGAGAGCGGGCGGATCATTCAATGGTACGGCCTGACGCATGACATCGACGATCAGCTTCGCATCGAGGAGGAGTTGCGCGAGAGGGAACGTTCGCTCTGGCAGATCGTCGAAACATTGCCGGCAATGATCGATTGCGCGGCTCCGGATGGGGAACCGGTATACCGTAATCCTCAGCTCCGCGATTTCCTCGGTTATAAGCTGGAAGAACTGGACGGCAAGGGAAAGACCCGGTTGGACGGCACGCTCGACGCCGGCGTTCATCCCGACGACGTGGCGAGCGTCAAACTGGACTATGCCCATTCATTGCGCACCGGCGAGCCCTATGCGCGCCGGCATCGTCTGCGGCGGTTCGATGGCGAATATCGCTGGGTCGAGACACGCGCTGCGCCGATGCGCAATGCCGAAGGCGTCATCGTCCAGTGGAATGTCATCTGCCTCGATATCGACGGCGAAGTTCGGGCGGAGGAAGATTTGCGTCAGGCGCGAGAGGGCCTTGCGCGGGCGAGCCAGGTGGCGAGCCTTGCCGAGCTTTCGGCCTCGATCGCCCACGAGGTGAACCAGCCGCTCGCCGCCGTCGTTGCAAACTCGCATGCCTGCCAGCGCTGGCTGATGGCCGATCCTCCGAATATGGAGCGAGCGCAGAGGACGGTCGAGCGCATCATCCGCGACGCCAACTCGGCGGCGGAGGTCGTCAGCCGTATCCGCGCCCTGTTCAAACAATCCGCAGACAGGAGGGTTCATACGGCGCTTTCAGGAGTCATCAGCGAGGCGCGCAACCTGATGGCGGACGAAGCGGTGCGCCGGCGCGCCCGGATCGAGGTCGCGGTCGATGGCAACCTTCCGCTCATCGCCGTCGATCGCATCCAGATCCAGCAGGTTCTGATCAATCTCATCCGCAACGGCATCGAGGCGATGGACGCCATTGCCGACGACAAGGTGATCGAGATGCGCGTGCACCATGTGGGCAATGCCATCCAGACCGAAATCAGCGATCGCGGCCGGGGGATCGAGTTTCCCGAGAAGATGTTCGAGCCGTTCTTCACGACCAAGGAACACGGCATGGGCATGGGTCTGGCCATCTGCCGCTCAATCGTCGAGCTGCATGGCGGACGATTGTGGGCAGAGAAGAACAATCCGCACGGAGCAACGTTGATCTTCACCTTGCCGATAGAAACCAAGGCGGCATCATGACGGCCGATGACCATATCGTCTTCATCGTCGATGACGATGAACGCATCCGTGAAGCGCTCGGCGAGCTGCTGGATTCGCACGGCATGCGCGCCGTTGCCTTTGAATCGGCCGGCGACTATGTGAGAGCCGACAAGCCCGATGTGCCCGCCTGCCTCATCCTCGATATCGAGCTGCCCGACATCAACGGCCTCGATCTGCAGAGGCAGATCGCCGACAGGGACCATCCGCCTATCGTCTTCATTACCGGGCATGGCGACATTCCCTCCTCCGTGCGCGCGATCAAGCATGGCGCGGTGGATTTTCTGACCAAACCGTTCAGTGACGCTGACCTCTTGAAGGCAATCCATGCGGCACTCGCCGAGGATCGAGAAAAGCGATCGGGACGCGCCGAGCTCGACATGCTGAAACGACACTATCTCGACCTGACGCCGCGCGAGCGGGAGGTGCTGCCGCTCGTGGTCAGCGGTCTTCTCAACAAGCAGGCGGCAGCCGAACTCGGGATCAGCGAAGTCACCCTGCAGATCCATCGAAGAAATGTGATGCAGAAGATGGCGGCGGCCTCGCTCGCCGATCTCGTGCGGATCGCGGAGAAACTGGAAATACCGATTACCCACTCGCGCCGGGTGGGGGGAATTGAACATGAACGAGACAAGATATGTCGTCGCAATTGTCGATGACGATCCAAGACTGCTGGAATCGATGGGCGACCTTCTGGAATCGGCCGGTTACGTGGCCCGCGGTTTCCCGTCGGCGGGCTCGCTGCTCGTCAGCGGGCTGTCGGACCTCGACCTGCTCATCACCGATATTGGAATGCCTGGCATCGACGGCTTCGAGCTTCGTGACCTGGTGAGAAAATCGCGTCCCGACTTGCCGGTGTTCCTGATCACGGGCCGCCACGAGATCGCCGATCAAGGCCGCGCTCAGGGCGGCGGCGGATTCTTCCGCAAGCCCTTCGATGCGCAGGCCCTGCTGACGGCTATCGCCAATGCTTTACGTCAATCGAGAGATGGAGGGTGACATGAGAGTTGACCAGCCGTTGCTGCGGAGATCGGCGCCGTTATCATTGCAGTGCAGATATCAGGAAGACCAGCCTCTCGTCATTATCGTCGATGACGACGCATCGGTACGCGAGGCCCTGTCCGAGCTGATCCTGTCGGCGGGTTTTCAGCCGGTCAGTTTTGCCTCGACCCGAGAATTGCTTGACGCCAACATATTGGAGAACCCCGGCTGCCTGATCCTCGATGTGCGAATGCCGGGAGCAAGCGGCCTTCACCTGCAGAGCCAACTGGCCGAAAACGGCATTTCCAAGCCGATCATTTTTCTGACCGGCCACGGCGACATTCCGATGACCGTCCAGGCAATGAAGGCGGGTGCCGTGGATTTTCTCACCAAACCGGTGCGGGATCAAACGCTGCTCGACGCGGTCACTGCGGCCATTGCGATGGATGCCGAACGACGGGCCGAAGCTGCAATCGCCAAGCGCAATGTCAAACGCCTGGAGACGTTGACACAGCGCGAGCGCGAAGTTCTGCACGAAGTGGCGCGCGGACGCCTCAACAAGCAGATCGCCTTCGATCTCGGCATCAGCGAAGTGACGGTCAAGCTGCATCGCAGCAATGTGATGCACAAGATGGAGGCCGCTTCGATCGGTGAACTGATCCGGGCCTGGGAAACGCTGCCGGCGCAAATGCGCCAGGCCGGCTCGCGTTAGCTCTGCCTAGCGCTGTCCAATGAAGACGAATACCGGCCTCACACACGATCCGCCTGTCCATTTCATGCGCGTCGTATCCGATTCGCGTTGAAAAAGACGACGCGGAGCCGGCAATGGGTTTCGGCTTCGCACCCATGCGTTATCTCTAAATTAAAGCTCAAGGATATGGCCTCATGTCCGGCTTGTTTCCATAAGGAGATCGCGCCTGAACAATCGATCGTCAGCCACGCCTTCCCCAAAAACCAACGCCTTCGACATCGAAGCAACCTTCTTGTCGGCCATGGGGAACGCCAAACGACTCCACATTCTGCATCTGTTGACCGAGGGAGAAGTGTCGGTGACAGATCTGGCGGATGAAGTGGGATTGAGCCAATCTTCGACTTCCCAGCATCTGGCAATTCTTCGAGAACACGGACTCGTGCAGACGCGAAGGGCTGCCCAGACGATCTATTATTCCCTTCAATCCGACACGGCGAGGACGATGCTCGATACGCTCGCCGATATCTTCGGATCGCGCCGTCACTCCCCGGGAGAACGCGTCCGGGCCGGGCAGTTGACGAAATGACCATGTTGCTCTTGCCGCTCAATCCCTGATGAACGTTTGATGTACGCCTCCTAGACCAGGGTGTGGTTACGCCTCCATTACGAATGGAGATAATGAACCACATCAGCAACGGAAGGGTCAGGAGAAGGCGATCATGGACGTCTATGAGGCAGTCACAAGCCGACGGTCGGTGCGTGGATTCAAAGACAAGCCTGTGGCGAGGGAGACACTCGAGCGCGTACTGTCCGCCGCCGCTTGGTCGCCGTCAGGATCGAACATCCAGCCGTGGAACACTTACGTGATGACCGGCGCGTCGCTGGCCGAGCTCAAGACATCCGCCATCGAGCGCGTGGCCCACGGCGACCCCTGGGACAAGCGGCAGTACGAGATGTACCCGGCCGCGCTCAAGTCGCCGTACGGGGAGCGCCGGTCCGCCTTCGGCAGGGAGCGCTACAGCGCGCTCGGCATTACCCGCGAGGACTGGGAGGCGCGCCAGCGGGCAGCAATCGCCAACTGGAACTGCTTCGGCGCGCCGGCCGCCCTGTTCTGCTACATCGACCGTGACCTGGGCCCACCCCAATGGGCCGATGTCGGCATGTATCTGCAGACCGTCATGCTGCTGTTGCGCGCCGAAGGACTGCACAGTTGCCCGCAAATGGCATGGTCACAGGTTCGCGAGACGGTTGCGGAAGCCCTGTCACCGCCGGACGGGCTCATCCTCTTCTGCGGCATGTCGATCGGGTACGAGGATCCCGCAGTCAGTTTTGCCCGGACGGGCCGCGCGCCCCTCGCCGAGACGGTCACTTTCGTCGACGAGTAATGTATGCGCTCAGGGAACAAGAGACCCCTTCCATGCTTCCTGCGTATGATCGGTCCTTGATCATCCGCGATATTGGAGAACGCCATGACCACGCATAAAGTCGGTTATCTCATCGGCAGCCTCGCCAAGGGCTCGATCAATCGCAAGCTCGCCAAGGCGCTGGTGCGGCTCGCCCCGCCGGAACTTGAAATGTCGGAGATATCCTTCAAGGATCTGCCCCTCTACAGCTACGACTATGACGCCGACTACCCTCCGGCCGGCAAGGCATTCAAGGCAGCAATCGCGGCCGTCGACGCCGTGCTGTTCGTCACGCCCGAATACAATCGATCCATACCCGGCGGGCTGAAAAACGCCATCGACTGGGCAAGCCGCCCCTACGGCACCAACTCGTTCACGCGCAAGCCGTCAGCGGTCATCGGCACCTCGCCGGGCGCGATCGGCACCGCAATCGCCCAGCAGAATTTGCGCAGCGTGCTCAGTTTCTGCAACTCGCCCCAGATGAACGCCCCGGAAGCCTACATCCAGTTCACACCGGGGCTGATCACCGATGACGGCGAGGTCACGAACGAGGCCACCGCCGACTTCCTTCGCAAGTTCATGCAGGACTTCCATGTCTTCATCGCAAGGGTTCGCTCAGTGCTGCCGAAAGATGCTTAATGCATGTCACCCGCAAGGGTGCAGCGATTCCGGGACAACGACATGCATAAAAACAAAGAGCTAAAGCACGTCGCATGACTCAAATTTGATGCGACGCGCTTTGGAGCAAAAAGAAACTGGCCGCTCCCTACGGCAGCGGCCAGTTTTCGGTTTTTAAGCGAAGGCGTAGGAGCCGTCCGGCCGCTTCGGCACCCGCCGCTGCCAGTGGATGTAGCCTTCCTCTTCCATCGCTTTCTCGTCCATTTCCACGCCCCAGCCGGGCCGGTCGGGACGCAGTTCGAGATAGCCGTCCTTCGGCAGATAGGGATCGACGACGTAGCGGGTCTCTCCCTGGCGCTTCTCGACATCGAGGCCGCCATAGACATAGGCTTGGCCTTTCGGCAGCCGGTATTCGAGGATGCGGAAATTCTGCGCCGCGGCCGAAAAATGCACGTTGACCGCCGTCGCCAGCGGCCCCATCGGATTGTGCGGCGCGACACCGACGAAATAGGCTTCGGCAAGTGTGGCGATGCGGCGCATCTCGCTGATGCCGCCGACGACGCAGATATCCGGCTGGATGAGATCGGCGCCCTTGACCTGCAGCAGACGCAGGAATTCGTTTCTGTTGTAGAGCGACTCGCCGGTCGCAAGCGTGCAGTTGAGGCCCTGTTTCAGGTCGCCCCAGGCCTCGATATTCTCGGGACGCAGCGGCTCCTCGAAAAACAGCGGATCGTAAGGCGCCAGCGCATTGCCGAGCTGGCGCGCCGCGATCGGCTCGAAAATCTTGGCATGCGCATCGAAGGCGATCTCGTATTCGTCGTTGACCGTTTCGCGCAACGAGCGGAAATAATCCGCCGAGGCCTTCACGACATTGCCCCAGCGATTGGAGTGCATGTCGATCCGCCAGGGGCTGAGCTTGAAGGCGGTGAAACCCCAGCCCTCCTTCAGGCGGTCGAATTCCTCACGGGCGGCCGGCGCATCGGGCGCGGTGTAGACCCCGGCATAGACCTTGATGCGGTCGCGCACCTCGCCGCCGAGCAGCTTGTAAACCGGCACGTTCGCGGCCTTGGCCGCAAGGTCCCACAGGCAATGGTCGAGCGCGGAGATCGCGGCAAGGCCAAGCGCGCCCGGCGGGAAGCGGCTCTGCTGGATCAGCAGATTGACCAGATATTCGACGCGTGTCGGGTCCTGGCCGGAGAGAAAGCCGTAGAGATAATCGAGCAGCGGCGGCAGCGCCTTGTCGGGGCCGTGATTGTAGCATTCGCCCCACCCTGTCAGCCCGTCATCGGTATCGAGCGCGACGATCACGCGCGGACGGTCCTTGTCGCGGGTCATGAACACCCGCATGCGGTCGATCTTCATCATTCTGTCCTTCTAGCGATTGAAATAGCTGCGGCGCGCCACGCGCGTCTGCACGTAGACATGCTCGTTGTCGGTTCCGGGATTGTAGGCGCCGGCGGCTTGCGGCACCGAGACATTGCCGGCGCTGGGGAAGCGGGCGACGAATTCCTCGTCGATATCGCAGCCCAGCCCCGGACCATCGGGAACCGCGATCAGTCCGTCGACCTGCTCGGGATGCGGCACGATGGTCTGACGGCGGCCGTCCCAGTCATCGTCGAGCCGCTCGAGGATCAGAGCGTTCGGGATCGCCGCAAGCAGGTGCAAGGCGGCAAATTCGGCCACCGGTCCGAGCGAGCCCGAATGCGGCGCCATCTGGATATGATGGGCCTCGGCCATGGCCGCGATCTTCTTCATCTGCGTGATGCCGCCGGCCCGGCCGGTATCCGGCTGGATCACGTCGACCAGCTCTCTTTCGATCAGCTCTCGCTCGCCGAAGATGGTTGCCGAACGTTCGCCGGCCGCAAGCGGCACATAAGCGGCGTCGCGGATGCGCCGGTAGCCGTCGACATTCTCCGGCGCGATCGGATCTTCCACCCACATCAGTTCATAGGGTTCGAGTGCGCGCGCCAGCCGGCAGGCATCGGCGGGCGTCAGCCAAGGCGGTCCATGCAGATCGATGGCAATGTCCATATCGTTGCCGACGGCATCGCGCAGCGCCGCGACCTTGCGGACGGGATCGGCGACGCCGCCGCACTTGATCGCCTTGATGCCGCGCTCCCTGAGTGCAAGCGCGCGCTCGGGCGTATTGGCATGGGAATAGATCGGGATCCGATCCCGCACCTTGCCGCCGAGCAGCATCCAGACCGGCACACCGAGCGCCTTGCCCTTAATGTCCCAGAGCGCCATGTCGATGCCGGTCATCGCGCCGCCGCCGACCGTTCCGAGCATGCCATGGCCCATCATCGCGGTATGCATCTTCTGCCACAGCCGTTCGATATGCGCCGGATCCTCGCCGATGAGCAGCGGTGCAAGGTCATGGATCGCCGTCTCGACGACGCGCGGCCAACCCGAGCACTCGCCGATACCGGTGAAGCCCTCATTGGTATCGATTTTCAGAAAGAGCCAGTTTCTGGTGCCGCCGAATTGCTTGGAGGTGCGATCGCCGGAAGGCTGGTCGGACGCCCAGTTGGCGGGATCGGGCTGGCCGACATGCATGAGAAACGTGCGGATTCCGGTGATTTTCATCTCTGAGAACTTCCATTC
This sequence comes from Rhizobium sp. K102, assembly GCF_022385315.1. Taxonomy (NCBI): domain Bacteria; kingdom Pseudomonadati; phylum Pseudomonadota; class Alphaproteobacteria; order Hyphomicrobiales; family Rhizobiaceae; genus Rhizobium; species Rhizobium sp. K102. The sequence continues at coordinate 593,299 of NZ_CP092437.1, forward strand.
TTCAGACTGTCGGGCTTCAGATTATCCGGCGCGACATAGCGGAAACGCCCGGAACGATCGCGGTCGCGCGGATCGGGGCGCGGGATCGCCGATATCAGCGCCTGGGTGTAGGCGTGCTCGGGTGTGCGGCAGACCTTCTCCGCGTCGCCGATTTCGACGAGCTGGCCTTTGTACATGACGCCGACGCGGTCGCACATGTAGCGAATGACGCCGATGTCATGGCTGATGAAGATATAGGCGAGGCCGAGTTCGTCCTGCAGACGCATCAGCAGATCGAGAACCTGCGAGCGCACGGAGACGTCGAGCGCCGAGGTCGCCTCATCGGCAACGATGACACGCGGATTGAGCGTGATGGCGCGGGCAATGCCGATGCGCTGGCGCTGGCCGCCGGAGAATGCATGCGGATAGCGTTCGCGCGCCCTCGGATCGAGGCCCACTTGCTCCATGAGATGGCAGACGCGCTCGTCCAAAGCCCGCCCCTTTGCAACGCCGTTGACCAGCAACGGCTCGCCGATGATCTGGGAAACGGTCATGCGCGGGTTGAGGGAGCCGAACGGATCCTGAAACACCATGCGCAATTCGCGCCGTGCGGCGGCGAGCGTCTGGCCCTTTGCCGTTGCCAGATCGATGACCTCGCCGCCGGCGCGGCGGTAGAGGATCTCGCCGGCAGTCGGATCGAGCAGTCGCATGATCGAACGGCCCATCGTCGTCTTGCCGGATCCGCTTTCGCCGACAATGCCGAGCGTCTCGCCCGGCAGCAGCGAAATGGAAACATCGTCCAGCGCTTTCAATTCGCCGAAATTCATCGACAGATTGCGCAGTTCGAGGATCGGCGCCGCAGTCCTGTCGAGCGGTGCGCGCGCCAGCCGGATTTCGGCCTTCTGCTCAAGCTTCAGCACCGAACCGATCAGCATGCGGGTATAGTCGTCTTTCGGCGCATGAAAGATCTGCTCGACCGGCCCATATTCCTTCGCCACGCCGTTGTGCATCACGAGCACGTCGTCGGCGATCTGCGCCACGACGCCCATGTCATGCGTGATGAAGAGAACGGCCATGCCGTTCGCCTTCTGCAGCCGGGCGATCAGGTCGAGAATTTCGGCCTGCGTCGTCACGTCGAGGGCCGTGGTCGGTTCGTCGGCGATCAGCAGCTGCGGCTTGCAGGCGAGCGCCATGGCAATCATCGCACGCTGGCGCATGCCACCGGAATATTGGAAAGCATAGCGATCCAGCGCTTTTTCCGGGAAGGGAATCTCGACCTGCTTCAGCAGCGATATGGCCTCCGCCCGCGCCTCCGCCTTGCTCATCCTTGTGTGCAGACGAAGCGCCTCGACGATCTGGTTGCCGACCGTGTGGATCGGCGACAGCGACGACATCGGCTCCTGGAAGATCATGGCGATGTCGCGGCCGCGGATCGCCCGGATCTGGCGTCCGCGCGGATTGAGTTCTGGTCAGATCGGTCGAGCCGCCGTGCCGATCGTTCAGGACGATCGATCCGGCAGCAATACGACCGGGCGCATCGACGATCTGCAGGATCGAACGGGCCGTCACCGACTTGCCGGATCCGCTTTCGCCGACGACACAGAGCGTCTTGCCCGGTTCGATCGAGAAAGACAGATCGTTGACGGCGCGAAAGACGCCGGTGCGCAGCGGGAAATCGACCGTCAGGTTTTTCACCTGGAGCAGCGGCTTGCCGGCAAGGGATACGATATCGGTCATGCCGGCCTCATTTGTTGTAGGGATCGGCCGCATCGCGCAGGCCATCGCCGAGAAGGTTGAGCGCCATCACGGCGACCACGACGGCGCAGCCCGGCATGAACAGCCAGGGTGCGGTGGCGATCGAGCGAATGTTCTGGGCCTCGCGCAGCAGCACGCCCCAGGAGATGGTCGGCGGCTGCAGCCCGAGCCCGAGGAAGGAGAGCGAGGTTTCGGCAAGAATCATCGCCGGCACCGCAAGCGTGATCGACGCGATGATATGGCTGGCAAAGCTCGGCAGCATGTGACGAAAAATAATGCGTCTTTCGCGCACGCCGTCGAGCCTGGCGGCGGCGACGAATTCCTCGGTGCGCAGGGACAGGAAGCGGCCGCGAACCACGCGGGCGAGCTGTGCCCAACCGGTCAGCGACAGGATGATCGTGATCATCATATATTGCAGCGTCGCCGGCCAGTCCTGCGGCAGGGCCGCAGCCATGGCGAGCCAGATCGGGATCGTCGGCAGCGACAGCACGAAATCGATCACGCGCTGCATGAAGAAATCGATGCGGCCGCCGTAATATCCCGAGATACCGCCGATCACGATGCCGAGCATCAACGACAGGAAGACGCCGACAAGACCGATCGACAGCGAAACTTGCGAACCCTGCACCGTTCGGCTGAAGACATCGCGCCCAAGCCGGTCGGCGCCGAAGAGAAGCAGCGGCGTGGTCTTGTCGGGCGAAGCGATCAGATGGATGTTGGTATTGAACAGGCCAAATACCGAATATTCGTAGCCGCGCCCGAAAAATTGGACGTCGACACGCTTCGTCGTGTCTTCCTTGAAGATCGCCGCCAGGGTTTCCGGATCGCGGGTCAGCTTCATCGGATAATAGTGCGGGCCGAAGGAGAACCCGTTCTCGGTATCGATCAGATGCAATTTCTGCGGCGGGTGAAAGGTCGCCCGGGCATTCTGCAGGTACGGATCGTTGATGGCAAAGAAACCGGGAACCAGGGCAACGATATACATCAGCACGGTGACGACAAGCGCCACCATGGCCAGCCGATGCCGGCGGAAAGCCCACCAGATGAGCTGCCACTGCGATGCGACGGCGGCGCGGTCCGGCTGAATGTTTGTCACGGTGATGTCGGCCATATCAGGCTCCTATTCCAACCGGATGCGGGGATCGACAAGCGCAAGCAGGATGTCGCTGATCAGGGAGCCTATCAGCGTCAGGGCGCAGATCAGCAAAACGAAGGCGCCGGCCAGATACATGTCCTGAGCCATCAGCGCCTGCAGCAGCAGTGGTGCTGCCGTCGGCAGGTTGAGAACGATGGCGACGACGACCGAGCCGGAAATGAGATTGGGCAGCAGCCAGGCGATCGTCGAGATGAACGGATTGAGCGCGATCATCAAAGGATATTTCATCAGCAGACGGAACTCCGAGAGCCCCTTTGCCCGTGCCGTCGTCACGTAGGGCTTCGGCAGTTCGTCGAGCATGTTGGCGCGCATGACGCGGATGAGGCTCGCCGTCGAGGAGACGGCAAGGATGATGACGGGAAGCCACAGATGCGAGAAGAGATCGACCATCTTGGCGAAACTCCAGGGCGCGTTCTCGTATTGCGGCGAAAACAGCCCGCCGACATCCTGGCCGAATTCCACCGCCGCGACATACATCAGCACCAGCGCCAGCAGGAAGGATGGAATGGCGAGGCCGAAGAAGGTGAAGGCGGTGAAAAAGTAATCGCCGATCGAATATTTGCGCACGGCGGAAAAGACGCCGATCGGCAGCGCGATCGCCCAGGTGGCGATCAATGTCGACAGCGCCAGGACGAGGGTCAGCGCCATGCGCTCCCAGATCAGGTCGGAGACCGGCTGCTGCCACTCGAAGGAAATGCCGAAATCGCCGCGTAAGAGAATGCCCCACATCCATTTGAAATATTGGACGAGCATCGGATCGTCGAGGCCGAAGCGCTCGCGCAATTGCGCCGCGGTGTTCTGGTCGACAATTTCGTTGGAGGCTGCCAGCGTCGCGATATAGGTGGTGACATAATCGCCCGGCGGCAGCTGGATCAGCACGAAAGCAAGGAAGCTGACGGCGAAGAGCGATGGGATCATCCATAGCAAGCGTTTGGCGATGAAGACCAGCATAAGGCGCCTCTTGCATTAACGTTGCCAGCCGGGCCTCGCCGGCCATCAGGGCCGGCAAGGGGGAAGGCGAACCGAAGAAAGCGCCGTACCGTCGGTACGGCGCTCGATCAAAATCAGCTCGTGAAGGTGAACTGCTGCGGCATCGCCGGCCCCGGATTGGGCCAGGACCAGCTGTCCGGCTCCTTCTCGGGAACATTGCGCAGATTGTTGCGGATGATGCCGAAGCCGCCGACTGCAAGGCAAAGGCCCACAGTCTCGAATTCCTCCGCCGCGATATCGAAGATCTGCTTCATGATCGCGCCGCGCTTGTCGAGATCGGCCGTCGAACGCGCCTCGTCGAAAAGCTTCATGCGCTTCTTCTGGCTTTCCGGCGGCTCCTCGCCGCGCGCGCCGTTGGACGTGTACCAGAGCGTCCAAGGAATGGCATAACGCGAGCCCTGCGGATGGAAGGCGAAAAAGTCGCGCGGGTCGAGCATCGGATCGAGACCGCCCGGCCCCGGCCACACCGCCGCATCATGGGCGTTGTCGTCGCCGCGGGTGTAATAGAGCGCCCGCTCGATCGTATTGACCTTCATGTCGATACCGATCTGGGCCCAATGCGTCTTGACCAGTTCCAGGGCATCGACGAGGTCGGGGTAGAGCGTCGGAATGACGTCGATCGAGAAGAATACCTTTTGGCCGTCGGGCCGGAGGCGGAAACCGTCGCCGCCTTTCTTATAGCCGGCCTCATCGAGCATCGCGCCTGCCTTGTCGGCATCATATTCGGTGAATTGGCGAGCGTATTTCTCGTTGTACCAGGGATGGGTCGGACGTGGCCCGGCCTGGTAGGGTTCGCTCTGTCCGAAATAGACGATATCGATAAGTTCCGGCCGATTGATGCCGATCGACAGCGCTTGCCGGAACGACTTGTCGGCAAACATCTTGCGCATGGCAGGATCTTTGTGGGTGATGTTGAAGTAGATCTGGCACTGTTGCGCGGCGGAAGGCACGAGCGTCAGCAGGCGGTAGTCGCCCTTCTGCATGTTCTGGGACAGCGTTGGCTTGTTTGCGAGCACGCTGATGTGGCGCTCCTGGATGTCGATCTTGCCGGAGATGACGTTCAGCATCAGCGATTCGACGTCCTGCGAAATGCCGAAGTTGATTGCGTCGATATAGGGAAGCTGGTTGCCTGCGGTATCGACCTGCCAGAAATAGGGGTTGCGGGTCATGACGACGCGGGTCGCACCGCCCACATAGGGCTCCTTGACTACCCAGGGATCGAGCGTCGGCTTGTCGACATTGCCCCAGCGCGTCGGAATTTCGATGTCGCCGCAGCGGCTGCGGAACAGTTCCGTCCAGCTGGTGACACCCGCCTTCTTCACATCGGCCTCGAGGTTGGGATTATATTTCGGCAGGAACTGGCTGCAGTAATGCTTCGGGAAGAGCGTCGGATGCTGGCCGAGGGGCGTGGCAAGATTTTCCAGATAAAGCGCGTTGGCCGCCGCAAAGGTGAACTTCACCGTGTAATCGTCGATCTTCTCGACGGTGACCGGCTTGCCCGCGACGGCAAGCTGCGCCGGCGTGGCGCTGTAAAGCTCGGTATTCTTGACGCAGTCTTCGATCGCGAAAACGATGTCGTCAGCGGTGAAGGGATGACCGTCGGACCAGCGCACGCCTTCGATGAGATGGAAGGTGAATTGCGTCGCGTCGTCGCTGACCTCCCAGCGTTCGGCCAGGTTCGGCTGGACGGCGGTGAATTCCAGGTTCCAGCGCACAAGGCTCTGGTTGCCGACCATGCGCAGGATGCCGTTATGGTCCGATGAACCGCGCAGGCCGCGCCGCAGCGAACCGCCATAGGTGCCGACCTTTTCGAACGGCGTCACCACCATCGGCTTTTTCGGCAAACGCTCGGCGAGCGGAGGTAGTTTTCCGTCCTTGACGAGCTGTGCCAATGCCGGCGCTTCACCTCCCGGGGCAGCGAAAGCGCGACCGGTGACAGACAGCGCTGCGACGCCGGCCATACCGCCAAGCACGGCGCGGCGGGTGACACCGCGCGACAGAATTTCATTGGGCATCGAGTTCCTCCCTGTTTTAGACCGGCGCAGCTCTTGTACCGGCTTGTGCGGCGGTCTCCCAACCTGCCGCTTCACGCCCTCCTCGGCGCTACGGACGAAACCATAGCCACGTTCCCAGATGATTACAAGAGTTGACAGATAATTACAGATTCGATAGCGATGCAACATCAAATGGCCCCGCTCCGGCCCGTTCCGAAGTGGATTATGGAATGAAAAGGCCGCTGATCTGTCATATGCTGTACGCCTGCCACTTTGAACAGCGTGGCGCCATTTCGGCGCATGGGCGAGAGACATATTCGGAGCCAGCCTGCCGGCTCGAAAACGCAACGACTGAATGCCGCGTAGCGGGGAGAAAAGGACGATAATGACCGTCGCCATCGATGCCGTTTCCAACAGAGGCGCAACGCGCTTCAGCGACATCATCTACGAGAAGATCGTAGGGATGATCGCGGACGGTACGTTTCCCATAAACGAGCGGCTGCCTTCGGAGACGAAACTCGCCGGCGTTTTCGGCGCGTCGAGACCCGTCGTGCGCGAAGCGCTGGAGCGGCTCAGAACCGATGGTCTCGTCGTCTCGCGCAAGGGGTCGGGCTCTTACGTTCGGCAGCGGCCGGATTCATCGATGCTGACAATGGTTCCGGTCGGCTCGCTCGCCGACGTCCAGCGGTTCTTCGAGTTTCGCGCCGGCCTCGAAGCCGAGGCGGCCGAGCTTGCGGCACGCAATTGGCAGCCGGCCGACAAGGAGCGGATAACGGCCGCACTTTTCTCGCTCGAGCAATGTCTGCGCAACGGCGAGCTCGGCGCCGAGGAGGACCAGGCCCTCCACGACGCAATTGCGGCGGCGACAGGCAACCAGTTTCACATCACCGTTCGCGAATGGTTCAAGCCGCATTTCGCCATAGGCCATTCCGTGACGCGAAGCCTGAGCCTGAAACGCACGCCGGAGCAGATTCGCAGTGTCCAGGACGAGCATGCGGTGATCGTGGAGGCGATCTTCGCGCGGCGGGAGGCCGAAGCGCATGACGCGATGAAGAAACACATACTGAATGCGCGCGCCCGCATGTTTCAGGGGGTTTGAGCGACAATGGGAGGAACGATGAGACGGATCGCCATTACGGGTGCTGCCGGACGCGTCGGGACGCTGCTGCGCCCGTTTCTTCGGCAGCATGTCGAGCATCTTCGCTTGATCGACGTTCATGAACCTGCGGATTTGGCCGAGAACGAAAGCTTTGTCGGCGCCGATCTGTCAAAGCTCGATGAGGCGACGGCGGCTCTGGCTGGCGTCGAGGGCGTCGTTCATCTCGCCGGTCTTGCAGGCGGCGTCGACATGAACGCGATCTTGCAGGCGAATGTCCTCGGCACCTACAATCTTTACGAGGCTGCCCGGATCAACAAGGTCGAGCGGGTGGTCTACGCCTCCAGCAACCATGCGACCGGCTTTTATCCGCGCGGCGAGATCATCTCGCCACTCGATCCCATGCGGCCGGACAGCCCCTACGGGCTTTCCAAATGCTGGGGCGAGCTGGTGGCGGGGCTCTATTACGACACTTCGGGCATCCGTTCTCTATCCATCCGCATCGGCAATGCCGGCACCTATCCGAACAGCGAGCGATCGATCGCGATCTGGATCAGCGCGCGGGATCTGGCGCAACTTGTGCGGATCGGGCTCAGCCATCCTTCGATCGCCGCAACGGTCGTCTACGGGGTTTCCGATACGGACGAGAAATGGTGGGACAACGGTCTGGCGGCGAGACTCGGCTACCAGCCGCAGGACCGGCCGCGCGATCACGCCCACATCGAGGATGGCGCGGAGGGAGCGGTCGCCCGCGCATTCCAGGGCGGCGGTTTCTGCGAATTCAATCACGACGGCACCATTCGCATGCGCGATGGCGAGGGTCTCGCCAAAAACCCGGAGACGGTCTCGTGACGGCGGCGCGCATCATTGAACCGAAGATCCGTTCGGTGCTGCAGCAGCCGCTGACGGTCGGTGAATCGCCCGTGTGGGACGAAGAGACCGGTGCTCTCTGGCTTGTCGACATCCTGGCGCCGGCAGTGCTGCGGCTTTCCCCGGAAGGCACGGTCGACCGCTTCGCAATGCCGGCAGCGGTCGGCTGCCTCGGGCTTTGCCGTGACAACAGGATCGTCATCGGCCTTCAGACGGGCGTCCATCTCTTCGATCCCGTCTCCGGCGATATCGAGTTTCTGTGCGATCCGACCGGGCGCCACGTCAACGGCCGCCTCAACGACGGCAAGATCGGTCCGGACGGACACTTCTGGGTCGGCTCGATCAGCGAAGCCAAGCCGCAGGTGAATGACGCCGCACTTTTCCGCGTCGGTGCCGATGGCAGCGCGCGCGCTGTCGCGACTGGTCTAACGAGTTCCAACGGCCTCGCCTGGTCGCCGGATGGCCGGCGGATGTACCACTCCGACAGCCGGCAATGTTTTCTTCAGTCCTTCGACTTCGATCCGGCGACGGGCGAGCTCGGCGAAGCACGTCAGCTTCGCAGCTTCACCGAGGAAGAGGGGCGGCCGGACGGCGCGGCCACCGATCGCGACGGGTTTTACTGGAGCGCCGGCGTCTCTGCCGGCCGTCTCAACCGGATATCGAGCGAAGGCGAGATCGTCGAAATCTATCATCTGCCGGTGGCGGCGCCGACCATGCCATGTTTCGGAGGGCCTGATTTCAGGACGCTCTTCGTCACCAGCCTGTCGACGGACCGTACCGGACGTTTCGAGGCCGGCACGGTCATCGCCTTCGACGTCGATGCGGAGGGCTTGGCGCCCTTCCGCTTCGGCAATCACTCATTTTGATGGAAAGCGAACGGGGAGAAGAATGAGCATCGCAATCATGCGCAAGGCGCTGACAGGCGTGTCGGGCGTTCCCGTCACGGCCTATGACGGAAAAGGCGAAGTCGAACCGCATATCACCGCGCAGGTTTATGGGCGGGTGGCGGCGGCCGGCATTCACAACATCGTCGCCGCCGGCAATACCGGGGAATTCTATGCGCTGACGCCGCAAGAGATCCGGATCGTCCACGAGGCGGCGGTATCGGGCGTCGACGGCAGGGCGCCGGTGACGGCGGCGATCGGCCGGTCGCTGCGCGAGGCGATCGGCATGGCGAGGGATGCGGCGGCGATCGGGGCCTCCGCAGTCATGTCGCACCAGCCCGTCGATCCCTTCGCCGCACCTTCGGCTCAGATCGATTATTTCTGTAATCTCGCCGATGCCTGCGTCCTGCCGCTCATCGCCTATGTCAGGGCCGACGGCTTTGCGGTCGCCGATATCGTCCGCCTCGCAAACCACGGCAACATTGCCGGCATCAAATTTGCCACAACCGATCTGATGCTGCTGTCGCGCGCGATCCCAGCAGCCGATCCGAACGGTGCGCTCTTCGTTTGCGGACTGGCGGAGAGCTGGGCGCCGACCTTCACCGCTGCCGGCGCGCGCGGCTTCACCTCCGGCCTCGTCAATGTCGCACCGAAGCTCTCGCTTGCGGTCCATGATGCGCTTGAAAAGAGCGATTTCGGCCGTGCAAGGGCGATCGTCAACAAGCTCGAACCCTTCGAGCGGATGCGGACCAAATTCCGCAACGGCGCGAATGTCACCGTCGTGAAGGAGGCCGTCACCTATGCCGGCCTCGACGTCGGGCCGGTGCGCCTGCCGGGGCTGCCGCGGCTCGACCAACATGACCGCGAGGAGCTTCATCGATTGCTGGAAGGCTGGAAGGCCGATGGCGACATTCGATCCGACCCGGGCCGGCGGGACGCGAAGGCGGCCGGCTAGGACAGGGCGATTTAGGCCGATCGGTCTAAATGCCGTTCCAGATTAAAGAGTTAGGCATGGCGCCGGACCACGCGCTCACGCTTTTCGGCACCATGCTTTGAGTTCGATACGATTTTGACAAGCGACAGGATTGGGAGGTCTTGAAATGCTGAGACAAGTACTGACGACGATCGCAATCACCGGTGCCCTGATGGCAGCGCAACCCGCTTCGGCGGCGTCGCCGCCCAACATGCTGGTGATCGGCACCAACCTCACCGGCATCCGAACACTCGATCCGGCTCAGAACAACGCCCGCACGGTGTCCGAGCTGATCTCGAATCTTTACGACAACCTCGTGCAGCTCTCGCCCGACGATCTAAAGACGCTAAAGCCGATGCTTGCGACGAAATGGAAGGTCTCGGCCGACGGCAAGATCATCACACTGACCCTGCGCGACGACGCGGTCTTCCAGAGCGGCAACAAGGTCACCGCCGAGGATGCGGCCTGGTCGATCCAGCGCGTCATCAAGATGGGCCAAGTCGGCTCCACCGACGTCGCACTCTGGGGCTTCACGGCCGATAACGTCGAAAAGCTCGTTCGCGCCAAGGACGAGCATACGCTGGAGATCGAGTTGCCGCAGGCGGTGAATACGGATCTCGTTCTCTATTCGCTGGCCGGCTCTTCGATCGGCATCGTCGACAAGAAGACGGTGTTGTCGCATGAGGCGAACGGCGATTTCGGCGGCGCCTGGCTTTCGGCAAACTCCGCCGGCAGCGGTCCGTTCAGCCTGGCGCAGTGGCGTCCGAACGATGTGGCGATCTTCAATGCGCAGCCGAAATACTGGGGCGGCAAGCCGGCCATGGCGCGTGTCGTTGCCCGCCACATCCCGGAATCCGGCAATCTCCGGCTCCAGCTCGAAGCCGGCGACGTCGATGTCGGCCAGTATGTGGCAAGCGGCGATCTCGATGCGCTCGCCACCAACAAGGACGTGGTGATCGAAAACGTTCCAGGCCTTGGTTTCTACTATATCGCCCTCAACCAGAAGGACCCCGATCTGCAGAAGCCGAAGGTTCGCGAGGCCTTCCAGCATGCCTTCGACTGGAAGGCGATCTCCGGCAATATCATGCGCTATACCGGCTTCCCCTGGCAGTCGATGATCCCGCGCGGAATGATCGGCGCGCCCGAGGAGGCGGCTGTCCGTTATGATTACGATCCCGCCAAGGCCAAGCAACTGCTGGCGGAGGCCGGATATCCCAACGGCCTGAAGAAGGTGCTCAACCCTTCAGGGGCCCCGACCCTGCCCTTCGCGGAGGCGCTGCAGGCGAGTGCGCGCGCCGCCGGTTTCGATCTCGATCTCGTGCCCGGCGAGTTCACGCCCGCCTTCCGCGAGCGCAAATTCGAAGTCCTGCTCGGCAATTCCGGCGCCCGCCTGCCCGATCCCTTCGCTGTCGCGACGCAATATGCCTTCAACCCCGACAATAGCGACGAGGCGCGCCTCGGCAGCTATTATCTGTGGCGCACGGGCATGAAGGTGGACGAGCTCAACACGCTCATCGACCAGTCGATGCGGGAGCGCGACACGGAAAAGCGTACCGACATCTTCAAGAAGATGGACGGCATCTATGCCGGCATGGCTTCGCCGCTCGTCATCTTCTTCCAGCGAACCGACCCCTATGTCATGCGCGCCAACGTGAAGAACTATCACGGGCATACGACATGGTCGACGCGCTGGCATGATGTGACCAAGGAGTAGAGCGCGTGGCGAGTGCCGATCTGACATCGAAGCGGGAAGGCCGCCAGCCAGCGGGGGGCGGGTTCGCCGAGGCGGCTCCGCACCCTCTGCTGAGCCTGCTGCGGCGGCTGGCGGGACGCGTGGTGGCCGTCGTGACGACGCTGCTCGGCCTGCTCTTCCTGACCTTCTCGATGGGCCGCCTGCTGCCTGCCGACCCGGTGCTTGCTATCACCGGGGCGGAAGTCAGCAAGGAGGTTTACGACCGCGTCTACAACGAGCTCGGCCTCGGGCAGCCGATCTGGATGCAGTTCCTCTCCTATGTCGGGAAGATCGCCACCGGCGATCTCGGCATGTCGGCGACGACAGGCCAGCCGATCCTGACCGATCTGATGACGATCTTTCCGGCGACCATCGAGCTTGCCATCATCGCGATGATCATCGGAGCGATCGTCGGCATTCCCTTGGGCATCACCGCTGCGGTCCGGCGTGGGACGATCATCGACCACATCGCCCGCATCGTCGCCCTTGCCGGCCATTCCATCCCGATCTTCTGGACCGGCCTGATGGCGCTCTTCATCTTCTACGCCAAGCTGAAGCTCGTCGGCGCGTCGGGCCGGGTCGACGTCTTCTACGAAGGCCTGGTCACGCCCATGACCGGTTTTCTCTTGATCGATGCGGCGATCGAGGGCCAATGGGACGTGTTTCACAATGCGCTCGGCCACATCATCCTGCCGGCGGCAATCCTCGGCTATTACTCCGTCGCCTATATCAGCCGCATGTCGCGAAGCTTCATGCTGGAGCAGCTCAGCCAGGAATATATCATCACCGCCCGGGCAAAGGGGCTCGGCACCCGCAAGGTCGTCTGGCGCCATGCCTTCCGCAATATCCGCGTGCAGCTCCTGACGATCCTGGCGCTGACCTTCGGCGGCCTGCTTGAAGGCGCGGTGCTGATCGAGACGGTTTTCGGCTGGCCGGGGCTTGGCCAATACCTCACCCGCGGGCTGCAGATGAACGACATGAATGTCGTGATGGGCTCGGTGCTGACGATCGGCGCCGTCTTCCTGACGATCAATATCCTGTCCGACGTCCTCTATCGCATCCTCGATCCGAGAACACGGTGACGCCATGACGATCTCCACCGAAGACGCAGACACCACCCATGCCGGCGGCTTTCGCAACTGGCTGCACGCGCCCGAACCTCAGGGCTGGTTCCAGTCGTCGGCGCAGCAGATCCATCAGGGCTGGCAGAAATTCAGCCTTCACCCGCTTGGCCTCGCCGGCCTAGTCATCATCGTGCTGCTGATCGTCGTGGCGACGGCCGCTCCCCTGCTGACGAGCTACGATCCGATCGTTCAGGACATGGCGGGGCGGCTTGCGCCGCCTTCCGCGGAGCATTGGCTTGGCACGGACAATTTCGGCCGCGACGTCTTTTCCAGGGTGATCTACGGCGCCCGCACGACGCTCTATATCATCATGCTGGTGACGATCATCGTCGCGCCGCTCGGCCTGCTGATCGGCACCTTCTCCGGCTATTTCGGCGGCATCGTCGACGAGATCCTGATGCGCATCACCGATATCTTCCTCTCCTTCCCCGGGCTGGTGCTGGCGCTCGGCTTTGCCGCCGCTCTCGGCCCCGGCATCACCAATGCGATCATCGCCATTTCACTGACGGCCTGGCCGCCGATCGCGCGGCTGGCGCGGGCGGAAACACTCAGCCTGCGCAAGGCGGATTATATCGCCGCCGTGCGCTTGCAGGGCGCGACGTCGATCGCCATCATCACCCGCCACATCCTGCCCATGTGCATTCCCTCGGTGATCGTGCGCGTCACGCTCAACATGGCCGGCATCATCATCACCGCCGCCGGTCTCGGCTTCCTTGGCCTCGGTGCACAGCCGCCATGGCCGGAATGGGGTTCGATGGCCGCCAGCGGCCGCGAATTCATGCTCGACAGCCCCTGGGTGATCGCCGCGCCCGGCATCGCCATCGCGCTCGTCAGCCTCGCCTTCAACCTAGTCGGCGATGCGCTGCGCGACGTGCTCGACCCGAGAGGTTCGGAATGACGCAGCCCCTGATCGATATCCGCAACCTCGAAATCGCCTATGGCGGCGGCCACATGCGCGCAGTGCGCGGCGTCAGTTTTACGCTCGGCCAGGAAAAACTCGGCATCGTCGGCGAATCCGGATCGGGCAAATCCACCGTCGGCCGGGCGATCATGAAACTGCTGCCGCCGACCGCCATGATCAGCGCCGAGCGGATGCGCTTTCACGATCTGGATCTCCTCAAGGCGAACGAGCGGACGATGATGACGATCCGCGGACGGCGGATCGGCCTCATCCTGCAGGACCCGAAATATTCGCTCAATCCCGTTATGCGGATCGGCGAACAGATCGCCGAGACCTACCGCTTCCATCATCCCAAAGTAAGCGCGAAAAAGACCTATGCCCAGGCGCTCAACATGCTCGAAGCCGTCCAGATCCGCGATCCCGAGCGCGTCGCCCGCCTCTATCCGCATGAAATATCCGGCGGGATGGGCCAGCGCGTGATGATCGCCATGATGCTGATCGCCGAACCAGAGGTGCTGATCGCCGACGAGCCGACCTCCGCGCTTGACGTAACCGTAAGGCTCGAGATCCTGGCGCTGCTCGACGAACTCGTTTCACGTCGCAATCTCGGCCTGATCTTCATCAGCCACGATCTCAACCTCGTCCGCAATTTCTGCGACCGCGTCCTCATCATGTATGCCGGCCGCGTCGTGGAAGTGCTGGAGGCACGCGATCTCGACAAGGCCAAACACCCCTATACGCAAGGCCTGCTGGCATCGCTGCCGACGATCGAAGATCCACCCGCCCGGCTGCCGATCCTGAAGCGCGATCCCGCCTGGCTGAATGACCTCGCGGAGACGCAGCGATGATCCGGATCGACAATCTCACCATCCGCTTCGGGCACGGCCAGCGGCCTGTCGTCAAGGACGTAAACCTTGCCATCGAGAGCGGCACGGCGTTCGGCCTGGTCGGCGAATCCGGCTGCGGCAAGTCCACGGTTCTCCGGGCGCTTTCCGGCCTCAACGCCAACTATGACGGTCGCATCGCCCTCAATGGCGAGACGCTGGAGCGCCAGCGCAGCCGGCCGTTCTATCGGCGGGTGCAGATGGTGTTCCAGGACCCCTATGGGTCACTCCATCCGCGCAAGACCATCCGTTCGCAATTGCAGGAACCGCTGCGCAACCAGGGGCTGGACGGGAATAGCGTCGACATGAACGCGGTGCTGCGATCGGTCGGCCTCGACCCGGCGCTCAGCTACCGCTTTCCGCATCAGCTCTCCGGCGGGCAGCGGCAGCGCGTGGCGATCGCCCGCGCCCTGATGCTGAACCCCGACGTCCTGCTTCTCGACGAGCCGACATCGGCGCTCGATGTCTCCGTCCAGGCCGAAATCCTCAATCTCCTGCAGGACCTGCGCAAGGAGCGCGGCCTCACCTATCTCCTCGTCAGCCACGATCTCGCCGTCGTCTCCCACATGTGCAGCCGAGTCGCGATCATGGAAGCCGGCGAGATCGTCGAACAGGTCGACATCGAGGCCTTGCGAAGAGGCGCGGTCGAACATCCCTATTCGCAACGCCTGCTGCGGGCGAGCCGGATGTATGGTAGGGCATAGCCCCTCCAGCCAAAAGACGGCTTGCAGTGCCAATAGCGATCGCGTCGCTCGACGATGACCTTCAGCGGTTCAGCCTTGGCACGCTCTTTCCACGCCCGCCGCCCGCCGTCTGTACACCAGTGAACACTTGACATCGGCCTTGTTAAGATCGAAGCCGCATTCGGCCGCGCATGCGCGGCCGTTTTTGCGAGGATTCGGGGAATGAAGACCAAGGCGGCCGTCGCCAATACAGGAAACCTGATCATGACGGGCGTCGTGCTGATGCTGCTCGGCGATCTGCTGTTTGCGCTGAACGATGCGATGGGCAAGTGGCTGATGACCAGCTTTGCCGTCGGCCAGGTGTTGGTGATACGCTCGCTCGGCGCTTTCATCGTGCTCGGACCGATGATCGCACGGCAAGGGCCGATGGCCTTGTTCCGCGTCGAGCAGAAACGCCTCCAGTTCGTGCGGGTCGTCATGGCGACCGGCGACGTCGCCCTGTTCTATGCCGCCGTCGCCTATCTGCCGCTCGCAGACGTGATGACCTTCTATATGGCCGGGCCGATCTACATCGCCGCACTCTCGCATTTCTTTCTCGGAGAAAAGATCGGCTGGCGCCGGTGGCTGGCCGTTCTGGTCGGCTTCGCCGGCGTCGTCATTGCACTACGTCCTTCGACGGCGATGCTGTCGCTTCCATCCTTCTTCGGCCTTGCCGGCAGCTTCGCCTTTGCGCTCTCACTTGTCATGAGCCGATATCTGCGCTCGACCAGCGACACGACGCTGGTGACGTGGCAGACGGTCGCCGCCCTCGTCACCGGCATCGCCTTGAGCATCGGCAACTGGCAGCCGGCCACACTCCTCGATTGGTCCGGCATGCTGCTGCTTGGCGTTGTCGCCACCTGCGCGCATCTGCTCATCACCCGCTCGCTGAAGCTCGCACCGGCATCGCTGCTGGCGCCGCTGCAATACACGCTGCTGCTCTGGGCGATCGTGCTTGGCTACATCTTCTTCAACGATATTCCCGACGCGCAGATTGTTATCGGCGCCGCCATCATCGTCTTTGCCGGGCTCTTCATCTTCCACCGGAAGAATTTGAAGGAGACAGTTCCGCCTGAAGCCGTTCCACCGGATGGGCATTGATAGGCAGATGCTGTTGGTTGCGGCTTTCACGGGATAAGCCTAAATCAACCGGACTGACGAGCACTCCAGCGATCTTCGAATTCGCTCTGAGAAATCTCCTACGGCTCAAACTCGCTATCCGCAGCGATTTCCGCCAGTGAAGGAACCGGGACGATGCCGAGCATAGTGCCTCCGACAGCTTCGCTCGCGCTCGCATATCCCACTGTGCCGTTACGGAATATCTCCAGTTTCCGCGTTTCGAAACGCTCCCGGTCCAGTTCGCTCCACAAATCGACTGGCTCCTCTGGGAAATCATGAAGCCATTGCACTCGGATATAGGTGTGTTCGCTCATGCCCCTGAGATAACGCGCCCAAGAGCCTTTGCCAACGTTGTCGCTATCTTCCTTAATTTATGGCCTAGCTCTCATCCACCGGCGGCGCCTCCCAGCCGAAGACACTGCGGCCGCCGAAATCGGCGGATTGACGGAATTCGCCGGCGATGATTTCCTTGAGGTCGGGGCCGGTCACGTAGCGTTCCATCTGCCGGGACTGTTCGTCGAGGCGCTTCAGCGCCTGCAACTCCTCCTCCCGCCCGAGCTTGCCCTTCAGCACCGCTGATTTCATCACGCCGATCGTCTCGTCATAAACCTTGAGCGGCACCGGGAAGGGATGGCGGTCCTTGCCGCCATGGGCGATCGAGAAGCGCGCCGGGTCGGAGAACCGGCAGGGCGCACCGTGGACGACCTCCGCCACCATCGCCAGCGCCTTCACCGTGCGGGCGCCGACACCGGGAACGAGCAGCAGCTCTTGAAAATCCGCCGGCCCGCGATCGGCCGCGGCGGCGAGATTTCCATGCAGGCGGCGCATATTGACATCGCTCTCGCGGACATCGTGATGGGCGGGCATGATCAGGTGCGGCAGCATCGGCTGTTCGGCGGGCTCGGGCTCCGGTTGCTCGGCGCGTTGCAGCGCCGCCGCCTCGCGGACGATCCTGTCGGGACCGAGGGTCGCCAGCAGATCGAGCTGGCCTCGCCGCGAGCGCTCGGCGCGCCAGTCGGCGAGATTGACGATCTCGCCCTGGCTCCGTCCCTCGATCGCCGCATGCGGCGAATCGACGAAACTTTCGAGCCCTTCGGACAGCCAGTGATAGCGGCGGGCCTGCCGCCGGTCGCCGTTCATGCCCTGCTGCACGACCACCCAATGGCCGTCGTCGGCGACGATGAAGCCGTGGAGGTAGAGATCGAAGCCGTCCTGAAGGGCGGCGCTGTCGACCTTGGCGATGAGACGGCTGGTCGTCGCCAGCCCCTCCCCGTTAAGGCCGACGCGCTCGCCGATCGAGACGAGCTCCTGCGGTGTCTTCCGCGAGTGCTGGCCGCGTCCGCCGCAGACATGCAGTCCGAGTTCACCGGCGCGCGGTTTCAGCCCGCGCTTCAAGGCGCCGAGAACGCTGGTCGTGATGCCGGAGGAATGCCAGTCCATGCCCATGACGGCGCCGAAGGACTGGAACCAGAAAGGGTGAGCGAGCCGGCGCAGAAACTCATCGCGACCGTAGTGATGAACGATCGCCTCGGTGATCAGCGTGCCGAGCCGCGTCATCCGGTCGCTGAGCCAATGCGGCACACGTCCCCCATGAAGGGGAAGATCGGCGCTGCCTGCTCGCTGTGACATTTCTTTTCCTTACATTTTCCATCGCCGGCTGCGATCGGGAACTCGGGAAAGTCCCGGGCGTTTGCTTTCAGTCGAAAGGCCGAGGCAACCATGACCGCGTTAGAAACCATGCTCAATCAACCCTACCTGCTTAGAACAAAAGCGCAACAGCCAGGCGGCGGTGAAAAACAGGAACTCGAAGGCTACGCCGAAAAAGCGGCATTCCTGATCAATGGCAACCGGTATTTCGCCGAGCTGGCGCGGGCGCTGCGGCAGGCGCGGCGCAGGGTCTGGATCGTCGGATGGGATTTCAATCCTGATATTCCGATGGAGCCGGAAAAATCCGGCGAAACCTTGGCCGAGCTGCTGCATGCCGTGGCAGAGGCAAATCCGGCGATCGAGATACGCATCCTCATCTGGACGCTCGGACCGATCTATTCGGGAAAATCCCTGCAGGTGCTTCGGAAGAAAAACTTCCCGAGGAATGCCAGGATCGATCTGCGCTTCGATCTTCAAAACACCGTGCGCGGCTGCCATCATGAGAAACTCGTCTGTATCGACGATGCCGTCGCCTTCATCGGCGGCATGGACGTGACGTCGCGGCGATGGGATACGAGACGCCATCGCGCCAAGGAGGCGCTGCGACGTGACCCCGAAGGCGTGTCCTACGATCCGCTGCATGACGTTCAGGCGATGGTCACCGGCGACGCCGCCAGGCTGATCGGCGATATCGCGCGGCGGCGCTGGGAAAACGCCACCGGCGAAAACCATGGACCGCTTGCCGAGAGCTACCCTTTCACATGGCCGGACGATCTTGCCGTTTCGCTGAAGCAGATCCCCATCAGCCTCGTGCTGACGGAGCCGGCGACGACTTTCCGCGCTGGGGTCAGCGACGGAATCGCCTCGACACTCGATATCATCGCCCGGGCGCGGCGGCAGCTTTACATCGAAGCGCAATATCTCGCCTCCTTCCGCATCGCCGACGCCCTTGCCGCGCGGCTGCAGGAGGAAGATGGCCCCGAGATCGTGGTCATCTGCACGCGCCGTTCGCACGGCCTGATCGAAAAGCTCGTCATGGGCGGCAATCGCGACCGCGTCATCCGTCGCCTCAAGCGCGCCGATCGCGCCGATCGGTTCAGGGTTTATTATCCCGTCGTGCCCGGGCCGCCAGTGGCCGGGCCGCCAATGCCCGGGTCGCCAAAGGAAGACGGGGTGGAGGTGCTCATCCATTCCAAGCTGATCATTGCCGACGACGAACTGATCCGCATCGGCTCCTCCAATCTCAACAACCGCTCGGAGGGATTGGATTCGGAATGCGACATGCTGCTTAAGGCCGGCAATGACGAACATCGCCGCCGAATCGCGGACTTGCGCGATCGCCTGCTGGCCGAATATCTCGGAACGACCCCGGAGACCTTCGCCGCGGCCTTTGCACGGAGCGGCTCGATCATCCGGGCAATCGATACGCTCAATGATGGGCCTCGGCGCTTACGGGAATTTGCCGTCGATCTGTCGGGCAGTATTGCGCCCATAAGAGGCACCTCGTTCTTCGATCCGGCCCGGCCTTTCAGGCTCCTAGACCGACTGGGCCTCGGCGCGCTCTTCCGTCTCTTCGTCCGCCCCGCGTGACCGGCGCCGGAAGATCAGTTCGCTGACGACAAGAAGCGTGGTGCCGAGCGCCAGCGGAATGAAGAAATAGCTGCAGCGAAATGCAATCAGCGCGCCGATCGAGGCCTCCTGCGGCACGACATAGGAGACCGTCGCCTCGAGTACGCCGAGACCACCGGGGACATGCGTCGCAAGGATCGCGGAATTGGCGAGCACGTAAGCCGTCACCGATTTGAAGAAGGCAACGTCGCCGAAGACAGAGAGCATCTGGTGCAGGCAGGCGGACACCAGCATGAAATTGATCGTCCCGACCCCGATCTGGGCGAGCGCGATCGAAAATCGCGGCAGCTGAAACGACCAGTGCCAGAGCCGCAGCCTGCCGCGGATGAAAAACGCCAGCCCCGCATAGACGACCGGCACGACGAGCGCCAGCAGACCGAAAAGGCGGGTGCTCGCCGGGTCGATGCGCAGCAGACGCGCGGCATCGCCGGGATTGACGATCAGGGCAAGGCCGCCGAGCGTGATCAACCCGAGGCCGACGGTGACGCCGCAGAACAGGATGATCTTCGCCACGTCCACGGCCGTCAGGCCCCAGCGGGAATAGTAGCGATAGCGGAAGGCGCCGCTGCTCAGCCCCGCAAATCCGATATTGTGGCCGAGCGAAAGGCTGATGAAGGAGGCGAGCACGATCTTCCGGTAAGGCAGGGATTTGCCGAGTGAGCGGATCGCCAGCAAGTCGAAACAGCTCAGGCATAGATAGGATGCCGCCGCAAACAGGAGTGCTGTGCAGAAGCTCGGAAAAGGTATGCTGCGGACCGATTGAACGATCTGCTCCAGGCTGTACTGGCGGAAGATCCGATAGAGAAGAAAGCCCGCGATACAAAGGGCAGCAACGAGCAGTCCATTCCAGATTGCGTTTTTCAGACTCATCGATTGTCCGTTTCGAGGTGCGAGCGCCATGGCTCGATCATCCTGGAACGATCAAAAGAGTTTTGTGTTCCCCTCGGGGAGAACGAACCCTGTCTCTCGAGGGGAGACCAGCTTTAGCGGGCCTATGCCGGATAGATCGATCAAACTCCTGACCTATAACGTGCACAGCTGTATCGGCAACGACCGGAAGCTCGACCCCGGCCGCATCGCGTCGGTCATTGCCGAGGCTGGAGCCGATATCGTCGCCCTGCAGGAAGTCGATGTCCTGAGGCGTCGGACCGGCGGCGTCGATCAAGCCCATGCGATCGCCTCGCTGCTGAAGATGCAGGCGCATTTCCATCCGGCGCTGTCGGTTGCCGAGGAGCAGTATGGCGATGCGATCATCACCGCGCTGCCGACAGGCGCGGTCAAGGCCGGCCCTCTGCCCTCCATCGGCGAACAGCGCGGCGCGCTTTCCGTCGAAATCCTAGTCGGCGACAGGAAGCTCCTGGTGATCAACACCCATCTCGGCCTTCGCGGGCGCGAGCGCATCCGGCAGATGACCACGCTGTTGAATGCGGGCTGGCTGCGCGGCGCGGCGAACGAACCTCTTCCCTGCATTCTCTGCGGCGATTTCAATGCCATTCCATCATCGGCGACGTACCGACTTGCCGCGCGGTCGTTGAAGGACGCCCAGCTCGCGGGCAAGGCCGCCGCGAAAGCGACCTTTCCCTCCCTCTACCCGCTGATGCGTCTCGACCACATCTTCGTCACCGACGATCTCGTCGTCAAAAAGGCCACCGTCCTGCAAAATCGGCTGACGCGGATCGCCTCGGACCACCTGCCTCTGTTTGCGGAAATCGGTTTCGCCTGATCGTCGGCGTGGCACATCCGGACATCATGCCGTGGGCGCCGTGGACTTTTATGCATCGAGCCTGCCTCAGGGGCGGATGGATATTTTCAACTCCGTCCTCCAATCCTTGAGCCGTTTTCGCAATCTGTCGGCGGCAATGGCCGAGTTCCCAGCCAATGCCACGCGGGAAAAACGCGACGCCGTCACTTGCCGATCAAGATCGTGCAGATCATCGGCGTCATGGACGACATCGCCTTTCAAACGAACCTGCTCAGGAAGAAACGGACAGGCGCGGCGTGGCCGCTGCCTGAGGGGAGTCAGTGACGGCTGTAGAGCGGCGGCGTCACATCTTCGTCTGCGAGGTCGGGATAAAGCTGCCTGCGGGTGCGGGCGAGCGCTTCTGCCTCCCGTCGATTCCGTTCCAACAGAACGGCGGTGACGTCCGTAAAGGGCTCGCCGTCCGACAAGGCGACGCGGACGGTACCGCCCTGCGAGAGGAAGTCGCAGAAAGACCGCATCGAGCGAAGACGCGTCGTGATCTCGATATAGCGGTCGTCATGTCCAGCCATATTCATCTCCCTTCCAGACCGTAAGATGGCGCGAACACTTCGGCGAGAAGATGGCGCTCGTTCAGCCTAGAACAGGATGATTTTAGGCCCGGTCGGCCTAAATCTGAATCCTGTTCTAAATTAAAGAGTTAGAGCATGATGTCGTCCGAAAACCGCTCACACTTTTCGGCATCATGCTCTAGGCCTTCGGACATCAATCTCTGGCCAGCTTCCGGTTGATCGCGGCGGCGGCCAGGGGCAGCGCCGCGGTCGCCACAGTCCCGAGAGGCAAACGCCGGAGCCCCCTGGTGACGACGAAGGCTGCCGCCATCGCGCCCGCCAGCTTGAGCCATGGCCGATCACCGAGTTGGGCATGGGCGCTGGCATCGGCCCAGCGAGCATTTTCGGTCAAGACGGTCGCGGCCTGCCGCCGGATCACCTGCAGACGGGCCTGGAGGTTTTCGAGCTCTTCCCGCAACTCCCTGAGATGGCCTTCCAGAGCATGTCCTTCGGAGGTCTCGACAGTTTCCGCCACATAGGCGTCGAACGGAATCTCCCCGCCAAGCGTGGCGAGATAGGCGCGGTATTCGGCCTCGCTTGCGAAACCCTCGCGCCTGATGAGGTCAGGATTGATGTCCGCCTCTTCTTGATTTGCGAGCGGGATGCCAGCGTCGTCGAGCCTGTTGTCGGATTCGTTCTTGAACATGATGCGTCTCCCGTGTTTCCTCACCGCAGAACGCCCGATAGCTCAAATTGATCCCACTTGCCGACCTGGCCCTGCGGGCTCACGCATGTCGGTGCCGCAAACCGCTGCACACTTTTGCGCGACACGCCTTAATCAAAAAGCTCGCCGTGTCCAATCTGCTCCCGCTTGCCCGGCACCTCGCTGATGATCGGATCGTCGGCAGGATCGGGATCTTTTCTGTTGGCCTCGTTCAAAAATCGCGCGGCCTCGAGGAATGCGACCGATATTTCCTCGGTCCCCCATCCGGCTTCATTGGCGGCAGCAATCAGCTTTTCCAAAGCGTCGCGTGCAGCAGCGCTCGCTTCTTGGAAGCGCTGAGCGGGAGCTTCGGCTTTCGGCCGTGGAAAGGTCATCGTCGTCCCTCCATAGACTGGCTATCGAGGATGAACGCAGTTCCAGGGAAATGGATGCACCATGAGGACGATTTAGCTGCGGATGCGCCGATTTTCTCTATCAGATGACCGTTCGCAACAGAAACGGGGAACGCTCCAGCGGACGCTGGGCGAGGATTCTGAGCATCGCCGAGCCCTGTATGCCGGTCGTGGTGCGCGAGCGGCCATCATGATAGACGACCGTCATAACCTGGCCACGAATATCATAGCGTATCTGCGCGATCGTCCGGGTGTGAACCGGAAATATAAATTCGTCGGGCTCGGATATCTGCCCGGAGGTCTCCAAAGTCATCGCCCATGCCCCAACGATAATAGCGCCCCTGCCCTCATTTCCGCGTGCCAAGCGCATCCGGCCTGGAAATCGGAAGCGCCGAACGCCCCAATCAAGCACATATTGCCTCCACAGTCGCGTGACATCGGCGTGACATGCCTATCCGTGTTGGAAAAACTGCTTTATAACAACAACTTAGGAAACCACGGGTTACTGCTAAAGTCACGCAATCAGTGCAACGTTTTCTCTACCGCGTGGCCGTGAGGGGCCTGCGGCCAGCATTCGACGGTGAGTGCGAGCGACCGGACCGCCTCGTCCACCCCGAAAATCACGTCCCTCAACCGTTCGATCTCACGATCGAGTTCATACACCTCCGCCTCGTCGAGGTCATTTCCGTCAACCAGCCGCCTCGCCGCTTCGATCAAGCGTTCCGTCCGCCCGACGATAGTAAGAGCGCTGCGTATAATGATGTCGAGCATCCGGTTTTCCCTTGTTGCGTGACAGAGCCTCGGGCAAAATCGGGGTGCTGACAATCCTGAAATCTTGTCAGATCAGCTGGCGCATCCTGTCGTAGAAGTCCCTGACGTCTCGCAAGGCGGATGGCTCGCGACGCGGCGAGGAGACGTGATGTGCGGCAAAGGCGAACACACCCGCGACAGCAGCCACGAGCATAACCGTTGCAAGCGGATGATGTTTGACCACGGCCTCGGTCTGATGGATCGCTTTTCCAGCACTGTCCTTCGCCGATCGCCCGGCCTCCAGCACCTGCTGCTGGAGCATGTCGATCTGTTTCCGCAATGTGCTCAATTCCACGCGCAGGTCCTCTTCGGGCTGCCGGGGGATGCCGACGGATGCGGTGTTGGTATCGATAATGGCTTTCGGCACCGGTTCGCCGAGCTTGGCTCGGCTGGTGTCGAGGGTAGTCGTCTCACTGCTCTTGCGCCGCGGCATTTTCACATCTCCCAAAATCAACGTTCCGACCTCGCGGTCCCTCCATGGAACTGCTTTGATGATCGATTGACAGCGCAAGTCGCGACAATGCGCAACCTGCCTCGCGCTCGCGCCTCAATGCTATTGTCGGACGCCTAAAGCTCGTCGCTGCGACGCCTTACCGCGTGCTTCAAAGCCAACAAGTGTCTGCGCCGCTCCAGCATATAGTCGGCATAACCGACGCAGATAAACAGCAGTGTCGGGCCGGCGTAGATGACGATGAGAGCCAATGCAACAAGGATGAATGCGGTCGTCATGGTCTGTCTTCCATCATGTTGATCCTATGAAGCGACGGACCTCATCCCTTCGGCTGGTTAGCCCGCCGCCAGTCTGCCCCTCACTTCCGCCGCGGGTCGTGGCCATGGTGGCGATCATGCTCGCCGCCACCGCCGGAGACCTTGCTTTGCGAGCGTTTGTCCGGCTCTGCTGCCGGCTTCCTAATGTCGAGCGGCGCCTTGGCATTTTCGTGCGAAGCGCCCGGACCGCCCTGGCGGATGGTCGCGGCGCTCTTCTTGGACGTGGACATCGATGCCTCCTAGCGGTCCTGCTGATGGCCCTGATGGCTGGTATTGATTTTACTGTTGCCTTGCTGACCCTTCTTATCCGGGTCTTCGCCACCGCTTGCCATTGCTGCGTCTTCTGCCTTGGCCTTCGTCGGCTTGCCTGCGCCCTTGCTGCTGACGTTGCCGACTGGAATCGGAGGTAGCCTGCTGCTCATCACGCCTCTCCTCAGTCGGGGTCTCGGTTGGAGCTGTGATCCGAATATTGCTCGGTCTGAAACGTCTTGCCGTCCAGGCCGCGCTCTTTGGAATGTTGTGTCTTGTCGCGGTTCGACAGGACCATATTTCCAGGAAGCTGCTCTTCTTTGAGATCGGTCATGGCGCCGCTGCCATCGCCTTTTCCCTTTGCGCCAGCGCCGATATGTTTCCGGTCGGCATGTGCCATGGTTTTCTCCTTGGTCGTATCAAACAATCCAGATCCACCGAGGTTCCGGGATCGAAGGCAGGTCAGCCGGGTGGACCGGCAGGACGGGCCAACCGCTCGTCGAGATGCCGCCGCAACTCGTCCTTCTGGATGAAGCGGTCGGTGTTGCCCGGCTCGTGATCGGGATGCGATATTTCGACATCGAGATCATCGGGAAGCGCGAGCGCCTGCCGGGCGTTCATGATGCCGAGAGGGACACGCCCTTCTTCGGTACCCACCGCGACTTCGACCAGCTGTTTCTTGGAAGCCATCTCGGCGATCCTTTTCCCTATCTATTCAGAATCCGCCGGCGTCCTATTCGTTCCCTTGCCATTTGATTTTGCGGCCTTTCCTTGCGCATCGCCTCCGTTACGCGCTGGACGAGCGGGCTCGACATCATGTCCTCGAGCGAAACCGACAGCTTCGGCTTCCAATTCGGATAGCTGTCGCTGGTGCCGGGAATATTGGTCGGGTTTTTCTCGTCTGTGAGATCGGCAAGGCGAACCGCAACGAGAAGGGATGGGGTTCTGGCGATGAAGCGATAGGCGCTGACAGTCAGCTGCCTCAGCGACTCCCGACTTGCCCTTGCGTCAAGACGCTGCGGCAGGCCAAAACCGGCGGCCCTGAGCGCCGCCTTCAGGCGTCGCCGCTCGCGCTTGCGGTGTTCGAGATGCTTTTTGGTGAGATGCGGCGGCACGATGCCGTGCTCGCGCCGGTCCTGAACGTCGGCGCCGCGCCACCAGCCGGCCAGGGTCTGATGATCGTGCGTCGAAATGCATGCCAAGGCAAGAATGGGATAGGCAGCCGCCGGCTTGAAGCCGTCGTCGTCCTGTTCGTAGGAAAGGATTCGATAAGAGAGAATTCGGGCCGCCGCCAGATCATCCGGCAGGTCTTCAGGGATCATCCCCAAAGCTTCGCCGATGACGAGGCATCGATGCTCGGCGGACATCTCGGCAAGGATCTGCAGGAGCCGATCCTGGGGATAGCGGACATAGCCGCCGCCCTCCGGGCTGGCGCCGAGCGGCACCAGAAAGAGGCGGCGAAGCGCCGGGACATGGTCGATGCGGATCGCGCCCGCATAGCGCATGGCGGCGCTCACCATACGACGAAAGGGAGACGTTTCCCCCGATGCGATCATGGAAGGCAGATAGCCGGCAAGATGCCAGTCCTGCCCGTCGACGGCGAAGGGATCGGGAGGACTGCCGACGGTGGCCTCGGAAATATAGACATCCGGCTCGCTCCATGTCGCTGAGCCGTCGACTGCTTCGCCGACGGCAAGATCGAGATAGAGCCCGATCCGCATGCCGGCCTTCAGCGCCCGCGCGGCCGCCTGCATCAGCTGCCGGTGGGCGAGCCATTGCAGCCACATATGGAAACGCACATCGTCTTCATGTTCGCGCTCGAATTCGGCGACGGCAGCGCTAGCGCTGCGCTGGAAATCGGACGGCCATTTCTGCCAGCCGGCGCCTGCGCCACGAGCCGCCATGGAAAGCGACAGACATTCGAAAAGAGCGTGCCGCCGCAGGCTGTCGCCGCCTTGCGCGACGAAGGCGTCGAAATCCCGGGGATCATAGGCCTTGTCGGTCGCCGCTCGCGCCCGCCACTCCGGCCAGAGATCCCGCAGCGCTTGAAGCTTGGTTCGTGCGACGCCGGCGTAATCCACGAGCTCGGTTCGGCGAAGGCGTTGCAATTGCCGCTCGAGGTCGTCATTGCCGGCAAAGCCCGGCACCCGGTCGACGGCGATCTGGAGCGGGTTGAGATGCTGGCGGCTCGAGGGCTCATAGGGGCTGCAGCGCTCGGGATCAGCGAGAAAGGGCGCGTGAAGCGGGTTGAGACCGATGAAATCGGCGCCAAGCGATCCCGCCAGATCCGACATAACGGACAGATCCTCGAAGTCCCCAATGCCCCAGTTGCGCGCCGAGCGAAGCTCGTAAAGCTGCAGACTGATGCCCCAGACGCGCGTGCCGGACAGAAAATCCGGGAGGTATGACCTTGGGATCTCCTTGAACGTCGGCTTCGGCTCCTGCCGCGTCGCGGCCGACTCGCGATCAGCCGCTGCCGACAAGTCGACCTTCAGTGCCGAAAGTAGCTTGCGCTTGGTGTCGCTGGAGATCGCCACCTCCCGATTGTCGGGACTGGGCCTTGTCGGGCTGATGCCGTGCCGGCGGGCGAGCCTTTCGATCTCCGAGGGCCTCATGGTTCGATCGCCTTCATCTCATCCCCTTACGCCTTGCTGATGCTCCAGATCACCGTCCAAGGCGCAAGATCGCCATCGTCATTGCGGCCGAGACGGAAGATCGTCTCGCCGTCTTCATGCTGAGGGCCGAGCGTCGCGGCCTCGCCGCTGAGATTAGCGCTGAGGTGAAGGCGCCGGTTGCCGGCAAACGTCCAATCCACCGCCACCGCAGTGCCGGCCGACCGGTAAGCCGCATGTCCGGCGCCGCCTTCCAGCAAGGGAATGATTCTTCGACGTCGCAGATCGAGAAGCGTCCTGTAGAAATCGAGGGTCTCCGAGGAGGCGAGTTTCGACCAGTCGAGCTTGGCGGCAGCGAAGGTCGACGGCGCCGTCGGGTCGAGAAGCTCGTCGGCATCGAAGCCCGGCAGGCGCGCCAGTTCCTCGCGCCGGCCTTTGCGGACTTTGTCGTTCAGATCCTCGTCGAAATCGCAGAAAAACGGAAAAGGCTCTATGGCACCCCATTCCTCGCCCATGAACAGCATCGGGATCTCGGGCGCCAGCAGGTAGATTGATGTGACGGCCTTGATGGCCTCGGCCGGGCTCGCGGCCATGATGCGGTCGCCGAGCGCCCGGTTGCCGATCTGGTCATGGTTCTGGATGAAGGACACGAAGGCGGTCGGCGGCAGGTGGCCGCTCGGCCTGCCCCGGCTCCCGCCGCGGTAGGGCATATGCTCACCCTGGAACACGAAACCTTCCGCCAGCGCGCGGCCGAGCTTATCGGCATCACCGGCGTAGTCGGCATAATAGCCGAAGGTCTCGCCGGTCGCAGCGATATGCAGCACATGGTGCAGGTCGTCGTTCCACTGGGCGGTGAACAGCCGCGCCGCGCCGCTCTCATCGCGCTGCAGCAGGTCGCTGTCGTTCTCCTCGTTCTCAACGATCAGGTGAACCTGCCGGTCGCCGGCCGCTGCCCTGACACGACGGGCGAGCGCATGCAGAAGATGTTCCCTGCTGTCGTCCTTGATCGCATGGACGGCATCGAAGCGAAAACCATCGAGCCGGAACTCGGTGATCCAATAGACGGCGTTCTCGATGATGAATTCGCGGATCATCTCGGAGCCGTCGCCGTCATAATTGACGCCGTTGCCCCAGGGCGTTTTGTGATGATCGGTAAAGAGCGGCGCGTAGGACGGAATATAGTTTCCATCCGGCCCGAAGTGATTGTAGACCGCATCGAGGAAGACCGAGATGCCGCGCTCATGCGCCGCGTCCACCAGCTCCATCAAATCTTCGGGCCGGCCGTAGCTGCTGTCGGGCGCATAGGGAAGCACGCCGTCATAGCCCCAGCCATAGCGGCCCGGGAATTCAGCGACCGGCATCATCTGCAGCGCCGTCACGCCCAGTTCCCGCAGATGGTCGAGACGCTCGATCGCGGCCTTGAAAGTACCCTGCGGCGTGAAGCAGCCGATATGCATTTCGCAAATGATCATCTCCTCCCAGGGCCGGCCCCTCCAGGCAGTGGTCTTCCAGCGGTAGGCAGAAAGATCGACCACCTCGCTCGGGCCATGCACATCCTCAGGCTGGAACCGCGAGGCGGGATCGGGAACCCCGGGACCATCCGGCAGCACGAAACGGTAGCGCGTGCCGACGCCGGCTTCCGCGACCACGCAGCAATGCCAGCCATCGTCGTCCGCCAGCATCGGACGGGGATCCGCGCCTTCGATCCTCAACGATACGCTTTCATGCAGAGGAGCCCAGAGGCGGAACAGAACGCCGTCTTCGCTGAATGCGGGGCCGAACATCATTTTGGTCAAGGGAGAGCCTCTGATGAATGGACGGGATCTGGGTAACTGTCGCAGGAGCAAAAAGTTTCGTCTGCTAGCCGGATGTGGGAATGCTGCGGCCGTCACTCCGCCAGCATATACGAGGCCACGTCCGTCGCCACAGGCCAGATGGCGCACGCATCAGATCGCATCGGGCGCTGGAGGCGCATAGATGCTATCCGTTTTGATAGCGTGACAAATGAAACCGACGGCAAGCGTGACAGTCGATAGTCAAGAAGAGTAGGATTCTCTCCAGCAGCGCATGAACAACGAGACAGAAACGGGACGCAACGATGAATTCAACCCGGTGGATGAATATTGCTTTGCCCGTGGAATTGGCGAAGCACGTCGAGCATTGGCTGCGAACGCAAGTTGCGGCTACCTATGATGTTCATAAGGCAGACCCCTCCAAAGCCAAGCCCCTCGCCGAAGTCTGGAAACGTCTAGAAGCGCGCATGGACCAAATCGATCAGGAGCAAAGGTAATACTGTGAAATATATTTTTAGCCTTGCGTCAATTTTACTTTTTACTGGAGTGCATACGCTTGATTTACCCGAGAGTTTTTCGATAAACTCTCTCAATTCCATCGAAAACAAGTGCCCAGGTTTCGGTAAAAATTCGCCGGATGCGGCACTTGTATTAAAATGCGATGGAGACAGGCGAACCTTGAGGATCGCAAAGACACTTAGACTTGATGGCTCTTCGTACATGAAAGATCCAGATCCCCACGCAAAGGAGATCCTGCGAGATGTCGGCAAAATCATCAACGAAGATCTGAGTATAAAAAATCGACATCTAATGTTTTGCGATCCCACTGTAGATGCTCTCGGCAGATGCAAGACCGTTTATATCCTGAGCGGCTCCAGGGATTTTGATGAGGCGGCTTTGGCGATAAACCCCAAAGATAATAAGATTGATAGCTTCTCGTACTTTCTGATCATCGCTTGGGAGCGAGGCAAATATCAGGCGGATTGACCCACCTGCGCCGCTTCAGCCTCAGCCCAAGATTCGGCCGCGCCCTGCCACTCGCTTCGTCGATCACGCCGCCGCGACCTTGTCCCGGAGCGCTTCGTCCATGGCAGCCTGAAGCTGCTCTTGGGTGAACGGCTTCGTCATCCTGAGCATCCGGCCGAGCCCCTGGTCCTCGGCAAGCTCGACATAGCCGGAAGCGAGGATCACGGGCAGGTTGGGGAACGCTGCACGAAGGTGGCGCGCGAGCTCGGCGCCGGTCATGCCCGGCATGGCGTGATCGGTGATAACAAGATCGCACTCCTGTCCGCCGGCGAAGAATTCCAGAGCCTGGGAGGCCGACGCCGCTTCCCGCGGCAGGTGTCCGAGATCCTCCAGCATCGCCACGGTTCCGGTCCTGACGAGCGCATCGTCGTCGACGACAAGAATGGCAAGCGACCGCGACACCGGCTTCACGGGTTCCGCGGCCGCCGGCACGACCGCCGGCTGCGCCTCGGTGAAGCTCTCGGCGACGGGCAGCCAGAGGGAGACGGTGGTGCCCTTGCCTCTCGCGCTCGAAATCTGGATCGAGCCGCCCGATTGCGCTGCCAGGCCGTGCACCATCGACAGGCCGAGACCAGTACCCTTGCCGATCCCCTTGGTGGTGAAAAATGGCTCGGCAGCGCGCAGAACCGTCGCCTCGTCCATTCCCTCGCCATCGTCCGAGACCGATATCTTGATGTAATTCCCGCCCGCAAGGCCGGTCGGCCGTGCCTTTTCCGCTGCCGCAGCGACCGTCACCGCGCCGCCGCTTTCAAGCGCATCGCGCGCATTGACGAAGAGGTTGAGCAGCGCCAGCTCCAGCTGGTCGCTGTCCACCAGCAGCGGCTCCAGATCCGCCGGGATGCGCTTTCGAATCTCGACGCGCGGCCCCACAGCCTTGGCGAGCAGATCCTCGACGTTTTCAAACAGCCTGAGGAAATCGACCGCCTGCGGCTTCAGCTCCTGCCGGCGGGCGAAGGCGAGCAGGCGCTGGGTGAGCGCCGTGCCGCGCTCGGCCGCCTGGATCGCGTTCGTCACCAGGCGTTCGCTGCGCTCATCCGGCGGCAGCCGCTTCTTCAGCAGGCTGAGGCTGCCGAGCACCGCCATGAGAAGATTGTTGAAGTCGTGCGCCACGCCGCCGGTCAAATGGCCGATCGTGTCGAGCTTCTGCGCTTCGAAGAGCTGCGCCAGCGCCTCCTCACGCTCGCGCGTCCGCTGGTCGATCCGGTGCTCGAGTTCTTCATTCAGCTGACGCAACTGCGCCGCCGATGTTTCGAGCTCGGCTGTACGCTGGTGCACCCTTGCCTCCAGCTCGGCATTCAGGCGTTCGAGTTCCCGCGTCTTCCTGTAGAGATCGGCAAAGACCCTGACCTTGGCCCTCAGCACTTCGGGCACGATCGGGACGGAGACGTAGTCGACCGCGCCGACCGCATAGCCGCGCAGCCGGTCCGGTTCGGCCAGCATAACGGCGGAGACGAAGATGATCGGCGTATTCTGATAGCGCGGATGCTGCCGGATCATGCTGACGAGCTCGAAGCCGTCCTGTTCAGGCATGCAGACGTTCACGAGGATCACGGCGATTTCGGTGCGCAGCAGGTGCTCGAAGGCTTCGCGGGCCGATTGCGCCTTGATGAGGTTTTCCTCGAGCTCTTCGAGAATGACTTCGTAGCTCAGGAGCTTCGCGGGCTGGTCGTCGACGAGGAGGATGTTGACGGGGTTCATGGCCGGATCCTCAGCGGTGCAGCCACATGCGCAGTGCCGACAGGAGCTGCTCGGTGTTGACGGGCTTCGCCAGGTAATCCGACGCACCCGCCTCCAGGCATTTCTCCCTGTCACCCTTCATCGCCTTGGCCGTCAGCGCCAGGATCGGCAACCGCCGGAAGCGGGGCTCCGAGCGGATGACCTGCATCGTCTCATAGCCGTCCATCCCGGGCATCATGATGTCCATCAGCACGATCGCAACGGAGGGTTCGTTGTTGATGACGTCAATGGCTTCGCTGCCGGTCGTCGCCGTCAGCACCCGCATGCCGCGGCGCTCGAGCACGCTGCTGAGGGCGAAGATGTTGCGGGCATCGTCGTCGACGAGCAGCACGGTCTCGCCGACGAGATCCTCGTCCGAGCTGTGCAGTTCCTGCAGTGTCGCCTGCTTTGCCGCCGGAAGATCGGCGACCACCCGATGCAGGAACAACGCCGTCTCGTCGAGAAGCCGCTCTGGCGATTCGACACCCTTGACAACGACGCTGCGGGCCATGCTGTGGAGCGTCGCGTCCTCCT
The DNA here is from genome assembly GCF_022385315.1 of Rhizobium sp. K102. NCBI lineage: Bacteria > Pseudomonadati > Pseudomonadota > Alphaproteobacteria > Hyphomicrobiales > Rhizobiaceae > Rhizobium > Rhizobium sp. K102. The sequence continues at coordinate 625,628 of NZ_CP092437.1, forward strand.
CCGCAGAGAGCTCCCTGCCGGTGAAGACGACCACCGGCACCTCGCCGATCTCGGCATCGTCGCGTATCTGCTCCAGCACGTCGAAGCCCGACATATCGGGAAGAGAAAGGTCGAGCACCACGCAGTCGGCGGAATTGCGCCGCAAAGCGGCAAGCGCCTCGGATCCCGAGCCGACGCTGGTGATGTCGATATCGTCATGTCCGAGCAGCGCAGTGACGCTCAAGCGCTCCGCCTCGTCGTCCTCCACGAGCAGCAACTGCTTGCGGCGCGGCTCGGCATAGGCCTTCAGGCGCGACAGCGCCTTGCCGAGACCTTCCGGCGTCGTCGGCTTGCTCATGAAGGCGAAAGCGCCGCGCGTAAGCCCATGCTGCCGATCCTCGTCCAGGCTGATGATCTGCACCGGGATATGCCGCGTCTGCGGGTTCTGCTTGAGCTGGCTCAGCACCGTCCAGCCGAGCATATCGGGCAGGAAGATATCGAGCGAGATCGCCGATGGTTTGTAATCCTGCGCCAGCGTCAGCGCGTCGCTGCCGCGCATCGCCACCAGCACCTTGAAACCATTGTCGCGGGCGAGATCGACCAGGACGCGGGCGTAATGCGCGTCGTCCTCAACGACCAGCAGCACCGAGTTCACCCGCCGCGATCCGGTGGCGATCGTCCGCGACATGTTCGGTGGGCTTTTCGGCGCGGCGGCTTGCCGCCGCCTCGGCGAATTCCACGACATTCGCCGGCGGAACCGGCCTGGGTGCAACCGCACCGGCGCCGACATAGGTGAGCGGCAGGTAGAGCACGAAGGTGCTGCCGACGCCGGGCGTGCTGCGCAGCTGGATCTCGCCGCCGAGCAGGTTTGCCAGTTCGCGGCTGATCGCCAGCCCGAGGCCGGTGCCGCCATATTTGCGGCTCGTCGAGGCGTCCGCCTGCTGGAATGCCTCGAAGATGATACGCTGTTTTTCCGGCGGGATACCGATGCCGGTATCGACGACTTCAAAGGCGATCACCGACGGCGCGTGCCGGAGCGAGGGGTGATCCGACGACCAGCCGCTCGTCGCCGATGCGACGCGAAGTGTCACGCCGCCCTGCGCGGTGAACTTGAAGGCGTTCGACAGCAGGTTCTTGAGGATCTGCTGGAGCCGCTTCGAGTCGGTGATAATGCTCTTTGTGACGTCGGCGCCGACCTCGACCGCGAAGGACAGGTTCCGCGTCTCCGCTTCGTGCCGGAACGGTCGCGCCATCACTTCGAGCAGATTGTTGACGAAGATCTCCTCGGCATCGACCGAGACCGTTCCGGACTCGATCTTGGAGAGATCGAGGATATCGCTGATGAGGTTGAGCAGATCGGTGCCGGCGCCGTGGATCGTCTTGGCGAACTCGACCTGCTTGCCCGACAGGTTGCCGTCGGGGTTTTCTCCGAGCTGCTGGCCGAGGATGAGGATGGAGTTCAGCGGCGTGCGCAGCTCATGCGACATATTGGCGAGGAATTCGGATTTGTATTTCGAGGTCAGCGCCAGTTCGGTCGCCTTTTCTTCCAGCGCGCGCCGCGCCTGCTCGATCTCCTGGTTCTTCGCCTCGACTTCGACGTTGCGTTCCTCGAGCTGCTGCGCCTTCTGCCCGAGCTGTTCGTTGGTCTGCTGCAGTTCGCGCTGCTGCGTCTGCAGCTCGGCGGCGAGCTGCTGGGATTGCTTCAGCAGGCCTTCGGTCTGCATGGTCGCTTCGATCGAGTTGAGAACGATGCCGATCGATGTCGTCAACTGGTCGAGGAAAGAGAGCTGCAGCTCGGTAAATTCGCCTGCGGAGGCGAGTTCGATAACCGCCTTCACCTGCCCCTCGAAATGCACCGGCAGCACGATCGCGCTTCTCGGCAGAGTAGTGAACACGCCGGAGCTGATCGGCACGACATTATCGGGCAGATCAGTGACGAGGATGCGGCGGGCATCGCTCGCGCACTGGCCGACGAGGCCCTGGCCAAAGTCGAGCCGCGGCGGATGCGCCGCCTCGCCGCCTTGCGCATAGACCGACAGCAGCGACAGGAACGGTTGGCTCTCGTCGGCATCCACCTGGTAGATGACGCCCTGATGGGCGCCGACCAGCGGCGCCAGCTCCGACAGCAGCATCTTGCCGACCAGCGTCAGGTCGCGCTGCCCCTGCAGCATGTTGGTGAAGCGCGCCAGGTTCGTCTTCAGCCAGTCCTGCTCGGTGTTGCGCTCGGTCGTGAGCCGCAAATTATCGATCATCGTGTTGATGTTGTCCTTGAGCTCGGCCACTTCGCCGCGCGCATCGACCTTGATCGAACGTGTCAGGTCGCCCTTGGTGACGGCAGTCGCCACTTCGGCGATGGCGCGCACTTGTGTCGTCAGGTTGGCGGCGAGCAAGTTGACGTTGCCCGTCAGATCTTTCCAGGTGCCGGCCGTGCCCGGCACGTTCGCCTGGCCGCCGAGGCGGCCCTCGACGCCCACCTCGCGCGCCACCGTGGTCACCTGATCGGCGAAGGTGGCAAGCGTGTTGGTCATGTTGTTGATGGTTTCGGCGAGCGCGGCCACCTCGCCCTTGGAGGCGACGGTGAGGTTCTGCTTGAGGTCGCCGTTCGCAACCGCCGTCACCACCTTGACGATGCCGCGTACCTGCTCGGTCAGGTTGGCGGCCATGACGTTGACGGTATCAGTCAGGTCCTTCCAGGTGCCGGCAACGCCCGGCACCTGCGCCTGGCCGCCGAGTTTGCCTTCCGTGCCGACTTCGCGGGCCACGCGCGTCACTTCGCCGGCAAAGGCGTTGAGCTGGTCCACCATCGTGTTGATGGTGTTCTTCAGCTCGAGGATTTCACCCTTCACGTCGACGGTGATCTTGCGCGACAGGTCGCCGCGCGCCACGGCCGTCGTCACCTCGGCGATGTTTCGAACCTGGGTCGTCAGATTGGCGGCGAGCAGGTTGACGTTGTCGGTCAGGTCCTTCCAGGTGCCAGCGACGCCGGGAACGACGGCCTGGCCGCCGAGCCTGCCGTCGGTGCCGACTTCGCGGGCCACACGCGTCACTTCGCCGGCGAAGGAGCGCAACTGATCGACCATGGTATTCAGCGTGTCCTTCAGCAGCAGGATCTCGCCGCGCACGTCGACGGTGATCTTGCGCGACAAGTCGCCATTAGCGATCGCGGTCGCCACCTCGGCGATGTTGCGCACCTGTGCCGTGAGGTTGCCGGCCATCGAGTTGACGCTGTCGGTCAGATCCTTCCAGGTGCCGGCCACACCGGAGACCTGCGCCTGACCGCCAAGCTTGCCTTCGGTGCCGACTTCGCGGGCCACACGGGTGACTTCACCGGCGAAGGCGTTGAGCTGATCGACCATGGTGTTGATGGTGTTTTTCAGCTCGAGGATTTCCCCCTTCACGTCGACGGTGATCTTGCGCGACAGGTCGCCGCGCGCCACGGCGGTCGTCACTTCGGCAATGTTGCGAACCTGGCCGGTCAGGTTTGAGGCCATGGAATTGACATTTTCGGTCAGATCCTTCCAGGTGCCGGCGACACCCGGCACCTGCGCCTGGCCGCCGAGCTTGCCTTCGGTACCGACTTCGCGGGCGACGCGCGTCACTTCCGAGGCGAAGCGGTTCAGCTGATCCACCATGGTGTTCAGCGTTTCCTTGAGTTCGAGGATTTCGCCCGAGACCGACACCGTGATCTTCTTCGACAGGTCGCCATTGGCGATCGCGGTCGAGACTTCGGCGATGTTGCGCACCTGCGCCGTCAGATTGCCCGCCATCGAGTTGACGCTGTCGGTCAGGTCCTTCCAGGTGCCGGCGACGCCGAGCACATTCGCCTGGCCGCCGAGCCGCCCCTCGGTGCCGACCTCGCGGGCGACGCGCGTGACCTCGCCGGCAAAGCCGTTCAGCTGATCGACCATCGTATTGATGGTTTCCTTGAGCTCCAGGATTTCGCCCGAAACCGGGACGGTGATCTTCTTTGACAGGTCGCCCTGGGCAACCGCGGTCGCGACTTCGGCGATGTTACGCACCTGGCCGGTGAGGTTGGAGGCCATGGAATTGACGCTGTCGGTGAGGTCCTTCCAGGTGCCGGCGACGCCGCGCACGTTGGCCTGGCCGCCGAGCCGACCTTCCGTGCCGACTTCACGGGCGACGCGCGTCACTTCGCCGGCAAAACCGTTCAACTGGTCGACCATCGTGTTGATGGTTTCCTTCAGTTCCAGGATTTCGCCCGAAACCGGGACGGTAATCTTCTTCGACAGGTCGCCATTGGCGATGGCGGTCGAAACCTCGGCGATGTTGCGCACCTGCGCCGTCAGGTTGCCGGCCATCGAGTTGACGTTTTCGGTCAGGTCCTTCCAGGTGCCGGCGACGCCGCGCACATTGGCCTGGCCGCCGAGCCGGCCTTCCGTGCCGACTTCGCGGGCGACGCGCGTCACTTCCGAGGCAAAGGCGTTCAGCTGATCGACCATCGTATTGATGGTTTCCTTCAGCTCGAGGATTTCGCCCGAGACCGAAACGGTGATCTTCTTCGACAGGTCGCCATTGGCGATGGCGGTCGAGACTTCGGCGATGTTGCGCACCTGCGCCGTCAGGTTCGAGGCCATCGAATTGACGTTGTCGGTCAGGTCCTTCCAGGTGCCGGCGACGCCCGGCACCTGCGCCTGACCGCCGAGCCGCCCCTCGGTACCGACCTCGCGGGCGACGCGCGTCACCTCACCCGCAAAACCGTTCAACTGGTCGACCATGGTGTTGATGGTTTCCTTGAGCTCCAGGATTTCGCCCGAGACGTCAACGGTGATCTTGCGCGACAGGTCGCCGCGCGCCACGGCCGTCGTCACCTGGGCGATGTTGCGCACCTGGGCCGTCAGATTGCCGCACATGGCATTGACGCTATCGGTCAGATCCTTCCAGGTGCCGGCGACGCCCGGCACCAGCGCCTGGCCGCCGAGCTTGCCTTCGGTGCCGACCTCACGGGCCACGCGCGTCACTTCCGAAGCGAAGGAGCGCAGCTGGTCGACCATGGTGTTGATCGCTTCCTTCAGCTGCAGGATTTCGCCGCGCACGTCGACGGTGATCTTCTTGGAAAGGTCGCCGTTGGCAACGGCGATCGTCACCTCGGCGATGTTGCGCACCTGCGCCGTCAGGTTCGACGCCATCGAGTTCACGCTTTCGGTCAAGTCCTTCCAGACGCCAGTCACCTCGGACACCTGCGCCTGGCCGCCGAGTTTTCCGTCGGTGCCGACCTCGCGGGCGACACGCGTCACCTCCGAGGTGAAGACGCTCAGCTGCTTGATCATCGTGTTGACGATATCGGCCGAGCGCAGGAATTCGCCCTTGAGCGGCCGGCCGTCGACGTCGAGCGGCACGGTCTGCAGCAGATCACCCTTGGCGACCGCGGTGATCGTGCGCGTCACCGCCGTCGTCGGCCACAGGAGATCGTCGATCAGGCCGTTGATCGATCCTTCCATCTCGGACCAGGACCCATCGGAAAGGCCGAAGCGCACCCGTGTGCTCGTTCGCCCGTCGCGGCCAACGACCTGGCCGACATGTTCGAGCTGCTGGGCCATGCGCTGGTTGGCGGCAATAATGTCGTTGAGGGCGTCGGCGATCTTGCCGGTGACGCCGGTGAGATCAGAGCGCATCCGCACGGAGAAATCACCGCGCCTGACCGCGACCAGAACCTCGAGAAGCGCGCTGGCGTCATCGAACGCCATGGTTTTGTGGTCGTGCCCATTGAGGCTCTCTACCGCAGCGTTGTCACGCGCGAATTCGCTGGTTTGGTTGCTCACGAAAATCCCCCTCTTCGACGACTGGTAATTTAGTGCTCAACTTGGAAAATGGTATGGGCCATCCCCGGTAGAGCTTATCATGGTTTGTTATTCAAAATGAACTTAATAGCTGCATAAACTCAAAGCCCTGTACGAAGCCGGCTTTGCCGTTTTTCGCGCAGGCTGGAACCGTTCTCCGCCGGCCGTCGTTTCGGTCCTGACAATGGAGAGCGACATGTCGAACGTCTCGAGGACCGGCAAGGAAGAGATCAACAGCGCGACCAGCCCGACCACCTTTGGAAAATCGGTCGAAAGCCAGGCGCAGATCCAGGATGCGGCGGCGGAAGCCTCGCCCGATACCGGCGATGAAATGCTCAACATCTACCGGCTGGAACCGATCGCCGCCCCCGACGATCCGAGATGGGACAATGCCCCCGGCCATGGCATCGTTGTCGTCGCCGCCAGAACGCCTGGCGATGCCAGGATCGTCGCCGCAGCGCGCGAACTCGATTTCATGGAAGTGGATGCGGCGCCCGCCGAGGATGTGACGACGGCCAATGCCAGTGCCTTCCGCGATGACAAGCTCTATACTGTCATCGAGATCGACCGGAACAGGCGCGATATCAAACGCGGCATCGTCGAGGGTACGGTCTCGGTCGACACGATCCGGTCGGTTGAACCGGATTAGAGCCCGCCTCTTTCATTGGAGTTCTCATGAATACCGCCAATCTGCAGCTCAAGGGCCTGATCATGGCGATGGCGTCCATATGCGACGCGATCGTCGAGAAAGAACTGCTCACCCGACAGGAACTCAATGCAGCGCTGTCGAAAGCCATGAAGGCCATCGAGGAAGACGACGATCATGAGCTTTCGGACGCCAACCGCGCTGCGATCCTCTTTCCTATCCGTGTCTTGCAGCTTGCCGAGCAGGCCGCCGGAAAAGGCGAGCACCGGACTTTTTCGGACTATGCCAAGCTCGTAGGAAAACTGAGCTGAGCGTGTTCGAGGGATTTACCCTTGAGGCTGTCGACGTCGAGCCCAGGCCGGCTGCGGATCCACCACGGGGCCTGGCATGACCGTGACAGCCTGACGGCGTTCCGAGGAAAACCCCTCAGCACTTTCCCACGCAATCCAGGCGATTTCGTCTGCGATCAGCCGACCTCTTCGAAAATCCTTGTTGCAATTCAGTCGCAATTGCAGAATAGATAGATACGAGGCTCATCAGCAATAATTGCAAATGCGTCGCATTTACATCGGTGAACTTGTTATCGGCCGTCGCCGTGCGTGCCGAACGGTTATGAGGCAAAAGAAGGGGAATATTCATGCTTAGTTGCCTAAGACGCAGCGTCATAACCGGGATGATGGCCGTTGCCGCACTCGGCCTGATGGCCGGCGGTGCCGCCGCGCAGGAGAAATTCAAAGCGGTGACCACCTTCACCGTCATTGCCGACATGGCAAAGAACGTTGCCGGCGATGCCGCGATCGTGGAATCGATTACCAAGCCCGGGGCCGAGATCCACGGCTATCAGCCGACGCCGGGTGATATCCAGCGGGCGCAGGGCGCCCAGATCCTCTTGTCGAACGGCCTCAATCTCGAGCTGTGGTTTCAGAAATTTTACCGGAACCTGAAAGATGTTCCCGACGTCGTGGTCTCCACCGGCGTCGAGCCGATGGGCATCAGCGAAGGCCCCTATAGCGGCAAACCGAATCCGCATGCCTGGATGTCGCCGAAGAACGCGATCATTTATGTCGACAACATCCGCGATGCCTTCGTCAAGTACGATCCTGAGAATGCCGAGGTCTACAAGGCCAATGCGGAGGCCTACAAGAAGGAGATCGAGGCGACCGTTGCGCCGATCCGCCAGAAGCTGGGTACCATCCCCGAGGATAAGCGCTGGCTTGTATCGAGCGAAGGGGCCTTCTCTTATCTCGCTCGCGACTTCGGCTTGAAGGAGCTCTATCTATGGCCGATCAATGCCGATCAGCAGGGCACGCCGCAACAGGTCCGCAAAGTCGTCGATGCCGTCAGGGCCAATAAGATCCCTGCCGTGTTCAGCGAGAGCACGGTGTCGGACAAGCCGGCTCGGCAGGTCGCCCGTGAAACCGGCGCCCATTATGGCGGCGTGCTCTATGTCGACTCCTTAAGCGAAGCCGACGGCCCCACGCCGACCTATATCGACCTGCTGCGCGTCACCTCCGACACCATCGTCAAGGGCCTTGCCGAAGGCCTGTCGCAATGAACGCGATCGTTCCCCCTGTTTTCCCCGCATCTTCGGATGCGGGGGGCGGTATTGCCGTGACGGACGCCACGGTCACCTATCGCAACGGCCACACGGCGCTGCGCGACGCCAGCTTCCAGACCCCGACCGGCACCATCACCGCGCTTGTCGGCGTCAACGGCTCCGGCAAGTCTACCCTGTTCAAGGCGATCATGGGCTTCGTGCGCCTCGCCAGGGGCGAGATTTCGGTGCTCGGCATGCCGGTCGAACAAGCGCTGCGGAAAAATCTCGTCGCCTATGTGCCGCAATCGGAAGAGGTCGACTGGAATTTTCCGGTGCTGGTCGAGGACGTCGTCATGATGGGGCGCTACGGCCACATGGGGATGATGCGCATACCGAAAGCGGCCGACCACGACGCTGTGTCCAAGGCGCTCGCCCGCGTCAACATGAGCGAATTCCGCAAGCGCCAGATCGGCGAGCTTTCCGGCGGCCAGAAGAAGCGCGTTTTCCTCGCTCGCGCGCTGGCGCAGGACGGTCGCGTCATCCTGCTCGACGAACCCTTCACCGGCGTCGATGTCAAGACTGAAGAGGCCATCGTCAAATTGCTCAGCTCGCTGCGCGACGAAGGCCGGGTGATGCTGGTCTCGACGCACAATCTCGGCAGCGTGCCGGAATTCTGCGACCGCACGGTGCTGATCAAGGGAACGGTACTGGCCCACGGCCCCACAGACGAGACCTTTACACAGGAAAACCTCGAGAAAACCTTCGGCGGCGTGCTTCGCCATCTCGTGTTGAATGGCTCCGGGGGCAAGCCATATCCCGTCGGCATCCTCACTGACGACGAGCGGCCGCTGGTCCTGCGGGAGGGCAGACTGCTCGCGCCTGCCCCGGCGGACGGAAGCGGAGAGCAAGGCTGATGGCCGCCATTCTCGAACCTTTCACCTATGACTACATGCTGAACGCCATGTGGGTCTCGGCTCTTGTCGGCGGTGTCTGCGCCTTCCTCTCCTGTTACCTGATGCTCAAGGGCTGGTCGCTGATCGGCGACGCACTCTCGCATTCCATCGTGCCGGGTGTCGCCGGCGCCTACATGCTCGGACTTCCCTTCTCGATCGGCGCATTCTTCTCCGGCGGCCTAGCCGCCGCGGCGATGCTCTTCCTCAACCAGCGCACCAAACTGAAGGAAGACGCCATCATCGGCCTGATTTTCTCCTCCTTCTTCGGGCTTGGCCTGTTCATGGTATCGCTGAGACCGACTGCAGTGAATATCCAGACGATCGTGCTCGGCAACATCCTCGCAATCACGCCCGAGGATACGCTCCAGCTTGCCATCATCGGCTTCGTTTCGCTCGCCATCCTGCTGGTGAAATGGAAGGACCTGATGGTCGTCTTCTTCGACGAGACCCACGCCCGTTCAATCGGGCTCAATCCAACGCGGCTCAAGATCATGTTTTTCACGCTGCTGTCGGCCTCGACGGTCGCGGCCCTCCAGACCGTCGGCGCTTTTCTCGTCATCTGTATGGTGGTGACGCCGGGCGCGACGGCTTACCTGCTGACGGATCGTTTCCCGCGGCTGCTCGTCATCGCCGTAGCGATCGGGGCAGCCACCAGCTTCGTCGGCGCCTATGTGAGCTATTTCCTCGACGGCGCGACCGGCGGCATCATCGTCGTTTTCCAGACATTGATCTTCCTTGCCACCTTCTTCCTGGCGCCCAAGCATGGAATGCTGGCGAGCCGGCGCAGGGCTGCTCAAGCGCTGGAGACATCTCCATGAACGGTCTCGCCGCCTTGCTGGTGCCGTTCCAGTTCGATTTTATGATCAACGCCCTGATCATCTCGGTGCTGATCGCCATCCCGACAGCGCTGCTCTCCTGCTTTCTCGTGCTCAAGGGCTGGGCATTGATGGGCGACGCCATGAGCCATGCCGTATTCCCGGGCGTGGTGATTGCCTATATCGCCGGCATTCCTTTCGCGATCGGCGCCTTTGCGGCCGGGATGGTCTGCGCGCTTGCCACCGGTTTCCTCAAGGATAACAGCCGCATCAAGCAGGACACGGTGATGGGCATCGTATTTTCCGGCATGTTCGGGTTCGGCCTGGTTCTCTATGTGAAAATCCAGTCCGAGGTGCATCTCGATCACATCCTCTTCGGCGACATGCTGGGCATCGGCTTTCCCGACATAGTGGAAACGGGAGCCGTTGCGCTACTGACGGCCGCCATCATCGCCATCAAGTGGCGTGACTTGCTGCTGCACGCGTTCGACCCGGCGCAGGCGAGAGCGGTCGGGCTGAGGGTGAACCTGCTTCACTACGGCCTGCTCTGCCTGATTTCATTGACGATCGTGGCAGCGCTTCGGTCGGTCGGCATCATTCTCGCCATCTCGCTGCTGATTGCTCCAGGCTCCATCGCCTATCTGCTGACGCGCCGCTTCAGTACGATGCTCGTTTTTTCGGTGGCAATCGCGGTGATCACCGCTTTTGCAGGCGTCTATCTCTCCTTCTTTATCGATAGCGCGCCGGCCCCGACCATCGTACTTCTGTTCGCGATCGCCTTTATTGGAGTTCTTCCTCCATGCCACGCGCAAGGCCGCACGGATCGAAACCCAGGAGGCAAGCTGAGGGTGAACGACCGCCTGCCTCCGGAACGGAGCCTGCGCCCGCCGCATGTCCGGTGCTGTCGATTTTTGCGATAAGTTGATTTAACCGGTCTTGTTTTCCGGCTGCTCCTGTGGCTATACCCCGGCCGCATATACTCACGCACCGGGGATTTCTTCTTGACCAACCTCAAATCGCTCCTGGCCGCCTGCGGCCTCTCCGCCCTGATCGGCCTTGCCGCAACGCCGTCTCTGGCGGGTTCGACCACCTATCCGCTGACGCTGGAAAACTGCGGCGCAGAGGTGACGTTCAAGAAGGCACCCGAGCGGGCGATCGGCCTCGGCCAAAACAGCGCGGAAATCCTGCTGCTGCTCGGTCTTCAGGACAAGATGGTCGGCACCGCCTTCTGGCCGAGCAAGGTGCTGCCGCAGCTCGCCGAGGCCAATGCCAAGGTCAAGCTTCTGACCGTCGAGATGCCGACCTTTGAATTCAATGCTCGCCGAAAATCCCGATTTCGTCGCGGTGGCGCTGCCGAGCCTGGTCGGGCCGAACAGCAAGATCGCCAAGCGCGAGGATTTCGACAAGGTCGGCGTCGCCACCTATCTGTCGCCCAGCACCTGCCTCAGCACCAAGGATGTCAAGGACCAGTACGGCAGCCGCGGCGAGCTGTGGAACATGGATCTTCTGTACAAGGAGATCGACGAGCTCTCGCAGATCTTCGACGTCGCCGACCGCGGCCAGGCGCTGATCGCCGATTTCAAGGCGCGTGAAGCCAAGCTGCGCGGAAGCGTTGCCAAGGACGGCCAGAAACTGTCCTACGTCTTCTGGTTCTCCAGCCCCAGCCCGTCGGCCGATGCCTATGTCGGCGGCAAGAACAGCGCCTCCGGGTTCATCGCCGACCTGCTCGGTGGACGCAATGCGATCGACGCGGCAGCGGAATGGCCGACCATCGGCTGGGAAGGCATCATCGCCTCCAATCCCGATGTCATCGTCGTCGCCAGCCTCGATCGCAACCGCTGGGAGCTCGACAAGCCTGAGGCCAAGATCAAGTTCCTGAACACCGATCCTGCCGTCAGCCAGACCCCGGCGGTCAAGAACAAGGCGCTGGTCGTCATGGACGGCCAGGCGATGAACCCGACCATCCGGACGATCTACGGCGCCGAACAGGTGGCCGAGCAGCTGAAGGCCCTCGGTCTGCTGAAGTGACCGAGGCGGGACGTCTCTTCCGGCAGCTGGGAGCGGTCACCGTACTGCTTCTGGCTTCCCTCTGCCTCATCGCTGTCGCCATCGGCGTCAGCGTCGGAATCGGCGACCTGCCGATTCCGCTCGCCACCACATTTTCCGCCGTCACCAACCGGCTCGGCTGGACCGTGGTCGAGTTGAACCGCATCCACGAGACGGTCATCTGGGATTATCGCCTGAGCCGGGCGCTTGTCGCCGCCTTCTGCGGCGCGGGGCTGGCATTGTCGGGCGCCATCATGCAGTCGTTGCTGCGCAACCCGCTTGCCGAACCCTACGTGCTCGGCATCTCGGCCGGGGCCTCCACCGGCGCCGTCGCGATCGTCATCCTGGGGCTCGGCGCCGGTGCGGTGTCGCTGTCGGCAGGCGCCTTTGCCGGCGCCTTTGCAGCCTTCTTCTTCGTGGCGCTGCTCTCGAACGGCACGCGCGGCGGTGCGGACCGCACCATCCTTGCCGGTGTTGCCGCATCGCAACTCTTCAACGCTTCGACCTCCTATATCGTCACCACCTCGGCCAATGCGCAGCAGGCCCGCGACGTCATGTTCTGGCTGCTCGGCAGTTTCGGCGGCGTGCGCTGGCCGGAATTCGCGCTGGTCTCGATCGTCGTCGGCATCGGTCTCGCCGCCTGTCTGTTCTATGCCCGCGTGCTCGACGCCTTCGCTTTCGGCGACGAGGCCGCCTCCTCGCTCGGCGTCAATGTCGGCCGCGCGCGAATGGCGCTCTTCGCGCTGACCGCAATGATGACGGCGACGATCGTCAGCATGGTCGGCTCGATCGGCTTCGTCGGGCTTGTCGTGCCGCATGTCGCCCGCTTCATCGTCGGGCCGCTTCATATTCGCCTCCTGCCGGCCTGCGCCATTGCAGGGGCGATCTTCATGGTGTTCGCCGATATCTCCGCCCGCGCCCTCATTCCCGGCCAGATCTTGCCGATCGGCGTCGTCACCGCCTTGGTAGGTGTTCCCTTCTTCTCGATCATCCTCTACCGATTTCAGCGCGCGTCATGAGCATCAAGGCCGACAACCTCACCTGGAAAATTGGCAGGAAGACCATCCTGGACGGTGTTTCCATGGAGGCTCAGCCCGGCCGGATGCTCGGCCTGCTCGGGCCGAACGGCTCCGGCAAGACCTCGCTGCTGCGGCTTCTCGCCGGCCTGAAGCGGCCGCATTCCGGCCGTGTCACGCTCGACCGCAAAGATATCGGCAAGATCAGCCGCCGCTCGATCGCCCGGCGCATCGCCTTCGTCGAGCAGCATGCCACGACCAATGCCAATCTGAAGGTCGTCGATGTCGTCAAGCTCGGCCGCTTTCCGCACCGCTCCATGTTTTCCGGCTGGACCGGGTCCGACGAAGAGGCGGTCGAAGCGGCACTCGCCCGCGCCGGCATGGCGGAAAAGCGCGACGACCGCTGGCAGAGCCTGTCTGGCGGTGAAAAGCAGCGCACGCATATCGCCAGGGCGCTCGCGCAATCGCCGCAGGAGCTGATCCTCGACGAACCGACCAACCATCTCGATATCCAGCACCAGATCGGCCTGATGCGGCTCGTCTCCGGCCTGCCGATCACCAGCATCGTGGCCCTGCACGATCTCAACCATGCCGCCATGTTCTGCGATGAGCTTGTTATCATGCAGCAGGGCAGGATCGTCGCCTTCGGCGCGCCGGAGGCCGTGCTGAGCGAGAAGCTCCTGCGCGAGGTCTTTTCCATCGAGGCGCGCATCGAAGCCTCGCCCTATCATTCGCGCCCGCACATCCACTATCTCAAGTAAGAGCGGCTGCGTGACGCTCTCACGTCACGATCTGTAGCGGCAAAGCGGTGGTCTTCTTGATCGTTTTCAGGACGATGCTCGACTTGACCGAGGCCAGATTGTCGGTGACCCGAATCATTCTTTCGAGAAACTGGCTGAGATGGTCGAGGTCGCGCGTCATGACCTTCATCAGAAAATCGGCGTCGCCGGTCTGCGAATAGCATTCCAGGATTTCCGGCGCGGTTTCGATGAAGCGATGGAGCCGTTCGTTTCCCCCCTCCGTATGGGCTCTGAGGCTGACAAGCGTATGAGCGACGACGCTGAAGCCCAGCTTCGCAGGATTGAGGATAGCCACGACACTCTGAATGTACTGCTCGTTGCGCAGCCTTTCCAAACGGCGTGCACATTGGGTGGCGGAGAGATTGATCTTCTGAGACAGCTCGCTCTGCGTCACTTCGCTGTCTTGCTGGAGGGCGGCAAGCAATTTGATATCGAACTGGTCAAGCACGTTCACAGATCCGAAATGAGGTGAATTTCTGCGCATAATAGCCGAAAATCGCCGATTGTCTGCATAGACCTGCTGAAATGGGAAGGTAATCGCAGAAATTCGCCACAGAAGTCCGGTTAATCTCCGACCCAGAATTACGGAAACGAGGTGGACTTGTGTTTGATCAATTAAATATCCGGCCAGCCGACAGCCTGCTTGCACTCATCAAGGCCTTTCAGGCCGACGATCGCACCGGAAAGATCGACCTCGGCGTTGGCGTCTATCGCGACGCCATGGGGCGCACCCCGGTGATGCGCGCCGTGAAGGCGGCGGAGCAGTTCCTTCTCGAAACCCAGGACAGCAAGAAATATCTCGGCCCGGAAGGCGATCTGCAATTCGTGCAGCTGCTGAAGCCGATTGTTTTCGGAAAATCGCCGAAATTCGACCACCGCCTCGTCGGCATTCAGACGCCGGGCGGAAGCGGCGCGCTGCGTCTCGGCGCCGAGCTCATCCAGACGGCAAATCCATCGGCAAAGGTTCTACTCGGCACGCCGAGCTGGCCAAATCATGCGCCGATCTTCAGCTCGGCGCGTTTGGCCGTAAAGGACTATGCCTTCGTCGACCTGACGTTACAGCAGGTCAAATTCGACAGCGTCATCGATGCGCTATCTTCCGCTACGAAAGGCGATGTCGTGCTCCTTCACGGGTGCTGCCATAATCCGACCGGGATCGATTTCACCATCGAGGAGTGGCGGCGGATTACCGAGCTTCTGGTTGCGCGCAGGCTGGTGCCGTTCATCGATCTTGCCTATCAGGGGCTTGGCGACGGTCTCGAACAGGACGCCGCACCGACACGCATGATCCTCGACGCGGTAGACGAGGCGCTGATCGCCTATTCCTGCGACAAGAATTTCGGCCTCTACCGCGAGCGTGTCGGCGCGCTCTATGTCATGACCCGCAACAACGATGACATCGGCAAGGCCGAGAGCAACATGGCCGCACTTGCCCGCGTGAACTGGTCGATGCCGCCCGATCATGGGGCGGCCGTCGTCAGGACCATTCTCGAAAGTCCCGAAATGTCGGCGATGTGGCGTGCCGAACTCGACGAGATGTGCGATCGCGTCAACGGCAACCGCGCAGCACTTGCCGCAGCCGCTCCTGATCTTGCCTTCATCAGCCGGCAGCGCGGCCTGTTCTCCAATCTTTCCATGTCCAGGGAAACGGCCGCGGCCCTCCGCGCCAAACACGGCATCTACATGGCCGATTCCGGCCGTATGAACCTTGCGGGCATGCAGCCGGCCGATGCCGGCGCCATCGTCACCGCACTTCGCGCCGAAGGCTGCCTGAAATGAGCGGGAAAGAAACCACCGGCCAGGCGATCGCCCGTTCGCTGGTCGCCCATGGGATCGACACGGTGTTCGGCATCCCGGGCGCCCACATGTATGATTTCAACGATGCCCTCTACGGCGCCCGTGACAAGATTCGGTTCATTCACACAAGGCACGAACAAGGCGCCGGATACATGGCCTACGGCTATGCCAAATCCACCGGCCGGATCGGCGCCTATACCGTTGTCCCCGGCCCCGGCCTTCTCAATTCCGGCGCCGCCCTCTGCACCGCTTACGGCGCCAACGCCCCGGTGCTCTGCATCACCGGCAACATCATGTCTCACCTGATCGGCCAAGGCAGGGGACAGTTGCACGAACTGCCCGACCAACTCGCGACGATGCGCGGAATTACCAAGACGGCGGAGCGTATCAATCACCAGTCCGAGACCGGCTCTGTGATGGCCGAGGTCGTCGGCAAGATGCTTTCCGGCCGCCAGGGCCCGGGCGCGATCGAAGCGCCATGGGACGTGTTTGGCCAATCCGGCCCGGAAGTCGATCTTCCCATGGGCGTGAGCGCGCCTCATCCGGCCATCAACCCCGATCGGATCGCTGCCGCAGCGGCACTGTTATCAGGCGCCAGGAATCCGATGATCATGGTCGGCGGCGGTGCGGCAGATGCCGGGGCCGAGATCGCCGCTCTTGCGGAACTGCTGCAGTCGCCCGTCACCTCGCATCGCTCCGGCAAGGGCATCGTCGCCGACGACCATCCGAACTATCTGAATTTCGTCGCCGCCTACGAATATTGGAAGAAGGTCGACGTTCTGATCGGGATCGGGAGCCGGCTCGAATTGCAGTTCATGCGATGGAAGTGGCTTCCCAAGGGTCTCAAGATCATCCGCGTCGATATCGATCCGACCGAAATGGTTCGTCTCAAGCCCGATGTCGGCATCGTCGCCGAGGCCGCGGCCGGAACGCAGGCGCTGATCGATGCGCTGGCAGGTTCCCGCCGCGAGGATCGCACCAGGGAGTTCGCCGAACTCAACAACGAGGCCAGATCCCGTTTCTCAGGGGTGCAGCCGCAGCTTGCCTATCTCGATGCCATTCGCGAGACTCTTCCAAGAGACGGTTTCTTCGTCGAGGAGGTCAGCCAGATGGGCTTTACCGCCCGCTTTGCCTTCCCGGTCTATGGCCCACGTCAGTACGTAACCTGCGGTTATCAGGACAATCTAGGTTTTGGCTTCAACACAGCTCTGGGCGTGAAGGTCGCCAATCCCGATAAAGCCGTGGTTTCGGTTTCCGGCGATGGCGGTTTCATGTTCGGCGTTCAGGAACTCGCCACCGCCGTCCAGCACAAGATCGCCGTCGTCGCCGTCGTCTTCAACAATTCGGCCTATGGCAATGTCCTGCGCGACCAGAAGCAGGCGTACGAAGGCCGCTATCTTGGTTCGGACCTCACCAATCCTGATTTTGTCGCCCTCGGCGAAAGCTTCGGCATCCGGTCATTCAAGGTAACGAGCCCCGGAGAATTGAAAAACAGGATCGAGGAAGCCCTTTCTCTCGACCAACCTGTTCTCATCGAGGTTCCGATCGAAAAAGGATCCGAGGCGAGCCCTTGGCCGTTCATTCATCCGGCGCCGCACGTCGAATAAATCCCTGTCACGGCGACGGCCCCTCGAGAAAAACCGTCGCCAGCGGCGGCAGCGTCAGCGACAAGGAGAACGGCCTGCCGTGGGCCGGCACGGATTCACTCGACAGCGCGCCGTTGACGAGGCCGGAACCGCCATATTCCTGCGCATCCGTCGTGATCCGCTCGATCCACACACCATCGTCAGGCACGCCGATCCTGTAGCCGTAACGCGGCACCGGCGTGAAATTCGATAGGACAAGGACCGATGAAGAGCGGTCCTTGGCATAACGGAGCATGCCGAGAACGGAATTGACTGCGTCATCGGCAGCCGCCCATTCGAAGCCCTCGGGATGAAAATCGCCGAACTGCAATGCCGGCTCGTCGCGGTAAAACGCGTTCAGATCCTTCACCAGACGCTGGATGCCGACATGAGCCGGCCGGTCGAGCACGTCCCAGCTCACCGAAGCGTCGTGGTTCCATTCGCCCGGCTGAGCGATTTCGCTTCCCATGAACAATAGCTTCTTGCCGGGATGGCCCCACATGAAGGCGAGATAACTGCGCAGATTGGCGAATTTCTGCCATTCGTCGCCCGGCATCTTCGTCAGCAGCGAGCCTTTCCCGTAGACCACCTCGTCATGGGAAATCGGCAGGATGAAACGCTCGGAATAGGCATAGATCATGCCGAAGGTCATCGTGCCGTGGTGATAGCTCCGGTAGACGGGATCCTTCTCGATATAACTCAGGCTGTCGTGCATCCAGCCCATGTTCCATTTGATATCGAAGCCCAACCCGCCCTCTTCCGGCGGTTTGGTCACACCCGGCCAAGCCGTCGATTTCCTCGGCGATGGTCATGGCGTGCGGGCAACGTTCGTGGACAATGCTGTTCAGGTGCTTGAAGAACTCCACCGCCTCCAGGTTTTCACGCCCGCCATACCGGTTGGGGATCCATTCGCCCTCGTTGCGGCTATAGTCGCGATAGAGCATCGAGGCGACGGCGTCGACGCGCAACCCGTCGACATGGTAGCGCTCGAGCCATTCGAGCGCGCTGGCGATCAGGAAGCCTTTCACCTCGTTGCGGCCGAGATTGTAGATCATCGTATTCCAGTCGCGATGAAAACCTTCGCGCGGGTCCTCGTGCTCGTAGAGCGCACTGCCGTCGAAGCGGGCAAGGCCCCAGACGTCGGTGGGAAAGTGAGCCGGCACCCAATCGAGGATGACACCGATACCGGCGCCATGACATCGGTCGACAAAATAGGCGAAATCTTCCGGCGTTCCGTATCGGCCGGTCGGGGCAAACAGCCCGAGCGGCT
>NZ_CP092433.1:0-218015 GCF_022385315.1 Rhizobium sp. K102
ACCCGGGTAGAAGCTGAAGCAGCCGGACGTGCCGAGGCTGCCGGCGCGCGCACCTTTGTATTGCGCTCCATGCGCTTGGCAGGCGTCCTCGATAACCGGTATCCGGTAGTGGTCGGCAATCGCCTGGATAGCATCCATATCGGCCATCTGCCCGTAGAGATGGACGGGAATGATGGCCTTGGTGCGGGGTGTGATCTTTGCCTCGAGCTGAGCCGGATCCATCGTCAGCGTCACCGGCTCGACATCGACGAATACCGGCCGTGCGCCTGTGTAGCAGATCGCCGATACGGTCGCGACGAAGGTAAATGGCACGGTGATGACTTCATCGCCGGGGCCGACGCCGGCCGCGAGAAGCGACAGATGCAGGGCGCTGGTCCCGGTGTTGACCGCTATCGCATGTTTGACGTTGCAATAGTCCGCGAATTCCTGCTCGAGGCGGGCGACCTCCTCGCCGAGTATGTATTGCCCCGACGCCAGGACGCCGAGCACGGCGGCGTCGATTTCGCTCTTGATGGAGTTATATTGTGCCTTGAGGTCCAGGAACGGGATCATGCAATAAGCCTCGCCTCTTCGAGCTCGATGATGCGACCGCGCTGAGCGAGCGACCGGCTTGCGGCTTCAAGGATGCGGACCACACGCAGGCCGGCCTGGCCATCCGTAATGGGCCGCGAATTCTGCTCGATGCAATCGACGAACTGATCCAGTTCGCGTTTCAACGCCTCTGTCATATCGAGCTTCGGCGCCCACATGTCGCCGCTGCGGTATCCCACCAGCATCTGATGGACCTTCTCGCCATATGCATCAGAGTTGGGGCACATGGTGATGCCCTTGTCGTAGACCTTGATCTTTTCGCTGGGCTCCAGATCGTCATAGACGATCATCTTGTTGCTGCCGCCGATCAGCGTGCGGCGCACCTTGACCGGCGCCAGCCAATTGACGTGGATGTGGGCGATGAGCTTGCTTTCGAAGAAGAGCGTCAGATAGGCGATGTTCTCCGGTTCGCCGAGGACATGGCTCATTCCCGTCGCGGAAACCGCGACCGGCCTTTCCTGCAGGACATGGTCGAGGATGGACAGGTCGTGCACGGCGAGATCCCAGATGACGCTCACATCATGCTGGAACAGCCCCAGATTAACGCGAACCGAGTCATAGTAATACATGTCGCCCAAGCCGCTTTCGACCAGTTCGCGCATTTTGCGGACGGCGCCGGTGTGGACGAAGGTATGATCGACGGCGAGCACGAGGCGACGCCGCGCTGCTTCTTCGACCATTCGCGAGGCTTCCTCCGTCGTCGATGCCATCGGCTTTTCGACGAAGACATGCTTTCCGGCCATCATAGCCTGCATTGCCAGCTTGAAATGGGTGGAGACCGGCGTCGCGATGGCGATCGCATCCACTCTCGGATCGCGCAGGACTTCTTCGAATTTGTCGGTGATCGTCACTGCTGGATAGCGGCTCTTCACCGCCGCCAGCCGTTCGACATTGAGATCGCAGACTGAAATCAGCTGTGCGCCGCCCGCCTCCGAAATATTGCGAACCAGGTTCGGGCCCCAATACCCATATCCAACAACAGCAATGCCGATCATCGCATTCCTCCAAACGCTTGCATGTTTACTGACCGGTCATGCACGTGACCGGTGATCCTGGCCGGAACGCCGGCAACTATCGCGCCGTCAGGCACGTCCTTCGTTACAACAGCGCCGGCGCCGACTTGGGCGGCCTCTCCGATGGTCACGCCAGGCAGAATGGTGGCGTTGCTGCCGATCGACGCGTGGCGCTTGACCAGCGTGGGAATGACAACCCAGTCGGCTTCGGTCTGCAGGCTGCCGTCCGGATTGACGGCACGCGGGTAGGTGTCATTGGTGAACATCACGCCGTGGCCGATAAAAACGCCGTCCTCCAGCGTCACGCCTTCGCAGAGGAAGGAATGGCTGGAGATCTTGCAGTCTTTTCCGACGATGACGTTCTTCTGGATTTCAACGAAGGTGCCGATGCGCGTTCCCGCGCCAATCGTGCAGCCGTAGAGATTCACAAGATCTCGATGGTGAATAACGCAGCTGTCATCCAGCTTGACGTTCGATGCAATCATCCCGGCTCGTCCCCTACTCAAACAGGCCCTGATCTGGAAACCGGTCACAATCGTATGAATGCGCAAGATTTCATTTCAACAGAGCAAATATTTCTCTGCCTCCAAAGAGAATTGTTTTCGCCCTCTTAGTAAAGAAACAATACGTCGAAGCTTATTCACCAAAAGGCGTATATGCTTACGAAAATCGGATGACGAGGCTCGCGAACGTCTACGGCCATCGCTCGACAGCAGCGGCCGTCAGCCAGCGGTCGATCCTGCCCCTACATCAAACACGGGGGATCGATTGCCCATGTTTGGCGAGCTTCATTGAATATATATAGTAATGTCATAAACTGCCATGCAAATTGCTTAGAAATATATTGATCAGTTTAAAAAGTTGATCTATTGATAGCCAATCATGGAACAAAGGTTCAGGCGTAACCACTATTAATTAGTGTAACAACCCCAGAACTGTGGTAATAAATTAACACTTTTGTTAATCAAACTCTCCTTTCTGCGAGGGGAGTTAAATGTTCGACTTTGCGTACCGCGTGGAAAAAGACTAGGAGGATAAGGCGTTGGATTCAATAAACATAAACCATAGGCAGGAAAATATAACACTTCCCCTGGAAATAGAAAATGGTTCGACGACCCTTGTCCGACCGGGAAGTCCGAAGCACTCCCTTGTCATTCTCGACAGGAGGGAACTCGATCGGCATTGCCTTGCGCAATGCATGGCCGCCCACACGGAAGACTTCCAGATTCTGGCGTTCGGATCGATTGAGGAGTGGAAGCAGAAGCGCGAAGAATATCCTCCGCTTTCGGCAATCCTCTTAAATGTCGGCGGCAAGATGGTCGACGAGCCGGCCGTTTCGGAGCAGATCAAGAGCCTTTCCTCCGAATTCGGCTCGACGCCGGTCATCATACTGTCTGATAGTGACGATTTCGCCCAGATCGTCAGGGCGATCGACTGCGGAGCCAAAGGCTACATACCGGCCTCCGTCAGCATTAGCGTTTGCATGGAACTGATCGCGCTATCGGTAGCGGGCGGACTTTTTGTGCCCGCAAGCGCGCTGTTCGCCATGCGTCACCTGCTGCAGTCGAGCAGCTCGACAGCCCAGCCGCTGGCTGGGATATTCACAGATCGTCAGGCCGAAGTCGTCGCGGCCCTGCGGCGCGGCAAGGCGAACAAGATCATTGCCTATGAGCTCAATCTGCGAGAAAGCACCGTCAAGGTGCATGTCCGCAACATCATGAAAAAGGTCAAGGCAACCAACAGGACGGAAGTTGTGTTCAAGCTCAACGACTTGTTCCAGGATGGTATGTCTGGCATGAGCGCAAAGACGTTATGCTGATACCAGCATCCGGGAATATCTTCGTAACTTGCAAGCTGTTCCTGCCCAACTCACCCGGTGACGCGCATGCGTCACCGGGTTTTGTGTTACGGGGACCCGTTGATCTCGCTTCCTGCACTCTCGGCGCAGTTGCCCCCGGCCTGCTCATCCTGCAACTCGTCGCCCGATAGAATTCAAGGCGCACCAGTACTTCGGCCCGATTGCCCGCTTGCAGACCAACTTGACCCAGGGCAATGAATTTCTGACTTCGGGGCAAACCTCGAGAGCAAAGCGTTGAATAGCCACGGCTGTGGCAACATCGAAATTGTTGAATGCCAGGCCGGCCTGCCGAAGCGCGTGTTTTCCGAGATCTCTGGCAAGAAAACGTCTTAATTTCTCATCTCGCCTGAGGCTATCGGCGCCTTGGCGAAACAGAATATCAAAAGCCTGTTGTCTTTGCCTGAGATCGGGAAGAATAGTTTGTCCATAGTATTGCAGCGACATGTTTGAAGCATGTCTGCGGTACACTGCTTGATCTATGTTGATGTAACCCACCCCGGCATGTGATGCGAGCCGCAGCCACATCTCCATGTCACCGGCATGCGGCAGTTCCTGATTATAGCCGCCGACCTGTTTTTGCAGCGTCGTTCTTACGACGGCGGTCGGTGTCGGCACCAGGTTGTTCGCTCCGCTCAACCGCATGAATTGCGGACCGGAAAAGACCTGCGTCGCGGGCACGCCGTGGGAGCCGAGAGGATCGACGCGCTTGGTGATGGCGCCACTCGGCTCGGCAATGAGGGCGTTGCCGAACGTAAACCCGACATCCGGATGATCGCGCATCAGTTCCGAGGCGCGGCCGAGCGCACCCGGCAAGAGATAGTCGTCCGCGGAGAGAAGCAGGAATAGATCGCCGCCTGCCCACTCGATTCCCTCGTTATAGGTGGCGATGTGGCCCTTATTTGCCGTGTGCCGCCGATAGGCGACCCGGCTGTCCCGGGATGCCAGAGCGATTCCGACTTCCGGCGTATGGTCTGGCGAGCAGTCATCCAGAATAAGTACACGCACATCGACGCCCGCTTGGGTAAGAACAGTTTCAACACATTCCTCTAGGAAATGAGCGTAGTTGTAGCAGGGAATGACGACATCAACGCGTTGCACGCTTGTTCCTCCGCAGGCTGTCTTTGGGCTTCACTTTGCTTTATGCACGGACGTTGAGGCGTGCGCCCGCACAGCCGCTTTCGTGTAGGACCATGCAGCTCTCAACAAGGCGGATCGGGCAAGCAGCCGGGAGCCTGCACGCTTCAAACCGCTCTGAAGACGCCCCCAACGTGTAAGGGCAAAACGGGTCCGGGACCGAAACGTGTCATAGAAGGCGACGTTCGGACTCAAGCTTCCTGTTTTCCAAGGCTTCACATTGGTCACGAAATGAACGATGGCGGGCTTCTGCTCGAGCGCGATGCCGGCGATGGCCTGCATTGGCTCGAATTGAAAATTCCACGCCCGGTCCAGGATCTTCCACTTTCCGTCGCAGGCAACGTTGAGAGCGTCTTGGTCGGAATATTCCGTCGTCGGAAAGCGCTCAAGATAGTCCAGCGATCGTTCCGATATTCGCTCGTTTCGCCATTTTGCAAGGTCGATCAGGAGAATGCCGGCGTTGAAATACCGTTTGACCCGAGCGCCCCCTGTTGCACCTGGTCCGTTGCGCGCAACGCTATCCAGCCAGTAATCGGGTACCGCGCCGATCACCGCGTCGCCGAGGTCGGTATTCCATAACTGTTCGAGCGCAGTCAGCACCAGGATGTCGCCATCCAGATACAGAGCCCGGTCGCAGGTCTGCGGAAGGAACTGCGGCAGAAGGATCCTTGCAAAAGTCATCCTGGAAACGCCGGGGCGAGTGGAAAATCCGCTTGCGAAGGACAATGTGGCGATGGGATGCCACTGAATGACGGCAGAACTTGCCGGTAGAGATTCAAAGATCAGTCGCTTTGTTTCCTCGCCTATGCCCTCATGAATGACATGGATGTCCAGGGGCCATGCGCTCTGGTTATTCTCGGCGACCGATCTAAGAGCGGTCGCCAAGGGGACGGCGTAGGCCGCATCGACCGCAAAGACGATGGGGCCTAACCGCTGTTTTGTGCCCGCAGGGGCGACTCCGGTTGGTACGCTACGCACATTCATGTTTCCGGCACATCCCATCGAAAGAGACCATCGCCTTGTAATGATCGACGTTGCCGTTCATGGCCGGATTGCTGCGGCTTCCTGAACAGGAAGGCCGACGGCTGGGGTAGTCAGATGGGCGTAACCCGTTCGCGAGGCCCGGGCGCCGGCCATGCTCTTGCCTCCGCCTGAGAGCTTCCACTCGAAATAAGCAATCGTTTTCTCAAGACCTTCACGCAGGTTCACCGACGGCTGCCAGCCGAGGTCCTGCGTTGCGCGGGAAATGTCGGGCTTGCGCTGCGTCGGATCATCGATCGGCAGTGGATTGTAAACGATGCTTGATTTCGATCCCGTCATCTCAATGACCATTTCGGCCAGTTCCCGGACCTGGAATTCTCCTGGATTACCGAGATTGATCGGGCCGGTAACACCGGCGGGCGCACCCATCAGGCGGATGAAGCCCTCGATCAGATCGTCTACATAGCAGAATGAGCGCGTCTGCGTGCCGTTGCCGAAGATGGTGATCGGCTCGTTTTGAAGTGCCTGAACGATGAAATTGGAGACGACGCGGCCGTCATTGGTCTGCATGCGCGGCCCGTAGGTATTGAAGATCCGCGCCACCCTGATTTCGACGCCGTATTGACGATGATAGTCGAAGAACAGCGTCTCGGCGCACCGCTTGCCTTCGTCATAACATGCCCGCGGGCCGATGGGATTGACGCTGCCTCGATACTCCTCGGGCTGGGGGTGGACGGCCGGATCGCCATAAACTTCGCTCGTCGATGCCTGGAAGATCTTCGCCTTGGTGCGTTTGGCCAGGCCGAGCATATTGATGGCACCGTGCACATTGGTCTTCACCGTCTGCACGGGGTCGTGCTGATAGTGGACCGGAGATGCCGGACAGGCGAGGTTGTAGATCTCGTCGACCTCCACATAAAGCGGGAAGGTAATGTCATGACGGAGCACCTCAAAGCGAGGATCGTCAAGGAGATGCAGCACATTGTCGCGCGAACCGGTGTAGTAGTTGTCCACGCAGAGGACGTCATTGCCCTCTCGCAAAAGCCTTTCGCACAGGAATGATCCCAGAAATCCGGTGCCGCCGGTAACCAAAACTCGCTTGTGTCCGTGCATTGATGTGCTCCATTGTTGATGATTGCGCGCAGGACGAGAAACAGGTCAGCAGGCTCCCTTGCCCTTCAAGACCGCAGGAATTGTGCTGAGAAGGATGTGCCAGTCGAACCACAAGGACCGATTATCGATGTAGAACCCGTCCAGTTGTTGCTGCAGCTCGATGTTCGCATCGCTTCGTTCGGATATCTGCCAGAGGCCTGTCAGGCCCGGTATGACCGAACGGCGCTTGTCACGAAATTCGCTATCCATCGCCGACAGGTGATACTCCGGAAACGGACGGGGTCCCACGAAGGCCATTTCCCCCGCAATGATATTCACCAGCTGAGGGAGCTCATCGATGCTCGATGCGCGAAGGAGATGTCCGATCACCGGCAAGACGCGCGGATCCTCCCGAAGCTTGAAGTGAGTGGACCATTCGGCTTGTGCGGCTGGATTGTCTCGGAACAACGCTTCGAGGCGTTGTTCCGCATCTCGGTACATCGTCCTGAGCTTCAGGACGTGAACCGGCTTGCCAAACAAACCTTCCCTGGCGTGCCTGAAGAAAACCGGCCCCGGATCGATGGCATAGATCGCCGCAGCAGCAATGAGAATGACGGGCATAAGCACCAGCACCGCGGGGATGGCGATCGCCAGATCGAGGGCGCGACGCACCAGGTTCGAGTTTGCCGCCCCCCCGCTGCTCGCCAAGCGAACACCGATCTCGCCGCCGATCTCCGCCGGTCGCAATCCGGCTACTTTGACGTTTGGCGTGTCGGAGAGGAGGATGACTTCGGCGAACGTCTTACGCAACGTCGCCAACTCGGCGATGTGTGAGCCCGTATCATCGGCGATCAAGGCAATCGATGGGCGGTCATCGGGTGATAGTTCCGAAATGTCGAGGGAGCAGGATTCCGGCCGAATGCCATACTGCCAATGGTCTTTGAAATGCGCGATGAGCGCGGGGATACGGTTGCGGCTCCCGATGATCACCGCCCGCTCTCCCCAGACACCAAGTCTGCGCGACAGACCGCGGGCAACCCCATGCATGGCAGGCTGAACAATCAACCCGAGGCCGAGAAACCCAAAGAGGGGAAGCAGCAGTCGCGTCCCTTCCGGTAAAAGGATCGCCCCGAGCGCTGCGATGACAGCGACCTTGCCCGACGCTGTCGTGCGGCGGCGCAGATGTTCATGGTCGTGGATCCGATAGCCGGGATAGAGCGCGCTCGAGGCATAGAGGATGATCGCTGCCAGGGCTGCGAGGGCGAAAGCACGTTCCAGCACCATGTTCTCCGACCCGTTTGGAAGAAACGGCAGAAGAAGAAAATAGGCTATCAGATAACCCGCGATGTCGCCGGCAACCAACAATGACGACGTAGCAAACCGAGATATCCTACGCCTGAGTGGAGCTGGTATATTTAGCCTTAGCCCCTTGCTGAACGCCGCGCCCGGCGTGGCGTTTGCCATCGGCGGGACAGAATTTGCCGGACCTGTTCGCGTGGCCACATCATTTGGGGTGATTGCCTTCGGCAGGTCGGATATCGACGCTAGTAGGGACATGATGGCTTTACACCTTTACAGCTACTGCTTTTGGCGCGCTCGATCCAAAAACCTCGTCTTCGATGGGAAATTTCCGAAGTCCCAGTCTCTGGAATGCTGTCAGTGAGATGAAGGTCGGCACGACGAGCGCATAGCGCCGCCACAGCCGTCGCGGCTCGCAGAGAAGACGAAACACCCATTCGAAGCCGCTTCTTTGAATGATCCTGGGAGCCTGTCGCTTCAGGCCGGCGTGGAAGTCGAATGCAGCGCCGACACCGATGAGCATCGATGCATCAAGACGATCGCGCATGCGAGCCATCCAGAGCTCCTGCTTGGGGCTGCTAAGACCGACCCAGATAATATCCGCGCCTGACCGATTGATCCGGTCCGCAATATCCGTCTCTTCCTGCAGCGACAATTGATGAAAAGGCGGTGCGTAGGAGCCGACGATCCGCGCTTCCGGGAATCTTGCGAGAAGGCGCGCCTGCAACTGCTCCAGCGTCTCGGTCGTCGCGCCATAAAGGAAGTGGCGCACGCCTTTGGATCTGCCGGCGTCGAAAACAGATAGCATCAGGTCAGGCCCGTAGACCCGGTCGCTCTCCAAATGGCCGGCACGTTTCAATGCCCATACCAACGGCATGCCATCAGGGGTCACGAGGAATGCCCGGTTATGTATCGACCGAAGCTCGGCATCGTCCTGGCATCGGACGATGCCGTGCGCGTCGCGAACGCACACATATTCCTTCCTGCCGTCTTCGATTGCGCTTTGAATGAGCCCGGTCGCGCTTTTGAGATTGACTGCCGAAACGCGAACACCAAGAACATTCGTCCACCCCAAGGAGCCCTTCGGATGGAGAACTGAAGTTTGGCTGCTGTCTGCTGATTGCTTTCTCATGACCTGCGCTTTCGCGACCGAAACTGTCATCAGAATATCCTGGTAGACCGATTGCCTCCATACTTGCCTCTCCAGCTATTGGACGTAGAATAGACTTTTCGTTTACGTCTTACGCCGAGACGACGTACAATATTCGAAGTAAGTCTGCGTACCCCATAGCTTGCCGTGTTGCTCCTTATGATGAACGCAGCCACGAAATTGCGGTTTGGCCCTAGCAGAGTTGCAGAAGGTATCGTTTTGCGCGAGCAAAGACGGTTGGGATTAAGCACGAACAAGCCGGGAAGAGAGACATGGTGAACCGATAGGGGAGACGGCCTCCGGCTGGCGAGCCTTCCAGTTCGATCGCCACGCTCCACTTGTCGATGCTCTTGCCTGCAGCCGTTGCCGGCGCCACGCAACTATCCTTGATCGGCAGACCAAGATGCCATAGGCCGGCCTTACTCGTCGCAGAACACCGGTGGTGGCGGTGCGTCTTGTTACTCGGGCGCGACTACGCTTCCCGTGTCCGCCCCGGCCTTCTGAAGATCCCCCAGACTGCCAAACTCTCCGGACCGCATGATCCTCGGATTTACTCGGAAGCTCTGGTTGCTCAAATTGCCGATGTAGCGGTTACGCGCGAATTGCACATATCCGGCCCCGTGGTCCGGAGCGTGGACGTACGCTGCAAGCCCGTTGCTACTATCGATCGACACGACATTGCTCTCGATCCGATTGGGGCGTGCCCATGGCGGGTGCCAGCCCCTGCCGGTACCGTCATCGACGCGAAAAGCCGCGCCCGATCCGCCTGTGATGACGTTTCCCGTCACCAGGTTGCTCCAGCCGCCGTTGATGCCGATCCCCGATACGTTGTCCGAGAGCGAATTTCCTTCGATGCGCAGCCCGCTCGCCTTCCCATCCGTGTAGATTGCCCAGCTGATCGGAGACGGCCATTCGCTGGTGTTTTCATATCCGGGAGGCCAGAACGTCCCATCGGCCTTGTTCATGAGGTGACCGGTCCCGGTCACGAGATTGGAGCGGATGATGCTGTTCAAGGGGTCGGCCTGCTCGCCCATCATCTTGATGGCGCCGCCATCGGCGGTCTGCTGGTTGGCATTACGGATCACATTGTGCTCGATGACGGCGTTATAGACCGCGTCATTGGAACCCCACAGCGAACCGCCGGCGATCCCGAACTGCGCCGTGTTTTCGATCAGGTTGTCGGCGATCCTGACATTGTCGGCCGCCTGGAACCATATTCCGGCGGTCTCGATGTAAACCTTTCCGACGTCATGGATGTGGTTTGAAAGGATTCTGGACCCGTCCGACTTGCCGAAGGTGCCATAATTGGTGCCGACGTAAATCCCGTTGCCAGCTACATCGGCGATCACGTTGCCGGCGATCAACGCGTCCTTGCTTTCCGTCACATGGATCCCGACGCCGACATTCTCGATGCTGTTGCCGAGGATTTTGACACCATCAGCGTGTTCGATCCGGACGGCGCCAAATCCCCTTGTATCCGTATAAAATTTGCCGCTGCCTTCAGGCGCTCCATCTCTAAGCTCGAGCCCCGATACAACCATCCCATTGGCGCCGTCCAACTTTAGAAATGTCGGCAGAACGCCGGCAACGACGACCGAATCGGGGAACGACTGATCGACGGGGATATAGTGAAGCTCGCCCGCGGCAAGGTCGTGCCACCACTCTCCGGGAGCATCGAGCAAGGACCTAGCTCCGGTAAGGAAGTAGCGGCTGCCTTCTGCGGTAAAGAAAATGCCTGTGCCCTTGGTGAAAACTGTACGGCCTGCGCCATCGATCGATACAACCGGCAGCGTATCGTTGCCCCACTGGGTTCCAGGTCGATACCCTCCAACGATATTCACAACCAGCCCACCGGCATCACCCACATCCGGAAGATCGCCGGCATGGAAGCAAAAGCGCGTGTTTCCATCCCATATATCGATTGCGGGCTTGCACTTTGCGGCGAATAACCACCCCTCGCGTGGATCGTCATCAGCGGGTGCGTTGGGAAATCGAGCCCGAGTTTGCCGTACCCGATTGACGAACAGGTCACCGACGCTTTCATCCGGCGGCAATTTCAGCAGCGCGGTCCAGCGGCCATCGGACAGCTGCGCCCAGCTGCCCACGCGTGGCCCCCCATGCAAAACCGGCGCTTCATTGCATCTGGCCGTGAGGACCAAGCCCGTATCGCGGGCGTCGAAGACGATCGTCTGAGTGAGGTAATAATCGCCTTTACCCAGCGCGATCGTGGTGGGACCGCCCTTCTCACGGGCAGCATCACGGGCTCTTTCAATGCTGGCGAATGGACCGTCGCCCCCCTGCTGATTTGCGGTCGGGAGCAGGCCGCTCCAAGTGTCTTTTCCATCGGGAGAAACGTAAAATATCGTCCGCGCCGCGGTGCTGCTGATCAATGCGTCGCTTACGGAAGTCCCATTCAATTTGGCTGACCAAGGCGCGGAAGCTTCCGCGCAGGTCGCCTCCCTTATGAGGATCTGCAGGCGCTCGGGCGCATCCAAATCCCTCGCGACTGGAGCGGGATTGCCGGAATTCGGAAAGAGCATCACAGGCAAAATGCTCAGGATCAGTCCGAAAAGCCGGCTCACGATATCTGCAACCCGGTCGTAAAGCCGCGCGAAGGCACCTGCCAAGGTGGCGCATGGCTGACGGACACGACAGGCGCGTACAGCGAAAACATGATGATCGCTGCGGTGAACAGGATGAAGATGGTGTCATTCTGAACGAAGAAAGAACTCTCGGTCAGATTCATCACCAGAATCATGATCGTCAGGACGTTGAGCCAAAGCCATCCGTACTGCGGATCGCGGCAATGAAGGACCGCCCCCTGGCGGATTGCATGGAGAAGCATCAGAACAAATGGGATCATTCCCACAACTCCAAAGCTCAACAAGATATCGCGATATCCGTTATGCGCATGGGGCGCCGCCCAGCCGATCTTTAGCCACATTTGCGTCGCTTGCGGGTTCACGGTTGTCCAGAAAGCCTGGTATCCGTAGCCGAGCATCCAACGATCGGATATTTCGCGGTCAACCAGTTCCCACAACGGCACCCGACCCGTCAAAGTCGCGTCCTTTCCGAGCGCTTCGAGGGCCGGAACCAGAAATTCGTGCAGCGAAATCAGAATGCCGAGAGACAGCTGAACGAAAGACAGGACGATGACGACGCGGCCAACGCTGCTGCTTCTTTGCAACAGCGTATAAAATCCGATCAGGCAATAGCACACTGACGTTGCAATGATCGCGGTCATCGATCCGGAGCCTGCAAGGCAGATAATCCCCGCCGCCAGCATGACCAGCGCGGTTCGCCGAAGGCCGAGCGTTCCGTCAAGCAGCACGGCCGTCGCCACCAAGGTCATCAAAGACGCGTACCAACCCAGCACGTTCTTGTGAATGAAGACGCCCCGCATGGCACCATCCGGCATCAAGGCGAGACTTGGCGACGTCACGGCAATAACGACACTGAGGACGTTGCAGGCTCCAAGGGTCACAAATAACAGGAACAGCAGTTGCCTTGGCGTGAAACGTATCGCCAGGACGTAGGAAAGAAGCACACAAAAGAAAAGGCCGATTGCCCGCCTCAAGCTTGTTGGAGGTCCGATTGACCAGAGGGTGGACAAGAACGGCAGGATAAGGATGAGGGGAACAAGCAGATTTCGCCTGAGCGCTGTCAGAAATTGCGGAAAATTGCGCACCAGGACCACGAGTGTAAAAACGTATACGGGAAAGCACGGAAGCCGCAGTATAGATTTCGCAGATTCGCTGAGCGATCCGTCCGGATCTGCCAGGATAAGCGGCAGAAAAGCGCCCGCCTGGAAAAACAGGGATATGGCGGCGCCCCAGCATTCGATGGCCCGCCAACTGATGGCGGGTCCACTGGCAGTTCTGAGGCTATCTACTCTCATCATCCGTTCCGACTGAGTTGAACAGATAAGCGACTGTTGATCGCGGCAGATCAAACGACAGGTGTCGGCCCGCGTGGCTGCGCTGCTTTCAAGCAATCATCCGGCCACATCCGCAGTCAACCTGTCCTAGGGAGGGGCGGGCTACGCCTAATGCACCTTCTCTCCACCCAAAGGCGATGGTGCGGCTAAGCTCCGAGCCGGCATCTACCCCAAAGGCGGGTCTTCGTGTCCGTATGATTGCCCTTAAGAGCAGGTGTTGCGCATGTCCGTTCACCGGTACCGTGGCGATGAATGTCTCGTGAAGCGTGGTGGTTAAGCCGCGCTCCATTGGACCAAGGCAACAATTCTGGCAGAGGCTGTCTCTGCAGTCGAAGCCTGGAAGGTTTAGGATTGCTATGTTCCTGCGTCATGATCCTAGTTCTCCATGCAATGCGGCGGGCGCTCCACCTGTCGTGGCCCTGCGCAGCTTTGCGCCGCTACAGAGCGGCGCATGGCGACAACCTGCCTGAGAGTGCGTCATGGAGCGGCCGACCCTCAGTGTCCTCATCAATAATTACAACTACGCACGCTTTGTCGGACGGGCGATAGACAGCGTGTTGAGCCAGGCCGACGGCAACGTCGAGATAATCGTTGTCGATGACGGATCTACCGACCACTCGCGCTCCGTACTGGAAGCCTATGACAACCGGGTGAAGGTGATCTTTCAGGAGAACGCGGGACAGGCCGCCGCGATCAATACCGCAGTAGGTTCCAGCGCCGGCGAGATCCTCTGCTTCCTGGACGCCGACGACTGGTGGGCGCCGAACAAGCTGTCAGCGACGGTTGCAGCCTTCCGGGCAAACCCACGAGCATCGCTTGTCTATCACCGGCTGCAGCCGACGCTTGTCGATGGCACGCCGACGTCCAAGCCGATCCCTCGAACGCTGTGTTCGGGTGCCTTGTCTCCGCTGCTTACAAGATCGGCGGGCTGGTGGCCTTTTCCGATGACGTCGGCCATCGCGGTACGGCGGAGCAGTTGGAATGCCGCGGGCAGCATTCCAGAACAGTTCCGCATATCGGCCGACGCCTGGCTTGTGGGGATCTATCCATTTCTGGGGGACGTGATTGCCATGCCGGATCCGCTGGGCTTCTACCGTATCCACAATAACAACTGGTATCGCTCTGCCGAAGATGCCGCCACGCTCAGGAGACGGATGACGCACTGGCAGCATACCGTTGAAGCAACGAACCTGTTTCTCTCAGCCCATGACCTGCCGGCAAGACTACACCTGAGGGACCACTATCCCTATCGCATCGCGTCGGCCAAGCTGCAGGGCGCCGATGCGCTCACGCGGTTCAAGCTTGCCGTCGAAGGCCTCTTCTTTGCCGGCGAACCGAACCTGCTCAGGCGGACGCGCGACAGCCTGCGCTCGGCGCGCGGCCTGTCGCGGCTCGGTCTGGACGTCGGCTTGTCGGGGGTAGCGAAATGAAGGCGCTGCTGTTGGTTTCCGAACTGGAAGACTATACCATCTCCTTTGCCAGCGGCGTTGCCCAGCACCTCGATGTCGTGCTTGCCGTGCCGCGCCGGCGCTATGCACATCTCGCCTCCTCCTTCGACCCGGCTGTCGACCTGCACCTTCTGGACTGGCCGAGACACCGTTCTCTCTCCAATCCGTGGTTTCTGTATCAGCTCACGCGTCTGATCCGGCGCGAACAGCCGAACCTTATTCATCTCCTCAGCAATTCTACGCTTTGGCTGAACTTCGCCGTGCCGTTCTGGCGCCCGATCCCGCTTGTGACGACGATCCACGACGTCGAAATCCATCCGGGCGACTCCGATACGCGTACATTGCCCGGCTGGGCCCCCGAACTGATGGTGAAGCAATCCGGACACCTTGTCGTGCATGGCCAGGGACTGAAGCGGATGGTCCTCGATCGATATGCAAAATCGCCGGATTGCGTCCATGTTCTGTCGCATCCCTCCATCCTTCGCTATGCGGAACTCGCCCGGCGACAGAAAATGGCGCCGCGCGACGCGAACGGAACGATACGCGTCCTGCTGTTCGGACGGATATTTGCCTATAAGGGCCTGGAGCATCTGGTCCGGGCCGAAGCGATGCTTAAGGACGTGCTGCCCAACCTGCGCGTCACGGTCGCGGGCCGTGGCGACAATCCGGCGATATTCCTGCCGCTTATGGGGGATGCCGACCGGTATGATATTCGCAATCGTTTTATCGAAGATGCAGAGGTCGCCCAGCTTTTCCTCGACACCGATATGGTCGTGCTTCCCTATACGGAAGCATCCCAAAGCGGCGTGCTCAACCTTGCCGCCGCATTTGGCAAACCGGTCATCGTTACTGACGTCGGCGAGTTGCGGGAGACCGTTCAGCCCAACGGGCTGGGAATGGTGGTCCCTCCCGGAGATGCCAAAGGGCTCGCGGCAGCGATCAGGGCATTGGCAGAGGACGGCGAGCTCAGAAACAAGCTCGGCGCCAATGCGCTCGCATGGGCCAAAGGGCCGAATTCGCCTGAACGGGTCGGCGGCCAGGCCGCAGCAGTTTATCGGGAGGTGGTCGGATCATGCTGATGGAAGCCCTCACAGACAGAAGTGGACTGACGGCACGCAGCGCTGCGAGCGTCCGCCACTATCTTCCGGGCGGTTGCGAGAACGGCGGCGGGATCGGCAGGCTCGTCGGCTATATAACAGAGACGGCGAAACAGACCGGCACCAAGCATTTCGTCACCGATACGAGAGGGGCTCGGTGGTCAAAATTGACATCGCCGGCGCGACTGGTCGGCGCCATCCTGACGATGACAAAGGACCGCATCGTTGCGCCTGACCGCATTCACCATATCCATGTCGCTGGCCGCGGCAGCACGTCCCGCAAACTGATTCTGACCGAGGCCGCCCGTTTGCTGGGGTGCTGCCACATATTGCACCTTCACGACTACGACTACGCCGGCGATTTTGCGCAACGCTCGCCGGGTCAACAACGGCTCATCCGCCGGATGTTTCAGAATGCCGACCGCGTCGTGGCGCTGGGCCAGCGCGATCGCGCGACGCTGACGACTCTTCTCGGTGTTGACGAGCGCCGCGCGGTCGTTGCCCATAATTGCGTCCCCGATCCGGGGACGCACAATATTCGAGACGGCGGGACACCGTTGATCGTATTCCTCGGCCGGTTGAGCGAACGCAAGGGTGTCACGGAGCTTCTGTCAGCCCTGAGCCACCCGCTCATGAAAGAACTCCGGTGGCGGGCCGTACTGGCCGGCGATGGCCCTGTCGAGCATTATCGCCGTGTGGCTGACGCCATGGCGCTATCCGATCGGGTGGAAATGCCTGGCTGGCTTGACGCCGGTGAGGCACGAGCCTTGTGTGGGCGTGCAGATATTCTGGTCTTGCCGTCGCACGCCGAAGGGCTGGCAATGGCCGTGCTCGAAGGACTGTCCCATGGGCTCGCCGTCGTCACCACGCGCGTTGGGGCGCATGACGAAGTCATTACCGATGGTGAGACCGGG
This sequence comes from Rhizobium sp. K102, assembly GCF_022385315.1. Classification (NCBI taxonomy): domain Bacteria; kingdom Pseudomonadati; phylum Pseudomonadota; class Alphaproteobacteria; order Hyphomicrobiales; family Rhizobiaceae; genus Rhizobium; species Rhizobium sp. K102. The sequence continues at coordinate 16,515 of NZ_CP092433.1, forward strand.
ATTTTCGTGCCGGTAGGAGACCAGAATGCCCTGGCCGCAGCTTTGGCAAAGCTCGTGTCCGACCCAGAATTATGCATCCGCCTCTCCGTCCAGGGACGTGCACATTATCTCAACCATTTCAGTATGATGGCCTATATGCGGTCGCTCGAAAGTCTTTACGGAACCGTTTCCGCGAAACCTCAAGCTTGGGTTGACGCGCGATGACGATTTCCACTGTTCCGCCGGACCGCAACCTTCCGATCTCGTCGATGCGATACGATCCTCGCGCTCAGGTAGAGACCAAGGCGGATAACCTGGACCTCGCATCCGCCTTTCGTCTGCTCCGGCGAAGAATGGTCATGATCATTGCGATAACCGTGCTGCTGGTGGCGCCCGCGGCCATTACGATCTCCGGGATGAAGCCGGCTTATCAGGCCTGGGCCCGGTTGATTATCCACCAGCCTCTCGCAAAGACACTTGGTGAGGAGGATACCAGCAGCGGTGATATGCTTGACGCGAAAGCGGAAACTGAGCGGCTTCTATCCAGAAGTATTGCAGAGCGGGTCGTTCGCGAGCTGCGGCTTAACCTGCGGCCGGAATTCAATCCAGCGCTGCGGGAGGCCTCATTCTTTGAGAGCATTCGGGCAAAATTGCGCGGCCTGTTCGATCCGCGAAAACCCGCCGAGCCGGTACGCGACGGCATCGACGCCGTCATCCCGGAATTTTTTAGGGCGCTCGGCGTCTGGCACGAAGATAAGAGTAACGTTATCCAGATCAGCTTCACCACGAATGACCCTCAACTCGCAGCCGCGGTTCCGAACCGTGTCATCAGCATCTACCTCGATGAGCGGAAGGGCAGTGTCCGCAGCCGTCTCGATTCAGCGGAAAAATGGATCCTGCAGCGCATCTCCGAACAGAAGGCTCGGGCGGATATTGCTCGCGAGGCTGCCCGAAACTATCAAGAATCGATGGACGTCGTCTCGAAAGAGGACGCTCAGGATGAACGGCTCAAATCACTTATAGAACTCACCGGCCGCGAAGGGAAAATTGAGGAAAGCCGGGTTGAGGTAAAGGCGGTAATATCGACGCTTGAGGCAGCGGATAACGCTTCGGTCGCTGTGCAGAACATCGCCCTCCCGGATGACATCACCACAAAGCAACGTGATCTTCACGCACAGGAGGCAGATCTTGCCCGTCTGCTTGAACTATACGACGGCAATGCCGAGGCCGTGGTGGATTTGCGCGGGAAAATCCAAAAGTCCCGCGCCGATCTCAACGTGGCGACAAAGCAATATCTGCAAACAATGCGCGCCAAGCTCGCCGCACTTGACCATGAGGCTGCCGCAGTCCAATCCGTCCTGGATGTCGCTCATGAAAAACGCGCACGCGACGCCCTGGTGCAGACGGAATTGACGCGACTGCAGCGGATAGCCGACAAGGAACAAACGGCGCTCGAAAGGTTTGAGGACCAGCGCCGTGACCTTGCCGGCAAGGCCAAGCTTCCCGCAGCGGAATTGGAAGTCTTATCACCGGCTTCGGTGCCCCTCGCATCGCAGGGACGTGGACGGCTTTTCTATCTGGTGAGCGCCCTTCTGGCAGCAATCTCGGCGGCGGTAACGGCTGCTTTCGTGGTTGAAATGTGGGACCGGTCCATCCGGAGTTTCGACCAAATAGCAGGAATGGCCCGCACGATACCGGCCGGGCTTATCCCGCGGCTGGCGCGGAAGGAAAATCCGAAGACGATTTTCGGACATGTGCAGGTCCCGATGTTTGACGAAGCAATCCGCACCGTGATCCTCACACTCAAACAGTCCAATGGGGGCAAGTTTCCGAACAGCATCGTCGTTACGTCGGCTCACAGCGGAGAAGGCAAGTCGCTTGTCGCAAGATCGCTGGCTATGGAACTCGCCGCCGCGGCAATCCCGGTGCTGCTGGTCGACGGCGACCTTCGACGGGGAGAACTCGAGTCCTATTTCAAGTCGGGGCTACAGCAGGGATTGAACGAGTTCCTGAATGGCCACGCCGATATCCGCGACATCGTCGATCACCATCCAAGCGGTATCGATTTCATTCCATCCGGCAGGTTCAGTCTTCAGCGGCGGGTCCGTTCGAATGGCCTGGCAGAAATCATCGAAATGGCGGGCGCGGCCGGCCGGATTGTCATTTTCGACAGCGCGCCTGTGCTCGCCTCGACAGACACCGTGCTTCTGACTGCGCTGGCGGAAAGAACACTGGCAGTCGTCAGATGGGGAAAGACGAGCCGCCGCGCGGTCGAGTTCAGCCTGCAACAAATGAAAAGCCCGCGAAATTCGGAAATCATTGTCGCGATCAATAGCGTAAATCCTAAACAGCACGCCTTGTATAATTTCAGTGACTCGGAGTTATTTTCGAGATCCTTGATGAAGTACTATAACTTCAAGATATAAATACACCGCATATAAGATTCAAACTCCCATCTTCTCTGAAAGTTGTACAACAATACATCATCACCTGCTTCTGCATTTGTATTCGAGTTGGAGAGCAATCATGGATACGGGAATGAAAAAGAACCGAAAAGTTGCGCTGATTACTGGTATAACAGGTCAGGACGGTGCGTATTTGGCCGAAATGCTGCTGGACAAGGGCTATATCGTCCACGGCCTCAAACGACGCTCGTCGTCCTTCAACACCAGTCGCATCGAGCATCTGTACGAGGACCCCCATGTCGACAATCCTCGCTTCATTTTGCATTTCGGGGACATGACCGATTCAACCAATCTCATCCGCGTCATACAGGAAACGCAGCCGGACGAGATCTATAATCTTGCCGCACAGAGCCACGTTCAAGTTTCGTTCGAGACACCGGAGTATACTGCGAACGCGGATGGCACCGGCACCTTGCGGCTACTGGAAGCAATTCGCCTCCTGGGGTTGACCAAGAAGACCCGCTTCTATCAGGCGTCCACCTCGGAGCTCTACGGCAAAGTTCAGGAAGTTCCGCAGAGCGAAACGACACCTTTCTACCCTCGATCACCCTACGCGGCGGCCAAGCTCTATGCCTATTGGATTGTCGTCAATTATCGCGAGGCATATGGCATGCATGCCTCGAACGGGATTTTGTTCAATCATGAAAGCCCGATCCGCGGCGAAACATTCGTGACCCGTAAAATCACCCGGGCGGCGGCTGCGATCCATCTTGGATTGCAGGACCGGCTCTATCTCGGCAATCTGGATGCGAAGCGCGACTGGGGACATGCACGAGAATATGTCCGCGGCATGTGGCTGATGCTGCAACAGGACGAACCGGGGGACTATGTCCTTGCGACCGGCGAAACGCACTCGGTTCGTTCGTTTGTGGACAAGGCCTTTGCCAAGGTGGGCATGCCAATTGATTGGCGTGGGAGCGGTGTCGAGGAAAAGGGATACGATATGACATCCGGCCAGTGTGTCGTGGAGATCGATCCAGCCTACTTCCGCCCGACTGAAGTTGATCTTCTGATTGGCGATCCGACGAAGGCGCACACGCAGCTTGGCTGGAAACATGAGACCAGTCTTGATCAGCTGGTTGCGGAGATGGTTCGCGAGGATCTGAAAGTCATGGCACGAAATGTTCCGTCGGTTGGTGCGACTAAAGGTTTTGCCTATGCCTGAGTAATCTACAGGCTTGCCGGAAAACGATTCACGTCGCGGGCCGCCTCGGATGGCCGAGATGATTTGCCGGCAGATGACGATCGCCGCTGAACAGGGTCTTTATCCCTCGCTCATCGCGCTTGCTCCGTCATCGGCCCGGGCGATTTCTCATCCGGTTCGCCGGAGTGCGTCGCCAGCATGAAGGCCAAGCCCGCCAGACAGGCGGCGAGGAAAATCGTAACGACGAATATCATCATCCGCCACGGCGGCTTTTCATTCTCGTAGCCCGCTCCCGAGGCGAAAGGCCCGCCTTTCCTCACCTCGCTCACGGCGCGCCCCTTTGCGGCAGATCGACCTGCTCATCAAGCTTGTCCTTGAGATCGTCCAGCCGATCGCGCAGAAGCGAAGCTTTCGTGCGTCTGATTCCCTCATTGGTCAGATCGGACATCTGGCTGCTGTCGTAGGGGATGCCGGTGCTGCTTCCGGTAACGGTCTCATTTCTCGGCCTATCGTTTATGCCGGTCGATATTTTTTGCTCGTCTGTCCATGACATTCTCCAATTCGGTTCGGGAAGCTTTCCTCGAAAGCGGACGCGCGTCTCATGGCCCAAACGACACGGAGGTAGCGAAGTTCCGGATTGATCGGGCAGGTTTTGCCTCGAACGAAGGACTGGGAACATTCAACGACTCCATGTGTTGCTTTGCGTAGCAACGCAGGAATCGACGATGACCGCGCGAACAGCCGGACACGGCAGAGACAATGATGTGCTGATCAAAGCGAAGGCGGTTCCGCAACTCATCGATCCGGCCGCCGAGCCGTTCGTTACCGAAGTCGTTCAGGAGCTCGTCAAATCCCACATCCCTTTCCTCGTCGCCGGTACCTACGCCGTCTGCGCCTATACCGGCATCTCGCGCCAGACGAAGGATTTCGACATATTCTGCAAGGCCGGCGACTATGCGCGGATCCTGGGTCACTTCAAATCGAAGGGTTACAGGGTCGAAGTCGAGGACGAGCGCTGGCTTGGAAAAGTGCTGAAGGGCAATCACTTCTTTGATGTGATCTTTGCTTCCTCGAACGGAACCATGCCGGTCGGCGACGACTGGTTCGACGATGCACGCAGGGTCGAAATGTGCGGTCACACGGTCAGAATCGTCAGCCCCACCGAACTCGTCTGGTCGAAATGTTTCGTCCAGCTGAGACACCGTTATGATGGCGCCGATGTCGCGCATGTCATCTTGAAGGCCCATGATGCCATCGATTGGCGCAAACTGCTCGCTTATCTCGAGGTGCATTGGGAAGTGCTTCTCATCCATGTCCTCAATTTCAGGTGGATCTACCCGACCGAGCGGGACAAGATTCCCCGGTGGCTGCTGGAAGAGCTTTTGGACCGCCTCAAGGCGCAGCAGGAACTGCCCCTGCCGCAAATGAAAATATGCCGAGGCCGGATGTATTCCCGCATCGATTTCGAGATCGACGTCAAGGAATGGGGCTTTGCCGATGTCGGCGGCGAGGGTGAACTGCGAGGCGATTAGGAGAAACGCGATGGATGATCAGCGAAGGAGCGTGACGGTTGCAGCGGTGGCCGACCTCCATGTAACGGAGGATGGGGCAAAATCCTATAAGGATCTGTTTGCCGAAATTTCCTCGGTCGCCGATGTCCTGGTCATTGCCGGTGATCTGACCGATCTCGGCAGGCCCAAGGAGGCCGAATTGCTTGCCAGCGATCTGCGCCATTGCACCGTGCCAACCGTCGCCGTCCTCGGCAATCACGATCACGAAAGCGGTCAGGTTGAGGACGTCTGCAAAATTCTGACTGGCGCCGGCGTCAAATTGCTGAACGGCCATGCAGCCGAGATCTCCGGTGTCGGTTTCGTTGGCGTCAAGGGATTTGCCGGCGGCTTCGGGCGCCATATGCTGGGTTCATTCGGCGAAGCCGCCATCAAGGCGATGGTCGCCGAAAGCGTCGGGGAATCGATGCGCCTGGAAAACGCCATGCGGCAGGTGCGTTCCGATCGCTCCCTGGTCGTGCTGCATTACGCCCCCATTGCCGAAACCGTGGCAGGCGAACCGTTGGAGATCTATCCCTTTCTCGGTTCTTCACGCCTTGCGGAAACCATCGACCGGTTTCGGGTCAATGCGGTCGTTCACGGCCATGCCCATCGCGGATCCTATGAGGGCCGCACACCGGGCGGCGCACCGGTCTACAACGTGGCCGCCCATGTCGAGAAGCCGACCGGGAGACCGTACGCTCTGCTCGAGCTTTGACGGCTTTCAAGCGAGGGCAGCGGCCAAACGAGCCGGCCCACCAGCATTCGAAGATGGCGGAGCCGGGCTCTTGGCCGCAAATGACAAGGGTCCTCAGCAGGAACGCGGCGATCCGATCGCCGCGTCAAGGCGCTCAGTCACGCTCGACGAATTTGTTGAAGCGGCTTGTCTTTCCATCCTTGGTCTCATCCTGGTAGAGAAAGGCAAGCTTGTTTTTGTCGAAGATTCTGAAGAACTCGTCCCAGCCGATCTCGTCGAATTCTTCTTCCTTTTCCCCGAAATCGATGCGCAGGACGCCGCCCTTGCCGCCGGTCCGGATGGCCGCCGGCCTGCCCTTCCTGTCCTCCGCCCATTTGCGAATTTTTTTGTGGTCCGTCGTTGTCTCGGAACTGCTCATCGAAATCTCCATCGGTTGTCTTTTGTGGCGCAAACAGTCACAGCAGCGGTTGCCTTTGCTTCCACTCGCGATACGGTGCGAGCAGTCTACCGGGATAGCGCCGCTCGATCTCGCTTTCGGCCAAAGCAATGCGGGAGATAATCTCTTCTACCGTGTCGCCTTCCTCGGCAGCGTTGCTCGCTTTTTCCAGATCGTTCATGGTCCCGAACAGCTCGTCATCCGTCATTGTCTCCAGGCGGGAGGCGAGATCTTCGACCGGTTCGTTGACAAGCGAATTGCTGGACATGGGCGCGCCTCTTGCTGATGCCTGTCCAACTTCGCTCTTCACACTAAGTTCCGCTGCTGCACGTCGCAAATTGATCGCAGGATCCCGCTTTCGCCGGCGCTCCACTCGGATCACCAAATGGTCCGCGATCCGCCGGACAGCGCGGAGACGTTCGATACCGCCTCTGGCGCGTGTCGGAAATCGATGTCGTGCTGACGGGCGCAGCGATGCGGTGCGTGGGAAAACCGTGGCGGCAAGCGAACCCAGGCCATCGGTGCCACTGCTTCGGAACAACCACCTGCTTTCGGCTGTTTTCTCCTGGAGTGGAGGTGATCCCATGGATATGAACCGCATGCGAGACCACATGGTGGAACACCATGTGGTGCGTCGCGGCATTCGCGATCAAAGCGTCACCAGGGCGATGCGCATAGTGCCGCGCGAGAAATTCGTCGATCCGGGCTTCGAGGAATTCGCCTATGAGGATGCGCCCTTGTCGATCGGCGAGGGTCAGACGATCTCGCAGCCTTTCATCGTCGCTCTGATGATCGAGAAGGCCGATCTGGGTGCGGGCGACAAGGTGCTCGAGGTCGGAACCGGTTCCGGCTACGCCTCGGCCCTCATCAGCCGGATCGCCAGGCACGTCTATACCATCGAACGCCATGAACGGCTGGCGCTCCAAGCCAGAGACCGGTTTGAAAAGCTGGGATACGGCAATATCGACGTCCGGGTGGGCGACGGCAGCAAGGGCTGGGCGAACGCCGCTCCTTTCGACGCGATTATCGTTTCCGCTGGCGCACCCGAGGTGCCCACTGCCCTGAAGGAGCAGCTGGATCTCGGTGGACGGCTCATCATCCCGGTCGGCCGCAGCGACGAACAGCGCCTGAAACGCATCACGCGCACAGGGGCATCCACCTTCGAGGAGGAAGATCTGGGCGGCGTCCTTTTCGTCCCGTTGATCGGCGAGGATGCCTGGACTACTGCCCATCCGATGTATACGGCGACAGCCCCGTCATCGCGCACAGAGGAAACATCCAGCAAACTCATCTCGGCCGCGGCTGAAGAATTTTCCTCGATCGACGACAACAGCTTTGCCGCCCTTTTTGATCGTTTTGCCGACAGCCGCATCGTTTTGCTTGGCGAATCCACCCATGGCACCGCCGAATTTTATGAAACGCGGGCTGCCATCAGCCGGCATCTTATCGATCATCACGGATTCAATCTCATTGCAGTCGAAGCGGATTGGCCGGATGCGGCCGCCATTGACCACTGGATAAATGGTCGGGCACCGGGAGACAGACAGCCGTTCGGCCGCTTTCCCAAGTGGATGTGGCGGAACCGGGAGTTTTCGCGGTTCATCGGCTGGATGAAGGAGGAAAACGAACGGCGCAAAGCGTCGCACAAGGATCCGGTGCGGTTTTACGGCCTGGATCTCTATAATATGTCCGGGTCGATCCGCTCCGTCCTCGACTATCTCGAAAATGTCAGCCCGGAAACCGCCAAGATTGCCAGGGAACGCTATGGCTGCCTCAGTCCCTGGCAGAGCAATCCCGCGACCTATGGTCGGGCCGTGCTGACCGAAGCTTATCGATCATGCGAGGATGCGGTGCTGAAGCAATGCACGGAGCTTTTGACGCGATCGCTGGATAATGCGGCCTCAGATGACGATGATTTTCTAAACGCCGTCCAGTCCGCAAGACTGCTCGCCGCCGCCGAACGATATTATCGCATTATGTATTACGGCGGTGCGCAGGCATGGAACCTGCGCGACACCTATATGGCCGACACCGTCGAGCATCTTCTCGACTTTCACGGACCAGCAGCAAAGATCATCATATGGGCTCACAACTCCCACATCGGCGACGCCCGCTACACGGATATGGCAACCGCCCGTGACGAACTGAGCCTCGGCCAGCTATGCCGGCAGCGCTTCAACGAGATGACGAGCCTCGTAGGGCTGGGAACACATTGCGGCAAGGTGATCGCCGCTGACGATTGGGACGGGGAGGCGGAGGCGAAACAGATGAACCCGTCGCTTCCGGAGAGCTGCGAGCGTTTATGTCACGACACGGCAAAGCCGCGATTTCTTCTCGATCTCAGGGCCGATGAGGAATTGCACGCAAGCTTGGTCGAACAGCGGCTTCAGCGTTTCATAGGGGTGATCTACAGGCCGGAAACCGAACGGCTGAGCCACTACATGTCGGCATCGCTGTCGCGGCAATACGACGCCTTCCTCTGGTTCGATGAAACGCGCGCGCTTTCGCCACTCGTCGCTCGGCAGTCCGGGACGGGCGTTCAGGAAACCTTCCCCTTCGGTTTCTAGAGCGAGGCGGAATCGATCGACGCGATAGAGCGGGAACTCTCTGCGCATCCGCAAGTTTGGTGGTTGATCGCCCCAGCAGATCCATTTGAAGCATTTGGTTGTCGCCTCACTCGGAGACGCCGCGAAAATCAGGATCCGGCGCACTGGTACGAAGCCGAATGAGGAGGCGGCAGACATGCCTGAATATGTCAACTATTCCGCGGGCCCCTCCCGGCCGGGTCGCTGATCGTCAAGCTCTATCGATCGGGAAGCCAGATCAGGGGATACGTCAGCAAGGTCGCAGACACGGACCACGACGATACGATCTTTCCCGGCGAGGAAATGGAACCGGAAGCAGCCTTCAGGCTGGCTGAAACCCATCGCGACACCAACGGTGCCCCGATCTTCGTCGATCTTGTCGAAGACGTTGTGTGGGATCCGTCCTGGGGTCACCTCAGACCATAGCGTACCGAGCGATCATCAGCCCGTCGGCCTACCAATGCTCTGTGCCGGACCCGCTACGACGACCCCGCGTCGCGGCGGCAAGCCACGATCTGCGCCATGCATCGTTCGGGGCAAACCCGCTCTCCATGCCCCTTCAGAAGGACAAGTCGAGCACCCTGCCCTCAAACAGACGGTCCCGGGAGCCTTCGAGATGTGCCTTCATCAGTCTTTGCGCATCGTCGGCCCGGCCATCGGCAATGGCCTTGTAGATGGCGTTATGCTCTTCGTAGACCTGTTCCAGCCCCTGGCGGGGGCCAAGCAGGGAGAGGCCGTGAAGATGCATGCCGACGGCGATATGCGCTTTCAATGCATCGATCGAGGCAGTGTAATAATGGTTGTTGGCAGCCTCGGTCACCGCGCGATGGAAGATGAAATCGGCATCGGTGCGGTGAAGCTGATGGCTGGTCGCCTCGCGCAGGTCCGCAAGGGCGCTGGCGATTTTCTGGATCGCCTGCTCATTGCGGCGCTTGGCGGCGAAATAGGCGGCGGCCGGCTCGATGGTCAGGCGGAATTCGTAGCAGCGCTGAATATCGGCGATGGTCTTAACAGGCGAATAGGCAAGCTGTGTCGTGGGCGAGCCATGGGCGCTGACGAAGGTGCCGGCTCCCTGGCGGGCATAGACCATGCCCTGGTCGCGCAGGCGCGCCAGCGCATCGCGGACGATCGGCCGGGAAACACCGAGCATCGAGGCAAGTTCGTGTTCGCCGGGAAGGCGTGAATCCGGCGGATAGTTTCCGCCGCGGATCCGCTCGAGCAGCTGGTCGAAGACGCGATCGACCAGCTTGACGGCCTTGCCGCGTTCGGGCTTGCCCGGCGGGCCGGCTTCCGCGTTCAAAGATTCGCCATTCGCTTCAGTCACGTCATTCTCCCCGACGGTATCTTAGCATGATGCCGAAAAGTGTGAGCGGTTTTCGGGCGACATCATGCTCTAACTCTTTGAATTGAGAACAGGGTGATTTCAGGCGACTCGGCCTGAAATCATCCTGTTCTAGGCCGCCTGATTCCGAAGAACCAGTCTTAGCAAACTATCGGAATTGCCGAAGCCCCCTGACTTGACGGCGCACCGAAAAGGCCGCCCGTCGGCGGCCGTCACATCGAACCAGGGAATGCCGGCCTCGATTTCGCCCTTCGGCGTGAGCACCTTCACGTCAAGCGCGTGGAGAATTGCCAGCGCCGTATCGCCACCACCGACCATCAGCATATCGGGCCTCGTATCGTCGATCACCCTTTTGACACCGGCCGCAAAGTCACCGGCGACGAGCGCCGCATCGGCCGCCATGTCACCGGTGCAGCGCAGCAGCACCGGCAGCGCCAGCCCCTCCCCGCATTCAATCTGCCCCATCGGCGCGTCCACCACCATACGCAAGGCGCCGGAGGCTTCGAGCCGGTTCATCTGGGCGGCGGTGATCGGATCGCGCGAACCAAAGGCAAACAGCGTGCGCGGGGTCGGCGTAAATTCCGTCACCGGCCGCCGCCCGGTTTCGCCGAGCCGGCGGGCGAATGCCGCACCGAGGCCGCGCGCACCGACGCCGAGCGTCGTCAGCCAGACATGACCCGCGACGATCTGATCGAGATCGGCATCGTCCTCGGCATCGGCTACGACAACATTGTCACCACGGCTCTCGAACAGATCGGCGATCGGCAACGGCTTGTTGACGCCGCGGCCGACGACACAGCCCCGGTAGGTCAGGCGCTCCTGATCGGGAATGGCAGGCGCGACGAGGATATTCTTCAGGCCGAGCGCATCCGCAAGCGCCAGGCTTTCGGCCGCGACATTGCCCTTCAGCCGGGAGTCGATCTTCTTCATGACGACGTCAGGCTTCACGTCCTGAAACACCTTCGCCGCCCATCGGACCTTTTCGGCGGCATCGCGCTCGCCAAGGGCGCGCGAGGCGGTATTAACGACGACGACATCGCAGGCGGTGGCGATCGCATCCTGCGCCGCTCCGACATCGACGGCGACTGCGACTGAGAGGCCGGCCGCGGCGAAAGGGGTGCCGGTATCGAGCGCGCCCGTCAAATCGTCGGCGATGATCACGGCCTTCAGTGTCATGCGATCTCACCCGTATTGACGGCGTGGCAGGCGACGAGGTGGCCGGGCTTGGCTTCCTTCCAGACAGGAATGACCTTGCTGCAAACATCCATGGCGATCGGGCAGCGCGTGTGGAAACGACAGCCGGAAGGCGGGTTCAGCGGGCTCGGCACGTCGCCCTGCAGGATCTGGCGTTGACGGGTGCGCTCATGCTCCGGATCGGTCTCCGGAACGGCCGACAACAGCGCCTTTGTATAGGGATGCAGCGGGTTGTCGAAGAGTTCCTCGCGGGTCGCGAGTTCGGCGAGCCGCCCGAGATACATGACGCCGACGCGGGTGCTGATATGGCGCACCACGGCAAGGTCATGGGCGATGAAAAGATAGGTCAGTCCGTATTTCTCCTGCAGATCGAGCAGCAGGTTGATGATCTGCGCCTGGATCGACACGTCGAGCGCCGAGATCGCCTCGTCGCAGACGATGAATTTCGGCTGGCAGGCGAGCGCCCGGGCGATGACGACGCGCTGGCGCTGGCCGCCGGAAAGCTCATGCGGGTAACGCTGGGCAAAACGTGTCGGCAGGCCGACATCGGTGAGCAGCGTCGCCACTCTCTCCTCGAGCTCGGCCTTGGTGCACAGCTTGTGAAAGAGGATCGGCTCGCCGATCGCCTCGCCAACCGTCATGCGCGGATTGAGCGTCGAATAGGGGTCCTGGAAGACGATCTGCAGGTCGCGGCGGAACGGCCGCATCTGCTTTTCATCAAGCTTGGCGAGATCCTGGCCCTTGTAGACCACCCTGCCGCTGGTTGCCTTGTAGAGGTTGAGGATGGTGAAGCCGGTCGTCGATTTGCCGCAGCCGGATTCGCCGACGAGGCTCAGCGTTTCGCCTTCCATGATGTCGAGATCGACATTGTCGAGCGCATAGACGGTTGCAGAGCGTTGGCCGAAGGCGCCGAGCTTGACGTGGAAATGCTTGACCAGATTTTCGACCTTGAGCAGCGGTTGCGCAGCCATCACGCGGCCTCCTGCATTCTCTGGACGACGAAACAGGCGGCGCGATGATTGCTGCTGCCGCTCAAGGGTTCGAGCCGCGGCACCTTCTCGTGACAGATCGCCTCGACGAGCGGGCAGCGCGGTGCAAAGGGGCATCCCTTCGGCCGGCGGCCGGGCTCCGGCGGCGTGCCGCCGATCGAGCTCAGCCGGCTTGCCGGCGGATCTGACAGTTTCGGGATCGAGGAGAGCAGGCCGCGCGTATAGGGATGGCTCGGCCGGGCATAGAGTTCGTCGACCGGGGCGTCCTCGACGACCGTGCCGGCGTAAAGTACGGCGACGCGATCGACGAGGCCGGCGATCAATGCCAGGTCGTGGGTGATCCAGACGACGGACATGCCGAGCTTGGCGCGCAAATCCTTCACCAGATCGACGATCTGGGCCTGAATGGTGACGTCGAGCGCCGTCGTCGGCTCGTCGGCGATCAGAAGCTTGGGATTGCAGGCAAGGCCGATCGCGATCATCACGCGCTGGCGCATGCCGCCGGAAAGCTCGTGCGGAAAAGCCTGCAGCCGCTCTTCCGGGCCGGGAATACCGACGAGGCGCAGGAGTTCGACAGCGCGGGCGCGAGCCTCGGCCTTCTTCATTTTGCGGTGATAGATCAGCGGCTCGCTGATCTGGTCGCCGACGCGCATGACGGGATTGAGCGAGGTCATCGGATCCTGGAAGACGAAGCCGATATCGCCGCCGCGCACCTTGCGCAGCTCGGCATTCGACATCGTCTGCAGGTCGCGGCCGGCGAAGGTGGCCGTTCCCTTGGCGACCTTGATCTTGTTCGGCAGAAGCCGCATCAGGCTCAGCATAGTGAGGCTTTTGCCGCAACCGGATTCGCCGACGACGCCCAAGGTTTCGCCTTTGTCGACATGGAGGTCGATGCCGTCGACGACGACGGCCGGGCCGTTGCGGCCATCGATTTCGACGGTAAGCCCCCTGACATCGAGCAAGCGTTCTCTGTTTTGCGTGTCCATCATTTGCTGCCCCGCGGGTTGAGCGCGTCGTTGAGGCCGTCGCCAAGGAAGCTGAAGGCAACCGAGGCAAGGCCGAGCACGGCCGCCGGAGCGGCGAGAAGATGCGGATAATGCTGCCAGACGCGAAGGCCGTCCGAGATCATGTTGCCCCAGCTGGGCGTCGGTGGATTGACCCCGACGCCGAGGAAGCTGAAGGCGCTTTCCAGCACCATCGCCGTGCCGAGGCCGGCGCTGACCGAGACGATCAGCGGCCCGAGCGCATTCGGCACCACATAACGCTTGATGATGACCCAGTTCGACAGGCCGAGCGCCTGGGCAGCGGTGATATAAGGCCGGCTGCGGATCGACAGCACCTGGGCGCGCACCAGGCGCGCGTATGGCGGCCAGGAGATCAGCGCCATCGACCCGAAGACGAGGATGAAATCCACCCATATCGTCTGGCGGTAGAAGGGATTGAGGGTCTCAAGGTAGCGCGCCTCCATCCAGCGGGTGATCGGCGACTTCAGCGAGGCGTTGATGACGACGACGAGCAGCAGGTTGGGAACCGACATCGTCACGTCGGTCAGCCACATGATGGCGCGGTCGAAGGGATTGCCGAAGAAGCCGGCCACGGCACCGAGCGTCAGGCCGATCAACACCGCGAAGAAGGTGACGATGACGGCAACGAGGAAAGCGGTCCGCGTGCCGAACACCACGCGGCTGAAGACGTCGCGACCGAGGTCGTCGGTGCCGAAGAGATGGCTCATCGACGGCAGCGCGTTGCGGGCATTGAGATCCTGGCTCAGATAGTCGTAAGGCGTGAGATAAGGTCCGAAGACCGCCGTGAAGGCGAGGATCAGGACGACGATGAGACCGAAGATCGCGAGCTTGTTGCGCCGCAGCCGATGCCAGGCATCGCGCCACAGGCTGACCGGCGGTTCCTCGGTGGTCTCGGTGGGGAAAGAGGGATTGCGGACATGGTCAGCGGCTCCTTCTTGAATCGATTGGCGCGGGGGTCGAGCAGCGGATAGAGCACGTCAACCAGCAGGTTCGACACCATCACCAGGAACGATCCGATCAGCGTGATGGCCAGGATGACGGGATAGTCGGAATTGATCAGCGCCTGCACCGTCAGGCGTCCGAGCCCCGGCAGACCGAAGACCAGTTCGACGAAGATCGCGCCGTTGACGATGGTGATCATGATCAGGCCGAGCTGCGTCACGACAGGCGTCAGCACCGGCCTCAGGATATGGCGCAGCGCCACGATGATCTCCGGCACGCCCTTGGCGCGGGCGGTGCGGACGAAATCCTCCGACAGCACTTCGATGACGGCGGCCCGGGTCTGGCGCACGATCAAAGCGATCGGCTGGAAGGACAGCACGAACAGCGGCAGCAGGATGCGGACATCGAGGATGCCGCCCCAGCCATAGGGCACGCTGGCACCCGGCAAGAGCACGATCAGGCCGACCATCAGCAGCGGCCCGGCGACATAGGCCGGGATCGCCCAGAGGAAGAGCGCCGAGCCGAGAATGGCGTAGTCCAGGCGGGAATTCTGGTTCAGCGCGGCGATCATGCCGAGCGGGATTGCGACGAGGGCCGTCAGAATGATGGAACAGAGGGCAAGCTGGAAGGAGACGGGTGCGGCGGCCGAGACCATCGCCCAGACCGCGCGGCCCGAGGTCAGCGAATTGCCGAACTGGCCGTGCAGCAGGTTCCAGATGTAAAGGCCGAACTGCTCGATGAAGGGCCTGTTGAGGCCGGCACTTTCACGGATGGCTTCGATGCGCTGCGGATTATAGGCGACGTCGCCCGGCGCGCGCAGGAAGATCAGCTTGATCGGATCGCCGGCGCCATAGAAGGCCAGCGCGTAAACGGCCAGCATCACCACCAGAACGGACGGAATCCAGATGGCAAACCGGGTTAGCACGTAGCGCAGCAAGGCCACCTCCCACCTGTTGTCGATGCGGTCCGTCCTAAAGCCAGGCAGATCGCATCTCTTCGTCTTGAAACTTGCGCGAAGGCCTTGCAGCCTTCGCGCGCTTGTTGCCAGGAACGATAATTCCCAATCAGCCGATGGAGATGTTCCAGGGTTCGGCGATCTGCCAGTCGAGGTTCTTCTCGAGTCCCTTGACCTCCTTGGTGGCCCAGCGCGACATCGCCTGAGAATACCATGGAATGAAGGCCCAATCCTCGCGGAACGCCTTCTGGGCTTCCTGGGCGAGAGCAACGCGCTGTGGATCATCCGCAGCCTTGGTCGCCGCTTCGGCAAGGGCGCCGTCGACCTTGTCGTTCTTGTATCCGCCGAGCTTGTTCTGCGCGTTCGACGAGGTCGAGGCGATGCTGCCCGTGAGATAGGAGACGGCGTCGGGAACACGGGTGCCGACGTCGTCGCGGAAGATCTGGACCGAGTTTTGATCCGGACCGGCATAGGAGTCCTGCTGCGGCTTCATGTCGACGGCAGTGATGCCGAGGTTCTGGCGCCACTGCTCGGCGATGAATTGGGCGGCGGCCTGAATGGCCGGCGCCGAAATTCCGACGAACAGGATCTTCGGCAGGCGCTCGGGCCCGCCATAGCTCGATTCGGCAAGCAGCTTCTTTGCGGCTGCCGGATCATAGGGAAAGGGCTCGAAGCCGGAATTGTCGGCGCCGGGAACCGAGTTGAGGATCTGGTCGGCCTTCTTGTGCGGCCCATCCGGATAGGACGCCTTGAACAGGCCCTCGCGGTCGACCGCCATGATCAGCGCCTGGCGCACCTTCGGATCGTCCATCGGCGCGCGGGAGATGTTGAACCAGAAGTGCTGGCTGGTCGGGATCAGCGGGCCGGCCGAGAATTCCGGGCCGAGATCCTGGATGATCGTCGAGGTGACGAGCTCGGTATGGGCGTTGAACTCGCCCGACTTGATCAGCGACGTGGCGGTGACATTGTCCTCGATCGAGGTGATGTCGATGCGGGCAAGCTTCGGCTTCTGCCCAAAGAAGTTCTCATTCGGTTCGAATGTGATCTTGCCTGCATCGATATCGATGCTCGTCAGCTTGAACGGGCCGGAGAAGACCGGATTGTTCTCCGGCTTGTACCAGTCGATGATCTCCTCGCCGTCGCTGCCGCGCGACTGCGACGCCTTGGTGATCGGTGCGATGTGATTGGCGAGACGCATGAAGAAGATCGGATCGGCGGCAGCCAGCGTCACCACCACAGTTCCCTCGTCTGGCGTCGCGACACCGGTGAGCTCGTTGCCCGAGCCGGCGGCGATTTCGGCATAACCCTTGACCTTGCTCAGCACCTGGTCGGCGCGCTGGCTCTTGGTGTTCGGCATCGAGGCGACTTCCCACGATCCCTTGACGTCGGCCGAGGTGATCTTGCTGCCGTCGGAGAAGACGGCCTTCGGGTCGATCTTGAAGGTCCAGACTGTGTTGTCGGCCGATTCCCAGCTGGTGAAGACGTAGGGCTTGATATTGCCCTGACTGTCGAAATACATCGGCGAAGCCCACCAGATCGAGTTCCAGCGGAACGTTCTGCCGCCGCCGCGCAACGGCGACCAATCCTGGTCGAAGGCCGGATGGGCGACATTCAGGACCTGGCCTTCGTCGGCGAGCACGATGCGGGCATTCATCCCGAATACGGTCAGCCCGACGCCGGCGGCAAGGCCGAGCTTCAGCGCGTTGCGGCGCGATAGATTGGTTTTATCCGATTGATCAAAAGACATGGCATTCCTCCCAGGTGAAATCGGCAGCGCTCTCCCTGCGCTGCCAGGCGCAGCACAATCCGTCGCCTATCGTTCTATCGTTATTGTAAATATGTCAACAAAAAATCATGATTTTCATTAGAACAAAATTTATCTATAAAAAAAGAACAATAATTACAATAAGATAAATTTTCGGCTTCACGTCAAGCCATTTTGTCTTATTGACAAAAGCGCCGCAATGGAAAAGTTCTTAGCACTCCATCGCAGACAGATGCATGACAATCGGGCGCAGTCGCGCGGTTCGGACACGGATCGCCAAGCCAGGACGCACCGAAGGAGGAGAAATGAGCCATCACAGGATCACCGGCGTCTTCAGCGCGGCCGCAACGCCGCTGACGGCTGACAACACGCCTGATTTCGCGCTTTTCACCGACCATTGCCGGCAGCTGCTGGCCGAGGGATGTCATGGCGTGGCCCTGCTCGGCACGACCGGTGAGGCCAATTCCTTCTCCTGTAGCGAGCGGCGCGCCATTCTGGAAGCGGCTGTGAAGGCCGGCATTCCGGCCGACAGGCTTTTGCCGGGCACCGGCGTCGTCGCCATTCCGGAGACCGTGGAACTGACACGGCACGCGTTGTCGCTCGGTGTCACCAAGGTGGTGATGCTGCCGCCCTTTTATTACAAGGGCGTCTCCGACGACGGCCTCTTCGCTGCCTATTCGCAAGTGCTGGAAAAGGTCGCCGACACCCGCCTGCGGGTCATCCTTTATCATATCCCGCAGGTTTCGGGCATTCCGCTGTCCATTCCGCTGATCGGCCGGCTGATTGCGGCCTTCCCGGAAACCGTCGTCGGCATCAAGGAATTGGCCGGGGATTTCAACAACATGCAGGCAATCATCGCCGCTCATCCCGGCTTTTCTGTCCTGGCCGGCGCCGATCCGCTGCTGCTGCCGCTGATGAAGGCCGGCGGCGCCGGCTGCATCACCGCCACCTCCAATCTGGTGGCGGATTCGCTTCGCACCGTTTACGACCATGTCCATGACGAGGCGCGCGCCGCCGATGTCGAGGCGGCGCAGGCGCGCATCAACGCCTATCGCACGCTGTCCAACTCCTATGTCCAGATCCCGACCATCAAGGCAATGGTCGGGCTGAAGACCGGCAATCCCGCCTGGAAGCGCACGCGCGCGCCGCTGATGCCGCTCGCCGAGGCGGATTATGCCGCACTCGCCGACAGCTACGCCAAACTGCCCTGAGGAGATCCGCCATGACATTTACCGGCCTGCCTCCGGAAGCCGTACCCGCTCTGATGACCGGGACCGTCACCCCTCACCCCTCTGTCGCAGGCCGCGCCGATGCCTACCTGCCCTCGCCCTGCATCCAGAACCATGCAGCAAATCTCGCCTTTCTGCCCGACGGGACGCTGACCTGCGTCTGGTTCGGCGGCACGATGGAGGGCATGGGCGACATTTCGATTTACATGTCGCGGCTGGCGCCGGGCTCCGATCGCTGGTCGGAAGCGGAAAAAATGAGCGACGATCCTGAGAAATCCGAGCAGAACCCGTTGATATTCAACGCTCCGGACGGAAAGATATGGCTGCTCTACACATCGCAGACCTCAGGCAACCAGGATGGCTCGATTGTCAAATGCCGGATATCCGATGACGGCGGCAAGACATTCGGCCCGGTCCAAATCCTCTGCGACAGCCCCGGTACCTTCGTTCGCCAACAGATCGTCGTCAACGACCGGGGCGACTGGCTGCTGCCGATCTTCCGCTGCGTCGGCCTTGAGGGCCAACGCTGGAGCGGCGATGCCGATACGGCAGCGGTGCTGATCTCGCGCGACGGCGGCGCGCACTGGCAAATGGTCGATATTTCGGACAGCATCGGCGCCGTACACATGAACATCCTGTCGCTTGGGGGCGACGAGATGATCGCCTTCTACCGCAATCGTTTCGCCGAAACCATACTTTCGAGCCGATCGGCGGATGGCGGCGAAACGTGGAGCCCGCCAGAGCCGACCGAACTGCCGAACAACAACTCCTCGATCCAGGCCACCGTTCTGGATAATGGAGGGATTGCAATGCTTTACAACCATTCGAATGCGACGATGTCGGATGCGCGACGCCAGTCTCTCTACGACGAAATCGAGGGTGACGAAGCCGGAGAGAGCGCTGCTATCGTTGCCGATGCCGGCCGCAAGGCGGTCTGGGGTGTTCCGCGCGCGCCGCTCAGCCTAGCTATCTCGAGGGATGGCGGCAGGACCTTTCGGCATCGCATGGATCTCGATACGGGCGACGGCTTCTGCCTCAGCAACAATTCCAAGGATTCGCTGAACCGCGAATTCTCCTACCCCTCGGTCATTGAGGGCAGCGATGGCACGCTCCATGTCGCCTACACCTATTACCGGCGCGCCATCAAATATGTGCGGCTCGCCCCGCAAGCGCTGCCGTAAGCAAGATGCCGGCCTGGATTTGTAAATCTGCTTGCTCGATCCGGCGTGAGGGGATGCAGAATACAGAGAGATTGGCCGGTTACGCCGAGGATTTGATAACAGATTTGGGCTCGCCGCCACCGACGTGATGGCGGCTGGCCCTTCACTGTCCGCTTCCTCCCGGCAGCATCTTAAATATTTGATTTATAATAATATATTTACGTGTCGCGATCCGCTGAAACCTTGTTCTGCGGCATGCTCGGCAATAAAATATCCCCCGGCCGGGAATGCTGGCTTGACATTGAGATTACAACTTTACAATAAATGGGGTAACACTATCGCCGCAAGGCTTGCAGGAGGACTGGTTCATGGCCAGCTTGGATTCGCCAATCACGATCGTTCGGCCGCCTCTGATCGAATTCGGCATCGGCACTGCGGCAAAGCTCGGCAAATGGGCCGCCGAAAAAGGCTATAGGCGCACGCTTGTCATCTCCGACGCTTTCAATGCCTCGCGCATCGACCTGCTGGAATTAAAGGGCGAGGTGACGGTCTTTGCCGACGTGACGCCCGAGCCGGATACGGCCAACCTCGAAAAAGTTCTGGCGGCGGCGAACGGCGCCGACGCCGAGCTGATCGTCGGCTTCGGCGGCGGCAGCGCCATGGATCTGGCAAAGCTTGCCGCCGTTCTTGCCGGCTCGGCGCAGACGCTGCATGACGTCGTCGGCCCGAACAAGGTACATGGACCGCGCAAGGCAGCGCTTGCCCAGGTGCCGACGACATCGGGCACCGGCAGCGAGGCCGGCATCCGCGCGCTCGTCACCGACCCCAGGACGATGGCGAAGCTTGCCGTCGAAAGCCTGCATATGCTCGCCGACATCGCCGTCATCGATCCGGCGCTGACCTTCAGCGTGCCGGCCCGCACCACCGCCGCTACCGGCGTCGACGCCATGGCGCATTGCGTCGAGGCCTTCACCAATCGCAAGGCTCATCCGATGATCGATATCTACGCGATCGAGGGAACGCGGCTGGTCGGCAAATATCTCGCCCGCGCCGTCAGGGACGGCGACGACGCCGAAGCGCGCGCCGGCCTGTCGCTCGCCTCGCTTTACGGTGGCTTCTGCCTCGGCCCGGTCAACACCGCCGGCGGCCATGCGCTTGCCTATCCGCTCGGCACGCGCTGGCATGTCGCGCATGGTGCGGCCAATGCGCTGATCTTCCCGCATGTTCTCGCCTTCAACACGCCGGCCGCACCGGAGAAGACGAAAGCGGTGATGGAAGCGCTTGGGCGTCAAACCTCGGAAAACACTGCATCCGTCTTCGATGCGGCCTATGCTTTCTGCGCCGAGCTCGGCATCGAGATGAAACTGTCAGGGCTCGGCGTGCCGGAAAGCGATCTCGACGCCATGGCCGACGACGCTTTTGCCATCCGGCGCCTGCTCGACAACAATCCGCGCGACCTCACGCGCGCCGACATTCGCTCGATTTACGCAGCCGCCTTTTAGGCGGCACGGTTTTCAGAAGGGACTTTGATGATGGACAGGAATGCGAAAGTCGCCGTCACGCTCGGTGATCCCGCCGGCGTCGGCCCAGAGGTGATCGTCAAGGCCCTGGCGGCTCTTCCGAGCGACGAGCGCCGCGATTTCGTCATCATCGGCAATGTCGAAGCGTTGGAGCGCGCCGACCGCGTCAGCGGCACCGGCCTGAAATTCGGGCCTGCCGATGCCCCCGGCGATGACAAGGTCGCCGTCGATGAAGTTCCGCTCGGCGCGGCCCTGCCCGAGATCGGCAAGGTCAGCCCGATCGCCGGCGATGCGTCGGTGCGCTATATCACCCGTGCCGTCGATCTCGCCATGTCAGGTCAAGCCGATGTCATCGTCACCGCACCGATCAACAAGGAGGCGATGAACCTCGCCGGCCACCACCATGACGGCCATACCGGGCTGCTCGCCCATCTCACCGGTTCGAAAAGCTCCTTCATGCTGCTCGCCTCAGAGCGGCTGAACACCATCCATGTCTCGACCCATATCTCGCTGAAGGGCGCGATCGAACGGGCCAAGACCGAGCGGGTGCTGGCGACCATCGAAGCCGGCCACAATCATTTCCTGCGTCTCGGCAAAAAGGCGCGCATCGCGGTTGCCGGCCTCAATCCGCATTGCGGCGAAAACGGCCTGTTCGGCACCGAGGACATGGAATTCCTGGCGCCGGCGGTCGAGCTGGCGCAGGCCAAGGGCATCGACGTCGTCGGGCCGATCTCCGCCGACACGGTCTTCGCTCGCGCCTATAATGGCGCCTTCGACCTCGTCATCGCCCAATATCACGATCAGGGCCACATCCCGATCAAGCTCGTCGCCTTCGAAACGGCGGTCAACGTCTCGCTCGGCCTGCCGATCGATCGCGTCTCGGTCGATCACGGCACCGCCTTCGACATTGCCGGCACCGGCAAGGCCAACCACGTCAACATGCTCTCGGCCATCGCCTATGCCCGGTTGATGGCGCGCTCACCGCGGCGGGAGATGTGATCGGAGCGTCCGAGGAAACAAGAAGGGCGCCCACGCCTCGCGAAAACGGAATCCTCTACTAACGCCTCGCGAATAGACCGAAGAGACGGCGGTTCGTGCATGCTCGCCGACGCAAGTTGCCGGACAGGCGTGATGTCGCTATCTTGCAGAAAGGCACGAACAGCAAAGGAGGTTGCCTATGTCACAGCGGGACGCCTGATCCAGCACTATCAAGACTTCTGCCTTTCCAAGGGCATCGATTTCACACGCATTGATTCCGTACGGCCGCATGACGATACAACGCTCTTCTGCAGCGCTGGAATGCAGCAATACAAACCCCTCTTCTCCGATCCGTCCTATAGTGGAACAGTCGCAAACAGCCAGGCTTGCCTGCGCATGGGCGACCTCGACGAGATCGGCGACGGAACTCATCTTCTCCATTTCACCATGCTCGGCCTTTTCTCCTTCAGGGAGATGACCGTCGGCAACGCCATCGACTTCTGGCTCGAATTTCTGGCAACACTGGGGCTCGTGCCGGATCATGTGACGATCCATCCCGACCGTCTGGCCGAATGGACGCCGCTCTATGAAGGGCGTGCGACCATCGTTGCAGATCCGGAATGCATATGGAGCGATGGCAGCATCAGCGGATACTGCACCGAGTTTTACAAGGATGGCGTCGAAATCGGAAACATCGTCAATCCGCTTGGAACCTGCATCGACGTCGGCTTCGGCACGGAGCGTCTCGACATGATCGTCACCGGCACGCCGCCAGACGATGCGCTCGGCACATTGTGCGAGACGGTGCTGACAATCGTGGAAAGCGGCTACCGGCCTGGCAACAAGGAGCAGGGATATGTCCTACGAAAACTGCTCCGTCGCATCCACAAGATGGGCGGCACACTCGATCATCCCTTCTTCGCGGAAGAGATCGAACGCCAGATGCGGCTCAGCGCTAAATATCTGCGCCTGCGCGACCGTCATCCGGGGATGAGTCCCGGCTGGTGGTTCGACACCCATGGCATCGATCTCTCCGACATCGGTGAGACGATCGACGAATAGCGTGAACAGGCCTCCCGAGATAAGCGGGAGGCCTGTAGCCACTCCGTCCCTCTTTACCCCGCAACGGTATCCGAAATCATCCGCGATACGGCATTCTTCCAGCCGATGATCTTGGCCTGACGCTCGCCCTCCTCCATCGAAGGATTGAAGCGGCGGTCGCGGGCCCAGGCTTGCGCAAACTCCCGCCGGCCGGGCCAGATGCCGGCCTTCGAGCCGGCAAGCCAGGCCGCACCAAGTGCTGTCGTCTCGCGTATCGCCGACCGGTCGACCGGATTTCCGGTCATGTCAGCCAGGCATTGCATCGTCCAGTCCGAAGCCGCCATGCCACCGTCGACTCGCAGCACGGTTTCCAGCTGGTTGACACCCCAGTCCTTCTTCATCGCCACAAGCAGGTCCAGCGTCTGATAGGCGACGGATTCGAGCACGGCGCGGGCAAATTCCGCCGGCCCGCTGTTTCGCGTCAGGCCGAAGATCGCGCCGCGCGCAGCCGGATCCCAATAAGGGGCGCCGAGACCGGTGAAGGCCGGAACGATATAGACCTGCTGTCCGGGATCGGCCTTGGCGGCAAGCACCCCCGCCTCTGACGCCTGCTCGATGATGCCGAGGCCGTCGCGCAGCCATTGCACGGCGGCACCGGCGATGAAGATCGAGCCCTCGAGCGCATAAGTCGTCTCGCCGTCGAGCCGGCAGGCGATGGTCGTCAGCATCCGGTTGGAGGAAGAAACACGGTCCCGGCCGGTGTTGAGCAGGGCGAAGCAGCCAGTGCCATAGGTGGATTTCATCAT
The DNA here is from genome assembly GCF_022385315.1 of Rhizobium sp. K102. NCBI lineage: Bacteria > Pseudomonadati > Pseudomonadota > Alphaproteobacteria > Hyphomicrobiales > Rhizobiaceae > Rhizobium > Rhizobium sp. K102. Next base: position 40,314 of record NZ_CP092433.1, read on the forward strand.
GCCGGGCTCGAAGCAGGCATTGCCCACGGCCGCCGCCTGCTGGTCGCCGGCGACCCCGAGGATCGGAAGCTCGGCGCCGAACAGAGCCTTGTCGACGCGGCCGAAATCATCGGCGCATTCCCTGACCTGCGGCAGCATCGCTGGGGGAATACCGAGAATACCGAGAAGCTCCTCGTCCCATGCGCCGTCATCGATATTGTAGAGCAGCGTTCGCGACGCGTTGGTCGCATCGGTGGCGTGAACCCGGCCGCCCGTCAGATTGTAGATCAGCCAGCTGTCGATCGTGCCGAAGCAGACATCGCCCGCTTCCGCCTTCTCCCGCAAGCCGCCGACGTTGTCGAGCAGCCAGCGCAGCTTGGTGCCGGAGAAATAGGGGTCAAGCAACAGGCCGGTTTTGGCTGAAAACAGCTTCTCATACCCATCGGCTTTCAGGCTCTCGCACATTTCGGCGGTGCGCCGGTCCTGCCAGACGATCGCGCCGTGAAGCGGAGCGCCCGACCGTCGATCCCAGACGACCGCCGTCTCGCGCTGATTGGTAATGCCGATCGCGGCTATGTCGACAGCCTCTAGACCGGCATCGGCAATCGCCCTGCGCGCTGTGTCGACGACGGAGCGCCAGATTTCCGCGGCATCGTGCTCCACCCAACCGGGCTGCGGATAATATTGCGTGATCTCCGCCTGAGCGGAGCCTGCCATTTTCATGTCGCCGTCGAAGATGATCGCACGCGAAGACGTTGTGCCCTGATCGATCGAAAGAATATAGCCGCTCATATCCGTCTCCGGCTCACGCGAAACCGCTCCGCCTGCCGGCGATCGGCAGGACGCGGATGTTTCATGAGAGATAGATTGTGGGTGCCACCGGCTTGTCGCCGGTGGCAGGAAGGGATGGCCGGAGGCCTCGTTGCCTCCGGCCGGGTCCGCCTTACTTCTGCCAGCTCTTGACGAGTTCGTCGTAGTTGACGGTGAGCGGCTTGTCCTTCTCGTTCTCGATCTTCAGCTGCGGAGCGAGGTTGCCCTTCTTCACCGCATCGGCGTTCCAATAAGCGAGATCATGCTCTTCGGCGAGCTTCGGGCCGATGTCGCCCTGGACCTTGGCGCGTTCCAGGCGCTGGAGCACCTTTTCCTGCTCGGAGCACAGCGAGTCCATCGCCTCCTGCGCCGTCTTGGCGCCGGAAGAGGCGTCGCCGATCGCCTGCCACCAAAGCTGTGCGAGCTTCGGATAGTCGGGAACGTTCGTACCGGTCGGCGACCACTGCAGGCGGGCCGGCGAACGGTAGAATTCGACGAGGCCGCCGAGCTTCGGCGCGCGGTCGGTGAAGGACTTATGATCAAGCGTGGACTGGCGGATGAAGGTCAAGCCGACATGGCTCTTCTTCACGTCGACGGTCTTCGACGTCACGAACTGGGCATAGAGCCAGGCCGCCTTGGCGCGATCGTCGGGCGTGGACTTCATCAGCGTCCAGGAACCCGCATCCTGATAGCCGAGCTTCATGCCGTCCTTCCAGTAGACGCCATGCGGGCTCGGTGCGAAACGCCATTTCGGCGTGCCGTCGGCATTGACGACCGGTAGGCCTTCCTTGACGAAATCGGCGGTGAAGGCCGTGTAGGTGAACATCTGCTGGGCGACTTCACCCTGCGAAGGCACGGGGCCGGATTCGGAGAAGGTCATGCCCTGAGCGGCAGCCGGTGCGTAGGCCTTCATCCAGTCCAGATATTTCTGGATGGAATAGACAGCGGCCGGGCCGTTGGTATCGCCGCCGCGCGCGACGCACGAGCCGACGGGACGGGAGTTCTCATCGACCTTGATGCCCCATTCGTCGACCGGCTTGCCGTTCGGAATGCCCTTGTCGCCGTTGCCGGCCATCGACAGCCAGGCATCGGTGAAGCGCCAGCCGAGCGACGGATCCTTCTTGCCGTAGTCCATGTGGCCATAGACCTTCTTACCGTCGACTTCGCGGCCGGTGAAGAACTCGGCGATGTCCTCATAGGCCGACCAGTTGACCGGCACGCCGAGATCGTAGCCGTACTTCGCCTTGAAGTCCGCCTTGTTCTTCTCGTCGTTGAACCAGTCGTAGCGGAACCAGTAGAGGTTGGCGAACTGTTGGTCCGGCAGCTGGTAGAGCTTGCCGTCAGGCGCTGTCGTGAAAGACTTGCCGATGAAGTCATCGACATCGAGGCCCGGGTTGGTGACATCCTTGCCTTCGTTGGCCATCCAGTCGGTCAGCGAGCGGGCCTGCTGGTAGCGCCAATGGGTGCCGATCAGGTCGCTATCGTTGATATAGGCGTCATAGATGTTTTCGCCCGACTGCATCTGCGTCTGCAGCTTTTCGACGACGTCGCCTTCGCCGATCAGGTCGTGGGTGATCTTGATGCCGGTGATGGCGGTGAAGGCCGGGGCCAGCACCTTGGATTCATATTCGTGTGTCGCGATCGTTTCGGAAACGACCTTGATGTCCATGCCGGCGAAGGGTTTCGCGGCATCGACGAACCACTGCATTTCCTTTTCCTGGTCAGCGCGGGGAAGCGTCGAGAGATCGCCGACTTCCTTGTCGAGGAAGGTCTTCGCCTCGTCCATGCCGGCATAGGCCGATGCGGTCATTGCCAGCAGCAAGCCTGCTGTCGTCGTCAATAAGTGCCGTCGCATAATATCCTCCCAGGGTTTGCGATTGCAGTCACATACTCAGGCGGCCAAGGACCCCCGGCCATCTGTCTTCACTTTGCCGTCACACGTAGCGGAACACGCCGATGGCGTAGACCACGGAGATGGCAAGAGCCCACCACAGGTTGGGCCCAGCGAGCCCAAGCCATGCAAGATGAATGAAAGCGCTGCCCAGCAGCGAAACGAAGAGCCGGTCGCCGCGCGTCGTCTCGAAGCGCAGCACGCCCGTGCGCGGCGAGCCGCCCGGCGAAAAATATTCCCAGACGCTCATGGCGATCAGAAGCGCCAGGATCGTCAGGAAGAACAGCACCGTCGGCAGCGTCCAGGCCATCCAGGAAAAATTCATGACCGTCTCCTCCTCAAACGCGCCCGAGCGCGAAGCCCTTGGCGATGTAGTTGCGGACGAAATAGATGACGAGCGCGCCCGGAATGATGGTGAGCACGCCGGCCGCCGCCAGCACGCCCCAGTCCATGCCGGAGGCCGAAACCGTTCGCGTCATGATCGCCGAAATCGGCTTTGCCGCCGTCGTCGTCAGCGTGCGGGCAAGCAGCAGTTCGACCCAGGAAAACATGAAGCAGAAGAATGCCGCCACGCCGACGCCGCTTGCGATCAGCGGAATGAAGATCCTGATGAAGAAGCGCGGGAAGGAATAACCGTCGATATAGGCGGTCTCGTCGATCTCCTTCGGCACGCCGGACATGAAACCTTCGAGGATCCAGACGGCGAGCGGCACGTTGAACAGGCAGTGGGCAAGCGCCACGGCGATATGCGTATCGATCAGGCCGAAGGCCGAATAGAGCTGGAAGAACGGCAGCGCGAACACCGCCGGCGGCGCCATGCGGTTGGTCAGCAGCCAGAAGAACAGATGCTTGTCGCCGAGGAAGCGGTAGCGCGAGAAGGCGTAAGCCGCCGGCAGCGCCGCAGCCACCGAGATTACCGTGTTCATCACCACGTAGATGATCGAGTTGAGGTAGCCGTTATACCAGGACGGATCGGTGAAGATGACCGTGTAGTTTCGCAGTGTCGGGTTCGTCGGCCAGAGCGAGAAGGCGCCGGTGATCTCGGCGTTCTCTTTGAAGCTCATATTGACGAGCCAGTAGATCGGCAGAATCAGGAAGATGATGTAGATCGTCGGGACGAGCCAGGAGAGGCTGCCTGCAGGTTTGAATTTATTGGTCATGATTGCCCTCCCCTTAGCTCGCGTCGCTGCTGGTCATCACGGTATAGAATACCCAGGAGAGCAGCAGGATGATGAGGAAATAGATGATCGACATTGCCGCTGCTGGGCCGAGATCGAACTGGCCGACCGCCATTTTCACAAGGTCGATGGAGAGGAAGGTCGTCGAGTTGCCGGGGCCGCCGCCGGTGACGACGAAGGGCTCGGTATAGATCATGAAACTGTCCATGAAACGCAGGAGCACGGCGATCAGCAGCACCCGCTTCATCTTCGGCAGCTGGATATAGCGGAAGACGGACCAGCGCGAGGCGCCGTCGATCTTGGCCGCCTGATAATAGGCATCGGGGATCGAGACGAGGCCGGCGTAGCAGAGCAGCACGACGAGGCTCGTCCAGTGCCAGACGTCCATGACGATGACGGTGACCCAGGCGTCGATCGGATCGCGGACATAGTTGTAGTCGAGACCGATCGCAGCGAGCGTATGACCGAGCAGACCGATATCGACGCGTCCGAAAACCTGCCAGATGGTGCCGACGACGTTCCACGGAATGAGCAGCGGCAGCGCCATCAGCACCAGGCAGACCGGGACGCCGGGGCCCGACTTCGGCATGTTGAGGGCGATGAAGATGCCGAGCGGAATCTCCAGCGCCAGGATGATGAAGGAGAACAGCAGATTGCGCTGCAGCGCTTCCCAGAAGCGGTCGGAATGCAGCGTCTGGACGAACCAGTCGGTGCCGGCCCAGAAGAACTCGTTGTTGCCGAACGTATCCTGCACCGAGTAGTTGACGACGGTCATCAGCGGGATGACGGCCGAAAACGCCACGAGCAGCAGCACCGGCAGCACCAGAAACCAGGCTTTGTTGTTCCAAGTCTTCTGCATGGCTCAGGCCTCCCTGCCGACACGCCAGCTGTCGGCGTAGATGCTGATGGCGGACGGATCGAAGGTGACGCGGGCATCCGCGGGAATGTCGTCGTCTTCGGAGACGACGATCGCGATCGGCTGGCCGGCGAAACGGGCGCGCACGATCTTCTGCCGGCCGATATCCTCGATCTTGTTGATTGTAACCGGCATGCCCTCCCGCCCGAGGCGGATGAATTCGGGGCGAATGCCAAGTTCGGTCTTCACCGCGCCATTGGTATTCGGCGCATAATCCAGCGTCAGCACCTCGTCTCCGACCTTGACGGCGCTGCCGTCGATCTGTGCCGGCATGACGTTCATGCCCGGCGAACCGATGAAATAACCGACGAAGGTGTGACTTGGCCGCTCGAAGAGCTCGGCCGGCGTGCCGATCTGGACGATCTGGCCGTCATACATGACGACGACCTTCTCGGCGAAAGTCAGTGCCTCGGTCTGGTCGTGGGTGACATAGACCATGGTGAAGCCGAACTGCTTGTGCAGCCGTTTCAGCTGCGAGCGCAGCACCCATTTCATATGCGGATCGATGACGGTCAGCGGCTCGTCGAACAGGATGGCGTTGACGTCGTTGCGCACCAGCCCGCGGCCGAGCGAGATCTTCTGCTTCTGGTCGGCGGTCAGCCCCTGCGCCTTGCGCTTGGCCCAGCCGGCAAGGTCGATCATCTCGAGAATTTCGCGCACACGCCGGTCGACATCGGCCTCGGCCACGCCGCGATTGCGCAACGGGAAGGCGAGATTGTCGTAGACGGTCATCGTGTCGTAAATGACGGGAAACTGGAAGACCTGGGCGATGTTGCGGCTCTGCGTCGAAAGGTTCGTCACATCGTTGCCGTCGAACAGAATGCGGCCATGCGAGGGCTGCAGCAGGCCGGAGATGATGTTGAGCAGCGTGGTCTTGCCGCAGCCGGAGGGGCCGAGCAGCGCATAGGCGCCGCCGTCGTTCCACTCGTGATCGACTTCCTTGAGCGAATAATCCTTTTCCGTCTTCGGATTGGCGCCGTAGGCGTGGCGGATATGGTCGAGCGTGATGCGTGCCATGGTGCTCTCCTATGCCTTTCCGGCTGCAGCGACAGCGCCGACCGCAGCAATGGCGCGGCCGTCGGCGCCAAAGGCCATCAGGTGGCGGGTGTCGAGAAAGGCCTCGATCTCGATGTCCGGATCGATGTCGTGAATGCCATGCGCCAGCATCACCCAGCGCACGCCGTCATATTCCAGATGCACGAAGCTCTCCGAGCCGGTGATCTCGGAGACCAGCGTGCGCGCCTGCAGGCGGGCCGCATTGCCGGTCTGGGCCTGAAGGCCGAGATGATGCGGGTGAAAGGCGATCGTCACCGGCCCGTTCGGCACCGCGGCCAGATGCGAGGGGACGGGAAGCGTGACCCCGCTCGGGCGCGTGAAGATATCGCCCGATTTCGTCACGTCGAGCGTGTTCAGCGGCGGATCGGCGAAGATGCCGGCGCTGTCCAGATCGACAGGGCGCCGGTAGACGTCGATGGTCGGCCCGAACTGGGTGACGCGACCTTGGTTCAAGGTTGCCGTATTGCCACCGAGCAGCAGCGCCTCGGACGGTTCGGTGGTGGCGTAAACGAAGATCGCACCCGACTGGGCAAATATCTTCGGCAGCTCCTCACGCAGTTCTTCGCGCAGCTTGTAATCGAGGTTGGCAAGCGGTTCGTCCATCAGCACCAGGCTGGCATTCTTGACGAGCGCACGGGCAAGCGCGGTGCGCTGCTGCTGGCCGCCGGAGAGGTTCAGCGGCGTGCGGTCGAGATAGGGCGTGAGCTTCAGAAGCTCGGCGGCCTTGCGCACGTCGCGGTCGATCGTGGCGGCGTCCTTGCCCGAGATTCGCATCGGCGAGGCGATGTTTTCATAAACGGTCAATGCCGGATAGTTGATGAACTGCTGGTAGACCATGGCGACATTGCGCTTCTGCACCGGCATGCCGGTGACGTCGGCGCCGTCGAAATGGACGGAGCCGGCGGTCGGACGGTCGAGCCCGGCCATCAGCCGCATCAGCGAGGTCTTGCCCGACAGCGTCGGCCCGAGCAGGACGTTCAGCGTGCCGCGCTCGAGGACCAGCTCGGTCGGATAGATGTGATAGTCCGCGCCCACCATCTTGGCGGCGTTTCGCAGTTCCAGCATTCCTTTTCCCGTGCCTCCACGCAGCGGGGATCACACGCCGCCTATCCGGCCATCGCCGGCATCGCAGCCATGTACTCCTCCAGTGACTGAGCCTGCTCCTTCGAGAGGCGCAGACCATCCTTTGTTCTCCTCCACAGCACGTCTTCGGCGTGCCGGGCCCATTCATGTTCGACGAGATAGGCGACCTCGGCCTCGTAGAGATCGCCGCCGAACAACCGGCCAAGATCGTCGATGCCGCGGGCATTGCCGAGCAGCGTCTCGGCCCTGGTGCCGTAGCGGCGCATCAGCCGGCGCGCGTGCCGATCGGCGAGGAACGGATAGCGCCGCTTCAGCGCGGCGACCTGCCCCTCATAGCCCCGGACCGCGAAGTCGCCGCCGGGCAGATGGCTCTTGGCCGTCCACGGAGCACCCTTGACGCCGATCGCAGCACCAATCTTCTCCAATGCATGCTCGGACAGCCGGCGATAGGTGGTGAGCTTGCCGCCGAAAACATTGAGCAGTGGCGCCGTTTCCCCCTCGCCTTCCAGCTTCAGCACATAGTCACGCGTCGCCTCCTGCGCCTTCGAGGCGCCGTCGTCGTAAAGCGGGCGGACCGCCGAATAGGTCCAGACGATATCCTCCGGCCGCACCGGCTCCTTGAAATATTCCGACGCCGCATTGCAGAGATAGACCGTCTCCTCCTCGGAGATCCTGATATCCTTGGGATCGGCGGTGAAGTCGCGGTCGGTGGTGCCGATCAGGGTGTAGTCGCTCTCATAGGGAATGGCGAAGATGATGCGGTTGTCGGGGTTCTGGAAGAAATAGGCGCGGGGATCGTCGAACTTCTTCCTGATGACGATATGGCTGCCCTGGACGAGGCGGACATTGTGGGCTTCGTTCTGGCCGAACGCGGAACGGATGACGTGATCGACCCATGGGCCGGCGGCATTGACCAGCATTCGGGCTTGATGGCTGTCGCTGCTGCCGGTGACGGTATCGGTCGTCTCGATATGCCACAGGCCGTTCTCACGCCTTGCCGAGGCCACTTTGGTTCGCGGCAGGATGGTCGCACCCTTGTCGGCGGCGTCGCGGGCGTTCAGCACCACCATGCGGGCATCGTCGACCCATCCGTCGGAATATTCGAAAGCCTTGGTAAACAGCGCCTTGAGCGGCTTGCCGGCCGGATCCTTGCGCATGTCGAGCACCGACGTCGCCGGCAGCAGCTTGCGGCCGCCAAGATGGTCGTAGAGGAACAGCCCGAGCCGGATCAGCCAGGCGGGACGGATACCGCCCTTATGATAAGGCAATACGAAGCGCAGCGGCCAGATGATATGCGGCGCCATCGCCCAGAGGATCTCGCGCTCCATCAGCGATTTCACGCACCAGGCGGAATTCGTAATGCTCGAGATAGCGCAGACCGCCATGGATCAGCTTGGTGGCGCCCGATGAGGTGCCGGAGGCGAAATCGTTCATTTCCGCCAGCGCCACGGAATAGCCGCGCCCGACGGCATCGCGCGCGATGCCGCAGCCGTTGATGCCGCCGCCAATGACGAAAATGTCGTATATCTCCCGGCCCAATTGCCCCTCCGAGCCTGCTGCTGATTTCGCATCGCACAAAACTTGCTCGATTGCGAAAGTGACATCAGTTAAAACGAAAGAAATACGAATGTCAAACGAATGTTTGCGTGGGGCGGTCGGCCTAACGTGATCTGCTGCTCGTTTCGATCAGCTTCACATTATTTTCCAGACAGAGATTTCGGATCGACGGCACCGGACAGTGGTCGGTGATGAAGGTATGAACCTGGGTCAACTGGCCGATTCGAACCGGCGCAGTGCGTTCGAACTTTGTCGAATCGGCAACGAGAATGACGTGGCGGGCATTGGCGATGATCGCCTGGGCGACCTTCACCTCGCGAAAGTCATAGTCGAGAAGCGCGCCGTCGACATCGATCGCCGACGCGCCGATGACGGCATAATCGACCTTGAACTGGCGGATGAAATCGACCGCTGCTTCGCCGACGATGCCACCGTCCGAACCCCGCACAACCCCGCCCGCGATCACCACTTCGATTGCGGGAAAGAGACGCAACCTGTTGGCAACGTTGATATTATTGGTAATGACCATCAGCTCGTGATGATTGGCGAGCGCCTCACCCACCGCCTCGGTCGTCGTGCCGATATTGATGAACAACGAGGCGCCGCTCGGGATCAGTTCGACCGCCGCAATGCCGATCGCCTGTTTTTCCGAGGCGGCGATCTGGCGGCGCGCCTCGTATTTGACGTTTTCGGTTCCGCTCGGAAATGTCGCGCCGCCATGGATGCGGGTCAGCACCTGGGCATCGCAGAGATCGTTCAGGTCCTTGCGGATGGTTTGCGGCGTCACCGAAAAGCGGGAGGCAAGCTCTTCGACCAGGACCCTGCCGCTCGATTTCGCGATCGCCACGATTTCAGTCTGTCGGTCGGTCAAGAACATCGGCGCCCCTTTCGATCTGCTTTCGTTTTTAAAGAAAGCGAACGGCGGCGCAATGCCTATTTATCGGCGGCGAGCTTTCGCCGCCGGATTTGGTGCTAGCGTCGCGGCGCCGTCACCGTTTCCGCATGAGGTTGACCACCAGCACGCCGACGATCGCCATGGCGCCGCCGATCGCCCCGAGTGCCGTCGGCGTCTCGCCGAGCCAGACAAAACCGATCAGCGTTGCGACCGGCGGCACGCCGTAGAGGAAATTCGAGGCGCGACCTGCCGTCAGCCGCTTCAATGCGATTGCCCAGGTAAGATAGCCGATCGCCGTCGGGAAGATGACGAGATAGGCAACACCCCAGTTGACCTCCGCCGGTGCGGCGGCCAGCGCGCGGACCGTCGCCGGGACGGCCGGAAACAGCGGTACGGAGCCAATCAGCAGGATCCAGGCGGTGACGGCAAGCGCCGGCAGCCGGCCGAGCAGTGGTTTCTGCAGCACGCTGGCGATCGCCGAGCAGAGCGCCGCGCCGAGGATCAGCACAGCGTTCGGATCCAGCTTGAAGCCGTCATCGGAGGCGACCGCGATCAGCGCTACGCCGCCGAAGGAAACTGCGGTGCCCGCCCAACCCCAGCGGCCGAAGCGCTCGCCGAGCGCGAAGGTGGCGATGAGGGCGGTAAAGACCGGCATGGTATTGATGATGAAGCTTGCCGGTCCCGCCGCAACCGTCTGCTCGCCGGTGTTCAGCAGAACCGCATAGGCGGCGATGAAGAGCACGGCGGCAACGGAGAGGCGCAAGAAATCACGTTTTTCGGGCATCGGCCGGTAGATGGCGAGATAGATGAGGGCGAGGGCGCCAGCCGCCACATATCGCGCCGTCGCCAGTTCGATCGGCGTCAGCGGTCCGAGGCAGATGCGGATCACCACGAAGGAGGAGGCCCAGGAGAGAATCGTGACGACGATCGCTGCAAAGGCCACCAGATCAAACCTGCCCTGCTCCTTCGCCGAAACCGGTGCGCTTGCCGCCATGCTCATTGTCGCCTCCATTGGTGCTTTGATCAAGAATTAAGCCGCTGACGCGTGCTTGAAAAGCATCGCAATCGATGATCAAATGTGCTCATGGTTCACAGCTCGCCCGTGCTTCCGCCACTTGATACACTCGAAACCTTTGCCCGTGCCGCCCGGCTCGGATCGTTTTCCGCTGCGGCCGAGGAAAGCGGCATCACCCATGGCGCCGTGTCGCGGCAGGTCTCGCGGCTCGAACGCTGGATGGGCGTGCGCCTGTTTGCGCGCGAGGCCCGCGGTGTGCGCCTGACGCCGGAGGGCATGCGGTTTTTCGCGCGCGCCGAGGAAGCGCTTTCTTTGCTCGGCAATAGCGGCGAGCGCTGGCTGCCCCGGCCGAACAAGGCGGTGGTGCGCCTTTCGGTGACGCCGTCGGTGGCATCATTGTGGCTGTTCGAGCGCCTGGCGAAGCTCGAAGGAAACGAGCTGCATGTCGAGCTGACGCTCGAGCACCGGTTGGCGGATTTCGGCGAAGGCACGGATCTTGCCATCCGTTGCGGCAAAGGTCCCTGGGCGGGGGTGCGCGCCCTGCCGCTCTGGCAGGAGAAATCCTTTCCGATCGCCGCCCCGGCGTTGGCAAACCGGCTCGAGCGGCGCTCCGATGCGCCCTCCCTGCTCGAGCTGCCGATCCTTCACGACTCCAATATTGAAGGCTGGCGCCGCTGGCTCTCTCGCGAAGGTATCGATTATACGCCGCGCGGCCAGGATCGGCGCTTCGAGGATTACAATCTGGTGATCGATGCCTGCGCGCAAGGACTCGGCATCGCGCTCGCCCGCCCTCCCCTATCGGATGCGGCACTCGCCGCCGGGCGGGTCGTGGCGGTGTCGGACCGTACGCTCGACTATCACGTCGCCTTTCACCTGATTCGGCCGGACGATGCACTGCGAAGCCCCGCCGTCGAATTTGCCATCCGCTTCCTGCGCGAAGCCGGTCATGACGAGGCGACAATCAGCGCCTTTATCGCACCCGGCAGGGCAAAGACGTAGGACGCGCCGCCGCAGCCGGCCTGCACGTCGGCGGCATGTCAAATCCGTCCCAGACTTTCGGATAATCGTCCATTATAGCCCGCAAACAGGCGCAAGCAGCTTGACGCCCCGGCCGCGTCGCGGCAGGGGCGCGTCAACAACCGATCAATCCGCCGGAGTGAGTGTCATCGATGCGCTGCCGGCCGCAACGTTCAGGCCGAGTTGGCCGGTCAGGCTTACCGTCTGCAGATGGATTGAACCGGAGGTGCCGCCGACCAGGAGGTTGGCGCCGACACCGGCACCAACCGTCGCCTCCGCGCTCGCGCCGACATACAGGCCGGCGAGCGACCCGCGGTGATAGCCGGCTGTCGGCGCAAACACCGCCCAGATCAGCCGGCTGCGCGTGGTGAAGCCGAGGTCGATGCCAAGCTTTCGCATTTCGCCGGTATAGTGATCCAGAAGCTCATTGCCGACGATCGACTGGAAGACACAGTCTGCTTCCTTGGAGGAACCAAGCACATAACCCGTGCCGCCGCCGATATCGCAAGTGAGATAACCGATCTTCACGCCATTGCGCAGGTCCGGCTCTTCATATGTTCTGGTGACGGGGTCGGCGGCATCGACCGCCCCCGCGCCGACAAACGTCAACGATACCGCGGCAACCGCCGTCGCAAGAGTTTTATTCATAAGTCTCTCCTTCTCAAATCGTGACGGGAACACCCGGCTGGCCGGCACCGGATATTGGAGGGGATCGCAAAGCAATCCCAAACGGTGCCGTTTTCGCGTCGCAGTCAAAGCGCGTGGGAGGCGCAAGCGACACGCTTACGGTTTAGCCCCATTGGGACATTTCGAAGGCACCATGCGGGCCGCATGCGCCATTTCACGATCTTGTCAGGAATGGTTGCACGAATAACACATTCGCTCAAAGCGGGTTCTCGCCGGCGCGGGGGCACCACCAAGAAAAGGAAAACCCGGCGATTGAAGTCACCGGGCTTTATACTTCATTTCTCCTCGCTATACTCTGCGCATGAAGCGCATGACGAGTGAGACGACGAACAACACCAGGAAAATGAAGAACAGAACCTGGGCAATGGAAGCTGAAGCCCCTGCGATGCCGCCAAATCCGAGGACGCCGGCAATCAGGGCCACAACGAGAAACACCAGAGCGTAGTAAAGCATCGCAATCTCCTTTTACGTTGCTGCTGAACATAACGGAGACCGCCGGGTTTGGTTCCCTGCCGATCATGGCCGGCAGGGGGAGCATCGCATTGGCTTTCGTTCAGCCGAAATGAAAGACGCCGCTGTACGTCCGGTCGCCTTCGGTCGGCTCGGGAGGTTCGGCCGCGTCCAGATAGGTCTTGAGCGGCCCGGTCAGCACGAACCAGACGCTTGCCCCCAGCATGAAACAGGCGCCTACCGGATCGTCGATGCGAGCGATGAACGGAAGGCAGGCCGATGAGAACAGAACAATGATCCGCACCGACCACTCCGCCTCACGCTTGGCCACGGCGCGCGCCCTCAGCGACTTGTACTCCCGGGCGCCATAGGCGCTCCCTCCCGCCTTTACCGCCGAAAACAGCTTTCTGGCCGACGGCAGGGCCAGCATGACCAGCGCGGCGACGCTGAGCGCGAAAGGCAGGCCGGCCATCACCTGCCCGCTCGCGACAAGGAGAAAAGAGAGCACGACGAGATTCCACGTCGGCTCCAACAGTTCCGGCGGCTGCCGCGTGCGGATGTGCCAACTCCGCAGCAAGCCCGCCGCACCGTGCAGTAGCGGCTGATCGATATAGCGATTGATCCAGTCCATGCAGACCCGCCCGTCCCCGATTGAATGAAGAGGGCTCCGAACACCACGGAAATGGGTCATCATCGTGGCAGAGCGCCGGCAATATCGGCCGAAGCTATGCTTCGCTCACAGGAAACCGCCTGTTGCAGCTCCTGCGCAATGTCCCAGCCATGGCCCGACGGATCGACGAAGGCTGCCGTGCGGCGCACCCCGAAAAATAGCCGTCAGCCCCGCAGGCCAGGCGCCTCGTGACCGGTGCGCGCCACATATTCCGTATAACCGCCGCCATATTGGTGGACGCCCTCCGGCGTCAGCTCCAGCACGCGGTTGGAGAGCGCAGCCAAGAAGTGTCGGTCGTGGGAGACGAAGAGCATGGTGCCCTCATATTGCGAGAGCGCCTTGATCAGCATCTCCTTGGTGTCGAGATCGAGATGGTTGGTCGGCTCGTCGAGCACGAGCAGGTTCGGCGGATCGAACAGCATCATCGCCATGACCAGCCGGGCCTTCTCGCCGCCGGAGAGCACCCGGCACCGTTTCTCGACATCGTCGCCGGAAAAGCCGAAACATCCGGCAAGCGCCCGCAATGGCCCCTGCCCTGCCTGAGGAAACCGATCTTCCAGCGACTGGAAGACGGTGCGCTCGCCATCGAGGATATCCATCGCGTGCTGGGCGAAGTAACCCATCTTGACGCTGGCGCCGAGAGCGACGCTGCCTTCATCCGGTGTGGTGGTGCCGGTCACCAGCTTCAGCAGCGTCGATTTACCGGCGCCGTTGATGCCCATGATGCACCAGCGCTCCCGCCGCCGCACCATGAAGTCGAGACCCTCATAGATGCTTCGGCTGCCGTACTTCTTATGGACATTCTTCAGGTTGACCACGTCCTCGCCGGAGCGCGGCGCGGCCTGGAACTCGAAAGCGACCGACTGGCGGCGCTTGGGTGGCTCCACCCGGTCGATCTTCTCCAGCTTCTTCACCCGGCTCTGCACCTGCGAGGCATGCGATGCCCGCGCCTTGAACCGCTCGATGAATTTGATCTCCTTGGCGAGCATCGCCTGCTGGCGCTCGAACTGGGCCTGCTGCTGCTTCTCGTTCTGCGCCCGCTGCTGCTCGTAGAATTCATAGTCGCCGGAATAGGCAGTCAGGCCGCCGCCGTCGATCTCGATGATCTTGTTGACGATCCGGTTCATGAACTCGCGGTCGTGCGAGGTCATCAGGAGAGCCCCTTCATAGCCCTTCAGGAATTCTTCGAGCCAGATCAGGCTTTCGAGATCGAGATGGTTGCTCGGCTCGTCGAGCAGCATGACGTCGGGCCGCATCAGCAGGATACGGGCAAGCGCCACGCGCATCTTCCAGCCGCCCGACAGCGCGCCGACATCGCCGTCCATCATCTCCTGGCCGAAGCTCAAACCCGCAAGCACCTCGCGGGCGCGGCCCTCGAGTGCATAGCCGTCCAATTCCTCGTAACGCGCCTGCACCTCGCCGTAACGCTCGATGATCTCTTCCATGTCGCCGGCCCTTTCCGGGTCGGCCATGGCGGCCTCGAGCTCGCGCAGTTCGCCGGCAACGATGCTGACCGGGCCGGCACCGTTCATCACCTCGGCGACGGCGCTGTGGCCCGCCATCTCGCCGACATCCTGGTTGAAGTAGCCGATCGTCACACCCTTCTCGCAGGAGACCTGCCCCTCATCGGGCTGTTCTTCGCCATTGATCATCCGGAAGATCGTCGTCTTGCCGGCGCCGTTCGGGCCGACCAGACCGATCTTCTCGCCTCTGTTGAGGGCAGCCGAGGCCTCGATGAAAAGGATCCTGTGGCTGAGCTGTTTGCTGATATTCTCAATACGAATCATGGTGTGCGCGGGTGTCCGGGGAAGTTTCGGCGCCCTTATGCCACGCATGGAAACGACAGGATAGGCCCGTTTCCACCCTCTCGATCTCCGGCTTCCGATTGGATAATATCGCCGCCTACGCTGATTTAAGGATTTCCAGCCAATGAGCGTTCGCCTACCGCAGTCTTTCAGGCAGTCGCAGCAGGACGCCAATGGCTTCAACGTCCTCGAATATGGGCTGATGTCGGAACGCGCCAATTCGCTCGGGCGTCATGGGCTGAAGGTGGAGGCGGCGCTCGCCGCGTTAAAAGCCTGGGCCGTCGAGCGCCAGAGCGCGGAGGAACGCGAGAAGCTGCTCAACGAAGCCTCCGATGCCGTCTGGGCATTTTTCGTCCAGCGCGAGAGCTGCGGGTTGCGAAACAATCGCGACGCCATCCAGCGTTACGGCATCCCAAACGAGGTGCTCGGCAGACTGGGCGCCATACGAAAATGACGGGAAGGCCGTGCCCATCAGGGCGAAGGGAAATTTCGATGCCAAGCTCAATACGGATCGGCAATCAGCATCTTGCCGTCGACGTCTCCTCCCTCGGCGCCGAGATGCGGGCCCTCACCAGCAACGATGGACGCTCCTGGCTGTGGACGGGCGACGCAGCCTACTGGGCCGGACGGTCGCCGATCCTGTTTCCGATCGTCGGCAAGGCGGCTGATGACAAGCTGGCGATTGGCGGTACGGTTTACCCGATGGCCCAGCATGGCTTTGCCCGGCGGAGCGAGTTTAGCCTCGCCGCGTCTACGCCGACCATGTGCCGGCACGAACTTCCTGCCTCGGCAGCCACGCAGGCGGTCTATCCGTTCGATTTCCTGCTGGCCGTGCAACATGCGGTGCAGGGACGCGCGTTGACGGTAACGGCAGAAGTAAACAATCGCGACACAAGAGCGCTGCCCTTCGGTCTCGGCTTCCATCCGGCCTTCGTCTGGCCGCTGCCTGGCGCTGCCGGGCGCCCGCACACCATCACGCTCGACAATGAAGGCGAGCCGGCGCTCGTACGACTGGAGGGCGGCCTTATCAATCCGGCCTCATTGCCCTCCCCATTCGATAGAGGCCGGCTGGTGCTGGATCACGCCATGTTCGAGAAGGACGCGATGATTTTCCCGAAGGGTGCGGGCGATGGGCTGCGTTACGGCGCCGAAGGCGGTCCGAGCCTGCGGTTCCAATTCGAAAACCTGCCCAACCTTGCCCTGTGGACCAAACCAGGCGCGCCCTTCCTCTGCGTCGAACCGTGGCAAGGAACGGCTGCGGAAGCCGGAGGTTCGGCCGAGCTGTCGCAACGACCCTACACCACCCTACTGTCGCCGGGGGCGACGGCGCGTTTCGCCTTTACGGTCGAGATTTTGCAATAGAAAGTGGTGCGCCCACCAGGGCGCGCGAATGAACCTTCTGCGGCACGGTTGTTTCCGCAGCGATCGCCGAGGCCGACAAATCGCGCCGCATCTATTCGATTCGTGCGACGCGGTTCGGTCCTTTGTTTTGTGCGTGCCGTCCCGCAACCGCTGCACACTTTCCGGGCAACATGCGCGGGCGCCGGCCCGGACGCCCTCAGGTCGGCGGGGCGCCCAGCGCATGCAGGATGCCGCGCAGTTCGGCAAGGCCGCGCATGCGGCCGATCGCCGGATAGCCGGGGGTGACGACCTTGTCGAGATCGTCGAGCATGCGGTGGCCGTGGTCCGAGCGGAAGACGATGGTGTCTTCGGCACCCCGGCGTTTTTCTTCCGCCACCAGTTCCCGGAGCACCGCGACCATATCGACGTCGCCTTCCAGGTGCGCGCTTTCATGGAAGGTCCGGCCGTCGCCCTCGCGCGTCGTGGCGCGCAGATGGGCGAAGTGGATGCGTGAGGCGAAGCGCCGGGCGATGGCCGGCAGGTCGTTGTCGGCGCGCACGCCGAGGCTGCCGGTGCAGTAACACATGCCGTTCGCCGCCGACGGGACCGCATCGAAGAGCGCGGCATAATCATCGGCCGTCGAGGCGATGCGGGGAAGACCGAACAGCGAACGCGGCGGATCATCGGGATGCAGCGTCAGCTTGACGCCGCGGGCTTCGGCGGCCGGCGTCACCGCCTCCAGGAATTCGATCAGATGCCGGCGCAGCCGGGCGGCATCGATGCCGCTATAGGCGACCAGCTTTTCCCGGAAGGCTGGAATGGTCAGGGGCTCGGTGGTCGAGCCCGGCAGAGCCGAAGTGATGATGCGGGTGATCTCGGCAACCTCCTCCTCCGACATCGCCTCGAAGACGACACGCGCCCGTTCGCGGTCTTCCGCCGAATATTGCTGGCCCGCATCCGGCCGTTCCAGAACGAAGAGGTCGAAGGCTGCGAAGCGCTCGTGATCGAAGCGCATGGCTGTGGCGCCGGTCGGCGTCACGAAATCGAGTTCGGTGCGGGTCCAGTCGACGACCGGCATGAAATTATAGCAGACGATCGGGATGCCGCAGGCGGCGACCGCTTCGAGGCTGGCAATCCACGCCTCGATTTCGGCCTTTGCCGCCCCGCCCTTGCGCTTGACGGCGTCGGGAATCGGGATGCTCTCGACGACCGACCAGACGAGCGGCGACCGGTCGGCAGGCGTGGTCTCGATCAGCGATTGGCGTTCGCGCACTTCCCTTTCCGTCCAAGCCCTGCCGATCGGCACCTGATGTAGCGACGAGACGATATTGGTCGCGCCCGTCTGACGGACCTCATCCAGCGTCACCGGCGCTTCCGGCCCAAACCATCTCCAACCCTGCCGCATCTTTCTTCCTTCCCTTGCTTTTTCGTTTCGTGATGATCCTGCCGTCAGCAGAAATAATCGGGGTAACGCGAGCGCAGCTCGTCGACATCGGGAATGACGGCGCTCAAGTGATGGATCATGGCGCTACGCGCAGCCGCTGCATCATGGGCGGCGAGGGCGTCGCGGATAATCATATGTTCGGACACCACGTTGCCCATACGCCCAAGCGCCGGCAGCGCCAGCCGCCTCGCCCGGTCGATCTGCACCTTGACCGTCTTCAGAATCCCCAGATGCCGGGATAACCTGATATCTGCGCGATCGCTTCATGAAAGGCCTCGTCCTCCTCGTGGAAGCTTGAGGCGTTGCCGACGGCGGCATGCGCGCGCTGTCGGGCGATAATGGCATCGAGGCGGGCGACATCGGCGACGGTGGCGGTCTGAGCCGCCATCTCGGCGGTCGTGCCTTCGAGCGCTTTGCGCACGATGACCGCCTCCGGAATCGCCGAAACCGGCACCCGCGACACGACGGTGCCCGACTGCGGGAAGATATCGACCAGTCCGCCTTCGGAGAGCCTCAGCAGCGCCTCACGCACCGGCGTGCGGCTGACGCCGAATTCGTCGGCAATCCGCTTTTCCTGCAAAAACAGACCGGGCGGCATTCGGAGCGAGATGATGTCGGCATAAAGGCGTTCGTAGATGGCGCCTGCCGTGGTGACGCGGCGAAGCCTGCGGCCGACTTCCTGCGAGGTCGGGACGACAACCGCGTCGGTTTCTGAAGCTTGCCTCATAAAACGGTACCGGGACATTGGCCTTTGCATACTAGTATATCAGTAACGGCACCCTGCCAAGGCACCTGGATGAAATTGCAGCCCCGAGCAAAATTTAGGACGGTAAACTCAGGAAAGGTTCCGACATGGCTGACAAACAGGATTTGGACGCCGGCTTCACCGGCACACCCGTCGAACAGCCGGAAGGATTGGCCAAGGCCGCCCAATCGGCGGCGAGCCGCGTGAAACGCGAGGCCTATGCAGTCACCGCCGGCGCCAGAGACCACCCGCACACCGCAAGCGCATTGTTGCTTGGCATTGGTATTGCGGCGTTCGGGTTCGGCTATCTCCTTGGTCGATCATCGGCGGAAAGCTCGGCCTCATATTGGCGTTAGCTGTAGACATCAACGAATGAGCCGCGCTGGAATAACGATAAAGCCGGATCGTGTGCTCGAGCGCCGTCCCATACGCGGGAATGACACCCCCACGGCAAGGCCGCACCTCAAACGTCTTTCGTCATCGCATCAGCTTTGCCGTTGCAGGGCGTTGCGACGCATCGCCTGTAGAGGAAGAAGCATCTGGGTTTGCTGTTGCCGGAATACAATAGTGAGAAAAGCGCGAGTTGAGCCCGCGCCCACAGCTTGACAGCGGTGACATCGGTCCTTAGCGAGGCGGGATCAATGACACCTCAGGATCAGCAAAGTGAATTATTTCAGGCAACTCGTGATTGCGCTACTTCATCCCGGAAGCGGGTCTGGAAGCGCGCTTGATCGAACCAATGGCATTGCGGTTTTTCTCTTTGCAATCCTGCCCGGACTTTCACCTAATTTCAACGGGTTCATCCTCCTCGGGTCGATGCTGTCGGGCATCTACTTGCTGGCGACGGCCCGCTTTCCTCTGAACTTTTCGAAATCGGACCGGGCAGTCGCCATCTGCATGACGATCTACCCGCTGGTGATGATCGCCAGCATCTTCATCAACCCGCCCTATTCCGAAGTGGCAGACTGGATATTCCGGCTCCTGCCCTTCTTTTCGATCTGGCTGATATTGCCGCGAATGCGCCAATCTCCCGATGGCCGCCTCGTGCCGCTGTTTATCCTCGGCGCCGGGATTGGCATGATCGTTACCTTTCTCGTCAGCCTGGTGCAGATCATGTTTCTGATGGAGAGAGCAGAGGCTGGGACGTCGAATGCTGCACTCCTGGGAATCATAGGCCTTCTTTTCGGCGGCGCAGCGCTTCTTAACGTTCAGTCTCCCAAAAGCGTGGAGCAAAGAATTGCGATCTTGGGATATGCCGCTGGCCTCGGCTGCGTGCTGCTTTCGGGAACGCGTTCGGCGTGGCTGGCCATTCCCATCCATCTCGTCATCCTTCTCTGGTATTTTCGCAAACATAGCTTCCATCTGAGTTTGCGCAGTCTCGCCATCACCGGCTCTTTGCTGTTTGCGGGACTTATCGCGCTAGGCAGCGGCCAGATCATCCATCGCATCCACGCGCTGCAGGAAAATATGGCAGCGCTTGAACGCAGTGAAGGTGAGATTACCTCACTCAGCGCACGGGTCGCTTTGTACAAAGGCGCACTGTCAGCAATCAGCAAGGACCCGTTGACCGGGTATGGCCCGCAAAACCGGATGGCCTCGGTCTTGGCGGAACTGCCAGACAGCATGCGGCCATACTTGACCTTCTCGCATGTCCATAATGGCTTTCTGACAGCGGGAATTGACGCCGGCGTTGTCGGCATCGCGGCGCTTTCGCTGCTGCTCCTGGCGCCCTTGATAGCCGCGTGGAAAAAGGAACCCGGTCCTGGCAGGGACCTGTCCATAGCGCTCGCTCTCCTGCTCACCAGCAGCTACATTGTTACTGGCAGCGTCGGCATCATGTTCAACCAAAAGGCACTGGATCCGATCTTCGCCTATATGGTCGCCCTGATATGCTTGGATCGGGGCAGCACAGTCTTCGCGCCCGTCGTGCGAAGCTGAATTCCCGCGCTCAATGCTTGCGCATTGTCGTCTTCAGGCTGCCGGAACGGTTTCGGCACCGGTGAAGGCAAGATCCGAAACCTCACCGGTTGAGGAATAGCCGGAGACGAGTTCTGCCAAGGTCGCGCGTGCCGCGACCATATCGTTTCGATCCAATGCCGCATTGAGCAAGCTGAGCTTCTTCGAAAGCTCCGGCCAGAACAGGAAATCCTCGCGCGCCTTCATAATCCGGGGTGTTCGGTTGTCTCGGGGTTATCCCCGATCAATAGCTCTTCATAAAGCTTCTCGCCGGGCCTCAGGCCGGTAACGGAAAGCTCGATGTCCCCTTCGGGATTATCCTCGTCGCGGACGGTCAATCCCGAAAGCTCGACCATCTTGCGGGCGAGGTCTGCGATGCGGACGGGCTCGCCCATGTCGAGCAGGAAAACATCCCCGCCCTCGGCCATCGCGCCCGCCTGAATGACCAGTTGCGAGGCCTCCGAAATGGTCATGAAGTAGCGGGTTATTTTCGGGTGCGTCAGGGTAACCGGCCCGCCGTCCTTGATCTGCTGCCGAAACAGCGGCACGACGGATCCGGAGGAACCGAGCACGTTTCCGAACCGGACCATGGAGAAATTCGTGCGCACTCTGTCAACGGCCGGTTCTGCGGCAAGCGCCTGCAGAACCATCTCCGCCAGCCTCTTGCTGGCACCCATCACATTCGTCGGACGCACGGCTTTGTCCGTGCTGATCAGCACAAAATTCAAGACGCCGCATTTGTTCGCCGCGCGTGCGGTGATCAGCGTCCCCATGACGTTGTTCTTGATGCCCTCCACGGCATTATGTTCGACGAGAGGCACATGCTTGTAAGCGGCGGCATGATAGAGCGTCTGAGGCCGCCAGCTCTGCATAATATGTTCCATGCGGTCATGGTCGCGGACGGAACAAAGGATCGGAACGATCTGTAGGCTTTCCTGCTGGTAAAGTTCAGCCAGCTTTAGCAATTCGGCGTGAATATTATAAAGCGAAAACTCGTTCTGATCGATGAGGATGAGGGTCGAAGGCGCATTGCGCAGAATCTGGCGACAAAGTTCACCGCCGATGGAACCGCCGGCGCCGGTGACCATAACCACCTTTTTGCGCATCGCCTTGTCGAGCAATTCCTGCCGCGGCGCTACCGCTTCCCGTCCCAGCAGGTCTTCGATCTCCAACTCACGAATGTCGGAAACGGCGACACGGCCCTGAGCAAGCGCAGTCAGGTCCGGCAATGTCCGAACATTCACCCTGGCTTTGCGGATGCGCTCGAGGATTTCGTTGCGCCGCTGCCGCGATGCGGATGGAAGAGCAAGAAGCACATTGTGCACGCCAAGAGCTTCGGCGAGCACCGGAAGATCTGACGGGTCGTAGATCGGCAAGCCGCCCATGATGCCGCCCTTAAGACGCGGATCATCATCCAGGTAACCGACGACATTGAGTTCGGCGCTGTTCGTCAGAGCACCGGCGAGTTGTCGGCCGGCATTCCCGGCTCCGTAGATCAGCACTTTAGCGAGCGTATTCTGGTGAAGGATCCGCTGATAGGTATCGCCGAGCCAATAGCGGATACCCAACCGCGACAGTCCGATCGCAATCAGCAGCAGGAAGGGCTGGAGAATACCGACGGTTCGCGGAACGCCCGGGACGCTGAGCGCCGTAAATATCGTCATGAAGGCGACGCCGTAGATCGCGATAGCCTTTAGAACCGCGATGAAAGCGGCAAGACCGGCGTAACGGAAAATTGCCCGATACATGCCCATGACGACGAAGATGGGAAGGGCCATGCACAGGGAAACGAAGACCGGCAACCACTGCACGCCGGTCAGGACGGTCCATTCGTTCAGGCGGAAGCAATAAGCCAGCCAGATCGTCAGGACGCAAAAGCTTGAATCCACCAGCAAGGCGAGCGCGCGTTTGGCTGCACGCGGCATCGCCAGCAGAGGGGCGACGAGCGCCTGCATCGGCACTAAGAACCATGCTGAGCGTGGCGTCTCAGTGGGGGTATTTTCAGGCATTGCTTCCCAGCGTCTCGCAGATCAATCAGACAACCACCTTCTTGTCATTTTCTACAACGAGCGCAACTGAAATAATCGGAAATCAAGGTCTTCCGCATCGCTTATCTATCGGAAGTTGGTAACTTAATGCCTTATTCCCTTGCGCCCGATCACCTTGCCGGCGGTCAGAAACAGAATGCGCATGTCGAAACTGAACGAGCGCCGCTCGAGATATTCGACATCGAATTTCACCTTATCAGGAATCGGCAACTCGTCGCGGCCATTGATCTGCGCCCAACCGGTCAATCCGGGCAGGAGTTTATCGACGCCGTGGGCGGTCCGCAATTCGATCAGATCATACTGATTGTAGAGCGCCGGCCGAGGCCCGACAAAACTCATTTTGCCACCCAGAATGCACCAGAGCTGCGGCAATTCGTCGAGGCTCGATTTGCGCAGAAACGAACCGATGGGTGTCAGAAAGCGATCGGGATTCTCGAGCAGATGTGTGGCAACCGTCGGCGTGTCGACGCGCATGCTGCGAAATTTCGGCATCAGGAAGATCTGGTTGAAGCGGCCGACACGTTTTGACCAGTAGAGGATTGGCCCCGTCGAGGTCAGTCGCACACATAGAGCGACGACTAGGATCGGAACCAGCAGAATGGCCGACGCGACCACAGCCAGAAGAAAATCGACCGCCCGTTTCAAACCCATGCTCCGCACTTGTTCCATCGCCTCATGGGGATTTCGCCATACGCCCCACCGCGCCGTATCGTCAAAAAGGCGTTTCGCGTCAACTCTAGTGGACGTCGTTTCCTCCATGGATCGGCTTGGTCGATCATCCAATTGCGGCGTTCTTCCGTCTCTCAAAATTTCTTCGGCCCTAACTCTCTGATCCGAAAGCGGGAAGCTGCCAACCAGAAACTATCTCGGCCTTTATTTCCGTTACGCTCTGTTAACCATAATCCTTCGTGTCAGCAGACCGTGAAGCGGGCAGCCGGCGTTATAACGCCGATGGCTTAGTGTCGCTGCGGCTTTCACAAAGCCTGCTGGCGTTTAGAAGCCCCCACCCGAACACCGGGTCTTTCCCTGGCTTCCCAATGTCGTCGGTAAATTGCCTGATCTTTGCCTCCAGACTTTCAAGCGACATATTAGGATCCCCAGCGATCAGCACCGAGACCGCCGCCGTGACGAAGGGCGCAGCGAAGGATGTGCCGGTTTTTTGTCGGGCGCCGGATATGGATGCCGCAGTCCAGACCCCCACGCCAGGAGCGGCAATGTCAATATAATCGCCACGCACGGCACGGCGATAAGGGTTGCGCCCCTTGTCAACTGCCGTCACGGCAATCACGTCGTCATAGGCCGCAGGGTAAACAGGCTTTGCGTTCGGGCCATCATTGCCGGCGGCGGCCACAAGGATCATCCCCCTTTCGGTCGCCGCTTTCACCGATTTTTCGAGCACCGCGTTCGCCGGACCGGTCAAGCTCAGGTTGACGACCTTGACGTTACGCTGAACGAGCATATCCAGCGCCCGGACGAGGTCGTAAATGTTGGCGATATCCGCAGATCTGCCGGAGCGCTGAAAGGCATCGATGGCGATGAGTTCCGCCCCAGGCAGGAGGCCCGGGACGCGGCTGTCCGATGCACCGATCAAAAGAGCAGCAACGGCAGTACCATGCTGCGCGCCCGACTTTGTCGCCTCCCCTTCACTGAGGCGAATGACTTCCAACCGCGTATTCGTCAGGGTCACATGATCGATATTGATCGCCGTGTCGATGAGACCGATGCGGGGCGGCTTGGCACATCGGGTGATCTCACTGGTCGGCCACCCGACGATCTCGCGGACGAGTGCGCACCCCTCCCCCGAGCAGCCTGCCTTGTTCTCCGATTGCGGCTGGTAGAAATGGTTGAGATCGACCAAGGCCGTCGCACTGCGGGCCACGACGGCAGCGCGCGCCGAATCGAGCGTCATGCCCGCCGGCACGATGAGCCTCACCATTTCGCTGCCGATGAGCGAAACCTGGATGCGATCATCAACGGCAAAGCCCTCCTGGGTCAGTCCGGCAATCGCGTCTTCTTCAAGACCAATCGCGACGAGCTCGTTATGCGCCTGTTCCGGCGTTGGGGCTGGGCGGCGCATGGGTGTACGACGCTCGCGGGATGGCCAGCGAAAGAGCGAACGTAGACCATGGAAGCCGCCTCCACCCCGATGGTATGCGGGATTGTCACGGTCTCCACCGCGGCCGTTATCGTCGCCACCACCACTGCTGCCGTCATCGTCACCTCCATCATCGTCATCGGCAAGCGCAGCGGGCATGGTGAACCCGGCATCAGCCAACGGCAGGGGCAGAACAGTAAGCACCCCGCCGATAGTTGCAGCAGCGAGAAGGCGCAATGACTTAATCTTGATTTTAAGCAGCATGGTCGGTCTCCTGCGGCAGTTTCCGATTGGATTCTCTGATCGAGAAGCCACTTTCGATCAAACTATCCCGAGAATACGTTTGACTCGACAGCTTATTCCCTCGCGTGCGAAAAAGCGGAATGACCAACGACACGCAGACAGTACCCGAACGGCTGGTTGCCTTCCTGCCGAACCTCAGGCGTTTTGCGATCTCGCTGTGCCGTTCCCGGGAATTGGCAGACGACCTTGTGCAGATGGCCTGCGAGCGCGCTATCCTCGCAGCCGACAGCTTTGTACCCGGCAGTCGGTTCGATGCCTGGATGTTCCGCATCCTGCGCAATTTGTGGATCGACCACCTGCGCCGCCAGAAAACGGCTGGCCCCCAAGGCGATCTGGAGGATGCGCGCGATGTGTCGATTCCGTCCGGCGAGGCTGCATCGCTTGCGCGCATCGATCTGCTCGAAGTGACCGCCGCCCTCCAAAAGCTGCCGGCCGAACAGCGTGAAGTGCTGGTGCTTGTCTGCGTTGAGGAGTTCAGTTACCGCGATGCCGCCGAGGTTCTCGCTATCCCGATCGGCACGGTGATGAGCAGGCTTGCCCGCGCACGGAAAAATCTGATGGAGCTGACGGGAATAAGTTTTGGCGAGAGACGTTCGCCCGATACGAAAGGCGGCGTTCTATGAGCAAGAAAGATTTTGACGATGAAACATTGATGGCATTTGCCGATGGCGAACTGGACGAGACGCAAAGCCGCGCTCTGGAAGAGGCACTTGCTAGTAACGAGGCGCTCTGCGAACGCCTCGCCGTCTTCCTCGACAGCCGCCAAGTGGTGGGTGACGCGCTGAAACCGCTGATCGACGAGCCGGTGCCTGATGCGTTGCTTGCTTCGGTCCGCAGGATGGCGGATGAGGTACGGCGCCAAACGCCGCAGGATAACGTCGTTTCCTTCCGCCCAAAACAACAGCAGCAAACGATGCGGCGCTGGCTCGTGCCGGTGGCGGCAAGTCTTGTGGCGATCGTGACCGGCGTTGTCGGTTTTGCGCTGGGCCGCATAAACCCGTCTGCATCGAATTCCGGCGCAGAGATCGCCGCTGTCCTCGACCGCGAGATGTCTGGTCGGGACGTGACCCTGTCTTCCCCGGAAACGGTGCTGCATGTCGTCGCCTCATTCCGCGATGAACGTGGCGAACTCTGCCGCGAATATGAGCTGAAGCAGCCGAAAAGCAGCACGCTCACCGTCGCTTGCCGGCAGAACGGCGCCTGGGCGACGCGGCTCGCACTAACATCTGCGAAAGCCGACGGATACGTACCTGCCTCGTCACAGGAGACGATCGACGCCTATCTGGCCTCGATCCAGGCTGGGGCACCACTTTCGCCTGAGGAGGAACGAGAGATTCTGGCCCCTGAATGAATATTTGCCATCATCAGGAATAAGTCTTTCCGGGCGCCGTTCTTCCCGCATCGATTGATGGGAGAACAGCGATGACAATGGCCTTTCTGAATAAACCGCAGCCCCGATTGACTTTTCTCTGCCGCAAGGAGGACGAGGGGGTTATCCCCGCTCCCGTGCGCGCCAAGACCGCGCTGCCCGACTGGTTCCGCAGGCTGCCTGCCGTCGATGAGGCACATGTCTCATCCAACAACAGCGGCTTGACCGTGAAGCGTTGCATGCCCTTCCTCGACGCGATGGCGACGGGCTGGGTGATCGGGCTGGCGGCAAGCGTGCGCATGGAAATCTCCGACGGTGGCAAAACGGTCGATTGCGGTTGGGATTTCGACCGCACGCTCGTCAGCAACCATGCCAGCCATCAGGTCGCTGGCAATCCGCGCGAGCCGCTGCCGCCGTGCAAATTCCACAATTATTGGACCATCCGCACGCCGCCCGGCTGGAGCTGCCTGTTCGTGCCGCCGCTCAATCGACCGAATGGCGTCTTCGAGGTCGTTGCTGGGGTCGTGGATACCGACACCTACCAGTCGGAAATCCACTTCCCGTTCTTCGCCACCGGTGAGGACGGCCTGCATGTGCTGGAGCGCGGCACACCGATTGTCCAGATCATCCCGTTCCGCCGCGACGCATCCGACCTCGACGCCGACATCCGCACCGAAAACCCGGAGGAAGGCACCGTTCGCAAGACGATCCTGCGCAAGACACTCGCATCGGACGGCTGGTACCGCCGCTTCGCCCGCGCGCAGCGATAGTTTTTTGAGACGGATTTTCCGGTTCGCCGTCGCTGCCCATCGCAGCGGCGGTGCTTCCGCGCGTGTTGCAGATTCAAATTATCCTATTGAAAATATTTTATTTTTTCGAGGAATAACCATCGCTCACCGCCGTTTCTCCCTCGCAGCCAAGGAGGCTGTCACTCAAAGGAGAAACGTCATGAAGAAGTTCATCGCAATCCTGAGCGCGTTCCTGGTGGTCGGTACCGCGGCACCCGCACCCGCCCTCGCCGATGACCCGGTCACACGCCTTTTGCAGAAGATGACGCAAAGCAACAAGGCGAGCCACGCCCGGTATAACCGCGACCGGGACGATGACCGGCGCAGCAGCTGGAGCTCGAACCGCAATTCCAACAGTTCGTCGAACTCCTCCCGGAATTCCAACTCGAATTCCAATTCGAATTCGAGCTCAAACAGCAGCTCTAACTCGTCGAGCAACTCCAATTCGAACAGTTCATCGAACTCTTCGAGCAATTCGAACTCGAATTCTTCCTCCAATTCCTCGTCAAATTCGTCCTCCGACGACGATTGAGGCTCAGTCTGAAACCCGAAAGGAGGGCGATCGTGGCCCTATATGCAATTGCCCCTCTGAACCCCCACGCCAACCGGCGTGGGGAACCCTCTCTGGCGGCCGAGCGGACCGTGCCGCTTGCCCGCGTCAAGCAGATCGTCGCGGCGATCGTGCTCGCCTTCAGCGCCATGCTGATCTTCCTGGCGATCGACGACCTCACCCTGAAGATGCGGCTGACACTCGCCGTCTTCGTCGCAACGATCACCGCCTGGACCATCCTCGACCTGCCGGACACGCCCGTGGCGCTCGCCGCTGCCGCTCTTCTTCCGGTCGTCGGCGCGATTGACGAGGACGTGCTTTACCGCTCGCTCGGCAATGATATCGTTTGGCTGATGCTGGCGGCCTTCGTTGTGGCCGGCGTGCTGCGTCAAGTCGGCGTAATCGAACAAATTATCCGTCGGATGCTCGCCCGGTTCGCCACCGTGCAAGGCTTGTTCTGGGCGCTGACGCTCTTGATCTTCGCCACCGCCTTCATCATCCCCTCGACCTCGGCGCGCGCCGCCATGCTGGCACCGGTCTATCTTGGTCTCGCAGCCGCAATCGGCAATGCACGGGTCAACCGCGCGCTCGCGCTGCTCTTTCCCTCGGTCATCCTGCTCTCCGCCGGCGCTTCGCTGATCGGCGCTGGTGCCCACCTCGTTGCGGCCGGGATGATGGAGCGCCTGCAGGAGAAAGGACCCGATTTCCTGGGCTGGATTGCGCTTGCCGGACCCTTTTCGCTGCTATGCTCGCTGCTCGCCTGCGCCGTGCTTCTACGTCTCTTTCTTACCCGCGAGGAGCGGGCCATAGCGATCGCCGAGCGCAACGCCGACGAGGCGCCGACCCCTTTGACACGCCAGCAATGGACCGTGCTCGCCGTGACCGGCGCGATGATCCTGCTCTTCGCAGCCCAGCCCATGCACGGCATCGGCATGCCGCTCATCGGCATCGCCGCTGCCCTGCTGTTGGCGAACCAAAAGGTCTCCGCCCTTCCGCTGAAGGCGGCGCTCAAAAGCGTGGAATGGAACCTCCTGCTCTTCCTCGCCGGCACGCTCGTCATCGGCGAGGCGCTGTTGGAGACCGGCGCCGCCAAAGTGCTGGCCGAGCGGATGGTCGACCTTGCCGGAAACAGCATTGCGGCATCGCCCGCACTCCTGGTCTCCTTCGCTGCCATTGTCGCGACGCTTTCCCACCTCGTCATCACCTCGCGCACGGCGCGGGCGACCATTCTGATACCTGCGCTTGCCCTGCCGGTCGCAGCCCTTGGTGTTGACCCGCTCAATCTCGTCATGGTCGTTACGTTGGCGAGCGGCTTTTGCCAAACGCTGATGGTCTCCGCCAAACCGGTAGCGCTATTCGGCGCGATGGATCCGCCCCCTTCGGACAGGCCGACCTGTTCCGGCTCGCCGGTTGGCTGATCGTGCCCTTCGTGGTGCTGCTGGTCGTCTTCGCCACACTCATCTGGCCGCTGCAGGGCCTGCCGCTGTACTGAACAGTACGGGTAGACAAATTGGAAAGGCCGCAGCGTGCGGTCTTTTTTATTTAGTCGGCTAATTTATTTTCATCCTGCTGGAATAGCCTCGGGGCTGTCCCGTTCCTCCCCTGTCACATCGTTGTCATAGTAGAAAGGAACATCCCATGTCATTCACGGTTCTCATCGCGCCCTCCGGTTTCAAGGAAAGTCTGTCCGCAGATCAGGCCGCGGATTGCATCGAAAGTGGCGTTCTGCGCGCCTTTCCCGGCCTTACCGTCATCAAAACGCCAATGGTCGATGGCGGCGAGGGTTTCACCAAGGCGCTCGTTAAGGCGACCGGCGGTACGCTTCACCACCTGACAGTGACCGGCCCGATCAACGACCCGGTCGAGGCCCATTTCGGGTTCCTCGGCGGCAGCGACGAGCCGACCGCCGTCATCGAGATGGCCGCTGCCGCCGGGCTCAGCCTCGTGCCGCGCGACCAGCGCAATCCCTGCGTGACGACGAGCTATGGCGTTGGCGAACTGATGCGTGCCGCGCTCGACCGAGGTGCACGCCGCATCCTTCTCGGCTGTGGCGATAGCGGCATCAACGATGGCGGCGCCGGCATGGCCGAAGCGCTCGGCATCCGTCTCCTGGACCAGGGAGGCAATCGCCTGCCCCGCGGCGGCGCAGCTCTTTCCCGCCTCGCCGCCATTGATTTGAGCGGCCGTGATCCTCGTCTTGATGGCGTGCGCATCGATGCTGCCGTCAACTGGCACAATGTTCTCCTCGGTGAACGCGGTGTTGCGCGCATTTTCGGGCCGCAGAAGGGCGCAACGCCGATGCAGGTGGAGCTGCTCGCTGCCGCCATGGAGGCCTATGCCACGTCGATTCGGTGCACGACGGGCATCGATGTCGGCATGGCGCCCGGATCCGGCGCCTCCGGCGGACTTGGCGCCGCGATACTCGGCCTCCTCGGCGGCAGATTGCATCCGCGTTACGACATCGTCATGCAGTATCTGGAGCTCGACCGGTTTATCGCACAGGCTGATTTGATCATCACCGCGGAGGGCAGCCTTGACGGGCAAACCCCATATGGAAAGGTGCCTGCCGAAGTGGCTGCACGGGCAAAAATTGCCGGAGTGCCGGTCATCGCGCTCGCCGGCACCATCGGCAAAGGCGTACGCCTTAATTTCGAGCATGGCATTGATGCCTTTGCGTCGATACTGAGCAGGCCCTGCTCGCTGGAAGACGCGATCTTCGGCGCCCCGAAACTACTCTCTCGAGCGGCAGAGGATGCAGTCCGCATGGTCATGGTGGGCATGAAGCTTGGCGCACGATGGCGCGAGGTTGCGTGACCTTGAGCAAGGGTAAAGGGGACAAAGTTAGCTTCTACAACCCAATTCATCCCGTCTTAGCTCTCATCGGCGAATTGCTGCGGGCAAGGGCCATCAACATCGGTCCGATGGCGAATTCTCCTTCTCGGCGCGTCGTGTCAGATCGCGCAGGTAACCGCCGGCGGAGTTGATGTGCCCTGCCCTTTCAAGGACACAGGCCATGACAGTGGCCGCATTTTCAGGTCCCATGATCTCGCAGGCCTGCTCGTAGGCCGATGGGCTGACG
Source organism: Rhizobium sp. K102 (assembly GCF_022385315.1). NCBI lineage: Bacteria > Pseudomonadati > Pseudomonadota > Alphaproteobacteria > Hyphomicrobiales > Rhizobiaceae > Rhizobium > Rhizobium sp. K102. The sequence goes on from NZ_CP092433.1 coordinate 71,041, forward strand.
CCGAGCATCGAACGAACGACTACAGCCGCGGCCATCAGCTCGCGCCATGTGCCGACCGAGCCCTGTGGACCATAGGCTGCGATTTCCGGGCAGGCCTGCAGTACCAGCCCCAGCGGGAAGGATTTGAGCGCACCGTTGGCAGCGGAGGCAGAACTTGCGGCCGGCACACGCCCATTCTTCTCTTCATCTTTCTGTATTCGGACTGTCGGTTCGGCTCGACCTGCCGATCGATCATCCGCCGTTGCGCCCTGCTTCATTTCGGAAGCTGGTTCAAGTTCAGTAATGGATTGTGGATTTGAATTCTGTATGTGCCGCTCATAATGTTGGGCATTGCCGCTTTGATTTTGAACTTTAGCCTGCATTTCCAACTGATTGATGATCTCTTCGCGCAGCAGCTCCAATTCTTCGAGTGCGGCGGCGACCTGTTCGGTGGAAGGCGACCGTGGCAGCCGCTCGACGACATCGCGAAAATGCAAGTGAATCCGGCTCCAATCGCCGGTGGCGCCCTCTTCCAATGCCATCTCGATGAGCTTGGCGATATCGCGCCGGCAAAGCGTCAAGCGTTCTCTGAGCCGCTGCAGGTGCAACCGTTCCGCAACCACCTCCGCCGCCAACCGCTCGATTTCCTCAGCGCGCACGAGCAGCGGCGCCAGCGAAAAACCGAATGCCTCGCGGATCTCGCCACCTTGCTCCTTGCGGGCGTAGCGCTTGCCGTTCGGGCTGTCCTTGCGGATCACCAGCCCGGCTTCGATCAAGGTCGCCAGATGGCGACGGATCGTCTGCTCCGCCATTCCATGCGCGCGCAGCGACAGCTGTGCATTGGAAGGGAACACGACGAGCCCGTTTTCCTCAGAGAGCTCTCCCTTGGGATAAAAGCTCAGCAGGGCGTTGAGGATGGCAAGCGCCCGGTCGGTGATGCCGAGCAGCGGCTTGGCCTCACACAGGGCGCGGTAGAGTCTCCATTTGTCGATCGATTGACCGGGCTCGATTTTTTGAGCCGCCGCCTGGCTTGCCAACATGCCAAACGTCATCGGCCGCCGCCCGAAGGGCGTCGTCACATTTCCGCTTTCCATTTTCTTCGCCTTCTTCAAGGCAAAAGATCGCGGCTCACCAAATTCGGTGCCAAAGACTCTTGACTATGATTCGCGGAAATGTGATTCTCTGGGTGTCTGAGATCAGAGAGGGCTTCCGCGACGGCAACGTTCGGGGGCCTTTTCTTTTGCTTATTGATCTCCGTTCTTCGTCGAATCCTGTGTCTTCTCGAACGCCTCATAGAGGCGATCCAGATTGCTGGCGATGTAGGCTCCAAAGGCAGATGCCTTTTCCGCCTTCAGCGCGATGGTGAACTGCCTTCCATCATCCTTGATCTTCGCCTTGACGGCTCCGTCCTGGCGCTGCCAGGCGTGGGCCACGGGCTGAAGCGCTGCGGTGGACGAGGCTTGATGTTTCCTGGTGATGAAGGCCACGAGCATGTCGAAGCGAGCGTCCGGCTCCGCCGTCTCGAACTCCACCGACCTAGTAAACTCGATCGCCCGGGCGGCGACGTTTTCAGTCTCGAACTTCACCGACAGATCATGCCAGCGATCGCGGCCGGTGGTCTTGGCCGCGCCGATCGCAACCAGGACTTCGGCTGGAATCCGTTTGGTAACGGACAGCATCTTGGAAACCGTGGTCTTGTCGGCACTGAGGGCCGACATGATCGTTTCCCGGTCGAAGCCCAGCGTATCGAGCCTGTCGGCAAACATCGTCCTCTCGATGAAGGACAAATCGGCGCGCGCCGAATTCTCCTGTCCCTGAGCAATGACGTGGTCGCGATCGTCAAGCTTCTTGACCACCGCGCGGACGGGCCGGCCGAGCTCTTTTGCAGCGCGGGCGCGGCGATGCCCGAAGGCGATCTGATATCGGCCGTCTTTCTCGGGATGTGGACGCACGAGGATCGGCGAATCCTGGCCGCGCAGGCGAATCGCCTCGACCAGTTCGCGGAACTGCTCGTCGGTATGAACCAACCGATCCGTCACGAAGGAATCTTCGATCAGCGCGGGATCGAGATCGACCACCGTCTCGCCGCTCGCCAATTGCTCCTCGATCGCCCTGGCTGCATCAGCCTTCGCAGCCAGCGCATCAATGCTGCGCGTGACGGCCCCGAGAGCACCGATCCCTTTATAGGTGATGTGCTGTCGCTCATCGCGATGGGTCGGCTCATCCTCATTGTTTACCGCAGTAAACTTCTTGGAGTTGTCCATCAGGCCGGAGAGGAGATTTTTACGCGCCATCAGCCATCTCCCCGCCCCGGTTTACCGCAGTAAACTTCCTGGTCATTTCCGCCCCCACGCCTTGTGGATCAGATCGGCAATTTCGGTGTTGACCGCATCCATCGCCTCCATGGCGCGGTCATAGGTTGCCCGGGTAAACTGACTTCGCTCGACCTCGTAAAGCGTCTGGTTGGTCATCGCCGCATCTGAAATCGCCACGCTGCGCAACATCGGATTGGTGAGCACGTGGTTTTTGAACATCGACCGCATGAAGGCGACCATTTGTGTCTGCGGCCCATCCTGCGGATCGTAGCGGGTCACGAGATAGCGCAGCCAGTCGAGGTTCATGTTGCCACCGGCGCCCTTCAGCGTGTTCAGCACTTCACCAAGCATCTGCAGGAACTGGCACATCGACATGACATCGAGCATCTGCGGATGAACGGTGATCAGGACCGCCGTCGCGCCGCAAATGGCGCTCATGGTCAAAAAGCCGAGCTGGGGAGGGCAGTCGATGATGACGACGTCGTAGTCGTCGGCGACCGAAGAAAGCGCCTCGTCCAGCCGGGCGAAGAACACGCGTCCATAGTCGCCTGCCTTGCCCTGAGCGAGGACCCGCGGCGTATCATGCTCGAATTCCATCAGCTCGAGGTTGCCCGGCACCAAATGAAGGTTCGGGAAATTGGTCGGCCGGATCACCTCCCGCAACGGCCTCCGCCGATCGTCGTAGCGAATGGCGGCGTAGAGCGTCTCGTTCTCGTTGACGTCGAACTCCGGCTGAAAGCCGTGGATGGCCGAGAGGGACGCCTGCGGGTCGAGATCGACGGCAAGGACGCGGTGACCCGTCAGGGCAAGGTGCTGGGCAAGATGCGCCGCACTCGTCGTCTTGCCGCTGCCGCCCTTGAAGTTGACAACCGCGACGACCTGCAGATGTTCGTGGCCGCGGCGATGGCGCACATAATGTGTTCCGGCGCGCGCATTGTGCTCAAGGAAGGCGCGCATCTCTTCCATCTGTTCCGCCGTGTAGGACCGACGGCCCGACGGCGTAACCTGGGGAGGGCGCCCTTGCCCTCCAGCGACAGATTGCGAAGATAGCCGCTGGTCACGCCGAGAAACCGCGCCACTTCGGCAAGCTGAAATTCCCTGAGCCCTTTAAGCGCGCGCGGCGGAAACATTTCGAGCCGATGCTGCTTCAGCTTGTCGGATAGTTCCTGCGCCTGACCGATGATCAGCTGGTCGACATCGGAAATTGCTTTTTCTATCTGCGGTGCCATATTCATGGAAATCTCGAAAATGCGATTTAAAAGCTCTACGTGCTTTGAAACCGCATTTAGCGCCGATTTCTGGAGGAGTGGCAAGGCAAATAGGGTTAACAAGACCCTATCAAGAGGTTGTCCAATCTTTTTCAAGCACTTGCCCAAGCGCGCGCGTGTCGCTGACGGGTGCGGCAATCGCGCATTCAGAGGCCGAATCGGACGAGACCAAGGTGCAACAACGGCATTGTAGCGGAATCGCATATCGAGCATGCGAACCCTTTGACACAAGCCCTGGCCGCAAGCCCGGCCCCGTCGGCGACGATTGAGCGCCGCGCGTGCCGGCAGCAAGGCGTCCCGAGTTTGGTCGGTCAGCCGCAGCTCGGCACATGACTCAGATCTGAACTCACACGAGAATTGCCGGTCTGTCCGGTTACTCCCCGAGCGGACGGGAGCTATCTTCGACGGAGGCCGCCACGGTTAGACCACGGCTTTCCGCCTGCCCCATCGCCGTGACCAGTGCGATGATCGATTTCACGGATCTCGGGATCGGCGATCTTCAGAAAGGCGCGATTGAGCACCAGTCCCTCTTTGGTTCGCAGGAATTCGGCAACCGGATCGGTATGGTCCGGTCCATCCAGCCCCCGCACCGCCAACGGCTGGGAGTTCGCCCTGCTCGAAAAAGAAGCTCGGCGAGGTGTGAAGCACTTCGGCGATCCGCTGCAAACGACTCGCGCCGATGCGGTTAATGCCCTTTTCGTATTTCTGAACCTGCTGAAAGGTCACGCCGATCTGCTCGGCAAGCCGCTCCTGGCTCATTCCGAGCAGCTGCCGGCGCGTTCTGATGCGCGCTCCGACATAGCTGTCTATGGCATTCGGTGTCTTGACATTCATTGCGTATTGTCAGCCTCGATCGCATTTCAATCGGCGCAGCTGTAGTGCCCCTCTGAGCGGTTTTCCATGGTTGTTTTCATATAGCATACCACATATGCGACGATCCCGGCTGACTGTGGTATGAAAACCCCCATCGAAAAGACCGGCGAGCGCATGAACCCGCGCGACGGAAGGCAAATCGAACAAAAGCCGTACCAATCCCGGAGAAACCGGGCTGGCGATTGCTGCCAGGCGTGGGTTAAATGGTTCTCAGCGACCGTCGCTCGACAGTCTTGCCAGCCCGATCGCCGCAAATCCATCGAAAGCGACGCAGCACGGCACTGATCGTGCCCGTTCAGGAGAATATTGATGGCAACCGTTGCCGAAGGCGCGCCCCGTTTCGAAAAAACGACGATGTCTATTCTGATGGCGGTCAGCTTCTGCCATATGCTGAACGACATCATGCAGTCGCTGCTCGCCTCGCTCTACCCGCTGTTCAAGGCGAATTACGATCTGGACTTCGTGCAGATCGGTCTTCTTACCATGACATTTCAGGTCACCGCCTCTCTGCTGCAGCCGGCGGTCGGCATCGTCACCGATCGCTGGCCGATGCCCTATTCTCTGCCGGTCGGCATGGCGAGCACCTTTTGCGGCCTTATTCTGCTCGGCAACGCCGGCAGTTTCGCACTGCTGCTGGTGGCAGCAAGCCTGATCGGCTTCGGTTCGGCGGTCTTCCACCCGGAATCCTCGCGTGTTGCCCGTCTTGCCTCCGGCGGTCGTCACGGTTTTGCGCAGTCCTTTTTCCAGGTCGGTGGCAATGCCGGCCAGGCGATTGGTCCGCTGCTCGCCGCCTTCATCGTGCTGCCCCTCGGCCAACAGAGCGTCTCCTGGTTTGCCGCCATCGCCATGGTCGGCATGATCGTGCTGAGTTGGGTGGGCAACTGGTACATGAGCCATAGGCGCCAGAACGCCAGCAGGCCGGCCGCCAGTCGAACCCTGCCGCTGCCGCAGAACAGGGTCGTCTGGGCGCTGCTGATCCTCGTGCTGCTGACGGCAACCAAGAATGTTTATATGGCGAGCGTTTCCAGCTACTTCACCTTCTATGTCATCGACAAATTCGAACTCAGCGTGCAGCAGGCGCAGCTGATGCTCTTCCTGTTCCTCGGCTCGGTTGCCGTCGGCACTTTCCTCGGTGGACCGATCGGCGATCGCTTCGGTGCCCGTTTCGTCATCTGGTTTTCGATCCTCGGCGTCATTCCCTTCGCCTCGCTGCTGCCCTATGCGAATCTTCTCTGGACGGGCGTGCTCAGTGTCGTCATCGGCCTGATCTTCGCGTCGGCATTTTCGGCGATCGTCGTTTTTGCTCAGGAGCTGGTGCCCGGCCGCGTCGGGCTGATTGCCGGCGTCTTCTTCGGCTTCGCGTTCGGGGCAGGGGGGCTCGGTGCGGCGCTGCTCGGTGATTTTGCCGATACGCACGGCATCGACTTCGTCTACCGCATCTGCTCCTACCTGCCGTTGCTGGGCCTGCTGACGATCTTCCTGCCGCGTATCCCGAAGCAGAAACCGGCCTGAGGCTATATGATCCGCAACCAATGCGAAGTCCTCCGCATCTGGATGGGGAGGATTGGCATGGCTTTACCCCGATGTCGCCCCACCCTCGGGCAGGCGCTGTGCCATCACGATCTCGGCGAGCGCGCACCTCAAGCGCCGCCTTCATCCTTTAGGATATGCTTAAGGGCCGCAATTAATCCATAAATTTGATGGAAATTTATCCTGCCGATATTGAAGGCAGGGCAAGAGTTTTTCAGGCTCTTCCTTCACATCAGACTTTCGTGCTTCGCCCTTGATCCGCGCATTTGCCATGCTCAGCCTGCTCGGGGCGTTCGGCCTCATTCAGTCAGACGGGATGTAATAATGACCAACAACAAAAAACTTCACGGACCACAGCTTTCGCGCCGGGCGGTTCTTGCCACCGCCGCCGCTTCCGCTGCCGCGCTTTTTACCTTTGCAGCACCCGCTCCCTCCTTCGCCGAGGACAAGTTGATCAAGGTCGGCATCATGGCCGGCGAAGAGGAGGACATCTGGCGTGTCGTCACGAGTGAGGCGGCCAAGAAAGACCTCAAGATCGAGACCGTCGTCTTCAACGACTACACGCAGCCGAACGAAGCTCTGGAGCAGGGCGAGATCGACGCCAACGCCTTCCAGCATCAACCTTATCTCGATAACCAGATCCAGCAGCACGGCTATCATATCGTCCGCGCCGGCTATACCGGGGTCTGGCCGATCGGCCTCTACAGCAAGAAATACAAATCCGTCGCCGAAATTCCGGAAGGGGCGGTCATCGGCGTCCCGAACGATCCATCGAACGAAGGCCGGGCATTGCGCGTTCTTCAGAGCGAAGGCCTGATCAAGCTGAAGGACGGCACGGGCATTCTCGCCACCGTCGCCGACGTCAGCGACAATCCGAAGAAGATCGAGATCAAGGAACTCGATGCCGGCATCGTCGGCCGTTCGATCGATGATCTCGATGCCGGCGTTGTCAATACCGATTGGGCTTTGAAGAGCGGCCTTTCTCCGGCCGAACGTATCGCGCAGGAGCCGGTCGCCGATAATCCGTACCGCAATTTCATCGCCGTCAAGGACGAGAACAAGGATGCCGACTGGGTCAAGACGCTTGTGTCGTCTTATCAGAACGACACCGTCAAGGCCGAATTCGACAAGGTCTATAAGGGGACGGGTCTCAGCGCCTATTGATCCGAAACTCGGCGGGGGTTAAGGCCTGCCGAAAGGCGGTCCGGGCGTTTCTTGCCGGGACCGCCTTTGGCGTTTTTTAGGGAAAAAGCAGATGAATTCCTTTGTTTCCGCCACGACAATCGAGCCGCAGCCGCCAGCTGCAGCGGCCGAAGAAGTGGTGAGACTTGTCGACGTGAAGCGGCGGTTCGGAGCCACCGCGGCACTCGACGGTATTTCGCTGAGCGTGAAGAAGGGCGAGATTGTTGGCATCATCGGCCGCAGCGGCGCCGGCAAGTCGACGCTGATCCGCTGCCTGAACGGCCTTGAGCGCGCCGACAGCGGCGAAATCCGTATCGAAGGCCGCGATATCACCGGGCTTCAAGAACAGGAACTGCAGCCGCTGCGCCGCCGCATCGGCATGATCTTCCAGCACTTCAACCTGCTTTCCGCCAAGACCGTCGAAGACAATGTCGCCCTGCCGCTGAAGATCGAAGGCGTTGCCAAGGCCGAGCGCCTGCGGCGGGCGCGTGAGCTGCTTGAGCTCGTCGGTCTCGCCGACAAGGCGAAGGCCTATCCCGCCTCGCTCTCCGGCGGCCAGAAACAACGCGTCGGCATCGCCCGCGCGCTCGCGGCACGCCCGGCGCTGCTGCTGTCCGACGAGGCGACATCGGCGCTCGATCCCGAGACGACCCGGTCGATCCTGTCCTTGCTCAAAGACATCAACCGCAAACTCGGCCTGACCATTCTGCTGATCACACATGAGATGGAAGTGGTGCGCGGCATTGCCGATCGCGTCGCCGTCATCGATGCCGGGCGGATCGTCGAGGAGGGCCAAGTCTGGTCGGTCTTTGCCGATCCGCAGCAAGCGATCACCCGCAGCCTGCTCGGCGGCATCCGCCCACAGCTTCCCGATCATATTGCCGGCCGGCTGTCTGCGACATCTGGCAGCGAGGCGATCCTCAGCGTCGATCTGGCCGGGCCTGAAGCGCAAGGCGCGCTGTTTGCCGAGCTGTCGGCGGCGCTGCCGCATTCCTTCCGCCTCGTCCATGGCGGCATCGACCATATCCAGAACCAGCCGGTGGCGCGGTTCTTCATCGCCGTTCCCATGCGCGACCCCGCGCTTGCCGGCAAGGTCGAACAATTTCTGACGGCCCGGTCCGCCCGGGTGGAGGTGCTTGGTTATGACGCCGATCATGTTTGAACTGCTGATCCGCTCGCTTTGGGAGACGGTCCTGATGACCGTCGCCTCCGGCGTGATCTCGCTCGTCGCCGGTCTGCCGCTCGGCCTTGCCCTCGTCGTCACGACACGCGGCGGCATTGCTGAAAATCTCTGGATCAACCGTGTGCTCGGCGCTGTGATCAACGGCTTCCGTTCGGTGCCCTTCATCATCCTGCTGGTGGCGCTGATCCCGCTGACGCGACTGATCGTCGGCACGGCGCTTGGCACATGGGCGGCCATCGTGCCGCTCGCCATCGCCGCCACGCCCTATTACGCCCGCATCGCCGAAGTGTCGCTGCGCGAGGTCGACCGCGGCCTGATCGATGCGGTGCGCGCCATGGGCGGCAATCGCTGGACCATCGTGCGTGAAGTGCTGGTGCCCGAAGCGCTGCCCGGCATCGTCGCCGGCTTCACCGTCACGTTGGTGACACTGATCGGCGCCTCGGCCATGGCGGGTGCGATCGGCGCCGGCGGCCTCGGCGACCTCGCCATTCGCTATGGCTACCAGCGCTTCGAAACCAATGTGATGATCTCGGTGGTGGCCGTCCTCGTCATCCTCGTCTGCGGCATCCAGTGGCTCGGCGACCGGCTGGTCGCCAGGCTGGACCACAAATAGGTCGGCCCCGCAAAATCGTGGCGGATGGGTGGCAGGCGATCGATGCTTTGCTGCGTTCAACGTCCTAAGGCTTTATCGCATTGTGCGCCTATGAAATGATAAGCTGCAATGAAAGAGCCGGAGGAAGGCATGACGAAGAAGACGCTGTCGGATTGGGCGGAGCTTGCGCAGAAGGAGCTGCGTGCCTCGCCGGAAACGCTGACCTGGCAGACGCCGGAAGGCATTGCCGTCAAGCCGCTCTATACGGCCGAGGATCTCGAAGGCGCCGCGCATCTCGGCTCGCTTCCCGGTTTTTCGCCGTTTACCCGCGGCCCGCGCGCCACGATGTATGCCGGCCGGCCATGGACAATCCGTCAATATGCCGGCTTCTCGACGGCAGAAGAATCGAACGCCTTCTACCGCCGCAATCTGGCCGCCGGCCAGAAGGGCCTGTCGGTCGCCTTCGACCTCGCCACCCATCGCGGTTATGACAGCGATCATCCCCGCGTCGAAGGCGATGTCGGCAACGCGGGCGTCGCAATCGATAGCGTCGAGGACATGAAGATCCTGTTCGACGGCATTCCGCTCGGCGAAATGTCGGTTTCGATGACCATGAACGGCGCCGTCATCCCGATCCTCGCCTCCTTTATCGTCGCCGGCGAGGAGCAGGGGGTGCCGAGGGCCGACCTTTCAGGCACGATCCAGAATGATATCCTTAAGGAGTTCATGGTCCGCAACACCTATATCTATCCGCCGGAACCCTCGATGCGGATCGTTGCCGACATCATCGAATATACCGCAAAGGAGATGCCGAAATTCAACTCGATCTCGATCTCCGGCTATCACATGCAGGAGGCCGGTGCGACGCTGGTCCAGGAACTGGCCTTCACGCTGGCCGACGGTCGCGAATATGTCAGGGCGGCGATCGCCAAGGGTCTCAACGTCGATGATTTTGCCGGAAGGCTCTCCTTCTTCTTCGCCATCGGCATGAACTTCTTCATGGAGGCGGCGAAACTGCGCGCCGCCCGGCTGCTCTGGACCCGGATCATGGAAGAGTTCCAGCCGAAGAAGGCGTCCTCGCTGATGCTGCGCACCCATTGCCAGACCTCCGGCGTGTCGCTGCAGGAGCAGGATCCCTATAACAACATCATCCGCACCGCCTTCGAGGCGATGTCGGCCGTGCTCGGCGGCACGCAATCGCTGCACACCAATTCCTTCGACGAGGCGATCGCGCTGCCGACGGAATTTTCCGCCCGCATCGCTCGCAACACCCAGCTCATCCTGAGCCACGAAACCGGCGTCACAAAGGTGGTCGATCCGCTGGCCGGCTCCTATTACGTCGAGAGCCTGACGCGGGAGCTTGCCGATAAGGCCTGGGCGCTGATCGAGGAGGTGGAAGCGCTCGGCGGCATGACCAAGGCCGTCAACGAGGGCCTGCCGAAGCGGCTGATCGAGGAAGCGGCCGCGCGCCGCCAGGCTGCCGTCGACAAGGGCGAAGAGGTCATCGTCGGCGTCAATCGCTACAGGCTCGACAACGAGCAGCCGATCGACATTCTGGAGATCGACAACAGCGCGGTGCGCATTGCGCAGATCAAACGCATCGAGGAAACCAAGCGCCGCCGCGACGGCAACGCCGTGCGCGAAACACTGGCCGCCCTGGCGGATGTCGCGCGTAACGGCCGCGGCAATCTGCTCGAAGCCGCGATCGAGGCGGCGCGAGCCCGGGCCACCGTCGGCGAAATCTCCGATGCCATGCGCGCTGCCTTCGGCGACCATGCCGCAACGCCTGAAGTCATCACGGGCGTCTATGGCGAAGCCTATAGCAACGAGCCGGAGCTCGCGGTGCTCCGCACTCGCATGGCGGAGGTCACGGAAGCGATGGGGCAGCGGCCGAAGATCATGGTCGCCAAGCTCGGCCAGGACGGGCATGACCGGGGCGCCAAGGTGATCGCCTCGGCCTTCGGCGATATCGGCTTCGATGTGCTTGCCGGCCCGCTTTTCCAGACGCCGGACGAGGCAGTCGACATGGCGCTTGACGAAAAGGTCAATGTCGTCGGCGTCTCGTCCTTAGCGGCAGGCCACAGGACGCTGCTGCCGCAGCTGATCGACAGGCTGAGAGCACAGGGCGGTGACGATATCATCGTCGTCTGCGGCGGCGTCATCCCGCGGCAGGACTATGAGTTCCTGCACGAACACGGCGTTGCGGCAGTGTTCGGTCCGGGCACAAACGTCCTCGAGGCGGCAAACTCCGTGCTCGACCTGCTGCAGGGCAGGCGGCGGAACCAGTAGTCACAGCAATCCGCGCTTCGCCAGGTTGCTCATCAGCGCCGAAATGCCGAAGGTCCAGGGCGGGCATTCGGTGGAGAGGCGTACGGTGTTGACGAGGGCGCCGAGCCCGGCCGAGGAAATCTCGACGACATCGCCGATCTTATGGGTGAAACCCTGCTTCGGCGCGTCGCGATCCTGGGTCGGGGCAAACAGCGTGCCGAGAAAGAGCATGAACCCGTCGGGATACTGATGATGGGGGCCAAGCGTCTGCTTGACGAGATCGCTCGGATCGCGGCTGATCTGCGACATCGAACTTTTGCCGTTGAGCACGAAGCCATCGCCGCCCGTCACCTTGAGGTCGAGTTCCGCCCTGCGCACGTCATCCAGCCCGTAACCGGCATCGAACAGGCGGATGAAGGGACCGATCGCGCAGGAGGCGTTGTTGTCCTTGGCCTTGCCGAGCAAGAGCGCCGAACGGCCCTCGATGTCACGCAGATTGACGTCATTGCCGAGCGCAGCGCCCTTGATCTCGCCGCGACTGTTAACCGCCAGCACGATTTCCGGCTCGGGATTGTTCCAGGTCGAGATTGGATGCAGGCCGACATCCGCACCCCAGCCGACCGAGGACAGCACCGGCGCCTTGGTGAAGACCTCGGCGTCGGGACCGATGCCGACCTCGAGATATTGCGACCACATGCCCTCGTCGATCAGGGCCTGCTTGACCTTGGCCGCCTCCGGCGAACCGGCCTTGAGATTGGTGAGGCTGCCGCCGATCAGCGTGCTGACGCGCTCGCGGATCGAGGCGGCGCGATCGGGATTGCCGGCCGCCTTCTCCTCGATGACGCGCTCGATCATCGACTGGGCGAAGGTGACGCCGCATGCCTTGACCGCCTGCAGGTCGGCGGGGGCCAGCAGATAGGGACGCTCCTTATCCGGCGTTCCCATACTGTTGCCTGCGACTTCCTCCAAGGAACCGACCGTCTTGCCCTTTGCGGCGCGGACAAAGCCGGCGGCATCCTGTTTTTCAAGCAGGACGCTCAGCGTCGGCGCGTCGCGCGAGGTAATGTCGACCAACATCCCCTCGCGAAGCGTTACGATGCTCGGGCCGGTAGCCTCGGGGCTCCAGACGCGGCCGACAAAAAGACCAGCCGAAGCAGCGGCATCGAGAAGGGGATGAGACATGGTGATCCTCCGTCACAGGCAAGCGGGAGCGCTCTTTGAATATCTTCGAGGTCGTTGCCGCCCTCCAACCGGCGGCGGCGGAAATCGATCACATTCACGTAGACGGGGCAAGACATGCTGGAGAAAAAGACTCTCGTCCAATCGGATCGAATGAGCGACTTGTCGGCAAAACGGCGCCGGAACTCAGTAAATAACTATTTAGATACAAAATATCTATTTAATTTCAGATATTTACATATATCGATACGCACTTTCAGCCTCGATCTCACCTTGACAGGAGGCAAGTTTCGTTATCTGTTTTGCCCGACATGGAGGATGCCGGCGCCAGCCGGCGCTCAGAAAATCCCGGGAGGATAATGCAGCGATGTTGAGATTTGCCGTCGTCGGAATCGACCATGGGCATACATTCGATCATGTGAAGGGATTGCTTGCCGCTGGCGGCGAGTTCGTTGGCTATTGCCCGCAGACCTCGGTGCCGGCATTGCGCGAAGCCTTCGAGAAGACCTATCCCGATGCGCCGCAGATCGATCGGGAGAAGCTGTTCGACGATCCGTCGATCGACGTCATCTGCATTGCCGCGATCCCGCGCGACCGCGCCGGGCTTGCCATCCGGGCGATGAAAGCGGGCAAGGACGTGATGACCGATAAGCCTGGTGTGACGACCTTCGCCCAGCTCGAGGAGGTCAAGCGCACCGTTGCCGAAACCGGCAAGATTTTCTCGATCTGCTTTTCCGAGCGCCACTGCGTGCGCTCCGCGGTCAAGGCCGGCAAGCTCGTCGCCGACGGCGCGATCGGCAAGGTGATCCAGACGCTCGGCGTCGGCCCGCATCGGCTGCAGCTGCCGACCCGGCCGGACTGGTTCTTCGATCCGGAAGCCTTCGGCGGTATCATCGTCGACATCGCCTCGCATCAGGTCGACCAGTTCCTGTTCTATACCGGCTCGACGTCGGGCGAGGTCATCGCCAGTTCGATCGGCAATTTCGGCATGCCCGACAAGCCGGCCTTCCAGGATTTCGGCGAAGTGCTGCTGCGCTCCGACAGAGCGGCGGGTTATGTCCGCGTCGACTGGTTCACCCCGGAGGCGCTGCCGACCTGGGGCGACGGACGCCTCACCATCCTCGGCACCGAGGGTTATATCGAACTGCGCAAATATATCGATATTGCCGGCCGGCCGGGCAAGGATCATCTCTTCCTCGTCAACGGCAAGGAGATGACCCATATCGATTGCAGCGGCGAGAAACTCGATTATTTCGATGCTTTCACCGCCGATGTCGCAAACCGCACGCAGACGGCGATGACGCAGGGCCACGTTTTCGAAGTCTGCCGCCTTTCGCTCGACGCCCAGACGAAAGCCGCGCGCATCGGCGCTCGCTGAGGAGGATATCATGACCAAGAAATTGCGCGTCGGCGTCATCGGCGCAGGCATTGCTGCGCGGCACCTAACCGGCTTCGGCTGGAACAAAGATCTTTTTGACGTTGCCGTGCTCTGCTCGCTCGACGAAGACCGCGGCAAAGCGCTGTGCGAAGAGTTCGCCATCAACGAATATACGCAGGACGCAGACTCGCTGTTTGCCCGCGACGATCTCGACATTATTGATATTTCGACGCCGCCGAGCTCGCATTTCGAGCTTTGCCGCAAGGGCATCGAATCCGGCAAGCACGTGATCTGCGAGAAGCCGCTCTTCGGCTCGATCGCCGAGGTCGACGAGATGGAGCGCATCCTCGCCCGTTTCCCCGGCGGGAAGCTGATGCCGATCTTCCAGTATCGCTACGGCTCCGGCCTGCAGAAGCTGAAGCTGCTGATCGAGCGCGGCCTGGCCGGCAAGCCGTTCCTGACGACGATCGAGACCCATTGGTGGCGCGGCCCGGATTATTACGCCGTGCCGTGGCGCGGCAAATGGGCGACCGAGCTCGGCGGCGGCCTTCTCGGCCACGCGATCCACGCCCATGACATGCTGAATTACGTGCATGGCCCCTGTGCCGAGGTGTTTTCCTATGGCGCCACCCTGGTCAACCCGATCGAGGTCGAGGATACGGCAGCGCTTTCGGTGAAGATGCAGAACGGTTCTCTGGCGACGCTGTCGATGACGCTCGGCTCGCGCAAGGAGATCTCGCGGCTGCGTTTCTGCTTCAGCGATCTTGTCGCCGAAAGCATTCTCGAACCCTATACGATGGGCCGCGATCCCTGGGTTTTCACGGCAGGAACGGAGGAACACCAGGCGCGAATCGACGAGGCGCTGGCCGCCCATGTGCCGGGCGAGGACGGCTATACCCGCCAGTTCGAGCTCTTCCACAAGGCGATCATCGAGGGCAAGGACCCGCCGGTGACGCTGCAGGATGCCCGCAACTCACTGGAGCTGGTGACAGCCGCCTATTTCTCGCAGCGCACCGGCAAGCCGACGCCGATGCCGATTGCCGCCGATCATCCGCTCTACCGCTCCTGGCTTCCGGAGGAACAGCGCGCGGCTGCCGGCCTGTGAGACGACGGTGTAAGGCGAAGCTTCGAACGTCGGATCATTCCGACGAGGTCTTCGGCACAGTCAACGAGAGGATGTCGGGCGGCGCCCGGCATCCACCTTGAAACGTTTCTTAATCCGATCGACGGGCGTTCCGTCCAGAAGCGGAACCTGGGCAAGCCTGTCATAAAGCTGGAAACCCATCTTTGCGTAATAGGCAAGACCGCCGACATTGTCGGCACGAATGGTCGCATTGATGACTTCGAGCCCGAGCTCTTCGGCTGCCGCCCGCGTCGCCGGAAAAAGGGCGCTGCCGACGCCGGAAATCTTCGGATTCATGCGGGCAAATGTTGCGATATCGGCATAACCTTTCGGCGGATCGCCATACAAGCTCAGCGACTGAAAGCCGACAAGCGACCGGTCATGCTCCGCCACATGGCAGACAAGGGGAAACTCGCCCTCGATGAACCACTCTGCGAATTCCGCGGCCATCAGCGGTGTCTCGAGCGCGGTCGTTCCGCCGGCCAGGATGATTTCGTTCAGGAGACTGCACAGCTCCTCCGCATCGGCGGATACCGCTCTTCGAATATGCATCACTTTGGTGGCCTCGTCTTTCGACGACAACCTAGTGGCGACATTGAGAGAGCGCAAGCGACCGCCCGTCTGCGGCCTCCAGCAATCACGCTCATCCTTAAAATTTGAAGCCGCCGCCGAAAGCCGTTCTCATCCTCAAGCGAAAGAAGCACCCATGCTGAAATCCTTCGAACATGTCGGCATGACGGTCAGCAACATGGACCGTACCATCGATTTTTACTGCCGCCTGCTCGGCCTGCGCCTGCATCTGCGAAAGACGATGGCCGACGGCTCTGGGATCGCCTTTCTCGATGCCGGCGGCGGCATGCTCGAAATCGTCGCGCCGGCCGGTGGTGCGGCAAGGGCGGTTGACGTTCCCGAGGGCACGGCAGGGCTCCGGCATCTGACCCTCCTGTTCGAAAGTGTCGATGAGACATTCGCCCGGCTGGAACGGGCCGGCGTCGAGGTCAAGGAGCGGCCGCGCCTGGCGGTCAATGCCGAGGTTCTGCACAAGGTCGCCTTTCTCCGTGATCCCGATGGCATTCAGATCGAACTCGCAGAGAAACGGTAAGTCCTCAGTGGCGGCCCGGCCTGCCGATCGCCTCGGTTCGCGCGACCAGCCCCTTCAGGAGAAGCGCGACGAGAGCGCTGCGCGTCTGAAAAGGCGCGCAAAGGACGCTGCATCGGTTCCGAGTTAAGGAACGATGCAGACGCCGCGCAATCAACGCCGTCATTCTTCGCCGCATGCTCAACTCGCCAATTTGGCGCGAATATACGTTCGCCAGCCGCCAAGCGGCGTGATGTCCTCGGCGCCGCGCACCGCATGTGCCTCGCAGAGAAAACCGGCAACGCTCGTGCCGTCGTCGAGCGCCACTTTTCCAATACCGAGCGGTGCCGGGATCTTCTGGACGAAAAACCCGAAAGCATCGGCAGGCATGGCCCAGACCTCAACCTCCAGACCGGAGCCCTTATAGTCAGGTTCACGGATGAGGCCTGGCTTCGGCGGCACCGTGCCCGACAGCACGAAGAGACGATATTCGCCGGTCGTGCGGCAGGCCTTGACCAGCCGCGCGCCGGCGCCGGTCAGCTCATGATTGAGCGGCATGCCGGTCAGGTGCGCACCAACCACGACAATCTCGACGAAGTCGTCATCAGCAGCCGCAACGCGGCTCGCGTCAGGGATCGCCGCTTGCCGGTCGATGCCCATGCCTGATGTCGCAGCCCGGTGCAGTGCATCGGCCAGTGGCGCCAGAGCATCGTCCGTGAAAGCAGGCGCGATCACGGTAATGCCGCCGGGCAAGCCGCCCTCCGCGAAGCCTGCCGGAACGGCGATCGCTGCGCAATCAAGCAGGTTGACAAAATTGGTATAGCGGCCGAGACGGCCGTTCAGCACGACGGGATTGGCGAGCATATCGGCGACCGTGTAGGTGGTCGGTGCAGTCGGCAGCAGAAGCACGTCGGCCTTTCCCCATTCGGTTTCCGTCTTCCGGCGCAGTTCTTCCAGCCGATATCGGCCATTGAAGGCGTCGACCGCGGTGCTGCTCCCGGCGCCTTCGATGATCCCCCGTACTGTCGGGTCGAAATCGGCTGCGTTCGTCGCCAGGAAAGCCTCGACCGCCGCCAGGCGTTCGGCGACCCATGGCCCATTATAAAGGAGGGCGGCGGCCTCGCGGAAGGGCGTGTAATCGAAGGGGACAATGGTCGCGCCCAGTGTTCTCGCCCGCTCGATCGCCTGGTCGTAGAGTGCCTCCACCCCCTTGTCGCCGAAGAATTCCCGCTCCCCGGCGGTCAGGACGCCGATCCGCAACCCCGACACCGGCAGCTTCGCCGGCTCGGCCCGACGCGAGAAAGGATCGGCAGCGTCAAATCCCTCGGCGACCTTTCGGACCGCGACGCCGTCGCCGACGGTGGGGGCGAAGATCGTAATGCAGTCGACGCTCCTGCAGGCCGGAATAGTGCCGGTATTCGGGAGAAGCCCCGGCGTCGGCTTGATGCCGACCAGATTGTTGAAAGCGGCCGGCACGCGGCCGGAGCCCGCCGTATCTGTGCCGAGCGCGAAGGCGGCGAGGCCGGAGGCGACCGTGACCGCCGAGCCCGAGCTCGAGCCGCCGGATATATAGGCCGCATCGAAGACCGACCGTGGCGCCCCATAAGGCGAGCGCGTGCCATTGAGGCCGGTGGCGAACTGGTCGAGATTGGTCTTGCCGATGATGATGGCGCCGGCTGCCTTCAACCTTGCAACGACGGTGGAATCGACGTCCGGCCGATACTCATAGGCCGGGCAGGCGGCAGTCGTCGGCAGGCCGGCGGCATCGATATTGTCCTTTACCGCGAAAGGCACGCCCCAGAGGGGCAGGCTGTTTGCTTCAGGCGCGCGCACCATCAGAGCTTTGGCGGCAGAGCGTAACTCTTCATCCGGCACCGGGGTGATGAATATTGCCGGATCTTTCGAAGCGGCGCGGCGGGCGATCACCTCTTCGATGATGTCGAGCGGCGTCAGGCCGGATTGATAGGCGGCGCGAAGGCTTGAGAGATCGAGAATGGTCGGCAGCATGTCAGCATTCCTCCACGACGACGATAATATCGCCGGCTTTGACGTTTCTCCCCGGCCCGGCTCGCAGGTCGCGGACACGGCCTGCCGCATGGGCGGTGACATTGATTTCCATTTTCATCGATTCGATGATGGCAAGCGTGTCGCCGGCCGCAACCGGGGCGCCCGGTTCGACCAGCAATTTCCAGATATTGCCGGGCACAGCGCTGGCAACGCCGAAGCATCCGTCGGGAACATCCGCGGCCGTATTTTCGCCCGTGCCTTCATCGGCGACGAAGCTGTCGAGCCCGGCTTCCTTCCAGTGCTGACGCTCTACATCGAAGGCCGCCTGCTGCGTCGCCTTGAAGCGGCCGACGGATACTGCGTTCGCCTGCATGTCCTTGTCGTAGGCGGCATAGGAGAATTCGGTCTCTTCGATCCTGACAGGATAGCCGCCATGCGGGAAGGCCGCACGCGCCTCCGTCAGCTCCTGGTTGCTGACCGGAAAAAAGCGGATCTGGTCGAAGAAGTTCAGGAGCCAGGGCTTGCCCCTGGCAAAGGCCGGCGTTTCCCGCCACGTGTTCCAGACCTGGATGGTACGGCCGAAGAGCTGATAGCCGCCCGGTCCTTCCATGCCGTAGATGCACATATAGGCCCCGCCGATACCGACCGCATTTTCCGGCGTCCAGGTGCGGGCGGGATTGTATTTGGTCGTGACGAGACGATGGCGCGGATCAATCGGGGTCGCAACCGGAGCGCCGAGGTAGACATCGCCGAGGCCCAGGACGAAGTAGCTCGCGTCGAAGACAATATTCCGGACGGCCTGTTCGTCGGGAAGACCGTTGATGCGGCGAATGAACTCGATGTTATCGGGGCACCAGGGCGCATTAGGGCGGACGAGTTCCTGATACTTGCGCATGGCAAGCGCCGCATCCGGATCGTTCCACGACAGCGGCAGATGCACGATACGGCTCGGCACCTTGACATCCTGTGCCGCCGGCAGCGTCGTCTCGATCTCAGAGAGCAGCCCGAGCAGGCGCCGGCGCGTCAGCTGCGTGCCGTCATAATGGATCTGCAGCGAGCGGATGCCCGGCGTGAGGTCGACGATCCCGGGCAAGCGGGCCTCGGCGACAGCCTGCATCAGCAGATGAACCCGCAGGCGGAGCGCGATGTCGAGCGTCATCGGCCCATATTCGACGAGCAGGTTGTCGTCGCCCTGGCGGCGATAAACGACCGAAACCGGGCCGTCCTCGCTGACGCCGACGATCGGCGAACCCGTCTCTTCCGCGGCCCGCCGCACCGCCGGGCCGGCGATCGGGTCTTCCGGCCGGGCCACGGCATGAAAACGGATACGGTCGCCGGGCTTGAACTGCCCCATCTTCCATTGCTCGTCACGCGCGATCACGGCCGGGCAGACGAAACCGCCAAGGCTCGGACCGTCGGGCCCGAGAATGATCGGCATATCGCCGGTGAAATCGATCGCGCCGATCGCATAGGCATTGTCATGCAGGTTGGAGGGGTGAAGCCCCGCCTCGCCACCGTCGCGGCGTGCCCAAAGCGGGGCGGGGCCGATGAGGCGCACACCGGTGCGGGCGCTGTTGAAATGCACCTCGTAAGCTGCGGAGAACAGCGTCTCGATATCGCTATTCTGAAAGAAATCCGGTGCGCCATGCGGACCGTAGACGACGCCGACATCCCATTCTCGGGACAAGGCGGCCGGCTCGGATGCAGGTTTGGCCGGTTGCACCGGCGCCTGCCGGGCGAAATGCAGCACATGCCCCGTCTTCAGCGTGCCGGTGGCGTTGCCTCCGAATTGGCCAAGGCCGAAAGTCGCCCGCGAGCCGAGCACGACGGGCGCGGCAAAACCGCCGGCAGCGGCAAGATAGGCGCGCTGCCCCGGTCCTTCGATCGCACCGACCGACAGCACCTGACCGGCCCGGATCAGGACCGGCTCGTCGTGGGGAAGCCTGATCCCATCGCACGTCATCGCCATCCGCGCCCCGGCAAGGGCGATCGTCTGGTCGGCATAAAATCGCAGCGTCGGACCGGAAACCGTCAGTTCCAGCGCGGCCGTCTCATCGGCATTGCTGACCAGCCGGTTGGCATGGCGGAAGGAGCGCTCGTCCATCGGCCCGCTCCGCGGCACGCCGACATGCCACAGGCCGAGCCGGCCCGGCAGCTCCTGAATGCTCGATTGCGCACCGGGTGCGATAACCTCGACGATATCCGGAACGAAGGCGAAGTCACGCAGCGCCGTCGTCGCCACCTTACCGCCGGCAAGCAGTTCGGAAGCGGCGATCGCCCGGAGATAATCGAGATTGGTTTCGATGCCTGAAATCGCTGTCGCGGCAAGCGCTGCCTTCAGCTTCTCGATCGCCGCCGGCCGATCCTCCGCCGCCACGATCAGCTTGGCAAGCATCGGGTCGTAGAAGGGTGTCACCTCGGTTCCCGTCTCGATCCAGCCGTCGACACGGGCATCGTTGGGAAAGACGACCTCGGTCAGCAGGCCGGCGCTCGGGCGGAAATCGGCATGCGGCATCTCGGCATAGATGCGCATTTCGATCGCCGCACCCTTCGGCGTCAGGTCGCTCGCGCCCGACAGCACGTCCTCGCCCGCCGCCTGCCGGATCATCCACTCGACGAGATCGATGCCGAAGACGGCTTCGGTGACGGGATGCTCGACCTGGAGGCGGGTATTGACCTCGAGGAAATAGAATTCCCCGCGCTGGGGATCATAGATGAATTCGACGGTGCCGGCCGATTCATAGGAGACCGAAGCTCCCAAATCGACCGCCGCCTTGTGCAGGCGCGCCCGTGTTTCCGCCGACAGACCAGGGGCAGGCGTTTCCTCGACGACCTTCTGGTTTCGCCTTTGCAGCGAGCAGTCGCGCTCTCCGAGCGCGATCACTGTGCCCTTGCCGTCGCCGAAGATCTGCACCTCGACATGGCGGGCTTCGGCAACGAAACGCTCGATATAGACACGCGCATCGCCGAAGCTGGCGCGCGCCGTTCGCTGTACGCTTTCGAAAGAGGCCTTGAGACCAGCCGCATCGGCGCAGAGCTGCATGCCGATACCGCCGCCGCCCGCCGTGCTTTTCAGCATAACGGGGAAACCGATGGTCTCGGCGGCCAGGAGCGCCTCTTCGACACTCCGCAGCAGATCGGTGCCGGGCAGCAGCGGCACGCCGCTCGCTTTCGCCAATTCACGCGCCGTATGCTTCAGGCCGAAAGCCGACAGATGCTCCGGCCGCGGACCGATGAAGGCGATGCCTTCCGCGGCGAGCCGCTCGGCAAAGCCGATATTTTCCGAGAGGAAGCCATAGCCCGGATGCACGGCCTCGGCACCGGTCGCCTTGCAGGCGGCGATGACGGCATCGACGTTGAGATAGCTTTCTCCAGCAGGCGCCGGGCCGAGGCGCACGGCTTCGTCGGCGAGCAGCGCCGGCTTCGAGAAGCGATCGGCATCGGAATAGACGGCAACCGAGGCGATGCCCATCCTCTTCAATGTCCGGATCGCACGGACGGCGATTTCGCCGCGATTGGCGATGAGAACCTTGGTGAACATCGATCAGTCCTCGCCGTCCCAGATCAGCACCCGGATCGGTGTCGGATCGAAGCCGTTACAGGGATTGTTGATCTGCGGGCAGTTGGAGATGACGCAGAGCACGTCCATTTCAGCCACCAGTTCGACATAGTCGCCGGGCGCGGAAATGCCGTCGACAATGGTCATCTCGCCGTTCGGCTTGATCGGAACATTCATGAAAAAATTGATGTTCGGCACGATGTCGCGCTTGCTCATGCCGTGCCGGGTCACCTCGAGCACGAAATTGTCGCGGCAGGCATGCAGGTATTTCGTGCCATGGCCGAAGCGCACGGTGTTGCTCTCGCAGGAGCAGGCGCCGGCGGAGGTATCATGGCGGCCGCAGCTGTCGGCCGTCATGACAAGCATGACATTGCCCTCGTTCGAGACGATCTTCGTGCCGGCGCCGATATAGGCGCCACCCTGCGCCCGCATCGTGTCCTGGTTGGAATAGCGCTCGCCAAAATCATCGGCGCGATAAAACAGCGTGTCGATCGCCTGCTGGCCGTAGCTGTCTTCGATGCGGATCGTCTGACCCTTGCGCACGATGCCGGACCACGGCGCTTCCGCCGGGATGAAATGATCCTGCACGGCGTTTTCGAGGCTGCGTGAAGCTGACGTCTTGATGAAATCGGTCATCGTCATTCCTCCTCAGGCCAGCATCGCGGCGTTGTTCTCGAAGCCGCGAACGGCCTCGGCGGTCGCCGTGCGCGCGAGGTCGTCGACGGCGGGCGCACCTGCACGAAAGCGCGTCACGATGACCGGCTTCGGCGCATAGACCGGATCTGGATCGAGCGGATGCGGGCAATTGGAAAAGCCCACGATCATGTCCATTTCGGCGCGCAGTTCGGCATAATCGCCGCTATTGGAAAGTTTGCCGCGCCAGTGGAAGCCACCCTCGTCGTCGACGCGGACGGAAGCGAAAAGATTGAGAATCCCAGGGATGTCGCGCCTGGTGAGACCGAGCTTGCCGGCGACGAGCACGAGATTGTCGCGGGTGTTGCGGGTCTTGACGCCGGGATATTTTGCGGCGTTCGAGGCCGCCGTCGAGCCGCCCATCAGGCAATCATGGGCACCGGAACTGTCTTCGGTCAGCGAAAACATCACCCGGCCCATATCCGAAAAGATGACGCGGCCCTTGCCAAGGGCAGTCGTCCACTGCACCTTGACCGTATCGACGAGATTGAGCCGCTCGCTGGTATCAGCGGCGTTCCAGGCGACGAGCGCCACGGTCGATCCGCCGTCGCCTTGGTCGATGCGGAGCGCTTCGCCGCGCTTCAGCGCTGTCGACCAGTACCAGCCGCCGGGGATGGTTTCCTGGTGGATGATCGCAGCCGCATCGATGGCGGGGGCGGGCAGGGGGCTCGGCGCCGGCAGAGCCTTCGGCGCGAATTCCAGCCCCTTCTTCTGATGTTCCTCGTAACGCTGCCGGTTGGCGGCGATTTCCTCGGGCGAGCGTCTGACATGCATCATGGTTTTTCTCCTGACGGACTGGAAGCCGGGTCGTCCCGGCGATGGCCCAGAGAAATGACCGGGCCGTCCCGGTCGGGGCTGAAGATGGAAGGCGCGCCGGCAAGCCTGGGCGGCCAAATGGAAATGTCCTTGGTGATGGTCGCGCCGTAGCGCTCCTTCTCTTCCGGGCGGTCACGCCGCCGCTCGAAGGCGACGACCCGCGTCGCCAGCGTGAAGGCCTCGCGCATGTCGTGCGTCACCATGACGACGGTCATCTGCGTTTCGTGCCAGAGCCGTTTCATCAAGGTATGGATTTCGGCGCGAATGCCGGGGTCGAGCGCCCCGAATGGCTCGTCGAGCAGCAGCACTTTCGGCTTCATGATGAGCGCCTGCGCCAGCGCCAGGCGCTGCTGCATGCCACCGGAAAGCTGTGCCGGATATTTGTCCTCGGCGCCGGCAAGGCCGACTTCGCCGATCAGCCGCCGCGCCTCGTCGACCGCGCTGCGGCGGGCAGCGCCGAAAAGCTTTGCCTTGCAGCGCGCCGCAGAAAATTCGAGGCCGAGCAGCACATTGCCGAGGACGGTCAGATGCGGGAAGACGGAGTAGCGTTGGAAAACCACGCCGCGATCCGGCCCCGGCTCGAGCGGCAACGGTTCACCGTCGAGCCGGATGGCGCCCCGCGTCGGTCGTTCCTGGCCAAGCAGCATGCGCAGGAATGTCGTCTTGCCGCAGCCGGACGGGCCGGCAAGAGCGACGAAGGCGCGCGAGGCGACGGTGAGCGACACATTCTCAAGCACGATCTGGTCGCCATATTCCTTCCAGACCCTTTCGATCACCAGCTCGCTCATGCCTGCTTCTCCAGCTCCGACCACGGGAAGAGAGCGATGCGAATGCGATCGAGGATGTAATTCATGACCACGGCGAGCAGCGTGATCCAGACGACATAGGGAAAGATCACGTCCATGGAGAGGTAGCGGCGCACGAGGAAGATGCGGTAACCAAGGCCGGAATCCGACGAGATCGCTTCGGCCGCAATCAGGAACAGCCAGGCAGGACCGAGCTGAAGCCTGAGGCAGGTGATGAGCCGCGGCAGGATCTGCGGCAGCACGACGCGAAGACCGATCTGCCAGGAAGAGCCGCCGAGCGTTTCAGCCTTGACGATCTGTTCGCGCGGCAGTTCCAGCGCCTTCAGGGCAAGGTCGCGGATCATCGTCGGGGCAACGCCGATGGCGATGAGCGCGATCTTAGAGGCTTCCCCAAGCCCCATGGCGATGAAGAGAATCGGTAGTAGCGCCAGCGGCGGCACCATCGAGACAACGGCGACGAAGGGGAGAGCAGCGCCCGCAGGTACGGCAGCATGCCGATCAGCATGCCAATGACGAGTGCGGTGACAGTGGAAATGCCGAGACCGGCAAACAGCCGCACTAGGCTCGCCGCCGTATCAGACCAGAGCAGGTATTCGCCGGTGCGCGGATCGGCGACGAAGACCAGGCGATTGATCGCATCGGCGAAATCTGCGAAGCCCGGCAACAATTTGTCATTGGCGTTTTCCGCCAGTCGCGCCGCTGAGCCGAAAGCATAGGCGACGATTAGCAGCACGAAGGGCAGCAGCGTCAACGCAAGCTGTGAGCCCCGGCTCGGTCTCGTGTTGATCCAACGCATGAGAGAAGCTCCGCAGATGAAGGATGGCGGCGTGGGCAAGCACGCCGCCGCTCGAGCGACGCTCAGAGCGAACCGCCGGCGGCTGCTTTCATGTAAGTCTCGGTAAAGCGCAGCTTGACGTTGCCGCTGTCGCCGAGAATCTTGCCGTCCGGCATTTCGATGCCGATCACGTCCGCCGACGGCGCGCCGCTGCCGAGCAGACCCTTTTCGAACAGGAAGTTGCGGACGAGATCCATCGTCTTCGGCAGGCTGCCCGACGCGGTAAAGGCGACGGCATCAGCCGGCTTGGCAAACAGCTTGGTGGCGGCAAGCTGGGATTCGAAGCCCTTGAGATCCGTGCCCGACGCCGAGCCCATCGCCTCGCGTGCAGCCTTGCCGTCGGCGCTGTCTGATGTCAGCAGCGCTGCCGTCTCATACCAGATGCCGGCGAGCGCCTTGCCGAAATTCGGATTGTCTTTCAGCACGCCGGTATTGGCGACCATCAGGTCGATGATCTCGCCCGGCACCTGCGAACTGTCGAACACTTTCTTGGCCGTGGGATCCTCTAGAATGGTCGAGACCAGCGGATTCCAGGTGACGACCGCGGTCACGTCAGCCGTCTTGTAGGCAGCGACCATATCGGCGTCGGAGGTGTTGACCACCTTCACGTCGCGTTCGGTCATCTTGACGCTTTCGAGTGCGCGGGCGAGCAGATAGTGAGAGACGGAAAATTCGACGAGATTGACGTTCTGACCCTTGATGTCGGCAAGGCTCGTCTTGTCTTTCAGGATGACCGCATCATTGCCGTTCGAAAAGTCGCCAATGATCACGGCCGTCGTATCGACGCCGCCGGCTGCCGGGATTGAGAGGCCGTCCATATTGGTGAGCGTCACGGCATCGAAGGCGCCGGCCGTATACTGGTTCATCGATTCGACATAGTCGTTGAACTGAGTCACTTCGATCTTGATGCCGTATTTGTCGGCCCATTTCTTGACGATGCCGTGATCGGCGGCATAGCCCCAGGGCATCCAGCCGACATAAATCGACCAGGCAACCTTGAAATCGGTCTTCTGTTCGGCTTTCGCGGTCGAACCGAGGCCCAGAGCCAAGGATGCCGTCAGTGCGGTGATGGAAAGAAGCTTCGAAAAAGTCTGCATTGAAATTCCCCTTTGCTTTTCTTCAAAAGGGATCGGCAATGACCATCGTGCCGCCAATCCCTTGGCTTACGAGGTCTCCCGGGTTTTTATCCCGCCGTGCACCCGGCAGGATGTCTCCCCTGCCGGTGGCAGCTCTCGGACCAGTCACGCCTTGCGACGCCGGAACCCTAGCCACCAACTCTGCAAATATCGAAGCAAGCCGCGTGCCAGGTTCCAAATCGTTGATTTCACTGGAGGCATCATGTCGCCGCGCGTGGCGACATCGCAGAGTGCATGCACTTGCGCAAAAAATGTGCGCAGCCTGCCGTCACCATAGGCTGGTTTTTTCTCGGTAGAAAGCGCGCAGCGAATCTGAAAGATTGCGACGCCTCAGTTCCGGAAGGCGCCGGCGGGCATCGTCGTCACCAGCCTGATATCGCGCCGGAAATCCGACGGCGACATGCCGGCGATATGGCGGAAGGATTTGTTGAAGGCGCTGATCGAGCCGAAACCGCTGTCCATTGCCACCTGCAGAACATTGGCGCCCTCGCTCATCAGCATCGCCTGAGCGCGCGACAGCCTGAGCAGCGTCACATATTTGCTGAGCGTCATGCCGGTCGATCGCTTGAACAGGTTCATCGCATATTTCGGATGCAGGTCGGCGGCGCGGGCGATGTCGACCGAATCGATGTCCTGCAGGAAATTGGCAGCGATGAAATCGCACATGCGCGCGACGCTGCGCGAGGAATGCGGATGCGGCTGGTCGCCTTCAAGGCTGGTGGTCGTCTTCGACGTCGCCATCGAGTAGGGTTCGAGCGCAATGCGCTCGATGCGCAGCAGCAGTTCGTCGACGGCGTGCTGAGCCTTGGCGGAATCGCCTGAATTGGCGTAGCGGACCCAGCGGGCGAAGTTTTCTCTGTCGGCGGCATCGGTCGCCGACGTCAGCAGCGTCTCGCCCTTCATCAGCCGGCTGGAAATGCTGATCGGCAGACGCAGCCGGAAGAAATAGACCAGCGGCAGATGGGCCCCGGCATAGAGCGAATCATCCGAGGATTCATCCATCTGATGCGGCTGGCCACCCCAGAAAAGGCACATCTGGCCGGCGTTCAGCCGGAATTCGTGATCGTTCATGCGGTAGTGCACGGTGCCGCGAATCACATAATTGACCTCGACCTGCGCGTGCCAGTGCGGCATGGCCATGACGGGCGGGTGGGCATGAAACATCTGCAGCGCCGTCGGCGAACCCTCGATGCTGCTTGCGCCGGGCTGATAGATTGCACGCGTACCGACCTTACTTTCCGCCAAATCCATGTTCCCTTTTTAGGAGACAGCCGCTCCCTTGCGGATAGTCTAACCGCGTTCGTGAAAGATCGGCAATTGAAAAGGGAGGATTTTCAATGCGCTTCAAACTTCTCGCTGCGACAGCAGCTGTCGCACTGCTTGCTTCCGGCTCTGCCTTTGCAGAACCGGCCAATCTCACCATCTGGAGCTGGAATGTCGCCGCATCGGCATTGAAGTCCACGCTGCCGGGCTTCAACAAACAGTTTCCCGATATCAAGGTCACGGTCGAGGACCTCGGCAACAGCCAGGTTTTCGACAAGACGCTGGCTGCCTGCGCTGCCGGCGGCGAAGGCTTGCCCGACATCGTCAGCATCGAGAATTTCGAAGCTGAAATCTTCTGGAGCCGTTTCCCGGATTGCTTCGCCAATCTGAAAGAGCTCGGCTACACCGCCGATATTCAGGCGAAATTCCCCGACTTCAAGCGCACCGAGCTCGAGGTCGGCGATGTTGCCTATGCCATGCCGTGGGATTCCGGCCCTGTCGCTGTCTTCTATCGCCGTGATTTCTACGAAAAGGCCGGCGTCGATCCCAGCACGATCAGCACCTGGGACGATTTCATCGCTGCCGGCAAGAAGATCTCGGCCGCCAATCCCGGTGTCGTCATGGCGCAGGCCGATTTCAACGGCGACAGCGAATGGTTCCGCATGATCGCCAACGAGCAGGGCTGCGGCTGATTCTCGACCGACGGCCAGAATATCACCATCAACCAGCCGGCCTGCGTCGCTTCGCTGAAGGAGGTGAAGGAGATGAAGGATGCCGGCACGCTGACGGCCGCCAACTGGGACGAAAAGATCCAGGCCAATACCGCCGGCAAGGCGGCAAGCCAGCTCTATGGCGGCTGGTATGAAGGCACCGTGCGCTCGACCTCTCCCGACCTCAAAGGCAAGTGGGGCGTCTACAGGATGCCGAGCCTGACGGCCGACGGCCCGCACGCGGCTAATCTCGGCGGTTCGTCGCTTGCCATTTCGGCAGCGTCCGCAAACAAGGAAGCGGCCTGGAAGTTCGTCAACTATGCCCTCGGCACCAACGAGGGGCAGGTGACCATGCTGAAGGAATTCGGCCTGGTGCCGTCGCTGCTTTCGGCCGAGAAGGATCCTTTCGTCAACGAGGCGCAGCCCTATTGGGGCGGGCAGAAGGTCTGGGCAGATATCCTGGCGACGCTGCCGAAGATCGTGCCGAGCCGCGGCACCGCCTTCCAGAGCGATGCCGAAGGCATCTTCAGGGCAACGCAGGCGAAGTTCTTCGCCGGCGGTTACCCCGATGCGAAAGCGGCTCTCGACGACGCCGCCAACCAGATCGCTTCGGCGACCGGTCTTCCGATCGCGCAATGAATGACGATGCCGGGCGCTCCAAGCGCCCGGCCTCCTGGCTTTTACCCGGCCAGTCATTCGTTCGTTCGTAAGGAGGAGGCTTGATGCCGTTCAGAACCCGGAGCGCTTATGCGTTCCTCGCGCCCTATCTGCTGATCTTCGCCACCTTCTGGGTCTGGCCGATCATCAATTCGTTCCTGATTTCCTTTCAAAACACGCGCATCAATCCGTGGAAATACAGCTTCCAGGCCAATTGGGGCCGGCTCTTTTACGATCCGGCCTTCTATAACGCTCTTTACAACACGCTGATCATCCTGGTGATCCAGGTGCCGGTCATGATCGCGCTTGCGACCGTCATGGCCGTGCTACTCAATTCGCCGCTCCTGAAAGCGCGCCCGCTTTTCCGCTTCGCCTTCTTTGCGCCGGTTGTCGTCGGAGAGGTCGCTTACGCAGCCGTGTTCCGACTGATGTTCAGCCTCGATTTCGGCGTCATCAACAAGATGATTTCGGCCATCGGTTTCAGCCCGATATCCTGGTTCGACAATGCCAATGCGGCGATGGCCGTGATCATCCTCGCAGTCACATGGCGCTGGGCCGGCTATAACGCCATCATCATCCTCGCCGGCCTGCAGGCCATTCCCGACGATGTCTACGAGGCAGCAACGCTCGACCGAGTGAGCAAGGTACAGCAGTTCTTTCATATCACCCTGCCGCTGTTGAAACCGATCATCCTCTTCTGTGTGGTGCTTTCGGTGATCGGCACCATGCAGCTCTTCACCGAGCCCTTCCTCATCACCAATCGCGGCGGCCCCGGCGGCGGCACGGAAACACTCGGCCTCTTCCTTTATCGCCAGGGTTTCACCGCGCTGAACTTCGGTTATGCCTCGGCGATCGCCTATACGATGGCGGCACTTGCCGTGGCGATCTCGCTTCTCAATCTCTGGGTCGGGAGGGATCCGAAATGAAATCCAAATCGCAATCCCTTCTGCTGCGCCAGATCGCGTTGCATGCCGCACTGGCGCCGCTTGCGATAATCTGGCTGTTTCCGCTCTGGATGATGTTCGTCTTCTCCACGATGCCCGACAACGGCATTTTCAGCCCTGACATCGTGCTGTGGCCATCGACCAACTTCGTCGAGAATTTCAAGAACCTGCAGGCCGATACCGATTTCATCGGGGCCATGGTGATCTCCATCGGCGTGGCGCTCATCTATACAGTGCTCTCGGTGCTGCTGACTTCGATGGCCGGCTGGGCGCTGGCACGTTACCGTTTCGTCGGCCGCACCGTCGTCATCGCCATCATCCTCGGCACGATCACGCTTCCCTTCTCCGTGGTCGTCATCCCGCAATTCATCATGGTGGCGCGGGAGTTCAAGCTGGCAAACACCTGGGTGGCACTGATCGTGCCGCCGCTGTTCAATTCGCTCGGCGTCTTGTTCATGCGGCAATCCTTCTCGATGATGCCGGGAGAGCTTTTCGATGCGGCCCGGGTCGAAGGCGTCAAGGAGTGGCAGATCTTCCTGCGCATCGCCTTGCCGCTGGCGCGCCCGACCATGGCGGCATTGGCGATCATTCTCTTCCTGCACTCGTGGAACAATTACCTCTGGCCGCTGCTGATCAATTCCAGGCCAGGCATGATGACGGCGCCGGTGGCATTGGGAACGCTGATCGGCCTCACCAAGGTCTCCTGGGCGGCATCATGGCCGGCGCGGTGCTGCTGACGGCGCCGATCCTCGTCATCTTCGTGGCTCTTCAGCGCCATTTCATCGCCGGCATCGCGGCCGGCGCAATTAAATAGTCGGGAGGCCGCATGGCAGAGCTTTCACTCAGCAACATCGTCAAGCGCTTCGGCGGCTTTGAGATCATCCACGGCGCCAATCTGGAGGTGAAGGATGGCGAATTCGTCGTCTTCGTCGGCCCGTCCGGCTGCGGCAAGTCCACGCTGCTCAGGATGATCGCCGGTCTTGAGGATATCACCTCGGGCGAACTTCAGATCGGCGGCAGGGTCGTCAACGACGTCGAGCCGGCCGATCGCGGCATCGCCATGGTCTTCCAGTCCTATGCGCTCTATCCGCACCTGACGGTCGAGGAAAATCTGAGCTTCGGCCTGCGGATGAACGGCAATCCGAAGGCCGATACCGAGCGGCGCGTGCGCCATGTCGCCGAAATCCTGCAGATCACCGAGCTGATGAAGCGGCGGCCGAAGCAGCTTTCCGGCGGCCAGCGCCAGCGCGTCGCAATCGGCCGCGCCATCGTCCGCGAGCCGGAGGTCTTCCTGTTCGACGAGCCGCTCTCGAACCTCGACGCGGAACTGCGCGTGCAGATGCGCGTCGAAATCTCGAGGCTGCACAAGCAGCTCGGCACGACGATGATCTACGTCACCCACGACCAGACGGAAGCGATGACGCTCGCCGACAGAATCGTCGTGCTGCGCGCCGGCAATATCGAGCAGATCGGCGCACCGCTCGATCTCTACGACGATCCCGCCAACCAGTTCGTCGCCGGCTTCGTTGGCTCGCCGAAGATGAATTTCCTGAAAGCGATGGTGGTCGAAACGCAGCCAGGCAGGGCGGTCATCGCGCTGGAAAGCGACGCCAATATGCGCTTGCCGCTGCCCGTCACCGAACCCATCGAAGCCGGCACGAAGGTAACGCTCGGCATCCGGCCCGAACATTTCGTCGATGCCGGCGCGGGCGATGCCGATCTCACCGTCGCGGTCGACGTCGCCGAACATCTCGGCAATACCAGCTACATCTATGCCGCCGTCGGCAGCGAGCAGCTGATCATCGAGCGGCCGGAATCACGCGTCGCCGGCAATCGCGAGACGCTGACCGTCGGCCTTCCCGCAAGCCACACATTCCTTTTCGACGGCGCCGGCAAACGGCTTCGCTAAACCCCTCCCAAGGCAGAAAGACGAAAGAGGTTTCCATGACGTCCGATCAACCGATCCGCTGGGGCATCATCGGCCCCGGCACCATCGCCCGCACCTTTGCCGATGGCGTCGCCCATTCGCGTACCGGCAAATTGGTGGCGATCGCCACCCGCAATCCTGCAAAGCCAGGCCTTGCGGAAGCTTTCCCCGGCGCCCGCATCGTCAACGGCTACGAGGCGCTGCTTTCCGACCCCGAGGTCGATGCGGTCTATATTTCCGTGCCCCATACCGGCCATGCCGAATGGGCGATCAAGGCCGCGCGCGCCGGCAAACACATCCTGGTGGAAAAGCCGATCGCGCTATCGGCCTATGATGCCGAGGCCGTCTACTACGAAGCCAGGAAGGCCGGCGTCTTTGCCGGCGAGGCATTCATGTACCGCGTGCATCCGCAGACGGAGAAGCTCGTCGAACTCATCAAGAGCGGCGTCATCGGCACGCTGCGCATCATTCGCTCGAGCTTCGGCTTCAATATGGGCAGCTACAGGCCGGAGCACCGGCTGTTCGCTAACGATACCGCCGGCGGCGGCATTCTCGATGTCGGCGGTTATCCGGTCTCGATGGCGCGGCTGATCGCCGGTGCGGCGGAAGGCAAGGCCTTCCTCGAACCGGAAAAGGTTTCGGGCGTCGCCCATCTCGGCGAAAGCGGCGTCGATGAATGGGCCTCGGCCGTTCTCAAATTCCCGAACGAGATCATCGCCGAAGTCTCCTGCTCGATCATGGCGCAGCAGGACAACGTGCTGCGCATCATCGGCTCCGAGGGCCGGATCGAGGTCGCCGACTTCTGGTTCGCCTCGGGCCACAAGGGCGGCGTCGGCAAGATCGAGATCTTCAAGGGCGGCAAGCAGGAAACGGTCGAGATCAAGGAGGATCGCTGGCTCTATTCCTTCGAGGCGGACGCAGCGGGCGATGCTATCCGTGCCGGCCGAACGGAATTCAGCGCCCCCGGCATGAGCTGGGCGGATTCGATCGCAAACCTGCGCGTGCTCGACCAATGGCGCGCCTCGGTCGGCCTCGAATACGGCGTCGAAAAAGCGGCAAAGCGTACGAAAAACATCGCCGGCGGCGCAGTCACGCGCGGTAGCAGCATCCCGCAGCGTGTGATACCCGGCATTTCCAAGCCGGCCTCGGTCGTGACGCTCGGCTTCGAATTCTTCCCGAACTTCGCCGCCGCCTCGCTGACGCTTGATGCCTTCTATGAAGCCGGCGGCAACGCCTTCGATACCGCCTATGTCTATGGCGCCGGCAAGACGGAGGCGATCTTCGGCGACTGGCACACGAGCCGCCAGGTGCCGCGCGAGGAGATCGTGCTGATCGGCAAGGGCGCCCATTCGCCGCTCTGCTATCCCGATATGATCGCCAAGCAGCTCGACCAGTCTCTCGCCCGGCTGAAGACCGACTATGTCGACATCTATTTCATGCATCGCGACAATACCGACGTGCCGGTCGGCGAGTTCGTCGACGCCATGGATGCAGAAGTCAAACGCGGCCGCATCCGCGGCATTTTCGGCGGTTCGAACTGGACAAGGGCGCGTTTCGACGAGGCAATCGCCTATGCCGAAAAGACCGGCAAGGCGGCGCCGGCATCACTCTCCAACAACTTCTCGCTTGCCGAGATGCTCGATCCGATCTGGGCCGGCTGCGTCGCCGCTTCCGATGACGATTGGAAGAAATGGCTGAACGAGAAGCATATCCCGAACTTTGCCTGGTCCAGCCAGGGCCGCGGCTTCTTTACCGACCGCGCCGGCCGCGACAAGCGCGACGACGAGGAGATCGTGCGCGTCTGGTATTCCGAGCGCAATTTCGGCCGCCGCGACCGCGCCATCGAACTCGCCAACAAGCTCGGCCGCAACCCGATCCATATCGCGCTCGCCTATGTCATCGCCCAGCCCTTCCCGGTCATTCCGCTAATCGGGCCGCGCACCGTCGCCGAACTGGAAGACAGTCTCTCGGCGCTGGACATCCAGCTGACGCCGGACGAGGTGAAGTGGCTGGAAGGCTGATGAAAGGAGAGGGGCGCGGGTTCGAACCGCGCCCCTCTCAATTTACTTGCTCGCTTCGGACGTCTTCTTTCGGGCTGCATCATCGACCAGCTCGTACCACATGGCGTTGAGGACGGCGAAGGCGGCGGCCAGTGGCAGGCCGAGGATCCATGCGAAATACCACATCGTTTCGTCTCCCTCAGTAGGCGTGGCTGTTTTTGTCGGTGACGGATTTCTCTTCGACCTTGCCCCACAAAACCTTGTAGACCCAGGCCGTGTAGGCGCAGATGATCGGCAGGAATATCGCCGACACCACCAGCATGATGAACAACGTCATATGGCTGGAGGATGCATCCCAGACCGTCAGGCCCGATCGTGGATCGAGCGAGGAGGGCAGGATGAACGGGAACATCGAGAGACCGACCGTCGAGATGATGCCCAGGATCGCGACCGTGCTGAAGAGCAGCGTCATCACCTCGCGCCTTGCCCGCATGGCGATGAAGGCCAGTGCAGCACCGGCAAAGCCGAGGACGGGTGCGGCGATCATCCACGAATGAGCGGTGTAATTGGCAAGCCACGCGCCTTTCTCCAGCGCCACCGTCTTCAGCAACGGATTGGAAGGCCCGATCGGGCTGATATCGCTGGTGATGCGATAGCCGCCGACGCCGATCCACAGGAAGACGCCGCCGAGGGCAAACAGCACGATGGCGGCGAGAGCGGCGATGCTGCCATAGCTTCTGGCCCGTTCTGCAACCGGACCGCTCGCCTTCAGCACCAGCCAGGCCGCACCGTGCATCGTCAGCATGGCCAGGGAAAGTAAGCCGCACAGCAGCGCAAAGGGGTTGAGCAGGGCGAAGAACGAGCCTTCGTAGAAGATCCGCATGTCGTCGGCAAAGCGGAAGGGCACGCCCTGCAGCACGTTGCCGACGGCAACACCGAAGATCAGCGACGGCACGAAGCCGCCGACGAAGAGCGCCCAGTCCCAGCCGGTGCGCCAGCGGGCGCTGTCGCGCTTCGACCGGTATTTGAAGCCGACCGGGCGCAGGATGAGCGCGAAAAGGATCGCGAACATCGCGAGATAGAAGCCCGAGAAGGAGACCGCGTAAAGCGGCGGCCACGCGGCGAAGATGGCGCCGCCGCCGAGGATCAGCCAGACCTGGTTGCCCTCCCAAGTGGCGCCGATCGTGTTGATCACCACGCGCCGTTCCGTATCGGTCCTGGCGACGAAAGGCAGAAGCGTGCCGACGCCGAGATCGAATCCGCCCGTCGTCGCAAAGGCGATCAGCACCACGCCGAGCAACAGCCACCAGATGAGGCGCAGGGTTTCATAATCGAGGAGTTCGTGAAGGATCATGGCAGTCACTCCGCAGCCGGGATGAGGGTTTCGGAAATCAGCACCGCTTCCGGCTCGTCATCCGGTTCCGGCCCCTGCCTGATCGCTTTGATCATCAGGCTCATCTCGATGACGATCAGCACTGTGTAAAGGGCGGCAAAACCGATGATGGTCAAAAGCACGGTGCCGGCGCCGAGGCTGGAGACGGCGGCCGCCGTCGGCAACACACCTTCGATCACCCAGGGCTGGCGGCCGAATTCGGCGACGACCCAGCCGAGCTCGATGGCGACCCAAGGGAGCGGGATCGCCAGCACGGCAATCTTCAGAAGCAGCGGGTATTTGTCGAGATGGCGCCGCGCCGACAGCCAGAAGAAAATGGCGGTCAGCAGGATGAAGAAGATGCCGAGGCCTACCATGATGCGGAAGGACCAGAAGAGCGTCGGCACATGCGGGATGGTGTCACGCGCAGCCTGCACGATCTGCTCATTGGTGGCCTGGCGCGGATCGTCGACGTAGCGCTTCAGAAGAAGGGCATAGCCGAGATCATGGCCGAGATCCTCGAAGGAGGTGCGAACCTCCTGCGCCACCTGATCCTGCGCCGGCGCCGCACGGATCTGCATCAGCGCGTCATAGGCCTTGATGCCGTCGCGGATGCGTACCTCGGCCTGCTGTTCGAGCTTGTCGATGCCGGGTATTTCGGTCGTCAGCGACCGTGTGCCGATCAGGCCCATGACCCAGGGAATATGCACGGCAAAATGCGTCTCGCGCGCCTCCTGATCGGGAAAGCCGAAGGCGGTGAAGGCGGCCGGCGCCGGCTCCGTCTTCCACATGCCTTCGATCGCGGCGAGCTTCATCTTCTGGTTCTCGGTCGCGAGATAACCGCTCTCGTCGCCGAGCACGACCACCGAGAGCGCCGAAGCGAGACCGAAGGAGGCGGCGACCGTCATCGAACGTTTAGCAAGCTCGATATGCCGGCCCTTCAGCACATACCAGGCCGAGACGCCGAGCACGAAGATCGAGGCGCAGACATAACCGGCCGATACCGTATGGACGAATTTCGCCTGGGCGACCGGATTGAAGACGACGTCGAAGAAGCTGGTGATCTCCATGCGCATCGTCTGCGGATTGAGTGCCGATCCGACCGGGTTTTGCATCCAGCCGTTGGCGATGAGGATCCAGAGTGCCGAAAAGTTCGAGCCGAGTGCCACCGCCCAGGTGGCGACGAGATGGCCGACCTTCGACAGCTTGTCCCAGCCGAAGAAGAACAGACCGACGAAGGTCGCCTCGAGGAAGAAGGCCATCAGGCCTTCGATCGCCAGCGGCGCGCCGAAGATGTCGCCGACATAATAGCTGTAATAGCTCCAGTTCATGCCGAACTGGAATTCCATGACGATGCCGGTGGCAACGCCGAGCACGAAATTGATGCCGAACAGCGTGCCCCAGAATTTCGTCATCTGCCGCCAGATCTGGCGGCCGGTCATGACATAGACGGTTTCCATGATCGCCAAGAGCACGGACAGGCCGAGCGTCAGCGGCACGAACAGGAAGTGGTAAAGCGCCGTCAGTGCGAATTGGAAGCGCGATAGCGTGACGATATCTAGTTCCATTGTCTTTCTCCCACGGTCCCACGGGTACGGAGCATTCCTCAGCGCCGGATGGCGCTTGAGGGCATGCGGTTCTCGCTCAATCCGGCCGAAGCCGGTCGAGCGCCTTTTCGAACGCCGCTTCTCCACGGCGCGAAACGTCTAAGATGCGGCCGCCTTCGATGACGGCGATGCGATCGGCGATAACAGCCTCGCGGCGGATGTGAGTCGCGATCACCAGCGAGCGGCCTGCCGCCATCGCCGACAGACGACCGAGCACGTCGCGGGCGGTGGCGCCGTCGAGGCCCTCGGTCGGCTCGTCGAGTAGCCAGAGCGGCGTGTCGCGCAGGAAGAGCCGGGCAAGCGCCAGCCGGCGCGACTGGCCGCCGGACAGGCCGAGCCCGCCTTCGCCGAGCCGTGTGTCGATCCCCCGCGGCATGGCCTCGACATCGGCAAGCAGACCGGCGGCGGCAAGCACGTCATGGAGACGCGCCTCGCTTGCTTGCGGGTCGGCAAGGATAAGGTTACCCCGCAGGCTATCCTCAAAAAGTTCCGTCCGTTGTGTCAGCAGCGTCGCCGTCGTCGCGGCAATGCTTCCCGTCCTTGCCGGCAACTCGCCGGAAAGCAAAGCGAGCAGGCTCGACTTGCCGGCGCCGCTGCTGCCGATGACGGCGAGGCGTTCGCCCTGCCGGAGCGCAAGATCAATATCCTTGAGCACCGCCGCGTTCGAGCCTTCATGGAAGGCGGACACGTCAGCCAGCGAGACGGCGTATCCCGGGAGGAGAGGGGCCACTGGTTCGGATGCGACGGCGACGGCAAGCCGCGGCGCGATGCGCCTTGCCGCAAGCAGCGTCCTGCCGAGGTCAAGGGCGCCGCGACGCAGCGCCGCGAAGGGTTCGACGGCCGCAAAGGCGACAAGCACCCCGAGGGCCGCAACGGGAGCGGTGATGAGCCGGGCTTCCGCAAGAGCCGCAACGGCAAGCAGCGATGCCGTCAGCAGCAGCGCCGAGACAAGGCCGAAACCGAAGGTCAGGCCGGTCTCCACGCGGTTCAGGCGGTCGTCGGCACAGGCGGTGTACCGATCGGCAGCGGCGATCGCCTCTTTCTGCGCGAAAAGCCGGCCGGCCATCAACAGGTCGATCTGGCCGGCGACGAGATCGATCGTCCGCGACCGCAGCGCCTCGATGCCATGGGCACGCCTGCGGGCATGTTTGCGGGCAGCGCGGCCGGCAATCAGCGGCAGGCCGAGGCCGGCGCCGGCGAGAAGCAAGCCAAAACACAGACCGAACAAGGGATGCATCAGCCCCAGCGCGAGGCTCGCGACCAGTGCTGCGCCGACGGCCACCGCGGCCGGCACGAGAATACGGAGATAAAGCGAGTCGAGCGCATCGACGTCGGCCGTCAGCCGGAACAGCAGCCGTGCGGGACGATAGAGCAGGGCGCGCGCCGCGCCCGGTTCGGCAAAACCGCGAAACAGTTTCTCGCGCAGACCAGCAAGCACGCCGAGCGTGGCGTCATGGGTCGCAAGCCTTTCGCCATAACGCGCCGCGGTTCGGACGATGGCCAGCAGGCGAATGCCGGCCGAGGGCGCAAAGACGTCGAAAGTGACGGCGGCCGCAGCCGAAAGGCCGGCAAGCGAGGTGGCGGTGATGAACCAGCCGGACAGGCCGAGAAGGGCAATGCCCGCAGTCACCGTCGCTGCCGAAAGCACCGCGCCGAGCAGCAGTGCTCGCCGGCGCTCGGCGAGGAATAGGCGCAGGATCGGCTTGAGATCTGCAGCAACACCGCTCATTCGGCCGCCTCCCGGATCATGCTGTCGGAATCGATGCGCACGCTGCGATGCATGCGTGCGGCAAGCAGCGGATCGTGGGTCGCAACGATCAAAGTGCGTCCCCTGGCGAGCGAAAGCAGGCTCTCGGTAACCTCCGCCGCGGTGGCAGCGTCGAGATGCGCGGTCGGCTCGTCGGCCAGGATCAGCCGCAGATGCGGATTGCAGGCCGCCCGCGCGATCGCAAGCCGCAGCGCCTCGCCGCCGGAAAGCCCGGTCCCGCCTTCTCCGAGCGGCCGGCTGCCATAAGCGGCGATCGCCTGTCCGAGCCTCGCGGCGTCCAGCGCCTTCGCCACGCCGGCGCGCGAAATGTCGGTTCTGCCGAGCGCGGCATTTCCCGCAATGGTGCCGGCAAAGATATGCGGCCTCTGGCCGATCCAGGCCATGCCGCCGCGCAAGCCGCCGGCCGTGTCGTCCATAAGCTCGACGCCGCCGATGATGATGCGACCGCCGGTGCAGGGCGCCAGCCCCGCCATCAGCGAAAGAAGCGTCGACTTGCCGGAACCGCTGGCGCCGAGAAGCGCCAGATGTTCGCCGGCGGCGATATTGAGATTGAAGTCGCTGAGGATCACGGCTTCATCGGCACCGTAGCGAAAGACGAGATTGTCAAGCTCGATGGCCGGCGCACCGGCGGATATCAACGGCGCAACTTCGGCCGATCCCTGAATCGGCATGCCGCCAGCAGCAAGAGCGTCCAGGGCCTTCAGCGCCGCATCACCCGCCGCCCGGTCGTGCCAGACGGCCGAGAGCTCGCGCAGCGGCTCGAAAAAGGCCGGCGCCAGCAGCAGGATGAACAATCCCTCCGTCAGGTCGAGCCGGCCTGCCCAAGTGCCGAAGCGGATCTCGCCGAGCAGGCTGAAGCCGACATAGACGGCGATCATCGCCACACCGAGGGCGGCGAAAAGCTCGAGCACGGCCGAGGAGAGAAAGGCGATCTTCAGCACCGCCATGGTGCGCTTACGCAGCGATTCCGCCTCCTGGCGCAGCCGCAATGCGGTTGCATCGACCGCACCGAGCGCGCGGATCGTCGCCAGGCCGCGGAGGCGGTCGAGCAGGAAGCCGTTGAGACCGCCGGTGGCAACGAGTTGTCTTTCGCTGGCCGCCTGGGCGCGCCAGCCGATCAGCGCCATGAAGATCGGGATCAGCGGCGCGGCGAAAAGCAGAACCAGCGCCGCGATCCAGGAGACCGGCAGGACGCAGACAAGAATGACAAGCGGCACGAGGCTCGCCTTGATGCGCGCCGGCTGAAAACGGGAGAGGTAGGGCATGATGAGTTCGGCTTGCTCGCCAAGCACGCTTGCCGCTTTGCCGGAGACTGGCCGACCGCGATCGATGGGCGACGAGCTGGAGAGGACCGCGGCCGCGATCCGCCGTCTGCGGCTGAGCTCGGCGCGCGCGACATGAAAGGCCAGGCGGCCGCCGGCCGCGTCGAGACAGCTTCTTGCAAGTCCGAGGACAAGAATGCCGAGGGCCGGCCAGAACATCTCGCGCAACCCGCCGCCATCGACGATGTGCCCTACCGCCACGGCCAGCAACCCGGCCTGAGGAACCCAGAAAGCGGCGGCCAGCGCCTGCAGCATTGCCGCCCGGCGCAATCCGCTCTTTGTCGCATCGCGGCCGGCCGGCACGGCTTCGCCCTCCGGCCGTGGCCGAGCCTCTGGTCTGTCTCTCGCGTCGAAGAAAGCCGTGCCCATGGCGCTAACTCTTGTTCGCTGGATTTGGCCGGCGGCCGCGGCCAAGCGAGACGACCCGATCCTTGGCCTCCAGAAGCTTTGTCACTTTCGCGCCGAGCGAGAGTAGCGTTGCAAGCCTCTCTGTCTCAAGTTGTTTTACGTCTTCGTACCAATGGGTCAGCTGTTCGATCAGCGTGTGCATCTCGCCCATGCGCTGTTGCGCATGCCGTTCGGCCTCGCTGGCGGGGCGCTGCATCAGGATTTCGCGCAGAACCGACAGCGTCGGATCGACTTCACGCTTCTTTCGTTCCTCGGCCAGCGTCCGCAAGATGAGCCAGACATCATCCGGCGTGGTGAAGAAATCGCGCCGATCGTCCGGCTTGTGTTTGAGAAGGACGAGGTTCCAGGCCTGCAGTTCGCGCAGGCTCATCGACACATTGGAGCGCGAGATGCCGAGCGACTCGGCGATCTCCTCGGCGCAGAGCGGTCCGGACGAGACGAAGAGCAGGGCATAGATCTGGCCGACCGTGCGGTTGATCCCCCAGCGCGATCCCATCTCGCCGAAATGGAGAACGAAGGATTGGACGAGAGGCGGAAGGTTCATGGCAATTTCCGTTGCATCTGTGATTTCAGAAATTTCTGAAATTACTATACAGAGTTTTACACCTCGCCGGCAATCGGCAAGCGGCGCCTGCGTCAATTTGGATATTGTCAATTCACCCGGCAGATTTGACGGCGGCCCGATTTACGCAGGGCAAGTCCATCGCTCGTTACCGAACGATGCAAAAAAACGCCCGGCAATATGTTGCCGGGCGTTCTTGGCTGAATGGGTGCTTTCTGGCAGCGATACGGCCGATCAGATCAAGCCGGCCAGGATGCCGAGGCCCGATAGGGCGGCAACGCAGCCGGCGGCCCGCGTCACGAAAATGCTTCGACGTTCGCCGGCGCGACCGATGACGTAGCTGAGAGCGAGGCCGGCGCCATGCAGCAGCCCGGTCGCGATCATGAAGCCGGCAGCATAGGCAAGGCCGGCCGCATCTTCCGGCATTTCGGCGCCGTGCGCATGGCCATGAAAGACGGCGAAGAGGCCGACCATGCCGAGTGCTGCGGCCTGCGGGGCCTTGACGTTGAGCGCAACGATGGCCCCCAGAACGACGACGGAAAGCGCAATCCCGGTTTCAACGAAGGGAAGATTGACGCCGGCAACGCCGAGAGCGCCGCCGCCCGCCATCACCAGGACGAAGGTCGCCGGCAGGAGCCAGATGGCGCGGCCGCCGAGCTGGAAAGCAAAAACCCCGACCATCACCATGGCGAGAACATGATCGAGCCCGGACATCGGATGAGCAATGCCATGGCTGAAGCCGGCAGCCTCACCAACGGCAGGATGGGCGGAAGCAACGGCCGGAAGCGCGACGGCAGCCAAGGCAAGCAAGCCGCTCTTAAATACTGAATTCATTGTTCGTTCCTTTGCAGTTCTTCGATTTCCTGCGGCCGCCGGATACGCCGGCACGGCGCCTACCTGCTCGCATCAAGCTAAATCAAGCAATCGGCCCCGTCAACACGATAGCCGTGAAATAACAAGAGAATTCAATTGCTTATCGGATAGGCAAATGCCGCTTTCGATTGCTCCCGTCGCGCCGGCAGCTCAAGATCAGCGCCGATGAGGGGGTTCCCTCTCCAATTCCTCTGCCGCCAGCTGGAAACGGCCGAGGCCAGAGAGTATCAATTCTCCGGCCGGGGCAACGCAAGCCGCGCGCGACAGAGGAGACACCCATGACGAATGCCGAACGGCCGCTGGTAATCAGCGCGCCCGAGCCGCGCACGCTCGATCTGATCTTCAGCGACAAGGGCCGCGCCCGATTGCATGCGAAATATGAGGTCGTCGAAGCCGATGCGGATACTGTCGCCGGACTTGGCGACGAGATCCTCGGCAGGACCCGATACATCATCGGCCAGCCACCGCTTTCGGCGGAAACACTGGCCAGAATGCCGGCCTTGCGCTCGATCCTCAATGTCGAAAGCAATCTTCTGAACAACATGCCCTATGAGGTGCTATTCCAGCGCGGCATTCATGTCGTGACCACAGGCCAGGTCTTTGCCGAGCCGGTCGCCGAAATCGGCGTCGGCTTCGCCCTGGCCTTGGCACGCGGCATCGTCGATGCGGACGTTGCCTTTCGCGAAGGCAGCGAGCTCTGGGGCGGGGAGGGCAATGCGAGTGCGCGGCTCGTCGCCGGCTCCGAGATCGGCATCGTCGGCTTCGGCGATCTCGGCAGGGCGCTGCGCCGCGTGCTGTCCGGCTTCAGGGCGCGCATCAGGGTGTTCGATCCCTGGCTGCCCCAATCGATCCTCGAGGAAAACGGCGTCGAGCCCGCAAGCCTGGAGGATGTTCTGACGAAGAGCGATTTCGTCTTCGTCGTCGCCGCCGTCACCAGCGAAAACAAGGGATTTCTCGGCGCCGAGGCCTTCGCCGGCATGCGCAAGGGTGCAGCCTTCATCCTGCTCAGCCGCGCCGATGTCGTCGATTTCGATGCGCTGATGGCGGCCGTCTCGTCAGGCCATATCGTCGCGGCGAGCGACGTCTATCCGCAAGAGCCGCTGCCGCCCGATCATCCGGTGCGCAGCCTGAAAGGCTTCATCCGCTCGGCGCATCGGGCCGGCGCCCTCGACAGCGCCTTCAAGAAGATGGGCGATATGGTGCTGGAAGATATGGACCTGATGGATCGTGGCTTGCCGCCGATGCGCTGCAAGCGGGCGGAGCGCGAGACGGTCTCCCGCATGCGCTCCAAACCGGTCGCGGTGAATTAAGCCAGGGTAAGCGCGCGCCTCAGGCGGCGCGCTGCTCGGTGCCCTGGATCGCGGCGAGCTTCCAGTCAGCGCCCGATTTGCGCACGAAGGTCCACACCTCGGTACTTTCACTCGGGTGACGGTCGTCACCGGAAACGACATGGCCGCTGTCGCGTTCGACCATGGCGTCGATCGAAGAGTAACGCATGGCGAGCGTCGCATATTCCTGGCCGTCTTCGCGCCAGGCCTCGGCAATATCGCCCTGCAGCAGCTTGACGTCGGAGACGCGGTTGCGCACGCCGTTGGTGGCGTTTTCGCCGAGTTCCTCGGCAAGATAGGACATGGCCTCGGGCGTCGTCAGCCGGCGCAGCGTGCCATAATCCTCAGCGCCGTAAGCGGTCTGAATGCTGGTCAGCAATTCCTCGAACTGATCGAGATCGGCCTGTGCCAGCCCGATCTCGTCGCTCGGGCGGTTGCCGCGCGACGATTGGCCGAAAGAAGCGCCCGAACCGATCGCCGGGATCTGGAAGGACGAATTGTTGGTAGGCGACATATTATAGGAGCGGCTCTGGCCGCTCACCCCGTAGGAGGGCTGGCGGCGATTGGCGAAATAACGCATCGCCAGCATCACGGCGCCGCCGATCAACGCGATCTGCAGCAGCATGCCGAGGAAGCCGAAGCCGCCGCCGAAACCGTGGCCGAGCAGCATGCCGAGAAGGCCGCCGGCGATCAGGCCGCCGATCATCGACCGGCCGAAACCGCCGAAGAGGCCCGGGCGCTGGGCGCCGAAGGGCTGTTGCGCGGCAGCGGGTGCCGTCGTCTGCGGGCGCGGCGTCATCGACCGTTCGATCGGCGCGGCCGGAGCAGGCGCAGTTTGGGTGACAGGCGGAGCCTGGAAGGTGCGCGTGCCGCGGCTTCCGAAACCGCCGCCGGCGCGGCGCGCCTCGGCATCCCCGAGCGAAGCAAAAACGGTAGCGCTCGTCAGTACGGCAATGGCCGCGACCTTGGCAAAACGCGAAACGGCACTCATTCCTGATCTCCTGTCATGCACATCGCGGCATGTCGAGATGTCATATAGGTATTCTTTCCCGCGTGTGAAGCTCTTCGGCGCCATTACTGGCAGACATCGACCCAGCTGGCGCCGGTCAACTCCGCCAGCCGCCCTGTGGCGATGCGCACGGCCGAATTGGTCGAGCCGGCCGCCGGGACGACTTCGTCGAAGCGTTGTAGCGAAATATCGCAATAGATCGGCAGCGGCGAGGGCAGGCCGAAGGGGCAGACACCGCCCACCGGATGGCTGGTACCGCCGCGACCTCTTCGGCATCGAGCATGCGCCCCTTGGCCCCGAACGTGTCCTTGAACTTGCGATTGTCGAGGCGGGCCGTCCCGCCGGCGACAACCAACATCATCTGCTCGCCGACGCGCAGGCAGATCGTCTTGGCGATCTGGGCGGGCTCGACACCATGGGCCTCGGCGGCAAGGGCAACCGTCGAGGAACTCTCGGCGGTTTCGATGATTTCGATATCAGGGGCATGCGCACGGAGGAAGGCGCGGACGGATTCAAGGCTCATGACGTGATGCTAGCGCAGCATAAGCGCAATTTGAAGCGCAAAACATGCCCGCTGAAAACCGTCGCTTGCAAGTCTTTCGGACATCGTCATAATAATTTTGCACACGTGCTCAATTTTGTCATTCGGCCGTTACGTTGAGCCCATAGAGCGGGACATGTCACGTTTTCGTGGGGTTTCGGAACGGCCGTCAAGCGACAGTGCTGGCCCGTCAAGA
This sequence comes from Rhizobium sp. K102, assembly GCF_022385315.1. Classification (NCBI taxonomy): domain Bacteria; kingdom Pseudomonadati; phylum Pseudomonadota; class Alphaproteobacteria; order Hyphomicrobiales; family Rhizobiaceae; genus Rhizobium; species Rhizobium sp. K102. The sequence goes on from NZ_CP092433.1 coordinate 115,328, forward strand.
GGCTTCACACTGCTCTTCCAGGGAGACGAAGAAAATGACCATTTTGCCGACGTTGAAATCCCTTACGATCGCGGCCGCCATCCTGGCCTCGACCTCCGCATTTGCGCTTGCCAAGGACGTTACCATCAGCGTCTGGGCCGGCGGCACCGGCCCGAACGACACCTATCGCCTCGACGCCATCGAGATCGCAGCCCAGCAGCTGCAGCGCGAAGCCGCGCTCAAGGGTGAAGACCTGAAGATCACCATCGAGAAGAAGCCCTATTCCGGCTGGGACGATTTCAAGCAGGCGCTGACGCTTGCCGCGGAAGCCAAGACCGCCCCGAACATCGTCGCCAGCGGTCATGAAGATATCGCCCCCTGGTCACAGGCCGGCCTTATCGTTCCGATCGAGGATCACGTTGATCTCGACGCCTGGCCGCTCAACGGCATCTACGAAAACCTGATGCAGATCGCCTCGTACAACGGCACCGTATACGGCATTCCGCAGGATGCCGAATCCCGCCCGATGTTCTTCTGGAAGCCTTACATGAAGGCGATCGGCTATAGCGACGCCGATCTCGATGCACTGCCGCAGAACGTTCAGGACGGCAAGTACACTATGAAGAACCTGCTCGAAGACGCCAAGAAGATGCAGGACAAGGGTCTCGTCCAGCCAGGCTACGGCTTCTATCCGCGCCCCAGCAACGGCCCTGACTACTGGCAGTTCTACACGAGCTTCGGCGGCACGATGGAAGAAAACGGCAAGCTCGTTTTCGACAAGGCGGCCATGACCCGCACCTATCAGTTCATCTCCGATGCCGTGAAAACGGGCGTCACCAAGAAGAACCATATCGGCATGCCGGGTGATCAGTGGTGGAAGGAAGTCGCCACCGGCAAGGCCGGCATCTGGGACGCCGGCACCTGGCATTATGCCCGCCTCGTCAACCAGGAAGGCCTGAAGGATTTCTTCGACAACATCGTCTTCACGCTGATCCCGGCCGGCGAGGGCGGCAAGGCCAACACGCTGACGCATCCGCTCGTCTACATGCTGACCGCAGGACACAGCGATGAAGATACGCAGATCGCCGCTCAGCTGATCACGATCGCCTCCGAACCGCGCATCAACGCGCTGCATGCGATCAAATCCGCCCATCTCGGCATCTCCAAAGCCGAAGCCGAAGTGGACTTCTATGCGGACGACCGCTGGGCTCGCGAAGCCACCGAGCGCCTGCTGCCGCATGCCAATGCGATGCCGAACAATTCCGATTTCGGCAAATATTGGAACATCATGTGGAAGAACCTCGAGGCATCCTGGACCGGCGCCAAGACCGTCGACGCCGCCATCGGCGATGCCGAGAGCGAGCTGAAGAGCACGCTCGGCGACAAGATCGTCATCCGCTAAAGTCGAAGCACTCTTCCGGGCAGCGGCGACCCCGCTGCCCGGTCCGTCCCGCGAGGAGGCTTCCATGAAATCGTCCAGAAGGCTTGGACTGGTGATGATCGCGCCTGCGGCGATCATGATCGTCCTGTTCTTCCTGATGCCGGTCGTTTTGACCGCGGTCTTCTCGATGACCAATATGACGACCGCAACCGGCATTTCCGGCGGCGTCTATCAGATCGCACCCAATTCCCTGATCGCACTGAAGTCGGCCATGCCCGACATTGCCGCCGAGATGGCCGAACCGCGCTACGCGATCGACGAGGGGGGCCTCAAGGCCGTCGAGGGCCTCGGCCTTGAGCCTGGTATCGCCGCGGAGCTGCGCGCCAAACATGCCGGCGAGGTCTTCCCGACGCGCCGCGAAGCCGAGCGCATGATCAAGGATCTCGCCGATCGCCCTTCGACGCGCGAGGTCAAACAGATCTCCGAACAGTTCAACCGCTCCGTCGTCAACACCCGCTTCAACAGCAAGGAAGAGCTGTTTTCGGCGCTGGACACCCTCGGCCTCAAGCTGACGCAGGAACAGAAGGAAACGGTGGCCGAGGCCACCTATACCGGCTGGACCTGGACATCAGACAATTTCTCCCGCATCGCCACCTCGCCTGATATGGCGCGGGTGCTCTTCAACACCGCGCTCTACGTCGCGCTGGTGCTGACGCTCTTCAATGTCGGCTATGCGCTGCTGCTCGCCATCTGGACGCATTATATGCCGCCGACGCCGGCCTCGATCTTTCGCGGCATCTGGCTTCTGCCGCGCATCACCCCCGTCGTCATCTATGTCATGCTGTGGAAATGGCTCGCCTGGGATACCGGTTTCATTTCGATCCTGATGGGCAAGTTCGGCTATCCTCCGAAGAACTACCTGCTCGACAACGCCTATAATGCCTGGTTCTTCGTCGTGCTGATCAACGGCTTCATCGGCGCCTCGATGGGCATGCTGGTGTTCTCCTCGGCAATGAAGGCCATTCCGAAGAGCCAGTTCTATGCGAGCGAGGTCGACGGCGCCTCGCGCTGGCAGCAGATCCGCTACATCATCCTGCCGCAGATGCGCTGGCCGATCCTCTTCGTCACCTGCTACCAGACGCTGTCGCTGCTCGCGTCCTTCAATGAAATCCTGCTCGCCACCAATGGCGGACCGGGCAACACGACCGAGGTTTGGGCGCTCTCCGCCTATCACACCGCGCTCAGGAATTATGCCGGCAATCTCGAATACGGGCTGGGCGCGGCCATGGCGCTGGTGCTCGTCGTCATCGGCGTGATGCTGTCGCTCCTTTATCTGCGCGTCTTCAACTACGGCACGCTTGTCGCCAAGCCCCTGATCGAGGACTGACCATGGCCGAACAATCGCAGCCTTCGGCAAATTATCGCAGCTGGCCCGTCATAACGGCGCTGACCATCGTCAGCCTGCCGCTGCTCCTGATGTATGTCTATCTCTTCCTCGACACCGTGACCGTGAAACAGCCGGATGCCTTGCTGCCGTCCGGCCTGACGCTCAATCACTGGCGTTTCCTATGGCAGACGACAGCGGGCAAGGCGAATATCTGGCAGGTGACGGTGAATACGCTGCTGTTTTCTGCCTGCACCACCAGCCTCGTGCTCATCGTCTCGTCGATGGCGGGCTACGTGCTGTCGCGGCTGAACGTGCCTGCGCGCGGCTTCTTCCTTGCCGGCGTCATGGTGCTGCATGCCTTCCCGTCGGTCACGCTGATCATCGCTATCTTCATCGTGCTGCAGATGATCGGTCTCTACAATTCGCTGATCGGTGTCATCCTGGTGAAGGCGGCGATCGACCTGCCGCTCGGCATCTGGCTGATGAAGGGCTTCTACGACACCGTGCCGTGGGAAATCGAAATGGCCGGCGTCGTCGACGGCGCCTCGCGCTTCCGGGTCTGGCGCAGCCTCGTGCTGCCGCAGGTCAAGCCCGGCATCATGGCGCTCGGCCTGTTCTCCTTCCTCTCCGGCTGGGGCGAATTCATCCTGCCGCAGGTGCTGGCGCCGGGCAATGACGTGCAGGTGCTGTCGGTCTATCTCGCCGGCTTCCTCGCCGACGACAACAATTACGATTTCAACATGTTCAAGGCGGTCGGCCTCTTCTACCTCATTCCGGTGCTGATCGCTTACGCGCTCTTCAACAAATATCTGATGAACATCTACGGCGGCGGGAGCAAAGGCTGATGCGCATCCTCCTCGACAATTTTTCGAAGAGCTTCGGCTCCACCAAGGTCATCGAGAACATGCAGCTCGAAGTCCGCGACGGCGAGATGCTGGCGCTGCTCGGGCCTTCCGGCTGCGGCAAATCGACGACGCTTTTCGCGGTCTGCGGCATCCACCGGCCGACCAGCGGACGCATCCTCTTCGGCGACCGCGACGTCACCGACCTGCCGAGCCAGGCCCGCAACGTCGGCGTCGTCTTCCAGTCCTATGCGCTCTATCCGCACATGACGGTTGCCGAAAACATCGGTTTTCCCCTCAAGGTGAAGGGCGTCAACGCCGCCGACATCCGCAAGGAGGTCGATCGCATTTCCGGGCTTGTCCACATCAACAATCTCATGGAACGCCGACCGGCGCAGCTTTCCGGCGGCCAGCAGCAGCGCGTGGCGCTGGCCCGCGCCCTGATCCGCAAGCCTGATGTGCTGCTGCTCGACGAACCGCTCGCCAATCTCGACGCCAAGCTGCGCCTCGAAATGCGCTCGGAAATCCGCCGGCTGCAGCGCGAGACCGGCATCACCGCCATTCTTGTCACCCATGACCAGGTGGAGGCGATGAGCATGTGCGACCGCATCGCCATCATGAAGGAAGGCGAGATCGTCCAGATCGCCACGCCGGCCGAAATGTACAATGACCCGAAAACCGCCTTCGTCGCCGGCTTCCTCGGCAATCCGCCGATCACCTTCCTGCGCGGCGTCATGGACAAAGGGGCCTTCATCATCCCCGAGAGCGAGATCCGCGTGCCGCTGCCAGGCACCGTCGGCGCCGCCGAGGGCAGCAAGCTGATGCTTGGCGTCAGACCCGAGCATTTTACACCGGCGGGTGATACCCCCGTCACCGGCAAGATCACCTTCGCCGAGACACAGGGCCGCGAAAACCTCTACGACGTGGCTCTTGCGGGTGGCCCGCTGCTGCGTTCGATTCAGCCGGTGCGCAACGATATCCATGTTGGCGACCATGTGACCTGGGCGATCGACAGCCGTGGCGTGTTCGTCTTCGACGAAAATGGCAGGAGGATTTGATGACCCGCGATTTTTCGGCCTTTTTCGAGCGCTATGGCTGGCCAGCGGCCAAGGGCCGGCTTCCTTTCTGCATCGGCCATCGCGGCGCCAGTGGCCATGAACGCGAGAACACGCTCGCCGCCTTCCGCCGCGCTGCCGAACTCGGCGCCGAGATGTGGGAGCTCGACGCGCAGCTGACCGGCGACGGCGTGGTCGTCGTCTCGCATGACGACCATCTCGAGCGCGTCTTCGGCATCGACCGACGCATTTCCGACATGACGGCCGCCGAGCTCGCCGCCCTTGACGGCGTCGACGTGCCGCGTTTTTCGGAGGTCGCCGCTCTCGCCCGGGAGACCGGAACCGGCCTCTATGTCGAGCTGAAGGCGCCCGGGACCGGCCTGCGCTGCTGGCGCCATGTTGCCGAGATGAACCAGCGTTTCGCCTGCCTCGGCTCCTTCGATACGGCGCAGGTGCGCGAACTCAGGGACGCGGGCTGCGATTTCCCGCTTTCGGTGCTGATCCGCGTCGGCTACGATCCGCATGCCCTGGGCGACGAGGCCGGCGCCGATATTCTGCATCTCTGCTGGGAGAGGGCGGGCGAGCGGCCGCAGGACCTGGTAACCGACGCGCTGATGCAGCGTGCCTTCGAGGCGGGCCGCGAGATCGTGCTCTGGCACGAGGAGCGGCCGGCCATTCTCGATGATATCATGAAGCTTCCGGTTCTCGGCATCTGCACGGATCTGCCCGATCTGATGCGGCCGTCGGCAGAGAGGGAAAAAGCAGTTGCCAGACAGGGATAAGGGACCGCGCAAGGTAACCTCCTTCGACGTGGCGCGGGTGGCCGGCGTCTCGCGCGCCGCCGTCTCACGCGCCTTCACACCGGATGCCAGCGTCTCACCGAAGACCCGGGAAAAGGTCTATCAGGCCGCCAAGGAGCTTGGCTACCGGGTGAACTATCTTGCTCGAAGCCTCACCAACAAACGCTCCGATCTCGTCGGCGTTGTCGCCGCCGGCCTCGACAATCCGTTCCGCACATTGCAGATCGAGCATCTGTCGAGAGTGCTGCTTGCCCGCAATTTCCGACCGATCCTGCTGCCGACCTCGCAGCAGGCGGATACGTCGACGGTCATCGGCCAGCTGCTGCATTACGCCGTCTCCGGCGTCATCGTCACCTCGGACGCACCGCCGACCACGATCTGCGAGCAGTGTGCGGCCGAAGGCGTGCCGATCGTCCTGATCAACAAGGGCAATGATATTCCCTTTGTCGATCGCATCATCTCGGACGACCGCATGGCCGGCCATCTCGCCGCCACGCACTTGATCGAGAGCGGCGTGCGAAAGCCCGCCGTGATGGCCGCACCCGCCATATCCTATACGGCCCGGCGGCGCAGCGAGGCCTTCATTGCCCGCTGCAAGCAGCTCGGCGCCGAGCCGCAGTTTTTCCAGATCAGGATCAACGATTACCGCAGCGGCTATGATGCGGCCGGCGAACTTGCTGCATCGGGCATTGACGGTTTGTTCTGCGCCAACGACTACATGGCCTGCGGCGTCCTCGACCGCATCATGCAGGGCCGCGGCCGCGACGACGCGCCGCCGCTCTCCATCATCGGCCATGACGATATTCCGCAGGCGAGCTGGACCGCCTATGAGCTAACGACGATCCGCCAGCCTTGCGATATCCAGGCCGAACAGACCGTCGATCTGCTGATGAGCCGGATAGCCGAGCCGGACCTGACGGCGCGCGTCGAATTTACGCCGGTGACACTGATAAGAAGAAGGACTGCTTGATGAATTCCGCATTCGATGCCACTGCCATCCGGGCCCGGGCGGAGGTCGCGATCGCCGTTGCCCTCGAGACCGGACGGGAAGCGGCCCGGTTTCGGCGCGACTCTGACGCCGGCATCCTCGCCGTCGAAAACAAGGGATTGCAGGACTTCGTCACTGTAGCCGACAAGAGGGCCGAACAGGCGATCCGCGACGGGCTCCTCTCGCGCTTTCCGGACGATACGTTCATGGGAGAGGAAAGCGGTGGACTGTCGGACGGGGTCGGCGCCTGGGTCGTCGATCCGATCGACGGCACGACCAATTACATCAGGGGCTTCCGGCATTGGGGCGTCTCGATCGCTTTCGTCGCCGGCGGCAGGACCGAGATCGGCGTGGTTTACGACGCTGCCGAGGACAAGGTCGTCCATGCCGTGCGCGGCGGCGGCGCCTTCAAGGACGGGCTTGCCATTCATGCCGCCGCAACCGACGATCCGGCCAATGCGCTGGTCATCCTCGGCCATTCCCGCAAAACGAGTTTCGAGGACTATCTCGCACTCTCCCGACGGCTGCATGAGAGCGGCATCGACTATCGCCGCACGGGCGCGGCTGCCATCGACCTGGTTCGCGTCGCCGAGGGCGCTGCCGACCTCTATTACGAACGCCATCTCAATGCCTGGGACATGCTTGCCGGCGCGCTGATCGCCGAAGAGGCCGGCGCTGTGGTGGCGATGTCACCGATCGACAAGCTGCTTGCGGATGGCGGGCCGGTCATCGCCCACGCGCCGGGGCTTGCCGGCGAGTTCGCCTTCATCCTCGAGAGCGAGGGGCTGTCAGTCGGCGGCTAAAAGCCCGTTGATTAAGGCATGCCATCATCCGGAACGGCTGTACATTTCCGGACGTGGTCAACCCGCCATGCGGCGGCGCCAGGCGCGTTCCGTCGCCGGCGCCTCGTCGGTGGTGATCTGATCCGGCTTCAGGGCCATCAGCGCCCGGAAGTTCCGCCATTCCGCTTCGCTGAAACCGACCTCGGGATGCTTCAGGGTAAACGTCCAGGCATCGACGCGTTTGCCTTCGTCCTGGCAGAGCGCGATCATGTCGAGACCCTCATTGGCGGCGTCAAGGATCAGCGGCCAGTGGAGATAGACCGTGTCCGGTTCGGTCGGGCCGCGGAGGTCGGCGCGCAATTCGATCTCGACAGCCTTCCAGCCGCCGGCCTTCCTGATCCCGTAGAGCTTGTCCGTGGGATCGATGCCGCGCAGGAGATGCGGAAGCTTCTCCTTGACCGCGACGATGAGGTCGAGACTGCCGGCGCTGACGATCACCGAAGCGGCGATCTCCTGGAAATGCGCGGCAAGATGCGCGATGCCCTGCGCGCCGATCGCCTCGTAATCATCCTTCATGTCGAATTGCAGCAGTGCGGCCGGGTGGGCCGCTTGCAGCATGGCGGCAAGATCCTCGCTGAGGATCAGCGGTCGGTTGCCCCCCTGCATCCTGATATCGCGAAGGTCGCTGAGGCGCTTTTCGGCGATCGGTCCATGACCGCTTGTTTCCCCTTCGAGGTCCTCGTCGTGCAGCACGACGAAACCGCCGTCGGCGCGCACGCGCAGATCGAGTTCCATCGAGGCGCCTGCGGCAAATCCCTCCGCCATCACTTCGGCGGAGAACAGTGGATCGGCAAAACGTTTGCGCAGCCGGTGCCATTTCAGACGGGTGCGATGCCCCTCGTGCGAAATCTCCAGGCCCTGCGCATCCAGCAATTTCGTCATCTGCATCCGGTCTCCGCGATGCCACTCTCCTGCCTTGCCGAGCCGCGATTATCAAGACCCGAACATAACATTCAGCGACTGTAGGCTGCGGCTATCGCCTCTGCAGCGGCGGCGATATCGGCGGGACGGCCGGTCTGCCTGAGGGCTGCGCCGTAGCCCACGACATTCGAGAGCACTGTCTGGAATGCGGCGCGCGGGCCTGTGTGGCTCAGCCGCACGAGGTGGGCGGGCGCGGTTCCCACGGCTTCCGTCAGCTCGACCCCCAGCCGCCCCGCGGCCGCAATCACCGAAGCCGGTTCCAGCGCCTCCGGCAACGGCACCGCGGTCACCAGGTTCGACGCTTTTGCCGCCGGCACCCAGGCCGGGGCGCCGAGTGCGGCGAGCCCGGACCACGTCGCCGATGCCGCCAGCGCATGGCGGGCAATGACATTCTCCAGGCCCTCGGCCTCGATGCGGTCGAGGGCCGCTTCCAGCGCAAAGAATTCCAGCGGCGCCGGGGTTCCGGGCAGGATGCGCCGACCGTCGTCGATCCAGCGCTTCAGATCGGCCAGCGACAGGATCGAGTTCGCGCGGCGCGCCGCCCTTGAGAACGAGATCCCAGGCACGCTTACTGACGGAGAGCGCAGAGACACCCGCCGGACCGCCGAGCGCCTTTTGCGGGCCGATCACCGCGATGTCGATGCCGAGATCGTCGACCTCTAGCCGATGCCCGCCGACCGAGGCGACCGCATCGACGACGGTGACGATGCCGCGGGCGCGCGCAAGCGCGAGTATCTCTGGCAACGGATTGAGAATGCCGCTCGCAGATTCCGCGTGAACCACGGCGAGCACATCGATATGAGGGCCGGCCTCGAGCGCTTTGGCGACGGCGTCGATCTCGATCGGCAAGCCCGGCCCGGCGACGAGATTCCGAACGGTTGCGCCGCCTCGCCGCAGCCACCGCCCGAACCAGCCACCATAGGGACTGGTGACGAGGTTGAGGGCCGAAAGGCCGGGACGCGCGAGACTGACCGCCACCGCTTCCAGCGCGACCACCGCCTCTGCCTGCACCAGCACGACGTCACCCCGGCAGCGCAGAATGCGGCCGATCCTGTCAGCGAGCATGGCGTAGCGCTCCGGGGGTACGAAGGCGTGCCGAGCAGGGGATTCCAACCGAGATCGAACATGGGCGCCTCCTTCACAACGGTTCGGTCACAAGACGAGGAACGGCTGCCACGAGCGCGCGGCCGGCAGCCGATTGCGGTGCGGCGACAACCGCCGCGGCCGGACCGGTCTCGACGATCCGGCCGCCGTCCATGACGGCGATGCGGTGGGAAACGGCGCGCACCACGGCAAGATCGTGCGAAATGAACAGACAGGCAATGCCGTGCTCCTTCTGCAGCTCGACTAAAAGTTCGAGGATCCTGCCGCGCACGGTGACGTCAAGCGCCGAGACCGCCTCGTCGAGCACCAGCAGCGACGGCCGTGTGGCGACCGCCCGGGCAATCGCCACACGCTGGCGCTGACCGCCGGAGAGGGCGCGGACCGGCCGGCGGGCATAATCGGCGGGCAGACCGACACGTTCGAGGAGCATGGCGATCTCGCCGGCACGCCGGCCTTTCGACACGACGCCGTGGATGCGCAAGGGGTCGTCGAGCACCGAGCCGACCGTCGCCAGCGGGTTGAAGGCGGCCAACGGATCCTGGAACACCATCTGCATGCGCGCCCGCCTGCGGCGCAGGGCAGCACCTCTCAGCGTCAGCCAATCCTCTCCCTCAAAACGGATCGCACCGGCATCACAGGAGAGAAGCCGCAGCAGGATACGCGACAGCGTCGATTTTCCGCTGCCGGAGGCGCCGACCAGACCGAGCGTTTCCCCGGCTGCGATCGTCAGCGAAACATTGTCGAGCGCGGCGACTCGGCGGCCCTCGGAGGAAAAGCCCTTCGAGATGTTTTCTATGGACAGCAGAGGATTCATGGCGCCAGCTCTTCGATCAGGGGTGGCGTTGCGAGGTCGCGATGGCTGGCGATGAGAGCGGCGGTATAGTTGCTCACGGGCGCCGAAAGCACCGAACGCACGGGACCTGCCTCGACGAGGCGCGCATCGCGGAAGACGGCGATCCGATCGACGAAGCCGGAGGCGAGCGCGATGTCGTGGGTGATGAAAAGCAGCGTCATGCCGTCCTCGCGCACCAGCCCGTCGAGCAGGCGGACGATCTCGGCCTGGACCACGACGTCGAGCGCGCTCGTCGCCTCGTCGGCGATCAGCAGCGCGGGCCTTGCAGCGATCGCTGCCGCAATCGCCACGCGCTGGCGCTGGCCGCCGGAAAGCTGATGCGGAAAGGCCCGCATCGCCTTGTCGGGCTGCGGCATCCGCACCCGCCCGAGCAGTTCCTCGGCTCGGATAGAGGCCTGCTTCCAGCTGAGGCCGAGGTGGCGCCTGGCGCCCTCGGCGATCTGCTCGCCGACCGTCAGGACGGGATTGAGGCTGGTGCCGGGATCCTGGAAGACGATGCCGAAATCGCGGCCCGGGCGGGGCGGATGGCCGAGGGCGGGCCAGAGCATCTCGCCGGTGACTTTCGTTCCGTCGGGCAGCAGACCAGCGAGCGCCCGGGCGAGCGTGCTCTTGCCGGAGCCGCTTTCGCCGATGATCGCCAGCCTCTCGCCGGTGGCAATATAGAGATCGACACGATCGAGCGCCGCAGCATTGTTCCTGCCGCGCCGATAGGTGACTGAAAGCTGCTGGAGGCTGCAGAAGATGTCGCTCATGCCGCCCTCCCGCGGTCATCGCCAAGCGCCTTGCCGAGACCTTCGCTGAAGAGATGAACGCCGAGCACGGTCACAGCAAGTGCCGCGCCCGGCAGGACGGAGAGATAGGCGGCCGAGCGCAGCACGCTGCGGCCCTCGGCGATCATCGAACCCCAGGTGGCGATATTCGGATTGCCGAGGCCAAGAAAGGAAAGCGCCGCCTCGGTCAGGATCGCGCCGGCGACGATGGTCGCGGAAAGCGCCAGCACCGGCGGCAGCGCGTTCGGCAGGATCTCGCGAAAGGCGATTTCCGCGGGATGCATGCCGATCACCCTTGCCGAGGCGACGTAATCCTGCTCGCGGATCGCCAGCACCTGGGCTCGCGTCAGCCGCGCCGGATCGGCCCAGGCGCCAAGCGCGATGGCAAGCACGATGATCGGGGTCGACACGCCGATGGTGCTGACGAAGGCGAGGGCAAGCAGGAAGCTCGGCACGATCTGGAAGGCGTCGACCACGCGCATCAACGCCTCGTCGACGAACCCGCCGGAAAATCCGGCCGCCATGCCGACGCAGACGCCGAGGACCATGGCCGAAAAGGCTGCCGCGAGGCCAACGGCAAGCGAGGTTCGCGCGCCATAGAGCAGGCCGGCGAGCACGTCGCGTCCGAGGCGATCCGTGCCAAGTGGAAAGGCCGGGTCGGTGAAGGGCGCAAGCAGCGCCCGCCCGGCGATCCTAAGCGGATCGCCGGGCGAAATGATAGGGGCAAGCAGTCCGAACAGAAGCAGGATGACCAGGATCGCAAATCCGGCCATGCCTTCCCACGTGCCGAGCAGACGCTGGAGACGGCTCATGCGCCAGCCTCCGAAGCGCCAATGCGCGGGTCGAGCGCGGCATAGATAAGATCGACGAGGAAATTGACCGAAATGACGAGGACAGCGCTGGTGACGACTATGCCCATCAACAGCGGCGCGTCGCGGCCGTTTACCGCCTCCTGTGCCAAACGCCCGAAACCGGGGATCGCAAAGACACTCTCGATGACCACGCTGCCGCCGAGCATGGCCGCCGATTGCAGCCCAAGCATGGTGACAAGCGGCAGCAGCGCATTGCGCGCCACATGGCGCAGCACGATGCGGCTGCGCGACAGGCCCTTGGCGCGGGCGAAAAGGACGAAATCCAATTTCCAGGCCTCAGCCATGCCGGCCCGCATCACCCGCAGGAACAAGGCGAGATAGATCAGGGCAAGGGCGCCGACCGGCAGGACCAGATGCTCTGATATGTCGAGGGCGCGGGAAAACCCGGTCTTGCCCGAAGCAATCGTCTCGATGCCGGCGATCGGAAACCAGCGCAGCTTCACGGAAAAGGCAATGCTCAGGACCAGGCCGAGCCAGAAGCTCGGAATGGCATAGACGATCAGCGAGCCGACCGACAGCAGCCGGTCGCGCAAGGTTCCCGGCCGCGCCCCGGCGAGGATGCCGAGCGCGGAACCAAGGCCGAAAGAAAGCGCCGTCGCGCTGCCCATCAACAGCAGCGTATTGGGCAGGCGCTCGGCGATCAGCGCGCCGACCGGCCGGTCGAAGGCGACCGACCAGCCGAGATCAAGCTGCGCCAGCGAGGAAAGATAGAGCCAGAGCCGTGCCAGCACGGACCGGTCGAGGCCGTAGCTTTCGCGCAGCGCTTGCCTGAGTGCCGCATCGCCGCCGCCGATCGCGCCCAGATAGGCATCGACGGCATCGCCCGAGGCGGATTCGAGCAGGAAAAAGGTGAAGATCACCACGATCAGCAGCACTGGAAGGCTGCTGATCGCCCTACGCCGCAGGAGGAGGATTGCGCGTTTCACGCCGGCTAAGGCCTCCGGAAGAGAATTGCCGCCGATCCTATCACGATTGCAGCGCGGTATCGCCCCAGTTCGAGACGGCCCAACGCGGATTGTCCGCAACGTTGAGGACGGTGTCGCGGGCGACGGTGATGAAGCCCCACTCCGCAACGTTGATCAGCGGCAGATCGGCGACGACGAGCTGCTGGAACTTGCGGTAGAGATCGGTGCGCGCCGCCGTGTCGACGGTTTCGGAGGCCTGCTTGATGATCTTGTCGAGCTCGGGATTGGCATAGCCGCCCTGGTTGGAGAAGGGAACGCCATCCGGTGTCCCGGATTGAACGAGAATCGTGGTGGAGATCGCCGGATCGCCGCGGAACACCGGCGGGGCGACGGCGAGGTCGAAATCGTGGTCGGTGTAAACAGCCTTCTGGTGTGCGGCCGCATCGGCATTGACGATCTCGGCATCGATGCCGATCGCGGCAAGCGCCTGGCGAAGGTAATCGCCGAACTGGCGGGTCTCATTGAAATAGGGCGCGGGGCGGAGCTTCAGCTTGAAGCGGTTGCCGGCCGCCCCCTGGGCATAACCCGCCTTGTCGAGAATATCGTTGGCGGCCGCCGGATTGAAATCATAGGTCGCGACGTCGGACGTATAAAATTCCGGCGCATTCTTCGGCACCGGACCTGTGGCGGCGGCGGCATAACCGAGGAAGATCGTGTCGACCACGAATTTCTTGTCGATGGCGTGCGCGATCGCCTGGCGGACCCTGAGGTCGGCGAGCTCCTTGCGGCGGTGATTGATCTCGACGACAAGCTGGTAGGTCAAGGCCTCGTAGCCCTTCGAAATCACCTTGATGCCGTCGACCTTGGAGATGCGGTCGAGATCGGCCAGCGGCACCGCCGAGAAGGCGGCAAGCTGAATTTCCTCGGCTTCGAGCGCCGCGCCGGCCGAGGCGCGGTCGGGCAGCACGCGGAAGACGATCTCGTCGAGTTTCGGCTGGTCCTTGCCCCAATAAGTCTCATTGCGCGTCAGCCGGTAGTATTCGCCGGGCTTGTGTTCGGCGAACTTGAACGGGCCGGTGCCGATGAGCGTGTTGTTGGCCGGATTGGTGGCGATATCGCTGCCGTCGAAGATGTGTTTGGCGACGACGCTGGTGACGACGGGCAGGGCATTGCGGATGAGCTGGAACGGCGTCGGCTTGGAGAAGCGGAAGATGGCAGTGTAGTCGTCGGGCGTATCGACGGTTTCGAGATTGGCGAAGACCAGGCGGCCGAGATTCTGCAGCGGCTTCCAGATGTTGAGGGCGGAGAAGGCGACATCGACCGAAGTGAACGGCTTGCCGTCATGCCAGGTGACGCCGTCGCGCAGCTTGAAGGTGACGGAAAGGCCGTCGGCCGAGCCTTCCCAGGAGGTGGCAAGCCGCGGCGCAAGCCCGTCCTTGCCATCGAACGAGGCTTCGGCCAGTGGTTCGATCACCTTGCTGGCGATGAAAAAGACACCGTTCGAAGCGACGATGGCAGGGTTGAGGTTCTTGGGCTCGGAATTGGCCGCAACGACCAGTCTCCCGCCGCCAGGTGCTGTCTGCGCCAGCGCCTGGCGGGCGAGCGCCGTCGAGGCAAGCAGCAGAGCAGCGCCCTTCATCAGCGTGCGCCGCGAGATAGATGACACCGTCATGACCCCTCCTGATTGATCGAACCCGGCAACCATATTCGGCCCGAAATACCGGTTGGCATAGAGATTAAATTCGAATGATCGGGCTTCGCGAGACATTTTTTGTCACCCAGCCATTATATCCTCTGCCGTGCCCGCAGGGGATGCCGAAGCCGGCAACCTTCAGGCCTCCGTCAGCTGAAACGCGTCGCTTTCTCCTGCCACCAGTTCGAGTGGCCAGATCATGTTGCCACCGGCATCGGAATAGAATTCTCGATAGGCCGGCATGCGGGCGAGCAGCATTTGGCCGAGCGCGACGCCGAGATCGTAGAGCGACATGCGGAAGCAACTGAGCGAGGGCTGCAGAAATCGGGCGCGCGGGGCATCGCGGAAGCCGATCACCGCAAGGTCGCGGCCGGGCAGGACGCCGGATTCCATCAGGCGACGGTAGAGGCCGATCGCCATCAGCTCGTAGATCAGGATCACCGCCGTCGGCCGGTCCTCAAGCAGCAGCAGTTCATGGGCCGCCTGGTAGCCGCCCTGTTCGCTCGATTTGACGCGGATGACGAGCGACGGGTCGAAGGGAAGACCGTGCTGCTCGAGCGCACGGCGATAGCTCTCGACAAAGACGTAGCCGAGGTTGACCTCGCTCGACGGCGCCGTAATCGCGATCCGGCGGTGGCCGCGTGCGGCCAGCCGTTCGACGGCGCGCTCGGCGACGCCTTCGAAATCGAGGTCGATCCAGGGGAAGTTGCCGGCCGAAAGACTGCGCCCGACGGCGATGAACGGGATCCTTGCCCGCGACAGAAAATCGACACGGCGATCGACGCGCTGCATATTGGAGATGATCATCGCATCGACGACACGCCGCGCTACCATGCGCTTCAGATATTCGCACGCGTCTTCATCGCTCGGGCAGGGCAGCATAAGGAGGTCAAGCTTGTGGCGGGTAAAGACATGCTGCAGGCCGCTGGTGACGCCGAGGAAGAAGTTGTCAGCGTTTTCGACCGCCTCCGCGCTGGATTCGATCATCAGGCCGATAACCTTCGTCTCTCCTTGTCTCAGGCTGCGCCCCGACTGATTGGCGACATAGCCGAGCGCCTCGGCCGCCGCCAGCACCCGACGGCGCGTTTCCTCGTTGACATCCGGCCTGCCGTTCAGGGCGCGGGACACCGTGCCGATCGAAATAGCCAGGTGTTCGGCAAGCTGGCGGATTCCCTTCATCGGCTGCGATTCCCTCCTGGGCCGTAATTTCGCAGTTGGCCTCTATTGACACCGCAAAATGTTTTCGCCTACAGTCGTAAACGTTTACGGAGTGCGTGTCACGAGGAGAGTTGGCGCCATTCCCCGGAGGAAATCGTGAAATTCAGTGCCATTCTGTGCGGGTGCGGAGCTATGTCCAAAGGTTGGTTGCGTGCCATCGCGTCCAACCCTGATCTCGCCGATTCCATCGCCGTCGTCGGCCTCGTCGACCTCCACCGCGAGACGGCGGAACAGCTCGCCGCCGAGTTCGGCCTCGACAGCGCCGTCATCGGTTCGGATCTCTCCGACGTCATCGCGGCGACGAAGGCAGACCTGGTCTTCGACATCGTCATTCCATCCGCCCGTTACGATGTCGTGTCGACCGCACTCAAGGCCGGCTGCCATGTGCTCAGCGAAAAGCCGATGGCTGCCTCGCTCGCCGAGGGCGCCGCGCTTATCGATCTCGCCGCAGAGACCGGCCGCATCCACGCCGTCATCCAGAACCGCCGCTTCATCTCCGGCATCCGGCGCCTGCGCCGTTTCGTCGACAGTGGCGCGATCGGCGATCTCACCGGCATTCATTGCGACTTCTTCCTTGCGCCGCATTTCGGCGGTTTCCGCGAGGAGATGGACAACGTGCTGCTTCTCGACATGGCGATCCACACCTTCGATGCCGCGCGATACGTCGCCGACAGGAAGCCGCTCGCCGTCTATTGCGTCGAGCGCAATCCTGCGGGCTCGTGGTACCGGCACGGCGCCTCGGCCAATGCCATCTTCGAATTCTCCGACGACATCGTCTTCACCTATCGCGGCTCCTGGTGCGCCGAGGGCGAGCGCACCAGCTGGGAAAGCCAGTGGCGCCTCGTCGGCTCGAAGGGGATGCTGACCTGGGATGGCGAGGGGAGTTTCAGGGCGGCCGTCGCCGGCGGCGAGCCCGGCCTTCTGCGCGGAGCTGCCTCCGTAAACGTTCCCGGTCCGGAACACGATGCCGAAACGCACGGCCACGCCAGCGTCATCGCCGACTTCATCGCGGCGATCCGCACCGGCAAACAGCCCGAAACGGTCAATTCCGACAATATCAGAAGCCTCGCCATGGTCTTCGGTGCCATCGAAAGCGCCAAGACCGGCCGGCGCATCGAAATCTCAGCATAGGAAGACGTGACGTGAGCAACCCTGCAAAATCCATTCGCATCGGCACCATGGTCAGCGGCAATAAGGGCGATGCCGCCCAGCGCATCGGCCAGATTGCCGACCTCGGCTTCGAGAGCTTCGAGCCCTTCTTCTGGCAGACGACCAAGGGCCAGGATCTCGCCGAGCTCGGCAAACGCTGCCTCGACGCGATCGGCGATCGCGACGTCACCATCTCGACGCTCGGCATGTTCGGCAACCCGCTGGAAGAGAGCGCAATCGACCTCGAGACCCTGCAGGGCTGGAAAGACTGCATCGACAATGCCCATCATTTCGGCGCGACCTGCGTTGCCGGCTTCACCGGCCGCATCCGCGGCAAGCCGCTGACCGACAGCCTGCCGCGCTACAAGCAGATCTGGAGCGAGCTTGCCAAGCGTGCCGCCGACAAGGGCATCAGGATCGCCTTCGAGAATTGCGCCATGGACGGCAACTGGGAAAGCGGCGACTGGAACATCGCCCATAATCCGGATGCCTGGGAGCTGATCTTCAACGAGACGCCGGACGACCATATCGGGTTGGAATGGGAGCCGTGTCATCAGATGGTCTATCTGATCGACCCCATGCCGCAGATCCGCAAATGGGCGCACAAAATCTTCCACGTCCATGGCAAGGACGCGACCATCCGCTGGGAGGTCATCAAGGAACACGGCATCTTCGGCAAGGAGAAATTCGTCTTCATGCGCACGCCGGGCTTCGGCGACAGCAACTGGACCGACATCATTTCCGAGCTGCGGCTTGCCGGCTGGTCAGGCTCGATTGACATCGAAGGCTGGCACGACCCGGTCTACCGCGACGAACTGGAAATGACCGGCCAAGTCTATGCACTGAACCACCTCAAGCATGCCCGGGGCGGCGAATTCGTCGTCGATCCGGCCTGATGACATCGTTGCCGGGCAAGGAGGAATTGCCGGCGACGGGGATAACCACAAAGGAGGAGAACCATGGCTATCCGCAAATATACAATTCTCGGCGCTCTGGCGCTGGCAGGCGTTTCACTGTTCGGCCTCTCGGCCAACGCCGAGGACGTCACGCTGACGCTCTGGTCGCTCGATAAGGACACCCAGCCGGCGCCCAACCTCGTCAAGGAGTTCAACGCCCAGAACAACGGCATCAAGATCGAATACCGGCTGATCCAGTTCGACGACGTCGTCACCGAGGCGATGCGCGCCTATGCGACCGGCCAGGCGCCCGACATCATCGCCGTCGACAATCCGGAACATGCGATGTTCTCGTCGCGCGGCGCCTTCCTCGATCTCACCGACATGATCGCCAAGTCGACCGTCATCAAGCCGGATAATTATTTCCCCGGCCCGCTGAAATCGGTCGAATGGGACGGCAAATATTACGGTGTGCCGAAGGCGACGAACACGATCGCGCTCTACTACAACAAGGACATGTTCAAGGCGAAGGGCCTCGATCCGGCGAAGCCGCCGCAGACCTGGGACGAGCTGGTCGAGGATGCGCGCAAGCTGACCGACCCCGCCAAGAACGTCTACGGTCTCGCTTTCTCGGCCAAGGCCAATGAGGAGGGCACCTTCCAGTTCCTCCCCTGGGCCCAGATGGGCGGCGGCAGCTACGAGCATATCAATGCCGACGGCGCGGTGAAGGCGCTCGGGATCTGGAAGACGATCATGGACGAGAAGCTCGCTTCTCCCGACACGCTGACCCGCGGCCAGTGGGATTCGACCGGCACCTTCAACTCCGGCAACGCGGCCATGGCGATCTCCGGTCCCTGGGAACTCGACCGCATGACCCAGGAAGCGAAATTCGACTGGGGCGTCACCCTGCTTCCGGTTCCCAAGGAAGGGGCTGAACGCTCCTCGGCCATGGGCGATTTCAACTGGGCGATCTTCGCCAGCAGCAAACATCCGGCCGAAGCCTTCAAGGCGCTCGAATATTTCGCCTCGCAGGACGACAAGATGTTCAAGAATTTCGGCCAGCTTCCGGCCCGCTCCGACATCTCCATCCCCGAAAGCGGCCAGCCGCTGAAGGACGCCGCCCTCAAGGTCTTCCTCGAACAGCTGAAATACGCCAAGCCGCGCGGCCCCCATCCGCAATGGCCGAAGATCTCCAAGGCGATCCAGGACGCCATCCAGGCGGCACTGACCGGCCAGATGAGCCCGAAGGACGCGCTCGACCAGGCCGCGGACAAGATCAAGGCCGTACTTGGGTGAAGCTTGCTCCCTCTTCTCCCCGGCGGGGAGAAGATGCCCGAAGGGCAGATGAGGGGGTGAGGAGCGCAAGCGACGAACGTTCTGAACGCAAGTGAAGAACAGCAAACGCCGAGTTCGCCGCCCCCTCATCCGCCCTATCGGGCACCTTCTCCCCGCTGGGGAGAAGGGATAACTCAACCATTTCCTCCCGGCAGGGGCCGTCTTCCGCATCATGCGCCAGGCGGCCCCGATCGGAGCATCGGAGGACGCATGAAAAGGATCCTGATGAGCGTCAGGGATGGCCGCGGTTTCGATATCGTGCTCGTCGCTTTCCCGCTCGGCTTTCTGTTCCTGATGGCGGGGCTGCCGCTCATCTACAATGTAGTGATGAGTTTCCAGGAGGTCGACATGTTCAGCCTCGGGACCTTCTCGCGTCCTTTCGTCGGCTTCAAGAATTATACCGACCTCTTCGCGCAGCCGGAAACCCTGCCGATCCTCTATAACACCGTCATCTTCGTCACCGGCTCGATTGCCGGCCAGTTCCTGATCGGCTTCGGGCTGGCGCTGTTCTTTTGGGTCAATTTCCCCGGCGCCTCATGGATGCGCGGCCTGTTTCTCGTCTCCTGGGTGATGCCCGGGCTCGTCGTCGGCGCCATCTGGAACTGGATTCTGTCCGGCGATTTCGGCGTGCTGAACTTCATCCTCAGGGAAAGCGGCATCATCTCCGGCAATATCTTCTGGCGCTCGGACCCGCATTATTCGCTCTATGCCGTCATCATCGCCAATATCTGGCTCGGCACCTCGTTCAACATGATCCTGCTGTCCGTCGGTCTTGCCGGCATTCCCGCCGATCTCTACGAAGCGGCCGAACTCGACGGCGCCAATGTCTGGCAGCGTTTCTGGACGATCACGCTGCCGATGATGCGCTCGACGATCGGCGCGATCATCGCGCTCGGGCTGATCTTCACCCTGCAGCAGTTCGATCTTTTCGCCGCGATCACTTCGGGCGGGCCGAACAATTCGTCGAACGTCACGCAATATTGGGCCTGGGACCTCTCCTTCCGACAATATGATTTCGCCAAGGGCGCGACGATCTCCGTCATCATGATCGTCTTCGTCATGTTCGCCTCCGTCGTCTATGTCCGCTCCACACGCCATGAGGTGCGCGGATGAGCACGACCACGAACCGCGACCGGCTGATGCTGGCAATATCGATCGTCATGGCGGCGATCTATCTCTTCCCGCTCTATTGGATGTACATCACCGCGCTGAAAAGCGGCTCGGAGATGTTCGCCACGCCGCCGAGTTTCTGGCCGGCAGCACCCCAATGGAGCACCTACACCTATGTCTGGGAAAGCCGCGGCATGGGCCGCTATCTCTGGAATTCGCTGGTCATCGCGCTGGGCTCGGTAGCGCTGATCACGCTGCTCGGCGTCGGCTGCGCCTATGTGCTCGCCAGATACCGCAACGTCTGGGTGGATATCGGCCTGTTCCTGATCCTGATGCTGCAGGTCCTGCCAGCCTCGCTGATGATCACGCCGATCTTCGTCGGATTCTCGCAGATCGGCATGCTCTCTTATCCCAGGCTTGCCGTCATCATCGCGGTCGCGGCCAAGAGCATGCCCTTCTTCGTCATCCTGGTGCGCGCCACCTTCATGAGCGTTCCCCAGGAACTGGAAGAGGCGGCCCTCGTCGACGGCAATTCGCGCGTCGGCGCCTTCTTCAACATCGTGCTGCCGCTCGCCCGCAACGGCATCCTCGTCAGCGCCATCCTGATCTTCATGCAGGCCTTCGGCGAATTCGTCTATTCGAAGTCGATGATCCAGGCGGTCGACCTTCAGCCGGCAAGCGTCGGTCTCAACTCCTTCATGGGGCCGAACACCAACGAGTGGAACAACATCATGGCCTACGCGACGATGTATGTGACACCGATCCTCGCCATCTTCGTTCTCTTGCAGCGCCGCATCGTATCCGGCCTCACCTCTGGAGCCCTCAAATGACCACACAGATCGAGCTCAGAGGCGTCAACAAATATTACGGCGCCTTCCACGCCCTGAAGAACATCGACCTGTCGATCGCCAAGGGTACTTTCGTCGCGCTCGTCGGCCCTTCGGGCTGCGGCAAGTCCACATTGCTGCGCTCGCTTGCCGGTCTTGAAAGCATTTCGACCGGCGACCTCCGGATCGCCGGCGAGCTGATGAACGGCGTGCCGCCGCGCAAGCGCGACGTCGCCATGGTGTTCCAGTCTTATGCGCTCTATCCGCACATGACGGTCGAGGAAAACCTGACCTACAGCCTGCGCATTCGCGGCATCGCCAAAGCGGAAGCCAAGAAGGCGGCAGAGGAGGTGGCGGCGACAACCGGTCTTTCGCATCTCCTCAAGCGTTATCCGCGCGAACTTTCCGGCGGCCAGCGCCAGCGCGTCGCCATGAGCCGCGCCATCATCCGCCATCCCAAGGCCTTCCTGTTCGACGAGCCGCTGTCCAACCTCGATGCGGCGCTGCGTGTCCATATGCGCAAGGAAATCCGATCGCTGCACGACCGGCTGAACGCAACCTTCGTCTATGTCACCCACGACCAGGTCGAAGCGATGACCATGGCCGACCATGTGGTGGTGATGCGCGACGGCATCATCGAACAGCAGGGCGCACCGCTCGATCTCTACGACCGGCCGGCAAACCGGTTCGTTGCCGGCTTCATCGGTTCTCCAGCGATGAATTTCATTCCGGCGATCGTCGCCGACGACGGCAAGAGCCTGATCCTCGATTTCGGTGCCGTGAAGCAGAGGCTTGCCATCAACCGCGCCATCGAGCCCGGACGCAAGCTCATCGCAGGTGTCCGGCCTGAACATATCGAGGTTGTCGCTCCCGGGCAGGGCAGTCTCGACGTGCCGATTGCCTTCGTCGAATCGACCGGCTCCTCGACCTTCATCGTCGCGGCGACCGAGCCGGAACTGACGATCGTCGAGACGCGCCGCGACAGGGTCAAAACAGGAGACATGATCGGCCTTTCGGTCGACCCGGCTCAGATCCATCTCTTCGATGCATCGACGGACCGCCTGATATAACAACCGGTGGACAGGGGCGGCAGTCAGCTTCATAAAACCATCATCGGCCTCTGCGAAGGGAGTGCTTTCGCACGAGTCACTTGCGTTTCATCTGCAGCATCCGGATCTTCTCATGGCATCTTCCCCGATATCAGCGCGTCTTTCGCCGAACGCGTCGCCCCGCCTCGTCGTGCTTGCCGAAACGATCCTAAAGGCGGGCGAAACGGCCCGAGCCTCGCTGCGGCGGCGGACATCGGCAGAAATCCTGGCCAAGGCGCCGCGCGATTACCAGACCGAAATCGATGTCGCCGTCGAGCGGATCATTGTCGAGGAAATCACGAAGGCCTTTCCGGATTATGCCATCCAGGGCGAAGAGGCCGTCGGCAACCGCACCGGCGGGCCGGACACGCCGATCATCTACATCGACCCGATCGACGGCACCACCAATTACGCCTGGGGCGTTCCGCATTTCGGCATGACGATCGCCATCGCCGAAGGCGGCAGGCTGGTCGCCGGCGTCGTCTATGACGCCATGCAGGACGAGCTGTTCAGCGCCGAGCGCGGCGGCGGCGCCTATCTCGACGGCGAGCGCATCCGCTGCGCCGATGTCGGCGACATCGAAAACGTGCTTATCGGCGCCGGCCTGCCGATCCCCGGCCAGGTCAAGGCCGTCGCCGAAGAGACCTATTTCGACGCGATCAAACGGCTGATGGCCAACACCGCCGGTGTGCGCCGCCTCGGTTCGGCGGCGCTGTCGATCGCCTATGTCGCCTGCGGCCGGCTGGACGGCTTTTTCGAGGACGGGCTTTCGATCCATGACTTCGGTGCCTCGGCGCTGATGGTCGAAGAGGCGGGCGGCATCGTCACCCGTTTTTCCGGGGCCGAGGTCGACGGGAAGGGCGATATCCTCGCCGCCAGCAAGGCATTGCATCCCTGGCTCAAGGAAGGCTTTCTGGCAAAAGCATAGCCGTTTTAGACCGGCAGAAGTTGCCCGACCTCCGCACCGCCCTTTGCCGGCGCCGACTGGTAGATGAGCGCGTTGTCGCGGAAAACGAAGAAGCTCATGAAGCTCGGCTCGACCTTCATCCCCGCCTGCAAGCGATCGTCCGGCGCCACCATCGCCTTCAGGCGACTGCCGTCGGCAAGATCGATATCGACCATTTTATGAGTGCCGAAATCGACGGTGCGATGGACTGTGGCGGCATCCGGCCGGTCCGCGAGCCGGATCGTCAGCGCTTCCGGGCGGGCGGCAAGGGTCACCGGCCCGTCTTCGACCGGAACGGCCAGCGGAAAGAGCGGATGGTCGCAGACGCCGTTCCTTGTGTGGCTGTGGACGAAATTCATCGAGCCGATGAAACCGGCGACAAAGGCCGTCTGCGGCTGCCGATAGATGGTGCTCGGCGGCGCGATCTGCTCGGTGCATCCGTCGCGCATGACGACGATGCGGTCGGCAAGCGCCAGGGCCTCGTCCTGGCCGTGGGTGACGAAGAGGGTGGTTATGCCGAGGCGCTGCTGGATATCGCGCACTTCCTCCCTGAGCCTTTCGCGCAGGTGCTGATCGAGGCTGGCGAAAGGCTCGTCGAGCAGAAGGATCTTCGGCTCGAGCACCAGCGAGCGGGCAAGCGCCACGCGCTGCTGCTGCCCGCCCGACAATTGCGTCGTCATCCGGCGCCCATAATCGCCAAGGCCGACCAGCGTCAAAGCGTTCTCCACGCGCTCACGGATTTCGGACTTTGGCAGCCGGCGGAGCTTCAAGCCGAAGGCGATGTTGTCGAAGACATCCATATGCGTCCAGAGGGCATGGCTCTGGAACACCATGCCGGTCGGGCGTCGCTCGGGCGGCAGGCTCGTTACGTCCCCGGCATCGATGCGGATCGTTCCGCCGCTCGGCCGCTCGAAGCCACCGATCATCCTCAGAAGCGTAGACTTGCCGGAGCCGGATGGGCCGAGCAGGCAGACGAGCTCGCCGTCGCCGACTTCAAGGGAGAAGTCGCGAACGGCAAAACTGGTCCCGAACTGCTTCGAAACCCCTTCGATCGCCAGATGTGCCATGCTCAAATCCTTCCCTGTTTTGACGCGCGGCGCCTCACGCACCAAAACCTCTCGCAAAGGCGCCGGTGCCGACCACGCGGCGCGCAAACATCAGCGCGATGAAGGACGGCACCCACAGCATCACCGAGAGCACGGCGCCGTATTGCACGACGATCTGATTGTTGATGAAGCTGATCATCAGCACCGGCATGGTGCGGATCTGAGGCGCGCCGATCAACCAGGCGCCTTCGGTTTCGTAGAAGGTGCCGACGAAGGTCAGGAGCAGTGCGGCTGATATCGTCGGTGCGGCCTGCGGCAGCGTGATCGACCAGAAGACGCGCAGCGGCGTGGCACCCGCGTCGCGCGCCGCCTCCTCCATGCGCCGGTCGACATTCTGAAAGGCCGCCACCGGAATCCAGATCATCAGCATCAGCGTGCCGACGAGCTGGATCAACACGACGCCCCAGAAGGTGCTGATCAGGCCGAGCTGCAGGAAAATGCCGGCAATGGCGACGAGCAGGCCGAATTTCGGAAAGGCATGCAATGCGAGGAACGAGAGGAACAGGATGTCCCTGCCGGGAAAGCGCATGCGCGCGAAGGCGTAAGCCGCAGGAAGGCAGATGATGGCGGAAAGAACGGTCACCGTCGTCGTCAGGCGCAGGCTGAGGAGCAGCGCGTCCCAGACATCCGGACGCGCCAGCGTTTGACCCCAGAAACGCAGGCCGAACTGCTGCGGGATGACCGAGGGGTAACGCCAGACCTCGGTGAAGGCCCATGTGCCGACGACGATGAGCGGCAGCGCGATGAACAGGGTCAGCAGGCATGCGAAGACGAGGCCGATCCAATCGAAGCGGAGCGCGATGCCTGGTTTGGCCGTCCTCATGCGCGTGCCTCGCGGTTCTTTGCGATCGACCGGACATAGAAAATTCCGAAAAGCAGGCAGAAGCCGAATGTGATGACGGCTTGGGTCATCGCGTTCAGCGGGTCGTTCATGTCGGCGAAGGTGCGCTGCATGAACGGCCCCATCATTTCAGGTGATGCCGGGCCGAGCACATAGGGAAGGGTGAAGGCGGAGAAGATGCCGAGCACGGCGAAGGAGGCGGTCACCAGCAGGGAATTGCCCATGCGCGGCAGGATGATCGAGACGAAGACCCGAAGCGGCCTTGCGCCGACGTCGCGCGCGGCCTCAATGGCGCTGTTCGAGACGGAGGAAAGCCCGGCCGTCAGCATCAGCACCGCGAGCGGAAGATTGTCCCAGACGAGGCCGATGACCGGACCCCAGGGCGTCAGATAGGGCGTGCGCAGCTTGGGCAGGCCGACTGCGTTCAGCAGCAGGTCGACCGTGCCGTTCGGCCCGATCGTCCTGATCAGCGCATAGGCAAGGATGATCGACGGCACGAACATCGGAAAGATCGCCAGGGCCTGCACATAGGCGGCGAGCCTCCCTTGTGAAAACCTGAGGTAAAGCGCGATCGGAAGGCCGATCGCCAGCAACAGGACACCGCAGACGGCAGTGGTCCAGAGCGTCAGCCACAGATTGCCGAGGCTGTAGCCGTCGGTGAAGAAGAAACGATAGGAGGCGAGCGAGACCTCGGTCGCACCGTCAGGACCCCGAACGAGGATCGTGCCGACGACCGCCGAGAAGATCGGGAAGATGATCAGCCATACGAGCAGGAACACCGGCAGGGCAACGAGGAGGAGCCCGATCGAGCTCCCCCTGTTGATGAACCGGTGACGGCTGAGGGCCGCCGGCGCAGCATCGGCGGCGGACATCAGGTGCGGCTGATGCTCGGAGCGACGTTGCGGTACCAGCCGTCATTGATCGCCTTTTCCCAATCGCCGCTCGGGAAGGTCGGGATGGTCGACGGAATGACGTCGGTATATTTCTTGCGCAGGTCGTCGGAGATGTGGTCCCAGGAGACGGCGGGGAAGCCGCCGATCTGAGTGATGATCGCTTCCTGCATTTCCTTCGTCAGCATGAATGCGGCAAGTTGCAGGGCCGCGTCCTTGTTGGCGCCGTTCGAGAAGACCGTGATGCTGGAGAAACCGCCGCAAAGGGCGAGATCGCCGAGCTGCACCAGGCCGGTCGTGTCCGGCAGCACGCCCTGCGCAATCGCCTGCAGCACCTGATCCGACCAGACCGGCACCATGGTGACGACGCCCTGGGCGAGCAGCTGGATCGACTGCGTATTGCCGGCGGTATAGGCACCCTTGTCGTAGAGCGAGGGGGCGAGATCGCTGAGGATCTTCCAGGCCGGCGTCAGCGCGTCGGTGGCGAGGTCTGCGGTGAAATTGTCGACCTTGAACTTCTTCGGATCGCGACCGTTCACCTCATGGATCGCGCGGCGGACGAAGTTTCCGCCCGAGCCGCCCTTGTCGGGCCTGTTGTAGATGAACTGGCCGGGGTTGGCCTTGATCCACGCGGTCAGCTGATCCCAGCTCTTCGGCGCATTCTTCGGGTCGAGTTTGGTCGTGTCGTAGGC
The DNA here is from genome assembly GCF_022385315.1 of Rhizobium sp. K102. Taxonomy (NCBI): domain Bacteria; kingdom Pseudomonadati; phylum Pseudomonadota; class Alphaproteobacteria; order Hyphomicrobiales; family Rhizobiaceae; genus Rhizobium; species Rhizobium sp. K102. Next base: position 141,818 of record NZ_CP092433.1, read on the forward strand.
GAGAAGTACCTGCGAACCGCGATAGGGAAGCGAATAAGGAGTGTCGAGGGCGAGCGGGTTGATGCGATCGTAGCCTTCGATATTCTCGGCGGAGAATTTGACCCAGAGGCCGGCATTGATGCCGCCGGACGGCAGACGCGGATCGAACTGCTCGAAGAGGTCGGCCTGCGGATCGGTCTTCGTCTTCAGCGCCGCGAGCGCGCGGTCGGCGATGGCGCGCAGGCCGTTATTGTCGCCGGCATCGGTCACCTTCAGGGCAACGCCGGGATGCGCCTTTTCGAAGGCCGGGCGGATGATGTTGTTCCAGAGGTCGACGATGTTGGCATCCGAACCGCTGTAGAGGTCGATCGTTTCGGCTGCGGCCGATGCGAAAGGCGGAAGAGCCAGAAGACCGGCCGCAGCCGAGGATGTGATCAGAAATTCACGTCTATTCATAACCCATCTCCATCAGGTGTCGAGGCTCTGCCTCCGCGGGATTGTCCAAGGCTTTGCTAACGCCGGCGGGTAACATCGACATGACAGGAGCGGGCCTATTTGCAGGGAAATTGCACAGCTGTGCTTGTTTCCGCCTTATGGAAATCGGCGGCGCGAGACACTATCTCTGGGCAAACAAGGAGACACCCAATGACCGAAGAACGTGCAGTGCTCGCCGGCGGCTGCTTCTGGGGTATGCAGGACCTCATCCGCCGCTATAAGGGCGTGATTTCGACCCGCGTCGGCTATACCGGCGGCGATGTGCCGAATGCCACCTACCGCAACCACGGAACCCATGCCGAGGCGATCGAGATCATCTTCGATCCCGCCAGGATCAGCTATCGGGAAATCCTCGAATTCTTCTTCCAGATCCACGATCCGAGCACGCGCAACCGCCAGGGCAACGATGTCGGCTCGAGCTACCGCTCGGCGATCTTCTATACCAGCCCCGAGCAGGAGCGTGTCGCCAGGGATACGATCGCCGATGTCGACGCATCCGGCCTGTGGCCCGGCAAGGTCGTCACTGAAGTCGTGCCGGCCGGCGATTTCTGGGAGGCCGAGCCCGAGCATCAGGACTATCTGGAGCGCATCCCAAACGGCTATACCTGCCATTTCGTCCGGCCCGGCTGGAAGCTGCCGGCCCGCCAGAAGATCGCCTGATGCAATTCAGGCATGCCGGAAGGGACGCCGGCATGCATGGCTCCAGCCGTTTAGCGATTGGGTGATGGCCTGGTATGATCGGCAATGACGCGCACCATCTCGTCAATGTCGCGATTGTGAATTTCGTGTCCTCCGCCGGCAATCCGGTGCAGTCGCGCGTTCGGCGCGGCCTGGATGAAGGCCTCTCCGTGCTCGATCGGGAACAGCGGATCCGCTGTGCCGTGGATCGCGAGAACCGGCGCCTTGAGGTTGGACGCATGCAGGGCGGCGGCCTTGTCCCCGCTTAACAGCATGAAATGATTGGTCGCACTGACAAAGGACGTGGCGCGGCCCATGTCGCGCGCGATCAGCGAACTCGCCGCCTCGGCGTCGTGCGGATGCCTGGTGCCGGCCAGCATGGCTGAATCGCGACGCATGAAATCGGCAATGGTTTCAAGGTCCGACCAGTCGATGTGCTCGGCAGCGGCGGAATGTTCTTTGTAAGCCTTGGTCGAGGAGGGCAGGCCGTCGATCCCGATCGGGGAGGTGCTGATCAGAGTGAGGGTCAGCACGCGTCGGGGGTGGCGCAATGCGGCCTCTTGTGCGACGAAACCGCCCATCGACATGCCGACCAGATGCGCGGCTTCAATGCCATAGCCATCGAGCACGGCGATGGCGTCTTCGGACAGATCGCCAAACGAATAGCCTGGCTCACCCGGCGCATAATGCGTGGAAAGGCCGGTGTCACGCTGGTCGTAGCGGATGACGTAGCGTCCCCTGGCGGCAAGTTCCTCACAGAACTGTTCCGGCCACCACAGCATCGAGGACATCACTCCCATGATCAGCAGGACCGGTGCGCCGGCCGGGTCGCCGAAGGCCTGGGTCTGCAGTTTCGCACCTGTGAGTTCGACGATCTTTTCAGTGACGAGCGTTGATCCGGTCGTTTCCACGGCCTCAATCCTCCTGGTTGCAGACTGCAATTACTCTCCACCTTGCATAACTGATCCTAATATGCAATCTGTTTTCGCGTGACATGACACGCGTAACGGCCGCTTGGACTGCCCCATCCAACAAAGCAAGAGGGAAGCGTTATGGCGTTGGATCGCGCCGACTTTTACGATGCGGAATTGGCAAGACACAATCAGCACCTCAGGATTGCCGCCGGCGTCGGCTCGGGTGATCGAGTGCTCGATATCGGCTGCGGTGCAGGACAGACGACGCGCGAGGCCGCCCGCGCCGCAAGGCAGGGAGAAGCGGTCGGTGTGGACGTTTCGGCTGAAATGCTCGAGATCGCAAGGCGACGGAGTGCCGCGGAGGGTTTGCGAAATGTGGTTTTCGAGGCGAACGCGCAGTTCCACGCCTTCCTGCCAGCCAGGTTCGACCTCTGTATCAGCCGGTTCGGCGTGATGTTTTTTGCCGATCCGGCGGCGGCATTTGCCAATATCGGCCGAGCGATGCGGCCGGGCGGGCGTATCGTTTGGATGGTGTGGCAGAGCCGGGAGCGCAACGCCTGGTCCGGCGCCATCCGTCAGGCCCTGGCGCCTGAAACTGCCGTTTCCCCAGGTGCCCCCGATCCGTTTTCGCTGGGCGATCCAACCGTCGCAACGGAGCTTCTCAGCGCAGCAGGCTTTGTCTCGATCGACTTTGCCGAGGTGCGGGAGCCGGTCTTCTACGGATCGAACGTCGAAGCGGCGCTTGAGGCGCTCATCGGCCTCTATCTTGTGAAGGACGCGCTCGCACAAACCGCTGAACCGCCAGACCAACCGCTGCAGCGGCTGCGCGATCTACTGGAGGCGCATATGACGCCGGAGGGTGTGTTGTTCGACTCGCAGGCGTGGATCATCACCGCTCGCCGAGCGGCGGGATAGGCAGAGGAGCCGGGTAGGCTTCGCCCTTCACCCCATGGTCAGCGCCGTCACGTCTCAATAGCGAGGTATGTAGTCCAGGCCGGCGTCGATCCGGGCCGGACGCCCGTTCAGAGAAAGCTCGCCGATACGCGGCGCCGTGCGGGCGACGACCTTGCCGCGGCGGATCACCGCCAGCCGGTTCGGCTTCAGCCGCAGCGCCTCCAGCGGATCGTTTGCCTGGAGAATGACGAGGTCGGCATTGGAACCTTTCTCCAGCCCGTAACCTGCAAGCCCCATCGTCTTCGCCGAATTGACGGTCAGCGCGTCGAAGATTCTCTTCTTGTCGTCGATACCGGCCATCTGGGCGACATGGATCGCCATGTGGCCGACCTCCAGCATGTCGCCGGACCCCATCGAATACCAGGGATCCATGACGCAATCGTGCCCGAAGGAGACGTTCAGCCCGGCATCCATCAACTCGCGGATCCGGGTCATGCCACGGCGTTTCGGATAGGTGTCGTGCCGGCCCTGCAGCATGATGTTGATCAGCGGATTGGGGATCACGTTGATCTGAGCCTCCGCCATCAGTGGGATGAGCTTGGAAACATAATAATTGTCCATCGAATGCATCGAGGTCAGATGCGAGCCGGCGACACGTCCTTGCAGGCCGAAGCGGATGGTTTGCGCAGCCAGCGTCTCGATATGGCGCGAGAGCGGATCGTCGGTTTCGTCGCAATGCATATCGACCGGCAGGCCGCGATCGGCGGCGATGCGGCAGAGCGCCTCGACCGACGCCGTGCCGTCGCCCATCGTCCGTTCGAAGTGAGGAATGCCACCGACGATATCGACGCCCATATCGAGCGCCCGGTTGAGCGCGTCGATCGCCCCCGGCGAGCGGTAATAACCGTCCTGGGGAAAGGCGACCAGTTGCAGATCGATATACGGCGCGACCCTTTCGCGGACTTCGATCATCGCCTCGACGGTCACCAGTCTGGGATCACTCGTATCGACATGGCTGCGGATGAAAAGCAGGCCTTGCGTGACCGCGAGATCGCAATAGCGCAGCGCGCGGTCGACCAATTCTTCCTTCGTGACGATCGGGCGCAGCTCTCCCCAGAGCGCGATACCTTCGAGCAGCGTACCCGACACGTTCATCCGCGGCAGGCCGAGCGATAGCGTGGCGTCCATGTGAAAATGCGGATCGACGAAAGGCGGGCTGACCAGCCTGCCGGTTGCATCGATTTCCTCCGGCGCCTGCGCCTGCAGATTGCGCTCGACGGCAATGATCCTGTCGCCCTCAATGCCGATGTCGATGCCGGTTCGGCCATCAGGGAGATTTGCGTTTCTGACGATTAGATCGAACATCGGAACCTCGTGGGAAAGGCGGCTTCACCGCTCACCGCGACGATAGGGCTGCATCAGCGCCTGCGGAACGCGGGCGCGGCGGGCCATGATGGCGAGAGCCGCAATGGACAGGATATAGGGCGTCATCAGGAAGAGCTGATAGGGTACAAGTCCGCTTAACGCCGTTTGCAGCCGAAGCTGAAAGGCATCGAAGAAGGCGAAGAGCAAGGCCCCGAACAGCGCGCGGCCCGGCCGCCAGGAGGCGAACACGACAAGCGCGATGCAGATCCAGCCGCGCCCCTGCACCATGGTCGGGAAGAAGCTGTTGAACGCCGACAATGTCAGGAAAGCACCGCCCATTCCCATCAGCGCGCTGCCGATGATGACTGCACCGTATCGCACCCTCATCGGATTGACGCCCTGGGCTTCCGCTGCATGCGGATTTTCACCGGTCATGCGGATTGCGAGCCCCACGGGCGTTCGGAAGATGATGTAGGCCATCAAGAGGGCGATAGAGATCGCAAGATAGGTCGGCGCCGTCTGCGTGAAGAAGGCCGGGCCGATGAATGGCAGCGTCGAGAGACCGGGAATGACGATCGGCTGGAACGGCACGATGGTCGGCGGCGTATTGGCAAGCGGCACGATCAGCCGGAAGACATAATAGCTGAAGCTGGAGGCAAAGAGCGTGACGCCTAGACCGGAGACATGCTGGGAGAGCCCGAGCGTCACCGTCAGCGACGCGTGCAGCAGGCCGAAGATCCCGCCGGCGACCGCGGCAATCAGCAGGCCGGTCCACAGGTCGGCGCCATGATAGACGGAAAGCCAGCCGATCATCGCGCCGAAGGTCATGATGCCTTCGATGCCGAGATTGAGCACGCCGGCCCGTTCGCACAGCAAAGCGCCGAGCGTGCCGAAAATCAGCGGCGTGGCGATCCGCAGGACTGCCGCCCATAGCCCGGCGGAGGCGATGATATCGAACAACTGCGTCATCGCCTTATCCTGTACTGGGTGAAGAACAATGCGATCAGCATCGTCAGCAGCGACAGCGCCACCGTAACGTCGGCAATATAGGTCGGGATGCCGAGACCCCGGCTCATGCCGTCGGCGCCGACGAACATCGTGGCCGTAAATATGGCGGCGAAGACGACGCCGAGCGGATTGAGATTGGCAAGCATCGCGACGACGATGCCGGCATAGCCGAAACCGGGCGACAGGTCTGTGGTCACATAGCCCTTGACGCCCATTACCTCGATCGCACCGGCGAGCCCCGCAAGCCCGCCCGAGAGACAGGCGACCTTCACCAGCGTCTTGCCGAGCGGCACGCCTGCGAAGACCGCGCCGGCGGGATTGAGGCCTGCTGCGCGGCACTGCATGCCGAACACCGTGCGGGACTGGACGAAGTGGACGATGATCGCCAGGGCGATCGCAATCGCCAAACCGATATGCAGGCGCGAGCGGGCGATCAGCTTCGGCAGCATGGCATGATCGCTGACGGATTGCGACTGCGGCCAGCCGAAGGCGAGCGGGTCCTTGAGGACGCCATCGATCAGCATCGAGACGAAAAGCACGGCGATGAAATTCATAAGCAGGCTGGTGACGACCTCATCGACGGAAAAGCGCAGTCTCAGCCACAGCGGGAGCAAAATCAGCACCATGCCGGCGATGGCGCCGATCAGCAGCAGCAGTGGAATAAGAATGGGTGCCGGAAGAGCGCCGAGTAGTTTCGAGCTTGCCGCCGCAACGGCGATGGCCCCGAGATAGAACTGGCCCTCGGCGCCGATATTCCAAAGCCGCACCCGGAAGGCGACGGCGGCGGCAAGTCCGGTCAGCATCAGCGGTGTTGCCCGCGTCAGTGTTTCGGTCGCCGAAAGCCGCGAGCCGAAGGCGCCGGTCAGAATGCGCCAATAGGCATCGAGGACAGGCGCGCCGGCGATCGAGATCAAGATGCCCGCCAGCGCCAGCGCCGCGATGATGGCGATAACGGGTGTGGCGATCAGCAGGTAAAGCGGGCGGTGCTCGCGGCGCTCAAATCGCATGATCGGCCTCGCGGGTCTCTTGCCATTCGCCGGCCATCATCAGCCCCAGCCTGCGGGCGTCGGCGCTATCGGCGTCGATGGGCGGCGACAGCCGGCCGCCGACGATCGCCTGTATGCGGTCTGCGAGCGCGATCACCTCGTCAAGATCCTCCGAGATCAGCAGCACCGCAGTCCCCTGCCGGCGGGCTTCCAGCAGGCGCGCATGCACGGCGGCCACGGCCCCTTCGTCGAGGCCGCGGGCAGGCTGAGCGGCAATCAGAATGCGCGGCCGCCGATAGAGGTTGCGCCCGAGTATGAGCTTTTGCATATTGCCGCCGGACAGCAGCCGCGTGCGGATCGCCGGGCCGCCGCCGCGAACGTCGAAGCCGTCGATGATCTCTCTCGCAAAGGCCATGCCGGCCTTGCGGTTGACGAGGCCGTGACGCGAGAAGGCCGGGGAGGCGATCCGCTCCAGCACGGCGTTTTCCCAGATAGCCATTTCCCCGATCACGCCCTCATGGTTGCGGTCCTCGGGAATGCGGCCGATGCCGGCTTCGACGACATCGGCGACGCCAAGATCGCCGACCCCTTCGCCGAACAGCCTGAGGTTGCCGCTGCTGCGCGCCAGCGTGCCGGAAAGAAGATGCGCCAATGCCGCCTGACCGTTGCCCGAGACGCCGATAATGCCGAGGATCTCTCCCTGATGTAGCCGGAAGCTGATCGATTTGAGGCGATCGATGCCGCCGGTTCGCACGGAAACGCCTGAAGCCTCGAGTGCAACATCGCCGGGTGTCGACGGTTCGCGCACGGGCCGCATCACGCGGTGTCCGACCATCAGCTCGGCGAGTTCCGCCTTGCTGGTTTCCGACGCCCGGCGTTCGGCGACCATCCTGCCTGCGCGCAGCACAACGATGCGGTCAGCCGCCGCCATCACCTCGTCGAGCTTATGCGAGATGAAGATCAGCGACAGGCCCTGGCGGGCCATTTCCTTCAGGGTCGTGAACAGCCGCTCGGCTTCGATGTTGGTCAGCACCGCCGTCGGCTCATCGAGGATCAAGATGCGGGCATCATTGTAGAGCGCCTTGAGGATTTCCACTCTTTGCTGCTCGCCGACCGAAAGGTCGCCAAGGCGGGCATCCGGATCGACCTGGAGACCCAAGCGCCCCGAAATCGCCAGGAGCTTCTTGCGCGCCGCCGATGTTGCCGATCGCCAGGACCAAAGGCCTTCCGTGCCGGTCATGACGTTTTCGAGAACGGTCAGATTGGGTGCGAGCGAGAAATGCTGATGCACCATGCCGACGCCGGCGCGGATTGCCGCGCGCGGCCTGCCCTGCGGCAGCTCGGCGCCGTCGATCAGAATTCGGCCGGCATCCGGCATGTAGTGGCCAAAAAGGATGTTCATCAGCGTAGTTTTGCCTGCGCCGTTCTCGCCGAGCAGGGCGACGACCTCGCCTTTGGCCAGCGTCATGGAAATATTGTCATTGGCAAGATTGGCGCCGAAACGTTTGCTGACGCCGACAATTTCCAGAACGGGCCCGGTCATGACGGCAACCCCGCCACCGGAAAACGGTGCTGCCATCGCCCCTCCGCCTCCAGGCGTGCCGCAAGCGACAAAAGCCCCGGCTCGCGACCCATCGGCATCATCAGCTGCACCGGCAGCGGCATGGCATGCTCATCCTGTCCGAAAGGCAGCGTCAAAGCAGGAAAACCGGAAACATTGGCAAGGCAGGCAAGCGGCGCAAACGCAGTCATTCGCTCCAGATGCAGATCGGTGTCGGCATGATCGGACGGAAAGGAGCCAATCGCAAGAGGCGCGCAGGCGAGCATCGGCATAACGATGCAGTCGACTTTGTCGAACAGCTCCCAGAGGGCGTGGCTCACCAGGACAGCATCATTCAGCGTTTTCCAGAGCTCGGTGGCCGTGAGCGCTCGTCCGCGTACCGCGAACGCCTGCGTGAGGGGCTCAGCCCTGCCTTCCTCGAGCGCCGCCGCCTTGATCAGCGCGGCGAGGTTGACGGAAACGATATCGGCGAAGGCATGGCTGCTGGCGGCAACACTCCATTCGAAATCGGCCCAGGTCAATGGAACGATGGCGTGCCCATCCGCCTCGAGCGCACGTGCCGCGTCCGCGACGGCTGCAAGGCGATTGCCCTCCGTCGGATGGGCCGGTCCTGTATCGGTCAACAGGCCGATCCGCAAACGGCCGGTGTCGAAATCGGCGGGAGAGGGATCCGGAAGGGGTCCGCGTGCATTGCCGCTTAGCCGGTCGAAGATCAATGCCGCATCCCGCACCGAGCGGCAGACCGCCAGTTCGCTCGCAATGCCGGCAAGATGATTGCCGAAAGATGGTCCGCCGGGGATGGCGCCGCGGGTCGGCTTCATTCCGACAAGGCCGCAACAGGCGGCGGGCACGCGGATCGAGCCGCCGGCGTCGGTGGCATGGGCAATCGCCGCGATCCCGGCGGCAACGGCTGCCGCCGCACCGCCCGACGAGCCGCCGGCGGTTCGGGCCGGATCGAGCGGGTTGCGACAGACGGGCCCGATTGCCGGTTCGCTGGCGAGCGAGAGGCCGAATTCTGGGCTCGTCGTCAGGCCGAACAGACAGAAGCCCGCCTCGCGGAACCGCGAAGCGAGATCGGAGTCGGCTCCGCCGCCTTTTCTCTCAAAGAGGCGGGAACCGGCCGTTACCGGCAGTCCGCGGAAGGGACCGCCAAGATCCTTCGCCAAGGTCGGCACGCCGGCAAAGGGCCGCGCCGAAAAACGCTCCGGCGCGCGCTGCCGTTCCTCGTCGCAGGCCTTTGCGGCCGCGAGACCCATGGCGCCGTCGAGATAGGCGATTGCGCCGAGCGGCTCAAGCCGCGCGGCTGCCTCGATGGAAAGCTGCATCGCTTCTGCGGCGCTCAGGCTGCCATGCCTGAGCGCCGCCGCCAATTCCGTCGCGTCGCCCTGCATCAGTCGAACTACTTCGGCTCTTCCATCATTTTTGGAACTTCGAAGGTGCCAGCTTTGATCTCGGCTCGCTTGGCTTCCATAGCAGCCTCCGCCTCGGCAGGCGCAACACCCTTGACGAAGACGATATCGCTGCCGCCTTCCTTCATCAGGCCGTAGGACGTGTAGTTCCTCCCGACTGGTTTGCCGGCAGCGACATCGGCGATCGCGGCATTGAGGATCGGGCGGAAATACCACATGGCGTTGGCAAACACCGTGTCCGGATAACGCGGCGTGTAATCGACCAGCGAGCCGACCGACTTGATGCCGCGTTCCTTGGCGGCATCGGCCGTGCCGATGCGCTCGCCGAACAGGATATCGGCGCCGGCGTCGATCTGGGCGAGGCCGGCCTCGCGGGCCTTCGGCGGATCGAAGAAGGTGCCGATGAACGACACCAGGTGCTTGGCGTTGGGATTGACAGCCTTGACGCCCGCGGCAAAGGCGTTGATCAGCATGTTGACCTCGGGGATCGGAATGGCGCCGACCGAACCGACGACGTTCGACTTGGTCATCTTGCCCGCAAGCATGCCGGCCAGATAGGCGCCGTCATGATTCCACGTGCCGAAGACACCGAAATTGTCGCCGGCCTGCTCGCCGCTCGAACCCAGCACGAAAGCGGTCTCCGGATAGTCGGCCGCGACCTGCCGGGCTTCCTTCTCCACCGCATAGGCCTCGCCGATGATCAGCTTGTTGCCCTGTTCGGCATATTCGCGCATGGCGCGCGGATAATCGGTGCCGGAGACACCTTCGGAAAAGACATATTCGATGACGCCTTCCTTGGCGGCGTCCTGGAGGGCCTTGTGAAGACAGGAATTCCAAGCATTTTCAACCGGCGACGCATGAATGCCGGCAACTTTCAGCGGGGCGGCAGCCCTTGCGAGCGGGGCGAAGCTGCTCACTCCGAGCGCAATGCCCGATGCGATCACTGCCCGGCGCGAAATCAGCATGTCTTTGGTCATCGATTGCTCCCCTTTTTTACCATCTGGTTCAAAAATCATAGTAGCGCCTAAAAACGTGTCAAGGAGAGAACAGGCTTAAAAATCAGGCTGATCGCCCCTTTAGGCTCTTTCTTCCGCCGCCGAATTTATGCGTGCCCACATGGCGTCGCGACTTGGGGGAAAGACCGCGGCGTGGCAGGCTGCACCCCGATGCCGTCGCGCTTCCCGGTTGAGAATTTCTCTTCCAACGCGCGCCTCAATCGCTTCCACGCGAGGAGAGCTCGGACCGGACCTGCAGGGCTTGGCGCGACGATATTTGCAGGATATGCAGAGAACTGTCGGGTTGGGGAACAAGAAAATGGGTGAAGAACAGGACGTCTCGCGGCGGCCGATCGCGAGCCGGTCGTCGTCCTGGGCGATCGACCTGAGTGCGTGGCTGGCGCGCACCGGCGTCACGCTGAACAGCATTTCGCTTCTCTCGATCCTGTTTGCCGGCATCGGCGGGGCGCTCATCCTGTTCACCTCACATCCGATCGCCGCCTCCATCATCATCGCGGCCGGCAGCCTCGTCACCTGCATCACCCGTACGACAACGGTTTCCCATTCGCTGGAGAGCCTATGACCGCGCTCGTCCGTCGCCTCCTCGTGTTGTTCGTCCGTATCATGGTCGGCGCCCGAAGCGAGTGGCGGGGCTGCAAGCCCGACACGCGCCGCCGCATCTATTTCGCCAATCACAACAGTCATGTCGACACGGTCGCCGTCATGGCCGCCCTGCCGTATCAGGTGCGGCGGCTGACCCATCCGGTGGCGGCGCGCGACTATTGGGGAACCAGCGCCCTTCGCCGTTTCATTGCGGAGAAGGGCCTGCGCGCCGTTCTGATCGACCGCAAGCCTCTGCCGGACAGCAACCCGCTGGAGCCGCTCGAGCGCCTGCTCGAGGAAGGGCGTTCGATCCTGATTTTTCCCGAGGGGACGAGAAGCGCCACCGAGGAGATCGCTCCGTTCCGCAGCGGCATCTATCGCCTTGCCTGCCGCTTCCCCGATGTCGATCTCATACCGATCCATCTCGACAATCTGCAGCGCATCCTGCCGAAGGGAAGCATACTGATCGTGCCGATCACCTGCACGGCGCGCTTCGGCAAGCCGCTGCGAGTCGAACCCGGCGAAGGCAAGGACGCATTCCTGGCGCGGGCCCGCGCTGCGGTCATCGAGCTGGCAGATGGAGGGCGCACCGCATGACCAGCTTCTTCTCCATCGTCCTCGCCGCGATCCTTGGCCTGCTCGCCGTCGCCTCCGCCATCGGCTTCATCCTGCAGCGGCGCACGACCGAGCCCGGCTCCGTCGCCACCGTCCAGAACCTCAATGCCCGCATCCGTTCCTGGTGGATCATGGTCGCGGTGTTCGGCGGCGCGATCCTGCTCGGCGATACGGCGGTGGTCATCCTGTTCGCGTTCCTGTCCTTCATGGCGCTGCGCGAATTCTGGACGCTGACGCCGTCACGGCGCGGCGATCACCTGGCGCTGTTCCTATCCTTCTTCGTCGTCCTGCCGCTGCACTATGTGCTGCTCGGAACGTTATGGTACGGCCTCTTTGCGATCTTCATTCCGGTCTATGCCTTCCTGATCCTGCCGGCGGTGGCGACGCTCACGGGCGACGTCAAGGAATTCCTGGCGCGAACCGCCAGGGTGCAATGGGGCTTGATGCTGACGGTCTATTCGATCAGCCATGCGCCGGCGCTCCTGATGCTTGAGACCGGCACGCCGCCGGCGCTTCTTCTCGTCTATCTCGTCATCGTCGTGCAGCTCAGCGACGTCTTCCAGTATGTCTGGGGCAAGCTTCTGGGAAAACATCGTTTCTCCCCGAACATCAGCCCGTCGAAGACGCTCGAAGGCCTGATCGGCGGCGGCGCCTCGGCGATCCTGGTGGGAACGCTGCTCTATCGGCTGACGCCGTTCTCACCCTTGCAGGCGGCAGCCGTCAGCACGGTCATCGTCGTTGCCGGCTTCTTCGGCGGCTTCGTGCTCTCGGCGATCAAGCGCGATCTCAACGCCAAGGACTGGGGCTATGTGATCGAAGGCCATGGCGGCGTGCTCGACCGGCTGGATTCCATCACCTTTGCCGCACCGCTGTTCTTCCACATCGTCCGCTACTGGTTCACCATGTAAGGATATCCGCCGCATGCGGCCGGTTCCTCAAAAGCGGTCGATATCCTCGAGGCTCTCGATGAGCCGCTGCTGAACCTGCCGGTCCTGCCGGCCGATGGCCGTCACCAGCTTGCCCATCGTTCCCCTGATTCCGTGAAGCTGGTCGACCAGATTCATGACGACATCGACGCCGGCTTCGTTGACGCCCATATTGCCCATGAGATCGAGGATGAGCCGGCCGCGGGCGACATCGGCCTCGCGAAACTGCCGCCCTTCGCCTGACATCTCCGGGATCAGCCAGCCCCGTTCGACCCAGAAGTCGAGCTGGACGACATCGATTTTCAGGCAAAGACGGAACTCATGATCATCCATGATCAGGCCTCCATATTCTTCCTCGGATCGTATGGATTTGCCGCCGCCCATTCCTTCACCAGGGAGGTCAGCCGTTCGTCTGAATTATCGGGCAGCACGATCTTCAAGGCGACATAGACGTCGCCGTGTCCGCCGCCGCGTTTTGGAACGCCCTTGCCCCTGAGCCGCAGGACCTTGCCCGTATTCGAGTGCGCAGGCAGCGTCACATTGACAGGTCCTGAAGGTGTCGGCACGCGGACCTTGCCGCCGAGCACCGCCTCGCCAAGCGAGATCGGCAGGTCCAGGCGGATGTCGTCGCCGTCGCGCGTGAAAAAGCGGTGGGGGGCCACACGGATTTCGATCAGGGCATCGCCCGGCGGCCCGCCTCCAAGGCCCGGCTCACCCTTGCCACGCAGCCGCAAGGTCTGGCCGTCGCGGGTTCCGGGCGGGATCTGAACATCGAGCTGCGGCCCATCCGGCAGCTTGATCTCGGTCCTGGTGCCGTTGACGGCCTCGAGAAAATCGACCTCCATAGAGAAACGCCGATCCTGGCCTTGGCTGCGCGTCCTGCCGCCGCCTGCGCGACGCGAAAAGAAATTGGCAAAGCTATTGTCGATGTCGGCGAAATCGGCAAAGCCGGAATTGTTGCGGTAGGGATCACTGGCACCGCTCGCCGAGGCATAGTCGCGGTAATAGCTGCGCTGCGCCCGCTCGGCGCCCGTCATATCGATCTCGCCGCGGTCGAAACGTCGCCGCTTCTGTTCGTCGCTCAAAATCTCGTAAGCGGTCGAAATATCTTTGAAACGGTCCTCCGCCTTTTTGTCGCCGGGGTTAAGGTCGGGGTGAAGTTTCTTGGCGAGCTTGCGGAACGCACTCTGAATATCCTTCTGCGTCGCATCCCGCTTGACGCCCAGAAGCTCATAGGGATCCTGGCTCATGCATATCTCCGGTCGGGCAGTCCATGCTGCTGGTTGGCTTGGCACTGATATAGGTTGCCGGGCCGCGGCCGGGGAGGGGCAACCCACGGGGCACTTCAAGGGGGTGGTCCTGTGATCGCCGGGAACTTGCCAGAGGTCAGAGCGAAGCGGCGTCTTCGGTTTGGGGTGCGGAGCCCTCATGCGCGTCGTCAAAACGCCGATCGACCAGAACCGAGCATCCCGCATGACGCACGACCTTCTCGACGATCGAGGAGAAGACGTAGTCGGTGATATCCGGCACGTGGGATGACAGCAGAATGAGATCGGCCGCTCTCTCCCTTGCGGCCGACACCAGCAGGGAGGCGGCAACGCCGATGCGAACCTCGATCATCACAGGGATTCCCAACTCCTTGCAGAACGACACAAGCTTCCTTTCGGCATCGACGATGGCGGCCGTTTCAGTTTCCTCGGGAATGCCGGTCAGACGACGCTGCGGGACATTCTCGATGACATGCATGACGAGGATGGTTCCGCCTTCGTCCACAAGCGCCGCAGCCCGGCGCAGCAGACGGTTTGCCGTCCGCCTCGAACCCATGCCGATGCTGCAGATGATCGTGCGATACATTGAATCAATATCCTCGAATGCCAGCCATTGCCGTGATCTTACCTTGATCGACGACGTCTGCTTTGAGCAAAATCAAGTCCGTCAGTGAAGCGGCGGCGTGCAAGGGAAAACCGTCGCCCGCTTTCGATACGAGCATCCCTGCCGCCTTGTCGCAGTTGACGGCGGTCCGATCGGCGATAGCTCTGATGCGATGTCGTCGTCACACCATAGAGGTTTCACATGCCGAATTTCGCAATCATCGGAGCGGGCGCAATGGGAAGTGCTATCGCCAGACGGCTGATCGATCATGGCGCCACGGTGCTGACCCATCTCGACGGTAGAAGCGATCAGACGATTGCGCGCGCCACGTCAGCCGGCATGGTGCCGGTCGAACACCGGGCGCTGGCGCAGGCCGAGCTGATCCTGTCGATCGTTCCGCCGGCCGAAGCGATCGGTGTCGCCGAATTGGTCGCGGAGATATCGTCGGGGATGCCGGCGGCGCCGCCCTTTATCGACCTCAATGCGACCGCGCCGAAAACCATGCAGGCCCTGGCGGCGCGATTCGATGGCAGCCGGGTTGAGGTTCTCGACGGCGCCATCATCGGCGGGCCGCCGGTTCCCGGCAAATCGGGACCGGCCATCTATATCAGCGGCGATAGCGCGGAGCGAAGCAGGCCGCTTGAGAATTACGGCTTGAATATCCGCAGGCTCGACGGCCCGCTCGGCGCGGCTTCGGCGCTGAAGATGTGTTATGCCGGCATCAACAAGGGCTTTATCGGCCTCGGCGCCGCAATGCTGCTGGCCGCATCCCGCTCTGGCGCTGCCGAAAGCCTGAAGGCCGAACTCTCCGAAAGCCTTCCCGACCTCGACCGCAAACTGTCGAAATCCATTCCCGACATGTATCCGAAAGCGTATCGCTGGGTCGCCGAAATGCAGGAGATCGCCGATTTCCTCGGAAAGGACGATCCGGCGGCGGAGATTTTTCGCGGAATGGCTGATGTTTTCTCCAGGCTGGCCGACGACGTGAAGGGCAGCCGCGCGCTGGTCAGACAGTTGGACGAGATCCTGGGTTCCCCGGAAACCACCGGTGCGATGGTCATGCCATAGCTTCGTGTCGAGGCGACCAGCGGACGTCCGAGACGGCTATTCGTTCGGATTTGCTAATATTCTGACGATTGTGTGAAGGCGCCCCGACACCTGTGACAAACCCTCATCGCCTCTGCTATGTCAGGAAAAATGCGGGCGGCCCACCCGGGCGGCGTGCTCTATCCGACCAATGCCAGGAGTTTGAAAGATGAGCGGTTCTTCCGATTACGTACCCCCGAAGGTCTGGACCTGGAACAAGGCGAATGGCGGCCAGTTTGCCAACATCAATCGCCCGATCGCTGGGCCGACGCATGAGAAGGAGCTTCCGATCGGCCGTCATCCGCTGCAGCTCTACTCGCTCGGCACGCCGAACGGCCAGAAGGTCACCATCATGCTCGAGGAACTGCTGGCCCTCGGCCATAGCGGTGCCGAATATGACGCCTGGCTGATCCGGATCGGCGATGGCGACCAGTTCGGCAGCGATTTCGTCAAGATCAACCCCAACTCGAAGATCCCGGCGCTGATGGACCGCAGCGGCGAAAAGCCGATCCGCGTCTTCGAGTCCGGGGCCATCCTCACCTGATCTCGCCGAAAAGTTCGGCGCCTTCCTGCCGACCGAACCGGGCGAACGCGCCGAATGCCTGTCATGGCTGTTCTGGCAGATGGGCAGCGCACCCTACCTCGGCGGCGGCTTCGGCCATTTCTACGCCTATGCGCCGACGAAGATCGAATATGCGATCGACCGCTTCGCCATGGAGGTGAAGCGTCAGCTCGACGTGCTCGATCGTCGCCTTGCCGAAAGCGAGTATCTGGCCGGCAGCGAATATACGATCGCCGATATTGCCGTCTGGCCGTGGTATGGCGGGCTGGTAAAGGGCTGGACCTACGGCGCGGCCGAATTCCTGCAGGTCGAGGACTATAAGAACGTCCAGCGCTGGGCCGATACCATCCACAGCCGGCCGGCCGTACAGCGCGGCCGGATGGTCAACCGCCTCTCCGGCGAGCCCTCGAGCCAGTTGCACGAGCGCCACGACGCCAGCGACTTCGACACCAGAACGCAGGACAAGCTCGCGGCCGCCGAGTAAGCAAGCGGCGGCCCCAGCCGTGTGTCGCAGCAATAAATGATGCTCCGCCGCCTTTACGGCGAAGGAGCATTTGCGAGCTGCCCGAACTCAGTTCTTGACCGTATCCTCCAGGAAGAAGCGGCCGAGCGGGTTCTGGTAGAAGTTCTCGATATTCTTGCGCGAGACGTTGATATAGGGGCTGTAGTAAAGGTCGATCCAGTTGACGTCGTCCTTGGCCATCTTCTGCAGATCGACATACATGGCTTCACGCTTCTTGGGGTCGAGCTCGAGACGGGCTTTCGCGACCAACTCCTTCACCGCCTCGTTCTTGTAGTTGGTCAAATAGTTGTTGTTGGAATCGTGGCCGAGCACGAAGGTGGTCTTCTGGTCCGGATCGAGGATGTCGTTCGTCCAGTAGTTGACCGAGATGTCATAGTCGCCGGCAACCAGCATATCCCATTCCTGGCTCGGATCGACCTTCTGCAGATTGGCGGTGATGCCGGCCTTCTGCAGCTGCTGCTGGACCAAGACGGCCGTCTGCTCGTCCACCTCGTCGCCGGCGCGAACCACGTAATTCAGCGTCAGGTCGGATGCGCCGGCAGCCGCCAGCATTTCCTTGGCCTTCGCGGGATCATAGGGCCGCTGCAGATTGTCGGCGTAATAATAGAGCGCGCCCTTTGGAATGTAGGAATTGGCCACAGTGCCCTGGCCGAAGGTGACGGTATCGACGATCGCCTTCTTGTCGATGGCAAGATCCAGCGCCTGGCGGACTTCCTTCTTGCCGAGCGCGCCATGCGCGTGATTGATCAGCAGATGGTCCTCGCGGGTCGAAGCGTCGATGCCCACATTGAGATTTGGATCCTTCTTCAGTTCCTCGACGCGGGAGAAGGGAACGAAAATCGCCGCATCCAGTTCGCCGGCCTGAACGTTCAGCATTCGCGTGTTGTCGTCGGGCACCGAGATCCATTCGACGCCGTCGAGTTTGACGCGGTCGGCTTCCCAGAAATTCGGGTTCTTTTTGAGGATGACGCGGTCACCGCGCCGCCATTCGTCGATCACGAAGGCACCGGATGCGATCGGCTTTTCCGCATAGGCATCTGCGCCCAGAGATTCCATGCCTTTCTTCGAGATGACCGACGCGTTCGGCAGCGCCAGCGTCGACAGGAATGGCGCGGACGGGTTCTTGAGCCTGATCGTCAGCGTGTGCGGATCGGTCGCCACTGCCGTGTCGATCACCTTATAGGAATCGCTCCAGAGGGAGGCGGCATCGTCGCGGATGCGCAACAGACTGAAGGCCGCATCCTCCGCCGTCAGCGGCGAACCGTCGGAGAATTTCGCTTCACGGATCTTGAGGGTGTAGGTCAGTCCGTCATCCGAGATCGTCCAGCTTTCGGCAAGCCCCGGTTCCAGCTTGGTGCCCGTCTTGTCGACGCGGATCAGCACGTCGTAGACGTTGGAAAACACCCAGTTGTCGATGTTCTGTGCGGTCTTGATCGGATCGAATGTCGTCGAATCCTCGCGGCGGCCGATGGTGAGCACGCCGGCCGCCTCGGCATAACTTGCGCCGAGCGTCAGTCCGGCGAGCAGGGCGGCAAGCCCGATCGATTTCCAGTAATTCGTCATGAGTTCGTTCCCTTCGTTGTTATGGCATGCGCTTGCTTGATTTGGTTTGTGGATCGTGGCTGCGGCCGGCGCCCTGCAGCAGCGGCTTGTCGGGATCGATATCGGGGATCGCTGCGATCAGCGCCGCGGTATAGGCGTGCTTCGGCCGGGCGAAGACCTCTTCCGAGCCGCCTTCCTCTACGATCTCGCCGCGATACATGACGACCACGCGTTCGCAGAGATTGCGCACGATGGCGAGATCATGGGCGATGAACATCAGCGTCAGGTTCATCTTCGCGGTGAGCTGCCGGAAAAGCTCGATGATCTGCGCCTGGATGGTGACGTCGAGTGCCGCCACGCATTCGTCGGCGATGATCAACTTCGGATCGACGGCGAGCGCGCGAGCAATGCCCGCACGCTGGCACTGGCCGCCGCTCATGCTGCGCGGCTTGCGGTCGGCGAATTCGCGCTCGAGGCCGACGAGATCGAGCAGTTCGCCGATGCGCGCCGGGATCTCAGCCCTGGCGACCTTGCCCTGGACCTTCAATACCTCGGCCAGCATCTGCCCGATCGTCAGCCGCGGGTTGAGCGCATTGTAGGGATCCTGGAACACCATCGCCGTTTCGCGCCTGAGCTTTGCCAAGCCCGCTTTCCTCTGCTGCGCCAGGTCGACGCCGTCGAAGGTAACGTGGCCGGCGGAAAGCGGCGTCAGCCCGAGCACGGCGCGGGCAAGCGTACTCTTGCCGCTGCCAGATTCGCCGACGATGCCGATGGTTTCGCCCGGCATGATCCTCAGGCTGACGCCGGAGACGGCACTGATCGTCTTGGCGCCGCCCTTGAACAGGCCGCCGCCCCTGAAGCGCACATGCAGATCGTCGACCTCCAGCAACGGCCTGGCCGATCCGCCTGTATCCCCATGAACGGACGGCGGCGCGGGCTGCTCGCCTGATATGGAAGGGTGGCTGTCGATCAGGCTGACCGTATAGGGATGCTGCGGCCGCGCCAGGATCGCACGCTTCGGCCCCACTTCAATAAGCTTGCCTCCGCGCATCACGGCAATGCGGTCGCAGGTCTGGGCGACGATGCCGAGGTCATGGGTAATGAGAATGATCGACAGGCCGCGCCGGTCGCGAATATCGATCAACAGCCGAAGGATCTGCGCCTGGATGGTCACGTCGAGCGCCGTCGTCGGCTCGTCGGCGATCAGGATCTTCGGATTGCAGGACAGCGCAACGCCGATCATCGCCCGCTGGCGCATGCCGCCGGAAAATTCATGCGGGTAGCTGTCGTACTGGCGGGCGGGATCGGGAAAACCGACCTGCGACAGAATTTCCACCGCCGCGGCGCGGGCCTCGCGGGCGCCGAGGCCCTGGTGGTAGCGAATGCCCTCGGCGACCTGGTCGCCGATCCGCATGACCGGATCGAGGTGGCTCGTCGGGTTCTGGAAGATCATGCCGATCTCGCCGCCGCGCACTTGCAGCATCTCCCTATCGTCGATCCGCGTCAGGTCGCTCCCTTCGAGCAGCACGGAACCGCTCTCGATCTTCAGCAGGGAGGAGGGCAGCAGCCGCACCAGCGAGCGGCAGAACAGGCTCTTTCCCGAACCGCTCTCACCGACGAGACCGAGAATTTCTCCCCTGCCGAGATCGAGGGAGACCGCGTCGAGCAGCGTGCGCGTGCCGGAATCGAGATGCGCCCTCACGGTCAGATCGCGGACGGAGAGCACGGAGCCGCTCATTCATGCACCCCCAGCAATTCGCCGAGAGCGTCGCCCAGCATGCTGAAGCCGAAGGCGAGGCAGACGATGGAAAGGCCGGGGAACAGCGTGATCCACCATGCCGTGGTGATGAAGCTCTGCCCCTCCGCGACCATGACGCCCCATTCGGCGATCGGCGGCTGGACGCCGAGACCGAGATAGCTGACGGCGGCGCCGCTCAGCACCACCAGCGTCGCATCCGACATCGAAAAGACGATCGAGCCGGCGATCGCGTTCGGCAGCAGGTGCCGGAACATGATGCGCGGACGGCTGAAGCCGAGGCTGACGGCGGCGACCGCGTAATCGCTGCTTTTCAGCACCAGCATCTGCGACCGGATCAGCCGCGCATAGGAGACCCAGCCGACCAGCGCCATGGCGATATAGAAGCTGCCGAGGCCGGGACCGAGGATCGCGATGATCGACAGCATCAGCACCAGGAAGGGGAAGGCGAGGATGATATCGACGAGGCGCATGAATAGCGCATCGACGATGCCGCCGTAAAAGCCGGCGATCGTACCCACAGTCGTACCGATCAGGAAGGGGAAGGCGACGCCGATGAGAGCCATCTGCAGGTCGAGGCGCGCGCCCCAGATGACGCGGGAAAGGATATCACGGCCGAAATTGTCGGTGCCGAAGGGGTGCAGCAGCGACGGCGCCTGCAGGCGCACCTCGGCATTCTGAGTGATCGGATCGTAGGGCGCGATGATGGGCGCGCCGATCGCCAGCAGGAGGAAAAACAGCAGCATGCCGGCGCCGACGGCAAACATTAGCCGCCGGCCGAAGAACCGGCGCCAGCCGTGGGATGCGGGGGCGGTCGCCTCGATGCTCATAACTTCACCCTCGGATCGACGGCGACCGTGACAATGTCGGCGATGAAGTTGATGAGCACGGTGGCGCAGGCAAAGACCATGGCGACGCCCTGCACGACCATGTAATCGCGCGAAAAGATCGCCCTGACGAGCAGCTGCCCCATGCCGGGCAGTGCAAAGACGCTCTCGACCACCACCGTGCCGCCGATCAGCCAGCCTATGTTGACGGCAAGCAGGTTGATCGTCGGCACCAGCGAATTCGGCAGCACGTGGCGCCAAAAAACGATGCCTTCGGGCATGCCGCGGGCGCGCGCCGCCGTCGCGATATCCGATTTCAGCGCCTCGATCATCGCCGCGCGCAGGCTGCGCGTCAGCACAGTCGAGAGCGACAGCGCCACCGTCAGGCTCGGCAGCACCAGATGCGAAAGCTTGTCGCCGATCGTCGCGCCGTAACCGGAAACCGGCAGCATGCCGAGTTCGACGCTGAAGAGGATGATCAGCATCAGCGCCAGCCAGAAGGGCGGGAAGCCGATGCCGAAGGTCGAGACCATGCGCACCGCATGATCGGGCGCCCGGCCGGCATTGCGCGCGGCGATCGCCGCCATCGGCACGGCAATCAGCACCGACAATATGACGCTGGAAATGACAAGCGCGAGCGTTGGCTCGATGCGGGTCGCGATCAGCTTCAGCACGTCGATCTTGTAGAGGATCGACTTACCCATCTCGCCATTGGCCAGGTTCTTGAGGAAATAGACATATTGCAGCCACATCGGCTGGTCGAGCCCGTATTGGGCGCGGATGCTGGCGAGCGCTGCCGGGGTGGCGCGCGTGCCAAGGATGTTGCGCGCGGGATCGCCGGGAATCAACCGGACCAGTGTGAAGGTGATGACGCTGATGCCGAAAATGACGGGCAGGAACTGCAGCGGTCGCGTCAGGACGAATTTATAGCGATGCATGGCGGCGATCGCCCCTCTGTCTTCGTCCGGTTGGAGCCGCTTTCATTCGCATCAGGCTGCCTTGTGCCGGGCTAGAAAATCGAGAAGCACCGGATAATAGTCCTGCGGGCTTTCATAAAACGGCATGTGGCTGGCATTCGCAAATACCTTGAGTTCGGCATTCGGCAATTCAAGCTTCATCCTCAGCGCGCAGGCCGGCGTCAGCTCGTCATGCTCGCCCGTGGTGATCAGCACCGGCAGCGTCAGCCTCGGCAGATCCGGGATGCGATTCCAGTCCTTGAGGTTGCCGATGTAGAGAAACTCGTTCGGGCCCTGCATGGTCGCGTAGGGCGCCATGTTCCAGTCGTCGAGCGAGCGGCGAACCGGCGCCGGCCATTCGGCCAGGCGGCAGACGTGGCGGTAGTTGAGGATGGTGACGGCGGCGAGATATTCCGGATGATCGTAGGTGCCCTCAGCCTCATGCTTCTGCATCATCGACACCGTCTCGGGACCGAGTGCCGCCCGCAGCCGTTCCAGTTCCGAGATCAGATGCGGCATGTCGGCGACGGTATCTTCGAGGATCAGTGTCTTGAGGTTCTCGGGGTAGGTCAGCGCATAATCGATCGCCAGCCACCCGCCCCAGGAATGGCCGAGCAGGTGAACCTCGCCGAGCCCAAGTGCCTTGCGCACCGTCTCGGTCTCCTCGACATAACGGCCGATCGTCCAGAGCGAGAGATCGTCCGGCCGATCGGAGGCGCCCGTGCCGAGCTGGTCGAAGGCGACCACACGGTAGCCCTTGTCGATCAGGCAGGAATGCGCCTCGCGCAGGTAATCGCAGGGCAGCCCGGGACCGCCATTCAAGCAGAAAACCGTCTCGTCGCCGGTCCCGAAGCTATAGGCGACGACGCGGTAGCCATCGACATCGATTTCGAAACGGGCGTCCGACTGTATTTCACGCCACATTGATTGCTCCGGCAGAAGATTTCGCTTGCTCAATATTTGGGCATGGTTAAATTTTTACCGGAAATCGCGTCCCGTGCCAGCTATAAGAAGTGATAGGGTAGGGCGCATGCGAACCAGGGAACTGCCCATGCTTGATGATATCGGAACGATCAGACGGCAGTTTACAGCGCATGAAACGCTGGACGGCCGGATCGACCAGGCCTTCGAGGCGATGAAGCGGTTGGGCTTCGAGGCCCTGATCTATGACTATACGCCGGTGCCCTACGATCTCGACGGCGCGATCATGATACCCTCGCTGCTGAAACTCCGGAACATCGCCGACGACATGCACGATTATTGGTTCGGCCGCGGTTATTTCCGCATCGACCCGGTCCAGCAGGTGGCGCTGCGCAGCAGCGCGCCCTTCTTCTGGAACTACGATACGAATGCCGACACGCTGATCAACCGCTTCATGAGCGACGACACCGCGCCCGTGACGCGCTATCTCCGCGAACGCGACATGTCGACCGGCGTCACCGTGCCGGTCCATATGCCGGGCGGCGACTATGCGACCGTCACCGGCATCCGCTTCGGCGAAGACAGCGACTTCGAACGGCATGCGCTGCGTTATATCGCCGACTTCAACCTGCTCGCCCATGTCTTCCACGAGACGGCCTATTCGCTTTTCGACAGGAAGGCGCGCAGCGTCGGTACCGTCCATCTGACCGAGCGGGAACGCGAATGCCTGCGCCATTCGGCGGAGGGCTATTCTGCCAAGGAAATCTCGCGCATCATCGGCCGCTCCGTGCCCACCGTGGTGATGCATCTCAATGCCGCGGCCAAGAAACTCTGCGCCCGCAACCGCACCCAGGCCGTCGTGCGCGCCACCCACTACCGCCTGCTCGAAGAGCGCGACCGAAACTAAAGCGGTTCCTGGCCCCCCTATAAGTTGTGATAGCTGCCTTCGACGCTGCCGCCGCTTTATGGTCTCCAAACGCCCAAGAGATGGAGACGCCGGTGGCCGAAATCGCAACGAGTGAAGCCTATCTGCCCTTTCGCGACTATCGCACCTGGTATCGCGTGACCGGTTCGGTGGAAAGCGGCAAACTGCCGCTCGTCGTCGCCCATGGAGGGCCCGGCTGCACACATGATTACGTCGATTCCTTCAAGGACATTACCGAGCTCGACGGCCGCCCTGTCATTCATTACGACCAGCTCGGCAACGGCAATTCCACCCGTCTACCCGAGAAAGGCGCGGATTTCTGGACGGTCGGCCTCTTCCTTGAAGAGCTGGATGCGCTGCTTGCCCATCTCGGCATACAGGATCGTTATGCCCTTCTCGGCCAGTCCTGGGGCGGCATGCTCGGCGCCGAACATGCGGTCCGTCGGCCACCAGGCCTGAAGGCGCTTGTCATCGCCAACTCGCCCGCCAATATGCACACCTGGGTTTCGGAAGCGAACCGGCTGAGGCAGGAACTGCCGAAAGAGGTACAGGACACGCTGCTGAAACATGAGCAGGCGGGAAGCCTCACCGATCCGGACTATATCTCCGCCTCCCGCGTCTTCTATGATCGCCATGTCTGCCGCGTGGTGCCGTGGCCGCCGGAAGTGGCGCGGACCTTTGCCATCATGGACGAGGACAACACCGTCTACCGCAACATGAACGGCCCGACCGAGTTTCACGTCATCGGGACGATGAAGGACTGGACGATCGAAGACCGGCTCGACCGCATCGAGGCGCCGACGCTGCTGATCTCGGGGAAATATGACGAGGCCACGCCCCTGGTAGTGAGGCCCTATCTCGAACGCGTTCCCGGCTGCGAATGGGTGCTCTTCGAAAATTCCAGCCACATGCCGCATGTCGAGGAAAAGCAGCTTTGCCTGGCGACCGTTTCCGGCTTTCTGTCGCGCTACGACTGAAGCAGATGCCGGCTCGTCACGATCGGCGGACCAGCCATTTCTTCGCGACACGGCAGGCCATCGTATAGGCCGGATTGAAGACATTGCCGACATCATAACGCACCACCTGTCCCAAGAGATGGCTTGCTGCCGTTCTGTCGAGGCCGTAATCCGAGGCTAGCCAATTCAGCATTTCGCTGGTGGCATGCTGAAGCGCCTGATCGAGGGGCCTGGCATTGCCGATGGTGAAGATGTCTTCGGCGGTTTCTCCGCGTGGCCAGACCAGTCCGGCCTTCTTTTCCACCGTCAGCCGAACTGTCACTTCGAAAGTGGTTTCGACGCCGGTGCCAACGATCTCACCATCGCCCTGCACGGCATGGCAATCGCCGAGAAAGAACAGCGCGCCGGGAGCCGATACCGGAAAACGAACGGTCGTGCCGGGGCCGAACAGGCGATAATCCATGTTGCCGCCATATTCGCCGCTAGTCGCCGTCGAGATCGCCTGGCCGAGGCTGGGCGCCACCCCGAAACAGCCGATCATCGGGGCGAGCGGCAGAACGAGATTTTCGAGGCCGGCGACCGGCTCGGACAGCCGGACGGTCAGCGCTTCGCGATCGATGGCCCAGATCGCCATGTTGCGCGACGGCAGGTTGCGAACCGTTTCGGGATCGATGACATTGGCCGCGACGATGCTCCGGGTAAAGCCGGTGCCCCTGGTCGGAACCATGCTGATGATTTCGACCTTCAGCGCATCTCCGGGTTCGGCGCCATCCACGAAGATCGGGCCGTTCATCGGGTTCGGACCAGATGTCCGCCGGATGCCGTCCTTGTCATAGCCGATGGCGTCGAGCGTCTCAGTGACGACTGTATCGCCGTCGGCGATATGCAGCGCCGGCGCAAGTGAACCGAGAACATTGTGAAAAAGCGTCGGAATGAAGCGGTGAGTGGTCATGGGAATACAGCTCTCGCTCGTTTCGAATGCCAGGGGCCGCGGCTGGTCTGCCCGGCGGAGTCCAGACTAGAGCAGAGATTACCTGGGAAGCCAACACGCCCGAGGCATGCGATCTGATCTTGCCTTGCATCCCCTGGATACTATATGTAGGTATGTACCTACATGGAGAAGAGTAATGAACGTGACAAGTCTTTCCAGCCGCGAACTCAATCACGACGTGAGCAGGGCAAAGAAGGCGGCGCAAAATGGTCCTGTCATCATTACGGATCGCGGCAAACCATCCCACGTGTTGATGACCTATGACGAATTCGAGCGTCTCACCGGCAAGCGCCGCAGCCTGGTCGATGCTCTCTTCATGCCGGGTTTGTCAGATATTGACTTCGACCCGCCTCGTGTTGAGATCGCACCGCGCGGGGTCGATCTGTCTTGAAATATTTGCTGGATACCAACGTTGTTTCCGAATTGCGCAAGGTCGGAGACGGCAAGGCAGATGCCAATGTGGTCGCATGGGCCGGGGCGCAAGATACCGCGAGCTTATGTATCTCCGCCATCACGATCCTGGAGCTGGAGCGTGGAATACTCGGCGTACAGCGCCGCGATGCGGCGCAGGGGGCTCGTCTGCGTACGTGGCTGGAAAATCAGGTGCGGCCGGCATTCGCCGGCCGTATCCTGTCGATCGATGACGCGATCGCCACACGCTGCGCGCATCTACATATTCCGGATCGGCGCAATGAAGCCGATGCTCTGATTGCCGCAACCGCCCTGGTTCTCGGCCTCACCGTGGTTACGCGCAATGTCCGGGATTTCGAAGGCGCGGGCGTTGTCGTATTGGATCCGTGGCAGGGTTGATGTCTTTGCTTCCGGTCATGGCAGCTGGTGTATGGTCACATCAGGAACAACATGCCGCGCGATCTCGCAGAGATGCCAGTGATGGGTGAGGTAGATGACCTGCCCGACCTTTGCCATTGCGCCGAGCAGGCGGAAAACCTCTTCGGAGCGGGGATTGTCGAAGCTCTCCATAATGTCGTCGGCGATGAAGGGCACGGGCGGGCGAAGCGCTGCGAATTCCTCGTAACCCGCCAGCCGAAGCGCGAGATAGAGCTGGAACTGCGTGCCGGTCGACATCGCGTCCGCAAGCTTCGAGCCACCGTCGCGTGACACGCCGATCAGTATTTCCTTGTCCCGGTCGGGCTGGGTCGTGAGGCCGGAATAGTTGCCGCCGGTGATCAGATGAAAGGCTTCCGATGCGCGGTTCATCATCGAGCTGCGGTGTTTTTCGCGATACATGCGCAGCGCCTGTTCGGCCGCCAGCGTGCCGGCGCGCAGCGTCAGATGCCGCACGGCCAGTTCCTCGATCTCGAGGAAGATGGTTCGGCGCTTGGCCTCGATCCGCGCCACCGCGTCGTCTCCGCCGACGGCTTCGAGCTTCTGCCGCGCCAGCGACACGTCGGAATAGAGAAGCTTCGCCCGCTCGGTGAGATCCTCGATCCGGGCGCCGAGCTCCATCGCGTCGCGTTCGACGGCATCGGCATCGATATCGGCAAGGCGGCGTTCGGCTTCGGAAAAACTTGCCGCACGCAATGCCTCGGTGATCTGGCCGCGCAAGGTAGCGGCGCGTGCCTCCAGCCGGTCCCGCTCCCGCGCCTGGTTCAGGAATGCTTCGACTGAGGCAAGCGAGTCCGTGCCGAAATAGCCGGTCAGTTCATTCTTGCGGGCATTGTGAACGGCCAGTTCTTCCTGCAGCGCCCGTCGTTTCTCCAAATGTTTGTCGAGATCAGTCTGTCGGTCTGCCCGAAGCTGAGCCGCATGCCGAGCTGCCTCGTGGCGTTCCACCAGCGCATTGGCGGAGGCGAGCGTATCGGATGCCAACCGGCTGAGGCCGCACTCTGCGAGAAGCCCGGCAATATCCCCGCGGAATTGCTCCTGGTCGCGCTCCATCGCGGCAACGCGGCTTGCGAGGTCATCCCGTTCCTTCAGGATGGCGGGCAGTGTGCCGAGCGCATCCAGCTCGGCGCGGACGGCGGCCAACGAGCCGGCCTTGTCGGCAAACCAGGTTCGCGACAGCGCCTCCGACCATTCCCGGTCCCAGGCCGCGACCGCGGCTTCCGCCTCCTGCTGGTCGCGCTCACGTTCCCTGACATCGCGGTCGAGATCGTCGATTGCCCTCTCGTGCGCCTGCCGCGCCGCCTGTTCGGCTTTGCCGGTGGCAAGCAAATCGTTTGCCGCCTGCATTAGCGCGGCGACCGGCAGATCGTCGGCGCCACCACGGCCGGCATCCGCAAGGCTCGCCGCAAGCGTCGCGGCATGGCTGTCCAGTTCGCCGCGAAGCGCGTCTACCGCCTCTTCGGCCCGCTGCAGTTCGTCCCACGCGGCCAGCGCCGCGGCTCGCTTGCTGCTCCATGCCTCGAGTGCTGCAATGCGCGCCGCAGCTTCGGCGTCATATTCGATTGCCTCGGGCAGCAGACCACCGATGCGTTCGGCAAGCCCATCATGTTCGGCGCGCGCCTCGGCAAGCAATTCCCTTTGCCGTTCGATCGCTGCCGCCGTTGCCGCTTCGGTCTGGCGGAGCTGGCGCAGCTCGGCCAGTTCCTGCGCGCGCGACAGCCGGCCGGCGGACACCACATCGTCCTGGCGCATTCGCTCCTCGAATGTCCGGGCGGTCGCGGCATTCAAGCTGGCGAGATGCGCCTGCCATGCGGCATCGCGTTCATAGCGCAGCCTCGCGGCCTCGGCATCGTCGATCGAACCGCCGGCGACGAAAGCCGCGATCCGGGCTTTGGTCAGCGCCTGTTCGGTGCCGAGATCGCGCAGCCGTGCCTCGTGATCCGCAATCCGCTTGTCGATGGAGATCGCCTGGCCACGCCAGGCCTCGGTCTGCCGAGGCTCCTCCGCGCTCGTCCGCTGCAGAGCGACGGCATCACCTTTCCAGGGCGCAAGCTGTGCGAACTGCTTCTCCTGTATTCGCTTCGCCTGGGCGAGTGTACGTTCTTCCATGGTGAGCCGCACCGCAAGGTCAGACCCCGTCAGCCGGCCAAGAGCGGCCTCGATCCGGCTGAGACGCGCGGGATCGAGGATCGTGGCTCCATTTTGCGAGCCGCCTTCCTTGTTCAGCCTTTCGAGATTCTCGCGCGCCCGCACCAGTTCGCGGCCCGCGGCAGCCAGGTTGGCCTCGACGCCGGAACGTCGCTCGATGAGATCGCGGACGATGCCGATCAGCGAGGCGGGCAGCAGCAGCGCCTCGGGCGTCGCATGGCCCGGCTGCTCGAGATCGGCCAGCAGCCGCACCAGCTCGCCTTCCTGTTCGGCCAGCGCCAGCCGGCGCTTCGGCAGGTCGCTCTCAGCCGATAGATAGCGCGCCCGCCCCTGATCCAGCATGTCCATATGCGCGGCGACCGCCAGCGCCTTGTCGTCGATCGTGATCGCCTCGATCTCGTCGGCAAGCTGGCGCAGCGTGCGGTCGGCGGTTTCGACAAGCGCCTGCAGCCGCGTCTCATCGCGGAAAAGCTGCGGCAGCAGTGTGAACCATTCGGCCGGCGGCCGCGGCAGATCGCCCATGCCGGCTGCATCGGCGTCCAGCCGCCGAAGTTCCAGCGCCGCCGGCAGGGCACTAAGAAGACGCGTCAGCTCCTGGTGCCGGGCCTTGGCCTCGGCCAGTTCCCGCGTCGTCGCGGCATAGGCGGCGTCGGCCTGCTCGTGGGTCGATTTCAGGCCCGAATAGGTGGAGGCAAGCGTGTCGATGGCATTGCGCTCGGCCTTCAGCGCTTCGAGCGCGCGTTTGAGTTCCGCAAGCTTCGTGCTCGACGACCGCTTCTTGTAGATCCCATTGGCTTCGTCGGCTGCCGTTACCAGCGAACGGCTGAGGCCGGCGAGGCCCGAGCTTGCCGAGAACAGCAGCTCGCCGAGCTCGCCCTTGCTTTGTATGATGGCGTTGCCGCCTTCCTTGAGCGACTGGTCGTCGAGCGAGAACATGGTGCGATAGGCGTCGCGGCCGACGCCGCCGAGCGCGCCGGCCAAAAGCGCCTCGTTCACAGCCTGTCCCCGATCATCGACGAGGCTGCCGGTCCGCAATTCGAGTTGGGCCAATTCGTGGTCCGCGCCACCGAATTCCAGCCGCGCACCAACCTTCATCGTGTTGTACGGATGCAGGAAATTGTAGGTGCTGCGCTCGCCTATACCATAGAGCAGGTCGAGATAGGCGGCGAAGGTGGTCGACTTGCCCGCTTCGTTGAGGCCATAGACGATGTGCAGATCCGGCGAACCCGGTCGGGCCGCGCCGAAATCGATCGAGTGGTCGGTGAACTTGCCATAACGGATGAGGTCGAGACGACGCAGGCGCATCAGCTGTCTCCCCGCTCCGCGGCTTTCATCCGGGCGGCGATGTCCTCGGCGCCGTCAGCGAGAAGGCTGTCGATAAAGCGTTCGAAACCAGTCTCGTCATGCCCGGCAAATGCCCGGCTCTCGGGCGGCAGGTCGGCGAGCAGGTCCCGAACCATCTCCCTGACGTCGTCGCGAAACCCGCTGCGGGCGATGACCTCGTCCCGCATCAGCGCGCCGAGCTCGATGACGGGATCGGCAATGGCTTCGTCGGCGAGGGGCACCGGCGCTTCGACGGCGAGTTCCAGCTTCTCGATCCAGGTCCGGCCGACCCGGTCACCGCGCTGCTCGGCTTCCGTCTGCATCAGGTCGATATCGCGGCGAAGCTGCCAGGAGAGCGGCGTGCGACCGGAAAGCCTGAGGCGCGCGACGAGATGCGGCGAGGCCGTATGCTCGCGCTGCGCCGTCAGTGCCGCTTCGATCGCCATGGCCGCATCACGCCAATCATCGACACCCGTAAGATCGACATCGACGCGCTCGAACTGCGCGATGCTGGTGCGCCGCTCCTCGACTGTCACCGTTCGGTCATCCGCCACCGTCACCAGCGACACGGTCTTGACGCCCGAACTCGTTGATGTCGCGGCCTTGCGGTATGCCGGGCATGATGACCGTCGCCGTGCCGGGATACTGGCTGCGCTGATGAAGATGCCCGAGCGCCCAGTAGTCGAATCCCGAGGCGTGAAGGTCGAGCACGTTGCAGGGCGCATAGACGTCGTGGCCGGCGGATCCGGCAAGGCTCGTATGCATGATGCCGATATTGACCGCTCCCGCCACCGGCGGCTTGTACTTCGGCAGAAGCGAGTCCGGCGCTTGCGGCTTGGCAAAGCTCAAACCGTGGATCGCGATCGACAGGCTGCCTCTCGTCGCCTCCACGGTCTCGGCGTGGCCGCCGAAGATCTTCACCGTATCGGGCATCACCAGCTCCCTGGCGATCTTCGACATCGCGTCGTGATTGCCGCGAATCTTGAAGACGCAGATCCCCGCCCGGTGCAGCCGTTCCAGCTGGCTTGCCAGGAAGCGCGCCGTCTTCATCGACGTCTGCTCGCCGTCATAGAGATCGCCGGCTATAACGAGTGCATCGACCTGCTCCTCGAGGCAAAGGTCGACGATCACGATCAGCGCCTGCCGGCTGGCGTCACTCACGAGATCGGCCAACTCGGCGTTGCGAAGCGCCAGCGATCGAAGCGGAGAGTCGAGATGGAGATCGGCAGTGTGGACGAAACGATAAGCCATGAATGCAGAAATCGCGTTGCGATTGGATGATGAGCCGGTGCCATCGGACCGATGAACGCGCGGTCGCTGTCACCTGGCCGTGAGCGAGAGAATATGGAGCACGCGTCCAAGGGGCGCGAGCGAAATGGGCCGGTAAAGCCGGCCCATCCACAATCAATGTTGCTCGACCGGCGCGCTACGGCCGCCGGCACACTCTACGATCCCAGCCGATCGGCGACCAGCATCGACAGCCACTGCCTTGGAACGCAAAAGGGCTTCTTGACACAAAGGCCGCTGCAGTCTTTGATGGCGAACATTCACCAGGGGTGTCCCGGCAAGGGGCTGAGATTCTGCTGAGACGATTCGGCCTTGCCGATTGTGGCGCAGTGACCCGTTGAACCTGATCCAGTTCATACTGGCGTAGGGACGGTGCGGACGCTGCGGCTGTTGGGCGGATTTTCGCTTTGTCGCGCAAGGCGTCTTTCCATCATTCCAACACTGGAACTGGGTCTCCAAACGTCAAACCTTGGAGCCTCATCCATGAATATTGTTGCACCCCAGCTTACTCCCGTCGTCACCACCGGCTCGCTTCCGGCCTCGACCAAGATCGTCAAGCCCGGAACGCTCTATCCGGATCTGCGCGTGCCGATGCGCGAAATCAGCCTTCACCCGACCTCCGGCGAGCCGCCGGTTACGGTCTATGATTCCTCCGGCCTCTATACCGATCCGGCCCATGTGGTTTCCATTGACGCCGGGCTGCCGCGTTTGCGCGAAGCCTGGGTCAGGGCGCGTGGCGACGTCGAAGGCTATGAAGGCCGGGTGGT
The DNA here is from genome assembly GCF_022385315.1 of Rhizobium sp. K102. Lineage (NCBI taxonomy): Bacteria > Pseudomonadati > Pseudomonadota > Alphaproteobacteria > Hyphomicrobiales > Rhizobiaceae > Rhizobium > Rhizobium sp. K102. Next base: position 173,534 of record NZ_CP092433.1, read on the forward strand.
GAAGCCCGAAGACAATGGTTTTGCCACCGGCGAGCGGCTGACGCCTGAATTTCCCATTCGCAACACGCCGCTAAAGGCAAAGGCCGGACGCGCCGCCACCCAGCTCGCCTATGCGCGTGCCGGCATTGTCACCCCGGAAATGGAGTTTATCGCGATCCGCGAAAACCTCGGCCGGCAGGCCGCGAGGGAGGCGCTCGCGCGCGACGGGGAGAGCTTCGGCGCGCATGTTCCGGATTTCGTGACGCCCGAATTCGTGCGGCGGGAAGTCGCCGAGGGCAGGGCGATCATCCCCGCCAATATCAACCACCCCGAATCCGAACCGATGATCATCGGCCGCAATTTCCTAGTGAAGATCAACGCCAATATCGGCAATTCGGCGGTCACCTCGTCGATGGCGGAAGAGGTGGAGAAGATGGTCTGGGCGATCCGCTGGGGCGCCGACACGGTCATGGACCTTTCCACCGGCCGCAACATTCACAACATCCGGGAATGGATCATTCGCAATTCGCCGGTTCCGATCGGCACGGTGCCGCTTTACCAGGCGCTCGAGAAGGTGAACGGCATTGCCGAGGATCTGACCTGGGAAGTCTATCGGGATACGCTGATCGAACAGGCCGAGCAGGGCGTCGATTATTTCACCATCCATGCCGGCGTGCGGCTGGCCTATATCCCGCTCACGGTCAATCGCGTCACCGGCATCGTCTCACGCGGCGGCTCGATCATGGCCAAATGGTGTCTGCATCACCACAAGGAGAGTTTCCTCTACGAGCATTTCGAGGAAATCTGCGACATCTGCCGTGCCTATGACGTCTCCTTCTCGCTCGGCGACGGTTTGCGTCCGGGGTCGATCGCGGACGCCAATGACGCAGCGCAATTTGCCGAACTCGAAACCCTCGGTGAGCTGACCAAGATTGCCTGGGCGAAGGACTGCCAGGTGATGATCGAGGGCCCCGGCCATGTGCCGATGCACAAGATCAAAGAGAATATGGACAAGCAGCTCAAGGTCTGCGGCGAAGCCCCCTTCTATACGCTCGGACCGCTGACGACCGACATCGCGCCGGGCTATGATCACATCACCTCCGGTATCGGCGCCGCCATGATCGGCTGGTTCGGCACGGCCATGCTCTGCTACGTCACGCCGAAGGAGCATCTGGGGCTGCCCGACCGCAGCGACGTCAAAACCGGCGTCATCACCTACAAGATCGCCGCCCATGCCGCCGATCTCGCCAAGGGACATCCGGCCGCCCGCATCCGCGACGACGCGCTGTCGCGCGCGCGCTTCGAATTCCGCTGGGAGGATCAGTTCAACCTCTCCCTCGACCCGGATACGGCCCGCTCCTTCCACGACGAGACCCTGCCGAAGGAGGCGCACAAGGTGGCGCATTTCTGTTCGATGTGCGGCCCGAAATTCTGCTCCATGCGAATTTCCCACGACATTCGCGCCGAAGCTCAGAAAGAGGGATTGGAAGCGATGGCGGCCAAGTACCGCGATGGCGGCGATCTCTACATGCCGGTCGCAGAGGTCGCGAAAACTCCCGCCGGAGAATGACCATGCGCGTTCTCGTCAAAGGGGCCGGCGTTGCCGGCCTCACCGTTGCCTGGCAGCTCTATCGCCACGGCTTCCGCGTCACCCTTGCGGAGCAGGCCGACAAGGCCGGCGCCGGCGCATCCGGCTTTGCCGGCGGCATGCTGGCGCCGTGGTGCGAACGGGAAAGTGCGGAGGAGCCGGTGCTGACGCTCGGTCGCCTTGCCGCCGATTGGTGGGAGGCGGCATTGCCCGGCCATGTCAATCGCCGGGGAACGCTTGTCGTGGCGGGCGGGCGCGATGCCGGCGAGCTCGACCGCTTTTCCCGCCGGACAAGCGGATGGGAATGGCTGGACGAGGCGGCGATCGCCGCTCTGGAGCCTGATCTCGCCGGCCGCTTCCGCAGGGCGCTGTTCTTCCGGCAGGAAGCGCATCTCGATCCACGGCAGGCGCTCGCCGCCCTGGCCGCAGGGTTGGAGGACGCCCGCATGCGTCTCATGCTCGGCGTCACGGGCGAAGCTGATCTTGCCCATTATGACCGGGTAATCGACTGCACCGGTGCCGCCCAGATCGGCCGGCTGCCTGGATTGCGCGGTGTTCGAGGCGAGATGCTCTGCATCGAAACAGGCGAGGTCAGTCTCTCCCGCCCCGTCCGCCTGCTGCATCCGCGCCACCCGATCTATATCGTGCCGCGCGAAAAAAACCGCTTCATGGTCGGGGCGACGATGATCGAAAGCGACGATGCCGGCCCGATTACCGCGCGTTCGCTGATGGAATTGCTGAACGCCGCCTACGCCTTGCATCCCGCCTTCGGCGAGGCACGGGTTACGGAAACCGGCGCAGGCGTGCGGCCCGCTTATCCCGACAATCTGCCGCGCGTGACGCAGGAGGGACGCACCCTCCATGTCAACGGCCTCTACCGCCACGGCTTTCTGCTGGCGCCGGCCATGGCCGCAGAGGTCGCGCGGCGTCTTCTCACAGAACAAGGACCTGCGTCATGACCTTCATCATCAATGGCGAGGAACAGGAGGTCGCGGCCGCGACGCTCGCAGATCTGCTTCTCGCTCTGGACTACGAAGGCGGGTGGCTCGCAACCGCGGTGAACGGCGAACTGGTGCACCGCGAGGATCGCGCCGATTTCGTGCTCGGCGAGCGCGACCGCATTGAAATTCTCTCACCGATGCAGGGAGGCTGACATGCTGAAACTCTACGACGTCGAGGTCCATTCCCGGCTGCTGCTCGGCACCGCCCGCTACCCATCGCCCGCCGTCCTGGCAGAAGCCGTGAGACGCTCGAAGGCCGAAATTGTCACCGTCTCGCTGCGGCGCGAGGCCGCCGGCGGCAAGGCGGGCGGCGCCTTCTTCGAGCTGATCCGCGAGCTCGGCGTGCGGGTGCTGCCGAATACGGCCGGGTGCCACAGCGTGCAGGAGGCTGTGCTGACGGCGAAGATGGCGCGCGACGTTTTCCGCACCGACTGGATCAAGCTCGAAGTGATCGGCCATCACGATACGCTGCAGCCCGATGTCTTCGGCCTTGTCGAAGCGGCACGCATCCTGACCGGGGAGGGCTTTCAGGTCTTCCCCTATACGACCGACGACCTTGTCGTCGCCGAAAAGCTGCTCGAGGCCGGCTGCCGCATCCTGATGCCCTGGTGCGCGCCGATCGGCTCCGCCATGGGACCGGTGAACCCGATGGCGCTGCGGTCATTCCGAGCACATTTTCCTGACGTGCCGCTCATCGTCGATGCCGGCATCGGCCGCCCGTCGCATGCCGCCGCCGTCATGGAGTACGGTTACGACGCCGTTCTTCTCAACACCGCCGTTGCCGGCGCAAGCGACCCTGCCGCCATGGCCGAGGCCTTCGCACTTGCCATCGATGCCGGCCGCCTCGCGCATGGCGCCGTGCCGCTGGAGCCGCGCGACATGGCCGTTCCTTCCACTCCCGTCATCGGAAAGGCCGTCTTCTCATGACGCTCGACCCCTTCTATCTCATCGTCGACAGCGCCGAATGGATCGAGCGTCTCGTGCCGCTCGGCGTCAAACTCGTCCAGCTGCGCATCAAGGACCGGCCGGAGCCGGTGCTTCGCGAGCAGATCCGGCGTGCGAAAGCCGCCTGCGTGGCAGCGGGCTGCCAATTGATCATCAACGATTACTGGAGGATGGCGATCGACGAGGGATGCGATTTCATTCATCTCGGGCAGGAAGACCTGATGGCGGCCGATCTGGCTGCCATTCGCCGCGCCGGCCTGAAGCTCGGCCTTTCCACGCACGATCCATCAGAACTAGAAACCGCGCTGGCCGCCGCGCCGGACTATGTTGCCCTTGGGCCGGTCTGGCCGACGATCCTCAAAGAAATGAAATGGGCGCCGCAAGGCGTCGAACGCCTTGCGGACTGGCGGCGGCGCGTCGGACCAATGCCGCTCGTGGCCATTGGCGGGATCACCGCCGAACGCGCGCCGCTGGTATTGGAAAACGGCGCCGATAGCGCTGCCGTGGTCACCGATATCACCCGCAATCCGGATCCCGAGGCCCGCACACGACAGTGGCTGGCCGCGACCGCACCTTGGCGATCTGTCGGTTGAGACGCCGCACCTGATCTTGCTGAAATATATTTCATGTCGTGAATTATATTGACAGCCCTCGAGCTTTACGCTTAGCTGCCCATACCGGACGTCGAGGAGGAAGTCCGGACTTCAACACGATCAGCGGCGCTTTTCGGCGCCCTCGGGCTTTTGGGAGAGGCTTCGGCCTCAAGGAGGACTCTTGCGCACTTTACTCACCACGACCGCAATGGCGGTTCTTGCTGCAACGTTTATCGCCGGCGCCGCAAGCGCGGGAACGGAAAACCCGTTCCGCTGCAAGCCGGGCGAAAAATACGTCATGAACGTCATGGTTTCGGGCGTCGAATATTGGTTCCCGGTTTACGAGATGTTCAAGCAGGCGGGGCAACAACTCGGCTGCGAAACGGAATATAGCGGCACACCGGAATATGACGTCAACAAGCAGATCGCCACCTTCGACCAGGCGCTGGCGCAAAATCCGGCCGGCATTCTCGTGCATCCGATGAATTCCGACCCGTTCATCGAGCCGATCAACCGCGCCATCGGCCAAGGCACGGCGGTCGTCACCTTTGCAGCCGACTCGCCGCTGTCCAAGCGCGTCTCCTTCATCACCTCGGACAACACCCGCGAAGGCACCTATGCCGCCGATGCGATCGCCGAGAAGATGGGCGGCAAGGGCGAATATGCCGTTCTGGAAAATCCCGGCCAGGACAACCACGACAAGCGCATCGCTGCCTTCATCGCCCGCATGGAAGAGAAGTGGCCGGATATGAAGCTCGTCGGCCGCGCCGCATCCAACCAGGATCCGACCAAGGCCTACCAGGGGCTTTCGAGCCTCATTCAGGCCAACCCGAACCTCGGGGCGGTTTTCATGCCGGAAGCGAACTCGGCGATCGGCGCCGCGCAGGCCAACAAGGAAACCGGCGGCAAGGTTCTCGTCATGTGCGCCGACGTCAATGCCAACATTCTCGACATGATCAAGGCTGGCGAAGTCTTCGGCTCGATCAACCCCAACCAGGGCATGCAGGGTTATATGGGCTTCATGCTGCTGTGGCTCGCCAAGCACCCGGAACTGATCGACCCGATGAACGACGCCAAGCGCTCGGGCTTCAACCCGATGAGCATCCCGGTCGTCGACAACGGCCTCTCCATCGTGACCGCCGCAAATGCCGACGACTTCTATTGGGACAAGTATCTGAAGCATCGCGGCACCAAGGGCATCGAGGAATAAGACCCCGACAGGCCATCCGCACTTTTCGGTGCGGATGGCCGAGATGGAGAGGGAGGAAGATGATGGCGGAGCCCGTGCTCACCATTCATGGCGTCACCAAGCATTTCGGGGCGGTGAAGGCATTGACGGATGTCGACTTCACGCTCGAACGCGGCGAAGTCCATGCACTTTGCGGCGAGAACGGCGCCGGCAAGTCGACGCTCATGAACATCATCGCCGGCGTGCTGCAGCCGACCGATGGCGAAATCCGCGTCGACGGCAAGGCTGTGCGCATTTCCTCCCCCGCCGGCGCCCAGTCGCTCGGCATCGGCCTGGTGCACCAGGAAATCGCGCTCTGCCCGGATGCGACGGTCGCTGAAAACATGTTCATGGCGGCGACCAACCGCCGCCGGGCGCCGCTCATGAACTATCGCGGGCTGGAGCGCGATGCGCAGGCGGTGATGAACCGGCTTGCCGCAATCGATGTCCGCCGCAAGGTCGCCGACCTGCCGATATCAAGCCAGCAGCTCGTCGAGATCGCCAAGGCGCTGACGCTCGACTGCCGCGTGCTGATCCTCGACGAACCGACGGCAGCCCTGACCGAGACCGAGGCGCAACAGCTCTTCTCGATCATCCGCGACCTCAAGGCGAACGGCATTTCGATCATCTATATCAGCCACCGCATGGCGGAAATCTTCCGCCTCTGCGACCGGGTCACCGTGTTCCGTGACGGCCGCTACGTCTGCACCGACCGCATTGCCGACGTGACGCCTGACGATGTGATGCGCCGCATGGTCGGCCGCGAGATCACGCAGCTCTATCCCGACAAGCTCGGCGCCGGCGAAACGTCAGGCGAGATCATTCTCGAGGTCGACGGCATCAGTGACGGGGTGCGTTTTCACGACGTCACCTTCGGCCTGCGCAAGGGCGAGATCCTCGGCATCGGCGGCCTCATCGGCTCCGGCCGCACGGAAATCGCCGAAGGCATCTGCGGGCTGCGGCCGCGCACGGCGGGAACCGTCCGCCTGCACGGCGACGTGAGTCCGATACGCGCCTATTCGGATGCGGTGAAAGCCGGCATCGTCTACCTGTCCGAGGACCGCAAGGGGTCGGGCATCTTTCTCGAAATGTCCGTCGCGCAGAACATATCGGTGCTGGATCTGAAGGCGCTTACCAATTCGGCTGGCCTGCTGAACGGCCGCGCGGAAGCCGCGCTAGCAGATGATTTTGCCCGAAGGCTTGCCGTGCGCATGAGCGGCATCGAGGCGCCGGTGAAATCGCTTTCCGGCGGCAACCAGCAGAAAGTGGCGATTGCCAAGCAGCTCGCGGTGAAGCCGAAAGTCATTCTGATGGACGAGCCCACGCGCGGCATCGATGTCGGCGCAAAAGCGGAGATCCACCGGCTGCTGCGCGAGCTCGCAAGCTCGGGCATCGGCATCATCGTCATCTCGTCGGAAATGCCGGAGCTGCTCGGCCTTTCCGACCGTCTGCTGGTCGTCCGCGAGGGACGCATCGCGGGAGAGCTCGGTGCCGACGAGATGTCGGAAGAGGCCGTGATCCGCCTTGCTTCCGGCATGGGCAGCGCAAGGGCGGCAGATCATGCCGCGTGAAGAGAAAATGGGAGAGAGGGAAATGGCAATCGACACGATGGCGGCAGGCCCGCCCAGGACGTCGTCCTTCAAGCGCATCGGCACTATGCGCGAGGCAGGGCTGATCGCGATCATCCTGGCGCTCGGCATCATCATGAGTTTCGCCTCGCCGCACTTCCTGACGCTCGGCAATTTCCGCGCCATGCTGATGAGCTTTTCCGTGGAGGGCATCGTCGTCGTCGGCATGACGATCCTGCTCATCGTCGGCGGCATCGACCTTGCGGTCGGCTCCGTCGTCTGCTTCGCGATGGTGCTCTCGGGCTCGCTCTTTCTCGCCGGGCTCGATCCGTGGACGGCCTCGCTTGTCGGTATTCTTGCCAGCAGCGCCATCGGCGCCATCATGGGCTTCTTCGTGACGGTCGTCGGTCTCAACCACTTCATCACGTCGCTGGCGGGCATGGTGATCGTGCGTGGCCTCTGCCTCATCATCACCAAGGGCACGCCGCTCTCGCTCTTCACGCTGCCGGCCGGCTTCAAGGCGGTGGGGCAGGGCACGTTCTACGGCATCCCCTATGTCATCCTGATCTTCGTCGCCGTCGTCATGCTGTTCGATTTCCTGCTGCGCCGGGCGACCGCCTTCCGCAAGGTGTTCTACACGGGCAGCAATCAAAAGGCGGCGCTCTATTCCGGCATCAAGACGAACCAGGTGAAGTTCTGGGTGACGGTGCTGTGCTCGACGCTCGCCGGCGTCGCCGGTGTCATCTACATGTCCCGCTTCGGGGCGGCGACACCCACGTTCGGCGTCGGCATGGAGCTGAACATCATCGCAGCCGCGGTGATCGGCGGAGCCTCGCTGAACGGCGGCTCGGGAACCATCCTCGGGGCCATTCTCGGCATCGCGCTTCTTTCCCTCGTCACCTCGTCGCTGATCCTGCTAAACGTTTCCGTCTATTGGCAGGACATGATCAAAGGATGCATCCTGCTTGCCGCCGTATCCATCGATCATTTCCTGCACAAGCGGAAGGCCGCCTGACATGCCGATCGCCAAACTGAAACCCAGGACGACAGCCCCGCGCGAAGAAATCGTCATCGCCCGCCAGATGCACCAGGCCCTCGTCCTGCATTTTCTGGAGGGTCTGACGCAGGCGCAGATCGCCGATCAGCTCGGGATCTCACACGCCACCGTCAACCGTCTCATCAAGCGGGGCCGTCAGCTCGGCCTGGTCGAGATCAAGATCAAATCGCCGATCGAACCGCTTGTTGATATGGAGGAGCGGCTTCTGGCGCTCGGCGGCATCAGCCGCGCGGTCGTGGTCCCGACCGTCTCCGACAATCCGCAGACCGCGCTGCAGGCGGTCGGCGAGGCGGCAGCCCGCCTGCTGCTCGAAGAAATCGCCGATGGCGATACGATCTGCATCACCGGCGGCAAGGGCGTCAGCGCCGTCGTCGCCGGCCTGCAGGCGCCGCGCCGCTTCGATGTCGAGGTCATCCCGGCCACTGGCTGCGTGCAGGGCAAACACTATACCGACGTCAACCACGTCTCGACCCTGATGGCCGACCGGCTCGGTGGGCGCTCCTACCAGATCCACGCGCCGCTCTTTGCCGATGACGCCGAGCAGCGGTCGATGCTGATCAACATGCGCTCCGTCGCCGACGTCTTCCGGCGGGCGCGGGAAGCGAAGGTCGCCGTGGTCGGCATCGGCTCGATCCTGACCGATGATTCGAGCTATTACGACCTTCACCCTTCCTCCAGCACCGATCGCGCGGCAATCGAGCGTTCGGGCGCCAGCTGCGAACTGCTCGCCCATTTGCTCGACGATCACGGCCGCGTCTGCGACTACAGCCTGAACCGGTCGCTGGTTTCGCTGACGCTGCCGGAATTCGCCTCGATCCCGACGAAGATCGGCGTCGCAAGCGGCCCGAACAAGGCCGGACCGATCCTCAGCATCCTGCGCGGCAACCACCTCGATACGCTCGTCACCGACGAGGCGACGGGCGCGCGCATTCTTGAACTCGCATCCGAGGAAGGATTTTCCGCATGAGCGGCGAACAATTGACCCGCGAAATCGGCCGCTCCGAGGTCAAGGCCTCGGCCGTCGGCCTCGGCACCTGGGCAATCGGCGGCTGGATGTGGGGCGGCACAGACGAGGCGCAATCCATCGCCGCGATCCAGGCCTCGCTCGATGCCGGCGTGACCCTCATCGACACGGCGCCGGCCTACGGCCTGGGCCGATCCGAAGAGATCGTCGGCAAGGCGCTCGCCGGACGCCGCGACAAGGCGGTGATCGCCACCAAATGCGGGCTGGTGTGGCATACGCAGAAGGGCAACCATTTCTTCGACCAGGACGGCAAGCCGGTGCACCGCTATCTCGGGCGAGACTCGATCATTCACGAGGTGGAGGAAAGCCTGCGCCGCCTCGGCACGGACTATATCGACCTCTACATCACCCACTGGCAGGACCCGACGACGCCGGTCCAGGAGACCGTCGCGGCGCTTGAAGAGCTGAAACAGGCCGGAAAGATCCGCGCCGTCGGCGCCAGCAACGTCAGCCGGTCGGAGCTCGAACAATATATCGCGACCGGCTCGCTCGATGCGATCCAGGAGCGGTTCAGCATGATCGATCGGCAGATCGAGGCGGACCTGCTGCCGCTCACCATCGCCAACAGCGTATCGACGCTCAGCTATTCCTCACTGGCGCTCGGCCTGCTTTCCGGCGCCATCGGGCCCGAGCGCGTGTTTTCCGGCGACGATCAGCGCAAGGACAATCCGCGCTTTTCCGTCGCCAACCGCCGCAAAGCCAAGGATTTTGCCGAGGCGATCCGGCCTGTCGCGGAGCGCCACGGCGCCAGCATCGCGCAGACGGTGATCGCCTGGACGCTGGCACAGCCCGGCGTAACCTTCGCGCTTTGCGGCGCAAGAAACCCGGCGCAGGCGCTCGACAATGCGGGGGCCGGAACGCTTCGCCTTTCAACCGCCGATCTCGCCGCCATCGACACTGCCATATCGGCGCAGCTCGCCACCATGGACGGATAACGGACGCCATCATGAACCGAGTCGAAACAATGGACGGGCTTCGCCAAAGCCCGAAGGTGGACGTTTGCGTCCTCGGCGGCGGCATCAACGGGCTCAGCGTCTTCCGCGAGCTGGCGCTGCAGGGCGTGAACGTGCTGCTCGTCGAGCAGGGTGACTATTGCTCCGGTGCGAGTGCCGCCCTCTCGCGCATGGTCCATGGCGGGCTGCGCTATCTGGAGAATGGCGAATTCGACCTCGTGCAGGAGTCTCTCGTCGAGCGAGACCGGCTGCTGCGCAACGCCCCCCATTATGTGGCGCCCTTGCCGACGACGGTCCCTGTTTTCGACGTCTTCTCCGGCCTCGCCAACGGTATCGTACGCTTCCTCGGTCTCACCCGTCGCCCGAGCCGCCGCGGCGCCGTGGCCATCAAGACCGGCCTCGCAATCTACGATTTCCTGACGCGCAAACGCGCGCTGATGCCCCGCCACCAGTTCCGCGGACGCCGGGCGACTCTGGCAAAATGGGCGGCGCTCAATCCTGGGATCCGCAGCTCCGCCACCTATTACGACGCCTGGGTGAGCCATCCGGAGCGGATCGGCATCGAGTTGCTGGGCGACGGCCTGTCTGCCGGTCCGAATGCCCGGGCCTTGAACTATGCGACGATCGAGCAGGCCGGGGTGGGGGACTTCCTGCTGCGCGACGGCATCGCGGGGGAGACGTTTCGCATCCAGCCCGGGCTGGTCGTCAACGCGACCGGGGGCTGGATCGACATCGCCAATGGATCGCTCTTTCCCGAGGGCGCGCGGCCTGCCCCGCTGATGGGCGGCACCAAGGGGTCGCACCTCATCATCGACAATCCAGCGCTTCGCGACATGCTCGACGGGCACATGATCTATTACGAGAACGAGGACGGGCGCATCTGCATCCTCTTTCCCTATCTCGGCAAGGTGCTGGTCGGCTCGACGGATATTCGCGTCGATGACCCCGGCGCTGTGCGCTGCGAGACTGACGAGCGCGACTACATCCTGCAGTCGCTTGCCTTCGTGCTGCCCGGCATTCGCATCCGGCCGGAAGAGATCGTTTTCCAGTTCGCCGGGGTGCGCCCGCTGCCGGCCAGCAAGGACAGTTTTACCGGGCGGATTCCGCGGGATCATTTCTGCACCTTGATCGAAAGCCATGATGGCGGCCCGCCCGTGCTCTGCATGATCGGCGGCAAGTGGACGACGTTCCGCTCCTTCGGTGAGATGGCGGCCGACATGGCGCTGGAATGGCTCGGCCGGCACCGGCGCATCGATACGGCGGAGAGGGCATTTGGCGGCGGACGTGCATTTCCCAAAGATGGCGGCGGCTGGGTTCGTGATCTTGCGGCCTCGACCGGTATTTCCATCGATCGCGCCGCAATCCTCTTCGAGCGCTACGGCACCGATGCAGACGATGTCGCCGGCTTCATCGCGGCAGGGCCCGACCATTCTCTGCCGCACGCCGGCTACAGCCTTCGAGAAATCCAGTATCTGATCGGCGCCGAAGCCGTCGAGCATCTCGACGATCTGCTGCTGCGCCGCACGACACTGGCAATTTCCGGCGAGCTCTCGCTCGACATGGCTGACGCCGTGCTCGGCCTGCTGGTCGCCGAAAGAGGCTGGTCGGCTGAGCGCGCCGCCGAAGAGCGCGTCCGCTTCCTCACCATCATGCGCGAGCGCCACGGCGTCGCCGAAGCAACCCTTTCCGCAAGGAACGAACGAAGGAGTGAATTATGCGAGACAACCGCAAGGTCCGGATGAACCGGCTGTTCGGCAACGGCCGCTGCCTTGATGTGGCGATCGATCACGGCGTCTGCAACGAACCGTCGTTTCTCGACGGGCTGGAGAACATGCCGGCCGTCGTCAAGGCGCTGGTCGATGCGGGACCGGATGCGATCCAGATGAATTACGGCCAGGCCGATCTGCTGCAGGATCTGCCCGGCAAGGACAAGCCGGCGCTCGTCATGCGCATCGACATGGGCAATCCTTATAACCGCATCCGCCACCGCGACATGTGGGCGGTGCTGCAGAATGAAGCGGAGCCGCTGGTCGGGGCCTTGCAGATGGATGCCGCCTGCGTGGTGGTCAACCTGTTCATGCTGCCGGATGAGCCCGATCTGTTTCGCCAGTGCGTTGAGAATATTTCGCGAGTCCGGGCGGACTGCGAGAAATACGGCATGCCGCTGATGATCGAACCGCTGGTCATGCAGCCGGTCACCGAGCGCGGCGGCTACATGGTCGATGGTGATGCCGACAAGATCGTCACCTTGACGCGGCTCGCGCGCGAAATGGGCGCCGATATCGTCAAGGCCGATCCGACGACGAATGCAGAGGATTTCCACCGCGTGGTCGAGGCGGCACGATGCCCGGTGCTGGTGCGCGGCGGCGGCAAGGAGGATCTCGCCGCCGTCTTCGCCAAATCGGCCGCCTTGATGCGGCAGGGCGCGATGGGCATGGTCTATGGCCGCAACATCTACCAGCATGCCAATCCGAGCGCCGTCGTGCGCGGGCTGATGGCGATCATCCACCAGGATGCGAGCGGCGAAGAAGCCGTTGCAATCTATCAGCAAGGCTGAGGTGCTGAAGCAATTCCCGGAAAAGCGTGAAGCGGTTTATCTTTGGAATTGCGCAGGCAATGACAGAACCTTGGGAGGGGTTCGGAATGGGAGAATATCTGTTGGGGCTCGACGCCGGCAACACCGTCATCAAGGCGGTGATCTTCGACCGCGCCGGCCGGGAAGTGGCCTATGCGGGAGAGGAGGGGCATAGCCGCATGCCATGTCCCGGCCATGTCGAGCGGGATCTCGGCGAGCTTTGGGCCAACGCCAAACGCGTCATCCGCACCTGCCTCGACCGGGCAGGCATTGCTGCGGCTGATATCGCCGCAATCGGCTGCGCCGGTCACGGCAACGGGCTGTATGCGCTGGATCGCAATGGCGAACCCTTCCTCGGCATCCAGTCGCTCGATACGCGGGCGACCGGGCTCGTCGAGGAATGGACGGCCGAGGCTGTCGGCGACCGCACCTATCCGATCGCCCGCCAACGGCCCTGGCCCTCGCAGACACCGACGTTGCTCGCCTGGCTGAAACGTCATCGACCGGAGATTTTCCAGCGCATCGGCACGGTGTTCTACTCCAAGGATTTCGTCGTCAACCGGCTGACCGGCGAGCGTGTCAGCGAGATGTCGGATATGTCAGGGGCCGGGCTGCTCGATCTCGCCGCCCGCCGTTATGACCGCACACTGATGGAAGCTTATGGCCTTGGCGACTGCATGGACCTGCTGCCGCGGCTGATCGAAAGCGCCGACATTGCCGGCAAGGTGACGGAAGAGGTAGCGGCGGAGACCGGCCTTGCCGCCGGCACGCCAGTTGTCGGCGGGCTCTTCGACGTCGTCGCCTCGGCCCTCGGCTCGGGCGTCTCGCGCACCGGCAGCGCCTCGATCATCGCCGGCACCTGGAGCATCAACCAGGTCATCATCGACGGGCCTGATCTCGGCGGACCCGTCTTCATGTCCTCGACCTTCGATCGCGCGCGCTACATGGCGATGGAAAACAGTGCCACTTCGGCCGCCAATCTCGAATGGCTGGTGCGGGAATTTTTCGATGGTGAGCATGCGGAGGGCGTCTCGCCCTTCGACGCCTGCTGCGCACTGGCGGCGGAAATCCAGCCGGCTGCCGACGACCCGCTCTATCATCCCTATCTCTACGGCGCCCAGCAGGACGGCCATGCACGGGCCGGCTTTTACGGCATTGCCGGCTGGCACACCAAGGGACACCTGATCCGCGCCCTTCTTGAAGGTGTTGCCTTCGGCCACCGCCAACACGTCGAGACGCTCCGCGGAGCGGGGGCGACCTTCGACCAGGCGGTGCTGTCCGGCGGCGGATCGCGCAGTCGCCTCTGGCCGCAGATCTTTGCCGATGTGCTCGGCGTGCCGGTTTCGGTCGCCAGCTCCAGGGAGACCGGGGCTCTCGGTGCGGCGATCGCGGCAGGTACCGGAGTGGGCTTGTTTGCCGATTTCACGGAAGGCGCGGATGCCATGGTGCGTATCGACCGGCACTATCGGCCGAATGCCGCGCTCGCCGCGCATTACGACCGGCGCTACGCGCTCTGCAATGACATAGCGGAAGCCATGGCGCCGCTCTGGCGGCGGCTTTCGGCAGCCGAACCTACGGCGACGGGAGCTGCAGCGTGACGATGCAAGGCAATGAAACGCCGATAGACGAGGGAAGCTACGACTTCATCATCGTCGGCGCCGGCTCCGCCGGCTGTGTTCTGGCAAACAGGCTCTCGGCCGATCCTGGGAATCGAGTGCTGCTGCTCGAGGCTGGTGGCACGGACCGCTATCACTGGGTCCATGTGCCGATCGGCTATCTCTACTGCATGGGCAATCCGCGCACCGACTGGATGATGAAGACGGCCGCCGAGGCCGGCCTCAATGGCCGCGCACTGAACTATCCGCGCGGAAAACTTCTCGGCGGCTGTTCGTCGATCAACGGCATGATCTACATGCGCGGGCAGGCGGCCGATTATGACGGATGGCGGCAGGCCGGAAACGCCGGCTGGGGCTGGGACGATGTTCTGCCCTATTTCCTGAAGTCGGAAGACAATTACCGTGGCAAATCCGCCGTGCACGGCGCCGGCGGCGAATGGCGCGTCGAGCGCCAGCGCCTCTCCTGGCCGATCCTCGACGCCTTCCGCGATGCAGCGGAAGAACTCGGCATCCCGAAAACCGACGATTTCAACGACGGCGACAATGAAGGCTCCGGCTATTTCGAGGTCAACCAGAAGGGCGGCCTGCGCTGGAACACGACGAAAGCCTTCCTGCGGCCGGCGATGAAGCGCGGGAACCTTCGCGTCCTGACGGGCGCGGAGACGGAACGGCTGGAGTTCGACGGCAAGGCGGTTTCCGGAGTGCGTTTCCGGCTTGGCGGCCAACTCTGTAACGCCCGCGCCTCCCGCGAGGTCGTATTGTCGGCGGGTGCCATCAACTCACCCAAAATCCTAGAACTCTCCGGCATCGGCCGGCCGGAAGTTCTTTCGGCCCTTGATATTCCGGTTCGTCACCCCCTGAAGGGCGTTGGCGAAAATCTTCAGGATCACCTGCAGATCCGCACGGTCTTTAAGATCGAAGGCGCGCGCACCCTGAACCAGCTTTATCACAGCCTCTTCAGCCGCGCCGGCATGGGCCTGCAATATGCCGTCAACCGGTCAGGCCCGCTTTCCATGGCGCCGAGCCAGCTCGGCATATTCGCCAAAAGCGATCCCGCCGTCGCCACGGCGGACCTCGAATATCATGTCCAGCCGCTCAGCACCGATCGGCTCGGCGAGCCCTTGCACCGCTATCCCGCGGTCACGGTTTCCGTCTGCAATCTCCGGCCGGAAAGCCGTGGCACCGTGCATGTCACGACAGGCGACGCCAGCCAGCCGCCGGAAATTCGCCCGAACTATCTTTCAACCGCCGGCGACCGGCTGCTTGCAGCAAAATCCATCCGCCACGCCCGCAGCCTCATGCAGACGAGGGCCATCTCCCGTTTCAACCCGCAGGAAATGCTGCCGGGCCGGGAATATGAGAGCGACGACGATCTGATCCGCCGCGCCGGCGACATCGCCACGACGATCTTCCATCCCGTCGGCACCTGTAAGATGGGCGGCGATCCGATGGCGGTGGTGGACACGCGGCTGCGCGTGCACGGCGTGGCCAAGCTCCGGGTCGTCGATGCCTCGATCATGCCGACGATCGTTTCCGGCAATACGAATTCGCCGGTGATCATGATTGCGGAGAAGGCGGCGGAAGCGATCACCAAAGGCGATTAGAGAGGACCATGCCTCGCGCAACCAACCGGCCGTCGCGTCGCTCGATGCCCGCCAGAGCGGCTCTGCATCGATATCTCGGTGGCGTTGGCTTAGGCGCGACGAGCACTGTCCCAGCCGTTTCGCGTTCGCCCCCATAATCGAGTTCCATAATAGAACTTACGCCAGATTCGCATGTAGCCGGTTACATTCTATTTCCAAGCGCGAAAGCCTCAACTACCAGCGCCGGCCGCGGCAAACTGCTTCGTCAAATCCATTTCATGACGATCAATACGCCGCCGCACTCTTGCCGTGGCGGTCAGCGGAACCGGTTGACTTCCGTGGCCGACTTGCGGCGGCGGATGAATTCGCGCAGCAGCGGCAAGAAGAAAGCCTTGCTGAAGCGGCCTGTCGGCGGCTCGGGATCGAGATAGAATGAATTGCCGACCGTGTCGGTGTTGAACTCATCGAAGATGATCCAAAGCCTGCGCGGCGCTTTTCGATCGCAGGCACCTCTACAGTAAACCGCGATGCCTCCGGCTGTTTGGTGGTGATGGGAAAGAACAGGACCAGATCACCGTCCGGCCGTGGCATTCTCACGCCCACGGCGACCGGCCGCTCCTTGCGTCCTTCCGTCTCTCCACGCTCAGCCTCCCGCGCCCACAGGTAAGGATAGCGTATGACGCTTGCGGTCTGGATCAGGTCGTAACTCACTACCGACCTGCCTCATCCTCGCCGGCATAGGTCTCGACGGCGTTCTCGAATTCAGCGAAGAGTTCATCCGACATGGTCCCGATGGTGCCGGCGGATCGGCGGTCGGATTGCTTCATCAGCCGCTCGTAGTCTTCGATGTTGAGGAGGACGAGGCGCGGCTTGTTGCGCTGGGTGATGGTGACCGGATGACGAAGCGCCTCGGCGATGATGTCGCCGGATTTCCGGGAGAGATCACTGGTAGAATAGGAACCGCTTGACCTGGGCATAGGCGTCCTCCTTTGCTGTATTTCCTGTTATATACAGCATTTCCAATAATGCTGTATAGAGGTGAGGCTGCCTTTATTCCGACGATTGAACGGCGAGGAGTCTCTGGGCCAACATGGTCGGAAAACTAAGCCTGCCCGGTCTGCGGTGGTTCCGACCTCCGGATGGACTAGTCCCGCCGCGCCGTCATCACCTGGCGAGATCGAAAGTATTCGCGGCTACGTCGGCTTCACCTAAAGAACTAGGCTTGTAGAAAGGGCCGCGCAGGCCATCAACTATCGATGATCTAGCGACTGGCTGCCAATTCACCGAAGATGGAAAAACAGGGGCGCGCCGCTCGATGAGCGGATAGCGCGCGTTCGAGTTACCGGGAGCCGACATGCTTCACATCGCCAATATTGCGCCACCTCGGTTCAGGTTGTGGACGCGTGCGTCACGGGAATGGCACCGGGGTGAGCCCGAGCTTCGGATCCTCGACAAATTATGCCGTCGCAACCAGACCGCGATCGATATAGGTGCGAACTACGGTGTTTATTCCTGGTTCTTGGCCAAGCTTGCGCGCGATGTCGTCGCCTTTGAACCTCAGGCCAATATGGTCGCTTTTCTGGAGGCTGCGCTTGGTTCGTCGGTTCGGGTCGAGCAGGTCGCACTTTCCGATAGCGCTGGCGTCGCAACGATGCGGATCCCCAGTGATCAGCTTATGGATGGCTGCGCCACAATTGAGGAGCAGAATACGCTTTCAACGCAAAATGTCGAAGAAATCTCCGTTCCGACCCGGCGCCTGGATAGCTATCAGTTCGACGCTGTCGGCTTCATCAAGATCGACGTTGAAGGCCACGAGCTCAAAGTACTCAAAGGTGCGGAGGCGATATTGAGCCGAGACCGTCCCAACCTGCTCATCGAGGCGGAAGACCGACATCGACCCAATGCTGTCGCCAGTGTGATCGACTATCTCACACCGTTTGGCTATTCGGTATATTGCCTGAAAGATCGAAAATTGCGTTCCCTGTCGTCCGAGGAGGTTCAGAAGAGCTCTTCCGGAAGGCCTTACAATTACGTTTTTTCTATCCGTAAGGACCTGTAAAGCGTCGTTCGTGGCGCCCTCCTCTGCACGGTCTAGCAACTCCCGCAGGTCACCCCTCTACGCCGTCAATTTGCACAATTGGCTGACATGGACGTGCCCGAGCGGTCCGTGAGGATCACGTTCCCCGAAACATTGCGGCGATCGGTTCCGGTTAGCCAGCGCTCTGGCGAAAAATACGTCTTGGTCCTCACCTGCGAAACTGAAGTCGCCTTAAGACCAAGAACAAAATCAAAATTGCTTCCGCCGTCGGCCTCGCGCATGAAACTGAGATAGGCGCCGAATCGCTCTTCTTCGACATTTCGAAGGTTTTGGATCGACGTAAGACTATCCTCGAAATCGCGCCAGCACGCCTGCTTCACAATGA
Source organism: Rhizobium sp. K102 (assembly GCF_022385315.1). Taxonomy (NCBI): domain Bacteria; kingdom Pseudomonadati; phylum Pseudomonadota; class Alphaproteobacteria; order Hyphomicrobiales; family Rhizobiaceae; genus Rhizobium; species Rhizobium sp. K102. The sequence goes on from NZ_CP092433.1 coordinate 191,667, forward strand.
TCTCGAACATGCGCAGAATAGCCGGGGCGAGACGCCCCTCATCGTCTGTCGTCGGCCCGATGATCCTGGCGCGGATCTCAACAATATCGCCCATTTCATTTCCACGAACCTTCAGGAAGGTGGAACTGAGGGGACGCGCCTCGTCACGTTCATAGATGCGCTGAAAATAACATTCATAATTGCGATTGCGCATCGATGCGGCTTTCCATTCGCTCATCTCGATACCGGCCTCTCGAAGAGCAGCGCAAATATTCGACCCCGAGACGCGCCATATCCGTAGAAACTGACCTGCCAGCTCCGGCTTCGGGATCTCGATCAGCTGCGGTGATATCGACATCGGCCGCAGAGGAGAAGCAGCCTCATCATCACGGCGGGCAGCGATTTCCGATGATGGGGCAGCCTCATTGAGAGCTCGATCTTCAATAGGCCCAGCCGGACCTTCGAGGCGGTCGCTTCCACCAAAAAAAACGACGACCCCGGCTGCAAGCAACATGCAGATCAAAAGCACTGGCCAAAGCAGCCAGCGGGGGACGTTCCGCCATGGGAAATTCCAGTGTGAACGTGGGCCGCCGCCAGGAGGATCGACGTCTGATAACACCTTACCCACGGCGCGGCCTCACAAACAAAATAGGAGCCGGTGCGAGTTCGAAGTCGAGCGACCTCGGTTCTCTTTGCGACCAACCGGGCTTGGATCGATCAGCCCCGGCTCGCGGCTCCTGGGGAGGTGAGCAACGCATCTGAAAAACCGTACAGTCTGTTCGACTCACCTTCGACACAGCGAGTGTGAGGTTAGGCGCGTATAGCGTCAAGCGGCGACCGACTTCACGAACATGCAGCCGGCCAAACTGCAGACGATGAGACGCGATATCTTGCCTCAAAGCTCACTCGGAATTGTGTTTTCAGCCAACGATCCGTCAGCCTATGGTTCACGAATTGCGTTATCGAGTCCGCGCAGCAACGGATACAGGAAGTAGGACATCACTGTGCGGTTGCCGACCTTGATTTCCGTCGACACGGTCATGCCTGGAAGCAGCCGCACCGGCACATCTGCGGCATTCAGCCGGGTATCGGCAAGCAGGATCCGCGCCTTGAAGAAGGGGGCGGCCGGCTGGCCGGGGGTGGCTGTCTGCTCTTGTTGGCCGGTTAGAAAGGTGTCCTGGCTGATGGTTCTCACTTCGCCGGAGGCTGTGCCATATTTCTGGAAGGGATAGGCGTCGAGTTTGATGCGTGCCTCCTTGCCGACGGCCACGCGGCCGATGTCGCGGGTGTTGATCGACACTTCGGCTTCGAGCGGTACGTTGATCGGCACCAGCGTGACGACCGGTTCGGCCTCCCGCACCACCGAACCGACCGAGCGTTGCGCCAGGTCGAGCACGACGGCATCGGCGGGTGCCGTCAGCGCCACCATGTTGCGGCGTAGCTCCAGTTTCTTCAGCTCTTCGCCCGCCATGTCGCGCTGGCTGCGCAGGTCCGCCAGCTGCTCCATCGCGGCGCGGCGGAAATCCTCGATAAAGGCCTGACGGTCGGCGAGCAGCTTGGCATAGGTGTGAGACGCCTCGTCGGCCTTGCCGCGCACGGCAGTGATATCGGCCTCGACATCAAGGCGGGCGTCGCGCGAGCCGAGCATGGTGAGCAGCGAGCCGCTTTCCGTGTCATAGAGCTTCTTTCGTGTCGCCTCGATCTGCGAGAGATTGTCGCGCCGGTCGTTCAGCACGGCCTCCTGGTTGCGGTTTGCCTTAAGGACGGAGGACTGGCCGGCGATCTGCTGCTCGAAATTCTGCAGCTGCGCCGTGTAGAAGGCGCGACGCTGGCCGAACAGCTGCACCTGCAACTGCTCGTCCGGCGTACTGCCGGCGATCTTCGAATAGTCCTCACCGGTCAGCTCGGTCTCAAGCCGCTTCACCTGGGCGTCGAGGGCGGAAAACTTCGTCTTCAGCTGCCCGACATCGGCCTGGCTGAAGGTGGCGTCGAGCGTCGCCAGCGTCTGGCCGGCGCGCACTACCTCGCCGGCCTTCACGTCGATCGTGCGGATGATCGAGGTTTCGAGCGGCTGGACGACGATTGTCGGCTGAGTGGTGACGAGCTTGCCGGGCGCAATCACCACCTCGTCGATTGACGAGACCGAGGCCCAGGTGATCGCTGCGGCAAGCAGCGCCGTGACGCAGTAGAGCGTCATACGGGCAACGCGCGGCGGCGCGCGTTCTTCCAGCTCGACGGCGTCGGACTGGAATTCCGCAATTGCCGGCGGCAGCGGTGGGCGGGCGGTGAGCTCCCTGCCCTTGTCCGGCCCCGTGGCCGAGGGGGCTTTGTTCGAGCGTACGGGCAGGTTCTCGCTGGATTTTTTGACATGCGCGTTCATGCGACCTGCCTCATCTGCTGTGCCCAGAGGTGACGGTAGGTCATGCAGCGCGACACGAGCTGATCGTGTCGGCCGATATCGGCGACCTTGCCGCGATCGATAACGAGAATGGCATCGGCATCGACGAGCGTCGACAGCCGGTGCGAGACGATGATGACGGTGCGGCCGGCGGCGATGCGGCTCAGATTCTCGCGGATGATCGCCTCGCTGTCGGGGTCGAGCGCGCTCGTCGCCTCGTCGAAGATCAGCAGCTTCGGATCGGTGATCAGTGCGCGGGCAATCGCCAGGCGCTGCTTCTGGCCGCCGGAGAGGTTGGCGGCATTTTCCTCCAGCATCGTATCGAAGCCGCGCGGCAGCCGTTCGATGAACTCTTCGGCGCCGGCGATGCGGGCGACCTCCATGATCTCCTCGATGCTGGCATCGGGCTTGGCCGCGGCGATATTGTCGCGCACCGAGCCGCGGAACAGGAAATTGTCCTGCAGCACGACGCCGATGCTGGTTCTCAGATGCACGAGGTCGATCTCGCGGCTGTCGTAACCATCCATGCGCACCAGCCCTTCCTGGCTTTGATAGAGTCCCTGGATGAGCCGGGTGATCGTCGTCTTGCCCGAGCCGCTCTTGCCGACCACGCCGAAGACGCAGCCTGCCGGAATGGCGAAGGAGACATTGTCGAGCGCCGGCGCGGTGTCGGGAGCGTAGCGGAAGGTGACCCTGTCGAATGCGATGTGGCCGCGCAGATGCGGCCGAACACCGCGCCCGCGGCCCGCCTGCTCCGGCCGCTGGTTCATGATCTCGCCGAGCATGCGCACGGAGAGCGCCACTTCCTGATATTCATGCACCATGGTGACGATCTGGACGAGCGGTCCGGAGACCCGGCCGGCGAGCATGTTGAAGGCAACCAGCGCGCCGATGGTCATCGCGCCATTGAAGACATCGAGCGCGCCGAGGCCGATGATCGCGACACTCATCAGCTTCTCCAGCAGTCCGGTCATCGCCTGAGCGATGGTCGAGATCTTCTCGACCCGGAAACGCACCGAGATCGACTGGGCCGAATAATCGTCCCATACCTTGCGCTGGCGCGGTTCCAGGGCCAGCGATTTGACGGTGCGCATGCCGTGCACGGTTTCCACCAGCAGGGCCTGCCGGTCGCCTTCCGCCTGGTAGAGCGCCTGCAGGCGGCGCTGGAACGGCCCGACGAGCAGCATCACTACCAGGCCGACAAGCGCTGCGAAGCCGAGCACCACGAGCGTCAGCTTGACGCTGTAGAGAAGCAGGATCGGCACGAAGACGAAGAGGGATACGCCGTCGAGAAGCGTCAAGAAGAGTCGGCCCGTCAGGAATTCGCGGATGCGCCCCGTCTGCTGCATGTGCTTGACGAGGACGCCGGCCGAAGCCTGTTCGAAGAGCGCGATCGGCAGGTTCAGCAGGTGGCCGAAGGTGCGGGTCGCGACGCGGATGTCGATCCTGTTGGTGGCGTAGAGCAGCAGATAGCGCCGCAGGAAGGTGAACGTCGCGTCGAAGACGAGCGCAATCGCAATGCCTGCCGTCAGAACCGTCAGTGTCGCGTAGCTCTGATGCACGAGCACCTTGTCGATGACGAGCTGGAAGAAGATCGGCGTCATCAGCCCCAGGCCGTAAAGCACGAAGGCCGCGAGCGCGACATCGCGGAAGAAGCTGCGCTGCTTGATGATTTCGGGAATAAACCAGCGGAAGCCGAAGGGCCGGTCCTCATCGGACATGCGATAATTGCGCTTCAGCAGGATCACCGATCCGAGCCAGGCCTTGGCGAATTGCTCTTCGCTGAGCATCATCGCTTCGGCGCGTGAGGCGAGCGGATCGAGAACGCGAATTCTCTCCTCCTCACCACTCCCGACAGCGTCGGCGATCACCACCCAATTGCCGTTCGTCAGTTCCGCAAGCACCGGAAAAGCCTCGCCGAGCTGAAACAGCGATCGCCAGTCGAGCGTCAGATGCCGGGCCCTGAGGCCGGCATCCTTGGCCATGCGCAGCAGCTGCCGCACGGCAACGGGATCGTTGCCGACGGCATAATCGTGCTGCAGGCGCTCAGGAGCAAGATCGACGCCGTGATGTCGCGCGACGAGCGCCAGACAATGCAGGTTGGTATGCAGAAAACCACTCATGGCCCACCCGAAACCCAATACGAAACCGAGGCGATTTCTGTTATATCAGTTGAAGTTCGGCGAAGCGTTGGTAGCGCCGGCCGGCCCCGATTGAATATCGGCAGCCGCCGCAGCTGACATATCGCCAACGCGACGAACCGCACCCGCTTCGACCAACCCGCCGAGCGCCTTCTGCATGAGATCGACCGCATTGGCGAAGGCATCGACAGGCATGATGATGCGCTGGCGGAAGACCGGTTTCGGGTTGTTGTTGGCATCACGATCGGTAGCCGAAAGCGACATCAGGTCGATGCGCACGATCGTTCCGGTAATGGTGATTTCGCCGATGCCGTCTGCGTAGAGTTCGTTGCTCATTGTTCTCTCCTCTGGTTGATAATCAAAACGTCTTCACCTTAGGGCGCCTTGCGTCCATGAGGACGCTCTAATTGTTTGAATGTGCATGCACATGCCCGTGCGGCCAGGCCGGAAACGGATCCCGGAGCCCGACAGCAGTTTGCGGGTCGAAGCCTGTCTCCTCACCGGTCAGGCAGTCGTCGAGTGCCGCCCTGATTGCTCCTTCGTCGAAGCCGGCGCCGATGAAGACGAGTTCCTGGCGGCGGTCGCCCCAGACCTCGTCCCAATACCGGTCGATGAGCTGGCGGAACTGCGGAAAGCGTGGCCACTGCACCTTCGGCACCGAGGCCCACCAGAAACCCCTGGTATCGATGCGGCACTGCGTGCCAGCAATCGACAGAAGACCGATCTCATCCGGCCTCGTCGCCAGCCAGAAATGCCCCTTCGCACGGATGAGGCCAGACCATTTCCTGCCGAGGAAACCCTGCAGCTTTGAGGGATCAAACGGCCGGCGGCGGCGATAGACGAAGCTTCTGATGCCGTATTCCTCGGTCTCCGGCACATGGTCGCCCCAACCGAAGAGTTCCTTGTGCCAGAGCGGATGGCGGGCGGCCTTCGCCTCGCTGAAGAGACCGGTATTCAGGATCGTGCCGAGCGGCACCTGGCCGAAGACTGCTTCGATCACCTCAGCATCCGGATTGAGGGCCGCGACGACCCGGCGCACCTCGGCAAGGTCGGCGCACGGCACGTCGCCTGCCTTGTTGATGATGACGACATCGGAAAATTCGATCTGCTCGACGAGCAGTTCCACGAGCTTGCGTTCATCGTCCCCGTCACGCCGTTCGCCGCGATCGGCAAGGAACTCGGCACTCCGGTAATCGACAAGCAGATTGACCGCATCGACGACGCAGACCATCGTGTCCAGTCGGGCGACGTCGCAAAGGGCTGCCCCGCTTTCGTCGCGGAAGGAGAACGTGGCTGCGACCGGCAGCGGCTCGGCAATGCCGGTGCCCTCGATCAGCAGATAATCGAAACGGCCGGCGGCTGCCAATCGCCGCACCTCGCTCAGGAGATCGTCGCGCAGGGTGCAGCAGATGCACCCGTTGGTGAGCTCTACCAGCGTCTCGTCCGTGCGCGACAGATCCGCGCCGCCCTCGCGCACGAGATCCGCATCGATGTTGACCTCGCTCATATCGTTGACGATGACAGCAACCCGACGACCCTCCCGATTGCTCAGGACATGATTGAGGACAGTTGTCTTTCCGGCGCCGAGAAACCCGGCGAGAACCGTAACCGGCAATCTGATATCTGTACGCATCATCGATACTCTCACTCTTTACGGCATGCTTGGTCTTACATCCGCGTGGGCGTTACGCCGCGAGCTGCGGTTTGAATGCCACGTCCACGTAGTAGTTCGTGCTGTTGTAGCTGGCGGTCGGGAACAGCCCCCCCGATCCATAGGCATAGACGCCGTTATTGCCGCCGGGCGCCTTCAGGTCCCCATTCGTCACATCGCTGGCAAAATAATTGCCGGTCGCCGAGTAATTGCCGTTGCTCGAGTAGGAAACGACGTAGGTCGTATCCGCCTGGATCGCGATCTGCTGGGTGAGCTGCGCAGTCTGCCAGCCGCTCGCCGTCTCGTTGCTGAAGGTGACGCTGCCGAGCAGCGTGCCGGAGGCCGTCCACAGATAGCCGTTATGCGGGCCGGTATTATCGGCCCCCTTGTAGAAGCGGATGCCGGTGATCCAGCCTGCGGTATCGGCCTGGAATTTCATACCGAGATTGATCTGCTGGTTGTCGTTGGCGTTGACGATCGTAGGCGTCGCATCGGCGGCAAAGAGGTTCTGCTCCGGCCCAGCCGACTGGCTGCCGTTGACGGTGAGCGCAACCTGCGCCGAGGCCGTGCCGCCATTGCCGTCCGAAATCGCGTAGCTGAAGCTTGCCGGCCCTGAGTAGCCTGCCGTCGGCGTAAATGTCACCGTCTGGGCCTGGGCATCGTAGGAGACAGTGCCGTTGACCGCGCCGCTGACACCGGTAACGACAAGCGGATCTCCATTGCCATCGCTATCGTTTGCCAGGAGTACCGAGGCCTGAATGGTGATCGGCGTGCCGGTATTGGTCGAGAAGCCGCTGTCATTGGCGGCGACCGGAACCGCATTCTGCCCGCTCCCCTGCTGATAGAGCACGTCGATCCAGTAGTTGCTCGCATTGTAGGAAGCGGTCGGAAACAGGCTGCTCGTGCCATAGGCATAAAGGCCGTTGCCGCCGCTCGTCGCACTCGACGGCGCCGTCAGCGCACCGTTCGAATAATCCGTCGTGAAGTAATTCGCTGTTGCCGAATAGAAGCCGTTCGAATGGTAGCTCGCCACATACGTGGTGCCGGCCGAAACATTGATCGGTTGGGTGAAGGAAACCGTCTGCCAGCCGCTCGCCGTCTCGTTGATGAAGGTCGCCTGGGCCAGAAGCTGGCCGTTCGCCGTCCACAGCGAGCCGACATGCGTGCCGGTATCCTGGGCGCTTCTGTAATAGGTGAGCCCGGTGATCTGGCCGTTGGCAGAAGCGATGAACTTGACGCCGAGTTCGACCGAGTTGGCGTCGTTGGCGGCGGTAATCGCCGACGTGTCGGCGCCGGTGAACAAGCTCGACGTCGCGCCCCCGGCCGGCGGCGTGTCGACGGTGAGGCTGACCGTGGCCGACGCCGTGCCGCCAAACCCGTCCGAAACCGTATAGGAGAAGCTTGCCGCGCCGGTATAACCCGCCGTCGGCGTGAAAATGACGGTCTTGGTCTGGCTGTTGAAGCTCACCGTTCCGTGGACTGCACCATTGACACCGGTGATGCTGAGCGTGTCGCCATCGCCATCGGTGTCGTTTGCAAGGAGGCTGGCGGCGGCAATCGACAGCGCCGTGCTGGAATAGGTCGTGTAGCCATTGTCATTGGCGGCGACCGGCAGCACGTTGCTCGTCTGGTTGTAGACGACATCCACCCAGTAGTTCGACGACTGGTAGCTGGAGGTCGGGAAACCGGAGCCGTCGGCAAAGACACCGTTACTGCCGGCAAGCGCCGTCAGCGAGCCGTTGCTATGGGTGGTCGTGAAATAATTTGCCGTTGCCACATAAGAGCCGGTCGTGTGGTAGGAGGCGACATAGGTCGTGCCGGCCAGGATATGCGCCGGGTTCGAGAATGTCGCGGTCTGCCAGCCGCTCACCGCTCCGCTGTCGGCGAAGGTGACGGTCGCAACCAGCGTGCCGTCGGCCGTCCACAGCGAGCCGGTATGCGGGCCGGTATCGCCGGACGCCTTGTAGAAGCGGATGCCGGTTACCATGCCGCTCGACGAAGCGGAGAACCGCATGCCGAGTTCCAGCGACTGGCCTTCGTTGAAGCTTGCGCCCGTCGGCCCCTCGCTCGACTTGAACAGCGTCTCCCCTGAAGGGCCTGGGTCCACGGTGAGGCTGACATTGGCCTGATCCGTGCCGCCGCGCCCGTCCGACAGCGTATAGGTGAAGCTTGCCGGACCCGAATAATTGTTGGTTGGCGTGAAGGTGATGGTGCCGTTCTGCTTGTTGAGCGTCACCGTGCCGTTGACGGCATTGCCGACGGCCGAAATCGTCATCGCATCGCCGTTGGGATCCGTATCGTTTCCGATGAGCGAGGCGATCGAGATGACGACGCTGTCGTTGCGGGTGAGCGTCACCCCGGTATCGTCGGTCGCAACCGGCACGCTGTTGGGGCCGGCGTCGAAGACCACGTCGACCCAGTAGTTGGTGCCGGTGCCGAGGTTCTGTCCGGGGAAGGTGCCGGCATTGTCGCCATAGGCAAAGACGCCGCCGCCATCGACGACCTTCAGCGCGCCGCTGGCATAGGTGCCGCCGAAATAATTATCGGTGGCGGAGTAGAAGCCGTTGGTGTGATAGGAGGCCACATAGGTCGTGCCGGCCGCAATTTGGATCGGGCTGGAGAACATCACCGTCTGCCAGCCGGAGAGCGATTCACCGACCGAGACACCCGTTGCCAGCAGCGTTCCGTTGGCGCTCCAGAGGCTGACGGCATGGTCGCCGGTATTGTAGAAGCCCTTGTAGAAGCGGATCCCGTCGACATAGCCTGCCGTCGTCGCCTGGAAGCGCAGGCCGAGTTCGACGGAATCGCGATCGATCGCCATTTCGACGGCGGGCTTGTCCGCCAGGGTCCACAGGCCCTGGGTGTCCGGCAGGGTGACGGTGACCTGCTTGCCGGCCGCTGGCGCCTCCATGTTGACGCTGTCGTCGACGGCGCGCGACATGATCGTATAGGTGCCGCTCGCCTGCACGACCCAGTTATAGCTCCAGGTCTCGCGGCCGGTCGCCTTGAACCAGTGCTGGCCGCCATCGGTGGAGATCTCGACGCCGGCGATGATGCCGCCGCCGAAATCCTGCGCCGTGCCCGTGATCGTCACACGCTGCCCTTCGAGGAAGCTTGCGCCGACGATCGGCGAGCTGATCGACGAGGTGGGCTTCAGCGTATCGGTCGATTGTGTCGCCAGGATCAGGCTCGCATCCAGCGTCGTCGGCTGGATGCCCATGTCGGCGAACATGTTGACCATCGCCTGCTGCACGTTGCGATCGGTCGATGTCGTCGGGCCCTGGTGGTTGTCGCTCAGGCCCCAGGACCAGAAGACGGTGCCGGCGCCGAAGACCAACGCGCCGCTTGCCGCCCGGTACATGGTCAGGCTGTGGGTTGCCACCGCATCGCCGACCGTCGTGCCGTAGTCGCGCAGATAGGTGCTCACCGAGACCGAGGAGAGCGACAGATTGATCAGTCCATCCGGACGGAATCCGTTCTCGACATCGGAATCCCATTCATAGCCGAGCAGGTTCTGCACGAGATTATAGCTATCGCCCTCCTGCAGCTCCGAAACCTCGGTGTTGCGCCAGAAGCGCAGGTTCGAATAGTCGTATGGGATGGAGATCGTATCCTGGCGGTAGCTGTCCACCTGGAACATCGTGCCCGTCAGCGAATTCTCCGGCTCCTGCCCCGGATCGGCATAACGCGGATCGCGCCAGGTGCCGGTGCCGACATTGCTCGGATCCGTGCTCGTGCCCCAGGTCTCCTTGTAGCAGACCATGGTGCGATAGGCCTGACCGCTGCCGTCGATGCTGCTTTCCCAGCGCACCTTCCAATAGCATTCGTTGCCGCTCCAGAAGGCGAGGTTGACGCCGGCATCGCGGGCGGCCTCGACATTGGCGCGCTGTTCGGCAGACCAGTATTCGTCGTGTCCGACGGAGAGATAGGCATCATGGTTGAGCAGCAGGCCGCCGCTACGCGCCGTATCGACGCCTGAGATATAGGACACGTCGTAGCCGTTCTGCTCCAGCCACGAGATGGCGGAGGATTCGACGCCGAAGATGTAATCATGCGAGCCGCCGATAGGACTCGTATTGGTGATGATCGGCCTGTTGTAGCTGACCGCCGAAGCGCGGCCGATCGCGGTCACGCCGCAGCTGCAGTTCGGCGGCAGGTAGCCGATCATGTCTGCCGGATCGACGGGCACTTCACCGTAATAGAGGCTGGCGCCGCCCCAGGCATTGTAGGCCTGCCAGGTCGTGTCCGACGTCTGGAAGACGATATCGCTGGTCGAGGCGTCGTCGCGCACGACGAAGGGGATGATGCTGGCATCCTCGGTGCCGTCCTCGCGCACCAGCTTGGCGAAATAGACGCCGGAGACCGCGTCCGATGGAATCTGCCAGCTCGCAGAGACCGACCAGTTGCCACAATCGATGAGACCGAGCGACATGTCGACAATTGGATGCGGCTGGATCTGCGCCGTGGTCAGCTGCTGCTCGATAGAGTCGACCTTGCGCGCGCCAGCCCCGCCATAATAGCCCATGCGGTAGATATCGATGCGGTAATGGGTGGAATCGGTGGCGATCTTGAAATCGACCGTCTGGCCTATGTTCGTGCTGATTTCGGTGGCGAAGCCCTGGATGGTGCCGCCGCCGTCGCCTTCCAGCCCCCACTCGCTGATCGGGTTGCCCTGCTTCAGGTTTTCCAGCGCGATCTTGTTGGGCGTCGCCACAGGCACAGTCGTCGCTGGGGCCACCAGTGCCGTCGGGGCCGCTGTCGTCTCCGCAGAAGATTCCTGGCTGCTCTCCTCGACCGACATGGATGCAATCGATGTCTGCAGGCGCAACGAAGCCGTGGCGACACTGCTGGAAGAAGGAACAGGCGCCGCCGTTTCGCCACCGCCGGTATCGGCATTGCTGGTAACACCGGTAAGCTCGGGAGCGGCAGGCTGTGTCGCAGCCTCCTCGAGGGGATCCGGGCCAAGCACGGTGCGCTCGGATGTCGAGGAAGGCGTCTCGAAGACCGTCGCAGCCGACGCCGTCTTCGTGGACGTGTCCTGAGTGCCGCGATCGGCCGCAGGCGCTGGCATCGCCGTCGGTGATGCCGATGGCGCTTGAATGTCAACCGATGATATCAGGGACGACGTGACCGTGCCGGTGAAGGAGGATTGGACTGTTGCGCTGCCCTGATTGGCAAAGCCCGGGGAACCATCGCTATTCGTCGAAGACACGACCGTCGTGGATCCAAGGCCTGCGCTCCAGGCAGAGGATGAACGACAGATAATCAACGCTCCACCAAATATACTCAGGTACTCACGATTACTGACATGAATTCTCCGCATCAGCGGCGTCCCCATTCCGTCGATCGACATTGGAAGACTTCATCCTGCCAGCTTTCGTAGGGGAACGGACGACAGCAATCTGGGGTATATGGGTGGTACCCCCATACGTCGATATGATGACCCTTACCACACCCGGCCGATAAGGCCCCAAAAGCCGCCTACAGCTGCCGCCAGGTGGCCGCACTGGTTGGCCGCGCCGGCTAACTCGAGCGTTGTCGTTCGCCGCCCGTGTTACCAGGCGGGAAACGGATCTTCGAGGGCAGCCCAGTCGCGCGGATCGGCGCTGGCGAGACATCCGTCCAGCGCGGTCCGTACAGCTGTCTCGTCCATGCCCACGCCGATAAAAACCAGTTCCTGCCGGCGGTCGCCCCAGGCGCTGTCCCATCGGCTCTGCAGTTGTCGATGAAACTGCTGATGGTTGGGCCAGTCCTGCCGGGGCACGGCTGCCCACCAGAGCCCCATGGGCTCGCAGCGCCGCTGGATCCCGGCAGCCGACATCAGGCCCACATGACGCGGGCGCGTGGCAAGCCAGAAATGGCCCTTGGCGCGCAGCACTCCCGGCCAGGGTTCGTCGAGGAACGCCCGAAACCGCATCGGATCGAAGGGACGCCGGGTGCGATAGACAAAGCTCGAGACCCCGTATTCCTCGGTCTCCGGAACATGCTCATCCGGGCTGTACAATTCCTTGTGCCACAGGGGATGCGCCGCGGCCTTTGCTTCATCGAAGAGGCCTGTATCAAGGACGGTTGAAAGAGAAATCTTGCCGAAATCCGTCTCCACCTGAAGCGCATCCGGGTTGAGAGAGGTGACGATCTGGCTCACCTCCGCGCGGACCTCTTCGGTCGCATCCGAGATCTTGTTGATCACGACGACATCGGCAAACTCGATCTGATCCACCAGCAGGTCGATGAGGGTGCGCCGGTCCTCACCGTCACGCTGCAGGCCACGGTCGGCAAGCAGATCGGCACTGCTGTAGTCGGCTAACAGATTTGCTGCATCGACGACGGTGACCATCGTATCGAGCCTGGCGAAATCGGCGAGCGAAACACCGTTCTCGTCGCGGAAGGAAAAGGTTGCCGCAACGGGACGTGGCTCGGCAATGCCGGTGCCCTCGATCAACAGATAGTCGTATCGCCGCTCCTCCGCCAGCCGTCGTACTTCCGTCAGGAGGTCGTTGCGCAGGGTACAGCATATGCAGCCATTGCTGAGTTCGACCAATGTCTCCGTTGTATGCGACAGGTTGCAGTCGCCGTTGCGAATGAGACTGGCGTCTATGTTCACTTCGCTCATGTCATTGACGATGACGGCGACCCGCAGGCCCTGACGGTTATTCAGAATGTGGCTGAGGAGCGTCGTCTTGCCGGCGCCGAGAAAGCCGGCCAGCACGGTTACCGGAAGCCGTTCGATCCTGTTCATCGGCCTTCCTTGAATGCGGGCGTTCCGGGCGACCGGAGCCGCGGCGAGTACTTGCGACGTATCAGCCTCATTCGAAACCCGTTCGTAATCCCCTCACATGCTTCACGCGACGAGCTGCGGCCGGAAGACCACGTCGGCATAGTAATTCGCTGAATTGTAGGTGTTGGTCGGGAAAAGACCTGCGGTGGCGGATCCGCCATAGGCATAGACACCGTTGCCGCCGGCGACGGCGCTTGATGGGGCCGTCAGCGGACCATTGGTGACGGCGGTCGTAAAGAAATTGTTGGTCGCCACATAGGCTCCTGTCGTGTGGTAGGAGGCGACATAGGTGGTGTTGGCGGCGATGGTGACCGGTGTTGCAAAATTCACCGTCTGCCAGCCGCTCGCGGTGGTATTGGTGAAGGTGGCGGTTGCAAGTTTGGTGCCGGTGGAGGTCCACAGGTCGACGACATTCTGGCCGTTATCATTGGCGCTGCGATAGAACTTGATGCCGGTGACATCCCCGGCAACGTTCGACGTGAACTTGACGCCGAGTTCGAGCTGCTGACCGTCGTTGAGGTTGGTCTGGGCCGGCGTGCTGGAGGCGGAGAACAGGCTGTAGCTGGTCGACGACGTCGTCGACACGGCGATGTTGAAGGTCTCGTTGGCGGCAAGGCCGCCAAGATCGGTTGCCGTTACCCTGACGCCGTAAGTGCCTGAGGTTGTCGGCGTGCCGGAGAAGGTCCGCGTCGAGGCGTTGAAGCTCAGCCAGGAAGGCAGCGCCGTGCCATCGGCGGCCGTTGCCGAATAGGCCAGCGTCTCGCCGCTGTCGACATCGGTGAAGGTCGTCGTCGGCAGGGTGAAGGAGAAGGCGGAGCCGACCGTGGCGTTCTGGGCCGCCGTCTGCACCGCCAGCACCGGCGCATCGTTGGCGCCATGGATGGTGACGGTCAGGTTTGCCGTCGCCGTGGCGCCGGCACTGTCGCGCATCGTATAGCTGAAGACATCGTTCAGCGTGTTGGTCGATTGCCGCAGTGCCTGGACGGCGGCATTGCTCTCGTTGATCGCATAGCTGTAGGCGCCCGATGCATTGAGCACGAGACTGCCATAGCTGCCGTTCAGCGCCGAGCCGAGCGTGCCCGACGTCGCACCGAAGACCACCGCCGTGACGGTCTTGGTGTCACCGGAATCCGGATCGGTATCATTGGTCAGCACGTTGCCGCTCGCAACCACACCGCCCGAACCATTGGCCACCCCGCCCTTCTCCGTCGCGTTACCCGCATCGGCAACCGCCGTCGGCGTCGTGTTGCCGGGCGTGCCCGATCCCGGACGGAAGACCACATCGGCCCAATAATTCGCTGAATTGAAGGTGGCATTCGGGAAAATACCTGCGCTGGCGGAACCCCCATAGCGGTAGACGCCGTTGCCACTGGCTGTCGCCGTCAGCGGACCGCTGGTGACGGCAGTCGTAAAGAAATTGTTGGTCGCCACATAGGCTCCTGTCGTGTGGTAGGAGGCGACATAGGTGGTGTTGGCGGCGATGGTGACCGGTGTTGCAAAATTCACCGTCTGCCAGCCGCTCGCGGTGGTATTGGTGAAGGTGGCGGTTGCAAGTTTGGTGCCGGTGGAGGTCCACAGGTCGACGACATTCTGGCCGTTATCATTGGCGCTGCGATAGAACTTGATGCCGGTGACATCCCCGGCAACGTTCGACGTGAACTTGACGCCGAGTTCGAGCTGCTGACCGTCGTTGAGGTTGGTCTGGGCCGGCGTGCTGGAGGCGGAGAACAGGCTGTAGCTGGTCGACGACGTCGTCGACACGGCGATGTTGAAGGTCTCGTTGGCGGCAAGGCCGCCAAGATCGGTTGCCGTTACCCTGACGCCGTAAGTGCCTGAGGTTGTCGGCGTGCCGGAGAAGGTCCGCGTCGAGGCGTTGAAGCTCAGCCAGGAAGGCAGCGCCGTGCCATCGGCGGCCGTTGCCGAATAGGCCAGCGTCTCGCCGCTGTCGACATCGGTGAAGGTCGTCGTCGGCAGGGTGAAGGAGAAGGCGGAGCCGACCGTGGCGTTCTGGGCCGCCGTCTGCACCGCCAGCACCGGCGCATCGTTGGCGCCATGGATGGTGACGGTCAGGTTTGCCGTCGCCGTGGCGCCGGCACTGTCGCGCATCGTATAGCTGAAGACATCGTTCAGCGTGTTGGTCGATTGCCGCAGTGCCTGGACGGCGGCATTGCTCTCGTTGATCGCATAGCTGTAGGCGCCCGATGCATTGAGCACGAGACTGCCATAGCTGCCGTTCAGCGCCGAGCCGAGCGTGCCCGACGTCGCACCGAAGACCACCGCCGTGACGGTCTTGGTGTCACCGGAATCCGGATCGGTATCATTGGTCAGCACGTTGCCGCTCGCAACCACACCGCCCGAACCATTGGCCACCCCGCCCTTCTCCGTCGCGTTACCCGCATCGGCAACCGCCGTCGGCGTCGTGTTGCCGGGCACCGACACGGCGATGTTGAAGGTCTCGTTGGCGGCAAGGCCGCCAAGATCGGTTGCCGTTACCCTGACGCCGTAAGTGCCTGAGGTTGTCGGCGTGCCGGAGAAGGTCCGCGTCGAGGCGTTGAAGCTCAGCCAGGAAGGCAGCGCCGTGCCATCGGCGGCCGTTGCCGAATAGGCCAGCGTCTCGCCGCTGTCGACATCGGTGAAGGTCGTCGTCGGCAGGGTGAAGGAGAAGGCGGAGCCGACCGTGGCGTTCTGGGCCGCCGTCTGCACCGCCAGCACCGGCGCATCGTTGGCGCCATGGATGGTGACGGTCAGGTTTGCCGTCGCCGTGGCGCCGGCACTGTCGCGCATCGTATAGCTGAAGACATCGTTCAGCGTGTTGGTCGATTGCCGCAGTGCCTGGACGGCGGCATTGCTCTCGTTGATCGCATAGCTGTAGGCGCCCGATGCATTGAGCACGAGACTGCCATAGCTGCCGTTCAGCGCCGAGCCGAGCGTGCCCGACGTCGCACCGAAGACCACCGCCGTGACGGTCTTGGTGTCACCGGAATCCGGATCGGTATCATTGGTCAGCACGTTGCCGCTCGCAACCACACCGCCCGAACCGTTGGCCACCCCGCCCTTCTCCGTCGCGTTACCCGCATCGGCAACCGCCGTCGGCGTCCTGTTCGAGCTCGGCGTCGTGAACATCACATCGACCCAATAGTTTGTCGACTGGAAGGTGCTCGAGGGGAACAGGCTGTTGTTGCCATAGCGATAGACGCCGTTGCCGCTGGCCGGCGCCGTCAGCGGACCGCTGGTCACATTTGAGGTGAAGTAGTTGGTGGTCGTCGAATAGTGACCGGTATTCGTGTGGTAAGATGCAGTGTAGATTTGTCCGGCCGTCAGTGACACCGGACTGGTGAAATAGGCAGTCTGCCAGCCGCTGGTGGTCTCGTTCGTGAAGGTGAGGGTCGCAAGCCGCGTGCCGGTGCTCGACCATAATGAACCGGTATGCGTGCCGGTATCCTGGTCGCCCTTGTAGAAGCGAATGCCGGTGACCGTGCCTGCCACGGAGGTCTGGAATTTGACGCCGAGTTCAACGGCTGAGCTATCGTTGGTGTTGACGACCGCCGGTGTACCCGAACCGAAGAGCGACGTGTAATTCGGCCCGCTGACGGTGACCGTTCGCCCCGCCGAGGGTGTTTCCAGATTGACGTTATCGTCGACTGCGCGCGAGCGGATGGTGTAGGTGCCCGCAGTTTGCGGCGACCAGGTATAAGTCCAGTTCTCATCGCCTGTCGCCGGATGCCAGCTCGCGCCGTTGTCCGTCGAAACCTCGACCGCGGCGATGACCCCGCCGCCCGTATCGGTCGCGGTACCCGAAATCGTGACGGTGGTTCCAACAGCCGCCGTGGCGGGCACCGTAATGACGGAGGTCGGCGCAACATTATCCGTGGAACCGGTTGAGGCGACGAGCCCGGATTGCAGTGTTCCCGGCTGAATGCCCATATCGGCGAGCAGATTGACCATTGCCTGCTGCACGCGCGGGTCCGTCGGCGTCGCCTGGAGGTCGTGATTGTCGCTCAGGCCCCAGGCCCAGTAGACGGTGCCGGCGCCGAACACCAGCGCGCCGCTCGGAGCGCGATAGAGCGTCAGATTATGGGTCGAGACGCCATTGCCGGTCGTGTTTCCGTAATCGAGCAAATAGGTGCTGACCGGAACCGTCGTCGATGACAGTTTTACGAGGCCGGCTGGATCGAAGCCGTTATCGACCGCTTCGTCCCACTCGTAACCAAGATAGTTCTTGGTGAGCGTCGCCGTCTGGCCGGGCTGAAGGTTGGCGACGCTCGTATTGCGCCAGAAACGCAGATTGGCGTCGTCATAGGGAATAGTGATCGCCTGGAGATTGTTGCCGACATCGTCGACCTTGAACAACTGGCCGGTCAGTGAGTTTTCCGGGTTTCCGCCGCCGATGGCAGGTGGGCTGAGACGCGGATCGCGGAAGGTGCCAGTCCATTCGTTGGAGGGGTCGATGCTGGCGCTGGGCGACCACGTCTCCTTGTAAGAGATCAGCGTGCGATAGGGCGTGCCGTCGGCGCTATAGGCATTGCCCCAGCGGGTGCGCCAATAGACCTCGTTGCCGCTCCAGAACTGCAGGTTGACGCCCGCGTCGCGTGCGGCCTCGACATTGGTTCGCTGCTGTCCGGACCAATATTCGTCGTGCCCGGCATCGATATAGGTCTTGTGATTGAGCAACAGGCTACCGTAGCGGTCGACATCGACACCCGACATGTACGAAACATCGTAGCCGTTCTGCTCGAGCCAGTAGATGCCCGCATATTCGGCGCCGAACAGATAGTCCTGCGGACCGGCAAAAGTGCCGACCCCGCCGCGGGTCGCAATCGGTCTGTTGTAGCTGACCGCATAAGCGCGACCAGCACCCTGCCCCGTCGCCGGACCGTTGCCGCCATAGAAGTTTGCGCCGCCCCAACCGTTGTAGGCCTGCCAGGTTTGGTCGGCGGTCTGGAAGACGATGTCGCTTTGGCTGCTGTCGTCACGCACGATGAACGGGATATGATTTGAGCCGGAGGTGCCATCCTGACGCACGAGCTTGGCGATATAGACGCCCGAGACCGCATCCTCAGGTACGGTCCACGACGCCGAGACAGCCCAGTTTCCCGCGTCCACCGTCCCCGTCGTGGCATTGCGCAACGGATTGGGCTGGGTCTGCAAACCGGTGTGCTGCATGGTCGCGACCTTGCGGGCCCCCATGCCGCCATAATAGCCGAGCCGGTAGATATCGATCCGGTAGTTGGTGGAATTCGTGTTGATTTTGAAGCTGATCGTCTTGCCGTTGTCGACGCTGATATCGGTCGCAAACCCTTCGATGTTGGAGCTACCGGCACCGACGATGCCCCACTCGCTTTCCGGATTACCCTGCTTCTGATTTTCCAGGACGATCGCGTTGCTGGCCGCAGCGGCCGCGGCTGCCTGATTTTGGGTCGTCAGCGACCGCTGCGTCGTCGGTGGCGTCGTCACCGAGCCGGAAAGGACGCCGACACCCTTGGTGTTGGTGCCCTTTCCGGTCTCACCGCCGCCCGGCAAGGATCCGTTAAAGGCGGCCGTTGTTTCCGCCCAACTTGCCGTTCCGCGCCAGCCCGAGAGGGGCGACAGGTTTCGATCGAGAAGCGGGTCGCTGATCGAGGCGGCAATGGCCTGCTTGGCCGTCGACACAAAGTCCGGCCCTGCGGTCAGCTTGGTCCCTGGCAGTTGGCCGTCCTGTTGGAGCATGGCGCCGCCATGCGCCCAATCGAGAATTCGCGTGGGGGACGTAAAGTAGCCGCACCCGCACACGCCAAAGGGCATGCCGAACGCCAGTGAATTCGCTCCAGCATGCTGGGCGCTCGCCTGCGCTGACGGGCTCGATTCGAGAATGACGACGTTGCCCGAGTGCGCACGCTCGCCCGCCACCGAAGCAGACTCGTGCCCTGAGCCTGTCGGTGCGGGGCTTTGCGGCAGATACGGAGCCAGAGGATCGTCGCCGATGAGGTTCATTCCAGCGTAGGCGCGATAAGGCGGCGATTGATATCCGAATGCAACCCCGTTCGCGTTCACGTTGAAGCCTGCAAAACCCGGCGCATGGGCGAACAACCGCGACGCAACCGTGTCGCCTTCCCGGTCCCCCGTCTCGCCATTTGCTGCGAAAGCGTTGAACAAGGGCGGCAGTGGCTGAGCGATACTGTCCTGACCGTCCGGATCGGCGATTACGCCCGTCCGACGTTCAGCGTCGTGCTCGTTGAGCGCCGGCTTATTGTTGGGATCGTCGACGAGCGTGCCATCATACTTGTTTCCATCCGCAGTTTGAGAGGATGCCGCAAGTTGCGCACTATCCGCGCGCCTTTCGGCAGGCTTGCGCGGCTTTCCCTTTTCGCCGGCTGCCAACCACCGAGGAATCAACGAATCCACCAGGAGTGAGCGCGACGTTCACCGACGAGCGTTGCGATACATGGCCGGCACCTCTCGCGTGATTGACGGGACCGAATCTGATCGTTCGGTATGCGGCCCTGAATTGTAGTCGAAAAACACCAGGGTATGTCCTACGCCTTTCGCTCTACTGGCGGCATCCTTTGGGCAAACGGCCATGCTGCCCCGTGGAGGCGCTGGATCAGAGGCACCAAGGCGAAGTTCAGCGCGCCCTGTGCAGGCTCAAAGCCGCGGCAACGGCGACGCCGCCGGTCATCATTCGGCAAAAACGACTATTCGAGCAGAAAGGCACTGCCGGCAAGGTTGCGGCTCCTCAAAGCGAGCGCGCCTATTCCTGCGTGCAGAACCTGTTGATTTTCCCCGGTCTATAGCTTCGCGTCGCGACGAAGATATATGTCTCTACCCAATTTAGCCTGAAGCACCTCCCCACCTCATCAATATTGATGTGGCAAAGCAAACGACCTCCACCTTCCTCAAGGCTTCGCCAGACTGCACACTGGCGATGCAGCTTCGGACTTCGCGTCCGGCGTTCGAACAGCGTTCAAGCATCGTATCAGCGTCCGTGTAAGAATGTTTTGCAGGCGAGCCATGTATATCAATCTATCGCACCGCACCCCGCGCGTGTTCTTTCGCGCGACGTTCGTCATCAGTGCACTCGTCTTTCTTGCCGGAGCTGTACTGCCAGCTCTCGCCGACAGCTCCCCCTTGACTCCACAAACGAAGATCCGCCTGACGGTCGTGCAATGGATACCGTCCAAGGGCCAGTTTGAACGATGGGATGGGATTGGCGGCGAATATACAGTTTCGGATGCAGGCATAGTCTCCCTGCCCTTTCTAGGGTCGCTGGCGGTTGGAAATCTGGACAATGAGGGCCTCACCAACGAGATCGGCAAGCGCCTTCAGGCGAAGATGGGTCTGGCCCAGGCACCTGCGGTGACGATCGATATCCTCAACTATCCCTCCATTTACGTCGTCGGAGACGTGATGGCGCCGGGAGAATACAAGTTTCACTCCGGCTTGAGCGTCCTGCAATCGCTCGCCATGAGCGGCGGCCCGTTGCGGGCTGCGGCGCAGCAGCAATCGGAGACGATCAAGCTTGCCGGCGTTCTGCGCGAAATCGACCACGCGCTGCTGCGCAGCGCGGCAAAGCTCGCGCGGCTGCACGCGGAGATGACCGGCGCCAAGGAGATCGTCTTCGATCAACCGCCCGCTGCCGACCGGCAATATGCCGAGAGTATCTACCAGGAGGAGCGGGTCATTTTTCAGGCCCGTGCAAGCGCGCTGGACAAACAGTCGGTGGCCCTCGTCGAATTGCGCAATCTCTTGAACGCGGAAATCGAGACGCTGGAAGAAAAGCTGAAAGGCTCGGACGCCAACATCCAGTCGGTCGAGGAACAGCTGACGAGTGTGAGGACGCTGGTCCAGAAGGGCCTGACGATCACCTCACGCCAGATGGATCTGGAACGATTGCTGACCACCTATCGCTCCGACCGGCTCGACCTCGTCACGGCCATCATGCGGGGTCGCCAGGCGATCAATGAGACGACGCGTAATCTCGAGGGACTTTCCGACAATCGCCGCAGCGACAACGCTTCCGAGGTGCAGGCGGAGAAGGCCAATCTCGATCAGCTCAATCTGAAGCGCGACACCACGCAACAACTGCTTCTCGAAGAAGTGTCGAACGGCGCGAGTGTAGTGAACCGCAGCGACGAGCTGCCGCTGACGTTCAGCGTCAGCCGGCGCCACAAGGGTGAGGTCAATCAGTTCCCGGCCTCCGAAACGACGGAACTGGCGCCGGGCGACGTGGTCAGGGTCACCCGGGCCCGCTTCGCCGATGCGCCATCCGAAGACGACGCTGCGCTGCCTGTTCAGACAGAGGCGCATGTCAGTCAGGCAAGCCGGTGATCAGCAACAAGCATGTGCTGCAATCGAGCCCGCGGCGGGTGTTTGAACGCAAGCCCAGGGTAAAGCGCTGGGGCTTTCGATGACATTGAGGATGATCCCACCCAGCAGCCCGACCTACACCCAGATCCTCAAATCGACGATGCTGATGGGTGGCTCTTCCCTCGTCAACGTTGCGCTCGGCATTATCAGAAACAAAGCCATGGCTGTCATGCTTGGGCCGGAAGGCGTGGGACTGGTGGGCCTTTACGGGTCGATCCTCGATATCGCCCAGGCGATTGCCGGGCTCGGCGTGGGCAGCAGCGGCGTGCGCCAGATTGCCGAAGCTGCAGGCACCGATGACGCGGAAAGGATCGCACGATCGGCAACAGTGCTGAGACGCATATCGATGGTGCTCGGACTGCTCGGTGCGCTCCTTCTCGCCGCCTTGGCATTTCCCGTCTCGAATTTCACTTTCGGCGACTACCAGCATGCCGGCGGCATTGCATTGCTGTCACTGGCAATCTTCTTTCGGCTGGTCTCTGCAGGGCAGACAGCACTGATCCAGGGTCTTCGGGGCATTGCCGATCTTGCCCGTATCAACGTGCTCGCCGGGTTTTTCGGCACGGCCGTCAGCATCCCACTGATCTATCTGTTCGGCCTGCAGGCGATCGCCCCGTCCCTCGTGGTGATTGCGGCGGCTTCAATCCTTCCGACCTGGTGGTACAGCCGGCGGATCTCACCGCATCCCTCGCCAATGCCCACGCGCCAGTTCGGCCGGGAAGTGTCTGCACTGCTCAGGCTCGGATTCGTCT
Organism: Rhizobium sp. K102; assembly: GCF_022385315.1. NCBI lineage: Bacteria > Pseudomonadati > Pseudomonadota > Alphaproteobacteria > Hyphomicrobiales > Rhizobiaceae > Rhizobium > Rhizobium sp. K102. Next base: position 213,709 of record NZ_CP092433.1, read on the forward strand.
TCATGGCGAGCGGGCTCCTGACCTTCGGTGCGGCTTATGCCGTCCGCCTCATCGTGCTCAAGGAGGGCGGCGTCATGGCGGCTGGATTGTACCAGGCGGCGTGGGGCCTCGGCGGTCTCTATGCCGGCTTCATCCTGCAGGCGATGGGAACGGATTTTTATCCGCGCCTGACCGCGGCAGCCGACAACAATGCGGAATGCAATCGGCTGGTCAATGAACAGGCGGAAATCAGCATGCTGCTCGCTGGCCCCGGCCTGCTCGGCACGCTGACGCTCGCGCCGCTCATGATGAATCTGTTCTATTCGGCGGATTTTCATGGCGCAGTCGATCTTCTGCGCTGGATCTGCCTTGGCATGATGCTGCGGATTATTTCCTGGCCGATGGGTTTCATCGTCGTTGCCAAGCGTACCCAGGCGATTTTCTTCTGGACGGAGGTTGCAGCGGCGGTCGTGCATGTCGGGCTTGCCTGGTTCTTGGTATCGCTGCTCGGCACCCAAGGGGCCGGCATGGCGTTTTTCGGCCTTTATGTCTGGCACAGCATCCTGATCTACGTGATCGTGCGGACGCTGACCGGTTTTCGCTGGTCCGGCGCCAATCGCAGACACGCGCTGCTTTTCCTGCCCGCATCGGGACTGGTGTTCCTGATGTTCTCGATCGTGCCGCTCTGGCCGGCGACGATGATCGGCTTCGTCGCCGTCATTATCTGCGGGCTCTATTCGCTGCGTATGCTGATCGACCTGCTCCCGCCGGAGTTCGTGCCAGCAATCATCCGCGGCTGGATCACGAAATCTGTATAACGAGCAATGCGCGCATCCAGAGATACGCGCATTGTTGGTCATGCAGATTTGTCGTGTCGGGCAAATGCCGGTTCAGGCGACCGCGACATCCATGGCACGTCGATCGCCGGCGGCTCCGGCGGTCGCTTCCGCAAGGGCTGCGCGAAGTGCCTCAACAACCCGGTCCATGTCAGACACCGTCATCTGGGCGTAAAGCGGCAGGATAATCGTTTGCTGCTGCGCAGATGTGCTTCGCGTCAGGCTCGTGGCAGCGCGGTGGGTACGCTCACCGCAATAGGCTCCCTCCAGGTGAATGTTCATCACACCACGCCGGGTCGAGATGCCCTGGTCGAGCAGGCTCTGCATGACGGCCCGCTGGTCGACCGTGTCGGACAACCTCACGCAGAAGCTCTGCCAGTTGCTTCGAGCCCAGCCCGGCTCGGCCGGCAGAGAAAGCCCGGCAATCGTCGACAGGCGTTCGCAATATTGCTCAGCAAGCAGCCGGCGCTGGGCAACCAACTCCGGCAGCCGCCGCAGCTGCTCGCGTCCGACGGCGGCCTGAAGGTCGGTCATCCGGTAATTGTAGCCCAGCTCGTCATAATCCTCGAAAATCACCTGCTTCGAGCCGTGGCGGACGGCATCGGTGACGCTCATGCCATGCTGGCGCCACAGCCGGAATTTCCGGTCATATTCGGCATTGGCCGTGGTCAACATGCCGCCATCGCCCGTCGTGACGACCTTTCTCGGGTGGAAGGAGAAGCAGGCGATGTCGCCATGCGGCTTGCCGATCTTTTCCCAGCGGCCGTCCCACAGGATTTCGCTTCCCGTCGCGCAGGCCGCATCTTCGATGACCGGGACCCCGTGGCGCTTGCCGATCTCGACGACAGGCCGGAGATCACAAGGCATTCCAAGCTGATGCACACAGAGGATTGCCTTGGTGCGGGGCGTGATGGCCGTTTCGATCAGGCTGGGATCGATGTTGTAGCCATCGGCCTCGATGTCGACAAATACGGGCACCGCATTGCAATATCGAATGGCGTTCGCGGTTGCGATAAACGAATGGCTGACCGTGATGACCTCGTCGCCGGCGCTTACGCCGACCGCCATCAGGGCCAAATGCAGCGCGGTCGTGCAGTTGGATACGGCACAGGCGTGTGCCGCGCCGACATAGGCTGAGAATTCACGCTCGAAAGCGGCGACTTCCGGCCCCTGGGTCACCCATCCCGATAGAATTACGCGGCGCGCGGCCTCAGCCTCTTCCTCTCCGAGGACGGGTTTGGCGACAGGGATCGTGGACAATAACGGGCTCATGCAGCTTGACCTCCGGCCGCAGCAGTCTTCGACTGCCACCACGCGACAAGGTCACGAAGCCCCTGTTCCATCGAGATTTCCGCCTTGAAACCCAGAAGCCTTTCGGCCTTGCTGATATCAGCAAGACGACGGGTTACGCCATTGACCGCGCGCGCCTCCTTGTGTTGCGGCTCGAGTGAGGATCCCATGATGTCGCTCAGCATCTGCGCGAGTTCCAGCAGGCTTATTTCCCTACCGCTCGCGACGTTGAACACCTCGTCGGTAACGTCACTCTTTGCCGCCAGCAGGTTTGCCCGGGCGATGTCGCGTGCATCGACGAAGTCCATCGTTTGGCTGCCGTCGCCATAGACAAGCGGCGGCATTCCGGCTGCCAGGCGTTCCATCCAGCGGATCAGCACTTCGGTGTAGGCGCCGTAAACGTCCATTCGTGGCCCGTAGACGTTGAAATAGCGCAGCGCTACATAGCGCAGGCCATACATGTCCGCGAAGCTGCGCAGCAATCCCTCGTTGAAGGTCTTTGCCGCGCCGTAGATCGTCCGGTTATTGTAGGGATGATGCTCTTCGGTCGTCGGAAAGCTTTCGGCAAGCCCCAGCACGGAGGCGGAAGAGGCCGCGACGACCTTCGAAACACCCGCCTTGACGGCAGCTTCGAGAACATTGAACGTTCCTTCGGCCAGGACTTCGAAAGCCAGTCGTGGCTCTTCGGCGCATTGGGTTATGCGGATGGCCGCCTGATGAAAGACGATATCGACGCCGTCGAAGGCTTTCGCCAGCAGTGCCCTGTCGCGGATATCTCCGTCGATGATGTTAAAGGGCGCGCTGCCTATTGCCGAGCTGAGATTGTCCCGGCGCCCGCGCACGAAATTGTCGAGGATGATGATCTCGCGAGGTTTTTCCAATGCGACAAGATCGGCAATATGCGAACCGATCAGACCGGCACCGCCGGTAATGAGCACCCGTTTATTTCTCATGATCTTTCCTCACGCGACATGTTCGTCATCGGATCATTTTCCGAACGCCAACGAATAAATTTTGCAGGCACTCCTGCGACAACCGAGAAGGGCTCGACGTCCGAGACGACGACTGCTCCCGCTCCAACGATCGCCCCCTTCCCGATCGTCACGCCGGGAAGGATGGTCGCATTCGTTCCGATATCGGCCTCTGCGCCGATGCGGACCGGCCTGATTTCAAGATCCGTGCGAATGATCGGGACATCCACCGGCAGTGCCGTGTGGGTCGAGCCAAGCACCTTGGCGCCAGGTCCCCATCCGACGGAATCCTCGATCACGAGATCGCGGGCGTCGAAATAGGCCATCGGTCCAATCCAGACATTGTCGCCGATCGCACATCGGCCGTCGAAACGTCCCTGGATATAGGCCTGAGCGCCGATGAACACCCCGTTGCCGATCTCGAACGTCTCCGGGTGTTTGAAGCCGGCGCCGCCCGCAACCTGCAATCCCGTGCCGCAGCTGCGCGTGATCGCCTGCCAGATGGCTTTGCGCATCATGGTGTCGACGACACCATCGCCGGTCGCGAAGCGACCGTAGAGTTCGATCAGACCGGCGCGGCCATAGGCTTGCCTGAGTTCTTCGACCAGCCCGGCCTGGTAGGCCGGATCTGCCGGTCTTTCCTGACGGCCATGGACCGCATGCACGATCCGGGCCTCGCCCGCACGATTAACTGACATAGGCGTCTTCCAACGCAGCTGCCACCTGATCGACATGCCGCGCGGGCATCTCAGGATAGATCGGCAGCGAGAGAACCTCTTTTGCGGCGGCCTCCGAGATGGGGAAATCTTCGACCCGGTAACCGAGGTCGGCATGGGCCTGCTGCAGATGTACGGGGATCGGATAGTGCAGCCCGGACTGAATGCCCTCCGCACTCAGCACGCGCTGAAGCTCGTCGCGATCGCGGCTTCTGATGGCATAGACGTGGTAGACGTGGCGCCGGCCGGCTTTCTCGACCGGCGTCGTCAAATGCCCCGATCGCCCAAGCAGCGACGAGTAGCGGCCCGCATGGGCGCGGCGCGCCTCGGTCCAGGCCTCAAGATGCCGAAGCTTGATGCGCAGGATCGCGCCCTGAATGGCGTCCATGCGATAGTTGAAGCCCTTCAGCAGATGGTGATAGCGCTGCTCCTGGCCCCAGTCGCGCAGCATGCGCATTGTTTTGGCCTGGTCGTCGCGGTTGGTCACGACGATACCCCCTCGCCGCAGGCGCCGA
>NZ_CP092434.1:0-193236 GCF_022385315.1 Rhizobium sp. K102
GATCGCTTTCACCATTCTTCACGACCGAATCTGCCTTGTAAGATTTACAACTAGCGGCCGACTCCGATTTGTGCCGACTTCAACGACGACGGCGAAATTCATGCAGGTGTTCGCGCTCAGTAAACCGCGGAATGTCCACAAAACTCAGCTCCTTCACCAACACCACCAGCTACGCGCTCGCGTCTTCTCGGAGCGGCTAGGCTGGGAGGTCAAGGTTGTAGACGGCCAAGCATCCGGCTTCGAGACTCTAGACCCAACCTACATCGTTGCCGCTTCCAACAACGGCTACCGGAGGACAGGCTGAACGCACACCGGCGATGGTCAAGAGCTCCCGCTTCTGCGTTGATACGACCCTTGAAGAGCGCAGGCGATCGGGTTCAGTACATGAGATAACGCTGACCAGGTTTGCGGGCATCATCGAGTGGTGCCTCGCAAATGGTTATGCCGAGGTCAAGACCGGGCTCACGAGGCCGACGAAGCTGACCGAGCAACAGGCCATCAACCAAGCCAAAGGCTTGGTGCGTATTCCGATGTGATGGAGTATCATGAAATTCCGTCGCTGACCGCGGCCGAGATCAAGAACATCGGCGAACGCGTTGCTGGCGCGACGAACCAGTTCATCAGCCGAGCAAACCCGATGCTCTCCGCAGCCTTGCCAACAGGGGAGCGAAGCCAAATCGTCCTACCGCCGGCAGCGGCCGACGGTGGCGCCATCTCGATCCGCAAGCAAACGCCGTCCAGCCGATGCGGCGCTTGGCGGCCTTGAATACAGTACCTCAGCGGAGGCGCAGAGGTCATCGCAAGCAAGCCCCAAGGACGTTCCCGATTTAGCCGAATCCGATTTGGCGGATGTCAGTGAGTTGTCGCCCATCGACACCAGGAGGGCTGCTTTTGGAACGGGGAACCGGCAGATCAGGCTTGAAGATCAAGTCAGGGCAGGTCCTGTCACTTCCTACGCGCAACAGGCGGGGTACCAATCAGTCACCCACACGGTTTTTGATGCCGAACATATTGGTGACAACCGGCTAGTCGGGAGCGCGCCAATCCCTCCTTTGCTCGAAGACGAGCATATCGCGGCCGATTTTGCACTGCTTGGCGAGGCGCTGCGCAGGGCCAGTCCCGACATCGCCGCCCGGACACGGTTGGTGGCGCCTGCGGTGGCCCATTTCTTGCGCATGGCTCGGAACCCGGCCGACGCGGCCGCCGCTTTCCACGACATCATCGATGGCGGCAGAGCCAACTTCGGGAGCGGCACGGCCAGCTTCGTGTTCCTTCCGGTCAACAATGCTGGGACTGGCGCGGGGGGCACCCACTGGTCGCTTTTGTTTGTCGATCTGCGCGGGCGCCAGCCGGTCGCCTATCATTACGACTCCTTGGGCACCCTGAACAGCGCCATTGCAAAGGGGCTGGCAGCACGTCTGGGGGCCCGCTTGGATGGAGTGCGGATGGCCCAGCAGGACAACAGCTACGATTGCGGGGTATTTGTCGTGGACGCCACCAGGGCGCTGGCCGCGCGATTGGCTGATGGAGAACGGCCCGGGAGCCAGCCGCTGCACCTCGACACCCTCGTCGCCGACCGGCAGGCTTTACTGGACCGCCTCACGGCCCCAAGTAACGCACGAGTGGAAGTGGCGTCTTCCTCGAGAAGCAGAGAACGCTTTAGGGAGCGATAAGCTTCAGGGCGCCCGCATTAATAGGCCCACCGAACGGCTAGCCCGGCGAAAAATCGGAGGCGCGCGCGAAAGCCCTCGTGAATGCTGCCGGTCCCTGGGTTGCCAATGTCATCTCCGATGTCGTTGGTCTGAAGACGAATGATCGTATCCGGCTGGTTCAGGGCAGCCATATCGTCGTCAACAGGCTTTATGATCACGACCGCTGCTACATTTTCCAGAATCCGGACGGTCGCATCTTCTTCGCCATTCCTTATGAAGACGACTTTACGCTCGTGGGCACGACCGATCGTGATTACGATGCTGCTCCCGAGAACGTCGCGGCTTCGTCGGAAGAAATCGATTATCTCGTGCAGGCAGTTTCTTCCTATTTGGCAAGGATGTGAAACGCGCCGAATGTGGTCTGGAGCTATTCGGTCGTACAGGCGCTTAAACAACGGCGCGGCCAACGCCCAGGAGACCACGCGCGACAATTTGCCGCAGCTTGATGGCGGTCCGGGGAAGGCCCCGCTTCTCTCGGTCCTTGGCGGCAAGATAACGACCTATCGGGTGCTTGCTGAAGATGCACTGGGAAAGCTTGCATCGCTCTTTCCCGGTTGGGCGAAGGGCGCCGCACCCTGACGATCGTCACCGCAGCACTCAGTTCAAGGCGACCGAGCTACTGCGTGCAGAGCTTGCTAAAATCAAAGACCATTCTCGCGTCTCCCTGCACGGCATTGGTGATGGCGGTCGCCAATGGAAATTCGTTTTCCGCATTGTCGATTTGATGCAGCAGGGAGAGAACAACGCCAGCCGTGTCGATGCCTTCCACCGTTTCACCCGCAAGCTCACCGGATTTTATTTCGGAAACCGAGTGCCCCAGCCCCCGTGACCGAGCCTACTGTTGCGTCCGCCGCCGACCGTGACATGCAAGTCGCCGAGACCGGCAAGATCAAAGGCTGTGGCGCGGTGCCCGCCGATACGCTCGCAAAGCGAGGCCATTTCCAGCATTGCCTGATTGAACACACCAGCGGTGGGGTTTTTGGATTGCCCGTCCGGTCGCGTCGGGTCCGGATAGCGTGTCTGCATGGCGCTTACACCGATGGCAAAGAAGTTTTTCAAGGCCGCGCAGGCCTCCACGCCTGTCACGTCGTCGGTGATCGCAAGACGATAATAAGGCGTGCGCATCAGTTCCACCGCTCGCTCCGTCGCCTCGCGGTCACGGCCAGAATAAACGCTGAGGGTCGGAAAGCGGTTGGACAGCTCTTTCGCGATACAGGGACCGCCGATGCCAATGAAAGCCGACATCCTCTCGATGCGGCGCGGCAGGGTCTCGGCATAGGTGACCACGCGGCCGCCATCTCGGTCCAGCCCTTGGTCACGAAGGCGATGGGTATTTCCGATACGAGCAGCCCGTTCAGCCGATCCGCGACCCACTCGATACCGGGGTTGGACACGCCGACGACAACGAGATCGGCAGCCTCCACATGCGCTGGCGTCAGTTCCCCACCGGCAATGACTTGCACGGCATCGAAAAGGGGTGCGTCCAGCTCGGGATGGATGCCACCCCACTGTTTGAGCCGGTCGATGATGGCAGCATCGAGCGGTGTTCCCGCAAGCAGGACGGTGTGCCCGTTATCGGTCGCGGGAACGGCGAGGGCCGAACCCATGACGCCTGCGCCCAGGATGAGGATGGTTGCTATGCCCGATGTCCTTCCAATGCCATATGATGATGGCGGCGATGACCGGCACGCCGCCTACGAAAAAGCCGTTTGCGCGTTATCGCATCATCGCGGCGACGTTTCCGCCGTCCACGGTGATAACTGCCCCTGTCGAGGCGCGCGCCTTGGCGAGATGCAGGAAGGCGGCGGCCACGTCTGCGGCGGTCACCTCCCGCTTCAGCATGTTGCCGCGCATGTATTCCTCCGGGGGCAGGCCGCGCGCCTTGGAGCGATCCTCCACCATCTGGTCGGTCATCAGGCCGGTACGAATGCGGTCGGCATTGACCGCATTCGACGTGATGCCGGATGCACCGTGTTCAACCGCATATTGCCGCATTAGCGCCATCAGCGCTGCTTTGGACGTGCCATAGGGACCGAAATCAGCACCCGGATTGACCGCCTGTTTCGAGACATTGAAGACCAAGGCACCGCCGGTTCCCTGCTTTTCCATGATGCGAACGGCAGCCCGGGCGACATAGTGATGGCCCCAGAAATTCAGCTCAAACGCCATGCGGAACGTGGCCTCGTCGACGGAGAGAAGCTTGCCCTGAAAAGCCGCTCCGGCATTGGAAATCAGGATGTCGACGCCGCCGTAATGACGGGCAACCTCCGCCACGGCGCGATCTACTGCATCGGGGTTGGTCACATCGCAGACGACGGGCAGCGCACCTAGACGTTTCGCGGCGACCTTCAGCGGCTCTTCCGAGATGTCGAACAGCGCGACATCGGCGCCCTCCGCCTTTAACGCTTCGGCGACCGACAGACCGAGGCCGCTTGCCGCACCCGTTACGATCGCTACCTGCCGTGTCAAGGGCTTTTCCTGGACCTTGATAAGCTTGACCTGTTCAAGCGACCAATACTCGATATCGAAGAGATCGGCTTCCGAAAGGGCCTCGAAGGCATCGATCCCCTCGGCATTGCTGATGACCTCGATTGTTGCCTCCGCGACATCGGCAGCCACTATCGCATTCTTGTGCGCCGCGCCGGCGGCAAAGAGGCCCAGTCCAGCAACATAGAAGACACGCGGCTTCGGATCGAGCATTCGCTTGATCCCGCCCGCGCGAAGATTGTTGCGGGCGAAGTAATCCTTGTAGTCGGCCTCATAGCTGGAAACCGCTTCCTGCACCGTGGCAGCCCACTCCTCAAGCTTGTCTTTCCGGGGCGCCGGGAGCGCCACGCCAAAGCGCTTGATGTGAATGACGTGTTCCGGGGTCGCATTGCCACGGCGCACGAGGCTTTCCACCTTGTCCGAATTGCAGAAATCGAGGATTCGTTCGCTTGAGCGGTGTTCCAACACGAAGCGTCTGGGTTCGCCGTCCTGGCCCGTGTCGACCGCCAGCGCACCACGCAGGATCGGGGCAATATCGGCAGTATCGGCCAGTCCTCCCGGTACGCTGACGCTCTGGAACGGCTTCGCCCTCCCCTTGGCGATACGTTTTTTTGCCTGATCTATCTTCGCGATCATATCCTCATAGGAAGTGCGCGGATCTTCCGACCATGTGAAGATGCCATGTTTTAAGAGGATCATGCCATCGCCCTTGGGATTGGCGCGGTAGGCAGCATCGCAGACCTTGGCGAGATCGAAGCCTGGCATGACATAGGGAACGATAATCGAGTCCGGGAAGAGCTCGCGGATGATGTCTTCGCCATGGGGCTGGTTGGTCAGGGATACGATGGCGTTCGCATGGGTGTGGTCTATGTGCTTGAACGGGAGCAGGGCATGCAGGATCGCCTCGACGGAGGGATTGGGGGCAGAGGGATCGATCAGCAATCGTCTTTGTAGCATCACCATGTCGTCATCGGAGAGCGTTTCGAAGCCGACCATGGCGCGCAACGGCTCAAGACGCACTGCCGGCAACCCCTGGGGTTCGATCGTGCCCATGTCCCAGCCGCTGCCCTTGACGCCGAGCACCTCGACCTCGGATCCATCCATTTCGGTCAGAACGGTTTTGACGGAGGTGTTGCCGCCGCCATGCAGAACCAGTTCCGGGTCGCAGCCGAGCAACCGGGTCGTGTAGGTGCGGATGGCGAGGTCACGGTTGATACCTTTGGCGACGTATCCATCGACCACCGAGGCAAATTCGGATACCGACCAGCGCGATTTCATAAAAGTTCCTTTCCTGACCGCCCGGCGGGTCCGGCACGGCGCGATAAACCTGTGATTGGAAGAGCCCGCGAACCTAGATGCGCGCCTCGGTAGCAGTATCGAAAACGTGAACTTTGGACGTGGGCACGGTGAAGCGGACGTCGCTTCCGGGCGCGAGCCGCGCGGCCTTGTCAACCACCGCGACGAACCGGCCATCCGGCCCTTCGCAGAACAACTGCGCGTCATGCCCCAGACGCTCCAGCAGGATCGATTTAGCCGCAAGCGGTCCGGCGGGATCGACCTGGAGATCGGTCGGGCGCAATCCGATCACGACCGACTGCCCCGGCTTTTCCCGCGTGGACGCATCCAGCGGCACCCGTCCGGTCGCCGTGTCGACGGCGGGAACGCCATCGGCCACGACGACCGTTCCGGGAGGAAGTTGATGGCCGAGGAGCCGATGAAATCCGCGACATATTTGCTTTCCGGCCTGTCATAGACGTCGTCGTTAGAACCTATCTGCTTGATCTTGCCGGCACGCATAACGACGATCTTGCCCGCCATTGTCATGGCCTCGACCTGCTCGTGGGTCACGTAGATGGTGGTGGTTTTCAACCGGTTGTGCAGCTGACGGATTTCGGTACGGATATGCGCGCGCAGCTTCGCATCGAGGTTCGAAAGAGGTTCGTCGAAGAGAAACACCGCTGCCTCACGCACCATGGCGCGGCCCATGGCGACACGCTGGCGCTGACCACCGGAAAGCTCCTTCGGGTAGCGGCCGAGATAATCCGTCAGCTTCAACGTCGCCGCGGCCCACTCGACACGCCTCTTGATGTCCGCGGCGGGCACTTTGGCGACTTCGAGAGAGAAGGCGATATTGTCGTAGACCTTCATCGTCGGGTAAAGCGTTCTGGAACACCATCGCGATCGAGCGGTCGCGCGGGTGCACGTCATTCACGCGCTTGCCATCAATCAGCAAGTCGCCTTCCGTGACGGTCTCGAGGCCCGCCGTCATGCGCAGCAAAGTCGTCTTGCCACAGCCCGACGGCCCGAGCAGAACAACGAACTCATGGCCTTCAATCTTGAACGAGATGTCTCGCATGATCGTAAAGGCGCCGAAGTACTTTCCGATGCGCTGATATACCACGGTCGCCATGGGGGTGTTAACTCCGTTTGCGCAGCCTGCCCCTGATGGAGGAGGGTGGCCGCCACGTTTCAATACTTCTGCCGGGTTGGCGTGATGACGATTTCCTGGACGATGGCGCGCTGCGGCTTCTGGTAGGCGTCGAGGATCAGTTCCGCCACGATATCCGCCGAAATACCGCCGCCGATCTCGGCCTTGTTCGCCTTGTAGTTGGCAAGCGTCGTCTCGTCGCGCACGCTGTCCAGCACCTCCGTATCGATAATGCCCGGTGAGATGACGATGACGCGGACATTATGCGGCGACAGATATTCGCGCAGGCTTTCCGAGACGGCATGGACAAAGAACTTGGTGCCACAATAGACGGTATGATCGGGATAAACCTTCCGCCCGGCGATCGAGCTCATCATCATCAGCGTCCCGTGCTTGCGCTCGATCATGCCGTTCATAACCGCATGGACGCTGTTCATCACGCCCTTGGTGTTTATGTCGATCATTTCGTCCCATTCTTCAGGCGGCTGACGGGCGATATCTCCGAGCCGGGCGATGCCGGCGTTGGCAAACATCATGTCCACCGGTCCATGCTGGGTCTCGGCGGCTTTGACAGCTTCAACCAGCGCTTCGCGGTCGCGCACATCGGCCTGCTTCAGCACCGCGTTGGGCAGGGAGAGCTTCTGCAGCCGGTCCAGCCTGCGGGCAATCAGCAGCAACGGGTGGCCGGCCGCGGAAAACGCCCGGGCCACGGCCTCGCCAATGCCGGAACTCGCACCGGTAATTGCGATCAAAGGTTTGTCCACCACATTCTCCATCCTCTTTCTCCAGCGAAGTGTCTGAGGAAGGGGCATCGCGGTTGCGCCGCCGCTTCCCACTTCTGTCATCAGCCCTTCATAACGGTCTCTATCTGCGTGGCGATGTCATCCATCGCTTCCTTCTGCGAGCCATAGCTGCCGGCGAAATACTTGCCGAGGCTCACAGGGATGGTGTCGGACGAAATCTGCGCCCATTCCGGGAGACCCGGTTCCGATCCCATATATTTGGCGATCGTTTCCCGCACGACCGGCAGATGCCGCGTCGTGCCGGCGCCGACGCGGGCGTTGCCCTTGACGCGCGGGTCGTCATAGACGGATGCGCGTGTGGGGCCTGTTCCACCGCCAAGCGTAGTGATGAGAGCCTGTCTATCGGCGCAGGTCGCCCATTGCATGAACAGCCATGCGGCGTCCGGACTCTTCGAATATTTGGAGACTGCGAGCAAAGAGCCGCCCTGGTGGCCAGCACCCGGGATTTCACCATAACCGCACTCTTCCGGCTTGTGCAGCGCGATCGGTTGCGGCGGAATGACGGCTTCGCAAAGCCCGGAAACCGTGGTCTGGGAGCGACCGTGGACGAAACGATCCGTCACCAGGGCGAGATAGGATTTTCTGTCATGTTCATTCATGCTTTCTTCCTTCTCCATATCCGGGACCGGGCTTGGGCCGAATTTCTCGTTTGCCGGGAGCAGGCCTCCTCCAGGCCCATTCCCTTCTTTTTCTATTGTTTGAGCGACCCCATGGCGAGGCCGCGAACCAGGTGGCGCTGCACCAGCAGAATGACGATAAAGGCGGAACGATAGCGGCTGCGCCAAGCGCTGCCATGCGGTACCGATGGAGGTCACGAAGGTCGAAGACACGACCGGAACCGTTTTGAGGCCCGTCTGCGTCAGCGTCAGCACGAACAGGAATTCCGTCCACGAAAAGATGAAGCAGAGAACCGCGCTGGCGGCGATGCCGCCCTTGGCCATCGCATAACGATGCGCCGATGATGCCGGCACCGATGATCGCGATATCGTAAACCGAGCCGCTCATGCCGCCTGTCCCCGTGCTTCTAGGATGCGGTTCACCACCGCGACGAATCCATAGCCTCCCTTCCTGGCCGCGACATAGGTCGGCTCGCTATCGAGGTTCCTCGAAAATCCAGAACATTGGCGACGCCGCAGGCGTTTGGAAAGAAACCGAACATGGGAGCGTCGTTGGGGCTGTCCCCGACAAAGACGATACGATCCTTCTCGGCATCGATATCCATGCCGAGAATATCGGCCGCAAACCGGCGGCTCGTGGTCAGCTTGTTATAGGCGCCATACCAGCCGTTGACATGGATCGAAGAGATTTTTGCGACGGCTCCCTCTTTCTCGAAAATATGCTTGATACGATCGACATCGGTGTTGGCAAGCGGCTGGATATCCTCGCAGACATCAATGGCGAGGTCGGCCTCACGGTAAAGTTGATCAGCAGAAATTGCAGCGCCGGGAACTTCCGACAGAATTCGGTCACCGACCCGCGCCAGCCGTTGGCGATCGGCGGTGCGTTGTGTTTCGCCGATCGCAAAACTGCGGCGCATACGACGTGCTTCCTCGTCATAGGCGAAATAGAAAGCGCCGTTTTCGCCGACCACGCCGACGACAGGCCACATGCGGGCGATCATGTCACACCAACCCGCCGGCCGGCCGGTAATTGGGGCAACGGCGATGCCGGCCGCACTCAGCCGCTCGAGCGCATCATAGGCGACAGCAGGCAGCCGCCCCTCATTAGTCAACGTGTCGTCGATGTCAGCAAAAAGCACGCGAACCGCGCCAGCGACATCTTTCGGCATCTCGGCAACCGGGCGCATGGCCTACACCTCCCCGGCAGCGAAGTCCTCGAGCAGCCCCGCATCGGCGGCTATATCGAGGAAGGCGTAGCGATTGCGCATTTCGCGGCAATGCACGAGCGCCTCTCTGTATGTTTCCACTGGTAAGCCGAGATCGGCTGATGTCATCGGGCCTCCGGCATCTCTTAGAAGCTGCTCCATGTCTTCAACCGGAAGCGCAAAGGCTTTCAGCTCTTGGCGCAGCGTCGGCCAGATATCGGCCAGCTTTTCGTTGATTTCAGCGGCGGCCCGCGCATCGAAGGCCTTCGGCTGGATTTCTTGCCAGCATTGGGCAGCAATCTCGTGGCCCATGCGGGCGTTCATACCCTCTCGGTCGATCTTGGTGGGGCGGATCACCGGTGGCTTTTCGCTATCGAGGAATAGGCGTTGCAACCTTGCCATCGAGAGGGTCGCAACGCCGACCTGCTGGCCATGCAAGGTCCCCGGATGCTTCTCTCCGGCAAAGCAGTCTATATAGTGTGACACCTGGTGTTCACCCATCGAACCGTGGTTCGACATGCCCGTGAAGGACACGCCGAGACCGCACATTGTCAGCACCCGGTGCAGGTAACCATTGGCGGCGATATCGCCGTTGGCGATACCCTTGGCGCGTGTATTGAGCTCCTGCTCATCTGCATCCTGAATGATGTAGGGTACCTTGGAATAAAGGCTGCCGATCAGCCTGTGAGACATCCACCAGTCAACCTGCGCCACCGAACGCACGAGGCAATCGGCAAAGCCGGCGGCCGAGAGATAGGCCGGAGCTGCGGCATTGACGTTGAGATCGATAAAGAAGCCGGACGGTGCATGGGACGGCAAAGACACTTTCAGACCGCTTTTCAGCGTGATCGAAGCCGTCGTAGACGTATATCCGTTCATCGAGGCCGCCGTACCGAACACGGCATAGCGGCGATTGGTGCGGCCGGTAACGAACTTGCAGAGATCGTTGATCGTGCCGGAGCCAACAGCCACGACGCCTTCGGCGCCGGCCAGCCTTTCGCTCAGATCTGCAACATTGGCCATGTCCGCATGGGGATGCTCGAGGATAACGGTATCCACCGGAGCAAGCGAACCCAGTGCCTTCGCCACGCGCGAGCCCATCGCATCCCAGGTATCGGCATCTGCAACAACCGTATAGCGATCGCCTAGCTCAAGGCCAGCAACCAGCGCTGCCTCGCGACCGTCCAGGCTCTCTTCAATGACGATCTTCTCGTAGGGAACGGATGCCAGCATGCCCGTTTCCGGGTTGCTCCACCTGCCGCCCACGATGTCATCAATCAACGCCGTCCAGCCGCCGTAAGGCATTGTGACTGCCATGCGATCCTCCTTTGCCGACACCGCCGCTCCCCCTCCAGGGCTTGCACTGCCGTCTTTCTGCGTTGGGAAGACAAAAGACAACCTTGATTGCCATTTGTCAATACACATGACAACAAAGATTGACAAAAGACACGCACCTCTGCCATATAGCCCCATGGGACGAGCAAAATCTTCAGTGAAACGCGGCGACGAAACCGGGACATCAGTGCCCACTGAGTTCGATGATACCGTGATGTGGGCGGCGTGGCTCTATTATGCCGACCAGCTGACGCAGAGCGAGATCGCGAAGCAGCTGAATGTCTCCCGCGCCACGATCGTCAACTACCTGCAGGAGGCTCGCGAGCGCGGGATTGTGTCCGTCGTCATCAACCCGAAGGCCGGCGGCCGTACCAGCGTTGCGCGGGCGTTGATGAGCAAATACGGGCTTTCCGGCGTCTTCGTCATTCCCAATGGCACGGATGAAAGCCTGTCCCAACGCCTCGGAGACGCCGGCGCCCGGGTGCTCGCAGACCAAATTGAGGACGGCGACGTCATCGGTGTTGCCTGGGGCCGTACGGTACTTGCCGTCGCGGATCAGATTGTCCTGACGCGGCCGCTATCGAACCTGACCGTGGTGCAGGTTTCCGGTAGCTCGACCGGCGAGCCGGAGTTTTCACCGGAACTTTGTACGTCGCTGCTTTCAAATCGCATCCAGGCGCGCTGCGTCAACCTCTTGGCGCCGGCCGTCTTGTCGACGCGCGAACTGAAAGCCGCGCTGCTCGCCGAACCCGTGCTTAAAAAGCAGATGGACCTGGTGCATTCTTGCAATCGCATCCTTTTTGGCGTCGGTGATCTGGGACCTCGCAGCACGGTTCGGGTCTCCGGGATCGCCAGTCAAGAAGAGATCGATGACTACGTCGCCCGCGGCGCCGCCGCGGTGATCATCGGCCGTTTTCTGGATGCCCACGGCGCCGCCGTCGAGGGGGATCATGACGACCGCATGGTCGGCATCACCCTTGGCGATCTGCGCCAGGTCCCAAGCCGGATCTGTGTTGCCGGGGGAGTGTCCAAATTACCCGCCATCGTCGCTACCCTTGAAGCGGGCTATGCGACACATTTTGTAACCGACGTCGCCACGGGAGAGGCGTTGCTGGAGCTTTAGGCATGTTTCGTAAAATTGCACCAATTTTGCAAAGCGACATGCGTAAAAACAAAGAACTAAAGCGTCAGGAGCAGACCTTAGAGACGAAACGCTTTCGCAGGACACCGCGTTCAGCGCGGTGTGAGGAGTGTTGGGTAAAGCCGACAGGAGGAGCCGGGGAACCGGCAAGGGAGATCGGCGGAGAGTACCTCCGTCTGTGGAGGAGCGTGCATGCGGCCTGACGAACGATACGTCATTGGCATGGATTCATCGACTCAATCGGTCAAGGCGGTTGCCTGGACCGCCGATGGCACACCCCGGGCAGAAGGTCGGGCCGCCCATGTCATTTCAACACCACATCCGCTGCATGCCGAACAGGATGCCGACGACTGGTGGACAGCGGCCTGCATGGCGCTTTCATCGCTGATCCGTGAGATCGACCCTGCCCGCGTGGATGGCATTGCGATATCAAACCAGCGCGAAACCATGGTTCTGCTCGACAAGGATCGAAAGCCACTTGCCCCGGCGACGCTCTGGCTCGACCGCCGCGCAAAGGACGTGGTGCGCACGCTTGCCGCGGAGATCGGTGCAGAGCGGCTCCACGCGATCACCGGCAAACCGATCGACGTCATCCCCTGCGTCTACCGTCTGCGGTTTTTCCACGAAACCCAGCCGGACCTTCTCGACAATGCCGCGCAGATTCTCAGTGTTCATGACTTCCTGACGCAGAAGCTGACGGGAGAAGCGCAGGCCAGCTGGACCAGCGGCGATCCTTTCGGGATTCTCGATATCGAAAAGAAAGTCTGGTCACGCGAGATCCTCGATCATCTGGGTATTCCGCTTGAAAAGCTGCCGCCACTGAACAGGCCGGGCTCCGCGATCGGCCGCGTCACAGCAGAAGCAGCGGCGGCAACGGGTCTTCGTGCCGGGACACCCGTCTTTGCCGGCGGAGGCGACGGAAACTGCGCAGGTCTCGGCGTCAATGCGATAAACCCCGGCGCTGTCTACCTGAACCTCGGCACGGCAGTCGTTGGCGGCGGGTGGTCGGAAACACCGGAACTCAGCCGCTACTGGCGCACCCTGGCCTCGCCCAGCGGCGAGGGCTATCTTCTGGAAAGCTGCCAGCGCGGAGGCGCCTATTTTGTGAACTGGCTTCTGGATACCTTCGCCGGCAGTCGTAACGGTGCCCGAATTTTCGAACGCCTTGAGGCTGAGGCAAACAGCCTTGGCGTTGGGTCGGGCGGCGTCACGGTCTGCTCCTATCTCGTAGGGTGCATGGATCCCCACTGGGACGAAAATGCGCGCGCAAGCTTCACCGGCATGGGGCCTGAAACCGGTATGGGGCATCTCTATCGCGCGTCGATGGAGGCGATTACGCTGGAGTTTGTTCGATCGCTCAATGAAATGCGGCGAAGGGACGTGGCAGCCGACCGTGTCTTTGTCATCGGAGGCGGCGCCAGCAGTGCGTTGTGGCGGCAAATGGTCGCCGATTCGACCGGCCTTCCCGTCATCCGCAGCCTCTCGAATGAAGCATCCGCTCTCGGCGCGGGCATGTCGGCTGCCGTTGGTGCCGGATGGTATTCAGGCTTTCATGCGGCCGCAGATGCAATGTCGCGCCTCGCCGAACAGGTTGATCCGGACCTTACGAAAAACCACGCCTGGGCGGAATTGTCGCACCGGCAAGCAAACGTTTATCTCTCGCTTCGCAAGCTGAACAGATAGTCTGCATGGCTTGCAAGCGTGTGGGTTACTGCGAGGCCATTGAGGTTGGCGCCAAGACCGTGACCATGAAGGTCAAATTTGCCGACTTCAACCAGATCACCCGCAGCACGACGGTTACGGCCCCCTTGCCGGCGATCACTGATCTTGAGGATTTCGTCGGCCTGTTGCGGCGCTGATCTTCCCGCCGCAAGCGCATTCGTCTGCTTGGCTGCCCTGGTCTTGCGGTCACACTCAAGATCGATGGAAAACTGCTTCGCATCATGGATGTCCACCTCAAGTCGAGCTGCGTGTCGCCATTCGACGGTGGAAATCTGGAGGAAAGTGGTAATCACTGCATGATCCTGCAGCAACAGATCGACCCGCTCGAAAGCTGGATTGAGCGCTCGGCGGCCGATGGCGCCAGGATCGTTCTCCTCGGCGATTTTAACCGCAATCTCTGGCACGAACTGCGCGACCAGCGGCCGGCCAGGACCGGCGCCAGCGGAACCTCATCGCCCGGCCGGCGGGCGTGCTGTCGCGGTCTCTGATAGAAGAATTCGCCGATGGTCAGCCGGCGGCTGCCAATCTCGAGGTTCTCGACGAGCACTGCCAGATCAGCGATGCCGGGCAGGCACTTTGCACCTAGGCCGAAATCCGCGACCTGACCATGCCGGAAACACAGTTGCTCGCATCAGACAGTTATCTCGAGTGCCGCAATCCGGTAGGCCTTGATCACATCCTCGTCGGCCCCGGAATCAAAGGCGATGGCCCGGCCGAACATCTGAGCATCGGAAACCTTGGTGGCAACAAAGCAGGCACCCCGAACGGGAAAGACCAAGTATTGGCTATTTCCGATCACTGCCCGATGATCGCCCGGCTGAATTTTTGAACCCTCGTGACGATCAGAACGCTTGGCGGGCATTTCATGTCTGCATTGCATCGAGGCCGAGTTGGGGGATGGTTATGTTACGTCGAACTTTTCTAACGCAGGCATCTTTGTCTGCTGTCGCATTGACTGCGGGTTGCGGACGACCGAGCCCGTCGGTACCGGGCGAAGGCGTCCCGTTGGTCGACGCTCACTGCCACGTCTTCAATGCGTCGGATCTGCCGACCACCCGCTTCCTGCGGCAAGTCGTCTTCGAAGATTTTCCCAAGCAGTCGGCCGCCCGCATTCTCGCAGTTCGTGATCCCGACGTGACCGACGAATTCATCGCACTTCTTCTGAAGCTACTCGGCACCGGTAGCGCACCGACGGCGGATGAGGAGATCGCGTTTCTCGAGACCGGACGGAACGGAAAAGCGGCCTCGCTGACGGTCGACAAAGCGCGCGCAGCGGCGGTCGAAGACACAAGCCAGCATCTCCTGGAACTCGATCGGAAGAGGCGGCGGATCGTTACGGTGGCAGACCCGGGCGATCTGTCGACACGATCATCTATCTCCGAGGAAAAGTTCCTAAATTATATGCTCGGTGACCCGATCAAGACTTTGCGCGCGAACGAACCGCTCACGATTGGAGAAGCCCGCGGAGCCAGCCAGCGCGCTTTCCTGAGGCAAGATCCTGTGGGGCGCTATCTCAATTGGTTCAGCCTGTTTCGCCTTTACCGGCACGTCCTTGTCGATCGCCTGGTTGCTGACAGCAAGGCACAGGGCTTCAATCCGCTCCTGTTAACGCCGGCGCTCGTCGATTATGATGAGTGGCTCTATGAAGATGTAGACTCTTCGCCCTTACCCCGGCAGATGGTAGTGATGGACCGGATTTCGCAGCGCATGGCGAAAGCTAAATCCGGTCCCGTCGTTCACGGCTACATGGGATTTGATCCACTCCGGGAAGTGGCATTCCGGAAAGGGAAAAGCAGCGTAAGCTCGCTTGCGACTGCCCATTCGGCTTTGATGAAACATGGTTTCATCGGCATCAAGCTCTACCCGCCGATGGGCTTTCGTCCCGAGGGCAACCAGCCGCCATATCCGGAGCGAACAGTGAAGAGCCTGGGATTTGAGCCCAACGAGGAACTCGATGCTGCGCTTCGAGACCTCTACAAGCTCTGTGTCGATGTTGATGCCCCAATATTGGCTCATGGCTATTCGTCGAACGGTTCCGGTCCAGATTATGCAAAGCGGGGCGATCCGGCCTACCGGATCCCCGTGTTCAAGGAGTTCCCCAAGTTACGGGTTTGTATCGCGCATTTCGGTCGTTTCCGCGCACGGTCGGCTGGACGGGAAGGAATGCCTTTGCCGGATGGCAGTTGGGAATGGCGGCTGGGTGAATTCATCAAGGAAAATCCCGGCGGGAACGTGGTCGCCGACATCAGCTATTTTTCGGAGGTGCTTTCGGCTGGCTCGAAAGAACGAGACTTCCTTGCGAGGTCCTTCAACAAATGGCTGGAAAAATTCGACAGCGGTTGCGATCACATCGTTTACGGGAGCGATTGGATAATGCTTGGGAAGGAGGCAGGCTATAATCACTATATCGAAAGCGTGAACGCCTTCCTGCGCACCGACTGCGGTCTTTCGGACGATATTTGCGACAAGATCTTCCGTCGTAATGCGCTTCGTTTCCTTCCCTTGGAACGAGGAACACTCGGGCGCGAGCGACTTCTCGCCTACTATCGAACAAATGGACTGGATGAGGGTCGCCTTCCCTCTGCAAGCTCGCGCCTGGTCGCCAGTCTCTTTGGTCGGTGAACAAGCAGCGACCGGCTCATTGTACCGAACGTGAGCGCCTTGAAGGGATCAGAACCAACGACCCTGTTGTTACTAAGCCTTCCGTCTCGCATCCCCTCGTAGCAGACATCGGCTCGGTCTGAACTAGCGCGACCGATTCGGAAGCGGGTGCGGGCTGCTGCTCACGTTGTACGCAGACGGTCGATCAGCGGCAAAGATCTCGAATGGCGCATAGCAGACGCCGTTTGGAAGCCAGGAACTCAAGATAATCGCACGCGACACCTTAGCAGCCCGAAATTAAGCCGAAGCGAAGGGCCTGTCAGACTACTACAGGTTTACTCGTAATTTTATTCAGTTAAACTTTAGATACGAATCGCTCAATTGATGGAGTAAGCATGGCAAAGTCTCCGAATACTGCTCCTGAGGCTGCGGGCAAAAAAACCGGATCGAAGAACAAGATAACCTTGACGATTGTTGTGAATGGCGAACCGGTTTCTGTTGAAGCCAATGTTAATGCACCTCTTCATACAGCAATCGCCAAGGCGCTGGAGGAATCAGGCAACGTAGGGCAGCCTCCTGAGAATTGGGAACTCAAGGATGAGAACGGGACAGTGTTCGACGCGAGCAAGAAGATTGAGGATCTTGGAATTACAGCCGGACAGAAGCTATTCCTGAGCCTTAAGGCTGGAGCCGCAGGTTGACCGAAAGTCAGTTCGTCGACGAGGCGGTTTCTCGACGAAAGTTCGAACGCGAAGTCGCACAGTATCGGGAGCTTGAAGAACTCGTATCGCCGGCGAGGTTGGTTCCTTTTGGACGCCACGTTTCCTACTGTCTTGGTTTTGTTTGTCGCATTGAAGGTCACACCCCGGTCGCTTGTGTGCGCGGTACGCCTGGATTTCACGAACTACGACCTTGAGCCACCGTCGGTGACGTTCGTTGATCCCTCAACTGGGACTGCATTGCCGGCGAAAAGCCTGGGTTTTAAGATGCTGCGTCTCAACGGTTTGAAAGAAGCGTCGCCAGAAACCGTAACCACTCTGGCGCAACAACAGCGGCTATCTGTTCAAGAGCTGCTTCAGGCCCATAGCCCCGACGAGACCCCGTTCCTTTGCCTTCCCGGGGTTCGAGAATATCACGATCATCCGGCTCATACAGGTGACTTATGGCTATTGCATCGTCGCTCTGGCGAAGGCTCGTTGCACTTTATTCTCGAACAAATTTGGGCCAGCGGGATCAATCCAATACGGATGCTAGAGTACCAAATTCAAATGAACTTCTCAGGCTTCCAGATGGACGCAGCGGCTCTACCCAGGTAATTGGTCTCGCCGCTGTCGAACGCTTCGTAGTCCCGCGCGCGGCCGTCAACGATGTGCATGAGCATCTGGCAGAGGTAGGCCGCTCTGGATACGAGGGACTGGGGCTCTGGGTGGGGACCGTGGCAGCCGAAATCGCAACCGTCGAGCGAGCGCTCATCCCTCAGCAACGCCTTATTCGATCCGCGGCGGGAGTTGGCGTTCACGTCGACGGAACCGAGTTGCATCGCATAAACATGTGGCTCTTCGATAACGGGCTTCGCATCCTCGCGCAGATTCACAGTCACCCTAGTGACGCGTACCACTCCGATACAGACGACGAATACGCGTTGGCAACGGCGGTCGGCTCGCTCTCGCTTGTCGTGCCGGACTTTGCGACAGGTCCCACTGATCTCTCGCAGACCGCTGTTTACCGGCTCGACAAAGCGGGAAAGTGGATGGCGGTGTCGCAGGAAACGGTGAACCGTCTCATAGAAATCGTGGATTGAAACATGGCATTGGCGAAATACTTCGTTCGCGCGGCCACGGCGGCGTCACAAATTCTCCAGGGCTTCGACCCCAAGGATTTTGAGGACCTGCTCAACGACCTAGTGATCGGAATTGCGTTTGATGAGCAGGCATGCGCGACCGAGGGCAGAGCGTCACTCGATCTCCTGGTCAGGTTGGTGGCGCGCCTCTATCCGACCATTTGCCTGTTGCCTTCGGGAGAGGAGGCAAAAAAGCTAGCCAAGAATCTCGCCTCACTGGCTCGCTCAATCAACGAAGACATCACAATCGCTCGCCGTGGATCATCGGCGCTTTCGCATTGTCTGGTTGTTGGCTCTACCAACCCCGAAATCTCCTGCCCAAAGTTCTTCCTCGGCTCTGACGGGTGGATTGCAAAATTCTCCCCAGAGGAGCCGGTCGGAACCGCCGGCAGTAACAATGCTTTCGGCGCAGGTGCCGCCGCGTGCATTGCTGCGTCGAACTTATTTCGACATATATTCAGAGATCAGATCCCCGGTGCGACAGTGGACAAGGCGGTCACGTTTTCCTTGTTTGACTACGCTCCTGGCTCGCGCGCTAACCCGCCACTTTCCGACACCGCGCTCGATGATTTATTCCTTCTCGGGCTAGGCGCGATCGGTAACGGCGCAGTGTGGGCGCTCTCCCGCGTTCCGCACTTGCAAGGGCACTTGCAGGTGGTTGATGGCGAGCAGGTAGACCAAGGGAATCTTCAGCGTTACGTGCTGGCGCTCGAGCGGGATATTGGCCAGAGCAAGGTGAAGCTTGCTTGGCGATACCTGAAAGCTCAACGCAACCTTACAATCGACGGCCATAGCGCCAGATGGCAAACGCTGCCAATCATCCGCTCCATGCAGCATGTGGCAGTCGCACTAGATACGGCGGCGGATCGAATTGCCGTACAAGGTACGCTACCTCGCTGGACTATCAATTCTTGGACTCAGCGCGGTGACCTCGGAGTGTCGCACCACGGATTTGAGGGGGAGATGGCATGCCTTGCATGCTTGTATATACCGAACGGAACGGTTCCCGACGAGGACCAAGTCATTGCCGAGGCCCTCGGCCTCGAGGACCGGAAAATAGATATAGTGCGACCTATGCTTCACGATGGTGCCCCCGTTAGCGAGGAATTGATGCGAGATATCGCAAGCCGGCTGACAGTCCCCGTTGAGCCACTCCTTCAATTCGTAGACCAGCCCTTGAGGAACCTTTACCGAGGCGCCATCTGCGGCGGCGTTGTGTTTGAGCTCACAGCTGGGAGCAAGCCGGTGCGTGTCGAGGTTCCGATGGCTTTCCAGTCGGCGATGGCCGGCATCATGCTGGCCGGAGAAATCATCAAGCAGGCGGCAGGCAATGCGCCAGATTGGACCACTGCCAAACTTAATTTGCTACGCAATATCCCTAGTGACATAGTCACAGAGCGGCGCAAGAAGGATCGGCTGGGTCGCTGCATTTGTCAGGATGAGGATTACTTAGACGTTTACCGCGCCAAGTACCAGGCACCGGAGGTAGGCGGCTTCGGCAAAAAATGATCCTTGTTTGCCGACAAATCAGTCCTCAGAGTCGCGCTATCCCGTCCTTCACGTCACGTCGCTAGATGGAGCTGTACTGCGATGCTTACTTAGCAGCCGCAACATTCACTTTCACGGCCGTATCTCTCGACGGTTCATACGGTGGAGGCCGCAGGTCAGGCCGCTTGAGCGTCGATGGTCGGCGGTGTCCAATTCCACGGAAGCAGTTGCTCCAGCCTGGCAATAAGCGTGTCAGCGACGCGGCAAGAACGTCGGCAAGCCATGCTTGCGGCTCGATGTTGTTGAGCTTTGCCGTCATGATCAGTGTGGCCATGCAGGCGGCACGATCTGCACCGCTCGGTTTGAAGCCGGGCCTGCAGATCGTCGATGAGCGGTAAACGTGACTGCGGCGGCGCTCCAAGCGTTAATCGGCGGCGGCAAGCCCGTTGATATCCCGCTCGATGTCGAACAGGGCATCGATTCAAAGTCCGAGTTCGACAGGTTCGGCAACCGCCAAGCCGGTACTAAGACCGGCTGAGACCAGCGACGCTGAAAGCGGCGATGTCGCCAACAAAAACGACCAATTTTGCTAAAGGCGCTCTTGATTGACCGAGGCCGTAGGGGCGGCGGCGGGGGCTGAAGACCGGCAAGAACAACTTTTTCTGCTCGTCGTCGTTACTACTCGCTCGGATTTTTTGATAGTGTTCCAGAAAGAGAATCAGTCGGAAGGTGGGGCACGCATGGCCGACAAGAAAGTTGTTTTTGTAGCATTTGCGATCGAAGACGTTCGTTGCCGCGACTACCTCAAGGGTCAGTCACTCAATACCCGCTCCCCATTCGAATACGTGGATATGTCGGTGAAGGAAGCTTACGATGAGGATTGGAAAGCGCGCGTGCGAACCCGCATCAGGCGGTCAGACAGCGTGCTTGTTCTCGTCAGTGAGAACTCACTCAAGTCGAGTGGTCAGAAGTGGGAGATCAAGTGCGCAAGGGAAGAGGGAAAGCTGGTGCGCGGGATGTGGTGCTACAAGGACGACCGCACCAAGATCGAAGGCCTAAATACCATGGTCTGGACTTGGGACAATATCGCGAACTGGATCGATAGCCTCTAAATGCGCAAAGCTCTCGTCGTCGGCATTGACTACTACGATAATGTGTCGCCGCTCTATGGGTGTGTGAACGATTCCTTCGCGGTCAAATCCATGCTCGACCGCCATGCTGACGGATCGGTGAATTTCGGCGTCCGCCATATCACAGGCACCGGCCCAAATGACATGGTTCCGAGGGAAGAGCTTCGGATCGCGATCAAGGAGCTTTTCGCTGGAGATGGCGAGGTCTCGCTGCTCTACTTCGCGGGTCACGGGCACGTCGAGGCGACGGGCGGCTATCTCTGCTCGTCCGAGGTGAAGACCGGCAACGACGGCGTCTCGCTGGCGGAGATCATGACGATGGCCAACAATTCTAAGATCGCCAACCGTGTCATCATCCTCGACAGTTGCCATAGCGGCGTAGCTGGAGGGAGCGCGCTTCAGCAGAAGGTTGCGGAGATCAGCGATGGCGTCAGCATTCTCACAGCCTCCACCGACGAGCAGTATGCCAGCGAGGAGAACGGTGCCGGGGTCTTCACTTCCCTTCTGGTAGACGCGCTTGGCGGGGCTGCAGCCAACCTGATTGGTGAAGTCACCCCTGGCGGCGTGTACGCTCATGTCGATCAGTCACTCGGGCCATGGGCACAACGCCCTGTTTTCAAAACCAACGTGAAGCGCTTCGTGTCTCTGCGGAAGGTTCGGCCGCCGCTTGAGCTCGGCGAGCTGCGGAGGATTTCCGAATTCTTCCCGTCGGCTGGGTACCAGATGCACCTTGACCCCACCTACGAGCCGGAGCGGCCGGACACGTGGGCGACCGATCCACGAGGCATTCCCGCTCCCGATCCGGATCACAACGCCATCTTTGCTATCCTGCAGAAGTACAACCGCGTCGGCTTGCTGGTCCCCGAGGAAGCTCCGCACATGTGGCATGCCGCCATGGAGTCGAAGACTGTTCGACTGACTGCCCTCGGAGAGCACTACAGGCGGCTGGCGGCGAAGGATCTGATATAGACGGCTGATGAAACGGAAAGAAATTGAAGAGGCCCTGCAGCGCACTTTGGAAGGCCTAGCGCATATCGAACACGAGCGCTGGTCGCACTGGCAGAAGTACATGCATGCTAAGGGAATCCGGCAGACCGATGGAAGTCTGCTAATACCTGCCGACCTTGTCGCGCAGTGGGATCGTCAGATCGCGACGCCATATGCGGAGCTGTCCGAGAATGAGAAGGAGAGCGACCGCGACCAGGTGCGGAAATATCTCCCCGCGATCATCGAAGCCCTATGTCCTAAGTGAAAAGGCTAGGAAACTCATTTTCTCACCGATCGGGTTAATTGGAGCAAGGTCGCGCTGCAACGCCGGCTGATCTGACGGCGCAATGAGATCTGGATTCCGCACATTTTTATCTAGCCTACGATGGCAACCACCTGATTTGTATCCGGGAGACCAGTTCATTGATCGAAGCCGACGTGGCCGATGTATATGGAAAGCTGACGTACCACTGGCTGCTGTTCTTGACCATTCTGCCGACCGCCTTCGTCAGGATTGAATCAGCCGCCTGACTGCCCCCAGCTTCGTGCGATATTCCTCACCAACCGCCGCAAGCTTGAGCAGGTGCTAAGCGACATCAAGGTGGATGGTAGTGAGCAAAAATTATGTATTTGCGGGTATTAGTAGTCGAGTTGAACGAATCCTATGGACTGCCACGAGAGATTGCTTTGCCTGTCACCTTGAACCTCTACCTCGACGATTCCGGAACTAGACATCCCACCCACAAGGTCGGGAAGAAAGCGGCGCACGGGTATGACTGGTTCGCACTCGGTGGAATCCTGGTTCGAAGTGACGAAGAGGACAACGCCCGAGATCTTCACGCAAAGTTCTGCGAGAAATGGGAAATCACGGCGCCCTTGCACTCGTCGGAAATCAGATCGCAGAACGAGAACTTCGATTTCCTGCGGGGCTGGGAGAAGGACAAGCTGGGAGCATTCTACGAAGAACTTTACATTCTAATGCGAGAGGCGCCCGTGGTGGGTATCGCGTGCACTGTCGACCGTCCCGGATACTGTGGACGATACCTCGAGCAGTACAAGCAGAATCCTTGGATGCTCTGCAAAACCGCCTTCACTGTCGTCGTCGAACGCGCCGCGAAATACGCTATCGCCCAAGGCATGAAGCTGCGCGTGCATCCTGAGCGCTGCAACAAGGCCGAAGATGCGGACCTAGAGGGCTATTACAAGGCTCTAAAGGCGGAGGGAATGCCGTTCGCTAAGGACAATTCCGATAAGTATGGCCCCTTGACCCCCGAGCGGTTTACCCAGGCGCTCTACGAGTTCAAGACCAAGCGGAAGACTTCACCGATGGCACAACTGGCGGATCTGTATCTTTGGCCGATCTGCATGGGCGGCTATCATGCCAGCAATCGTCCTTACCAGCGCCTGATCGGCGATGGAAAGCTGATTGACTGCCGTATTAAGGAAGACGAGCGGCCGATGCTCGGATCCAAATATAGCTGCTTTGAGAATATCGAGCGGAAGACCTAAAAACTCAAAAAGCCTCCGATGTTTCCATCGAGGCTTTTGGGCGACCGCAAAGGCGATCTCGTGGGCCAGGCCCGGCCGAATAACTATCGTACCCCATGATTTGTTGCAAGGAATTTTTCGTTAAACCGAATTAACCTGACGGTGGTCTGAACGAAACATTCGTCGAATCATGTATGCAGATTCCGAGGCAATCCGCCCCCGCATTCCGAAATGATGCCGCCCCCAATTCCGAGAATTAACCGCCCCCTTGTTCCGAGATGATGCCGCCCCCTCATTGGGGCTGTTTGTCGGGGTGTCCTGCTGGTGAGACGTTCTTCCTTTCAGTTGCTCGAGAGGAAGGAACGCGATGCCAGCGGAGAGACTAAAGATGCGGCGTGTCCGCGAGATTCTGAGATACAGATTTGAGGAAGGCCTTGGCCACAAGTCGATTGCGGTGCGCGTTGGTACGGCGCCCTCGACGGTGCGCGAGACGTTGCGCCGTTTGGAGCGTGCCGGACTTTCCAGGCCTTTGGGCGACGATGTCAGCGATGCGGTGTTGGAGGCGGCTCTCTATAAGGCTGCCGGCACGAAGACCGGTCACCGTCGCAGTGTCGAGCCGGATTGGGCGCATGTTCACCGGGAGCTGAAGCGCAAGCATGTGACGCTGCAGATCCTCTGGGACGAGTATATCGGCCTTCATCCCGATGGATATCGCTACAGCCGCTACTGTGATTTGTATCGCGCTTGGGCGGTGAAGCTGCCGGTGACGATGCGCCAGGATCATGCGGCTGGCGAAAAGCTGTTCGTCGATTATGCCGGCGACACAGTGACGGTGGTCGTCGACAGATTGTCGGGAAAGACGCGACAGGCGCATCTGTTCGTTGCGGTGTTGGGGGCATCGAGCCTGTCATTTGCACACGCCCGCTGGAGCGAAACACTTCCCGACTGGATTGAGTGCCACCTGCTGGCGCTTGAGGCGTTTGGTGGCGCGCCGGCATTGCTTGTCCCTGACAACGCCAAAGTGGCCGTGATCAAGGCCTGCCATTTTGATCCGCAGGTCAATCGCACCTATGCCGGGATGGCAGCTCACTACGGAAGCTCTGTTCTTCCGACGCGACCACGCCGGCCGCGGGACAAGGCGAAAGTGGAGGCAGCGGTTCGCATTGTCGAGCGCTGGTTGCTTGGCCGAATGCGCCACCGCGTCTTCTACAGCCTTGCCGACGTCAATGCGGCAATCATGGAATTGCTCGCCGATCTCAACGACACCCGTGTTCTGCGTCGTGTCGGGCGCACAAGGCGACAGTTGTTTGAAGAGATCGACTATCCGGCCCTGCGGCCGCTTGCCGTCGAACGATACGTCTTTGCTGAATGGAAGATACGCCGGGCTGGGCTCGATTATCATGTCGATATCGACAAGCACTATTACTCCGTGCCCTATCGTTTTGCCCGTGAGCAAGTCGAGGCACGCATCACCGCCAATACCATCGAGATCTTCTACAAGGGCGAGCGGATTGCCGCCCACCGGCGTTCGAGCGGCAATGGCAAGCACACGACAACTCCCGAGCACATGCCATCATCCCATCGCCGCTTTGCCGACTGGACGATAGAGCGCATTAGCCGCGAGGCGTCGGCAATCGGATCGGACGTTGCATTGCTCTGCGAGCGTATTCTCGCTGATCGGCCGCATCCGGAACAGGGCTACAGAGCCTGCCTGGGCATTATCCGCCTCGTCAAAGCATTCGAACGCGAGAGGGTCAACGCGGCCTGCGGCCGAGCATTGGAAATCGGCGCTCGAACCTATGGATCGGTGCGCTCCATTCTCGACAATCACCTCGACCGATCTTCGTCATCAAGCACAGCATCACCCGAGCCGATCAATCACTCCAACATCCGCGGCCCCCGCTATTACCACTGAGGAGACGACATATGCTTGCACATCCCACCCTTGATAAATTGAATGCCATGGGCCTGACCGGCATGGCCAAGGCGTTCAACGAACTGATCAGCAACGGCGAGAGCGAACAACTCTCCCATGCCGAATGGCTCGGGCTGCTGCTCGAACGAGAATGGAGCTCGCGCCACGATCGCAAGCTTGCCGCCCGTCTGCGGTTTGCCAAACTGCGCCACCATGCTGTGCCTGAGGATGTCGATTACCGCAGCGAGCGCGGTCTCGATCGGGCGCTGTTCATGAAGCTGATCGGCGGCGACTGGATCGATGCCCACGACAACCTCGCGATCTGCGGGCCATCTGGCGTCGGAAAAAGCTGGTTGGCCTGTGCGCTCGGGCACAAGGCTTGCCGCGATGATCGCTCGGTTCTCTATCAGCGCGTGCCGCGGCTGTTTGCCAATCTTGCTCTCGCTCACGGCGATGGCCGCTATGCAAGGCTGCAGCGAACCCTCGGGCACGTCCAGCTCTTGATCCTCGATGACTGGGGTCTGGAACCGCTCAACGAGCAGGCTCGCCACGACCTTCTGGAGATCCTCGAGGATCGCTACGGCCGCCGCTCGACAATCATTACCAGTCAGCTTCCGGTATCAGCCTGGCATGAGATCATCGGCAACCCAACCTACGCCGATGCCATCCTCGATCGCCTCGTTCACAACGCCCATCGCATAGACCTATCCGGGGAAAGCTTGCGGCGAAATCAGCGCCGGAAATCTTGAACTCGCTACACGAATGAACTGACAACAATCACTGCCAGCAGGACCCCAGCCTCAGGGGGGCGAGATCATCCCGGAATCCCGGGGCGCAATCATCTCGGAACAAAGGGGCGGCTTCATCGGAATCGGCAATCATGTACGAGCTGGCATCGCTCGTTCCCGCGTAACCTATCAGCAAGCGGCTGTTGTTGTCGACATACCCCCGCGCGATGAATTCCACGGTCACCGTCCCGCGCGGCTGCCGACTTCGTCGATCAGAAGCTCGATCCCGACCACCTTGCCCTTAGGATAGTTCCTTGGAAAACGATGATGTGTGCGAACCGGCACATCAGGCTGCGATGTTAATTTTTGTAGAATTGAACTGCCTTGCCGTTATGAGCTGTTGGCGGCTATCGATCGGGGCCGGACCTGAAAAGCCAAGTCACAAAATTCTTCGTTGCAGCCAGGAATCTGTGTAACATCCACGTTGCAATGGGACTGGGGGGCATGGGGTGCCATTCTACATACGCAAGTCAGTCAAGGCGGGACCATTCCGGTTTAATTTTTCCCAAGGAGGTATCGGCGTCTCTGTCGGCGCGAAGGGCTTAAGGGTCGGTACCGGATCTCGGGGCCACTATATCCATGCCGGACGAGGCGGACTATATTATCGAACGTCACTTGGCAATGCTGGCCAACGTCGACAGCGGGCTGTGAGCGAGCCACCGCCCGCTCAGGTCACTTTTGAAGTACCTGCGGTCAACATGATCGAGTTCGAGTCCGGTGACGTCTTGTTGATGCGCGACGAGAACTTTGACGAAGTGTTGGACGAAATCAACGCGAAGGCCAATCAATGGCGGTTGTCGGCTCTTTTCGGATGGCTCACGGCCCTCCTCGGCATCCTTGTGCTGGCGAAAGCGCCGCCAGTGGGGATTTGGGTGTTGATCGCGGCCCTTCCCGCCTGGGCGATCGGGTCATGGCTCGACTCCTACCGCCGGTCGACAGTTCTCTTCTATGATATCGATGGTCCGGTCGAGCAGGCATACAAGGAGACGATCGCGGCTTTCGATGACTTACGCTCCTGCGCCGGCAAATGGCATATCGAGGCTGGCGGTGCGATCAACGATCTAACGACCTGGAAAAGAAATGCAGGCGCATCCCACCTGGTAAAGCGAACCGCCACGAAGCTCGTCTACGCTTTACCCAAGGTTATCAAGAGCAATATAACGCCGCCCTCGATACATGTCGGCAAGCAGGTCATCTATTTCATGCCGGACGTTGCTTTGGTAGCCCACAATTCGCGCTTCGGTGCAATGTCATATTCTGATCTCCGCGCTCGCTGGCAGGCGTCACGGTTTATCGAAGATGGTCATGTCCCTCGTGACGCGAAGGTCGTCGACCACACTTGGCAGCACCCCAACAAGAATGGCGGGCCCGATCGGCGTTTTCGGAATAACCGCCAACTGCCTGTCTGTCTGTACGACACCCTTCATCTGCAAAGCGACAGCGGTCTCAACGAGGTACTGGAATTTTCGCAAGTGGGAAAGCTGGCTAGCTTTGTTGCCGGTTTCCAAGCTTTAGCGAGGGCAAAGATCGAGGCCTCACAAGCACCGAAGACGATCCCATCGACCGCAACGCCAGTATCGCCACCAGTGGCACTAAGTTCGCCTCTGCCGGATACACAGAGACGAAAGAGCGCTGTGCCTGCTATGGCCCTCATCATTGGCGGCATCTTTGGGCTTCCTATTGCTATCGCCGCACTCCAAAACGCGGAGAAATCGGCTAGGCCCGCCACAACGCAAGCCGCTGTTCCCACCGGTTCGGGGCAAGTTGCGTCGTCATCGTCAACGCCGGGAAGGCCCGCGGCCTCTGCGGCCGGTTCAGCACAGGTGGCATCATCACCGTCGACGATGGCCCCTGCCACAACCTCTTTTGGCTCCGCCTCGGAAACCAGCAACCTGGCACCCCCCATCCAGGCACCGAACGTTGACGCAACGGCGACAGCAGATGGTCAGATATCTTCGACACCTGCCGCCCTTCGGGCTGATCAGGAGCCCGCACCCGATCCTGCGATCTTTGAGACGCTCGCGGCGGCCGCGACTGCGCCCGCCGCGTCTACGGCAGTTGCGACATCAGAGCCGCCTGTCACGCCTTACATCGCCCCACCGGAACCGAAGTTCGCCTACATGAAGCAGCCCTTCCAGCTGAGGGATGGACCCGGTGCAAAATACATCCCCGTCGGGGCAGTCGGCCAGAATGCTTTGCTCGCCATCCTTGAGACGGAAAGCGGATGGGTCCATGTCTCTGGTGGTCCGTCAGCGATGGGATGGGTACCGAAGGAGCTGCTTGGTCAACGTCCAGTTTCGCGTCCAGCAACCAAGCCCAAGGTGCAGAACACCTTCCAGCCCCCGCCCGCGTTTGGTGGTCGGACCTATTGAAGAGTGCACGGTCCCCAAGTCGCATCGGCTTTGCGGCACCAGCCGCTGTTGCTCAATTCCGTCAGAAGCAGTGCTTGTGAATTACAAGCGTCCTGCGCGTAGGACAACGAGCACGCAGCGTTGTCGGTCAGCCAGCGACGAATAATCCGATCTGGTCCAGCTACCGAATTATCCTTGGTCGTGATCTTACCGTTCTCCGCCAGAATTTTGTGGGTCGCGGGGTCCCATGTCATCACCGCGTTCACCGCGCCAGAGGAGGATTTTTTACGTGAGGGGCTGTAGGTATACCAATCGACCACAGCGACGACGGTACAGATATCAAAGCATGCTGCGTGTGCTGTGCCAGACCGCACGGCATAAATGCGCACAGGCCACCGTTCAGCGAACTGTTGCTTCTCATTTAGGACGTCCGCCTTCGAGCGCGGGGAGCCGTAATAGACAACGGAGTCTCCATAGTTGTTCTCGAGGAAGGACATTCCTTCGTTCGTCGACCAGGTCCGCTGTGTTTCCAGGAAAAACTGGAGCGCGGCTCCGTTCAATGCTGTCGAGGGCGCCTCGTTGGATACGGCAGTTTCTTCCGCGGTCGGTGCCACATAGGGGTAGGCTGCCCCGTCACGAGACCAAAGCCAGCCATGTCGATCAGCGACAGCACCCGTCGATCACCGTCGGCCAGACTGGTGACAAACGTGAACAAGGTGGGGTCGAGGCCCATGTCCGCAAGGTAGGCCTTGTATCTTTCGGTTCCGGTTTGCAGGCCCGAGCTTCCCGGCGAGAGAAGTGTTCGATCAACGAGCATCGAGGCGTCTTCCGCATAACGCCGCACTCCACCGGCAAAAGCGAGTAAGCATGCAGACTCGCACTTCGAACCCGAAACTTGCAGCGTCGAAATCTTCATCCGACGAATAGCCCGGCCATATCCGATCGCGGCATCTGTATCACCGCCCGGCGAATTGAACGCGATGAATTTCGGAGCGCTGTTCTTGATTTCGGCTTCGAGCTTATCAGGAAGATCGCTGGGCTCGAACGTTCCTTGAATCAACAAGATGTCGTTGTTCGCCGCTTTCACGTGGGCAAATCTGATCGCTGCGTGACTGGGGCTTGCGATTAGCGCGGCCAATGAAATCAGGCAGGAAATGAAAACAGACGAGCGCATCGCTCCCTCCCTAATCTGATCGGATCAGTTTGTTGAAATACCAAAAGCTGTGAGAACTTGAGGCGTGATCGTTCCGGTCACCTTCAGCCCATAGGCATCCTGCATTTTATTAAGTCCAACCCTCGTTGCGGCGTCGACCTGCCCTGTTATCGGGCCGCCGAAATAGCCGAAGGCAACCAGAGCGGTCTGAACCTGAATAACGATACGCCGAAATTTGTCTGAGTTGCCCGGCAACGTCTTCAGGGGCATTGGGGCTGTATTCACCGCGGAGGATTGCGGGGCAACCCCCGTCGAATAGCTGCCAGTCGAAGTCGTCGCCGGTATGTTGGGAGTCGTCGGTAGACTTCTGATGACCGGTCCCGGATTGGGCGAATAGCTCGGCGTCGGGTCGGGCTGCGTATAGGTCGTGCTGTTGTTGTAGTCGCCGCGCGGCACAACGTATCCGCCCCCAGAGCCTGACGCATGGCTCGCGTGACTAGCATGACTGCTATGACTTGCGTGGCTCGAATGTGAGCTATGACCAGCGAGGGTGTAGGCCTGCTTGACCCGCAGCCGCTCAAAGAGAGTGGGTTCTGGCTTCTTTTGGGTAAGGCCGACAAGTGGCGCTGCATCGCCTTTCGACGGCATGAACCCAGCCGCAATCAATGACGGCAACAGGTAAACCTTGCGCTTCTTCATTGTCGTGACAGTCCCCCAAATCCCTGATCAGCTTTATACCATTCAAAAAATCCACCACAAGTAGAGCGCAACGTACACTCGCCGCACTCTTCCAGGAATTTGTTCTTCCAGTCTGAAATCGTGCTTGGTGCCAAATGCCGGTACGGTGGGGGAACCGTGCAAAGCGGGAAATTATAAAGAAGAGTATGAATACCGCGCCCAATCGCGAGATTGATGGCGCTCCCCAGTTGGCCGAAATCCAGCGACGTATCCTTGAACGAATGCGCCCAATTCATTCTGCCGTAACCGATATTTTCTAGTTGCATGATGGCCCAGACATCAATGAACGGAAGCCGGGTCGAGGCGTAGTCCGCAAGCTGTGGCAACACATCCCAGTTCTGCTGAAGGACAACCGTCCGAAGCTCGACGGCCGCCCCGGCCCTCATTAGCGTCACGAAATTCTGCGACAACGTTTCAAACGCACCCCGCTTTGCAACGATGCTGTCGTGAAGTTCGGCATGAGGCGCATACAATGGAATGCCCCACAACACGCGCTCCCTTCCGACCCCATCAATTATGGCAATGTCGCCAGGTTCGAAAAACTGGCCGTTGGTCAAAACATGAAATGAGATGTCGGGTCGAGCCTTCGCGGCGACTGCGAGGAATTGAAACAGTCTTCGTTTGTGCAGCAGCGGCTCGCCGCCAGATATCGTGATGCGCGCGTTTTCCGGGGCCAAGGTGGCGGCGACTGTGAATTGGTCGAAGAGGTCGACGTGATATTTCTTCGGAGGCTGCGAGCACATCACGCAGAGCTGGTCGCATTGCTCGGTCACCAGGAAGGTGTTGTGCCTCGACCCTGCTCGCAGCAATCGATGAGCCGAGTTTCGACCAGGTACTAGAAGGAGCACGTCGCCGTCGAGATCAGTTTGGGGATCGCAGTAAACTCGAAGCGAATAGCCCGCGAGATCGAAGATTTGACTCTCGTGGTCACGATCGATCAGGACAGCATCATGCTCACTCTCCACCGTGTCGGTGCGCAGGCGAACGATACTTGGATGGTCGATTGGAACGTCATCGATCTTAAGCCGCAAATCGATCATCTGTGTATCGGAGCCAGCGAAGGATCGAACTCCGGAATTTCGGCCCATGCCGCAAGGCTCTTGTGAGCTTTTTTGTCATCCGAATAGAGCAGCTCGAATATCTTGTCGAAGATCGCGGTATGGCGTCGGCAGAAGGTAGTGTCACGCTTCGGCACGTCGATACGACCGTACCGGGAGAGGTCGTCGATCACGTCAATGCCGCAGGCCGCTTGGTATGGACAGTGGATGCAATCTGGATGGAACGAGTTAGTCGCTTCCTCATTCAGGACATCCAGCTTTGCCTGATCGATGCCATCCCAAAGATTGCCGACACTCAGGTCGATCTGCCCCACTCTCGTCACCATCCTGGCTTCGTCCGACGGATAAAACGTGCCGTCGAAATCGATGACCAGGTAGTCCTTACCGAGGATGTTCGGGTTGCGAAGGTCCACATGGTGGTTATGGCCGCCGCGCAGCACCCGGCGAAGACAATGCGTGAAGTAGAATTCCTCGACAGGGAAATCTGCTGTCCAATTGTGCTCGATCAACGCATCGATGAATCGGCCATGACAGTCGTTCCATCGCTCATCCATGCCCATTGTCCGGTATCGCTTCCGAGCGAAACCTTGATGGTTGATAGGCCGGA
This sequence comes from Rhizobium sp. K102, assembly GCF_022385315.1. Taxonomy (NCBI): domain Bacteria; kingdom Pseudomonadati; phylum Pseudomonadota; class Alphaproteobacteria; order Hyphomicrobiales; family Rhizobiaceae; genus Rhizobium; species Rhizobium sp. K102. The sequence continues at coordinate 31,598 of NZ_CP092434.1, forward strand.
GGAAAATGGAACGAAAGCCGAAGTCACCGAACGTCTCAATGATCTGGTTCGGGGTTGGCAAATTGTTGACATCAAGCGTGGGCAACGCCGACACTTTACCTTGCCCTAGCCTTCCGATCCCATAGCGAAGGTTCGAAACAAACTGGTCGGTGTCACGGGATGTGATTGTCCGCTGCCGTTGGTGAGCCGAAAGTTCGCCATCAAGCGACGTACTAATCAATGTGTCCGAAGCGTCGAGAAACGCCCAGGCTTCATCGGAAACAGACTGCAGATTGGTGCAAACGGTGAAGCTTACGTCCTTGAATTTGCGCCGCGCAAACTCTCGAACCGTCTCCAGCAAATCCAATCGCAAAAGCGGTTCGCCGCCTTGAAACTCGATTTTCGCACTTGCCGTGTCCATGCCATCGAGAAAACGAAGAACCTGGGCGAGCGTGTCCTCGGTCCAGTCAAACCCACTGGTGTTTTCGTTGACCCGCGACACCTGGCAGTAGCCGCACGCCAAATTGCAGCGAAGTGTCGGCACGAGGATGACGTAGTTCAGCTCCTGCGGACGATGCAGTCGCTGTGCCCACCGATATGCAAATCCGATATATGCTGGGTCGCCGACTTCATCGAATGCATGCCCGTTCGAATGAAGAAACTCGGTGTCTGAGGCGGTCAAATTGCCACCGACGTATCGCTCGAGGAAGTTGCGATCTCCCCGAAAATACCCACCGGCGTCGTCAGCGAAGAGGTAATCAGAAGCCAACCGCGTGAATTTCAGTGGGAAGACGGTCATCGCCCGAGAACACCGCTGATGAGAGCCCGTCGAAGGGAAAGCGTCTCCGAATAGATTTTCTCACGGTAGAGGCAGTGGTGAAAATTTGCGATCAACGTGTCGATGGGCGAGGTACCGTCATCGGATAAAGTAATTTGCTTCGAGACCTCGACCCTTACCGCAGCATTCGCTGCATTGAAACGAAGGATGGCCGCAGCAAGGTAAGGTCGATGCGCTTCATCGACATCGATCAAAGTGCGTCGTTCAACTCTCTGGATCGGCGTGCTGGATTCTGTTCTTTCCATCGGACAATGGCAATCGACTTCCTCTCCGTATCACTGTAGCAACTCAGCCGCTTGATCACCAGATGGTTGTATTGCATTTTCCCGAGAATAACAGGGTGTCCATTACTCATCTTCTGGGGCCGGAGATCAATTCTGAAAGAAAGTGATCTCGATTTCCTTCCGCAGGAAGGCGGCGCTCACCGCAAAAATCATGAACCGGGAGGCGGCATAGGCCAGACGGGCCACTGGCTGAGTGCTTAGCCTCGGTCAGAATACTCTGTCGGCTCATTTCGCAGCGTGCGCTGCCGGCAAGTTAACCGAAGCTTGAGATTTTTATACGTCATTAACTATATGAATTAATGTTGTTCTTTTCCAAAACGGAAGCGACGTCAGCATTTGTTTCCGTCGTCCGTTATGGCATCGGCGCGCATGGCTAACCTCCGATAAGTACTGCTTATCGGAAGTGATTGATAAAAGCCCGCAAATCAGCGAGAACGGTGTCATTGCACGGTCAGCGCCACCGTTTTGACCGCCGCATTCCACCGATTCAGGAGCGACCTTTGGACATCATCCTTGCCCCGACCGCAGCACCGGATCCGGTGGCCCGGCGGGCCGAAGCGCTCGACACCATCGCCGCGGTGCTGCCGATCGACCGGCGCGACAAGCTCGCCGAAATCCTCACCGACCAGGACGTCGAGACGCTCAAACACCTGGTCAACGAAGGGATGGGCGCCAATACGCTGCGGGCACTGACTTCCGACCTGGCCTACCTCGAAGCCTGGTGCTTGGCGGCGACCGAAACTCCCCTGCCCTGGCCGGCGCCGGAAGCGCTGCTGCTGAAATTCGTCGCCCATCATCTCTGGGACCCGGCACGGCGCGAAACCGATCCCGAGCACGGCATGCCGACCGCAGTCGACCAGTCCTTGCGAGACGGGGGCTTCCTCCGGTCACCAGGGCCGCACGCGCCCGACACCGTGCGCCGGCGGCTGGCGAGTTGGTCGACGCTGACCAAATGGCGCGGCCTTGATGGAGCCTTCGCCTCCCCTGCCCTCAAGTCGGCGCTTCGTCTCGCCGTGCGGGCCGTCCCCCGGACGCGCCGCCGCAAGAGCGCCAAGGCGGTCACCGGCGACGTACTGGCGAAGTTGCTGGCGACCTGCGGCGAACAGAGCCTACGCGACGTTCGCGACCGGGCGATCCTGATGGTCGCCTTCGCCTCCGGCGGCCGCCGGCGCAGCGAAGTGGCCGGCCTGCGCAAGGAGCAGCTGACGATCGAGGCGCCGGTGACCGGCGACGACGGGATCGCCCTCCCCTCGCTGTCGATCCATCTCGGCCGCACCAAGAATTCCGGCGCCGGCCAGGACGAGGTCGTATACCTCACCGGCCGGCCGGTCGAGGCGCTGAACGCCTGGCTTGCGGCTGCCAAGATCGACGCTGGCAGCGTGTTTCGGGCGATCGATCGCTGGGGCCATGTTTCCAAGCGGGCGCTTGATCCGAAGGCGGTCAATGACATCGTCAAGTTGCGGGTGAAAATGGCCGGGCTGGAGGTGGGGGAGTTTTCCGCGCATGGGTTGCGGTCTGGATACCTGACCGAGGCTGCGAATCGCGGCATTCCCCTGCCCGAGGCGATGGAGCAGTCGCGACATCGGTCGTTGCAACAAGCAGCCAGTTACTACAACAGCGCCGGTCGTCGCAGCGGGCGGGCCGCACGACTTATTTAAGGATGAAAGTCCCATCTCGTCAAAAGTGACCAATGCTCCCGCGGCGCGCACCGAACGACTTAATTGTTGGTGCGTTTGAATCACCGATCTGGAAGAATGAAGATCCCGATTTTTGCGTTGTCGTCAGGTTCGTTTTCGCCAATCATTTTGTCGGCTCCGACGTTGCCATCGACGCCATGCTCTGAGCCAAAAAATGCCTTTCTCTTCTTAGCGGTTTGGAGATCGTAGAGCACGAAATGCGTCTCTGCCGGGTGAATGGTGGGAGAAGACAACGTTATGGGCATATCATCGAATGTGAACTCGGCCGCGATCTGGCAGAATTCCTTCTCGTAACAATCGAGTAGGATTTTGTGATTTGTTGAAGGAAAACTGTCCTTAAAAAGAACGTTGTATTTCGGTTTAAAATAACGAATTAAAGAGGCCTCGTATAGAGCAATTCTTTCGACAGCTGTAGTTCCGAGTATCTTCTCCTCACGAGCTCGATATTGTTTGTCGAAGGAATTCCGGTCACCGACAAATGAATTTATTTTCGTCAGAACCTCGGTAGCAGAATACACCTCGATGAGGAGGACCTGGAGCTGATATCCCTCTGGTGCACCCGTGATTGCCATTTTCTGCAGCGTCTCGTGCTTCCCCAAGCGGTCCAGCGCGGCGCGTGATCCGTCCGTTCCATAGGCTTGCCCTATATACTGAATCGAAAAGTCGGGCTTTCCAAATCGGCTGTAGAGTTGATGTGCGATCTGCGGGCTTTTCGGATCTATTGAAGCCGGGTCCATTCCCTCACGAACATCCCAGTCCAATTGGAACCCTTTGTCGAGAATTGAGAAGATTTGCCGCAGCCGAGATCCGTCAACCTGGCTTCCAAGAAAATTGATCGTCGGAAATAGACCAAGCATGTAAACGTGGCATTTGTCGAACAATTCAGCATGACGCGAGAGTTCCACCTCGTCGTATAGACTGGTCGCTGGGAAATGATAAAAGCTATGTGCATGCAGACCAAGCGTATGCGCAGCCGAGCGATCTTTACCGATGGCCAAAAGTTAATCCTCCAACCCGGTGGCGTCCTGCGGTGAAGCGTTCGTACTGCGGCCAAGTAGAGGAACAATTAACACCGCGATCAATTCAGTTCCGCTACGGGTCCCCATCAAATGCTTCTCCGTCTCCCCTGCCGCCGCCCCAGAGGTGATCACAGATCGCCGATCTTGATGCGCTCTTCCCATAGGCCCGCTCCATTTGGAAGACCGCAATATTATCCCCACGCTGCGACCTGTTGGGAGCTCCCAACAAAAGAGTTCCGTAGGCGATATCCGCGTCCAAAAACCTTGGAGAAGGCGGCGGCTACGCCGACCTCAGATTTCTGCCGCCGGACCGCATAAGGGCCATCAACATCGGGCCAAGGCTAAACTCGCCCCTTCGCGTTCGCGCGGTCAGATCGCGTAGATATCCACCGGCCGAGTTTATATGTCCGGCTCGTTCCAGAATGCACGCTATTGCGACGGCGGCATTTTCCGGCCCCATGAGCTCGCAAGCGTCCTGATATGCCGACGGCGAAACTCCAAGCATGGAACGAACCACGACAGCGGCGGCCATTAAATCGCGCCAATGCTCAATTCGCCCGCCGGGGGCGTAATCCGATATCTGCGGGCACGCCCGAGCGACCATACCAAGTGGAAATGTCCTTATCGGCTCTGCATGAAGCTTCGGCCCTTGGCTCGGCTTCCCGCCCAGCTCGTTTCCAGAGCTAGGTTCAAGTTCATTAATGGAGTCAGTATTTGAATTCTGTATGTGCTGACGGATTTCGTCAGCATTGGCGTCGGATTCTTGCGAAATAAGCTGATCTTCCAACAAGTTGACAATGCCTTCTCGCAACAGTGTCAGTTCTTCGAGGATCTCCCCAAGGGCTGTGGGCGTCTTCGCGGTTCGAAGACTGCTAATCATAGCAACAAAACCGTCCTCAATGCTCTGCCAGTCGCCCGAAGCGCCCTCCTCGATCGCGGCGGAAATGAGCTTTCGTATATCCCGGCGCGCGATGGTGATCTTCTCCTTGATCACCTTCAAGCGTCGGTTTTCTTCAGCAACTTGATGAGCCATGAGCGCCAGTTCTTCGGATCGAGCGAGCAGCGGCGCTAGGTTGAAGCCGTAAGCGGTTTCAATAGACCCGTCTCGACCCTTTCGGGCATAGCGCTTGCCGTTCGGACTATCGTTCCGATGGATCAAACCAGCCTGGACGAGAAGCGCCAGATTCTCCCGAAGCGTCGTGCCGGCGATGCCGTTGGCACGGGCAGATAGCTGCGCGTTCGATGGAAACACGATGAGGTTGGCGCTCTCGATCAGATCGGTTTCAGGATAGAACGACAGAAGTGCATTGAGTACTGCGAGCGCCCGATCGCGCAGCCCGAGAAGGGAACGCGCGTCACAGGCGTCACGGTAGATCTTCCACTTATCGGCCGATTTGCCCTTTTTGATGCCTGCGGACTCGAATTGGGTCTTCACCAAGGCAAGCGTCATCGGCCGCCGCCCAAAGGGCGTCGCTATATGTTCAGTCTGCATTTTCCTCTACCTTTCGAAAGGCAACAGAAAAACGCCCACCAAAACGATGCCAAAGACTCTTGACGTGGATTCCGGGAAATGCGATTCTCTTAGGTGCGAACTAATTGAGAAGGGCTTCCGGGATCTGTTTCGGGGGCCTTTTTCTTTGCCGTGTGAGTGCGGTCTAGCCACCTATCACAGGCTTAGTTCATCGCTCATCTCCATCACCGTTGAGTTCCTGAAATTCCTTGTAAAGCTGGTCCAGCTTTGCCGAAACAAACTGTCCAAACGCTGGGACGACTTTCTCTTCGAAAGTAATTGACGTCTTTCCTTCACGCGCCTCGACGCGGGCAGCCCGTTTCCCAAGAGGGGTCTTCCAAACGTCCGTCCTATTGGCGCGCGATTTCTTGCTCGGCTCGCTAAGGGCACGCAACAGTGCGTCTAACCGCGCGTCGCTTTGAAGTCTGTTCTCCGCGAAACCAGCTACCAGTTCATGCGCAGTCGCAAGTTTAGCTGGGGAGGAGAGGTGTTCGACAAGGGTCATCCAACGCGCGCGTCCGGCTTTCGGCGCTGGGCCAATCAATTTGACCAACTCCTCCGGTACCTGTCGGGCGACAGCCACATAGCGGCTCACGTCCGCTTTGTCCGAGACAAGCGCCGCAATGATCGTCGGACGATCACATCCGTCGTCTTCAAGGTTCTTTGCAAAGAACGCTTTTTCGATGAAAGATAGGTCTTTACGATCGAGGTTTTCGCGGCCCTGGGCGATATAGAGCTGGCTATCCGAGAGGTTGCGGACGATCGCACGAACCGGGCGGCCGAGTTTCTCGGCCGCCTTTACGCGCCGACGACCGTAAGCGATCTGGAATCGCCCCGAGGCTTGCGGGTTCGGTCGCACGAGGATCGGCACTTGCTGTCCGTGTTCGGCGATACTTTCGACCAGAGCGTCGAACGCGGGGTCTACATCGATCGGAATTCGGTCGACGATTTTCGACGTGTCGATAGAAGCCGTTTCGATGGAGATGACTGCCTCACCTTCGGCGAGCTGCTGCTGTAGCTTGCTCGCCTGTTTCGCATTCTCAGCCATCTCATGCAGGGACGAGCCCATGGCCGAGATTGCGCCGGTGCGCACACGGTCGGATGACTTTGAGGCTGATGAAGCCGTCGCAACGGGCTTCTTCAGGAAGAGGGAGTCGATTGAATCCTTCCTGCTCACATTACCTCTCCTGCTGTCTTTGCGCTCGAAACTTCGGCACTGTTGGGAGCTCCCAACAACTGGCGAGCCTGCCGGCGTTTTGCGATTTGGTGAAGGTCCGTCACGCTCGACCCCATGCCTGCTTGATAAGGGTTTCGACCTCGGAATTTACCGCGTCGAGCGCTTCCATGGCCCGGTCATAGGTGGATCGGGTCAGGTTCTCGCGTCCGATCTCATAGAGCGTTTGCTTCGTGAGTCCGGCATCTGATACGGCTGCGGATTTGACCATCGGGTTCGTCAGGACGTGATCGTCAAATAGGTTACGGAGGAGGGCAGCTACTTTCGTTTGCGGGGCGTCCTGCGGCTCGAATCGCGTTAGAAGATAGCGAATGAAATCGTACTTGAGGTCGCCGCCGGCATCGCGAACGACACCAAGGAGGTCGCGGGTCATCAACAGAAATTGGCTCATCGACGAGATATCAAGCATCTGCGGGTGCACGGTTACAATCATCGCGGTCGCAGCGCATAATCCGCTCAAGGTAAGAAAGCCGAGCTGCGGCGGGCAATCGATCACGACGACGTCGTAATTATCGGCGACTTCATCGATTGCTGCTGCGACGCGCGCAAAGAAAAGAGTTTCACCGACAGCGCCAGCGCTCAGCGCCTTGGGTGTGGTATGCTCGAACTCCATGAGCTCCAGGTTGCCCGGCACGAGATCGAGGCCGTCAAAATATGTCGAACGGATAACCTCCGAGAGATTGCGGCGCTCGCTATCATATCGGATTGCAGCATAGAGGGTCTGGTTGGACGCAACGTCGAGTTCAGGGAGAACGCCGAGCAGGGCGGACAAGCTCGCTTGGGGATCGAGATCTACCGCAAGAACGCGATAACCCTGCAGCGCGAGGTACTGTGCAAGATGAGCAGAGGTGGTCGTCTTGCCTGACCCGCCTTTGAAATTCGTTACGGCGAGGACCTGAAGATGCTCGCCGGGACGGCGATGAGGAACGAACTCGATGCTTTCGCGGCCGCGGGTCGATTGTGCCAGCAGTCGTCGGATTTGATTGATGTCGGACAAGGTATAGAGCCGCCGACCGTTGCTGGTCGTTTCAGGCTGCGGGCCTTCGCCCGCCAGCGTCATCTTTCTTAGCGTGGAATCAGACACACCCATCAACCGGGCGGCTTCGCCGGAGGTGAACTTTCGCAGGATCTTCTGAGAGGAGGGCGGAAAGAGTGCTTCGCTCATCGACTGAAGCTGCGAGCTCAGCAAATCGGCCTGCTCACCAATGGTTTCATCGACGCTGGGCAAAGCCTTGCGGTTCGGGTTTGTCGCCACGCTCACGTTAGAATCTCTCATCACGGTTTTTTTGCCAGAACGGCAGATTTACCGTGACGATACGCAAAAGCCATTCGTTGGCAAGGACTTAATGGTTAACAGCCGGTTAACGCAACGAAGGCGAAAACTCAAGGCCAAGCCTATTTGTCCTTGAATATTCGCCGGTTAGCAAGCATTCTATTCCGGCGCGTTCACTATCCGTTTTACTGTGAATCCTGCAAGTCCGCCTCATCGTTTTGGGCGCAAAAGTAGCCGCGTTCGCCAACCTGGAGGCTTTCGCGGCGCGACTCACTCGTCGTGAGCTTGTAGGATTCTACAACTGCATCCCAATTCTAAATCGTGCTCATTTCCCCGCCGACCACAAACGACGGAGAAATTCATGCAAGTTGTCGCGTTCTCAACGCCTCGAACGATCGAAGAGGCACATCTCCTCCATAGTCACCACCAGCTTCGCGCACGTGTCTTCTCCGCTCGATTGGGTTGGGAAGTCGACGTTACGGCGGGATGCGAGTCGGATAATTTTGACGCGCTTCGGCCGACCTACGTTCTTGCCATCGCAGGGACTGGCCAACTGGCGGGGTGCGCGAGGCTTCTTCCCGCACTCGGCCCCACTATGGTGACCGACGTTTTCCCGGCGCTGCTCCCCGAGGGCCAACTCAATGCTCATGCCGCGATGATCGAGAGTTCGCGTTTCTGCATTGACACTTCCCTCGGAGAGGGCAGGGGAGTCGGCTCAGTGCATGAAGCGACGCTGACCATGTTCGCAGGCATCATCGAATGGTGCATGTCGAATGGCTACACCGACATCGTCACCGTGACCGATCTCCGCTTCGAGCGGATTCTCGCCCGCGTCGGTTGGCCGCTGCAGCGATTGGGCGAGCCCAAGAAGATCGGCGTGACGATGGCCGTCGCTGGCATCCTGCCCGTGAATGCCAGCATGTTCCTACGTCTGCGACCCTCCGACTATCGATCCGAACTCAGCTCCGTCAGTAAAGCAGCGTAAGGAGACAGCCGTGAACCAGCTTCGCTCCCATCCCCGACTTGTCCGAAAACTTCAGGAGGCTCTCGGCGATCAGCTTTGCGTCGCGTTGGACGACTCAACCGTCGTTGAAATCATGCTCAATCCCGATGGCAAGCTATTCATTGAACGGCTGGGGCATGGCGTGGCGCCAGCCGGCGAAATGTCTTCAGCGGCTGCGGAAATGGTGATCGGAACCGTGGCACATGCACTCCAGTCGGAGGTCGACACCGAGCAGCCGATCATCTCAGGGGAATTGCCGATCGGAGGTCATCGCTTCGAAGGATTGTTGCCTCCGGTCGTCGCCAAACCGGCCTTCACCATCAGGCGGCGTGCCTTGCGCCTGATCCCGCTCGACGATTATGTGCGGTCTGCCATGATGACCGAACACCAGGCTTCGACCATCCGCAGCGCGATTTCGTCGCGGCTCAATATCATCATCTCCGGGGGCACAGGATCAGGCAAGACGACGCTCGCCAACGCCGTTATCGCTGAAATCGTCAAGTCGGCCCCTGAAGACCGTCTGGTCATTCTGGAGGACACCGCCGAGATTCAATGCGCCGCCGACAACGCCGTGCTTCTCCACACCAGCGATACAGTCGACATGGCGCGACTGTTGAAGAGCACCATGCGCCTGCGTCCGGATCGGATCGTGGTCGGCGAGGTCCGCGACGGGGCTGCGCTCACGTTGCTGAAGGCATGGAACACCGGTCATCCAGGAGGCGTGGCAACCATCCATTCCAACACTGCAATGTCGGCGCTTCGCCGCCTTGAGCAACTGACCGCCGAAGCCAGCCAACAGCCGATGCACGAAGTGATCGGTGAAGCGGTCGATCTCATCGTCTCGATTGAACGGACGCCGCGCGGGCGGCGTGTTCGCGACGTCATCCAGGTCGAGCGCTTCGCAGGCGGCCAATACGAGATCGAATCCGACCAGCTTACAGAAGAACAGGAGGCGCGCCATGTCGCGTAGGAACGCAGTCGTAGCCGCGGTACTCCTCGCGGCACCCATCGTCCTTGCCTCGGTCGCGCCGGCGCTCGCCAGTTCCGGCGGCAGTCTTCCCTGGGAAGGACCGCTGCAGCAGATCCAGGAGTCGATCACCGGTCCGGTCGCGGGTGCCATTGCCCTTGCAGCGGTCGCAATCGCCGGCGGTATGCTGATCTTTGGCGGCGAGCTGAACGATTTCGCGCGGCGGCTCATGTACATCGTGCTCGTCGCCGGCATCCTACTTGGGGCCACCAACATCGTCGGCCTATTCGGCGCGACGGGAGCTTCCATCGGAACTCCAGACGAGCAAACCACCTCAATCGGTCAAAGCGAAACAGGGGAGGGGGCTCATGGCTGAGTCCCTGTCCGGGCTGCAACGCAACCGCATCCACCGTGCGCTGTCGCGGCCGAACCTCCTGATGGGCGCGGACCGGGAACTGGTGCTGATCACCGGCCTTGCCGCAGTCATTCTGATCTTCGTCGTCCTCACGGTCTATTCCGCGCTCTTCGGCGTTGCCGTCTGGATCGTCATCGTCGGGCTTTTGAGGATGATGGCCAAGGCCGATCCGCTGATGCGACAGGTTTATGTCCGCCATATCTCCTACAAGCATTACTACAAGGCGACCTCCTCGCCGTGGCGCCGGTATTGAGGGGCAGGCATGGTTGCTCTCAAACGTTTCCGGGCCACCGGCCCCTCCTTTGCGGATCTCGTTCCCTATGCCGGCCTGGTCGACAATGGCGTGCTCCTGTTGAAAGACGGAAGCCTGATTGCCGGCTGGTATTTTGCCGGGCCGGATTCCGAAAGCGCCACGGACCTCGAGCGCAACGAGCTCTCGCGGCAGATCAATACGATCCTGTCGCGTCTTGGAAGCGGCTGGATGATCCAGGTTGAAGCCGTGCGCATCCCGACATTCGACTATCCGTCGGATGATCGTTGCCACTTTCCCGATCCCGTCACGCGCGCGATCGACGCCGAGCGGCGGGCACACTTCGCGCGCGAGCAGGGGCATTTCGAGAGCAAGCACGCGCTCGTCCTCACCTATCGGCCGCTTGAATCAAAAAAGACGGCGCTCAGCAAATACATCTACTCGGACGAGGAAAGCCGAAAGAAGACCTATGCGGATACGGTGCTGTTCATTTTCAAGAACGCTGTCCGGGAGATCGAGCAGTATTTCGCCAACACCCTTTCAATCCGTCGCATGGAAACCCGGGAAACCGTCGAGAGGGGAGGGGAGCGGGTCGCCCGCTATGACGAGCTGCTACAATTCGTTCGCTTTTGCGTCACAGGCGAGAACCATCCGATCCGGCTGCCGGATGCCCCGATGTATCTCGATTGGCTTGCAACTGCCGAGCTCGAGCATGGCCTGACGCCGAAGGTCGAAAACCGTTTCCTCGGCGTCGTGGCGATCGACGGACTGCCGGCCGAGAGCTGGCCGGGAATTCTCAACAGCCTGGATCTGATGCCGCTCACTTATCGCTGGTCATCGCGCTTCATCTTCCTCGATGCGGAAGAGGCGCGGCAAAAACTCGAACGCACCCGTAAGAAGTGGCAGCAGAAGGTGCGGCCGTTCTTCGATCAGCTCTTCCAGACGCAGAGCCGGTCGGTAGACCAGGACGCGATGACCATGGTGGCCGAGACGGAAGACGCCATCGCCCAAGCCTCCTCGCAGCTGGTGGCCTATGGCTACTATACGCCGGTGATCGTTCTCTTTGATCACGACCGGGAGGCCCTGCAGGAAAAAGCAGAAGCAATCCGCCGGCTGATCCAGGCGGAGGGATTCGGCGCGCGGATCGAGACGCTCAACGCCACCGACGCCTTTCTCGGCAGCCTGCCCGGCAACTGGTACTGCAATATCCGCGAACCGCTGATCAACACGAGCAATCTCGCCGATCTGGTTCCGCTTAACTCTGTCTGGTCAGGCAATCCGATCGCGCCGTGCCCATTCTATCCGCCGAACTCGCCGCCGTTGATGCAGGTGGCGAGTGGGTCGACGCCGTTCCGGCTGAACCTGCATGTCGACGATGTCGGCCACACGCTGATTTTCGGGCCGACCGGTTCGGGGAAGTCGACGCTGCTGGCACTGATTGCCGCACAGTTCCGCCGGTATGAACGGGCCCAGATCTTCGCCTTCGACAAGGGGAGCTCGCTGCTACCGCTGACGCTCGCCGCCGGTGGCGATCACTATGAGATTGGTGGAGATCACAACGAAACGGAGAGGGCACTGGCCTTTTGTCCGCTATCGGAGCTCTCCAATGATGCAGATCGCGCATGGGCCACGGGATGGATCGAAATGCTGGTGACGCTGCAGGGTGTTGCCATCACCCCTGATCATCGCAACGCCATTTCGCGCCAGATTGGGTTGATGGCCAGCGCAGCCGGTCGATCGCTTTCGGACTTCGTCAGCGGCGTGCAGATGCGCGAGATCAAGGACGCGCTCCACCACTACACGGTCGACGGACCGATGGGCCAGCTTCTCGATGCGGAACAGGATGGTCTCTCGCTGGGTGCCTTCCAGACTTTCGAAATCGAGCAACTGATGAACATGGGCGAGCGCAATCTCGTGCCCGTGCTCACCTATCTGTTCCGACGTATCGAGAAGCGTCTCGACGGCTCACCGAGCCTGATCGTCCTGGACGAGGCCTGGTTGATGCTCGGCCATCCGGTATTCCGTAGCAAGATCCGCGAATGGCTTAAAGTGCTACGCAAGGCCAACTGCGCCGTTGTGCTCGCCACGCAGTCGATTTCGGATGCCGAGCGTTCCGGGATCATCGACGTGCTGAAGGAATCCTGCCCAACGAAAATCTGCCTGCCCAACGGCGCAGCCAGGGAGGCGGGGACCCGCGAGTTCTATGAGAGGATCGGGTTCAATGAGCGACAGATCGAGATCGTTTCGAACGCAATCCCCAAGCGCGAATATTACGTGGTCACCCTTGATGGCCGGCGCCTATTCGATATGGCGCTCGGTCCCGTGGCGCTCAGCTTCGTCGGCGCATCGGGCAAGGAAGACTTGAAGCGCATCCGCGCGCTCAATTCCGAACACGGCCGCGACTGGCCGATCCACTGGCTTCAAACGAGAGGAGTTCACGATGCCGCATCGCTGCTCAACTTCGAATAGGCTGTTCGCCGGCCTTGCGGCGGTCGCATTGACGATCGCCGCCGCAAATCCCGCAGATGCCGGCACCGCAACTGGTGCCGCCACCGAGTGGACGCAGGTCCTCAACAACGGCGAGCTGGTCGCTTTGGTCGGGAAGTCCGGTGAGCAGATCCAGAACCAGCTCACCCAGATCAGCCAACTCGCCCAACAGATCGAAACGCAGCTGAACATCTATCAAAATCTGCTTCAGAACACGGCAACTCTCCCGTCGCATATGTGGGGGCAGGTCGAAAGCGACCTCAATCAGTTGCGCAGCATCGTCGATCAGGGTCAAAGCATCTCGTTTTCGATGGGCAATGCGGATGACGTGCTGCAGCAGCGCTTCCAAAGCTACTCGAGTCTCAAGACCAATTTGCCGGACGCGACAAGTTTTTCGTCGAGCTACCAAACTTGGTCCGATACGAACCGGGACACGATCGCCAGCACACTGAAGGCGGCGAGTTTGACGGCGGACCAGTTCGATAGCGAGGAAGGCACGATGTCCTCGCTGCGGTCGATGTCCGAGACGGCCGACGGGCAGATGAAGGCTTTGCAGGTCGGCCACGAGATTGCTGCTCAGCAAGTCGCGCAAATGCAGAAGCTTCGCGGTCTCGTCTCCCAACAGATGACAATGATGGGGACTTGGCTTCAGACGGAACAGACCGACAAAGACCTTGCCCAGGCGCGGCGCGAGAAATTCTTCAATGCCGAGATCAAGAGCATTCCCGAAGGTCAGAAGATGGAGCCCCGCTGGTGAGCCGCGCCGTTGTCATTGCCGTGCTCGCGCTTGTGGCAGCTTTCTCCTCAGCGGCGACCGTGCTGATCGTCAATTCCAAGGAATCCAACAAGCCTGCGCTCGCCGAAGAACAACGCACCGTCAGGGAGAAGTTCTTCGGCTCGAACATGGAGCCGCCGCCGATCAAGGACGGCCAGGAGATGCGCCCAAGATGGTGAAACGCACCCTTGAACAATCGTTCCTGATCGCTGGCCTCCTTTGCCTCGTCTTTGCAGCTCCTGCCTTCGCGCAACAGGGACAAGTCCTGACAGAACTAGAAAATCAGGTTTCCACCGCCGCTAAAGGGTGGGAGACCACCATCATGGATGCGGCGAAATCTCTGTTCTGGATCCTGGCAACTATCGAGGTGGGCATTGCCGCGGTCTGGCTGGCGCTCCAGGCGGCCTCCCTCGACAGCTGGTTTGCTGAGCTTGTCCGGCGCATCATGTTCATTGGCTTTTTCGCCTTTGTTCTCACGCAAGGGCCGACTTTTGCCCGAGCGGTCGTCGACAGCCTCTTCCAGATTGGCGCCGGCGGCGGATCCGCGTCGCCCGCCGAAGTGTTCGACGCAGGCATCCGGGTTGCCTCGCAAATGTCGCAGCAGGCACAATTCGGCGTGTTCGAGGACAATGCTTTGGCGATCGCGGCCGTGCTGGCGATGGGTGTCGTCGTCATCTGCTTCTCGCTGGTCGCAGCAATTTTCGTGTCGGTCATGGTCGAGATGTATGTCGGTCTGCTTGCCGGCATGATCATGCTCGGGCTGGGGGGATCCTCCTTTACCAAGGACTTTGCTGTCCGCTATCTCGTCTACGCCTTCGGCGTCGGCATGAAGCTGATGGCGTTAGTCATGATCGCGAAGATCGGGTCCGAAGTCCTCATGGGTCTGGCAAACGCGCCAACTGCCTCCTCGGACCAGTTCGTGACGACGCTCGCCATCGCCGGGATCTCGGTCGTGGTCTTCATCATCGCCATGTATGTGCCGAACATCATTCAGGGTGTCGTTCAGGGCGCCTCCGTCTCGGGCGGCATGGAAGCAATCCGGCACGGTGGGCAGGCGGCATCCTTCGCGACCGGCGCGGGTTTCCTCGCGGCCGGCGCGACGGGCGCAGGGTTCGCGGCTGGTCAAAGCGCGCGGGCCGCAGGGTCCTCCGTTGCAGGAGCGATGCTCCGAGGTTTCGGCGCAGGGATCGGCTCGGCAGGAAAAGCAGCGGGCTCGGCTGCCAAGGAGAAGGCCATCGGCTCTCCCGGCGCCTATGCCGGGTCTATCCTGGGGCTCGCCAATTCCAAGCTCGATCAGGCGCGCAGCGGGCAAAGCGGACCAAAATCACCTCCCGAACGCAAAGACTAACAGCAATCAGAAAGTGATCGATCGATGGCAGCGAACCGCGCCCCCGAAAACCCGTATCTCGCTGCGCGCCAGGAATGGAGCGAGCGATACGGCTCCTATGTCCAGGCAGCCGCCGCATGGCGCATTGTCGGCATTCTCGGTCTGACCATGGCCGTCATAGGCTTTGGCTATTCGATGTATCTCAGCACTCAGGTCAAGCTGGTTCCCTATATCGTCCGGGTCGATAAACTGGGCACGGCGGTGACCGCGGGCTTCCCTGAACAAATCGAATATGCGGATGTCCGGGTGGTGCGTGCCACACTCGGCAATTTCGTCACCAGCTTCCGTTCGATCACACCCGATGCCGTGGTGCAGAAAAAATATATCGACCGGACCTACGCACTCCTTCGAACATCTGATCCATCGACCGAGAAGATCAACGCCTGGTTCCGCGGCAATTCCCCATTCGAGAAGGCGAAATCGTCGACGGTGGCGATCGAGGTCAACAACATCGTGGCGCTGTCGAACCAGACCTATCAGATCGACTGGACTGAATACGAACGGGACCGGAAGGGCAAGGAAATCGGCACACGCAGATTCCGCGGGATCGCGACGGTTACGCTCACCGCGCCGCAGGATGAGGCGACGATCCGCCTCAATCCGATCGGTCTCTACGTCCGGGATTTCGATTGGACAGCGCAGCTTTAAGGGCAGGGGATTTCTCAATGCACAGAACAGGATTGATCGCAGCCGCCGGCTGCCTGGCCGGGCTCGTCTTTGTCGGGGGCGCTGAGGCGCAGAGCATGACGAACAACGAGGTGAAGGGGACGAACATCTCCAGGAAGTGGCGTGGGACGTCAGGGCTGGTGACGACCGGCCCCGATGGCAAGGTCATCTTCCTCTTTGGCGAAACGCAGCCGTCGGTCGTCTGCTCGCCGCTGCAGGTCTGTGATATCGAATTGCAAGGTGGCGAAATCGTCCGCGATGTCTTGGTTGGAGACACCGTGCGGTGGAAGGTGGAACCGGCGACCTCGGGCGCCACCGGCGGGCAGGCGATCCACCTGATCGTCAAACCATCGGAACCGGGGCTCGTCACCTCGATGGTGGTCACGACATCGCGCCGCACCTATCATATTCAACTCAAGTCTCATCCGAGCCAATATATGGCCCGCGTCGGCTTCGAGTACCCGGAGGACGTCTCGACCAAGCTCGCCGATATCAATTCCCGGCTCGAGACCGGCGGCATCTCCGGGACGGCACCTGACAAACTGAACTTCTCCTACTCGGTGAACGGCAGCGCGTCCTGGAAGCCGAAGCGTGTCTATTCGGATGGTATGAAAACATACATTCAATTCTCGAAATCAGTCTCGAGCCAGGATGCACCGGTGCTCTTCGTCGTCAGCGGCGGTCAGAACCGCATCGTCAACTACAGGATGAAGAACGACATGATGATCGTCGACTACGCGATCGACAAAGCGATCCTCGTCTCCGGCGTCGGCTGGCGTCAGCAAAAAATCACCATCCGGCGGGGAGGCTGAACCATGCGCAAGCTTCTCGTCATCATCGTCGCCGGCACCCTGCTTTCAGGGTGCCAGACAGCCGAAGACGGATTGACGACCAGTTCCACGCCCGTCGCGGTCACTGGCCCCGCTGCAAGTGCGATTGCCGGCGACATGGCGAGTTGGCTCGCCGAACAGATCGGTCCGGCAGGTGCGACGACGCTTAAAATTCAAAAGGACTCCTCGGACTTCGCAACGGCACTGGAGGCGGCGCTGAAAGGATGGGGCTACACGGTCGTCAAGGACGGCAAGGTCGGAAAGGACGTGAAACCGGTCGAGCTCGCCTATTCGCTCGATGGCGTCGACGGTCAGGTGCTCGCACAGCTTTCAACGCAGTCGATCGTCCTCGGCCGGGCCTACACGACAACGGCAGCCGGCGCCACGCCGGCAAGCCCGCTCTCAATCATCCAGCGGAATTGAGGGGAGGCGGACATGGTCCAATCGCTCCAGCTGGGCGCATCCAATCAGGCTGACGATCAGAAAGGCATGCGCCGTCTCAATCGGCTGCCGGTCATCATCGCCATCGTCATCATCGCGCTGTTCGTCGGCGTGGTGGTGATCGGACTTTCATGGCGCGGGCTCCCCTTCAATCGGAACATCGAACTCGACAGCGCCTCGAATGCTCCCGCAACGAACTTCGGAGACCAACTCAAACGCGGCGTCACGGACGGCATCATCGGCGAGCCGGTGGAACGTGAGGCGTTTCAGCCAACGCCCGCCGTCGAACAGAAGGCTGAGAAGGAAACACCCATTGTAGACCGCCGGCCGACGGAGAGGGAAGAACGGCGGCCGAGGCTTGAATCCGAAGAGGAATGGAAGGCGCGCCTGAAGCGGGAGCAGGACGAGCAATATTTCCGCGAGGCTCAGCGCCAAAGGATGGCCCGGCTGCAGGCGCGGGCAACGGCGCTGGACTCGCCGTTGAAGGTGGATATCTCCGATGTCGAGAAAGCCGCCAACAACTCCACGGACGCAAGCCGGCAGACGACGACTGCGACAGCCAACAATGCCTCGGACCTCTACGCCGCCGCCATGAAATCCGGGCTCATGGGCCAGAACGTCGACCAGAATGCCCAGGGTTCCAAGGAGGACTTTTTCAATCAGGACATCAAGGATCTCGGCTATCTGCCGAACCAGGTCGTGCCTCAAATGTCGCCCTACGAACTAAAGCGCGGCTCCGTCATTCCCGCCACGTTGATCACCGGCCTCAACTCCGACCTGCCGGGGCGCATCAGCGCGCAGGTCAGTCAGAACGTCTATGACAGCGCCACCGGTTACCGGCTTCTCATCCCGCAGGGGGCAAAGCTCTTTGGCCGTTACGATTCCAAAGTTTCGTTCGGCCAGGAGCGTGTCCTCGTGGTCTGGACCGACCTCATCTTTCCGAATGGATCGACGCTGCAGATCGGCGGCATGGCCGGCACGGATGCCGAAGGATATGGTGGCTTCAAGGACAAGGTCGATCGGCATCTCTGGCGCACCTGGAGTTCGGCAGCACTCGTCGCGTTGATCGGAACCGGGATCGACATGTCGATGCCGGAGAGTTCAACGCTTGCGACGCAGGACACGGCGTCCGACGCGGCCAGGCGGAATTTCGCGGAAAGCTTCGGTCGCGTCGCCGAGCAGACGATCTCGAAGAACCTCAATGTCCAGCCGACGATCCAAATCCGACCAGGCTACAAATTCAATGTGCTCGTCGATCAGGATATTATTTTTCCGCAAGCTTATCGACCGTCGCAACTGTAATGAGTTCTCTTATCATTGCAAATGCTCCAAAAGATACTCGCGTCGATAGCGGAGGCCGCAGCATGTCGGTCTTTTCCCGCTCTCAGGGGTTGCATTTAGCGACTAGCTCGGCGATTTTATGGTCGCTAACCCGCAAACGATAATCACTGTTACGGAAAGAAGCATGCAGGAAAATGAGCATTCGACCACCTATCCCGACGCTTTCAGCGCGATGAAAAATGCGGCGACAGTGGCGGCCGCTTTGGATGAATTCCAATCGCACTATCCCATTGATTTCGTCACGTTTCATCTTGCGAGAACAATCGTCGATAACGTTGACGCTCCGTTTGTACGAACGACCTATCCCGATAGCTGGGTTTCACGCTATTTGCTCAACGATTACATAAACGTCGATCCAATCATTCGGGAGGGCTTTTCTCGACAGTTGCCTTTCGATTGGCGCGAGATCGATATTACCGAGACTGCGCAAGAGTTCATGGTCGATGCCGAGCTGCATGGGATCGGCACCAACGGAGTCTCTGTCCCGATTGTCGACAAATCGAGGCGTTCGCTCCTCTCGATCAACTCCCAGAAGAGTGATGAAGAATGGACGTTGATCGAGCGCCAGTTTTTGCCAGAGTGGCTTGAGCTTGGATTTCTTCTGCATCGCAAAGCAGTGTTCGAACTCCACGGTGAGAATGATCCCGTACCTGCGCTCGGATCACGGGAAATCGAGTGCCTTCATTGGGCCTCGCGCGGCAAAGATAGCAAGGACATTGGCAAGATCCTGGGACTATCCGAGCATACAACACGCGGCTACCTCAAATCAGCACGCTATAAGCTCGGTTGCCCCACGCTGTCGGCCGCAATAGCTCATGCAGTACACCTGAACCTCATCACGCCTCACGTGGGTACCCCAAGTTAGGGGCATCGGTTCGGGGATTTATCTCCTCGCATTCCCGTCGCATGTTCGAACAGTGGCACGAACATGGGGAGAGTGAGATTGAATGACGCACTGAGGAATTTGATCGATACCGTTGAGGCGTCACAGGACGAGGTATCGGTCAAAGTGGCTTTGCGTAACTATGGAGCTGCATTCGGGCTCGAGCGATACGCTTACCTCGAAGCGTCAGGTGCGGAAGTCCGTACATTCAACAACTATCCTAAAGACTGGCAGGAAGCATATTTATCCGGTCACTATACACGGATAGACCCCGTAGTCACTGAGGCGAAGCGTCGACAGGAGGCCTTTGGGTGGACTGCAGATAATTGGCCAGCTCGCGGGACGTCCGACCTTCGAAAATTCCGAGAACAAGCCGTGGATCATGGGCTAAGAAGCGGCGTCACGATAGGGACCGATGGCAGTTTCGGCTCGCATCTGATGCTAACGTTTGCGACTTCCGAAGCGAGGACCGACTTAGTTGAGATGCAGCAGACGTTCCAAGCTTTGCAGGCGTTGCTGGTCGTTCATTACCGGCTGCGCTTCATAGCCGCGAGGACACAGCTGGCGCCGAAGCGAACGCTATCACCGCGGGAAATGACGTGCTTGCTTTGGGCGACGAAGGGAAAAACGGCACCTGAAACGGCGATGCTTACCGGAATCAATGCTAGAACCGTGCAACACTATCTCGACAAGGCGCGTGAAAAGTTTGACGCCCAGTCCGTGCCGCAGCTCGTCGCCATTGCCAAGGATCGTGGCCTGCTCTGACGATTACTCGTTATTCTCAAGCAGCACGTCCGGAACGTAGCCGAGCGCGTCCAGGATTTCCGAGAGTTCCTCCTGCTGGTTCTCAGACTTCTTCTGGCGCGAGATGTATTCGTTTTGAAGAGCTTGAAGGACCGACCCGGAGATCGACGGATCGTCGCTCGCGTGCGCCCACTCGTCATATACGGCTTGGTCGGCTGCGAGGAGCCGACGGTGTTCCCGGATTGCCGAAATAGCCAGCGCCTTCAAGTCCGATTTTAGCATCGAACTGTAACGAGATTGTCTTCCGTTTGTTTCGTCTGCGCCGGATAAGCTGGCGTCCTTCATCCCCGTCTCCTCAAATTGCATTTTGTGACGTCAAGAGCCGAGGCTGCATACGCTCGCGATTAAATACCAGATCGTCACAGAATGGGAGGGAGTTCATATTTTGAGCGGCTCAGCACGCGCGCGAAACTAACTTTCTGACGCTGCTGCATCATCTTGATTCGTCAACGGAATGTCTTTGTAGAGAATACTCCGTGGTGAAATACTCTACAAGCCGATGCTCTCTCGATCATGGAGATTCGAGAGGTATTTGCACGAAATTTGAAAGCCGCGCGGCTGGCCAAAGGCCTGTCGCAAGAAGAGCTTGCTTTCAGGGCAGATATCGATCGCACTTACATCAGTTCTCTGGAGCGCAGCGTCTACAATGCGAGCATCGATGTGGTAGACCGCCTGGCCGCGATTTTGGAAATGGAAGCATCTGATCTGCTGAAGCGGCCGCCGGAAAAGAAGTGAATCTTCCTTACCGGTCTGACGGGACCCCGGTATCGAGAAGCTCGGTCACAGTCTTTACGGGGTACGTGAGCTGTATTATATATTCTCCACAAGGAGAATGATTATGACCACCACGTCACACGCATACACGCCCGCCGAGGCGGCGGCTGTCAGTGAGGTCGCTGTTAAGTCGGTGCACAATGCGATCGACAAGCGGATCATCGAGACTCATCTCGTTGACAGCCGGGGTCGAGCGCTCACCGATGAGGATCTGCTTCGGTTGAAGCTCTGGTATGGCGTCGGATCGATCTTGTCTGCCGAGCGCCGCAAACGCTTGTTCGATACGATCGACCAGAACCCCGATGCCGAAACCGTGAGAGCAGACGACTATCTCATTATCGACGTCGCTCGGGCACGGGAGCAACTGGCCGCGCGGGCCGAGGCGCTTCGAGAAGCCGAACGACTGATCGAAAGTGTGAAGGGTGTCGCGGGCGGCGAGCCGGTGTTCAAGCGAACCCGTGTTCCCGTGCGAGTAATTGCCGCGATGAAGACCCAAGGCGCAAGTACAGCGGAAATCGTCGAGGGTTATCCGTCGCTCACCGAGCGCATGGTGGAACTTGCCGAGATCTGGGTTGCGGCCCATCCCGCCAGGGGGCGTCCGAGGAAGCTTTCTGAGCAGGGCCTGAAGGTGAAATCCGTGAAGCGCCTGAGCCTTCGGAACGAAAACGTCTCCAAACCGTCTGGCTCGACCTCGTGAAGTTTCTTATCGATGAATGCCTTCACACGCTCTCGTGGCCGTCGCTCAAGCGCACGGCCACGATTGCTTCCATGTGAATTGGCTGGGACTGAGCGGCGAAGCCGACTGGGATCTGATGCCTCGGATCATCGAGGAGGATTTTACCTTCGTCACGAACAATGCTCGCGACTTCCGGAAGCTGTACGCGAAAGAAGAATTGCATACGGGCCTGGTGATCATTGTCCCGCAGGTGCTTCCCGCGCAGCAACGAGAATTGTTTGCCCTCATACTACAGGATTTGGCGGGAGAGCAGGCTATGGTCAACGAAGTCATCGAAGTGATCCTCGATGGCGAGGACGCTGTTCTCACGCGCTATTCGCTTCCGGAGGCATAGCGGCCTTCCCAAGGAGATCATTGTCCTCCAATCCTTGATAGGTCGATCCGCATTTCTGCCGATCCAACGCTCTCGCCTTTCTCGACGCTTTCAGTGTTTGCATCCGCGGGCGGTATGTCCGCGCTGGCCTTGTCCAGGTTGGCAGGCAACGTATTGTCGATCGTGACGCTTTTTCCGGGATCGTCCGCCTGGAAGACACTCACGCCCTCGAACTCTCCACTCTTCCAGGCATAGACGGCATCGTCGAAGATCTGGGGAAGACGTCGTCGCTCTTCGGATTGCCGTACCACTTGGCAACGATCCGCAAGACCTTGGCGAACATCGCCGTTCCCTTGCGGAGGTTTTCGCAAGGATCGACGAGATCGGAGTTCAGATCGGCGGCGTCCTTCACGCCAACGCCCGCCGGAAACTGCGTCAGGCCGACGCGCACCACGGTCTGGCCGACATACTGCCGGATGATCGCCATTGCCTCGTCCTGCGTTGTCGCCTTCGGAACGAGGATCAATCTGCCACCTGATTTGACGGTGACGGCAAAGGGATCATTTGCGCCCGCCGCGGTCACGAACTGCTCGACGATCGCGGGCTTCAGTGAAGGGTCGGCGCATTGTTGAATCAGGGCGGCATCGAGCATCTTGGGCTCCTGGGAAATCAGATGTTAAAGGAAAAAACGACGGACTTGTCGAACAGGCGCGCCCAGGCTTGCGTGCTGGCGCGCTGGATGGCGACGATGGATGTCCCCTTGGTCCACCAGCCGTTGCCGACAGCGACGAGGATATCCGGCTCCTGCAGCATAGACTGCAGAACGGGCCAGACGATCAGCTGCTCGTAGCAGATCAGCGGTGCGATGCGTCCGCCGGCAACGGTCACGACGGGGTTCGAAAAGAAGTGCGCCCGCGCGCCGCCACTTGCCCCAAGCAAGGGACGCCAAGGTTGCCACATCGAGCCTGGCACCGGCATACGTTCGCGATAAAGGAGCCGAGCGGCGTCGCCAGAGATGGCGATCAGAACATTGTCGTATCCGCCCGCATCGACAACTGCCGCGCCGGCGATAACGGTGGCGTCAGTTGCCTGCAAAGCTCGCACCCATAGCCGCTTGACGGTCGGCGTCCAGAAGCCAAGAGAGCTTTCGGGAAGAACAATGGACCGGGCGCCACCGGATGCCCGATCCGTCACCGTGGCAATCAGATCACGGTGACGCTCAATGCTGGCATCCCGCCCCAGCGACGCACCCATTTCGAGGTCGATCCCCTGCCAGGATTCCGGTGGGTTCGGTTCGTCCCAGGTTGCGGCGGACCAGATCCAAAAGCTTGCCAGGACAAACGCGACAGCTGGCCACATGCGGGTTACGAGGCCCATGAGGCCGGCTGTCGCGGCAGCCAGTCCCCACCATCCCCATCCTGGAAATAGTACGCCTGCAGCGGTGATCGGATGAGCCCAGCCGGCAATGCCGAATGGCGGAACGGCCATCAGAACCGCTGCCAGGAGATAGCGACGCGGACGAGCACCCGTCTTCTTCGTCCAGAGGACGGTATGCACGATGACGAAGCCGGCGGACGCACAGAGCCACAGCAATAATCCAGGCCAAAGGTCCGAGGAATAGAAGGTCGCGGCGCCCTGCGGCAGTCCCCGGGATGCGGTCAGGAAATAGACGGCCGAGATGACCGCGGCCGTTCACCGTGCTCGCGCAAGCGCCCAGAGAACCGGAAACGCGAGGGCGACCGGAAGAAGCAGGACGTGGCCACTCCATCCCACCGTCCCGGCGACGGTTGCGACGGCAATCAATGCGGTTGGCTGGAGATACTCACGGCGCATAGGTGAGCACCGGTTTCGCCAGGCCGAGGATTCCGGAGGCGGGCAGGGGGCCGAAATAGCGGGAGTCATAGGAGCTCCTGAAGGGTGAAAGGAGAAAGACGCTTTCATCAGGCACGACGCCGCCGGGAAATGGCTTCATCGGCCGGCCCTTGCCGTCCCGTTCAGCCAGTTCGGAAAATGCAATTGGGCGTCCATCGATCGTCACGCCGGCGCCGATTTCGATATGCTGCCCGGCAATGGCTATGACCGTCTTGATGAGCGGCGCGATGCCGCCTTGGCACGTTCCGGAGCGGAGATAACCACGCTCTCTCGCCTCCCGCATTTCTGTCGTTTGCGGGGGGCAAATGAAGATGAGATCGCCGGCAACCGCCGGGCGATCGAGCGCGACGATGCGCCAGAGACCGAGAGGTTCACTGGGTGTCATGTTGATGCGAAAGCCGCCGACGGTCGCGGCAGCAACACCGCCGCCAACGATGGATGCCGCCAGGGCCAAGAGCACGACTGCATTCGTCCTCTGAGCGCGTCGCGTCCCGAACGCAAACACGGTTATCTTCATTTGAGCGACAGCCCCTGGCTCTTCGTCTGACGCAGGGCCTCGGCTTGCTTCAGCGCCTCGGTCGTGCGCTCATGCGCGGCGAGCTGCTGCACCGTCCGTATCATATTCCACGCCGATTGCACCTCGGCCTTTTGTCCGGCCGTCATTCCCGACGTGACGGCATTGAACGTCTGTCCATTGGGGTCCTTCGCGGCAAGCGACAGGAAAGTCCGCTCGCCGAAACGCTCGGAGACAGCCTTGGCGAAACCCTCCAGTTCAGCCTTCACCATTTTGTCGGCGAGCGCATATTCGAGGCCGGCGGGCAGGTCGTTTCGGTCGATCGCATCGCGAACGCGTTCCAATGTCTGTTTTGCGTTTGGCGACAGCGCGGGAATATCGATCGAGACCTTCAGACGGACAGCGCGTTCTTCGACCTCGAACTTACGTTCCGCCTCCGCCCGCTGGCGCAGATAGCGCTCCAAATTTCGGGCCAGCGCCGGCGCATTCGTTTGTGCCTTTTCTCGCTCCTGCTTGTCAGAGCGGCTGGCGAGGATCCCGGTCTTGCCCTTGAGCGCGCCGAAGCTTTCGGGCTCCGACCCGAGCTTGGTCAACGTGGATTTCGCAACGGTCTCGTTCTTCAGCATGGCGTCGACATTGACGGCCTTGAATGCGCTTTCCGCCTGTGCGTAAACGAGATGGAAGCGGGCCGAGACCTCCTCCCATTGCTTCTTCAAACCCGGATCGGCGGCGACCTTGTCCTCGATCGCCTGGTCGACCGATTTGGCGAAGGTTGTGATGCCCGAGACCATCGGCTTTGCCTCCTTGTTGCTGTTTTGGATTGGGGACTGCGCAACGCCGCGGACGAGCCGGAGCCTGTCGGCAACGGCCGCAAGGCGGGCGCCTAGATTGGCAAGCTTTTGCTTCTGACTGACGACCCATTCCAGCCGGTCGCGAACCAGGGTTCGGGCGACATTCACAAGATGCAGACCGCGGGTTTCGGCAAAACGAAGCGCTGCGCGATAGAAGGCGCTCTTTTCGTAATCGAGCGTCGTTTCCTTCGCATTCCTTCGCGACAGGATCGGGATCAACCCACCGTTCTTGGCGAAGGATCTGCGGCCGTAATAAACAGCCAGGTCCTCACGATGACGCGTCATGGCGACATAGGTGAGATGACGGTCCAGCGAAAGGGAGGCGAGCACTTTGACCTGGTCGACGGTGGCGCCCTGGCTCTTGTGGATGGTCGTGGCATAGCCGTGATCGAGGTTGTCGTAGAAGCGCTGTTCGACCAGCACTTTTCGGGCATTCTCGCCATCGCCGATCAGCGCGATGATCCGTCCCGGTCCCGCCTCGACGACCTTGGCCAGCATGCCGTTTTTGACGCCCAGTGATCCCTCGTTCTTCAGGAACACGATCTGGTCGCCGACGGCAAAATTGCGGCTGCCATCGGCCGTCTTGAACATGGATCCCTCACCAAGGATCCCGCGTTCGATCAGTTTGATGCGCGCCATCTGGTTTAGCATGCGCACGTCGCGGCGCAGATGAGCAAGGATCAGCGACGTCTTCGTCGGATCGTAATCGCGGTCCCAGGCCGCGATCAGGTTGTCGACGGCCTCGGCTTTGAGATCCGACCCGATGACCCTGCCATTGGCGCGGTAAGCATCGATCGCCTTGCCGACCTTGCCGCGCGCCAGATCAAGTGAGGCATCGCGCATCCATTGCTGGCGCTGGCGATAGATGGTTTCGAGTTCGGCATAGCCGATGCGATCGGCGATGGCGCGGAAGGCGGCACCCGCTTCGATCGGTTGAAGCTGTTCGGGATCGCCGACGAGGACGAGCTTGGCGCCGGCTTTCGTCACTGCTTCGACGAACAGCGCCATCTGCCGCGACGACACCATGCCCGCCTCGTCGAGAACGAACACCGTCTTGCTATCGAGCTGATCACGGCCTTGGTTCCAGCGGAGCTCCCACGACGCAAGTGTGCGAGAGATGATGCCCGCTTCCTTCTCCAGTCCCTCGGCCGCCTTGCCGGCAAGTGCTGCGCCGACGACCCGATAGCCGGCCGCTTCCCAGGCCTCACGCGCCGCCTTCATCATCGTCGTTTTGCCGGCGCCGGCGCGGCCGATCACGGCCGCGATCCGCTCAGTTCCCGCCACATGCTCGATCGCGGTTTTCTGCTCGTCCGACAGACGCTCATGACGCTCGAAAGTCGCGGCAAGCACTGTGTCACGCACGCCATGCGACGATCGCTGCGACAGCCAGACGGCACGATTGGCCATCTCCGCTTCGAGCCGGATCATGTCGCGGGTCGTGTACTTGGCCGGCTCGCGGGTACCGCTGGCAAGGTCGACCCGTTCGCGCTCGATGC
Organism: Rhizobium sp. K102; assembly: GCF_022385315.1. NCBI lineage: Bacteria > Pseudomonadati > Pseudomonadota > Alphaproteobacteria > Hyphomicrobiales > Rhizobiaceae > Rhizobium > Rhizobium sp. K102. The sequence goes on from NZ_CP092434.1 coordinate 58,237, forward strand.
GGAAGGTTTCGGGGCAGAGCAGGATCCGAACCATGAGGCTTTGGAACAGCACTGCGTCGTCGACGTAGCGGTGCAGGATCTTAGCCACGTCCCGTTCATCAAAGACGCTCTTCTCACGCATGATCAGGTCGAGGACGAGTTCAGGATTCCTGTCGATGCGCCTGACGTTTTCGCTCCGCCTGGCGTTCTGCAATTCGAGGCGTTCGAGCTCAATGGGCTTGGGCGCACCATCGGATTTCCGCTCGATCGCCTTCGTGCCAACGCCGAGATGGATGGTCGGCTCGAGATCGATCCCTTGCTTCTCAAAGGATCGGCCATCGACGCGAATGTCGAGACCCGCAAGCGCCAGGTGCCGGTTCTGACAGGCAAACCATCCGTCGCGGAACGCATTGAAATCATCGATGCTTCCGGCCCAGAGTTCATAGACGATCTTGCCGGCGTCGTTGCGGATCGGATTGCCGTCCGGTCCTGTTACCGCTACCTTCTTGGCACCAAATCCGTCCGCAGTCAGCGGCCGCAAGGTCGTCATCAGATGAACATGCGGGTTGCCGGGCGCGTCGTGATAGACCCAGTCCGCTACCATGCCGTTCGCCGTGATGTGCTGCTCGACGAAATCCCGCACCAGCGCAATGTTCTGCTCGGCGGTCAGCTCGATCGGCAGGGCGATCGTCACATCCTTGGCGAGCTGCGCGTCGGAGCGCTTCTCGAAACCTTCGACCTTGTTCCAGAAAGCCTCGGAGGCACCGGAAACCGAACGATCTGCGATCATCGAGCGCAGCCAGTCCGGGGCATCGGCGGGGATTACGAACTCTTCGTGGAGCAATCCCTGCTTGCGGGTGTAGTCGATCGTGCGGGCCTCACGCTCGAACTCCATCTTGGCGCAGTGGCGGTAGGCCGCCGACAGCACGGCGCTGCGGCCGGAGCCACGAGCGACGACGCTGACGGAGAAATGGGGGACGGCCACGGCGGAATTCTCTCCCGGTTGCGAACGAAATCAACGGGTTCGTCGGGAGCGGCAGGCCCCGCCGGGGCCAAAAAGCAGGGCGTCGCGCCAGCGACGTATAATTGCGCCCTTCGGATCCGCTCCTTCGGAACGGCCGGGATCATTCACCAAAGCTTGCGCTTTGGCGATTGAAGGATTTCACAGTAGTGCGTGCCGCACTCACCTCCGAAAAATGGGTTCGAAAGACAAGCTTTCTCACCCAAAGGGAGACGAACGGACATGAAGAAACCCTCCTCGAAAATCCGCGACGAAATCGCCAAACTCCAGGAGCAGCTCAAGGCCGCCGAGACCCGTGAGGCCGAGCGCATCGGCCGGATTGCCCTCAAGGCCGGTCTTGGCGAGATCGAGATCGACGAGTCCGAATTGCAAGCGGCCTTCGAGGACCTGGCGAAGCGGTTTCGCGGAGGAAAGGTCACTGCGAACGGAGGGAAAAGGGGAAGCAGCGCTGGCGAAAGCAGCGCATCGTTCCACGCAGGACGCGTCTGGCGCGGCTGCGGGTGGGACTGCTGAGGCTTGAACGGATGGCACGCACGACCACGTCCGATGCCCGCAAGAAGGACACACGGGAGAAGATCGAGCTTGGCGGTCTGATCGTCAAAGCCGGTCTTCGCTACGAGAAACGGGCGCTTCTGCTGGGGGCGCTGATCGATTTGCGCCAGCGCCTCAAAGCCGACGAGATGGAACGTTCGCGACTGATGGCGATCGGTGCGGAGGCCTTCGGGAAAGCCGATGAATAGGATCATACTCTTCATCGCGCCCATCGCTCTGATGATCGTGATCGCCGTTGGTTTGACCGGGATCGAGCACTGGCTGTCCCAATTCGGAAAGACGGATGCCGCACGGCAGATGCTCGGCCGAGCCGGGATCGCGCTGCCGTATGTCGCTGCAGCCGCCATCGGCATCGTCTTCCTGTTTGCCAGCGCCGGCGCGATCAGGATCAAGACGGCAGGTTGGGGAGTGGTCGCCGGCGGTGTGGCGACGATCCTGATCGCCGCCATTCGCGAAGTAATTAGGCTCTCGGCCTTCGCGGAACAGATTCCGGCCGGCAAGTCCATCCTCTCCTATCTCGATCCGGCGACTCTGGTCGGAGCTGGGGCGGCGGCGATGGCCTTATGCTTCGCTCTGCGCGTCGCATTTGTTGGCAACGCGGCAATCGCCAATGCGGAGCCAAGGCGCATTCGCGGCAAGCGAGCGCTGCATGGCGAGGCCGAGTGGATGAAGCTGCCGGAAGCGGCAACCCTGTTTTCGGATACCGGCGGCATTGTCATCGGCGAACGGTATCGCGTCGACAAGGACAGCACCGCGGCGCGCGCGTTTCGGGCCGACGAGCCGGAAACATGGGGCGCCGGCGGCAAGTCACCGCTGCTCTGCTTCGACGGGTCCTTCGGTTCGTCGCACGGCATCGTCTTCGCCGGCTCCGGCGGTTTCAAGACGACGTCGGTGACGATACCGACGGCGCTCAAGTGGGGTGGATCGCTGATCGTTCTCGATCCGTCGAACGAGGTGGCGCCGATGGTCGCGACCCACCGGACGAGCGCCAACCGGGACCTGTTTGTCCTCGATCCCAAAAACCCGGAGACAGGCTTCAATGCGCTGGACTGGATCGGGCAGTTCGGCGGCACCAAGGAGGAGGATATCGCTTCCGTCGCCTCATGGATCATGAGCGATAGCGGCGGCACGCGCGGTGTGCGCGATGATTTCTTCCGGGCTTCGGCATTGCAATTGTTGACGGCGATGATCGCCGATGTTTGCCTGTCCGGCCATACGGAGAAAGAAAACCAGACACTGCGCCAGGTTCGCGCCAATCTCTCCGAGCCGGAGCCGCAACTGCGCCAACGCCTGCAGGAGATCTACGACAATTCGGAGTTGGATTTCGTGAAGGAAAATGTCGCGGCTTTCGTGAATATGACACCCGAAACCTTCTCTGGCGTCTACGCCAATGCGATCAAGGAAACCCATTGGCTATCTTACCCGAACTATGCCGCGCTGGTTTCGGGCAAGACGTTTTCAACGGGGGACCTTGCCCAGGGGAATACGGACGCGTTCATCAACATCGACCTCAAGACGCTGGAGACGCATGCGGGACTGGCGCGCGTCATCATCGGCTCGTTCCTCAACGCGATCTACAATCGCGATGGCTCGATGAAGGGCAGAGCGCTGTTCCTTCTCGACGAGGTGGCGCGGCTCGGCTACATGCGGATCCTGGAAACCGCTCGAGACGCCGGCCGAAAGTACGGCATCACGCTCATCATGATCTATCAGTCGATCGGCCAGATGCGCGAAACCTATGGCGGCCGCGACGCGGCAAGCAAATGGTTCGAGAGCGCGAGCTGGATTTCCTTTGCCGCGATCAACGATCCGGAAACCGCAGATTACATCTCACGTCGATGTGGCATGACGACGGTCGAGATCGACCAGGTCAGCCGCAGTTTCCAGGCGAAGGGATCGTCGCGCACGAGATCGAAGCAGCTGGCCGCGCGGCCGCTGATCCAGCCGCATGAAGTGCTTCGCATGCGCGCAGATGAGCAGATCGTCTTTACGGCGGGGAACGCGCCGCTTCGATGCGGGCGCTCGATCTGGTTTCGGCGCGAAGACATGAAATCCTGCGTTGGGATGAATAGGTTTCACAAAGTCAGAAACACGCCGGAAGGCGCTCGGATCGAGCCGGCGCGCAGTACAACGAGCAAGGCCGATCCAGAGAGATGAAGAATATCGGAGGTGGCATGAAAGAGGTCGTGCCCACCGAGAGAACGGATATCTGAGATGGATATGCTCTTTGGACAGTCACGCCTTGCAGCGTTTGGCTACCTTACCTGGGTTTTCGCGAACTCAATGAAGGAGAGCAAACCGTGACCGCCCCTTATGATTATCACATCGGCGTGGATTACCACAAAACCTACAGCCATCTTGTCGTGCAGGACTTTGCCGGGAAGACATTGCGATCCGGTCGTGTGAGGAACGACCGCCAGTCTCTCGGATCGTTCCTGGAACGGTATCGGGAAAACAGCCATGCAGTGATGGAAGCGACCCGCAACTGGATGGTGATGTATGATTGGCTGGACGATATCTGCGACGATGTCGTTCTGGCGCATCCGTTGAAGGTGAAGGCGATCGCCGACGCCAAAATCAAGACGGACAAGATCGACGCGACGGTGCTGGCGCACTTGTTGCGTGCCGATCTGGTGCCGGAAGCCTGGGCACCAACGGAGAAGGCGCGGGACCTTCGCGTCGCGCTTCGTGAGCGGATGTTCTATGTCCGGCTGCGCACGATGGTGAAGAACCGGGTTGTGACAGTGTTCGACCGGTACCCAGAGCAGACGGCGCAGTTGAAGAAGCTGGGCGACCTGTTCAACAAGACCGGCCTCCAGCAGCTCGCTACTCTCAACGTATCAGCGATCGACCGCATCCAGATCGATCGGGGGCTGGAGTTTATCGGCGACATTGACGGGCGGATCAAGCAGGCCGAAGCCACGATCAAGGCGATGACGAAGACCAACGGCAATGTAAAGCTGTTGAAGACCATCCCTGGCATCGGGGAATTCTTCGCCCGGCTGATCGATGCCGAGATTGACGACATCGACCGCTTCCGGAACCCGAAGAAGCTAGCCGCCTACGCCGGGCTTGTTCCCTCGACCTATTCGAGCGGTGGCAAGACCTTTCATGGGAAAATCATCAAGCAGGGCAATAAGTGGCTGCGCTGGGCCTTCGTTGAGGCCGTTGCACCCGCCGTCGCTTCCGACTTGCAGCTTCGTGCCCAATACGAACATCTGAAGTTGAATGGAACTAACAAGGCGCGCGTCGCGATCGCGCGCAAGCTTTTGACGATCACCTTCCAGATCCTGCGTGACCAGCGCCCTTACGAGCGGCGCGGCGTCGATAGTGATGAGGGTGCGTCGGCAACGATATCCCGGCTGTCCCGATGATTTCTTAGCGAGCCCGGCAGGTCTGGGCTGAGCTCTTATCGGAGAATGGGAAACCGGGAACCGAACGCCACTATGTGACCGAAGCCGGAAAGGAAACGGCATCAGGGGCACGGATTGGAGAATGGTTCAAGACCGAAGGACGAAACACGCTGTCCTTCGAACGGGGAAGATTTTGCCAACCGGCCGAAACGCCGCTCAAAGTAGAACCGAACCCAGGGAAAGCCACGAAAACAAAGCGTTTTTTTCCTTGTGTTCTTTCATTGGAGAAATCAGCATAGCGGCCGCACGACAGGGCGGGATTTCGGGAATTCTCGCCGTGCGAGGGGCGGGAAACAGCGCAGCCGCAGGAGCCTCAATATAGTGGCCCGCAGGGGAGACGGGACCGACTGCGCCCCGCGCCTCGCACACCGCTTTACCGGCCCGACTTCAGGTCGGTCGTAAACGCAGATGAAACCGAGTCCGAGATAGGTTGAGGAAAGCAGGAGAGGAGCGGGCAAGTGGCGAAATCGAATGTGGTTCCGTTCAGAAGGCCGCGGAAGTCCGGCAGTAGGAATGATCGATATCGCCTGCGGGGAAAGTCACCCCAGTCCGGACAGAAAGGTCCGCGCACATCGCTGATGGCATTGATCTCAGCCATCATGATTGCTGCTGGAGGCTGGTTTGCCATCGGCGGCGGCGATCTCTCTGGTGTGCTCGCTTTTGCCACAACGCCGACGGCGGATAGATTGGCGGCTGCGTTTGCGTATTGCCGCGAGAGCGCGCGCATGAACTGCGTCGTCGATGGGGACACGTTCTGGTTCGAGGGCGAGAAAATCCGCATCGCAGATATCGACACGCCGGAACTCAGCCCGCCTCGCTGCGAAGCGGAACGCATCAAGGGCGAGGCCGCGAAAGCACGCCTGCTGGCGCTGCTCAATGCCGGCAACTTCTCACTCGCGTCCGGCTGGCGCGACGAAGACAAGTATGGCCGCAAGCTCCGGACAGTATTGCGATCGGGACACTCGGTCGGAGACAGTCTCGTTAACGAGGGCCTTGCCAGGCGTTGGGACGGGGCCAGACACGGATGGTGCGGCTGAGGACCCGCGAGAGGATCGTTGCCGGATGGCCGAAACCGCCCAGCGGGTTCGGGGAGCGTAAGCGAGTAGAGCTGTACGCCGACGGCGTCTCGCCCAAGGCCACCACTTGTGTTTCATCACAGATCTGAATCAATCCATGCCCACCGATTCATAAGTGTCGTTGGACGGGATTCCCGCGATCAGAGATTCTGACCTCATGATCGCGCAACCCTACCATCTTTATGTCGAACGCACCGATGCGGCGAAGAACATGGCGCGCTATTATGCCATGTCGATCGAGCCGAACCTGTTTGGCGATGTCTGCCTGCTCAGGAAGTGGGGCCGCATTGGCGCCAAAGGCCAGATGTTGGTCCATCATTTCGGACGGGAAGAAGAAGCCGTCGAACTGTTTCTCGATCTGCTCCGACAAAAGCGAAAACGCGGTTATCGCCCGCGTGCCTGCGTGGCGAGTTGAGCAAGGCCCGCCGAAGCGGGCCGTGCCAGCACGTCATCGGCGCCGGTTCCAATCGGTCTCGAAGGACACTTCGATCTCGACGAAGAACGGGATCTTGATCGCGAGTTTCAGGCCGAGCTTTCCCTTGCGGAAGAAGTGGCTGATCACCTTGCCGAGAGTGCGGAGCCGGCGGCCGGTAGATGCGAGGAATTGAGCGAGTTGTTGCATGATGGATCTCCTTTCGAATTGCGGTCATCGCGGGGTGAGAGCGCAGACCGGAAAGGAGGGATGCACCTGACAAGGCCGAAACGAATGTGGAGGACCTGGCGGCGGCTGAATTTTGATCGGCGAGGAGCCGCAGAAGGCGGCGGGGAAAATTCTGTTGCCGGCAGGTTGCGTCCCGACGAACGGGCTGCAACATCCCCGATAACAGATGACAGCAGGTCGAAAGGAAGAGGCTCAACTGGCCGTTCTCGCCATCATTGCGATGGTCTCGCAGGCATCTCAACGAAGGGCCGCTGTCGCCGCCCTCCGGATGGTCGAGCCCGCCGCAGGATTGATTACGATCCTGTGCACCTGATGTAGCTGACACTGGAGGCCCTTACCGCGATACCGGTTTCGCGTGTGATATCCTTGACGATCGGCGCAAGTGAGCCGAGTTCGGCGTCGGTGAGCGCAATCAGCTCCGGATAGTCGATGTCGACGCCGGTATAGTCCGCCGTCAAAGCGCTGGACCAATCGCCGCCGTTGATGCGGAATTCGTGCGTGTCGAAATCGATGTCGAGCTCATCCATCAGGTTGATGGTGAAGCGCCCGAAGATCTCAGCCTCACCCTCAAGCCGATACTCCGCGAACTCGTCGTCTCCGATGAGAACGCTGCGCTCCAGCGCCATGATAATCCGCGCGCGCCCAATTGCTGCCTCCAGTCCTTCGAGCAGGCGATCGTGGAGGGCTCGCGAGAATTCGCTGTCGCAGCCGAAGCGGTTTGCGAGGACGACGAGCCGGAAGCCGGCAAGCTTGGTGTAAAGCATGAGGTTCTGATTGGTTGTCATGATGTGATCTCCTTCGTTGATGACGGAGATCGGCCACTCCGTGGCAAAGAGGGGTCAAGGAGCGCGGAACGCGGCTCGCAAGCGGGGGAACCGATTTTTTCGGGAAGCGAAGTGCAACGCAGCGGCGGAAAAATTGGGGAGACCGCGCCGTCCTTGACGCCGGAGTGCGACCTGAAAGTCGCATGAATTCTCTGTTTCGAGAGGAGAACACGTGATGTGAACTTTACGAAACCGACCGTTCCATCGGTCGTTCCCTACCCGAACATGCGAAGTTGGCAACGACTCCGTGTGGAGCTTCGGGGACAACGTAACCACCGGGTGACCGGTTCACCGAACCGTGAGGCGAAGTGGAAACTGCCAGCACAAAGGCGGTGAGGTGCAAGGGATGAGCAATGACGACCAACACAAGTGAACTTCCGATAAACGCCGTAACAAGGAACAAGCCAAATGTGCTGATAGGCTTGAACCAAAAGGTGTGCAGCTAGGTGTGGTCCTTTCCGGTTGGATCTCCATGGACGGAAAGCTGCCGGCGAAAAGGAAGGGTCCGATTGGCTCTGAGATTCATGCGGAACAGGCTAAGCCCATAGCGCTGCCGGTAACGGCAGGCGAACCGTAAGGAACGCTGTTGGTGTTGTGGGTAAAGGAAGGCGGAGAAAGCGAAGGCCCGGCTGTAATGGTCGGGATACGGGCTGCAACATCGCCCGACACGAAAGTGGGCAGACTTCCGCCCGGTCATTCATGGCGAGAGAACATGACTAATTGCTGGACGAGGAAAAGCAGATGACGGCAATCGGTGCGAAAGCAGCGAATGCTGGTGCGTCCTCGCACGGAGGGCAGATTTGGGATCAGACAGACTGGTCGCAGATTGAAGCAACCGCGAAGCGACTTCAAGTGCGTATCGCCAAGGCCACTCGCGAAGGCCGATGGGGCAAGGTAAAAGCCTTGCAACGTCTGCTGACCCGCTCGCACAGCGGCAAGATGCTGGCTGTGAAGCGGGTGACGGAGAATCGCGGGAAGAAAACGCCGGGAGTGGACGGAGAAATCTGGACAACCCCGGTGGCCAGATGGAAGGGAGTAATGTCGCTGCGGCATCACGGCTACCGTACCATGCCGTTGCGACGCGTTTATATTCCCAAGAGTAACGGCAAGAAGCGCCCGCTCGGGATACCCCGTATGCTGTGCCGCGCAATGCAAGCCTTATGGAAGCTTGCGCTGGAACCAGTGACGGAGACCTTGGCGGACCCGAATTCCTATGGATTTCGGCCCAAACGCTCGACAGCCGACGCCATTGAGCAGTGCTTCATCACGTTGGCAAGACGAAAGTCCGCCACGTGGATTCTAGAGGGCGATATCAAAAGCTGTTTCGATGAAATCAGCCATGATTACATCCTCGAGCATATGCCTATGGACAAGGCGATCCTGCGGAAGTGGCTTCAAGCCGGATACATCGAAGAGGGAACTCTGTTCGAGACGCGGGCGGGAACCCCGCAAGGGGGCGTGATCTCGCCCACAATCGCGAACAGGGTGTTGGATGGGCTTGAGGCCGCAGTCGATGCAAGCGTGGGATCGTCGAAACCCACGTACCGAAAAGCCAAACCCCACGTCATCCGTTATGCCGACGACTTTATTGTAACCAGTGCATCGAAAGAGGTGCTGGAACATAAGGTTTTGCCGGCGATCAGGAAATACCTGGCTGTTCGCGGACTGGAACTCTCGGACGAGAAAACCAGACTCACGGACATAGCGGATGGTTTCGATTTTCTGGGCCAGAATGTGCGAAAGTATAACGGCAAACTTCTCATCACGCCGTCCAAACACAGCGTCAAGGCGCTGCTGGATAAGGTCAGGAGAATCATCAAAGGCAACGCTGCCATCACGCAGGAAGGATTGATACAAATGCTGAACCCGATCATTCGGGGATGGGCGATGTATCACCGCCATGTCGTGGCGAAGGCGACCTTCTCTTCGATAGACTTCTACATCTGGCGCATGCTCTGGAGATGGGCGTGCCGACGACACCCCAACAAAGGAGCGCGGTGGGTTAGGAGAAGGTATTTTAGGGTCAACGGTAGCCAGTCATGGGATTTCAGCACGGAGGACTCCAAGTATGGGCTTGTCCGTGCAGCGGCTGTCCCAATCAAGAGACATGCCAAAATCTCGGCGCAGGCGAACCCGTTCGATCCCACATGGGATGCCTACTTCGCCGGCCGTCAGAACGCGAAACATACCGCCGGGGAGCCCGGTGCCACAACGTGGCGCTGGAGAATGGCTTGAGCCGGGTGCGGAGTGATCCGCACGCCCGGTTCTTAGGGGGCGGCGGGGCAGCAATGCCCCGCTGCTACCCGACTTTGCTGGAGTACCATGGGACGTCAGAGAGAGAAGAGACCCACGGCCCTGGAGGGGACGTGACCGTATCCGGCGCGAGCCGGCAAGATTGTCGAGGGGGTGAAACCCCTGACAGCCGGGAGGCCGGTCGATCCGGCGGACCGGCTCATGATCCAGCAGAATGAGAGCCGCCTCAGAAAGGCGGCTCGGCTTCGATGGTGCCGTCCTGTTCGGCAAGCGCCACGGTCAGGTCGGCCTGGGCGAGCTGAAGCTCCGCTTCGATCTGGCGCCGCTCGGCGGCGTCGCAGGCGTTCCTCAACTCGGCCCGCAGTTCCTCGATGTGCTGTTCGATGGTCATCGTCTCATCTCCTTGAGTTCGTGAAAGACGAGACGGCGGGGCGGGAAGAGGTGGCGGGGTCAAGGAGCGCACAAGCGACCGGCGGAGCCGGCGAGTGGGGGGAGCCGATTTTGTTGGAGCGGAGGGAACCGGAGCGGAGGCTAAATTGGGGGAACCGCTCGTCCTTGAGGCCGGCATTTCCTCCCGGCACGATAGCATCCACTGAGCAGACATATTCCGGTTCCGCATCGCACCGAAAAAGCAGGCGGCAGGCTCGATGCCTGCCGCCTGCTTGTCTTTGTGGCCGGTTGGCCCCGCCTCGGTGGCGGGGCCGTCCGGGGCCTCAGTCCCGGTTGGGGCGGGACCAGATCAGCTGGTAGCCGTCCTCGCCCTCGACCTCGGTGAGCGTCGCGTAGATCGGAGCGGGGAAGCTCGGGTCGTCGAGCTTGACCGAGAGATAGTCGCGATCCTGCTCGGAGCGCTTCTGCCAGGCCGCGCCCAGCTCGACATTGCCGGCGTAGATGCGGTAGTGCGGACCCTTGTCGGAGGGGTTCTCGATGCGGGCGATGCGGGCCTTGACGTTGAGGGCGAGCGTGCGGATCGAGCCGTTGAAGCCGGTTTCGGTGGAGGTGAAGGTGCCGATGGTTGCCATTGTCGTATTCCTTTTGCCGTTTCGGGCCGCGCCCATCGCGGCCTCGATGGCTGTCGCAAGGATCGGGGACGATCGGCCCGCACCCCCGGGGTCCCCGTTGCGCCTGCGCAATGGGGTGGCTCGTAGGGCCGGAATGAAATGGAGGGCGGCCAAGAGAAACTTTGTTGCCGCGCGAGGAATGGCGGCGCCGCCGCCAGGGGAAGAAAGTTTCGCATGGCCGTTGCGGGAGGACGATCGAGGCGAAGCCGTTCTCCGGTCAGACATGCCTCATCGAGCCCGCGAAGGACGGGCCTGGCTGAGCCGCCAAGGGAATATGTCGATGGCAGCCACTCCCCGACTGCCTGCCGGATCCCTGCGACGGGGGATCCGCCGCCCTGTCCACATGTCAAAATCAAACGTCCGGGCATCGCCGAACAAGGGCGTTGCGTTGGCCGCTCTTCGGGCTATCGTCGTGCTCGCGAATCGTCGCCTGGAGGATCTATGCGTCAGCAGCCAAAGCCGTTTGTCGTCGAAATCAAGCCGTCCCGGAAGCTCAAGCCGACCGACCGGAAAACCTCGATCTGGGGCAAGCTGGACCTTACGGCTGATCCTGACACGCTCTCCGCGTTGAAGCCCGAACAGGTGCCGGCCGCTGACGAGACCAGCGACCGACGCTAAAGTCCTCAGGCAGCGAGCCGGTCGTCAGCACGTTCGGGCTGTAGGCCATGCAGGAAACTTACGGCCCGCTGCGCATGCGCCGCCGCCTGAAAGAGAGCCCGCCTGTCGTCGCTGAGGACCTTGAGCCAGGAGCCGACGTACGAGGCGTGATCGGGGCGGGGCTCGACCTCGGGAACAATGCCGAGATCGGCGCACAGGAAGCAGCTGCCGAGTTCAGCAATCAGTTCCTCTCGCGCCCGCTCGGATTTGTCCTTGGCATAGCGGCTGAGATCGCGGCCGAGGCGATGCGCCGGCGCCGTCCAATGGGTGACTTCATGACTCAAGGTCGCGTAATAGCTTGCCGCATCCTTGAAGCTCTCAAACGGCGGCATCTGGATGATGTCGGCGGCCGGCGCGTAGAAGGCCTGGTTGCCACCGTGGCGGATCACGGCACCAGTGTTGCGAAAGAACCGGTCGGCATCCTCGATGCGCTTGATCGGATCCGGACCAAGTGCCGGCCGGTGATAATATTGGTCGGGGAGGCCATCGATCTGTTCGACGTTGAAGACACTGTAGGCTTTCAGGAAAGGAATCTCCCGCTCGACCTCGCCGCCATTTCCATCGGTTTCGGACTTGGTGAACCGGCTGGCGAAGACGACCATGGCACCCGTCTCGCCCTTGCGGACGGCAGCACCCAGTTCGAGGGCCTGCTTGAACGTCATCCACGTAGATGACTCATATCCCCGGGCGTTGCCCTCCGACCAGAGAAGCAGCACGTTGACGCCCGAATATGGCTGCCCGTTATGACGCAGCGGCCGGGTAATACGGCCGGTCGTGTTCTCGGCGTTCCATGGCTTCATCCACGGCCGCACGCCCTTCGCCAGATCCTCAACGATTCTGTCAGTGATGCGGGTATAGAGATCGCCCCGTTGTTTCTCAGTATTGCTCATCTTCAAGCCTCCGGTTTTGAGGCCGCGCCCATCGCGGCCCGTTACGGAGGGGCGAAAGCAGAAGCAAGTCAGCCGGCGGATGCACCGGAACGGCCGTAACGAAGTGGAGGACGGCGAAGCCGTTGCATCTGCCGGTGGCTCCTGCAGACCCGACAAGCGGAACGGGCCGCTACGGGCGATTGCCTGATTTCCGTTCCCGATTGACCGTGTCAGCGACACGAGAACAGCCGGCTCCGCCCGGGAACCGGCCGTTCTCGCGTTTATCGGAGGGCGGGGGCCGGAGCCCCGCCGGCAGGGCCTAGTCGAAGGCCGAGATCTGCGCTTCGGCGGCCTTGCGGTTCAGCGAGTGGCCCGGCTGCTCGACGGGCCGGTCGAACGGCTTCCAGGTCTCGCCGATCACCTGGGCATACGCGGCAACTGCGCCCTCAGCCGCCATTCTGAGCGAATGGGCCTGTATGCCCATGTCGGCGGCGAATTCGCGCTTGCGCTGGGCGGCGCTGTCAAAGCCGACGGGGCCGTCGAGGTCCTCGTCGCGGGCATCGTTGGCGGCCTTGGCGGTAGCATCGCGCGCCTCGGTGACAGCGCGGCTGTAGAACTGCCCGGCGCCGTGGGCAGAGCCGACGAAAGCGCCGACGATCCGCTGCAGGTGGATCTGCATCGCCTTGTCGCCCAGGCCATCACCGAGCGCATCGGCGGTCTCGATGACGAGCCGTTCGTGCAGTTCGCGGATGCCGTCGCTGTCAATGACCGCGGTGCCGAAACTCTCGGCGATCTTCAGCGCCTGGCTGGCGTCCGGGCACGTCAGCCGGACCATCTCGATGGTGGCGCCCTTGCGCAGTTGCACGACGCGGGCGGATTGGCGAGAGGAGGGTGCGGGCTTGGCCATGATCGTTTCCTTTCGAGGTCGTCCGAACGGGCTCCGGCTCATGCCGGCTTGCCCTTCGGTGCGGTCGCCCCGCTCCGGCGGAAGACGGGCGTTTCAGGGTCCGGCCCTGCCTGGACGAGCGGAGCCGGTTTGCGGGCGAAGAGGGCACACTGCCCTCGATAGAGCACGCGAGCCTGCTCCGCGAAGGACGGCGGGGTCCGGCCGCCCCGCGGCGCGACAGCGGCCTTGAAGCGCACGGCCGCCGGTTCAGACCGCAGCAAAACCGAAGGGCGATCCGGCAGGGTAGGGATCATGACGTCCTCGAACGAAATGACAGGCGCCGCCGCCTCTCTCCGCCTTTCCGGCTCGCTGACGTCAAGCGCTCGGCCTATCGCTTGACCGGCTTCGGCAACCGGTAGGATTGCAGCCAGGTCGGACCGTGCGAGTTACGAATACCGCGAAGCAGACCACCGTCATCATGCGGCGGCCCGCCCATCCAGGCGTTGTTGAGGATCGATTTCCAGCGCCGTCCGTGCCTGGCGGCATAGGCATGAAGTGCTGCTTCCTGTTCCAGCGTCAAAGGCGGCAGGGTTTCGCGTGTGCGACGAAGGGCGCGCGTTTTTGGCCTAGGATCCACCCGTGCTTCCCTTAGAGCGATCAGCCGCCTGAGTTCCGCGACACCTGCCTTGAGGCAGGCTTCGCCTTCGAGGTGATGGAACTGCCGCCAGAAAGCGGTTCGCTCCGCCGGTGATGCGCCGATACCTGCTCTTCGCTCCAGGTCTCCGATCGTGCTCATGGCTTCCTACCTCCCGGGCCGGTAGCGGTCACGACTGTGCCGTCGGAACCGGCTCTCGCCCGCAGCGCCGCGATTGCCGCATCCTGTCGGGCGAGTTTTCTCGAAAGCGCGTCGATTTCCGGCTGACGCTCGGCGGTAATCGCTGCCAGATTGGCCCGGTAGCGTTCGAGAAAGACGCCCGGCTCGGGCGCCTTGCCGCGACGATATCCGAAGTGACGGCGACCAAGCTGGGGAATGATCGTCGTCATGCGTCGCGTGATCTGCCGGTCGATCAGATCGAGCTGGTGCTGGGTCTGCCGTCGCGCCGATTCCATTCTGGTAAACTGCGCGGCGCGTTGCTCGGGATTGGACATCATGCCGCCCTCCCGCGCCATGCGGCGAAGCTGGAGGAACCCTCATAGATGGCATGCCGTGTCTCATCGATGATGAATCCGAAGCGGCCGACCACATACTCGTCGCTCGGCACCAGAAACCGGCGCTCTTCCACTCGCTCGCCGCGCGTGCCGCCGATGGTGGCGATCACCTCGGTCATACCAGGATGATGGTCCGAACGAAGTGCCGCGATGACGATCCAGTCGCCGAGATGTTCCCGTGCGAACGCCTGGGCGTCCTTCTCGTACGATTCGCCGGGTGCGAGCGACCGACCGAAGATCGTTTCCCAGGCATCCGGCCAGCTGTCGCGGATCGTCTTGTCGGCGCACTTGCGCTCATAGGTCGTGAACAGGTCGGGATACGTGAGGGCGACGATTGCCCAGGCGGCGTCCTCTTCATACCAGCCACCATCTGTCCTGAGCATCGGGTGGACCTTGGCATTGCGGGCGTCGGAGAGCCTGAAGCCGCCATGACCTGCCGTCGTATGACAGACAATTCCGTCCGCGTAGACGGTGGCGCCCTGCGACGGCCCCCATGGCGTGCTGCAGGTCACCCGGACGGTCTGGCGGGATAGCAGCCGCAGTTCCCGGCTGTGTCCGGCCTGTTCGATCATGCGGTTGCGGAAAGCGGCTTCGCCCTCGACAGAGCCGTGGTGCGAATAGAAATCATCGCGCTTCAGTTCGGAAAGCGGCCGTGACACGCGCCAGGCGCTGGCAAGAAAATACCGGCCATCCCGGGCGGGAACCAAAGCAAAGACGTGATCGCCGACACGCGCGACAGCCATGCCGTCGGCGCTTCTGCCGAACTCCGCCCCTGATGCGTCAGGGGCGGAGACTTCGAAGGATTGCGAAGGAAGCATAGTCATGCTGCAGCCCTCCCTTCGATATGATCGGCGGCGACCTCGTCGGCAGTCACCTCCTCGAGAATGGCGTGGGGATATCCATGCCGGCTGAGCCATTCCGCAGCCGCCTGCCGATGCGTTGCCAGGTGAACGAGTTCGGCATTGGCGCCGGGGCGATCGAAGATGCGAACAGATCCAAGGGTGGGACGCTCGACGACTTTGAACGTCAGGCCGCTGTCGAGCGAAAAGGTCCGGTGGATCCGGACGGTAATGATGCCATTTGCGCCGAGATTGCCTTCATGCAGCGTGAAACACGGTGTCAGGCTGGTGGCGCCGACGCCGCGCTTGCCTTCCTTGCGGATCAGCCGGCCTTGGCTATTGCGCGTTTGCCAAGCTGACAGCTTCTTCTTGTGGCGCTCGGGCGGCCGTGGGGTACCATCCGACCAGGCAACGGTGGAGCCGATCGGGGCGAGATCATAAATCAGAGACGCGGACATCGCATCCTCCTTCAAATTTTGCGGGTGGTGGAAACGAAACCGCCGCCGGGAGGACCGGCGGCGGAAGGTCAAGCGGAGAAGGACGGGGCGGCGGCTATTCCGCCGCGATGCCGTAGGCAGTTTCCTCCTCGTCGGAGGCCGCATTACTCACCAGGTCGGCGACGGGATCGTCATGTCCCGTCTCCATCGGATCGAGCCCGTCGACACCGATGCTCTCGCCTTCAGCACCGTCGCTATCGTCGCCCGCGACATCATCGGTGTGTTTCATGAGATCTGCGATGTCCTTCGGGTCAGGCGCAAACAGCGCCGCCCGAAGGACGAAGGCAGCATCGGCCGCGAAGTGGTCGACGAGTGCCGCGCGGGTTTCGCGGACTCGCGCCCGCGGGACGAGATTGACCGACTTGGCTGCGGCTTCCAGCGCCTGACGCGACAGGCACAAGAGGAAATCCTCTGTTCCCATGTTCGGAAGGAAACCGTCCGCGCCGATCGCGTCACCGGCAATGCGCGAGACGACGCCACTGTTCGACATGCCGCGCCGGCATGAGAGTACATCTATGAGAACGGAGCGGGCGGCGACACGCACGCTGTCCATGTCGAACGACAAGCTTCCATCCGCGGAATAGAGGCGCGCGACATGACGCTGGAAACGCTTCGGCCCGAACACGGTGTCGTTGGCGCCGGAATCGACCCGAACATTGGTGCCGGCGAAGGCCATGACCAGGAGCGCCATCAGCATGTCATCCTCGATCGGCGCCCGGGCGAGCGCCTCATGCAGCGCATCGGTACGGAAATCACCGATCATGTCCTGGCCCTTCTGCGTGACCTCGGGCCTGGTCTTGCCGACGACATTAATGTCGTCGTCGGGCTCCGTCGAAGCGTCACCGGCGGGGCCGGGTCGCCCATCGGTTTTCCTTGGCTCCGGCATCCGGTAGTGGACGCTCTGCACCTTGCCGTCGCGATCGAGATACATCGCGGTGCAATCGCCCTTGGCCGGCTTGCCGTAGATGCGTTCGGCCTTCTTGGGCAGGTCGGGCTGTCCCCAGTTGTTGACCTCGACGATTGCGCCCTTCTTCGGAAGGCTACTCGCCATCCACTCCTGCTGGGCGCCGAGGAAAGCCTCAACATTGGTGGTGTAGCGATTGTCCTGATCGGCCGGGCCGAACAGGTCCTCGGCCCACTCGATACCGTAAGCGAGGCGAAGATCGTCGCCGAAGCTTGCATCGCGAGCATACATGCGGGTTTTCGAGAGGCCGTTGGCGATCTGCCACCAGGCTGCCGTGTCGCCCTTCTTCGGCTTGTGGGCTTTCCAGACCTCCTTCTGCTCCTCGGACGATGCGGCCGCGATCGTCCTCAGTTGCTGCTCGTTGGGCATGTCCCCCTTCGCCATCTGGTCGAGCATGGAAGGCAGCACGTTGGCGAGCAGACGGAGCTTGCGGATCTGGCGGACGGGGAGGGCAAGCGCCACGGCGATCGCCTCCTCTGTCCAGCCGAGCGTGACCAGCCGCTCGATGCCCCGCCATTGATCGACCGGATTGAGCGGCTCGCGCGCGATGTTCTCGACCATCGAGCGCATGGCGCCGTTGTCGTTGGCCGCCTCGACGACGATCACGTCGATTTCCTCGATCCCGGCGGCGATCGCCATGCGGGTGCGCCGGTGGCCGGCTTCGATGACGTAGCCGTTGCCGCCTGCTTCCGGGAAAATGACTGGCGGCTGGATCACGCCGACGGCCTTGATCGTCGCCAGAAGCAGGGCGTCGGCCTGCGGCGTCGACTTCGACTGGCGCGTGTTATCTGGGTTGTCCTTCAGCGCACGCGGATCGACCTTCATCAATTGCATGGGATACTCCTTCTCGGGGATTGGACACGGCCCTCTGCCGGCCCTTCTCGCGTCTTCATTCTTTTCGAAGACAATTCCCGGACCGCGGAGCGGGCGGTCGGGTGCAACTGCGGCCGAGCATTGCTGCCACGAAGGACGAGCGGGTCTGACAGCCCTGCGAAGGACGAGTGGCCGGGATGCGGAGGCGGCGGTTGAGCGTCAGCGGCGACCGGCGGACTGCTCTGCGACCGGTTCATCTCCCTCTTCCTTCTTCTCTCCCCTGCTTGCCTCTCATTTCGGCGGCTGAAGCGTCGGCTTGCACGCGACTGGATATCGATCGGGATAAGATGGGAGATAAAAAATGGGCCAGCGGAAACCGCGGCCCATGAAGTGTGAAGGTCAATAAACCTCCAGAGGGGAACAGCTGCTGCGGCGGAACTGGGAGGAAAGCCGCCATGTGCATCAGCTGTGTGCGTTATGCTTGATTTTTGACCACTTGGAAAACACTTTTTGTGCACTGCAGCTATGTGAATGCTGCAGCGCTTCCAAAACCAGAGCGGACGGAGGTCCGGCATGGCGTCGGACCTCAGGCCGCTTCCGAGGCGGATAAGCCCTCCTCGCGAGCCACGGCTGCAAGCGCCTCGTCGACGTCCCATAGCTGCCGGCGCTTCTCGGCGAGTTCTTCCGAAAACGCAAACAGGCCGCCCTTGCGCGAGCGGTAGGAGGCAAGGCGCCGGTGGGCGTCATACAGTCGATGGCGATAGCGTTCCTGCTCCTCGCCAAAACCCTCGAGCGCGTGCTCGAGGCGGGAGACGGCGCCGAGCGGCGTCACGGTCACCGGCAACTCGATCTCGTAGTCCGCGCCGGTGCGCTGAAGCAGGGTCGAATAGCGATAATCGTCACCCTTGCCGAACCGCTCACCGGAATAGACGAGATCGAATCCGCCAATCGAGGCGATGACGACTTCCTGCTCCTGCTGGAGCTGGACGAGGGTGAGAATTTCCTTCATCAGCGCACGGCCGGCGAGCTTCCGCTCGTGGTGAGCCTTGCCGACGATGGTCATGGCAAAGGCGTCGGCCGCGGTCGGAACGAGGCGGTCGATGTCCTTGCCGATTTCCATGATACGCCGCTCCGAGATCTCGATATCGCGTTCGGCGTCGCGGATCTGCCGGCGCACCGCATACTGATCGTCGTCATGCGCTGCGCGCAGCCGTTCAAGACGGGCAATGTCCGCCTCGAGTCCCGCCTTCTGCATCAATCGCTCGTCGCCGCTGGCAATCGCCTTTGCCATGGCGAACTGGTTGGCCGCCCCTTCGCCGAGATCTTCCAGCCGGCGGATCGATGTGTCGCCGGACAAGGCCGCGGCGATAAAGCGGGCCTTGCGTTCGTTGTTCTGCCACATGCTGGCGTCCAGCGAGCCTTGTGTGGCATAAGCGAAGATATCGACCTCGTCGTGCTGATTGCCCTGGCGCACGATCCGGCCCTCCCGCTGTTCGATCTGCGAAGGCAGCCAGGGGACGTCGAGATGATGCAGCGCCTTGAGACGGAGCTGGGCATTGACGCCGGTACCCATGGTGTCCGACGAGCCGATCAAGAAGCGGATTTTGCCGGCGCGGACGTCGGCGAATAGACGCTGCTTCGCCTCAGTCTTCTTGTAGTCCTGCATGAAGGCGATTTCGGATGCCGGAACACCCAGGCGCACGAGCTCATCCCTGATCCAACGGTAAGCGGAAAAACCGCGGCTCTTCTCGACATTTATTGTGCCGAGATCCGAAAAGATCATCTGCGCCGCACCTGAGAGATCGTAGGGCTTGCCGTCGGGTCGCACAAACGTGCTTTGCGACGTCTCCTGCCAAATGCGGAAGGCGTTCTGGACGAGCAGGTTGAGCTTGTTGTCCGGCTCGTTGTCATTGTCCGCGTCGACCAGGCGCAAGTCGATAGCGGCATGGCGACCGTCGGTGATGACGGAGAGCAGGATATCGTCGCCGGGCTGTGCCGGCCCCTCGCGCATCTCGATCGCCTTGATACGGGCGTCGAGGATCACCTGATAATTCTTGAAGGCCTGCGTCGGTTTCGCTGTCAGGATCTGCCGCCGACCGGTCGAGATATCAGGCACCTTGACGTAGTCGCGGAGATCCGCGGGCATCACCACATCGGCGAAAGACCGGAACATGGCGATTAGCTCAGGGACGTTGACGAAGGAGGCGAAGCGGCTGACGGGCTTGTATTTGCCGGATGGTTGGATCTCCAGTTCCGTCGTCGTGTCACCGAAGGTCGAGGCCCAGGCGTCGAATTCATGCAGGCCCCGTTCGGCCAGCGCCGCGTGGCCGAGCAGACGTTGAACCGAGAACATCTCGCCAAGCGTATTGGTGATTGGCGTGCCGGACGCAAGAACCAGAGCGCGGCCAGGATTCTTCGTCTCGATGAAGCGGGACTTGACGTAGAGGTCCCAGGCACGCTGCGATCCGTTCGGATCGACGCCTTTTAAGGTCGACATGTTGGTGGCGAAGGAAAGTTTTCTGAATTCCTGCGCCTCATCGACGATAATCTGGTCGACGCCGATCTCGGAAATGGTCAACAGGCCGTCCTTGCGCGTGGACAGCGCCTCCAGTCGTTCCTTCAGTCCCTCCTTGAGCCGCTCCAGACGCTTGCGGGAGACACGGTCCTCGCTGTCGACCTTGGTCAGCAACTCCTCGTAGAGCTCGAGCTCGTCCTGGATCATCTGCTGTTCGAACGCCGGCGGCACGGCGATGAACCGGAACGCCGAATGGGTGATGATGATCGCGTCCCACGTGGCGGTCGCCGCGCGGCTGAGGAAGCGAGCCCGCTTCTCCTTCGTGAAGTTCGTTTCGTCGGCGACGAGGATTCGTGCATTGGGATAGAGCGCCAAGAACTCGCGGGCCGCCTGCGCCAGGCAATGGCTCGGCACGACCACCATCGCCTTGGCGATCAGACCGAGCCGGCGCTGTTCCATGATCGCGGCCGCCATGGTCATCGTCTTGCCGGCGCCGACAGCGTGCGCGAGATAGGTAGAACCCGATGAGATGATCCGCCAGATGCCGCGTTTCTGGTGCCCATAAAGAACAAAGGCGCCAGAGGCGCCGGGAAGTTTCAGGTGCGAGCCGTCGAATTTTCGTGGGGCGATGTTGTTGAAGCGGTCGTTGTAGACCCGCGCCAGTCGGTCGGTGCGATCAGGATCGGTCCAGACCCAATTCTGAAACGCCTGCTTGATCTTCTGGAGCTTGTCGCGGGCGGCCTCGGTATCGACGACGTTCAGAACGCGCCGCTCACCATCGGCGTCTTTGAACACGTCGAAGATCTGCGGCACGCGGCTGTTCAGCGCATCGGCAAGCAGTTCGCCGGCGTGCCGGCGATCGGTGCCCCATTCGGACGTGCCTGCCGCCGTCCATCCGAGCTGCCGCGCCTCGACGGTCCAGGAGCCCAGTTCCGGCATGTGGTGGATCCTGATCTCCGCACCCATCGTCTCTTGCACGAACTCGACGATATCGGCAGCTGGAATCCAGGGCGCACCCAGCCGAGCAGTGATGTCCGAGGGGCGAAGGTCGACGGGCTGCACCGCCTGAAGCGCACGGACGTTTCGATCATAGGCAGCATCGAGGCCGGCGGCGGCTTCCGCAATCTCAAGCTTGGTGCGCACGGCGCCGGAGAGATAGGCGTCCGAAGTTTGCCAGGAGCCATCGGCCGGATCGCGAAAGATTGCGTCACCGAGCGCATCGAGAACCGCATCCGTGTCGCAATGCAGAAGCTCGGCGATATGATCGAGATCGAGCCGACCGCGCTCGTTGAGGACGACGGCCAAGGCATCGGCGGCGGAGGTGATGACGGGCGGGGAAGGGGGCGCGATGACGCGCTCGGAGAAAATCGGCCCGGGCCTGGCGGTATCGGTTTCGAGGTCATAGTCCTCGATGGAGGCGACCAGCCAGCAATCGGGGTCATCGCGGAAGGGCATAAGGTTCGGCTGGCGATGGGTTTCACGAACCTCGCCGGTCGTCTCATCCTCCATGATCGAAACAGTGGTGTGGTTGATCGGGCCAAAATCGCGGACGAAGCTCGACCAGGCGATGCGCAGCCGCACCTGCAGCTCGCGCCACGGCCGGTCCAGTTCCTGGGCTTTCAGGACGTCGCGCACGGCATCGCGGATCGGGATCAGTTTGCGAATGATCCGGACATGCTTTTCCGAAACTCCCTCGCCGCTGCGGGCCTTGCGCACCTGAACAGGAATAGGCTCGCCATCGACGACCTGCATGAGATCATGCCCAACATCGACAAAATAGCTGCCCTCGCGCACCATGGCGTTGTCGGGCCGGAGATCGACGATCTCGGCAAGCTCATCCTCCAGATCGATGTCGATGGCCGTCGGTTCGCCGTCATAAAGGCCTTCTGGAAGAAGCGCGATGGCTCCAGTCAGTGCCGCGTCGAGCTCCTCGTCGGCGCGTGGCCGGCACGTATAGGTCTCCCCGAACGGGCCGGAGGTCAGGGCATGATCGCCGAGAACAAAGTCCGGATGCTGCGCGAACCACCGGTTCACGCGGATCGCCCCCTCGTCCTCGGCAGCCGGTCGGACTTCCTCCAAGTCGAGCCACGAAACGTCGCCTTCCGGCTCGCCTGCTTTGCGCTTACGGAAGAAGAGGACGTCGACCACGACGTCGGTTCCGGCGTCGCGCCGAAAACTGCCTTCGGGCAGTCGGATCGCGGCGATTAGGTCGGCGGACTGGGCGATATGCTCGCGGGCAGTGCCATCCACCTTGTCCATGGTGCCGGCGCTGGTGACAAAGGAGGCCAGGGCGCCCAGTTTCAGGAGATCGATCGACCGGGCGATGAAGTAATCGTGCAGCCGAAGGCCCAGCGAACGATATTGCCGGTCGGAGCGAACGGTCCGGTCGGAGAAGGGCGGGTTGCCGATGGCAAGATCGTAGATCGCATTGAGGTCGGTGCGCGCGAAGTCTCCATTGATGATGCGCGCCTTCGGCTGGAGCTGTTTCACGATACGGGCCGTGACGGGATCGAGCTCGATCCCGGTGACGTAGCTCAGTTGGCGATATTGTTTCGGCATCAGCGCAGGAAAGAGCCCGGTGCCGATACCCGGCTCCAGCACGCGGCCGCCGCGCCAGCCGAGACGTTGAATGCCCATCCAGATTGCCCGAATGACGAATTCGGGGTGAAGTGGGCATATTGGGTGCAACGGGCGAGCGACGCGTACTCGCCCTCGCTGACCGCTGTCTCCAGCGAGTTGCCGAGATCGTCCCAGCCTGCGCGGAAGTCGGGTTCTCCCGGCCGCCGGAACATGCCATTCGCAAGCTCACCGGCGCCGAAACCAGTGAAGCGGATCAGCCTCGCCTGCGCGGCCGGGGTCGCCGGCAGGTTCATCTTCTCGATTTCGTTTGCGGTGAGGATGGCCGCGACATTGATGCGTGCCCGCTCCTTCCACGTCGCGGCGAGCTCGCGGTCGCCATCGTCGAAATAGAAGTTGGTGCGCTGCCCTTGCTTTCGCGGGACCGGCCGGTTGGTCGCCGGCAGAGCCCGCGCCGGCGCAGGAGAGGGCGGGGTCGGGTTGGGCTCGTCGTCGTTGGCGGCGAAACCGCCGAACGCGGTGACGCCAAGACCAAGTCCTGATGACAAAGCGCTGCTACCAAACATATCGAGGGTGAAGGGATCGTTGCTCATCGAAAGCTCCTTGTAAGCGAGCGTCATCGATCTGCCGCAAGGGGCAGTCGAGGAACGCGAAGGGGGGAAGGGGCCGCCGGCATGGGCTGCGCGGCTATTGCTGGCCGAGCGCCATTGCTTCGCGCCCGGATGCAATCGGAAACTCTCAAGCCGCGATAGGCGAGGGGAGGTGGCGCAGTTGTACCGGCAGCTTGGCGGCGATCTCGTCGTCGCTGAGGTCTTCCAGCAGCTTTAGGACGGCGCCGCCTTTACCGCCGTAGATCATCAGGGTGCGCTTGCCGCGCGAGGCCTCCGGCCAGCGCTCGCCCGCATAGCCGCGATAGTCGTCCGCCGTAGTGCTCCAGATGTGCTCGAGGCGTTCCGCGCGCGTCATGGCCCGGACCGGGGGGCTCTCGCGCTCGATAATCGCTAGGCGCATGGTCTCGACGGACGATTGATCGGCAAGGTCGCAATAGCCGTGAAAATAGCGGATCGCCTCGTCGATCCGGAGTGCGAAGAACACTGACGTCACCGAGCCGGTCAGGAACTCGCGCATCGCGAACATCGAACCGCGGATCCAGAGCGGCGGCAGGATTTCGAACATGTAGTCGTGCTCGGCCTCGCCGATCTCGAACCATTCGCCGGCATAGAGCGGCATTGCGTCGTCCTCCCAACGGTTCGGCCGCTGGAGATGACGGTCAAACATGCGGAACATCTGTGGTCGGCTTGCGACGCCCTGGAAAACTTTTCGGATTGCGGGAGAGGGGTTCATCTGCAGCTCCTTCGGAGGTTTCGGACCGAAGCGCGGCACTGTCCTCTCGACCTTGCCTTCCTCTTCAGCCCTTCATGACCCCTTCGCTGCCGCCGGCATCGCGACCGTCAGCGTCAAGGGCCGGTTCCGCCGGGCGAAGCCTCCCTTGACGCAGGCGGCGCGCATGCGGCACGCCTCCTCCTTCCATCCTTTCCCTCTTTTCCTTATCCCTGATCTTCAGGGTTTCGTTCCAGTCATCTTCCGGCGGCCGAAGCCGTGTCCAGTCGCAGCCGGCATCGTCGGCAAGCGTCCGCAGCCGTTCGGCAAACATGTCGCCCTGCGGATTGGCGTCCGTCGCCGCTACCATCTGGACGCCAGTTTTCGCGGCCAGCTCCCGCAACGCTGCCTCCGTGGCCGGCGACCATCCCCCGCCGGTGCTGAAATAAAGCGTGCCCTCCCGCAAACCCTCGATCGCCGCGAGGCTCATGGCATCGATCGCGGCTTCCGTGACGGCCAGGCGCGAAGCGCTGTCCGAACCGAAACGGAAAAGAACCTTGGTTCCTCCGGATGCAAAACCCCGGTATTGCGGACCCCGCGCTTCCCAGCCGGTCAAGACCCCCGCCTGGTCTCGGTGCGCCGCCCACATGCTGCCTTGCGGACCCTCTCGCAGAAGGTCAGCTTTAATCGCCGCTTGCAGCACGTAAGTTGGCACGTGGCGCTCGCCATTGAGGTATCGCCATGACGCGGAACCTGGCCACAGACGACGGCGGGTCTGCCAACGATCGGAAAGGGATAGGTCGCATCTCTCGCCATCTTTCGCGGGCTGCCACTCCGGCTCCGTGATCCGAAACCCGACGAGAGCCGCGACCCGCTCGGCGCCTTCGAGAAAGCCGACCCGATCGAGATGCTCGACGAGCCGGAACACATCGCCTTTCGCGTCGGACAAAGGATCGAACCATCCGCGTCCTTCATAGGTGACGATGACGATCTCGCCGCCGCGGCGGAATTTGACTGCCCGCCGTGTGCTTTCCTTCGCGTCTATTGCAAACCCGGCATGCTCAAGCACCGCCGCACAGCTGACCAGCTCGCGCAACGCTTCTATCTCTCTTCTCTTCATTTTTCCTTCCGATCGCCCGGCGATCGGCCTCCATAGTCCTTGCCCGTCGGTTCACCGACGCCTTTCGGCAGGCCCCGAAGAGCAAAGACCGCAAGGGCGCGGCGCGCAATTGTCGGATCATGCAGGGTGAATTGGCCGCGGCGAAGCTTCCCTTGCGGCCTGCCGCTCGCAAGGGGCACACCCCTGAGGCGCCGGCTCAATGAGCCGGCCAGGGCATGTACTCATGCACGATCGCCAGATCATCGTCGGCATCGATCTCGTCGGAAGGAAGGACGCCGTATTCGCCGTCGACCTCGAACAGGGTGACCGGGACCATCAGGTCACGGGAGAGCTGGAAGGCGTGGGACTGAGCGAGAGAGAGATCGTGCGACATTTAAGAGGCTCCTTCGGGAGCGGGCCAATTCCCGCTCGATGGCTCCTCAAAAGGCACGGGGTCCGGGCGCGATCACCGCGACGCGAAGCGGAAGCGGCCGCAGCTCGCTAGCGGACCCCTCGCGGGTTGATCGTGGAAGATCCGGAACCGGGCCAGGACGCCATCACAGACAAGCGGGATTGGCTTGCTTCCGTTTGAGCACCATTTGCCGCACGATCCTCGAGCTTGGTGTCAGGTCGTCGCGTTCCCCGCGGCCGATTACTCGTGTCTTCGATTTAGCGGGGCACGTTGTTGGCTACAGGTGACTGCTCAATGTCGATCGGAGTGAGACCCATTGGTCTTTGCAATGGCTTCCTCAACCGACTTTGCTTCGAGTAAGACAAGCGCATGTTCCAGGCAAAGCTCGATTTCGGTGACGCTCTTACCCTGCAGTAGGGCGATTTAGGCGACGGTTTTGCCTCGAGCAACCCAGCGCAGGCACGTCATTTCCAACGGTGGCAGCATCCGTGTCTTCATATGTTATTACGTCATAACTGTGGCGGGGAAGTTGGAATGTCCGCCGTTGTGCAAAGTAGAAATGTCCGCGAGGTTGCTACGCGGCACACCGATCAGCCCCGATCTGAGCGGCTGATACCGGTTGCAAGAGCAGATCGGGGCGGGTGAGAGACACCCCTTCGGCTTTAGCTTTGAGACTATCCGATCGACGGTTCACTCGGCAGCCTGCTGCCTCAACAGCGCTTTCTCTCGCCGCGCAATCACCGCCGGATCATTCATGTAGTCCGTGCGCCTTCCGGGCTTGCGACCTCTCGGCTTATAGCCATTTTTGTCGCTGTTGCTCTTCACGACCGGCTTTTCCTGCTGGTCCTGACGCTCCTTGATATAGGCCAGAACATCACCGAGCCGCTTGTTCTCGGTAATTGCCGCATGCGTCACCCGCTGGTCCTTGTCGAACACCGTGTAGGGCAGGGAATGTCCCTTCCAGCGCACATCCAGGCGGCCGTCAGCATAGGCATAGGTCTCGACATAGCGGCCCACCAGACCGCGCGTCACCTCGGTCTCCTCCAGCATGATCCGCTTGCGTTCAAACGAAAACGTCAACTGCGCCCCGACGTAACGCTGCTCGCGCTTGCAAAGGACCTCAGTTAACCGACCCGGGGCCAGATTCAGCGGCCGGTGCAAATCCTCGGACCGGGCAGGGATGATCGCAAACCGCGCATTGTAGTGCTCCATGAAGCCAGGCAAAAACGCATTGCCAGTCTCCATGTCGCAGATTCCCGCCAGCCGTAATTCCTTGACCAGCCGATCCTGCAGCGTCCGGTTCATGCGCTCGACGCGACCTTTGGCCTGGCTCGAATTTGCGCAAAGAATCTCGATGTTTAGCTCGCAAAGCGCCCGCCCGAACTGGGTCATCCCCTGGCCACCCTTGGCGTCCTTCTTCGCCACCCGGAATACCGAATGCTTGTCGGAGTAGAAGGCCACAGGCGCGCCGTGACGCCTGAGGTATAGCGCCAGTGCCTCGAAATAGCTGAAGGCGCTTTCCGAGCGCACAAACCGCAACTGCATCAATCTGCCAGTCGCATCGTCGACAAACACCAGCAGCGAGCACGGCGGCCCGCGATCCTCGAACCAGCGGTGTTCCGACCCGTCGATCTGCACCAGCTCGCCATAGGCCTCGCGCCGCAGCCGCGGCTGATGAAACGTCCGCCGCTGCTTGGCAGATAGCCACAGGCCAGCCTCCACCATCCAGCTGCGCAACGTCTCGCGCGACACACGCAATCCATCGCGTTCGGCCAGCTTCTCGGCCGCCAGCGTCGGACCGAAATCCGCATAGCGTTCGCCAACCAACGTCATCGCATAATCGCGAACGCCGTCGCTGATCCGGTTGTTCGATGGCCGACCGATCGCCTTGTGCCTTATCGATGCCGCGCCGTCAGTGCGGATCCGATCCAGCAGCCGACGCACCTGGCGCTCGCTCAGATCAAGCACATGTGCCGCCGACACCAACGTCATGCGGCCGTCGACCACCTTCGACAAAATCTCGATCCGCTGCAGATGGCGCTCGCTCATCGCTATCAATCCCATCCGCAATCTCCACCGTCATCAAAAACGGGAAGAGAGTGACATTCTAACTTTGCAGAAACAGGACACTTTAACTTTGCGGCTACAATAACATATCGCATAATCTAATTTATGGAACCGAAAAAATCTGACGGCAAGTACCTGCAAACCGGAGTGAAGGGCAGGGAGCCTTGCACGAAGCATCGGCGTGACGCCCCGACCCTAGGCCCCGGACCATCTGGATTGACCCCCGAAAGCTGGACATCGACCTTCGGGGGTCAGTTCACATCATCGGGCCTTTTGCTGGACTTATCTGTCCCGGCGGGTGGGACCCGACCACAGCAGGGCGAGGTGAGCCCCGTGGCCGCTTCCCCTCGCGCTCCCCTCCCACCCCAAAGGTTCGAGAGTTGGTATCCGCGAGATGCCGATACCGTGTTCGCCGGAAGTGAGGGGTAACTTCTACCATGTATGGATTTTTTGACGACAGACTCAGGTCCTGTGGCGATTTCCCGCCGCTTGGCAATTTCGTCATTGCTGGCGCGCATCTGCACGAGCGTGCCAAATGCGGCTATGACGGCAGGCTTCGCCAGCTTAATCGATCAGCGAAGCCGATTGATAATTGTCGTTGGGCTGCGGCCTCCATATCATGATCGCACAGCCTAGTGCCGTGTCGGATTCTTCACACATATGTCCAATACCTGACGTAGTTCTATGCTTTGAAAGTCAGATAGGGCCTCCGGCGTTGACGCCGAAGATGGCCCCTGGGAATTCGGGTGACAACGTTGCGAGAGTTGTGATCGCGTTGCTGGCAACCTGGCTTTTTAGCTTTTTAGAATTGATGGTTAGGCTAAAAGTTCTCTTGGAAGCCAGCTTTGTGGCTGCCTCTTCATGGCGTTGAATAGGATGTCTCGACCAAAGTGGGATTTCCGGCTACCTTGATGATCAGGCACTCGCGCTGTGAGGATTAGTTTTAACTGCGCCACCGACCTGTTCGGGCGATTTCTTGGTGTAAGCAGGCCCTGAGGGGTATATCGGTCACGTGTGTCCCCTTTGCCTTAGCGCCGGCCATCTGACCGCTTCGCCTGATGTACACATGGCACGCAGGAACACAGAAAGCTTTCGCGAACACCGCAACACTTGCCTTGCGGCGCGCATGGATTCCTTTCGAAGGAAATAGAGTACGGATCGTGTCCCAGTACGTGGTGTAGGTGGCGGGAGGTAGCAAAGCCGAGTGCCCGCGCGCTTCTCGTTGCGCTGTAGCGGGTGATCGGCTTTGCGGGCGGCCATCGGTGTTTTCCGCTAGGGTCGGGTGTTTAAGACCAACCTGACGGAAAGACCACCAATGACCAATGACCAATGACATGATGACGTGCGCTCCCTCGTTGAGAAGAGCGCGGATGCAGATTATTGCGTGAGATGATTGGCTTTGCCGCCGAGCGGCGGATGGAGCTGGAAGTAGGCTCGGCCACGGGTGCAGAGGTCGAGCTTCGCATCCCGAAGCTGCGCAAAGGCAGCTACTTTCCGAGCTTCCTTGAACCGCGCCGCATGGGGCATGTGCCCAGATGATTTCGCCAGCCGCCATAGCTTCCTTGATCAGGGGGATGGCCGAGCCGCCGCAGAGCCGTTGAAACAGAGGCCCCCGAAGGAGCCCCTGCATCTCGTTGCAGGTCTTGCGCGATTGGAATTTTTGGCGGCCGCAGGGGAGCTATCGAAGATTCGGCCAATCCGATGCTCGAGGATTACTCGGCAGCCTCTTGAAAGGTCGACATGAGCCTATTCGAAAGAGAGACGAAATTCCATTGTTGAGCAGGCGAACCGTTAAACTGGAATAGCCAGATCCGATTGCCGGTACTCGTTCCACGAGCGTCGTTGTCAATGCACAGCCGGTTGTCGCCGTTGCTAAGGATGAAGCCTGGTTTCTTGAGCAACTCCCATCGCTGCTTCTCGTCGGTGGGGTTGTAAACCTTGAGCGAGAGCTGAGCTTGTGGATCAAGGCGATCGGATCCAATCGCCAGATTGCCAGCGCTCGAGTTCAACGTGATGGCGCCACTATCTGAGTTCAGATCCCAGAGAGCGTGGCGATAAACCGTCGAGTCTTTTTTGCGGAGTACAACCTTAGCGCCCTCCTTCTGGTCGTCAACCCCGAGCACGAAGTCTGGATTCTGTTTAAACTCGATTACGTACTGTCCCATTTCTTGCCTCCTGTTGATTTGTTGGCTTCGTGAAGGCAGGTCTCCGCCCGACGGTGTGACACAATCGGGTGTGTGAGCCTTCACCGTGGTCTGAGCAAGGTATGTGCCAAATCGTACTATGATCGTGTCCCGGGAGGTGGTGTAGGTCGCGGCTGATGGCCGTGCTTTCCCGACATGGGTCGGAAGGGGATATCAGCGTGCCACAGCGGGCAGGCTGATTTGGGGATCATCGCTCATTTGGGCCATGGTCTCAAGCGTCATATACCTGGCGCGTTGAACGGCCCATTCATCATTCTGTTCGAGCAGCAATGCACCGACGAGACGGACGATGGCTTCGTCGTTCGGAAAGATGCCGACGACCTCGGTGCGTCGCTTGATTTCGCCGTTGAGACGCTCAATTGGATTCATCGAGTGCAGCTTTGCCCGGTGCTCTTTCGGGAAGGCCATGTAGGCGAGCACGTCCTCTTCAGCGTCGTCCATGATGGTGGCAAGCTTCGGCACTTTCGGTCTGATTTGATCGGCGACACTGCGCCATTGAGCGCTTGCTGCCTCCGGGGTCTCCTGGGCAAAGGCCGTCGCGATGAAGGCGGATAATCGCAGACCAAAGGCTGCTGCGGCTGATGGGATCTGCTCCTACGACGCCTGGCCCGGGCCGTCGGCATGCGATGCTGTAACGCGGCGTTGGCAGCCGCCGCTTCAGCCCTCCGCGGTCGGCTGAATGCCAATCTGAAAACCCTCGAGTTTTCTTTGCCGCCGCACGGTGGCAGAGGAGGGGGCGTGTCAAAGCCCGGATGCCTTGGTAAGGTTGACCCGGAAGCGGTCGCGCCGGCGCTGGTACTTGCGGCCATCTCGGCGGATGCGTGACCGAGTTGCTTCTGCACTTAGCGCTCCTCGACCTCGGCCGAGGAGGCCAGGCCTGCGCGCAGCGAGTGGCCGGAGAACTTTTCCGCACGCTCGGTTTCGGTAAGGTCGGGTCGCACGCCGGCAGCCAGTGCCGCCTTCTTGACGAGGCGCGCCACTTCCTGATCCAGCAGCCGTTCGGGGCCAACATCCTTGCCTTGACCGGTCACCCGCCGGAACAGGGGGCCGTGCGCGATCCTCGCAAGGTTGAGCCAGGTCTGCAGCGTCACGATCGGGCAGGTGGCGTCCGACGAGCCGCGGCCGATTTCCACTTCGCCAGCCGCGCTTTCCCCGCACCGTGACGACCATGCCCTTGTCAAGAATCTCGACCCAGCCGCGGCTTTCCTTCGTTTGGTCGCGGCCGACGTCGAGCCCGACGATCTCGGAACGCCGCAGCCCGCCGGCAAAACCGATCAGCAGCATCGCCCGGTCGCGCAGTCCCCAGAAGGTGCCGCAGGGCAACGTCTCCAGCATGGCGATCAGGTGTTCGGGCAGCGCCGCTTCCTTCTGGCGGGGTTGCGTGGCGTGGGTGTTGCGGATCGCGGCGAGCACAGTAGCGACATGGCGGTCCTTTCGGTCGAGCGTTGTGCCACGCCGGGCATAATTCCAGGTCAGCGCCGAAAGTCGCCGCTCGATCGTTTGACCGAATTCGACTTGCGACCGGCGATTGTCGCGCGAGGCGGTGATCCCGTCACTCCCGGCGGCACAAGCGGTGATGTAGAGGCCGACCGTCTGTGGGTCGGGCGGAAGCACCCAACCCTTGCCGGCGGCACCACACGGAACGAGATGGCGGCCGACCACTGCGGCGCGGAAATGTCACCGGCGGCCGCCGTGCTGAGGGGCGGAGAAGAGCCCGCCTCGACGTGAATTTCGCTGTTTTGCTCGGTGATTTGCGTCATTTCTCTAATGAACGACAATGGAAGTTTATCGTTCATATCACCGTGCCGGCAAGGTGTGCGGTTTGATCCTTTATTGGTGGCAAAAACCGCGCTCATGTTTATGCTCTTCCGCACGGATTCGCTCATTGCCGCCGCTCCAACGACGTCGCCATGGCCTCACCGTCTACCAGGTTGGGGATTGGCACGCGGCCGCGACGTCAGCGAATCCGATGCTGCCTTTGCCGCAGCTATCGCTTTGAAATCGCTCGATGATCTAATCCGTGCAGACCCGCCATGGCTGGGCTGTTGGCGCGATCGCCTCGCCCTCAAATCGGCCGCCGTCGCCGCCAGGATGCACGGCCGCAACGGGGAGGAAAACAACCATCGCCTTGAACTCGAACAGTGCCGCCGCCCCCTCCCCTTGTTGGCGCTGCCGAAGTTCGGATGGTCTCGGCGAACCGCGATCGTGTTTGGTGCGGCCAGCCGCCCGCGACCGACACCAATTCGTACGGTCGATCCCACAGCTCCTCGATGAGATCGTCGATCAACAGGTCAATGCTACAGTCTTTGCCGACCACCCGCGCCAGGGTCTCTCGCCTGATCGGCTCGGCCGAGGCAAAAATCACACCGCCTCGACCCGCAGCATCTATTCCCGCCAGCGCAGCTCCGGCGGCAGGTCCTCGAGCTCGCGATCGTACAGGACTTCTTGCTGTCGCCCTTTCGCCTGTCGCCGACTGGTCTTGGCTGTGCTCGATCCCGCCATCGTCACAGCCCAAAAATCCGGAAGGAGGACCGGCCGGACAGTGCGCGCACCGCCTCAAAACTTTCGAGCCGCTCGAACAGGCGGTTTGCCGCCCAGCGTGACAGAGCGCTGCCCGGAGCGGACGCCGGTACCGCGTCTTCGGTCAGCAATCGGCGAATGACCGGATCGGCGCCCTTGGTCCGGACCTTCGGCGCTACCGCCAATAGCCGCGCCTTGCCGCCGGCCCCTGGATCATCTCCCGCGGCGGTCAGCAAGACCGCGTCGCGAATGTTAAAACACGGCAGGAGTGAGGGCCACCGAGCTACCTGGGCGCGATCATGCAACGGTATATCAGCAACTCCGATTGCAAACCTCTCGTCATTTGAGCGATAAGACCGTCTGGTCTGTTTCGACTTGAACCACGGCTTAGCGGGGGGCGGCTATGAACGCTGGGGAACGCACGGCAGGGCTTGCGAAGCCAGCATGGATGCGGCGCGCGTGGAGTTTCGCCGCCTTCTGGAAGATCCGAAGTTCCAGGCGACGGAGCGCAGCCGCACGATCCCGTCGTATCTGGTGCAAAGACGGTTTGAAGGGCACCACGATCCCGTCAAGGCCTACGACATTGCGATTGACGTGCTGGCGAGACCCCATAGCTTCGATCCCGCCGACCCCATTGTTCGCATCGAAGTCGGTCGGGTGCGGACTTTCCTGAAGCAATACTATGTCCGGCGATCATCGGATCATGCTGAGCGTGCCGAAAGGGCGCTATCGGCTGGCGTTCGGGGAGGAGGACATTGGTCCGACCGAAGAGCTGGAAGACGAGGCGACGGGCTGAGAGCAGGAGTTGCAGTCTTCAGAGCAAGGGGCAAGGAAAATCATTCTCCCGTATCCGCGCTTCGCGGCTGTCGCAATCCTCTGTTTGACATCCGTTACGGGGCGGGCGGCGCGGTTGAGTACGCGGCCGGTCGTGATCGAAAAGCCTCTGCTTGCGGTGACCATGTCGGCGTCCGAGAAGCGGCTCGAGGGCGAGGCGAGCGTTACCAGGGACTTTCTGCTTTCGGCGCTGACGGGGTTCGATACGCTGACGGTTGCCACGTCGACCGGGCAGCCCATGACCACCGACGGCCGGAGAAATCTCTATTCGGCGGAACTCAAATATTATGCCGATCAGCGGTGCGGACGATCTGGTGGCAAGTCACCGACGACGCCGACGGACATGTCGTCAAGAACGGCGTGGAATCGACGCCGACGATCGATCGGCGGTATCCGCGAGGGAGGTGCTTGTCCAGTCGCTTTCACTGAAGCTTGCCGGAGAGCTCGGTGGGATCGGGCAATTCGAGATCGAACGAGCGCCGGGCCGAGCCGCAGGCAACGTCTGCGTCCTGAAGGCCGGCATCCCCTCGATCTCCCAGGGCGAGACGAGCATCCGTGCCGCGCAGCGCTGCCTGCGGCGCACCGTCGACTGGGATCGACCTGGTGCAGAAGTGCTGGCGACGCTCGCACGGACGCAGCTCGCCCTCGATCCATCGGATACGGATGGGCCGCTCGGCCTCGCTAACCAGGCGGTCGCGATGGCCCCCCTCTCTGCACGGGCGAACACCGCCCTCATGGTGGCGCAGTTTCTGAGCGGGCGCCCCGAGGCTGCGATCGAAGCTGGCAGGCGCGCTCAGGCGCTCAATCCCGGCAGTCCGAAGGTAGCGGCCAAGCTTGCCACCGTCATGTTCGCCGCCGGCCTGGTCGAGGAAGGTGTCGCTCTGGCGGGAGAAGCTCGGGCGCCGTCGAACCGCCGCCGCGGGAAGCAACGATGGTTCTTGCGCTCAACGCATATCGCAAGAATGGTCGACGGCCTCC
Organism: Rhizobium sp. K102; assembly: GCF_022385315.1. Taxonomy (NCBI): domain Bacteria; kingdom Pseudomonadati; phylum Pseudomonadota; class Alphaproteobacteria; order Hyphomicrobiales; family Rhizobiaceae; genus Rhizobium; species Rhizobium sp. K102. The sequence continues at coordinate 92,337 of NZ_CP092434.1, forward strand.
CTCCTTGCAGAACAGGTGAATTCGGAGACCTTCTCGTCAGGGCGTTGCGGGCCGCGTCCCTCGCTCAGCTTGGATCTCCGCAGGCCCCCGCGGGCCTCGCCGATCTCAGGCGCTTCCACCCCGGATTCGAGCAGACGTTCAGCCGGAAGATCCGGGAGAGACGCTTCAAGACCGACGTCGCCGACGCCCTTGAAGCGGGCTTGCGGAAAGCGGGCGCCGGATCACTCCCGAGTTGGCGAACGCCAGTCCGTAGCTGGATCGCGTCGCGCTCAGCCGCAGTCTGCTCCTCCCTATCCATACTGTCGACAGTCCAAGCGAACTCATGCCCCCGCCCGCGTCACTCCTCAGCCCGTCAATGTTTTGATGCAGCGAAAGCCGACATGGCTGGTCGAGGTGCCTTCCGGCTCGGCATGTCGGGCGGCCGGGCGGTAACGCCGGCAATAGTTCGGCGCGCAAAGATGCGAACCGCCCTTCAGGACCCGGCGGCGGATGCGAATTTCCGGTTGCCGAGGATCGTAGCTCGCCTCCGGATCGCCGCCGCGCGGGTTGCTCGGGATGCAGCAGGAATGTCGTGCGAGCTCGGGGTAACTCGTCGACCAGTAGTCTGTCGTCCACTCCCATACGTCGCCGATCATGTCATAGAGGCCGTGGCCGTTTGCCGGGAACGACCCGACGGCGCTGGTGCGTTCGGCACCCTTAAGCTTCGACGATCTCACGGAAATCCCCTGCCAGATGCTTGCCATCGGCATGGCCTCGGGCTCCAACTCGTTACCCCAGGCATATTCTGCGTCGTCCAATCCACCACGAGCCGCCAGCAGGACCACACTGGCAGCATTAAGTCTCGTACACAACAAGACGCGCTCCGAACCATAAGAGAACGAGTACGACTTCGTACAGCGGGTTCTGAACGATAACGATGATAAAGCCGGCAGACATCATAAATAGCCCGGCCAACGTTAGCGGCACCCCAAGAAACAATGCGGGCCGTGTCGCCGCCAGGTAAAGGGCTTCTCCCAGACGGTTACTAATCAACCACCTCCAGTCAGCGTCTTGCCGAGGAAACTCGCTCCAAACATGATGACAACGCCGCCGACAACGCCGGCGATAAGACCCAGTGAAGCGCGACCGAACATCCAGGAGAGTCCGATCGCCACGATTCCAAGAACGGCGAGTGACTGGCCGAACGGACCAAGGATAAACGTGCAAATGTTGCTAACCATTGTGGCCGGGTCGGTGCCGCCACCTGCGGATTGGGCCGCAGCTGGCCCAAAGGAGAACATGCTCCAACCCATCGCGCCGCCCACGCTAGGAGCATAGCCAGATACCAGGCGCATCACCGCGTTCGACAGGGAGAGGCGATTCAGATGTACGCGGTATCTCTCAAAGCATCGCATCATTGCGAATCTCCTTTGTTTAGATCGAACAAGAGTTGGTCTCCGGATTTACGCTCGTCCTGGTCCGGCGACGGTGGCGGACCGGATGGATCGCGCCGCCCTTCGGAGAACGACGCGTATATGAACTCCAAACATCCCATTCTTCGGATGCCGACTTTTCCCGGTCATGCTTCGGCTGCTCGGTTGACGGGGGAACTAGCTGTTGAGCGGCCATTTCAACTTTTCGCACGTAGCGTTCGCAAAGCCGTGCGTGGAAGAATCTGTGTTGTAGGCGGAGATTGGCCGACGAAGCGCCAATTGCTCCTCGTCAGCCGTCTCGCCGCCAGCACACGGCGGCGCGTCGTTGAACGGGCGCGTGGAGGCCAACAAGACGATCGACAGCGGCCCCGTTGCCTTCAACATTCCTATCTCCGCGTGCTCATAGCTAACACAGCCCCTTCGGTCGGAAGAGATGCCGTCATCTGATGTTCACGATTATCGGGAGGCTCGGTTACACTAGAGTTTTCGATTTCTACATTTCAATCTCATTTGAAGCGAAAATTGAACAGCACCGGTGCGTAGCGCAATCTAGTTGAGACTCGTATTGCCTCACCCAAGAGTGTTCCCAGAAAATAATGCCGTTGCCTCACTCGGATGTTCTCGAATGCCTCACGGGTTGTTCCGATCGTATCCCCGCACCTGGTGCAGGTGACGGAGGTAGCGAAGCCGCTCGCGAGCGCGCCTCTCAATAGCGCTGTAGCGAGCGGGCGGCTTCGCGGGCGGTCATCATGTTTTCCGGTGGGGTCGGTTGTCGAAGGCCAACCTGGCGGTAAGAGCGCGGATGACGATCCTGTATTGTTCGGTAATGATCTCACTGCCCGACCTCTATACTTTCCGTCTGCCGCGCCGCATCGGCGAATGGCCCGAACACCAGCGCATTGGCCTGTGTACTGCGCCAGATTTTCATTCGGCGCTGCACGGTTCGAATGAGCGGGGTATTTGGGGTCGGAACAAGATTTGTTCCTGGCGACACGCTAAGCTCGAACGGATCGTGAACTTTCGTCACGAACCCGCATAACAGCAGCGCGCGGCAGCAATTGGATTGAGCTGGCCGTTGCCGGGCGAACTCACTGACGATGCGCTCGAGAACAAGCTCTTCGCTCGCAACGGCATCAAACAGGGCACGAGACGCCGTGTCGAACCCAATTGGGCCGATCTTGCCGTCGAACTCAAGAAGCCCGGCGTGACTCTGCTCATCCTGTGGGAGGAGTATCGTGGGTCGCATCCCGACGGTTACGGCTACAGCCGCTTTTGTGAGCTCTTTAGAAGCTTCGAGCAACGGCTTTCGCCGACGATGCGCCAGGAACACGCCGCCCACGCGGCATTGACAATCAGTTCACGGGCCCAATAATGCGCCGTGGCGCAAGCTTCCACACCAACAAGGCATGGTCTTGCAGTCGTGAAGAATTTGATCATCTCTGACCTGCCACTGCGAATTTCCTCCAGAATTGATTAGAGTCCGGCCCATCAAAGGACGGACGAATGAAGAAGCAGAGATTTACCGAAGAGCAGATTATTGCGGTGCTGAAGGAGCAGGAGGCTGGTGCGAAGGCAGCCGACCTCTGCCGCAAGCACGGGATTTCAGAAGCGACGTTTTACAACTGGAAGGCCAAATACGGCGGTATGGAAGTCTCCGAGGCGAAACGGCTAAAGGCGCTTGAAGACGAGAACGCGAGACTGAAGAAGCTGCTGGCCGAGCAGTTGCTGGATGCGGCCGCGCTCCGCGAGCTTCTTGCAAAAAAATGGTAGGGCCTGCCGCCAAGCGCGAAGCCGTCACGCATCTGAAGGCCGTGATGGGTCTTTCGGAGCGGCGGGCCTGCCAGATCATATCCGCCGACCGCAAGACGATCCGCTACCAGGCGAACCGACCGCCGGAGACGGAGTTGCGAGCAAAGCTGCGTGACCTTGCCAACGAGCGTCGGCGTTTCGGCTACCGGCGGCTGTTCGTGCTGCTTCGGCGGGAGGGAGAGCTGTCCGGGGTAAACCGCATCTACCGGCTCTATCGCGAGGAGGGTCTTTCCGTTCGCAAGCGTAAAGCCAGACGCCGTGCTGTCGGCACGCGTGCACCGATCCTGGTCGAAGCGAAGGCCAATGCCCGCTGGTCGCTGGACTTCGTGCACGACCAGTTTGCCTGCGGCAGACGATTCCGCGTGCTCAACATTGTCGATGACGTGACGCGCGAATGCCTGGCAGCAATCCCGGACACCTCGATCTCCGGCCGCCGCGTCGCACGGGAGCTGACGACGCTGATCGAACGACGTGGCAAGCCCGGAATGATCGTCTCCGACAACGTCCTATAATCGGAATGAAACGCCGTTTTGGCAGCAGGTCGTTATCGCGTCGGTCTCCCGATGCGTTTGAATTATGATGTAGGCCCGGCCAATCGTCAACGAACGGTCTCTCCCATAACAAACACAGAGTACGCATGATCGCGGCTCTCACCGTCCTTAAGACGAGATCCTTTTTGCCGTCGAGCGGAAGGCCTGAACATTATCTACGAGGTCGCTGAGCAGCTCAACGCCTCCACGGCACTGTCAGAGAAGGGTCCTTCCGCTGTGGATCGTCCCTTCAAAGAAGGGGCGATAAGGTTCACCGCTTTTGATAACCGCATGTACGGTGCGGGCCATCTTGGCGGCGATTGCTGTTGACGCCTTGCGACGTAAATGGGTGTTGTGACGGTCCTTGGTGATGTATCGCTCGAACTTGTCGCGGAAGCTGTTGGCGCGCTGCAATATCGCGACTTGAGCTGCCATCCATAAGGTCCGCCTCAGCCGTGCATTTCCATATTTGGAGAGTTTGGTCTGGCCTCGAAACATTCCTGACTGGATTGTCGCAAGATCCATGCCGCAGAACTTCAGGAACTGGCGATGGTGTTGAAACCGGCGCAGGTCCCCAGCTTCTGCCATGATTGTCAGAGCATTGATTGGGCCAATGCCGGGGATTGTGCATAAGAGCTGGTAATCTGCGTTGTCCTTCAGCATCGCAACCGCACGCGCCTCGATCTCATTACGTTGGGCGATTAGGCTTCTGCCCTCGGCCAGGATCATACGAAACATGCAGATAGCGTCAGAGTCCGGTGCAACTGGAAGGCCTATCGAACGGGCGGACGTTGCGTAAATATCTGCCAACAAACGCTCTTTGCCAACTTTGCGACCAACCACCTCCCAGGCAGCTTTGATGAAAGCGTCCTTGTTCATGGCTGCGATGAAGTGCGGAGACGGAAACAGTTCAAGGAAAGCAAAGAACCAGTCGCTGCGCGAACTGCGGTGGAAGCGATCCGCTTCAGGGAAATACAACGGCAGGTAATGCGTCAGAATCCGATGCCACAGTTCGGTCTTCGACCTTGAGATCATATCGTGGGTCTTCGACAACTCCTGAATGTCGTTGGTGCCGCGCATCAACGGGTCATGGTAGAACTGCTCGGCACCAATGGTCATCATATGGAGGATAACCTGGGCATCCTTTGGATCATTTTTATCCCAGGAATTATGCAGTGCCTCCCTGGTCCGAGCCAGTGCGATGGACGAGATCAATTTGATCTCGAAGCCCGCTAAGCCGAGCCGATATGCCAATGCGCGATGATAGTTTCCCGTTGCCTCAAAGGCGACACGGACAGGACGCTGATAGCTACGCAGCAGGCCGATGAGGCGATCGAACTCATCGAGATTGTTGAGCACGATCACTCGACGTCGACGCTTTTTGTCCGGTGCTTCGATCAGCACCTCGTGGCGTTCTTTGGAAACATCGATAGCTGCCAGAACGGGGGTAAATGCGGTAATGTCACAATCGGTCATAGCCTGTCTCCTTTACAGTGTGGCTTCGCAAAACCACTGTGAGACCTGAGGCCTGGCTATGACCACCTGCTTCGCCTGATGGGGGCTACGCAGCTGGTCAAAGCCTCATTCAACGCAGACTTCCGAAGGTGTTACGGCACCGAACTCACCTCGAATGCTATCCTTGCTTGGTCGAAGGATCACAAGGTTGACTGGCACTACATCGCGCCGGGGAAGCCGATGCAGAACGGCTATGTCGAGAGCTTCAACGGCCGGATGCGCGACGAACTGCTCAACGAAAGCCTGTTCTTCGGTCTCGATCATGCCCGAAGCGCCATTGCCGAATGGGCGGACGACTACAATCCTGTTTCATAACACCCATCTTTCTATGTCATTGAAAGAAATAGATTTTCCTGATCTGGAGGCGATCCCGCGGGGTGGCGAGGGTTCTTCCGTACACGATCGAGAATCTGACGTGCTTGCGGGGTCGCGAGTTTGGAACGGCTGAAGATCCATGGGCCATCGGGTAGCGGATGAGCCCCCTTAATATCGCCAGCCTCGGCCGCCAGACGCAGCGTCTTTGGCGATATCCCGAGTAACTTTGCCGCACCGCCCAGATTAAGCCATGGCTCAACCCCGTCGATCTGCGGACGGAAGACCGGAATCTTGCGATATGACCTCAGCGCGGTGACCCGCTCCCGTGTCCAGCGATTGCCATTGCCGGTCGTCAGTCCGTTGCGATTGAGGACACCGGCAATCACATCATCATTGGCGATCAAGACGAGCTGTTTCACAGCGTCGACAATGTCGTCAGGGGTCGCATTTCTTTGGCTACGGTGTCGCTTCGGCAGGCGCAGTTCGGTGTGGACGCCTCCAACCCAATGAATGACGAGGACGATCTCAGAGGTTCCATCATCGAGATCGGCGACCACTTCATTGATGAGCGTGCGCACGATGCGCTTCTTCAGCCTTGCATCGGTTGTCGGCGCCGTCCAGACGGCGCGAAGGTTTCCCGCAAGTGCGGTTACCTGTGATGCGGACATGGGGAACGGATGCGGCGTAACTGTCCGATGTTTGGCAATCTTGGCCTCGATCTCACCGACGCCAGTCAGCGCCTTGTTCCAGCGTGCTTCCAGCTCCGACGTCACCAGCCTATTCTCTGGATCGGCCGCGTCATATTGCCGGAATGCCCGGTCGGCTACATAGCGTGCTGCCTCGAGGTCGCGCATCAGGGCATCCTGAACCTGATCGCGTTGGTTGGCCATATTGCGTTCCGCCTCGACGGCGGCGGCAATGGCTCCTGGCTCGACCACGCCGAGAAGTGCCTCTTCGATCGCGTCATCGACCCGCAGACCGCCGAAGGCGATGCAACGTGGTTCGCCGTTGTCGAGCAACCCTCGCCAACAGGAATAGCGCGGGATGTTATGGTTGGCTCCTGTGTAACGAACCGTCAGCTTCCGGCCGCACCTTTTGCAGCGGAACAGGCCGGCAAGCAGAGCGTCGCCATGCTTCGGCGCTCCATGATGGCGACTGGCCGGTACATTGTCGCTGACCATCTTGCGGATCTCCTCCGCCCGTTCCCAACTGATGTAACCTTCGTGCGCATCCGGGATCAGCGCCAGCCATTCATCACGCGCCTTGCGGCGAATTCCAGATCGGCCATCGTATCCTGGTACGGAACGACTCTTACCATAAGCATAAGCGCCGCCGTAGATCGGGTTCGCAATCATCCGGTGGATGGTGGCATAATTTGGCCTGCGCCAGATGACGTCACCGTTGGCGCACCTGACGGGCAGGTCCAATCCCTGCTCAAGGAACCATAGCAAGGCCTGCCGGGCACTCCCGAGTTCGGTGACCTTGTCGAAGACGAGTGCGATGGCTTCCTGGATGCGCCGATTGGGATCCTTCTCGATCCTGTCACCGGCCTTTACGAAGCCGGCCGGAACAGTGACGACGAGTTCACCGCGGCGAGCCTTCTCATAGCGGGCGGAAAGGGAACGCTGACGCAAGAGATCGAGTTCATACTCGTTGAGGCTGCCCTTCAAACCCAAGAGCAGGCGGTCGTTGCCCTGGCGGGGCGCATAAACTGCTTCCTGGTCGACCAGGACGGTATCGACAACGCGGCACATCTCGATGAGTTGCTGCCAATCGCGGCTGTTTCGGGCGAAGCGCGATACCTCACGCGCGGCCACGGCGCCTACCTTGCCAAGGCAGACTTCCGCCACCATCCGATCAAATCCAGCGCGGGTCACGCCGCCGGCGGCCGAACGACCAAGGTCGTCATCCACCGTCTCTATATGTGACCATCCAAGCGCTGCCAGACGGTCGCGCATGGCGTACTGGAGGGCGCTGCTCTCTCGATTGTGCAGAACCTGGTGAGCCGAGGACTGCCGAACATAGAGGATGGCCTTCCGCTCCAGATGATGCGGCGCGATCTTCTCATGCATCATGACCGGCCTCCTTCTGTTGGCAGGCATGTCCGCACTTTGCGTGATCGACGAACAGCCGCACGATGAGCACCGTCAACGCTTGGCGGGTCTCCTCCGGCAACTCCGGCCATTGCGGCGTCCCTGCCGTCTTCCCCCGCTGCGGGGCCGAGAACAGATCGAACTGGCATGTCATGGGCTGGCGAGGCATGAACATCTCTCCGACTCGTTTCGTGAAAGACCAATGCTGCGCCCATTACCGAAGATTGCGATGAGGCATCAGCGTCCTTCAGCAATCTTGCCAAAGAATGCAGGCTTGCGAGATCGACGTGCGGGACCGCCAGGCTGCGCCAACAACCACTCACTGATCGGTCGAACATCCACGACGGGACCTCAAGAAGTCGACCAGAAGAAGAACCAGAAAGGCTGCAGCGGAAAATATGCGTCCCTTTAGACACCGCCTCATGCACGTGAACAAGCCGTCCGGACCAGGGATGCCACGGATACAGAAGCTCGCGAACCTCGGTCCCGTGGGTGTTCTGTCGTCGTGTTGTACAATAATTTCCGGCCGCACTCATCGCTCGGATATCAGACCCCGGCAGACTATGCCGGGACCATCGCCGCAACCGGCTCCAACGCTGCGCAAGATGAAAGCTTCGCGTTTCCGCCGGTTGCTCACACCGCGCCTAAGAACAGGATCGCATTGTTCATCGACGAGGAACTGGCGGATTCCACCATCCCACGTCCGGATGTCGGCGAGGAGACTTTGAAGGTCGTCGATTCCATTTTCGGTCAGACCCTTCGTGCCATCGGGCCAGACAAGGGCGGCGAGCGCATCGCAAATATCCTGACCATCATTGAGACTGCCAAACTCCATGGCCACAATCCACCGGAGATCTATTTGACAGACGTCCTGACCAGGATACAGGATCACCCCAAGGACCACCTCCAGGAATTACTGCCGTGGCTTTGGACGCCGGCGATGCGAGGCTGCGTGATGGCACGTTCAAGGTTCATCTAAACGCTGAAAGAAGTCGCCAGCATGATCGGCGAGAACCTCGATTGGCGGTCGCCTCCTCGAAGATGATCGACCGTGTCATGGTAGGTGAAGCGCGTCCCATAGTCTTCAGCCGGTTGGCTTCCGATACGTCCATGCCGCCGAATTTGGTCTTCCATTTATAGATGCTGGCATTACTGACGCCGTGCTTGCGGCAAAGCTCCGAGACCGGCGTGCCAGCCTCGTGCTCCCTCAGAACGGTGATGATCTGTTCGTCTGTGAAACGTTGCGCTTCATTCCCTGGTCAAGGTCAGATTGTCGACGGACAAGACCTCAATGGGGGAAATGATTGTAGCGCATGGCCATGGACTTAAAGCCAATCGGCAATTCAGGATAGACGGCCTTCGCCGGACGGATACGTACTATGGGCGTATTCGAGATGATAGCCGGTCGATCCGGCGCATCAACGACAGGTCGCCATCGAATATTGCATTACCGGGGCCAAGGTTATCGACGCCAGATGGGGTCTTGCTCTTACGGTTCACTTTAGCTTCGGATGTAACGCAATCACACCCCAGCAACTCGCCCTCCATGGTATAGTTCATATCAGGACAGTGAACGACATCGGCGAATTCAAAAGCAGAATCGGACGCCGCTCAGGAGGCCTGGTTTTCTTAGAGCTGCTGGCGTCCCAGGGTTAAAGTATCGCTGTTAGAACAAGTTTTGCTTCAACGCGACAATGCGTCATCAAAGACGCGATTTAGTGTGAACGCTGGCGATGAAGCTTGCGCTTCGGAAAGTGAGAAGGACCACGCACTATGGCCAATCGCACGAGAGAAATTATGGCGGTCAAGTATCTAACGGATGTCATGCGAAGCCGAACTCCAGCCTATGTTCCAGACGGCAGCATTAGAAATGAATTAGAGTGGCCGCGACCAGTCCCCGGCCGCTCCTTGAAGGACGCACTTGAAATTCGAATAGACCGGCTTCTAAGTCGAACTATTCCCGATACGCCTGCATATAATAAACAACGGCTCTATGCATTGAATGCAATACATCGAGCTAATATTGGTGAGCTTACCGCGAACCCGGATCCTAACGAACTCCATCGCGTCATTGATAAAATCTATGCAAGGCGCCCGCAGTTCCCGATAGCTCTTTCTCCTAATGTAGCTGCTGCACTTTATGAGAAACTGCAGCAATACGCCAAAACCAAAGAAGGCGACCCGCGAGAATTCCCACACATTGAAATTCTGGGTCACAGACGCGATGAACTGCAGCTTCATCAATTCGATGAAAACTTTTCAAGCGGTACGCCCCGTAATCCAGCTTTACAGAAGGCCACTCTGAAGGAGCTCAATACTTTGTTGGACAAGATCGTGCCGGACGGCGCTTTTTTCAATGGTCTGCGCCAGGCGGTAGTAGATGAGGTTTGGGAAAGTGGCGAAATCTTGTCACGCTGGGCTAAGCGGGAGGCGGAAATTGTGGAAACGAGGGCCACCACTGGCGAAATAGGCTTCATCCCGAACTCCTTTCACTATGGCAAAGTGACGGTGATCAGAGCCATTGAAGAGAAAATCGTTCCTCGGAGATCGGAGTTACTACCGCAACAAAGGTTAACTCCAGAAACTGCTGTAGACATCGCAAGGTTGATACAACGGCATTGCGACCTAACCTGGCAGCGTGGTGGTAATCGTTTTTTCCTGCCCAAGCAACTGCCAAAAGGGATTAGGGACTCAATACGTCGAGCGCCTCCTCAACGAGGGCGTAACAGAGTCGCCAAGGAAATGGCAACGCGTGTTCTTGATGCCATGGACGCGGTCGTTGGCCCTCGTCGCGGAAACTTCGCGAGCCGCGCGTGGTTCCTCAAAGCGGCGTCGGAACACCGGGAATACTGGCTGGAGCGGAACAGTACGGCAGCAGATTCCCCGACCCTTTTCTCGTTGCTCCGCAGCTATTCGCGCGTCTTGAAATCAAGGACTTTGGAGATGGAAAGGCTTGTGCGAACCATAGAGGGTTACCACCGAGCCTGGCAAGGTCGTCTGCGCGAACTGCCAGAGAATGATCATCTAAAGAGATCAACAGTACCCGTACGGTCGAGCAAAATCGATTTAGAACATTCCCAAGTCATGCTTGAACTTGCCAAGGCAGCCAATATGCCTGGTCAACAGAAACTAAAACTGCCGCATCGCAATGAGTCAAAGGTGGTGGCGCCGGCTGAAAATCTGGCACGATCTATATCACCAAAAATAAAAGCGCCGCACCCCTTACAAGGGACTTCCGGCTCTTCCAGCCATAACGTCAATGGAGATATTGAAATAGGCAAATCGCCTAATGGGAGTAAGCGGCCACGCGAACTGGAGGAACGTGAGAGGGCCAACTCGATCAGCCTCTGAGAGATAGGTAACTTTTCGTGGCAACTGGCCACCTGTCAAGGGTCGACCACGTTGTTTTTTAAATGATCCTCTCGCTCGTTGCGGGAGCGCTCGCGGACAATTTTGATTGTCGATACCGGATCAATACATGGAGAGGTAATCGCGGCGCGATCCCCTTCCGGCATGCCCCTGGAGGATGACTACCTGCATTGCCGGGACCAAGGGTGTCGACGCCAGATGGGGTCTGCTTGCCGCTTAGTGCTTGCGCGGCATAACAGGATCTGCCGTTCGGCAACACGGAGTAGCAAGCTGGACGGCAGGTAGTGAGGGTGATGAGATGATGGGAACCGGACGAACCGGGGATTGGATTAATCCGAGATTCTCAAGACGCTCCGAGCGCGTTAATTTGATTGAAACCCGATCCGGGGATCCGGGGACTTCATCACGGGCCGCGGCCTTATGCGCCGCTGCGCGAAGGCGGGCGCATGGCTTGCACGCACCAGAGCGGCATCAGAGATTTTCTCTCTTGCAACAAACGGCCGCTCGAACGCGCGAATCGTGAGTTTAATAATCTAACCCGGGGCTGCGAGTCCGCTTACGCTCGTTTAATTCGCGTCGATTGCCTTCCGATCCATTGATCTCATCATGCGCCGCCTTCGATCCCAGCGCGGCGGCCGGTTCTTGCAACGAAGTGCCTTTTGACTTGCGAAAGCTAATGGTAGCGGGGTCAAAAGCTAGCCTCTCCGCGTCATCTACACCATCTTCCATACGACCAGTTGCAGCTTTGGTATGGCTCCCTTCTCCAGTCACATACGCTCTCCACGCCGACCGGTCGTCATCGAACGCCCCCGAAGAGTGGCTGTCCTCGTTCGATCGCTGTGACCTTTCAGGAGAGACATTTTCGTCCCGAAACAATTCGTTGCTACCAGGCGAGGCCGTTCGGCTGCTTAAGCCCTCTGTCCCTGATGCGGGCGAGGGTGCAGATTGCGCCTCGAAGAACGGGTCATGATCGACATCCGCTCGCCTCGCCTCGGCCTCACCATCAAGGCGTACCAGCGTTGGATCTCGCTTTTCCCTTTCCAACTGATGGGAAAGCAAGCCGATACTGGGCTCGATATCATGGATCAACGCGACGTCGTCCCTCGACCGATCTTGGAATAAATGGTCTATCGTGTACAGGCGCTCTCTAATATCCTCATACAAATGGCTCACCTCATCAACCAGCTCTATTGCCTGCTCAGACGTGAACGGGATGGTGGGTCGCACCTGTCTGGGCAGGCCCCTCTCCCGCGCTCGAAGGAACCGAAAAAGCTCCTCGGATTTGTCAATAGCATTTAAGCTCTCAGCGATTGTTTCACCGGTAGCAGTCCAGCCGAGCCCTTGCTGGTAGGGAGCGAAGTCGGTAAACTTCCCAACTCGTTCAATCAGCAAGCGCCGCCGATTGAGTGTTGGGCGGCCTGGGTCAATATGCTCATCAATCATAAGGCCCACAGCGTGGAAGCGAGTCTGAATCTCCGGACAAAAGACCGCCGGCTCACGCCTATGGATTCCTTCAGCGATGCACTCCCCGATATAGCCTACCGCCCGTTCGCGTGCTATTGTAGCTTCAGCCATATCCCACAACTCATTAGTGCGGTTGGCCCAGCGTTTCTTTAACCTTGATAGGTTCGCCAGTGCAACGAAGGTATCCAAGCTGTCTTTCATGGAAAACTCGTTGTTCATTTTCAACTCGTCTCTTTGTTTGCTGAGTCGACGGGGAGTAGTGTTAAACGGCCTGCAATCTTAAAGGCGTCGCGGTCTGCTGCTATGCTACGCAAAGCGCTGGTTGAATCGGCCCCCGTTTGAGCCGCCCCTAAAATGTTTGAAGGAAGCGTCTTCGGCCAAACCTCATGTTTGGCGGTGAGTTGGAAAGACCGTGTGGGTTTGCGTTTTCGACCGGAGTTTTCGCTTTCAAGCGTTTCGCAATCTCGGTCGGCCGCGCGCGCTCTGTGCTAGAGGACGCTTGGTCTCGCAATCCATCGTCGTGTAACTCCGGTGTTTCCAAGTCGTACGTCTAACACCCAGAACCGACTAGCTGAACCAAAATCGTGTTGCATTTGTCGCTCGTTAGCTATGCAAGCCAATCCTTCTTGCGAAGATGACGCGCGGCGATGCGGTTGAGAAGGTCGGCAAGCCGCGCCCGCGGAGTGGCTGTCGCACGGATTGATTAAAGCAGCCTAACCTGCGGCCTTCACCGACCTTACGTGAAGCAGGTTTTGTTATACGCTCAAGAGCGGACCGCTTCATTGGCGACTTGTGGGGATACCGTCCGCAAAAGTCGTCACGATCTTCAAATGCAGAAATGTGCAAACTACTTCGCAGTCACCCAGCACATCGTTGCGCTAAAACGCTCATTTGGTTATCGTTGAGCAAATTAAGCCGGGGCAATTCGAATCCGTGCAACAGTTCCAGCATTTGCGATGGAGAACTTCAAGGACCAGAAAAGGTAAAAGCCGCGCCGAACCCAAGCTCGGGCGGTTTGATGACGACTTTTCATATCTTCTAATAGCAAACCTCCCAGCTCGATCCAGTCTAAAACGCCCGTGGGATCGTGTCCATGGAAGTGGTGTAGGTCGCGGCTGATGGCCGTGCTTTCCGACATTGGGTCGGAGGGATATCAGCGAGCCACAGCGGGCAGACTGATTTGCGGATCATCGCTCATTTGCGCCATGGTCTCAAGGGTCATGTATCTGGCGCGTTGGACGGCCCATTCATCATTCTGTTCGAGCAGCAATGCGCCGACGAGACGGACGATAGCATCATCGTTCGGAAAGATACCGACGACCTCGGTACGTCGCTTGATTTCGCCGTTGAGACGCTCGATTGGATTCGTCGAATGCAACTTTGCCCGATGCTCTTTCGGAAAAGTCATGTAGGCAAGCACGTCCTCTTCCGCATCGTCCATGATGGTGGCGAGCTCCGGCACTTTTGGTCTGATCTGATCGGCGACGCTGCGCCATTGAGCGCTTGCTGCCTCCGGCGTCTCCTGGGCAAAGGCCGTTGCAATGAAAGCGGAGACCACCCGCCTACCGCTCTTTCCAGCATGCGCGAGCACGTTCCTCATGAAATGAATCCGGGGGCTGAGGCCCGCGGTCGGGATGCCGACAGCCGCTCCACGCTGCGTCAGAAGAAGTCTATGGCCATCGTCGCCAGCCTCTTCGATCTTTGGGAAAAGGAATGGGCAAGGTCTAGCGATCCATGATGCCCAGGGATGTTCCGCCTGCAGTCCTATTTCTACAATGGCGAGCGACAGGGTTATGGGGCCGGATCAACCATCATCTTGTGATGGAGGCGCGTGACTTGGAATGTCGGGAGGCCTCGCCGTCTGCGGGCGTGATCGACAGTCAAAGCGTGAAAATCACGGAACGTGGGGGAATTTCGGGCTATGACGCGGGCAAGAAGATCAAGGGACGCAAGCGTCATATCGTCGTCGACACGCTCGGACTGATGGTCGGCCTCATGGTTCACAGCGCCGATATTCAGGATCGCGACGGCGCGCCTGCCGTCCTCAAAACCATCAGGCGCTGGCCGTGGCTGAGGCATATCTTCGCCGATGGTGTTTATGCCGGACCGAAGCTGAAGGGCGCACTGCAAAAGATCGCTGCGTTCACGCTCAAGATCGTCAAGCGGACCGATAAGGCCAAGGGGCCTCGAGGTTCTGCCGCGTCGCTGGGTCGTGGAGCGCACCTTCGCATGGCTTGGCAGATGCCGACGATTGGCGAAGGATTGGGAAAAGTCCGTCGCATCAGCCGAGGCCTGGATCACTATCGCCCACATTCGGCTCCTGACACGACGCTTGGCAAGGTGCGGATATTGTTGAAACCGAGAGGAAGTCAATCTCCTGTGGTTGAAGAGGTGCTAGCTCGACGCGTGAACGGACCGCAGCAGCTACATTACAACTGTAACGCGCATGCGTTGACGCTCATCCCAAGCATTGTGGTATATAACCACATCCTCCACAGAAATGCCTCTGCTTTGAGAAATAGTGGCGCGGGGAGTTTCACATGCGTCTTAGTCGCCAAGCCAGCATCCGGCCAACTCTGGTCAAGCCGTCACATCCCAACTTTTGATCGATGCGTCGTTAATGTTACAGTTCCAATTTTAACTTTTAAGGAGCAGTGAGATGCGAATTGGGATTAAGCAACTTCCACGCTTTTCGCCACTACGGATCGTTGAAAGGCCGGGGCCGGCCACCAAGACACCGACTGCGCGCGATGTAGCGGTTAACTCACCCACTGTGCGTCCTTCCCCGCGCGCCGCAATCTCAGGTGGCGCGGATCCTGCGAAACCAAAGAAGGAGCTTGCAGAACAAGGAGCAAGTACAAGGTATAGCAGATCCCAAGGGCAAAACCTGCGTGGGTTGAAGTACGCCTTGTTAATAGCTGCTGGGGGCTACGCCTACGATAAGATCGTCAATGACTTTCCCCTCTCCACCACATCGCTGCATGACGGTAAAAAAGGATTCACCTCCAGTGAGCGGCTCAGGAGGGCTCAAGGCAGGGCACGAGAAGCTCACACGCGGTATCATGCGGCCACCGCTGAAACTCAGCGTCTAAACAAGCCGCCGATAAATCGAATTCGTACCTGCGGCGATAGACAATTTGTCACCATGATTGACTACCGGGCAGCGACGCGTGTTCACATTGCGCGGCGGGTGGACTCTGCTGATGCCCGCCGGTCGCTCGCCCTGAATCTGAATTGCATGAGGGGCCTTCTCGTGAAGGACGACTGCGTGGCAAGGTATATGCCGCCTCAGGTTCCGAAAAACTTCGACCTAACAAAAAGCCCAATCTATGACGAGAAGAATAAGTATGCGCTGACGGGAGTTTTCAACGAGCAGACCGGCGCGTATGGATACACGTCAAGATCGATTACTCATCCATTCATCAACAACGGCGTCCGGCACTTCAGGAACACTTTCCGAAGCGAGAAGGGCTTGTCGTTCAAGAACTGCGTCGAGATGCTCGAGCCGCTCCTGGCCGGTAAGACCTGCGGTCTTAGCGAAGAGGCGCAGTTTGCGGCCGGTCAGACGATCCTAAACTTCAGAAAGGTATATGCTGCTGAGGCGCACTGGGGACATGCCGAAAACGTTCTGATGAAGACGCTAATCGAGCATGGTTTGCTCTCCAAAGAGGAAACGGAAAAGCTCGATGCGACCTTAATGTTTGAGGATCCCAAGAAGAATAAGCTCAAGCGCAATTCCAGTTTGGTGGGGCCGTGGCTGCACAAGCTAGACATCTGGCTCCAGGAACTGCGATCCGGCTATGATCCCGAGCTTGTTGAGGATCTGAACCACCCGGAAATAGCAGGCATGAAGAACCTGCCGATCGCTCATGTAAAGCTGAATGAGCAAGGAGACGGATTCGAAGATTGTTCTGGACTTGGTGACTCATTTACATGCGCAAACGCCGTCGCCTGCATGAACCACGCGCGTCTGATGAGTGGTCAGGCACGGTTGTCAAAGAAAGAGGTCATTGTGATCGTAGCCTGCCTTAACGCCGTATACGACGACACGAGTTCGATTCGGCATACACTCCACGAGGTGGCGCGTGGCTGTTTTGTGGGCGCTGGATATACGGTTGAGGATGCAGACGCTTTCTATCGTGAAGTCTGCCGAAAAGCAGCGGAAGAGTACTATGGCGGCAGGAATATATCGGGCCGTTTGCAAGGCAATTCGCCTCATTCAAAGCCTGCGGAAGGAAGTCTTCTTAGGAAAGAACCGGATCTGAGAGAACCGCGTAACTCCGAAATGCGGCTGTCTGCAGCGCGTTCGCGTGACCGAAGTCATGGATTTGGCTTGTGAAAACAAACGCCGTGCCCGATTGTTCTGCTGTCAGCGAGGCATCGTAATCTATGACGGGCACCTTGTGGCCGCGTGCTGATGAACGCGGCCACAGGTTGAGCCGGTCATTCCGACGTCGCCATTATAAGCCCCTGAAACAGCTTCGGGATGTCGATCCCAGTCAACGGCTTTTCGCCAGTGGACGAAACGGCCGGATGCGGAGGTGTGATCAGGTTCGGCGTCACGATGAAGGGGTGCGTGGACATGAACAGGTTTTCGAAGGGAAACACACCTTCCCCGGTCGGCCGACGTGCACGAGCAAGTTTTATGATGACCTGTGACCTGACCTGATGTGATGGACGGCCTCCGCTCTCGGCATCGCAATGTGCCAAGATGTGGGTGTCGAACTCACATCAGGAGATGCATCCATGGAGAAGGTTACCATAATTGGCCTGGATATCGCTAAGCAGTATTTCAGGTTCACGGGATCAATGAGGCAGGCGCGATCGTGTGCCGTCGCAGGCTTCGCCGTGACGATGTCGTTACATTCTTCAAGGTATTGCCGCCGTGCCTGATCGGAATCGAGGCTTGCGCGACCGGACACCACTGGGCTCGGGTTCTCATGGCACTGGGTCACGAGGCTAGGTTGATGCCGGCGTCTTACGTTAAGCCCTACGTGAAGCGTCATAAGAATGATGCGACCGACGCCGAAGCGATCTGCGAGGCGGTAACGCGGCCAACTATGCGCTTCGTTCCGGTGAAGAGCGACGAGCAACAGAGTGTGCTGATGCTGCATCGGGTCCGCGAGCTTTTGAGCGGCAGCGGACGATGTTTGTGAACGCCTTGCGCGGCCACTTGGCCGAGTTCGGCATCGTGACGCGTCAGGGCATCCCCGATGACAGATGACGGCAGGTCGAAAGGAAGAGGCTCAGCGGGCCGTTCTCGCCATCATTGCGATGGTCTCGCAGGCATTTCAACGAAGGGCCGCTGTCGCCGCCCTCCGGATGGTCGAGCCCGCCGCAGGATTGATTACGATCCTGAGCACCTGATGTTGCTGACACGGGAGGCGCTTACCGCGATACCGGTTTCGCATGTGATATCCTTGACGATCGGCGCAAGTGAGCCGAGTTCGTCATCGGTGAGCGCAATCAGCTCCGGATAGTCGATGTCGACGCCGGTATAGTCCGCCGTCAAAGCGCTGGACCAATCGCCGCCGTTGATGCGGTATTCATGCGTGTCGAAATCGATGTCGAGCTCCTCCAGCAGGATGATGGTGAAGCGCCCGAGGATCTCGATCTCACCTTCCAGCCGGTACGCGGCATGGTCGTCGTCGCCGGCAAGAATGCTCCGCTCCAATGCCATGATGGTCCGGATACGACCAGCAGCCGCCTCCAGTCCTTCCAGCAGTCGCTTATGGAGCTTTCGCGAAACGTCGGTATCGCAGCCGAAGCGGTTCGCCAGGACGACGAGCCGGAAACCGGAAAGCTTGGTGTAGAGCGCAAGGTTCTGGTCAGATGTCATTGTGTGATCTCCTTCATCTTGATGACAGAGATCGGCCACTCGTGGCAAAGAGGGGTCAAGGACCGCGGGACGTGGCGCGCAAGCGGGGGAACCGATTTTTTCGGGAAGCGAAGGCGGCGGAAAAATTGGGGGAGACCGCGCCGTCCTTGACGCCGGATTTGCTGGAGTAAACTGGGACGTCAGAGAGAGAAGAGACCCGCGGATCCGGAGGGGACGCGACCGTATCCGGTGTGAGCCGGAGGGGAGCGTTGAGGGGTGAAATCCCTGACAACCGGGAGGCCGGTCGATCCGGCCGACAGGCTCATATTCCAGCAGAATGAGAGCCGCCTCAGAAAGGCGGCTCGGCGTCGATGATGCCGTCCTGTTCGGCAAGCGCCGCGGCCAGATCGGCCTGGGCGAGTTGAAGCTCCGCTTCGACCTGGCGCCGCTCGACGGCGTCGCAGGCGTTCCTCAACTCGGCGCGCAGCTCCTCGATGTGCTGTTCGATGGTCATCGTCTCATCTCCTTGAGTTCGTGAAAGACGAGACGGCGGGGCGGGAAGAGATGGCAGGGTCAAGGAGCGCGGAAGCGACCGGCGGAGCCGGCGAGTGGGAGAGCCGATTTTGTTGGAGTGGAGGGAACCGGAGCGGAGGCAAAATTGGGGGCAACCGCTCGTCCTCGAGGCCGGCATTTCTTCCCGGCACGATAGCGTCATCTGAGCAGACAAATTCCGGTTCCGTATCGCACCGAAAAAGCCGGCGGAAGGCTCGATGCCTGCAACCGGCTTATCTTTGACGCCGGTTGGCCCCGCCTCGGCGGCGGGACTTGTCCGGATCTCAGTCCCGGTTGGGGCGGGACCAGATCAGCTGGTAGCCGTCCTCGCCCTCGACCTCGGTGAGCGTCGCGTAGATCGGAGCGGGGAAGCTCGGATCGTCGAGCTTGACCGAGAGGTAGTCGCGGTCCTGCTCGGAGCGCTTCTGCCAGGCCGCACCCAGCTCGACGTTGCCGGCGTAGATGCGGAAGTGCGGGCCCTTGTCGGAGGGGTTTTCGACGCGGGCGATGCGGGCCTTGACGTTGAGGGCGAGCGTGCGGATCGAGCCATTGAAGCCGGTTTCGGAGGTGGTGAAGGTGCCGATGGTTGCCATTGTCGTATTCCTTTGTTGTTTCGGGCCGCGCCCATCGCGGCCTCGATGGCTGTCGCAAAGATCGGGGACGATCGGACCGCACCCCCGGGGTCCCCGTTGCGCCCGCGCAATGGGGTGGCTCGTAGGGCCGCAATGAAATGGAGGGCGGCCAGGAGAAACTTTGTTGTTCCGCGAGGAATGGGCGCACCGCGCTCAGGGGAAGAAGGTTTTGGAAGGCCGTTGCGGGAAGACGATCGAGGCGAAGCCGGTTTTTCGATCAGACATGCCTCATCGAGCCCGCGAAGGACGTGGCCTGGCTCAGTGGCGGAAGGAATATGACGATGGCAGCCGCGCCCCGACTGCCTGCCGGACCCTTGCGACCGCGGGCCTGCCGCCTTGCCACATGTCAAAATCAAACGTCCGGAAACAGCCGAACAAGGGCGCTGCGTTGCCCGTTCTTCGCGCTATTGTCGTGCTCGCGAATCCTCGCCTGGAGGATCTATGCGTCCGCAGCCAAAGCCGTTTACCGTCGAAATCAGGCCGTCCCGGAAGCTCAAACCGATCGACCGGAAAACCTGGATCTGGGGCAAACTGGACCTCACGGCTGATCCTGACACGCTCTCCGCGTCCAAGCCTGAACAGGTGCCGGCCGCTGGCGAGACCAACGACCGACACTGATGGCCCTCAGGCAGCGAGCCGCTCGCCAGCGGTTTCGGGCTGCAGGGAGTGCAGGAAACTTACGGCCCGCTGCGCATGTGCCGCCGCCTGGAAAATAGCCCGTCTGTCGTCGCTCAGGACCTTGAGCCAGGAGTCGAGGTACGAGGCGTGATCGGGCCGGGGTTCGAGCTCGGGAACAATGCCGAGGTCGGCGCACAGAAAGCAGCTGCCGAGTTCGGCGATCAGTTCCTCTCGCGCCCGCTCGGATTTGTCCTTGGCATAGCGGCTGAGGTCGCGGCCGAGGCGATGCGCCGGCGCCGTGAAATGTGTGACCTCGTGACTCAAGATCGCATAGTAACTTGCCGCATTCTTGAAGCTCTCAAACGGCGGCATCTGGATGATGTCGGCGGCCGGCGCGTAAAAGGCCTGCCCGATCTTTCAAATGGTTTGAGATGGGAGGCGACTGTCGTAGCTCCTTCTATGTCGCTTTAGCCGAGCGGCGGCGCGGGGATTTAGCCTTTTACAGCAAGGAAGTGCCGGAAGGCGTCGTATTCTTGCAGATTAAACGAGATATTTCAGACCTCGATTCCGGCTCGTGATACGGTACTTTGTCCATTAAACAGGCACAGGATACCAGAGATATGCATAGCGAAGAATCGACGCGCCGCATTGCTGGAATCGGGACCGGCAGGCCGGTTCGATTGCCGGAGGCGATCTTCGGCGAAGTGGCAAAACGTCTAATTACCGAAGACTTCGTGGAATCTGCCAATAATATGACTCGGCTTAAATTGGCCGGGCATTCGGCAAAAGATGCAGTCGAAAAGTCTGAGGCTGGAACGTTTCACACGCGGATAAATCGGCTAGGCAACACAAGTAAAGCCCTGTTCGAGGCGGCAATACCCTCCGAAGGGTTCTCAGCTAATCCCGACCTTAGACAAGGGGCTGCGACAGCCACTTTGCGAGCTTTTGCCATTGCGCCAACTCTTCCGTTTCAAACCAGGACCAGGAAAACTGCCTTGGTGGATCGAATCCTCGATCTGCCAAATGCCGGCAAGCAGCTCGCAGCAATCAGTGCTATCACGAAGCATTTACAAGTCCTCGCTCCGGAAGATAGGGATCGGCTCATCGACAGAGCTATTTTCCATTTCGAGCGCGAAGGTGCCCAGGGGAGCGTCCGAAACTATGCCGCCCGAATACTCGCTACTAACCATGGCACGCTGAGTTCAGAGTTGCGAACACGCGTCTTAAACGCGAGAAACAGCAATCCCGAGTTGGCGGCTGCCTATGCGACCGCAGAGGAGGTCGCGCGCTTTCTAGAAACCCAGCCGGCTCCCACCGTATTCAGGTCCGATCGTTCAGTGGATGAAAATATTGAAATCATTCAGCGAGAAACCGTGTCCTGCTTGGGCAACGTCGCTCTATCGAGCAAGCAGCGTATGGAGAAAATAGAGTCGATTGCCAATGCAACCACGGAAGCCGGCGAAATGTCGCGCGCGGAACTGATGAGTGCCACCAGACCGAGGCGGCAATACGACGAGGGAAGATAGCGTCGCTGATGAGCTGACGCCGGAAGTTTGCTCCGGTGCCGAGAGGCAGCAGACAACATGTAATTTCAAATGTAGTCAAAGTTCGATTTAGCCTACCGGGTCGAGATGATAGCTTGTGAACATCCAATGCATATCGGAGGCTGATTGATGGATAGAGAAAAGCAACAGCAGGCCACCGAGGTTCAAAGCTCTCCAAGTGCCGGGAGCCGTGTCGAACAGCAGACTTATTTCCCTCCTGAATTATTCACCGAAATTGCGAAGCACATGCCTTCCGACAATCCGGTGGAAACGGCAAAAATCTCGCGAACATCATGCTTGTAAGTCACGGGGTTAAGGATGCGGTTCAGGCAAGCCCGGTCGGGTCATTTCACGAGCGGGTAAAACGGTTGGGCAATTCCACCCGGGCCGTGCATGGGGCGCTCATACCCGATGATGGTTTGCCGGAATACCTCGGCCCAGGCACCGGTGTTCACTCGGTTGCGCCTCCCGTCCCTCGATTTCCCGCGCCGCCATCACCAGAAGCTGGTTGATGCGCTGCCACAGTCCGATCGCGCGCCAAGCATAAAAATAGCCGCGCACTATCGAAACCGGCGGAAAATCGCCCGGCAGTATGCGCCATTGGCAGCCGCTCGAGGCGATATAGAGGATCGCCTCCGCGACCGAGCGCATATTCGTCGCCCGACGCCGCCCGCCACGACGCGCTGGCGGGATCAGCGGTTTGATCAACGCCCATTCCCGGTCCTTCAAATCACTTGGAAAACGAAGCACGTCTCGGTTATGCTCACGGCGAGCGATAGCAGTCCAGCTCATCGAAACCCCATTTGATGATCGTGTCCCAGCAGATGGTGTAGGTGGCGGGAGGTAGCAAAGCCGAGTGCCCGCGCGCTTCTCGTTGCGCTGTAGCGGGTGATCGGCTTTGCGGGCGGCCATGGGTGTTTTCCGCTAGGGTCGGGTTGTTCAAGACCAACCTGACGGAAAGACCACCGATGACCAATGACATGATGAACGTGCGCTCACTTGTTGAGAAGAGCGCGGATGCAGATTTGTTGCGTGAGATGATCGGCTTTGCTGCCGAGCGGCTGATGGAGCTGGAAGTAGGCTCGGCTACGGGTGCAGAGTTCGGCGAGAAGAACCCCATGCGGCTAGCACAACGCAATGGCTACCGTGACCGCGAGTGGGAAACGCGAGCTGGAACGGTCGAGCTTCGCATCCCGAAGCTGCGCAAAGGCAGCTACTTTCCGAGCTTCCTTGAACCGCGCCGCATGGCGGAAAAGGCTCTGACGGCCGTTATCCAGGAAGCGTATATCCAGGGAATCTCGACCCGTTCGCTTGGATTTCTGATCTTCGTGTTCATCCATGCTGCCGACATACAGGATCGCGACGGCGCGCACCCCATGTCCTCAAGGCGATCCGCCGCCGTTTTCCGTGGCTGCGCCACATCTTCGCCGATGGTGGCTACGCCGGAGCCAAGTTGAGGCGAGCAATGAGCGGCCATGGTGACTGGACGATCGAAATCGTCAAGCGTTCGGATCACGCCAAGGGCTTCGTCGTCCTGCCCAAGAGATGGGTGGTGGAAAGGACTTTCGCCTGGCTTGGACGCTGCCGCCGTCTCGCCAAGGATTGGGAGAAATCGATCGAAAGCGCAACCGCATGGGCGCAAATCGCTTCAATCAGAATGCTCATAAGGCGCATCGCAAGGTATTGGATATACGAATGAACTTTTGAATCGGGCTCTGAGAGAACCGCGTAACTCCGATATGCGACTGTCTGCAGCGCGTTCGCGTGACCGAAGTCATGGATTTGGCTTGTGAAAACAAACGCCGTGCCCGATTGTTCTGCTGTCAGCGAGGCATCGTAAACTAGACGGGCACCTTGTGGCCGCGTGCTCATGAATGCGACCACAGGTTGAGCCGGTCATTCCGACGTCGCCATTATAAGCCCCTGAAACAGCTTCGAGATGTCGATCCGAGATACCGGCTTTTCGCCAGTGGACGAACGGCCGGATGCGGAGGTGTGATCATGTTCGGCGTCACGCACACCCGCGCCGGTTCGATGAGTTCATCGCCGCATTCAACCCCACGCCCTTTGATTTTGCCGGCGAGAACAATCGCAGCCCCGGCACGGCAATCGCGCAGTTCGCCAATGACATCATCGCGGGTGAATATACGGCCGCCGCCTACGCAGGCGTTTCCGTTTCGCGATATCGCGGCCGCAGCCTCCGCCCACTCAAACAGGAAATCCTCAGGGCCGTCGCCCGGCTGCGCCGCAATCCCGACTGGTCCCTCGCGGTCCTCGTGCCGGCGAACGTCTTGGCGGTTAGCGTCTTGAACGAAACGTCATGCAGGCCGAGTGCGCCCTGTTCGTCGAAACTGTCAGCCATATCGCCGCCGAAGACCTTAGCTTGCCGCTTTGAGCAAGCCGCGCCCCCGGCTGAAGCCGCTATCGTATATCCGTGCCCCTTTAATGTTCAGCGGCCATATCGCTGTAGCGGATAAAAAAGTCACATCCGTAGGTAAAGTCCAACAGCAACTGTTGAAAAAATGATCTTTTTACCGGAACGGCCCGACCTCAGAAGCGGATGGGGACCCTGACGATCGAGTGTCGTCGACTCTGGCCGGTTCCTGATCCGAGCGGCTGTCTGCGGTATCTGCTTTCCTGTTCAGGCTCATGCTTCCGTCTCCTTTTGCAATTTTTACCCCGCGTGAAATTTGAATGTGCTAATTGATTTGCTGTGAAGAAGGTCGGTTTCGGCTCTAATCCAACGGGATGGATACATGAGGCGCGCTCTGCATTTGAAGCAGATATTGTGTTCGCAACCTGCTCGAAGTTTGGACAACCCGTTGTTTGTCAAACACCGCCGAGGTGGTACTCTCTGGCCGCCGTCTCGGCCGCATCTAAACGATAATCTGCGATCCTAGTTCAACCACCCGGTTGGCGGGGAGGTGGAAATAGTCTGATGGTAGAGAGGCCCCATTCGCGAGGAGGATGAAGAACCGGTCCTGCCAGTAGGGCATGCCTGAATTGGTGTCCGGTATTACCTTCTGGCGGCCGAGATAGAAGGAGGTCGACATGATGTCGAACTTCAGTCCGGCCTTGCGTAACACTGCCAGGGCCTGCGAGACGTTCTGCGCTTCCATGTAGCCGAAGAGCAGTTCGACGCGGAAGAAGCGCTCGGAAATCTGCTCGATCCTGAAGCGGTCCTGGTTCAGGACGCGCGGCTTGTTGGCCGTGCGGATCGTCAGGATGACGTTGCGATCATGAAGCACATGGTTGTGCTTAAGATTGTGGAGAAGCGCGGCAGGCGCCGATTCCGGATCGCTGGTCAGGAAGATCGCGGTGCCCGGAACCTGGGCCGGCGAATGGTCGCTCTTACGCTCGATCGCGCTGACGAAGGAGGGGAGCGGAATATCGGTGTGGCGGGTCTTTTCCATCAGGATCGCGGTGCCGCGGCGCCAGGTCCACATGATGACGGTAAAGGCGGTGGCGATCAGGATCGGGATATAGCCGCCGTCGTGGATCTTCAAAAGATTGGCGCCGAGGAAGATCAATTCGAGCACGACCAGCGGCGCAAGCGCGACCACCGCAAGCGGAAGCGACCAGTTCCAGCGGGCCCGAACGAATTCGAAGGCCATGATCGAGGTGACGACCATGGCGCCGGTGACCGAGATACCATAGGCGGTCGCCAGCGCATCGGAGGTCTTGAAGCTCAGGACCAGGAAGATGACACCGATGAACAGCACGGCATTGACCGACGGCACGAAGATCTGCCCGGTATTGGTTTCCGAGGTGAAGAGGATTTCCATGCGCGGCAGGAAGCCGAGGTTGATGCCCTGGCGTACCATCGAGAAGGCGCCGGTGATGACCGCCTGGCTGGCGATGATCGTCGCGGCGGTCGCCAGAATGACGACCGGCAGCAGCGCCCATTTCGGGTACATCAGATAGAAGGGATCCGACATCGTCTCCGGCTTGCCGAGAACCAGAGCCCCCTGCCCGAGATAGTTCAGCGTCAGCGCCGGGAAGACCAGCAGGAACCAGGCCCACTGGATCGGGCGGCGGCCGAAATGGCCGAGATCGGCGTAAAGCGCCTCGGCGCCCGTCACCGTCAGAAAGACGGCGCCGAGCACGACGACGCCGTAAAAGCCCTCATGCAGCAGGAAGCTGACGGCATAATAGGGATTGAAGGCGGCGAGAATGCCGAAATCGTCGGAGATGTGGGAAATGCCGGCGGCGGCCATGACGAGGAACCAGACGGCGGTGATCGGGCCGAAGAACCTGGCGACGGCGCCGGTGCCGCGCGATTGCACGACGAAGAGCAGCGCCAGGATCACCACCGAAATCGGCACGATATAGTCCGACAAGCTCGGCGTGACGAGCTTCAGGCCCTCGACGGCCGAGAGCACCGACAGCGCCGGCGTGATCATCGCATCGCCGAGGAAGAGGGCGGCGCCCATCAGGCCGAGCAGCATAAGGATGGCGGTATGGCCGTTGGCGGTCTTCATCAACAGGGCAAGCAGCGACAGCGTGCCGCCCTCGCCCTCGTTGTCGGCGCGCAGCAGAAACAGCACATATTTGATCGTGACGATGATCGTCAGCGCCCAGATCATCAGCGAGATCAGGCTGATCACCTCGAAGCGGGTGAGGCCGTCATGGGCGATGGGCTTCAGCGCCTCGCGAAAGGCATAAAGCGGGCTCGTGCCGATATCGCCGTAGACGACACCGACGGAACCGAGCGCGAGATAGAACAGTTTGCTTGGCGTCATGTGGCCTTCGTGCGGATGGCTCTCTTCGGACATGAAGTTTCAACAAGCTCCTCAGAGCCAGCCTCTTTTTTCCCGCATCGCTTGGAGTGCCTAACAAAATTAGACGTTCGCAGCGGGTATAGATCATTGATCTGTCGAAGGACTCCTCGCTGACACAAGCCTTCTTTGAGAGCTTATCTCATGAACTCGACCGATCTGGAAAATTGAATCGAGCTTCATCTGTAGTGCTCAAGAGGTTCCAGGTCGCCGTGCAGATAAGCGCTGCGATCTGGCTCTTCATAGTCCTGAAGCGTGTTTCGCCCGCGGCTGGCACTGTTGCTTTTGCGAAGGCTGATCACTGACGCTGCACACGATACGCAGTGCCAATTTGTCGGGCACGTCCGCGCGTCTGCTGAGGCGCGACATTTTGATTTCGTTTGTAACAAGCGACTGTGCGTCGATTGAAATCGGTAGCGCGTTTAACATACAGATGGATGAAAGGCCTCATCGTATCCATCCGGCGAAGGCCGTCTGTCTTGATTTGCTGATTGGCTTTAAGTCCATACCTTATGTCATGCGCTACAATCATTTCCCCCATTGAGGTTCTGTCCGTCGACGATCTTGGTCGCCGTCGAGATTGGTCGGATGAAGAGAAGGTGCGGATTGTCGAAGAAAGTCTGCACGGATACCGGCAGGGTTCGGCGACAGCACGGCGTTATGGATTGTCGCGGTCATTGTTGACGACCTGGCGGCGGGAGTGCCGAAGCGGGCTTCTGAGCGTTTCCGCATCAACGAGCTTCGTGCCGCTTTCGATTTTGCCGCCGCCTGCAGCATCTTCCGAGATGATGGCTCCACTCCAGGCGGACGGCGATAAGTTGATCGAGATCGGCCTGCCGAACGGCCGACGACTGATGATCCCAGCCTCGCTTGATCCGACCATTCTTGCCCGCCTGTTGCCCGTCGTGGATGGGTCATGATCGCGTTTCCCGCTGGTGTGAAGGTCTGGATCGCGGGTGGCGTGACGGACATGCGTTGCGGCATGAACAGCCTGGCGCTGAAGGTCCAGCAAGGCCTTGGCCGTGGGACCCTGATGGCGGTGAGGTCTTCTGCTTCCGGGGTCGCAAGGGTGACCTGATCAAGGTCCTCTGGCATGACGGCGTCGGCATGTCGCTTTACCTGAAGCGGCTGGAAGCTGGAAAGTTCATCTGGCCGGTCAGCCAGAATGGCTCCGCCGTGCCTGTATCGTCGGCGCAGCTCGGCTATCTCCTGGAAGGGATCGACTGGCGCAACCCGCGCTGGACGCAGCGGCCTTCGAAGGCAGGCTGGCCGCCTGCATTCCTCTGTTTTTGTTGGGCTTTCGGCATGCGGCATGGTAGCTTTCGGCCATGGATGATGCTGCTTCGGAGATAGCCAGACTGCGCGCCGCGCTTGCGGCATCGGAAGCGCGTGCCGCCTCTGCCGAGGCCGACCTCGCACAGGTGCGCGCGGTCGTGACGACGTCTGAGGCGATGATCCGGCATCTCAAGCTCGAGATCGCCAAGATACGTCGCGAGCAGTACGGCCAGAGCTCGGAGCGCCGCGCCCGGCTGATCGAGCAAATGAAATTGCAGCTCCAAGAACTTGAAGCCGACGCCACCGAAGACGAGATCGCTGCGGAACGCGTGGCGACGAGAATCACAAATGTCTCCGCTTTCGAACGCCGCCGGCCGGCCCGCAAGCCGTTTCCCGAGCACCTGCCGCGCGAGCGCCTGGTCATCGATGCCCCGTCGACCTGCACCTGCTGCGGCTCGCCCCGCATCGTGAAGATGGGCGAAGACATCACCGAGACGCTGGAGATCATTCCGCGCCAGTGGAAGGTGATCCAGACGGTTCGCGAGAAGTTCACCTGTAGGGACTGCGAGAAGATCAGCCAGCCACCGGCCCCTTTCCATGCGACACCGCGGGGATGGGCAGGACCGCACCTGCTGGCGACGATCCTGTTCGAGAAGTTCGGCCAACATCAGCCATTGAACCGCCAGGCTGAGCGCTACGCCAGGGAAGGCGTCGCTCTCAGTCTCTCCACACTGGCCGATCAGGTCGGAGCCTGCACGACGGCCCTGCAGCCGATCCATGACCTGATCCGTGCCCATGTTCTGGCCGCCGAGCGGCTGCATGGTGACGACACCACCGTGCCGCTTCTGGCCAGGGGAGCAACAAAGCAGGCGAGGCTCTGGACTTACGTCCGCGATGACCGCCCTTTCGCGGGCGGCGCGCCTCCCGCCGCACTCTTCCACTTCTCTCCCGATCGCGAGAAGACCCACCCCAACACGCATCTCGCCGGATGGCACGGCACCCTGCAAGCCGATGCCTATGGCGGCTACAACGACCTCTATCGTGTCGACCGCCGCCCCGCGCTGGTGATCAGCGCACTTTGCTGGAGCCACGCGCGGCGCAAATTCTTCGAACTCGCTGACATCGCCGGCAACGTGCGCAAGGGCAAACCTGCCCACGAGATATCGCCCGTCGCGCTTGAGGCCGTTGCCCGCATCGACGCGCTCTTCGACATCGAGCGCGGCATAAACGGAATGCCTGCCGAGGATAGGCTCGCAGCGAGGCTGCAACATGCTCGCCCGCTCGTCGAAGAACTGCACGATTGGCTCATGGCCCAGCGCGGGCAAATGTCGAAGCACAACCCCGTCGCCAAGGCGATCAACTACATGTTCGAGAAGGAGGGTCGCTGGGAAGCCTTCGCCCGGTTCCTCGACGACGGCAGACTGTGTCTGACGAACAATGCCGCCGAACGAGCCCTGCGCGGCGTTGCTCTCGGAAGAACGGCATGGCTATTCGCCGGTTCCCAGCGCGGAGGCGAGCGTGCTGCCTTCATGTATTCCCTAATCGTCACGGCAAAGATGAACGATATCGATCCGCAGGCCTGGTTGGCGGACGTGCTCGCCCGCATGCCTGGCATTCCCGTATCACGGCTGCCGGAACTGTTGCCGTGGAACTTGCCCGCCGGAAGCGCCCGGCAGGTGGCGGCCTGATGGCGCGCCCGACGCATGTCTACACCATCGAATATGTCGCCACGCTGATCGGTGAGAACCTCGAGTTGCTTGAAGAAATCGCCAGCAATTCCGACAACATCGACTACGGCGAGATGATCCATGTCTACGACGGCACCGACGAGGGCATCACAACCTTTACCGACCGCGGCATCGAGAGCCTGCAGGAGTTCCTTGCCGACGTGCGCTCCTGGGAAGGCGGCGTTCGCCAATTTCTTCTCGACGAGCAACGTGATCCGGAAAAGATCGAACGCATCATGGCAGACGAGCCGTAATCATAAGCCCCGCGGCCTTGGCCGGATGGTTACGAACTATCTCCCTCACCAGGATGAGTACGGAGCGGATTCGGAGAGCCGATCGTTCATCTTATTGCGAACCTTGCAGGCGTCGATGAACCAATCGCGGAAGCTTCGCGAGCCAAGTTGTCGAGCGGAACGTCCTATTACGCTTACAAGAATGGTGAGAGCGACCCATTCAGTTTTGAGGCATGCTATTTCGAAACGGGATCGACTTTTTGGCCTCAAGCATCAAGTGACCGACGCCACCTGTTCGAGCAGCATCGGTCCGTCATGGCATCGATTTTAGGTTGTTGTCTGCCTATCGCCCAAAATCTGATCGCTCTCTGTGTTCTCGCTCGAAACCCCTACTCTGATGGGTATCTATAGTGCGTTTCACTAAGTCCGCTAAATGCATCTGAATTTCGGCTGCTTTCGACATGCGGCCGTAATCACTTCCCTGGTAACCAGTCACTAACTCTTGGATGGACTTTTCGATTCCGGTTATTATAGGGTCTAAATTTGATACGCTGCAACCGGTCCTTGAAGCACTTATTTTGTCTTCCCATTTTGTACGGAGCTCACTTCTACGTTCTGCTCGTTTCTGACAGATGTTAATTGCTGCATCTAGAACATGATGCTGTCCGTTGGATTCCAGAATGGTTTGTACCATCCGTCTTTGGAGCGGAGTCATTCTAACGTCGGCTTCGACAAGCGCTATCCCGCCCGCCACCATGAGCACGTCACTCATGTCTTCAAGTTCATCCGAGAAATATTCGAATGATTTCTGAAGGATAGCGTTGCTCTCGATCTGATCGAAAATCTTAAGATTCCCGGCCAGTCGTCCAATCGCCCAAGCTTGTTCCAAGCCGTGTTCCATGTTCATAACATGCGCCACGAGTTCACGTTTCCTAAATGCCGGTTGAAGATGTAAAGTCGCCTCAACGGCTTCAATGCGAACATGCGCGTACGCCCTGTGACCTGGATTATCGTCGGGATAATCGAAGCCACTCTCCGGAATCGCGGTGCGATAGATGATGTC
This sequence comes from Rhizobium sp. K102, assembly GCF_022385315.1. NCBI lineage: Bacteria > Pseudomonadati > Pseudomonadota > Alphaproteobacteria > Hyphomicrobiales > Rhizobiaceae > Rhizobium > Rhizobium sp. K102. The sequence goes on from NZ_CP092434.1 coordinate 123,084, forward strand.
GATTGCTTTGCTCAACCGGCTCAAACTGCGGTACAAAGCCCCGGTACTTTCATCGTTTTCCACGATGTTGCGCAATCTCTTACTGGTGCGTCGTAACGCATTTAGAGATTTCATCGTTTCTGGAGCTTCGTTGCTGACTAAGCAACCAAGAATCTTGCCGGCGGTGTCGGAATCCAACCGATCGAAAGCGTTCAAACTACTTGTAGCTTGACGGGTCGCATTCGTCCTATCCATAGCACGTTACCTAATTTCAACGCAGTACAATCATGATACCAGGCGCTTCCCGCGAAGTATTGTTTAATTGGGTTACGGATGCAATGTATGCCTCTGCCGAGGGCCCTCTGCCCTGATTTGGTGATTGGGGCGTTGGTGCGTGGATCGTTAATTGCATTGGCGTAGGTGGTCGGCAATCGCAATAACCGGTCTTTGCAACGATGCCTTTCAAACACAACGCCTCCCGACGCCATCGCATCAGCAAGATGAAGTTGGAGCTGACGAACTGGGCGGAATACGAGGCAGGTCTTCGTCGGCGCGGTAGCCTGACGCTTTGGATCTCGCCGGAGGCATTGTCGTCCTGGTGGGCGCCGAAGCGGACGACACGCGGTGGCCAGCCACGCTATTCCGATCTGGCGATCGAGACTGCTTTGACGCTGGGATTGGTTTTCGGCCTGCGTCTCCGACAGACGGAGGGCTTTGTTTCGTCGGTGCTGAAGCTGATCGGCCTGGATCTCGCTGTTCCCGATCACACGACGCTGAGCCGGAGGGCAAGCAAACCGAGAGCGCCAAAGAAACGGCAGGAGTTTCGTCTCCCGGACAAGGGACCCTCCACGTCCTCATCGACAGTACAGGCTTGCAGATCTACGGTGCAGGCCAATGGCTGGAAGAAAAGCAAGCAACAAAATCCCGTCGGGGATGGCGCAAGCTGCACTTGGCGCTGGATGCCGACAGCGGCGACATCATCGCACACGCCATGACGGACCAGGATGCCGGCGACGCCTCGCAGGTGGAGCCGCTGCTCGACCAGATCGACATGCCGATCGATCAGTTCACGGCCGATGGCGCCTATGACGGAAACCCGACCTATGAGGCCGTCGCCGGACACAGTCCTGACGCGGCGGTCGTCATTCCACCACGCGCCAATGCGATAGAACGGCCGGACGCCGGTCCCTCCCGCCAAAGAGACCGCCACATTGCGGCGATTAACGCCGATGGCCGGTTGAAGTGGCAAGTCGCTACGGGATATGGTAAGCGATCGCTAGTCGAGACCGCGATCGGTCGGTACAAATCGATCATCGGCCGCCGGCTAAGGGCACGCTCATTCGGCGCCCAGCAGACGGAGGTCGCCATCGGCTGCGCCGTCCTCAATCGAATGCTGGAATGTGCACGCCCGAATTCTGTCCGGTACAGACAAGCTACCGAGTAGCAAAGGCATCAAAGACAGACGTCCGCTTACACGGCGATCGCTGCACCAACGCCGTTCTGTCGACGACCTGGTCAAGGCCATGGGTATGAGCGGCATCTCCAAAAGCCAGGTGAGCCGCCTGTGCGAAGAGATCGACGTCAAAGTGAAGGCGTTCCTCGACAGGCCGATTGAAGGTGAGTGGCCATACGTCTGGGTGGACGCGACCTATCTCAAGGTCCGGCGTGGCGGCCGCATCGTCTCAGTCGCCGTCATTATCGCGGTCGGCGTCAACAGCGACGGTCGGCGCGAGGTCCTGGGTATGGAAGTTGGCACCTCGGAGGCCGAACCGATCTGGACGGAATTCCTCCGCAGGCTGACACGCCGCGGTCTACGCGGGGTGAAGTTGGTTGTCTCCGATGCACATGAGGGCATCAAGGCTGCCGTTTCCAAGGTTCTCAATGCCACTTGGCAAAGGTGCCGCGTTCACTTTATGAGGAATGTGCTGGCGCATGCTGGAAAGAGCGGCAGGCGGGTCGTATCCGCCTTCATCGCGACGGCCTTTGCCCAGGAGACGCCGGAGGCAGCAAGCGCTCAATGGCGCAGTGTCGCCGACCAGATCAGACCGAAAGTGCCGAAGCTCGCGACCATCATGGACGACGCTGAAGACGATGTCCTCGCCTACATGACCTTCCCGAAAGAGCACCGGGCAAAGCTGCACTCGACGAATCCAATTGAACGCCTCAACGGCGAAATCAAACGCCGCACTGAGGTCGTTGGCATCTTTCCGAACGACGATGCCATCGTCCGTCTCGTCGGTGCATTGCTGCTCGAACAGAATGACGAATGGGCCGTCCAGCGTGCCAGGTATCTGATGCTTGAGACCATGGCCCAAATGAGCGATGATCCCCAAATCAGCCTGCCCCGCTGTGGCACGCTGATATCCCCTTCCGACCCATGTCGGGAAAGCACGGCAATCAGCCGTCAGCTACACCACTCCCGTGGACACGATCTTTTTATCCAGATATCTAAGAGCCCGATTCAAAAGTTCATTCGTATATCCAATACCTTGCGATGCGCCTTATGAGCATTCTGATTGAAGCGATTTGCGCCCATGCGGTTGCGCTTTCGATCGATTTCTCCCAATCCTTGGCGAGACGGCGGCAGCGTCCAAGCCAGGCGAAAGTCCTTTCCACCACCCATCTCTTGGGCAGGACGACGAAGCCCTTGGCGTGATCCGAACGCTTGACGATTTCGATCGTCCAGTCACCATGGCCGCTCATTGCTCGCCTCAACTTGGCTCCGGCGTAGCCACCATCGGCGAAGATGTGGCGCAGCCACGGAAAACGGCGGCGGATCGCCTTGAGGACATGGGGTGCGCCGTCGCGATCCTGTATGTCGGCAGCATGGATGAACACGAAGATCAGAAATCCAAGCGTATCGGTGACAATCTGACGCTTGCGGCCCTTAATCTTCTTGCCTGCATCATAGCCGGATATTCCGCCGCTTTGCGTGGCCTTGACGCTTTGGCTGTCGATAATCCCTGCCGTCGGTTGCGCCTCCCGTCCCTCGATTTCCCGCGCCGCCATCACCAGAAGCTGGTTGATGCTCTGCCACAGTCCGATCGCGCGCCAAGCATAAAAATAACCGCGCACTGTCGAAACCGGCGGAAAATCGCCCGGCAGTATGCGCCATTGGCAGCCGCTCGAGGCGATATAGAGGATCGCCTCCGCGACCGAGCGCATATTCGTCGTCCGACGCCGCCCGCCACGACGCGCTGGCGGGATCAGCGGTTTGATCAACGCCCATTCCCGGTCCTTCAAATCACTTGGAAAACGAAGCACGTCTCGGTTATGCTCACGGCGAGCGATAGCAGTCCAGCTCATCGAAACCCCATTTGATTTAGCACCAATAGGGAATCACAACTGCCTGTTATCGCTCAACTTCTTTTAAATCGGGCTCTAATCCTAGGGATAAACGGACATACGGACAAACGAACTCTACGTCGCTATATATCCCGTCACCTGCCACCGAACTTTCATCCGGCAGCGATTAGAGCCCCGGCGGTTTTGAACCGCTCCCAAACGTTGGACCACCGGATGCTAGAGTTTTCCGGCTTTATTCAGGGAGGCGGGCTGGTTGCGCACCCTGAATTCACCAACGAGATCGGCACCTTGTTGCCGATCGCACCATGAGGTCTTTCCTCATTGTAGTATCTACGCCAATCCTCCATCTTTTCGCGGGCATCCGCAAGGGTCAGGAACCAATGCTGGTTCAGGCATTCTGCACGGAAGCGGCCATTGAACGCTTCGATGAAGGCATTATCAGTTGGCTTGCCGGGGCGTGAGAAGTCCAACGTCACGCCCTTGGAATAGGCCCACAGGTCCAAGTCGCGCGACACGAATTCCGTCCCTTGGTCGACACGGATCGTTTTCGGATAGCCGGCTTTTTGGCACACCCGTTCAAGGGTTTGCACAACGTCTTCGCCTCTATAGCTATGACGTGGATCAAGCACCGGCACGTAGCGCGAGAAGGTGTCGACCACCGTCAGCACGCGCAGTTTCTTACCGATTGCGAGTTGGTCATGGACGAAGTCCATCGCCCAGACGTCGTTGGGTCCGACGGCCATGTGCCGATCCTCGCGAAGCTTGGCCTTTACCCTCCGCTTCGGTGTCTTGTTCCGCAACTGTAGCCCCAAGTCCCTGTAAATGCGGTAGGTTCGCTTGATGTTGGTGCCCCAACCCTCGCGTTCCAACAGCACATGCACGCGGCGATAGCCGTACCGCACACGGATCTCGCAGATCTCGCGAATACGACGTTCCAGACCGGCCTGATCAGCACGGCGAGAGGTATAGTGGTGAGTTGATCGATCGAAGTTCAACGCTCCACAAGCACGTCGGATCGAGATCGCCCAATCGCAGCACATGCCTTTCACCATCTCCCGCTTCCGAGCAGGCCTTAGAGCTTTCGGCGGATGACATCCTGCAACATCTCGCGGTCCAGCGTCAGATCCGCGACGATCTTCTTCAGGCGCGAATTCTCGTCCTCGAGCTGTTTCAGCCTCTTCATCTCCGGTGGCAGCATGCCCGCGTATTTTTTCTTCCAGTTGAAATAAGTCGCCTGGCTGATCCCCGCCTTCCTGCAGATTTCAGCAACCGACACGCCTTCATCACCTTGCTTCAGAATGAACGCCTTCTGAGCGTCCGAAAACTGCGACGCTTTCATCGTCTTCTGGTCCCTTTCCCAGCCAGGAAAATGCACCGGAAAACTCTAACCAAAACTGGTCCAGTTTGAAGGGTTCAGATCACCCGCCAAGATCGTCTTTTATAACCAATTAGACATATCAGGATCAAACACGCATTCGTTAAACAGGGCAGGGTTACGCGGCCCTTTGGTGCGACGGCAAATGGAACGTCCACTTATTGCCAGCGAAGATAAGCCGCCAGTTTTGAAATATGCGCCTTCCACTGTGCTATCGTCATGGCTTACGAGACTTACTGACAGCGCCGTGCGCATAAATCCATCGTTTTATTGAGCATCACGTGACTCAAAGACTTTCGGAATACTGGCTTGAAAATTGCCCCTATAATTAATTGCACAAAAATCAGTGAATAAAGGCACCAATTGGGGAGTGGTTATCTGCTCTGTCGTCAGCGCTTACCTCACACAGGACGAAACCCGCCTATCGCGTCCAAACGCTTGTGGGGCACAATCACGTGGCGCAAGACTTTTTGCCTTATCTTATTGTCGTCACTTGAAAATGACAGCGCAGTTTTGTTCACGGGACACCTGTAAGACCGGTCATCATTGAGTTAGTGATTGTGCTGTAGTTGTCGCGTCAAGATAATGATTAAAAGTAAAACAATTTGCGATCCCGCTGGCGCAACCGGGCTCGTTGTCAAAACTCTTGATTTGTTTAAACCAGATAAAGAACGTCTTCAGTTGATCGAGATTTTCAATATGGGGGTAATTGGGCACAGCTTTCGATATCATGATTCGTTTGCCGACTGCATCAAGCAATGGCTTATCCCTCGCTGGTTCATATCCCAGAGCAATCCGCTCAGCAATAGAATAGGCATCCTTTACGTTTTCCTTGAAGTTGTCAGCCACCCCCACCCCTTGTCGGCCAACTCGACGATATTAATGGATTTGATCTTCTGCATTGCCACGAGCGCATCTTTATTCTCGCTTGCCAGTTTTTCCTCCAAAGGTTCCCAATCGACCGCGAACTTGATCTGTACAAAATATTCAATCACTATTGCAAACGGCAGAAAATTTAAAGTACAGGCCTACCTTTTCGGAGTTCAAGCAGACAAAAAAAGCCATCTGCTGCCCCAACATCTCGCGAATTATAGGATACGGTGCTTCGGGAAATTGGCTAGACATTGCAAGAAATTTCGGCCTTTTTGGCAAATATGTTGGTCAGTGATAAGAATTTATAGACCGGGTGACGAGCCATTTTCGTGAGAATGACGTCAGGGCAGGGCTCAAATGCCCAGTGAGGTCCGGTTTGCAGGAGCAAAGTAATCCCTAGCATATTTTCGTCGAAGCCGACTGTATTGACGGACTAACCCTTCTCAAATCAAAAGCGTGTATTCGCGGGATGGTAGTCTACGCGGCTTATCAAAGAATAAAATATATGGATTATGGTACTTTGGTTGAACACGTTTTTGTAATTCCACTTGATTTAAATAGCTGTGTTTGATTTTTTATTACAGTATCCCTCCGTCGGCAGCTGCAAACACGCAACCTTTAACCGCTCAAATTGAAATAGCGTTGCCGAAATTATTTTATCAAAATCTACGTAATATTTGGCTTTCTAAGGGTAACGGATTTCGCGTAGTCGAAAATTTCGGCATCAGGGTGCAGTTCACGGGGAGCACGGAATGGTAACTCACACTTAAGATAGTCGCACAATCTTGTTGATTTACATTAAAACGATAACAAAGGCCGCTTTATTTATACATAAGAGCGAGCAGATACATCACAACCACGTACAATCCGATTTAGCGTTCTTTCATTTATAATGCATTAGAGCCTTAGGGCTCGGTTGAACGCCATCATCACACTACGGGGAGCGGCTATAACCGCATAATGTAGAGCATAACAACACTTATAACTTCCGCGAAAACACAAACGTAGATTGTGTTTCGGTACTTCTGGATTAATTTGCACCCCATTTCGCGACGATTTCATCCCCAGAGAGACCCTCCATATCCAGTTTAGCTAGGGTCAGTCCGGTTTCTTCGAAGTCCTCTCCGGCTAAAGCCCGTGCTTGAGCCAAAACCCAGTCCGCGATCTCGGCGTTGATACCGAACTTTTCTGCAAGGCCTCTGTAAAAGGGGAGCATCCGGCAGTCTTCAGTAAGGTAACGGTGCTGCATGTCGGAGGGAACTCCAAGCGTGGCATTGTGAGAGGGAGAATTGCGCGCAAACGCGAGGTAGTTTGGCTCGTTCCTTCCATACCAACGATTGACCAGACCGATGTGGCTAATCCCTGCAAAATTGAACTTCGCAATAACGGACATGCGGAGTTCATCAAGTTTCTCCATCTTCTCACAGACGGAGGGGGTCATACCGTCCCTATAAAAGCGAAAGCTCTCACCAGCCAGGATGCGCTGGGCGTTCTCTATCACGGTCACCGGATGAGTGATGAAATTGGTGTTGTGCATGGCGACATCCAGTATGTTTGCACGCCATTCAAGCCTACTTGGAAAGAGAGCTTCGACTTGACTTCGATACTCCGTCTCACTGTCAGCATCGAAAGCGGCAATCTCAATCACCTTTTTAAAGGCCTTAATGAAAGCCTTACCTTCATCGATACGGCAGCCATAAGGTGAGTTGGACGCCTCAAACGTGGCAGCAGTGCTTAGCTTAACCCCAACCAGGCTCGCCAAAAGTCCGGGAACCCATATAAGGATCTTGCTTGCGAGGTCATGTTCAGCCAGCCTGACCTTCAGCTCTTCCTTAACGCCGGCCTTAGCGGGAATGGTAACAATGATTGCTTCTGCCTCGGATACGGCATGGCCAAGGTCTGGGAGAATGGTGGGGTAGAAATGCCCAACAACAGCCCCCTTTGCTTCTAGCCCTTCATTGGCAATCTTGATGCTGTTGCCGGGATGACTGGGGTGAGTCCAAATTGAAACCCGATGATTTCGGCTGGATAAGTCCGCGGCGAACGCGTTTCCAAGATTACCGGCGCCGATAATAAGGACTTTCATATTTAGAGAAATTTGATTGTAGGATTGAGATGTGAATTTCCCCTTGCCAAACTCCGTATTTATAATCGATGAAAGGGATTTTTGACGTAAGCACTTACGCATTATGCGCTAAAGTCTTGGAGTGGCCCATCAATCACAATGGCGCACAACCATACGATCTAGAAGCCGTGGAACTCTTGGGATTCCCAAAAGTGAGCAAATCAGATTCAAGACTGTCTTTTGGAGGCAGTCATGGGTCTTTTAGATCGCCTTTTGGAAACAAAATGCGCCATTTATACAACAAATAATATAGATACATTATTTCAGATTAAATAAGCCATACACTAGAGATAAAGAAAATTACGAAGCTAGTTAGCGAAACTAATTCATACCAATAATTTGACTCAGGCAGACGATGTATACTGTATTGATCTTTACATGGGTCTCGCCTTTTGAGCACAACGAGTTATACATATGAACGTATAAATAAATAATATTCGTCCCATGACAGTAGTGCTTTAGCTAAATAAGTCATCAAGATACGTATTGGTCCAGTAGTTGATATCGTGTTCCAACAGCCAGGTCATCATATTCCTCCAACGATCTTTACGCTCAGTAAGCGGCATTTCTAAGGCGTCTGCAATTGCCTGAGCCATACTTTGAATATTTCGGGGATCTACAATAATACCCGCAGAAAGCTCTTGCGCGGCGCCAGCAAACCCAGAAATAATTAAAACGCCAGGGTTGGCCGCGTCTTGCGCTGCAATATATTCCTTCGCCACGAGGTTCATGCCATCCCTGATCGGCGTTACGAATCCAACCCTCGCCAACCTAAAAAGAGCGCCAAGCTCATCTCTAGACGAACCAGAATTGATATAGCGAAGAGGCGTCCAGTCCGCCGTCCCGATTGCGCCATTTGCCTTGCCGACCGCTTCCGCGACCGCCGCTTGCAATTGTTGATATTCCAGAACGTCGGAGCGGGATATGGGAGCGATCTGGAGATAAGTCACTTTCCTGAGATACGAGGGGTTACCTTTAAGGAACGTTTCGTAAGCCCTCACACGCTCCAGGATGCCCTTCGTGTAGTCAAGGCGATCAACTGATATAATCAGCGTCTGCCCCTGCAAGCTTTCCACCATTTGACGCATCGACGGCTGCTTCGCCGCAGCCGCAGCGGACTTCGCGAAATTCAGGGTTTCAATGGAAACAGCGTACGCACCCAGTTTGATCCTCCGCCCAAACAAGAGAACAACGTCATTCTCTAGTTTTCCACCCTCATTGCAGCAATTCACAGCCTCATAAAAATTTGTCAAATCATTGCGTGTTTGAAAGCCTATCACATCATAGCTGGACATTGCTTTAAGCAAAAGCTTGTGTACAGGCACGTCATGAAGCACTTCGAACTTCGGCCACGGGACATGTAAAAAAAAACCGACACGCCCTATGGAACCTAGCTTCCTTAGTTCTTCAGCCAGTGGAATCAGGTGGTAATCATGCACCCATACTGCATCATCCGGACGCCACAAAGGAAAAAGTATTTCCGCAAAGGTGGCGTTCACCCGCCGGTAGGCCACCTCGTAATCTTCGCTAAGAACCGCACGATCCTTAAACGAGTGAAAAAGAGGCCAAAGGGTCTGATTGGAAAAGCCGTTGTAGTAGTCCCGGACGTCGGCGGTGGTGAGGTCAACTTCGACGTACGTTACATTTCCCTCTCGAGTCATTTTCGTTGATGTAGCCTCGGCGTCAGTATTTCCGGACCAGCCCATCCAGATGCCTCCCCTCAACTTCAAAGCAGCATTCACGGCGACGGCCAACCCGCCTGAATTGTTACCAGGAGACGCATCACGGCGAATTCTGTTGGAAACTACGATCAGACGACCCTGCGTGTCGATTGGGTCGACCGGGCATCCTAGAAACTCATGCTCCGTCAGCGCACAGCATTCTGAACAATTTACCGTAGATGAACCAAGTGTGTTTTGCGGCCTCACACACTTCATAATTCAAATGTATTTATTGAAATCCTACTATTAAAATGCTCGCCACAATTTCGCATTATACGTAATCTTATTTATACATACAAACAAAGAAAGGCTACAAAGCTATATATCCAGCCAAGCCTTGCCAAGCCAAACCTTGCCAAGCCAAGCCAAGCCTTGCGCGTGACGCATTGTGCCTCTTCAATCGATTTGGTGGCTCTAGTTTGATTGCGACTGCGGGGCATTCTAACCGGGCTGTTTGCGCCACGGGGCGCTCTTCCTTATTGGGCCTCCACATCCACGCATCATAAGTGTTCAGGGTCAATCCCTTGAGCTTTCGCGGCGGCTCTTCGCGGGGCGATATCAATGACCTCTTGTCTTTTGCGAAAAGCCATCAAGCGTCGCCATCTCAAAGCGTGGCCAATAAGAATAACCTAACGCTGTCGCTTTCTGTCGTTCTCCAACGGTAAGCCATGTTTGGGTCTCGCGAAGGGCCCTAGTTTTTTATTCTTTAGCGCTTCGCGCATGCAAAGGCCATTATTCTGTTCGCCCGGCTAAAAACCCACTTTGCAACGGCTGGAAGGACTTAATCCGTCCCCTATTTATATCCCTCCTCGTCATTCTAGCCATCACAACTCCTTGTCCTTCCATCACACAACGTAGACTTGCAGCATCTGCCTCCTCACGATGTCGTCGTCGTCGTGGACCCCCTTACAACTCACAAATGCGTCTGCTCGTTTTCTGACTTCTGCGCTCTATAACGCCAAGACGAACTACTCAATTGCAAAGGGTATACCCGCGATTGACCTCGGATACATCTATATGAGCAAAGCGGAGGTTGAGGAATGTGTGAGCACTAGACGGTTGAGTGGAAGCCCGTCTCTGTCGGACAAGTCTCCGGCCAACCCGCCCCCCGGGCCATCATGGTACATCGCTGTTGATCGGAACGCACCTCTGACGGGCTCGATCGACGTGGTCGGATATGGGCCAGCCGTAGGCCGGCGGTAAACGCATGATCGAAGTTGCCGTACGTTGGCCTGGGTCTATTGTTGTGTTCGTTCAGTCAGTTTTTGACTGTTGTTATTTTTTCCTTGATTTGTAAGCGTTTGCTATCGTGTTTATGTCTCGGCCTTGTGGCGAGGTCCGTCTACGTGTTTCGTTTTATGAATAAGCCAGGTCAGGCTAATGAAAAGAATTTATATTTGTATGAATTGCGTCGCAATTTTTTATGCACTGAGCACTTTTGATATTCGAACTCAAACTTTATCATCTAATAATTCCGTATTGCAAACCAGACAATTCCAGGCAGCGAACTCATAAATTGCTTGGCGTTTTTCGCGTGTCGTGATTCAAGGCTTCCGAATGAGGGAGCCTCTATGACGCGTCGCCGCTACGAACTCACCGACCACGAATGGTCGATCCTGTGCCACTGTGTGACTTCTTATTGCTATTCGTAGAAGTTGTCATATTTAACGTTATTTCGCAAGTTTAGCGCGATGTCTTTATTTTCAATGTTTAATATAAGCCAGGCACGTTGATATCTTTCTTTATTGATAATGAAATTTTCCAATGTTTACAAACGGAATAGGCGGCAAGCCCACTTAGTTACCAGGTTGTTGCCATTGTGCTGTCGCTTTCTGTTACTGGATTCACCACCGAAGGACAGTTGGAAAGGGTACGGCCGCCGTATCTCACGATGGAAGCGGCCGGTGGCGAGGTGGAGGGCGCATCACTGTCTAGCAAGAACTTAAAACCTTGTTACATAGACTGAAAGCGACATCTCCGATGTAAAACATGAGCCGGAAGTGGACCTTCCAGACTCACACGATGTTTTACATCAGGATATATCCTGCCAATGCCTGAGAGCCCGATTTAAAAGAAGTTGAGCGATAACAGTCAGTTGTGATTCCCTATTGGTGCTAAATCAAATGGGGTTTCGATGAGCTGGACTGCTATCGCTCGCCGTGAGCATAACCGAGACGTGCTTCGTTTTCCAAGTGATTTGAAGGACCGGGAATGGGCGTTGATCAAACCGCTGATCCCGCCAGCGCGTCGTGGCGGGCGGCGTCGGACGACGAATATGCGCTCGGTCGCGGAGGCGATCCTCTATATCGCCTCGAGCGGCTGCCAATGGCGCATACTGCCGGGCGATTTTCCGCCGGTTTCGACAGTGCGCGGTTATTTTTATGCTTGGCGCGCGATCGGACTGTGGCAGAGCATCAACCAGCTTCTGGTGATGGCGGCGCGGGAAATCGAGGGACGGGAGGCGCAACCGACGGCAGGGATTATCGACAGCCAAAGCGTCAAGGCCACGCAAAGCGGCGGAATATCCGGCTATGATGCAGGCAAGAAGATTAAGGGCCGCAAGCGTCAGATTGTCACCGATACGCTTGGATTTCTGATCTTCGTGTTCATCCATGCTGCCGACATACAGGATCGCGACGGCGCACCCCATGTCCTCAAGGCGATCCGCCGCCGTTTTCCGTGGCTGCGCCACATCTTCGCCGATGGTGGCTACGCCGGAGCCAAGTTGAGGCGAGCAATGAGCGGCCATGGTGACTGGACGATCGAAATCGTCAAGCGTTCGGATCACGCCAAGGGCTTCGTCGTCCTGCCCAAGAGATGGGTGGTGGAAAGGACTTTCGCCTGGCTTGGACGCTGCCGCCGTCTCGCCAAGGATTGGGAGAAATCGATCGAAAGCGCAACCGCATGGGCGCAAATCGCTTCAATCGTAAGCGTCCGGCGAACGCATTTTCGGGTGTCGAGAGATGGAATCTATAGGCCGCGTTTCATCTCATCGGCCATGATGCGGTCGATTATTTCGGGATCGCACTGTGTGTCGATGAGGAACTCGCGGATACCGCCGTCCCACGTCCTGATGTCGGCGAGTAGGCTTTGAAGTTCTTCGATGCCATTCTCGGTCAGACCCTTCGTGCCGTCTTCACTGCCATCGCCGACGTAAACCAGTTCGCCTTCGGAGATGTTGTCCGAGTTTGCGGTCACTTCTTCGATCAGTTCGAGGTTTTCGCCGATCATGCCGGCGACTTGGCTGAGTGTGTAGATGAACCTCGAGCGCGCCATCAGGCGGCCTCGCATCGAGCTTTTGCCGGCGTCCAGTTCCAAGGCAGGAGGTCTTCAATTCGGTCTTCGGGGTGATCCTGGATCCGGGTCAGGACATCCGTCAGATAGACCTCTGGATTATGGCCTTGCAGTTTGACCGTCTCGATGATGGTGAGGATGTTGGCGATGCGCTCGCCGCCCTTGTCCGAGCCGGCAAACAGCCAGTTCTTCCTTCCAATTCCAAGCGGACGCATGGCTCGTTCAGCGATGTTGTTGTCGATTTCGACACGGCCATCGTCGATGTAGACGCTTAAGGCTGCCCATCGCGACAGGGCATATCGCATCGCCTCGGCCAGCCTCTGCTTCTGAGGCAAAGTCGAGAGTGTCGCCTCGATCCAGGCCTTGAGTTCGTCCAGAACAGGCCGGGCATGGTGTTGGCGCAGGGTGCGCCGCTCGTCAGCCGACATGCCTCGGATACGGTTCTCGATATCGTAGAGAGCGCCGATGCGTGACAGCGCTTCCTCAGCGATCGGAGACGGCTTGAGCTTTATCACATCATGGAACTTGCGGCGCACATGCGCCATGCAGGCGGCTTCAATGATCTGGTTGCCATAGAGCTTCTTGTAACCCCCGTAGCCGTCGGCATGCATGACGCCGCTGAAGCTTGCCAGGTGATCAGCCGGATGTGCGCCCCTGCGGTCGGGGCTGTAGTAATAGGCAATGGCTGCGGGAGTGGCGGATTGATAGCCACTGCCGTCAAAGATGTAGACCCAGACCCTGCCGGTTTTTGTCTTGCCCCGCCCGGGGTCGAGAACATCGACCGGGGTATCGTCCGTATGTATTCGGTCGAGTGCGGCGATATGGGCCCTGATTAACAGGACAAGTGGTGTCAGCAATGCAGATACCCGGCCGACCCAGTCGGCCATTACGGATCGGGAGATGTCTATCCCCAACCGGTCGTACATCTCTGACAGGCGGTAAAGGGGAATGTGATCGTCGAATTTGGCGATCATGATGTGGGCGAGCAGCCCCGGCCCGGGTTTGCCGCGCTCGATCGGCAAGGTCGGCATCTCGCCAGCCACTGTCGTATCGCATTCCCTGCAGATCATGCGCTTCTCGACATGCCGGACAATCTTGACCGACGCCGGCACGTGCTCCAGCACCTGGACCACTCTGTCGGCCGCCTTCAGGAACGAAGTGCCACCGCAGGTCGGGCAATTGCAGGGAGCTGCATAGACCAGTTCTTCGGTGGTGAGATCATCGGGTAGAGGCTTGCGCTTCGGCTTCTCGGATGCGTCGTCCAACTCCGGCAGAGGCGGTTTCCCGGAGCGCTGTTCAGCCTCGGCCCGGGAGGCCTCGATCTCCTCCAACATCAGCTCGAATTGCTCGATCTTCCTGTCGATCTTTTCCGAAGACGCGCCATGTTGCCGATGTCGGAGAAGCTCCAGTTGCGCGCGAAGAAGCCCGATTATGGAGTCTCGCTTGATGACCTCGGCTTCCTGGCTCTCAAGTTTTGCCGCCTGTTCCGCGACGAGTGCGCGCAAAGTATTGAGCTCGTCCTGACTGTCCAGCGGCGCTGTTTCCATATCCGCGAAACTAGCCGATTTGCCTCTGACGCACCAGCGTTAAGCTTCCCATGCCCCTGCAAAATATAGCTTTTATCCCGTTCGGCCGGGAGCGGAAGTTCCACGCCGGGCGTCGCCAATCGATCCCCTCAACGAGCATCGAAAGCTGCGCCTGCGTCAGGTGCGCTACACCCTCTTTCGCCGTCGGCCAGGGAAAGTATCCGCGCTCCAAAATCTTGTAGAACAGACAGAACCCCTGGCCATCCCACCAAAGAAGCTTGATCCGGTCCGCGCGTTTTCCGCGAAAGCCGAAGATTGCGCCCGAGCCCGGTGCCTCCCTCACGACCGTCTCGACCAGCGCGGACAGACCATCAATGCCACGCCGCATATCGGTCACTCCGCAGGCCAGATAGACCCTCACATTCCCCGATGGGCCGATCATACCGCCTCCACGCAAGCGACGAGCGGGCCAAGCAGCTTCAACTCAACGTCAACCGCAACCTTCAAGCTCCGACCGTTTCGAAGCAAGATCTCAACGATCGTCGGCCTTGTTGATGCGGTAGACGGCTGGCTTACGCCAACCTCCTCCGTGATTTCCACCGGGAGGAACACCGTCGGCCGATCGGCATAGTTGAATGATTGCCGCCACAAGCGGATCTGGCCCGGATGAATGTCGTGCCGGCGCGCCACATCGCCAATGCGAGCACCGGGCTCATCAGCTTCCGCAAGTATCCTCAGCTTCGCCTCGTCCGACCAACGCCGTCTGCGCTCGGTACCGGACATGATCTCTATGCGAGCCATGAAACCTCTTCGTTCTGGTATTAATGTCAGCACTAATGCTGGTTCTAATGCCAGAACATCGCCTGATTTGGCCGATCAGCAAAAACAGCTCACCGTACGCTCACCTTCAATCAGAATGCTCATAAGGCGCATCGCAAGGTATTGGATATACGAATGAACTTTTGAATCGGGCTCTTAGTGAAACCTATTTAGAATCTGGTGCCTTTTCACCTTTGGAAAGGTTGCGTGGCTCTTCGGAACGCAAAACAATAAAGGATTTTTTATACGCGGAAAGCTAGGTAGCTCAGAGGCTCAGAGAGAGCCAAGAATTGTTCAGGATAGTGAATTGAAAACGACGTACTCGTCAAAGAACGCCTTTTCACTGAACGGAATGCTTGGTCCGTTTGATACACCTTTCACCTCACATTGTATCCAAGCGCCAAGTTGCCTCTTCGAAATCTGGTCGGGCATACAAAGAGACGGAAGGCTGGCGACAGCTTTGACGTAATTGCGGTCCTTGATGTGCCGCTTCCAATGGGCGACAACGACGAGGTCGACGAGTGATCAAGTCTGGCATACTTGGCCTGGCGCTGTACTATTGCATTTGTGTTTGCAACACTCGTCATAAGTTGCGAGTTTTATGACAGAAACAAGGCCAACAAGAACTATGGCTCTGTAAACGTGCTTCGTTGCAGTTCTATTTTACCCGGGCCCTTCTACACGAAAGCAGTCCGATTGGAATAGGCTAGACCTTCTGGCGACAGCTTGGCAAAGCCGGGAGCTTTCAGTTCGCGTCCGACCGTGGTTTCGTCGATGAGAAATCAAGGCGACATGCCCGCCAGGTGTCAAGCGAAGCGAGGAATTGACCCCCTCCATTGATTGGTCGTTTCGCTTGTTTCAAGCGACGGTGATCACCATCCGAGGAGACAGCTATCGGCTTCGCGAAAAGCGCGCCGGGACACCAGTTGGAAGAACAGGTGCGCTGCATTCGCCTCGAAGGGAAGATAGCCGAGCTCGTCAATGATCAGCAATTTCGGACGAGCCAGGATCGCCAACTGCTTGTCGAGCGAGCCGTCGATGTGGGCCTTGGCCAACATCGCCACCAGCGTCGCGGCTGTGACGAACTGCACGTTGTAGTTCTGGCGGATCGCCTCGCGGCCAAGGCTGACAGCAAGGTGGGTTTTACCGGTACCAGGAGGCCCAAGGAATAGCACCGTATCGCCGTGAGCGATCCAGCGACAGGTCGCCAGTTCCCTGATTTGCCCATGATCAAGCGACGGCTGCGCCTCGAACTCAAAGCCGTCGAGTTCGCACACGAACGGGAACTGTGCGACTTTACTCGACATGGAGATGCGCCGCTCATCGCGCCGGGCGATCTCTCGCGATACCAGGAATGTCAGAGCTTCGCGCAAGTTCATCTTCGAGCGGGGCCGCCTCGTCAAGCAGAGTGTCGAGCTGATCGCGGATCGCCGTCAAGTTTCAGTCGATCGAGTGTTGCGATGAGTAGGTCGTGATCCACGTTCGCCATCACCATCCTCCTCCAACAACCGCCTCGTATTCCGCGAGTGGCCGCAGCAAGGTGGCCGGAGGCATTTCCAAGGGAGCTGTACGCACGGATCCCTCGGCACCGGTCACGCCGACAAAATGGGACCGGTCCACGATCCGTTGCCGCCGGCCCTGGCACAGGACATGATCGGCCACGACCTGGCCTGTCAGTACCGGAGCATACTCCCCAATAGTGCCGTTTGAATCTTCCCCAGGAGCTGCGCCGCTGGTCTTCCGGGGCGCGCCCCGGAAGACCAGCGGCGCGTCATCGCCGATACTCCTTCCGATGGTCGGAAGGGGGATATTGGTGATCAAGCTGAGGGAGACGATCATGATCTTGGATCTGCATCAGCAGGGCCTGACAGTGTCAGCTATTTCCAGAGAAACCGGCATCGATCGCAAGACGGTGCGCAAATACATAGAGCGGGGCCTTGAGGTCCCGCTTATGGACCGAGAAAGCCTCGCGCGACGGTTATCGATCCGTTTGCTTCATACCTGCGGGAGCGGGTGAAGACCTATCCCGGCCTCACTGGTAGTCGGTTGCTCCGAGAACTCCGGGATCGAGGTTATGCCGGCGGTTACACCGCCGTCACGTATTTTCTTCGTGACGTGCGACCTCCGGCAAATCCAGGTTTCGAGGTTCGCTTCGAGACGCCGCCAGGCGAACAGGCCCAAGTCGATTTCGCCCAGTTCCACGTCGTTTTCACTGACGAGCCAATGACGCAAGGATCGTTTGGTTGTTCTCGATGGTGTTGGGTCACAGCCGCCTCATCTGGGCACGCTTCGTCATGCATCAGAATCTGCCGACCGTCCTACGTTGCCACATCGCCGCTTTCGAGGCGATTGGTGGTGCGCCGCGGGAGGTGCTCTACGACCGGATGAAGACTGCCGTTATCGGCGAAGGTCAGACGGAGGGCATCATCTACAACCGTGCTCTCATCGACCTGGCCCGCCATTATGGATTTCATCCTAAGGCGTGCAAGGCCTACCGAGCCAAGACAAAAGGCAAGGTCGAGCGGCCGTTTCGGTATATCCGCGAAGACTTCTTCCTCGCTCGTTCGTTCCGCAATCTCGACGACATGAACGCCCAGCTCCGGCACTGGCTCGACACCGTCGCCAATCCAAGGAAGCACGCGACGACCCAGCGTGTCGTCAACGAGGCCTTCGCCGAGGAGCGGCCGTATCTGCGGCCGCTACCTCTGGCACCGTTCAAATCCGTTCTGAAGCTGGAGCGCCGCGTATCGCGGGAAGGCATGGTCAGCGTCGGCGGCAATACCTACAGCGTTCCGGATGCCACACGCAGTCGCATGGTTGAGGTCCACTCTCTCGCCGACGAAGTCCGCATCTTCGAGAACGGCACACTGATCGCCACTCATCCTGTGCTGGAGGGCCGCAAACAGCGCCGAGTCCATCCCGATCATCGACGATCGATGACGCCGCAACATAGGCCAAGGACACGAGACGAATCCCTTGTCGTCAAGCCTGCCGGCGACACCGTGCTGCAGCGGTCGCTCGCCTTCTATGACGCCGTCGGCAAAGTCCTGGCACGGGAGAGCCGCCCATGAGCGCGACCCTCGATGCCATTCCATCCATGATCGACCGTATTCGCCATGATCTCGTCGGTCTGAAGATGCCGCGCGCACTGGAAGCACTCGACCATGTCGTGCGCCGCCTCGAGCACGGTGAGCTATCTGCCCTCGAGGCTATCGATATCCTGCTGTCCGAGGAACTGACCCTGCGCGAGAACAGCCGCATCAAGACCGCTTTAAGAATGGGCAGGTTAGCGACGATCAAAACCCTTGCCGGTTTCGACTTCACCTTCCAACCTTCCCTCGACCGAGATCGCATCTTCACCCTGGCCCAGCTTGGCTTCGTCGATCGACACGAGGCCGTGCATTTCCTCGGCCCACCTGGAACCGGTAAGAGTCATCTTGCCACGGCGCTCGGCGTCGAAGCCGTCAAAGCTGGAAAGAGCGTCTACTTCACGAACCTTGCCGACCTCATCGGTTCGCTGGCCCGTTCCGAACGGGAGGGTCGGCTTCAGGAGCGCATTCGCTTCTTCTGCAGGCCAAGCCTGCTGATCGTCGATGAGATCGGCTACCTGCCCGTCGTCCAGGGCGGCGGCAATCTATTCTTCCAACTCGTGAACGCCCGATATGAGCGAGGTGCGATGATCCTGACATCAAACCGCGGCTTCGCTGAATGGGGCGATGTCTTCGGCGATCCAGTTGTCGCAACGGCGCTGCTCGACAGACTGTTGCATCATGCCGTCGTCGTTCAGATCGAAGGATCGAGTTACCGATTGCGCCAGCATGCCGAACTGATGCCGGAGCATGTTCGCTCCAAAGCCCTCATCGCACCACCGGCATTCGCCCCACCTCAAAAGCCGCGCGGGCGGCCGCCGAAAAATCCTCAATTCTCCCTGGCATCCACGTCGGCATAAGTGGGGAATTTTACTTCGGCACTTCTGGGGAAAATTACGCGGCATTGACATGGCCCGCATGACGGATGATCACACGGCCTGCCAGTACCACGACCTGAACGCTCTCGCCGATCAGACGCCAAGGCACGGAGTAGCTGTTCGTGTCGAGGTCGATTGCGCAATCGGCCTGAACCTTGCGCATGAGATCCCGCAACTGCCCGAACGGCGCGCGGCCAGCCAGCGGGCGAAGCGCCCCAGCCTCCGCGGCAAAGCGTTCCGCTGGCGCTATGCCAGTCGTGCCGTGTTCACGCTGGTCGGCAACATCGCGTACCCACCGGTCCAGATGCGCTTCGAATGCCGCCCAGCTCTCGAACCGGCGGTTCGCACGATAGTAGCGCCGGCGACCGTGTGCCGCGTCGCAGTTCCGTGGGCGGTTCGATGCGAGTGACGCCGCAGTCGCTGGCGCCGGAGAGGGGTTCGGGGCAGCAAGACGTCGATGCCGCAACGGAGACTCTCGAGCTGGCAACAACACGGCAATCAACCGGCACCGAAGGACCTTCGGCTTGCAATGTACTGGGATGACTTGCTGCCGAGCGCGGACAACCCCCAGACCAACTTCAGTATCCATGGTGTGCCCTACACGGCCACTCTGGGGCCATCAGGCATGCAGAGCGACATTTACCTTTTTCTGCAATAGGGTGGAGATGGATCGAGCAATAGATGCCAGTCGTTCTTGAAAAAGCACCAAACCGTTGAGAGAATCCGTTTTTTACGCGGCCACGTGCAGCGCGCCAACCCAGATGAGACGATCCCCAGTGCCGGGGGCGACATCGAATGTGCACGTCGCCAGTCTTCCTTCAAAACGTTGACGTTTAGCCAGCATCCCAAGAGGCGGCGACTGTCGCATCTCTCTTATGTCGTATGCAGTTCTTTAGTCATGCTTTTTCCTTCCGGCTTTGACGACGAAAGCACAGCGTGAAGCTACTGAGCAAACGAGGGAGACAGGGCATTTTGACGACGGCTCCCTTCCCAGACCATCGTCGAAACGGCTGACAGCCGGCGGAGGTGTCTGCGGCGCGGCCGGGCTAAGATTAGCTTGAATGTTGGAGGTGGCCTTGGAAGATTTACCGCCCCGCTAATAGCTGCTTGGCGCGGCGCAACTCCCATACGGCCAAAGAGCGACAATCCGGGAAAGCCTGCGCGCATGTCGGTATGGTCCGTCGCCAGCCAGACCTTCACGCCGCTCGGAATGGGGATCATCGCAGATGAAGCGCTTCTGTGTCGATGTCGGCGTCCATGCGGACGCGTCGGTCGCGACCCAGTTCGATCGTGACGTCGCTGCGCTTCCGGCGGGGGTGCGGCGGGGCCGGCGCTTCCGTCACGGCGGGTTGGACCGCCGGCGCGGCCTCCGACACGATCATGGGCACCAATGTGCTCACCGTCTCAGGCCGGGGGGCTTACAAAACACACGCTCCAATGCACAGAAACCTAGAAATGTAGGAACCATTGAAATTGACATGTCTATATATCCTGCCAAACATTTTATGAAGATTATCAAAGTCGTCCGGTTGCCCGGAATTTGATGGAGGGATGCATTATGAAGCGCGCTGTGGAGACCGGGTCAAGATAGTCTGGTGGGATGGGTCAGGGGTCTGCCTCTATTCGGGCAGCCCTATGGCAGAACCTAAAGCTGCGATCTCTACCTTCAGCGTCATCCAAGGACTGCACAGAAGCTGCGGCTCTTCGCGAGGTACGAGAGGCATTCAAAATGCCTTCTCATTGCACCGAAACGGCATATCTGCCGATTGAAAATTTTAAAAATGCGGCTCAATGAGGTAGGGCGCCCTTCTCCAGACACGAACAGCCATGCGACAACCCTTGGTCATAGAGCCAGAATGCCTGGAGTCACTCGCGCACCCGGAAATCCCCTATATAAGCCTCATTGGTTCTGGCATTCCAAGACAATCTCCATCCTTACCCTGCCTACTAAGCGTCGAACGTTTTCGAAGAACGAATTTGGTTCTCTCCCCTCAACCATAATCTTACCTAAAATCACCAAACCCCGGCATGACGTTTGCGCTGATGGTTGCAGTTGGCGCGCTCGTGGCGCTGTGCAAAGGCCTTTATGTTATAGGCGGTGCTCTGGCCTTCATCGCTTTCGTTCTTGCTATTTCCTCGGCAGAGCTTTCGCATGAGTAGACGCGCCTCGAAGCAGGCTGCCATGTGGGCCCGGCGAGTTTGTTTTTCTTCAGTCAGGGGTTTAGGATCCCCGCTTATGTTTCTTATCGCTCTTGTACTTGTAAGTTGATGCCAGAGCATCATATTTCAATTGTTGAAATAAAATTCTATCTTGTTTAGTACTACAACTTTCTTAATGCCCGCTAATTTTGAGGCTATTTTTGATCCGTCATTATTGTCGTAAGCAACTACGCAGAGCGCGGATAACTGGCAAACGCAATGTCCATTAAATAAGTGCAAACCTAATTAGCAAACGACATCAAGTGTCATGCGGTAAACCTTTGGTGTGAGTCAAAACGTGCATTCTGCCCTTACCCAGTTTTCCCCTTGGTTACGTTACTATAGCGATCGCGCCGTCTTCGTTGGGAGGCGCCGACATTCTTTAGCGATCATAAGTGGAAAAACTTATTACCAACTGCAATCATGGCCGGCCGTCTTTCAGGGAGCTTAGCAGGATGATTGTTCTTTTTACGGCCAAATCGAGGTTCCGCACCGTTGGCTCAATTGAGTGCGTGTTGTATTTCTGTTATCTTCAAGATGTATGGCGGCGTGTGCTGTTTTTGCGCCGCCACTTTTATTTAATTGTTTTTTATGAGGGTACTGTGTTATGCTGACGCCTCCTTTCACGTTAATTTTATTATGTTCTTATTCGAATTAATGAATGTGACTCTTTATATATATCTTTTGGATAATCTGTATTGTTTATGTCTTAAGGCATAAGAGTTTCCGGCGACGACCGACTGCCTTGATTTGCTGATTGGCCAAGTCGGGTAACGGTCCCCGCCTCGCACTCCACGGGTTCGATAGAAGGCCTGGTCGTTCAATACCAGAATAGTATTTCCTTGAACTTACTTGGAGTTAATTGATTAGAATAACGAGAGGCAATAGGAAAATACTCATCGTCTCAAACTTACGACGCCAAATAATCGTAAAGCGGTGATAAATAGAAATATAGTATAATAGTGGCGTGACGCGCCCGTCCGTGGCTGCTCGATCAGCGGTCGCCAAGCATCGGAAGCATAGAAATAATCAACACAAGCATATTGTTGACCTGACTTATTGATAATAATCTATTACCCGCCGCATATGACGGTTAAATACAAGGACTTTAAGGGAAACAAACACATGCAAAAAGCAACAAACCGCAAAACACTCCATAAGCGCCAGGTCAATGAGCGGGGATTTCGATCATGACCTTATCGCTCTCCCCCATGCTATCACATCAATCGCGCCATTCAGGTTTGCGCTGCTGTCAACAACGATGAACCAGGGCTTTGCATCAACAGGAGCGGCATACGGAGGGTAGGTCTGAACTTCATATGTTCCGGTTCCGACCAACCGTCCAGCGTCCACAGAGCGTTCTGCATCCGCACTCTCAAGATAAAGGTATTTGACTCTAACCGTCCCTCTCTTATGAACTGCGTAGCTCCTAGTAGCGTCGAACAGGGCATTCCGCATGTGATAAACTTCATTATCCATCAATTTGTAGGTTAGCCATACCATACTTGCAAGATAGGAGAGATTTGTTTAATTTTCTATATGATGAAGAATGCGTCGTTGTAGCAATGAGAAAAGGTGAGGTGATATATATAGCTTAACTAATCAAGGAACTCGAAACGAATAATGGCATTTTTACGATCGAAACGCTATCGAATAATTGTGTGGCCCTTTGCTTAAGCATATCTGCAGCTCGACAGCGACGGATAGTGATATCAAAGGTCATTCCACGCCATTTGACGGTGACATTTGTTGGCTTTTCGAGGGCAAGAGGGCTTGGATATGCACCCCGTGACTTACCATTAAGAAATTGATCTCCCTAAAGCGTTGCCACCAGCCGCACGGCATATACATCAGGATATATCCTGCCGAAGATTGGTAAGCGCGATTTTCGATGCGCATTGACGGCTGCGGCACCGCTGGAGCCGCCTCGCATCGGTAGCGATATCCGGCTCCGTTAGGCGGCGGAGGTTTTCGAGAAGTTGATCGGTAGCAGGTCGCCGATGTCGGCGTAGTCGTCTCGCTGCGGCAACTCAGTAAGCACGTGCCGCAGCCAGATCAGAGGGTCGACGCCACAGGCGCGGCAGGTCAGCATCAAACTATAGATCACTGCGCTGACCTTGGCTCTGTCAGCAGTGTCGCTGAACAGTCACGATTTTCTTCCCGTCGCAAAAACCCTGATGTCGCGTTCGAGAATGTTGTCAGAGCTGGCTCGGTTTGTCTGAACAGCTTCGGGCGTTTTTCTAAGTGGATTTCCGCCTCGATTATGCTGCCACAATCATCGGTGCCAGCGCGTTGAAGTAAGCCTGATCCGGCGTCTGCCGGTCAAGGGATGAATGTGGGCGTCGGGTGCCGATGCCAGCGCGAGCTTCAGACGGTTTTATAGGCGTGGAGGTAAACCTCCTCGTATTTGATCGACCGCCAGAGCCGCTCGACAAAGACGTTGTCCCGCCATGCGCCTTTGCTGTCCATCGAGATGGCGCTTTCGGCCTTCTTCAACACCGCCGTGAAGTCGATGGAGGTGAACTGCGATCCCTGATCCGTATTGAAGATTTCCGGCCTGCCGTAACGAGCAAGCGCTTCCTCGACCGCTTCGATGCAAAGTCCGCTTCCATCGTGATCGACAACCGCCACGACAGAACCCGACGACTGAACCAGTCGACGACGGCGCAGAGATAGACGAAGCCCCGTGCCATAGGGATGTAAGTCAGGTCCATTGCCCATACCTGGTTGGGCCGATGACCGCCAGTTTTCGCAGGAGATAAGGATAGATCTTGTGACCGGGAGCCGGTTTCGAAGTGTTTGGGCGGCGGTAGATAGCCTCAATGCCCATCTTCTTCATCAGCGTGGCAATGTGCAATCGCCCAGCTTCCAGCCCTTCTCCCCTCAAAAGCCCCTGCAACATCCGACTTCCCGCAAACGGGTATTCGAGATGCAGTTCATCAAATCGGCGCATCAGAGCAAGATCGCCACCCGACACTGGACGTGGAGAATAGTAGACGCTGCCACGGCTGAAGCCGAGAAGCTTCGCCTGGCGCACGACCGACAGTTTGTGTGCGCGGTCGATCATTTCTTTCCGCCCAGCAATCCCGCCTTGCCGAGCGCACCGGACAAAAATCGTTCTCCAGTGTCAGCTCGCCGATCTTGGCGTGCAGTGTTTTGACATCCACGGTTGGACCCGCCGGTTCCGCCTTCGCTTCATCACCGAAAACGCCTGTCGCCCCCTCAAGGAGCTGGTCTTTCCACTGTTTGATCTGGTTGGCGTGCACGTCAAACTGCTGGGACAATTCCACCAGCGTCTGCTCGCCCCTGATGGCGGCAAGCGCCACCTTTGCCTTGAAGGCCGGGTATGGTTCCGGCGCGGTCTCTCGTCATGGTCTCTCCTGTTCCACTGCTGTCCGGTTTAAATTTAGTGGACATGGTGCACGGTGTTGATTCTACTCATGTTCGAGCGTTTCGCGACGATCTCGGACACGTGTCAATGCCGCGTAATTTTCCCCAGAAGTGCCGAAGTAAAATTCCCCACTTATGCCGACGTGGATGCCAGGGAGAATTGAGGATTTTTCGGCGGCCGCCCGCGCGGCTTTTGAGGTGGGGCGAATGCCGGTGGTGCGATGAGGGCTTTGGAGCGAACATGCTCCGGCATCAGTTCGGCATGCTGGCGCAATCGGTAACTCGATCCTTCGATCTGAACGACGACGGCATGATGCAACAGTCTGTCGAGCAGCGCCGTTGCGACAACTGGATCGCCGAAGACATCGCCCCATTCAGCGAAGCCGCGGTTTGATGTCAGGATCATCGCACCTCGCTCATATCGGGCGTTCACGAGTTGGAAGAATAGATTGCCGCCGCCCTGGACGACGGGCAGGTAGCCGATCTCATCGACGATCAGCAGGCTTGGCCTGCAGAAGAAGCGAATGCGCTCCTGAAGCCGACCCTCCCGTTCGGAACGGGCCAGCGAACCGATGAGGTCGGCAAGGTTCGTGAAGTAGACGCTCTTTCCAGCTTTGACGGCTTCGACGCCGAGCGCCGTGGCAAGATGACTCTTACCGGTTCCAGGTGGGCCGAGGAAATGCACGGCCTCGTGTCGATCGACGAAGCCAAGCTGGGCCAGGGTGAAGATGCGATCTCGGTCGAGGGAAGGTTGGAAGGTGAAGTCGAAACCGGCAAGGGTTTTGATCGTCGCTAACCTGCCCATTCTTAAAGCGGTCTTGATGCGGCTGTTCTCGCGCAGGGTCAGTTCCTCGGACAGCAGGATATCGATAGCCTCGAGGGCAGATAGCTCACCGTGCTCGAGGCGGCGCACGACATGGTCGAGTGCTTCCAGTGCGCGCGGCATCTTCAGACCGACGAGATCATGGCGAATACGGTCGATCATGGATGGAATGGCATCGAGGGTCGCGCTCATGGGCGGCTCTCCCGTGCCAGGACTTTGCCGACGGCGTCATAGAAGGCGAGCGACCGCTGCAGCACGGTGTCGCCGGCAGGCTTGACGACAAGGGATTCGTCTCGTGTCCTTGGCCTATGTTGCGGCGTCATCGATCGTCGATGATCGGGATGGACTCGGCGCTGTTTGCGGCCCTCCAGCACAGGATGAGTGGCGATCAGTGTGCCGTTCTCGAAGATGCGGACTTCGTCGGCGAGAGAGTGGACCTCAACCATGCGACTGCGTGTGGCATCCGGAACGCTGTAGGTATTGCCGCCGACGCTGACCATGCCTTCCCGCGATACGCGGCGCTCCAGCTTCAGAACGGATTTGAACGGTGCCAGAGGTAGCGGCCGCAGATACGGCCGCTCCTCGGCGAAGGCCTCGTTGACGACACGCTGGGTCGTCGCGTGCTTCCTTGGATTGGCGACGGTGTCGAGCCAGTGCCGGAGCTGGGCGTTCATGTCGTCGAGATTGCGGAACGAACGAGCGAGGAAGAAGTCTTCGCGGATATACCGAAACGGCCGCTCGACCTTGCCTTTTGTCTTGGCTCGGTAGGCCTTGCACGCCTTAGGATGAAATCCATAATGGCGGGCCAGGTCGATGAGAGCACGGTTGTAGATGATGCCCTCCGTCTGACCTTCGCCGATAACGGCAGTCTTCATCCGGTCGTAGAGCACCTCCCGCGGCGCACCACCAATCGCCTCGAAAGCGGCGATGTGGCAACGTAGGACGGTCGGCAGATTCTGATGCATGACGAAGCGTGCCCAGATGAGGCGGCTGTGACCCAACACCATCGAGAACAACCAAACGATCCTTGCGTCATTGGCTCGTCAGTGAAAACGACGTGGAACTGGGCGAAATCGACTTGGGCCTGTTCGCCTGGCGGCGTCTCGAAGCGAACCTCGAAACCTGGATTTGCCGGAGGTCGCACGTCACGAAGAAAATACGTGACGGCGGTGTAACCGCCGGCATAACCTCGATCCCGGAGTTCTCGGAGCAACCGACTACCAGTGAGGCCGGGATAGGTCTTCACCCGCTCCCGCAGGTATGAAGCAAACGGATCGATAACCGTCGCGCGAGGCTTTCTCGGTCCATAAGCGGGACCTCAAGGCCCCGCTCTATGTATTTGCGCACCGTCTTGCGATCGATGCCGGTTTCTCTGGAAATAGCTGACACTGTCAGGCCCTGCTGATGCAGATCCAAGATCATGATCGTCTCCCTCAGCTTGATCACCAATATCCCCCTTCCGACCATCGGAAGGAGTATCGGCGATGACGCGCCGCTGGTCTTCCGGGGCGCGCCCCGGAAGACCAGCGGCGCAGCTCCTGGGGAAGATTCAAACGGCACTATTGGGGAGTATGCTCCGGTACTGACAACACGAAAGAGGAACAACACCGTGCGGCATGACAATAGCGTCTTTCATGATCTGTTGAAGCGGATTCCGTGGACGGTGTTCGAAAGACTTGTGGAGGAGCATCAGGCCGACAAGCACGTTCGGCGGCTGTCGACGAAGAGCCAGTTGATCGCGCTGCTTTACGGCCAGCTTGCCGGTGCCGTCAGCCCGCGCGAGATCGTCGGCTCCCTGGAAAGCCATAGTGCCCGCCTTTACCATCTCGGCGCTCGCCCGGTGTCGCGCTCGACCTTCGCCGATGCCAACGGCCTGCGTCCGAGCGCCGTTTTTGCAGAGTTGTTCACGCAGATGCTGGCCCGCGCCGGGCGCGGCCTCAAGCGGGCCGTCGGCGAGGCGGTCTATCTGATCGACGGCAGCAGTCTGCCACTTTCCGGGGCGGGATCGCAGTGGGCCCGCTTTTCCGATCAGGCCTGCGGCGCCAAGATGCACGTCGTCTATGATGCCAATGCCGAACGGCCGATCTACGCGGCCGTCACCCCGGCCAATGTCAACGACATCACCGCCGCCAAGGAGATGCCGATCGAGGCCGGCGCCACCTATGTCTTCGACCTCGGCTATTACGACTTCGGCTGGTGGGCGAAGCTGGACGCCGCCGGCTGCCGCATCGTCAGCCGCCTAAAGTCCCACACGAAACTGACGGTGAGCGCCGAGCAGGCGGCAAACGAGGATGCCGGCATCCTGTTCGACCGCATCGGCCTGTTGCCGCAGCGTCAGGCCAAGAGCCGCCGCAACCCGATGAACCGGCCGGTGCGCGAGATCGGCGAGCGGATCGAAACCGGCAAGGTGCTGCGCATCTTCTCCAACGATCTTACTGCCCCGGCCGAGGAGATCGCCGCGCTTTACAAGCGCCGCTGGGCGATCGAACTGTTTTTCCCCTGGGTCAAGCAGACGCTGAAGATCCGCCATTTCCTCGGCAACAGCGAAAATGCCGTGCGCATCCAGGTGGCCGTCGCTCTGATCGCCTATCTGCTGCTGCAGATGGCAAAGGCCGACCAGGCCACCATCATAAGCCCGCTGGCCTTCGCCCGCCTGGTGCGCACCAACCTGATGCACCGCAAAAGGATCGACCGCCTGCTAAAGCCACGCCACAGCCCTCCCGGAAATCCCGGCCAGATGAGCCTCCAATGGTGACAAAATTTAAACCGGACAGCAGTGCTCCTGTTCCCGGCATCTAAGCCGAAGTCAGGCAGAAATTCCACTTATCCTAGCTGTGTAGATTTCCCGAGCCAGCTCTGCCGAGCAGTTAACTCACCCTCTTTCGCTCTTGCGATCCAGCGGATCGCCGTCGAAATCCCAACTCCGAAACGAGCCGCAGCCTGTCGAGCCGACATGCCCGCCGCAGACGCTTTCAAAACCCATATTAGGAGATCATCGCTCAGGGCCTGTCCCATCATCCACCTCTCCGCTGTGGATGTTGAATCAGCTTCGGTCGCTCTCGTCACCTCACAATCGATTCATCAATCGCAGGACATGTCTAGGTCTGGCACCGCATCGATCGAACCGCAATATCTGACCGACTCCGGCATCGAATGATGCCGAACGACGCTGCTTCAAATCAATCCCCGGGGTTTGACGAGCCAGACCTATACCGTTGCTGAAGCGCGATTATCCGTTTCAGCAATTGTTCTTGCGCAACCAGAGCCGGAGCGACTTCGGCAGACGGGCCGGCATCGGCGGTGACACAAGCTGTGCTGGCGTATTCCTCCAGATCGTCGATTTCAATCGGGCCGTACGGGATATCAAATCCGATGGCCCCATCGTTGTCGTGATTGCAGTTGCCGTTGTACCCATCGGTTTCCGCATTGTCGCCTACAAAATCCTTGTCGCCGGGCTCTCGCGCCGCCGCGAGGACAGTCGGCTGTTCCAGGTCTCCGCGATTGATGTTCTCCGGCAGCACAAGGGGCGCTGGCTCGGGGAGCGAACCGGTCTGGGCTTCGAAAATACGCTTCAGCGCGCGATCCGAGTAATATTGCACTTTTCGCAGTTTAAGTGGCGGGTGCCCCTTTATGAGGATGATTTCATTCCTGTCGTCGATCAAGCGCACCTGTTCGGGGCGCAAAAGCGGTGCCCCCTGATCGGAGATCTGGATGTTCTGGTCGAACATGCGTGTCTGATTATAGGAGGTCGAGCGCGCCTTGAACGTATATTCCCCGATAGCCTTCGAGATATATGTCGGTGTTTCGTCGTCAGCGGTGGCCATAAATACCTGCACACCGGTATTGCTGAGAAAGTTCTGTTTGCCCGCCTCGTCGTAGGTACCCGTCAGCGCGGAGAGACTCTGAATAATAAACATGAAACGGCCATTGTATCCGGCGATGGTGGTGATCGCGGTCTCGATGGCCTCAAGTTTGCCCAGATGCCTGAATTCGTCGAGGAGAAACAGAACTTCGTAGCGCTCGTCCTTCCCTGGCAGGGATCGCTGCAAAATCGACACGACCTGCTGAAAAAGAAGGCGCATCAACGGCGCAACGACCTCAAGATCGTTGGGACTTACACAAAGATAAACGCAGGTCTTCCTGCGACGCAGGTCGTAGATGGAAAAGTCGGATCGGCTGGTCGCTGCCTTGACCAGCGGATCAGCCCAAAGATTGAGACCGCCGTCGCCGAGCACCGACGTATAGGAGGTTAGGATTTTCGTGTCGTTGCCCGCCATGTTGTCAAAGATGCGCTGAGCCTCCTTATTCTGGCTTTCTTCCGCGAGTTGCGCAAAAAGCTTGTACTTCTCGCCAGGCTGGGCAAAAAGGTCGTAGACTGCGCCTATTGTCGGAGTGCCGCGCTCGATACAAGCAAGGATACCCGCAACAAAAAGGTCTCGTGCGCCATCGATGAAGCCTTCCGCTCCCTTGCCTTTCGCAGTGATAAGGTTTGCAGCAAGTCGGCGTGTCTCGGTAAACTGCCTCTCGGGAGGCATTGCCGCAATATCGAGAACCGGATTGTAGCAATGGGTCCGTCGCTCCGGATCCAGAGGCGCGAACTTGAAAACGACGTTGCCGTTTGCCTTTCGTGCCCTGGACGTCAGGTCAAAAAGCTCACCTTTGACATCGAGTGCTATCACCGAGCCCCTGAAGGTCAGCAGCGTCGGAATGACGACGCCGACGCCCTTGCCGGCTCGCGTCGGCGCGACGACCAGACTATGGGGCTGTTCGCCGTTGGTCAGATAGCTGCCGAACCAGTGGGGACCACAGGTCTTGCCAAACACCGCACCATTGATACTGGTGTAACGCTGCAGGTAGCCGGCACGTCGCATTTCCCCGAATTCTGCCCAGCGAGCCGTTCCATGATGCTCGCGGTTGCGCAGCGACACGAACAGTTGGCTGAGTAGAACGACGGCTGAAGTTGATACGACAATGGCCAGAGCGTAGTAGAATACCGAGGTCGTATGCCCCAGATAGAGCGGCGACTCGTACCAGATGGCGAAGACACTGAAGGTCATCATCGCTTCGCCATTAAAGCCTTGGCGGAACGTTACATACAAGCTTGCAACACAAAGACCGGCTGCCAGCGAGCATACGACACTAACGGCCAAACGTAGGGGCGTGCTCTTGCTCGAGTTCATCTCTTCACCAAACACTGCGGGACAAATCGGAAATCGCGTTTGAGGTCCGGGCGCTGCCAGAACAGAACCCAACGGTCGTAACCTTCACGCGATCGCGGTTCCGGTCGGCTGGCCGGTGGCCGGCTCCCGCGGTCCCGTTCATCCAGCCGTCGATTTCCGACAGCATCACATCATCAAAAGGCGTGAACCTACCCCTTCTGCTAGGACGATGGTGTCCGGGAACAGGAGCGGTATCATGAAACCTGGCGGGTGCGTGCCCGACGTTTTTTCGTGGTCTGGCGATGCAGGCAACCGGCGTCGGGCAAGCGCTTGCTACTAGTTCGTTACAGATCATCTCGGGCTCGCGGAGCCACAATGACGTCAGTTGACTGGCATCGTGGGACATCGTGGGCAGATGACCGGCGGCTGATTGCGTCGGGATATGGGTTGCCTGAACCGGACCGCAGGTCAGCCGGAGACGATATCTGTTGCTTTCCCTTTTCAGCAGTGGTCGTTGCGAGCCGCGCACACTTCTTGATGTGAGCCGTTTCAGCGCCGGACAGATCGGAAAATTCCCGGCGTGCGCCGTGTCGCAGGCCGGCATCCCGGGCGAATTTCTGACAGCGCGCCCATTCCGGGAGACGCTGTCGGGACCAGCCGCGGTGAATTTCGGCGGAATGTTTCGCGTCGGGGACCAACCGTCCGAGCGAAAACTCACGATTGCATCGATTTTTTCAAGATCGGCCGATGTGAAGCCAGGCCAGCCACAGGGCTCCGCTGCAGCGCACTCCGGTGCTTGCGGCAAGAGTCCATGGCGTTTAACAGCGTGCATCTCCGGATCGACGCAGGGCCCGTCCACGACCCCGGGGAATGCCTCGCCTGATCCGGACTGCATATCCGGTATGACACTCGTCGTCCCCCCGGGCATTCTCAACGGGGCGTCGTATGCCGCATCGATTTCGGCCAGAGCTGCTTCGTTCAGGTCGGGGATATCCTCGTGGCGACCTTGTGGCGAGGTTTGCGTACCCGGAAATAACCCCTGAGATGATCCGGGGGTCGTTTCTTCGCGGAAACGACTGTGGAGTTCTTTCGTGCGGGTACTGCCGGCATCGTCCAGAACTTCGGTATGTGTCACGCTGCGAGAACCTCTCATCGTGTCGGAAGTTGGAGTGTTCGCATGAACCGCAAGATTTTCGGCTTCACGGTCTCCTCCACCCCCAGTTCGCAAGCGGAATGGTATCAGCCGAGTTTCTATCCGTATCGGTATCCCTCCCGAACCAATGCGCGGGTGGACCCGAATGGGGTAAGGAGACGGGAGTGGCGTCCGGAATTGATGAGCTTTCCTGCCAGTTTCCCCGTGTTGTTTCTGTCGGTGGCCGAATGTTGTATACACTCGCTTCGGATGGGCGTTGCTCGGCTGGCAGAGACTGCCGAGCGCGCTTTGCCGCTGTACGGCCGATTTGACTGTCCAGCCGGGGGACTGGTTTCCGCGCAGTCGCTTCGCGGCCCGTGCTGGCGGCTCCGGCGACATGGCAGGTTCACCGGCGCGCCTGTCTGATCGTTCCGGTTCAAGCGAGCGCAAGTACTGCATGGCGGCGCGGAAATCACCTTTGTTATTGTGCAGGATGGCGGGTACATTTGCAGTCGCTTCGAATGCGCCAGGCGAGTCCGCAGCGGCCTCGATGAGGCCGGCAGCAGTACTCGCCGGCATTTCCCTGATATGTGGGTGCACTCCTTCATTCGGTCGTGTCGGCAGATCGGCCGCGACTGCCGCGCCCTCTCCGCCGCCCCGTACCTTGATCTGCCCCTCCAGCGCCGGGATTGTTGCCGTTCCATGGCCGTCGTCCGAGACTGTCAGCGCCGGACGCGCGCGATAATCGGTGAACTGCCCATGGGTCATGATTGGCTCCTTACCTGCGTCCTAATCCCGGCGACGATCCTGGCTGCTCCCATCCCTTGCCCGTTTTCGGTCACCCGGTGCCTCGTCCTCAAGTGCCCGCTTCGAGGAAAGCGGTCTCTGCTGCTGGCTTTCGAAAACCGCAGGCAGTGAATCAGTCGCCGATCCGCTACGGGCGGTGTCATTCAACGACAGTGACCTGGGGGGGCGGCCAGCAATGTTGCGGGGTTATTGCGATCGTTCTGCTCCCGGGCGGTTGTCTCCGGCTCGGTGGCAATTGATCTCCCGCCCTTTGCCCCACTCGGCTCGCCAGCATCATCGCGTCGTCGTTTTGGATTCTCTTGCGCGGTGTCTGGCGACTGCACCGCATTCTGGTTTGCTGTGCCAGGAACTCCGGAATTGTCCCTTGGCTTGCATGCGCCGTCCCGGACAGCATTTGGTGCGTCATCACCGAGGTTGCCCGCCGGAACGAATCCTGCGCTCTCCAACAAGGGAACGGGCGACGCGTTATGTGCGACGGACGGTTGAACTGCGGCCTTCGATTTGCTCGAAGGCCCGGCAGGAGGCAACGTATCCACAGGTTGGTCCTGCAAGGGATGATCTTCACGCGGTGACCCCTGTTCCGTATCTGCATCGTCGAACCGGACCCGGCTGGCCTGCCGCTCAAGGCGCCGGAACTGGGCGTAAGTCATCGGACGCTCAAGGATACCACGTTCTGCTCGTGAGCTGGCATCAAGGACAATGCCGTGGCGGAGCGAAATCTCGGCCATCTTCATGCGCAAGGCTTCGTAATTCAGATGCGGGTGGCGCCGCGAAATCTTCAGCCACTCACGTCCCAGAAGTTCGCGGCGGTTGACCACGACATGCAGGTGCGGGTGATCGCGGTCAACGTGGAAGGCCGTAAGATAGTTGTATCGCCCGCCCCCGTTGCCTGACCCAAACATCTCGGCTGCCCACTCGCGGCTCGCCGCATAAGCATCTGCTCGACCTGTGCCCGGGGGGAAGCTTACAATAATATGCGTGGTCAACTCCTGTTCCCTTCGCTCATCCGGCTGACTTTCGTCATAAACTCCGGTCTCCTGGACCCAGCTTCGGGCAAGTTCAGCGATTTGATCCGGCGGCACGGGGATATCGAGGTGCCGGGCTGAACGCTGCAACTCGAGTTTTCCCTTCCGGGAGAGATACTCCAGCTGATTGATGATCTGCTGGAGGGTCCTAGTTCCACCATCAGGTACTATGCGAATGATAACCTGAGGTCGATCCGGCATCGAACATGCTCCCGGGCGGGTGCCACGTCAGCGCTGCAATGTGTCTTTCAGCATAGCGCAACCATCTATACGCCGGCGGGATACGGACAAAATAGAACGGAGCAAGCCGTCAAGGTCGGCGAACGCCTTGCCGAAAGCGATACGTTCGGCTCTCAGGGCCTCCAAATCCGGCCGCGGATTATCCGCGTAAGCAGACAACAGGGCGGCAATATTGCCTGAAAGCGTTCCCATGGACAAAAGAATACCTTCCATCTTACCACGCGTTTTTTCATCTATTTCGAGAAAGCCCCCAATGCGGCGCACTGCAACGCGCATGGCCATACTGTCAGACAGTCCCAGCGAGCGCGCTTGGTGGGAGAAGGTCTCATATTCAGCCGATCGCAAACGCGTGCTTACGACCTTAAAGCCGTCGATACACACGCGATTATGCTGGTCGGTAGCAGTATCATACGGAGCCGGTTTGGCCTGCGCCATGACTTCCTCCATGGAATTGGAACGATTTTGTTCCGTCCGGGGCTTCGCCGCCAGGAGCAATGGAAAGCCTAGTCCTATTAAATCCCAAATCAATATTATACTTCCACAATTTCAGTTTATATTATTACAATCGCAATCATTATAACAACAGCGAAACCGTCTTTCATTGAACTGCTTGCAAATTAAAAGAACGAAAACAAATGAGCGGGCAGACGCCAGTCTGTGGGACGCCAAAGCCGAGACAGGTTGCGGTTCAGCAGGCTGGAGCGATTGCTGGCTTGGGACTGGACACCGACGCAAACAGCAGCGGTTCTACGACTTCCGATATTCACATCAGCGTTGGAAGGCGGCCCTTTCCGGGAGCTTACTCGGTGATTGACCTTGCCCCTAAGTTTTATCCAATTTTGAATTCGTTCCAGCGGTTGCTGTATTCGGGGCGGTAACGGCGGGTTGCGGTGCGGCCATTCCGGCTGCGCAGCACCGCATCAAGTCGCGGGTTGATTGTTTGAGAGAACTCGGCAGGTGTCATCCAGCCGAGGGCCGGAAATTATTGTACAACACGACGACAGAACACCCACGGGACGGAGGTTCGTGAGCTTTTGTATCCGTGGCATCCCTGGTCCGGTCAGTTCGTCCACGTCCATGAGGCGCTGACCAAAGGAACGGCTATTTTTCGCTGCAGCCTTTCTGGCGCTTCTTCTGATCGGCTTATTGAAGTCCCGGCGTGGATGTTCGACCGATCCGTGAGTGTCCTTCCCGAGAGAAGGGTGACAGTTCATACCGGAGACATGGGTTACACTTTTGGCCTTTGCGAGGAGAGCAAAGGTGCCTTGGCAGGAGTGTAATCTCATGGACGAGCGTCTCAAATTCGTTGCGCGGGTTCTGGATGGCGAGAAGATTGCGGCGCTGTGCCGCGAGTTCGGCATCTCCTGAATCAATCTGTCGAGCAGCGCCGTCGCGACGGGATCTCCGAACACATCGCCCCATTCCGCGAAGCCGCGGTTTGACGTCAGGATCATCGCGCCGCGTTCATATCGGGCGTTGACGAGCTGAAAGAAGAGATTGCCGCCGCCTTGGACGACCGGCAGGTAGCCGATCTGGTCGACGATCAGCAAGCTTGGCCTGCAGAAGAAGCGAATGCGATCCTGAAGCCTGCCTTCTCGTTCGGAACGGGCAAGCGAACCAATGAGATCGGCGAGCGTCGTAAAATACACGCTCTTTCCGGCCTTCACGGTTTCGACGCCGAGCGCTGTGGCGAGATGGCTTTTGCCTGTTCCCGGTGGGCCAAGGAAATGAACGGCTTCATGACGATCGACGAAGCCGAGCTGCGCCAGGGTGAGGATACGATCGCGATCGAGCGAAGGCTGGAAGGTGAAGTCGAAGCCGGCGAGCGTCTTGATCGTGGCAAGCCTACCCATTCGCAGTGCGGTCTTGATCCGGCTGTTCTCGCGTAAGGTGAGTTCCTCGGAGAGAAGGATATCAATGGCTTCCAGGGCGGAAAGCTCACCGTGCTCGACGCGTCGAACGACATGGTCGAGAGCTTCGAGTGCACGTGGCATCTTCAGGCCGACGAGATCATGAGGGATACGATCGATCATGGACGGAATGGAATCAAGGGTCGCGCTCATGGGCGGCCCTCCTGCGCCAGGACCTTGCCGATGGCATCGTAGAAGGCGAGAACCTCGCGGAGAAAATCCGTCACAGCCGTGTAGCCGCCGGTATAGCCTCGTTCACGCAGTTCTCGAAATAATCGACTGCCGTCAGACCAGGGTAGGATTTTACCCGTTCCCGCAGGTATGAAGCGAACGGGTCGATGACCGTCGCCCGAGGCTTTCTTGGACCATAGGCTGGAGCTTCGAGGCCTCGCTCTATGTACTTGCGCACCGCCTTGCGATCGATGCCTGTTTCTCTGGAAATAGCTGACACCGTCAGCCCCTGCTGATGCAGATCCAGGATCATGATCGTCTCCCTCAGCTTGATCACCAACATCCCCTTCCGACCATCGGAAGGAGTATCGGCGATGACGGGCCATCGGTCTTCCGGGGCGCGCCCCGGAAGACCGATGGCCGCAGCACCTGGGGAAGACTCAAACGGCACTATTGGGGAGTATTGCGCCGGTACTGACAGCCTGAGGATATCGTCGACGCCGTACGACAGCTCGTCCTTATCGCCAATGATGATGTGATTGCCGGTGTCCTCAATCGCAACGGACTGACGACCGGCAATGGCAATCGGTGGACACGGGAGCGGGTCACCGCGCTGAGGTCATATCGCAAGATTCCGGTCTTCCGTCCCCAGGTCGACGGGGTCGAGCCGTGGCTTAATCTGGGCGGTGCGGCGAAGTTGGTCGGGATAACGCCAAAACGCCGCGTCTGGCGGCCGAGGCTGGCGATATTGAGGGGGCTCATCCGCTACCCGATGGCCCATGGATCTTCAGCCGTTCCAAACTCGCCACCCCGCAAGCACGTCAGATCCTCGATCGCGCCCGGCAGAACCCTCGACACCCCACAGGATCGCATCCAGATCAGGAAAACCTATTCTCTTCCACAACATAAACGATGGGCGTTATGAAACAGGATTATAATCGCTGCGCCAGTTTGAAAGCGCTGAGCGAGCAACATGGGTCAGTGCCGAGATTAGCGTTCATTCAAGAATTCGTCTCGCAGCCGCCCATTGAAGCTTTCGATGAAGGCATTTTGGATCGGCTTACCCGGTGCGATGTAGTGCTATTCCACCTTGGTCCAATCCGTCCATTGCAGGATCGCGTTGCTGGTGAACTCGCTGCCATTTGTCGCTGACGATCATCTTCGGCTTGCCTCGTTCCTCGATGATCCGGTCCAACTCAAGGGCAACCCGCAGGCCGGAAAGGGACGTATCGGCGACGAGGCCCAGGCATTCCCTGGTGCAATCGCCGACGACCGCAAACACCCGGAACCTGCGACCATCGGTGAGTTAATCCGACACGAAGTCCAGCGACCATCGATCAGTGGCTGCCATCGGGATCAGCATCGGCGCGGGTGTGCCGATCGCTCGCTTCCGGCCGCCACGTTTGCGCACTGACAGCTTCTCCTCCCGATAGAGCCGGAAGAGCCGCTTGTGGTTCACAAGGCGACCCTCACGCATGAGCAGCACATGAAGGCGTCGATATCCAAAGCAGCGGCGTTCATGCGCCAGCGCCTTCATCCGCTCTCGAAGGTCATGGTCATCGCTGCGCCTGGTTTCGTAGCGGATCGTCATTCGGCAAAATCCGAGGAGCGCACGCTCATCATGTCATTGGTCATCGGTGGTCTTTCCGTCAGGTTGGTCTTGAACAACCCGATCCTAGTGGAGAAGACCTTCGCAGAATCGAAGAAATTTGTTCCGAGTTTACAAATCATCGATAACTTTGTGTGGCCGAGGGTGAGGGCGTGAAGCGCCTTGCCGGGGTGTCTCATTTCCCACTCTATAGCGAAAGCCCTCCTGACACGGGCCGCTCTCAACTCCGTGAACCTTCCAAAATCATCGATCGTTCGGAATTCATCTTCGCAGAACGAGCCGGTAGCGGTATAGCCAGCAACCCGTTCAGCAACGCTTGCTGTTCCGCATCCGATAGACGGTCGCCTTGCGCTGGAAATTCCAGCCTTAATTCCGAAGCGCGTGACAAGTCTGGTTCGCCGAACAATGACTGCGGATCAAAAGCCGCATTTGATGCAGCAACATCTCGGTTGTGCTCAGCAATACGCTCTCCGCCACTATGCACTGGGGCTGGCACACCATTCAAAAAACTCAAGAGCTCTTGTTCCGGAGCAGACTGATGACTGACCGCTGAAGAAGTTACCTGCGGAGCCTGAGCATCGTTTATGGCGTCAGACGATTGCAGATCCAAGGATGAGTGTGGTGGCGTTTCCCGCAAGCCGGTTAGTGTTGGTTTTTGCGGCGATCCATGAAGCGTGATCTCCGACAGAGAACTCATTTGACGAGACGGAATGTCCGAGATACTTGTCAAGATTTTCTTCCGATCGCACCTCCCGTTCATTGCCGCGACGAGGACTCTGCGATATTGGACCTTTGCCTAGTGTAACCCCTTCCGCCTTAGAAGCCGAATCCGAAAAATGCACTGCTGACGACGGAGATTGTGGTTGCAAACCAAACTGCTGCTCTGATGCCTGTTGGAGAAATAGGGGGGAGTTTTGTGAAGCAAGATCAACTGGTTTGTCGTTCACGAGCGTGAGTTTGGCTTCGGTCTGGACACCACGGCCGTTTCGAACTCGGTCAGTCCGGTCCGGCTTCGACACCAAAGGGATGCTAGGATCCTCCCTTGGCGAAGATCTGGTGATAGCGGTGGGCTCCTGCCAGGCTTTCCTATGCTCGACCGATTCCGAAACACGGAGTCTCTGCGCGCAAAGTTCAGGTTCGCTCAATGCCGTCAGTTTCCGACGAACCGTCACTCCGAGTATCTTTTTTGAGACTTTCTTTATCTCAGCGCTCAGGTATTGCGACTCACTCTTATAAATTTTGCCGAAGGTGTGTTTAATGCTTGTCAATTGCTTTGTGGACTCATCGTAGATGGCCGATCTCTTGTTGAACATCCGACGGTGAC
The DNA here is from genome assembly GCF_022385315.1 of Rhizobium sp. K102. Taxonomy (NCBI): domain Bacteria; kingdom Pseudomonadati; phylum Pseudomonadota; class Alphaproteobacteria; order Hyphomicrobiales; family Rhizobiaceae; genus Rhizobium; species Rhizobium sp. K102. The sequence goes on from NZ_CP092434.1 coordinate 161,858, forward strand.
TCAGGATATCTCGGCCTACTTCGTTGCCTTCCTTGTCCAGGAGGGACCTGTAAGATTTGCTGAATGTCCCACCAAGTTTCCGAATCTTCGTTTGCGAGGTATGGCGATCTTCCGATTTCGTTGTATTCCTGGAAAAGCCGGGGCGTTTATAGCCGACTAGCTCAAGGCCGCCTTTGTCGTCCCGCTCAAATGTTTCCCGCCTGGACCCTACTTGACGAGTCAGTTTGCGGTAGAGTCTGTTCTCTGGTCCGCCAGGCTCAGGCGCACTCAGCTCCTCAGAAACAGGCCGAAACAGCCGACCACTGAGCCTGCCTCGGTTGACATACCGTGTCCGGACAAGGGAACCGGTTTCGTCCCGCTCCCACTTTTCCTCGAAGCGCCCGTCTCGATATTTTACATGCTTCGTGCGAAGAGTGCCGTCCTCAGCGTACTGATGGCTCGTAACCCTAGCCCAACTCTTCTTTTCGTGAAGGCTCAAATAAACTGCGCCCGTTTCTGCGTTGCGCTTTAGAACTTTCTTCGTTTTTTCAAAGATACCGTGCTCACGGGTTAGTTCTTTTGGGCGGTCGATTCGAAGCTGCTTATTTCCAAAAATTTTATAGCTTATTTCACCTCGAAAGCCGGCGTCCAGCTTGTCGACCATCTCCATATCGACAGTATATTTTCGCTTCTTTTTCGGCATCTCGAGCCGTGCCTGCCGCCTCATTGCGTTCTCTTCCGTAAGCAACGCTTTACACATTTGCTCATACAGGCGCTTGGTGGCACGACGCATGTCACTTGTAAGCGATTTGGTGACAGTCTTTTTTGTGATGCTGACCACGGCTGAGCTCTTTCACTAGCTACTTCGGACGGTACAGGTCTCATCGCTCCCGCAGTGGCGGAACGTCACAGCCCGTTTATGCTTTGACCACGCTGTCGATTTTCGTAGTTTCGGCGACTATCAACGATTGGCCGTACCACGGGATCCGGACGGACAAAATCACGCGAATATTTATCGGTCGGTTCGCGAAGCAATTGGGCCGCGTCGTCTGGTAACTTAATTAAGAGCCGCTTATATTCCGCAGCACTCGTGTAGGTACCGGTTCGCTGGCCTTTCTCATTTCGGTCCGCAATGAGAACGTTGTTCTCGGTCAGCTGTTGTTGCAGCTTTTCCGAAGAAAGATCTCGAATGTCACGTAGATCTGCGCCGTTCGCAACAATCACTGCCGCCTGCCCGGCAAACTGCTCAAATTTTATGGAATTCGCATAGCTTTGTCGGCCCATCGAGTGGGGTAGTCCAACTCGATTCATCACCTGAGCGAAATGCTCCGGATCGGAATATTCCAATCTGGCAGGGGTCATATAGCGATTACCATCGCGGGCAAGGACTTGAACGCGATCCCATTGCTCGCCCTTTTTCAAAGCTTGCGACCAGGGCGAGTTGGGGGCGTGTTGCATTAGGAAATCGACGCTAACGAAGCGATCGCGAGTCGTTCCTCCCTGCCCATCCGGCTGCCCTCCCATATTGATGGTCGCAAGCGGCAAAGCTTTGTTGTGAGCTCGATTCTCTCCTGCGAATTCCGCGAAGCGGATATCCGCAGCTCCCCGTTCCCATGACTCCAGATACCTGGAATCATGCATGATACCCGACTTCGATTTCAGCTTGATCTCGGTGTCACTACCATACTTAGTCTTTATTATCCGCTCGAACTCCGCAAAGGACTTATTGGCGAACTTGTCACCGGCAGACCTGTACACTAGATGGACATGATTTTCCGGGGTCTTGATCAGAATATCAGGCAGAAGCGAGCCAGCCTGGAATTGGTGTTCGTAGCGCTTCTGAACCTCTCGGGGGCCATATTTCGTTTGTATGTACCTGTCTTGAGGCCTCAATCTGTAATTTTGATCGAGCTTTATGTTCTTATCTGTTTGATAGAATATATTCGTACCCGTGACGCCCATCTCTGCGTGAGCACGATTCCAGACTTCCAACTTGTATTGAAAACGCGCCTTATCCTGGTCTTTTGGCTCAAGGTTATGCCATCTCGCGCTTAATTCCGCCGGGACGTCAATTCTTTCAAATGCGAGAGGCGGGGGATAATAATTGCCGGCCCCGTCCCTATAGAGGCGGCAGCTTGCGTTGAATTCCGCTTTGGTGGGTAGATGCTCAAGATCACCTTTAGACGTACCGGCAAACGCATCCGGTCCAGTTTGCCGCACCAGAATATACTCGTCTGCACGCCGATCATGGCCAGGCAAAACCATATTGGCGAACAGGCTGGATAACTCATTGTCCACTTCGGACTGATTGCCGTGGACGCTATGGGAATCATGACTGGATTGGGAATTAAGCATCTCGTCGAACTGAGAGCTTACATTTTCCGTGTGAGCTGGGGTCCCGGGGATGTCGAACTCGAAAGTTTCGTGGCTACCCGTCATCTCGATATCAGGAGTCGTGCTTGAGTCTAGTGCTTCCTTCCTTTGACGCTTGGGATCGACGACAACAGCATTTTCGAAGTCGCGCTCGCCAGTCACAGGGATATTTTCCCCATTGTCTTCGCTTTTCGGATCCATCGTTTAAATCCTTCCTGCGAGATTCTCTTCGGGCAGCGGGCACCGGAGGACAAAATTCTCCAGTTCAATCATTTCGAGATCCAAACTCGTGAAACCGTTTGAGCGGTGATTGATGCTGAACGCTTCTGTGTGAATTTCTCGCGGCTCCTCAGGCAAGGAGACGGGCCTGGTTTTATTCGCATTTAGTTTAATGATCGCCATGTCGTTGTTTCTCCTGCAAAACTTGCGACGTTCTCCATCTCCGCGGCCTTGAACGGCCTGAGCGATTGCAGGGCGCTAAGCGCGACCCTTTCCTCAGACTTGGAGCCGTTTTGCTGGGGAGCCGGGCCGCAATCGGCTCTTCCGACGCAAGGTCGACATCACACGTTCCCGGCCGAAGATCGTTCAGAACAACTCGCACTTTGAGTTCGCCGAATTGCCGCCTTTTCAGCTTGACTGTCGGCAGACAGCGGCTCCAATCGGAACCCCGCGCGCGATGTAAGCCGCATCAACATTCTTGCCGTGCTCTGAATTTCAAGGCTCCTGCGCCAGCAGTCTCTCTTCGGACACAGTTTTGCCTCCTGAATTGAAGTGAATGTGTGTGGAATCTACCATTTGAGCCCCGGTCTTTGAACGACTATCGCGCTTCATCTGAAACTCTTGCTAGAGCATGTCCTGCGATTGATGAATCGATTGTGAGGTGACGAGAGCGACCGAAGCTGATTCAACATCCACAGCGGAGAGGTGGATGATGGGACAGGCCCTGAGTGATGATCTCCGAATACGGGTTTTGAAAGCGTCTGCGTCGGGCATGTCGGCTCGGCAGGCTGCGGCTCGTTTCGGTGTTGGGATTTCGACAGCGATCCGCTGGATCGCAAGAGCGAAAGAGGGTGAGTTAACTGCTCGGCCACAGGGCTGGAGACGACCTTCGGCAGTGGATGCACACGAGGAATTCGTTGTCGCGTTGATCGACGAGCGTAGGGATGTGACGCTCGGTGAGATGGTTGAGCGCTTGTCCGTCGAGCGGCAGGTGAAGATCAGCCGCAGCGCACTTGGCGCCTGGCTCCGAGGCCGTGGGTGAACCTTTAAAAAAGACCCCCACGCACTGGAGCAGGACCGACCGGACGTCCTGAAGCGCCGGCGCGCCTGGTTCGATGGTCAATTGGACCTCGATCCGGAGAAACTGATCTTCATCGACGAAAGTGTGCTTCAGAGGCACGGAAGGAGTTCAGTATGAGCTAACCCCGTAACGTGAAGCTGCGTGAATGATGGAGGATGGCCCTCCGGGATCGGCTTTCAGGAGCGGGTCTCAAACCAGTCCGAGCTGCTGCGGTAAAGAGCCGTGGTGGTGAGCGCCGGATGAAAAGTTCGGACGAGATCCGAGCAGGTGCGTGTCCGAAAGACGAACGAAAGTGAACCCTCCGAAGACGCGCCGTTATGAATATAAGCGTCGTCGAAACCAGGACTGTTTCGTCATCCTGGGACGAGTCCGCCGGGTGCCTGATGATTGGGCGGGCGGCGATCGGCGTAGAGGGGGCGTGAGTTGGACACAGGCTTTCACCCGGAACTGCAGGAACCAGGCTCCTGATGCCAAGGGAGAAGCCCAAGCGGAGAAACCGTAAGGCGAGAGTACCGATGCAGGAGACTGGGGCGGACCGATCCGTATGAGCGTTGAGGGCCCTGTAATGGGGCCGGAGCAAAGGGATCGGATCAGGTGGTCGTATTGTTTGGAACAACTGGAAACAGGATGACTTCGATAGGTACGACAGACAAGCCGTTTCGGATTGAGAAGCGGCAAGTGTACGAAGCTTACAAAGCGGTCAAAGCCAACCGTGGTGCAGCCGGGTGAACGGTGAGACCCTGGAGATGTTTGACAAAGACCTTCCGAGAAATCTCTACAAGATCTGGAATCGGATGTCTTCTGGGGCTTACTTTCCGCCGCCGGTGCGCGCCGTCTCCATTCCAAAGAAGACTGGAGGCGAAAGGGTTTTGGGCGTGCCGACGGTCAGTGATCGGATCGCGCAGATGGTGGTCAAGCAGATGATTGAGCCGGATTAGAGACGTGGTCATTATGGATAACCTGCCTGCACGGGACTGTCAGGAATTCTGTGCGTGAGGCCGGTTCGTCATTGGTTGAAGAACCGTTCGCCAAAGACGACGGCGAACTGGGTTTTGGCCTCGAACCATTCGCGAGGCGGACGTTTCCAGTCTTCGGCCGCGTGGTTCAGAACTAAATATAGCAGCTTCATGGCGGCATCGTCACTGGGGAAATGGCCCCGCGAGCGGACTGCCCGCCGGAGTTTGGAGTTTAACGCCTCGATGGCGTTGGTCGTGTAGATGATCCGACGCACGCTTTCGGGAAAGGCGAAGAAAGGAATGACGTGTTCCCAATTGCGTCGCCAGCTCTGAGCGATGGCAGGATATTTTTGACCCCAGTATCCGGTTTCGAACGCTTCTAGCGCCTTCATTCCGGCTTCGGCGTCCTTGGCGCGGTAGATTGCCCGCAGCGCCGGGACAACCGGTTTTCGGTCTTTCCATGACACGAATTCGAGCGAATGGCGGATGATGCACGATGCAGGTCTGGACGATCGTCTGCGGGAAAGCAGCGGTGATCGCCTCTGGAAAGCCTTTCAGCCCGTCGACGACGGCAATCAGGATGTCCTGGCAGCCCCGGTTCTTCAGTTCGTTCATCACCCGCAGCCAGAACTTCGCGTCTTCCGTCTGCTCAATCCACAGGCCGAGGATTTCCTTGGTGCCGTCCGCCAGAACGGCAAGCGCGATATAGACGGCCTTGTTGCGGACGAAGCCCTCATCCCTGATCTTGACCCGGATTGCATCGAAGAACACGAGCGGATAGCAAAGCTCGAGCGGCCGGTTCTGCCATTCCCCAACTTCCTCGAGAACAGCATTGGTGACCGCAGAGATCAGATCCGGCGACACCTCGATACCGTAGATTTCTTCGAGATGACCCTGGATCTCGCGCACCGTCATGCCGCGCGCATACATCGAGATGATCTTGTGATCAAAGTCCGGGAAGCGACGCTGGTATTTCGCAATCAGCTTCGGATCAAAGGTCCCGGCCCGATCGCGCGGGATCGACAGCGTCATCTTTGACGTACCTGTCAGCACCGTCTTCTTCGAAGAGCCGTTGCGACGATTGGCGTTGCCCTCCGCCTGTTCGTCATCGAGATGCTCGTCCAACTCGGCATGGAGAATGCGCTCTGAAAGCGCCTTCCTCAGATCGTCGAGCAAGCCATCCTTGCCGAACACCTCAGACGGATCGCGGCCAGCCAAAAGCTGGTCCAGAAGTTCCTTGTCGATAGCCATGTGATGATTCTCTCCTTTCCATCATCATGGCCTCACGCACAGGATTCCTGGCAGTCCCTGCTGCACACAAGATAGCCGGTGTCCGCGATGCCATCGAACGTGCCGGCGCCAAGCTCATGTTCCTTCCGCCCTATAGCCCGGACTTCAATCCAATCGAGAACGCATTTTCGAAGCTGAAAGCCATGTTGCGAGGCCGAGCCGAGCGAGAGATCGATGCTCTATGGGATGCGGTCGGGGCCTTGATGCCTCGCTTCACTGCGGCAGAATGCGCAAACTACTTTAAGGCCGCTGGATATGGCATCTGCCAAGTCATGCGAAGGTGCGCTCCACGACCCAGCGACGCGGCAGAACCTCGAGGCCCCTTGGCCTTATCGGTCCGCTTGACGATCTGGAGAGTGAACGCAGCGATCTTTTGCAGTGCGCCCTTCAGCTTCGGTCCGGCATAAACACCATCGGCGAAGATATGCCTCAGCCACGGCCAGCGCCTGATGGTTTTGAGGACGGCAGGCGCGCCGTCGCGATCCTGAATATCGGCGCTGTGAACGATGAGGCCGACCATCAGTCCGAGCGTGTCGACGACACTATGACGCTTGCGTCCCTTGATCTTCTTGCCCGCGTCATAGCCCGAAATTCCCCCACGTTCCGTGATTTTCACGCTTTGACTGTCGATCACGCCCGCAGACGGCGAGGCCTCCCGACCTTCCAAGTCACGCGCCTCCATCACAAGATGATGGTTGATCCGGCCCCATAACCCTGTCGCTCGCCATTCATAGAAATAGGACCGCACAGTTGTAAAAGGTGGAAAATCTCTGGGCATCATCCGCCACTGGCACCCCGTCGTGGCGATGTAAAGCAGCGCATTCACGACCTCGCGAAGATCGGTGCTGCGCGGTCTGCCCAACCGCCTCGGTCCAGGCAGGCAAGGCGAGATCAATCCCCATTCCCGGTCCGTCAGATCGCTTGCATACCGCACTGCGCGTCGGGCATATTGCCGACGGGTGAAATCAGTCCAGCCCATTGTGGTCTCCGTTTGTCCTAAGCAAACAAACAGAATCACAACTGGCTGATTTCACTCAACTCTTTTTCGGTCAGCTCTTAGACCCGCGCTCCCCCGCCCATTCATCGATCTCGTCAGTCGCATTCGACCTCCGCGGTCGATGATCGAGCCTTCAAAGGGATTTGCCTGCACTGCCAGGAATGGCGGATCTCGCGTGGTCGCATTGTGCCCCCCGTTGCAAAGTTTGCAAACGCAGCGGCTCACCTCTCGCGCTTGCCGGGATTTTCCCGTTCAAGTTAGAACAAGTGCTACATGGTCGTGGGGAAATCGCCGTTCTCCCTCCTCAGTTCGTTCTGTCGAAAAATTTGGGCGTTGCGGTCTGAATATTGGTCGACACACGCTCCAGGCCACAAGCCAATGTTTCTGGGACGTCTGCCGCGGACATGCACTTGGCCATCTTGAAATGCCAGTTGGGATCGAGGTGTCCCTACTATCTCCTTGAACATCGATCGATCATGCAGGGATGGAGATGGATGGGGCCGTGCACGATTTGTCGTTCAAGCCGCCTGGAGCGGGCCGCGCCGGGCGTCTCTTGGCCGTTTGCGCTCGCGGCTAGTGAGCGAGGAGGACCGGAATCTCCCTTTACATTGCGCGTACCGTCCTCGTCAGCACGAGGCGAGCTACCGCCGTATTGGCCTCACGGACATAAGCGTGCGAATTCATGCTGACCGTTGTCGGATCGAGGCCTATTACACTTCTGGAACGGCCGTCTATTGCTACATTCGCGATCAATATAACAGGAATGAAATATAAAATTCGATTAATAGATGCCCTCATGAATACTCGAAGAAACACGGGAATATACGAACAGGCAGACGCCATTTCAGTGTCACACCACAGGCAGGACAAAAAATGAAACTTCTGACATTTTGCTCCTTCAAAGGAGGTGCAGGCAAAACGACTGCGCTCATGGGTGTTTGCGCTGCCCTTGCAAACGACGGCAAACGGGTGGCTCTCTTCGATGCCGACGAGAACCGGCCGCTGCCGAGGTGGAAGGAAAATGCAATACGCAGCGGGACCTGGGACCCTTGCTGCGAGGTTTACGCCGCCGAGGAGATGGCCCTTCTCGAGGCAGCCTATGAGGACGCCGAGCTTCAGGGATTTGATTATGCGTTGGCAGATACGCATGGAGGATCGAGCGAACTCAACAACACCATCATTGCCAGCTCAAACATGCTTCTGATCCCTACAATGTTGACCCCGCTCGATATTGACGAGGCATTGTCGACCTACCGCTACGTTATCGAGCTGTTGCTGAGCGAGAACCTCGCAGTTCCCACAACCGTATTGCGACAACGTGTTCCGGTCGGCCGATTGACCACATCGCAGCGCGCGATGTCGGACATGCTCGCGAGCCTCCCGGTTGTGCAGGCTCCCATGCACGAGAGGGATGCCTTTGCCGCAATGAAGGAACGCGGCATGTTGCATCTCACATTGTTGAACATGAGAGCTGATTCAACGATGCGTCTGCTTGAGCGGAATATCAGGATTGCGATGGAGGAACTCGTGGTCATCTCAAAATTGATTGGCGACGCCCTGGAGGGTTGAAGATGGGTATCCGCAAACCGGCCCTGTCCGTCGACGAAGCGAAGCGGCTTGCTGCAGCTCGACCCGGGATTATTCATCCGGACCTGCAACATTTCTCCCGGGATGCAGCCGCGCCACGGTTGCCCCAAAGAGCCGGCCATGAAGAGCGACGAACGACATCTGCTCTTGCCAAGCGTTCCGGCCCCGAATCGCAATCGATAAGAACTGTGGATGCGCTCAATTCGAGCACGGCGCCGGAAAAGGTCCAGGTTTTTCTTTCAGCGCGGCCGCCCGCGCCTGGAGTATCAGAAATATATGACAGTCTGATCCTGCAATACAGCGCTTCCAAGTCTCTGCAGATGATACTGCGTCGTGCGCTCGACGATTTCGAAACCATGCTGATGGACGGATCGTTTAGCAAGGCTTCCCAAAGCTATCCAATCCCTCAGGAAACTTCCGAAAAACGCGTCATTGTTCAGACATCCCGCATGCTCCCCGTATCGGCGCTGAAAATCGCACGCGATCACTTCGATCCATCCGGACTGGAGACTTCGCGCGCGTTTGGCCTTAAACTCGCCACCGCCGCGCTTGCTTCATTCTTTGACGCGGCGAAGGCACCGGGACGCGGCCGGAGGACGTGAGATGCCCGAACAATTCGAGCACCTGCCGGACGCGGGAAAAATTGGTTCGGGATCGAACCGCCGGATGGCTGCTACGCCAGATCAGGCAGCCATCACTCCTCCGTAGGAAACATTCACATCAATATCGAAGAAGTAGCCGGCACCTCTTGCAGTCTTGATCAGCCGAGGGTTCGCCGCATCTTGCTCGAGCTTGCGGCGAAGCCTCAGGATGAGGACGTCGATGCTTCGGTCATATACCTCCTCTTCGCGCACCCGGCTCGCAATCAGAAGCTGCTCGCGGGATAACACATCGCGCGGTTTCTCGAGGAATGCGACCAGAAGGTTGAACTCACCTGCAGTGAGCTTGACCTCGGCGCCGCCTTCCGAAGTCAAACGGCGTTGTCTGAGATTAAGTGTCCAGCCGTCGAAATAGAATGTGCGCCGATCCTTGGTGCGCGCGACGGTCGGACGCACACGCAAGGCAACGCGGATCCGTGCCAGAAACTCCCGCGTTCCGAAGGGTTTTGCGATAAAATCGGTGGCTCCGAGTTCGAGAGCCAAGACCTTGTCCGCTTCTTCCAGGCGATCTCCGCTGATGATTATGATCGGAACGTCTGATTTTGTTGCTAGCGTGCGGACGATTTCAAGCCCATCCTCACGTCCCAGATTGAGATCAACGACCACAACATCGACGGTCTCGGATGAGAGGACGCGGTTAAACTGCTGGCTGTCGGCTACGGCAGTCACCTTCAAGGCATGAACCGTGAGACATTCGACGATAAGATGCCGCATCGCGAGGTCGTCATCAATGACAAGAACGTGTTTCAACCGTTCACCTTTCATTCCAGGATCCCAGCGGCTGAGGCTGAGCGTGCATAAAAATGATTTGTTACAAACATAACCCGATACATATCTCGCCTGCTTGAAAGTTGAGCAACATCTAGTGCTGATCCAGAAGATCGCCAATCGCCTCTCCCCGACGGCGCGCATCAGCGGCGAGCCAGATTTCTTCCACCTCGTAAATGTCGCCGTAGGCTCGAAAGGGTATGATGACATCAATCGCGCTCGAAAGCATGTCGATCAGTGTTCTATCTTCCAGGCCAGCGCCCTGCGAGCTGCTTTTCACCAGTGAAAACAGTTTCTTGAACCCCTGAACAGGATTGGCGCCGTGTATGGTGGAAATCGATCCCGGATGCCCTGAGACGACTTCACTCAGATAGGCCCATGCCGCGTCGTCACGCATCTCTCCGAGAAGAATCCGGTCCGGCCGCATGCGCAGACTGGCCTGCAGCAGGTGCTCGGCGGTTACAGCGTCCGGTCCGCCCGCATTTTTTGCATAGAGCAGCCGGACGTGGTTCTCATGTGGAATGACGAGTTCGAGGGTATCCTCGATTGTGATCAGCCGTTCCTGCGGCGGGATTGCACTGATCAGAGTCTTGCTCATCGTCGTCTTGCCGCTCCCGGTTGGGCCGCAAAGCAGCATCGTCAACCGACCCACGACGCATGCATGCAGAAATGCCTCCAGATCGCCGCTGTCGTAGTGCCTGAGGATAGTTTCATCCTGTTGATCCCGGCGCCTTTTTCGCCTCTCCCACTGGTTCCATCTTGAAACATCGTAACGGTCCGTAACCCCGTTGAGACCGGAAACATGGGAAGCTGGCCGTCGAATCGTCAAGCTCACAGTGCCCGCCAGGACAGCGGGCGGCAGGCAAATTTGCAGCCGCTCACCACCCGGAAGTTCAGTGGCGCAAAGGGGATTTCGTGGTCCGACATCCTGCTTTCTCAATGCGCCTGCCAGAATGGCGATATCTTCGAGATCGTTGTATGACAGAGGCAGGGACATTTTGGTGAAGATGCCGCCCTGGCGCAGAAATGCCTCGCCAGGTCGATTTATCGCAACCTCTTCGGTCCTCGGGTCGTCGAGCCATTCCAAAACCGGATTGAGAAGAAATCGCAGCTGCGTATTGACCTCCATTGTATCACATCCCGTTCTGTGAGCGAAAAAGTTGGCTTTGTCAGCGGCGGTGCTGCCGGTATCGGGTCGCGCCACCCGTCACGCGAAGCTGGTAAATGTCGGAGAAATCAAGGTCACGAGCCACGAAAATCGAGACCGTATCGCCCTGATTTTTCCTCAGGGTCGGCGGTATGTTGATGGTTGCCTTGAGAGCAGTATCCGCCGTTTGTTCACCGTTGTTCTGGATACTGTTGAAGCTCGTTCCGCCGTCCGAGCTGCCGGCATAGGTGCTCGCTGCCTGGAATGCCCCTTGAACGACACTAAGGAGCATGGCGCCGCCAAAGCGCTGCCAGAAGTGGTTATCGACGGTGCCCGGCAATCCCGAGCGGCCGAGTTCATCCGTGCCGGGCGATGAAAGCGAAATCATGGCATGATTGGGCGTCTCCGCGCGGTCCCAAAGAACAAATACCCGCGCATCTCCTTGTTGCAGACCACGCTGGATTTCGCCGACGACTGTGGTACCACGATCAAGTAGCACAACATTGTTGGTCGTGCCGCGAACATCCCTGGGCAATACGCATTTTACATAGCCAGCCAAATTCGTGTCGATTGCCGTTTGCAGGATGCACGGGATGATCGTTCCCTGGGTTATCATGAAATCCGGGTGGGGCAACAGCGTTGCCTTGCTGGGCTGGAGTTCGGTGGGCTTCATGCGTATCGAAACATCGCTTCCTGCAGACACCTCACCGTTCGGCGGCGTCCGCTCTTCGTCCTTGTCATCTTGCCGGCCGGTGGCGCCATGACCGGGGCGGTCATCGCCACCGGTATACGCGAAGATCGGTGTTTCCGCCGGCTGCGGCTCACTGCGTGCTGGTTCCGGAGCAGGCAACTGGACGGCTCTCTCGGCCGGCGGGGCATCAGGTGAAATCTCGATTGGTGCCGGATGAAACGGCTGCGTGTTCGTGGAGATCATGGGAGACGGTGGCGGGTTTGCATCCGCCTTCTTCTGTCGCCCGCCGAGCCAGATGAGACCAAGTGAAAGCACAAGAACAAGACCTGCAACGATCAGCTTGCGGGGTCCCGAAAGTCGCTGGTGATGTGTGCCGGAGACAAGGGATCCGCCGGCATCGATATCGTGGGACGGTTGCTGATCATCCCCGATCACCCTCTCTCCTCCATCAGCACGCGCTTCACATCCGGCCTGACCGTACCCGTATCCGGCCTTCGGCCAACAGGATCGTAGGCAGTATTCCAGACACACAAAACGGTGTTACCATCTCTCAGCCGCCAACCACTAGAAACTGAAGAAATCTCGACATAGCTCCCCTTGACTGAATAGTTCGCAACCGCTTCCTTGCCGTCAGGATCAATCGTGTAGATGGAGGGTATGCGAACATTGCCGGGAAAGCGGAATACAGTTGTAAATCCGTTATCGAATACTTCGAGCGGCAACAGCGAACGATCACCCTGGGCCACGTAGTGCCAGTTCCTGTCTCCGGTGGCCCCTGTTGTGGCGGGCTGATCCAGCAAATCTGCCGCCCTGCGTTGATACTGCGCTTCCCCACGCAAGCGGTCTGCGGCTGCCTTGTCCTGCGCCTCCTTTCGGCGGGCCGCCGCTTCATCGGCAGGATAGGCGAATTGTACGCTGTAGTAGAGATCAGGCTGTTCCTTATCGAGATGTGCCAGCGTACTGGAAGAGATGCTGAAGACATAGCGCCGCATCCCGGCATCGCTTGCGGTCAGCACCACCACCGGCTCGGGCGGCAGAACCTGACTGGCTTTGAAGAACAGATAGTTTCCGCGTGGAAGTGCCGCGAGAGTCTTGCTGTTGGAAACGGCCACTGCCGTCACCGTTTCGTTGGCTGCGAACGAAACAACCAGAGTGGCTCCAACCGCCGTCGACAGGTGTACCACCTGATCGGGATTGTAGGCCAGATAACGCATACGCGGGTCCAGTCTGCCTGGCGTTGGCGTTTCTTCGGCCATCACGCCGGTCGCGGCAAACAGCAGACATGCCAAGGTGAGAAGCTCTTTTTTTTCATGGTTCGCCGGCGCCCGCGTTGGAAACGGTATCTTCGGATGTCTGGTATGATGTGATGACCAAACCTCCCGGATTGGTAAGCCTTAATCTGCCGGGCAGGCTGTTCACCTTTTCGTAGTGAATTGTTGCGGTCCACGTACTCACCACCGGCATTTTGCTGTCGATGACGAGGGTCCGTTTGTAGCGAATTTCCTGCACACCCGGCGCTACATCGTTCGAAGCAATGTGCTCAACCTCCAGCCTGCCGCGTTTTCCGACGACGACCTGAGGTGAACCTGGATTGGGATAATTGAAGAACTGCTGGTAATCCTGGCGCACCGCCGGGGCGCTGAAGTTCGAGACCAGATCATAGGCGTACTGGGCAGTATCAGCGGTGTAACTCTCGCGCATCCGGACATACTCCCACAATGAGGCGTTGACGACGGCTTTTTCCTGGGTGGCAGGCAAGCGCGAGACGGATACCTCGCTGTCCACTGTGCCGTCCGGCCGGATCCACAGATACACCGGCACAAGCCTTGTCAGCGGTACCATTGTGGCAATCGTGAACGCTTGAGCGACATTGCCCAAGGTTGCGACGGCTGCGACAACCGCAGCCACTCTGGAGAGACGTCGCGCCGATTTCGCACGTGCGGTTTGAAAAGCCTCCACTTCCTTGTAGTGCTCGGCCAGCTTTTCCCGCCCTACCAGCAGCGCATAGTCAGACCCTTTCATGCTGTCCATCCGCCATACCCGGGTGAAGATCTGACGGCGCAGGTTGCCATCGTCCCACATTCAGCGGGAAAATAGGTCCTTTACAACTCGCCGGTTTGTCATTCGTCTGGCAACCGGTCAAAACGATAGCCAAGCACAGCAAGCAATATTTCATTGAGTCCTCCTTTGGCGCAATGTTTCACCCTAGCGTCGTTCAACCTGTGCAAAGCGGCGGTACAGGCTGTTGGCAGATTGGGTTACACCGCTCCAGTAGCTGCCACCGATATTGCCGGCGATCGCCGGCAGGGCGACGATGAGTGCGTCCCCGGTGAGAAAGAACATGTCGAGTTCATAAAGACCAATGATCTTAGCCGCGGTCGTACCGGCAAGCGTGATCACACCGAGTATAAGGGCGAGTGCAGTCGCCTCGGTCAGAATGACTATCGTCGCCACGATGTTGAGCAGCAGCAGCAGGAAACCGTAGGTGATGAGTTGTCCGATCCACTTGGCCGCGATATCGCGAGTGCGATCAAAGATGTATCCCACGAGGACTAGCGGACCAATCGTCAAAAGCACCTCCGTGAGAATGCCGACGGCATCATAGATTCCGAAGGCAGACCAGAGCGTGCCGTAAAAGACCCACTGAGCCCCCTGAAAGGCAAGAATGTCCTGGTCGTTCATAGGTCCGATTTCGGACGCGATTTTCTGGAATGCGGCCTGGCTGAGCGCGAACATCGAGTCCAGTTGCGTGGGGATCGTCTGCAGTGGAAGGCCGCTGCCACTAAACTGCTGTATGAAATCCGGGATTGTCTCTTCAAACACGGAAACCACATAATCGTGGTAGTTGGCCTGCCCGACGACAAGGGCAACGACGACACTGACCATGATCACCCGTGTGATACCACCGCGTACGTCGACCTCACCACGCATCACAAGAACACCCTGGACGATAATCCAGAGGGTAACACAAGCGATCAGCGGAGCGCTCACTTTCTCCTGGATCGCCTCCAGCACTGTATCAAGACGTGTCTTGAAGGCCAGATCGAAGATCGTATGGATGGCCGTAAACGGCGCCGGAATGGTGAAATTCATCGCTTGCACCTGATCTCGACTGTCTTGTCACGGAGTATCGGGCAGGACTGTTGGCGTCCCCGGCGCGCGAATCGGCGACACTGACAGGTTGCGCGTCCTCATGGCAGCGCCCCGAAGATGGCCGCGGTCTTCTGGTGCTCCTTGCGTTGTTCGGCCGCTTCTTCCGCCGCATGAAGGCCCGCCTGCGCAGTGGTCATGGTCAGCAAGCTGGTCGCCTGGACATTTTGAATCGCTGCATCGTGGATCTGCTTCAGGAGCAGCCCATTGGTGACAGTTGCCTGCATTATATTGCGGGAGCGGGAAAGCTGTGCTGAAGTTTCCGCATTCGCCTTCAGTCGTTTGTCCATCGCTTCCAGGTTGTCGGCTGCAATTCCCGTGCTGTTTGCAGCACCGGTGATCTGCGACCGCAACAGGTCCGCTTCAGCGTCACTACCAGTCACGGTACGGTCGGCGTCGCCGGCGATCGCACGCGCCGTGGTCGACGCGGGCCGTTGCGCCGAGAACATTTCGGTATCCAGGTCCCTCGTGGCGGGATACTGGTTTTTCTGGTTGAGTAAGGTCAGCAAGCCGGTCACGCCATAGGCCGACGTCAGCATCGTCACCATCGCAATGGTCTGGGCGAGATTATCTGCCGTTGCGAGCGCCGTCGCCAGTGTTTCGGCATCTGCCACCGGGTCACTGACAACCATCTGCGCCCTGGCAGGTACGACAGAAAGAAGGCTACCGGCAACAGCCGCAGTAACTAGTCTCGACATCTTCATGGTTTCCCACCTTTGATCAGTCTTTTGCCTCGTGGTAACGGTTCATGAATTCGCTCAGCCAGGCAGAGGGGTCTTCTCCCCGTGCCTCGCGCAGTTGATCTGCAAAGCGCACTGTGTTCGCACGTCCCGAAAGTACGGCGATATATTCTCGCATTTCGCGCAGATCAAATTCGCAGATGACACTTCCGCTCTCCCGTTTGAGCAGAAATTTTCGATTGCCCACAGCCATCTCTTCGCGGATCGCCTGGAATTCCTTTTCGGTGCATTTCAGTCCATCGATGTAGGCCGACCGATTTGCCGTAGGCGACGGATAAAAGATCTTCGTCATGCACTGGGCAACCAGGCTTGCGCCCAGTTGCGATTCCAGAACATGTTCGGGTTGCTGTGTCGCGAGTATCAGCATCCCGTTGTTTTTGCGTACGGTCAGCAGGAACTTGTCGATGACGGCTGAAAACTTGGGATTCAGCAAATAGGCGCGAAACTCGTCGCAACTCATCACGAACCGGCGCCCGTCGAGCAGCGCTCCAATACGGTGCAGGAGATATGCTGCCGCGGGAGCGCATACTTCCTCGTATTCGAGCAGATGCGTCATGTCGAAACCGGTAATCGAAGGGTCCAGCCTAACGTCGTCAAGCTCGCCGTCGAATGCCCAGCCCAGCGCATTGCCGCGGCACCAGCGCTGCAGTCTTGCTCCGGCCCCTTCGGCAGGCCCGTGCAACAGAAATTCGCGCAGCCCCGCGATCGAGCGCATAGGGGGATCGAACGACAGCTGTCTATGGATACCCCGCACCAGCCGCCGGTTCTCCTCGGGGATATTCCGCCCCGCCCATCGCTCTCTATGAGCGCGACAAGCCATTCCCGCAGAAAGTCACGTGAGGCTGCTGTATTTTCCAGGCCGCGCAACGGGGCCAGTCCACTGGGCACACCTCTGCGAAGCGCGAGATACGTTCCTCCGGTGGCGCGAACGAGCAGTTCACCGCCACGATCCTTATCGAAGAAGACGACCGCACCCTCACGCTCGAGCATGCTCTGCTCGAGCATGGCGAGTATGAATGTCATAAGCGTCGTCTTTCCCCTGCCGATCGGACCGAATATCGCCGTCATGCCGACATCGTGCTCATGGGGAATGTAATCGAATGGAGTTCCACCGTTGGTGCGGAAGCGCGCGATCGCATCGCCCCAATGTCCAGAGCGGGCACCTTCGGGATAGTTTTCGAATGAGACCAGGCCGGCGAAATTGCGCGAGTTGATGGCTCCCGGGCGTGTGCGCCATCTGCAGTTGCCCGGCAACTGCGACCAGTAGGCCGCCTCCATGCCTATGCCCTCCTGGACAACGACGGCTCCCGCATCCGCAAGTCGCGTCCGGGCCCGGGCTCCTTTGTCGGCGAGGCTCTCAAGATCCTTCGCATATATGCAGAGGCTCAAATGGTGTGATCCCATAACAAATTGGTTGCTGGCCAATGCATCCTCCGCTTCGGCCAGTTCGCTAATCTGGGTAACGGCCTTGTCGCCGGAACTTAGCATCTGGCGCGACTTGAGGCTGAGCTTCGCATGCGCTTGCGCGCGGGTCAGGAATGAAAAGCTCTGCGTCAGAACAATCGGAAAATCGAGGGACAGCAGGGTGTTGAGCATACCCGGTCGCGTTCGCGCGGGGTATTCTCGAAACGAGTAGATCGATCCGACGTAACTTTCTTTAGGCGTCCGGATCTCGATCCCCCGCTTCCCGCAAATGACACGGTCGGTATAGATCGAGGCGCCCAGTGAGCCGCTGACGACCGGTACCGGTGCAAATCGACCGGTCATGACGAGCCGCAGCGCCTCTCCAACCTCCGAGAAAAGTACATCCTGCTTCTCGCGAACGCCGAGGCGTCGCAGGCCGTATTCTTCAAGAGCACCGGCAACGACATGCCAAAGGTCTTCCAGGTGCCTGATCTGGCCTGCGAGTTCATTTTCCTTCTTCATGTAGAGTTTGGCGAACTTCCTCTTCACCTTCCCGAGCGCTGTCCGCGGAAAGACCATTAGCGTGAGGAAGTGGTCGTTGCGAAGAAGCTGGCCGCACAGGACCCGCTGTTCGAAGGCTCCGCTCAGGCTGGCAGAAAAAGCGCTGCGAAAATGTCGCGCCGGTGCTGGCGACACATCGTCGTGACGCACTAGGTGAGCATATAGCGACACATGATCATCGGCGATATTGCGCAGGAGCGTGTTGAATGCACGACAACGCGCATTGCGCATTTCGGCATCCTCGAGTTCGAACGCCACGCCGCTGATATGTGCCATGGTCATGATCGAGCCGTCTTCGAGAAGGACGATATGGTCGCTGAGGTGTCCGACGTAGGGTAGATAGACTTCACCGGATCTTTCGGTCGTGCCACTTGTGCCGAGCATTACGCCATTCCTCTGCCTCTTGCGGGAACCCTGATTGGATTCGGACTGACGCTTGCGCCACCCCAAACCAGACCATCGACATTCCTTCCGGCCGTCTGCAAAAATAGCAGGACGACGCTTGCCGCGTTGTAATCTCGCTCCACGACAAGTCGTGCTGAGAACCATAAGGGTATGATAACCACTTCGTAGAGCGGGTTCTGGACGACAACGATGACGAAACCGCCCAACATCATGAATATCCCCGCCAGAGTCAGCGGCACCCCGAGAAACAAAGCGGGTCGTGTCGCTGCCAGGTAAAGGGTCGCTTCTTCGAGACGCTCATTCATCAGCCGGCCGGGCTTGAGGAAAAAATGCTCCACCACATTGCCCCTCCCATGCTAGATGCAGAACCGGATACGGCGCGAATCACGGCGTTCGAGAGCGCGACCCGATTCAGGTTTAGCCGACATCTATATATGCATTGCCTCATTGCTGACCTCCTTGATCCAAGTCAAACGGCAGTCGATCGTCGTCTTCGATCCTGCGAGTGTCCCGGTCAGGCACAGTTGGCGCACCGGACGCGCCGCCAGACTTGCCCTCGGGAGAAAGACGTTTGTATGAGCCCCAAACATCCCATGTTTCTTCGGATCGCGGCTTATCGCGATCATCCGTTGTTCGCCCGGTGATCGGCGGGACGAGTTGTTGAGCGGCGAGTTCGACCTTTCGGACGTAGCCGTTCGTAAAGCCGTGCGTGAAGTCACCGGTGTTGTAGGCCGAGATTGCCTTGCGAAGCGCCAGTTGCTTCATACTGGGCGTTTCGCCCCCTGCATAACTGCGACCAAGCAGTTTTGCCGCGACGGACAATGAGGTACATGCGTCAAGGGCAAGGGCGGCTGACAGGCTCAGACCGGAGAAATTCCCAGAATTGATCTGCATGAGACCGACATCGAGCGAGTGCCGGGCCTTGAGGCGCTCCATCACGGCCTGTGCTGCCTGTGCGTGGTTGTTCCAGCGAAGCGTTTCGCGCGTGGTATTGTCATGTACAGTGAGCGGATCAAGGCGGCTCTCGACCCTTGCGATCGCCGCGAGCGTAGATGGTGCAACGGAGGGGGCGCATTCGCGAGCGAAACGATTGAACTCGTCAAAAGAGAGCGGCGCCGCGTCGCTCGGCGGGCACACCCAGACCAGCATGACGATCGAAAGCGGTACCGTTTCCCTGAGCATTCCAGTCTCCTCAAATCGTCACCAAAGCGGGCCCTCTTCGTTGGAAAAGATGCCGCAGTTTGATGCTCACGATTATCGGCAGTTCGGTTACACTAGGATTTTCGATTTTTTATTTTCGATGTCATATGAAGCGCGCGGCCGGCTCACAATAGGCATTGAGAGCCCGCCCTTTGGAGACACAGCTCTCCGGTGCGGGAAATCACCGGATAGCACCCTGTGTCCTGATCTTGAGACTAATTGCATACGCCATGGTTCTGGAAGATAAGGGCTTCGGCAGAAACAGGGCGCTCAACATGTCGTCCCCCAGGGAAGACATGTTCAGGCCACTTTCTCCAATGACGATGACGGCGGTCTTGAAAGCCGGCTGCAGGGCAATCGCAGCCTGATTTCTGGGAAGGGACGAGTAGTCGATCAGAATCAGATCGGCTTGTTTGCCTTTCGAAATCCAGTCTTGAAACTGACCAAATGTTCTAAAACCAGCAGGCTCATAGCCCAGAGCTGCGATATTGTCCTCGTAAACCTCCCGCAAGACGAGATCAGGCTCAACGAGTGCTACTGTCTCGCCCCTCCCGCGCGGCGTTTCATAGCGGCCGAAAAATGTGTCGGGACTGACGGGTTCCCTAGAGGATGGCGGCAGATAGATGTCAAAACGCGTCCCCTCGCCAACGGCTGAAGCAACATCAATGTATCCTGCAAAACCGCTGACTTGCCCGTGGACGGCGGCGAGCCCCAAGCCAGTACCACCGCAACGAGCGCGCGTGGTGAAGAACGGTTCGAAAATGTGAGGCAGGACAGCCTCGGAAATGCCTTCACCGGTATCACTGACACATAGAAGAACATAATCACCGGCTGGCATGATACCATGCGCCAGTGCTTTCGGTCCGGATACAATCCGGTCAACGACGATGTCGATCCGACCGTCAGTATTAATGGCTTGTGACGCGTTCTTGCAGTCAGATTCATCAACATCTGCTGAAGCTCAAGAGGACTTCCCTCGACCACGGTCCGTTTGTCGTCAAACCGGAAATTGAGGTCGATGTTGCGTGGCAACGCAACGCGTAACAATGGCGCGATTTCCGTCACGAGTTCCGAGACACTGAACGGCGTGATCACGCGTTCCCGCTTTCGGCTCAACGTCAGAATCTGGTCGATGATGAGCCTGGCCCGGTCGCCCGAAGAGATTATATGCTCGATGTATTTTCGCGCGACCGAAGATCGACGCAATGAATTTTGCGCCATTTCGGCGTGCCCGATGATCGCGCCCAGGATGTTGTTGAATTCGTGCGCTATTCCACCGGCGAGTGTTCCGACTGCCTGAAGGCGTTCCGCATGCTCCAGGCGTCTCCCAAGAATACCACATTCGGTTTGCTTGCGCCGCACATCGATGTGATGACATAGACAGGCCGTAGCGAGTTCGAGGAGCTGAATTTCACCAGCACTCGCTCGCAGATGATAGCTTTGGTAGCCCAGGGAGCAAATTGCTATCAACTGATCCGTGGATTTATGTGCCAGAAGTATCGAGAGGCCCGGAATTTCCCGCGAAAAACAGCCAGTCTTGCGCGTCGGCATGACGCGAAACACCGACGCCCGTTCATTCGACTTGGCAAGCGAGACCATTTCGCGTAGCGTCCGGTCCTCCCATACCGGCAAAGGAAGCGTCGCGGCGAAAGTTTCAACAGCCCACCTGTCGCCGTGGTCCACCAGTGCCAGCGCGCATGCATCGGCATTAAAGAAGCGCTGGATAATTTCAAGCGCAACTTGCGCCGAGGACTCAAGCGATGGCGCCGAGACTCCGTCAGCTTCGAAACAAACGCCGATCTCCTTGATCAATTCCTCGTGGTCCAGCCGCCTCGCTAGCCAGTCAGTCTTGCGGCGTAGCCGGTAGACCAGTGAAATGATGTAGATGCAGAGGCAAACCGCAACAAAACCCAGGAAGGTTCGTGCACGCTGCTCCCTCACGCTTTCCAAGCTGTACGCCTCCAGACATCTGCGCTGCAATCTTTCGGCGATTTCAGTGGCATCGGAGATCTGAATCACGTTTACCGCATCGTTTACCCGGGGCAAGAGCGACAGAATAATTGGCCCCTCGCGCGAAAGTATGCGCAACGTGGCTTCATCTGCACCGCGGGTGTTTTGGATCCTGTCAAGTTCAAGGCTAATCGCCCCCGAAAGAGCTGGGCTTGGCTGACGTATATACTGCAGCATCAGGTTATCCAGTTTCAGGAATTGGCCCCTTTGATCCGTAGACGACGGTCCTGGAAGAATGCTGAGCGCGCGGGTGAAGCTGGCCAGCGAATCCTGCAGGAGGACGTTCTGCGCGCCAAAGGTTGCGACGGCAGCATCGGTCGTGTCCACGGACACCTTCAGCTGGTTCAGCATTTGAGAGAAATCGTCGCCGCTCAAAAGGGGAGATTGTTGAAACCGCAGCTTAAGATTTTCCAGATTTCTTCGCAAATTTCCTAACCTGGAAAGGATGGGCCGGTAGGTCGTAACCATACCGGTACGGGCGCGGAGGACATCCCGCTGCAACGAGGCGCTGTCGATATTGATCGCTCGCAGCTGGGTAAGGATTGCCCAATTGGTTTCGTTGTCCTGCCAGCATACAACTGCCATCACGCCAAAGATCACCGCAGTAACGGTGAGGGCTGGGATAGACCACGACCTTGCACCCATTTTGAAATTCTGGCGAGTCGGTGAATATCTTTCATTCATCCGTACATACCTCCCCGCGCCGGCGATTGACCACCCGGGCGACGCTTACCGCATGGCAGGGTTTGTAAATGGTCGCGACGTGCAAAGGTCGCGTGAAATGGTTTCAAATGAAATATTGGTCCGCATGCCGAAGAATATTCCGGTCGCAGGAGTATTTTTTGCGCGTCTGCCAGAAACAGAGGAGTTGTCGCCGTCATCGTCCGAAGATGCCGTCGTTGAAGAAAGCAAAGCGGTTGATCATGCATCTCCGAGTGAGTTACATGGCAGGCGTAGCGGGTACGGTCGTCCGTTGCCAGCCACACTCAATCGTTAAAACAGCTGCCCGTTCGGCGCTTTTGTCATTTTGAGCGGGCCATCAGCCGCTGCGCCAGCCATCGTAATGGGATACCTCACTAGGGACGCGTTTTTAATCGTGCGTACAGAGCGTCGTCGCCGACTTTTCATCAGAATTCGAACACGACATTATCCGGGAAGCTTCGTATGATTCCGACGGACGCATTAGCCCGTCAATTGGAATGTTTGCAACTAAAGCGCGTCGCGTCAAACTTGATTCATGCGACGCGCTTTAGCTCTTTGTTTTAACGCATGTCGTTGCCGCAAAACCGCTGCACACTTTTGCGCGACATGCTTTAAGGCACTGTAGCGGCGCGGGAAATATTATCGACCGCGTCCTTCCCTCTGCCTATCCGCAGACATCAATTCCGCTCGCGCACCGTCATGGGCTTCCTTAATTGATTTGGCGATCGGCCGAATCTTCGGCATCAACTCATGAGCGGAGATCTCCCTAAACATTACGGGTTCCGCCACGTCGAAGACCTCGTCAGAGATGCCCTCGATTCTACGGGCCAAGTCGGTCCCTGCCAACCGTTCTGGAGCTTGGCCAGCGTGATGGGTATACGCGGTGCCCAACACTGGACGATATGCAACTTCGCTTTGCATGCGTGCCAGTTGGTTTTCAGTCAGCCGTTCCCCGTCTGGAAGTGTTGGTGCGTGCCTAACCGTGTGAGGCAGCAGTTTCGCATGATAGCTGAGTATTTTGAGGCGCGATTTAAACGTCTCGAAAGGTTCTGTTCGAGTCGAAAGGCTGGTCAAGGCATGAGTTTCGTTAAAATTTGCGACATTTTCCGCTGTCTCGACTGGATTTTCTGTAGTCAAACGTTTCGCTACTTCCGTCAGCAGCGAGTCGGGTAGATCAAGCAATTGTGTCTCGCGGGCGTCATGCGCGGCTACAGTTCCGGATCCGCCACCTTGCAGAGTGGAACTATCCATAATTGAGCTCCTCTTGTTTCTTTCAATCACATTACCCCTCAGGCGCGATCCATCAAGGCATTTTGTATTTCATTAAGAAACACTTCGTTGGGATCAAGACAAAAGCCGTAGACTCACTGATCGTTAGTGGCGCGCATTCCTCAGGAGGCGCTGGGAGTAAGGTATGGCGGAATCCGGGGGCGCCCGGCCCAAGGCTTTAGTAGACCCGGATTCCAGGTGCGTGTAGGCAGTCGAGAACAAAGCAAATGGGAAACAAGATCCTTGAAGCTTCGCATCGATGCTTTTGCATTGTCTGCCGCAACCCTCGGCGAGCTCGTCATGCAGTTCCAGCAAGAATGCGTCCGCGCAGTCGATGCGATTGGCGAGGACGATAAGCCTGAAACCCGCAAGCACTGCGAGTTGATGGACGTAGTACGAAGGCCATTTAAACCTGCCTCTTTCGAGCCGTTTTGTGAACAGGCAGGCTCCCTGGCCATCGTGCCAAACGACCTTGATCAGATCACCACAGTGCGCTTCATAATGCATCCCTCCATCAAATTCCGGGCAACCGGGCGACTTTATCGTATTGATAATCTTCATAAAACTTGGGGCGTCGATCGACGACACCCTGCACCCCTGGACGGCTTCCGAGGTTAACGCATCTACCGGAACCATCCACGGCGAGCCAGGAAGGATTTGCGTTGCAGGAAGAATTCCTCTGCACCAGGCTTTTGGCCGATCCCACGCAAATACCGAGTTTCTCCGCCGCTTTCATCAAGCTGATCATCGGTATCTCCACTTTGGTGGCATCATATTCGGGAATTCCCAGACGCTCGCGCATGTCACGAACACGCACGGCCGTCCAGCTCTCGCCATTACCTGTCTTGCAAAGCATCCGATTGAGGGAGACCGCGAGTTCCCGATCTGGCCAATGTCCGCCCAGTTTGCGCAGTGCTTCGACGGCCGATGGTGCGAGCTCAGCAGGATATCTTCCGGTCTTGACGCGCGCCACACGCACCTCTGTGTGCCGACCTCCGGTCCAATGGATCAACAGCACCGCCTCGTTGGTCGCATCGTCGAGATCGCAAATAATCTCCTGAACCAGGATGTGAATGAGCCGCTGCTTTGTTCTCGTCTCAGTGGAGGGCGCATTCCAGACGGTCGGGAGATCCTGGGCAAGCTGCAGGAGTCGGCCACGATCGATGACGGGGCGCGCTGCTGACAGCGCGGACAGGTCCTTGATCTTGCGCTCAAGCACGCCCACTCGCTCCAGGGCATCATTCCATCGGGCCTCCAGTTCGCGTGCAACATGCCGCTTGGCCGGGTCCACAAGCTCATACCTGCGACTGGCCAACAGCGCTTCGTAGCGTGAGCCTTCGAGATCCCGCTCGAGTGCCGCAATGCCATCTCTTCGGGACCGCTCGACTTGATCCGAGGCGAAGATTGCCGCTTCGACGGCACGATAAGACACCGCTTCCAGAATCTGGACCGCAACGGCGCGATCGACCCTGACGCCGCCAATGCCGATACAAAGGCCGACACCCACGTGTGCATCGTCGCCGCGGCACTGATAGCGATGCGCGTTGCCCTTCGCGCTGCCGTAGAAGACGCGCATCATTCGGCCACAGCGACCGCATCGCATCAGCCCGGTCAAAAGGGCACGGCCGCCACGCGCTGACTTGCGATCGCAGTTCTTCTTCATGTGCGCGTTCTCGGCCAGGAGCTTGTGGTTCTCCTCGTATTCCCGCCAACTGATGTAACCTTGATGATTGTCGCGCAGCAACACGCTCCATTCATCCCGGGGTTTGCGCACCCCGGTGGCTTTGCGAGCGCGACCATCGATGATCCGCGTTCGCTGTGCGCGTCTTCCGAAGGCATAGGCGCCTGCATAGAGTGGGTTGTGGAGGATCTGCATGACGCTGTGGTACGCTGGCGCTTTCCAGACGAGCTTGCAGACGTTCACATTGCGCAGAACGACCGGCATCTTGATATCGGCCGACCGCAGCCACAAAAAGACCTGTCGTCCACTTCCCAGCTCCCGGAATTTGGCAAAGACAAGCCTGATCGTCTCAGCCACATGTTCGTCCGGGTCGATCTCGATCTTGCCCACTTCGCTCCAGCACAAGCCCGGCGGCAACATGAACCGCAGTTCCCCGCGTCCAGCCTTGGAACCGCGTGCTGCGATGCCGCGCTGACGCATCAAGCTAAGCTCATACTCCGACATCGTGCCTTTCAATCCAAGCAGCAGACGATCGTTGACGAGCCGCGGGTCATAGGCACCATCCGGATCAATGACCAGCGTACCGGCAAGGGCGCAAAGGTCGATCAGATGATGCCAGTCCCTGCCATTGCGCGCCAGGCGGGATGCCTCGATGCAATAGACCGCTCCCACATCGCCGGAGCAAACCTGTGCCACAAGCCGTTCGAATCCAGGCCGTTCCATGCTGCCTGAGCCGGAGCGGCCGAGATCGTCATCGATTACGGTCACCGATGCAAAGCCGGTCGTTGCGGCAGCTCCAGCCAGATCATACTGCCGGCGCTGACTTTCCAGATTGCCGGTGACCTGAGTCATTGTGGACTGGCGGACATAGACCACAGCGGCGCGGCCAAGATGGTCAGGCGTGATCTTCGTGTTCATCAACGCCTCCCGTCTTCGTCATTCTGTTCGCGTCCAAAGCTTCCAGCAGAAGATCCGCCAGCGCTTCCTCCAACCCTTTGACGTTCTTGACCGCCGGAACCTGTAGATTTTGGCGCTCCAACTGCAGAACGAGTTGGTCGCGATTTTGATGTCGCCTGCTTCGCATCATCCTTCTCCTTCTCCTTCTTCCTCGAAGGACGGTATTTTGCTCCTATTGCGTGAGTCGCGCCGAACGATGCCAGCGCCGCTGCCAATTCGTTGAGACCGGCAATGCTGATCTCAGGCAGCCCTAGCGCCATGGTAGTGCAATAGCTTTGATCGAACATCCAATTCGGCAACTCGCGGCACAGATCTGGACGCTCATCCGTGTAGATGCAGGTTAAACTTTTGCCACGCCTGAACGGTGAGACCTGCACTTTCCTCCCGAACAGCGGGTGCCAAGGATAGGCAATCGTCGAATAACGGGAAACGTATGCAGAATGTCGGTAGTTGTCCGCGCTTGCCCCTGAAGCAGAACAGATGACCGCCCAGCGGGTCATGTTTCAGCACCTCCTGCACCCGCAGCGCCAAGGACGGGAACCCGCACCGCATATCCGTATGGCCCGTCGCCAGCCACACCCGAACGCCTGTCGGGATCGGGATCATCGCAACGTCTCCAGCCCGCGCAGGATGCGCAGCAGCACAGCGACGTCTACGTCACGGTCGACGATCACGCGCCGGCCGTTCGCGCTCAGCACCTCCATACGACCACCACCCGCGACCGGCTTCGATGCAGCCGGCACGGGCGCAGGGGCGTCCGGCGTGATCAACGCCGGCACGAAGCCCTCAATCCGAATGCTGCCCAGATTGCCGGTCTGCACCAACTGACGCCAGCGATACAGTTGCGAGCGGGAAACCCCATGCTTCGCCGCCGTCGCGGAAACCTGGCGACGATGGCCAGAAAACGCATCTTCAGCTTCGCTTCGGCGGTAAAACGCCGCCGACGCCCCATGTCGATGATTTCAAGCCGGCTCACCGCTGTCCGAAAACTGTCCATATGCCTGTCCATAGCCACAAAACGACAGATTCATCCTACGCGCTCAAGGCGGCGCTCCTCGGACGCTTACGTACCAGTCATCGGACATATCAGTTTCTCCTTTCTGTCTCTGACGAAAGGAGACCGCACCGTAGGCCGCGAGGGGCCAGGGATCGCGGAACGCGACCGCCAGCGGCGGCAAGCGGGGGAACCGATTTTTCTGAGAAGCGCAGCGGCGGAAAAATTGGGGGAGACCGCGTCGTCCTTGACGCCGGAGTGCGACCTGAAGTCGCATGAATCTCTGTTTCGAGAGGAGAAACGTGATCTTCACCACGTGTTGGTAATACGACAACTTGCAAGATAATAGCAGATGGTGTGATCGATCGATCCGGGACACAGGATACTCTGGGCATCCCTTTGGACCCTCAAGGCCGACTTGATGTCTGGGCCTGTGTTGCGGAAACCATCTTGGCCAGCGTTCATGTGCGAACGCAACAACAGGCCGCACATATGGACGCAAGCGATCAGTTGTTGGGCCGGCCGGACAGGTAACAGCTGTTACTCCTCTCATGAACTTTCATACCTGCTGTCTGCCAGTCCGAAAAGGCTCCGCTCCAGGTTCAGCCTTCCGACGATCGCTCGATCTATCATGGCCCGGAAATAGCCCCCCGGCCTGGAAATCTGCTCCGGATCTCGAATTGACTTTTCAAGCACGGTCGCTAAGATCGCCGCTGCCGCGTACTGGCCCACTTTCTTCTGACCATCTGCCCAACCTGCTTCGGACAACCCTATCATCCTGCGCAGCGTTTCGCCTGACCGGCCGATCGCATACCAACTTTCGAACTCTTGGCCTATCATTGATTGAGCACCGGGGCACGCCGCGCGAATGAGCCCAACTGACACAGAGCCCAAAACCTCCCCTTGGATCGTGGAAGAGTCGCGGCCATCGCAACTTCCGTTGTCTTGCTTAACCCCCTCCGCTTCGCGAGACTTTCTTTTAAAAGCCATTTCGACCGCGGAGCGGTCGTTCTTGCTAATTTGTTCCCGCTCTGTAGAGCGGGCCCGCAATTTTCTACTTTCAGATTCTGATTCATGGGTTGTATTGATATTAGCGCTGTCATCAATGTCACCCTCGCATGACAAACGGAACGGAATGTCCTCCGGCGCCAATGCAGCCAACGCCTGTTCGTGAAGCGAACTTATACGATTTGCGCGTTCAACCAACCCGCCCCCACCCGCCAGTATGGACTCGAGCTCGGATCTTTCAGTCGTCATCTGCGAGGGATTGGACAGGCAGAGATCTTCAATCGCACGCGACAGGCGGCTGATGTCGCGTTTGGCAGCGAGTTCGGCGTTCAATTGCTGATGGTACTGGATCACCGCCTGCTTAAGTTCGCCAGCCCTTACACGGGATGGTGTGAAGTCAATTCCAAAGCCAGCCGTCACTTCGCCTTTATCGTTGCGATATACAAAGCGCCGACCTGTCGAACTGTCCCGGTAGGCTGCAACACCCGCCTCTACGAGCCGTCGGATGCATCGCATTACGGTGCGCTGCGAGCGCAGCGTATACTCAGCGAGTTTCGCATTAGATATGGCCACGATTGGACGCCCAGAGCCTTTCCAGTCATCGGCCTGGGAAAGACCGAGAAGGATATCCATTACATGATACGTCGTGCCATCTATGCCCAAAACTGGAGCAGCCTTCTTCAGGAGCAAAGCCATTTCCGATTTTGTCGTATCTGGTATGTCGTTTGCCATTGCAAGACGTGCACTTGCGGCAATTCCAGGAGTCACGCGTCGGAACGACGCCACTGACAAAGCTTCAGTCATAGCTATCCTGCTGCGGATCTCTCGATCGCAGTCCCAATAATGCGATTTTTCAGGAAGCCGCCGGAAGCTAAGCGCAAAAAAACCGTCCCTGACAGTTACAGCGACTTGATTAACACCCTTATCCGTCTTAGAATTAGCCCGCTAGAGCTGACGTTGACGGTGCCGAGATGCTCCGTTGGCCGTGATTGAAGGGTCTGTCGATTGCAGTCGATAGGCCCTTTTTCCATTTCTCGTTTCTAGATCATTCCAGAACCCTTCCCTTGTCGTCTTTGAACTCCTGAAAGAGATCGGGTAGCCGTTGCAGCAGCCAGTCCGAAAGCCCCGGAAGTCGATCGTCAGGAATTGAAAAGCGAGTTCGAATTATCGGTACGCCTCGTTACTATGACGATGCCATCGTCCAAGGCGACTCTACAATATCCGGTTTGCTTTTTGCAGAAAGATCAAACGCTTCCATGATGAGCGCGAACCGCTGGTCGCTTCGGCACTGAGCCCATGCTGGAGACGCAGTCAGCTCCGCCAAGATTTCCCTTTGCCGGGCGTTCAGGATTCGATTGTGGACGCGAGCGCCCAGCTTTTCCGATTTTGGACGTCCAACCGACGGCGCCGGGCCGATCACCGGATGAGTCCCTCAGGTATCAGGGCCGCGGTATTTGTAAGAATCGATATCGAGGCGAGGCGCTGGCCCTCTTTACGTCCAAGCGCGTTCGATATTAATTCCCGCGAGTACTTCCGCTCCTTCAGATTAAAGGCAAACAGGGCCTGCTCGATGAAGGATAGATTGAGTTGTTCCGAGTTCTCAATACCCCGTGAGATAACAAGCTCCTCGTCGCTTAGCTCGCGTACGATCGCCTTGACGGGGCGTTTAAGTATCTGGCAAGCGCGAAGACGCCGGTGGCCATATGCAGCCTGGTATTGACCTGGCCTCCCAGCCAAGGGACGCACGAGGATCGGAAGTTTCTGCCCGGCCTCTCTAATCCCTTCGACAAACGCTTGAAACGTACCATCGCCCTCTATATCCAAGCGGTCGCTGATAAACGACGGGGCGACTCGATCGGGATCGAGTTCGATAACCGATTCACACGAAAGCAACTGATCATGAAGGCGCCTGTTCTCATCTTCGATCGAGACGAAGGCACGATCCATTGATTTTACAGCCACCGAACCGACTCGCCGCTTTTCCTGCTCGGCGCGTGAGGGTGCCGATTGCTTAGCAAGGACCTCCGTATCGACCTGAGCAAACAGGCTCTTCATTCGCTGGTTTCGCTCTTTGGGATTGACCATCATCTACCCCACACGTTTTTGATATGATGGAAAATCTCGCGATTGACCGAATCCACCGACTCGAGTGCGCGACTAAGCGTATCGCGTCCGACACCCCTTGACAATTCATAAAGACTTCTTGTTTTCAAGCCCGGCACTTGCAATCGCAGTAGTCTCGGCAACAGCCGGAGCCAAAACATCCTCTTTAAACAGGGAGCGTAACAAAGTGACGACGTTAACTTGAGGACCGTCGTTGGGGTTGTGTCGCGTGATCACATAGCGGATGAAATCGTGGCTGAGTGTACCGCCGCGTTTCTCGATCACGCCCATGAGATCACTCATCATAGCTAGAAACTGATTCATACTGGCAACGTCAATCATTGCTGGATGAATTGTGATAAGCAGCGCGGTGGCAGCACAGAGGGCGCCGAGCGTAAGGTAACCGAGCTGGGGAGGGGCATCGACAAGGACTATATCGTAGTCCGCCTCAACTTCGCTGATGACCGTCAAAAGCCTGCGAAAAAAGATCTCGTCTCCTCGCCCATAGCCATCCGCGATAGCATGCGGAGTTTCGTGTTCGTACTCCATCAACTCGAGGTTTGCCGGGATCAAATCGATTCCTGCGAAATAGGTTCGTCTGATTACCTCGTGAACAGACCTGCGACGATCATCGTAACGAATCGCGGCATAGACAGTTTCGTTTTCATCAACGTCGAACTCGGGCTGGTATCCGAACATTGCCGACAATGATGCTTGCGGGTCTAGATCAATTGCAAGCACCCGAAGCCCCCGGATTGCCAGATAGTGCGCCAGATGCACGGTTGTGGTAGTTTTAGCCGAGCCGCCCTTGAAGTTTGCGACGGCAACAACCTGTAGCTTGTCACCCGCCCGGCGTCGGGGCAAGAACACCAGTGCTTCGTTTGGACGCTTTTGGGCGAGATGCTCACGTATCTGATTTACCTGGTGAAGCGTATAGATCCGCCGGCCGTTGTCCTGTCGGTCGGGGATAGCGCTCTCACCGTCAAGCGACATCTGGCGTAGCGTGGATTCCGCAATGCCGAGTAGCGCAGCAACCTCGCGCGACGTAAAAGTTTTAAGGGATTTTGCAGCCTCAGGCTCATAAAGTCGTTCGCGAATTGACTGGAGTTGCGAAGACAACAACTGTGACTGTCGCCTGATCTTCATCGCCGACGATTCAGCTTGTTGGATCTGCTGCTGGTTTGTTATCATTTTTCCTCACGACGGTTTTTTCGCGATCGTCAGTGATTTTCCGTCGATAAGCAGTTACCCGATTCCCAGATTGCGTCAAACCATACTTCGTTAACCAACGGTTACGAACCAGCGGGTAAAACCTCTGCCACCCAAGGGCAGACCTCCTATAAATACAGAGACTTAGGATGCTATCCTCCAAGCAGTGTCGCCAATTGTTTTACTATGAATCCTACAACCGTAACGCATCTCTAAGTGCGATCGAAACGCAATTCCAG